>NZ_AZUO01000001.1:1692590-4004193 GCF_000527115.1 Methylosinus sp. LW3
GGGTTAGCCGGCCCCTAAGGCGAGGCCGAAAGGCGTAGTCGATGGGAACCACGTTAATAATCGTGGGCCAGCAGGTGGTGACGCGTGGGGTAAATCGTTCGGACTTACTGGATTGTCCGGGCGGTGAACCCGCGCCAGGAAATAGCCCCTGCATCAGACCGTACCCGAAACCGACACAGGTGGACAGGTAGAGTATACCAAGGCGCTTGAGAGAATGACGCTGAAGGAACTCGGCAATTTACCTCCGTAACTTCGGAATAAGGAGGCCTTCCGTTCGCGCAAGCGGGCGGGAGGGGCACAGACCAGGGGGTGGCAACTGTTTACCAAAAACACAGGGCTCTGCGAAATCGCAAGATGACGTATAGGGTCTGACGCCTGCCCGGTGCCGGAAGGTTAAGAGGAGGAGTGCAAGCTCTGAATTGAAGCCCCGGTAAACGGCGGCCGTAAATATAACGGTCCTAAGGTAGCGAAATTCCTTGTCGGGTAAGTTCCGACCTGCACGAATGGCGTAATGACTTCCCCGCTGTCTCCAGCGTCAGCTCAGTGAAATTGAATTCCCCGTGAAGATGCGGGGTTCCTGCGGTCAGACGGAAAGACCCCGTGCACCTTTACTGTAACTTTGCACTGGCATTCGTGTCGGCATGTGTAGGATAGGTGGTAGGCGTTGAAGCATGGGCGCCAGCTCGTGTGGAGCCACCCTTGAAATACCACCCTTATCGTCATGGATGTCTAACCGCGCTCCGTCATCCGGGGCCGGGACAGTGCATGGTAGGCAGTTTGACTGGGGCGGTCGCCTCCCAAAGAGTAACGGAGGCGCGCGATGGTGGGCTCAGAGCGGTCGGAAATCGCTCGTCGAGTGCAATGGCATAAGCCTGCCTGACTGCGAGACAGACAAGTCGAGCAGAGACGAAAGTCGGTCATAGTGATCCGGTGGTCCCTCGTGGAAGGGCCATCGCTCAACGGATAAAAGGTACGCCGGGGATAACAGGCTGATAACCCCCAAGAGTCCATATCGACGGGGTTGTTTGGCACCTCGATGTCGGCTCATCACATCCTGGGGCTGGAGAAGGTCCCAAGGGTTCGGCTGTTCGCCGATTAAAGTGGTACGTGAGCTGGGTTCAGAACGTCGTGAGACAGTTCGGTCCCTATCTGCCGTGGGTGTCGGAGAATTGAGAGGATTTGTCCCTAGTACGAGAGGACCGGGATGAACATACCTCTGGTGGACCTGTTGTGGCGCCAGCCGCAGTGCAGGGTAGCTATGTATGGACGGGATAACCGCTGAATGCATCTAAGCGGGAAACCCACCTCAAAACGAGTTCTCCCTCGAGAGCCGTGGAAGACGACCACGTCGATAGGCCGGGTGTGGAAGCGCGGCGACGCGCGGAGCTTACCGGTACTAATAGCTCGATCGGCTTGATCGTTCTCATTAATCCATGCCCATCTCCCCAAAGATGGCGCGATCGAAAGGCCAATCACAGTTTGCTTCAAAACTTGCCCTTTGCCGGCCTGGTGGCCTCGGCGGAGCGATCAGACCCGATCCCATCCCGAACTCGGCCGTCAAACGCTTCAGCGCCAATGGTACTATGTCTCAAGACCTGGGAGAGTAGGTCGTCGCCAGGCCTGCAAAGGGCAAAAAGTTTCCTTATCTACGATGTGCGAACGGGGAGTAGCGAAGAGCGAGTAGACGGTTTCTATTCGCCTTTCGCTACTCCCCTTTCTCGTCTTCGAGCCCTCTCCCACAAGAGGGCCGCCGTCCTTGGCGCGGGGTGGAGCAGCCCGGTAGCTCGTCAGGCTCATAACCTGAAGGTCACAGGTTCAAATCCTGTCCCCGCAACCAAGAACTCCTAAATAAGCAAAGCCGAACACGCCTTCCCGAGCGCGCCGCCGAATGCTGCGGCGCTCGATGTGGCCATGAGGCGTCCTCCCTCTCGTCTGCCGACGATCGCGTCCTCCCCTCCTCTTTCTCTGTCCGAATAGGTCGCTGCGCTCGCGAGTGCAGCAGCGTCGCGCTTGCCACGTGTTTCAAGGACAGGGCCGCTTTGGATGCGTGACTTTGGGCTCCAGCGCGACGCTGGTCGTCGAGGGTGATTGGGCGAAGGGTCAGTGTGCGCGCAGGGTAAATAGAGCGTTGATGAGCGCTTTATTTACCCTGCGTGATCTTCGTCGCGGGACGATTCGTTGCTTCAGCCTCGCGTGGCGCTCCCGAGCGCCTGTCCTTGTGCGGTAGGGAGCCTGACGGCGAATGCGCCGGGTCCGAGCAGAGCCTGCACGATCAAGAGCGCCGACCACAGCGCTGGAAACTCCCATCCGCCATTCGCATTGGAGAACAGCCAGCCATTGGGCAGATGCACGGTATCCCTACGCCGTGGGCCGCCTTTTCAAAATCGAGGGAATAGAGCGAAGCTGCGCAGCTAAGTCGGCTTTATGAGCGAGGCAAGCTGCACAGCATGGGTCGGATGACATTGATCACGGGCCGCGAGCGGCGGCGCCGATGGAGAGACGAGGACCGGACGCGGATATTGGCGGCGATCGCCGAGCCGGGCGCGGTGGTCGCCGATGTGGCGCGCCGTGAGGACGTTTGCACGAGCCTCGTCTACAAATGGCGGCGCGCAGCGCAGCGGGAGCAAAGCGCCGCTTTATGCGGATTTTCGCCGGTGATCATCGAGCCCGCGCCGCGAGTGGCGGCGTCACAGGAACACCCGCCGCAAGACGCCGCGGCCGGCGTCGTCGAGGTCGAGCTGAAGGACGTGCGTGTGAAGATCAGCGCCACGGCGCCGTCTTCCGTGATCGCCGCGACNTTGAAGGCGCTACGCTCATGATTCCATTGCCAGCTGGTTGCCGGGTCTGGATCGCGACCGGCCATACGGATATGCGACGCGGCATGCAGGGCTTGGCGCTTCAGGTTCAAGAGCAGTTGCAACGGGACCCTCACGCCGGCGACCTCTACATCTTCCGAGGACGCCGAGGCGATCTCGCGAAAATCCTTTGGCATGACGGGATCGGCCTGTCGCTCTACGCCAAGCGGCTCGACCGCGGAAAGTTCATCTGGCCCTCGGCGAGCGCGGGCGCCGTGTCGATTTCGGCTGCCCAGATGGCCTATATGCTCGAGGGAATTGATTGGCGAAATCCGCAATCGACATGGCGTCCAGCAAGCGCGGGATGAGCGAAAAAGCTGGGGTCGGACGCATTTTGGGGCGCCACAAATCGAAAGATTTGTGATTCACTCGCTATATGGACGCCGTCGGCAAAGCCCTGTTGGACGAAAACGCCGCACTGAGAGCCGAGCTCGCCGTCGCGCGCGCGAAGGCGTCGGAAGACATGGCGCTGATCGCCGCGCAAAAGCTTCAGATCGCCAAGCTGGAGCGCCAGATATACGGGCAGAAATCGGAGCGGTCGGCGCGTCTTCTCGAGCAATTGGCGCTCATGTTCGAAGAGCTGGAAGCGAGCGCGACGGAAGACGAGATCGCCGCGGAACAGGCGGTCGCGAAAACGACGACGGTCGCCGGCTTCACGCGCAAACGGCCGGATCGCAATACATTCCCGGAACATCTACCGCGCGAGCGCGTCATGATCGAGACGCCGACGAGCTGCGCCTGCTGTGGCGGCCAGCGCCTGCGCAAGCTCGGCGAAGACGTGACGCAGACATTGGAAACGACGCCGCGTCAGTGGAAAGTGATCGAGACCGTGCGGGAGAAGTTCTCCTGCCGGGACTGCGAGAAGATCACGCAGCCGCCCGCGCCATTCCATGTCGTTCCGCGCGGCTGGGCGGGGCCGAGCCTTTTGGCGATGATCGCTTTCGAGAAGTTCGGCCAGCATCAGCCTTTGAACCGTCAGGCGGAGCGTTATGCGCTCGAAGGTGCGCCGATCGCTTTGTCGACCATGGCTGATGCGATCGGCTCCATTTGCGCCGCGCTCGAGCCTCTGCGCCTTCTCATAGAAGAGCATGTTCTCTCTGCCGAGCGCCTGCATGGCGACGATACGATCGTGCCCGTGCTGGCGAAGGGCAAAACCGACACCGGCCGCTGCTGGGTCTATGTGCGCGACGATGCGCCCTTCGGCGGCGCCGGACCGCCCGCTGCGATTTTCTATTACTCGCGTGATCGCAAAGGCGAACATCCGCAGACCCATTTGGCGAACTACTTCGGCATTCTGCAAGCGGACGCCTATGACGGCTACAACAAGCTGTATGCAGCGGAGCGCAAGCCTGGTCCGATTCTCGAAGCGGCGTGTTGGGCGCACGCGCGGCGCCCGTTCTTCGTCATGGCCGATATCGATGCGAACGTTCGTCGTAAGGCGGCGGGAAAAAAGGAGATTCCACTGTCGCCGATCGCCATGGAGATCGTGCGCCGCATCGACGCGCTGTTCGAGATCGAGAGGTCGATCAACAGCAAGAGCGCGCAAGAACGCCTCGCCGTTCGCCGGGCGTCGAGCCGACCTCTCGTCGACGCGCTGGAAAGCTATATGCGCGAACAGCTCGCCAAGCTCTCGCGTGGACATGACCTCGCCAAAGCGATGCAATATATGCTGAAGCGATGGCCGGCCTTCACGCTGTTCCTCGACGACGGGCGCGTTTGCGTGTCGAACAATGCCGCCGAGCGTGGACTGCGCGGAATTGCTCTGGGACGAAAATCATGGCTGTTCTGCGGGTCTGATCGCGGAGGCGAGCGCGCCGCCGCCATGTATGGGCTCATCGTCACAGCGAAGATGAACGGCCTCGATCCGCAGGCCTGGCTCGCCGACGTCCTCGCGCGCATCGCCGCGCATCCGGCGCATCGGCTCGATGAATTGCTGCCGTGGAACTGGAGCCAGAAGGATAAAGCCGCGCCGGCGCTGGCGGCCTGACCATGCACGTCAACAAGGTCTCTCACGTCACGACCATCGATCGCATCGCTGCGCAGCTCGGCGAAAGTGTCGACTTCCTCCATGACGTCGCCAATGAAATGGAGCCCGAGGATGGCGTGATCTGGGTCTATGGCCTCGGCGACCTCGAGATCCTGGCCTTCACCGACTTCGGTGTCGAGAACCTCGTCGAGCTCATCAAAATCCACAAAGAGATGAAGTCGCACCGAGAGCGCTGACGCGAGGATCCTGCGTCCACGATGAGCGCTTGCTTTACGATTGCCTGTTCGGCAATTGCAGCAATCTCGCGAGCGCCTCGGAATCCATGTCGGGATCGACGCTGAAGCCGAGATATGATTTGGCGGCGTCCACGAAGAGTCCTTCGTGCTCGCCCGCCGCCGAGATTTCGGCGACCAAGTAAGGCACGACGCGGTCGTCGCGCCTGCGAGCCAAGCCATGGAGCGCCTCGGCTCTTACGAAGACGTCAGCGTCATTTACCCGTCGCAGCAGCGCATCCCGAATCTCGGGGCCGTCAATCGAAACGGTCTGGCCGATACTTGTGGCGGCCCAATCTCGCGCCCTTTCATATGGATCGTCCATCAACTCCAGCAGAGCGCCTACCGCCGCATCCGAAGTCGCACCACAGAGGGAGAACGCCACGCCGTGGCGGACGTCGTCGTCAGAATGGTTGCGCAGCCCGATCAGAGCACCCTCGCAACGACGGTTTCCGAGATGGCCAAAGGCGAACACAGTCGCTATCAAGACATCTCTGTCCTGTTCGCGGTGAATAATCTCGAGGAGGGCGTCGCAGCATTCCTCTGGAAAGGTGCGCGCGGGTGAGCCCAACTGGCCTAGAATGGTAACCCCGAGCCTTCGTGACTTCGGATCCCGCGCGCCAGACAGTGCGATCGCGGCGTCGACGACCTCTCTTGTCACCCGAGCTTCCAACACTGCTAAGGGATTACAAGTAGCACTCTTCCCGTCCTCATCATCGATCTGCGCCAATGAAGCCGCTATCAACTCTGCCGTTGAGCGACCGTCTCGCTTCATCTCCTCGAGCGTGCTCAAGAGCGCTGACCCCTTCAAAACCGTTCGAGTCTGCTAACTTACGACTTGGAGAACTGTCGCCCCGGGAAGCTTTGCTTGCGACGTCCTTGCGAAGTTGCCGCAAAACGCATTAACGAACTTCTGTCCTGGAGCAGGGAAGGCGCATTTTATACCGCCGCCAATGCAGCGTAAATGGCCCGCGCTGGCCGCTCCGCCGTCAGCGTCGAATACGTCGTCCTGCGGCCTACGGCGAATGCTTACGATGCACGATCAGCGCGCCGATCATCAGCGGAATGAGCGAGAGGGACACGAAGCGCGTGAAAACGCCGAAGATCAATGCGAGGCCTCCGCCGATTTCCGCGGCCACGACCACATAGGCGAGCAGCGATGGGTAGCCGAGCGATTCGAAGAATCGCGCCGTTCCAGGCAGAGTGAACACGAAAATTTTGAGAAGCCCATGCGCGAGAAACAGCGCGCCGAGGCTCACACGCAGCAGCAGAGCGGCGTAATCGGCGTTACGAACATTGGTCATTGTCTCGATCCTTTTGGTCATGTTTGCGATCGCGGCCGGCGCGCCGGCGCCGGCCTATGGTCATGCGGAGTCGACGAGAACGATCTCGCTGTCCTCCAGCGCTGTGACGCGTAGGATGTCGACATCGCTGATGGCGGCGCCGTCACGGGCGTTGACGCGCACATCGTCGATCCGCACGGCGCCGCTCGCCGGCACGAGATAGGCTTTGTGGTCGCGGCCGAGCGCATATTCCGCCGTCTCGCCGGTCCGGAGAGTCGCGCCGACGACGCGCGCCTCGGCGCGGATTGGCAGCGCGTCGCCGTCATTGTCGAAGCCGGAAGCGAGAGTGACGAAACGGCCCGAGCGCTCGCCCTTGGGAAAGGGGCGAGATCCCCAATCCGGCGCACCGCCGCGCGTCGTCGGCAAGATCCAGATCTGAAAGATCCGGGTGGTCTCATTATCGAGATTATATTCGGAATGGGCGATCCCTGAGCCCGCGCTCATCACCTGCACGTCGCCGGCCGCGGTGCGGCCCTTATTGCCGAGACTATCCTGATGCGTGATCGCGCCCTCGCGGACATAGGTTACGATTTCCATGTCGCGATGCGGATGCGTCGGAAAGCCGGAGTGCGGCGCGATCGTGTCGTCGTTCCAGACGCGCAGATTGCCCCAATGCATCCGCTCGGGATCGTGATAGCCGGCGAATGAGAAATGATGCTTGGCGTCGAGCCAGCCGTGATCGGCGCCGCCGAGGCTGTCGAAAGGTCTCAGTTCGATCATTGCAAATCTCCCGTCGCGTGATCGGTCGCTGTCGATGGAGCGGATTTAAGGGTTGCGCGCCTTTCTGTTCAGTCAGATAATTTTTGTCGAACTGTTCGAGAAAGTTGAAAAGTGAGCAATCCGGGCGCGCCCAGCCTCGACCAGCTGACCATCTTCCTGGCCATTGTCGACGCCGGCAGCTTCGCCGGCGCGGCGCGGCGGCTGAACCGCGCCGTCTCGGTGATCAGCTATGGAATCGCCAATCTCGAGGCGCAGCTCGGCATAGAGCTGTTCGAGCGCGAGGGAACGCGCAAGCCGCGGCTCACCGTGGCCGGGCGCGCGCTGCTGGCGGAGGCGCGGGCGATCTCGCGCGGCGTCGAGGATTTGCGCGCCAAGGTCAAGGGCCTGCTCGAGGGGCTGGAGGCGGAGGTCGATCTCGCCGTCGATGTGATGCTGCCGACGGAGCGGGTGGGAGCCGTGCTGCGGGAATTCGCGCAGCAATTTCCGACGGTGGCGCTGCAGCTGCATGTGGAGGCGCTCGGCGCGGTCACGGCGATGGTGCTGGACGGCGCGGCGATGATCGGCGTATCGGGTCCGCTCTCGCTCGGCGTCGAGGGGATAGAGAGCATCGCGGCCGGATCGATTGCGCTGATCCCGGTCACGGGTCCCGATCATCCGCTGGGGCGCATGGCGCGCATCCCGCCCGGCGCCGCACGCGAGCATACGCAGCTCGTGCTCACGGATCGCTCGCGCTTCACCGAGGGACGCGATTTCTCTGTGATCAGCCCGCGCAGCTGGCGGCTCGCCGATCTCGGCGCCAAGCACGCTTTGCTGCGCGAGGGCGTCGGCTGGGGCAACATGCCTTTGCATATGATCGCGAGCGATCTGGCGTCGGGCGCGCTGGTGCGGCTCGCCATGCCGGATCATCCGGGCGGCCTCTATCGCTTTTCGTGCATTTGGCGGCGTGAGGCTCCGCCGGGGCCGGCCGCCTCCTGGCTGGTCGATCGCTTCGTCGCGCTGGGCGCGGTCGATTCGCCGGTCGAAGGGCTGAGCGACGTTTGATCGGGATCTCATTCTCGAGAAAACCTCGTCAACCCTTTGCCGGCTCGCTCGATGCGGGATGAAGCGCGCAGAGGATGGTTCCAAGCAGGATCAGCGCTCCGGCCAGGAACAGCGGCGCCGCGAGACCGCTATGGACGACGAGAAACGCGCCGATTCCCGCGCCGAGAAAGATTGCCGCGACACTGCCCAGGCGCCGCGGCCAATTGGCGTTGGCGCCGCCGGCGAGCGGCGAATCCGCGGCGAGGCCGGTCAGCGTCAAGGTCAGAACGGTCGTGGTCAGATCGGGAATCTTCAGCTGCCGAATGGTCGCGTTGCGAAAACCCATGGCGACGGCGGTGAATGCGATGATCGCGTAAATCATTATCGTCGAGCGCGGGCTCGTGGCTTCCACGCCGAAGGCCATGACCGCGCTCGCCCAGATCAGTAATGCCTCGATGATCGCGGCCGCAGTCAGCCAGCGACGCAGCGGCAGGCCGGCGTGCGCGCGACCGATGCGTCCGGCGCCGAGCGCGCCTAGAAGAAAGGCGGAGAGGGCAACGAGATAGGGCGTGACCTCGAAGCCTGGCGCCCCCGTCGCGGCTAGGCCGAGGAAGACGATATTGCCGGTCATATTCGCGGTGAAGACCTTGCCGAGGCCGAGCACGCTGATCGCATCGACGAGGCCGGTCGTGACCTTGCGCGCGGGATAGAGCGTGAGGCCGCCGAGCGTCCTGCCGGTGACGAGCCAGGAGAGCGAAACCCATGGATTATAGCTTGCGACGCGCGTCGCATCGGTGCCCGCGCCGACCTTCAGGCCGGCGGCCATCATGCGTGTAATCGGCGGCGTCGCCTCCGCGGCTTTGGCGCCATAGCGCTCGACGAAATATTCGCCCTGAAACGCCATGCGATGCTGAACGGCGACGCCGCCGCCCAGAGCCGCTATGCGGTCGATGTTGCGCTCGCCGACTGTCTCGGCATGGTCGAAAAACCAATTCAAGCCCGCGAGCGGAATATCTTTGTCGACCTTCTCGAATACATCGAGCGCGCGGCCGATCGTCTCGTCATAGGTCGCATGGAGCCGCCAGGGCCATTTGCGTTCGGCGAGCAGGCGCACGACCGGCTCGAGATCGGCTTCCATGCTCGCCGGCATGTCGGGACGCTCGACGCGGAAGTCTTCGAAATCGGCCGCGGAATAGACCAGCATCTCGCCGGCGCCATTGTGGCGATAGAGATCGTCGCCATCGCCGGGCTTCACCTTCGTCGACCAATTCGCAAAATCGGCGAGTTCCTCCCTCGGCTTTTGCGTGAAGAGATTATAGGCGATGCGCAGCGTCAGCTCGCCGTCTCGATGCAGCGTCTCGATGATCTGGTAGTCGTCAGGATAATTCTGGAATCCGCCGCCGGCGTCGATGACGCTGGTGACGCCGAGCGAATTCAGCTCGCGCATGAAATGCCGGGTGGAATTCAGCTGATAATCATGCGGCAGCTTCGGACCCTTGGCCAGCGTCGAATAGAGAATCATGGCGTTGGGCCGAGCGAGCAGCAGTCCGGTCGGATTGCCGGTGGCGTCACGAACGATCTCGCCGCCCGGCGGATTCGGCGTGTCCTTCGTGTAGCCGACGACGCGCAGCGCCGCCGCGTTCAGCAAGGCCCGGTCATAGAGATGCAGAATGAACACCGGCGTCTCGGGCGCCGCGGCGTTGATCTCGTCCAGAGTCGGCAGGCGCTTCTCCGCGAATTGATGCTCGGTGAAGCCGCCGCCGACGCGCACCCATTGCGGCGGCGGCGTGTTCTCCGCCTGCTTTTTCAGCATCGCCATCGCATCGGCGAGAGTCGGCACGCCGTCCCAGCGCAGCTCCATATTATAGTTGAGCCCGCCGCGGATCACATGAATATGGCTGTCGATGAGGCCGGGCACGAGCCGCCTGCCGCCGGCGTCGATCACATCCGCGTCGGGCGCCGCCGCGCGTATCTCCGCCTCAGAGCCGACGGCCAGAAACTTGCCGTCGCGAATTGCGACGGCGCGGGCGACGGGATTGGCGCGATCGAGCGTCGTCACCTCGGCGTCGACGATGATGAGATCTTTGGCTTTCATTTCGAGCCTCCGGTGGCGCTAGCCTGTCATTGATGGATATCGACGCGTCCGCGTCAGCCGTCGCGGTCCCTATTCCTGGGGAGCGGCCCCAGAACATGCTGCGAGCAATCAAGGCGAATGAAGCTGGTGAGCTCGGCTCGATCGGCGGTCCGTTTGGCGATCGGAACGATCTGCTCGCCGAGCAATATTCCGGCGAGCCCGACGAGCGCGACGACTGGCGGCGCAGGGGAACGGACGCCGAGCAGGCTGTAGACGACGCCGATCAAAAGTCCGGCGCCGAGGGATAGGAGATAAGAGCTCATCGCGTTGGGCTTCCTGCTTCTCGAGAGAGTGACGGGCGCGGCGGGGCGCGAAGCTGAATAGCGAGCGCCGCGGCGCTGAACGCAGCTCCCAAGACGGCGACGGCCGGCCATTCGCCGAGCCGCCAAGCGATCATCGCGCTGAACGAGCCCCCCGCGCCGCCGAGGAACATGGTCGTCATGAACAGAGTGTTGAGCCGTCCGCGCGCTTCGGCGCGCAGCGCGTAGATCACATGCTGATTGGACACGAGCGCCGCCTGCATCGCGAAATCGAGCGCCATTACGCCAGCGATGAGTCCTGCAAGACCGCTCCAGAAGGCCATCGCCGCCCAGGAGGCCAGCGCCAGCGCGGCTCCCAGTCGAACGATCGTGGACGGTCCGCGCGCGTCGGCTATGCGTCCGGCGAGCGGCGCGGCGATGACGCCGATCGTTCCGACCACGCCGAACAAGCCCGCATCGGCGGCGCCGAGCCCGAGAGGCGGCGCCGCGAGCCGTAGCGCCAACACTGTCCAGAAGACGGAAAAAGCGGCAAACAGGAAAGCTTGCGTGAATGCTGCGCGCCGCAGCGCCGGCAGGTCGCGCCAGAGATGCCGCAGAGAGCCCATCAGCTCTGGATAAGCGAGGCGTAGCTCGCCACGCACATCCGGGAGAATCGCTTGGAGGGCGAGCGCCACCAGCAGCATCGCCGGAGACGCGGCGAGGAACATGGAGCGCCAGCCGAATTGTGCGGCGACGAATCCGGCGAGCGTGCGGCTCAGCAGCACGCCGAGCAGCAGTCCCGACATCACTGCGCCGATGGCGGCGCCCCGCCGCTGTGGGTGCGCGAGTTCCGCAGTGAGTGGAACGAGCTGCTGCGCGACACTCGCAGCGAAACCGACGAGCGCCGACGCGATGGCCAGCGTGAGCGCATCGGGCGCCGCGCCAGCCAAGACCAGCGCGATCGCAAGAAGCACGAATTCAGCGACGATCAGCCGCTTGCGCCGCGTGACGTCGCCGAGCGGCGTGAGCAGGAACAATCCCGACGCATAGCCGAGCTGCGTCAGCACCGGAACGCTCGTCGCCGCGCCAGGGCCCAGCGACGCCTCGATCAGGCCGAGCATCGGCTGGTTGTAATAAATATTGGCGACCGCGAGCCCGGTGGCCGCGGCGAGCGTGAGCAGCAAGCCGCGGCCGAGACGCTCTGCCGCGAACTCGTCAGAGCCGCCGAGCGCACCCATGCTAGATCGCCGGGACGGGCGCGAGAGTGAGGCCGTGCGAGACACGCTCCGGCGCCTTGTGCACCATCGTATAGGCGTAATCGACGCCCATGCCGTAAGCGCCGGAATGCTCCTTCACGATCGACATGACGGCGTCATAGGTTTCGCGCCGCGCCCAGTCGCGCTGCCATTCGAGCAGGACCTGCTGCCAGGTCACGGGCACGACGCCCGCCTGAATCATGCGCTGCATGGCGTAGTCATGCGCTTCCTTCGACGTGCCTCCGGAGGCGTCGGCGACCATGTAGATTTCATAGCCGCCTTCCAGCATGGCGCAGAGGGCGAAAGAATTGTTGCAGACCTCGGTCCACAGGCCCGAGACAACGACCTTCTTACGTCCATTCGCGGCCAGCGCGTCGCGGACCTTCTTATCGTCCCAGGAATTCATCGAGGTGCGCTCGAGGATCGGCGCCTCGGGGAAAACGGCGAGCAGCTCTGGATAGGTATGGCCGGAGAAGCTCTCCGTCTCGACGGTGGTGATCGTCGTCGGAATCGCGAACACCTTCGCCGATTTGGCGAGGGCTACCGCATTGTTCTTGAGCGCCTGCCGATCGATCGACTGAACCCCAAAGGCCATTTGCGGCTGGTGGTCGATGAAGATCAGCTGGCTGTTCTGCGGCGTCAGCAATTCGAGCTTAGCGGTCATGTCGTTCTCCAATTGTGGATTGCGGATTTGGGCGGCGCCTCGCGCGTCAGCGCTTGATGAACGCGAGCACGTCGTGATTGAATTTCTCTGGGTCGGTTTGGGCGAGGCCGTGCGATCCGCCTGGGTAGACGAGAAGCGCACCCTGCGGCGTCAATCGAACTGCTTTCTGCGCCGAAGCGACGAGCGGGACGATCTGATCGTCATCGCCGTGGATGAACAATGTGGGGATCGTCATCTTCGCGAGATCGGCCGAATAGTCGAGCTCGGAAAACTCGCGGATGCAATCATAGAGCCCCTTCAGCCCGCCCTCCATTCCTTGCAACCAGAAGGCGTCCTCGAGCCCGGCGCTGCGCTTCGCGCCATCTCGGTTATGGCCATAGAAAGGAACGGCGAGATCTTTGAAGAATTGCGATCGATTGCTCGCGACGCCGGCGCGGGTGCTGTCGAACACGTCCAACGGCAGACCTTCTGGATTGGAAGGCGAGGCGAGCATGATCGGCGGCACGGCGCCGACGAGCACGGCCTTTGCGACGGGGCCGACGCCATGGCGTCCGATGTAACGTGCGACCTCGCCGCCGCCGGTGGAATGCCCGACGAGAATGGCGTCGCGCAGCTCGAGGAGCTCGAGCAGCTCGGCGAGATCGTCCGCGTAGCGGTCCATCGTATTGCCGTCCCAGACCTGCTGGGAGCGGCCATGGCTGCGACGGTCGTGCGCCACGACGCGATAGCCGCGCATGCCGAAGAACAGCATTTGCCCTTCCCATGCGTCGGCCGTCAGCGGCCATCCATGCGAGAACACGATCGGCTGGCCGTCGCCGAAGCTCTTGTAAAAAATTTCTACGCCGTCGGATGCGGTGAAGTAGCTCATGCTCTCGGCTCCTCGGCTGCCGTGATCGGAGGCGCATTGCGGCTCATCGTGCGCCTCATTCAGAGAAATGCACGAGCCGTTCTGGCGATGCTTTCCTGGTCGCCTGCTTGAAAGACTAAGTCCGGCCGGCGCCTTGGTCTTGAACATTCGGCGTGGACTTATAACGATCGTGCTCGGCAGCTCGGCACGATCCCGACGTTCAGGTGCAGGCGGCGGTGCGATTACTCTTCGACGCTTTCAAGGCGATACGCGTTAGCGCGCAGCGGCGTCGGGGGCGCGCGATCGGAGGTCGAGCGCCCGCCGCTACGGCTTGCCCGGGCAGGGCTTGCGCCGGCCGGACGGCGCCGATTTGGCCGCTCTCTTCTTCCACCAGATATACACTCCCGTCACGGAGAGCATGGCGATGACCAGCCCCAGGATGCAGACGAAGATGCGATAGGGTAGGCCGAAGACGCGCGCCATATGCAGGGCGGTGAGCCAATTGGTGACGGTGTCGCCGCTGCGCAGCCCCGACGGCAGGCTCAGCGTCACCAGCTCGCCCGTATAGGCGTCGAAGAGAACGGAAGTCGTCGCAGTACGCTCGCCGATATCCCGGCTCGACCGTACGCGATATTGGATGAGGCCCTTGGCCGGCTTGTAGTAGAGCGCATCGGCGCGCTCGATGGAAAAGCCGCGCTCGCGCGCCTCATCGGCCATCAGCCGCTGGCCGACGGCCTGCGCCTCCTCCCATTCCAGCATTTTGCGCGCGTCCGTGCGCGGTGGCTGCGCGGGCCATTCCCAGGGCGGGGGCGAGTAGTCGAAGACGAGCTTGGTCACACCGGCATAGACGCTGTTCAGATTGAAGAAGACGCTGGACCAGGCGAACACGAGCAGCATCGCCCACAGCCACAATCCGCCGGCGCGATGCAGATCGAAATTGATGCGATAGAAGGAGCCGGAGAGCTTGACGAGAAAAGCCGGCTTCCAGCGCGTGAGATAGCTGCGCGAATTGCCGGGGCTCGCGCGCGGCAGCGTCAGATAGAAGGCGACGAAGCAATCGATCGTCCATAAGAGCGCGACGATTCCGAGAATCCAGGCGCCGGTGGAGCCCGTCGCCAATTGGTAGTGCAGGCTATAGACGAAAGGCATGATGTCGGCGGCGCGGCTGGGCAGCGCGCCGGGACTGCCGCGGCGGCCGAGATCTTCGCCTGTCACGGCGTCGAGCGTCACAGCGCCGAAGCCGAGCGGCTCGGCGCCCGGCGCCGCCTGCATCGTGACGCGGGCCGCGCCGGATTCGCCGCCGAGATAGACGGCGACCGCGCGCCCCTGCGGAACGAGGCTCTCGGCGTGGCGCGCGAGGGCGGCGGGCGGGAGCGTCTCGCCATGCGGCCCCGGATAGGCCTCCGGGGCGATCCAATGGCTCAGTTCCCCATAGAAGGCGAGCAGCGCCCCGGTCAGCCCGACCAGGATCAGGAAGCCCGCCGTGACGAGGCCGACCCAGCGGTGGAGCCAAACGAAGCGGCGACGCGCGTCGGCGCGCGTCCGTGTGTCGGCGGCGCTTCGCGCCGAAGTGGCCGGCGCGTCGACCGCGCCGGAAGAAAGGGGCTGTAGCCCGGTCGTGATTTGCCGCATCTCTTCCTCTCGTATTTCTAGAACTCCGCCCGCATCGAGGAAATGAACGTCCGAGGCGCGCCGGGTATGATGGCGTTGCGACAGGTCGCGCCCGTATAATAGGTCTCGTCGAGCAAATTGCGCACGTTCAATTGAAAGCTCGGATTTTTCACCACGGGCAGATGCGCCGGCTGGAAGCGATACATCGCCATTGCATAGCCGGGCAGCCGGAAGCTGCTGTTGTTGTCGCCCTGCCGCGCGACCGCCTGAACGCCCGCGCCGAGGCTCGGCCCACGGAAATCGCCATCGGCGTCGTATTTTACCCAGAGACTCATGATCAATATCGCCGGCAAGACTCGGCGGTGAGCTCTGATGCGAGCTTCCATAGCCCACCGCCTTTCCGTGTTCTGTTCTCCCGCGGTCGCAACCCGGACTTCAGAATTTCATCGTGAGCCCGAAAGTCACGCTGCGCGGCGCGCCCAATATCACCTCGCTGGGATAGGACACTTCCGCCCAGTTCACATAGGTCTTGTCGAAGAGATTATTGACGCGGAAGGTCGCGTCGACGCCGGGCGTGACATGATAGGTGAGGCCGATATCGGCGAGCACATAGCCTTCGAGAAAAAGCGTATTGGCGTTGTTGCCGGCGCGCGAGTCGACGAAGCGCAGGCCGAATCCGGCGTCGAAGGGAAGATCGGCGATGTTGGCATAGGAGGTCCAGAGATTGGCGGTCCAGGTCGGCACGTTCGGCGGCCGATTGCCCGTGCCGATCACCAGCGTCGCCGGATCGACGAAGAAGCCATAGCGCGCATAGGTGTAGGCGGCGTTGGCCGAGACTTTCCACTGCGGCGTGACCAGAAAACTCACTGACGCCTCGACGCCGCGTGACATTTGGCTGCCGATGCTGCTCGCCGAATTCTGCGTCGTCTGCGTCAGAATATTGGCGCGGTGAATCTCATAGAGCGCGAGCGTCGCCTCGCCCTTGCCGTCCTGGAACGACGCCTTGGCGCCGAGCTCATATTGGCGCGAGCTGCTCAGATTGAAATTCTGCGCGGCGTTGACGACGTATATCGCCGAGCCGATCGGGTCTTTCGCGGTCGTATATTGCCCATAGAGCGAGATATCCTTCGTCACGTCATAGATCATGCCGACGCGAAAATTGAAGGGATGGAAATTGCGCCGGAAGCTCGTCGTGCTGGAGAATGTGCCGTTCTGATTGTAGTTGACGCGGTCCAATCGCTCGAACTCATAGCGCGCGCCCGTCACGAGCTTCAGGTCGGGACGCAGAGTGAGCACATCCTCGAAGAGCGCGGCGTAATCGTCTATGCGCGTCGGCGAGCGGCGGATCGGCCATTCGCCGGCATAGAGGCCCCATACGCCCTGGTTCGGATTCCAAGCATCGACATAATCGGCGATCGAAGCGCTCGGAAAGCCGCGGTCGCGGACGAAATGCGTCGAATTGACGTCGGCGCCGAGCAGGAATTTATTGTCGAAGCCGAGGATCGGGCGATCGACCGTCATCGTCAGCGTGTTCCCGAGCTTGTGCTGATCGTGATAGACGTAGAAGCGATCACGGGCGATCGTCCCGGCGGGAATGGGATTGCCGAGAGCGTCCGTTCTACCATTGTTCGGGCCGAGGAATGTGTAGGTCTCGGCGTTCTGCCATTTGCGATCGGCGAAGAAATAATAGGCGTCGTCGGTGAAGGTGACCTCGCTCGTCGGCTTATAGACGACATGTGCGGTCGGCATGAATTGCGTGGTCGCCAGCAGCGCGTCGCCGACATTGTAATTGTTGAAGCGCATCGCTTGATCGAGCGCGAGGCCCGTCGACGAGGAGATGGCTCCCGTCATGGGCGAGCGCGCATAGGCGAGCGGGACGAGGGGCGTGCCGTAATAGGGCGACATATTATCGTCGAGAAAATCCATGCCCAGCTTGACGCTGAAATTCTCCTGCGGCTTCCACAATAGGCTCGCGGTGAGATTGAGCGAGTCGGAGGGCGCATTCTTCACGAAGCCCGATGAGCGGCTGCGGCTGACGTCGAGCCGCGCCGCAATGTCGTCGGAAAGCTGCGCGCCGACGCCGACGCCCAGATTGACCGTCCCGAAGCTGCCGCCATTCACGAAGGCGTCGAAGCGCGTCGGGCCGAAGCTCGGCTCCTTGGTGCGAATATCGACGACGCCGCCGATCGCGCCTTGTCCATGCAGCAGCGAGGCGGCGCCCTTCAGCACTTCGACGCTCTCGACATTGAAGCTGTTGGCGGGGCGATTGATGAAATTGGCCGGGCCGAGATAGACGCCGTCGCGCAGCACGGTGATCTGATTGCCCGTGAAGCCGCGCATGGAATAGCTCGTCGGGCTGATCGGATTATTGCCGACGACGACGCCGGGAAAAGCGGCGACGGCGTCCTGCGCCTGATCGAATCCGCGCTCGCGCATCTCGTCGCTCGTCATCACATGGACGGAGGCGGGCGTCTGTCGCGGCGTCAGATCGAGGCGGCTCGCCGCCGGCGCCACAGTGTCGAGCGGCGCGCGGGGCTCGGCGCGTCTCGGCGCGCGATCGCCAGCCCCTGTTCCGGCGGAGCCGATATCGATCATGGGCAGGGATTCCTGAGAAAAGGCGGCGGACGCATCGATGACGAATAGGAGCGCGACGGCGGAAGCGCCGCGCGAAAGGCTATTGCGAAACATGAAAATTCTCCTGACGCGGCCATTGGCGCGTGCTGGTGACGAGTTCTGCTAGAGCGAGCGACGCTCGATCGGTTCAGGAGAAGGAAAGCGGAGGCGCGCGGGAGGACCAGGATCGTCCAAAATTGTCGGTCCGTCGCGCGCCTCTGCGCAGCAGCGGCGCGTCAGCGACGATGATCGCCGGCGCGGCGCGCGCTTCGACGAGGCCGACTCCTATGGGGGCAAAGCCGCCGCATGCGATCGCGCAGCCGAGCGCGCAGGCGAGGCCATGCCGCTGGCTCGGCGCGGCGGGATCGGCGGCGCCGCGCGCCGGCCGTGCGCAGTCGGTGGAGGAGGAGAGGCCCGTCGCGAGCGGGGAGGCGTCGGCCGTATGCCGTCCCTCCGTCGCCGGGCGATGCGCGCAGAGCGGATTAGCGGCGAACAGCAGCATGAGAGCGAGCGCGACCAGGGAGCGCGCCGTCGAAATCATGCGCCGAGCGCCGTCCCGGCCTCCGTCTCTTTGTGACATTCGCCTTCCGCTCGAACGCGGGGCGCAGCGAGATTCGCTCGCATCCCGGCTTCGGCACACCGCCGCATCGAGCTCTGTCTTAGGCGCGCAACCTGTCGAGTGTCTGGCGAGGGGCGCGCGGCGGGCGAATTCGTGGAACTGTGTCCGCTGCGCCACACCTTCGGCGGGGCGAAGCGCGATGAAAGCAGCGAGCCGCTTGATTCGACAATCGATCTGCGCCACCAATCGCGACGCACGGTTCACCTCCGCCACGATGAGGGAGCGTCGTTTGATGCGGATATTGCTCATCGAGGACGAGCGGGAGATGGCGCGCCTCATCGCGTCGCTCGTTTCTCATGCCGGCTTCATCGTCGATAAGGCGTCGACTCTGGCCGATGCGCTCGCGGCCTTGCGCGTGCATGCATATGATCTCCTGCTGCTGGACCGCCGCTTGCCGGACGGAGACGGCATATCGCTGTTGTCCCGCGCGCGCGCCATGCGTCCCGGCATAAGAGTGATGATGATCACGGCGCTGGATGCGCTCGGCGATAAGATTTCGGGTCTCGAGGCGGGCGCGGATGACTATCTCACCAAGCCGTTCCAAGGAGAGGAGCTGATCGCCCGCATTCGCGCCTGCATGCGTCGTCCCGGAGGAAACGTGTTGCCGCCGATCGTCGTGGGCGCCGTCGCCTTCGATCTCGAAAACAATGAAGTCATGGTGGGCGGCGCGCCGGTCGTGCTCAATCGGCGCGAGATGATGCTGTTGCGCTCCTTGATGCAGCGCGCGAGCCGAGTCGCCGCGCGAGAGATTCTCATTCAGGAAATCTATGGCCTCGACGAGGAGGTTCAGGCGAATGCGCTGGACACGGTCGTCTCGCGACTCCGCCGCCAGCTCGCCACGCTGGATGCGCAGATCGAGATTCACACGGTGAAAGGGCGGGGATATCTGCTGACGGAGCAGGCCCATTGATCACCAAATCGCTGGCGCATCGCATCGTCCTCTATCTCGTCATCGCGCAGCTCGCCGCCTTTCTGCTCGGCTGGGTCTTTACCCTGGGGCTCGGCATGGCCGGCGTCGAGCTCTTCGCGACGACTTGGGACGAGCTCGCCAAGGCGCGCGCCGAAAAGCAGGTCGTCGCCTCTGTCGCCATCGGAGCGGACGGCGTCGCGGTCCTGGCGCCGACCGCGGAATTGCAGGCGGAGCTCGATCGCGCGCCAAACATGAAGATCGCCGCTTTCGACTTGCAGCGGCGGCCGCTCGCCGGCTCGTCGCCGGAGCTGGTCGAGGTGCTCCGCAATCTGATCGGCGTCAGTCCGACTCATACGCACTTCATTTTGCCGGGCGACGAGGGGTCGGCGCCTCTCGGCCTGATGGAGCAGAAATGGACGCCCTATGGGCGATTTCACATCGCCGTCTATGGCCAGAAGTTTCGGTGGGACGACCTTTTCGACGCCTGGCAGCGGGAGTTTCGCTGGCTCAACATCTATGTCGTGATGGCTGTGTCGCTTTCGACGGCGACCGCATGGTTCGCGATGCGGCGCGGGCTGCGGCCATTGCGGGCCGTCGCGGAGGAGGCGGCGCGCGTGGATATGGATTCGCTCGATCAGCGGCTGACCTCCAGCATCGTGCCGACCGAAATCGTGCCGCTCGTCGGCGCGATGAATGAGGCGCTCGAACGGCTGGACCGTGGAACGCAGCGCCAGCGTCGATTTACGGCGAATGCGGCGCATGAGCTGCGCACGCCCATTGCGGTGCTCGCCGCCAGGCTCGACGCGCCGGAAGAGTCGAGCTTCAAGATCGATCTGAAGCGCGACGCCTATCGCATCAAATATATCGTCGAGCAATTGCTGGCGACGCTTCGGGCCGGCGAGCAGCCGACGCTGCTCGAAGAGACCGTCGATCTCGGCGCGGTGACGCGCGCCGTTGTCGACGACGCCGCGATGCTCGCCATTCGCGATCGCCGGCATATAGAATTTGTCGGTCCTTCCGTCGTTGTCGACGTGCGCGGCAATGGCGCGGCGATCACGGCGGTCATCGGCAATCTCATCGACAATGCGCTCCGCGCTGAGCCGGAGGGCGGCGAGATCACCGTGTGCGTCGATGATGAGGCGATTATCTCGATCATCGATCATGGTCCGGGCGTGCCGGAGGATGAGCGGGAAATGATCTTCGAGCCGTTCTGGCGAAAGAGCGAAGCGACGCCCGGCGCCGGCCTCGGTCTCGCTATCGCCAAGGATCTCATCGCCAAGCTCAACGGCCGTATCTGGCTGGAGGAGACGCCGGGCGGCGGCGCGACGTTCAAATTATCGTTCGGTCGGCTCGGCGCCGCCGCGTGACGCATCGCTGATTGCAGGGCGAGGCGCCGAGCCTTCGGCGAAGGCCGCGAGAGGACGAAGGCGCTTCGCTGGATCGTCTCGGCGAAATCGCCTGCTGCTTCACGTCCCTTCGACGCTGCAATGCGGCTCGAATTCGCGTCCGGCGGCGACGCCGGCTTCATAGTCGTCGAGCGTCACCTTGCGTCGACGCCCTTGCGGCGTCGCATGAAAAGAGAGTCCGAGCTTCGCCAATTCTTCCTCTATGACATTGTGCTTGATCGGCACGAGTTCGCGGGCGCCGGAGGCCCGGTTCGTGGCGTCGCGCTCCGTCTTCACCGCGTGGAGCTTGTGACGAATGCCATGCGCCAGCCCGATCTGAAACGAGCGAACGGATGCGCCCGGCTCGCGCTTCTTGTAGGCGGCGGTTCGCCGAGCCGGCTGTCTTCGGCTTCACCGCGAAGGCGCAGGATATGTTCCGCCTTTGGATGACCGAGCTTCAGACGGAAGCGCGATCCGGCAAGCTCCCGTCCGCCATCGAAAGCCACTTGCTCAAAACGCCGAAGACCGTCGCGTCGTCGATATGGCGATCTATGACGAGGGCGCGGAACCGCTCGACCTGGAGGCGCTTGCCGGCGAGCCCTGTTACATTGGCGTCGACCTTTCCAGCAATTCGGATTTGACCGTCGTCGTGGCGCTCTGGCGCGTTGGCGACGGCTACGCCGTGCTGCCGCACTTCTTTTGCCCTGGCGACAATCTCAGGGGCCGGCAGGATCGGGACGCGGTCCCCTACGTCCGATGGGCAGGCGAAGGCCATATTGAGCCGACGCAGGGAAACGTCGTCGACTTCCGGGCCGTCGAGGATTGCGTCCGCGATCTCTGCGGCCGGTTCGATGTTCGCGAGATCGGGCTCGACCCCCACCTTGCGCGCTCGACCTTGAACAACCTTCAAGAGGATGGATTCCCCGCCGTCGAGGTTCGGCAGGGCTGGGTGACGATGGCGCCGGCGATCAAAGAACTCGAGCGGGCAATCGTCGGCCGGCAATTCCAGCATGGCGGCCATCCGGTTCTCAGGTGGTGTTTCGATAATGTCGTCGTCGAGACCGATCGCGCCGGCAATCGGCTCTTCACCAAGGGGAAGGCTCGGGAGCGAATCGACGGCGCCGTCGCCTGCGCTATCGCTGTTTCGGTTGCCTCAAACGACGACGCAGGGCCGAGCGTCTATGAGACCGGCGAGCGGCCGGACGGGTTTCTCTTCGTATGAACGCCGATACGACCGAGCCGTCGTCACCGTCCAATTCATCGATCGTGTCGCCGACTCTGACAAGCTGGTCGCGATGGCCGTCGTCGAGATCGAAGTCGCGGGCGTCGTCATCCTCCTACAGGGCGTCAAGGTGGTGAAGCGGCCGGGCGGCGGGCTGGCGTGTGAGGCGCCATGCTTCAGGGCTCCCGATGGCCGATGGCTTCCCGCGGCCGTTCTCCCGCCGGACCTCGCCGAAGGGCTCGCGGCTGAAGTCTTCGCCGCGCTGGCGCGGGACGGCTGAAGGGGTTTCGTCAGTTTTGTCAGTTCGGCAAACTGGCGTTTCGAGAAATTTTTCTGCGGTCACGGACCGCCCGTGACCTTCCTCGCCGTGGTGACCCTGTGGTGACCGGATTTGCCGGCCTCGCTGCGCTGTCGTCGTAAGTGCTTGATTTGCTGGCGCGCCCGAAGGGATTCGAACCCCTGACCTCTGCCTTCGGAGGGCAGCGCTCTATCCAGCTGAGCTACGGGCGCGTTGAGGCTTCTGCGTCTTCACTATCGCATGCGGGCGGGGCCTGCAATCGGGCCGGAAGGCATTTTCGGGTCGCTTTCGGCGTTTTCGCGCGTTTTGGGCGGTGATTCACAGGTCTATATCTTCATCGAATATCTCGAGCGGCAAAAGACGGCGGAAGCGGACCGCGAAACCGTCCTCGGTCTGGCGAATGACCTCGGCCTGCGTCCTCTTGCCGATCGTGATCTTCTCGCCCGGAGGGACCTGCACCTCCGTTCTCAGCGAGGCGCCGCTGCGCGAGAGATCCATGATCTCGCAGGGCAGGGTCACTTGCGCCACGGTGAAGGTGGTGAACCGGCGCTTTGGCCGCAGGCGTTCGTGATCGCGGCAGTGCGGGGCGTTCGGCGCGGCGTGCCGCGTCAGCCAGGCGAATTGCATCGCCACATGGGCGCGCGGCTGGTCCGCGATCTCAAGGTCCACGGTGAAGCCGCCCTCGAAGAGACGAATCACCGCGCCGTCGAAACGGCCCCAGCGGTCGAGATCGAGCGCGATCCGATCGCCGACCGCGGGCCGGAAGTCGCTGCGCAAGGCGACGACGTCTGCCGACATGTCGATGGTGCGGCAGGCGTAACGGCGCTGGTCGGGCGGCACGCTGAAGCGGCCGTCGAAGCGAGGCTCGGCGATCGTCTCGGCGGCGCGCTGCTCCGCCCCGATTTTGGGGCGCAAATCTGGTCGTCTCACGGCCGTCGCTCCACATGCGCGGCGCTCGCCAGTCGCGCATGGACTGGGGCGCTGACGAGTTGCGGCCGCATAACGACCGGAGAATATTATTTAGTCTCAATAGTTTCTGCGTGACGGCGGCGCAGCCGTCGGGAGTAGATTAAACACTATGGCGCCAATACGTAAATCGGGCTTGAATCGAAGCCGTGCAATTGACTGCGTCCGGCTCCCGTGACGCCGCCGCCCGCTTGCGCTAGAAGGCGGCATGCGCGCGCTTCTTCTCATCTTTCTCGGGTCCGGATTGGGCGGGACTCTGAGACATATCGTCAATTCCTCGTGCCAGCGCTGGCTCGGCGCGCAACTGCCCTGGGGCGTTTTCCTCATAAACGTCAGCGGGTCCTTCATCATGGGCCTGGCAGCCGGCTATTTCGCCTTCAAGGCGGGGGCCGGCTGGTCGCAGTCGATGCGGCTCTTCGTGACCACCGGCGTGCTCGGCGGCTATACGACCTTCTCCGCCTTCTCGCTGGATGCGGTCACTCTGATCGAGCGCGGCGACACGCTCGCCGCTGGGCTCTATGTGGGCGGCTCGGTGGGGCTGTCGATCATAGGCCTGTTCCTCGGACTTTATCTGGTGAGGGCTTTGACATGACCGGGGAAGCGGCGCAGGCGCCGCAATCGACGCCCGTGCAGACGCTGATCGTCGACGAGGACGAGGCGGGGCTGCGGCTCGACCGCTGGTTCAAGCGGCGCTTTCCGGCGCTGGCCCTGTCGCATCTCGCCAAAATCTGCCGCAAGGGCGAGGTGCGCGTCGACGGCAAGCGCGTCGACACTTCCACTCGGCTCGAGCAGAATCAGAAGATTCGCGTTCCGCCGCTCAAGCTGGAGACCGTCGCGGCGCCGGCGGTGATGCGGGCGCGGCCGGAGGACGCCCGCGCGCTCGCCGAGATGACCTTGTTCGAGGACGCGCATCTCCTCGTGCTGAACAAGCCCTATGGCCTCGCCGTGCAGGGCGGCTCGGGCATGAAGCGGCATATAGACGGAATGCTCGAATCGCTGGCGGTGGGCGACAAGCGGCCGGTGCTGGTGCATCGGCTCGATCGCGACACCTCCGGCGTGCTGCTGATCGCCAAGAACAGGCGCACCGCCGCCGATCTCGGGGAAATTTTCCGCTCGCGGCAGGCGCATAAAATCTACTGGGCGCTGGTCGAGGGCGTGCCGAAGCCGTCGCAGGGGCGGGTCTCGCTCTATCTCGCCAAGGGCGCGGATATGGTCGATGAGCGCTCCCGCCGCAGCGGCGAGCGGCGCGCGGCCGAGCCTGCCGACGCAAGGGAGAAGATGCGCGTCGCCCGCCATGGGGATGAGGGGGCGCAGCATTCGCTGACCTATTACGCCATCGTCGACAAGGCGGCGCCGCGCTGCGCCTGGCTGTCAATGAAGCCCTTGACCGGCCGCACGCATCAGCTCCGCGCCCATGCGGAGGCGATCGGCTGCCCGATCGTCGGCGATCCCAAATATGGCCACAGGCCGGAGGACGAGGTGCGCCGCCGTGATCCGATGCACGCCGTGCCCTCCGAGCTCGAGCCCAAGCTGCATCTTTTGGCGCGGCGGCTGATTCTGCCGCATCCCAAGGGCGGGACCCTCGACGTCACCGCGCCGCTGCCGCCGCATATGAAGAATAGCTGGGCGTTTTTCGGCTTCGATGTGGGGCAGGACGATCCCATATTGTCCGCGCCGGACGCGTGAGCCCACGAGACACGCCCGAGGAGAGACCCCATGTCCCATGAAAGCGCAAATCTCGCCGACGGCCTGTTCGTGCCCGATGAGGAGCGCAATCCGCTGCGCAATGCGGTGCAGAGGGGCGCCCGGCCGGAGCTGCCGAAGCGATTCTACCAATCGGCCAGCGTCGGCGAGGCCGAGGGCGGCTATGCCGTCCTGCTCGACGGAAGGACGGTCAAGACGCCGGCGCGGCGCATTTTGACGACTCCGTCCTCGTCTTTGACCACGGCGCTGGCCGAGGAATGGGGGACGCAGGGCGACAGGCTCAATCCGACCTCCATGCCTTTGACAAGGCTGGTAAACTCGGCGATCGACGGGGTCGCCGACCGGCTCGAGGAGGTCGCCGCCGACGTCGCCAAATATGCGGGCTCCGATCTCGTGAGCTATCGCGCCGAGGAGCCGGCCGGCCTCGTCGCGGCGCAGGCGGAGGCGTGGGACCCGCTGCTCGCCTTCGCCAAGGAGCGGCTCGGCGCCGAGCTCGCCGTGACCTCTGGCGTGATGTTCGTCTCTCAGACGCCGGAGGCGACGGCGGCGGTGGCGGAGGCTGTGCGCGCCTATGCGGGGCAGGGGGCTGAGGCGCATTTCCGTCTCGCGGCGCTTCACGCCATGACGACGCTCACCGGCTCCTGCCTCATCGCGCTCGCCGTGGCGCTGGGCGAGATGGACGCGGAGGCGGCCTGGGCGGCGGCTCATGTCGATGAGGACCATCAGATCGAGGCCTGGGGCGCCGACGACGAGGCCATGGAAAGGCGGGCGCGGCGATTCGCGGAGATGAAGGCCGCCGCGCGGATCATCGAATTCTTCAGCGGCGCCGCCTGATCGACAGGCGCCGACGGGTATTTTTCCGCCGGGGGCGGGCGGGCGTAAGGTCCGCGCGCCCAATCCCTTCGGTAAAGACGCGCTCGGCTCTTGCTTTGACCTATACGCTGGGTTACGGAACGCGCGGTCAGACGGCGCCCGGGGCTCCCGCCCCGCGTCACATCGCCGCCCCCGCCGCAAACGTCGGACATCGCCATGCCGAGCCTGCTCGAACAATATTTGCCGCTCGTGATCTTCATCGCCCTCGCGGCGATCATCGCCGGCGCTCTGCTCGTTCTCCCCTTCCTGGTCGCCTTCAAGGCGCCGGATCCGGAGAAGCTCTCCGCCTATGAGTGCGGCTTCAATCCTTTCGGCGACGCGCGCATGAAATTCGACGTGCGCTTCTATCTCGTCGCTCTGCTCTTCATCGTCTTCGACCTCGAGGTCGCTTTTCTCTTTCCCTGGGCGGTGGCCTTCAAGGAGGCGGGAAGCTTCGGCTTCTGGTCGATGATGTTCTTCCTCGGCGTGCTGACCGTCGGCTTCGTCTATGAATGGCGCAAGGGAGCGCTCGAATGGGATTGATCACTCGCCAGAGCCCGACTCTCGTCGCGCCGTCCGCCAAGGGTCTCGTCGATCCGCGCACCGGCAAGCCGGTGGGCGCGGACGATCCCTTCTACCTCGGCCTCAATGACGAGCTCGCCGACAAGGGCTTTCTCGTCACCGCCACCGATGATCTCATCAATTGGGCGCGCACCGGCTCGCTGATGTGGATGACTTTCGGTCTGGCCTGCTGCGCGGTCGAGATGATCCAGGCGGCCATGCCGCGCTATGATCTCGAGCGCTTTGGCTTCGCGCCGCGCGCCAGCCCGCGCCAGTCGGACGTCATCATCATCGCCGGCACGCTGACCAACAAAATGGCCCCGGCGCTGCGCAAGGTCTACGACCAGATGCCGGAGCCGCGCTACGTCATCTCCATGGGCTCCTGCGCCAATGGCGGCGGCTATTACCACTATTCCTATTCGGTGGTGCGCGGCTGCGATCGAATCATTCCGGTCGACATCTATGTCCCCGGCTGCCCGCCTTCGGCCGAGGCGCTCGTCTATGGCGTTCTGCTTCTGCAGAAGAAGATCCGCCGCAGCGGCACGATCGAACGGTGACATTTCGCGCCTCCTCGGGAGCGCGCGCAAAAACGAAGAGTGCGATGCGAGCCGACGCGCCATGCGCGGTCGGTTTCTCATGACGCGAGGGTGAGAGATGAGCGCGGAACTCGAAAAGCTCGGCGAGAAGGTCGCCGCGGCCCTGCCGGGCGTGGTGAAGGGCCTCAAGATCGCCTATGGCGAGCTCACCGTGGAAGTGGAGCGCTCGCGCTGGCTCGACGCCGCGCGCGTGCTGCGCGACGATCCCGAGTTCCTCTTCGTCAGCTTCACCGACATCACCGCGGCCGATTATCCGGAGCGCGATCTGCGTTTCGATGTGGTGCTGCACCTCCTCTCGCCCAAGCATAATCAGCGCATCCGCGTGAAGACGCAGACCGACGAGAGCACGCCCGTCGCCTCGCTGACCAGCCTCTATCCCGGCGCCGACTGGTTCGAGCGCGAGACCTATGATCTCTTCGGCGTGCTGTTCGATGGCCATCCCGACCTTCGCCGCATCATGACCGACTACGGCTTCGACGGTCATCCGCTGCGCAAGGATTTCCCGATGTCCGGCTATGTCGAGGTGCGCTACGACGACGAGCGCAAGCGGGTCGTCTATGAGCCCCTGAACCTCACCCAAGAATATCGGAAGTTCGATTTCCTCTCGCCTTGGGAGGGCGTGCAATACGATCTTCCCGGCGACGAGAAGGCGAGCAAGTGAGAGGGCGAGTAGCGAATAGGGAGTAGCGAATAGAGGACGAGAGTCGATCATGGACGGACCTCGATCTCAATCGTATCGAGATCTCAAGGTCTGGCAGGAAGCGATGAACCTCGCTGTCGATTGCTACGAACTCACAGGAAGGTTTCCGAGGGAAGAAATGTACGGGATGACCTCGCAAATTCGTCGTGCGGCCGCGTCGGTGGCCGCGAATATCGCGGAAGGCCATGGCCGCGAGACAACGGGGTCGTTCGTCCAATTCTTGAGAAACGCCCAGGGATCGCTCAAAGAGCTGGAAACGCACTTGATGCTCGCCGACAGAGTCGGGCTTGCGTCCGCGAGCGCCGTGACGCCTTTGTTGGCGCGCGGCGACGAGATAGGCCGAATGCTGCGTGCGCTGACCCGCTCGCTTCAACGAAAGACAGGAGTGGCGACGACATGACCCACTACTCGCTACTCGCTATTCGCTATTCGCTCTCCCCGCTGGGACTGTCACGATGAACGACCAGAGCCTGCGAAACTTCAACCTCAACTTCGGCCCGCAGCATCCGGCGGCGCATGGCGTGCTGCGCCTGATCCTCGAGCTCGACGGCGAGGTGGTCGAGCGCTGCGATCCGCATGTCGGCTTCCTGCATCGCGGCACAGAGAAGCTGATGGAGGCACGGACCTATCTGCAGAATGTGCCCTATTTCGACCGGCTCGACTATTGCGCGCCGATGAATCAGGAGCACGCCTTCTGTCTCGGCATAGAGCAGCTGCTCGACGTCGAGGTTCCGCGCCGCGGCCAGCTCATCCGCGTGCTCTATGCCGAGATCGGCCGTCTGCTCTCGCATCTGCTCAACGTCACCGCGCAAGCCATGGACGTCGGCGCGCTGACGCCGCCGCTCTGGGGCTATGAGGAGCGCGAGAAGCTCATGGTCTTCTATGAGCGGGCGAGCGGCGCGCGCATGCACGCCAATTACTTCCGTCCGGGCGGCGTCGCCCGCGACCTGCCGGATCGGCTGGTCGAGGATATCGGCGCTTTCTGCGATCCGTTCCTCAAGGTCCTCGACGATCTCGACGAGCTCTTCATCGGCAACCGCATCTTCAAGCAGCGCAACGCCGACATCGGCGTCATCTCGCTCGAGGACGCCTGGAAATTCGGCTTCTCCGGCGTGATGGTGCGCGGCTCCGGCGCGCCCTGGGATCTGCGCAAGGCGCGTCCTTATGATTGCTATGAGGAGATGGAGTTCGACATTCCCGTCGGCAAGAATGGCGATTGCTACGACCGTGCGGTCATCCGCATGGAGGAGATGCGCCAGTCGACCTCCATTATGAAGCAATGCGTCGATAAGCTGCTGAAGGCCGAGAATCGCGGTCCGGTGGCGACGGTGAACAACAAGATTTGCTCGCCGCCCCGCGCGGAGATGAAGCGCTCGATGGAAGCGCTCATCCATCACTTCAAGCTCTATACGGAAGGCTTCAAGGTGCCGGCCGGCGAGGTCTATGCCGCGGTCGAGGCCCCCAAGGGCGAGTTCGGCGTCTATCTCGTGTCCGACGGCACCGACAAGCCCTATCGCTGCAAGCTGCGCGCGCCGGGCTTCGCGCATCTGCAAGCCATGGATTTTCTCTGCAAGGACCATCTGCTCGCCGACGTCTCGGCGATCCTTGGTTCGCTCGATATCGTCTTCGGGGAGGTCGATCGGTGATCGGCGCCGCGATGATGGCTACGTATCTGTCGCTCGGAGCGACTGCGCAGGCAATCGCGAGTCGCGGCTCGTGTCGGCGTTTCGAACGGCTCGGCGACCTGCCGAAGTCATTCGTCTACGACGGCAACGCCATGGGCGACGACCCGGAGTCGGGCGGGCAATGGGAAGTTTCCTGGTATACGAACGGAAGCTGCATGTGTTCGTCGTTGTCGGGGGGCGGCCCGCAGTCGGCGAAGCTGCGGAGCGAGCATCCCGAGCGCGACTTCGCAAAAACCGATTGGTTCTGCGAAACAACTCGTGAATTCAATGCGCGGTGGCGTTCCGGCGCCCCGACAAAGAAACGGAACTGACACTATGTCCGTGCGTCGTCTCGCCGAAGAGCAGCCCGCGAGCTTCGAGTTCACGCCCGAGAACAAGGCGTGGCTCGAGGCGCAGATCGCCAAATATCCGGACGGCCGTCAGGCCTCCATGGTCGTGCCGGCCCTGTGGCAGGCGCAGAAGCAGAACGACTATTGGTTGCCGCAAAAGGCGATCGAGAAAGTCGCGGACACGCTCGGCATGCCCTATATTCGCGTGCTCGAGATCGCGACCTTCTACACGATGTTCAATCTCGAGCCGGTGGGCAAATTCTACGTCCAGCTCTGCGGCACCACGCCTTGCATGCTGCGCGGCTCCGACGAGCTGATCGCCGTGCTCGAGCGCCGGGTCGGCCCGCAGCGCCATGTGAGCGCCGATGGGCTGTTCTCCTGGCTCGAGGTCGAGTGCCTCGGCGCCTGCTGCAATGCGCCGATGGTGCAGATCAACGACGACTATTACGAAGATTTGACGGCTGAGAATTTCGAGAAGCTGCTCGACGATCTCGCCGCCGGCCGGCCGGTGAAGATCGGTTCGCAGACGGGCCGCGTCTCCTCGGAGCCGGAAGGCGCGCTGACGAGCCTCACTTCTTTCTACGGCGACGGCGCCAAAGCGCAGGCGGAGTGAACGACCAATGCTCGCCGATAAGGACCGCATCTTCACAAATCTCTACGGCATAGGCGACAAGAGCCTCGCCGGAGCCCGCTCGCGCGGCGCCTGGGACAACACCAAGGCGCTGCTGGAGCTCGGCCGCGACAAGATCATTCAGGAAATGAAGGATTCGGGGCTGCGCGGACGCGGCGGCGCCGGCTTCTCCACCGGCCTGAAATGGTCCTTCATGCCGAAGACGCCGGACCCCTTGCGTCCCTCCTATCTCGTCATCAACGCCGACGAGTCGGAGCCGGGCACCTGCAAGGACCGCGAGATCATGCGCAATGATCCGCAGACGCTGATCGAGGGCGCGCTGATCGCCTCCTTCGCCATGGGCGCGCACGCCTCCTACATCTATGTGCGCGGCGAGTTCATCGCCGAGCGCATCGCGCTGCAGAAGGCGATCGACGAGGCCTATGACGCCAAGCTCATCGGCAAGGACAATATTCACGGCTATCCCTTCGATCTCTACGTCCATCACGGCGCCGGCGCCTATATCTGCGGCGAGGAGACGGCGCTGATCGAGAGCCTCGAAGGCAAGAAGGGCATGCCGCGGCTGAAGCCGCCGTTCCCGGCCAATGTCGGCCTCTACGGCTGCCCGACGACGGTCAATAATGTCGAATCCATCGCCGTCGCGCCGACGATTCTACGCCGCGGCGCGAGCTGGTTCGCCGGCATCGGCAAGCCCAACAACACGGGCACCAAGCTCTTTTCCATCTCCGGCCATGTGAACAAGCCGTGCAATGTGGAAGAGGCCATGTCCATTCCCTTCCGCGAGCTGATCGACCGCCATTGCGGCGGCGTGCGCGGCGGCTCGGACAATCTGCTCGCCGTCATTCCTGGCGGTTCTTCCGTGCGGCTCGTGCCGGCCGATCAGATCATCGACTGTCCGATGGATTTCGACAGCCTCGTCAAGCTCGGCTCCGGCCTCGGCACGGCGGCGGTCATCGTCATGGACAAGTCGACCGACATCATCCGCGCCATCGCCCGCATCTCTTATTTCTACAAGCATGAGAGCTGCGGCCAGTGCACGCCCTGCCGCGAAGGCACGGGCTGGATGTGGCGCGTCGTCACCCGCATGGCGGAAGGCCGCGCTCACAAGCGCGAGATCGACATGCTGTTCGACGTGTCGAAGCAGATCGAAGGCCATACGATCTGCGCGCTCGGCGACGCGGCGGCCTGGCCGATCCAGGGTCTCATCAATCATTTCCGTGGCGAAATCGAGAAGCGCATCGATCGTTATGCGGCCAATCCGCATCCCGATCCGGTGCGCGTGGCGGCGGAGTAAGGCATTCCAATGACCAGAATTCTCGTCGATGGCGTCGAGGTCGATGTTCCGGCCGAATATACGCTGCTGCAGGCCTGCGAGGAGGCCGGCGCCGAGGTGCCGCGCTTCTGCTTTCACGAGCGTCTGTCGATCGCCGGCAATTGCCGCATGTGCCTCGTCGAGGTGAAAGGCGGCCCGCCGAAGCCGCAGGCCTCCTGCGCCGTCGCCGTGAAGGATTTGCGTCCGGGACCGGACGGCGCGCCGCCGGAAGTCTTCACCAAGACTCCGATGGTGAAGAAGGCGCGCGAAGGCGTGATGGAGTTCCTGCTCGTCAATCATCCGCTCGACTGTCCGATCTGCGATCAGGGCGGCGAATGTGATTTGCAGGATCAGGCGCTCGCCTTCGGCGGCGACAGCTCGCGCTATGCCGAGAATAAGCGCGCGGTCGAGGACAAATATATCGGCCCGCTCGTCAAGACGGCGATGACCCGCTGCATCCATTGCACCCGCTGCGTGCGTTTCACGGCGGAGATCGCCGGCACCAGCGACATGGGCGCGATCGGCCGCGGCGAGGATATGGAGATCACCACCTATCTGCAGACGGCGATGACGTCGGAGCTGCAGGGCAATGTGACCGATCTCTGTCCCGTAGGCGCGCTTCTGCCCAAGCCGCAGAATTTCCGCGCCCGCCCATGGGAGTATCAGAAGACCGAGACCATCGACGTGCAGGATGCGCTGGGTTCGGCGATCCGCGTCGACGCTCGCGGCCGCGAGGTGATCCGCATTCTGCCGCGCCTCAATGAGGCGGTGAATGAGGAGTGGATCTCCGACAAGACGCGACAGGTCGTCGATGGGCTGAAGGCGCAGCGCCTCGACCGTCCCTATATTCGCGAGAATGGACGCCTGCGTCCCGCCAGCTGGCAGGAGGCGCTCGCCGCCGTCGCCGCCAAGACCAAGGCGACGAAAGCCGAGAAGATCGGCGCCCTTGTCGGCGATCTCGCGGCGCTCGAGGAAATCTTCGCGCTGAAGCTTCTCGTCGAGGGGCTGGGAAGCGCCAATCTCGACGCGCGCCAGGACGGGACCAAGCTCGATCCACGCTTCGGTCGCGCCTCCTATCTCTTCAACGCCACCATTGCCGGCGTCGACGAGGCGGATTCGCTGCTGATCGTCGGCTCCAATCCGCGCAAGGAAGCGCCCGTGCTCAATGCGCGCATCCGCAAGCGCTGGCTGAAGGGCCATTTCCCTATCTCGGTGATCGGCGAACAGGCCGATCTGACCTATGATTATGATTATCTCGGCGCCGGTCCCGACGCTCTGGCGCGCTTCGTCGAAAGCGCGCCGACGGGCTCCGCCAAGCGCCTCGTGCTGATCGGTCAGGGCGCGCTGGCGCGTCCCGACGGCCGCGCCATTCTGGCGCTCGCCGCTCAGGCCGCCAAGAAGCACGGCGGTTTGTCCGATGCTTGGAACGGCTTCAGCGTGCTGCATACGGCGGCGTCGCGCGTCGGCGCGCTCGATCTCGGCTTCACGCCGGGGCAGGGCGGCCTCGATGCGGCGGACATAGCGAAGGCCGGCGCGCTCGATCTCGTCTTCAATCTCGGCGCCGATGAGATCGCCATCGAGCCCGGCGCTTTCGTCGTCTATATCGGCACGCATGGCGACAAGGGCGCGCATCGCGCCGACGTCATTCTCCCGGGTGCGGCCTATACGGAGAAGTTCGGCCTCTATGTGAACACGGAAGGCCGTGTGCAGGAGGCGCTGCGCGCGACTTTCCCGCCGGGCGACGCCCGCGAGGATTGGGCGATTCTGCGCGCGCTCTCCGGCGCTCTCGGCGCGCCGCTGCCCTTCGATTCGCAAAAGCAGCTGCGCGCCAAGCTCGGCGAGGCGCATCCGCATCTTCTGCGGCTCGATCAGATCGGCTCCGCTTCGGCGGCCGATCTCGAGGCGGTGGCGCTGCAGCCGGCGACCGCGTGGAAGGACGATTTCGCGCCTGCGATCACGGATTTCTATCTCACCAATCCGATCGCGCGCGCCTCGGCCACAATGGCGGAATGTTCGGCGCTGGCGCTGGATCGACTGAAGCAAGCGGCGGAATAGGAGCAAGGACGTGATCGACGGCTGGCTGCTGAACCTTCTCCTGATCATCGTGAAGAGCGTCGTTCTGACGGTCGTTCTGCTGGTCTATCTCGCCTATGCGATCTACATCGACCGCAAGGTCTGGGCCGCCGTGCAGCTGCGCCGCGGACCCAATGTCGTCGGACCCTGGGGCTTGCTCCAGAGCTTCGCCGACATGCTCAAATTCGTGCTCAAGGAGCCGGTGATCCCGGACACGGCCAATAAGGGCGTGTTCCTGCTCGCGCCTTTCGTCACGGCCATGCTCGCCGTCGCCGCCTGGGCGGTCATCCCGGTCAATGACGGCTGGGCGGTCGCCGATCTCAATGTCGGCATTCTCTATATTTTCGCCATCTCCTCGCTCGGCGTCTATGGCATCATCATGGCCGGCTGGGCGTCGAACTCCAAATATCCCTTCCTGTCGGCGCTGCGCTCGGCCGCGCAAATGGTGTCCTACGAAGTCTCGATCGGCTTCGTCATCATCACCGTTCTGCTCTGCGCCGGCTCGCTCAATCTCACCGAGATCGTGCGCGCGCAGGATTCGCAATACGGCATTCTCGGCTGGTATTGGCTGCGCCTTCTGCCGATGTTCATCATCTTCTTCATCTCGGCGCTGGCCGAGACGAACCGCCCGCCCTTCGACCTCGTGGAAGCCGAGTCGGAGCTGGTGGCGGGCTTCATGATCGAATATTCGGCGACGCCCTACATGCTGTTCATGCTCGGCGAATATGTGGCGATCCTGACCATGTGCGCCTTGCTGACGATCCTCTTCTTCGGCGGCTGGCTGCCGCCGGTGAATATCGCGCCCTTCACCCTGATCCCGGGCGTGATCTGGTTCGTCCTCAAGGTCACATTCTTCTTCTTCTTCTTCGCCATGGTGAAGGCCTTCGTGCCGCGTTATCGCTACGACCAGCTCATGCGGCTCGGCTGGAAGGTTTTTCTGCCCATCTCGCTCGTCATGGTCATCGTCGTCGCCGGCATTCTGCAATTCGCCGGCTCGGCGGGCGCGAACTAAGGGAGTGACGTCATGAAGCTCGATCAAGCGGCCAAGTCGCTCTTCCTCACCGAGTTCATCGCGGCCTTCTTTTTGTCGATGCGCTACTTCTTCAAGCCGAAGGCGACGCTCAACTATCCGCATGAGAAGAACCCGATCTCGCCGCGCTTTCGCGGCGAGCATGCGCTGCGCCGCTATCCCAATGGCGAGGAGCGTTGCATCGCCTGCAAGCTCTGCGAGGCGATCTGCCCCGCGCAGGCCATCACCATCGAGGCGGGTCCGCGCCGCAATGACGGCACCCGCCGCACGACGCGCTACGACATCGACATGGTGAAATGCATCTATTGCGGCTTCTGCCAGGAGGCCTGCCCGGTGGACGCCATCGTCGAGGGGCCGAACCAGGAGTTCGCCGTCGAGACGCGCGAGGAACTCTACTACAATAAGGAGCGCCTGCTCGAGAATGGCGCCCGCTGGGAGCGCGAGATCGCGCGCAACATCGCGCTCGACGCCCCTTATCGCTGAAAAGGCGCGAGAGCCGGACGCAACGAGACGCTCGAGAGAGGACGACAAAGTGGCTGTGGCATTCTTCTATCTTTTCTCGGCGGTGCTGATCGCATCGGCTTTCGCGGTGATCGTCTCGCGCAATCCGGTTCATTCGGTGCTCTTTCTCATCCTCGCCTTCGTCAATGGCGCGGGGCTCTTCCTGCTCGCCGGGGCCGAATTCCTCGCCATGATCCTCGTCGTCGTCTATGTCGGCGCGGTCGCTGTGCTGTTCCTCTTCGTGGTGATGATGCTGGACGTCGATTTCGCCGAGCTGCGCCAGGGCTTCAGCAAGCATCTGCCGGTCGGGGCCGCCGTCGGGGCCGTGGTGCTCGGCGAGCTCGGCCTCGTCGCGCTCGGCTGGCAGAGCGCGCCCGGCGCGAAAGAGGCCGCCGCAGCGCCGATCATCGCTGGCGTGTCCAACACGGCGGCGCTCGGCCAAGTGCTCTACACGAAATATTTCCTGTTCTTCCAGGCTTCGGCGCTGGTGCTGCTCACCGCCATGATCGGCGCGATCGTGCTGACGCTGCATCACCGTCCCGGCGTCAAGCGTCAGAAGATCGAGGAGCAGAACGCGCGCACGCGCGACAATGTCATCGAGATCAAGAAAGTGCCCTCGCGGGCGGGCGTCTGAGGGGATCGCAGCAATGGTCGTCGACCTCACCCATTATCTCGTCGTCTCGGCGATCGTGTTCACGCTCGGCGTCGCCGGCATCATCCTCAACCGCAAGAACATCATCATCATCTTGATGTCGGTCGAGCTGATCCTCCTCGCAGTGAACATCAACCTCGTGGCCTTCTCGGCCTCGCTCGGCGATCTGACCGGCCAGGTCTTCGCTCTGTTCATCCTCACGGTGGCGGCGGCGGAGGCGGCCATCGGCCTCGCCATTCTCGTCACCTATTTCCGCAACCGCGGCACGATCGCGGTCGAGGACATCAACTCTCTGAAGGGCTGAGCGCCGATGATCCAAGCAATCGTCTTTCTGCCGCTCATCGGCTTTCTCATCGCGGGCATTTTCGGACGGCGCATCGGCGCGCGCGCGTCCGAGCTCGTGACGACGACGCTGCTGTTCATCGCCTGCGGCTTTTCCTGGATCGAGTTTTTCGATGTCGCGCTCGGCCATGGCCATGCGAGCGCGCCGGTGCTCGCCAATTGGTTCACCTCGGGCAAGCTCAGCGTCGATTGGGCCTTGCGCGTCGACTCGCTGACCGCGGTGATGCTCGTCGTCGTCACCAGCGTCTCCGCTCTCGTGCATTTCTACTCGATCGGATACATGCACGAAGATCCGGATCGTCCGCGCTTCTTCGCCTATCTGTCGCTCTTCACCTTCGCCATGCTGTCGCTGGTGACGGCCGATAATCTCGTGCAGATGTTCTTCGGCTGGGAGGGCGTCGGTCTCGCCTCCTACCTCCTCATCGGCTTCTGGTATCAGAAGCCTTCGGCCAACGCCGCGGCCATCAAGGCCTTCGTCGTCAACCGCGTCGGCGATTTCGGCTTCGCGCTCGGCATTTTCCTCATCTTCCAGCTCACGCAATCCTTGAGCTTCGAGCAGGTGTTCGCCGCGGTTCCCGGCATAGCGGGCCATAAGATTCATGTGTTCGGCGCCGATTTCGACGCGCTGACGCTGGCGACCTTCCTGCTCTTCATCGGCGCGATGGGCAAATCCGCGCAATTCCTGCTGCACACCTGGCTGCCGGACGCGATGGAAGGCCCGACCCCGGTCTCCGCGCTCATCCATGCCGCGACAATGGTGACCGCGGGCGTGTTCATGGTCGCGCGCCTGTCGCCGATCTTCGAATATGCGCCGGACACGCTCGCTTTCGTCACGCTGATCGGCGCGATCACCGCCTTTTTCGCAGCGACGATCGGCCTCGTGCAGAACGACATCAAGCGCGTCATCGCCTATTCGACCTGCTCGCAGCTCGGCTATATGTTCGTGGCGGAAGGCGTCGGCGCCTATTCGCTCGGCGTGTTCCATCTCTTCACCCACGCCTTCTTCAAGGCGCTGCTGTTCCTGGGCGCCGGCTCGGTCATCCATGCGATGCATCACGAGCAGGACATGCGGAACATGGGTGGGCTGTGGAACAAGATTCCCTTCACCTTCGCCATGATGACGATCGGCACTCTGGCGCTGACCGGCGTCGGCATTCCGGGGACGGAGTTCGGCTTCGCCGGCTTCTTCTCCAAGGACGCCATCATCGAGGCGGCCTTCGCCGCCGGCGAGCATCGCAGCGTCGCTTATCTCGCCTTCGTCTCGACGGTGGTCGCGGCGGGCCTCACCTCCTTCTATTCCTGGCGTCTCGTCTTCATGACCTTCTTCGGCAAAGCGAAGGAGTCGCATGCGGACGCTCATGCCGCGCATGGCCACGACGATCACGCGCATGCGGACGCCCATGGCCACGACGATCATGCCCATGACGATCATGGCCACGGCCATCATGCGCCGCACGAGTCGCCGATCGTCATGCTGGTCCCGCTCGCTGTTCTGGCGGTGGGCGCGGTGGCGGCGGGCGCCGTGTTCATGGGCGATTTCGCCGGCCATGGCTATGACGAGTTCTGGAAGGGCGCGCTCTATACCGGCCACGACAATCACATTCTCCATGCCATGCATGAGATCCCGCATTGGGTGTCCTATGCCGCGACGGTGATGATGATCCTCGGCTTCCTCGGCGCTTTCTTCGTCTATCAGCTGGCGCCGGGCACGGCGCAGAAGATCGCGCACGCCTTCCCGCGGCTCTACCGCTTCCTGCTCAACAAATGGTATTTCGACGAGCTCTATGACGCGATCTTCGTGCGTCCCGCCTTCGCGCTCGGTCGGCTACTGTGGAAGGGCGGCGACGGCCGCATCATCGACGGGCTCGGCCCCGACGGCATTGCGGCGCGCGTCGTCGACGGCGCTCGCCTCGCGGTGAAGCTGCAGACCGGCTATGTCTATCACTACGCCTTCGCCATGCTGATCGGCGTCGCGGCGGTCGTCACCTGGTTCGTCGCAGGAGGTCTGCGCTGATGTTCGGCTTCGGCATTCTCACCGGCCTCACTTTTCTGCCGCTGGTCGGCGCGGCCTTCATCCTCACGCTGAAGGGCGAGAGCGAGGCGACGCTTCGCAACGCCAAATGGGCGGCGCTGCTGACGACGATCGTCGTCTTCCTGCTTTCGCTCGTCGTCTGGGGGCGTTTCGACACGGCGAGCGCCGCTTTCCAACTCGTCGAGGAGAGGGCCTGGTTCGGCGCCGGCCTCACCTATAAAATGGGCGTGGACGGCTTCTCCATTCCCTTCGTGCTGCTGACGACCTTCCTGACGCCCTTCGCCATTCTCGCCTCCTGGGAGTCGGTGAAGTTTCGGCTGAAGGAATATCTCGTCGCCTTCCTCGTCCTGGAGACGTTGATGATCGGCGTGTTCTGCGCGCTCGATCTCGTGCTCTTCTATCTCTTCTTCGAGGGCGGCCTCATTCCGATGTTCCTCATCATCGGCATTTGGGGCGGCAAGCGGCGCGTCTATGCGAGCTTCAAATTCTTCCTCTACACGCTCGCCGGCTCGCTGCTGATGCTCATCGCCATTCTGGCGATCTACGGCAAGACGGGCACGACGGACATCGCCATTCTGCTCGAGACGAAATTCCCGCCGTCGATGCAGATCTGGCTGTGGCTCGCCTTCTTCGCCTCTTTCGCGGTGAAGATGCCGATGTGGCCGGTCCACACTTGGCTACCGGACGCCCACGTCGAGGCGCCGACCGCGGGCTCGGTGATCCTGGCGGCGATCCTTCTGAAAATGGGCGGCTATGGCTTCATCCGCTTTTCGCTGCCCATGTTCCCGGACGCGTCGGCCTATTTCGCGCCGCTCGTCTATGCGCTGTCGGTGATCGCGGTCATCTACACCTCGCTGGTCGCGCTGGTGCAGGAGGACATAAAGAAGCTCATCGCCTATTCGTCGATAGCGCATATGGGCTTCGTCACAATGGGCCTGTTCACGCTGACGACGCAGGGCGTGCAGGGCGCCATGTTCCTGATGATCTCGCATGGCTTCGTCTCCGGCGCGCTCTTCCTCTGCGTCGGCGTCATCTATGACCGCATGCATACGCGCGAGATCGCGGCCTATGGCGGCCTCGTCAATCGCATGCCGCTCTACGCCGTGACCTTCATGATCTTCACCATGGCGAATGTCGGCCTGCCGGGCACGTCCGGCTTCGTCGGCGAGTTTCTGACGCTCACCGGGGCGTTCGTCGCCAATAGCTGGGTGGCGTTGTTCGCGACCTCGGGCGTCGTGCTGTCGGCGGCTTACGCGCTGTATCTCTACCGTCGCGTGGTCTTCGGCGCGCTCGAGAAGCCGTCGCTGCAGACGATCAGCGATCTCTCGGCGCGAGAGCTCGTCCTGTTCGTGCCGCTGATCGCGCTCACCCTCTATTACGGCGTGCGGCCGCAGCCGATCATCGACGCCTCGGCGGCCGCCGTCGCCAATCTCCTGCAATCTCACACGGCCCTGGCCAATGCGGCGCATGTCGTCGCCCAGGCCGCTCAATGATCGGTCGCTGACGATGTCGTTCTCAACCGCCCTCGCGCATCACTTCCTGCCGGAAACCATCCTCGCCCTCGGCGTATTGGCGCTGATCCTCATCGGCGCCTGGCGCGGGACGCGCGCCTTCGGCCTCGTCAACGAGCTCGCGGCGGGGCTGCTCGGCCTCGCCATTCTGGCGCTGTTCTTCGGCCAGACCTCGGAAGCCTCGCTCTTCGAGGGCGCCTTCGTCGATGACGCTTTCGCGCGCTTCGTCAAAGTGCTGACGCTGGTCGGCTCGCTCGTCACCATATTGATGTCGCGCGATTATCTGCAGCGCGCCAAGCTCGGCAATTTCGAGTTTCCGGTGCTGGTGGTGCTGTCGACGATCGGCATGCTGCTGCTCGTCTCGGCGGATAATCTCATCGCGCTCTATCTCGGCATAGAGCTGATGTCGCTGGCGCTCTATGTCGTCGCCGCCTTCGATCGCGACGACGCCCGCGCCTCGGAAGCCGGCCTCAAATATTTCGTGCTCGGCGCTCTCTCCTCCGGCATGCTGCTCTATGGCGCCTCGCTGCTCTACGGCTTCTCGGGGACCATCTCCTTCGACGGCATCGCCAAGGCGATCACTGGCGCGCCGCCGCTCGGCGTGATCTTCGGCCTCGTCTTCGTGCTGGCCGGCCTCGCCTTCAAAATGTCCGCCGCGCCTTTCCATATGTGGACGCCGGACGTCTATGAGGGCGCGCCGACGCCGGTCACCGCCTTCTTCGCCTCGGCTCCGAAAATGGCCGCCGTGGCGATCACCGCGCGCATCATCTTCACGGCCTTTCCGGGCATTGTCGGGCAGTGGCAGCAGATCGTGATCTTCCTCGCCATCGCCTCCATGCTGCTCGGCTCCTTTGCGGCGATCGGCCAGACCAGCATCAAGCGCCTCATGGCCTATTCCTCGATCGGCCATATGGGCTTCGCCCTGGTCGGCCTCGCCGCGGGCAATGAGGCGGGCGTGCGCGGCGTCGCCATCTATCTCGCCATTTATCTGGTGATGACGCTCGGCGCCTTCGCCGCCATTTTGCAGATGCGCGTCGAGGGTCGTCCGGTCGAGAAGATCAGCGATCTCTCGGGCCTCTCCCGCAATAATGGGACGGCGGCCTTCTTCCTCGCCATGCTGATGTTCTCGCTCGCGGGCGTGCCGCCGCTCGCCGGCTTCTTCGCGAAATATTACGTGCTGCTGGCGGCGGTGGACGCCGGGCTCTATCCGCTCGCCATCGTCGGCGTGCTGGCGAGCGCGATCTCCGCCTTCTATTATCTGCGCGTCGTCAAGGTGATCTATTTCGACGAGCCGGCTCCGGCCTTCGACCAATCGCCTCTGTCGCTGCGCGCGGTGCTCGCGGTTTCGACCGTGTTCCTGCTCGGCTTCTGGGTCTATCCGGCCCCCGTGGTGGAGGCCGCGACGGCTGCCGCCAAGTCGTTGTTCTGAGCCCGATGGAGGGCGCGAGGCTCGGCGACCACGCGCTCTCGCGCGGGGTCCGTCTCGAGATTTACGACGAAATCGACTCGACCAATGACGAAGCCAAGCGTCGCGCCGAGGCGGGCGACGCCGGTCCCTTGTGGATCGTCGCCGCGCGCCAGACCAAGGGCCGCGGCCGCCTCGGCCGCAGCTGGAGCTCGATGAGCGGAAATCTCCATGCGAGCCTGCTCGTCTCCGGCTTTGGGCCGGCGGCGCTCGCGCCGCAGCTCGGCTTCGCGGCCGGGCTCGCGACGATCGGCGCATTGATCGAGGCGACTGGCGCGGTCGATCGGCTCGCGTTGAAATGGCCGAATGACGTTCTGCTCGACGGCGAAAAGCTGGCGGGCATTCTTCTTGAGGGCGTCCAGCCTGCGGGGCAGGGGGCGCCCTTCGGCTGCGTCATCGGCATAGGGGTCAATTGCGTCGCCGCGCCGGCCGATCTGCCTTATCCGGCGAGCGATTTGTCGCGTTTGGGCGGCCCTGCGGCCGGCGCGCTCTTTGCTTTGCTCTCCGATAAAATGGTGGAGGCGCTCGCTCTCTGGGCGGGCGGCTCCGGCTTCGCCGCGCTTCGCGAGCGCTGGCTCGGCCATGCGGCGGGATTGGGCGGGGAGATCGAGGCGCGTCTTCCACGCGAGACGGTCTCCGGACTATTCGAGACCATAGACGCCGACGGACGCCTGATTATTTCCACCCGCAGCGGCCGTCGCGCCATAGAAGCGGGAGATATCTTCTTGCCGGCCCTCGCGGCGGCCCGGCCCGAGCCGGAGCGTGGCCGATGAACGAGGAAGTGAGCGAATTCGTCTTTGCCCCTTTGGGCGGTCTCGGCGAGATCGGCATGAACGCCGCTCTCTATGGTTTCGGCCCGCCCAAGACGCGCAAATGGCTGATGGTCGATTGCGGCCTCGCCTTTCCCGGCCCGGAGCTGCCGGGCGTCGATCTGCTGATGCCGGACGTCACTTTCGTCGAGAAGATCCGCCGCGATCTCGTCGGGCTGGTGATCACCCACGCCCATGAGGACCACATCGGAGCGCTCTCCTTCCTCTGGCCCAAGCTCGGCTGCACCGTCTATGCGACGCGTTTCGCCGCGAGCCTGCTGGAGGCGCGCCGTCTGCAGGAGGCGGGCGCGCCCAATATCAAGGTCGTCACCGTGGCGACGGGCCAGCGTCTCGATATCGGTCCCTTCGACGTCGAATTCGTCGCCGTCGCGCATTCGATCCCGGAGGCCAATGCGCTCGCGATCCGCACGCCGCTCGGCCTCGCCATTCATACGGGCGACTGGAAGATCGACCCCGAGCCCGGCGTCGGCCATCGCATCGACACGGCGCGGCTGACCGCTCTCGGCGACGAGGGCGTCGATGCGCTCATCTGCGATTCCACCAATATTCTGCGCGAGGGCGACAGCTTCTCGGAAAGCGACGTGGCGCAGACGCTGCGCAAGCTCATCGGCGACGCCAAGGAGCGCGTGCTGGTGACGACCTTCGCCTCCAATGTCGCGCGCATTCGCGCCGTGGCGGAGGCGGCGCAGGCGGCCGGCCGCAGCGTCGTCGTCGCCGGCCGCGCCATGGAGCGCGTCATTCAGGTCTCGCGCGAATGCGGCTTTCTCGACGGCCTGCCGCCATTTCTCTCGCTCGACATGTTCACGGCCCTGCCGCGCGACAAAATCGTGGTGCTGGCGACCGGCAGTCAGGGCGAGCCGCGCGCCGCCATGGCCCGCGTCGCCGAGAAAGAGCATCCGGTCATCAAGCTCGTCTCCGGCGATACGGTCATCTTTTCCTCGCGCGCCATTCCGGGCAACACGCGCGAGGTGCATCGCGTCGTCAACAAGCTCTGCGACCAGGGCGTCGAGGTCATCACCGATCACGACCATCTCGTCCATTGCTCCGGCCATCCGCGTCGCGGCGAGGTCGCCCAGCTCTATGATTGGGTGCGGCCGCGCATATCGGTGCCGGCGCATGGCGAGGGGCATCATCTTTCCGTCCATGCGGCATTCGCCAAGGCGCGCGGGGTGGAGCGCACCATCGGCGCCCGCAATGGCGACATTGTGCGGCTGTTTCCGGGGGAGCCCGGCGTGGTCGGCAAGGCGCCGACGGGGCGCCTGCTCAAGGACGGCGACGTGCTCGTCTCGGAGGATGACGGCGCCGTGCGCGAGCGCGCGCGGCTGAGCTTCTCCGGCGTGGTGTCGCTGGCGCTCGCCATCGACAAGCGCGGCGATCTCGTCGGCGATCCCGATGTGCTGATCTCCGGCCTGCCCAAGAAGGGCCGCGACGGCGTGGATATGGGCGAGGTGGTGGATGACGCCATCTTCCGCACCTTCGACAATCTGCCACGGCCGAAGCGGCGGGATTTCGACGCCGCGGCGACGGCGGTCGAGCGCGCCGTGCGAGCCAGCGTCAATGCGGTGTGGGGCAAGAAACCGCAAGTGCATGTATTGATCATCGAGGCGTGATGACGCATTTAGGTCTCTGGAGAAATTTCAGGGAAACGTCATGATCGGACGCTTGAATCATGTGGCCATCGCCGTCTCGGACCTCGCGGCGGCGACGGCGACATATAAAAATACGCTCGGCGCCAAGGTCTCCGAGCCGGAGTCTCTTCCCGAGCACGGCGTCACGGTCGTCTTCGTCGAGCTGCCCAACACCAAGATCGAGCTGCTGCAGCCGCTCGGCGAAGGATCGCCGATCGCCGGCTTCGTCGCCAAAAATCCGGCCGGCGGAATTCATCATCTCTGCTATGAGGTGGATGATATTCTAACGGCGCGCGACCAGCTGAAAGCCTCCGGCGCGCGCGTGCTGGGCGATGGCGAGCCGAAGATCGGCGCCCATGGCAAGCCGGTGCTCTTCCTGCATCCGAAGGATTTCAACGGGGCCTTGGTCGAGCTCGAGCAGGCCTGAATGAGCGAGGGCCAACAGGCCCGGCGCGAGGTCGAGGAGCGCGGATTTTGCCATTTACGACGCCGCTCGCCGTAGCGATCTACCTCACGATATGGTGGATCGTGCTGTTCGCGATCCTTCCTTTCGGCGTCCGCTCCTCGGAAGAGGAGGACGACACGCCGACGGGAGGGGATCCGGGCGCGCCCGTGGCCCCCAAGCTGTGGATCAAGGCTGTTGTGACGACGATCGTCTCGGCGATCTTGTTCTGGCTCTTCGTGCTCTATGTGAAATGGATGGCCTGAGGAGCGATCCGCTCGAGCCGGGGTTGACCGGCCCCTCGCCAACAGGTAGGGGTCGAGCCGCCGGGGTCACGACGAACCGCGCGGGCTCGCCCTGCGATTCGAAGCGGCATTCCAGCGAGCGCGTAGCTCAGTCGGTAGAGCATCTGACTTTTAATCAGAGGGTCATGGGTTCGAGTCCCATCGCGCTCACCAAATCAAATCAATGACTTGGTGGAATGGTTCGGCGGCTCCAGCAAGGGCGTGTAGAACCCACATAGAACCGGAAAGGTGATGTCGTCGAGGAAGGGCAACTCGCCTTTCTCGCATCGACACGGACTCCTATTTGCCGAGAATCGCAGGCACCCGCTCGAGCGCGACCTGTCGGAATCTCCCGCACTCGCGCTCGTAGGCTTCCCGCGTCCGAGCCTCGAGCGGCCCGGGGAGCGGCGCGCCCAATTCCATGCCTCGGAGCGTGAATCCACAAAAGAAGGCCCGAGACACCTGGTCCTCGTCCCGAATGCGCGGCGTTGCTCCGATGACGCCGCCGGCGACAAACGCGACCGAAACCAGTCCTAAAATTTTCCACAACATGCTTCGTTCCTAAATTTATGGCGGGCGCTTAGCGCCATGCCGCGCATCTCTTGCCCGACTGGCAACAACCTAGCGCGATGGCGGCCCCTAAAACGAAAAGGAGTCCGGACTGCGACGGGCTTCCCGTCGATTTTTGCGCGGGAACGGAATGATGACCGGGTTAAGCACGATGTCGTCGACATCGCCCACTTCGATGACTTCGACCTCAGGGTCGTCGAATGGATCGAAGTCGCCAAGCGGGTCGAATGGATCGAAGTGGGCGACGACGACTTCGCGCTCGGGCCGGACGCCACCTCGCCACATGCCGGCGCTCGCACGTAATAGGCTGTGCGGCCTAGGCCGCCCGAACCGACCAGCATCGGGGAGCGGCGTAGCGCTCGCGGTCATCTTGCCGGGGTTAAAAAAATCCGGAATCAAGTAAATGATGTCGGCCATGGTGCTTCCCCCTATGCGGTCGAAGCATCATGGCGTAACAAAGCTTACTGTCAAGCTAAAAATGCAACCAAAAGATGTAGTTAGCCGTGACTACGTAGTCACTATGTAGTCACGGCGCGTAGTCAAAACTTACGGACTGCGCCGCTCTGCCTCGGATTGGCGCTTGTTGTTACCGGCGATAGCCTCGCGTATTACGACGTGAACATAATCCTTCGTGACCTCGGGCTTAATCACGAGTCCGGGCGCATAATTGTGGACAGTCACCGGCGGCGCTTCGACTTTCGTCTCCGGCGCGCTCATTTGCAGGATTGTCGGCTGTGCGTTCGCCACGGCAGCCGGCGCGGCGAGCGTCATACTCGCCAGTCCTCCGAGACCGGCCCCGACGCCCTTCAGCGCCGCCCGCAACTGGCCAGCCGGCCCGGCCGGGACTACCATTTCGCCGGGGTGGACCAGCGCTGGAAAACCGCCTTTCCCGTCGACGTTGGCGCTCTTGCCGACTTCCCAAGCGCCGACGTCGAAGGAAGGAAGCGCGCCGCCGAGGCTGGAGCCGATACCGCCGAGCCCTCGGAAAATCGACGCGATGAACGAGCTGGCCGACGAAAGGAACGATTTCAAAAGCCCTCCCATTGCGTCGAGCACGCTCGAGAACATCGATTTGACGCCTTCGAAAGCCTGCCCCATCGTGCCCTGCAGGCCGTTCGCGACACCTTCGGTCGGCTTCGTCAGCCCGTCGGCTATCTCCTTGCCGACCGCTTGTGATTTCGTGGCCGCTCCGGTCAGAAAACTTTCAAACGAGGTCGCTTGCGTCGCCGCCCATTCGGCGGCGCGCTTTGTGACACCGTTCAGGACCGTTTGCTCGATCGATTGGAGCGCGGCCCGCAAGACGTCATGCAGCTTTTGCGTGCCCTGAATCACTCCCACGAGAGACGAGGAAACCGATTGCGTGATTTGCTGAAAAACCGACTCCCACTTCGCTTGCGTCGCCTCGGCGGCATGGAATTCCGTCTGTTGCACAGTCGCCGCATGGTGGGTTTCGAGCGCCTGAATCTTGTTCAAGATTTGCTGCCGCTGCGCCGGCTTCTGGCCCTCTATATCCAGCTCCTTTTGGAGAAGCGCGCGCTCGGCCTCATACTCTTCGTCGATCGCCTTGCGGATGAACGCGGTCTTCTCCTCTTCGGAGATTTGCTTCATTCTCGCTTCGTGCTCGAAAAGCGCCTTCTTTTGCTCGAGACCGCCACGGAGCGCTTCGATCTCGCCTTGCACGCGCGCACGCTCTGCCGCTGCGGCTTCAGCCGCCCCACGGCTACCGCCTTTCCCGCCGGCTCCGCTAGACGACTCGTCGTAACCCTCATATCGCTTGCGAGACGTGCCGGCCGCGCCGCTGCCCAGCGCCGACGGCGGCATTGGCGGGCCTTCTTCCTCGGTTCCGATTTTCGCATGACGATACCGGCCGAATACGTCTTCGAACGGCTTGCCGCCTGCCTCATGCGCCATGCCGAGCGACGATTTCATTAACGCGATCGTGCCCGCCAATTGGCTCGCGGCCTTTTCGAAGACGGCCGAAAGTTCGCTCGCCTTCACGATCGCGTCAGACAATACCCCGACGATGGAATACCATCCGAGCTTGATTTGGGCGATAGGGTCTTCCATCGCCTGCATCGCATTCAAGAATTTGCCGTTTGCGATCTCGGCGGCCTGCTCTATCGCCTGGCGTAGTTCCTGTGCATGTTTGGCCGCCCCGTCCTGAATCGCGACGCCAGCCTCTTTCGCCGCGTCGCGAAAGGCGGCCATCTCGGTTTGGCCTCGCATGATAGGTTCGAACAGCTTCTGGCCGGTATCGTCGCCGAAGAGCGCCTTGGCGAGGTCGAGTCCTTCTTCGCGAGGCAGGGCGCGAATCTTTTGCGAAATGATATCGATGAACTCGCCCGCGCTCTTTGCACGATCGGCGACTTTCAAAAACCCCTCGTCGAATTTCTCGAGCGCGTCTTTCACGGCGCCGGCGTTGCGGCGATATTGCGCAAATTGCTCCGCGCCATTCTTCAGAGCCTCGGTCGAGTGGGCAGCGTCGACGCCGAATTTGGCGAAGGTGATTTGGGCGCCCTTCAGCTCATTGACGCTGACTCCAATGCGATCGGTCGCCTCGGCGAACTCGGCGAGTTGCGTTTGCGCGACGTGCGCCAGATACGCGCCGAGACCGGCGGTCGCAAGCGACGCCGCGGCGAGGGTTGCCGGAAGGACGCCAATCGTTCCGACCAGATATTTCAGCGGATTCACGACACGATCGATATTCGGCCCGCTCAGACTCGTATTGTCCCAAAGAAAGCCCGCGACGTTATCGAGTTGCCGATTTACGCGAACCGCCTCGGATTCGATAGCGCGCAATCCGCCGGTCGCAGTGCCGACATTGGCGAGGTGGCCCGTCGCTTTCTCCGCGCCATTGGCGATAGACTGAAATGTCCGCCCCAGGTCTTCGCCAGCGCGCGACGACTTCGAAAATTCGCTTTGCAGCGTATCGGAGAAGCCGGCGACTCGATTTCGCGCTTTCTCCAGCGCCGCATCGAGATCGCCAGTACCGGCGCTGATATTTATGAGCAGATCGGGAGAAGACGCAGTGGTCATGTGCCGGCCCTCCTAGTTTTTCGTTTGCCCTTTGGCGTCGAGCATCGCCCGCGCCAGTTCCATGACGTGAGCGGCCGCTCGAGCAGCGCCGACCGGATGACTTCCCGCGAACGTAACTTCAAGGAGCGACTGCTCGAGTCGTTCCGCATATGCGGGGTCGGGAAAATCGAACAAGGCCTGCGCCGTCATCTCGACGACTCGAGCGCAATTCGCCTCCACATATTCCTCGGGCGACAGCATTAGACGGCCACCCCCGTTCCCGAGTGGAGCCAATTTCCGGCGCCGTCGCTGACGATCTCGACTCCCAAAGTCGAATCGAAAATCCTTTGGCTCGACAGCGCATGCAGTGGACGCTCGGCCGTCGGATGTCCGTTTCGAGCGAGTGCGACCCACCCATAACCGGACACCAGAACCTCAGCATCGAAGTCGGGAATATCGATGAAAGAGCCGGCCGCGCACGAGTATCTTCGGCCGCGAATGGTCGCGGGATTGACCTTGGTCTGTCCAGGGGCGATACGCCAGGTTGAGTAAGTCATGTGGACTCCTTACGCGGGCGCGCCAGTCGTTTTCACGACCCACTGGCCCGGCTGCCCATTGACGCCGCGATTGAAAATAATGATGTGTCCGATCGTCGAATCATAAACGGTTCGGCCGAATTCCGGATTCACCGGGCGCTTGTCGGATGTGACGACTTCCTTCGCCAGCACGATCCATCGATATCCCGACACGAGAATCTCAGCGTCGGAATACAAGACGTTTATCGACTGCCCTTCTGGACAGGCGTAAAGTCGCCCACGAACGTGGACGGGATTGAACTTCGAATTAAGTCCGGGCGACACGCGCCAAAGCCCGTATTGCATGCTCAACCCCTCTCGTTCAGAAACCGTTCGATGGCAGCTTGCGCATCGGGCGCTATCTTTCGGTCACGCAGCAGAATGCGAGTCGCTTCGCCTCGTTTCAGTGCTCGAGCGCGTGCATTGCGCGTCGCCATGCGGCCGGCTTTCGTCGCTGCTTCGCAGCGCTGCCGCTGCCATCCGTTCTCAGCCATTGCCGCCTCGCAGTTTCTGCAGTGCGGCTTTGCGCACGTCATCGACTGCGGACACGTACGGCTTCGTGTCATGGTCCGTCCCGGCGCCGAAAACAGCGTTGTTCGCAGCGTCGCAGATTTTCTCGACGATCATCGCCGCAGCGTCGGCGGGCGAGATTTCGAAAACGGTTGCGTGCTTGCGCAAGCCGGTCGAAGTCGGACCGTACAGAGCCCCGCGGAGCAGGCCGTCGACGACGACCGCCAATCTGGCCGGCGATCTTTCTGCGATCGATCTCGTCGCTTCGGCCTTCAGTCGCGGCATGGCTTCGATTGCCGCTCCCATTGCTGCTTTTTGCAGTTCTCTCTTTGTGACTGTCCGCATTTTTCCTCCCCGTACCATGGGCGCCACAGGGACTCGTAGGTCGCGGTTACATCCGCCGTCGACCTACGAGTCCCCGCCGCCATCGATCACGCGCGCAACTGAGCGACCGTGGTTTCGAGTTCCGTTCGGAGAGCATGCCGCTGGCGATCGTCGTGCGGGATATCGCGCCGCACCTGAACAGCGTCGATTATGACGTTCGCCCGCTGCGCCAATGCCGGCTTTCGCTGGCTGACGAACTGGTCGCGAAGCTGGCCGAGTGCATCCCGCCAAGCATCGAGTCGGGCCATTGCCGCAACAGCCGCGTCATGCGCTGCGATTGCTGCGGCGAAGTCGGCCTCGGCGCGCCCGGCGAGGATATCGAGCGCGACGCGATCGATCTCATGACTCAAGCCGCCATAGATTCGGCTGTACTCTTCGGCGGCGGCCGCCAATGCGGCGCTCGCGGCCCGCTGCTCCTCGATGAGATCGCCTACGTCGGCCAACTCCGCACGCAGCGCTTTGCGCCGATCGCGATCCGGCTGCGGAGGAGGAGCCGAGCGCTCGCCGCGGACCCACTCCTGAACGGCCGCCGCTTCGGCCTCGGCGAGCGCCGCCAGTTCGCGCTCGATTCGTGCCTTTTTCGTCAAGCCGTCTTCTCCGGCCGGCCGAAGCGCCTGGTGTAGCTCCGCAGATTCGGCCGAAAGGGCGCGGCGCTTCGCCTTCAATTCGGCCAAAGCGTCCTCGGCTTTGAGTTCGGTGGTCATGCTTAGTCCTTCCGGTATTTGTCGATGATCGTCAGAAATCTCGGGTTTCGCAGAATGGCCGCGCGGCGGAGCTGCGCAATTCTCGGCGAAAGGTCATCGCCGATCGGAAGCGCTCGCAATTTCGCGAGTGCTTTTTCGAAGCCGGCCGGATCGTTGGAATCGACTGCCTCCAGCGCCTCGGTCGTATAGAGGTCCGCTCGGACGTCGGCAGAGAGGTCTTTCCGCATGCTATCGCGGGCTTCCGCGATAGCCGCGCCCCACTTCTGCAGGCTATCGCGGGCTTCCGCGATCCGCCGTCCATTTTCTTCGATGCGCGCGCGGGTCTTATGAACGCTCTCTTTGAGATCGGCGAGCTCTTGCGCGACCTTCTCCAAGTCCTCATTGAACTTTTTGGCGTGGTCGAACGGCTCCGGCATTTTGTAGACCGCGCCTTTGCTCAAACCATCGCCGGCGATCGGGCAAATGGTCTCCCCTCGGTCGATTTTGATCGGATCTTTTTGGCCCATGTTGCGCGCTCATAGTCTAGGTAGACAGGCTGCAAGTTACAGCCAAGTCAATCCGTCTTGCTTACTTTTTGAGATTGGCATACTATTTACGGAACGTCTAACGTAGCTGTACAGTAAATACGCGAGGAATACGGAGATGTCCGATTCAGCTTCAGAGCCAAAGTGGATGATCGGACAGGGCCGGCCTCCCGGCGCGCGAAATAAGCGTGCGCGGACGCTGGAGCGGCTTATCGATGACAACCTCGAGGATGTCCTCGAGAGCATGATCGCTGCGGCCAAGGGCGGCGATAGCGCCGCGGCGAAGTTGGTCGTCGGCCTTCGAAGGCCGCCGGCACGTGACCGCACACTGGCGTTGAAGCTTCACACGCTCGGGTCGCCGGCCGACGCGACCAGAACGGCCATCGAGATCGGGCAGGCCATGCTCGCGGGCCGTTGCACGCCGAAAGAGGCTGACGACGCCGTTGCAGTCCTCGAGCGCATTACCCGCGTTGCCGCCGCCGGCGAAATTGAAGAGCGGCTGGCGACGCTCGAGCGTCTGGCGTTGAAGAGCGCCGCGGCCGGCAAACTTAGCTGGAATGATTTATGAGCTCGGTCGCGCTGCGCAGGCGGTTGGCCGCCCTAGAGGCCGTATTGGGTGATCAGGCGGGGCGCCAGGCGGCTTCCGCGGAATATGACGCCTTGGTTGCCGAACTTAACGCGGCCGTCCAGGGGGCGAAGCAGCGCGCCGAGGCCGACGACAAGGCTCGGCGTGAGGCAGGCGAGCCGCGGTCGATTGCGAGCCTGGTCGAGCGCGACGCCGAGTTTGGATTCGAGCTTGGCCGTATCGCATGGAGGATTTTATGAGCAACCAACGTCGAAGACTGCTCCGGGACGTTCGCGCGCTGCGAAACGAAGTCGCGGAGATCGGTGCGCAGCGCGACCTGCAGGCCGAAGTCAGCCGCTTGCGGGCGCGGATGGCCCGCACTATCGGCGCCGACGAAGAGGCGCGAAGGTGGCAGGATCCGGCTTGGCAGGCCAAGGCCTTCGGCCAAGCGGAATGGAATATCGAGAATCGGGCGGCGCGGACGGCCTAGAGATCGGGCCGGCGATCCGAACCCACGCCAGGCTTGATAGCCCGCCTCGGACGCGCATCCGAGGCGGGCTTTTTCATACCCAAATTGTCAAGTTGGTTCCATATTGGTTCTACGTGCCGGGGTGAAACTGTGGAAGCGGTTCGGCTTGCCATTGTTTCAACATGTGAAATCGGCGTGGTTCGGACGGTCGACTCTCTGATAGGAGATCAGAGTCCCGGCCAAATGGTCGAGCGCGCCGGGGGGCTACACCCCAAAGCCGAACCAGCCCTAACTATGGCGCGGCCGCTGTGGTTTCGCGGGGTATGTGCGGGGAATGTGCGGGGAATGCCAAATTGATTCCCCGCATTCCACAGCATTGAAAATAGTCATGTTTTAATAGGTCTGCGGGGAATGCGGGGAATCTTTGTGTATGTACGCGACCCTCTTGTTACACAGCTTGACCATACGAACCGTAGAGTCGGAACTCGAATTAATCCGTACGGTCTAGTTGTGCAGAGTGGGGGGGGGTGCTCAGACACAAAGATTCCCCGCATTCCCTGCTCTTGTCTTAAAACATGCGTGCTTTCAATGTCTTGGTTTGCGGGGAATCAATTTGGCGTTCCCCGCACATTCCCCGCAAACCAAAACGGCCGCGCCATGGGTGGGGCGCGGCCGTGCAGACAAGCGGACGCTTTGGTTTAGCCGACCTCCTCGACTTTCCATACCGCGACCGCCTTCGCGTGCTTATCCTCGCCTGCCTTCACGATGCGGTAGCGAACCTCGCCTTCAGTCCAATTGTCCCGCCGTTTGCGGAGGAAAAGCCCGAGGCGATGACTAACGTCGCGAATCTCTCGGCCTGAGAAGGTATCGACGATGGTTTGCGCCGCGCCCTTACGCTCCGGAGTCGCTGCCCCCTGCGCGGCGAGATCGTCGCCCGTCGCCTCTCGAGCGCTGCGCGTTAGGCTCCACACCTTCGCCGCGACCTCGCCGGCCTTGAACTCTTCCCCGCCACAGATCAGGCGCAGTGCCTTGGCGACGTTCGCGTGCTCTTGCGCGGAAGGGTCGTCACGCTTCAGTTGGTCTGACGTTGCAGCCGGATCTGCTCCGACGGCGAACATGACCGCCTCGCGAACCACGCGGCTCCAATTGACATAGTTCTCGGTCGGCTTCAGGTCGCCGTGCGGCCTGTGGAGCGCATTCGCGCGCAGGAGCGTAAGGACCGCCGATAGAAGCCGCCCGCGAGCCTCCACTGAGCGCAGGACCGCCGCGACGGTCGCCGCCGCCTCCGCCTGCTTCCAGCAGCGCTTCTCAGCAGCATATCGGTCCAGGCGCCCCACAAGGCAGCGCCGCACCATATCGGCTGCAACCTGTACGTTGTTCCCCGTCGCCGCCCAGATGAAAGCCGTCGGGTCTACCTCGACGTCATCGCCGAGCCTGCCGAACGGGCGCAGCCGAACCGACGTCGAGTTGGTCGTCAGCGTGCGAAAATCCTCGGGGTTCGGCATGTTTCCACCAGGCACGTCGTCGAGCATGACCGCGCCGGCGCCGCCGCCAATGGCGAGTGAATTGATGCGCTTGCCGATTTCGCTATCTGCGTCGCGCCGATCACCTGCAGTACCGCAAGGTAGGACATGTGGGTTGATTCCGGACCCGATGCGAGCAAGCGCCGCTACAGCATAGCTCTTTCCTGTTCCGTAGGCTGGCGCATCGATTATGTGAACCGGCGCCAATCCGAAGGCCGGTTTCGCGACCGTCGAGAAAAGCCAACTCGTCAAGACGGCCTCTCCGGCCGCGTCTGCGTAGGGGAACGCGGCGATAAAGTTATGCACGATCTTTTTGGCTTCGGCGACGACTGGCCCGTCGACGCTCAACTCTTCGTCGGGCGGAATTTCGACGAATGGTTCCAATTCGCCGAGATCGATAAACGTCGCGGCGCTTGCGTGGTAGCCGTTCTCTGCCAGGACCGCCCCGCCCCGAGATAGGGACGGCGACGACATGCAGTTGCGCAGATTTTGCAGCACTGCGTCCTGGTACCCGCCGCAGATTTCAGACTCGGCGATTAGCAACGCAGTGTGCGGAAATTTCACCTGCTTCCATCCGCACTGGTCGTGACGTGTATCGAACTCCGCAGCGTTCACCCCATTGGCGCGCATCCATTTCGTAGTCTTCAGCTTATCGACACGCCCGCGTGCCCCGGCCGTGACCGAGATTTCCAGCCCGTCGGGAGAAAGCGTCCCGCCGTCATGGCCGCCTTCTATTTCGACGCGCTCCCACACATGAACCACCTCGCGGATCATTGCATGTAGCGCATGTTGGTCGAGCGCAGCGGGTCGGACGCCCTCACCCCCGGCGAGTGAACTCGCGTCGAATCCGCCGACGTCGGCGGATTCGGGAAGCGGCTCCACACCCCCCGCCGCACGTAGGGCAACGACGGCGCCGGAACGTCGAAACAGCGCGCCGTCGTTTGCACGACAGAAAAGTCTGGCCGCAAGCGTTCCGAGACGACGCTCGGCCATATCGCCGTCGAGCGCGATATGATTGACGTCCCGCTTCGCGTCCCACGCCATGCGCGCCATTGTCGCCGCCTTTCTTCCCTTTCCCGGCGCGAATGCGCGGCTCAACTTTCCGTCGACAGGTGCGTTGAGGCTGTAGCCTTCGGCGGGAACTGCGGCCTTCGCCAGCAACGCCTCGCTGCGAACGATCTTCAACAACCATCCGGCCTCACCACGGCCCGTGCGGACGCCGTTCGGGAATGAGTGGTAAGCGGCGTTCCAATCGTCTGTCACCGCGAAGACTCTGTCGCAGGCTTCTTGCAGGTCGAGTAGGCCGAGCTTGAAGACCTTGTCCGTTCGCAGGCCGGCCAAATAGCTGTCATCGCCGCGCCCCGTCCCGCCCGGCCGGTCGAGTTCCTTCACTGCTCGCTCGAATTCCGCGCAGCCGCCTTGGCGCACTGCCTCGAGTTTCTCCGCCGACAAGGTAGCGAGATCGAAGTGGCCGACTCCAGGGATATCGATGGTCGTCGTCGTCGTTTCTAGCGGTTCGACCTCGGCCCGCTCGCGTGCGGCGCGTCGCTCGAAACCGAATCGCTTCATCACTGAATCGACGCGCACGACAAGCGCGTCGGGATCGATAAGCGGAAGGTCAGCGAGCGCCACGTCGCGTAAGTCGCGGCCATCCCATTGATAGTGTCGTCCTGTTTTTTCATGAACGCCGAGCGCGACGAACTGCTTTCCGGCTCCGAGCAGCTGGACGATATGTTTCTGGCCCGCTGCGTTCTCGTATCGAAGATCGCGGCTCGCGAGCGGCTTCGCTGTCCGAATTGGTGCGAGCCATTTCGGCGGCTGTCCGACTCTGACGAGCCAATCAGCCCCGACTAGCTCCCACTGCAGGGCGCCGGAAATCGTCTCGTCCGTGACGTCCGCGTCGAGCCCGAGGAGGTAGCCGGCACCTTCCGCGCCGGCCCCGCACTGGACGCCTAGGGCGTCGCCGCAGAAGGCGTTCCATCGCCGAGCGCCGATCGAGAGTTTCTGCCATCCGCCGCCGTTGTGCGCGGGGTTCTTTCCGCGGCAAGAGATCGGCGTGTAGCCGTTCGCCGCGAGCGTGTCGAAGCTGCCGAGGCGCCCGAGCGTTTCGAACGCGATATCAGCAGTCGAGAATCGCGCCACTGCGTGAATTGCAGCTAAGCTGGCGGCAAAGGCCGATTTATCAGCTTGTCGATGCTGCGTCGTTTGGATATTTTCCATGGCGCACCCTGAACAAAGATATGGAAACCCCGCCGGTTCGCCCCCGGCGGGGTTTTCGTTTTGTGTGAGGATCATTCTGCGGCGACCGCCTGCGAAGTCGACGCGACGACGCGCGAGTTCATCCACTTCAGCAGGGCTTCGCGGGGATAGCGGATCGATCGGCCGAATTTTGCATAGGCCGGCCCGCCGCCTTTGACTCTCCAAGCCGCGAGCGTGATCTTCGAGACGCCGAGAAGAGCGCCAGCGTCATCGGGTGTCAGCCACTCGGACGCCAGGGCGGAAATGTCGTGAGTCATTGCAACCTCGGATCAAAAAGCCCGAGGCGCGCATAAGCGTTACCTAAGCATCTCGATTTCGCGGAAAGTCCCTGCAATTGCAGCATAATTCGCGTCACCGAGTCCCTTTGGCGCTAAAGAGCGCGCCGAAGAGCGACGATCGAAGGCTACCGCCTTTTCGGCGTTGCGCAATATCATTCGATATCGATTGCGGAATTTTTCTCGTCCTGCCGCATTCCAAGACGCTCCGCGACAGTGCTCGACACAAGTTCCGCAGCTTTTCGTAGTGGATCGTCGGCCAAGTGCGCGTAACGCTGCGTCGTCGCACTCTGAGAGTGCCCGAGCAACTTTCCAATGATCGGGAGGGCGAGACCGGCTCCCGCTCCCGCGCTGGCGAAAGAGTGGCGAAGATCGTGAATGCGGACGTCTTCGAGGCCTGCGGCCTTGCGCACGCGCGCCCACGGGCGTTTTAGATCGGCCCGAGGCGTGTCGTCTTTGGCGCCGGCGATGACGTAGGCGCCGACGCGCGGAAGCGACTCCAGCACCCGCAGGGCAGGGGCGCCGACGGCGACGGCCTTCTTTCCGGTCTTGCTATCCGCGAGAAACAGAATCCCGCGTTCGAAGTCGACGTGCGACCATTGCAGGTTCAATATTTCGCCGAGCCGGCAGCCGGTCAACAGCAAGAGCCGAATCGCGCCGGCTGCGAAAGGGTCGAGCTTTTCCCTGCGGTTCTCAGGCTTCGGGGCGTTTTTCGCCTTCGCCTTTGTCTCGTCTATTCCCCAGGGCAGGCCGATCGTCTCGCCTTCGGCCAGCACTGCGCCGAGCTTTTCCAGCTCGGCGACCGACAGGAACCGCTCGCGACCTTCTTCCCGATTTCTGGCGACCTCACTCCCTGCCGCGGGATTGAAGCCTTTCGGTGCGTGTCCGTGTTTCGCCGCCCAAGCGAACAGCGCCGACAAAGTCGCCAGGACGCGATTTGCGGTCGTCTTGCGGTCGCCGAGCGCGCGAACGATCTTCGCCACGTCGGACGTCGACAGGTCGGCGACGCCGATCTTTCCAAACTTGGGCAAGACGTAGGAATTGAGCAGCCGCTCGTATTCCGCATGGCTCTTCGGCTTCAGCGTGCGTTTCGCGTCTTTAAGGTACTCCTTCGACGCCTCGGCGAGCGACAGAGCCTCTCGTTTCGCCGCGCGGGCCTTTGCCGGGTCTTCGCCTCTTTGGACGGCTGCAATCACCTGTCGGGCTTCCTCACGCAGCTCGTCAGGTGTCCGAGCCCCGACGCGCCCGATCGTCACCGTACGCGACGTCCCGCGCGTCTTGTACTTTATGACGAAGCTCTTGCCCGTCGGTCGCACCTGCAGGTAGAGGCCGCGCAATTCGCCGTCGGCAATCCATTTCTCGCCCCGCTCGGGCGCGGCGACGCTATCGACAAAGCGCTTCGTGAGCTTGGGCATTTTGTAGAACCGTTGTAGAACCGACGAAAACGATTGGCCGATTTCGACTAGGATCATAAATTACAAAAATGCAATGTCAACAGTATCTTAGATAGTGATAGATATCGGCGCATATTCAACGATATGCTGTTACATCTGACTTTTAATCAGAGGGTCATGGGTTCGAGTCCCATCGCGCTCACCACAATAGCAAAGACATAGAGATCCGCCCCGCTGGGGCGTCGCCGCTATTCTCGGCTAGCCTCGTCGAAGCGTCCCAGACGAGGGGAGGATCGGCGGCCGCCGTAGCAGCGAAATGGCCATCCCCCGAATCGCTTCGGCTCGAGGCCGTCACATCCCTTCGGCGAGCGTGACTCTCGCCTTTCGCGTCTGCTGCCGATGAGACATCGCCTCTCCTGCAATCGGACAAGGGTATGGAAGTCGGCGTCCCGCTTCACTTGGACCGAGTGTTTCGGCTCTGATGGCGTTGATTTTCAACAAGGTGGTCCGGGCTCGCGCTGATTGACGCGCTTCTGTCGGGTCGTGATGATGTCTGAGACGACATTATTACGGATTCTCAGATGGCTTTACTGCGGACAGGACGACGATGGCGCGCTCGCGGAACATTCGCGGGCTCGATCGTCTGCCTGTTCGTGATCAAAAGCTTGTTTCTTGCCCTTTCTCCTGCATTCGTCATGCATGTCGTCGGCGGCGACCAGCTCGGCGCGTCATCGCCGCCGATCGTCGCGGCTTGCGGGACGCAGAGCGCCGACAAAGCCCCGACCGACGAGCGCGGAGATCATTCGGTCTGCTGCATTCTCTGCAACGCCGGAGCGCGTGACGCGACGGCCGACGCCATCCCCGACACGGGGGCCATGCTTCGATTCATCCCGGCGGATTCCACCGCGTCGATGGTCTTTTTCCTGGCTCGCGTCACTTCAGAGCGACCATCGGGTTGGATTACATCCTGGTCGTCGCGAGCGCCGCCGCGCATCTGATCTTCAGACGATTCACAGCCTGCTGAAGATGACGCGCCGACGCGTGTCTGTCCTCCGAACGATTTCGACGGTCGGCTCGATTTCATCGTGCCTGTCCGATTCATACGAGAATTCGACTTTTTTTATTCGAGGCATGAAACAATGAGATTGCTTTTTCTTTTGTCGACGAGCGCTTCGGCGTTCGCGGTCGGCGCCGCGCTCGCGGCCGATCTTCCATTGCGTGAGGTCACGCCAATTCTCCCGCTTCCGAAATGGGAGGGCTTCTATGGAGGCCTCGATATAGGGGGCGTCGCGATGAGCGCCGGTCCGATCGTCTATACGACCGCTCCGGCGGTCACAGGAAAATTCCTCACCGATCCGGCTATGTGGCAGGCGCGCGCGCCATTCTGGGCGACGCAGAATGGGGCGTTGGCCGGTGGCGACGAAGGCGGCTTCCTCGGCGGTTTTCAGATCGGCTACAATTATCGAAGCGAATATCTCGGCCGGATCATCGCCGGCGTCGAAGCCGATTTCCAGGGGCTCGCCGTCGGAGGCCGCAGCGGCAGCCTCGCGACCTTCTCGCGCAACTTGCTCGCCAATGGCGACAGCCTCGTCAATTCCGCGAGCGGATCGTCTTCGTTGCAATATCTCGGCACGGTTCGCGCGCGTCTCGGCTATCTCACGGATCCGACCTTATTCGTCTACGCCACGGGCGGCTTCGCTTTCGGAGGAGTCGAGAACAAGCTCGCATTGTCGTCTCTCTACGCCAATGCTGCTGGCCTCCCCATACAGAATGCGATCGGCAATCTCGCCAATCTGACTCCGCAAACCGGCTGGACTGCCGGCGCCGGCGTCGAATGGATGTTCATGCCCGATTGGAGCCTCAAGGCGGAATATCTCTATTTCTCCCTGGGTGGCGGAAAAGTCCGCACCGCGTCGGAAGCCTATCCACTCCTCGCGAATGCGTTCGGCGGCGCCAATGGGGTCCCCGCGGACTGGACCAGTTCGGTCGTCTCATCGCCGCGCATGAGTGGAAGCATCGCCCGCATCGGCATCAACTACCATTTCGTTTCGAATGTCGCCGCCGCCGGACATGGAGGCGGCGACGCGGGCGGAGCGCATGACGCAACGGGCGACGGCGACGCCTCCGATGCGCGCGACGGCGATACCGAAGGAATGCAGAAAGGCGGCGAGAGTCATGCGGGCGCCGGCGCTCGTTCGGGACATCATGGCGCGGGCGGCATGCATGGCGGAAAAAGCAAAGGCGCGAGCCATGTCGCCGGCGCCTCGGCCGGCGGACACAAAGGGGCTGGCGGCGCGAAGGAGGGACATGGCGGGGAGCATAAGGGCAATGTCCATACGGTCGTGCCGGCGGGCGTTTACGGCGCGCATATGGTCGGCGCCGGAGAGGCGCGCTTCGCCTATACGCCGAGCTATTCCGTCATGCGGGATGATTACATCGGAACCACGAAGATCGCGCCCTATCAGGTGACGCAGATTCCCTGGGTTCCCAATAGCGTCTTCGCTTTGCCGAATTTCTTCGCGGCCAATCCGACGCGAACGCTACGAAACGCTCCCGACAATATGAAAATGCAGATGCATATGTTCCATGGAATGTTCGGAGTGACGGACTGGTTCAATGTCATGATCATGGGATCTCTGTCCGACAGAAACATGAGCATGACAGTTTTCAAGGGACCGAATGGATCGATTCCACTCGGCCCGACCAATTCCGCCACCCAGGGCTGGGGCGACACGATGGTCCAGGGACTCGTCCGCCTCTACCAGGACGACATTCACCATCTACATGTGAACCTCGGCCTAAGCCTGCCGACCGGAAGCATTTCCGAGGAGATCATTCATATGCATCCCTCGGGAGTGTTCTTCCAGAAGCGCGCCTATTACGGATTGCAGCTCGGAACGGGAACCTATGACGGATTGTTCGGCTTCACCTACAGGGGAAAGCTCGACGCTTGGTCATGGGGCCTCGTCTATCGGGGACGCGCCGCGCTCGGCGAAAATCAGTCCGGCTATCTCAGGGGATTGTCGAACGAGATCTCGGCGTGGGGCGCTTACGACATCGTGCAGGGTCTCGCAGCGACGGGCCGCGTCGCCGCCGCGGTATGGGACCGCATCTATGGTCACGATGTGCTGATCTGGGGCGCGCAGCAAGGAACCGTTCCCGACTATCAGGGCGGCGAGCGCGTCAAGCTTCTCGGAGGCTTCGAATATCTCCTGAAGTCGGAAGGCATGAAGCCGGTCCGGATCGCGGTCGAGGCGGGCGCTCCCGTCTATCAACGATTGAACGGCCCACAGATCGGGCAACAATGGGAGCTCAACACGGCGTTGAATTTCGGTTTTTGACGAAACACGGCGTGAGCTCGACGTCGCCAGGCGGCGGCGAGCATGAGTTCGGCGAGGGATCGAAGGGCGCGACGACCGGCCTGACGGAAATGCAGCGTCGCCGCTTCCACGAGACAAAATGACGCTGCGTGTCCCGCGAGCGGGCGACATCTATGCAGGTGCTAGGTCGAGGATCGCTCTGCGCGGCCTCGCCTAACGCGCGCAACTCATCGCTCCTCGTTCTGTTGCAACCAGACGACCCATGATCTCAAAGGGAACAAAAATGAAAAAGCCCATTCGAGCGGCGGTCGCCGCTCTCACGCTGATCCTCTTCGGCTCTGTCGGGCATTTCTCGCTCGCGCAGACCGCCGCGCCCATGGAGCATGACGGCAAGGGCGGCGGCCATCACGGCGACCACGCCGGCCCCTCGTCCGACGGGGCGTTTCACAAGCGCTTCGACGATGCGGCCAAATGGGCGAAAAAATTCGACGATCCAGAGCGCGACGCCTGGCAGAAGCCGGAGAAGGTCGTCGACGCGCTGCATCTCGACCGCGCCGCGCGCGTGGCGGATATCGGAGCCGGCACCGGCTATTTCAGCGTCAGAATCGCCAAGCGCATTCCGAACGGCAAGCTCTATTCCGCCGATGTCGAGCCCGATATGGTGACCTATCTCGGCGAGCGGGCCAAGCGCGAGCGCCTCGCCAATCTCACGCCCGTACAATCGAGTGCGGACAAGGCCAATCTTCCCGAGCCCGTCGATCTCGCTCTCGTCGTCGACACCTATCATCACATTGGAAATCGCACGCAATATTTCTCTGCGCTCAAATCGTCGCTGCGGCCGAAGGGACGACTGGCGATCGTCGACTTCAAGGCCGACTCGCCGGACGGCCCGCCCGTGGAACACCGAATACCGCCCGAGCAAGTGACGAAGGAACTGGAAGCCGCCGGCTATTCTCTGGTCGAGAAGCACGATTTCCTGCCGCGGCAATATTTCCTCGTCTATCAGAAGCGCGACTGATGGGCGCGCCTTTCGAGCCCGCCGCCGAGGGCCGCGCGCCCGGCGGCGAGCGGGGACGGCCGGAGCGCAAGCTGCTGGGCTTTTCCGGCGCGGTCGCGCTGGTCATCGCCAACACTGTCGGAACGGGGGTCTTCACGACCTCCGGCTTCGCTCTGGCGGATCTCGGAGAGCCGGCTTTCGTCATGCTCTCCTGGCTGATGGGCGGCGTCTATGCGCTCGCCGGCGTCGTGGTCTACTCCGATCTCGCCGCCAAATATCCCGAGTCGGGCGGCGAATACGTCTTCCTGCGAAATACTCTGCATCCTGCGCTGGGCTCTGTGGCGGGATGGATTTCCCTCGTCGCGGGATTCACCACGCCGATCGCCGCGGCCGCTCTCGGCGCGCAGCTCTATCTGGCGCGCGCCGGCGGTCCCGGCGCGGCGACGCCATGGGTCGCCACGCTCATCGTGATCTGCCTCGGCCTGCTCCACGCCGGCGCGCCCGCCAAGGGCGTCGCATTGCAAAATTTCGCGGTCCTGATCAAGGTCGGCGCGATCGTCGCGTTCATCGCTTTCGGCGCCCCCACGGCGGGCGCGGCGATCGCGGCCGCGCCGCCGCTTTCGCTCGAAGCCTTTCAGCCCCTGGCCTTCGCCGGATCGCTCGTGTGGATATCCTATGCCTATTCGGGCTGGAACGCCGCGGTCTATGTCACGGGAGATATCGCCGGCGGCGGCCGCACGGTGGAACGCGCGCTCTATTCGGGGACGCTTCTCGTCATCGGACTCTACCTCGGCGTGAGCGCGGTGATCCTCTATGGCGCGCCTCCGGGACAAATCCGCGGCGTCGCCGAATCCGGCGCGCTCGCGGCGTTGGCGATCGGCGGTCCGCGCGCGGAGCAGGCTTTGAGCGCGCTCATCGCGCTCGCGCTCGTCACCTCGGCGTCGTCCATGCTGCTGAGCGGACCGCGCGTCTATGCGAGAATGGCGCGGGACGGCGCGCTTCCGGCCGCATTCGGCCGACTGCATGGCGATCATCCGCGCTTTGCCATACTGGCGCAGACGGCGTTCAGCCTCATCGTCATTTGGAGCGCAGGACTTCGCGATCTCCTGGAATTCGCCGGCGTCACGCTGAGTCTTTCGGCAGGAGCTGTCGTCATCGGATGGCTTCGACAAGCGATGCGTCATGGCCTCGCGCCGGGGAAGCTTCCCGAGCTATGCGCCGCCATCGTGTTTCTGACGACGACGACAGGCATCATGATCTCCGCTCTGATGATGCGGCCGGCCTCGGCGATTGCCGCCGCCGTGCTGATCGGCGTCGGCCTTTTGGCTTATGCGCTGAGCCGTCCGAGGACGGCGAATTAGCCTGGGCGTGTTCTTCGCTGCGGTGAAGACGACAGGAGGCGGGGGGCGTTGCGCGTCACGGCGGGAGGTGCTAGAACAAAAAAAGAACATCGCGTGAATTGTGGACAAGGCGGCGGAACGTCTTCGCGCTCGCGCGTTTCGGACTAAGGTGCCGCGAGCATCATCAAGGCGGAGAGGATCATGGCGGGCAGCGTCAACAAGGTCATATTGGTCGGCAATCTCGGGCGTGACCCTGAAGTGCGCACGCTGCCCTCGGGCGACCGCGTCGTCTCTTTCTCCGTGGCGACGACGGAATCCTGGCGCGACCGCAACACAGGCGAGCGCAAGGACCGCACGGAGTGGCACAATGTGTCGATCTTCAACGAGAATTTGGGGAAGATCGCCGAGCAATATTGCCGCAAGGGCTCCAAGATCTATCTCGAGGGCCAGCTGCAGACGCGCGAATATCAGGACAAGGACGGCATTCAGCGCCGCGCGACCGATGTGGTGCTGCAGCGTTTCCGCGGCGAGCTGACTCTGCTCGACAGCAAGGGCGGCGGCCGCGGCGAGGGCGATTATGAAGGCGGCGGCGGCTCCTATCAGTCGAGCGGCGGCGGCTCCAGCTTCGGCCGCTCCTCGCCGATGGAACGCCCGCCCGCCGAGCGCTCCCCGGCGCCGGCCGGCGGCGGACGTTTGTCGGAGCAGCTCGACGACGATATTCCGTTCTGAGTCCGGAGGGAGATCGCGAGCCCTCGATGAAGGGCGGGGTCTGTTCCCTCCCCCGCGAAGCGGGGGAGGGCCGGGGAGGGGGCGCTCGAAATCTCTATGAGCTCCGCGAGCGCAGCCCATTCGTCCGGAACTCCCGCGACTGCGTCCGCGCGCCCTTCTGGCCTATGCGGCGGCCTTCGCCGCCCTTGCCGGTTCCAACCGGTTGCCAGCCCGGCACGAGATGATGCTTGCCGGGGCCGATGAGATCGGCGCGGCCCATGGCTTTCAGCGCCTCGCGCAGCACAGGCCAATTCTCGGGATCGTGATAGCGCAGAAAGGCCTTGTGCAGGCGGCGCTGGCGCAGGCCCTTCACGGCGTCGACCTTTTCCGACGCGCCGCGGCGCACCGGCTTCAGCGGATTGAAGCCCGAATGATACATGGCCGTCGACAGCGCCATGGGCGATGGCAGATAGGTCTGCACCTGATCGGCGCGATAGCCGTTCTTTTTCAGCCACAGCGCCAGATTCAACATATCCTCGTCGCTCGTGCCCGGATGCGCGGCGATGAAATAGGGGATGAGGAAATATTGCTTCTTGGCCGCCTGCGCCGCCGCGTCGAACAGACGCTTGAAGCGGTCGTATGAGCCAATGCCGGGCTTCATCATCTTGGAGAGCGGGCCGCTCTCCGTATGTTCGGGCGCGATTTTGAGATAGCCGCCGACATGATGCTCGACCAGCTCGCGCACATAGGCCGGGCTCTTCACCGCGAGATCATAGCGCACGCCCGAGGCCACCATCACTTTCTTGACGCCGGGAATTGCGCGCGCCTTACGATAGAGCTGGATCAGCGAGTCGTGGCTGGTCTCGAGATTCTTGCAAATATCCGGATAGACGCAGGAGGGCCGCCGGCACAGCGCCTCGGTCTCGCGATCCTTGCAGGCGAGGCGATACATATTCGCCGTCGGCCCGCCAATGTCGGAGATGATGCCGGTGAAACCTTCGGTCTTGTCGCGGATCGTCTCGATCTCTTTGAGGATCGAGCCTTCCGAGCGCGATTGAATGATGCGCCCCTCATGCTCGGTGATGGAGCAGAAGGAGCAGCCGCCGAAGCAGCCGCGCATGATCGTCACCGAATGACGGATCATCTCCCATGCAGGGATAGGCTGCGTGTAGGACGGATGCGGCGCGCGCGCAAAGGGCAGATCATAGACGCCATCCATCTCCGCCATGGTCAGCGGAATGGGCGGCGCGGTGAGCCAAATATCGCGCGTTCCATGACGCTGCGTCAGCGGCCGCGCATTGCCCGGATTGCTCTCCCGATGCAGCACGCGCGAGGCGCGGGCGTAGGATTCGGGGTCATTGGCGACCTGCTCGAAAGCGGGCAGGCGTATGACGACAGTCTCGCTCTGCGCGTCCTTGCGCATGCGGCCTTCGTCGGGCTCGTCAATGTCCTCGGCCGAGGCCTCGATCCAGTCCTCGGGCGTCGCGTCGCGCGTGAAGGCGACGCCGCGGATATCGGAGAAATCCTGCGCCATGCCGCGCTTGGCGATGCGATGCGCGACCTCGACCAGCGCGCGCTCGGCATTGCCATAGAGCAGCAGATCGGCCTTGGCGTCGAAGAGAATGGAGCGGCGGACCTTGTCGGACCAATAGTCGTAATGGGCGATGCGCCGCAGCGACGCCTCTATGCCGCCGAGCAATATAGGCGCATCGGGGAAAGCCTCGCGGCAACGCTGGGCGTAGACGATGACGGCGCGATCCGGCCTTTTGCCGCCTTCGCCGCCGGGCGTGTAGGAATCATTGTGCCGCAGCCGCCGGTCGGAGGTGTAGCGGTTCACCATCGAATCCATATTGCCGCTGGTGACGCCGAAGAAGAGATTGGGCTTGCCGAGCGCGCGGAAGGCGGAGGCGTCGCGCCAATCCGGCTGCGCGATAATGCCGACGCGAAAGCCCTGCGCCTCCAAGAGGCGGCCGATGATGGCCATGCCGAAGCTCGGATGGTCGATATAGGCGTCGCCGGTGACGAGGATGATGTCGCAGCTGTCCCAGCCGAGCGTCTCCATTTCGGCGCGCGACATGGGCAGAAATGGCGCGACGCCGAAGCGATGCGCCCAATGCTTGCGATAGGAGAACAGCGGCTTGGCCGCGCCTCGGGTTTCGGCGGCTTTCGTCATGGTCTCGTGAATATCATGGAAGGCGGGCCGGATGCGAGGATGCGCTGCGGCAGGATTCGCCTTTCATTCGTCGGCGATCGACAGCGAAGCTTCGAAATCCTGTCCGCCGTAAAAAACGCCGACGATTGTCACGACTTCGGCTTCGACGGCAAAAGCGATCGTCACGCGCCGACGAAAGCCGATCGTCCGCAGGCCCGGCCGTAAATCGTCACGACATGTCCCGCGCTCGGGGAAGCTGCGGAGATTTTCGCAATAATCGACGAATCGCGCCGGTGAAACGCTCGGCCGCCGACGGCGTCGCCCGCTCGGCGATCCAGCGATAGATGGCGAGGAGCTGCGCCTCGGCTTCGGGCGAGAAAATGACGTTATAGGACCCCGTCACCGGGTCGTCTTCGTCGCCCGCTCATGCTCGGCCGCCAGCGCCGCGCGAACATCGGCGGGAGATCGTCCGCGCGATGGGTCAGTCTTCATCCTGTCATAGGCCGGCGCGACCTCCTGCGCCAGCCAATTCTCGACCGCGCGGTCGCGCGCCAGCAGGGCGCGAAGGCCGTCGCGAATGACCTCGCTTTCGCTGGCGTATTCTCCAGACGACACCTTCGCCTTGACCATTTGCGCCATTTCGGTCGGCAGCGTCACGCTGAATTGCTGGGTGCTCCGCATTGGCTTCCCCTGATAATGTTCAATAGGATTTAACACCATCAGCGGCCGCGCGTCGAGGGGGAGGCGGCCCCGGCATCGGCTATACGATCTTCGCGAACGCCGCCGCTCCGGCCTTGCCGGGCGGCTCGCGCTCGGTCTGCGGCGCGCGCAGCGCCTCGGCGAGCGCGCCTTGCGGATCGGCGGCGCCTTCGAAGATCGCCTCGACGCATTTGACGCAGAGCGTCACCTTCGCATCGGCTAGGCGGTAGAAGACCTGCTTGGCGGCGCGGCGCGTCTCCACCAGCTCGGCGCGGCGCAGCTCGGCGAGCTGCTGGCTCAGCGCCGGCTGCTGAATCGCCGTCGCGGCCTCGATCTCGCCGACGGTGTGCTCGCCGGCGAGGAGATAGGACAGGATCATCAGCCGCTGCGGCTGCGCGAAAATCTTCAGCCTTTCGGCGGCCTCATTGGCGCGCTCGCGCGATTCGTAGAGTGCGGTCATTTGCCTGAATCTTTGCAAGTCCGATAGAACCAGCCGTTGGTCGCGTCTGGCGCGAGCGCCTCTTGCGCGACGCTGGTCGGCGGCAGCAGAAGATCGCCGCCGGGCGTCCAGCCCTCCGGCGTCATCACCTCGCCGGAGGCGGCCTTTTTCAGCGCAGTGACGAGGCGCAGCATCTCCTCCACCGAACGGCCGACCGTCAGCGGATACCAGGTGAGCGCCCGCACGATTCCCTCCGGGTCGATGTAATAGGTCGCGCGCATCGCAGAGGAATCTCGGGCGGTCTCGTCCAACATTCCATAGGCGCGACCAATGGTCATCGTCGGATCCTCGACGATGGGGAAGGGGACGGTGACGCCGAAAAGGTCGCGGATCGCCCGCACCCAGGCGAGATGCGAATAGAGGCTGTCGACCGAAAGCCCCAGCAGCGCGCAGCCCACCTCCTCGAATCGCGGCGCGGCGCGGGCGAGCGCCACGAATTCGCTGGTGCAGACCGGCGTGAAATCCGCCGGATGCGAGAAGAAGATCAGCCAGCGGCCGCGGAACTGATCGAGACGAATGTCGCCGCCAGTGGAGCGCGCCTGAAAAACCGGCGCGAGATCGCCGACGCGCAGCGCCCGCGCGGCCGTCGTCGGAGCCGAAGTCGGTTCTTTTTCCATGGCTTTCAAATGCCCCCATTCCTCGCTTGACACAAGCAGACTATACGATTACATAAATCATGTAATCATGAAATTAAATGGGAGGTTGCCATGACGGATGCAGCGCTCGAGCGGGCCAGGGAGCAGATCCTCGCCGCCGCGAAACGGCCGTCGATTCAGGTCGAGACCTTCTTCGACGAGCCGACTTTTACAGCGTCTCACGTCGTCTACGATCCAGCGACGCGCCATGCCGCGATCGTCGACAGCGTGCTGAATTTCGATGCGGCGTCCGGCCGCACCTCGACCAAGGGCGCAGACCAGATCATTACTTACGTAAATCATGAAAGTCTGATGATCGACTGGCTGCTGGAAACCCACGCCCATGCCGATCATCTCTCGGCGGCTCCCTATCTCCAGACCAAGCTCGGCGGCAGGCTGGCCATCGGCCGCGAGATCACCACGGTTCAAAACGTCTTCGGCAAGGTCTTCAACTTCGGGACGGAGTTCGCCCGCGACGGCTCGCAGTTCGATCATTTGTTCGACGACGGCGAGACTTTCGCGATCGGCGAGATTCCGGCGATCACGCTGCATGTGCCCGGCCATACGCCGGCCGATGTCGCCTATGTGATCGGCGATGCGGCCTTTGTCGGCGACACGCTGTTCATGCCCGACTATGGCACGGCGCGCGCCGATTTTCCGGGCGGCGACGCCCGCGCGCTCTATCGCTCCATCCGCCGGCTGATGGCGCTGCCTGACGAGACGCGGCTGTTCCTCTGCCACGACTACAAAGCGCCGAACCGCGACGCTTACGCCTGGGAGACGACGGTCGGCGCCGAGCGCAAGGGCAATGTCCATGTGCATGACGGAATCGGCGAGGATGAATTCGTCGAGATGCGCACGCATCGCGATGCGACGCTCGATCTGCCGCATCTGATCCTGCCGTCTGTGCAAGTGAATGTGCGCGGCGGTCGCCTTCCGCCGGCCGAGGACAATGGCGCGCGCTATCTGAAGCTCCCCTTGGACGTCTTCTGATGACGCTCGCCGCTTCCATGGCGCAGGGCCTCGCCGGCGGGCTGATAATCGGCGCGAGCGCGTCGATCATGCTGCTCGCCGCGGGGCGCATCGCCGGCGTCAGTGGCCTCTTCGCCCGCACGATCGGCCTCACCAAGGCCTGCGGGCCGGATGGTCTGGCGGCGGGCTTCGTTGTCGGCCTGCCGCTCGGCGCGGGGGCGCTCGTTCTTCTAACGGGGCCGATCGAGATGCGCTTTCCGCCGCTGGCGATGTTGCTAATCGGCGGGCTTCTCGTCGGCTATGGCGCGCGGCTCGGCTCCGGCTGCACCAGCGGCCATGGCGTCTGCGGCCTGTCGCGACTCTCGAAGCGCTCGCTCGTCGCGACGGGAGTGTTCATGAGCGTCGCGGCGGCGACTGTGGCGGCGATGAATGCGGCGGGGCTCGCATGGTGAAAAGCTCCACTCTCCTCGGCCTTCTCAGCGGCGTCATCTTCGGCCTCGGCCTAGCGGTCTCCGGCATGGCGAATCCGGCGCGCGTGCGCGGCTTTCTCGATGTCTTCGGCGCTTTCGATCCGACGCTCGCTTTCGTGATGATCGGCGCGCTCATATCAATGGCGATCGCTTGGCGCGTCATGCGCCGGCTGGAGCGCCCGCTCGCCGCAGATAGCTTCGATCTGCCGCCGACCTCGCCGATCGACGCGCGCCTCGTTACGGGCGCGGCGATCTTCGGTCTCGGATGGGGCGTCGCCGGCCTTTGTCCTGGTCCAGCGCTCGCTGATCTCGCCCTCGCGCCGCTCGCTGTCGCGCCCTTCGTCGCGGCCATGGCGCTCGGAATGGTTCTGCAGCGCGTCACCGCGCAAAAAATGCGAAAGCCCAAGCGCTCGAACGAAAGGCACGAGTCATGACCAGGAATGTCGGAACATTAGACCGCATTTTCCGTCTCGCCATCGTCGCCGCCATTGCATTGGCCTATTGGATCGGCGCGCTCTCTGGCGGCCTCGCCATCGCGCTCGGCGTCGTCGCGATCATCGCCTTTGCGACCAGCCTCGTCTCCTTCTGCCCCGCCTATCGTCTCTTTGGAATCTCGACCTGCAAGCGCGTCCGAACCGACGCGCTCCGCCGGCCGAAGCTTCTCCCCGACACACACCTAAAAAAGCGAACAAAAAAAGAGGAACGCGCCGTCATGAGCTTCACGAAATTATCGTCCGTTTTCTCCGCTTCGCCGCAGATTTCCGAAGCCGATGTCGAGCGCGCCGCGAGCGACGGGTTTCGTCTCATCGTCGATTGTCGTCCCGACAATGAGGAGCAGGGCCAGCCCAATTTCCGCGACGTCGCCGAATGGGCGGCAAAGCATGGTCTTTCGGCGAAGCATGTTCCGGTGACGCCCTCGAACATAGACGACGCTTCCGTCGCCGATTTCGCCGACGCGCTCGCGACTGCGGGCGGTCCTGCGCTCGGCTATTGCAAGAGCGGCAGGCGCGCGAGCGCATTATGGGCGCTGTCTCAGGCCATGCCGCTCGGCGCCGAGACGGTGCTTTCCGCGGCGAAAGAGGTCGGCGTCGATCTCGAGCCGTGGAAGACGCGCATTATCGCGCGTGGCGGCGCGCCGGCCGGCGATCGTGGTCCTGGCTCCTATGATGTGGTGATCGTCGGCGGCGGCAGCGGCGGCGTCGCCGCGGCGGCGAGCCTTTTGAAGCGTCGGCCTTCGCTCTCCATCGCCATCGTCGAGCCGGCCGAGTTTCACTATTATCAGCCCGGCTTCACCCTCGTCGGCGCCGGCGTGTTCAAGCCGGAAGTGACGAAGCGTCCGATGGCCTCGGTCATCCCCGACAAGGCCGTCTGGATCAAGAAATCCGTCGCCGAATTCGCGCCCGATTCCGATGAGGTCGTTCTCGACGACGGCTCGCGGCTGCGCTATCGCGCGCTCGTCGCCTCGCCCGGCATAAAGCTCGATTGGGACGCCATTCCCGGTCTCGTCGAAACGCTCGGCCGCAATGGCGTCACCTCCAATTATCGCGCCGATCTCGCGCCCTACACGCATTTCCTCGCGCAGACTCTGCGCGGCGGACGCGCATTGTTCACGCAGCCGCCGATTCCGATCAAATGCGCGGGCGCGCCGCAAAAGGCGATGTATCTCTCCTGCGACGCATGGCGCCGCGCCGGCGCGCTCTCCAACATCGAGGTCGAGTTCCACAATGCCGGCGCCGTGCTGTTCGGCGTGCCGGCCTATGTGCCGGCGCTGATGGAATATGTGAAGCGTTACGGCATCGATCTGCGCCTCGAATCCAAGCTCGTCGCCGTCGACGGCCCCGCCAAGATCGCGACCTTCGAGGAGAAGGACGCCAATGGCGCGATCATTCGCGTCGAGCGCGAATTCGCCATGATGCACGCCGTGCCGCCGCAGCGCGCGCCTGATTTCGTCGCCAAAAGTCCGCTGGCCGCGGAGAGCGGCTTCATCGCCGTCGATCCAGAGTCGCTGCGCCATACGCGCTACGGCAATGTCTTCGCGCTCGGCGACGCCATAGCGACGACCAACGCCAAGACGGCGGCCGCCGCGCGCAAGCAGGCGCCGGTCGTCGCCATCAATGTGCTCTCGGTTCTCGACGGCAAGGCGCCGCATGTCGGCTATGACGGCTATGGCTCCTGCCCGCTCACAGTGGAGCGCGGCAAGATCGTGCTCGCCGAGTTCGGCTATGGCGGCAAGCTGCTGCCGAGCTTCCCCAAATGGCTGATCGACGGCGCGCGTCCGTCGCGCGCGGCGTGGTTCCTGAAGGAGCGGCTGCTGCCGCCGATCTATTGGCGCGCGATGCTCAAGGGCCAGGAATGGCTCTGCGCGCCGCATATGATCGAAAACGGCGAGCAGCCCGCAGAATGACGAGGCCGATGTGCAGCTAGAGCTCATTCAATATGTGATCGGCGCCGGCTGCGGCGCCGCCATCGGCTTCACGCTCGGCCTCATCGGCGGCGGCGGCTCGGTGCTCGCCGTGCCGCTGCTGGTCTATGTGGTCGGCGTGAAGGATCCGCATGTGGCGATCGGCACCAGCGCATTCGCCGTCGCCGTCAATGCGGCCTTCAGCCTGTGGAACCATGCGCGCTCCGGCTCGGTGAAATGGCGCTGCGGCGGCATATACGCCGCGGCCGGAATGTTAGGGGCCGTCGTCGGCTCGACGATCGGCAAGAGCTTCGACGGACAGCGACTGCTGTTTCTTTTCGCTCTGGCGATGATCATGACCGGCGTGATGATGCTGCGCGGCCGCGGCGCCGCGGGCGACGCCGCTGTCGAATGCACGGTGGAGCGCGCGCCGCGCGTCGCCTCCTTCGGACTCGTCACGGGATTGTTCTCGGGCTTTTTCGGCATAGGCGGCGGCGTTCTCGTCGTGCCCGGCCTCGTCGGCTCGACGGGAATGCCCATGATCAACGCCGTCGGCACGTCGCTCGTCGCCGTCACCGTCTTCGGCATGACGACGGCGGCGACCTATGCATTCTCCGGCCTCATCGATTGGCTGCTCGCCATCGTCATCATCTGCAGCGGCGCGATGGGAACGCTGATGGGCGCGGCATTGGCGCGGCGCCTGTCCAAGAACACCGGACAGCTCACCATCGCCTTCGCGATCGTCGTTTTCGCCGTCGCCGCATACACGCTGTTCAACTCGCCGATCATGACGCGCTAGAGCGCTTTCGAGCGAAGTAGAACCCGGTTCGCGTGAAGAAAGCGCGACCAACCAGGAGCGCTAGAGCGGCGCGTGGGCCTCGGTCTCTCGCGCGGGCCTTCGGCGAAAGCCGCTCCAGCGAAATGCGCCTGCGCCGATGCGTGATCGCAGCGTATCTATGTAGAGAAACACCACTGGCGTCGTGTAGAGCGTCAAGACTTGGCTCACCAGCAGGCCGCCGACGATGGCGATGCCGAGCGGGCGACGCATCTCCGCGCCTTCTCCCGTGCCGAGCGCCAGCGGCAGCGCGCCGAACAAGGCGACGAGCGTGGTGATGAGAATGGGGCGGAAGCGCGCGACGCAGGCCTCGCGGATCGCTTCCCTCGACGAAAGCCCGCGCCGCGTGGCCTCGAGCGCGAAATCGACGAGAATAATGGCGTTTTTCTTCACGACGCCGATGAGCAGCAGCACGCCGATCATGGCGATGATGCTGAGCTCCGCGCCGCAGCCGAGCAGAGCGAGAAAGGCGCCGACGCCAGCCGAGGGCAGGGTGGAGAGTATGGTCAGCGGATGCAGGAAGCTCTCGTAGAGAATGCCGAGAACGATATAGACCGCGGCCAGCGCGGCGGCGATCATGATCGGCTGATTGGCGAGCGCTTCCTGATAGCCGGCGGCGGTTCCGGCGAAGACGCCTTGCAGCGTCGCCGGCGCGCCGGCTTTCGCCATGGCTTCCTTGATCGTCTCGGCGGCGTCGCGCAGCGATTTTCCTGGCCCCAGATTGAAGGAGATGGTGATCGCGGCGAAATGGCCTTGATGATTGACCTGCAGCGGCGTCACGCCTTCGGCGAAATTCGAGAAGGATGAGAAGGGAACCATGGGCTGCGTCGCCATATTGACTGCGCTGCTCGGGCTGCCGAGATCGCGCGCCGAGAATATGCGGCTCGCCGCGCGCGGATTGGCGCCGATATAGAGATTGTCGAGCGCCGCCAGCGTGTCGCGAAATCGCGGCGCCGATTCCATCACGACGTGATATTGATTGAGCGGCTCGAAGATCGTCGACACCTGCCTCTGGCCGAAAGCGTCGTAGAGCGTGTTGTCGATGGCGCTCGCGGTGAGGCCGAGGCGCGCCGCCTTGGCGCGGTCGATGAGCACGTCGCTGCGCAGGCCTTTGTCCTGCTGATCCGAGCTCACGTCGAGCAGCGCGCCGCTGCGGCGCAGAATTTCGACGATGCGCGGCGCATAGAGGCGCAGATCCTCGAGCCGGTCGGCGAGCAGCGTATATTGGAACATTGCGTTGCTGGGCCTGCCGCCCATGCGTATGTCCTGCGCCGATTGCAGGAACATGCTCGCCCCGCTGATGCGCGCGAGCTTTGGCCGCAGCCGCGCGATGATCGCATCGGCCGAGACCTTGCGCTCGGCGAGCGGCTTCAAGGTGACGAGCAATTCGGCGACATTGATCGCGCCGCCGGGGCTGAAGCCGCCGCCTATGCTGGCCGTCGCCGAAGATATGCCTGGATCGGAGGTGAGAATGGCGACGAATTGCTCGAGCTTCTCCTTCATCACAGGGAAGGACACGCTCTGGTCCGCGACGATCGCGCCGCGCATGCGTCCCGAATCCTGGATGGGGAAAAAACCCTTCGGCACGCAATCGAAGAGATAGAAATTGAGCGCCATGGTCGCCAGCAGCACGCCGAGCGTCACGCGCGGAAAGCGCAACGCGATATCCAGCGTGCGCACATAGGAGCGATGCAGCGCCGTAAAGGCGCTTTCGCTCCAGCGCAGCAGGAAGAAGCGCGGCGGGCCGGCGTGATCTTGCAGCACGCGCGAGCACAGCATGGGCGTCGCCGTCACCGATAGGATGAGCGACACGAGAATGGCGACCGACAAGGTCATGGCGAATTCGCGCATCAGCCGGCCGACGATGCCGCCCATGAACAGAATCGGCAGAAACACAGCCAGCAGCGACAGGCTCATGGAGACGAGCGTCGGAACCACCTCGCGCGCGCCCTCCAGCGCCGCGGCGCGCGCCGGCTGGCCCGCCTCTATGCGGCGCATGACGTTCTCGACGACGACAATGGCGTCATCGACGATGAATCCCGTGGCGATGGTGAGCGCCATCAGCGAGAGATTGTTGATGCTGTAGTCGAGGAGATACATGGCGCCGAATGCGCCGATCAGCGACACGGGCACGCAGACGCTGGGCGCGATGGTCGCGCGGGCGTTCTTCAGCGACAGATAGACGATGAAGATGGCGAGAAATACGGTGACGATCAGCGTCAGGCCGATCTCGTGCAGCGAGGTGCGGATGGTCAGCGTGCGATCTTGCACGAGGCGCATCTCGACATCGGCGGGGAGCGCCGCGGCGAGCGGCGGCATCAGCCCCTTGATGCGATCGAGCACATTGACGAAATTCGCGCCCGGCTGACGGAAAATCTGCACCTGCACGGCGGTGCGGCCGTTGCTCATGCCGAAATTGCGCAGATCCTCCACCGAATCCACGACCTCGGCGATATCGTGCAGCCGCACCGTCGCGCCATTGCGATAGGCGATGACGAGGCTCTGATAATCGGCGGCGCGCCGCGATTGATCATTGGCGTAGAGGGTGAGACGACCGTCGCCGACCTCTATCGCGCCTTTGGGGCTGTTGTAATTGGCCGAGGCGAGCGCCGCGCGCACATCCTCGAGCGACACGCCATGCTCGAACAGCGCCGGCGGATTGAGCTCCACGCGCACCGCGGGCAAGGAGGAGCCGCCGACCGTCACCTGTCCGACGCCGTCGAGCTGCGCGAATTTCTGCTGCAGCACATTGGCGGCGATCTCATAGAGCTGGCCGGAGCTCATCCGCTCCGAGAAGAGCGCGATGATCGCCACCGGCACTTCCGAAGGATTGGAGGTGCGGAAGGTCGGATTATTGCGCAAGGCCGCTGGCAGATCGGCGCGCGCCGCGGCGATCGCCGCCTGTATGTCGCGCTGCGCCCCGTCTATGTTGCGGTCGAGATCGAATTGCAGCGAGATGCGTGTCGAGCCGAGCGAGCTCGAGGAGGTCATCTCGGTGACGCCGGCGATTTGGCCGAGCTTCTTCTCGAGCGGCGTCGCCACCGAGGCCGCCATCGTCTCCGGACTTGCGCCGGGCATTGAGGCGGAAACGGAGATGACCGGAAAATCGATATTGGGAACCGGCGCCGTCGGCAGCAGGAAGAATGCGGAAACGCCGGCGAGCACCACGCCCAGCATCAGCAGGCTCGTCGCGACCGGCCGCGCGATCGCCGCGGCGGTGAGATTCATGCGGCCTCCCGAGCCGGGACGGGCGCTGGATGCGGGCGCAGCGATTTCGCCCAGCCGTCGAAGGCGAGATAGATCACCGGCGTCGTGTAGAGCGTGAGAATCTGGCTGAAGATCAGGCCGCCGACGATGGCGACGCCGAGCGGCTGGCGCAGCTCCGCGCCTTCGCCGGAGCCGAGCATCAAGGGCAGCGCGCCGAGCAGCGCGGCCATGGTCGTCATCAATATGGGGCGAAAGCGCAATATGCAGGCTTTGTAGATGGCGTCGCGCGGCGCGAGCCCGTCGTCGCGCTCGGCTTGCAGCGCGAAGTCGATCATCATGATCGCGTTCTTCTTGACGATGCCGATGAGCAGAATGACGCCGATGACGCCGATGACGGAGAAATCATCGCCCGCGAGCATCAAGGCGAGCAGCGCGCCTATGCCGGCGGAGGGCAGGGTCGAGAGGATCGTCACCGGATGAATGTAGCTCTCATAGAGCACGCCGAGCACGATATAGACGGTGACGATGGCCGCGAGGATCAGCAGCAGCGTGCTCACCGATGAGGCGTTGAAGGCCTGCGTCGCGCCCTGGAACACGGTGATGACGCTCGCCGGCGTTTGAATTTCCGTCTGAGCGAGAGAAAGCGCCTCCATCGCCGCGCCGAGCGAGGCGCCGGGCGCGAGATTGAAGGAGATCGTCGTCGAGGGGAATTGCGCGAGATGATCAATGGAGAGCGGAGCGGTTATCTCTTTGATCTTCACGATGGAGGCGAGCGGCGTCTCCTGTCCGCCATTGGCGGGAATGCGCAGGCCGGCGAGCGTGTCGAGGCCGGAGGCCGCGCGCTTCGTCGTCTCCAATATCACGCGATATTGATTGGTCTGCGTGAACAGAGTCGAGACGATGCGCTGGCCGAAGGCGTCATAGAGAATATTGTCGATCGTCGCGACGGAGATGCCGTAGCGGGCGGCGGCGTCGCGGTCGATCTCGACGAAGAGCGCGCGGCCGCCGTCCTGCGCGCTGGAGGATACGTCGCGAAATTGCGGCAGCAGGGAGAGCTTGTCGACGAGACGGCGGGAATAGTCGGAGAGCTCGGCCGGATTGGCGTCCTGCAGAGCGAAATGATATTCGCCGCGCGAGACGCCGGCGTCTATGGAGAGGTCCTGCGCCGGCTGCAGGAAGAGCGAGCCGATCGCATGAGCGCGCGCGGCGTCCTGCAGACGGCGCGTGACGGCGGAAATGGAGCCGCGCTCGGATTTCGGCTTCAGCTCGATGAGCAGGCGGGCGCTGTTGAGCGTGCGATTGACGCCGTCCACGCCGAGATAGGAGGAGACGCGCGCCACTGCGGGATCGGCGAGCAGAAGCTCGACGAGATCGAGCTGCTTGCGCGTCATCGCCTCATAGTTCAGCGATTGGCCGCCTTCGAAAAAGCCTTGCACCAGTCCCGTGTCCTGCACGGGAAAGAAGCCCTTGCCGATGGCGGCGTAGAGCGCGCCGGTGAGCGCGAGCGTGGCGAGGAAGCTGACGAGCGTCGCGCGCGAATGGGCGAGCACGAAACGCAAGGTCGCGCCATAGGCGTCGATCAGCCGATCGAACCAGCCGCCGGCCGAAGGCCCGTCATGCGAATGCAGGTCATTGGCGCGCAGCAGCTTGGCGCTGAGCATGGGCGCGAGCGTCAGCGACACCACCGCCGAGATCATTATGGTGACGGCGAGCGTCACCGCGAATTCGCGGAACAGCCGGCCGACGACATCGCTCATGAACAGCAGCGGGATGAGCACGGCGATGAGCGAGATCGTCAGCGAGACGATGGTGAAGCCGATCTCGCGCGCGCCGATGAGCGCGGCGGCGAGCGGCGTCTCGCCCTTCTCTATGTAGCGGGAGATGTTCTCGATCATCACGATTGCATCGTCGACGACGAAGCCGGTCGCGATGGTGAGCGCCATCAGCGTGAGGTTGTTGAGGCTGTAGCCGAGCAGATACATCGCCGCCAGCGCGCCGATGAGCGACAAAGGCACGGCGATGCTCGGAATGATCGTCGCGCGCGGGCTGCGCAGGAAGAGGAAGATGACCGCGACGACGAGCGCGATGGAGAAGAGCAGCTCGATCTCGACATCGTGGATGGAGGCGCGGATCGCCGTGGTGCGGTCGGTGAGTATGGCGAGATCGATGGCCGCGGGCAGGGAGGCCGAGAGCGCCGGCAGCAGCGTCTTGATCTGATCGACGACGGCGATGACATTGGCGCCGGGCTGGCGCTGCACGTTGACGATGATCGCCGGCTCGAGATCGGTCCAGGCGCCGAGCTCGCGATTCTCGGCGCCCGGCGTCACCTCGGCGACATCGGCCAGCCGCACCGGTCCGCCATTGCGATAGGCGACGACGAGGCCTTCATAATCCTTGGCGTTGCGGATCTGGTCATTGGCGTCGATCGCGAATTGCTGCGTGCGGCCGTCTATATTGCCCTTGGGAAGATTGACATTGGCGTTGGAGATGACGGAGCGCAAATCCTCGAGCGACAATGCATGGGCGGCGAGCTTTGAGGGATTGGCGCGCACCACCACCGCGGGGCGATTGCCGCCGGAGACGCTGACGAGGCCGACGCCGGAGAGCTGCGAGATCTTCTGCGCGATGCGGCTGTCGGCGAGATCTTGCACCTCGGTCAGCGGCAGCGTCTTGGAGCGCAGCGCGAGAGTGAGAACTGGCGCGTCGGCGGGATTGATCTTGGCGTAGATCGGCGGCGCCGGCAGATCGGTCGGCAGAAAGCTCTGCGCGGCGTTGATCGCCGCCTGCACCTGCTGCTCGGCGAAATCCAGCGAGAGCTTCAAGCTGAATTGCAGCGTGATGATCGAAGCGCCGCCGGAGCTCGTCGAGGCGATCTGCGTGAGGCCGGGCATTTGCCCGAGCTGGCGCTCGAGCGGCGCGGTGATGGTCGCCGCCATCACCTCCGGGCTGGCGCCGGGATAGAAGGTGCGCACCTCGATCGTCGGATAGTCGATCTGCGGCAGCGCCGAGACGGGCAGGAGGCGAAAGCCGATCGCGCCAGCGAGGAAGATCGCCGCCATCAGCAGAGTGGTGGCGACGGGGCGCTCGATGAAGGGGCGGGAAATATCGACGCTCATCGGCGGGCGCTCACGGCGCGGGGGCTTTTTCTGGACGACGTCCCTCGGCGGGCGGGGATTTCTTCTCCGCGCCCGGTCCGGCGGCGAGCGTCACCTTGGCGCCGTCGCGCAGCTTGTCCACGCCTTCCACCACCACGCGCTGTCCGGGCGCGAGGTCGCCTTCGATCACCGCGCGCTCGCCGTCGCTCGGGCCGATCCGCACCGGCTTCACGGAGACCTTGTCGTCGCTCTCCAGCACATAGACGAAAGGCCCTTTGGCGCCGCGCTGAATCGCCGGCGCCGGGGCGAGCGCGACATTGAGCAGCGTCTCCACCGTCAATTCGGCGTTGACGAATTGATTGGGGTAGAGCTTCTCGTCCTCATTGGAGAATTCGGCGCGCAGCTTCACCGTGCCGGAGGTCGCGTCGATCTGATTGTCGATCGCATAGAGAACGCCATGCGCGAGCGCCTGCGAATGCTCGTGATCATAGGCGACGACGGCGAGCGCCTCGCCGGAGCGAAAACGCTTCAGCACGCTCTGCAGCCTCACCTCCGGCAGAGTGAAGATCACCGTGATCGGCGAGAGCCGGGTCACCACGGCTATGCCGTTCTGATCATTGGTCTGCACGATATTGCCGGGGTCGACGAGACGCAGGCCGATGCGGCCGTCGATGGGCGCCGCGATATTGGCGTAGCTGAGATTCAATTTCGCCTGCCCGACCTGCGCGCGATCCATCTCGACGGCGGCGCGATATTGGCCGATGAGGGCGCGCTGCGTATCGAGCTGCTGGCCGGAGACGGCGTCCTTCACCTTCGTGCGCAGCAGCTCATAGCGGGCGAGATCGCGCTCGGCGTTCTGCAGCAGCGCCTCGTCCTTCTGCAGCTGAGCCTGCGCCTGCGCCACGGCGAGATCGAAAGGCCGCGGGTCTATGCGCGCGAGAATGTCGCCGGCTTTGACGATCTGGCCCTCCTTGTAGCGAACCTCCACCAGCGGGCCGGAGACCTGCGCCTTCACCACCGATGTCGCGGAGGCGGTCACTGTGCCGAGACCCGAGAAGACGACCGGAAAGTCCCCGCGCGTGATCTCCGCGACGGCGACGGCGATGGCCGGTCCGCGGCCTGGCGTGGGAGCGGCTGGCGTTTCGGCGGCCCGATAGCGCCATGCGCCTATCGCGACAGCGCCGACGAGCCCCACGACGATCCAGCGGGTGAGGTTCCGACGCGGCAGGAAGCGTCTCGCCGCTCCGATGAAAGGAGGGGCGGCTTCAGTCAGATCGGAACTCATTGCGTCGAAACCCCGCGAGAATCGCATTGTGCGTCGGCGCGCGCCCAATGTTATCGTCGTCGCGCCGATGATCCATTTAAAGCATATATGGAATATAGGAATAATCAATATATTCGGCGGCGCGGTCCCCGCCATTTGCGTCAGGCGGGGGCGCGGTCGAGGTCGATGAGATGTCCAGCCTTGTCGCGCTTGGCGGCCAGATAGCGGAGATTATGGGTGTTTCGGCGCCCCATTATGCGCTGGTCGGCGACCACCTCGAGCCCCGCTTGCGTGAGCGCGTCGATCTTCTCTGGATTATTGGTGAGCACCTGCACGCGGCGCGCGCCGAGCAGCTTCAGCATTTCCGCGGCGAAGGCGAAACGGCGCTGGTCTTTGTCGAAGCCGAGCGTCTCGTCGGCGTCATAGGTGTCGAAGCCGCGCGCTTGCAGATCATAGGCGCGAATCTTGTTGGCGAGCCCGTTGCCGCGGCCTTCCTGATCGAGATAGAGCAGCACGCCGCCGCCATTCTCCGCCATGTAGCGCGCCGTATAGCGCAATTGATCGCCGCAATCGCATTTCAGGCTGCCGAAGAGATCGCCGGTGAGGCAGGCCGAGTGCAGGCGCACATTCACGGGGAGCGCGAAATTCGGCTCGCCGATGACGATCGCCACCTGATCGCGCAATCCTTCGCCGCCGCGAAAGACGATGAACTCGCTGTCTGGCGCGCCCTCGAGCGGCACGCGCGCGCGAGATACGATGCGCAGAGCCGCGAGGCGTGTGGACTGGTAGGCGGCGACATTGGCGCGGGCGACCTCGAGCGGGCGGGCGAAGTCGGCCTCGGCGCCCTCCGCGCCGGCGATGATCGCCGCCGGAAGCACTTGCGCGAGACGCATCAGATCCAAGGCGCGCTCCTCCAGCGCGGAGAGAGCGGCGGCCGGCGCATCGAGGCGCGCGTCGGAATCGAAAGCGAGGGCATGCGCCCGCGGGACGTCGAGCACGGGCATTGCGACGGCGCCGGCCTCGCGGCGTTGCGCGCCGAGGCGGCGCAAGCGCGGCCCCGAGAGGGCGAGGCGCGCGTCGGCGCGGCCGAGACGTTCGAAGCTCTCGCAATAGAAGGAGTCGAGCGCTTCGGCGGCGAGAGCGAGGATGCGTTCTCCATTCTCATGCAGAATGATCGGCCGTCCGGCGCGGATTTCGGCGATGGCGCGCTCGACTTCGATTTCGCCCGGGGCGTTGCGGAAACCCGGTCGAGAGGATGAGATGGTCACAATGCCTCCGGCGCTTTCTACATAAGCTCGACAGATATAGTTTTTCTTATCCATCCAACAAGTGCAATTTTTCGAGCAGAGCGGCGCCGGAGCGCCATTCGCCGGAGCGGCGCGAAAGCGCGACGCGCATATAGAAAAACACTTTAGAGCATGTCGTTCTGCGAGGCGGCGAGTCTCTCTCGGCGATGCGGGAGGCAAATTCCTTCTTATGTGTAGAACTCGAGCATTTTGCTATTTATCATAGCTGATAAGTGTGAATATAATGGCGGCATCACAGCAAGACGGGAGCGTCCGATGGCCCGCGGCAGGCATCGCTTTTCAATCGAAACCCTTTTCGGAGCGTGGTTTTTGCGCAGCGCCTGCGTGGGCGCTCTCGCGGCGGCGGCGGCCGGCGCCTCGGCGGAGCCCAGCGTCTATCCGACGGGCGCGACCATCTACGATCCTGCGCGCGCCTATAATTCTTATGTTCTCTTCGCCGGCGGCGATGATGTGACGAGGCTCGTCGATCTCACCGGCAAGGTCGTGCGCGAGTGGAAATATACGGGCCAGCCCGTCTCCTTCATCGATCCGGCGCTCGTTGAGGGCGCGCGGGGGCATATATTCGTCACGCTGGAGAGCGAGGAGGGCAGGGGAACCGATCTCACGCCCGGCCGCGCCCAGACGCGCGTGCGCAAAACGGTCGGCGAGGTCGATTGGGACGGCAAGCCCGTGTGGAGCTTCGGCTCCGCGGCGCCGGGCGGCGTCGCGCGCCAGCATCACGACATAACGCGCCTGCCCAATGGCAACACGCTGCTGCTCGCCAATATCTCCTATCCGCTTCCCGGCTTCGCCGCGCCGCAAGTTCTCGACGATGTCGCTTACGAGGCGAATCCCGATGGCGATATCGTGTGGACCTGGGCGGCTTCGGATCATCTCGACGAGATCGGCTTCACGGCCGATGAGCTGAAGCTAATAAAGGGCTCGAAGAATCCGGACTATCTTCATGTCAATGATCTGAAGCCCGTCGGCCCCAATCATTGGCATGACGAGGGCGATGCGCGCTTTGCGCCGGACAATCTCATCTTCGACTCGCGCAACGGCAATTTCATCGCCATCGTCGATCGCAAGACGCGCAAGATCGTCTGGACGCTGGGGCCGCATTTCCCGCCGGTGTCGGAGGATGGAACGACGACATCGCGCAAGGTTCCGCGGCCCGTCGATCAAATCTCCGGCCAGCATGACGCGCAGATCATTCCCAAGGGCCTGCCCGGCGCCGGCAATCTTCTCGTCTTCGACAATCAGGGCGAGGCCGGCTATCCGCGCGCTTCCGTCACCTACACGGGCGGTTCGCGCGTGCTGGAGATCGATCCGGTCACCAAGCAGATCGTCTGGCAATATACGGGCGCGAGCTCCGGCAATCCCGGCTGGACCTTCCGCAGCACGCATATCAGCAATGCGCGGCGCCTACCCAATGGCAATACTTTCATCGACGAAGGTCAGATCGGGCGCTTCTTCCAGGTGACGCCCGAGGGCGAGATCGTCTGGGAATATCTCAACCCCTATCCGCGGCGCGGCAAGGATGCGGAAACCGGCCGCCCGACGCTCAATTACAGCGTCTATCGTGCGCAGCCCGTGCCTTACGACTGGGCGCCGGAGGGGACGCCGCATGCGGAGACGGCCATCGCGCCGCCGGAGAACGCAGGCTTTCGCGTGACGTCCAAATGAGACCGCGCATCATCTGGGAGAATCCCGTGACGTCGCCGCAAAGCGAGAGGCGCATCGCCCGCATCATCGTCGAAGGGCATGTGCAGAATGTCGGTTATCGCGTCTTTGTCGCTCGCGAGGCGGGGCGGCTGCATCTCGCCGGCTGGGTCCGCAATCGCGCTGACGGTTCGGTGGAGACGCTGATCGCCGGTTCGGCTGCGGTGGTCGATGAGTTTCTCGCTCTCGCGGCGAGAGGGCCGGCGACAGCGCGCATCGATTCCTATCGTGTCGACGAGGCCGACGCTCACGCGCTCGCGGAAGGCGGCGGCGAGAGCGGTTTCGTCGCCGCGCCGGCGGCCTGACGCGCACTTCAGGCCCCGACGAGAGTCCGCGAGCAGAAGACGCGGCCATTTCCCCCGCATCGGCGCGTCACGACGCGCCGATGAAAATCTGCGCCCCCGAGGAAGAGAGAGAGGTTCTCATGTCGATACGCAGTTTCAAGACGCTCGCCGGATTAGGACTGACGGCGTCGGTCTTTGCGGGAGCGGCGCATGCCGCCTCGCTGCAGGAGGCGGCGACGCTCGCCTCCGCCGCCAGCGTCAAGACGCTGGAATTCGCCGGCGCTGGCCATTGGCGTCAGTTCGGCCAGGCCCCGATTCCCGGCGGCGATTGGCCGAAGTTCGACGTCTCCGCCTATAGCGCGGCGATCGACTTCGACAAGGCGGCCGAGCGCGTGCTCATCACCCGCTCGCAGACGCCCGACGGCCGCGCCCGTCCGGCCCCGGTCGAGCAGAAGCTCGAATGGTTCGTCGTCGGCGACAAGGCCTGGAATGTCGCGCCGCCGCAGGGCGCGGCTCCGGGCGCCGCTCCGGTGGCGACGCCGGCTCCGGCCGCCGTGGACGAGCGCGTCGCCGAAATCTGGGCGACGCCGCAGGGCTTTCTGAAAGCCGCGCTCGCCAATAACGCGAAATCGGAAACCGTCGGCTCCGGCGTCGAGGTCTCCTTCGCCATTGGCGCGCGCCGCTTCGTCGGCGCGATCGGCGCCGATAATCATGTGTCGGCGATCAAGACCTGGATCGACACGCCGGTGCTGGGCGACACGCTGATCGAGACGCATTTCTCGGGCTATAAGGATTTCGGCGGGCTGCATTTCCCGGCCGAGATTCATCGTAGCGAAGGCGGCCACGAGATTCTGCATGTCAATGTCGCCTCGGCCAAGGCCAATGGCGCGGTCGACATTGCGGTTCCCGCCAATGTCGCGAGCGCGCTCGCGCCTGTCGTTGCCGTGGCGTCCGAGAAGCTCGCCGATGGCGTCTTCTATCTCACTGGCGGCACGCATCACAGCCTCGCCGTGGAAGAGAAGGACCATGTCGTGCTGATCGAGGCGCCGCTGAGCGAGGAGCGCTCGATCGCGCTGATCCAGAAGATCGGCGAGGTCATTCCCGGCAAGCCGGTGAAATATGTGGTCAACAGCCATGTGCATTTCGACCATTCGGGCGGTCTGCGCACTTTCGTCGACGCCGGCGCGACCATTGTGACGCAGGACATCAGCAAGGCCTATTACGAGAAGGCCTGGGCCGCGCCGCATACGCTGCGTCCCGATCGTCTCGCGGCCTCGAAGAAGGCGGCGAAGTTCGAGACCTATGAGCACAAGCACGCGCTCGGCGACCTGCATGCGATCGAGATTCATCACATCGCCGGCAGCGGCCATTCGGATGATCTCGCGCTCGTCTTTCTGCCGAAGGAGAAGCTCGTGATCGAGGCCGACGCCTATACGCCGGCCGCGGTCGGCGCGCCGCCGCCGGCGACGCCCAATCCGTTCTCGGTCAATCTCTACGACAATATTCAGAAGCTCCGTCTCGATGTCGAGCGTATCGCCGGCCTGCATGGGCGCGTCGCGACCATCGATGAGCTGCGCGTGGCGATCGGCCTGAAGAAAGCCGCCGCCAATTGAGAAAAAGCCCCGGCGGCGCGCTGGCGCGGTCGGGGCTCGCGGTCATTCCGAGCAGGAAGACGCCGGGCCTATAGGCCCGGCGTCTTTCGTTTTGTTCAGCCCATTCCGGCGGTCTTCAATATCGTTCGCGCATCGACGAGGGCGGCTTCGACGCCCTCGTTTCTGTCGAGCGCTTCGACGAGCTGCTTGAGGCAGTCGATCGCCGTCGGCTCGAAGAGGCGCTTGGTCGTCAGATTCTGCTCGCGTGATTCTTCGACGGCGCGCAGGATCGCACGGACATGGCGGAGCTTATCCGCCAGCGGCTCGCTGCTCGGCTGCTTCGCGGCCTCGTTTTCGGAATGGGAAGGGAGCGGACGCCGTCGGGCGGGCTCCTGCTTTGGATCATAATTGATCGATGGATCGTTTTTCTTGTTCATCGTCTATTTCACTGTGTCATTTTGGCGCGGTGATCGAGAGCTCCACAACGCAAGCCTCTCAAGGTGTTGAAGATACTAAATATTTTTACAGGGATGGAGAGTTTGTCGATTTCAAAATGAAACGTGCGCTCTATCCCGTTAACCTTAACGCAAGCGCTATGCCTCCAAATCCCACAAATGGAGGAAATATCGAAAATTACGCGAAATCAAAGACGCGAGGCGTCCCGAGCGACTGCGCCGTTTTGCGACATGCGCGAATAAAATACAATCTATAGTTGTGTAGCATCAGTATTTGCGCGAGGCGCCGGCGGCTTTTCGATCGATCGCCTGCGACAGCTCGGCGAGCAATTTGCGGTCCCCGGCCTTGCGCTCGATCTGGATGAAATCGACCGATCCCAATGGCGGCAGTCGCGCGTCCTCCTCGCAGGCGGCCAGCCCGCGCGGGATCAGCGTGCTGGCGTGCGCCATCATGCCGAGGCCTATGCCGGTCGCGGTGGCGAGGCCGTTGAGATCGCCGCTGGTGCAGGCGATGCGCCAGGGAACGGCGGCCTTCTCCAGCGCCGTCAGCGCCATGAAGCGCGTGATGCTCGGCGGCGGATAGAGCACGAGCTGCGCCTCGTCGTGACGAAACACCGGCTCCGTCGTCGCCGCTGTCCAGACGATGCGGTCGCTGAACACGAGCCGTCCCCGATCGCCATCCGGCCATCGCTTGCACAGCACGAGATCGAGCCGGCCTTCGTCGAAGGCCGTCAGCAGATGATTGCTGAGCGCGATGGTGAAATCGAGATCGACGTCCGGATGCGCCTCCATGAAGGGCCGGATGATGTCGCCGAGCCAGCCGATGGCGAGATCCTCGCAAGCGCCGAAACGCAGCGCGCGCCGCTTGGAGGATTGCCCGAAATGCCGTTTGGCGCGCGCGTTGGTCTCGAGGATGGAGCGCGCGAATTCCAGCATGGCGCGGCCATGCTCGGTCAGCGCGTTGGAATGCGTGTCGCGCTCGAACAGCTTCTGCCCGGCGAATTGCTCGAGCCGCTTCACATGCTCGCTGACGCTCGATTGCGAGAGGCCGAGCTGACGTCCCGCCTCGGAGAAGCTCCTCACCTCGGTGATCGCGACGAAAGTGCGCAGATGGATCGGATCGAGCATTGGCGCAGCCATCGGAATTTTCGATAGCTGTTATCTAATCATCGGCCATTCCGATTTGCAACGCTTCTGCGGATACTTGGTTTTGTAGAAAAATTTTCGCTTCGCCCTCGAAGGCGAGGCAGGAGGAGGAAACAATGTTCAAGAGCCGCCGTGATTTCCTGGGTTCCGCTGCTCTGGCGAGCGGGCTGGTGACATTCTCCAGCGTCGCCGAGGCGACCGACAAATATCTCGCCAAGGCCGGCGACGGCGGCTTCGGCCGTCAGGCGGTGGGACTGCCGCCGGGCGACGCCGTCGCCTATCACGATCCCAAAGAAGTCGCGGCCATGCCGGACTTCAAATTCTCGCTCGATGGCAATAAGCCGAAGGTCACTTCCGGCGGCTGGGCCAAGGAGGCGACGGTTCATCAATTCCCGATCAGCAAGGGCATCGCCGGCGTTCACATGTATCTCGAGCCCGGCGCCTCGCGCGAATTGCATTGGCACGCAATCGCGGCGGAATGGGCCTTCGTCATAGAGGGGCGCTGCCAGACCGTCGTGATCGAGCCGAGCGGCGCCAGCGAGATCAATAATTTCGAGCCCGGCGATCTCTGGTATTTCGCCAAGGGCCATGGCCATTCGATCCAGACGGTCGGCGACAAGCCCTGTCACTTCATCCTGTCCTTCGACAATGGCGCCTTCTCCGAGCACGGCACATTCTCCATCACCGATTGGATCGATGTGACGCCGAAGGAAATGCTCGGCCTCGAATTCGGCCTGCCGAAAGACCTGTTCGACGCTTTTCCCAAGGGCGAGGCCTATATTCAGTCCGGCCCGATATTGAAGGCCTCGGATGCGCTGGAGGCGCCCTGGCCGAAGGAGTCGACGCATAAGTTCCGCCTGCTGCGCGATCCGAAAGCCGCGCGTGATTTCGACGGCGGCAGCTTCCGCCTCGCGACGATCGACGAGTTCCCGGCGCAAAAGACCATGTCCGGCGGAATAATGACGCTGCCGCGCAACGGGCTGCGCAAGCTGCATTGGAACGTGAACGCCAATGAATGGCACTATTATCTGAAGGGCAGGGGACAGGTCGCGATCTTCGGCTCCGGCGGGCGCGGCAAGGTCGCCGAATTCGGACCCGGCGACGTCGCCTATATTCCGCAGGGCTTCGGCCATGCGATCCGCAACATAGGCGATGAGGATCTGGAGATCATCCAGACCTGGGACAATCCGAAATTCGAGGAGATCGACCTCGACAAATGGGTGCAGTCGAGCCCGCGCTATTTGCTCGGCAATAATTTCACCGGCGTGCCGGAGGCGACCATCTCGCAATTGAAGCGCGGCTGATCCTTCGACGAGACGGCGAGCCGTGCGCGGCTCGCCGCTTCGCCATTTTTGCGAATGGAATGGATGGCCCATGCTCGCCCATAGACGCAATTTTCTCGAGATCGCCGCCTGGGGAGCGGTCCATTTCTCGACTCTCGCCGTCGCCGTCTCGGCTGAGCGGCTGACCGTCAAATCCGCTCACGCCGCGGAGGCTCATGCGGCCCATGCGGCGACCGCCCCCGGCGCGACGATGGAGTTTCGCTTTCCGCTCGACGCCGGCCGTCCGCGCGTCGCCTCCGGCGGCTGGGCGAAGGAAGTCTCGGTGCGCGAGTTTCCGATCGCGCATAGCATGGCCGGCGTGCACGCCTTTCTGGACGCCGGCGGCTCGCGCGAACTGCATTGGCACGCCACCGCGGCGGAATGGGCGCTGGTGCTCGGCGGGCGTTGCCAGACCGTTGTCATCGATCCGAGCGGCGCGAGCGAGATCAATAATTTCGAGCCCGGCGATCTCTGGTATTTCGCCAAGGGCCATGGCCATGCGATCCAGACCATAGGCGACGCGCCCTGCAACATTTTGCTGGTCTTCGACGACGGCCGCTTCACGCCCGACGCCAGCGCTTTCTCCCTCACCGATTGGATCGATCTGACGCCCAAGGATCTCCTCGCGCAGGAATTCGGCGTTCCGAAGGATATTTTCGACGCTTTCCCGAAAGGCGAGACCTTCATTCAAGCAGGTCCGATCCTGCGTCCGGAAGATGCGCTCGAGGCGCCATGGCCGAAAGAGTCGACCCACAGATTCCGTCTGACCCGCGAGACGAAAGCCGCGCGCGATTTCGACGGCGGGAGCTTACGGCTGGCGACGGCGAAGGAGTTTCCGGCCTCGACGACAATGTCCGGCGGGATCATGACGCTGGAGCCCGGCGCGATGCGCAAGCTGCATTGGAACGTCAATGCCGACGAATGGCATTATTATTTGCGCGGCAAAGGCCAGGTCGCGATCTTCGGCTCCGGCGGACGTGGCAAGGTCGCGGAATTTCGGCCCGGCGACGTCGCCTATATTCCGCAGGGCTTCGGCCACGCCATTCGCAACATAGGCGACGAGCCGCTGGAGATCGTCCAGACCTGGAACAGCGGCGCCTTCGAGGAGATCGACCTCGATCAATTCGCGCGCGCTGCGCCGCGCCATCTGGTCGCCAATAATTTCTCCGGCGTGCCTGGCGCGACGATCGACGCGATGCGGAGACCACGCTCATGACAGCGTCGAAAGGCCGCGCATAGATTATGTCGCTTTCGGAGTATAGCGGAGCCGGGCCGGGCGCTGTGAAAGGCGTGTCCTATGCAGAAAATCTACAGCAAGGAGATCGTCGCCGCCCGCAAGGCGGCGCTCACGGAGGCGATCGTCGCGCTGAAGGCGCGCGGCGTCACGCCCAAGCTCGCCGCCGTGGTCTGCTCGTCCGATCCGGCGGCGCTGAGCTATGTCGCCGTCAAGCGCAAGCACGCTGAGGAAGTCGGCGCCGCTTTCGAGGGCGTCGATCTCTCGCATGCCGGCTCCTATGCGGATATAGCCGCGCATATGCGCGATCTCTGCGCGCGCCCCGATATTCACGGCGTCATCGTGGTGATGTCGTCCAAGCCCGAATTCGATGAGATCGACGTGACCAATCTCATTCCGGCGAATAAGGACGCGGATGGGCTTTCGGTCGGCAATCTCGGCGCGCTGCTGCAGAACGGGCCGCATCAGCGCTTCATCGCGCCGGCGACGCCGCGCGCCTGTATCGCCATGGCGGAGACGGAGGGGAAGCTCGCCGGCAAGACCGTCGCCGTCATCGGCCGCGGCCGCACGGTGGGCAAGCCGCTCGCCAATATGCTGGTCAACGCCGGCGCCACAGTGACGATCTGCCATTCGGCGACGCCGGACATTCCGAAATTCTCGCGCGCGGCGGATATCGTCTTTGTCGCGACCGGGCGTCCGCATTTCTTCGGGCGCGACTATTTCTCGGAAGGCCAGCTCGTCGTCGACGCCGGCGTCGGCTTCATCGACGGCAAGCTCGCGGGGGATGTGGAAGCGGCGGCGCTCGAGGATCTCGACATTCGCCTCACGGCGGTTCCTGGCGGCGTCGGACCTCTCACCTCGGTTCTCATATTGGAGAATCTTCTGCTGCTGATCGCGCATGCCGGAGAATGATTGCGACAATCGGTCCGATGCATTTACAGAAATTCGGCGCCACATTGATATGCATGGCGCCGGCCCTGCGATCCCGCCCGGGAGCTTACGGTAACATTCCGAGGCTCGAAGGTGCGCATCCGGGAGAGCAGGGGGCGTCGCCGAGAACGTCTTTGGTCCGCAACTTGCGTGTCGTGGCGGGAAGCTTCTTGAAACGAGGGGGATCCCGATGGCGTTCACCTTTATCTGCAACACCAGCGCCGTGAACGAAGGGGCGATGGGCCTCTTTCAGGCCGGCCGCAAGAGCGTCCTGCTGGTCTGGCCGGCCGGCGGCGAACTGAAGGCTTTTCGCGGCCGTTGTCCACATGCCGACATGCCGCTCGACGAAGCGAGCTTCGACGGCAAGACCGTGCTCTGCAATTATCACAATTGGGGCTTCGACAGCGTCAACGGCAAATGCGTGACGCATCTCGTCCGCAACGCCCTGCATCCTTATGAGCTGAAGATCGAGGGCGACGAAATCCAGGTCGATCTCGGCCCGGCCAAGGTTGCGCGCGCGCCAGCGTGAGCCGCCGCCCGGCATTTTGGCAGGGTTGTTGCTTCAAATTCTGAAACAGGAGCGACAGCCGTGCCCGAGACGCGAAACATCACGACCGAGAAAGATTTCGAGCATCCGGTCGACGCAGTCTGGCGCGCCATGACGGATTCGGAATGGCTCGCCGTCTGGTTTTTCCCCAATGATATCCGGCCCGAGGTCGGACATTCCTTCACCATTTGGAGCCGCCCGATCGAGCGTTGGGATGGCGAGTTCCAATGCAAGGTGCTTGAGGTCGTCCCCGGCGAGAAGCTCAGCTTCCGCTGGAAGGGCGGTCATGAGGAGCTCAAGGGATTCGGTCACTATATGGATGTGACCGTCACCTGGACGATCTCCGCTCTGCCGAATGGCGGCACGCATTTCCACTTCGTCCAGGAGGGGATCTCCACCGACCCGACCTCCGACGCGCTCTATGACATCATGCTCAAAGGCGCGGACAGCGTGATGCGTAGCCTCGCCAAGCGCATTCCCGATCTGCTCGAGCACGAGCCCTGATCTTCAAGGCGGCCTCGGACACGCCGGCTCGGCGTCCGCCGGCTGGCGGCCGTGTTCCCTCAGGCCCGGTTGAATGTGACTGCGTGATCGCGGCGCTCTGGACGATGTGGCGCCGCCGGGGCTAAGGCTCCGGCGGCGTCGTCGTCTGTCGATGACTTGCGCGCCGCTATGGCGCGGCGCTGCGTCAAAGCTTAAAAAGCCGGGCGCTCGTCTCGCGCACATCGCCGAACCGGAGGGCAAATGGAGGAGATCGCCGCATCCATCGGCAATTACGTCGGCATTTCGGCGCCGACCGCCCGCCTCGCGATCGGTCATATTTTCGCGTTTCTGGAGAAGCGCGACGCCGCCATCGGCGCGGAGCTGATCGCGCGTGTTCCCGACGGCCGCGAGACGGTCGAGGCGGCGCTCGCCGCGCCGCGCCGCGGCCTGCTCGGGCTGGCGCTCGGCGGCCTCGGGGCTCTGGTCGGGAAAAATCAGAAAGACGTGGTCGAGCTGACATCACGGCTGACCAGCATGGGCCTCTCCGCCGCGCAGCTGCAGAAGCTCGCCAAAGCGGTCTTCGTGCTCGCCGAGCAGGCGGTCGGCCGCCCCAAGCTGCAGACCATTACCGATACGATTCCGGGCTTCTCGAAATTTCTCTGGCCGAACGGCTGACGGAGCCGCTCGCCGCCCGTCGCGTCTTGGCGGGCGCAGGCGCAGCGGCCGCAGAGGCGGTGGGCGCAGCCTCCTGTCGGGGCGGCGTCGAGCCGGTGGCCATCAGATCGATTTCCGCGCGCTCCGCCTTTTGCAGAGGCGGAGCCGGATGCGATTCCACCGGCTGCAATTCCACCTGCCGAATCGTCGGCCTGGTCTCCTCGGCGGCGATCGCGGCCGGCTCGGTTCGCGTCGCGTCGAGATAGGCGCGTCCGGCGAAGAGCGGCGCGGCGAGCGTCGCTGTGACGAGAACGGCGCGCGCGAACGGCGATTTGCGCGGCGCGGCGGGCTCGCCGGCGCGCGCGGCCGATCGCGCCGCCAGAACGAGATCGCTGGCGGTTTGCGGCGAGGCCTTACGGAATCTCTCTCCGTCCGCGCGATAATTGCGGCCGACATGAAAGCGCATGGAAATTCAGTCCTGTTTGGTCTGGCAATGGTTGCGGAGCTTAAGGGACCAATGGTTAATTTTGATTCACCGTGAGACGCGCCGCCGGCGCCCCTACAGGCCGAGGCGTCCGGCCTTATATGACCGCCCATCGCAAACATGACGCTGGAGCGGCGACGCGATGACAGGAGACGTCCCGCAGAGCGTCGAACTATCGATTTGCGATCGGGAGCCGATCCATACGCCGGGTGCGATCCAGCCGCATGGCGTGCTTCTGGCCCTCGATCCGGACGATATGCGCATCGACCAGATCGCGGGCGACACGCAGGCGCTGCTCGGCGCCTCGCATAGCGCTCTGCTCGGCCAGAATGTGGAGGCGCGGCTCGGCGCGGTGGCGGCGACGCGGCTGACGCGCATCCTCGCCGACGAGGGGCCGCGCTCCTGCTTCGCCTTCGAGACGGAGGCGAGCGACGGTGCGGTCGCGCTCGAGGGCGTCGTCCATATAGGCGATGGCGTCATCCTCATCGAGCTGGAGCCGCGCCGCGCCGACGTCGAGCGCGATCCGCTCGGGCTCGTGCAAAAAATGCTCGCCGCGACGGCGTGCGCCGAGACCATAGAGGCCTATGCCGAGGCCATTGCGCGGGAGACGGCGAAGGCGACCGGCTTCGACCATGTGATGGTCTATCGCTTTCTGCCGGACGACTCGGGGAGCGTCATCGCCGAGACGGCGGCGGAGGGCTGCGATTCCTATCTCGGCCTGCGCTTTCCGGCCTCCGACATTCCGCAGCAGGCGCGCAAGCTCTATGTGACCAATTGGCTGCGTCTCATACCGGACGCGCGCTACACGCCGGCGCCGATAGAGCCGGCGCTCTCGCCTTCGACCGGCCGTCCGCTCGATCTCAGCTGCAGCATTTTGCGCAGCGTCTCGCCCGTGCATTTGCGCTATCTCGCCAATATGGGCGTGCGCGCCTCCATGTCCGTGTCGATCGTCGTCGGCGGCGAGCTGTTCGGTCTCGTCGCCTGTCACCATCGCACGCCGCATTTCCTCGATCTGCGCCGCCGCGCCGCCTGCGAGCTGTTCGCGCAGATGATCTCGCTCGAGTTTCAGAGCCGTCTCGAGGGTGAGACGTCAAAGCGGCGCATGCGCGCGGGCGAGGTGCAGAGCCGTCTCGTCGGCGCCATGTCCGGCCGCGGCGACCTCGCCGGCGCGCTGCTCGGCGGACAGCCCAATCTGCTCGATCTGATCGAGGCGGACGGCTGCGCGGTCTGCATCGATGGCGAATGCGTGACGCTCGGCCGCGCGCCTTCCGCCGCGCAGATTGGCGCGCTGGTCGGCTGGATTCACGAGCATGCGCAGCAGGGCGTGCTCGCGACCGACCGCCTGCCGCTCTCCTATGCGCCGGCGGAAGCCTATTGCGACGTCGCCTCCGGCGTGCTCGCCATCGCCGTCTCGCGCGCGCCGAAGGACTATGTGCTGTTCTTCCGCGGCGAGCTGCGGCAGGTCGTGCGCTGGGCTGGCAATCCGGCCAAGGCGGTGGAGGCGGATGGCGAGACGCTGACGCCGCGCGCCTCCTTCGAGGCCTGGGAGGAGACGGCGCGTCTGCAATCGCGCGCCTGGAGCGACACGGAAATCGAGATCGCGCGTTCGCTGCGCTCGTCGATCCTCGAGGTCTTCGTCCATGCGCTCGATCTCGCCCTGCGCGAGCGGCAGACGGCGCAGGCGCGTCAGGATTTTCTGATGGCCGAGCTCGAGCATCGCGTGAAGAACACGCTCTCGGTGATTCAGTCGCTGGTGCGCTTCACGGCGCGCTCCTCCGCTTCGCTCGAGGAGTTCAACGCGACATTGCAGAGCCGGCTGCTGATGATGGCGCGCGTGCAAAATCTGCTCACGCAGAGCCGATGGGAAGGCCTGTCGATCCGCGCCATCGTCGAGGACGAGCTCGCGCCCTTTCGCCAGGCGGCGGAGAACGCCTGCCATATCAGCGGCGAGCCGATCGCCTTGAAGCCCAAGGCGGCGCTCGCCGTCAGCATGGCGATCCACGAGCTCGCCACCAACGCCGCCAAATATGGCGCGCTCTCCACGCCGGGCGGCATGGTGCGCATCGATTGGCGCCGTCGCCGCGAGAAGGGCGCGGAGAACGTCGAGCTGAGCTGGAAGGAGAGCAAAGGCCCGAAGGTCGCGCCGCCGGAGCGCTCCGGCTTCGGGCGCATGCTGATCGAGCGCACGCTGGCGATCGATCTCGGCGGCGCGGCGGAGCTGAGCTTCGCCGCGAGCGGCGTCCAATGCCGCTTGCGCATTCCTGTCTCGCAGATCGCCTTCGCCAAGGGGCCGCGCGAGAGGGAGAAGCAGTCGCAAGGCGGAAGCGCCTGCGAGCCGCCCCCGCGAGCCCTGTCGCATCGCCGCGTTCTGCTGGTCGAGGACGCCGCGCTCGTCGCGCTCTCCGTCCGCGAGCTGCTGGAGGAATGGGGTATGGAGATCACGCATAGCTGCGCCACTGTCTGGGACGGCCTGCGCGCGGCGCTGCGGCCCGATTTCGACGTCGCTCTGCTCGACATAGATCTGGACGGCGAGCCGGTATGGCCGGTCGCCGATGCGCTGGCCCAGGCGCATGTCCCTTTCGTCTTCACCACGGGCTTCGAGAGCCGCATCGTGACGCCCGCGCGCTTCGCCGGCCGTCCCGTCGTCACCAAGCCCTATGCGCCGGAGAAGCTGGTGGGCGCTCTCTCGCGCGCAATGACGCAAGAGGCCTCGACACGCGCGGCCTCGCGGCGGCAGGCGTCGCGCGCGTGAGCGCCGCGGGCGAGATCGTCTCGCCGGCGCGAGCGGCGCTGCGCAACGCGACACGGGCGGCGCATCTGCGGCTGCATGCGCATCCCACGCTGGCGGCGCTCGCCGCGGGACGGATCGCGTCGTCGCAATATATGCGTTTGCTGGCGCGGCTCTACGGATTTCATCTGCCGTTCGAGCGCGCCCTGATCGAGGCCGCGCTCGGACATGGCGTCGATCTGCGCATCGACGCCCGCGCGCATCTCCTCACGCGCGATCTTTTCGATCTCGGCGCGAGCGGCGAATTCATCGCGCATCTGCCCCTGGCCGAAGCGCCGGCGCTCGGCGGGCCGGGCGAGTGGCTCGGCGCGCTCTATGTGCGCGAAGGATCGAGCCTCGGCGCGGCCTTTCTCGCCGCCGCGCTCGATCCGCTGCTCGGCGCAGGGTGCGCGCGCGGCCGACGCTTCCTCTCCGGCGGCGAGACGGAGGATTGGCGCCTCTGCTGCGCGGCGCTGGAGGCGGGCGCGGCGCGCGGCCTGCTGCCGGCGATGATCGACGGCGCGCAGGCGAGCTTTCACGCGCTCGAGCATTGGCTCGCCGATCAGGAATAGACGCGGTTCATTGCGCCACGACGGCGACGATGCGCGCCGGCCCGCCTGTGCCGCCGGAAATCTTCATCGGCAGAGCGAAGACAATGGCGCCGGTCGCCGGCAATTTGTCGAGATTGTCGAGATTCTCGAGCCCGGCGGCGTCGGCGCCGGCGACGATTCGATGCACCAGAAAATCCTGCGACGGCCCATTATCGACGCTCGCCGTATCTATGCCGATGAGCTTGGCGCGGCGATCGACGACGAGCAGCGCCGCCGCCTGCGCGCCATAGCCGGGGAAATGCAGATGCGTGGCGTCGCCGGGCGTATCATCGCCGAGATAGGCCTTGCGGTCGCTCCAGCGCGCGCTCCAGCCGGTGCGCAGCAGCACGATCGTGCCTTGCGGAATGCGCCCATGCGCTCCCTCCCATTCGGCGATGTCTTCCGGCGTCAGCGTGTAATCTGGATCGGCGGCGGCCTTGGCGCTCACATCGATGACGAAGGCCGGCCCGACGAAGCGATCGACGGGAATTTCGGCGCTGGTCCAATGGCCTCGAGCGAAATGCAATGGCGCGTCGAGATGCGTGCCGCCATGCTCGGGCGAGCAGAAGCTGTTCGCCGCATAGAAATAGCCGCGCTCGGTGAGGCCGTTGTGCAGCGATTTGAGCTCGAAGCCCGAGGGCGAGGTCGGCCAATAAATGGTTTTGGCGTCGAAGGAATGGGTGAGATCGACGATGGTCGATTTGGAGAGATCGAGGCTCTGGCCGAAGGCCGGCGCCGCGATCAGGGTTGAGAAAACGGCGGCCAGGACCAAGCCGCGGATCGGGTGATGCGCCATCGATCGATCTCCTCGCGAAAGAGGAGCGATCCTGCCATGCGCGAAAGCTCCGGCTCAATCGTGTGGAGGCCGGAGCGATCCCGTCAGGGCTCGAGGCTGCGCCAGCGGAACAGCAGGCCGGCCGTCAGCCCGCCGAGCAGCGGCGCCGCGAAGAACAGCCAGAGCTGTTCCAGCGCCTTGCCGCCGACGAACACCGCCGGGCCGAGCGAGCGCGCCGGATTGACGGAGGTGCCCGTCACGCGAATGAGCGCGATATGGATGACGACGAGCGCGAGGCCGATGGCCACGCCCGCCGAGGCGGTGCCGCCATTGGTCGAGGTCGCGCCAAGGATGACGACCAGAAACAGGAATGTGCCGACGAATTCCGCCAGAAAGGCCGAGGTCGTCGAAATATTGCTCCATCCATTCTGACCGAGGCCGGCGACGGCGACGTCATATCCGCCTTCGCGGCCTTTCAATATCGCGTAGAGGATCGCCGCGCCCGCGATGGCTCCGAGACATTGCGCGATGATGTAGCCGATCAGATTGAGCGTCGAGAGCCGCCCCGCGGACCAGACGCCGATCGAGACCGCCGGATTGATGTGGCAGCCCGAGACCGGCCCTATGCCATAAGCGAAGGCCGTCACTGTGAGGCCGAAGGCGAAGGCGATGGGCAGCACGGCGAGCGGGCCGATCCCTTGCGTCGAGCTCAGCACGCCGCCGAGCTCGCCGAGCGTCACCGAGCCGCATCCGAGCAGCACCAGAGCGCCTGCGCCGATCGCCTCGGCGACATATTTCTTCATTGTCATTCCGCACCTGTCATTTCGTGAAAATCTAATCCGCATCTTGTAAAAGTCGGATCGTCGTCGAAAATCAGCATCGCCGATGAACTGGAAATGAATAATCGCGCGGCGCTCGATGGGAGGAAACGGAATGTCGGGCTCTTCTTCCGCTCTGACGCATTCGCTCGATGTTTCGGCGTCGGCGCAGGGGCCGCTTTCGGGCGCGCGCTTCGTCGTCAAGGAGAACATCGACGTCGAGGGCCTCGTCTCCGCCAATGGTCAGCCGACATGGGCGGCGACTCATGCGCCCGCCGCGATGAACGCGCCCGTCGTCGATCGGCTGCTCGCTTGCGGCGCGCGGCTGGTCGGCAAGGCGCATATGGACGAGATGGCCTATAGCCTGCTCGGCGCCAACGCCCATTACGGGACGCCCGTAAATCCCGCCGCGCCGGATCGCCATCCGGGCGGCTCCTCCTCCGGCTCGGCGGCGGCTGTCGCGGCGGGCCTCGCCGATTTCGCGCTGGGCACGGATACGGCCGGCTCCTGCCGCGCGCCGGCGGCCTTTTGCGGAATTTACGGATTTCGCTCCTCGCATGGCGCGATTTGCGTGAATGGCGTCGTTCCGCTCGCCGCCTCGCTCGACGTCATCGGCTGGTTCGCGCGCGATATCGATCTCATGGCGCGGGTCGGCGACGCGCTGCTGCCGCGCGATCTCACGCAAGGCGCATTCGACGAGGCTGTCTTCCTCGACGAGACTTTCGCGCAATGCGACGCCGAGACCGCCGCCGCCATGGCGCCGGCGCGCGCCATCGTCGCGCAAGGATTTTCCGAGCGAGACGCGGCGCTGGGCGAGGAATTCTGGGCCGAGTCGCTGCGTCATTTCCGCAATCTCCAGGCCTATGAGGCCTGGGACGCGCATGGCGCCTGGATCGCGGCCGCGCGGCCGCAATTCGGTCCCGGCATTGCAGAGCGTTTCGACATGGCGTCGAGAGTGACGCCTGCCGCCAAAGCCGAGGCCGACGCTTTTCGTCGCGATGGGCGCGCGCGTGTCGCGGCCATGTTCGGCGAGAACAGCCTCATCGTCGTTCCGACGACGCCTTTCGTCTCGCCGCGGCTGGGCGAGAGCGAGGAAGCGCTCGACGCCAAGCGCTATCAGATGTTCCGCACCTTTCTCTTCGCCAGCTTCTTCGGCCTGCCGCAGATCAGCGTTCCGCTTTCGCGGCCCGCGGGCGCGCCGCCGCTCGCGATTTCGTTGATCGGCCCGCGCTGGTCGGACCGTCGGCTGATCGCCGCGGCGCGGGGACTTTCGGGGCTGTAGCCTTTTCCGCCAGCACATTGTCGACGCCCCAGCGGAACAAGAGCGCCAGCACCGGCTCCAGCGAGCGGCCGCGCTCGGTGAGGCTGTATTCCACGCGCGGCGGCACTTCTGCATAGACGTGGCGCGAGATCATGCGATCGCGCTCGAGATCGCGCAATTGCTGCGTGAGCGTGCGCTGCGTGATCGTTTTCAGCAGCCGCTGCAATTCGGAAAAGCGCTTGGTTCCATCGGCGAGACGGAACAGGATCGACGGCTTCCATTTGCCGCCGATGATATCCATCGCGCCCTCGATCGGGCATTCGTCATATTCTACGTGGCGCTGCTTGCGCATGGGTTGGTATCCAATATTGCTGTATGGGCGGCATATGTCAGTATATGCGAAATTTCTGCGTACTTCACCAATGAAAAGCGTTCCGCTACCTTCGCGTCGTCTTTGATCCTAGAGGAGCGCGACACGCTATGACCAACGCAATTTCTCCCGAACTCTATTGGACCGTGCTGACCGCCGGCCTCGCCTCGGTCTTGTGGATTCCCTATATTCTACAGCGCATTTTGCAGCTGGGACCGATCGAGGCCTTCCGCGATCCGTTGCATGACGTCGCCACCAAGGCGCCCTGGGCGCAGCGCGCCAAGAGCGCCCATACGAATATGATCGAAAATCTCGTCGTCTTCGCCGTGCTCGCATTGACGATTCAGATCATCGGCGGCGGCACGTCGGCGACGGCGCTCGCTGCGCTCTTGTTCTTCGCCTCGCGCGCGGCGCATTATGTCGTCTACACGCTGGGCCTGCCGTGGGTGCGCACGCCGATGTTCCTCATCGGCTTCTTCTGTCAGCTCACGCTGCTCTTCGCTGTTCTGGCGCGTGGGTGACATTTCCCGTCATTGCGAGCGGAGCGAAGCAATCCAGAGTCGTCGGGCGGCCCCTGGATCGCTTCGCTTCGCTCGCGATGACCGCTTTTTTTGGCGGCCTCAATCCGATCCATGCTCCACCGACAGCAGCTTCAAAATGCGTTTCGACAGCGAATCCCGCACGGCGCGATAGGACTCCATGATCGTCTCGCGCGAGCCGCTGGTCGCGGTGGCGTCGAGCGTCGGCCAATAGACGACATCGACCGCCATAGCGCGCGTGAATTCCAGCGCCTTGTGATGCGATTCCGGCGACAAAGTGACGATGAGATCGAAGTTGGAATCTTCCAAATCCTCGAAAGTGTGCGGCTTGTGGCGGGAGATGTCGACGCCGATCTCGTCCATCGCGGCTATGGCGAAAGGGTCGCTCTCGCCGCGCTTCAGCCCTGCGGAGGCGAAATAGATCTCGCGGCCGAAATAGTGACGCCCCAGCGCCTCCGCCATGGGCGAGCGAACGGCGTTCTGCGTGCAGGCGAACAGCACGGCGCTCGGCCGCGATAGGGGTCCGCCTCCCTCCGGCATGGGCTCAGCCCTTCCAATGCAGGGCCGTGACCAGCGTGAAGAGGCGGCGCGCGGTGTCCGAGTCGCAGTCGATCTTGCCCTTCAGCCGTTCGGCGAGCAGGGCCGCGCCTTCATTGTGCAGCCCGCGCCGGCCCATGTCGATCGCCTCGATCCGGCTCGGCGTCGCGGTGCGGATCGCGGCGTAATAGGTCTCGCAAACGAGAAAATAGTCTTTCAGCAGGCGCTTGAAGGGCGTCAGCGATAAAATATGCGTGACGACGGTGGCGCCGGCCTCGTCGCGGACGTCGAAGACGAGCTTGGCGTCATGCAGGGCGATGACGAGGGCGTAAGGCCCGCCGTCATGCCCTTCCAGCGCGAAGCTGTTGTCCTCGATGAGATCATAGATGGCGATGGCGCGCTCATGCTCCTGATCCGCCGTGCCGCGCCCGATGGATGCTTCATCGAGCGTGACGGAGATCAGCCGCTTGGTCGCGCTTGTCGACACCTCACGCCCCGCGCTGATCGAGGCGCACGGCCACAGAGCGCGCATGCGCTTGCAGCCGCTCGGCGTCGCCGAGAGCGACGGCGGCGGGGCCGATCTCCTTCAGCGAGGCGGCGTCGCATTTCAAAATCGACGTGCGCTTCACGAAATCCAGCACGCTGAGGCCCGACGAGAAGCGCGCCGAGCGCGCCGTCGGCAGAACGTGATTGGAGCCGCCGACATAATCGCCGATCGCCTCCGGCGTATAGGCGCCGATGAAGATGGCGCCAGCGTTGCGCACCTTCGCCGCCAATTCCTCGGCGTCTTCCGAGACGATCTCCAAATGCTCGGCGGCGATGCGGTCGGCGAGCGGAATGGAGTCGGCGAGGCTCTTGGTCACAATGATCGCGCCATAGTCGCGCCAGCTCTTGGAGGCGATCTCGAAGCGCGACAGCGTCGCCAGCTGGCGCTCCACGGCGGCGGCGGTCGCCTCGGCGAAGGAAGGATCGTCGGTGATGAGGATCGACTGTGCCGATTCGTCGTGCTCCGCCTGGGCGAGCAGATCGATCGCCACCCAATCGGGATTGGCGGTCTTATCGGCGAGCACGAGAATTTCCGAGGGGCCGGCGATCATGTCGATGCCGACGAGGCCGAAGACGCGGCGCTTGGCGGCCGCAACCCAGGCGTTGCCGGGGCCGACGATCTTGGCCACGGGGCGAATGGTCTTGGTGCCATAGGCCAGCGCAGCGACGGCCTGCGCGCCGCCGACGCGATAGACCTCGTCGACGCCGGCGCGCTTGGCGGCGGCCAACACCAGCGGGTCGATCACCCCATGCGGGGCTGGAACCACCATCACCAGACGATCGACGCCCGCCACCTTGGCCGGCACGGCGTTCATCAGCACGGAGGAGGGGTAGGAGGCGGTGCCGCCCGGCACATAGAGGCCGACCGATTCGAGCGCGCTCCAGCGCCAGCCGAGCTCGACGCCGGCCTCGTCCTTATAGCGCAGGTCCTGCGGCCGCTGGCGCTCGTGGAAGGCTTTGATGCGGGCGTGGGCGAGATCGAGGGCGGCCAGCGTCTCCTTCGGCACCTTGGCCTCGGCTGCGTCGATTTCCGCTTTCGTCAGCGCGATGCCGGTTTCGGCGAGGTCGATATGGTCGAAGCGCTTGGAATAATCGATCAGCGCCGCATCGCCGCGGGCGGCCACATCCTCGATAATGCCGCGGACGGTGTCGTCGACGTCCTGGGCGGCCTCGCGCTTCGTCGCCAGCAGCGCGGTGAAGCGCTCCTCGAAATCCGCCGCCGACGCATCCAATCGCCAAGTCATGTTCTTCTCCAACCGGTATTTCCGGTTGTCATGACCCTCCCTCGCCGTCTTCGTCAAGCTCATGTGACGGACAGGCCTTCGCGGCCCAGCGCGGTCCGAGGTCCTGAAGGCGGGCCTCGACGCATTCCACATCGAGCGAAATCGCCGCCCCGCCGGCGAAAACCAGTGTGACGACGCCCCCCGGCGGCTCGACGGCGGGCTCGAAAGTGACGGCGAGAAGATCCAAAATCGCTTCGGGCTCGGCGCGCGGGATTTTGAGCTGGCGCACCCGCCGCACCCCGTCGAAATGGACGCCGGAATGGCAGCGCTCGCGTTTGCCCTGCTCGGCGGCGGCCCAATCATAGCGGCAGCCGAGAAAGGCGAAGCGCCGCTGCTCGGGCAGAAAGGCGATGTCGCCGACGCGGACCAGCGCGTCCTGAAGCAAAGCGGAGAGGCAGGAGAGGTCCTCGGCGTCCATTGCCTGGAGCCTCAGACCATCGGACTGTGGCGATGACGAGCGCTTGAACATGGAGTGGGCCTCCTGTTCGAGCATATGGCGAGCGCCGTTTCGCTGCGCAACCGCGCCGCTGAGGCGATGGCGGACGCCGAGTGGAAGTTTGCCGCGTGGTTTCAAAAGAGTGACCCCTGGTCGCCGCCGCCCTTGTCTTTTCCGCGCTTCGGCCGTGCGGCAGGGGCCGGAGCGGGAGGCGGCGCATCCCCATCCGCCTGCGCGGCGACATGGCCGTCGGAAAATTGCACATCCAGCCTCTGGCCCGGCGCGATGTCCGCCGCCTGCCGCAGCAGCGCGCCCGTCTCGTCGCGCACCAGAGCGAAGCCGCGCGCCAGCACCTGCTCATAGCCGAGCGTCTTGCGTAGCTGATCGAGCCGCTCGAGCCGCGCCTGCCGCTCGTCCAATATGCGGATGAAGGCCGAGCGCAGCCGCTGCTCGGCATGGTCGAGGCGCCTTTGCGCGCCTTCGGCCTCCCGGCGGGAGAGGGCGAGCCGGGCGGCGAGGCCCTGGCGCAGGCGCGCCTGGAGGCCCTTCAGCCGCTCGGAGGCGCGCGCCAGCTCCGCCTGCGGCGAATGGCGGGCCAGCACATGGGAGACGCGTGAGAGCGCGAGCCGCCTGCCGTCCAGCGCGCGGCGCAGATTGCCGCGCAGCCGCTCGCCGGCGCGATCGGCGCGCTGGGCGGGCGCGAGCAGCAATTGCGCCCCCGCCGGCAGCACGCGCTGCAGAGAGGCGAGCTGCCGGCGATTGGCGTCCAGAAGCCGCCGCTCCGCCCCGGCGAGGCGGCGGGCGAGCGTCGCCGTATGCTCCACCAGCTCGGCGCGCACGGGCACGCATTTTTCTGCGGCGCCTGTGGGAGTGGGGGCGCGCAGATCGGCGACGAAATCGATGAGCGTGGTGTCGGTCTCATGGCCGATGGCCGAGACCAGCGGAATGGCGCTGGCCGCGGCCGCGCGCACCACGATCTCCTCATTGAAGCCGAACAAATCCTCGAGCGAGCCGCCGCCGCGCGCGACGATCAGCACATCCGGCCGCGGAATAGGCCCTCCGGGGGGCAGAGCGTTGAAGCCGTCTATGGCGGCGGCCACCTCGGCTGCGCAGGTCTCCCCCTGAACGCGCACCGGCCAGACCAGCACGCGGCGCGGGAAGCGATCCAGCAGCCGATGCAGAATATCGCGAATCACCGCGCCGGTCGGCGAGGTGACGACGCCCACGACGAGGGGCAGAAAGGGCAGGGGCTTTTTGCGCTCGGCGTCGAACAGCCCCTCGGCGGCGAGGCGCTTGCGCCGCTCATCCAGCAGCGCCATCAGCGCGCCGGCGCCGGCCGGCTCCAGCGTCTCGATGACGATCTGATAGGAGGATTTGCCCGGAAACGTGCTGATCTTGCCGGTGGCGACGACCTCGAGCCCCTCCTGCGGCTTCACGCGCAGGCGCAGGAAGGTCATCTTCCAGATCACGGCGTCGAGGCGGGCGTTCTGGTCCTTGAGGCTGAAATAGACATGGCCGGAGGAATGCGGTCCCCGATAATTGGTGATCTCGCCGCGCACGCGCACATGGCCGAAGCGATCCTCCACCGTGCGCTTCAGGGCATTGGCGAGCTCGGAGACGGAGAGCTCCGGCACATTCGGCCCGGCGGCGATCGGCGGGGCGGGATCGTCGGCCTCTGGGGCGGGGGATTTGGCGGGACGCTTGGCCATGGGAGGAGATATGGCCGATTTTGCGCCGTCTCGCGAGGGGGCCTCGGCCCTCGTCCAGAGGATTGCGCGGGCTTCCGCAAAAAGAAAAGGCGCGAGGCTCTCGCGAGCCGCGCGCCCTAAGGCTTCGGAGAAGCGCTTCCGATCAGTATTTGCGGACCAGCGGGCCAGGAGGCGCCATCAGCATCGGCGGCGGCGCCATCAGCGCGTAGCGGAAGCCGAGGCGAATGTCGTGCGAGGAGACGTCGAAATACTGGCGCTCGCCCGCGCAGCCGGCGGCGGCGCAGCCGATCACATTGGTCTGGAACCTGCCCATGTCGAGATAGCGATAGCCGAGCTCGACCTTGAAATTGGGCGTGACGCTATAGGCGAGGCCCGCGCCGACGGCCCAGGCGAAATTGGCGCGGCTCGAATCCCGGGCGGCGCCATAGCCGCCGGTCTGGGGTCCGTAATCGGTGAGATTGTCGAGCCAGTTCACGGCGACGCCGACGCCGCCGCCGACATAGGGCGTTATGCCCCACCAGGTTCCGAGATCGACATAGCCATTGGCGAGAAAGACGGCCGCGCGATGCTGCGCATTGTAGATATCCTGGCAGCGCGCGCCGACGAATCCGCAATTGGCGGTCCAAATGTCGGTGTAGCTTTGCGTCGAGCGATAATTGGAGGCGGTGCGATATTCGCCGGTTACATCGGCGCGAAACCAGCTGTTGAACTGATAGCCGACGCCGGCGCCGATGAAGGCGCTGTCGCCGATCGAACGCTGCTCGAATTGCGGGGCGATCACCGTCACGGTCGGACTGAAGGTCGAGCGCAGATCGGAAATCTGATTGATGCCGACGCCGACGTCGCCGCGCAGATACCAGCCGCCGAAATCGGCGGGCGGCGGCGGCTCCACGATCGGCGGAGGCGGCGGCAGCAGCAGATCGGCGGCGAATGCGCCCGTGGTCATTGTCATGGCGGAAGCGAACGCGGCCGCTATGAAGAGGGCTCTCGTCTTGCCCATTTATGTCTTCCCTTCACGATAGAGGACCGCGGCGCGGACCCTTGGCGCTACGCCAATGTGAAGGAAGATTGAGCGAGAACGCTTAAAGTGGAGTTAACCTTACTGGCGATGTACCTACGTGAGCTGCAGGTGGCGAATAGCGAGTAGCGAATAGCAAATCGGCTACTCCCTACTCGCTACTCGCTCGAAACGTCACGCCGCCTCCGCCCGCGTGAGCGCGTCGCAAATATCGTCCACGACGCTGCCGACGATCTCCGGATCGTCGCCTTCGCCCATCACGCGAATGACCGGCTCTGTGCCCGAGGGGCGGATGACGAGACGGCCCGAGCCCTCGAGGCGGCGGCGGCCCGCCTCGATCGCCGCGACGACGGGCGCCTGCTCCAGCGAACGCGCGCCGCGCGCCCGCACATTTTTGAGCACTTGCGGCAGCGGCTCGAAGCAGCGGCACACTTCGCTCACATTGCGATTCAGCTTCTTCACCGCGGCGAGCGCCTGCATGGCGGTGACGAGGCCGTCGCCGGTGGTGCCGTAATCGGAGAGGATCACATGGCCCGATTGCTCGCCGCCGAGATTGTAACCGAGCTCGCGCATGCGCTCGATCACATAGCGGTCTCCGACGGCGGTGCGCTCGAGATTCAAGCCGAGCCCCTGCAAATGGCGCTCGAAGCCGAGATTGGACATGATGGTCGCGACGACGCCGGGCTTGGCGAGCAGCCCCTCGTCGCGCCAGCTGCGCGCGACCACCGCCATCAGCTGATCGCCGTCGATCACATGGCCGAGCTCGTCGACCATGATGACGCGATCGGCGTCGCCGTCGAGCGCTATGCCGACATCGGCGCGCATCTCGCGCACCTTGTCGCGTAGCGCTTGCGGGGCGGTCGAGCCGACGTCGCGATTGATGTTGAAGCCGTCTGGCTGGTCGCCGATGGTGATGACCTCGGCGCCGAGCTCCCACAGCGCTTCCGGCGCGACCTTATAGGCGGCGCCATTGGCGCAATCGAGCACGACGCGCATCCCCTCGAAGCTCATGTTCCGCGGCAGCGTGCGCTTGGCGTATTCGATATAGCGGGCGCGCACATCCTCGACGCGCTTGGCGCGGCCGAGCTCGTGCGGCCCGGCGAGCCGGCTGGTCAGATCGCGGTCGAGCAGCTTCTCGATCTCCGCCTCGGTCTCATCGGAGAGCTTATAGGCGTCCGGGCCGAACAGCTTGATGCCATTGTCCTCGTAGAGATTGTGCGAGGCCGAGATCATCACGCCGAGATCGGCGCGCATGGAGCGCGTCAGCATGGCGACGGCCGGCGTCGGCATGGGGCCGAGCAGCAGCACCTCCATGCCGACGGAGGTGAAGCCGGCGACCAGCGCATATTCGATCATATAGCCGGAGAGCCGCGTGTCCTTGCCGATGACGACGCGGTGGCGCCTCTCGCTGTCACGATTGAAGACGAGGCCGGCGGCCTGGCCGACCTTGAGGGCGAGCTCGGGCGTGATCTTCTGATTGGCGCGTCCGCGAATGCCGTCGGTGCCGAAATAGCTGCGCGTCATTGCTTGTCGTTCTCCGGGAAACGGCGGGGCGGCGACGCCCGAAAGGCGCGAGAGTCGCCGCCGCGCCAACTCGACCTCGAGATTGTGGGCGTTTTCGGTCCAAACGCCGACCCTGCGGGCATGATCGGAAAAGGATATGAAGAAATATCGTCATCCATACTGGCCGCTTCCATCGCCTTTCGCGTCCTGTGGTTAATGCGTATTCCCGAACGCGGCCCGGAACGCGCCGCGCCGCCGCTTCGCTCTGCGAGCGGACGGGGCTATGTTCGTGCAAGCTAACATGATCCGGGGGGCTCGATGAAGGTCGTCATCTATCATAATCCCGCCTGCGGCACGTCTCGCAAGGTGCTGGCGCGGCTGAAGGAGGCCGGGCTCGAGCCCGAGATCGTGCAATATCTGAAAACGCCGCCGGACCGAAAGACGCTGAAGGCGGTGCTGAAGCAGATGGGCAAGGGCGTGAGGGACATACTGCGCAAGCGCGGCACGCCCTATGAGGAGCTCGGCCTCGGCGATCCTTCGGTGAAGGACGAGGCGATTTTCGACGCGATCGAGAAGAATCCGATTTTGATCGAGCGGCCGATCGTCGTCATCGGCGACAAGGCCGTGCTGTGCCGCCCGCCGGAGGCGGTCGAAGCGCTGCTCGCGTGAGCGGTCCGATCGGCGCGGCGACGTTCCTCGCCTATATCGGCGCCGCCTTCGCCGAGATCGGCGGCTGCTTCGCCTTCTGGGCCTGGGCGCGGCTCGGCAAATCGCCGCTCTGGCTCGCGCCGGGCGCGCTGTCGCTCTTTGCTTTCGCGTTTTTGCTCACGCGCGTCGAGGCGGAGGCGGCCGGCCGCGCCTATGCCGCCTATGGCGGCGTCTATATCGCCGCCTCGCTGCTCTGGCTGTGGACCGTGGAAGGCGTGTGGCCGGATCGCTGGGACGTCGCCGGCGCGGCGTTCTGCCTCGCGGGGGCGGCGTTGATCCTCCTCGGCCCGCGTGCTGGATAGTATGAGACGCTATCTCATTGATTGCGCGGAATCACGATGATGAACTCCCGGTTGCCGGCAGTTAGAGTCCGCCTCGTGATTCGTTCGCGTGCGTAGCGGAGACGCCATCATGGATTTGTTCGTGGTACTTGTTTCGATCGGCTGCGGCTTCTGGGCGGGCTACACTTTCCGGGAGCATATTTCGAGACGGCGCAGAATGCGTTGGCAGGCCGAGCAGCGTCTGGGGGCGAGGGCCTTCTATAGCGCCGTGTTCTGAAAAACATGGCCGTCGACAAAAAAGCCCGGCCCTTTTGGGGCCGGGCTTTTCCAATTCGAACCCGCTTCGATCACACCGGATGCGGCTCCAGACCGCCCGCGTCCGGCTCCGGCGAAGGCCGGGTGCGGCCCGTCGACGGCACCGGCGAGGGGCGGGCCGGCGGCGCGGCCGGCGGCAGATCCTCGCGCACGGGGCGCTTCCCTTGCAGCAGGCCGATCAGCTCCTCGCCGGTCAGCGTCTCGAACTCCAGCAGGCCATTGGCCAGCACGTCGAGGTCGGCGCGCTTCTCGGTGAGGATGCGCTTGGCGTCGTCATAGCCTTCCTGCACCAGACGCCGCACCTCCGAGTCGATCGTCTGCTGCGTCGCCTCGGAGAGCGTCTGCGTGCGGCCCATCGAATAGCCGAGGAACTGCTCCTGCTGCGGCTCGGCATAGGCCACTGTGCCGAGCTTGTCGGAGAATCCGAGCTGCGTCACCATCGCCCGCGCGATGCGCGTGCATTGCTGAATGTCGCTCGCCGCGCCCGACGTCACCTTGTCGTGGCCGAACACCAGCTCTTCCGCCACGCGCCCGCCCATCGCCAATGCGAGCATGGCGATGAGCTGCTCATAGCTCTGCGAGATCTGGTCGCGCTCCGGCAGGCCCTGCACCATGCCCAGCGCGCGGCCGCGCGGGATGATCGTCGCCTTATGGATCGGGATAGAGCCCGGCATGTTGAGCTGCACCAGCGCATGGCCGCCCTCGTGGAAGGCGGTGAGGCGCTTCTCCTCCTCCGTCATCACCAGAGTGCGACGCTCGGCGCCCATCATGATCTTGTCGCGGGAGTCCTCGAACTCCTGCCGCGTGACGATGCGCTTGCTGCGTCTTGCAGCCAGCAGCGCCGCCTCATTGACGAGATTCATCAAATCGGCGCCCGAGAAGCCCGGCGTGCCGCGCGCGACGACCTTCAGATCCACATCCGGCGCCAGCGGCACCTTGCGGGCGTGAACCTTGAGGATCTTCTCGCGGCCGATGAAGTCGGGGTTCGGCACATTGATCTGACGATCGAAGCGGCCCGGACGCATCAGCGCCGGATCGAGCACGTCGGGGCGGTTGGTCGCGGCGATGAGGATGATGCCCTCATTGGCCTCGAAGCCGTCCATCTCGACGAGCAGCTGATTGAGCGTCTGCTCGCGCTCGTCATTGCCGCCGCCGAGACCGGCGCCGCGGTGACGACCCACAGCGTCGATCTCATCGACGAAGATGATGCAGGGCGCGTTCTTCTTCGCCTGCTCGAACATGTCGCGCACGCGGGAAGCGCCGACGCCGACGAACATTTCGACGAAGTCCGAGCCCGAGATGGTGAAGAAGGGCACATTGGCCTCGCCGGCGATGGCGCGGGCGAGCAGAGTTTTACCCGTGCCGGGCGGTCCGACGAGCAGCACGCCGCGCGGAATGCGTCCGCCGAGGCGCTGGAATTTCTGCGGATCGCGCAGAAACTCGACGATCTCCTGAAGGTCTTCCTTGGCCTCGTCGACGCCGGCGACATCCTCGAAGGTGACGCGGCCCTGCGTCTCGGTGAGCAGCTTGGCCTTGGACTTGCCGAAGCCCATGGCGCGCCCGGCGCCGCCCTGCATCTGGCGCGACAGGAAGATCCACACACCGAGGAAGGCGATGAGCGGCAGGCCGTTGATGAGCAGAGTCATCAGCCAGCTGTTGCCGTCGGCCGGCGGACGCGCGCTGATGGCGACATTCTTCGCGGTCAGGTGCTGCACGAGCGACGGATCATTGGGCGCATAGGTCGAGAACGGCCGATTGTCGGAGAAGTGCCCGGTGATCTCATTGCCGGCGATCGTCACATCGTGGACGCGGCCCTGATCGATCTGCGTGAGCAATTCGCTGAAGGTGATATCGCGGATCGGAGTCCGCTGACCCGGCTGCTGGAACAGCATGACGAGCGCCACGACGAGGAGCCCGATGATCGCCCAGAGAGCGATGTTCCTGAAGTTTGCGTTCATGTCGAACCTTGCGAATGACGATTCCGCCGGGGCCATCCCGGAAAACAGAAGTCGTTTCTTGTAATCTAGGCGCGTCGGGCGCGATTGCCAAGAGATTGCCCTCGCCGCAACGTTCTCGCCGTCTCGCGATGCGCGCGTCGCGTGCGTTTCGCAGCGCGAAGAGGCGTGTCGCCGAGGATCATACGATCGAAGCGGAGTGGCTTTTTTACGGCCGTGGCGTGATTTCGGCGCGCCGCCGCGGCGGCTCGGGCGTAATGGCGAGTGCGCCGCCGGCCAATGTCAGGCACGCCCCGCCCAATGTGGTCTTGAAGCGCCCTTCGGCCGCCAGCGCCTCCGCCAGCCTTTGGCCGGCGCGCTCGAGCCGCTCGAGCCGCGGCTCGCCGCCGCCGATGCGGGCGATCTCGGCCGCCAGCAGGCGCAGCAGCAGCTCGCGCGGCAGCGCGCGCAGAGCCCCGGCCTCGGCGCGAAACAGCCCCGGGCCGCGCTCGGCCGCAAGCTCCAGCGCAGCGCGCGCGGCGGACCAGGCGAGCGCCTCCTCGGCGCGGGCGGCGCGGGCCGAAAGGCGCAGCAGCGCTTCGGCGTCGAGCCCCTCCGCCGCAAGGGTGTGGGCCAGACGGCGCAGCCGCACGCGCGCATAGGCGGGGTTCTCATTGGAGGGATCGCGGATGAAAGCATGCTCCGCGGCGGCGCAGAGACGCTCCAGCTCCGTCTTGCGAAAATGAAGCAGCGGCCGCAGCAGCGCCAGCCCGTCCACGCGCGACTCCATGGCCATAGCCGCGAGTCCGGCGACGCCGCTACCGCGCGTCAGCCGAAACAGCGCCGTCTCGGCCTGATCGTCGGCGTGATGGGCGGTGACGATGGCGCTCGCGCCGATCTCCCGCGCGCGCTCGCAGAGCAGGCGATAGCGCGCCTCGCGAGCGCGCTCCTGAATGCGGGTGGCGGGCTTTTCGCCTTCCCACCGCAAAATATGATGAACAAATCCCAAAGCGCGCGCCCATTTGCCGACCTGCGCCGCCTCCTGCGCCGCTTCGGCGCGCAACCCATGGTCGACAGTGGCGATCTCGACGCGCTTCCGCGCGCGCAATTTCCAGCGTGCGGCGAGCAGAGTGAGAGCAATGGAGTCCGGCCCGCCGGAGACGGCGAGCAGCAGCGCGTCATGGGCCGCGAGCGGCGCCAGCGCATGGTCGGGATCGGGAAGCGGCGGCTCAACGGGCATTTGCGCCCGTCAGCATCGCACCTTCTTGCTTTCTTGCTGAGCGATTTCTTTCACTCGCGCCGACGCGCCCGGATATTTCACCGCGATCTCGCCGAAGGAGGCGCAGGCCTGCTCGTTTGCGCCGATCTCATGCAGCGACTGGCCGAGCCGCAGCATGGCCTCAGGCCCCTGCGGCGAGGCCGAATGCTTGGCGGTGATCTCGAGATATTTTTCCGCCGCCTCGCGATAGCGCTTCCGCAAGAAGTAGCTCTCGCCCAAGTTGAAGATCGCTTGCGGCGCCAGCCGGCTCTTCGGGTTTCGGGTGAGAAAGCCGGCGAAACCCACTTCAGCGGCTTCATATTCGCCTTGACGCAATTTGGCGACGGCGAGGTCGAACTCGTCCCTCGGCGTCTGGGGAGCTGTGGGCGTCGGCGAGAGCACGGCGGAAGGACCGGGCGTCGGCGGAGCGGCCGGCGGGGGCGCTGGAGCGTCGAGCCGCCCATGGACGAGATCGAGCGGAGCGCCCGGCGAGCGCAGATCGGAGCCGCCGCTTGCCGATGCGGCCGCTGGCAGCGGCGCGCTCGGGGGCGTCGAGCCGAGAGGACGCGGCGCGCCCGGCGCATTGGGGTTGGAGCCGGCGTCGAAAGCGTCATTGTGGCGCGTTCCGGCGGAGGCGCTCGGCCCTGGGCCGGGATCGAGAGCGTCGTTGCGCCGCGGCCCGACCGGGGAGATGGTGCTCGGGCCGGGGAGGGACGTCTCCGGCGTCGCGGCCACGCGCGGCGCTTGTGTCGGAGGGGCGGAGGCCGCGCCCTCCTGAGCGCGCCGCAGCTGCTCCTCGAGCCGCCGCACATTGTGCTGCAGCTCCTCGACCTGGCCGTTGAGGGCGCGAATCTGGTTCTCGAGCCGATCGATGCGCACGCTCGAGGCGCTCGCCTCGCGGCTGGCGGCGTCCTCCTCGGGATCGCGATGGCCGAAGAGCTGCGTCACATCGAGACGGCGGCCGATATTCTGGCCGATGTTCTGTATGCCCTGGCCGAGCTTGTCGAGGCGAGAGCCATTATCGGATTCGGCGGCGAGCGCCGCGCCTGCGGCCATCATGGCGCCGAGGGCGGCGCCGGCGAAAATGGAGCGTGACGAAAGGGTCATGGGGGAATCGATCGCGAGAGCAGTGCGGGACGAGGCGTAGCATAAGCCGGCTTTCGGCCAAAATTTGACGAAGCCGCGGCGAGCGTCGCGCGAGATGTGGCGAAGACAAGTCTTCTCGCTGGTGATCTGCATGGTATCGAGAGCGAGCCTTCAGGCTCGCTCTTGCGCTCTCGCGACAGTTTCGCTCGCAATGTTTGGAATGATGAAGCTTCGCCACGCCGCTCGCCTCTTCGTCTGCGTGGGCGCCTTTCATGCGCCCTGCCTCGGCTCGGCGCAGGAGGCGGCGGGCGTCTGCGCGCTCGAATCCGCTGTTCCGGTCGAGATCGCGGCGCCGGGCTTCGATCTCGAGCTTTGGACGATGGACGGCCGCCGCCTGACCCTTTCGGGGCTCGAATTGCCGCCGGGCGCGGCCGCGCGCGAAAGCTTGCAGCGCTTCCTCGCCGAGCGTCTGCGCGCCGGTAGGCTGGTCTTTCTCGCGTCTCCGACGGCGACGCCGGACCGCTGGGGAGCGGCTGCGGCGGGGCTCTTCGTCGAAGGGGAGGGGAGCGACGCGCCTCTCGTCTCGCTGGCGGAAGCGGCGATCGCCGCAGGGCTCGCGCGCTTTCGCCCCGATCCGGCCGCATTCGCCTGCCGCAATGGGCTGCTCGCCGCGGAGGAGCAGGCGCGCAGACGAAAGCTTGGACTTTGGACCTCGGGCGAGTATCACATCCTCGACGCCGGTCGGCCCGAAACGCTCTTCGGGAAGAAGGGCATGGTTCTGGTGGAGGGCGTCGTCGGCGCGATCGGCGAGGCGGGGGGCTCCCTCTATCTGAATTTCGGGCCGCGCCGCGGAGATTTCGCTGTCGTGATCTGGAAACGCAATCTCGAGACATTCGTGCGGGCCGGAACGTCGCCCAGAATGCTCACGGGGCGGCGAGTGCGCGTGCGAGGATTGATTGACACAGCTTTTGGACCGCGCATGGAGCTCGTCTCTCCGGCGCAGATCGAGCTCCTCGGCGAACGTGTCGGAGACGAACGGGTCGGAGGCGAACGCCTGGGCTCGTCCGGCCGGCGGTGACGTGCGGCCGGCGGTCGGCGCGCGTCTCGCCGCTCTCGCGGTCTTTGTCCTCCTCGGCCTTTCCGGCTGCGCCCAGCTCGAGCAGCAGGGCGAGCTGCTCAATGGCGCCGCCGCGCAGCGCGGGCGCCTGCCCCCGACCGTGCCGCGCACAGTGGGCGGCGAGCAGCCTTCCACCGCCGAGCACAAGGAGCTGGTCTCGCAATTCGGCGGCGAATATCGCTTCCCTGTGGCGGAGCGCTATCTCGACGAAATATTGGTCAAGCTCGCGCAGGCGAGCGACACGCCCGGCCAGGCCGCCTATCGCGTGACGATCCTCAACACGCCGGTGGTCAACGCTTTCGCTCTGCCGAGCGGCAATCTCTATGTCACGCGCGGCCTGCTCGCGCTCGCCGGCGACGCCTCCGAGGCGGCGGCGGTGATGGCGCATGAGATCGCCCATGTGAGCGCGCGCCACAGCGCGCTGCGCGCCGAGCGCGAGCGTGAGGCGGAGGTCATCAGCCAGGCCGCCGCCGTTATCCAGAGCAAGCAGAAGGGCGATGACGTGCGCGCCTCGCAGCGGCTCTCCTTCGCGAGCTTCTCGCGGCTGCAGGAGCTGGAGGCCGACGCCATCGGCGTGCGCGTGGTGGCCCGCGCGGGCTTCGATCCGTACGGCGCGTCGCGCTTCCTCGCCGCGCTCGGCAAATCGGCGGAGCTGCGCGCCGTTCTCTACGGCAAGAAGAAAACGCCCGACCTCGACATATTGGCGACGCATCCCTCGACGCCCGATCGCATCGCCAAGGCGGTCGCGGCGGCGCGCCAGATCAGCGCGCCCGGCGTCGGCTCGCGTGATCGCGAGGGCTATCTCGCCGCGATCAACGGCCTCGCTTATGGCGACGATCCCAATGACGGCTTCGTGCGCGGCCGCAAGTTCGCGCATCCGCGACTGCGCTTCTCCTTCGTCGCGCCGGAGGGTTTTCTGCTCGAGAATTCGAGCGAGGCGGTCTTCGGCGTGAAGGAGGGCGACGACGAGGCGCTGCGGCTCGACCGCGTTCGCGCGCCGGTCGGCAAGACGCTCGAGGCCTATGTCGAATCGGGCTGGGTCGACGGGCTCCTGCGCTCGTCGATGAAGCGCATCGACGTCAACGGATTGCCGGCAGTGGTCGCCAGCGCGCGCGCCGGAGAATGGAATTTCAAGCTCGCCGTCATACAGATCGACGACGAGCTCTATCGGCTGATTTTCGCCGTGCGCGCGCTCGACGACGCGGCGGAGCGACGTTTTGCCGCCTCTGTCGCGACATTCCGACGCTCGAGCTGGGAAGAGTCGCTGGACGTGCGTCCGCTGCATCTCTTCATCGTGAGCGCGGGCGCGGACGATACGGCGGAATCCATGGCGCAGCGCATGGTCGTTCCCAATCGTCCGCTCGAATATTTTCAATTGCTGAACGGCCTCGAGCATGGAGGCCGCCTCACGCCGGGCGAGAGATACAAGCTCGTCGTCGAGTGAGAAACGCTCACGGCTGATGGAACCGTCGCGCTCCGAAAATGTTGTAAGCCTTAGAATTCCCGGGGGGGCGGACGGCGGCGCCGGTTGCGTGACCGCTCGGGGATTCTCCTCAATCGAGGCATCGTCGTAGCGCTTTTTACTCGATCGATCCCTTCGATCGAAAGCCTTTCGCGCGCGACTGCCACCCCGGAGAGCGAGAATGGCTTATTTGCCCGGAGTTGGACGCGAGCTCGTGAAAGCGGCGATGGATGCGCCCTTTCTCGAACGCGAGGAAGAGAAACGTCTGGCGGTCGCCTGGAAAGACCATAAGGACACGGATGCGTTGGACAAGCTCGCCTCCGCGCATATGCGGCTGGTGATCGCGCTCGCCGTGCGCTTTCGCCATTACGGCCTGCCCGTCGCCGATCTGGTGCAGGAAGGACATGTCGGCTTGCTCGAGGCGGCCGCGCGTTTCGCGCCGGAGCGCGACGTGCGCTTCTCCACCTATGCGACATGGTGGATTCGCGCCTCGATCCAGGACTATGTGCTGCGCAATTGGTCGATCGTGCGCGGCGGCACCAGCTCCTCGCAAAAGGCGCTGTTCTTCAATCTTCGCCGGCTTCGCGCCAAGCTCGCGCATGCGCCGCAGTCGGAGGCGGGCGACGCCTTTCAGGCCATCGCCGGCGCCATTGGCGTCTCGCGCGCCGATGTCGAGCTGATGAACTCGCGTCTCGCGGGCTCCGACGTCTCGCTCAACAGCCAATTGGTGGAGGATGATTCCTCTACTTCCGCCGAGCGCATGGATTTCCTCGTCGACGATCGGCCGCTGCCGGACGAGGTCGTCGAGGATCGCGTCGATTCCGGTCGCCGCGCGCGCTGGCTCGCCGATGCGCTGAAGCTATTGTCCGAGCGCGAGCTGCGCATCGTGCAGGAGCGGCGGCTCAGCGAGAGCCTGGTGACGCTGGAATCGCTCGGCGATCGTCTCGGCATATCGAAGGAGCGCGTACGCCAGATCGAGAATCGCGCGCTGTGCAAGCTGCGCAAGGCGCTGACCAAAGCCCAGGAGACGCCAGAGACGACTGCCGCCGCCGAGTGAGGGGCGGCGCAGATCGCTCCTCGCCGAGGCAAAAAAAACGCGGCCCCGACGGGCCGCGTTTTTTCGTCAAATCGAAAGAGGGGCGCGACGTCAGGCGGCGCGCTCTTCGACGTCGTCCTCTTCGCCCTCGTCGTCGCTCGCATCGTCGCTGGCGTCCGCTTCGGAGTCGCCCTTCGGACCGCCGCGGCGCGGACCCTTCTGCAGGAAGGACTCGATCAGCTTGAGCGATTCCGAATCGAGCAGCTTGCGCACGGCCGCGACCTCGCGCGCCATGCGATCGAGCGCCGCCTCATAGAGCTGGCGCTCCGAATAGGACTGCTCCGGCTGCGTGTCGGACCGGTAGAGATCGCGCACCACCTCGGCGATGGTGACGAGATCGCCGGAATTGATCTTGGCCTCATATTCCTGCGCGCGGCGCGACCACATGGTGCGCTTGACGCGGGCGCGGCCGCTCAGCGTCGAGAGCGCCTTGTCGACGACCTCGGTCTCGGCCAGCTTGCGCATGCCGACGGTGGCGACCTTGCTGGTCGGCACCTTCAGCGTCATCTTGTCCTTGATGAAGCTGACGACGAACAGCTCGAGGCTGAAGCCGGCCACTTCCTGCGTCTCGATCGCGATGATCTGTCCGACGCCATGCGCCGGATAGACGACGAACTCGTTCGTCTTGAACCCGAGCTTCTGCGCCGAGGTCTTCGCCTTCACGGCGACGGCGGGGCTCGGCTTGATGGGGGCCGCAGCCGCGGTGCGCGCGGCGACAATGGCCTTGGGCGAAAGGGCCGAGCCCGTCGCGGCGCTCGTGGGAGCGGCGGGGACGGGGGCTCTGGGCGCCGGCGAAGATTTGGCGTTGATCGCCTTTCCTTGTGTCGATTTTGGCACTGGAATGGTTTCGCTCGAAGCTGGAGTTGAAACGGGCGCCGTCGCATTCGGCTCGCTCGCCCCCGCATCGGGGACGTGCGCGGAGGCGGCGACGTCGGAGTGCTCGATATCGGTTTTGATCGCGCTCTGGCGCAAGGGCGTTGTAATTCTCGTCTCCCCAGTTACGCCGGCCGCAACGGCGGTTGAAGTCTCATGTGAAGTTCCCTGCGGAGCCGCTTTCGAGGCCTGCGGGCGGGTGGCCTCGACCGGCGCCTCGATGCTCGGCGCAGCGATGCTTTTCGCGTGAGGCGGAGCCTCGGCGTTTTTCGTCGGCGCGGCGCTCGCGCTGCGCTTGGCGTCGCTGGTATGGGCGGCGCTGGCGCGGGCTCTGGCCTTGCCACTCGCGGCCTTTGGCGCCGCGACGCCTTTTGCGGCGGCAGCCTTGCCGCTTCTCGAGGCAGCCGATTGCGAGGCGCCCGAGCGGGCCGCGCTCGCCTTTGCCGCCGTCTTGGCGGCGGCGCGCGTTCTGGCGGCGGCTCCCGTCTTGGTCCCGGCCTTGCTAGCCGTTGTTCTCGAAGCAGTCTTGCTCGAAGCGGTCGTTCTCGCGGCCGTCTTCCCGGCGGCGGATTTCGCGCTTTTGGCCGAAGCCGGGGCCTTGGCGGAAGCTGCGCTCTTCGATGAAACGGAGGTTTTGGCGGAAGCGGAGGTTTTGGTCGCCGGGGTCTTGCTGGTCTTGCCGGCGGCGCTCGCGCTCGCGGGCTTTTTGGTCGAAGGCTCCGCCGCGGCGGCCGAGGTCCGCGCCGTCCTGCTTTCCGCGCCGCGTCGCGCTCCGGCGACGGACGCCTTGCGGTTCTTTGCGGTCTTCTTGCTGGACGAGGGCATACGCGGATACTCCTTCTGTTGCCCCGCTGTGGAGACGGGACGGGAAGCCTCGTGACCGAATGGGCTCATCGCGCCCCGGCCAGGACAGCGCCAATGACCGCGCATGCTTTGGCTGGCGAAAGTCCGACGCTTCTACAATATAGAGCCGACGTTGGCGGCGAACGCCGCCTTCTTCGCCCGTTCTCGATGTTGGCGGCTGGCCGCTATTTCCGGCTGTGGAAATCGCGACGCTTGCGCCCCTCGCGCCCGAAAGCTAATTCTTAATGTTCCGTATATCATGTGGTACGGGAAAAATCAAAGGAAAGGCGCCGGCGCCTTTCCGCATGGTTACGAGCGGCCGCGCTGGCGCCGTTGAATCTCTTAACGATTTCGCGAGCGCGTCCGCTGTGGACGGCGAGGCGTCAGTCGCCTTCGCCCGGCTCCGGCGAGAAATGCGCCTCCAGCTTGCCGGGCTTGCCGTCCCATTCCTTGGCGTCGGCCGGCGGGTCGCGCTTGACCGTCACATTGGGCCAAGTCTGAGCGTATTCCGCGTTCAGCGCCATCCACTTCTCGAGGTCCGGCTCGGTGTCGGGCTTGATCGCCTCGGCCGGGCATTCAGGCTCGCACACGCCGCAGTCGATACATTCGTCCGGATGGATCACCAACATGTTGGCGCCTTCGTAGAAGCAGTCCACAGGACAGACTTCGACGCAATCCATATATTTGCACTTGATACAGTTTTCCGTGACGACGTAAGGCATGGGGCGTCCTCGATCCGCGGGCTTGCTAGCGTTTTTGAGAATGGGTTGCAAGCGGCCTCCCGGCCCGCGCGGCGCGCATGATATCCTGCGAGGGGTTGGAAGGGAATCGGTCTATGGCGGAAATCGAATCGGCCTCGCAGGGCGTCTCGGCGCTGCCGGCGGCGCGTTGCGTGACGGCGCGGGCCTTGCTGCTCGGTGAGCGAATCGATACGGGCGGGCTCGAGCGCGCCGATCTCGTCTCCACATCGCCGCTCGCCTTTCCGGCGGGGCAGTCGGGCTTTGTCGTGCTCTACCGATTCGGCGTCGCCGTGCTGTTCGGCCTGTCGCCGCTCGAGGAGGACGAGATTCTGGCCAAGGTGGGCGCCCGCGTCGCCGGCGCCGCCGCGCGCCGCGACGACGAGACCCTGGTGCTCGAGATCACGCCCGAGGGCGACGACAAGACGCTGGCCAATGGCCGCCTCGCGATCAAGGACGCCTCCGGCGAGCGGCTTCTGGTGGTCGCCGACGCGCTGGCCAAGAGCGTGGCGCTCGCCCGCGACGAGCGGCGGGTCAACGCCGTCTTCGATACGATCGAGCCTTTCGCCGCCGAGCTCGCCAGCAAGGGGCGGCCGCCCTTCCGGCGTCGCGCCATGCTGGAGCTCATCGGCCAGACGCTGCTGGTGCAGCATCGCGTTTCCGGCCGTGTGGCCGTGGAGGACAAGCCGGACGTGCTCTGGGACCGGCCCGATCTCGAGCGCCTCTATTCGAGGCTCGAGGATGAATATGAGCTGGAGGCGCGCGGCCAGACGCTGAAAGCCAAGGTCGATGTCATCGGCGAGACGGCGCGGGCGCTGACCGAAATCATCGACGTCGACCGCTCCGTGCGGCTGGAGGCGACCGTCGTCGTGCTGATTCTCGCGGAAATTCTGCTGACCTTGTTCCAGATCTTCGTGCAGCGGGCGCATTGAGGGCATTGATGCCGGACGTGCGCGCGTGACCCTCGGCCAGCTCTCCATTCTGGCCGCGGCTCTGTTTCTGGTCGGCTCGGCGGAGGTCGTCGCCGGGCCGCTGATGACCGCAATGGCGCCGGATTTCGGCGTGCCGCCGGCGGCCATCGCCTATCTGCCGGCGGCCTATGGCCTCGCCTATGCCGGCTTCGCCATCATCGCCGGGCCTTTGTCCGACCGATTCGGCCGCAAGCGTCCGTTGCAGGCGGGGCTGCTCGGCTTCTCGCTGCTCAGCGCAGCGCTCGCCAACTCCTCCAATCTTTCCGTGGCCATAGCGCTCAGCGGCCTGGCGGGCCTCTGCGGGGCTTTCGTCCAACCCAATTCCCTGTCCTTCGTCGCCGATTCCTCGTCGCCCGAGGAGGTGGATATTCGCACGGCGCGCGTTTTCGTCGGGCTGATGTCGGCTTTCGTCATCACGCCCTCCATCGCCGGATGGATCGCAGACCGTTTCGGCTGGCGCTACGCCTATTATCTTCTGGCGCTGCTGGCGGCGCTCGCCTTTGTGGCGGTCTCGGCGGCGTTCCGGCCCGGCCGCGCGCATGGCGGCGGCGTGGTCTCCTTCGTCGCCACCCATAGAGGCGCGCTGGCGACGCCGGGCGTCCTGCGACGTCTGGCGGCGAGCTATTTCTGGCTGGGCTCGGTGGCGGGCTTCGGCGTGGTGGTCGCGGATGTCGCGGCGCGCAAGCTGTCGCTCTCGCCCACGGACGCCGGCCTATTGGCGGGCTTCTTCGGCCTCGTCACCATCGCCGGCAATCTCGCCGGACCCTTCGTGCGCAGCCTGCTCTCCTATAGGGCGTTGCCCATCGCCTGCGTTTCGGCCTCGGCCGGCGTTTTCGCCTTTGCCCTGCCGGCCGGCTCGGTCGCGCAGCTCGCGCTCGTCGGATTGCCCTGGGCCTTCGGCTATGGCTGCGGCGGCCCGCTGCATCATGCGCGGCTCAGCGGAATGTCGGCGCAGTTTCGCGGCACGATCAATTCCTATCACGCGAGCCTGCTCAACCTCGGCATTTTCTCGACGTCCTTCCTGTTCGGCGCGCTGGCGCCGAACAGTCTTGCGCTCTTCTTCGCGCTAATTGGCGGAATATCGCTGATCGGCGCGACACTGCTCGCCTTCGCCAATCTCACCGAGCGGCGCGCGCCTACCGGCCGATGAAACGCGCCGCCTCTTCGACGACCGCGTCTGTCTCTCCGGGCGCGATCCAGCGGAATGATGGCAGCTGGTGGCGCGCAAAGGTGAATTGCCGCTTCGAATAATGGCGCGTGTCGAGCTTGCCCTGCAGGGCGGCCGCCTCGAGCGCCAGCTCGCCGCGCAAATAGCGCAGAAGATGCGGCGCCCCATGCGCGCGCATCGCCGGCAGCGCGGGGTCGAGACCGCGCGCGCCCATCGCCTCCACCTCCTCGAGCGCCCCTTTGCGGAGCATTTCGTCGAAACGCGCGTCTATGCGCGCATAGAGCTCGTCGCGCGGCGGCGCGAGGAAGAAGGCGAGGCATTCGGATTGGTCGAGCAGCGAGGCCATGCGCGCGCCCTGGAAGGAGGCGAGCGGTTTTCCCGTCGCCTCGAGCACTTCCAGCGCGCGCAGGATGCGTTGCGGATCGGAGGGCCGAAGCTTCGCCGCCGTCTCGGGATCGCGCTCTGACAGCTGCGCATGCAAATATTCCGGCGTGCGGCCTTCCGCCTCGGCGCGGATTTTCTCGCGAATCTCGGGCGGGACTTGCGGAATATCCGAGAGGCCGTAGAGCGCGGCCTTGTAATACATGCCCGTTCCGCCGGCGACGACGGGTGTGACGCCCTCCTGGGCGAGCTTGTCGAGCAGCAGGCGAAAATCCTCGAGCCAGCGGCCGACGGAAAAATTCACGGCGGCGTCGACATGGCCGAACAGCTCATGGCGGATGCTGCGCTCTTCCTCCAAGGTCGGGCGCGCGGTCAAAATGCGCAGGTCGCGATAGACCTGCATCGAATCGGCGTTGACCACGGCGCCGCCGATGCGCCGCGCCACGCCGAGCGCGAGAGCGGACTTGCCGCTCGCCGTCGGTCCTGCGATGAGAATAGCGCGTCTCGTCATCGGCCCTTCGCAACGACAAAACGAGCGAAATGTCAAAAGCGCTTGTCGAACATGTCGCGACTTTCATCGCCGGCGCCAGCGGCCCGCCGCTGACGGTCGAGGCTGTGCGGGCCATTGCGCCGGCCAGCGCGCTGGACTGGCTGCAGCCGGGCGTCGCCGCCGATGTTTCGTTCGAGCTCGCGCCGGAGGCGCTGCCGGAGCTGCGTCTCTCGCTTCAGGCGGCCGCGCGCGAGGCCGGCGCCGATGTGATCGTTCAGCCGAAGGCCGGGCGGCGCAAGCGTCTCCTCGTCGCGGATATGGATTCGACCATGATCGGCCAGGAATGCGTCGATGAGCTGGCCGAATTCGCAGGCATTCGCGCGCGCATCGCGAAAATCACCGAGCGCGCCATGCGCGGCGAGCTGGAGTTCGAGCCGGCGCTGCGCGAGCGCGTCGCTCTGCTCGCCGGCCTGCCGGTCTCTATCGTCGAGACCATATTGGCTGAGCGCATCAGCTTCACGCCCGGCGCGCGGCGGCTGATCGCGACCATGCGCGCCAATGGCGCGTATACGGCGCTCGTCTCGGGCGGCTTCACCCTTTTCGCCGAGCGCATCGCCGCCGGCCTCGGCTTTAATGAGGCGCGCGCCAATCGGCTGGAGACGCGCGAGGGGCGCATCACCGGCATCGTCTTGCCCCCGATCTCGGGCTCCGCCGCCAAGCGCGAGGCGCTCGAGGAATTGCGCGCTCGGCTCGCGCTGCCCATGGAGGCGACGCTCGCGGTCGGCGACGGCGCCAATGATCTCGACATGCTCGCGGCGGCCGGGCTAGGCGTCGCCTATCACGCCAAGCCGAAAGTGGCGGAGGCTGCGGGCGCCCGCGTCGATCGCGCTGATCTCACCGCTCTGCTCTTCGCGCAGGGCTATCGGCGGGCGGATATCGTCGAGGCCGAGGATTGACGGCTCAGGCGCGGCTCTCCTGCGGCGGTTCCGCTATTCTGAAGCGAAAGCGGGCGCGGGTCGCCTCCGAGGTCAGAAAGACGGCGATGCTGACGCCGATGAAATGCGCCAGCAGCAGCGCGAAATTCACCAGCAGCACGAAGACGTCCAGCGCGCGAATGATCTTATTGGGATCGGTGATGGCGATGCCCGGCGGCTGCGACACGGTCTTGGCCACCAGCAGAGAGACGCTGAGCGACAGGCCGACGAAGGAGACGATCACGCCGATGAGGCCGATCGCCAGGCCGAGCGTGAGAAACCAGAAAGCCGTGAGCTTGTGGACGCCGAGATAGTCGGCCTGCGCCACGGAAGGGGCCGCGCGCGTGTAGAAGAAGGCAAGCGCCGTCGCCGCGCAGAGCAGCAGAAAAGCGAAGAGGCTCCAATAGATGGCGTCGCCATAGCCGGTCTGGCTCGGGCTGAAGGCGCGCCCGGATGTGGAAAATTGCAGCAGCACGGCGCTGGCCAGCGCAATGGCGAGCTGCGGCCAGAATTGCAGCCAGCCGAACAGGCGCAGGCGTGAGGAGAGTCTCGAGGTCGGCGAGGGCTCGATCAGCGCCGGCGCGCGCTTCGTCGATTCGGGCGGCGGAGCCTGAGGCGAGAAGCGAGAAAAGCCGCCCAGCGCGAGATAGAGCGCGGTCGAGCCGGCGAGCGCATAGGCGAGCAGCCGATGCGCCGCCAGCAGCGCTTCCGAGGCGGTCGCGCCGCCGAGGCCGAGCGGCTGCGCCCAGGCCTGTCCCAGAATATCGGCGAGCCTGGGGTCGGCGGCGGGCGAAACGGGTAGGGGGTGGCCGAAGACCTCCAGCGGCGCGCCGCCGAAATAGCCCCAGAGCGCGCCGGTCGCGACCAGCAGCGCGAGCGAGAGATAAACGAGAAATTCGCAGAGGGCGGTCGTCGCGCGGCGCCCATTGGACCAGCGCGCCGGCAGGGCCGGCGGCGGAACCGCGAAACGCAGCACGAGCTGCGCGAGCAGCAAGGCGCCGGCGAGGACGCCGAGCGCGACATGCAGCGCGAAAGAAGGGCTGGTGAGCGGCCGCTCCGAATGAGCGGCGAGCCATCCGAGCGCCAGCACGATGACGCCGATGAGGACGACTGAGAGGAAATTGGCGCGGGCGATGGTCGAGCGCATGGGAAAGTCTGTCCGGCAAACGAAAACGCCCGCGTCGATCTCCGACGCGGGCGATCTTTTCGCCAGATAGGGCGCTCTCGCGAAGGCGAAAGCCTGGGGCTGTCGTCAGTCCAGCGTCAGAGCGACGAAATGCGTGTCGCCCTGGGCGTTGGCGACGATCAGCAGCGCCGATTTCTTGCCGCCGTCCTTCAGCGCCTTCACCTTCTTCACCGCATCGGCGGGATCGGCGACCGGCTCCTGATTGATCTCGAGAAGAATCTCGCCCGCCTGCAGACGCTTATCGGCCGCATCGGAGCGCGGATCGACGCCGGTGATGATGACGCCGTTCTTCACATTCTCCTTGATCTGGAAGCGGTTGCGCAGCTCGTCGGAGAGCGAGGAGAGCTCGAGGCCGAGCGCCTTCTGCGCGGCGGTCTTCTCGATATTCTCGCTCTTGGGCGTTTCGGTGGAGGCGAGCTTCTCGCCATCCTCGAGGCGGCCGAGCTTGATCGACTTCGTCTGCTCCTTGCCGTTGCGGACGATGAGGACCTCGACCTCCTTGCCGACCGGCGTCGCGGCGACGAGCTTGGGCAGATCGCGCGATTCCTTGATGGCCTTGCCGTCGAATTTGACGATCACGTCGCCGGCCTTCAGCCCGGCGGTCTTGGAAGGGCCTTTGTCGTCGACGCCCGCGACCAGCGCGCCGCGCGTGGCGCCGAGGCCGAGATTTTCGGCGATGGTGTCATCGACATTCTGAATCCGTACGCCGAGCCAGCCGCGCCGGGTCTCGCCGAACTTCTGCAGCTGCTCGATGACCGGCTGCACCGTATTGGCCGGCGTCGCGAAGCCGATGCCGACGGAGCCGCCCGAGGGGGACAGGATCGCGGTGTTGATGCCGATCACCTCGCCGTCGAGATTGAACAGCGGGCCGCCGGAATTGCCCTTGTTTATCGAGGCGTCGGTCTGGATGTAATTGTCGTAGGGACCGCTGTCGATATTGCGGTTGCGTGCCGAGACGATGCCGGCCGTCACCGAGCCGCCGAGGCCGAAAGGATTGCCGACCGCGAGCACCCAATCGCCGACGCGAGCCTTGTCGCTATCGGCGAATTTCACCGCCTTCAGCGGCTTCTCGGGCTTCACCTTCAGCACCGCCACGTCGACCTTCTGGTCCTTGCCGATCACCTCGGCCTTGAGCTTCTGCCCATCGGTGAAGATGACCGTCACCTCATTGGCGTCGGCGATGACGTGATTATTGGTGATGACGATGCCGGAGGCGTCGATGACGAAGCCCGAGCCGAGCGAGGCGGATTTGCGCTGGCGCGGCAGCTCCGGGCCGCCCTGGCCCTGCTGCTGACGACGCTTGAGGAATTCCTCGAACAATTCGTCGAAGGGCGTCGAGGGCTGGCCGTTCGGAGCGGCCTCCTTGGAGGAGCGCTTCGGGTCGACGGTCTGAGTGGCGGAGATGTTGACCACCGCGTCCTGCACCGACGCGGCCAGATCGGCCAGCGAATCGGGTCCCTTGGCGCGCGCCGGCGTCGCCGCCAGCGGGAGGGAGACGAGCGCGCCGACGAGCCCCGCGGCGAGGGCGCGCCTCAGCGCCGTGAAAAGCGAAACGGACGCGGCAGATGTCATACTATTGCTCTCCTGAGACCGGGCGGCGCCTCGAGCGGCGGCGAAGGCGCGATTTGCGTCTCGCGCGATTCGACGGGCTGCGTAGACTGTCGAATGACTGCGCTCGCACTCTGCCAGCAAAGCGGCGAGAGTTGGGCGTTCGCTTAAATCCTACCTTCTGTACCTTATTTTGATCGCCTTCGCGACTCTATTTCTTTTGCGGCGTCGGGGGCGTCGGCTCCTCGACGGGCTTGCCGGCCGAGGGCGTGCCGAAAAACTTGAAGAAATCCGAGCGCGGGCTGACCAGGAAGCGCGTATCGCCCGCCTTGAAGGCGGCCTCATAGGCCTGCATCGAGCGGTAGAAGGAGAAGAAATCCGGGTCCCTGCCGAAGGCCTCGGCGAAAATGCGGTTGCGCTCGGCGTCGCCTTCGCCCTTCAGCTGATCGGCCCGTCGCTGCGCCTCGGCCTTCAGCACGATAACGTCGCGATCGGCCTTGGCGGTGATCTTCTGCGCCTGCTCGGAGCCTTGCGCGCGATATTCCGCCGCCTCGCGGGCGCGCTCGGTCTGCATGCGGCCGTAGACTTTCTCGGAAATCTGCTGCGGGAGATCGACGCGGCGGATGCGGGCGTCGACGACGTCGACACCGAACTTGCGCGCCTCGAGATTGGCCTGCTGACGAATCTTCACCATCAGCCCTGCGCGCTCGTCGCGCACGATCTGCTGCTGATTGGCCTCGCTCAGCACGCGGCGGACGGCCGAGTTCAGCACGGAGGCGAGCTGATTATTGGCGCCGGCTATGCCGCCCACCGATTGGTAGAAGCGCAGCGGATCGACGATTCGGTAGCGGATGAAGCTGTCGACCTCGAGCCGCTGATTATCGGAGGCGAGCACCTCGAGATTGGGGCTCTCGACATCGAGAATGCGATTGTCGAGGAAGATCACATTCTCGATGAAGGGAATCTTGAAATGCAGGCCGGGCTCGGTGATGAGGCCGCGGCCGGCGACCGGCTCGCCGAATCGCAGCACCAGCGCCTGCTCCGTCTGGGTGACGGTGAACAGCGCGCCGCCCGCCGCGATCAGCGCCACGAGGGCGAGGAGAACGCCGGAGAGAGCCAGAGAACTCTTCACTTGCGGCCTCCTTGCGCCGAGGAGAAGCCGGGCAGCGGAAGATAGGGAACGACCGAGCCACCCCCCGGCGCCTCGTCGATGATGACCTTCTCGGCGCCGCCGAGCACGCGCTCCATCGTCTCGAGATAGAGGCGCTGGCGCGTCACCGAGGGCGCTTTCTTATACTGGTCGTAGATTTGATCGAAGCGGGACGCTTGGCCCTGCGCCTCGGCGACGATCTGCTCGCGATAGGCTTCGGCCTCCTGCAAAATGCGGGCGGAGGCGCCGCGCGCCTCTGGCACGACGCGATTCGCATAGGCCTCGGCCTCATTGCCGAGCCGCTGCAGATCCTGCTGCGCGGAGGTCACGTCGCGGAAGGCGGCGATGACCGAGGCGGGCGGATCGACAGAGAGCAGCAGCACCTGCAGCACCAGAACGCCGCTGTGATAATCGTCCAGCACCTTCTGCATCAGCTGCTGGCTGGCCGGCTCGATGAGCTTGCGGTCGGCGGTCAGAATCTTCTGAATCTGCGACTGGCCGACGATCTCGCGCATCGCGCTCTCGGCGATCGCCTTCACCGTCGCCGGCGGATTGGCGACATTGAAGGCGAAATCCTCCGGATGGGCCGGATCGATCTGCCAGAAGACGCGGAATTTGACGTCGGCGATATTCTCGTCGCCGGTGAGCATGAGGCTCTCTTCCGGCGCCTCGGGCGCCAGCGGGCCGCGGCGCGAGGCGGCCGGCTGCTCGCGAAAGCCGATGTCGACGGCGTTGCGGTCGGTGACGGCGAGCTTGATCACCGTCCCGATCGGCGAGGGGAGGTTGTAGTTGAGGCCGGCCTGCGTCTTGCCGCGATATTTGCCGAAGATCAGATTGAGCCCGACCTCATTCGGCCCGACCGTGTAGAAGCCGCTGGCGAGCCAGGCGAGCACAGTCAGCAGAGCGAGAATTGCGATTCCGCGTCCGCCGAGGCCGGACGGCAGCATCTGGCGCAGGCCGTCCTGGCCGCGGCGCAGCAGCTCCTCGAGATCGGGCGGAGAGCCGCCGCCGGGCGGACCGCCGCTCCCCCAGGGGCCTTGGCCCCAAGGGCCATTGTCGTTCGGCTTGCGAGGGCCGCCGCCTTGACTGCTCCAGGGCATATCGTCTCTTTTTGAAAAGGGTCGCGCGCCCGAGGGCGGAACGCCGCTGATTTATAGGCGTTGCCGGGCGCATCGGCAATGAGCCGCCCGCCGCCGCCCCACGAAAAAAGTCCGCATCCTTTAAAAGGCGCGGACGAGAAATGATCAGTTCGGGCTGACGAGAGGGTGTCCGACGCCCCCGCCGCCGCCCGAGGCGAGGCCGCCGGCCCCAGGATAGAAGACCGGCCCGGCGCGATAGGTCCGCGCGGCGCGCTGGCCGGCGCCGCCGCAGCTGTCGTCGAAGCTCCAATCTTCGCGGCCGAGCGGCTGCGGCGGAGTGACGAAATCGCCGGTGACGGTGACGAAGGTGCAGGCGGAGGCGAGCGTCCGGCACAGACCGCCGAGAATCGAGCAGACCTCGACGGCGCCGTCGTAGAGAACCACATCGGTGCGGCCGAAGACGACGCGGACGCCGAAAGCGGTGCCGCGCACGCCGATCGTCGCATTGGGCGTGCGCACGACATAGTCCTTGTGCCCGGCCGGCGCGCTGACGAAGCGGAAAACGCCCTTGGCGGCGTTGAAGGTCACGCCATTCTCGCCGGAATAGACGAAATTATCGAGCTTGACGCGGGAGGAGGGGCCGAGCTGCAGATCGGTGCGGTCCTGGAAGACGAATTTTCCGCGACTCTCGGTTCCTGTCAGCAGAACCTCCTGCGCGAAAATCTCGTCGCCGACGGCGAGCTTGGCGGCGGCGCGCTCGGCGATCTCGCCGCGCACGTCCTTCTCGATGGTGGCGGCCGAGCCGATCGCCGGCTCCGCCATCGCGGGCGAGGCGGGGGACGCGAGCGCGGCCGAAACCGCGAGCGCCGCGGAAAGTCTACGCATGGGCGGTCCAACCTGTGATTCGAAAAGCAATGGCGCGCCTATGGGCCGCAATCGGGCCAATCTAGCCCCAGCGCGAAGCGGAGCGCAACCGTCGGCGGGATAGGATGCGGGGGACGAGGGCGCCGAGGCGCTGGCGGAGACGGAGGGATTCGAACCCTCGATAGGGCTTTACAACCCTATAACGGTTTAGCAAACCGCCGCCTTCAGCCTCTCGGCCACGTCTCCGCAGGCGCTCGATGCGCTGACGCCGAAGCTTCCGAATCTCGGCGCTCCGGCGAACGCGAGTTGAGATATGCCAAAGCGGCAAATTATTGGCAAGCGCGGTGTTGCTCGGGAATTATTTTTGTAAGACGGCCCGCACTGTTGCGCAATTGACACAGGCTTCGACAAAATCCCCGAATTGGACCTCCAACGGCTCCGCCTTTGTTGACGACTATCGTAATGATCCGTAGCTATTCACCACAGACGGCGCACCTCTGGTGGCCGGTTGTCGCGGTCGGCGATCGATCGTTGGGCGCCCTGGGGGGCTCCGGCGGCGGCGGATCGAAGACCCATAAATCTAACTGAGGGCCGTATGATGAAAAAGTCTTTGCTCGCCGCCACCGCGCTCGCGCTGGCCGTTTCCGCGGGCTCGGCGTTGGCTGCCGACCTGCCGTCGAAGAAGGCCGCGCCCTTGCTGCCGCCCCCCCCGCCGCCGGCGGCTCTGTGGACCGGCTTCTACGTCGGCTTGAACGCGGGCTACACCTGGGATGAGAGCAGCTCGGTGACGGTGGCTTCCGGCTCGCTGGCCCCCTTCAACCCGATCGTCGGCATCGCCGGCTCGGGCGTGCTCGGCACGAGCGTCGACGGCTTCATCGGTGGTGGCCAGATCGGCTACAACTATCAGTTCGCTAACGCCTTCGTCGCCGGCATCGAGGCCGACATCCAGGGCGTCGCCGGCAGCAACACCAGCGTGTCCTCGGTTGCGGCTTTCGGCCCGCTGACCTCGACGATCAGCGCTTCGAAGTCGATCGACTACCTCGGCACCGTCCGCGGCCGTCTCGGCTATCTGGTCACCCCCTCGCTGCTCATCTACGGCACGGGCGGTCTCGCCTATGGCCAGACCAATCTGAGCAGCAGCGTCTTCCAGGCGGTCGGCGGCCTCGTCGGCACCTCGTCGAGCGCCTTCTCCGACACCCGCGTGGGCTGGACGGCCGGCGGCGGCGTCGAGTGGCTGTTCCTGCCGAAGTGGAGCGCCAAGGTCGAATATCTCTATTACGATCTCGGCACTGTCTCGACCTCGGGCGTGATCGGCTTCACGGGCATCGCCGCTCCGGTCGCCACCACCGCCTCCTCGGCTCGCTTCAACGGCCATGTCGTTCGCGCCGGCGTGAACTACCACTTCAACCTGTTCAGCCCGGCCGCTGCTCCGGTCGTCGCCAAATACTGATTTGGCGGTCGCCCGATAAGGGCGAGCGAATAGAAACGAAAAGCCCGGCGCATGCGCCGGGCTTTTTGCATTTCTCGGCGTCTATCGCCGTCACGATGCGGGGCGGTCGAATTTCTCGCCGGATGGCATGGCGGCTCGGGCGCTAGAGTGTTTTCGAGCGAAGCGGGAACCGGTTTGCGTGAAGAAAACACGATAAAACAACGAGCTGTAAAGCCTTCTCGGTTCAATCTGAACCGGGAAGGCTCTAAGATCAGAGCCTGTCGAGAAAAGTTTCGATACTTTCGAAATAGCGCGTCCAATTCGGCGCCTCGAATCGGCGTGCGGCGTCTATGGCGGCGAGACGGCGGGGCGAATCCGCCGTGGAGAAGTCCTCGATCGCGCGCTTCCAGCCGAGCCCGTCTATGGGCGACAGAAACAGCGCGCGCTCCTGCGCGATCTCGTGAAACACGGGAATGTCGGAGACGATCGCCGGCGTTCCGAGCGAGAGCGCCTCGACCACCGGCAGGCCATAGCCCTCCGCGAAGCTCGGCATCAGCAAGGCATTGGCGTTGGAAAGCAGACGGCGCAGCTGCGCCGCGGGCAGGCCGGTCGCCCAGCGCACGCAGGGACGGATCGCCTCGCAGCGATTCAGCATGCCGACGATCTGCTCATTCTCCCAGCCGCGTCCGCCGACGAGGACGAGCTTTGGCGCCGGTTGCGGGCCAGCGGCCAGCGCGCGCCAGACATTGAGCAGCATCAGGTGATTCTTGCGCGGCTCCAGCGTGGAGAGGAGCACGAAGTAGTCGCGCCGAGCGAGCTCTTCGTCGCGTGCGGATTCCGTTATGTCCTCGAGCGTCGATGGCGGCGGCTCGGAATGGATCGGAACGCGCGTGGCGCTGCGCGCCATTTCGCGCTCGAGGCGCTCGGCGACGATTTCTGTTGTCGTCAGCAGCGCGTGGGCGTGACGCAGAATCGTATCGATTCGCCTGCGAAACAGCGCCTCATAGCCGCGCCGAAAGAATTCGGGCCGGTCGAGCGGCAGGAGATCATGCACGAAGAAGACGGCGCGCATGTCCGGCCGCCGCTCCAACCATCGAAACAGCAGGGGAAACTCGCAGGCGTGCTGCGCTATGTTCAAATAGAGCGCGCCGGGCGGCAGTGCGCGCGGCCTGTCATTGGCCAGACGCAGCGGCGCGCGCCAGAGAAATTGGCCGAGAGCGCTGCGCGACGCAGGGGCCGAGGCGAATGGCGCGGCCTCCTCGCCGAGCAGCCAGCCGCGGAGCCGCGTCCATTCCGCCGAATCGTCTGGCGCGGAGGCGGCTCCGACATCGGCGACGATTCGGGAGAGGCGGGACGGCGCGAGCGCATGCGGGCCGCGCGCGCCGTAATGCGCGCCGCAGGCAAGGCGTGGATGCGCGGCGAAATGGCGCGCGAAAGCGAGGTCGAGGCGGCCGATGCCGGCCGCGCCCGACGCCGTTCCGAGCGAGACGAGATGTGTCGCGTCATAGACGATCCGGCGCGTCATCTTCACTTCTTCGGGGAGAGGCTACCAGAGCGCCGGATGGCGCGCATAGAGCGACATAGCGGGGTGATAATAGGGGTCATCGCGAATGACCTCGCGCCAGCGGTCGCGGAAATAGTCGCGCTCCTTCGCATAGACGCTCATCGGACGAAACCGCGCCGAGCCGCGTGACGCCGATTCATAATGTAGCAGCCGCGCGGCCGGCTCATAGAGCGACGTCCAGCCGCGCTCTGCGAGGCGCAGGCAGAGATCGGTGTCGTTGAACTCGATCGGCAGATTGATCTCGTCGAAACCGGCGACCGCGTCGAACTTGCGGCGCTCCACCGCCATGCAGGCGGCGGTGACGGCGGAGCACTCATGCGGGAGGCCGGCGCGGCCGAGCCATGAGGCCGGCGCGACCAGCGCGCCGAAATGGCCGGCGTCCTGGCCGAGCCCGATGGTGACGCCCGCATGCTGTATGCGGCCGTCGGGATAGAGCAGCAGCGCGCCGACGGCGCCCGTCTGCGGCGCCATGGCCCGGCGAGCCAGCGTCTCCAGCCAATCCGGGCTGACGACGACCGTGTCATTGTTGAGGAAGAGGACGACCTCGCCGCGCGAGGCGCGGACGGCGTCATTGTTGAGGCGCGCGAAGTTGAATGGCTCCGGGCGCGACAGCACGCGCACGCGTGGGTCTTTCTTCGCCTTGTCGAAAATGGCGAAGGTCTCCGGCTTGCGGCTGCCATTGTCGACGATGACGAGCTCGAAGGACGGATGCGTCGAGAGGCGCTGGATGCTTTCGACGCAAGGGCCGAGGAGATCGGCGCGGTCGCGCGTCAGCACGATGATGGAGACGCTCGGCGCCGGCTCTGCGGGCGCCGGCGCCGCGACGACCGGCGGCGGCTCCGATTCTTCGTCGCGCGTGAGCAGCCAGCGGCGCAGATGCGCGATCTCCTCGCGGGCGAGGCGGAAGGGCGCTGCGCGCATCGCCGCATCGATCGATTCTGCGGCGAGCGTCGCGGCTGCATAGAAGACGCAGCGGCCGAAATAGGGGCGCGCCGTCGCCAGCGTCGGGCTCCAATCGGGCGCAAAGCGCGGGCGCAACCCGTGCGCTGTGCGCAGCAGCTCGTCGGCATAGATCAGCTTCGTCTGCGGAGCGCGCGCGATCTGCGCGGCGAGCGCGGCGAAGGCGTGATCGGCCAATTCATCGCCCGCGCGCAATTGCGCGACGAAATCCGCCTCCGCGAGAAGGGGAAGGAGCTCGGCCTCGCTGCGCGCGAGGCGTGCGGGTGACGGATAGGATTGCCGTTCGATAGAGGCGAGCGTGCGCGCCCATTGCTCTGGCGTCGCCTCCGCGCCGGAGAGGAGAATGGCGAAGCGCGGCTCGCTGCCCGGCGCGCCGCGCGGCGCGTCCAGGCCCGCGGGCTCGAAGGGACGGGCGCGGCGCGCGCGCCAATTCTCGAATGCGTCGAGCGGCTCGAAATTGCTCGCCCAATCGATCGCGCTCTCCGCCTCCGCTCGATAGCCGAAGAGCGTCGGCAGGAAATAGGACCAGAGCTTCGCGGGCTTGCGGCGCCAAACGCGGACGAGCGCCTCGACGAGGCCGACCGGCCGCACGCTCTCGATCGCGAAGCCGAAAGCGCCGGGCCTGTTGGTGGGGCTGATGAGAATCGCGCGCGCGCCACGGGGCAGGGCGCCGATCCAGACGCCCGCGCCGGCCACCGGGCCGGGGAGAATGCGATCGATGACGCGATCTTTCGTCACGAAGCGCAGCACCGGACGCACGGGATCGTCGAGCAGGCTCGCGCGAAAGACGATCTCGACGAAAGGACGCGCGCCGAAATCGCCCTCCACGCGCAGCCAGGGCTCCTTCGAGAGGGCGAAGAAGCGGCCATTCTCTATGGCGACGTCCTTTTGCGGAAGGAGCGCGATTGCCTGCTTCGTCAAATGCGATCCAATTCTCGATTTGCGGCCCCCGCCGGCGATCGTCCTCTTGGGCGAGGGGCGCCGGCTTGTCAATGTCATGGTGAATGGAGCGCCTCCGCGCGATTCATCATGAAGGGGAGACTATTTCCTGGCGCGCACGGCTCTATGTCAGCAGAGCGCTCGTCGTCGCGGGCGCGCCCTCGAGAGGCAATCCGAACAAGAGACACGCCATGTCGCTGACGACCAGGACGCGCCCGACGCATGCCGCAGATGTTCCGCCGGCGGCCGCGGATTACGGGAAAATGCCGTTGGATGAAGTCCTCACGCGGCTCGGCGTCGATCCCAAGCGCGGGCTTTCGCCGGAGGAGGCGCGCCGACGGCTGAAAGCCTATGGTCCCAATGCGCTCCCCGAGAAGCGAATTCCCTTGTGGCGCAAGGTCGTCGGCTATTTCGCGGGACCCATGGCCTATATGATCGAGGCGGCGGCGATCGTCTCCGCGCTGATCGGCCATTGGAATGATTTCGCCATTATTCTGGCTCTGCTGCTGTTCAATGCCGGGCTCGAGTTCTGGCAGGACCGCAAAGCCTCCAACGCATTGGCGGCGCTGAAGAAAGGCCTCGCCCCCGAGGCCACGGTGCTGCGCGACGGCGATTGGAGCGCCAAGCCCGCGGCCGAGCTGGCGCCCGGCGACATTGTGAAGATAAGGCTCGGCGTGGTCGTTCCCGCCGATCTGCGGCTCGTCGCCGGCGATTACGCCTCGATCGACCAGGCGGCGCTGACGGGCGAATCTCTGCCGATCGGCAAGAAGATCGGCGATGTGGCCTATTCCGGCAGCATAGTGAAGCAGGGCGAGATGATCGGCGTCGTCACGGCGACGGGCGGCAACACGTTTTTCGGCCGCACGGCCAGCCTCGTCGCCGGCGCGGGCGCCGTGAGCCATGCGCAAAAGGCCATGTTCGAGATCGGCGATTTTCTCATCGTCGTCGCCGTCGCGCTCGCGGTGGTGCTGGTTGCGGTAAAGGTCTATCGCGATCTCGTCGTCGCCGATGACTGGAGCATGAAGGACGCGCTCTCCATTCTGCAATTCGTGCTGGTGCTGATGGTCGCCTCCATTCCGGTGGCTATGCCGGCGGTGTTCTCGGTGACAATGGCGCTCGGCGCGCTCGCGCTTTCCAAGGAGAAGGCGATCGTCTCCAAGCTCTCGGCGATAGAGGAGATGGCGGGCGTCGATATTCTGTGCTCCGACAAGACCGGCACGCTCACCAAGAATCAGCTGACATTGAGCGAGCCCATCCTCTTCGATTCCAAAGATCCGCAGGATTGCATTCTCGCCGCCGCGCTCGCCTCCAAGCTCGAGGATCGCGACGCCATAGACACCGCCTGCATCGACGCGCTGAAGGACAAGGACGCGCTCAAAGCCTATTCGATGACGAAATTCACGCCCTTCGATCCGGTGAGCAAGCGCACGCAGGCGATGGTCACGGATGCGCAGGGCAAATCGATCATCGTCTCCAAAGGCGCGCCGCAGGCGATCGTCGATCTCGTCCATCCCGACGCCAGCGTGGCGCAGCGCGTGAAGAGCATCGTCGCCGAGCTCGCGGAGAAGGGCTCGCGCTCGCTGGCGGTGGCGCGCTCGGAGGATGATGGCGCGAGCTTCCGGCTGCTCGGCGTCCTGCCCATGTTCGATCCGCCGCGCGCTGATTCCAAGGCGACGATCGCCGCCGCGCGCGCCAAGGGCGTGGTGGTGAAGATGGTGACGGGCGACGATACGGCGATCGCCATAGAGACGGCGCGCCAGCTCGGCCTCGGCGATCACATCGTCGCGGCCGCCGATATCTTCCCGAAAGATCTCGATCCCAATCATCTCTCCGTCGATGTCGTCGACGCGATCGAACGGGCGGACGGCTTCGCGCGCGTGTTTCCCGAGCATAAATACGCGATCGTGAAGGCCTTGCAGCAGCGCGGCCATCTCGTCGCCATGACCGGCGACGGCGTCAATGACGCGCCGGCGCTGAAGCAGGCCGATTGCGGCATCGCCGTCTCCGGCGCCACTGACGCCGCCCGCGGCGCCGCGGCGCTGATTCTCACCGCGCCGGGCCTGTCCGTCATCTCCAGCGCCATAGACGAGGCGCGGCGCATCTTCGGACGCATAGAGAGCTACACCACCTATCGTGTCGCTCTGACCATCGACATCATGTTCGTCGTCGTGCTGTCGAGCGTTTTCCTCGGCTTCACGCCGCTCACCGCGGCGATGATCGTCGTCATGTCGCTGCTCGACGACGCGCCGATCATGACCATCGCCTATGACAACACGCCGGTGGAGCCGCGGCCCATACGCTGGCGCATGCCGCGGCTTCTCGCCATAGCGACCATGCTCGGCCTCGTCTGCGTCATCGAATCATTCGGCTTGTTGCTCATCGGCGTTCGGGCTCTGGCGCATGAGCCGCTGAAAGAGGCCATGCAGCTGTTCACGCCGCAGCAATTGCAGACGATGATGTTCCTGCAGCTGGTCGTCGGCGGCCATCTGCTGCTGCTGGTCGCGCGCACGCGGCGCTGGTTCTTCATGCCGCCTTTTCCAGCGTGGAAGCTTCTCTTCGCGATCGTGGCGACGCAGATTCTCGCCGCGGCCATGTGCTATTTCGGCTGGCTCGTGCCGCCGATCTCGCTGCGGCTCATCGGCATCGTCTGGGCCTATTGCATCGCCTTCATGTTCGTCCTCGGCCTGGTGCGCAAGATCGTGGCGCGCGTCGTGGACCATCGCATGAAACGGCAGGAGAAGAGCATCGCCACCGTCGAGCGGCCGCTCGCCGGCGGGCTCGCGCTCGCGGCCCAAAAGTCCAATTGAGAGGAAAGAGCCGATGGATTGGCGTGAGAAATATGGGGTCGAGCCGGGCGGAAAGCTCCGCCTCTCCAATTACGACCCCTCGGACACGGGCAAGCACAAGTCCCATGAGGAGGCGCTGCCCAAGATCAAGGACCATGTCGAGCGCATGGCCAAGCTGCAATATCTGCTCTACGCCGACGGCTCGCAGGCGCTGCTCATCGTGCTGCAGGGGCTGGACGCCGCCGGCAAGGACGGCACCATCCGCCATTTGTTCTCCGGCATGAATCCGCAAGGCGTTTCCGTCGCCTGCTTCAAGCAGCCGACGCCGATCGAGCACGAGCATGATTTTCTCTGGCGCATCCACGCCCATGCGCCGTCCAAGGGCGGCGTCGTCATCTTCAACCGCTCGCATTACGAGGATGTTCTCGTCGTGCGCGTTCACAAGCTCGTCCCGCGGGACGTCTGGTCGAAACGCTATGACGAGATCAACGAATTCGAGCATCTGCTGACGCGCGACGGCAATGTGAAGATTTTGAAGTTCTATCTGCACATCAGCCCGGAGGAGCAGCTCGCGCGCTTCAAGCAGCGGCTCGACGATCCGGCGCGCAATTGGAAGATCAGCGAGAGCGATTACACGGAGCGCGAATATTGGCCGCAATATGTGGAGGCCTATGAGGAGGCGCTGTCGCGCACCAGCACGAAGCAGGCGCCCTGGTTCGTGGTTCCGTCGAATCACAAATGGTTTCGCGATCTCGTCATCTCGCGCATCGTCGTCGACACGCTGGACGAGATGGGGCTGAAGCTGCCGCCGACGCGCGTCGATCTGACGCAGATCAAGAAAAAATATCACGCGGCCGTGGCCGATGTGAAAAACGGAACCTTCGGGAAGGGGAAATAGGGCCGAGGCGGCCGCGCCTCAGTCGGCCTTGCGCTGCGAGGCGCCGTCGCTCTCGTCGCGGCGGCGGAAGCGCAGCACTGCGCCGGGCGCGCGATTGCGGGCGCTGATGCGGCTGCGGCCAGTGCCGGTAAGCACATAGCGGCCGCGACTATCGTCCCAACGCATGAGATCGGCCGCTATGGCGCGCTGGCGCAGCGCCATGGTCATGGGATCCTGCACATGCGGCGGCGCTATGTCGCCATGCGCATCGACCTTCTTCAAGGCCTCGATCAGCGTGGTTTCTTGAGCGTCCGTCATCGCTCTCCGTATATGACGCCGATCGGCCCGAGGAGCAAGGATTTTGAGCGAATGGCGCAGGCGAAGGTTAGCGCCGTCTTGCCGGCTATCGTGCCGAAAGACGGCGCTGAGGGAGTCAGCGGGCGGCCTCGGGAAGGCGCCGTTTCCAGCGTTCGCCGGCGCGCAGCTCCTTATTCAGGACCCAGCGCAGCTGAATGGGGCGGCGGATGCGTCGGCCGTTCGTCTCGCTCTCCACGGCGACCGGGATGGCGGAGACTGGAATGGCGATCGGCGCCTGCGGCTGCGCGACAATGGCTGTCGGCGTGGGCGTGGGAGCGCGCCGCGGCTTGGGCGCCGGAGTCGCTTCCACCGCCTTGCGCGGACGGCCGGGGCGAGCCCGCGCCGGGGCCGGGGCCAGCGCTTCGATCTCGGCCTCGATCTTCGGTTCGACGGCTTTCTTCACGCCGCGCGGGCGGCCGGGACCGCGGCGGACCGGCTCTTCCGGCTCGGGCTGCGGCGCGACGATCTCTATGAGGCTGGGAAGCACGCGGCCGGTCGTCGTCGCGCCGGGCGCGGCTTCCGCCGTCACGGGCTCGGCCTTCTTGCCGAAGACGAGATCGGCCGCCTTCATCGCGGCTTCATAGCTGTCGTCATGCTGCGCCTCGCGCTCCACGACTCGCGGCGCGAAGGTCGCGAGATCGAGAAAAGCGGGTTTGGACTCGGGCGGGGCTTCGTCGAGCGGGCCGAGGCGACCCGCCGCCGCCTTGGCGGAGCGAGATTTGAATTCCTTGACGAAAGGGCGGACGATGCGGCGCATGGGTCTCCGGCGTCGATGGGGGCGAAACGACTTCCGTCGGACGATTGTTCGTCCGAATCGGTCAGCCGGCTCCGAGTTTTCCCAGGATGAACGGAAATTCCGAACACGGGTAGAGTGGGCGAATACTTAGCCGATGTCGAGCGAAAATGCCGCCGCGGTAACAAATTTGTTACTCTACCGCACGCGACGATAGACGCCGCGCCGCATATCTCTACTTTTTCGTGCGAATCACTTCGCGGGCGCGGCTCCGCCCAGACGTCCACGCCGCAGCGCAACCAAGTGTGGGATTGAAGTCGTCCGCAGCGCCGCTAATTGCATAGCGATATACGCAAAATCGGGAGCCGTATCATGGAGTCCTGCGAACAGCCGCTGGCGTCGATGACATTCTGCGAGGCGGTGAGCTGCGTATGGGCGAAGGGTGAAACCGCGCTCAACTCGGTGCTGCAGACGCCCGCCACCGCGAGCATAGGCGATTGGGCGCTGACGCTGCTCGTCGGGCTCGTCCTGCTCAATCTCGTGATAATGCTGTTCAGGGCGGCTTTCCCACGTCGCCGTTTCGACGAGCGCGTCCCGACCTCTCGGGCGTGACGATCGAGGTCGTGGGTAGAGGCGAGCGGGCGGCCGAATTCGGCCTGGTGGAGCTGCGGGGAATCGAACCCCGGACCTCTGCAGTGCGATTGCAGTTTTTTGGCTTTGGCGCGGTTTGGCGGGATTTGATGGAAGTTGGAAAGTCACTGAAAAACAGCATGTTTTGAATTGCACGTCACGGTTTCGGTTTGCGGGCGCTTGCGATCTCGTGGTAGCTACAGCGCGAGGCGCTCATGATTACGCTCAAAGACATTGCCATCCTGCCGGCCGGGTCGACGATATGGGACGAGGGCAGGGGAGCCGTGCCGGGCTTCGGCGCTCGGCGCCAGAAGGATCGGGCCTCCTACGTTCTAAAATATCGGACACTCGACGGCCGCCAGCGTTGGCACACGATCGGCCGGCACGGCGCCCCATGGACGCCCGACCTCGCCCGAGCCGAGGCGAGGCGGTTGCTCGGGGAAATCGTCTCGGGAGGCGATCCGGCTGCAGATAGGCAAGAGGGCCGCAAGGCTGCAACCGTCGCCGAGCTGGCAGACCTCTATCTCGCCGACGCGACGTCCGGAAAAATCTTGCGGCGCGGCAAGGCGAAGAAGGCCTCGACCCTGGCGACCGACAAAGGCCGAGTCGAGCGGCACATCAAGCCTCAGCTCGGGAGTCTGAAGGTCAAGGCCGTGACGCGGCTGGACGTGGAGCGGTTCTATAACGCCGTGGCCAGCGGCGAGACGGCTGCGACCGTGAAGACGGGGAAGCACGGGCTCGCGCGTGTGACCGGGGGCCGTGGCACTGCGACCAGGACACTGGCCCTTGTGGGCGTCATCTTCTCTTACGCCGTTCGGCTCGGGCTGCGGCCGGACAATCCTACCCACGGAGTAGAAAAACACGGCTATGAGCAGCGGGAGCGGCGGGCCTCAGACGCGGAATACGCCGCGCTCGGCGCAGCGCTCCATGCGACCTCAAACCAGATTGTGCCTGTCGCCCGCGAGGGCGTGCGTTTTCTCGCGCTCACGGGCTGGCGCCGCGGGGAAATGCTCGCGCTCAAATGGGCCGAGGTGGATCTCGCCGCTCGGACCGCGCGACTGAGCGATACGAAGACCGGGGCGTCGTCGCGGCCTCTCTCTCGCGCCGCGTGCGCCGTCCTTAAGGCGCTCCCGCGATCCGGGACTCTTGTTTTTCCGTCGCCCAAAGACAGCGAAAAGCCGATGGGCGGATTTCACAAAATTTGGTTGCGTCTCGCCGAGGCGGCGGACCTGCCCTCGGACGTAACCCCCCATGTGCTGCGGCATAGCTTCGCCTCGGTCGCCGCCGATCTCGGCCTCTCGGAACTGACGATCGGGGCGCTGATCGGGCACAAGGGCAGATCGATCACAAGCCGCTACATCCACTCTGCCGACGCGGTCCTACTCGCCGCGGCCGATCTCGCCGCCGATCGGATTGTCGAGCTGATGGAGGCCAAGGCATCCTTTCGTTCGACCATCAAGCGCAGGAATGCGGTCGCGATCGGAAAGGGCGGCTGATGATTAGCGCAGACGGCCTTCGCCATTTGCTCGAGGATTTCATGAAAAAGACGGCGGGCGGCGCGTCGATTGCTGCGCCTTCTTGGTGGGGAGAGGGCAACGCGGACGAGAGGCGCGTGCGTGATGATTTAGAGTCTGGGCGGCTGCATCTTCGATCCGCTTATCGCTCTGCGAAGCGCGGACTGGAACTCGTCGACCAAGGCGACATTGAGTCGGCGCGGACGCTCTATGAGACCGCCAAGAGCTATTACATCGATGCTCTCGAGGCGCAGCTTCGCCCGAGCGATCTTGCGAATTTGGGACGCTCGGCCGCGACGCGGGGGCGGCCAAGAAAGGAGGGGGTGGCGCCAGCACCGAAAAAAAAGCGCGGTCGACCGAGAAAAAAATAGGAAGAAATCTCCGCGGCATTTTTCTCTGATTTTTTTGTGCATATTGGTGCTGTCACCTCAAACGCGCTCCGAGCGCAGCAAATGGTGACTAATGCCAGTCCACAACCCCGACGATCTCCTTTCCCGCAAGGACGTCGCCGCCGCGCTCACTGCGGCCGGCTATCCCGTCTCTCCGCACACGTTGTCCACTTACGCGACCCGCGGCGGCGGGCCGATCTATCGCCTGTTCGGAAAGAAGCCCCTCTACCGCTGGGGCGATGCGATGGAATGGGCGCAGTCCCGCCTTTCGAAGCCGATCCGCACGACATCCGAGCTGGAGGCCGCTTGAATCATGGCCTCAAAAACATCGAACCCCGCCGCGGGGCGCGCGGACGGGGCTCGGAAATCGTTCAGCTTGGCGGCGAACGGTTCCGAAAATATCGCCCCCACGCTCGAACCGCAATCGAAAATCCCGTCTCGCGCCGTGCTGGCGCGACGATGGCCGCGACTTCGCCTCAACAGATATTCCGGTCATTGGCTCGACGAGGCCTCCGGCCGCCGCGGTGACGATCTCGCGTCGCTTGCGCGCTATCTTGAGGGGGCGCCGCGATGACGATTCCGCCTCTCCTCATGCTCGCCGAGGGCCGCAAGCCGCGGCTCCGCAAAGCCCCAGTGGAGCGCCCGAAAGAGATCGCGTTGCATATGTCGGTCGCGAAGCTCTTGCGCGACTACGCCCGTCCCGAATGGCAATGGACACATATTCCGAGCGGCGAGCTGCGTGACGTGCGCACGGCCTCGAAATTGAAGCAAATGGGCGTCAAGCGCGGATGGCCGGACTTCGTTCTCGTATCGCCGCGCGGCGTGCTGCATTGCCTCGAGTTGAAGCGGCTCGGCGAGACGCTGTCGGACGACCAGGAAGAGTTCCGCGCGTGGTGTATCTCGCACGGCGCGCCGCATGTCGTCGCTTGGACATTCGATGAATCGCTTACCGCTCTTCGAGAATGGGGCGTGCTGCGCATCGATATTGCTGCGGGGGGCGAATGAGCCGATCATTCGCACAAGAAGACAATGCGGCGCCGATCCCGCAAGGCTTTCGCCTGTCCAAGCCTGCGGCGCGCGCCGATGGACGGCGCAGTCCCCGCGGCGAAGAAACCGGCCCGCCGATATCGTTTCGGACGGCGGGCGTCTTCGTGCGAGAATACGTTCCGCTCAAATATGTCATCGAACCGATGTTGCGCAGCGCGTCGCTCTACGCGCTCACAGCAAAGACAGGCGCAGGCAAAACCGCCTTCAACGTCGTGGCGGCGCTCGCCGTCGCCACTGGACGCGCCGACATTCTCGGCCGAGAGGTCGCGCAAGGCCGCGTCGCCTATCTCGCCTGCGAAAATCCCGATGATATTCGAATGCGGCTGACAATCGCCGCATGGCTTCTCAATATCGACATCGAAGCCCTCGGCGACGAGATCATGATTCTCGAAGTGCGCGCGAAGCCCGAGGCCGTTCACGCCGAACTGGTCCGCCTCGCAAAGCAAAAGCCGTTCGCGCTCGTCATCGTCGACACGCTTGCTGCTTTCTTCGACGGCGACAATATCAACGATGCTGTGCAGGGCGGACAGTTCATGCGCCGGCTGCGGCCTATCACGCAAATCGCCGGGATTCCGACCGTTCTCGTCGCCGCGCATCCGGTGAAGAATGCAGGCGAGGAAGCCCTCGTTCCCTACGGCTCGGGCGCGATCCTGAACGAGATCGACGGCAATCTGACGCTGTGGAAAAAGCCCGAGACCGGCCTCGTCTCTCTCCACTGGCAAGGCAAGCTCCGCGGCCTCGAATTCGAGCCGGTTCATTTCCGCTTCGAAATCTCTGGCTGTCCCGACCTCCGCGACGCCAAAGGACGCGACGTGCTTTTGCCGACGCTGCGGCCCGCTTCCGAGCAATCCGCCGACGATCGGCAACAGGCCGAGGCCGACACCGATCGGACGCTCCTACGCGCCATGATCGAACGGCCTGGCCTCACCATCCGCGAGTATGCAGATGCGACCAAGATTCATCGCTCCAGCGTCTCTCGAAAGCTCCAGCGCTTGGCGAAGGCAAGCCTCGCCGAGCAAACTTTGGACAAATGGCGCGCGACCGCGAAGGGGCGAAAAGCCCTCGAATGACGCCCGAAAATCTTGTCTCGCCCCCCGAGACAAAACCCCCTTTTTGTCTCGCCTTGTCTCGCGAGACATGGGCCGAGACAAGATCGCATGTAAGGCATTGAAAAAACGCTGTCTCACCCGAGACAAGACCCGAGACAAAAGCCTTTCTTGTCTCGCTGTCTCGCCCTTTCCCTTCCTAAGGGAAGGGCAGACGAGACAAGGCCGAGACAACCTGGATGGAAAAGCCCTCCACAGGTTCAATCCATGGGTGGCGCATCGCCTCGACCGGACCGGACGGCGCGCTCGATACCCACTCGCTAATTCGCGGAGTTGCGCGCAGACCACCCATGCCGGTTACTCGCCCCTTCGCGCTCCGAAACGAGACGCGCCCCCCCTGATGCGCTCGGACAGGGGGGGGAGGTCGAGAACCTGGGCGCAGGGGCGCCGCGACCGGCATGGGGGTCGATTTTTCGACCGTGCGAAATGAAAGAAAAAAGCATCCGCATTCAACCCGAAGGGGACATCGAGGATTCCTCGGCGGCGGGAGGATTCAACCGGCATGGGTGCCACGCAGAGGTTTTTTCGGCTGGGGCAGAAATCCAACGGATCGCCGAAACGGCCGAGAAAATACAGAAATCAAAGGGGCGGGCAATGAAATCACCTCGGCCTTGCATTGGCTCGGCGGCACGGATGCGACGCACGCGCGCTCGGCGCGCTGCAGGCAGGCGCGTATTCCAAATCGAGGCGGACGAGGTGGCGCTAGAACAGCTGCTCGCCGATCTCGGCGATCTGCCGCCCGCTCTCGCCGAGGATCCGAATGCAGTAGATGACGCGCTCGGCCGGCTGCTCGAACGATTGATCGCCCTGCATTCCCGCGCGTGACGCGCAACGCCACGGCTTGTTCAGATATGCGAATCTGATCACGCATCAGGAGGCATTGATGGCGAGAGAACTTTTTCAGGCACTACGGGCGCCGGGCGCCGAGAAACCGAACCCATTGGCCCGCGCGGCGTGGGCGAAATTTCTGAGAGCTGCAGGACGGCGAGACGAGGCCGAGCGAATCGAGGCGGCCGATCCGATCGTGCAGCGCTTGGCGAACCCCATCGTCACCAGGGCGGACCAGACCATCGGCGCCACGGCGAACCACGCCGCGCTGGCGCAAGCCGGCGTCGCCGATTATTTCTCGAACCTTCCCAGCGCCGGCGCTCGGTTGATCGCGCAGGCGACGAGCATTCCGCTCGAATCGAGATCGTCGATTTCGTTTCCTCGCTCGTCTTCGACGCCGGTGGCGGCCGAATGGGTGGCGGAGGGCGAGCCTATCCCCGTCGGCGGCGGCACGCTCTCCCATGACACCCTCGGCCCCCAGAAAAAATTCGCGTCGATCGTGGCATTTTCGGCCGAGCTGGCGAAGCGCTCCGGCGGCCAAGCTATTTTCGAGACGATTCTCAAAGAGAAAGCGGCGGCGGCGCTCGACGCCGCGCTCTTCAGCGACACGGCAGGGTCCGCCTCCGCGCACGCTGGTCTACGCTACGGCCTCACACCGCTGTCGACCTCTGGCTACCCGGACGGCGACGTCGAGAAAGTCGCCGCAGCCGTGGCCGACGCCGGCGGCTCGACAGTCGTAATCGTCGCGGCACCATCGCAGGCGATGGCGATTCGCGTCAGATTTCCATTGCAACCGTTCGAAGTTTTAGCTTCCACAGCGCTACCCGCGGGAACCTTGCTCGGCCTCGACCCCGCCGCGCTCGCGGTTTCGTTCGGAAGCGTCGACATCTATCCGACGACGGAAGCTCTCTTGCATATGAGCGACGATCCTCTCGAAATAGTCGACGCGGCTGGAACGATAAGTGATCCGGCCCGCAGTCTCTGGCAAACGAACTCCGTCGCGCTGCGGCTCATCGTCGATGTTGCTTTCGCGATGCGCGGCGGCCGAATCGCCGCCGTCGCGGGAACGTGGCCATGAGCGGCGCCCGCGACCGCGCCGCAGCGGCGAAGGCACTGGCCCTCGAGACGATCGAGCGCGCAAATGCCACGCTCGCCGAGCCCCGCCCGTGCGATGGCGCCGCAGATCACTATCAGGCGCTCGTCCGTGAGGCGACGAGCACCCCCTGGCCCTCGCCGGCGCGCGCTGCGGCGAAAGCGCCCGCCCCGGCGCCGACGCCCCCGCCGATCTCACGCGCCGAAGTAGACCGGCGCGAAAATGATCTCATAGAGGCGATGGGCCGCGCGCTGCGCCGCCACGACGAGGCATGGCGCGCGCGCTTCGATCGCCTCGCCATGCGCGTCGCGCTCATCGAGAAAGGAACGGGCAATGACGAATCGTGATGAACTAATCCGGCGCTGCCGCGCCTCGGGCATGGAAGCCGACGAGGCCGAGGACTTCGCCGACGAGATGTTGCTCGACGAGCTGTCGCGCGAGCTGGAAATCGAGGCGGAGGCCGAGCAAATCTATCGTCGGATCATGAATCGCGCAAACGGCGCGGCGCCGATCGATCGCGCGATGCGAGGAGCGTAAGACATGGCCGAAGCCGTAAAAAGCCGCATCGATATTCAAGTTACCTCAGACGCCGATAAGGCGATTGAGTCGCTCGAAAAACTCATCGCGGCCGAAGGGAAAGCGCAGCATCAGACGGAGGGCCTTACGGTTGCATCCGACAAGCAAACAAAGATTCGCGAGCGTAGCGAGGCTGCGGTCGACCGGCTAGCGAAGCGATACGACCAAGAATATCGAGCCGTCGAGCGGCTGCGCACGGATCAAGAATCGTTGAACCGAGCTTACAACGCGGGGCTCGGCGGGACGCGCGCCTATGAGCTTGCGCTCGCCGGCATTCATCGCCAACAGTCCGAACTCTCTCGCTCTGCGAACGACAATTCCCGAATCGACCCGTTCCATCATGCGACGGAAGGCGCGAATCGGTTCAATTCCGCGGTTGATCGCGTGCAGTCATTCGCGTGGAACAATTCGAGTTTCAGTGGAAACGAAATCGATCGCGTAGTCATGCCGATTCGATTGCTCGGCGCGACGCTCGGCGGGCTTCCCGCCATCGCGATCACCGCGGGCGCCGCGGCCGAGGGCGCACTCGCGCTGATAGGCAATCGATCGCAGGAAGCGCTCCGCGATCTTCAGGAAGTCTCCCGTCAGTCCGGCCTTGGCGTCAATCAGATCGCCGGCGCGCAAATCGTCGGCGCGCGCTCTGGCCTCACCCAGGACCAAACGCGCGGCGCCCTCAACAACGCCGGCCGCGAATTCGACGCCTATCGTCGCAATGATGGGGGCGTGAAGAGCGCGCTCGAGAATATCGACGAGGGCTTCCTTAAAGTCGCCGATCGCGCGCGTAATGCGGGCGAATTCGTCGACACCATCGGCGAGAAAATCCGCGCTCTGCCTCGAGAGGAAGGTCTCGACCTATCCCGTAAGCTCTTTGGAGAAGACGCTGGCGCGCGGCTGTTCGACAACATCCGTAGCGGAGCGCTGAGCATGCGCGCACTCGGCGACGAGGCCACCCGGGCCGGTGGCATAAACGACGAACTCGCGCGGAAGGCGGAAGACGTTCAGCGTCAAATCGACGAGGCTGCCGAGGTCGCGCGGACGAAGCTTTTAGTAGCATTTCAGGATCTCGGAAGCCCGATCGATAACCTAAAACTCGGTTGGTGGGGTGTCGTCGGTTCGATCGGGGATGCGATCTCGCGTAGCGAAGAACTGCGGCAGGTGATGCAGGGCTTGATGCATCCTATCGACACGCTCGCGAATGCGCCGCACGTAGTCGGCAAGCTGTTCGAGCAACAGCCGCCGCGGCCGTTCGGCCGGCTGATCGACATGAGCACGCAGAACGATTTCGATCGCATGAAGGGCGATTTCTTCGCACGCGGCCCGAAGTTGACGCAGATCACGGCCAGCGATACGCGCGCTCGATATGCAGCGCGGGAGGAGTCGGACGCGAGCGGCGGAAAGGCGTCGAGCGGACGCAGCGCACTTTCCGCCGCGGATCGCGCCGAAGAGAAATATACGAGCATCACACGCCAGCTTCAGAATCAAATATCGCTCCTCGTATCGCAAGGTGCCGAACATGATCGGATCGCGCTTCAGATCGAAACCGAGCGACGCCTCGTCGAGCTTGGAGTCGGCGCGACGCAGGCGCAAAAAGATGGCGTCTCCGCCCTCGTCACCAAGCTCGACGAGGCAAAGAAGGCGCAAGAGCGCCTCAACGAAGAGGCCAAGAAGTTCAACGAGGCCTATTCGTCGGCGAGCAGCACGATCTCCGGCGCGCTGAAAGACATTCTCAACGGCGGCAAGCCAGGCGACGCTCTGCAAAAGGCCCTGCAATCCATGCAGGGCCAGCTCCTCGACGCGTCGCTTACGGGCGGCGGCCCCTACGCGAAGCTGTTCGGCCTCAATGGCAAGGATGGCGCGGTCGGCGGCCTATTCGGCGGGCTCGGCGATGTGCTCGGCCTCGGGCCGAAGTCAGTCGGCGCGATGAACGTGCAAGCCGCGAACGTCAATATCAATGGCGGCGTCGGCGGCCTCATCGGTGGCGGCACCGGCGGCGGTCTCCTCGGAAGTCTCTTCGGCGGCGGCTCCAATTTCGCTGGCCAGCCGGCCGGCGCGATGGGGCCGTTTCAGCAAAGCGGCGGCTTCCTTAGCACTCTCATTTCAGGGATCGGCTCACTATTCGCCTTCGCCGATGGTGGCGTGATGACCTCGCATGGCCCGCTGCCGCTGCGGCGGTATGCGGATGGCGGAATTGCTTCCTCTCCGCAGCTCGCCATGTATGGCGAGGGCTCCGGCCCCGAGGCCTTTGTCCCGCTGAAGAGCGGCGGGATTCCGGTCAATCTCAATCTGCCGCGCGGAGCCAGCGTCACGCCGAATGCGCAGAGCCTCGCCTATGCGCGGTCTCTCGCGTCAGGCGCCGGCAACGCCAATTCTTCAGCACAGCCGGCGCCGAAAACTGAGGTTCATGTCCACAACGCGCCCGCCGGCACACAGACCAGGGAAACGACAGATTCGCGCGGAAATAGACGTGTGGAGGTCGTCATCGGAGAAACCGTTGCGGCCGGTCTGCGATCGACGGCGGGGCTGGCGACGCTACGCGGCTTCGGTCTCCGACCTTCGGTCGCGAGGCGGTAGGCGATGACCGACGATGAAGTCCGCGACCAGGCCGAGCGCGACGGGATTGAGCTCGACGACGACGAGAAGGGTATCAGCTCAATTGATCCCGCATTGGCCGAGCGCCTTCTCAAGAAGCCGCCGAATTGCCTCCGAGCGCGATGGCGCGTCGTCCTGTTTCGCCGCCCATTTATCGACGCGCTCCACCAGGGCGGGCGGCGCGCGGAAGTTCAGCATCGGGTCTTTCCCCGTTGCCGGACGGCCGCGCTTTTTAGGTAAGACCTCTATTGACTTCGCCATAAATAGGTCTTACACAAAATAAGCAAGCAGAGCAAGGACAGATGCGCCAACCACGCCGGACATTCCCGTCCCGGCGAGCGCTCCCGGCTTGCCTGCAGGAGAAGATCACATGCCGATTGATACGAAGTCCCTATTCGCCGACCAAGATGCGCTGGTGGCGACGCTCTACCGCTTGGAAGGCCTCGCCGATGCGATTTTCGCCGTAGCCGAGACCGGCGCAACCGAGGTGATTGCCGAAGGCGCCATGTTCGGAATTCAATCCGCTCTCAAGCGCGATCTCACGGATCTGCGCGAGGCGGCCTCGGGCTGGGATATCGTCGTGGCCGCGCCGGCGCCTGTCGCCGCCGCGCCGGCGGCCTCGACCCTCGGAGACATCGGCGACGAACTGGCGAAGCTACGCGCTCGGGCGGCGGTGCTCGAGACGATGCTCGTCGATCTCGACGGCGAGGCTCTTGCGCGCGCCCACGATGGGCTCAATCAGCAGGCCAACGACGTGGCCAGCGGGCTCGACGCGCTGATCCGCCGGATCGATGGCGGAGAGCGCAGCTTTTCCAGCCCGGAAAAGGTCGGCCCCGCTGAGGCGACCGCCGAGGCCGTTCAGCAGGAAGCGGCAGCGGACTGCGCCTTCGAATACAGCGATTTGGAGTCGGATATCTCCGATTTGCGAGATATGTCCGACCTCGCGAATTCGTTTATCGAAGAATGTCTAGGCAGACCACTTACACGCGTCGAGATCGGCGATCAAAAAATGAGAGCTGTAACTGAACGTGAGGCCGACATCATTTTGTTTTCAGTCTATCGAGTCGGGGCAATGACGAAGGAACTCAGTGAGAAGTTCTATGCGATACGTGAAAGGAAACCGTCGTGAGGTTCCTTCGTCTCGTCGCCGCCCGCGCGCTCTTGGCGCTCGCCGGTCTCGCCGATGGCGCGCTCGCTATGGCCGAGCCGACCGTCCTGCGCACGATGCTCGCCCGGCTGGCGCTCCGGGGCGCGCGCCTCTTCGCCGGCCTCGCCGTTTGGATCGCCCCTTGGATTCGCGCCGACCAAGCGCAGCCGCTGGCGCCCGGCGGTTCCTCGCCCACTTACGGGACTATTCCCGAATCCGGGCATTCACGCCAAAACTTGCGCCACTGATTCGCCTCGCCTAATTTGTGATCAAGATCGACCGGCCGAACATTCGGCCCGTTGCCTGAAACGCCGCGAGCCCGGATGAACGGCCGCGGCGTTTTTGCGTCTGTCGCTCTTGGCGGCGCGATTCGGCGAGGCGGTCAAATTGGCCAAATAGGGACGGTGATTCGAGCCGTATGGTAGCTACTTGGTAGCTACCACCTTCACGGGTTTTCAAAATCAGCTTCTAACTCGCTGATTTCCTTGGTGGAGCTGCGGGGAATCGAACCCCGGACCTCTGCAGTGCGATTGCAGCGCTCTCCCATCTGAGCTACAGCCCCGTTCCGAGGCGCTGGATACTTCGGCGCCTATCCGGCTGTCAATCCGCTCCGCGTCGAAATCGTTCCCCATTCCGAAATGGTCTTCGTCCGATGGCCGAGCCGGAGCTTTCCGCGCGGGGCAGGCTCGGGGCCTCGAGGCCGAGCGCGTCACGGCCGCGCCGGAGGCGCTCGGGGATTGCGGCGGCGGAGCAGGAAGGATAGAGAATTCTCACGAATTCGACCGTTGGAAGCGCAACGATGCAATATGCCGTGGCCAATCTTATCTTCACGATCATCGATCTCTATTGGTGGGTCGTCATCGCAATGGCGGTCATGTCCTGGCTCATCGCCTTTGATGTGGTGAACACCAGATCGCGCGTCGTCTACTCGCTGTGGAACGCGCTGAACGCGCTGACCGAGCCGGTGCTGCGGCCGATTCGCAGCGTGCTGCCGAGCTTGGGCGGAATGGACATCTCGCCCATCATCCTGCTGCTCGCGCTGCAATTCCTGCGCAATCTCGTCGCCGGCCAGCTCGGCGGCATCGGCTGACATGGCGGAGGCTGCGGCCTGGAGCGCGGAGGGCGACGGCGTCGCTCTCTGGGTTCGGCTGACGCCCAAGGGCGGCCGCGACGCTGTGGAAGGCGTCGAGCGTCTCGCCGACGGCCGGGCGGTGCTCAAGGCCAGGGTGCGGGCGGCGCCGGAGGATGGGCGCGCCAATGACGCGCTGGTCGAATTGGTCGCCGACACGCTCGGCGCGCCGCGCAGAACCGTGTCGATCGTCTCCGGTCACACGGCGCGGCTGAAAAAGCTCTTCATCGCGGGCGATCCCGCACGGCTCCTCGCAGCGCTGGAGAAAACCGGCGCGACAAAAAATGGTTGAGGCATGAGCAAGTCGAAGGTCGGAAATTTTTTCGAGGATTTCTCGCTGGGTCAGGTGATCCGCCACGCCGCGCCGCGCACGGTGACGGTGGGTGACGTCGCGCTCTACACGGCGCTCTATCTGCCGCGCTTCGCCGTCCAGTCCTCGGCGGCCTTCGCCCAGGCGATCGGCTATAGAGAAGCGCCGATCGACGATATTCTCGTTTTCCATTTCGTGCTCGGCAAGACCGTGCCGGACGTCTCGCTCAACGCCATCGCCAATCTCGGCTATGCCGATTTCAAATTTCTCGCGCCCGTCTATCCGGGCGACACGCTGACGGCAAGCTCCGAGGTCATCGGCCTCAAGGAGAACTCCAATAAGGAGACCGGCGTCGTCTATGTGCGCTCCACCGGCAAGAATCAGCGCGGCGAGACGGTGCTCGACTACGCCCGCTGGGTGATGGTGAAGAAGCGCGACAAGGACGCCCCCGTGGGGCCGGAAGTCGTGCCGACGCTGCCGAAATCCGTCGCCCCCGCCGATCTCGGCAAAGCCGTGCCGGCGATAAACGTCGCCGCCTATGACAAGGATTTGGCCGGCTCGCCCTATTTCTGGGGCGATTATGAAGTGGGCGAGAAGATCGACCATATCGACGGAATGACCGTGGAGGAGGCCGAGCATCAGATCGCGACGCGCCTCTACCAGAACAATTCCAAGGTCCATTTCAACCAATATTACGAGGCGCAGGGGCGTTTCGGAAAGCGCATCATCTATGGCGGGCATGTGATCTCGCTCGCCCGCGCGCTCTCTTTCAACGGTCTCGAGAACGCCTTCCACATCGCCGCGGTGAATGGCGGGCGCCATGTCAATCCGCTGTTCGCCGGCGGCACCGTCTTCGCCTGGTCGGAAGTGCTCGACAAGGCCGAGATTCCCGGCCGCTCGGACATTGGCGCGCTGCGCCTGCGGCTCGTCGCCGCCAAGGACCACCCGCCGGCGGATTTCCCGCTGACGACGGCCGAGGGCAAGCCGCATCCAGACGTGCTGCTCGACCTCGACTATTGGGCGGTTCTGCCGCGCTGACCAGAGCCGCGGCGGCCGGGAGAACCGGCCGCCGCTTTGTCTCTCCCCTGGGAGCGCAGTGGAGAGGCGTCGCTCAGTGGAGCGTCTTCAGCCATTCATCCACGTCTTTTTGAACGGCTTCCTTGCTTTTCCCATAGCGTTTCTGCAATTCGCCTTCGAATTGGTCGCGCTTGCCCTGGATTCTGGTCAGATCGTCATCGGTCAAGTCGCCCCATTTCTCTTTGATCTTGCCCGTAGCCTGCTTCCAATTGCCTTGGATCTGGTTCCATTCCATCTTTCTTCTCCTCTGCTCGGGCGCGTCTATTTGCGAGCGCCGCAGGATCGGATGACAATTCTTGCCGATGGAGATGGTTCCATCGCCCTTCGCCGCGCTCGAGCGCGGCGCTATCTGTTCTCACATCGTGGAATGAAAGGTCGTGACATGATTTCCAAAGCCTGGATTGCGCTCGCGCTGGCTCTTTGTCTCGCCGGCTCCTCGAGCCTCGCCGCGCCGCCCGCGGCGCAGAAAAAGGAGAGCGAGGAGGCGGCGGACCCATCGCAAGGTCTTCCGACCGAGGTCACGACCACGCATTCCATGTCGATTCGCGGCGAGAAGCTGGCCTTCCTCTCCCGCGCCGGCGCGGTGCGGCTGCGCGACGCCCAGAGCGGCGCGCCGCGCGTCGATGTGGCTTTCGTCTCCTATGAGCGCTCCGACGTCGATGCGCTGGCCCGGCCCATCGCCTTCGTCTTCAATGGCGGGCCGGGCGCGGCTTCCGCCTGGCTCGGCCTCGGCGGCATCTCGCCCTGGCGCCTGTCGCTGGGCGCGGGGCCGCTGTCGCCCTCCGCGCCGCCCGTCGTCGTGGACAATGCCGAGAGCTGGCTACCCTTCGTCGATCTCGTCTTCATCGATCCGCCGGGCACGGGCTACAGCAAATTCCTCACCGATAATGAGGAGACGCGAAAGCATTTCCTCTCGGCGCAGGGCGACGCCGAGGCGCTCGCGGTCGTGGTGCGCAAATGGTTGGCGACGCATCGGCGCATCGCCTCGCCGAAGTTTCTGGTCGGCGAGAGCTATGGCGGCTTTCGCGCTGTCGAGCTCGCCCATGCGCTGCGCGAGCGCGAGAGCATCGGCGTCGAAGGGCTGGTGCTGATCTCGCCGGCGCTGGATTTCGCCTGGCTGGACAGCCCGCGCAATCTCTTGTCGCTGGCGGGCCGCCTGCCATCCTATGCGGCGGTGGCGCGCGACGCCAAGCAGCGCGCCGAGCTCGCCGATGTCGAGGCTTACGCCTCCGGCGAATTTCTCGTCGATCTGCTCAAAGGCCCGCGCGACAAGGAGGCGCTGGAGCGGCTCGACGCCAATGTCACGCGCTTCACCGGGCTCGAATCGCGGATCGTGACGGAGGAGGGCGGCCGCGTTGCGCTGAAGACCTTTCTGCGCGATCGTCTGCGCGCCTCGCATCTCGTCTCCAGCGCCTATGACGGCGCGGTGACGGGCTTCGATCCGCGGCCCTTCTCGCGCGAGAGCGATTGGTCCGATCCGGTGCTCGACGCGCTCGCCGCGCCGCTCGGCGCCGCCATGACGCGGGTGACGATCGAGAAGCTGCAATGGCCGATCGGCGACGCGCGCTATGAGATTCTCAATCACAAGGTCGCGCGCGATTGGGACTTCGGCCGCGGCGGCCGCGCCAATGCGGAGGCGGTCTCGACGCTGCGCGACGAGCTCGCGCTCGATGCGCGCTTGAAGGTGCTCGTCGCCCATGGGCTCGCCGATCTGGTGACGCCCTATTATGCGAGCAAGCTGCTCATTGATCAGCTGCCCGCCTTCGGCGACCCGACCCGCGTGCGGCTCGTGACGGTCCCCGGCGGACACATGTCCTATATCCGCGACGATTCCCGCCGTCTGCTGCGCGACGAGGCGCGCAAGACGATCGAAGGAAAATAAGCGCTTCCCGAGTTGGACGGGCGGCGCCGTGGCGCGCCGTCCAGAGCCTTTGTTCCACCGTGTTTTCTTCACGCGAACCGGTTCCCACGTCGCTCGAAAACACTCGAAGAGCGCGACAATAGGCTCGCTGCGCGCGAGAGCGGCATGAGACGAGCGAGATAAACCCATCCAATTCCAAAATGGAAATATTCCAATCAGCGCCTTTCGAACAATGTTCGAAAGGCGACAGAGGATTTTGTCTCGAGCATTCCAAGAATAGCGTTCTTGCAAGATTTCCAAGCTACGCATCCTTCGATTGACCCTGCTCCTAGCTAAAAATACTCATAGTGGAAGACCTTACCGGCTTTGCCGGATATGATTCCACGGGGGCAGGACAGAATGAACAACATCAAAGCGCCGTTTTCACTGCGCAGCCTTCGGCGCGGCTCATCCGCATCGGTCGCGCGCATCGACGGCCCGTCCGTGAAAGTATTGGGGGCGGCGGCGCTGCTTGCGGCCGGCGTCGGAGTCGCGGCAGCGCAGGAGGCCACGCAGCCTCTGCCGGCGGTCCGTGTCGATGCTCCGAAGGAGAAGCCCAAGCCGGTCGTCCATGCGGCGCCCGCCGCGCATCACGCCGCCAAGCCGCGCCGCGCCGCGCATGCGCCGTCGCAGCAGCCCGCCGCCCCGCAGCAGGGCGCGCAAGGAGCCCAGAGCGCGCAGGCCGGGGCAGGGGGCGGCGCCGCGCCCGCCGACGCCAATCCTTACGCCGATCCCAAGGCCCCCTATAAAGCCGATCGCCTGTCCTCCAACAAATTCACGCAGCCGCTGCTCAACACGCCGCGCACCGTCACCGTCCTCACCAAGGAAGTGCTCGAGGACAAGAATGCGACCACGCTGAAGGAGATCGCGCGCAGCACGGCCGGCGTCACGCTGGGCTCGGGCGAGGGCGGCAACGCCTTCGGCGATCGCTTCTTCATTCGCGGCTTCGACGCCCGCAACGATATTTTCGTCGATGGCGTGCGTGATCCGGGCGTCAGCCTGCGCGAGAATTTCTATACCGAGCAGGTCGAGATATTGCGCGGTCCGGGCTCCAGCTTCGCCGGCCGCGGCACCGCTGGCGGCGCGCTCAACATCGTCACCAAGACGGCCAAGGAGCAGGACTTCTACGATATGAAGTTCACCGGCGGCCCGTCGGATAATTCCAAGCGCGTGCAGATCGACGTGAACAAGGCGATCAGCCCCATTCTCGCCGTGCGCCTCAACGGCCTGTTCCAGGACGCCAATGTCGCCGGGCGCAATTACGTCACCGACGACCGCAATGGCGTCTCGGGCTCCGTCGTCTTCAAGCCGATCGACAACTTCACGCTCACGGCGAATTACACCCATTCCTATCAGAACGGCCTGCCGGACTTCGGCATTCCCTATAATCGCACCACCAATCGGCCTTACGCGGAAGGCGTCACCTCGCGCAGCACCTGGTATGGGCTGCTCAATCGCGACTACCAAAAATATCGCCAGGATTTCGGCACTTTCACCGGCGAGTATCGCGTCAATGACGATCTGAAGATCACTAGCCGGCTGCGGCAGGAGCGATCCGTCATCGATTACATCGGCACGCTGACGCAGAGCGCCAGCTGGGCTGCTGGAACAGTGAACATTGGCGCGCAGAGCCGCTATCAAGTGACCAATGTCCTCGCGAACCAGACGGACATCAATTACAAATTCGCCACCGGCCCGGTGAAGCACGAGGTGGTGCTCGGCGCGGAATACAGCCGCGAAGGCGTGACGAGAACCAATTACACCAATCTCTCGTCGGAGCTGAACGGAGGCTCGACCGGCTCAGCGCTGGTCTGCAATCTCTATCTGCCGTGCAATTCTCTGCCTTTCCTCAACACGCCGACGCGCAATCAGAATGTGACGCGCGTCGCCGTGGACACCAAGGCGGGCTATCTGATCGAGACGGCCAATTTCGATGACATCGTCATCGCCAACGCCGGCGTGCGCTTCGACGATTACACGATCACCAACCGCAACGAGGCCTATACGACCTTCGCGGCCAATCACACCAGCCTCGTCAATTACAATTTCGGCCTGGTGCTGAAGCCGCTGCCGGAAGTCAGCCTCTACGCCGCTTATGCGACCTCCGCCAATCCTGTCGGCGCGGAGCTCGACGGCGGCGCGGCCAATTACGGCGGTCTCACCACGGCCGTGCAGATCTTCCCGCCGCAGCGCAATTACGCCAAGGAAATCGGCTTGAAGTGGGAGCTGTTCGATCGCCATCTCCTCGCGACCGCGGCGCTGTTCCGCACCGATGTGAATGGCGCGCGCGAGGTGAACGGCTCGGTGACGACGGGCAACGCCGCCTATTACGTCCAGGGCGCGGATCTCGAGGTGGCCGGCAATATCACCGACAAATGGAGCGTGACCGGCGGCATCGTCATCATGGAGTCGAAGGTCACGCAATCGCAGATCGTCACCAATGTCGGCCTGCCGCTCGCCAATATCGCGCATGAATCCTTCAGCTTGCTGAGCAAATACGAGTTCGGCGACTTCTTCGGCCTCGAGGCGGATCGTCTGGAGTTCGGCGGACAGGCGGTCTATCGCTCGAAGATCTACGGCGGCAACAACATCATCGCCAATGGCGCGACGGCGGTGAACGGCACGACGGGGTGGCCGGCGCCGACGGCGGCCAATCCCTTCGTGAATGTGCCGACCGTCCTGCCCTCTTATTGGCGCTTCGACGCCTTCCTCGAGGGCAAGGTGACAGAGAATATCACGCTCAAGGTCTCGGTCATGAACCTCTTCGACCGTACCTATTATGACGCCTTCTATCAGACGGCGACGCCCTTCACCCAGGTGGCGCCGGGCCGCACCGTGCTGTTCGAGGCGCGCGCCAAATTCTGAAGACAAATCGTCGCAGGCGCCGGCTCCCTTGGAAAAGTTTCAAACAAGGAGCCGGCGCCTTTTCATTGCGCCGCAAAAAATGGAATGTGCGGAAATGCTGATCTGCGTGCCGGACGTTCTGAGCAAGGAGACGGTCGCTCAATTCCGCAGCGTCATGGACGCGGCGGAATGGGAGGACGGCGCTTCCACCGCCGGCGCGCAGCCGCCCTCGGTGAAGAGCAATGAGCAGCTGCCGCCCAATGGCGAATTGTCGCGGCGCCTCGGCGAGCGCCTTCTGCAGGCGATCGTCTCGCATCCGGGCTTTGTCGCCGCGGCGATTCCGCTGCGCATCTATCCGCCCATGTTCAATCGCTATCGTGTCGGACATCGCTTCGGCGTGCATGTCGACAACGCCGTGCGCGGCGATCCGCTGACCGGCATGCGCATTCGCGCCGATCTCGCCGTCACCGTCTTTCTCTCGGAGCCAGAGGAATATGACGGCGGCGAGCTGGTCGTCGACGACGCCTATGATTCTCATCAGGTCAAGCTTCCGGCGGGCGCGCTCGCCGTCTATCCGGCGAGCGATCTGCACATGATTTCGCCGGTCACGCGCGGAGCGCGCGTCGCCTCCTTCTTTTGGGTGCAGAGCATGATCCGCCAGGAGAGCGTGCGCGATGTGATCTATGATCTCGACGCGGCGATTCAGCAGCTCGCGCCGCGCCTCGGCGGAGACGACGAGGATGTGATGAAGCTCGGCGGCGTCTATCACAATCTCATACGCCATTGGAGCGAGGTATGAGGGTCGCGTCATGCTGATCTGCATACCCGATGTGCTCGATGCGCGGCAGATCGCCTATTTTCGCGACGTGATGTCGCAGACCGTGTGGGAAGACGGCCGCTCGACCGCCGGCTCGCAATCGAGCCTGGTGAAGAATAATTTGCAGCTGCCGCAAGACGGCGCCGCCGCCCGCGAATTGGGCGATCTTGTGCTCGATGCGCTCGCAGCCTGTCCGACTTTCGTCTCTGCCGCTCTGCCGCTGCGGATTTTCCCGCCGCTGTTCAATCGTTATGGCGCGGGCCATGATTTCGGGCTGCATGTCGACAACGCCATTCGCGGCGTGCCGCGCACTTCGGTGCGCATTCGCACCGATCTCTCCGTCACGCTTTTTCTCGCCGATCCAGACGAATACGACGGCGGCGAATTGGTCATCGAGGATCATTATGGCGCGCAGGAAGTGAAGCTGCCCGCCGGTCATCTGGTGCTCTATCCATCGACCAGCCTGCATCTCGTGCGAGAAGTGACGCGCGGTGAGCGCGTCGCATCCTTCTTCTGGCTTCAAAGCATGATTCGCGACAACGTGGTACGTTCGTTGCTTTTTGATTTGGACCAGACGATTCAAGGTCTCACGGAACGGCTCGGCGCGGGCGATCCGGCCTGCGTCAAGCTGACAGGCGTCTATCACAATCTCATTCGCATATGGGCGGAAGCATGAAACGATCATATCAGACGCTAGCGATCGCGGCCTCGTCTCTCCTCCTCTCGACGTCTCTCTGTCTGGCCGAAGGGCGCGCGGACATCATCAATCGTCCGCATGATCTCTCCGTGTCGAGCATGTTCCTCAACGCCGACATCGTCGTAAAGATCGTCATGCTGGGCCTCGTCAGCGCCTCCATCGGCACATGGACGGTGCTCATCGCCAAGACGATCGAATTGCGGCGCGCGCGCGCGCGCATTCGCAGCTCGATCGAGCGTCTGCAGGAGGCGCGCGGCCTCGCGGAAGCGCGTCTCGCGCTCGGCGGCGACGATCCTCTGGCGAGCGCTCTGATCGCCGAGGCGCTGCGCGAGTTCCGCCTCTCTTCCGATCTTTCCTCCGCCGGCGGATTGAAGGAGCGCGTCGCTTCGAGCTTCGCCGAGATCGAGCGCGCCGAGAGCCTCTCCATTCGTCGCGGCACGGGCCTGCTCGCTTCGGTCGGCTCCACCGGTCCCTTCATCGGCCTGTTCGGCACTGTGTGGGGCATTATGAACAGCTTCATCGGCATATCGAAAGCGCAGACGACCAATCTCGCCGTCGTCGCGCCCGGCATCGCCGAGGCGCTGCTCGCCACCGCCATCGGCCTCATCGCCGCCATTCCCGCCGTGCTGATCTATAATCATCTCGCGCGGCAGACGAGCGCCTATCTCGAGCTCGTCTCCAATCTCTCCGGCGAGCTGCTGCGCATCGTCTCGCGTGATCTCGATCGCGGCGTCCAGCAGGCGCCCGCCGCTCTGCGCGCCGCGGAGTAACGATCATGGCCGGCAATATCGGAGGATCGTCGCGCGGCGCGCTCGAAGAGACTCACGAGATCAATGTCACGCCCTTCATCGACGTGATGCTCGTGCTGCTGATTATCTTCATGGTGGCGGCGCCGCTCGCCACTGTCGATCTTCCCGTCGATCTGCCGGCCGCGAGCGCGGCGACGCATACGAAGCCCGACAAGCCGATCTATCTCACCATTCAGGCCGATCTCGCTTTGGCTCTGGGCGAGACGCCGGTGAAGCGCAATGATCTCATCGCCTCGCTGGATTCGCTCGCCGGCGGCGACAAGGAGAAGCGCGTCTTCCTGCGCGCCGACACGGCGGTGCCCTATGGCGAGATGATGGCCATTCTCGAGCGCTTGCGCTCCGGCGGCTACGCCAAGATTTCTCTCGTCGCGCTCGACGGGGGTGGGGCGGCGACGGGCGGAGCTGCGAAATGAGCATCGCCGCCGATCTCGACACGGGCCGGAACAATCGCATCTGGACCGGCGCGGCGCTGGCCGCGCTGGCCGCGCATCTTCTGGCGCTCGCCGCTATTTTCGTCGTCTTCGAGATCGAGACGGACGACGACGCCAGCGGCGCCCCGGCGATCGAGATCGGCCTCGCGCCGGCAGCGCCTCATGTCGAGGATTCGCCCGACGCTCCCCCCGGCCCGCAGGCCGATGAAGCCGCCGCCGCCGCGCCGGCCGTCGCCGCCTCGCAGACCAAGGAAAACGACGATCCCAAAATCTCGCGCGTCGAGGCCGAGGACGCCGATTACACGACCGCCGAAAAGCATGAGAAGCCGGTCGAGGATCCGACCAAACGTCAGGCGACGCCAGTGATCTCGGCCGAGTCCGCCGCTTCCGAGGCGGCCGCGCCGCCCAAGACCGATGCGCTCGCCGAGGCGCCGCGCGCCGTCGCTCCCGTCCAAGGCGCCGACAAGGTCGCGCGTGCGGCCAAGCTCACCTGGCTGAAGGCGCTGATGGCGCATATCAACCGCGCCAAGCGCTATCCGAGCGGGGCGGGGCGGCGCGCCGGCGAGGTCGCCGTCGCCTTCACGCTCGATCGGCTCGGCCATGTGGTGAGCGCCAGCGTCAGGCGCTCGGCTGGCGACCGCATCTTCGACGACGCCGCTCTCGCCATGATGAAGCGCGCCGATCCCGTGCCGCCACCGCCTCCCGCAGTGGCGGACGAGGGCCTCACCTTTGAGGTGCCGGTTCAGTTTCGCGCGGCGGATAAGCACTGAAGACCATCCGCCGCTTCGGCGGACATGCTAGACTTCGGCAGAGACTCCAACCGAAGGGACGGCATGACCGAGAGACGCTTCTCCCTGCATGATCTCCTGTCCCTGCATGATCTCCTGCGCGTGAAGCCGCTGGAGACGCTCGCGGCGGAGTCCGGCACGCCGAGCGAGCTGCGCCGCGTGCTGGGCCTTTGGCAGCTCACCAGCATCGGCCTCGGCGGCCTGATCGGCGTCGGCATATTCGTCCTGACCGGCGTGGTCGCGGCGACCCAGGCCGGGCCTGCGGTCTCGCTCTCCTTTCTCATCGCCGGCGTCGCCAGCGCGGCGGCGGCGCTCTGCTACGCCGAATTCGCCGGAATGATTCCGGCGGCGGGCAGCGCCTATACTTATGCCTATGCCGTGCTCGGCGAGCTCGCGGCCTGGATCATCGGCTGGGACCTGCTGCTCGAATATGCGCTCGTCGTCGCCGTGGTCTCCATCGGCTGGTCGGGCTATCTGCAGGCGCTGCTCGGGCAGCTCGGCCTCGCTCTGCCGGTCTGGGCCTCGGGCGCGGCCGGAACCGGCGAGGGCAGGGTCGTCGATCTTGCGGCCATATTGGGCGCGCTCTTCGTCGCCGGCGTGCTGGTGCTGCGCATCGAATGGGGCGCGCGCTTCAACGCCGTCATGGTGGTGGTCAAGACCGCGGCGGTTCTGCTCGTGGTGGCGGCGGGCCTTCCCTATGTGCGCCTCGAGAATTGGACGCCCTTCATGCCCTATGGCTTTGGCGGCGTCGTCGAGGGCGCGGCGGTCGTGTTCTTCGCCGTCTTTGGCTATGACACGCTGACCACAGCGGCCGAGGAGGCGAAAGACCCTCAGCGCCAATTGCCGCGCGCTGTGCTGCTCTCGCTCGCCGTCGCGCTGACGCTCTATGTGGCAGTGTCGCTCGTGCTCACCGGCATGGTGCGCTACGACACGCTGAACAATCCGGCGCCGGTGGCAGCGGCCTTCACCGCCGTCGGCTTGCCATGGGCGACCTTCGTCGTCTCCGTCGCCGCGGTCGCCGGCATCATCAGCGTCATGCTGGCGTTTCTGCTCGGCTGCGCGCGCATCTGCTTCGCCATGAGCCGCGACGGTCTGCTGCCCGCCTGGTTCTCCCATGCGCATCCGCGCTTCCATACGCCGCATCGCCCGACGCTCGTCATCGGCGGGCTGACGGCCATCGTCGCCGGGCTCTATCCGATCCGCGAGGTCGCCGAGCTCGTCAATATCGGAACCCTGTCCGCCTTCGTCGTCATCTGCCTTTCCATCATCGTCATGCGACGCACGCGGCCGGATGCGCCGCGCAGCTTTCGCACGCCGCTCGTGCCTTATGTTCCGCTCGCCGGCGTCGGCTTCTCCCTATGGCTGCTCTCCAAGCTGCCCGCCGCGGCCTGGGAGCGCTTCGCCATATGGATGGCTCTGGGGCTGATTTTCTATTTTTCTTATGGCCATAAGCGCAGCAAGCTCGCGCGCGCGACGCGCGCCGGCGCACAATCGGCCGAAGTGTAGCTTGAAAATTCGGGACGCGCGCTTCAGATAAATGAAAACAGGTCCGTGCGACCGGCTGTCGTCTCCGGCGTCGCTCGGAGGGATCGGGCTGAATGAGCGAAGTCGCTGGCGTATCCTCGGTTGTCGGGGGCAAGAACAAAATTGCCGAGCTCGAGGCTGAGCTCGCGAGCGTTCATGTCGAGCTGCGCGCCGAGAAGGAGCGTTATCGCGAGCTTCGTCATCGCGTCCGCAATGATCTGCAGGCTTTGGCGACATTGATCTCGGCGCAGTCGCGGCGGCTCGAGAAGCCCGAGGGCTGCAGCAATTGCGCCATGCGCCTGCGCAGCGCCGTCGAGCTGCATAATGCGCTGGACGAGGACGATGACGCCGAGATCTGCATGTCCTCCTATCTTTGGGCGCTTTCCGAGGCCCGCCGCAAAGCATTCGACGATCGCATCGTCGGAGAGACGCTCGCAGACGACGATATTTTTCTCGATTATCGCCGCGCGCAATGCGTCGGCCTCGTCTATGTCGAGGCCGTCACCAATGTGATGAAGCACGCCTTTCCCGGCGGCGCGCATGGCGAGGTGCATGCGCGCCTGCGCCGCATCGGCGACAGGCTCGAGCTGACAGTCTCCGACAATGGCTGCGGCTTCGATCTGGCGAATGTCGTGCGTGGCGATGGGCTACAGCTGATGCGGGGCCTAGCGCGCCAGCTCAAAGGCGAGGCTTTCTTCGAGCGCTTGCCACCACATGGCACGCTGGTGCGGCTCGAATTCCCCGAGCATGTTGGCTAGAGTGATTCCTTGTTCGGTCGTGTTTTCTTCACGCGAACCGGTTCCCACTTCGCTCGAAAACTCTAGCCGTAGCGGATCGCTTCCCCATTCAGCGCTCTCGCGACGCCCTTGGGGCGTTTCCCATCGGCCGATCGCGCGACGAGGCGAATGCGCCGCGTCGCGCCCGGAGCGAGATGCAGCCAATTTTCGCGAGGCAGAAAGAATTCATCCTCGATCGCCACCGATTGCGCGGCGATAGTCGTCGATAGAGCGAGAGTGAATCCGCTATCGTCTTCCTCTATCTCCGCCGTCAATCCGAGCTGCGATTTCGCGGCGCTGCGACCGAGCGGAAAATGGAAGGCCTCGCGCTCGACGCCATTCGCGCCGATGAAGCGCGCGACGGTCAAATCATGCGACGGCGGCCCGAAATTATAGGCGAGCGCCGTATCGAAAAACCCGCCCCAGAATTCCGCATCGCGCAATGTTGCGACGTCATGCGGCTCGACGGCGACGTTGCGGCTCGCCTTCATCACCGGCACATGGCCGTCGCGATAGCAGGCCAGCGAAATCTCGCCCTCGATGCGTTGCGGTCCGTCATTGCGCAAATGCGCGAAAAGCCCGTTGACGCCTTCGTCGGTGAGCATGAGCGACAGCGGACGAAAGGCGCGCGCCAAAGCGTGATAGGCGGATTTCGGCTCGCCGTGCGCATCGAGAACGCCCCAGCCGGCGCCGGGCCAAAGATCCTCGAGGAACCAGACGATGGCGCCATGAGTCGTGGAGCCGCCGCGTCGCCATTCGCCGATCGTCGCTTCCATCGTCTCGGCCACTGCGGCGCGCGCTATGTCGAGATAGAGCTGCGGATCGCTCTCGCGCAGCGTCGCCGGATCACAGCGATAGAGCAGGCGCATGTAATGTTCGGTGACGTCGCCGAAAGTCTGCGTCGCGCCCATGTCGCGCGCGATGCGTTCGGCGAAGAGCTTCGAGCCGAGCGGGTCGTCGCCGAAGTCGCGGCGCAGCGCGGCGTCATCCGCAATATTGGCGAAGCCGAGACATTCGGAAGCGAAGCGCACATTGGCGCGGCGCGCATCGTCCAGGCCGCGGCGATAGGCGCCGACGCCATAGTAATGCGAGACGCCGACATCGGCATGGAAGGGCAGGGGGCCGCCGGAGGGCGAGTTCTCGACATAAATGGTGTCGGGACGCTCCGCTTCGATGAGCTTCGGCAGAGTCTCGTCGAAGAAAGGCGAGCGCCATTTGGCCTCGGCGAGGCCCAGCATCGACGCTTGCTGATAGACCTCGCTGCCGCCGCAGAGCACGGCGAGCGAAGGCGAAGATCGCGTGCGCGCCAGAAATTCCGCCGCCTCGCGCTCGACGCTGGCGCGGAAGGCCGCATCCTGAAACGGATAATCGAAATTGGCGAAGGCGAAATCCTGCCAAACCAAGAGTCCGAGCTCGTCGCAGAGCGCGTAGAAATCATCGCTCTCATAGAGAGTGACGCCGGGGACGCGAACCATATTCATGCCGGCGTCGCGCATCGCGCGCAGCAGCGGCGCGCAATCCTCTCTGCCGCCGGCGAGCGACACGGCGTCCGCCGTCGTCCAGCAGGCGCCGCGGCAGAACAGCGGAATATCGTTCACCTGTAGCGCGAAGCCGACGCCATCCGCGCCGCGATCGACGCGAATATCACGAAAGCCGGTGCGGCCGAGATCGATGCGATGCGCGCCGATTGTCGCCGAGACATCATAGAGATGCGGCTCGCCATGCGTATGTGGCGTCCACAGCCGCGCGTCGGGCGGCGACAGCTCGGCGATGATGCGATTATCCGCAACGCGCGTGAAGGGCGCTTCCGCTCCGCCGCAAAAGAGCTGCGCGGACGAATCCGTGAGGCCGGAAATTTCGAGGGCGACGTGCAGGCTGGCGCGACCATCGCGGACGGTGGCGCGCATATGCACATTGCGCAGGCGCAGCGCGCCATGCTCGATCAGCTCGATCTCGCGCCAGGGACCGACGGGCGGCGTCGGCGGCGCGAAGCCGGGAAGGCGGCCGAGCGCCGTCGTGCGTATGTGGCGCAGGCCCGCCGGCGTTATCATGCGCGGCCGCCAGCGCGCGCGACCGCTCTTCGTCGCGATCTCGCGCTCGACGGAGCGGAAGCGAATATGAAGATCATGCGCGCCGGGCGTCGCGACCTCTATTGCATGCGCGTCGAACATATTGTCCGAGCGCAGCGCGAGCCGTCCGTCGAGATAGACGTCCGCGAGCGTGGCGAGGCCGTGCAGGCGCAATTCGGCCGGCGTCGAATTGACGAAGGAGGTCTTGTACCAGACGTCGATGGCGTCGAGCGGCGGCAGCTCGTCGAAGCGCGCGCCTTCATCGATCAGCGCCTGCGCCAGCGTGCCGGGAACGCGCGCGGCGCGCCAAGACGCGGCGCCGGGAATGGTGGAGGGCTCCGTCCATTCGCCGGCCTCGTCGATCGCGAAAGTCCAAGCGGCGGCGAGGCGCTGGCGCTTTTCTCCTTCGACGCGCGCACGCATCATCGGCCTCAGCGCAGCTTCGCCGAGAGACCTCCGAACAAGCCGTCATAGACGCCGGCGAGCTCGTCGAGCGTCTCGCGCGGATCATAGACGCGCTTGCGCGCAGAGGCGCGCGCCGCCTGGAACTGCATCGCCTTGGCGCCGGCCGAAATGCGTCGGCAGGCGTTCGCCTCGGCGGCGAGATCGCCATCCGGCCGCAGCCAATCGAGATGGCTGCCGAGCAGCTCGAAATTGGCGCCGAGCTGGCGAAACGTGTTGAAGGCGAGGCTGTGGAAGAAGCACGGCGGGCGCGCTTCCAGCACATTCCACAGCGCGGGGAAGCGCGCGGCGAAGGCGCGGATCGGATTGTCGCTGGGGCGGCGCGCGAAATGCTCGCTCGCCAGCTCTTCCGCCGCTCCGCGCAAATCCGCATGTGTGCGCTCGCGGTCGAAGCGCACGAATTCGGCGTAAGGAAACAGAGCGGCGAGATCGCGCGCCTCGCCGGCGCGGCCGAAGATCGCGTCGAAGTCCTCGCCGTCGAGCGCGAAATAGCCGTCATTGTGGAAATAGTCGATCCGCCGCGCGGAAAGATCGATTTCCGTGACGCCGATCGTCGTCTTGGAGTGATCGATGCGATAGGTGACGCCGCGCGTGTCCGGCAGATGATAGCCGTCCACCTCCACCATCACCACGCGGCCGCGCGTGGTCTGGCGCGCGATGTGATCGTCCAGTCGATCATAGAGCGCCAGCTCCTCGACGCGCAGGCCGTAGAGACGCTCGAGATCGGCGAGGCGGGGCTTGAAGAAGGTGAACTGATCTTCTTCGTAATCCTGCGCCAGCGTGAAGCCGAGCATGGCCTCCGGCTCGAAGCCGCGCATGGCGACGAGCTCGATCATGAGATCGACATAGCAATTGGTCTGCGGCCAATCACGCTCTGCATGATGCAGCGCGTGACGGAAATGCGGCTTCGCCGGCTTCGGCGGCGAAAGCTCTGCGTCAGAGAGAGAGAGCAGCGCGGACTGAGGTCGGCCAGCCATTGGTGTCGATCCCGTGATGTTTGAACAAGGCGAGGGCGAGGCGCTCCATGCCGAAGCCGACGCATGCGGTATGCGCCGTCTCGCCCGAAGCGGTCTTGATGCCCCAGAGCTCGCCGAAGTGGTCCTGATGATAGTTGAAGCTCTGGCACGCGGTCGGATTTTCCGTGCTCTCGATCGGCACCAAAAGCTCGAATTTCAGCGCCTGCTCGCGCTGGCTCGAGGCCATCATGCGTCCGGCGCGGCCAAAGAATGGATCATTCGCCACATCGATATGATGCGGCAGCTCGAGCGTCTCGGCGAAGCCGCGGGCGCGCTCCAGCCAGGATTCGCGGAAGCTCGCGGCCTGCTCCGGCAGGCCGATGCGAACGAACTCGCGCATGCGGAACATTTGCATGCGCGCCGGATCCTTCGACGGCTCGTGACGGAAGCAATAGGATTGAATGTCGAAAAGGCCGCCCTCGGGCGCGAGCTGGCCGCGGCGCGCGACGATCGGATAGAGCGGATAGCAGGCGGCGGGCGTGAGCACGATGTCGGTCGCGCCCTGACCGCCGGTCCAGTCGCCGCCGTTGTGAATATTGTCGAGAAGGGCGAGATGGTCCTTCTCGCTTCCGGCGAAGCTGTGCACCGTGCCGGCGAGCTGCGGGAAATTCTTCATATAGCCGCTCTTCTCGAAGAGCGCGCGATTCATGCCGGGCGGAAAGCGGATGACCTCGGCGTGATCGCCTTCGGCGAGGCGCGTGATCAGCCGATCCATTCCCTCTATGACCGCCTCGAAGGCCTGCCCACGGCCATAGAGTCCGTCGACGCCGGTCTCATGCAGAACGCCCTTGGCGAAGAGGCGATCGAGGAAGCTGTCGCAGGCCTGGCACATGGGTCAGTCTCCCAGCCGCTGGTCGATGCGCTGCGCGAGCAGCATGGTGGACAGATTGGTGAAGATGCGATCATTGGAGATCATCACCTGCGCCGAGAGCGCGTCGCGCATATGGCGGCCGACGCTGAAGGGCGTGTCGTTCTTGTAGCCGGCGATGCCGGCGATCAGCAGCGCATGATTGATGATCTCGATCGAGAGCTGCGACGAGCCGATCTTGATGTTGTTCATCGCGACGGCGAAGCTCATCGAATTGAGATCATCCTCGTTCTTCTGCGCCTTGGCGAAGCGCTTCAGCCCTTGGACGATATTGGAGCGCATGAGTTGTAGCTTGGCCGTCGCCTCGGCGAGGCGCAGCGCGCCGGGAGCCGGGCCATTGGGATGACGACGTGCGTCCTTGCGCACGAAGGATTGCGCGCGCGAGAGCGCGTCAGAGGCGACGCCGTACCAAACCGCGCTCCACAGGAGATGCGCGGTCGCGAGCATGGACTCGGAGGCGATCTCGGCGAAGTCATGGGTGAATATTTGCTCGACGGGGGCCTCGCCGCTGAAGGTGAAGCCTTCGCTGCAAGTGCCGCGCATGCCGAGCGCATCCCAGCCGCCGGTACGATCGAGCCGATATTGGCTTTTCTCGAGCACGGCCATCAGCTGATCGGAGGGCGGAGCGTCTGCCGAGCGGCGCGCGGTGACGAGGATCGCGTCCGAATAGGCGCCGTAGGAAATCAGCGCGCCTTCCTTGGCGATGCGGAATGTCGCGCCGTCACGCTCGAAGGCGCAAATGCTGTTGCGCATATTGCCGCCGACGCCGCCTTCCGTCGTCGCAGAGCCGAGCAGCAGCTGCTCGTCGGCGACGCGGCGCATGAAGCTCTCGTGCCAGGCGCTGCCGCGGCCATGCGCGATGAGGCTCGACACTTTGATCTGATGCATGGCGAAGACCATCGCGGTCGAGGCGCAATGCTGGCCGAGCGACGTGCAGAGCTCCGCGACATCCGCGAGCGAGGCTCCGCCGCCGCCGAATTCGATCGGGATCTGCAGCGAGAGCAGGCGTGCGTCCTTGAGGGCCTGAAACGCTTCGATCGGGAAGCGGCCTTTGCGATCGACATCGTCGGCGTGGCGGGCGGCCGTCGCAACGACATTCGCTCCGCGATCGAGTGGCGCATTCATCAGGCGGCTTCCTTGAGCTCGTGCAGGCAGCCGGCGATCGAGGCGATCGAGGAGAAGCTGCGACGGTTGAGCATGCGGTCGGGGAATTCGACGTCGAAGGTCTCTTCGAGCGCCAGCATCAGCTGGACCGCGGCGAAAGATGTGAGGCCCGTGGCGTAGAGATCGGCGTTGTCGCCGATCGCTTCGGCGGCCACGGCCAAGCGACCTTGTTCGTCGACGAGTCGTCTAATCGTATCGAGCATCATTATCTCCATCGACCAAGCTCGAGGTTCATCGTCACCATACGCGCTCGCGCAGCATTTTCAGCTAAATTGCCGCTCGTTGGTGAACAGTTTGCGGATTTGATCATTGCCAAATTCGTTCCATAAAATTTGACCCGTTCAGGCAAGAAATACGCGGCCATTTGCGTGAAAATGATACGCGGCTATGATGCTCTGGACATGGCTGAGACACTCGAGGCGTCTCGAATTCTGTCATGACCGTGAAACGTGGCGAATCGTCTCCGCGGACCCTATTTTCGACATGAAGAGGATGAATGAGAGAGAGGAGTTTAAGAAACGTTAACCATGAAATGGAACATTCGCCTTCAACGCGAATGCGGGACTGTGCTCGCTTGTTCGACGTCGGAACGGAACTCGCGTGATGTTGGATTATGAATCCGGGTCGAAAAGTCTCGCAGAAAGCCAGCGGCCCATGGCCGCGGAGCCTCCGCGCGCGCGCTCCTCGCTGACGCCGGGACGCTTGATCTCGCTCGCGCTTCGCAACAAGCTTTTCATCCTGTCCGTCGCGCTCGCCTGCGCGGTCGGCGGCTATGCGCTCACCAAGCTGCTGACGCCGCGCTATGTCGCGGCCGCGCAGATCTATCTCGATCCGCGCGGGCTTCCCGGTCTCGAGGGCGACGCCAATCAGGGCCAGGATTCGACCGGCTTCATCAATTTCGTCGAGACGCAGACGCGCATCTTGACCTCGCAGGTCGTGCTCGAGCGCGTCGTGGAGGCGGAGAAGCTCACCGACGATCCCGAGTTCGGCGCATCGACGTCCTTGTTCGGCAAGTTGTTCGGCCGCTTCGGCCGCGCGCCGACGAAGGAGGAGATCGTCGACGGCGCCGTGCGCGCTCTCGGCACGAAAGTCATGGTGCGCCGTCCCGAGCGCACCTTTATCATCGACATCGCCGCCTCGAGCGACAATGCGCAGAAATCGGCGCGCATCGCCAATGCTGTGGCGCAGGCCTATATCGATGTGCGCTCGACGATGCATAAGGACGCCGCGCAGCAGGCGGCGACCTCCTTCACCGGGCGTCTCGACGGGCTGCGCGAGCGTCTGCTCGCCGCGGAAAAATCCGTCGAGGCCTATAAGGCGGAGAACGGCTTCGTCGGCACGCGCGATTCCTACATAGACGAGCAGCGGCTGAAAGAGCTCAATCAGCAGCTCACCTTCGCCCGCACCCGGCTCGAGGACACGCGCTCGCGCTTCGAGCAGGTGCAGCGCGCGGCGCATTCGGACACGGAGCTCGCGGCCATCGCCGCCAATATGAATTTGATGACGTTGAACGCGCTGCGCGGCCAGCAGGCGGAGGCGGCGCAAAAGCTCGCCGATCTCTCCGCCGAGCTCGGGCCGCAGCATCCGGTCGTCAAAAATGCGACGGCGCGGCTCGCCGAGACCAAGCGCCTCGTCAATACCGAGCTGGCGCGCGTCGCCGTTTCGTTGCGCAAGGATTATGAGCGCGCGCGCAGCACCGAGGAGGCGCTGAACCGCGAGATGCAGAAGCTCGAGGGCAAGGCCGTCGTCTCGGCGCAAGCTTCGGTCAAGCTTCGCGATCTCGAGCGCGAGGTCGAGGTCAGCCGCACGATCTACGAATCCTTCCTCACGCGCTCGCGTCAGACCGGCGAGGCGCGGCAGCTCGACGCCGCCAGCACGCATATCATCACAATGGCGACGCCGCCGATCGCGCGCAGCTTTCCGCCCGGCGCCGGGCTGATGACGGGCGCGGGCTTCGTCGCCGGCCTCACTCTGGGTCTCGGCCTCGCTTTTCTGCGTGAGCGCGGATTTGGCGGCGCGCCCGAGTCTGGTCCGCGTCGCGATGTCGAGACCGAGCCGGTGCGCGTCGCTGTGACCGATGCGACGAAATTCACCGTGCGCGGGCCGACGGCGGGGCCGGAGAGGCTCGAGCTGACGCGGCTCGGCATTCCTTTCGTGCGGCCTTTCGCCGATCGCCGCGAGCTCGAGGCGGTGGTGTCGCGCTTCGGCGCGCTGGTCGCCGAGAGCGCGCATCGGCCGCTCGTCATCGGGCTGGTCGGCGATGCGCCCGGCTCCATTCGCACGGTGATGGCCGTCAATATCGCTCTGGCGCTGCGGCTGCAGCATCTCGAGGTGGCGCTCGTCGATGCGGACCGCGATCATGCGGCGCTCACCGTTCTCATAGAGGACGGGCTCGAGGCGTTCGGCGACGCCGACGATCCTTTTGTGCGCACCGGCGACAGTGTGCTGCTGGCGCTGCCGGCGATCGATCGACGCTCGCGCGCGGCGGGCGCCGTGGAACGCATCGTCGATGGCTTCCGCGACGGCATTCCGGCGGAGGTCGACATTGTGCTCTGCGATGGCGTCGGCTCGGACGAGAGCATGTTCGAGCGGCTCGACTTTGTGGCGCCGGTGCTCGGCCGCGATCAGGATGAAGAGACAGCGATCGCCGAGCTTCCCGCGGCGCTGCGCGCCAAGATCGCGGTGATTTTGCGAGTCGATCATAGCGATCCCTGGCTGCCGCGCCGCGATGCGCGCCGTCGCGCGGAGACGCGCAAGACCGCCTGAGCGGCCGACCTTTTCTTCACTCGGCGGGAAACGGCGCGGCGCTCATGGGCTCGACGTCGAGCGTGGCGGCGATCGCGGCGGCCGCGTCGCGCCAGCACTGATCGTAGAGCGGCGAGAGCGAGCGTGACGGCAGGCTTTCCGTGCGCGCGAGGCAGTCCGCATAAGCGCGCGCATCGGCGTCATTGGCGAGCAGCTTCAGCGAGCCGTCGGCGATGGCGCGGCGATAGGCGCGATGATGGTCGAATTCGCCCGCCTCGCGCGGCGCATTGACGATCACCGGCTTGCCGGATTGCAGGCAGGCGAGCACGCTGCCGCGGCGCGAGGTGAGCCCTTCGGGAAAGCGATAGAGGAAGCAGTCGACCTCGGCAAAGAGCGCATGCAGATCGCGATGGCCGTCGACATAGCCGGTCACGAGGCAATCCTCGGCGAGGCCGAGCGCCTGCGTCTTGGCGCGGAAATCCTCCTCGATGCGATCGACGCCTTTGACGAAGCCGCCGATGAAGAGGCAGAGGACCGGCCGGCCGGAGTCGCGCAGCCTCGCTGCGACATCGAGCACGAAGTCGGATTGCTTCTTGGGATAGATCGAGCCGAAATGGCCGATGACGATGCGCCCCTCGGCGCGCGCGGCGCCAATGCGTTCGGCGAGCGGGGAGGGGCCATCCGGCGCGGTCGGCGGAATATTGGAGGGGATGGGCGCGATGGCGCTGCGGGCGGCCAGAAAGCGCGTGACGGCGCCTTTGGCGAAGCCCTCGCGCACGAAGGGCGAGGAGAAGACGAAACGCTGCGCGAAGAGGGCGTAGACGGAGACGATGAGACGGCGGCGCCAGTCGAGATCGGCCCATTCATGCAGGACGAGGACACGGCCGCGCCCGCGCAGCAGCGCGAGGATGAGCGCGACGAGCGGCGTAAGCACGACCTTTTTCCAGGCCACGACCGGCAGATTGATCGCAATGGCGTCGACCTCGCCGAGCGCGCGCCAGATCGCCGCCCAATCGCCGAGCTTGCCGGAGACGGCGAGCCGTTGCGCCTCGAGGCCGAGCTCGCCCCAGCGCGCCGCCACATGGCGGGCGAAGGATTCGACGCCGCAAGGCTGTGTGGCCGTCGAGACCAGGAACAGCGTCTTCTTGCGTTCGGTCGCGCGGATCATCGATGGCTCCGTCCTGTTTCAGAATGAGACGGCGGCGGCGCCGCCATCCCACTCGGAGCAAGAGGCGAACCGTTTTTCTCAGCGGCCGGTCTTCACCCGCGTCCATTCGCGGGTGACGATCTTCTGGATCGGCTGATCCGGCGCCGTGACGGTGAAGAGGCGCTTCATCGTCGCCGCATCGGGATAGATGGCCGGATTGTCGGCGATCTCCTTGTCCACCAGCGGCCGCGAGGCGCCGACGCCATTGGCGAAATTGGTGATCTTGGTGTTGCGGGCGGCGACCTCCGGCCGCAGCAGATAATCGATGAAGAGATGCGCCTCGTCCGGGTGCGGCGCGTCCTTGGGGATGGCGAGGCTGTCGAGCGACATCAACGTCCCTTCCTGCGGGATCACATAAGCGATCTCGACGCCATTGGCGGCCTCGCGCGCGCGATTGCGCGCCTGGAAGCTGTCGCCGGCCCAGCCGATGGCGAGGCAAATGTCGCCATTGGCGAGCGCATTGATATATTCCGAGGAGTGGAATTTCTTTATGTGCCGCCGCAGGCCGGAGAGCAGATCGGCGGCGCGCCGAATGTCGCCCGGATCCTTGGAATTGGGATCGAGCTTCAGATAATTGAGCGTGACCGAGAAGAGATCTTCGGGACTATCGAGCACATAGACGCCGCAATCGGCGAATTTGCGCAGATTTTCCGGCTTCAGCACCTGGTCCCAGGAGGTGATCGGCTTGTCGCCGATGCGCTCTTTGATCTTTGCGACATTATAAGCGACGCCGGTGGTGAACCACATATAGCTCACGGCATGGGCGTTGCCCGGATCATAGCGCGAGAGACGCTGCGCGATCTCCGGCCAGACATTGTCGATATTCTTCAGCCGGCTCTTGTCGAGCGGGCGATAGACGCCGGCCTTGATCTGCCTTTGCAGAAAGGTCGCCGAGGGAACGACGACATCATAGCCGGCGGCGCCGGCGAGCAGGCGCGTCTCCAATATCTCGTTGGAATCATAGGTGTCGTAGACGACCTTGACGCCCGTCTCGCGGGTGAAATCCTCGAGCACGCGCGGGTCGATATAATCGCTCCAATTGAAGATGTTGACGACCCGCTCGGCGCCCTGCGCGCCCATGGCGCCCCCGAGCGCGAACAGACATGCGGCGAGGATTCTCATTCGGACCTGCTCTCCCTCAACGCCCGGCGATTTGCTTCGACGCTTGCGCGGCGCGTCGCCTCATGGGCACAATGGCCGACCTCTCGCTCTCCCGCCATTCCGAGATTATGCGATGGAGTCCGCCTCTCCGCTGGAAAGTCTGCGCGAGCAAAACGCCCGTCTCGTGACGCGCGGCGCGCGCCGCTATTTGCGCGCGGCGGGTTTTTCCGTCCTCGCGGAGCTGCCGCTGCCGGGCGGGCGGCGGGCCGATCTCGTCGCTCTCGCGCCGGATGGCGCATTGCGCATCATCGAGGTGAAGAGCTCGCTCGCCGATTTCCGCGCCGATCGCAAATGGATGGAGTATCGCCTCCATTGTGATCGCTTTTATTTCGCCATTCCCTGCGATCTTTCCGAGGAGGCCTTTCCCGCGGACGCCGGCCTCATCGTCGCCGACGCGCATGGCGCCATGCTGACGCGCGAGGCGCCGGTCCATAAGCTCGCTCCGGCCAGCCGCAAGGCCATGCTGCTGCGCTTCGCCGGCGCGGCGGCGGAGCGGCTCCATTACGCCCTGCATCGCGACGAATTCTGACCCGCGCCGCCGTGCGTCATCGCGGCGCGCTCATCTCGGCGCACGCTTGGCCAATATGCGCTGCAGGGTGCGGCGATGCATGTTGAGGCGGCGCGCCGTCTCCGACACATTGCGGTCGCAGCTCTCATAGACGCGCTGAATATGCTCCCAGCGCACGCGATCCGCCGACATGGGATTGTCGACCGCGTCGGGCTTGTCGATCTTCGTCGCCATCAGCGCATGATAGATTTCGTCGGCGTCGGCGGGCTTGGCCAGATAGTCGAAGGCGCCGAGCTTCACCGCCGTCACCGCCGTGGCGATATTGCCATAGCCGGTGAGGATGATGCCGCGCGCGTCCGGCCGCTTCACCTTGAGCGAGGAGATGACGTCGAGGCCATTGCCGTCGCCGAGCCGCATGTCGATGATGGCGAAGGCGGGCGGGGCGGCTTCGACGGCTGCCAGTCCGTCGGCGACGCTCTCGACCGCGGTGACGAGAAGTCCGCGCGCCTCCATCGCGCGCGTGAGTCGGCTGAGGAAGGGCTTGTCGTCCTCCACGATCAGCAGCGAGCGCTCCTGCGGGAGCTCCCCGAGCGCGGCCTCCACGGCCGCATCGAAATCGGTGTGTTCGGCTGCGCCAGCGTCGTCGATCATGCGTCGTCGTCCTGGTTTGGGATTATTCAATATAGCATCACGCCGCGTCGGACGAAGGCGTTTGTTGGTCTAAGCCACGCTCGCGCCCGCCTCCCTCGGCGGCGCCGACGGAGCGCTCCAGCGCCGTGCGGGGCCAGGAGATCGTCACCTTGGCGCCTGTCTGCGGGGATTGCACATTGGCCGTCGTCACGGTCGCGCCGGAGCGTTCGAGCAGCGTCTTGGCGATGAAGAGGCCGAGGCCGAGGCCGGAGCCGGGCTCGTTCTTGGTGCGCCGATCGGTCGGACGTCCGCTGACATAAGGATCGCCGAGGCGATTGAGAATCGCCTGCGAGAAGCCGGGGCCGTCATCCTCTATGACGATGACGACGAGCTCCTTGGACCACAAGGCCTCTATGCGCACGCGCGAGAGGGCGAAATCGACGGCGTTCTCGACGAGATTGCCGAGGCCGTAGACGATGCCGGGATTGCGCGAGAAGCTCGGCTCGGCGGGCGGGCCGCGCCGCGTCAGCTCTATGTCCACGCCGAAGGCGCGATGCGGCTCGATCACTTCCTCGAGCATGGTCTCGAGCGTCTGCATGTCGAGCAGGCCGCCCGTATCGGCTTGGCCGAGCGAGACGAGCTTGCGCAGAATGTCTCGGCAGCGCCGCGCCTCCTGCGCGAGCAGAGCGAGATCGTCGGCGAGCGCCGGCGCTGTCGCGGGCGCGGATTTCTGCAGCTCCTTCGTCACCACGGCGATGGTCGCGAGCGGCGTGCCCAGCTCATGCGCGGCGGCGGCCGCGAGGCCGTCCAGCTGCGAGAGATGCTGCTCGCGCTCCAGCACCAGCTCGGTCGCCGCCAGCGCCGTCGACAATTGCCGCGCCTCGTCCGAAACGCGCGCGGCGTAGAGGCCGACGAAGGCCGCGCTCAGCACCAGCGCGGTCCAGACGCCGGTGCGATAGAGCAGCGGGAAATGCAGCTCGACGCCCTCGTACCACGGCAAAGGCTGAAACTCGACGGTCAGTATCGTCGCCGAGGCGATCATCAGCACGCCGAGCAGAATGGTCAGCTTGCGCGGCAGCGACACGGCCGAGATCATCACCGGCGCCAGAAACAGCATGGCGAAAGGATTGGCGACGCCGCCGGTGAGATAGAGCAGGGCCGAGAGCTGCAATATGTCATAGGACAAGAGCAGCGCCGCCTCGCCGTCGTCGAGGCGGAAGGTGCGCGTCGTCGCCAGGCGCAGCGCGGCGTTGAGGCAGGCCGAGGTCGCGATGGCGATGAAGCTCAGCCCGATCGGAAAATCGAACTGAAAATAGAAGAAGGTGACGAGCGTCGCGAAGGTCTGGCCGGCGATCGCCAGCCAGCGCAGGATGATGAGCGTGTCGACGCGAAGCTGGCGGGCCTGATGGCCGAAATCGGCGTCGGCGGTGTTTGTCATGAGGCGGCTTCGTCTCGAAAATTGCAGCAGCGCGAGACGCGCGGCTCTGCGATTTGTAGCGCGTTTCGCCCGTGCTCCGCAGCGATTTTCCGCAGGACTATATGCCGCGCCCCCTTGCCGCGCGCCATAGCCGCCATTGCCGCCGCCATTGCGCCGGCTCGGCGATCATATGGAGCGGATCGAACCCTTTGCGCTCCATCGCGCCGAGATAGAGCGGAATCAATGCTGCGGGCAGCAGCGCCGCGCGCGCTGCGCCATCGCCGCGCACGGCTTTGCGCGCCTTTTCGAAATTATTGCGCGCCTTGCCGCGCAGCTCCGCCAGAGCGGCGGCGAGCGCTGGCGTGAGCTTCGCCTCGACGAAATCGCTCTCGGCGCGATGGCGCGCGAGAAGATCGAGCGGCAAGAATCGCTGACCCTGCGCCAAATGGCGGGGAAGAGCGCGCAGAATCGCCGTGAGGCCATAGGCGCGCCCGGCGAAGCGCAGCGCCTCCTCCTGCCGTGCGGCGTCCTCGGCGTCGATGACGCGGGCGCGCCAGCGCAGAGGCGCGCCGAAAACGCGGTCGCTATAGGTCTCCAGCGCCGCGAGGCTCTCCATCTGCTCGTCATAGAGATCGAAGCTATGAGCCTCGAGCAGCTCGACGACCTCCTCGCTGGGGATGGCGCAGCGGTTGAGCGTATCGAAAAGAGCGTCGGCGATCGGATGGGCGCGGGCGCCCTCGCTATCGGCCGGCGCCTCCAGCGAATCGTACCACCAGCGCAGCCGCATCTCGCCTAGAATCGGCTGCGAGACGCGCGCCCGCACGCTGGAAATCTCCGCGCAGAAAGCGCCGATCGCATGGAGATGCGGCCGCGCCTGCGCCGGCGCGAACAGGCAGGCGAGCCAGAGGTCGAGATCCTGCTCGCGCAGCGCGGCCTCGCAATGGCGGTAATGGTCGGCGAGCTCCGTCTCGCGCTCGGTCGTCGCGGCCTCGTCCATGGGCGAAAAACCTCGGCTCACACCACGATCAGCACGGCGGCGACGCGGCGGTCCTCGTCGAGCAGCATATTATATGTGCGAACGGCTGCGCCGGTGGCCATGGCCTCGACCATGATTCCCGCCTGCTTCAGCCGCGCGCGCAAGGCGGCGGAGGGCGGTCGCAAATTCTCGCCTGAGCCGAAGATCAGCAGCTCGACCGCGCCGGCGCTCTCGTCGAAGAGCGGCGCGAGCGTGGCCTCGTCGATCTCCGCCGCGGCGACGGCCTCCAGCGCATGAATCCCCGAGGGCAGGGCGAGCAGCGATCCGCGATGCGACATTTCCGCGAAGCGAAAGCCGCCGCCGCCATAGGTCTCGATCCTGTAGCGGCCCGGAACGAAGCCTCGACCCAGCTCGGCCATCAGGCCGCTTTGGGCTTGGCGCGCGTCGTCGCCTTGGCGGAGCCCTTGCTCGGCGCCGCCTCCGGCGCCTTGTCGGCATCCTCATTGCGCAGGCCGAGATAGATCAGCATGGGCGAGCAGATGAAGACCGAGGAATAGGTGGCGACGAAAATGCCCCAGATCATCGCGAGCGAGAAGGAGCGGATCACATGGCCGCCGAAGATCGCCAGCGAGAAAAGCGCCAGAAACACGGTCGTCGCCGTCATGATCGTGCGCGGCAGCACGGCGTTGATCGAGAGATCGATCATTTGATCTGTCGGCATCTTCTTGTATTTGCGCATCATCTCGCGGATACGGTCGAGCACGACGACAGTCTCGTTCAGCGAATAGCCGACGATGGTCAGGATCGCCGCGATCGACGTCGTATTGAATTCGAGATGCGTGAGCGAGAAGAAGCCGACTGTGAGCAGGAGATCGTGCATCGTCGCGATCACGGCGCCGATGGCGAACTGCCACTCGAAGCGGAACCACAAATAGGTCAGCACGGCGATGATCGACAGCACGACGCCGAGCGTTCCCGATTGCACCAGCTCGCCGGAGACGCGCGGGCCGACCACCTCGACGCGGCGCAGCTCATAATCCGAGCCGACCGAGCTGCGGACCTTTTCGACCGCCGCCTGCTGGGCGGAATCGCCGCCCTTCTGCGGTCCGAAGCGGACGGTCGCATCGGATTGATTGCCGAAGGATTGCACCTCGACGTCGCCGAGCTCGAGCTTCTCGATCGTTTGGCGCAGGGTCGCGATCTCGGCCTGGCCGGCTTTGGCGCGCAATTCGATGACCGTGCCGCCTGCGAAGTCGATGCCGAAATTCATGCCGCTAAAGATGAACAGCAGAATCGAGCATATCGAGAGCACGGCCGAGAAGGGGTAGCTCACGCGGCGGAACCGCATGAAGGGGAACTTGGTGTTCTCCGGGGCGAGACGCAGCAGCTTCATCTGTTTCACCCTCAGATCGGCAGGCGCGTCGGGCGCGCGTAATGATACCAGACCGCGATCATCATCCGCGTCATGGTGACGGCGGTGACGATGGTCGTCAGAATGCCGAGCGCGAGCGACACGGCGAAGCCGCGCACCGGGCCGGAGCCCAGGAAGTAGAGGATCGCTGCGGCGACGAACATTGTGACATTGGAGTCGACGATGGTCGCGAAGGCGCGGTTGAAGCCCGCGTCCAGCGCGGCGAGGATCGAGCGGCCGGCATGCTGCTCCTCGCGAATACGCTCATAGATCAGCACATTGGAGTCGACCGCCATGCCGATCGTCAGCACGATGCCGGCGATGCCCGGCAGCGTCAGCGTCGAGCCGAGCAGCACCAGACCGGCGAAGATGAAGGCGATATGGACGAACAGCGCCAGATTGGCGAAGATTCCGAACACGCCATAGGTGATGAGCATATAGACGACGACGAGGCCGGCGCCGACATAGGCGGCGCGCTTGCCGGCGTCGATCGAATCCTGGCCGAGGCCGGGGCCGACGGTGCGCTCCTCAATGATGTCGAGCTTGGCGGGCAGGGCGCCGGCGCGCAGCAAGATCGACAGGTTGTTGGCCTGCTCGACGGTGAAATGGCCGGAAATCTGGCCGGAGCCGCCGGTGATCGGCTGCAGGATGCGCGGCGCCGATATCACCTTATTGTCGAGCACGATGGCGAAGAGCCGGCCGACATTCTTGGAGGTGACCTCACCGAATTTCTGTGCGCCGCGAATGTTGAAGCGGAAATTGACCACCGGCTCGCCGCCGCGCTGCTGGTCGAAGCCGGGCTGGGCGTCGGTCAAATCCTCGCCCTGCACCATGATCTGCTTCTCGATGGCGATCTTGCCCGGCTGGTCGACCTGGTCGAGCTCCTCGAGCTCGGACTGGCTCTGGCCCGGCTCGGCGACGAGGCGGAACTCCAGCTTGGCGGTCTGTCCGAGAATGGTCTTGAGCTGTTCCGGGTCCTGCAGGCCGGGCACTTGGACGATGATGCGATCGTCGCCCTCGCGCTGAATGCTGGCCTCGCGCGTGCCGAGCGCGTCGACTCGGCGGCGGATGACCTCGATCGACTGATCGACCGCGTGGCGGACCTTGTCGGTCACGCCGGAATCGGTGACGACGATTTGCACTAGGCCGTCGCCCGAATCGCGCACCTCCAGCGGCGGCGCGCCGCCGATTTTCGCGCCGAAGCCCTGCGCCAGATTGCGGAACTTCGGCAGCACTTTGGCGCGCTCGGCGGCGTCGGGGATGCGCAGCTGCACGCCGCGCGTCTGCGCGCCTATGCCGCCGGTGATGGCGATCTTCTCCTCGCGCAGGATGCGGCGCACGTCGTCGCGCAGATTGGTCACCTGCGTGTGCAGCACCGAGGCTTTGTCTACCTCCAGCATCACATAGGAGCCCCCTTGCAGATCGAGGCCGAGCACGATGGTGCGCGGCTGCGCCCAGGAGGGCAGGGCGTTTTCGAGCGCCTTGACGCTCGCCGGCGCGAGCATGCTGGGGACGACGACGAGAACGGCGGCGAGCGTCAGCGCCAGAATGGCGATGATCTTCCAGGTGGCGAAGCGCAGCATGGATCGTCGGTCCTGTGAGGCGGTCCTAAAAGAAAGGTCCCGGCGCCGGGAGGCGGCCGGGATGGATGCGTCGCGTTCTGAAAGAAGGCTAGCGCGAGGCCGCCTGATCCTTCACCGGCTCGCCCTTGGCGCGCACCTCGGTGACGGCCGAGCGCAGCACGCGCACGCGGATGTTCTGGGCGATCTCGACCTCGACCTCGGCGTCGTCGATGGTCTTGGTGACCTTGCCGATCAGCCCGCCGCTGGTGACGACCGTATCGCCACGGCGCACATTCTTCAGCGATTCCTTCTGCTCCTTCGTACGGCGCGCCTGCGGACGCAGCACGATGAAATAGACGATCATGGTGACGAGCAGCAGCGGAACGAGCTGCGTGATCATGTCGGGAGCCGGAGCCGCCGGAGGAGCGCCCACATCCGGCGCCGTCTGCACCGTCGTGCTGGGCGGGACGGGCGGCGCCGAGGGAGCCGCCGGAACGGGGGGAGCAGCCGGGGCGGGCGGAGCGGGAGGCGCCGCGGGTGCGTCGGTCTGAGCTTGGGCGGTCTGGATCAATTTCATGTTCGATCTCTTAGAAGCGGCGCGCGCGCCTTCGTGCCGGCAGGAAGCCGCCTTGCAACGGGCGCGGACTATAGCCGGCCCTATCCCGAAATCAATGGCGGCCGGCGCCGCGCTGCGGCGCCTTCGGCGATAGGAATTCGGCGAGGTCTGTGCGACAACTCACAGTCGGCGGCCTCGGCGGGGGAATATGTCGCCTCTCGGAAGCATCGGGGCGGAGGGGCTCCGCGCGCTTCGAAGCGAAGTGAGGAGAATTCCGATGTTCAAGAAATTATCGCTCGTCGCCGCGCTGGGCGCCGCGCTCGCGCTGCCGTCGGAAGCGTTTGCTCAGCATTACGGCGGCGGTGGCGGCGGTCATGGTGGTGGCCATGGCGGTGGCGGCTGGCACGGTGGCGGTCACGGCGGCGGCGGCGGTTGGCACGGTGGCGGTCACGGCGGCGGCGGTGGCGGCGGGTGGCACGGTGGCGGTCACGGCGGTGGCGGCTGGCACGGTGGCGGCCATGGCGGCGGCTACGGCGGCGGCTGGCATGGCGGCCCCGGCTGGCGCGGAGGACCCGCCTATGGCCACGGCGGACGAGGCCGCTATTGGCATGGGCGCTGGTATAATTATGGCGTCGGGCCGTGCTGGCGTTGGGCCGGCTATTGGGTCTGGGCCTGCTACTAAAGGCTCGCGCCCGGCTCGGCGCTCTCAGGCGCCGAGCTCTCGGGCGAGGCCGCGCATGAAGTCCACGCAGGCCGCGAGCTCGCCCACTTCTATATATTCGTCCGGCTGATGCGCCTCGTCTATGCGGCCGGGGCCGCAGATCACGCTGGGAATGCCGGTCTGCTGGAAGTGCCCGGCCTCGGAGGCGTAGGGTACGGCGATGGTGCGATTGGCGCGGGCGAGCCGTAGCGCCAGAGTCTCCGCCGGCGAGCCCGGCTGCGGCGCGAGGCCCGGAACCGCAACCTCCATTCGCGTCTCGATGCCGGTTCCGGGGAAGGGCGCGAAGTAACGCTGCATAAGCTCCGCCGAATAGGCGGAAAGCCTCTCCTCGACGATTCGGGCCGCGTCGGTTCCCGGCACGCCGCGCACCTCCCAATGGAAGACGCAGTCCTTGGCGACGATATTGCGCGCCGTGCCGCCCTCTATCACGCCGATATGCAGAGTGGAGTAGGGCGGGTCGAAGCGCCCGGTGGGGTCGCCCGCCGCGGCCAGCTCCTCGCCGATTCGCAGCAGCTCCGCGCCGAGAAGCAAGGCGACATGCACGGCGCTGACGCCGCGATGCAGATTCGCGGAATGAATCTCATAGCCGCGGACCCGCGTGACGAAGGTCGTCACGCTCTTATGCGCGTCGGCGACTTGCATGGAAGTCGGCTCGCCGATCACAGCGGCGGCCGGCCGCGGCAGATCGTAGCCGAGGCGCCCCAGGAGATCGAGCGGGCCGAGGCAGGTCGTCTCCTCGTCATAGCTGAGGAAGATGTGGATCGGCCGCGTGAGCCCCGCCGCCTTGAACTCGGGAATCATGGCGAGGCAGACGGCGCAGAAGCCCTTCATGTCGACGGCGCCGCGGCCCAGCAGCCGGTCGCCTTCGCGACGCAGGGTGAAGGGATCGGCGGTCCAGCTCTGGCCCGTGACCGGCACCACATCCGTATGGCCGGAAAGCACGACGCCCCCCGCGATCGGCGGGCCGATCGTCGCGAAGATCGCCGCCTTGTCGCCCGTCGCGTTGGGCGCGCGAATGCAGGGCACATCCTGCGCGCGCAAATAGGATTCGACGAAATCGATGAGCGCCAGATTGGACTTGGAGCTCTCCGTGTCGAAAGAGACGAGCCGTCCGGTCAGCTCGATCGCGCGCTCGATCGTCGAAATGTCGCCTGACATGCGCCTGGCTCAGTTCAGCGTCGGCTTGGAAAGCGGGCTGTCCAGCGAGAAGGCCGGCACCTCTATGTCGAAGGTCTCGCCGTGGGGGGTGATCATCGTATAGCTTCCCTTCATCAGTCCGGAGGGCGTCGTGAGCGGACAGCCCGAGGCGTAGCGGAACGTCTCGCCGGGCTCGAGCACCGGCTGCTCGCCGACGACTCCCGGTCCCTTCACCTCTTCCTTGCGCCCATAAGCGTCGATGATGATCCAGTGACGTGACAGGAGTTGGACGCGCTCCTTGCCGAGATTGGCGATCTCGATCGTGTAGGACCAGACGAAGCGATCGTTGGCGGGGTCCGACTGCTCGTGGAGAAAGTCCGGCAGAGCAGTGACCTGAATGTCTCTTGTGATGGATATATACATGGGACCTACTCTAGGACGCATCGCGCCGAAGGGAAATGTGGAATGCGTCGCCGCCCACTGTGAAAGCCGGCGCCGAGCCATCTCCGCGTAGCAAAATCTGTGACATAATTGACACGGGTCAAGGAAAAGCTCCTCGGCGGCGTATCGGCTCGATTGCCCACGCCTTCGGCTGCGCGTAGCTTCGGCCGCAGGAAATAATCTTTCCCGACGGCGACAGGTGGCGATGCGTCGATTTTCTCTCCGCGGCTTATTGGCGGCTGTCGCTCTGGCGCTTCAGGCGCTGAGCGTGGTCTATGCGCTCGGCGCTCCGCCGGCGGCCGCGCATGGCCGCGGGGACGCCTATTGCGCCGCGATCGACGGAACCGCCGATCGCCGCGCGCCGATCGGCGGCCACAGGGACGCCGGCGCCTGCATCGCCTGCCAGAGCTGCCTCGCCGGCTTCTCGCCTTTCCTTCTCTTTTCCGTCGCGGGCCATGCGCTCGACCGGCGCAGCGTCGCCGAGGCGGATTGGACATTCGGCGCGAGCATCGGGCTCGGCTTCGGTCTCCCCCAGGCGCAGCGCGCCCGCGCGCCCCCCGGCATCTCCTGAAGCGATAACGCTGCGGCCGCTCGGCCGGCGGCGTGAGCCCGTGAGACGTTTCGCTAAAGCGCATGGCGCTTTGCTGGAACGCGCGCCATCAGCATTCCCGTCATCGTCGAGACTGCGCGCGCCGGCCCTCGAGAGGCCGCGGCCGCGACAGGTCCGAAAGCGCCCGTCCGAAGGCGCAGGAGGAAAAAATGAACCATCGTCATCTGCTGCGCGGCGTCTCCGCCTGCGCGCTGGCTTTCTCGCTCGCCGCTGCGGCGCAGGCGCAGGAGGCGCTTCCCGGCATCGATATCGCCGGCGCCCAGAATGGCTCCGAGGGACAAGCGCCGGCTCCGGCGGCGGTCCCGGTCCGCCGCGCCATACCCGAGAACATCCCCGCCGTGGTGGAGAGCGTCACCCGCGCCGACATCGACCGCACGGTCAATGTAATGACCACGGCCGAGACGATGAAATATCTGCCGAGCGTGCTGGTGCGCGAGCGCTTCATCGGCGACCGCAACGGCATTTTGCAGACGCGCGTGAACTCGCCCATCGCCGGCGCGCAGAACCTCGTCTACGCCGACAATATTCTGCTTTCCAATCTGCTCGGCAATTCCTTCAACACGGCGCCGCGCTGGGGCATGGTGTCGCCGGGCGAGATCGACCGCATCGACCTCGTCTACGGGCCTTTCTCGGCCCTCTATCCGGGCAATTCCATGGGCGGCGTGATGGCGATCACGACGCGTATGCCGGAGAATTTCGAGTTTCACTTCTCCGGCAACGCCGGCCTGCAGCCCTATTCGCTCTATGGCTCCAAGGAGACCAATCTCGCCGGCGACATGAATATTCTCGTCGGCGACAAGATCAATGATTTCTCTTTCTGGGCCAGCTATGACCGGCTCGACGCGCAGGGGCAGTCGCAGACCTTCCCGGGCGGCAATGTCAAATCCGGCTCCGGCGCGCGCATTCTCGGCGGCTACGCGGACATCGACCAGGCGGGCAATCCGCGATTCGTGGGCGGCGCCAATCAGGCCGACCATTCAGAGCAGCACATGGGCAAGATCAAGCTCGACTATGAGCTCGCGCCCAAGATCCACGCCGCCTACCAGCTCGGCTTCTGGTCGCTCGTCGACAATACCCGCCCGACGACCTACATCCGCGACGCGAATGGCGTTCCGATCTACAACACCCAGAACGGCAATGTGCAGGTCGGCAGCGCCGTCTTCCCGTTCACCGTCAATCCCAGCCATGGCAACGCCTCGCATCTGATGCAGGCGCTCTCGTTCAAGTCGGACACCAGAGGCGTCTTCGACTTCGACTTCTCGGGAACGTCCTATAATTTCCTGCGCGACTACAACAACACCGCCAAGGCCTATGGTCTCCTGCCCAATGCGGCCGGAACCGCCTATTCGATCGATCCTCGGGGCTCCAACACCAATCAGACCGGCACCTTCTGGCGCACCTTCGACGCGCGCGGAATCTGGCGCCCGGAATGGACCGATCTCGGCAAGCACGAGGTTTCGATCGGCGCGCATTGGGACCTCTACTCGCTCTCGCAGACGCTGACCAACACCAATGTCTTCACCGATAATTACTACTACTCCATCCAGGCGATAAACTACGGAAAAACGGAGACGAAAGCCGTCTATCTGCAAGACGTCTGGGAGTTCGCGCCGAAATGGAAGCTGACCTTCGGCGGTCGCGAGGAGTTCTGGAGCGCCTTTGGCGGCGTCAACAACACGCTCGGCCAAAAATACACGCCCGGTTTCGCCGGCTGGCCGCCGTCGCTGGTCACGCCGCCCTATCTGCCGTCTGTCGCCAAGCCGACCTTCTCGCCGAAGGCGGCGATCGAATATCAAGTCTTTCCAGACCTCAATCTGCGCGGCTCGTTGGGGCGCTACTATCGCTTCCCGACGGTGCTGGAGCTGTTCCAGAATATCGCTGGTCCCAATTCCATCTCGATCAGCAACCCGGACTTGCAGCCGGAAAGCGGCACCTCCTATGACCTGACTGGCGAATATGTCACGACCAATGTGTTCGACGGCCTCATCGGCGAGGCGCGGCCGCGCGTCTCGCTGTTCATGGACCATCGTTGGAACGCAATCGTCTCGCAGACGGATTTCTCCACCGGCGTCGGCGTGACGCAGAACTCCAATGTCGGAAAGGCGATCTTCCGCGGCGTCGAAGGCGCCGTCGTGCTGAAGGACGTTGTTTGGAAGGGCCTCGACTTCAATGGCAGCGTGACCTTTACCGACGCCAAGGTCGTGTCCGACTATCAGCAGCCCTGGGTGCAGGGGATGCAATATCCGCGCATTCCGCGCATCCGCATCCGCGCCGTCGCCTCCTATGCGCCGACCGACGAGTTCTCCATCTCGGCGGGCATGCGCTATGCGACGGGCGCCTTCGTCAGCCTCAACAACTCAGACTTCAACCATAATAATTATGGCAGCGTGGACAGCGAATATCTCGTCTTCGACGCCAAGGCGACCTATAAGATCACCAGGGAATGGACGCTGAACGCTGGCATAGACAACATTGGCCGGTGGAAATATTACGTCAATCCGAACCCCTATCCGCAGCGGACCTATTTCCTCGGTCTGAAATACGACTTCGGCGGTCCGGCTTCGGGCATGTTCTCTGATGTGAAGCTCGGCGCGAAGTAAGGGCCTTCCGCTCGAACGGAATTTCGAGCGGCGCCAAAAACGGAGGCGGGGAGGGGATGCTGCGGCGCATCACATTCCCCGTCGCTCGCTCTCTTGCCCCGCGGGGTGATTTGCGACAGACTCTGTCCCCGTCGCAGGCAGGAGCTTTCATGCGTCGGAATTTGGCTGGCATATTGCTGTTTTCGTTGGCGCTGGCCGTTCAGGCCCTCGCGTCCGCGACGGCAGGGCTCGCCCATTCCGCGCTCGGCCAGGGGCAGATTTGCGCGACTCTCGCCGACCAAACCTCTCTCACTGAAGCCTCCCTCACCCAAGCCTCTGACGCGACCTCGGCCGCTCCAATCGGCCACGCCGATATCGGCCCCGGACTTTGCGACCTCTGCGCTCTATGTTGTGGCGGCGCGGGGCCGTTTGCGGCGCGGCCGGAGGTCTCCGGCGTCCTCTCGTCCGACTGGGCCGCGGCGCAATGGCGGGCGCCGGTCGCGCGCGCCGTGGTCTTTGCGGCGGATCATGCGCGGCGCGCACGGGCGCCGCCTCTCTCCATCTGACTTTCCAACCGAATTCGACCGCCCGCGCGAGCGGGCGCCGATCATCGCTTCGAAAAGACGATGCGTCGCCAAAGCGGCGCGGGGAGGGGAAACAGTGTTTCGACTTTCAATGAGCAATCGCGCCGGAGTCGGCGCATTCTTTCGTGAGTTTCTGCGCACGCTCGCCGGCGAGCGCCGCGCCTTCGGCGTGTTCGAGACGCGCGGGGCGATCGTCGTCCCGGTCGCGATCCCGCAAGCCGAGCAGGAGCCCGAGCCATCGCCGGCGCCCGTGATCGCTGCGCGGCGCAGCGGCCGCCTCATCGACCTCGAGCGCCGCGCGAAATTCGGTCAGTTCTGACCGCGCTCAGCCGCGCGCGGCGGCGAGGCCGCGCGCCAGATCGTCGAGGAGATCATCCGTATCCTCGAGCCCGACCGAGAGACGCAGCAGCCCATCGCCGACGCCGATCAGCGCCCGCGCCTGTGGCGTCAGCCGCTGATGCGTCGTCGTCGCCGGATGGGTAATAAGGCTCTTGGCGTCGCCGAGATTATTGGAAATCTTGACGATTTTCAGCGCGTTGGCGAGGCGGAAGGCCGCCGCCTTGCCGCCCGCCACGTCGAAGGTCACCAGCGTGCCGCCGCCCGTCATCTGCCGCCGCGCCAGCTCCGCCTGCGGGTGATCGGCGCGGAAAGGATAGAGAACGCGGGCGATCTCCTTCTGCTCGGCGAGGAAATCGGCGATCCGCGCCGCGCTCGCCGTCTGCTGCGCGATGCGCAGCGGCAGAGTCTCCAGCGCCTTCAGCATGGTCCAGGCGTTGAAGGGCGACAGAGCCGGCCCGGTCTGGCGCAGGAAATTATGGATGTTCTCCTCGATCAGCGCCTGCGACGCCAAAATGACGCCGCCGAGGCAGCGGCCCTGGCCGTCTATGTGCTTGGTCGCCGAATAGACGACGACATCGGCGCCCAATTCGAAGGGCTTTTGCAGCAGAGGCGTGGCGAAGACATTGTCGACCACGAGCCGCGCGCCCGCCTCATGGGCGATGTCGGCGATGGCGCGAATGTCATAGACCTCGAGGCCGGGATTGGTCGGGCTCTCGAGGAAGAAGAGCTTGGTCTCCTTGCGGACGGCGGCCTTCCATTGCGAAAGATCGGCCCCATCGACCAAGGTCGAGGCGACGCCGAATCGCGGCAGCAGATCCTCCACCACATAGAGACAGGAGCCGAACAGCGCCTGCGCCGCGACGATATGATCGCCGGCGCGAAGCTGCGCCAGCAGCGCGGCGGTGACGGCGGCCATTCCGCTCGCCGTGGCGCGCGCCGCCTCGGCGCCCTCGAGCAGGCACATGCGCTGCTCGAACATCGCGACGGTCGGATTGGAGAAGCGCGAATAGATGAAGCCCGGGTCCTCGCCCTTGAAGCGCGCCTCGGCGGCCTCCATCGTCGGATAGGCGAAGCTCTGCGTGAGGAACATCGCCTCGGACAGCTCGCCGAATTGCGAGCGCAGCCCCCCGCCATGCACGAGCTGTGTCGCGGGGCGCAGTTTCTTCTCGTCGTCGCTCAACTTTGGTCTCCCCTGCGGCGCGCGGGGCGCGCCACGGCGACAAAAAGCGGATTTCACGAGGAAACCCGGCCTTTTAGCGCCTTGTTTTACGTGGCGGCAAGCCGGCCGGCTCAAAGAACCACGCGTTCTTTTAACAGAATGAACCGAAGGACGCGGCCAAGTCAACACTCTGCCGCATGCTTGCGGCTCACCGATTTTATCGCCACTAGAACACGGTGGCGTCGGGCGTGTAAGGTCCCATGACGACTGAACCGTTGTAAGACGACCGAACCGTTGTAATAGGAGTTTCGATGGCGTCCGCCGTCCATGGCGTGCTCTCCTGCGAGCAGATCCGAGAATTGGCCGCCGCCGGCGTGATCGCCGCGACGCAGCCGATCGAGGACGGCCAGCATCAGCCGGCGAGCCTCGATCTGCGCCTCGGCCCGACGGCCTATCGCGTGCGCGCCAGCTTTCTGCCCGGCAAGCGCCGCAGCGTCGAGGCGCTGCTCGCCGAGCTGACCTATGACGAGATCGATCTGCGCGGCGCCGGCGCGGTGCTCGAGCGCGGCTGCGTCTATGTGATTCCGCTGCTCGAGAGCCTGCATCTGCCGGAGGATGTTTCCGGCGTCGCCAATCCCAAGAGCTCGACCGGGCGGCTCGATATATTCACCCGCCTCATCACCGACGACACCGAGATTTTCGATCATGTCGCGGCCGGCTATCGCGGGCGGCTCTATGCGGAGGTCTCGCCGCGCAGCTTCAGCGTGCGCGCGCGGCAGGGCTCGCGGCTCGATCAGCTGCGCCTGCGCCGGCGCGCGGCCGCCGGCGAAGCGACGCTCTCTGACGCCGCGCTCGCGGCCGAGCATTCGCGCGCGCCGCTCGCCGATGGCGAGCTGACGCTGCGCGACGGCTTGATCCTGCGCGTCGCGCTGGACGGGCTCGGCGATGTCGTGGGTTATCGCGCGCAAAAGCATACGGATGTGATCGATGTCGATCGCGTCGATCATTACGCCATTGAGGATTATTGGGAGCGCCTCGCGCCGCGTCGCGGCAAGCTCATCCTCGATCCGAACGAGTTCTACATTCTCGCCTCGCGCGAGCGCATCCGCATTCCCTCGCATCTTTCGGCCGAGATGATGGCGATCGACCCCGCTATGGGCGAGTTCCGCGTGCATTATGCCGGCTTTTTCGATCCCGGCTTCGGCTATGGCGCACAGGGCCTCCCGGGCAGCCGCGCCGTGCTGGAAGTGCGCAGCCATGACGTGCCTTTTATCTTGGAGGATGGACAGGTCATCGGCCGGCTCGTCTATGAGCAAATGGCCGCCGAGCCGAAGATTCTCTACGGTCAGGGCGGCGTCTCCAATTACCAGGGGCAGGAGCTGAAGCTCTCCAAGCATTTCAAGGCCCCGTGAGCGCGTCCGAGAGCGGCTGATCGGAGACGGAGATGTTGTCCCAGAGCGTTCATCACATTTTTGTGATCCCGGGATGTCTGCTGCTGGTCCTGGCGGCATTCAATCTCCTCCGCTACAGACGTTGGGGGCGTGTGACGGGAACGATTGTGGAACGTCAGACGCTGCCTGGTGAGTTCATAGGAGATAAGATCGAGGTCGCGTACGTCATATCCGATCGCCGATATGTTTCCGACGTCCAGCAAACCTTCGGTCAAGTACGTATTGGCGCCGAAGCGAACGACGAAGTCGAAGTAAGCTATGATCCGCTGAACCCGAGCCGATGCATGGCTTATGCGCCGACTGAAAATATCTTCACAATCGCCATTGCGATCGTCATGATTCTCATCTGAAGTGGCGCGACAGCGCGTCGCCTCGCTTTTTGTCGGGAAACTGCAATAATTCGATGAGATCAAAAGCGGCGGCGCCGCAATTATGATCCGCGACGCTCGCACGCCGCTCGTCACGCTGCCGCCGCACGCATTTCGAACGCTAGATTCGAGACAATGGACAAAGGCATGGCCGAGGCCCGTTCCATCGTCGACGCCGCCGGCCTCGAGGCTCTGCTCGAGGCTCTGCGCGGGCAGGGCTATGCGCTCATTGGCCCGACCGTGCGCGACGAGGCGATCGTCTATGACGAGATCGCCACGCTGGACGATCTGCCGCGCGGAATCGGCGATGAGCAGGACGGCGGCCATTATCGGCTGACGCGCCGCAATGACGAAGCTTTGTTCGGCTATGTCGTCGGCCCGCAATCCTGGAAAAAGCTGCTGCACCCGCCCGTGCTGCGCCTGTGGCGCGCGCGACGCGAGGGCGACGAGCTGCGCGTCGAGGCCGAGCCGGCTCGCGCCGAGAAATTCGCCTTCATCGGCGCGCGCTCCTGCGAGCTGCACGCGATCGCCATTCAAGACCGCGTGTTCCTCGGCGGCGCTTACGCCGATCCGCATTATCGCGCGCGCCGCGAGAATGTCTTCATCGTCGCGGTGAATTGCGGCGTCGCCGGCGGCGCCTGCTTCTGCGTCTCGATGGATACGGGGCCGAAGGCGACCATGGGCTTCGACATAGCGCTCACCGAAATCGTCGCCGGAAGCTCCTTTCTCGTCGAGATCGGCACAGAGGCGGGGAGGGCGCTTCTCGACTCTCTGCCGCGTCGCGCGGCGAGCGCGAGCGAGACAGAGGAGGCGGAGGCTATTCTCGCGCATACGGCCGAGAATATGGGCCGCAGTCTCGAGGCCGGCGATGTGCGGGACTTGCTCGCGCGCAATCTCGAGCATCCGCGCTGGGATGATGTCGCCGCGCGCTGCCTCGCCTGCACCAATTGCACAATGGTCTGCCCCACCTGCTTTTGCACCAGCGTCGAGGATGCGAGCGATCTCGCGGGCATCGAGAGCGAGCGCTCGCGGCGCTGGGATTCCTGCTTCACGCTGGATTTTTCCTATATCCATGGCGGCAGCGTCCGGCAGAGCGTCAAATCGCGCTATCGCCAATGGATGACGCATAAGCTCTCCACTTGGCATGACCAATTCGGAAGCTCCGGCTGCGTCGGCTGCGGACGCTGCATTGTCTGGTGTCCCGTCGGCATAGATTTGACCGAGGAAGCGCGGGCCATTCGCGAGAGCGAAGCGCAGAAAGGCGCGACATGATCGAGAGCATCGAGCATATCGTCAAAGAGCATCGCTTTTTTGCCGGCATGGATGAAGGATTCGTTGCGCTCGTCTCCGGCTGCGCCAAGAATATGCGCTTCGATCCGGGCCAATATCTTTTTCATGAAGGCGACAGCGCCGATTGGTTCTTTCTGCTGCGCAATGGAAGCGTCGCCATAGAGCTGCGCGATCCGGCGCGCGGCGCCGTCACCGTGCAGACGCTGCATGAGGGCGATCTCTGCGGCCTTTCTTGGCTCGTGCCGCCCTATCGCTGGACATATGATGCGCGCGCGATCGATCTCGTCCGCGCCATCGCCGTCGACGCCGCCTGCCTGCGCCGCAAGAGCGAGGCCGATCCACGGCTCGGCTATGACATGATGAAGCGCTTCATGCCGCCGCTGGTCGAGCGATTGCAGGCCGCGCGAATGCAGATGATCGACATTTATGGCGCCCATGACTGATGCATTTTCCGCGGCGAGCGTCGCCGATCCCATGATTCCGCGTGTCGCGCGCGTCGTGAGGCGAAAGCGCGAAATCGCGGATGTCGTGACTCTCGAGATAGATGGCGGCGCTTTCGATTTCGCGCCGGGGCAATTCAACATGCTCACCGCTTTCGGCGTCGGCGAGGCGGCGATCAGCGTCAGCGGCGATCCGGACAATAGCGCGCGGCTCGTTCATACGATCCGCGCCGTCGGCGCCGTCTCGCGCGCGCTCACAGAGCTGCATGTGGGCGAGCCGATCGGCCTGCGCGGCCCCTTCGGACGCGGCTGGCCGATGGTGGAGGCGGAGGGTCGCGATGTGATCGTCGTCGCCGGCGGGCTCGGTCTCGCGCCGCTGCGGCCGGCGCTCTATCGGCTCTTCGCCGAGCGCGAGAAATACGGCCGTATTCTTCTTTTGTTCGGCGCGCGCAGCCCGGCGGATATTCTCTTTCGCGATGAGCTGGAGGCCTGGCGCGGGCGGCTCGATATGGAGGTGGAGGCGACGGTCGATCATGCGCGCGGCGATTGGCGCGGCAATGTCGGCGTGGTGACGACTCTGCTGTCGCGCGCGCAATTCGACGCCGCCAGTGCGCTCGCCATGCTCTGCGGACCGGAGATCATGATGCGCTTCGTCGCCAATGCGCTGCTCGAGCGAGGCGTCGCGCAAGAGCGCGTCTATCTCTCCATGGAGCGCAATATGAAATGCGCGATCGGCTGGTGCGGCCATTGCCAATTCGGGCCGGTCTTCATCTGCCGCGACGGGCCAGTGTTTCCCTATTCGCAATTGCGCGGCCTCATCGCGAAGAAGGAAATCTGAGCATGAGCGGGCAAGGACATCGGACGCCGCCTGCACCGCGGCTCGCGGTATGGAAATTCGCCTCTTGCGATGGCTGTCAGCTCAGCCTGCTCGATTGCGAGGACGAGCTGCTCGCCGTCGCTCAGGCGCTCGACATCGCCTATTTTCCAGAGGCGACGCGCGCGCCGATCCGCGGCACTTACGACCTCTCGCTCGTCGAGGGCTCGATCACCACGCCGCATGACGCCGAGCGCATACAGGATGTGCGGCGCCGCTCGCGCGCGCTGATCACCATCGGCGCTTGCGCGACATCGGGCGGCATACAGGCGCTGCGCAATTTCGCCGACGTGCGCGAATATGCGTCGATCGTCTATGCGCGGCCGGATTATATCCATGCGCTCGCGACATCGACGCCGATCAGCGATCATGTGAAGGTCGATTTCGAGCTGCGCGGCTGTCCGATCGACAAGGGCCAGCTGATCGATGTGATCTCGAGCTTTCTCGCCGGCCGCAAGCCGGCGACCCCGTCACATAGCGTCTGTCTGCAGTGCAAGCTGAAGGGCAATGTCTGCGTGATGGTCGCGCAGGGGACGCCCTGTCTCGGCCCTGTCACCCATGCGGGCTGCGGTGCGTTGTGTCCTTCGTATGATCGCGGCTGCTACGGCTGCTTCGGTCCCGCCGAGACGCCCAATGCGCCATCGTTGAGCGCGCAGCTCGCGGCGCTCGGCATGGATGAGGAAGCGTTGCGGCGCGTCTATCGCACATTCAACGCGCAGGCGGAGGCCTTCCGCGAGGAGAGCGAGCGCCATGACGAGTAGAACCATCTCGGTCGGCGCGCTGGCGCGGGTGGAAGGCGAGGGCGGGCTCGAGATCGTGCTGCGCGACGGCGAGGTGAAGAGCGCGGCGCTGAATATTTTCGAGCCGCCGCGCTTTTTCGAGGCGCTGATGCGCGGGCGCGCCTTCACCGAGGCGCCGGACATTGCCGCGCGTATTTGCGGCATTTGTCCCGTCGCCTATCAGATGAGCGCCGTGCATGCGATGGAGGATGCGCTCGGCGTCGCCGTCACGGGTCCGCTGCGCGATCTGCGGCGCTTGCTCTACTGCGGCGAATGGATCGAGAGCCACATGCTGCATGTGCATATGCTGCATATGCCGGACTTTCTGGGTTACGCCGGCGGCGTCGATATGGCGCGCGACCATGGCGATATCGTGCGGCGCGGGCTCGCGATCAAAAAGGTCGGCAATGAGATCATGACGCTGGTCGGCGGGCGCGAGATTCATCCGATCAATGTGCGCGTCGGCGGCTTTTATCGCGCGCCGCGCAAGCGCGAGCTGCGCACGTTGGCGGAGCGGTTGGAGCGCGCGCTGGAACAGGCGCTTCAGGTCGCGCGCTTCGTCGCCGGATTCGACTTTCCCGATTGCGCGCGCGATTACGTCTTCGTGTCGCTGCGGCATCCAGATGAATATCCCTTCAACGAAGGTCGCATCGTGTCGAGCCGCGGGCTCGACATCGCCGCGCGCGATTTCGAGACGCATTTCGAGGAGTTCCACGTCCAGCGCTCGACCGCGCTGCATGCGCGCATGCGCCATTGCGACGAGCCCTATCTCGTCGGCCCGCTCGCCCGCTATGCGCTCAACGCCGATATGCTGTCGCCGCTGGCGAAGGAGGCTGCGCGCGAGGCGGGCCTCGAGGCCGCCTGCGTCAATCCCTATCGCAGCATCATCGTGCGTGCGGTCGAGACCATTTATGCGCTGGACGAGGCGCTGCGCATCATCGCGCGCTATGAGGAGCCCGACGCCTCCTGCGTCGCGATCGAGCCGCGCGCCGGCGTCGGCCATGCGGCGACCGAGGCGCCGCGCGGCATGCTCTATCACCGCTATCGGCTCGAGGCGGATGGAACGATCGCCGATGCGATCATCACCCCTCCGACCTCGCAGAATCAAGCGATGATCGAGGAGGATCTGAAGCGCCTCACCGGCGCCTTCCTGCATCTGCCGGAGGACGAGCTTCGTCATCGCTGCGAGCAGACGGTTCGCAATCACGATCCCTGCATCTCCTGCTCGACGCATTTTCTGCGGCTCGACATCGATCGGGGCTGAAGATGCGGCGTCGCATCCTTCTGTGCGTCGGCAATCCGGATCGCGGCGACGACGGCGCCGGCCCCCGCGTCGGCGCGCTGCTGCGGGAATCGGCTGCGCTCGATATCGTCGAATGCCGCGGCGAGGCGAGCGCCATTCTCGAGGCGCTGGAACGCGCCGGGGAGGCGATCATTGTCGATGCAGCCGTTTCCGGCGCGCCGGCCGGCACGGTGCGGCGCTTCGACCTCGGCGGGGAGGGGGCGCCGTTGCCGCTCGATCTCGGCTGGTCGAGCCATGGCTTCGGCCTCGCCGAGGCGATCGGCCTCGCGCGCGCGCTCGGCGCGCTTCCGCCTGTTTGCGTTCTGTTCACGATCGAGGGCGAGGGCTTCGCTCCGGGCGCGCCCCTATCGGCGGCGGCGCAGGCCGGCGCCTCAGCGGCGGCGGCGCGGATTCTCGCCGAGTTCGCGGCGAAAGAGCGCTCGGACGGCGCTTCTTTTTTCACCGCGGGATAAATTGTCCGACCTTGCCCACAGAGCAGAAAAACCCTATAGGAATAACTGTCTTCAGGCGGTACGCGGGCGTAGTTCAGTGGTAGAACGACAGCTTCCCAAGCTGTATGTCGTGGGTTCGATTCCCATCGCCCGCTCCATTTTGCGCAGTCTGTTTCAACAGCGCTCGCTTTTCGGCCGCCTCGCTCATATGCGTTTTCCATTCGCATGGCGGAGCCGGTCGGAAAGTCTCATCCGGATCGTGTGACTATGGCGGATTGTCTCCCGACCTTGCTGCTGATGAATTCTGCCGTATTCGCGGTTCTCGGCGCCTTTCTCTATCTCGTCTGGCGCGAGGATCCCGAGGCGGTGGAATATCGCTGGTGGTGCGCGGCGCAGCTCACGATCAGCCTGGGCGTCGCTCTGCTGTCCCTGCGTGAATCCTATCCGCTGCTCGCGATCGGCCTCGGCAATGCGCTCACTCTGTGGGGCGTCGGCCTCGTCTGGGGCGGGTCGCGGGTTTTCATCGGCCGTCCCGTGGACATGCGTCTGGCGCTCGCCGGCGGCGCGATCTGGCTGCTCTTCTTCTCCCTGAGCGTCGATTCGGTCCGTATCGTCGACCGCTGCGCTATATCGGCGGTCTATGCTTTTCTGCTCGCCGACGAATTCTCCTCGGTGCGTCGGCACAGGACGCGCACGCAGCAGGCGACGATCGCGCTCGCCGCCGCGCATGCCTGCTTCGGGGCGGTGGTCGCGGTCATCGTCGTCATGCTGATGGCGCGCGGCGCTCCTTTCGATCCGAAGCCCTTCGTCGTCTCCGTCGCGCTGGAATCCGTGAGCTATGGTCTGCTGATGGGCTTTGCTCTGCTGGCCGTGACCAAGGAGCGGGCCGTCGCGCGGCAAAAATTCATGGCGGCGACCGATCCGCTGACCGGCCTCTCCAATCGGCGCAGCTTCGATCATAATGCCGATGCGGTGATCCGCAGCTCGCGCGGCCAGGGCGATTCGGCGCTGCTCATCTTCGATCTCGATCGGCTGAAGGCGATCAATGACAGCTTCGGCCATTCGATGGGCGACCGCGCGCTGACCACTTTCGGCGAAGTGGCGGCCAAGAGCATTCGCAACGAGGATTTTCTGGCGCGCATCGGCGGCGATGAATTCGCGCTGCTGCTGACGCGGGTCGATAGCGCGCGGGCGGTCGCCGTGGCCGAACGCATTCGTTCGGCCTATGTTTCCGCGGCGGCGGCGCTCGGCGACGGATTGTCATCCGTCAGCGTCGGCATCGCGCTTTCCGACCAGGAGACGAGCGATCTCTCCGCGCTGAAGGAGGCCGCCGACAAGGCGCTCTACGCCGCGAAATCCGGCGGCCGCAATCAGGTCTTCGTGGCGCAGGCGTGAGATCGAGCGGCCTCAGCGCGCCTCGGCGCGGGTAAGTCCGCCCATGCGCTCGATAAAGCCGGCGATTGTATCGAGCCCGATATTCTCCTTCAGATTGGCGAAAACGAAGGGCCGGCCGCCGCGCATTCGGCGGGCGTCGCGATCCATCACCTCGAGCGAGGCGCCGACCAGAGGCGCGAGGTCGATCTTGTTGATGACGAGAAGGTCCGAGCGCGTGATGCCGGGGCCGCCTTTGCGCGGAATCTTGTCGCCGGCCGAGACGTCGATGACATAGATGGTGATATCGGCGAGCTCGGGGCTGAAAGTGGCGGCGAGATTGTCGCCGCCGCTCTCGATGAGGATGAGATCGAGATCGGGGAATTTGCGGTTCATCTCGGCGACGGCGGCCAAATTGGCGGAAGCGTCCTCGCGGATCGCCGTATGCGGGCAACCGCCCGTCTCGACGCCGATGATGCGCTCGGGCGCGAGCGCGCCGGAGCGGGTGAGGAATTCCGCGTCCTCTTTCGTGTAAATGTCATTGGTGATGGCGGCGAGGCGATATTTGTCGCGCAGCGCTTTGCACAGCCGGTCCATCAGCGCCGTCTTGCCGGAGCCGACCGGGCCGCCGACGCCGACGCGCAGCGGACCGTGAGGAGAATGGGGCGCGGTCATGAGCGGAACAGCCTCGTATATTGCGTTTCATGGCGCATGGACGCGATGTCTATGCGCAGGGCGGAGGTAGTGAGCGTGTCGAGCGGCGTCGTCTCGGCGGCGCGCGCGGCGCGCATGATGATGGGCGTGAGCGCGGCGAGCGCCAGCAGCCCATCGGTCTGGCCGAGCGGAATGAGCCGCACGCCGGCCGAGACGAGATTGGCGGCGAAGGCGTGAGCAAAGGCGCATAGAGCGGCGTCGAGCGGCGCGTTCACGGCCGCTGCGCCGACAGCGACGGGAAAGGCGATCTCGCCGGCGCGCCGCGCGGCGAGCGCGTCGAGCGGCGAACCAGGAAAAGCGGCGCATGTCGCGCGCGCGAAGGCCGCGCCCTGATGGCGCGACTCCAGCGCAGTCTCCGCGCTCGAGCGCCAGGCGGCGGCAAGATCGGCTGTCACGTCTAGCCCATCCACGTCATTGGCGCGGGCGGCGCGCCAAGCGGCGGCGAGAAAGACGAGATCACACCAGCCGCCGCCCTTTTCCAGCGCTGCGCCGATATAGGCTTGGAGGCCGCCGCGGTCGCTGACGTCGCCCGTTTCCACGGCCCACTCCAATCCGTGGCTGAAGGCGAAGCCGCCGACGGGATAGGCCGGCGACATGAATGTCAGCAGCGACAGCAGCCAGTCGCGTGGCTCAACCATGTCCGTGGTCATGATGACCGTGCGCGTGATGATGATCGTGACTATGCGATGAATGGCCGCCATAGGCGCCATTCTCCGGATCGAACGGCAGATCGCGCCGCGTGACGATCCCGCCCAATCCTTCGACCATGTCGGCGATGACGGAATCGTCTCGAATGACGAGTCGATCGGGAAAAATCTGAATGGCGAGATGGCGATTGCCGAGATGATAGGCGAGGCGTGGCAGGCCCGCCGTTCCCGCTTCTATCACCAGAACCGGCTCCGGTTTTGCGACGACGCGGATTACCGAGCCGTCCTCGAGCGCGAGCCCGTCGCCCTCGCCGAGCCGCGCGGCTTCGGCGAGATCGAGCAGGAACGCCTCGCCCTGATCGCTGATCAGGCTGCGGCGCCGACGATGGCGCTCGTCCCAATCCAGCGTCGCCGTCCCGCGCTCTCGCCCTTTGTCCCAGCTTCCCGCGGGAAGCCTATGCGCCGCACGCATCTTCGCCCTCTCAAAACAGGAAATAGCGCTGCGCCATTGGCAGCACGGTGGCCGGCTCGCAGGTCAGCAGCTCGCCATCGGCCCGCACTTCGTAAGTCTGGGCGTCGACCTCGATCTTCGGCGTCGCGTCATTGAGGATCATGCTGCGCTTGGAAATCCCGCCGCGCGTGTTGGTCACGACATGCAGCGGCCGCTCGAGCCCATATTTCTGCGCGACAGACGCCTCCCGCGCGGCGCGGCTGACGAAGGTGACGCAGCTCTGCGTGAGGCTGCGGCCGAAGCCCGCGAACATCGACCGATAATGCACGGGCTGCGGCGTCGGTATGGAGGCGTTGGGATCGCCCATCGCCGCCATCGCAATGCTGCCGCCCTTCAATATGAGATCCGGCTTAACGCCGAAGAAAGCCGGCGACCACAGCACGAGATCGGCGAGCTTGCCCGGCTCGATCGAGCCGACGAGATCGGCGATCCCATGCGCTATGGCGGGGTTGATCGTATATTTCGCCACATAGCGGCGGGCGCGGAAATTATCGTTGCCGGCGCCGTCGCCGGCGAGCTTGCCGCGCTGTCGGCGCATTTTATCCGCCGTCTGCCAGCAGCGAATGATCACCTCGCCGACGCGGCCCATCGCCTGGCTGTCGGAGGAATACATCGACAGCGCGCCGAGGTCGTGGAGAATATCCTCCGCCGCGATCGTCTCCTTGCGAATGCGGCTCTCGGCGAAGGCGATGTCCTCTGGAATCTTCGGGTCGAGATGATGGCAGACGAGCAGCATGTCGAGATGCTCGTCGAGCGTGTTGATCGTGTACGGGCGCGTCGGATTGGTGGAGGAGGGGAGCACATTGGGCTCGCCCGCCACTTTGATGATGTCCGGCGCATGGCCGCCGCCGGCGCCTTCCGTATGAAAGGCGTGAATGGTGCGGCCCTTGAAGGCGGCGATCGTCGCCTCGACGAAGCCGCTCTCGTTCAGCGTGTCGCTGTGCAGCGTGACCTGCACGTCATATTCGTCGGCGACGGTCAGCGCGCAATCGATCGCCGCCGGGCTCGAGCCCCAATCCTCATGCAGCTTGAGGCCGATCGCGCCGGCCTCGATCATCTCGACCAGCGCGCGCTTCTGGCTGGCGTTGCCCTTGCCGAAGAATCCGAGATTGACCGGCAATCCTTCCGCCGCCTGCAGCATGCGCTTCAAATGCCAGGGGCCGGGCGTGCACGTCGTCGCCTTCGTCCCTTCGGCCGGGCCTGTGCCGCCGCCGAGCATTGTGGTGACGCCGCTCGCCAGCGCCTCCTCGCATTGCTGCGGGCAGATGAAATGAATATGCGTGTCTATGCCGCCGGCGGTGACGATGCGGCCTTCGCCGGCGATGATCTCCGTGCCCGGTCCGATGATGATATCGACGCCGGGCTGAACATCGGGATTTCCCGCCTTGCCGATGCGTGCGATGCGCCCATTGACGATGCCGATATCGGCTTTGACGATTCCCCAATGATCGAGGATCACGGCGTTGGTGATGACGGTGTCGGCAGCGCCTTCCGCATTGGAGCGTTGACTCTGGCCCATGCCGTCGCGAATGACCTTGCCGCCGCCGAATTTCACCTCTTCGCCATAGATGGTGCAGTCGCGCTCGATCTCGATCAGCAGCTCCGTATCGGCGAGGCGAATGCGGTCGCCGACCGTCGGTCCGAACATTCCGGCATAGGCGCGCCGAGAAATCTTATTCGCCATCTCGCGCCCCCAGAGGTCCCATCACCGCGCCATTGAATCCATAGACCGCGCGCTCTCCGGCATAAGGAACGAGCGTGACGATGCGCGTCTGTCCCGGCTCGAAGCGCACGGCCGAGCCGGCGGGAATGTCGAGCCGCATGCCGCGCGCCTTGGCGCGATCGAATTGCAGCGCGCTATTGGTCTCGCCGAAATGATAATGCGAGCCGACCTGAATCGGCCGATCGCCCGTGTTGGCGACGGCGAGCGAAATGGTGGCGCGGCCTTCGTTGAGGGTGATCTCGCCCTCGGCGGGAATGATCTCGCCCGGTATCATCGGATCGGCTCGTGAACGGTGACGAGCTTCACGCCATCCGGGAAGGTCGCCTCGACCTGCACCGCCTCGATCATCTCGGCCACTCCCTCCATTACCTGCTCGCGCGTCAGCACGCTCGCGCCCTGCGTGCGCAGCTCCGCCACCGAACGTCCGTCGCGCGCGCCTTCGACGACGAAATCGGTGATGAGCGCGACCGCCTCCGGATAGTTGAGCTTGGCGCCGCGCTCGAGGCGCCGGCGCGCCACCATCGCCGCCACGGCGACGAGCAGCTTGTCTTTTTCGCGCGGCGTCAGATGCATTCCGCGTCCTCCCACTTGCTTATCTAAAGAGCGAGTCTGAAGGCTCGCGGTCCAAGGACCCGCGCCCGGACCGCGAGCCTTCAGGCTCGCACCCCCGGCGCAGCTATTCAATTCATCCACAGACGCGGCGCGCCGCCTCGCCCGCCCGTCGCGAGCGGCCGTAGAGCCGCCAGCGCCTCGACGAGCATGAGGCGCAGCCGCGACGCATCATCCTCGAGGAAGCGCAGCAGCAGGACTCCATTGACGAGGCTCGCGGCGCCGGCCGCGCAATCGCGCGCCAGCGGCAACAAATCTGCGACCATCGGCGCGGCGACGACGATCGTCGCATAGCCCGCGGCGTCTCCAATTCCGAAAGGCGCGTCACGATGCGCGGCGATATCACCCTCGAGGCCGATGGCGTCGGCCCAGACCAGCTTGCCGTCGATGCGCAGCATCCAGGCGTCGCGCAAGGCGCCATGGCTCAGCCATTCGCCGCTCGCGCGGCGGCCGAAGAGAATGGTTTCGACGCCGAGAAATCGCGCGCTCGGCGCGAGCTCTATGTCGATGCGTCGGCGCAGCCGCGCGCCGTCGAAGAGGATGGTCTCCTGCGGCAGCCATTCGAGCCGCGCATCCGCGCCGCAACGAAGATGCGTGACGATCTCGGCGTCCTCGCCGGCGGAGCGATAGATTTTCTCGGCCGCTGGCGTGGTGATCGTCAGCGCCGCGTCGGCCTCGACCTCTATGTCCAGCGCATAGTGATCGCCGCCGACGACTCCGCCGCCGGTGTTGACGATCGCCGCCTCGGGCGCCTCATGAGACTCGACGGCGGGAAACAGCGCCCTGAGCGGCGCCTCCTGCGCCAGATGTCGCAACCGGCTCGCTCCCTGAACTTGCGCATAGCGCAATTCTATTCGGCCCCTCGCGCGTTGAGGACCGTTCACAACGCCACGAAATCCCTGATATTGTCCTTGTCCATATCTGCTCCGAGGCCTCGCTTGACGATCTGCCCGCGCGACATGACCAAGTAATGATCCGCCAGCTCGCGGCCGAAGTCATAATATTGCTCGACGAGCAGAATGGCGAGATCGCCGCGCTTGCTCAAGCCCTTTATCACCTCGCCGATGAGCTTGATGATGGAGGGCTGGATGCCTTCCGTCGGCTCGTCGAGAATGATGAGCTTGGGATCGGAAACCAGCGCGCGGGCGATGGCGAGCTGCTGCTGCTGGCCGCCGGAGAGATCGCCGCCGCGGCGGCGTAGCATCTCCTTCAGCACCGGGAACATCTCATAGATTTCGCTCGGCACAATAGAGGCTTTGCGGGCGGGCTTCACCGCCATGCCCATCAGCAGATTTTCTTCCACTGTGAGACGGGAGAAAATCTCGCGGCCCTGCGGCACATAGGCGACGCCGCGCACGGCGCGCTGATTGGGGGAGAGCGTCGAGATATCCTCGCCATCGAATCTTATGGCGCCGCTGCGGATCGGCGTGACGCCCATTATGCTGCGCAGCAGCGTCGTCTTGCCGACGCCATTGCGCCCGAGCAGCACGGTGCAGGCGCCTTTGGGCGCGGTGAAGGAGACATCGCGCAGAATATGGCTGCTGCCGTAATATTGATGCAGGCCGCTGATTTCGAGCATGGTCCTAGCGCCCCAGATAGACTTCGATGACGCGCTCGTCGCTCTGCACCTCGCTGAGCGGGCCTTCTGCGAGCACGGCGCCTTCATGTAGCACCGTCACCTTGCGCGCTATGGCGCCGACGAACTCCATATCGTGCTCCACGACCATGATCGAATGTTTGCCCGCGAGCGACAGCAGCAGCTCGGCCGTGCGCTTCGTCTCGTGATCGGTCATGCCGGCGACCGGCTCGTCGAGCAGCAGCAGCAGCGGGCGCTGCGCGAGCAGCATGCCGATCTCCAGCCATTGCTTTTGCCCATGCGAGAGCAGGCCGGCGCGCTCTTTGGCCTTGTCGGCGAGCTCCACCGTCTCCAGCAATTCACTGACGCGGTCGATCTGCTCCCCGGTGAGGCGACGAAACAGCGAGGCGTGCACGCTCTTGTCGGCCTTTATCGCGAGCTCGAGATTCTCGAACACGGTCAAATGCTCGAACACGGTCGGCTTCTGGAACTTGCGGCCGATGCCGGCGGCGGCGATCTGCGGCTCGTTCATCTTGGTGAGATCGAGCGTGCGGCCGAAATAGACGGTTCCCACATCTGGCCGCGTCTTGCCGGTGATGACGTCCATCATCGTCGTCTTGCCGGCGCCATTGGGGCCGATGATGCAACGCAGCTCGCCCGTGTCGATCGACAGAGAGAGGCCGCGCAGCGCGCGGAAGCCGTCGAAAGTGACCTGCACATCGTCGAGATAGAGCGCGACGCCGCTGGAGATATCCGGCTCGCCGATCATCGCGCGCGCTCCTTGCGGAAGGAGGCCAGCGTGTCGAAGAGGCCGATGACGCCCTTGGGCAGCAGCAGAGTGACGAGCACGAAGAGGAGCCCTAAGAAGAACAGCCAATATTCGGGAATGGCGGCGGTGAAGAAGCTCTTCGCGCCATTGACGAGAAAGGCGCCGATGAGCGGACCGATCAGCGTGCCGCGGCCGCCGACCGCCGCCCATATGGCGATCTCGATCGAGGCGGCCGGCGACATTTCGCTGGGATTGATGATGCCGACCTGCGGCACATAGAGCGCGCCGGCCAGTCCGCAGATCGCGGCCGAGAAGGTCCAGATCGCGAGCTTGTAGGAGAGCGTGTCATAGCCGCAGAACATCACGCGGCTCTCCGCCTCGCGGATCGCCGTGAGCACGCGGCCGAATTTGCTGGAGACGAGAAAGCGCGAGACGAGAATGAGCGCGAGAAGAAAGGCCCCGGTCAGCGTGAAGAGGATCATGCGCATTCCCGGCGTCGCCAGCGGATAGTCCAATATGCGCTTGAAATCGGTGAAGCCGTTATTGCCGCCGAAGCCGGTCTCGTTGCGGAAGAACAGCAGCATCATCGCATAGGTGAGCGCCTGGGTGATGATGGAGAAATAGACGCCTTTGATGCGCGAGCGAAAGGCGAAATAGCCGAAGACGAAGGCGAGCGTCGCCGGCGCGAGAATGGCGAGCGCGGCGGAATAGGCGAAATGATCGGTGAAGCTCCAGAACCAGGGATGGGCTTTCCAATCGAGGAAGACCATGAAGTCCGGCAGATCGGAATGATAGCTGCCGTCTCGGCCGATCTGGCGCATCAGATACATGCCGAAGGCGTAGCCGCCCAGCGCGAAGAATATGCCATGGCCGAGGCTGAGAATTCCGGCATAGCCCCAGACGAGATCCATGGCGAGCGCCAGCATGGCGTAGCAGAAGAGCTTGCCGATGAGCGCGACCGAGGCGTCGGAGAGGTGGAGGAAGGAGCCCTCCGGCGCGACGAGATTGGCGAGCGGCGCGGCGATGAATATCGTCAGCGCCGCGGCAAGGAAGGCGAGCCAGCCGCGCAAGCCGAACAGCCGCGTGGCGAGTGATGGGGCAGGGGGGATGTAGAGCATGTTGCTAACTCAATCGGCCTGCCGGCCGCCGAGCGCGAACAGGCCCTGCGGACGCTTTTGTATGAAGACGACGATGAAGATCAGCAGTGCGATCTCCGCGAGCACGGCGCCCGCCATATTCTCGAGGATCTTGCCGGCGACGCCCAATCCGAGCGCGGCATAGACGGCGCCCGCGAGCTGGCCGACGCCGCCGAGCACCACCACCATGAAGCTGTCGACGATATAGTGTTGGCCGAGATCCGGCCCCACATTGCCGACTTGCGATAGCGCGACGCCCGCGAGGCCGGCGAGCCCGGAGCCGAGCGCGAATGCCATTGTGTCGATGCGCGAGGAATCGACGCCGACGCAGCGCGCCATGCCGCGGTTCTGCGTGACGGCGCGCACGAAGAGGCCGAGGCGCGTTCGCGCCAGCAGGAAGGAGACGAGCAGCAGCACGCCGACCGAGAAGATCAGTATGACGATGCGATTATAGGGAAGCTCGAGATTGTCGGTGACGAAGACACGGCCGGACATCCAGGCGGGGTTCTCCACCTGCACATTCTGCGCGCCGAACAGGCTGCGCACCGCCTGCATCAATATGAGGCTGACGCCCCAGGTGGCGAGCAGCGTCTCCAGCGCGCGGCCATAGAGAAAGCGGATCACCGTGCGCTCTATGGCGACGCCGACGAGAGCGGCGACGAGGAAGGCGACCGGCGCGGCGGCGGCGAGATACCATTGGAAATGATCGGGCAGATGCGCGCGGAAGAGATTTTGAACGATATAGGTCGCATAGGCGCCGATCATCATCATCTCGCCATGCGCCATGTTGATGACGCCCATCAGCCCGTAAGTGATGGCGAGGCCGAGCGCGGCGAGCAGCAATATGCTGCCGAGGCTCAGCCCCGAGAAGACGACGCCGAGATTCTCGCCGATGGCGAGGCTCGATTCGACATTGCGCAGCGAGCGCGTCAGCGCGACGCGCACTTCGCCGTCGTCCTCGGTGGCGAGGCGCGTCTTCAACGCCTCGCGGACGCGGCCGGATATGGTGGTGCGCAGCGCCTGCGCGGCGGAGAGGCGCTGCACGCGATCGGCGCTCTGCAGCTCGCCGAGCGCGCGCATCTGGCGCAGCACGTCGCGGACGCTGGCGTCGCGCTCCTTCTGCTCGGCTTTCGCCAGCAAGGCGACGCGGCTCTCGTCGAGCTCGGCGCTCTGCAGCCGCTTCACCGCTTCGAGCCGGGCGGCGCGATCGGGCGAAGCAAGCTCGATCAGCGCGATCGTCTCCTCGATCGCGAGACGCAGGCTATTGCTGGTCGAGGCGTCCTCGGCGTCGGCGGGAAGCTCGGCAGGCGTGCGTTCCAGCGCGTCCACGACCTTGTCGCCATCGACGATGAACGCCTTGTCGCCGGCGAGCTTAACGCGGTCGGCGAGGAGATCGCGTAGAAAAGGGATGGCGGAGAGATCGCCGCGCGCGGCGGCGGCGCCCAGCGCTCTATGCTGCTCGTCGGGATCGCCGCCGGTCAGCTGGGCGATCGTCTCGCGGTCGAGCGCCATGGCCGGCGCGACGGACATAGCCAGCAGCAGGCCGACGATCAGTCTGAGCATACGCAAGTTTCAACGCTCCATTTCAAAGCCGCATCGGGCGGCCCGATCGCCGGGCCGCCCGCCAGTCTCGTCAATGCGTGTCCGGCTCGTCCTTTTTCTTGTCATTGCCGGGAATGAAGGGGCTCCAGGGCTGCGCGCGCACGGGGCCGGGCGTCTTCCACACGACATTGAACTGGCCGTCCGCCTTCACTTCGCCGATGAACACCGGCTTGTGGAGATGGTGGTTCTTCGCATCCATCTCGGCGGTGAAGCCCGACGGCGCCTCGAGCTTCTGACCGCCGACGGCGGCGATCACCTTGTCGACATCGGTGGTCTTGGCCTTCTCGACCGCCTGCTTCCAGAGATTGACGCCGATGTAAGTTGCCTCCATCGGATCATTGGTCAGCGGCTTGTCGGCGTTGGCGACGCCATGCGCCTTGGCGTAGGCGGCCCATTTCTTCTTGAACTCCGTATTGGCGGGGTTCTTCAGCGACATGAAGTAATTCCACGCCGCCAGATGGCCGACGAGCGGCTTGGCGTCGACGCCGCGCAGCTCCTCCTCGCCGACCGAGAAGGCGACGACCGGAACTTCCGTCGCCTTGAGCCCGGCATTGCCCAGCTCCTTGTAGAAGGGCACGTTGGAGTCGCCATTGATCGTCGAGACGACCGCCGTCTTGCCGCCGGAGGCGAATTTCTTGATGTTGGCGACGATGGTCTGATAATCGCTATGACCGAAGGGCGTGTATTCCTCCATTATGTCGGCGTCGGCGACGCCCTTGGAATGGAGGAAGGCGCGCAGGATCTTATTGGTCGTGCGCGGATAGACGTAATCGGTGCCGAGCAGCACGAAGCGCTTGGCGCCGCCGCCGGCCTTGCTCATCAGATATTCGACGGCGGGAATGGCCTGCTGGTTCGGCGCCGCGCCCGTGTAGAAGACGTTCTTCTCAAGCTCCTCGCCCTCATATTGCACCGGATAGAACAAGAGGCCGTTCAGCTCCTTGAACACCGGCAGCACGGATTTGCGCGACACCGAGGTCCAGCAGCCGAAGACGACGGCGACCTTGTCGGTGGCGAGCAGCTGGCGCGCTTTTTCGGCGAAGAGCGGCCAGTTGGAGGCGGGATCGATGACGACGGGCTCGAGCTTGCGCCCGAGCACGCCGCCCTTGGCGTTGATCTCCTCGATCGCCATCAGCGCCGTGTCCTTCAGCACGGTCTCGCTGATGGCCATGGTGCCGGAGAGAGAATGCAGAATGCCGACCTTGATCGGCCCCTTTTCCTCCGCGTGCGCCGGAACGAGCGCGGTCGACGCGAGCAACGCGCCTGCGGCGAGCATGCCGAGACTCTTCACCATAACTCTACGTTTCATTCGTCTCTCTCCCAGGTCGGATAGGTCGCGCCGCGCTCAGAATTGGATCTGAACGCCGAGGATGAACTTGTCGATGTCCTTGCGCGCGGTGAATTGGTTGATCGCGTAATTGGCCGTGATGCGCAGATTGTGTCCGTCGATCACATAGGAGACGCCCATGTCGTATTGGCGCTCCCATGTCGCGGCGAGCGTGTCGCGGAAGGATTGATAGCGGAAGTAAGGCTGGAAACGGCCCCATCCGATCACGTAAGGAATGAGATAGCCGGCGCCGACCATATAGGCTTCGCCGGGCCGTATGCCGCCGACGAGATCGGTCGAGCGGGCGTTGTTGAAATTGGTGGCGACGTCGTTCACGCCATGGGTGTAATAGCGGTAATAGGCGCCCTCGAAGGTCGCGGCGCCGAATTCGCCGAGCTTCTTCTCGAAGAGAACGTCGACGTTCCAGGCGGTGAAGTCGGCGCGCTGCAGCTGATTGCCGACGCCGTCCTGCTGATATTGCGCCGCGACGCCGATCGCCAGCACATCTGCGCCGCCGAAATAGGTGCTGCTGGTGTAATAGGCGGGATCGGGATCGGGATCGAGCAGATTGAGATTGAGGCGGCCGGCGAACAGCGGATTGCCGGATTGGTTCGACGCGCCGATGATTTGATTGTGGCCGTCATAGACGCCGAATGAATAGGTGAGGCGCTTTTCGAACAGCTTGCCCCAGACCGTGCCGCCGTCCATGCGGCCGGAGACCTTGCCGGGATAGCGCGAGACGACGCCGGGATAAGACCAGCCGAGCAGATAATAGGGACCGTCGAGATTGGCGCGGTCGCTCGGCGGCAGCATGCGGCCGCCCCAGACGTTGATCTCGTCCAGCGGCTCGAACTGGCCATAGCCGTCGAGCACCTGAATCGTATTGTTGCTGGAGACTTCCGTGTTGAAGGTCGCCTTCAGATATTGATTGAAGGACGCCGAGGAGAAGATGCGGAAGCTCTCGAGGTCGACGCGATCGGGATTGGTCCCGGGCGTGTGATTGCGCGTGACGTCGCTGAAGAAGGGACGCAGGCCGAATCCGACGCTGACCCATTGATCGTCGCCGAACGGAACCACCACACGGGCCTGCGCCGCCTGATCCCCAATCAGGCAGCAGACCGCCAAGGCGAGCGCCGGCGCGGCCTTGGCCGCGAGCTTGGACCGACGGCGCGTTGTTTCTTGCGCCGCAAGTGCTTCGTGGGATTGGTTCATCTGTCCCCCTCGTGTCGTCCCCCCGGCGATTCGCGCCGGTTTCGTCACGTCAAGGACTAGTCGTGCGAGCCCCTAGGTAGGAATACGCTGAAATGCGTATTGCTCCGTTCGCGCCTTTTCGTCGAATAGGGCATGAGAGCCGACGCAGATTCGTCGGCGCTGGGGGAGAGACGCGCATGCGCAGATCGACGGCACTGGATATTTTCGGATTGACTGCGGGAACGCTCGCGCTCGTCTTTGCGGTGGGGCAGGCGAACGCATCGTCGAAGAGCCATAAGGGGACGAAGCCGGCCGCTTCGGTCGCCGCGCCACGCTACGCCGTGGACATGTGGTGGAACATCGGCGGCGATATGGGCGGCCTGAAGAAAGCCACAGACGCCTGCGTCAAGAAGCTCGGCGAGGCCGAGCGGCCGACGCTGGTGTCGCCGCCGCCTTCGACGACGATCCTGACCAAGCCCATGCTAGACTGTCTCGAGGCGCAGGGCTGGCGACCGGCGGGCGAGCCTCGGCCGGTCTGACGCGGGCGACGCCCCAACGTAAAGAGAGCATGCGCGAGCAGCAGCGAATTTTCCCGGTCCGTCGGACCTATAACAAGTTCGTCGCGGACCAGACGCTCGAGGATTATTCGCTGCGCTACACGGCGGAAGCGGCGCGCCGCTTCACGCCTTGGCGCGTCGCCAACACAGCGCTCGGGGCGATTTCCTTTCTCGCCTGCGAGGCGCTGGGCGGCGGCGTGACGCTGATGTTCGGCTTCACCAACGCCATGGCGGCGATCCTCGCCGTCGGCGCGCTGATCTTTCTCGCCAGCCTGCCGATCGGCCATTACGCGGCCAAATATGGCGTCGACATGGATCTGCTGACGCGCGGCGCCGGCTTCGGCTACATCGGCTCCACCGTCACCTCGCTGATCTACGCCTGCTTCACCTTCATCCTCTTCGCCATAGAGGCGACGATCATGGCCGATGCGCTGCAAATGTGCCTCGGCGTGCCGCTCGGCCTCGCTTACGCTATTTCTTCGCTCGCGATATTGCCCATTGCAGCGCTGGGCATTCGCTTCATCAGCCGCTATCAGCTATGGACGCAGCCGATCTGGCTCGTGCTGCAGACCGCGCCGCTCGTCTATCTCATCGCCGTCGGTGGGCCGGCCGTCTCCGGCTGGATGTCGTTCGCCGGCGCTTCGGGCGCGCTGAACGGCTCTTTCGATCTGAAGCTCTTCGGGCTTTCCGCCTCGATCCTGCTGTCGCTGCTGCCGCAAATCGGCGAGCAGGTCGATTATCTGCGCTTTCTGCCGACGACGGCGCGCATCGGCGCGCGCAGCTGGCGTTTCGCGCTCTTCGCGGCCGGGCCGGGCTGGATATTGATCGGCGTCGCCAAGCTCGCCGCCGGCTCCTTTCTCGCCTATCAGGCATTGTCGCTCGGCGTTCCGGCCGAGCGGGCGGCGCAGCCGAGCGAGATTTATTATCTCGCCTTCTCGAGCCTCGTTCATTCGCCCGGCCTCGCGCTGGCGCTCACCGGTCTCTTCGTCGTCGTCTGTCAGACGAAGATCAATGTCACCAACGCCTATGCCGGCTCCATCGCCTGGTCCAACTTCTTCTCGCGCATCACGCACAACCATCCCGGCCGCGTCGTCTGGCTGGTGTTCAATGTCACTCTGGCGCTATTGCTGATGGAATTCGGCGTCAGCCATGTCATAGACAGCATTCTGACCTTCTACTCGAATTTCGCCGTCGCCTGGATCGGCGCGCTGACCGCAGATCTCGTCGTCGACAAGCCGCTCGGATTGAGCCCGCCACAGATCGAGTTTCGCCGCGCCTATCTCTATGACGTCAATCCGGTCGGCTGTGGGGCGATGCTCGGCTCGCTCATCGTCTCGACGGCGGCGCTCTATGGCCTGCTCGGCGACACGCTGCAGCCGCTTTCGGCGATCGTCGGCTTTATTGTCGCCTTCTCGCTCGCGCCGCTCATCGCCTACGCCACCGGCGGGCGCTATTATATCGCGCGCCCGCAGGCTGTCTTCCGCGAGCCCATGCGCTGCATGATCTGCGAGAACGAGTTCGAGCCCAGCGATATGGCGTCCTGCCCGGCCTATGGCGCGGCGATCTGCTCGCTCTGCTGCTCGCTGGATATGCGCTGCAAGGACGCCTGCAAGCCGGAGGCGCGGCTCGCCTCGCAGGCGCGCGCGCTCTTCTCCGCTCTTCTGCCGAGATTCTCGCTGCCCTTCTTCTCGACGCGCGCTGGCCGATTTCTCGTTGTGCTCGGTCTGCTCGCGGTGACGAGCGCGGCGATCCTCGGCGCGATCTATTTCCAATATGCCGCCGTCGTCGGCCCGGTGCAGAGGCCGATCATTCGCACGACGCTGGAGATCGTTTTCGTCGGCCTGCTGCTCGTCATGGGCGTCGCCGCCTGGACATTGGTGCTCGCGCAGGAGAGCCGCCGCGTCGCGGAGGAGGAGACCCGCCGGCAGACCGAGATTCTGCACGAGGAGATCGCGGCTCACGAGCGCACCGACGCCGAGCTGCAACGCGCCAAGGAGGCGGCGGAGGCGGCCAATATCGCTAAGACGCGCTTCATAGCGGGGCTCAATCACGAGATTCGCACGCCGCTCAACGCCATCAACGGCTATGCGCAATTGCTGGAGCGCGACGCCACCGATCGTCCGCAGGACGCGGTGCGCGTCATCCGCCGCAGCACGGAGCACATCACCAATCTCATCGACGGATTGCTGGACGTCGCCAAGATTGAGACCGGCTCGCTCGATGTCGCGCGCGATATTTTCCGCATCGACGAGACGCTGGACCAGCTCGTCGATATGTTCCGCCTGCAGGCGGCGGCCAAGGGCGTCGCCTTTCGCTATGAGCGCAGCCCCGATCTGCCGCGCTATGTGCGCACCGACAGGAAGCGCCTGCGGCAAATCCTCATCAATCTCGTCTCCAACGCCGTGAAATTCACCGAGCGCGGCCATGCGGGGCTGAAGGTCTCCTATCGCAACGACATTGCGGAGTTCATCGTCGAGGACACGGGGATCGGCATCATGCCGGAGGATATGCAGCGCATTTTCGCGCCCTTCGAGCGCGGCCGCATGGCGGCTGTCTCCGCCATTCCCGGCACCGGCCTCGGCCTCACCATCACCAAGCTGCTGACGCAGATCATCGGCGGCGAGATGCGCGTCGAGAGCGAGGTCGGTCGCGGTAGCCGCTTTGTCGTGCGCCTCTATCTCACCGCCGCGACCTCGCCGGAGGAGGGGCAGAAGCCGCCACAGATTCGCGGCTATGCCGGGGCGCGCAAGACCATTCTCGTCACCGACGACACGGCGACGCACATCGATGTGATGCGCCAATCGCTGGGCGGGCTCGGCTTCGACGTGCTGACGGCTTCCAATGGCTCCGATTGCGTCGCGCTCGCCATCGAGCGCAATCCCGATCTCGTCATGCTCGATATCGCAATGCCCGGCATGGACGGCTGGGAAGCGGCGCGGCGATTGCGCGACGCGCTCGGGCCGGAGACGCCGATCATGATGGTCTCGGCCAACGCCCATGAGCTGATGGAGCGTCGCGGCCCCGATTCGCCGCATGATGATTTTCTGGTGAAGCCGATCGAATTTTCCGAAATGCTGGACCGCATCGGCAATCTTCTCGGGCTCGACTGGTTCTATGTGACGGCGCGCTCGATCGCCCGCGAGGAGCCTTTCGCGCCCGCCGCGCTCGCTTTGCCGCGCGAGAGCGTCGAGAAGCTGCTGCGGCTCTGCCGCGTCGGCCATAGCCGCGGCATCGAGACGGCGCTGCGCGAGATCGAGGCCGCTGCGCCGGAGCGTTCCGCGGCGATCGCGCAATTGCGCGCCATGGCGCAGAATTTCGAATTCGAGGAGCTGGCGCAGACGCTCGAGGCCGCATTGACGCAGGAGGCCGAGCATGTCGGCTGATCTGCGCCAACGCGACACGGCGCTCGTCGTCGATGACAATCGCGACGAGCTGAGCCTGCTCGTCGAGGCGCTGGAGCGCGCCGATTTCACCGCGCTCGCCGCCACCAATGGCGAGGCGGCGCTGGCTCTGCTCGAGCGCGTGACGCCGAATGTCGTCGTGCTCGACGCGGTGATGTCCGGCCTCGACGGTTTTGCGACCTGCCGGCGCATAAAGCAGAATCCGCGCTTCGCACATCTGCCGGTGATCTTCCTCACGGGGCTCAAGGACACGAGCCATGTGCTCATGGGCCTCGAGGCCGGCGGCGTCGATTATGTGGTGAAGCCAGTCATCATAGAGGAGCTCGTCGCCCGCATCCGCATTCACGTCTCCAACGCCAAGGCCGCCTTTGGCGCACGCGTCGCGCTGGACGCCACGGGCCGCCATCTCCTGGCCACCGATCGCGACGGACGCCTGCTCTGGTGCACGCCGCAGGCGGCCGATCTTCTCGCGGCGCGACTCGGCCCCTTCGAGATCTTGCGCTCGCAGCCGCCGGAGGCTTTTGCGGCGTTGCTGCGCGAAGCGGCCGAGCGCCGCGACCATGATGCCTCCGCGGCGGCGGGGCCGGTCGCCATCTCCTTTCTCTGCGAGATCGGCGGCGACGAGCTGCTGTTTCGCCTGACCGAGCCGCAGAGCGTCAGCGACGAGGCGTTTCTGGCCCAGAAATTCGCGCTGACGCTGCGCGAGGCGGAGGTGCTGAGCTGGCTCGCGCGCGGCAAGTCGAATCACGACATCGCCGAGATTCTCTGCATCTCACCGCGCACGGTGCATAAGCATTTGGAGCGCATTTTCGTGAAGCTCGGCGTCGACAGCCGCTCCTCCGCGACCTCCGTGGCGCTGCAGACGCTGAAGGCGTTGGCGGCGGATTGACGGGGCGACACACGCTCCGGCCGGGCGGAGCCGGAGCGGAAGCTCTTGTCTTTCCGCGCGATCGAAGCTTGGATGCGCGCGCCGGCCGATGGAATGCGCGGCGCAATGGAGCCCTCATGAGCGGTGAGCTTTCGGATTTGTCCTCTCGTCTCGTCGCCCTGGAGACGGCGCTCGCGCATCAGGACAAGACCGTCGCCGATCTGAACGACGTCATCGCCTCGCAATGGCGACGGATCGACGCGCTGGAACGGCAGATCGCTCGCCTGCGCGAGGAGTTCCAGACGCTCGGCCACCGCGACGCGCCGGAGCGACCGCCGCCGCATTATTGAGATGCGGGCGCGGTTCTATCTACTTGAATTATTAGGCTATTGGTGCCCCTGGCCGGAGTCGAACCAGCACTCCTTGCGGAACTCGATTTTGAGTCGAGCGCGTCTACCAATTCCGCCACAGGGGCGCGGGCCGGCGGGGCCGGCGTCGCGGCGCGGATATTAGCCGGGCCGAAGCCTCCGTCAAGGCGAGCTTGCGCGTTTCGCACGGCCGATGCGCGGCCAGCCTCGCCTCCGGCGCCGCGAGATGGTAAGCGAGGGGCGCTTCGCCCTTAGAACCGGTTGGAAAATGATCAAAAAGCTCTACGACTGGACCATGTCGCTCGCCGGCAGCCGGCATGCGCCGTTCGCGCTCGGCGCCATAGCTTTTGCGGAAAGCTCCTTCTTCCCGGTTCCGCCGGATGTGATTCTCCTGCCTATGTCGCTGGCCGAGCCCAAGCGTTCCTGGTTCTATGCCGGCATCTGCACCGTGGCCTCTGTGGCCGGCGGCGCGCTCGGCTACGCCATAGGCGCGCTGTTCTACGACACGATCGGCCTGTGGCTCATCGATCTCTATGGCTACGCCGCCAAAATGGAGGCGCTGCGGGCGTTCTATGCCCATTGGGGCGCTCTCTTCATTCTGGTGAAAGGGCTGACGCCCATTCCCTTCAAGCTCGTCACCATCGTCTCCGGGCTGATGGATTATAATTTCGGCCTGTTTCTCGCGCTCTCGCTGGTGACGCGCGGCCTGCGCTTCTTCATCCTCGCCGCCGCCATCAATCATTTCGGCGATTTTCTGCGCGACAAGCTCGAGGCGCATTTCGGCCTGTTCATCGGCGGGATGGCGGCGATCGTTGTCGTCGGCTTCGTCGTGGCGGCGAAATTCCTGTGATCGCGGCGCTGCTCTCCACGCGACAACGCGCGGCGCTGGCCGTTCTCGTCGTCGCCGTCGCCACCATAGGCGGCGCCTGGATCATCGAGGCGATGGGCTTCGCCCCCTGTGAGCTGTGCCTGAAGCAGCGCATTCCCTATTACGCCGGCATTCCGCTCGCCGCCTTTGCGGCCATAGCGCTGCAGCGGGGCGGGGAGGGCGCCGCGCGCGTCGCTCTGGCGCTGCTCGGGCTTCTGTTCGCGGCGGGAACGGCGCTGGCGCTGTATCATTCCGGCGTCGAGCTGAAGCTCTTTCCCGGCCCCTCCGAATGCACGGGCGCTCTGCGCAAGGCCGGCTCCTTCGACGATTTCCGCTCCTCGCTCGACAAGATGAAAGTGGTGAGCTGCGATCGTCCGGCGCTGCGCATCTTCGCGCTCACGCTCAGCAATTGGAATGTGCTGATCTCCGCCGCTCTCGCCGCCATCGCCTTTCGCGCCGCGCGCGGCGGCCGCTGAAATTCTCCGAACGGCCTTGTCGCAGGGCCGGCTCGCGCCATCCTCTGCCCGATAGAGATGTGACCATTCCTCTCGGCGGCGACCAATCGGAGAATTCGATGCGAGTCTTCCAGCAATACGACATGCAGACGCAGGGCGTTCAGACCAGCCCGGACGGCTCGCCCAACACGCGGGCGCTCGGCCGGCATCTCATCCTATTGGAGAATCGTTTCAACGAATTGGCGAATGACGTCAATCTGATGCAGGACAAGCTGACGAAAATCCTCATCACGCTCGACAAGCTCGCCAATAAGGGCGCGCCGGCCAATGGCGCCGTCACCAGCGCGGAGGCGCTGCGCCGGCTGCTGGGCTGACTGTTCCGGCCTGGCTCACTCCACCGCGAGCCGCGCCCTTGCGCGCAGCTTCTCGGTCTCGCTCTTCAGTTGTCCGCAGGCCGCGAGAATGTCGCGGCCGCGCGGCGTGCGCACCGGGCTCGCATAGCCGGCGTTGAAGACGATGTCGGAGAAGCGCTCGATCGTCTCCCAATCGGAGCACTCATAGGGCGCGCCCGGCCAGGGGTTGAAGGGGATCAGATTGATCTTGGCCGGAATGCCCTTCAGCAGCCGCACCAATTCGCGCGCTTCCGCCGGGCTGTCGTTGACGCCCTTCAGCATCACATATTCGAAAGTGATGCGCCGCGCATTGGAGGCGCCTGGATAGTCGCGACAGGCGTCGAGCAATTCGCGGATCGGATATTTCTTGTTGAGCGGCACCAGCTCATTGCGCAGCGGATCGCGCACGGCGTGCAGCGAGATCGCGAGCATAGGCCCGCATTCGGCGCCGAGCTTCTCGATCTGCGGCACGACGCCGGATGTCGAGACGGTGATGCGCCGCTTCGACAGCGACAGCCCGTCGCCATCGGACATGATCTCGATCGCATCCTCGACCTGCTCGAGATTATAGAGCGGCTCGCCCATGCCCATGAAGACGATGTTGGAGACGGCGCGCACGTCCGGCCCCGATGGCACGAGCCCATCTGTGGGCGGCTCGAGGCCGGGGAAATCGCCGAGCCGCGTGCGCGCGACGAGAAGCTGCGCGACGATCTCGCGCGTCGTCAGATTGCGCACCAGCTTTTGCGTGCCGGTGTGGCAAAAGCTGCAATTGAGCGTGCAGCCCACTTGGCTGGAGACGCATAAGGTGCCGCGGTCGCTCTCGGGAATATAGACGCATTCGATCTCCGCGCCCTTGTCGTTGGCGTCGACAGGGTCGAGCCGCAGCAGCCATTTGCGCGTGCCGTCGGTGGAGACCTGCTCGGCGGCGATCTCCGGCAGTGCAAGCGTGAAGCGCTCGGCGAGCTTTGCGCGCACGACTTTCGAGATGTTGAGCATCTCGGAAAACTCGCGCGCGCCGCGGAAATAGATCCAATGCCACAGCTGCGAGACCCGCATTTTGATCTCGCGCTCCGGAATCTCTATGGCGCGCAGCGCATCGGCCAGCTCGGCGCGCGTGGCGCCAGCGAGCGACGGCATTGGATCGGAAGCGGAAGCGGCGGTCATCTAAGTCCTCTTTCTCACGAGGAAAGCAGTATAACATGCGCCGCGGCGGGTTCCACGGCCGGCGAGGAGGCATTGGGACGCGAATGACGGATGGGCAGAAAATCGTCATAGCGACCTTCGGCTCGCTCGGCGACCTCAATCCTTATGTGGCGCTCGCTCATGCCTTGAAACGCCTCGGCTTTCGCCCGGTGATCGTCGCCAGCGCCTTTTATCGGGAGTGGATCGAGAGCGAGGGGCTCGGCTTCGCCGCCATGCGGCCGGATATCGACGCGCTCGCCGCGCGGCTCGGCATGGATATCGGCGGGCTCGCCGATCGCGTCGCGCGCGAGGACGGCTTCATGTTCCGCGAGCTGATCTTTCCTTATCTGCGCGAGAGCTATGAGGATGTCGCCGCGGCCAGCGAGGGCGCGGCGGCGATCGTCGCGCATAGCATATGTTTCTCAGCCAAGCTCGCGGCGGAGCGGCTCGGCGTTCCGCTCTTCGACGGCGTGGTGTCGCCGCTCTTTCTGCTCTCCGCCTATGATCCGCCGCTCGGCCCGCGCTCGCGCTTTCTGGCGCAGCCGCGCTCGGGTCTCGCGCTCGCCTATAATAAGGCGCTCGGCTTTGCGCTGACGCATTTTCTGGCCTTTCAGGGGCGGCCGATCGCGCGGCTGCGGCGCGCGCTCGGCCTGCCGCATCGGCGCGGGCGCGCGCTCTTGACCGGAGGTCCCTATGCGCGGGGGACGCTCGGCCTGCTCAGCCCGCTGCTGGCGCCGTCGCAGCCCGATCATCCGGCCGATCTCTTTGTCGCCGGCCATACTTTCCACGATCGCTTCGCCGATACGGCCGAGGCCTTGCCGGCGGGGCTGGCGGAATTTCTCGCCGCGGGCGAGCCGCCGATCGTCGTGACGCTGGGCAGTTTCGTCGTCCACGCCCGCTCGGACTTCTACCGCGCCGCCGGCCGCGCGGCGTTGAGCCTCGGGCGCCGCGCGGTGCTGCTGGTCGCCGATGAGGAGCGCGAGGCGCTGGCCGAGGGATTGCCGCCGCAGCTTTTCGTCGCCGGCCATGTCCGCCATTCGCTGATCTTCCCGCGCGCCGCCGCCATCGTTCATCACGGCGGCTCGGGAACTTGCGGGCAGGCGCTGCGCGCCGGGAGGCCGCAGCTCGTCGTCCCCGTCTTCGGCGATCAGCACGACAATGCCGCGCGCGTGGCGCGTCTCGGCGTCGGGCGGCTGCTGTCCTATGAGCGCTGCTCCGCCGAGCGCCTGACGAAGGAGCTGGGCGCGCTGCTCGCCGACGCGCGTCATGCGCAGAAGGCCCGCGAGGCGGCCGATCGCATCGGCCGAGAGGACGGCGCGGCGGCCGCCGCGGCGAAGATCGCCGAGTTGATCGGATGCGCTGCAATTGCGGTCGAGGCTTAAGGATGACAAAGCCGATTCTTGTCGCGATAGCGATGATTTTGCTCGAATTATCTGCGGTTCGGGCCGGGGAGGGGCGTCTTTCTCTGGCCAAGGGCGAGACGCGGACGATCGAATTCGTCGAGAATCCGTCCACCGGCTATGTCTGGCGCTTCGATCGCGAGGCGAGCGAAAATCCGGCGATCGTGCGGGTCGGCGACGGCGGCTTCACGCCCGCGGGCGACGCGCCGGATCGGGCGCTGGTGGGCGCGCCGGGTCGGCGTTTCTTCCGCATAGAGGCCGTCACCGCGGGGAGGGCGCGCCTTGTTTTCGTCGAGGAGCGGCCCTGGGAGAAGCGCGCCGTTCAGCGGCGGACGATCGAAATTCAGGCGCGCTAGCCGTCCTTCGGCTTCAGCGCATCGGCGAGCCGCATTTGCGCGGAGCCCGGCTGCAGCGGCTTCTGCTGGCTCTCATGCGGCGCCCAGCCGGAGAGCCAGACCAGCTCCATCGTCGCCCGCACGCGGCCGTCGGCGTCTGAAAAGCGTGTCGCGTAGATTTCCGCCGCGCGCAGCAGAATGGCGCGCCGCAGCGGCTTGCGGGAGCGCTCCGTCAGCACATTGGCCGCGCCCATGGCCCGCAGCTCGGCGCAGAGCGCGAACATGGAATCATAGCGCAGCGTGAAGGAATCGACGTCCGTCACCGGCAGAGCGAAGCCCGCCCGCTGCAACAGCCCGCCGAGATCGCGCAGATCGACGAAAGGCGAGACGCGCGGGCTGGCGCCGCCGGAAATCTCGTCCTCCGCCTGGGCGAGCGCGGCGCGCAGCTCTATGAGGCTCGCGCCGCCCGGAAAGCAGGCCAGAAACAGCCCATCCGGCGCCAGCATGCGCCGCGCCTGGGCGAGCGCGCCGGGCAGATCGTCCACCCATTGCAGCGCAAAGCCGGAGACGATGAGATCGAAAGCCTCCGCCGCGAAGGGCAGCGCCTCCTCCTCGGCGACGAGATGGACGCCGGGCTCGTAGAAACGCCCGGCCCGCAGCGGCGCGGGTCGCCCGCCGGCGACGACGGTCTGCGCGAAATGCGCTGCCGGGGTGCAGAGATCGAGCGAGCGCGGGAAGGGGCGCTTTATGCCCGCCAGCCGGTCGGCGAGATCATCGGCGGCGCGCGCCAATAGAAAATCCGGCGCGCCGCGCGCCGCGGCCCGCGCCAGCCGGCGACGCAGCAGAGCGCGATCGAAGATCGCCGGCGCGGACTGTCCTCTCTCCATGCCCCGTCATGCCCCGAACGCGCGCCTCGCGCAACCGCCGCCCGGCGCGCCGGAAATGGGGCGGCGGAAATTAGGCGGGGATTTCTCGGCATTTGTCGCGCTTTAGCGAGACAGGTAAGGAAATCTTAGTGTTAAACCGTAACCGCAACTATGGGATGGCTGGCGCGGAATGTGGCCGAAGCTAGAATGCGCGACATGTTCGAATGCGACGCCGGCCATTCGGAGAAGGTGAGCCATGTGCATTTCGTTTCGTCAGCGTATTTCGAGTTTCACGGCCGCGGCGGCGCTCGCGGGCGGCCTCGCTCTGCCGGGGGCGGCGAGCGCGGCGCATAATGTCGTCTCCTACAGCGCCCCGGTTCAGGCGGGCACTGTGGTCATCAGCGCCCGCCAGCGCAGCCTGTTCCTGGTCAATGGGGACGGCACCGCCATTCGCTATCCGGTCGCCGTGCCCAAGGCCGGCAAGGAATGGTCCGGCTACGCCCATATCGACGGGAAATATGTGAATCCCGATTGGGTCCCGCCGGCGGTGGTCAAGCATGACCATCCGGAGCTGCCCAATTTCATCCATGGCGGCTCGCCGCATAATCCGATGGGCGTCCGCGCCCTGACGCTCGACCGCAATCAGGTGGCGATCCACGGCACCACCAATAAGATGCGCGCCTCGGTCGGCACGGCCGCCTCCTATGGCTGCATTCGCATGCTGAACGAGGATGTTGTGGACCTCTATGAGCGCGTCGGCGTGGGCACGCCGGTGGTCATGACGCCCTGATCACGCTTTTCGATCGATCAGAACTCATGCCCCCAATAGAGAATAGAGTGCGTCGTCCGATCGGATCGGAGGGATGACGCGCTCGAAAGACGAAAGCGGAACAGCTCCAAGGCCGTCGCGCAGCTTCGCGCAAGCCGAGCGGCGGAGACTTGTCCCATGGTTTTTCGCTCCGCGAATGCTTCAGCTTGTGGACGTCGGCCCGCCGCCTGTAGACCGGCCGGAACGAATCCACCACTGTGCGACAAATCGACGAACGCACTTGAGGTTCGCGCCCACGAAGAGTTGAGTCGGCGGCATTTCAATCGTTTCGAGTATAGTGAACGAGCAGGACGATTCGTTTCGTCGGCGGTTCCCGAACAACGGGAACGCGAGGCTCGCAGTCAGCGTATGCGTCTCTGAAGAGAGAAGCGTCCGTCGCCCTCGTCTGGCCGACCCTCACATTAGGTTTCGCTCATGCTGATCGCACCTGACAAAGACTTCGACCGTCCCCTGCATCCCGTCGACATCGTCGAGCAATTGGCGGCCACCAATGACTGGAGCTTCGATCGTGACGCCGAAGACGAGATTTCCATCTCGGTCGCCGGCGGCTGGACGGACTATCATGTGGCCTTCACCTGGCTGGCGGAGCTCGAGACGCTCCATGTGAGCTGCGCCTTCGATCTGCGGGTGCCCGAGCGCCGCCGCACCGAGGCGCAGGCGCTGATCCGCACCATCAACGAGCAGCTCTGGGTCGGCCATTTCGATCTTTGGCCGACCGAGGGGGTGGTCATGCATCGCCAGGGCCTGCTGCTGACCGGCGGCGCCCAGCCCTCCGGCCCGCAATGCGCCGCTCTGCTGGACCATGCGCTGGAGACCTGCGAGCGTTATTATCAGGCGTTCCAATTCGTGCTCTGGGCCGGCAAGGGCGCTAAGGAAGCGCTCGAGACCGCGACCTTCGAGACCAAGGGAGAAGCGTGATCCAAATGGCCGAAGCGGCCGAGCTGCCCCGCTCGATCACTCTGGTCGGGGCCGGAAAAATGGGTTTCGCCCTGCTGCAGGGCTGGGCGGCTCGCGGGCTTTCTGGCGCGGGTGTGACCATTGTCGAGCCGCAGCCTTCGCCGGCGCTCGTCTCGCTCGCGCAGGAGCGCGGCTTTCGCCTCAACCCCGAAAATCGCGAGGCCCCGCGCGCGCTTCTGCTCGCCGTGAAGCCGCAGGCGCTGGATCAAGTCGCGCCGACGATCGCGGTAGAAGCCGGCGCCGATACGCTCATCGTCTCCATTCTCGCCGGCAAGCGCGTCGCCGATCTTTCCGCGCGGCTGCCGCAGGCGCGGCTTTTCGTACGCGCAATGCCCAACACGCCGGCCGCCATCGGCCGCGGAATCACCGGCGCCTTCGCCGCGCCCGCCGTCGATGCGGAGAATCACGCGCTGGCGGAGACTCTGCTCGCCGCCGTCGGCGAGGTGGTGTGGGTCGAGAGCGAGCCGCTGGTCGACGCCGTGACTTCCGTATCCGGCTCCGGTCCGGCCTATGTCTTCTATTTCGTCGAATGCCTGACCAGGGCGGGCGTCGAGGCCGGCCTGCCGGAGGAGACTGCGGCGCGGCTGGCCCGCGCAACCGTTTCCGGCGCCGGCGAGTTATTGCGTCAGAGCGCCGATACGACGCCGGCGACGCTTCGTCAGAACGTCACCTCGCCCGGCGGCACGACCGCGGCGGCGCTCGATGTCCTGATGGCGGGCGACGGCCTCGCGCCGCTGCTGGAGCGCGCGGTCGCCGCGGCGAAGCGCCGGGCGGGGGAATTGTCCGGCTGAGCGGCGCAAAGTGCTTCCGATCCGGCAAAAACGCCCTAAATTAGCTTGCCTAAATTGACTTGGAAGCGGCTGGCTTCGAGCGATGTGAGGAGGCGGCGATGGCGACGAGCGGCAAGACCAACGAAACAGGCAATGGAAGCGGCTCGGTCCGCGACCGTATCGTCGAATCCTTGATGCGGCTGGCGGCGCGCCGCGCCTTCGAGGATATCGCGATTTCCGACATCGCCCAGGACGCGGATGTCTCGCTCGCGGATTTCCGCGACTGCTTTCCGTCCAAGGGTGCAGTGCTGGCGGCTTTCTCGCGCAAGATCGACCGGCAGGTGCTGGAGGATTTTGCCGGCCGCTACGCCTCGGAGCCCGCCAAGGAGCGGCTCTATGAGGTGCTGCTGCGCCGTCTCGAGGCGCTCGAGCCCTATCGCAATGCGCTGGAATCGATCTCGCAATGGGCTTCGACCGATCCGCTGGCGGCGGCCGCGCTCAACCGCGAGACGGTCAATTCCATGCGTTTCATGCTGGAGGCCGCCGACATAGACAGCGAAGGCGCGCTCGGCGCGTTGAAGCTGCAGGGCCTCTCCATCGCCTGGTGGCGCGTGCTCGGAACATGGTTCGACGATCGCGACGTCGATCTGTGTCGCACCAAGGCCGCGCTCGACCGTGAGCTCTCACGTAGCGAGGCGGTGATCGAGCGGATCGAGGATGTGAGCCGCTTGACCTCGCCGCTGCGTGGTCTGGCGCGGGCGGTGTTCCGCGGAATGACCGGCCGCCGTCGCCACCGCCATCATGCGCGCGACCGCGACGATGAGTTCGAGGAAGATTATGAGGAGGCGCGTCGGCGTCATCACCACGCCGAAGATCATCCTCACGCCGATGGACATCACCACGGCGAAGGCCATCGCCGGCATCCGGACGACGCCACCGCTTGACGGCGGCGTCGTCCCGCTTTCATCAAAAGCCGATGCGCACGGCCGTCGTCACCGAATGGGCGACGGCCCCGTTGCGAGTCGCGACATCGGCGTCATAGCCGATGCGCCAGCCGATATTCGGCGCGAGATCGCCCTGCGCGCCGACGCCGACCGTGACGGAATTGCGATCATAGGTCGGAATGAGGATCGTCTGCGTCGCCATTTGGCTGAGCACGCCGGCGAGACTGACGTTCACACGCCTGGGATCGCGGTCGAGCATCTCATTATAGGCGACCCGCACCCAAGGATTGACGCCGAGGAAAGAGGCCGAGACCTCGCCGCCAAAGCGCAGCGTCGTCGCATAGGTCGAGTGCTCCGGATAGACGACATTGCCGCCGGCCGCCCCGCTCTCCGTATAGCCGCGAATGGTCGCATGGGTCTGCGTCACGCCGAAGAAGGGCGTGAATTGGAAGGCGTCGAGCTTCAGCTTGGCGCCGATCTCGCCGCCGAACGCGTAAGAATCGACGCTGGTGCGGCCGACGCCGGTGAGCCCATAGGCGCCGAGGCGGCGAATGTCGGAGAAGCCGACGTCCGGCGAGAAGGTCGCCGTTCCGTGCAGATAGAAGAGATCGCCGAAATAGCCGGCGTAGAGGCTCGGCGAGACGGTCGGCGAAATGTCGAAATAGCCGAGCGCGCCGCCGCCATATTGGCCTGCGCGCACCGTCGCCGCGACGCCCACGCGAATCTCCTTCCAGCCATAATCGACGCCGAAGGAGCCGCCATAGAGCGTGCGGTCGCCGTCGAGCCCGGGCCGCGACGCAGTGGGGCCGAAATCGACATTGCCGCCGAGCCAGGTCGAGAGGCCCTGCGCCGCGAAGACGCCGCTCTGCGCGCGTCGAATCGATTGCAGCTGCGCGATGACCGGCGCGGCGGCGCTCGAGGCGAGGCCGAGAGCGCCGGCGTCGATGCGTCCGAGCACCTGGGGCGTCGTATCGCGCATGGATTTGAGGAACAGCGGATCGACGGCGGTCGGCAGGGTGAGCTTATAGACGAGGACCATATTGTCGTTGTTCTGGCCGGAGTTATAGCTCTGGCCCTGCATCACGCCATTGGTCGTGGTGAAATCATTGTCGTTGGAGACGAAGAGGTAGAAGTCGTTCGGCCGGCCCTCGACGAGCGTCGGGACGAGCGCCATGCCCTCCCATTTCTCCGCCAGAGTGAGCTGCGACTGCGCCGACTGGCCGGGCGCGCCATTGTTCAGATTGAGGCCGAAGCGGGCGAGCTGCGTCGTGTTGAGCATGTTCACGAGCTCGACCGACTGCGCCGGCGTGATCGCCGGATTCAGCACGCCATTGGGCGCGACCTGGCCGCCCGCCGTCGTATCGGCGGCCGTGCCGGCGATATTGGTCGCATTGCCGATGTCGACGAGATAGATGGATTTGACCATGATCGGATTGCCGCCCGCCGGACCCTGGCCGGTTCCGTCGCGCGCCAGCACGAGGAACTGCTTGTCGTTGAGCGCCACCATCTCGCTCTGCGCCGCGGTGCGATTGGCGCTGCCGCCATCGCCGTTCAGCCTGTAGGTCGGCAGCTGCAGCACATAGGTCTCGATCGGCGCCGCCGGCGTCGGATTGAGCGAAATATCATAGACCAGGATGCGCGTATTGTTGCGCGTCTGCTGTCCAGAGGCCTGATCCTGCATCGTCGCGCTCTGCAGGATCGCGAACAGCCGGTTGCCGTCCGGGCTGACCGAGACCGCCTCGAGCCCCTGATTGTTGCGGCGTCCAGTCGTCGGCGCGACTGTCGAATTGAAGTCGATCGCGCCATTGGTCCGCGGCAGCAGCGCCGAGGGAATTCCGACCGAGCCGACGAGATTGCCATTGGCGTCGAAATAAAAGATCGACGGGCCGTATTCGTCGCTGACGTAGAAGCTGCGGTCGGTCTTGAAGGCCAGCCCCTCGGCGTCGAGCGATAGCTTGCCGGCGCCGATCGAGCCAGCGGAAGGGCTCGGCGTGAGGCGGCCGAAGAGATTGACGGCTCCCGACCCAGAATCGGCGCCGGTGAATGTCTTGCCCTGATTGTCGCGCAGCAGGACGCCGCCGTCGGGCGTCATCTGCACCTGATTCTGCGAGCTGGTGGAGGCGGGGAGATTCGCGCCCGAATAGGGCGAGAAGGCGATGTTGAAGCGCAGCAGCCGTCCCGCATAATCGGAGAAGACGCCATTGGCGGGATCGTTGAGGCCGCGGTCGGGCAGGGCGAGCATGGTCGCGACGAAAGTCGAGCCGCTGCGCCGCCAGGAATAAGGGTCGATGGCGAGGCTCGAGAAGGAGCCGAGCGTGTCGCCGAGGAAGTCGATCGTCCCCGCCGGAAGACGTCCGGTTCCGACGAGACCTTGATTGGTGAAGGTCACGCCACCCAGGCCGACGGAGGCGGCGCCGTCATTGGCGACGATATTGGGCGTACGATAGGTCTGCGCCATTGCGGCGCCGTGAAGCGCGAGCGTCGAGATGGACGCGAGCAACCAGTAACGAAAAGGCATTTTATCCCCCGGCTTTAGCTTGGCCGGAGGTCTATGGCCGCCTGTTAACGATTCGGTGACAGTCTGGCCACGATCGTTAACAGAGCGGAAACATTTTCACGCTGTGGCCTTTGCGCCACGATGCGCGAGCGTCACAAGGACACGTAGACGAATTTGAGGCCCTTGAGTGTCGGGTAGTTCTCGCGCAGCGCCTTGGCGACCTTGCCGACGAGATCCTTGTCGCCGGCGGCCGAAGGGCCGACGAAATCCGTTCCCTGCATCCATGTCTCGAGGAAGCAGTGGAGCGTGTTGTCATAGGCGTCGTCGGTCGGATGCGCCGTCTTGTCGACGAGCGAGGCGATTCCGTCGGTGCTGACCTCGAGCCGCCAGTCGCGGTCGTCGACGACCGAGCCGATGAGCTTCGCAATGTCGGCGTCGGTCCAATCGCCCTTCAAATCAACGGCCATTTTTTTCGCTCCTTGGTGCGCGCGGCTTCGGCGGCGCGGGACAAAATGGACGAAGGGCCGGGAACGCCTGTCGGATATCCGACAGGCGCGCGTCGCGGCCCTTACCGCTCGCTCACTTCTTGGTGAGCTTGGCCACCGCCATATCGATCGCCGTCGTCGCCTCGCCGACGGTCAGCCAGGCGTCCGCGCGGTCCTCGCTCTTGAACGACTTGCCGAGATTATACGGCTCCTCACCCGGCACGTGCAGGAAACAGGCCCATTTTCCGTCGGCCTGCTCCTCGACCGTCACTTTGTAGTCCGCCACGCGGTCCTCCTCCTGTTGCTTTGTGTTGGGTCTCACGGTGCGCCGGTCCGTCTCCGGCGCGGCGACGATGAAGCAGATTGGGCGCCATATGCCGAGACATGCGGCGGCACGCTTATTGAACCTCCCTTTTTGGCCGGCGGGGGCGCCGGCGCACGGAGGACGCACCCCATGACCGACATTGTGGAAGGGCCGGCGCTGGCCGCTCTCTCCTGCGGCAAGCCCGCTTTTCTCGTCGTGATGCTGCATGGGGAGGGCGCCGACGGCCAAACCATGGTCGATCATGCGCTCAATTGGGCGCCGACCATGCCAAAGGCCGAGTTTCTCTCCGCCGAGGCGCCCGCCGGCGCCGATGGCGTGAAGCGCTGGTTCGACGCCGCTGATCCAGAGGGGCTCGCTAAAGGGCTGGCGGCGCTCGAGCGCTTTCTCGAGGCGGCGCTGGCCAAGCGCCGGCTGCCCGCCTCGCATCTGGCGCTGGTCGGCTTCTCGCAAGGAGCGACCCTCTCGCTGCTCGCCGGCGTCGCGCGGCCGGGGCCGGCGGCGGCGGTGGTCGCCTTTGCCGGCGGTCCCTATGGCGCGGCGCCGTCCATCGGCCCTGATGGCGCGCCGCCCGTGCTGCTGATCCATGGCGACGCCGACGCCATCGCGCCGCTCGCCGCCGTGCGCGAGACTAAGGCCGCTCTCACAGGGCAGGGCGCCAAGGTCCTGTCGATGACGCGCAAGGGTCTCGAGCATGCGATGGACGATGACGGGGTGATCGCCGCGGGCGATTTCCTCACCGAGCATGTCGTGCACAAGAAGAGCGCGGCGCATGAGGACGATCACGATCATGACCACGACGATCACGATCACGCGCATTGAGGCTCGGCACGGCTCTTGCGGGACGAGGTCAGGCACATTGCGAAAGGAGATCAGAACATGGCCCTGACCGCCGAGGACATAAAAGAAGGCAAATGCTATGCGACCCGCGGACCGGAGCGATACAAGGTGATCGCCATCAATCCGCGCGGGATCGTCACCTTCCTGACCTGGGAAGGCAATCAGAAGCCGAGCCCCCTGCGCGCCAATTGCGGCATGAAGGCCTTTCTGGAAGGCGTGACGAAGGAAATCCCCTGTCCGGCGGAGGGCTGACCGTCACACCGGCAAGGTGACGGTCGCGCGCAAGCCGCCGAGCGGCGAGCCATCGAGCGTCACCTCGCCGCCATGCGAGCGCATGATGTCGCGCGCAATGGCGAGGCCGAGGCCCGAATGGCTCTCGTCCTGATTGCGCGACTCGTCCAGCCGGTAGAAGGGCCGAAAGGCGTCTTCTCGCCGCTCGACCGGAATGCCCGGGCCGTCGTCGTCTATGTGGATGGTCAGCATATGGCCGTCATTGACGGCTGTGAGCGATATGTTTTTCGCATAGCGCTGGGCGTTGCCGACGAGATTGGCGAGGCAGCGGCGGAAGGCGGCCGGGCGCACGGCGACCTGCCTGCGGCCGGCGAAGGTCGTCTCGGCCCGAAGGCCGCGCCGCTCCGTGTCGGTTTTCAGCTCGTCCAGAATGGCGGAGACGTCGGTCTCCGCCGTCGCCTCGCCGCCGTCGCCGCGCGCGAAGGCGAGATAGGCCTCGACCATGCGCTCCATCTCGTCGACGTCTTTCTTCAGCTCATTGGTCTCCGCCGTCTCGCCGATGAGGGCGAGCGAGAGCTTGAAGCGCGTGATGATGGTGCGCAGATCATGCGACACGCCATTGAGCATGGTGGTGCGCTGCTCCATGGCGCGCTCGACGCGGCGCTTCATCTCCAAAAAGGCGGCGCCGGCCTGCCGCACCTCGCGCGCGCCGCGTGGGCTGAAGGCGACCTCGCGGCCCTTGCCGAACTCCTCCGCCGCGCGGGCGAGGCGCAGAATCGGACGGATCTGATTGCGCAGGAAGGAGGTGGCGATGGCGATGATGACCAGAGACGCGATCACCGTCCAGATAAAGAAGATTTCCGAGTTGGACGCATAGGCCTGGGTACGATGCGCGAGCAGGCGCATCACCGAATCGTCGAGCGCGACTCTGATTTCCACGATGTTGGAGCGCCCCACCGTGTCGATCCAGAAGGGGCGCTGCAGGCGCAGCGACAATTCCCGCGACAGCGTATGGTCGAGCAGCGAGAAGAAGGGCTTGGCGGCGGGCGGCGGCAGCGGCTCCTTGGGCAGGAAATGAACGTCTATGCTCAAATCCTCGCCGGCGATGCGCTGGATGATGTCGCGATGCTCATCCTTAGGAAAGGCTTCGTAGAAATCGATCAGCGCGGCGACGTCGCGCGCCACGGCGGCGGAAAGGCGCGACGTCACCGCCTGCCAATGCCGCTCCATGAAGAAATAGGCGACCGCCGATTGCAGCAGCACGATCGGTAGAATCACGATCAGCAGCGAGCGTGCGTAGAGGCCTTTGGGCATGCGCTCGTGCAGCCAGCCGGCGAAGCGCCGCCAGAGCTGGCGCGGGGCGTCGAGCGCGGCGGGGAGGGCTGATGTCATTGCGCTTTTCCGTATTCCTCGTCCGGTCCGATGACGGCGTCCGCCCACAGCCTGTATCCGCGGCCGCGGATCGTCTGCAAATGGCGCGGGCCTTGCGCGTCGCTCTCGAGCTTGCGGCGCAGCCGCGCCACCTCGACATCGACGCTGCGTTCGCCGGCGCTTTCGACTTTGCCATTGACGAGGCGCTGCGCCAACCTCTGCCGTGACACGATCTCGCCCGCATTCGTCGCCAGCACGCGCAGAATCTCCTCTTCGCGAGTCGTCAAATGGACGATTCGATCATGCTCGCGCAATCGGCCCTTTTCGAGATCGAAGCCAAAGGCGCCGAAACGCACGCTCGCGGCCGCCGGGGCAGGGCGGGCGGCGTGGCCGGCGCGGCGCAGAATGCTGGCGATGCGCAGCGACAGTTCGCGCGGCTCGAAGGGCTTGGCGAGATAATCATCGACGCCGGCCTCCAGCCCGGCCACGCGATCGGCCGTCTCGCCGCGCGCGGTCAGCATGAGAATGGGGGAGGAGCGCAGCGGCTCCGCCTCGCTACGCAATTTGCGCGCGAATTCCGGTCCGCTCTCGCCGGGCATCATCACATCGAGGACGATGAGGTCGAAGGTCATGTCCGCGAGCCGCGCGCGCGCCTGGGCGGCGTCGCCGGCGGCGCTGACCAGATAGCCCTGCGCGGCGAGATAGCGCGACAGCAGCGAGCGTATGCGCCTGTCGTCGTCGACCACGAGAATATGTGGGCCGGGCTCGGCCGCGGTCTGCGGCGCCGGCGCGCTCATGCGGCGTCGTCTTCGGTGAGCTGCCGCCGGCGCCGGCGCGGCGGCAGATGGGCGCGCACTTTCTCGCGGTCCGGCGCGCTGACCATGGCCAGCAGAAAATCGACGGTCGTCTCGCGCGCCTCCGGCGGCAGCTCGCCGAAGACGCGGCGGAAGCGCTCCGATTGCAGCGTCGCCAGCTCCTGGGCGAGACGCGCGCCCTTGGCTGTCGGGAAGAGGAGGCGCTGGCGACGGTCGGTCGCGCCCTCGCGCGCCTCGACGAATCCGGCGTCGAGCAATTGCTTGAGCACGCGGTTGAGGCTCTGCTTGGTGATTTTCAGAATATCGAGCAGGGCGGCGATGGCGAGGCCGGGGCGGCGATAGACGAAATGCAGCACGCGGTGATGGGCGCGGCCGAACTCATAATTCTCGAGCAGCCGGTCGGCGTCGCCGACGAAATCGCGATAGGCGAAGAAGAACAGCTCGATGAGATCGAACATGGGTTCGCTCTCGGGCGCAGGCTCGCGTCCGACGAGCGCCTGCGTCGAGGTCGGGCGCAATGGCTTGCGTTCAATGGATGCTTTCACGTCGGGAACCGCTATATGTCGGTGGAAGCGAAAAAGCCGTGAACCATGCCCTGGACAGGGCGCTCGGAAGCCCGCCCTCTGAATGGGAGGGTGAAACGCTCCCTCCGGCGCCGCTCGATCGTCCTGAACTTATACGTCAGCTATATTGACATATTTCTGACCGATGGCTAGTGGTTTGGAGAAGGCCGGCTCGAGACCGGCCGCCGCACGGGACGGCTCCCTTCTTTTTCGCCCTTGACCTCATCGGAGTGTCGGATGTCGGTTTTGCCTTTCGACCAGCGCGACGGCTACATCTGGTTCAATGGCGCGCTCATCCCCTGGCGCGACGCCAAGCTCCATGTTCTCTCGCACGGGCTGCACTACGGCTCCAGCGTGTTCGAGGGCGAGCGCGCCTATGGCGGCGCGATCTTCAAATCGACCGAGCATTCCGAGCGCTTCAAGCGTTCCGCGCAAATCCTCGACTTCGAGATTCCCTATAGCGTCGCCGAGCTCGACGCTGCCAAGGCCGCGGTGGTGAAGGCCAATGGCTTCGACAGCTGCTATGTGCGGCCGGTGGCCTGGCGCGGCAGCGAGATGATGGCCGTCGCCGCGCAGAATTCGACGATCAATGTCGCGATCGCCGTGTGGGACTGGCCGAGCATGTTCGACGTGGCCACCAAGATGAAGGGCATTCGCCTCGACGTCGCCGATTATCGCCGGCCCGATCCGCAGACTGCGCCCTCGCTGGCCAAGGCGGCCGGCCTCTATATGATCTGCACCATCTCCAAGCATCGCGCCGAGCGCCGCGGCTACGCTGACGCTCTGATGCTCGACTGGCAGGGCCGCGTCGCCGAATGCACCGGCGCCAATATCTTCTTCGTGAAGGACGGCGTGCTGCACACCCCCATCGCCGATTGCTTCCTCGACGGCATCACGCGCCGCACGGTCATCGATCTCGCCCGCCGCCGCGGGATTGAGGTGGTCGAGCGCCGCATCATGCCGGACGAGCTGCCGGAGTTCAGCGAGTGCTTCATCTGCGGCACGGGCGCCGAGGTCACGCCGGTCGCGGAGGCCGGTCCCTATCGCTTCACGCCGAGCGCGATCTCGCGCACGCTGATCGAAGACTACACGCGCGAAGTCGATCCGAAAGCGGCCGCCGCCTGAGCTTCGCCGCGTAAAAGCGCGCGCGGAGAGACATTCGCGAGCCGGCGGACGAGTCGGGAAAGCGATATCCGAGACGATTTGCTTCGTGTCCTACGCGTCTTCGTGGTAAAAAATCCCTCGAAGGCGCCATTGATACGACGGGCCGAGGGGTTGGCGAGGCATGGGAAAGGTCACGGGGTTTCTGGAAGTCGACCGGCAGGACCGCAAATATAAGCCGGCCGCCGACCGTATCCGCCATTATGACGAATTCGTCATCGCCCTCTCCGAGGAGGCGACCCGCAATCAGGCGGCGCGCTGCATGGATTGCGGCATTCCGTTCTGCCACAATGGCTGTCCGGTCAATAATCAGATCCCCGACTGGAACGACCTCGTCTATCACGGCGACTGGCGCCGCGCGCTGGCCAATCTCCACTCGACCAACAACTTCCCGGAATTCACCGGCCGCGTCTGCCCCGCGCCCTGCGAGGCCTCCTGCACGCTGAATCTCGTCGACCAGCCGGTCACGATCAAGACGATCGAATGCGCGATCGTCGACCGCGGCTTCGAGGCGGGCTGGATCGTGGCCGAGCCGCCGAAGACCAAGACTGGCAAGCGCATCGCCGTCGTCGGAGCCGGCCCGGCCGGGCTCGCCGCCGCGCAGCAGCTGGCGCGCGTCGGCCATGACGTGCATGTCTATGAGAAGTTCGCCAAGGCCGGCGGCCTGCTGCGCTACGGCATTCCCGACTTCAAGATGGAGAAGCATCTCATCGACCGCCGTGTGGCGCAGCTCGAGGCGGAAGGCGTGGCCTTCCACTATAATGTGCATGTCGGCGTCGATCTCGAGGCGGAGAAGCTCGTCGCCGAGCATGACGCCGTGATCCTCTCCGGCGGCTCCGAGCAGCCGCGCGATCTTTCCATTCCGGGGCGCGATCTGCGCGGCGTGCATTTCGCCATGGATTTCCTGCCGCAGCAGAACCGCCGCGTCTCAGGCGAGCCGCTCGTCACCAATGAGCCGATCCTCGCCTCCGGCAAGCATGTCGTCGTCATCGGCGGCGGCGACACGGGCTCGGACTGCATCGGCACATCGGTGCGCCAGGGCGCGCTTTCGGTGACGCAGCTCGAGATCATGCCGCGCCCGCCGGAGAAGGAAGCCAAGCTCGTCACCTGGCCGGACTGGCCGCTGAAGCTGCGCACCTCCTCTTCCCATGACGAGGGGTCGACCCGCGAATTCGCGGTGATGACGCGCGAGTTCATCGGCGCCGACGGAGCTGTCACCGGCCTGCGCTGCGAGCGCGTCGATGGCAAGCTGGCCGCCATTCCTGGCAGCGAGTTCACGCTGAAGGCCGATCTCGTGCTGCTGGCCATGGGCTTCGTCTCGCCGGTCCGCGAGGGCCTGCTGGAAAAGCTCGCGGTCACGCTGGACCCGCGCGGCAATGTGGCCGCCGACGTCAAATCCTATCGATCGTCACGCGAAAAAGTCTTCGCGTGCGGAGACATGCGGCGCGGGCAATCGCTTGTCGTATGGGCGATCCGCGAGGGCCGGCAGTGCGCCGCCTCGGTGGACGCCTTCCTGATGGGCGAAACAAATCTACCGAGGTGAGGAAAACATGCCCACGGCCTTGTGGTTCTGCGAGAATATCGGAAATTCGGCTCTGCCCTATGCGCTGCTCGCCATGCCGATCGGCGGCGCCTATCTCTATGGGCAGAAGAAAACGCGTATCGCCTGGATTTTGATCGGCGTCTGGGTCGTCGCGCAGGTCATCATCTCCGGCCTGACCAACGCCAATTGCGTCGGCTGACGCGACCGAGCCGAAAATAAGACGCCGGCGCTCATCGCGAGACGAGCCGCCGGCGTTTCTCGTCAGAGAACGTGGACCTGCGTGCCGACCTTCACGCGGCTATAGAGGTCGCTGACGTCGCCGTTCAGCATGCGGATGCAGCCGGAAGAGACGCCATGGCCGATCGTCCAGGGCTCGTTCGAGCCATGGATGCGGAACATGGTGTCGCGGCCGCCCGAATAGAGATACATGGCGCGCGCGCCGAGCGGATTATTGGCTCCGCCGCTCATATGGCGCGGCAGATCTGGGCGGCGGTGCAGCATGGCGGAAGGCGGCGTCCAAGCCGGCCAGGCCTCCTTGCGGCCGATATGCGTATGGCCGCGCCAGGTGAAGCCCGGACGGCCGACGCCGACGCCATAGCGCATCGCCTGGCCATCGTTCATCGACAGATAGAGAACGCGATTCTGCGTGTCGACGGTGACCGTTCCCGGCCGCTGGCGGGTCGGATCGGCGACGACCGAGCGCGTCGAGGAATATTCGCCGGAGAGCTGGCCCTCGGAAGAGGACGGGGCGCTAGCCGCCGCCGAGCGTCCGCTGAATAGAAAGGCGAACGGGTTTTCGAAAGCCTGCGCGGCGGGCGCAGCGCAGCCGAAGCCCAGCGCGAGTGCGACAGAAAGAGACGAACGACGAAAATACATGATGGATACTCCCTTCGAGGCCCTCGGGCCTTTCGAGCGGGAGAAAAATGCGCCGCCGGCGCGCCTGTTCCCTCGAGGCCGCTTCGCCAGCGCGCTTCATTCGAGACGAATTGAATGCGGAATTGACGGTTTCCGCGCGTTTTGAGCGAACCGTCCCGCTCAGCGCGTCTCGGCGGCGGAGGGGGCGACGGCGGGCTCCGGGGTCGAAGCCTGCGCAGGCGTCGGCGCGGAGACCGGCGTGACCTTGGCGCCGCCTCGCGGCCAGGAGAAATCATCGGCGCGGCCGGGCTGGCTCGGCTGCTCGCCGCCCTCGACGAAAATATGATCGACGAGCGCGCGCGCCGCGGCGGCTTGGGCCTCTCCCGTCGTGGAGGGGGATTTCACGCGCCGCGCCAGCTCGCCGTCCGCCGCGACGGCGGCGCTCGTCAGCGACTGCGTCTGGCCGATCGCCGGCCGATCCGCCGGCAGAGTGGGCGCGACCGCGGGAGCCGGGCCGCTCGGCGCGATGATCTGGACCGGCGGGGCGACGACGGCGGCCTCTGCGGGCGGCGTTTCCTCGGCCGGGGGCAGGGCGGCTTCCGCCGGCGCGGCGTCGGGCGTCGGATGGCGCGCGTCGAAGAGCCGCTTGATCTCGCCCTCGACGAAATGGGCGAGCTTTCGCGCGCCGACATCGGTGAAATGGACGCCGTCCGCCGACCGCAGCTTGACGATGCGCCCGTTTATATCCGGGCCGAAGGCCTGGTATTGGTTGCGCTCATCGGCGAAGGCCTCCCAAATATCGATGAAAGCCGCGCTGTCCTGCGCCGCCGCCTGGCGGTAGATGTCGTTGAGCTTCGCCATATCGGCGGCGAAATGCTCGCTCTTGGTGACGGGCAGAGAGACCCAAACCAGCGGAATCTTCTTCTCGCGAAACGCCGCGCGCACAGTCTCCACCCGTTGGGCGTAGCGCTCGCGCCAGCGCGGCGACAAGGTCTCGATCGTCTCCGCGCCCTCGTGAATGGCCTGACGATCATTGGAGCCGATCATGATGACGGCCATGTCGATCTTGTCGCCGCCGGCGAGCAGCTCGCGCGCGGCCTTCGGCCAATCGAAATAATCCTCGCGCACCAGGCCCGTGCTGTCCTTCGCCCGGTGCAGGATGCGAATGTCGGCGCGGTCCGAATAGGCCTCGTCCAAGCCGTCGGCCAGCATTTGGCCCAGGCTGTCGCCGATCACCGCCACCTGGAAGGGCGGCGGGGCGTTGGGGTCCTCGGGCTTTTGCGTCTTGTCCTTCTTGGCCGCCTTGCTCTGGCCGTGCCAATAGGCGGGCGCGCTATATTCGCGATGCGGCACCAGCCGGCGCATGCGGCCGGTCTCGCGCGCAGCCGGGCGGGCCTCCGAATGGGCGCGTGGGCGGCCGCCGAACAGCCCTTGAAAGAAATCCCCGACCGGGTCCTGCGCCCGCGCGCTGTCCACACCGCTAAAGAGCAGCGCGAGGAAAAGAATCGCGAAAAGGCCGAGGGTGCGGGAGAGGCTGCGCATATCGCCAATATAGCGCGGCCCCGGCGTCAAAGCGATCCGGCGCCGCGCTGAGACGCGCGGGGCGGATCGCTTCGCCGTTAGCGGCTGCGCTCGCGCTATTATCGTAAATGCGCGGGCGCTTGCGGATTATGCGCCGGATCGGTGTCGTGCTTGGAAAGCTTCTCCACGACGCCGCCGCCGACGAAGGGCGTGAGATCGGCTTCGAGCGCGTCCGCAGCGGCCTTCGGATAGACCTCCTCGCCTTCGACATAAAGGGAGAAGGATTTGACGTGCTTGGCTTTCTTGACCGGGTCTTCGATCGTCGCCTTGGTCCATTTGTAGAGCGGAAAATGTTCGACGCCCTGTTTCTCCGCCTCGGCGACATAATGGGCGAAAGCGTCGAATTGATTGCTCAGCGCGGCGTGATGCTTGGCCAAAATCGCGGCGATCGGCGCGAGAGCGGCGTTCTGCGGATCGGTGCGGGCGAGCTCGGCGTAGTCGTCGCTGATGTTCAGCCGGATCTGATAGCGCAATTCTTCGCTCATCTTGATGCTCCTGATGTCGGGACGCCCGGACGCCGCGCCGTCTTGGCCGTCGATCGTCGCGGCGCGCGCCGGCTCGGTCCGCGCCGCTTCGGCGAGCCCGAGCAGCGCCATTGCGGCGAAGAGCGTGCGAATTGCGCTCGGCACGTGGCGTTTCTCCGTGACGTCGTCCCATTATCCTAGTGAATAAGTAGGTTACGTCAACGCCCGTCGGCTTTCGCCGAACCGCCGCTTGACGCGACGCCTCACGCTCCGGCATCAATCCGCATCCGGGCTTTTTCGGAGCGGGCGCATGTTCAAGCAAACGACCCTCGTCGGCGCCGTCCTGGTGCTCCTGTCGCTTTTCGCGCCGATCGGCGTCATGGCGGACCCGGAGCGGAGCGCGGCGATCGATCCGGCGGAGGCGCGTGGCGCCGGCGGCTTCGACTTCTATGTGCTGACGCTCTCCTGGTCGCCAGCCTTCTGCGAGAGCGGCGGCGGCCGCGAGTATCGCGCGCAATGCGAGCCCGGCCTCGGCAAAGGCTTCGTCACTCATGGCCTGTGGCCGCAATATGAGCATGGCTTTCCGAGCGATTGCGACGGCGCCGCGACGCCCTCGCGCATGGCGCTAGAGCATGTCGCCGGCGTCTACCCCGATGAAGGCCTGGCGCGGCACGAATGGCGCAAGCATGGCCGTTGCTCGGGCAAGAGCCCGACCGATTATTTCCTCGACGTGCGCCGCGCGACGCAGAGCGTGACCATACCGGCGCCGCTCGAGCGGCCGCGGCAGGCGCAGAGCTTTGCGCCGCTCGATATTCAGCGCGCCTTCATCGCCGCCAATCCGCGGCTGCGGCCGGGCATGCTCGCCGTCACCTGCCGCAAGGGCGCGCTGCAGGATGTGCGCATCTGCTTCTCGCGCGATCTGCGCGAGTTCCGTCCCTGTCCCGAGATCGCGCGCGGCGCTTGCCGCTCCGGCGAAATCTCCGTGCCGGCGCCCTTGTAGACGATGAATTATCGCCATGGGTTTCATGCCGGCAATTTCGCCGATGTGCTCAAGCATGCGCTGCTGGCGCGGCTTCTCCTCTATCTCACGCGCAAGGAGACGCCGTTTCGCGTCATCGACACGCATGCGGGGGAGGGCGCCTATGATCTTTCCGCCGATGCGGCCGAGCGCACGGGCGAGTGGCGCGGCGGCATAGGCCGGCTCGCTGATCTCTCCGGCGCCGATGCGCGGCTGCGCGATCTGCTCGCGCCCTATCTCGATATCGTCGGCCCGCTCGGCGCCGAGGGGCGGCCGGCGCTCTATCCCGGCTCGCCGCTGATCGCGATGCGCTTCATGCGCCCGCAGGATCGCGCCGTCTTCTGCGAATTGCGGCCGGACGCTTTCGACGCGCTGCAGACGCGCTTTGCGCGCGACAAGCGCGTGAAGGCCATTCATCTCGACGGCTATGTCGGTCTCTCCGCCTTCGTGCCGCCGAAGGAGCGGCGCGGGCTCGTGCTCATCGATCCGCCCTTCGAGCAGCGCGACGAGACCGAGCGCATGCTGAAGACCTTTCTCGACGCGCATCGCAAATGGCCGACGGGGATTTATGCGCTGTGGCGGCCGATCAAGGATGCGGCGGAGCAGCGCTGGCTGATCGGCGCCTTGCGCTCCAGCGGCGTGAAGAAGATTTTGCGTCTCGATCTGTGCGTCGGCGGCGCCGAGGCGGACACCAAGCTGCGCAGCACCGGCCTTCTCGTCGTCAATCCGCCCTTCACTTTCGAGGAGGAGGCGCGGGCGATCTCGGCCTTTCTCGCGGAGCGCCTGGCGCAGGGGCCGGGCGCCGGATGCGAGATCGAATGGGTGAGCGGGGAGTGACGCGGCAAGAGCGAGCCGCTTCATGAAACGTTACGGGCCAAAAGCGATATTTTCTGCGCGCCTATCTTGGGTATGACGGAATCATGCCGCGTGCCTCGGAATGTGTGATGACGCGGTCGAAATTTCTCGATCTGCTGTCGCGGAGTGTTTCATCTCCGCAAAATAGGATGGCTATCCAATCGTCATGGGCATTCAGCGACGGGCGTTGCGAATGAGTCTTAGTAAAACATGCGGCCCTGAGCGGGTAGCCTTCCGGCTGGCCAGGACGGAACGGTTCGTTCGGATGCTTATACTCGACGTGCAGAGCCAAGGTATGGCCGAGAGTATTTCGAAAAAAGAAGATGGCATCCGATTCCAAAGATCTGCTCCCGGCGATGCGACATGTGCAACGGTCGTCCTTTCCGCAATGATAGTTGGCCCAGAATGGCTGTATCGTCGGCTTTTTGCGCCACCGAACCGCGCGCTGCTCGTCGATTAAAACGGGAGCGCCTGCGTAATGCGCTTGCGCTCGCGTTCCTCGGATGAGCCAATCGCGAACGGTGATCGAATTGAAGACCGCATCTGCGATCGCATCGAGAAATGGCTGCGCCTTTTCCGAATATGCCGCCATGTCTCATCTCATGAGAGAAGTCTGTCGAACTCATTCACTCCCCTGGAACCTCGCGCACGGCGCCGCGCGCGGCGCTGGTCGTCATCGCCGCATAGGCGCGCAGAGCCTTCGAGACCTTGCGGGCGCGCTTGGCCGGCTTCCAGCCGTCCTTGCCGCGCGCGTCTTCCGCCGCGCGGCGCTTCGCCAGCTCGTCTTCGGAAACGGCGAGGCGGATGGAGCGCGCCGGAATGTCGATCTCGATCTTGTCGCCTTCCTTCACCAGGCCGATGAGGCCGCCCTCGGCCGCCTCCGGCGAGACATGGCCGATGGAGAGGCCCGATGTGCCGCCGGAGAAACGCCCGTCGGTGATGAGCGCGCAGGCTTTGCCGAGGCCCTTGGATTTCAGATAGCTCGTCGGATAGAGCATCTCCTGCATGCCGGGGCCGCCGCGCGGACCTTCATAACGGATCACCACTACATCGCCGGCGACGATCTTGCCATTCAATATCGCATCGACCGCGGCGTCCTGGCTCTCGAAGACGCGCGCCGGGCCGGCGAATTTCAGGATGGAATCGTCGACGCCCGCCGTCTTCACGATGCAGCCGTCGAGCGCCAGATTGCCGGTGAGAACCGCGAGACCGCCATCCTTGGAGAAGGCGTGGGCGGCGTCGCGCACGGCGCCTTTCTCGCGGTCGAGATCGAGCGCGTCGAAGCGGCGGCTCTGGCTGAAGGCCACTTGCGTCGGCACGCCGCCCGGCGCGGCGCGGTAGAAAGTCGCGACGCTCTCGCTATTAGAGACGCGCACGTCCCAACGCGCGAGCGCCTCGCCGAGCGTCGTCGCATGCACGGTCGGCAGATCGGTATGCAGCAGGCCGGCGCGCGCCAGCTCGCCGAGAATGGCGTAAATGCCGCCGGCGCGATGCACATCCTCGAGGTGAATGTCCGGCACGCTGGGCGCGACCTTGCACAGGACCGGCACGCGCCGCGACAGGCGGTCGATGTCCGCCATCGTAAAGGGGACTTCCGCCTCATAGGCGGCGGCGAGAATATGCAGCACCGTATTGGTGGAGCCGCCCATGGCGATGTCGAGCGTCATGGCGTTCTCGAAAGCTTCGAACTTTGCGATGGAGCGCGGCAGAACGCTGGCGTCATCTTGCTCGTACCAGCGGCGGGCGAGATCGACGATGAGATGGCCGGCCTCGACGAAGAGGCGCTCGCGATCGGAATGGGTCGCCAGCACAGTGCCATTGCCGGGCAGAGCGAGGCCGAGCGCCTCGGCGAGGCAATTCATCGAATTGGCCGTGAACATGCCGGAGCAGGAGCCGCAAGTGGGGCAGGCCGACCGCTCTATGACGGCGACGTCGGCGTCGCTCACTTTGTCGTCGCCGGCCGCGACCATGGCGTCGACGAGATCGAGCGCGTGGCTTTCGCCATGCAGCGTGACCTTGCCGGCCTCCATCGGCCCGCCGGAGACGAAGATGGTGGGGATGTTCAGCCGCAGCGCGGCCATCAGCATGCCGGGGGTGATCTTGTCGCAATTGGAGATGCAGACGAGAGCGTCGGCGCAATGGGCGTTGCACATATATTCGACGCTGTCGGCGATGATCTCGCGCGAGGGCAGGGAATAGAGCATTCCGTCATGGCCCATGGCGATGCCGTCATCGACCGCGATCGTGTCGAACTCCTTGGCGACGCCGCCGGCCTTCTCGATCTCGCGCGCGACGAGCTGGCCCAAGTCCTTCAGATGTACATGGCCGGGCACGAATTGCGTGAAGGAATTGGCGACGGCGATGATCGGCTTGCCGAAATCATCATCCTTCATGCCGGTGGCGCGCCACAGGCCGCGCGCGCCCGCCATATTGCGTCCATGAGTGGTGGTGCGGGAGCGGAACGGCGGCATGGGCGGCTCTCTTCTTCTTTCAAAAAGCGTGTCGCAGATGCACTATCCCAAGGAGCCAGGCCCCGCAACCGGGCGAAGCCGGCGGAGCGTGAGCGTCGGCCTCGCTGTTCTTCGAAAGGAAGCCCATGGCGCGCGCATTGATCGTCGGCGCCGGCGTGGTCGGGCTCGCGGTCGCCCGCAGCCTCGCGTCGCAGGGCCATGAGGTCATTGTCGCCGAGGCCGGCCCCGTCATCGGCGGCGGCGTCTCCTCCCGCAATAGCGGGGTGATCCACGCCGGGCTCTATTATCCGACCGGCAGCCTGCGCCATCGGCTCTGCGTCGAAGGGCGGCGCGCGCTCTATGCTTTCGCGCAGAGCCATGGCGTCGCGCATCGCCGGCTCGGCAAGCTGATCGTCGCGACGGAGCCGGGCGAGGAGGAAAAGCTCGACGCTCTGCTGGCGAATGGGCGCGCCAATGGCGTCGAAGGCCTCGCCGCCTGTAGCGCTGCCGAGGCGCGACGGCTGGAGCCGGCGCTCTCTTGCGCAGCGGCGCTGCTCAGCGCCGAGACCGGCGTCATAGACGCGCCCGGGCTGATGCTGGCGCTTCGCGGCGAGATCGAGGATCACGGCGGCGCGATCGCTCTGGCGACGCCGGTTCCGGGAGCCGAGCGGATCGGCGACCTCTGGCGCATTCGCTTCGGCGGCGTCGATGCGGGCGTGGTGGAGGCCGAGCTTCTCGTCGTGGCCGCGGGGCTGCGCGCTCAGGCGGTCGCCGCCGCCATAGCGGGCTTCGATCCGGCGGCTATACCGCCGCTCATCCTCGCCAAGGGCAGCTATTTTGCCTTTTCCGGCCGCGCGCCCTTCACGCGGCTGATCTATCCCGCTCCCATCGATGGCGGGCTCGGCGTCCATGTCACATTGGATCTCGCCGGCCGCATGCGTTTCGGACCGGATGTGGAATGGATCGACGCCGAAGATTATCGCGTCTCGGCCGCGCGCCGCGCCGATTTCGCGGCGCGCATTCGTCGCTATTGGCCGCGGCTGCCGGCCGAGAGGCTCGTTCCCGATTATGCCGGAATAAGGCCCAAGCTGACCGGGCCGGGCGCGCCCGTGGCGGATTTTCGCATTCTCGGCCCGGCCGATCACGGCCTCGCGGGGCTGGTCTGCCTGTTCGGCATAGAGAGCCCGGGACTCACCTCGGCGTTGGCGCTCGGCGATCATGTCGCCGCCTTGCTGGACTGAACGCATCTGTCTCGAAACAGAGCATATGCGCGACTTGCATTGACAGAAAATTAAGCTACATTACTTCCGAATATTTTCGGGGTTGACTAGTATGTGGTTGGATTTCTGCGACTCGCGGGACGTCGTGTGGTCCCGCAGATCGACTCGCAAGTCGAAACGAATTTCGCTCCATAATTTTTCTGCCGGATTTGCCGCCTTCGACATTTTCACTCTGATCGTCGCGGGCTTCGCATGCGTTGGGCTTCCCGGCGGATCGGCAGGGGCGTCGCCGCAGGAGTGGCAAATCTGGGCGATTTTCTTCGCCGCCTCCCTGCAGTTCGGATTGGCGCATATTTTCGAGGTCTATCGGACCTCGAGCGTGCTCGATCGCCGACATGTGCTGCGGCGCGCGACGCTTTCCTTTCTCGCCACTTTCGCCTTGATGATCTGCATCGCCGCGGCGACGAAATCGGCGGAGAGCTATTCGCGCCTCTGGTTCTTCTCTTGGGCCGGGTCGAGCACGGCGATCGCGGTCGCCGCGCGCGCCTTGATCTTGAGGCGCATCCGCGAGGCGCTGGCGGAAAGCGCCTTCGTCCATCGCGCGCTCTCGGTCGGCGTGCTCTGCGACCCGCTGCATCCGCGCGAGATCGAGGGTGAGACCCGCAATGAGGAGGTCGTGGTCGGCTACGCCAAATACGCCGATCTCGCCGAGCTCGCGGATTTGTCGGATCGCATCGTCCAGGACGAGATCGACCATGTCTATCTCGCAGCGCCCTGGGCCGAGATACCGAATGTTCTGCGCAATCTCGACATGCTGCGGCATCTCTCCACGCGCGTGTTCGTCCTGCCTGCGGATCGGCGCGTGCTGGCGGATGTCGTCGGCGTCGCGAAATTCGGCGACCGCATCTCCTTTTGTGGAATTGAGGAGCCGATTCACGGCTGGAGCCTCTGGTTCAAGCGCCTCGAGGACATTGCTCTCGCCTCATGCGCTCTCATTCTGCTGGCGCCGCTGATGGCGGCGACCGCGCTGGCGATCAGGATCGACTCCCCTGGTCCGATCTTCTTTCGACAGCAGCGCGTCGGCTTCAACGGCCGCATTTTCGAATTGTGGAAATTTCGTTCCATGTTCGCCGAGAAGACCGATGCGCACGCCACCGTTCAGACCAGTCGCGGCGATCCGCGCGTGACGCGCATAGGGCGTCTCATCCGGCGCTCGAGCATCGACGAGCTGCCACAATTGATCAATGTGATCCTCGGGGATATGTCGATCGTCGGCCCGCGTCCGCATGCGCTGGCCACCAAGACCGACGGGCGCAATCTCGAGGAGCTGGTCGAATATTACGCCGTGCGCCACAGGGTGAAGCCGGGCATGACCGGCTGGGCGCAAGTCGAAGGGTTCCGCGGCGAGCTGGACACGCTGGATAAGCTGCGCAACCGCGTGGACTGCGACCTCTATTACATCGACAATTGGACGCTTCTACTCGACGTCGGCATCATATTCCGCACCATGATGATGGTGCTGCGCGATTCGCGCGCTTATTGAGAGAGGCGGCGCGGCGTCTGATCGCCGAGCCTAGGGCTGCTGCGACGAGGGCCGCGCCACGGCCGGCCCTCGGAAAATTCCGCGCGCTTCGTTAATTCGCTGCGCTTCCCTCACCACTCCCGATTTGCGTCATTGATGATGACGACGCCGATCGCCTTATCGGCGTCCATGCCGCTCGACAGCCTGTGCGGGCCGAGATGGTCCTTGCTGTCGGGGTATCGATTGAGCATCACCAGCTCGATCATGGGCGCGCCGCAGTCATAGAGGCTGTCGTCCTCGCCATGGACCAAGACGCGCGCGGCCGCGGGCAGTTTCTGCAAGGCCTCGATCAGCTCGCCGACCGTCTTGGGGCGCTCGCGGGTGAATTTCGGTTCCTCGGCCAAGTCGATCTCCTCTTACGCATCAGCCCTCGCCTGCGGCGCAGGGTCGTCCATGCAGAGACGCCCATGCAAGAAACGGCGCGCAGGGCCGGCCGGGCTTCATCCCGCCGCCGGCGCAAAAAAAAGCCGCCCCGCGATGGGGCGGCTCGAAAAAGGCTCAGGAGAAGGTCGAGAGGAGGAATTCCACACTCTGCCGCTGTGGCTGGTCTGAGAGACCGGGGCCGGTGAGCGACCTGCTCACAATGGCCCGCGCCGGATCGCGGCGATGTGCGTGAACGCACGGGCCGGCGGCGCGGCGGCGTGGCCATGCCCGCATATTGAAGCATGGGCGCACGGCGATATCTGAGGTTTCGGCGCTTTGCCGAACTCCAGCCGGACGTCGCAAATGACAGCGCTGTTTTCGCTCGAACGGCTCTTGACGAGAACCATCGCAGCGGGCTCGCTGACGCTCGTCGGGCCGGACGCCGGCGTGCGCCGCTTCGGGCGCGGCGCGCCGGAGGTGACGGTCGAGATCAAGGATCGCAATCTCGCGCAAAAGCTGGCGCTAGCGCCCGATATCGCTCTCGGCGAAGCCTATATGGACGGCTCCTTCGTCATAGGGAGCGGCGATATTTACGACTTCTTCGACTTGTGCTTCGCCAATTTCGGCCGAGGCTACGGCCATTGGCTGTGGCGCGCCGGCGCCATGGCGCGAGGCATGCAGAAGCGCCTCGCGCAAAGCAATTCGCTGAACGCCGCGCCGGACGAGATTCGCGCGCATTACGATCTCTGCGACGAGCTCTATGCGCTGTTTCTCGATTCCGGGCGTCAATATTCCTGCGCCAATTATCTGACGCGGGAGGACGCGCTCGAGCAGGCGCAGGAGCAGAAGCTCGCCCATCTCGCCGCCAAGCTGCTGCTGCGGCGCGGCCAGCGCGTGCTCGATATCGGATGCGGCTGGGGCGGGCTCGCGCTCTATCTGGCGCGCGTCGCCGATGTCGAGGTGACGGGCCTCACCCTCTCGCAGGCGCAATGCGACTATGCGCAAAAACGCGCGCGCGAGACGGGCCTCGACAATCGCGTTCGGTTCGCCGTGCAGGACTATCGCGAGGAGACCGAACATTATGACCGGATCATATCGGTCGGCATGTTCGAGCATGTCGGATATGACCGTTATTGCGAATATTTCGAGAAGCTGCGCGCGCTTCTCGTCGAGGACGGCGTCGCGCTGGTCGACACCACCGGCAGCGCCGCCGGGCCGGGCGCCGGCAGCCCATGGATCGAGAAATATATTTTTCCCGGCGGCCAAGTCCCCGCTCTTTCGGAGATCAGCTCGGCGATCGAGCGCGCCGGCCTCTATGCGACCGACGTCGAGATTCTTCGGCTCCATTATGCCGACACGCTGCGCATGTGGCGACGACGCTTCAAGGACAATTGGTCGCGCTTAGCGGAGACCTACGACGATCGCTTCTGCCGCATGTGGGAGTTCTATCTCGCGAGCTGCGAGGCGGGGTTCCGGCATTCCGGGCTCGTCGACTTCCACATTCAGCTGGCGAGGCGCATCGACGCCGTGCCGCTCACCCGCGACTTTCTGTATCGCACGAGCATATGAGGAGACAGTCATGGCGTCCGGCGAGGAGACCAGCCAGGTTCGCGAAGCTGTCGGCGTGTTCGACACGGCCGACGCGCTTCAGGAGGCGATCGACGAATTGCAGACATCGGGCTTCGATCGCGCCGACATCAGCCTGATGGCCGGCGAGCAGACGGTCGACGCGACGCTCGGCCACGCCTATAGGAAGGCGACGGATGTGGCGGACGACGCCGATGTTCCGCGCGGCGCCTATATCTCGCCCGAGTCGATCGGCGAGGCGCAAGGCGCGCTGGTCGGCGGCCTCGGCTATATCGGCGCCATAGGCGCGGCGGGGCTGATATTCGCGAGCGGCGGAACCATGGCGGCCGCGCTCGCAGCGGCGGCCATCGCCGGCGGCGGCGGTGGGCTGGTCGGAGCGCTCTTCGCCAAGCTGATCGGCGAGCATCACGCGCAATATCTGCAAGAGCAGCTGGATCGCGGCGGCATATTGCTATGGGTGCGCACGCGCGACGCCGCGCATGAGAAAAGCGCCGTCGACATTCTCAACAAGCACTCGGGCCGCGACGTCCATGTGCATGGCGTGCCAGACGCGCCTTTGTGAGCGGCGCGTGGTCGTCCTCTTCTCGGCGGCGAATGAGACAATTCGCCGCCGAGCCGTATTTCGAAAATCAGCGCGACTCAGCAGACGACGACGCCGTTGCGCTCAGCTGCAGCCTGTGGTGCTGCCGCAGGTCTCGCATTTCAGGCATGTCCCATTGCGCACGAGCGTGAAATTCGCGCATTCGGGGCAGGCTTCGCCGACATAGCCTTTCATCCGCGCTTCGGCGCGCTTGTCGGCGACGCTCTCCACCGGGCGCGTCGGCGCGGTCCAGCCGAGCTCGGACAAAGGCTGCTCCGCCTCTTCCGTGACATTCTCGCGCAGCGCCGTCGCGCCGCCGCGCACCAGCATCAGCCGATCCGTCTTGGAGCGCAGCAGTCCTTTCGAGACGACCGACGATGCGCTCTCTGGCGCCTTGCCCTCATGCTCGCCCTTGCCGAGCACGTCATGGCCGATATCCTCCGGCGACACATGGGCGAGGTCGTTGCGCCCGAGATAGGAGATCGCCAGCTCGCGGAACACATAGTCCAGAATGGACGTTGCGTTCTTGATCGCGTCATTGCCCTGCACGAAGCCCGCGGGCTCGAAGCGCGTGAAGGTGAAGGCGTCGACATATTCCTCGAGCGGCACGCCATATTGCAGGCCGAGCGAGATGGCGATGGCGAAATTATTCATCAAGCTGCGGAAGGCGGCGCCTTCCTTGTGCATGTCGATGAAGATCTCGCCGAGGCGCCCGTCCACATATTCGCCCGTGCGCAGATAGACCTTATGGCCGCCGACGGCCGCCTTCTGCGTGTAGCCCTTGCGCCGATCCGGCAGCTTCTCGCGCTCGCGCACCACTTGATGCACCACGCGCTCGACGATGCGTTCGGCGATCGCCGCCGCGCGCGCCGGCGCATTGGCGGAGAGGATCTCCTCGGCGACTTCCTCCGCCTCGTCGTCCGCGTCGGAGACGAGCTGCGAGGAGAGCGGCTGCGACAGCTTGGAGCCGTCGCGATAGAGGGCGTTGGCCTTCAGCGCCAGCTTCCAGGACAGGAGATAGGCCGCCTCGCAATCCTCGACGGTCGCATCATTGGGCATGTTGATCGTCTTGGAGATCGCGCCCGAGATGAAGGGCTGCGCCGCCGCCATCATGCGAATGTGGCTCTCCACCGAGAGATAGCGCTTGCCGGTGCGCCCGCAGGGATTGGCGCAATCGAACACGGGATAGTGCTCCGCCTTCAAATGCGGCGCGCCTTCCAGAGTCATCGCGCCGCAAATGTGGACATTGGCGGCCTCGATGTCCTGGCGCGAGAAGCCGAGATGGGTGAGCAGATCGAAGCTCGCATCCTCGAGCGCGGCCGGCGGAACCTTCAGCGCGCCAGTGAGGAAATCCGCGCCGAGCGTCCATTTGTTGAAGACGAATTTGATGTCGAAGGCGGAGGCGAGCGCCTTTTCCACCGTCTCGATCTTCTCGTCGGTGAAGCCGCGCGCGCGCAGCGAGGTCGTGTTGATCGCTGGGGCGTTGGAGAGCGAGGCGTGGCCGACAGCGTAAGCCTCGATCTCGGCGATTTCCGCTTCCCGATAGCCGAGAGCGCGCAAGGCTTCCGGCGCGGCGCGATTGACGATCTTCAAATAGCCGCCGCCGGCGAGCTTCTTGAATTTCACCAGAGCGAAATCCGGCTCTATGCCGGTGGTGTCGCAATCCATGACGAGGCCGATCGTGCCGGTCGGCGCGACGACGGAGACTTGCGCATTGCGATAGCCATGCTCCTCGCCGAGCGCGAGCGCCTCGTCCCAGGCGCGGGTCGCGCGGGCGATGAGCGCCGCATCGGGGCAGGCGGCGTGGTCGAGCGGCACGGGCGCGGTCGCGAGTCCTTCATAGCCGGCGCGCTGGCCATGGGCGGCGCGGCGGTGATTGCGAATGACGCGCAGCATGGCTTCGCGATTGGCCTCGAAGCCCGAGAAGGGGCCGCGCTCCTTGGCCATTTCCGCCGAGGCGCGATAGGCGACGCCGGTCATGATCGCGGAAAGCGCGCCGCAGATCGCGCGGCCGGCCTCACTGTCATAGGCGATGCCGGAGGACATCAGCAGGCCGCCGACATTGGCGTAGCCGAGGCCGAGCGTGCGATATTCGTAAGACAGCTGCGCGATCTCTCGCGAAGGGAATTGCGCCATCAGCACCGAGATTTCCAGCACGACGGTCCATAGCCGCACGGCGTGCTCATAAGAGTCGACGTCGATACGCTTCGTCTGCGGATCGCGGAACTGCAGCAGGTTCAGCGAGGCGAGATTGCAGGCGGTGTCGTCGAGGAACATATATTCCGAGCACGGATTGGAGGCGCGTATGGCGCCGCCGGCCGGGCAGGTGTGCCAGTCGTTGATCGTCGTGTGGAACTGAATGCCGGGATCGGCCGAGGCCCAGGCGGCATAGCCGATCTTCTCCCACAATTCGCGGGCTTTCAGCGTCTTGGACGGCTTGCCGTCGAGACGGCGCGTCAGCGTCCAATCGCCATCCGTCTCCACCGACTTCAGGAATTCGTCGGTGACGCGCACGGTGTTGTTGGAGTTTTGGCCGGAGACGGTGAGATAGGCCTCGCTGTCCCAATCGGTATCATAGGTGTCGAAGGAAATGTCCTTATAGCCCTGACGCGCGAATTGAATGACGCGCTTGATGTAATTGTCCGGCACCTCGGCGCGGCGCGCGGCTCTGATCTCGCGCTTCAATGCGGGGTTCTTCTCGGGGTCGAAGCAGTCGAAGCCCGGCCCCTCGCAATTGACGCAGGCGCGCAGCACGGCTTTCAGATGCTTCTTGACGATCTTGGAGCCGGCGACGAGCGAGGCGACCTTCTCCTCCTCCTTCACCTTCCAGTCGATGAAGGCCTCGATATCGGGATGGTCGACATCGACCACCACCATTTTCGCGGCGCGGCGCGTGGTGCCGCCGGATTTGATCGCGCCCGCCGCGCGGTCGCCGATCTTGAGGAAGGACATGAGGCCGGAGGAGGAGCCGCCGCCGGAGAGCTTCTCCTTCTCGCCGCGCAGCTTGGAGAAATTGGAGCCGGTGCCGGAGCCATATTTGAACAGGCGCGCCTCGCGCACCCAAAGGTCCATTATGCCGCCGTCATTGACGAGATCGTCCTCCACCGACTGGATGAAGCAGGCGTGCGGCTGCGGATGCTCATAGGCGGTCTTGGACTTGGTCAGCTTGCCGGTCTGGTAGTCGACATAGAAATGACCCTGGCTGGGGCCGTCAACGCCATAGGCCCAATGCAGGCCGGTGTTGAACCATTGCGGCGAATTGGGCGCCGCCATCTGGCGCGCCAGCATGTAGCGCAGCTCGTCCTGAAAGGCGGAGGCGTCCTCCTCCGTGTCGAAATAGCCGCCCTTCCAGCCCCAATAGGCCCAGGCGCCGGCGAGACGGTCGAACACCTCGCGCGCCGAGGTCTCGGAGGAATAGCGCTCCGCCTTGGGCAGAAGGGCGAGCGCCTCGGAGTCGGGAACAGAGCGCCACAGGAAGCTCGGAACCTCATGCTCCTCGACGCGCTTCAGCCGCGCCGGCACGCCGGCCTTGCGGAAATATTTCTGCGCCAGCACATCGACGGCGACCTGGCTCCAATCGGCAGGCGCGTCGATATTCTCGAGCGAGAACACCACCGAGCCGTCAGGATTGCGGATCTCGCTGCGCGCGGCGCGAAATTCGATATCCGCATAGGGAGACTGGCCGGTGGTCGTGTGGCGTCGCTCGATCTTCATCGTATTTCGATCCTCGAAAATTGCGCGCGGTGAATCGATCGCGGCCGATGAGTCGGTCGCGACAAGCTCGTTTTGGCAGGGACTCTACGTCGGCTGGAAACGCAGATACGGGGGTCGGGCCGCAGCGCGGCGGATAGCCGCGGCGACGAGGCGCAGCTTAGGCTGCCGAAAAGCGTCGCGCCGCCCGCTCGGGGCGCGCGAGAACCAGCTTTTTCGATCATCCGCCGCTGCGTCATTAGACCCCGGCACAGTGCGTCACTCTTCCATGGGCGTCAAGATGTAGTGTGAGGAATAAATAATCAGACAATATCTTGCAAAATTCCGTGGATAATGGGGAAAGCCGAGTCGCGCTCTGGACAACGGGCTCGACGTGAGCCGAGCTTTACGTAAGGGGGATCGGAGCGCGATTCTCGAGCAGGCCGGCGGGCGGCGCCTTATTCCTCGCCGAAAGCTTTGTCGCCTCTCCAGGAGCTTTGTCGGCATATGGCGGGATTTTCCGCCCGCCGAGATCGGGAGTCTTGACGCCGCAGGGCGCGGAGGAGTTAGTTGCGCGCCGGCGGCGCCGGGGCAATAGGCGCCTAAAAAGCCCTGCAGGAGGTAGTCATGTCATTCGTCGTCGCGCGCCGGGGTTTCCTGGCCGCCTTGTCGCTCGCGGCTCTGGCTTCGTCGGCCGCGCTCGCCCACGGCCCCTCGCGCCAGAAGGTGACGGAGACGATCGAGATCGCGGCTCCGGCCGAGAAGATCTGGGCCATCGTCGGCAATTTCCAGGATTTGAGCTGGCTGCCCCCCGTCGCCAAGACGGAAGGAACGGGCGACAACACGCCCGACAAGGCCACGCGCCATATCACGCTGAAGAATGGCGGCGAGATCGACGAGCTGCTCACCAAATATGACGCCAAGGACTTCTCGCTCGCCTATCGCATCGAGAAGGTGGATGTGAAGATCCTGCCGGTGAACAATTACTCCTCGACGATCACGATAAAGCCGCAGGGCGACAAGAGCGTCGTCGAATGGCGCGGCGCCTTCTACCGCGGCTTCCCGAACAACGATCCGCCGCCGGAGCTCTCCGACGAGGCCGCGCTGAAGGCGGTGGGCGATCTCTACAAGGCCGGCCTCGCCTCGCTGAAGGCCAAGGTCGAAGGCAAATGATCTCTGCATCCTGGGGCAGGGCGGCGCGCGCCGCCCTTCTCGGGCTCGCTCTCGCCTCGCCCGCGGGAGCGGACGAGGCTTTCGTCACCAATCAGGGCAGCGGCGATCTCACCATCGTCGATCTTTCGACCATGGCGCCCGTCGCGACTCTGGCGATCGGCGGCAAGCCGGCCGGCGTCGCCGTCTCGGCGGATGGGGCGCGCGCCTATGTGACGAGCCCGGAGGGCAAATATCTCTCCGTCGTCGACACGCGCGAGCGTCGCGTCCTGCGCAAGATTCCGCTGGAGGGCGGTCCGCTCGGCCTCGCCGTCGCGCCGGACGGCAAGCGCGTCTATGTCGCCGACATGTATGAGCAGCGGCTCTTTGCGGTCGATCCGGAAGCGGGCGTCGTCGCCACGGCGAAAGTCGGCGTCACGCCCTCCGGCGTCGCGGTGACGCCGGACGGCAAGACGATCCTCGTGGCGATTCGCGACGCCAATAAAATCGCCTTCGTCGATGCGGCGTCCTTCGAGAAGCTCGGCGAGCTCGATGTCGGCCGTCATCCCTTCGGCGTCACCATCGACGCCAAGGGCGAGCGCGCCTACACCGCCAATGTCGAATCGGATGATGTCAGCGTCGTCGATCTTTCGAGCCGGCGCGTCATCGCCACGGTGAAGGTCGGCAAGCGGCCCTATTGCGTGGCGCTGGCGCAGGGCAGGGGCTTCGTCACCGATCAATATGCCGAATCGGTCAGCGTCTTCGATCTCTCGACATTCGCGTCGGTGTCGCAGGTGAAGGTCGGCGAATATCCGGAAGGCATAGGGGCGAGCCGCGACGGCAAGACGATCTATGTCGCCAATTGGTTCACCAATGAGTTCTGGTCGATCGCCGCCGATAGCCTGAAGGTGATCGCCAAGGCCAAGACCGGCGACGGCCCGCGCGCCTTCGGCGCTTTTATCCGCGCGATGAATTGATGTGCTCCGGCCGGACGCCGAGGCCGATCAGCCGCGCCGGCAATTGCCGTAGCGCCGGGAAAATATCCAAAAGCCGCAAGGCCAGCGGCGGCTCGAAGGGCCGGTCCGCGGCGAGCACGTTACGGATCACGCGATTCTGAATGAAGAGCTGCAGCCGTTGCGTCATCCGCGCCGGAAGCTCGCGGCGCTTCTGCACGGCCCCGACATCCGCGTCGCGCAGCGTCCCCTCGCGCAGCTTTTCGGCGAGGAGATTGGCGGTCGCCACGGCGTCCTGAATCGCGAGATTGATGCCGACGCCGCCGATCGGCGACATCGCATGGGCCGCGTCGCCGATGCAGAGCAGGCCCGGCCGGCTCCAATTCTTCAGCCGATCGACCTGCACGGTCAGCAGATTCACATCCTCCCAATCCCGCAAATCCTCGACTCGATCCTCGAGAAAGGGAACGCTGTCGGCCAGGGCGCGGCGAAACTCGCCGATCGGCCGGCTCCTCAGCGCTAGCGCGCCGCCTTTTGGAATCACATAGCCGATCTGCCAATAGGAGCCGCGCTCGATCATCGCCACCATGCGGCCCGGCGCAACGCGGCCGAAGGTCTCGTCGGGGTCATCCGCCTTGCGCCGCAGCTCCAGCCACAGCACATCCATGGGCGCGCCGAAATCCTCGACCGCGAGGCCCGCCGATTCGCGCATTCGCGAGGTCCGCCCATCCGCGGCGATGGTGAGATCGGCTCTGATCTCGAGCGGCCCCTCCGGCCCCTCGGCGCGCAGGCCGACGATACGGCCACCCTCCTCGAGCAGGCTCTCTGCGGAAGTCTTCATCGACAGGCGGAAATTCGGCAGCTTCTTCGCCTCGCCGGCGATGAAGTCGAGAAAATCCCATTGCGGCATGAAGGCGACGAATTTGCACAAGGTCGGCAGGCCGCGGAAGTCGGCGACGACGAATTTACGGTCTCCCAAAACCGCGGAGAGCTGAAACGCCTTGCGATGGGGCAGTTTCAGAAAATCCTCGAGCAGGCCGAGCTCGAACATCAGCTGAAGCGTGGAGGGATGAATCGTGTCGCCGCGGAAATCGCGCAGGAAATCGGCGTGCTTCTCGAGGACGATCGTCTCGACGCCGGCGCGGGCGAGCAGAAAGCCCGCCATCAGCCCCGCCGGGCCGCCGCCGACCACGCAGCATCTCGTGGAGATCGTCTGCGTCATCGGCCGCTCCTGTGCGAATAGGCCGCGCGCGGCCGCTGCCGACCTTTATGGTCAGTTCAGCAGCGGTTTTCCATTCGCATCCTTCACATTGGCCGCCCAGCTCTTGCGAATCAGCGTCACCACGGAGGCTGGCATGGGCTCGAAATCCAGCTCCTCGGCCGCCGCGGCGCCCTTGGAGAAAGCCCAGTCGAAGAATTTCAGCGCTTCCAGCGCCGCGGCCGCATCCTGCGGCTGCTTCGGCAGCAGAATGAAGGTCGCCGCCGCGATCGGCCAGGAGCCCGCGCCCGGCTGCTCGGTCAGCAGATGGAAAAAGCCCGGCGCGCCGGCCCAATCGGCATTGGCGGCGGCGGCCTCGAAGCTCTCCTTGCCCGGCGCGACGATCTTGCCGTCGCGATTCACCAGGCTGACGGCGGCGAGCTTATTCTGCTTGGCGTAGGCGAATTCGACATAGCCGATCGCGCCTTTGGCGGTGGCGACATTATTGGCGACGCCCTCATTGCCCTTGGCGCCGAGGCCGAGCGGCCATTCCACAGCCACGTTCTCGCCCACCTTCGCCTTCCAATCGGCGGAGACGCGGGAGAGATAGTGGGTGAAGCAGAAAGTCGTGCCCGATCCGTCCGAGCGGTGCACGACGACGATCGACGTCGCCGGCAGAGCGATCTTCGGGTTCAGCGCGTGGATCGCCGGATCGTTCCAGAGCTTGATTTCGCCGATAAAAATGCGCGCGAGCGTGGTCCCGTCGAGGACCAGCTCATTGGAGCCGACCCCGTCCAGATTGACGACGGGGGTGATGCCGCCCACCACTTGCGGCCATTGGATGAGCCCGGCTGCGTCGAGCTCCTTGGCGCTCAGCGGCTGGTCCGAGGCGCCGAAAGTGACTGTCCGCGCCTTGATCTGGCGGATGCCGCCGCCCGAGCCGATCGATTGATAATTGACGCGATTGCCGGTTTCTTTCGAATAGCTCTGCGCCCATTTGGCGTAGATGGGCAGGGGAAAAGTCGCGCCGGCGCCGGAAATATCGAGGGCGCGCGCGCTCCCCACTGAAAGGATCGCCGCCAGAGCGGCGTGAAGAATGAGCCTCGAGGCTTTGGAAATCATGCGGCCGTCCCTTGGAATTTCGACGCGTGGCTCTTGTCCACGAGAGCTGGAAGCCAATGGTTTCAGCTCTCTGCGGCGCGCCTTGGCGGCGCGACGGCTGTCGTCTTTCTGTCACATGCCTCCTTTTCTACGACTTCGCGCCAAAAGCAAAGCCCACGCAGCGGAAGTGGCGCGCCCGACTGGACATTGCGCTGTCTTGACGCAATAAGGGGCCACGCAAACATTCTTGGACGCTTCCGACATGTCCTACATCATTCGCTTCTTCACTTGGTGGAACCGGGCGACGCTCAGCACGGGCCTGTGGACGCTGCTCTATGGCGAGCGCGTCGGGACGGATGAGTTCGGCAATGTCTATTACCGCCGCCGCGGCGGCAAGAAGGACAAGGCGCTCGGCTTCGAGCGCCGCTGGGTCATCTATAAGGGCTATGCCGAGGGCTCGGCGACGCCGCCCGGCTGGTACGGCTGGCTGCACCACACGGTCGACACGCCGCCGACGCAGGAGAAATACGAGCCGAAGGAATGGGAGCTGACCTATCGCCCCAATCTGACCGGCACCTCCGCCGCCTATCATCCGCCGGGCTCGATCCTGGCCGAGGGCCGCCGCGCTCCCGCCGGCGGCGACTATCAGGCCTGGACCCCCGAGGCTTGAGGCGAGACGGTCGCGGCCCTGTCCGCGACCATCGATCCGCCACGCTCTTCCTATTCAACGACGGCGCATGAGGCGCGGGCGGCTGGCCCGAGCCAGAGATCGGAAACGAGAGCCGATATGATCTCCCGCTGCTTCCGCCTGCGTTTCGCTCTTTCGGGAGCCGCCTTCCTCGTCGGCCTCGGCGCGGCGGCCGCGGATCCCATACGCAATCCCACCGCCATTTTCGCCGGGCTCGACAAGACGACAGGCCGGATCATCAATTTCGACGTCGCCATAGACGAGACCGTGCAATTCGGCTCGCTTCAGGTGACGCCGCGCGTCTGCAACACGCGTCCGCAGACCGAGGCTCCGCAGACCACGAGCTTCGTCGAGGTCGACGAGCAGGACACGGGGAAGAACGACGCCAAGCGGATTTTCTCCGGCTGGATGTTCGCAGCGAGCCCAGGCCTGCATGGCGTCGAGCACCCGGTCTATGACGTTTGGCTGGTCGATTGCCGCGGCGGCAAGGAGATCGTTCAGGCGCCGGCGGCCGATCCTGCGGCGGCGGCCACTGCCGTCCCTGCGCCGGAGAAGAAGCGCTCCCGCTCTCGCAAGGTCGAGCCGGTCGCGCCCGTTCCGGTCGAGGCCGCGCCGATCGGCCCGCGCGATTCGGTTCCGCCAGAGGCCGCGAAGGCCCCGGAGAGCGCCGAGCCAGCGGCCGCGGCTCCGGCCGAAAAGCCCAAGAAGAAGAAAAAGAAGCAGCCCGCGCAGGAGCCGGCGCCCGCTACGGCGCCTTCGCCTTTTCCGTTCTGAGCTGTGGCTCCGGCCGCAGAATCGCGACGATCTCGCGGCCGGGAACGGGCGCGTCGTCCGGCCAGGCGGCGAAACGGGCAGGGACCGACAAAGACTGCTCCAGCAGAGCATGATAGGCGTCGCGGCTGACCTCTATCGCGCCGAGCGAGGCGAGATGCGTGGTCATGAATTGCGTGTCGAGCAGGCGGAAGCCGCCTTTGACGAGCCGCGCGACGAGGTGCGCCAGCGCCACTTTGGAGGCGTCGGTCTCGAGGTGGAACATGCTCTCGCCGAAAAAGGCGGCGCGCATAGAGACGCCATAGAGGCCGCCGACCAGTCTTCCATCCCGCCAGCATTCGACCGTATGGGCGAAGCCCATGTCGAACAGCTTGCGATAGAGCCGCTTGATCTCGGAATTGATCCAAGTGTTCTCGCGCTTGGGCGCGGAGGCCGCGCAAGCCGCGATCACGGCGTCGAAATCCGTATCGACCCGCACCTCGAAACGATCCGATCGGATCGTCTTGGCGAGCGAATGTGAGACCTTGAACGCATCCAGCGGGAAAATGGCGCGCTCCTGGGGGTCGACCCAGAAGAGCTGCTCCTCTTCGGCGCTTTCCGCCATTGGGAAAAGGCCGATCGAATAGGCCCGCAGCAAAATCTGCGGCGTGATGGCGTAATCTGCGGAGGAAGGGCGCGACATTTCGCAGATTGTAGCGCAATGCGCGCCGGAATCGAGAGCGTTCGTCGCCCGGGCGTGGCTCGAGCCGCCGAAAGGGTGAACGGGGCGGGGCGCGCCGAGCGAGACTAGGTGGAAACACGTTCTACAGAGCGCCTTCGGCGCTCGGGAGGGGAGAGCAGCTCCTCGCGTCTCACCCCACCCCGGCTCGATATCGCCGGCCGACCCTCCCCCTGAAGGGGAGGGTAGAATGGCCGCTCAGCCTTCGCCGATCACCTCGAGGAAGCTATGCGCGTCCTCCTTGCGCTCGAAGACATGCGGGGCGATGCCGCGCTTGCTCAGCGCTTCCTTGAGCTTCAAGCGCAGGAAGGCGCTGGTCGTGTAGCGCGTCGTCGTCACATAATAATTCTCGAGCATATATTGGATCATCTCCGCATAGTAATCGTAGAGATGCTCGCTGATGCGGAAGTTGTCGAGATTGACGACCTGATTGACGCGCTTGCCGATCTTCTGGCAGGCGTCGATCAGCATCTTGCGCAGATCGTCGATGTCGCGCTTGGAGCGCGCGCTCCAGCCCTCGAGATTGAGGAACTGAATATTGCGATCGGCGTCATAGCTCACGCGATCCTGCAGGTCGAGATTGAGCAGATCGGAGATCAACCCCATCGGCTCGTCGACGAAGATGCGCTTGTCCATCAATATCGGATGCTTGACGATGGGCTTGAAGTCCATATGCGGAAGAATATCCCGCTCAATGTCTATGCCCGGCGCGATCTCGATCAGCTCGAGGCCTTCCTTCGTCAGCTGGAAGACGCAGCGCTCGGTGACATAGATCACCGGCTGCTCGCGCTTTTGCGCATATTTGCCGCTGAACGTCACCTGCTCGACGAATTTCAGGAATTTTCGCGCGCGGCCCTCTTTGAGGATTTTCACCTCGCCGTCCTGAATCGCAATGTCGAGCCCGCCGGCGGTGAATGTGCCGGCGAAGACGACGCTGCGCGCGTTCTGGCTGATGTTGATGAAGCCGCCGCAGCCGTTGAGGCGTCCGCCGAAGCGGCTGGTGTTCACATTGCCCTGCTCGTCGCATTCGGCCATGCCGAGGCAGGTCATATCGAGACCGCCGCCGTCATAGAAGTCGAATTGCGTGTTCTGATCGATGATCGAATCGGCGTTGGTGGCGGAGCCGAAGGAGGAGCCCGAGGCGAGCACGCCGCCTATGGCGCCGGCTTCTGTCGTCAGTGTGATGAAGGGCGTGAGCTTCTCTTCATTGGCGACGGCGGCTATGCCCTCCGGCGCGCCGACGCCGAGATTGACGACGCCATTGGGCGGCAGCTCGAAGGCGGCGCGGCGCGCGATGATCTTGCGCGCGTCGAGCGGCATTTTCGCCATGCTCTCGACCGGAACGCGAATCTCGCCGGCCAGCGCCGGATTATACATGATCCCGTAATTCATACGGTGCAGCTCGGGCTGATCGGCGACGACCACGCAATCGACCAGAATGCCCGGAACCTTCACGTCCTTGGGACGAATCGAGCCGGCCTCGACGATGCGCTCGACCTGCGCGATGACGATGCCGCCATTATTATGCGCGGCCATCGCCTGGGCGAGCACGTCGAGCGTCAGCGCCTCCTTCTCCATGCTGATATTGCCGGAAGGGTCGGCGCTGGTGCCGCGGATGAAGGCCACGTCGATCTTCGTCGCGGTGTAGAACAGCCATTCCTCTTCGTCGATGACGACATGCTTGACGATCTCTTCTGTCGTCACTTCGTTGACGCGGCCGCCGCCGAAGCGCGGATCGACATAAGTATAGAGGCCGACCTTGGAGAAGAGGCCGGGCTGGCCGGCGGCGCAGGCGCGATAGAGCTGCGAGATGACGCCTTGCGGAAGATTATAGCCGAGAATCTTGTTTTCCGCGGCGGCCTGAGCGACCTTGGGCATGCGGCCGAAATTGCCGGCGATGACCCGGCGCAGCAGGCCTTCATGATGCAGGCGGCCGGTGCCGAGCCCTTTGCTGTCGCCGGCGCCGGCGGTCATGATGAGCGTGAGGCCGCTCGGTCCGCCGGTCTCGACGAAGCGCTTCTCCAGCGCGGCGTGCAACGCCTCGGGAATGCAGCTCTGGACGAAGCCGGTGGTGGTCAGAACGTCATTTTCGCTGATGAGCGCAATCGCTTCGTCTGCTGTAATGACCTTGTTGTTCTTGTTGTTCATTTCCCTCGAGTTTCCTCCTCGCCGCCCGGCAGGGCGAAGGCTGCGGGCGTTGTCATTCCCGCGTTCCGCAATAGAAGGGCGCCGGGTTCGAACTGCCCTCGACACTAGAGTTTGCGACAGGGTTTCGCAATAGCGCCAGGAAATCGCCGCAGAGCCGCGAAGGCGCAAAACGCCTCGTTCGGCTGCGGCTCCGCGTCGCAGCTCGGCGAGCGCGCTGCGGCGCCGCGAGGGCGAGAGTCGGCGTCAAAGTGCATATTTATCTTATAGGCTTTAGCGACTATGCTGCGCTCATGGTCGGCGAGACGCGGCCGAACTGCGACATTTTCCGACGGCGTCCATAGAGCAAACCATGACCAAGCTCAGATTTCTCCTCGCGGGCGCCGCAGCGGCGGCGGTTCTCGGCCAGACCCCGCCCATTGGCGCGGAGCCGGAAAAGAGTTTCGTCTACAAGCCCGCCGACGAGGTTCAATTCAAGAGCCCGCTCGGCATCGGCCCCGCCCAGGCGGTGCTGTTCGGCGATCCGTCGAAGCCCGGCGTCTATGTGGTGCGCGTGCGCTTCCCGCCTGGACATCATTCCAACCCGCACTTCCATTCGCGGGATCGCCATGCGGTGGTGGTCTCGGGCACATGGTGGAACGGCGTCGGCGAGGAGCTGGATTTCAAGAAGGCGCGGCCGGTGACGGCGGGCTCCTATGTGCTTCATCCGGCCGGCGGCGTTCACTGGGACGGCGCCGGCGAGGAGGAGGTCGTCATTCAGATCACCGGCGAAGGGCCGGTGGAAACGACCCCGGTCGGGGCGCCGGGCGCGCCGCAGGGCTATTGGCCGAAGCCGAAGTGAGAGCGGCCCATCTCCAGTGACGCGATGGCGCGCGGCTCCATCGCGCCCATGGCGTGGGCGGCCGCGTCCGAGAGCGCCGCGACCGCCATCAGCAGAGCCCCGGCGAGCGCGGCCGATGCGAGAAAGCGTTGCGCCGGGGGCAGCGGCTCGTCGGCGGCCGGCCGCGGGGCCACGACAACGAGCCGGCGCGGCGCCATTATGCGCGGCGCGGCGGCGTCCGCGCTCTCCGATCGCAGCACGCGCAGCGAGGCGCGGAGTTCTTCCCGGCGCGTTTCGTCTCTCATGCGAGCGTCCGATCCCATCTGATCCCTCACGCGGAAATGCGTTCGTCCGATGAAGCGATCGCCCGAGGCTCGGGCGTCGCCTCCCGCCGCTGGGGCGCGCGCAGCCGGGCGAAGATCGGCGGCGGCGCGAATTCCTCGGGGACGCCGCAGAGCCCTGCTTGCGTGAACCAGGCGCCGAGATGCGGCCAGGCGCTGGCGAGCGCAAAGGGAAATGCGGCGACATAGCCGAAGGTCAGCGGCGCCGACCACAAGGCCAGAGAAGGCGCGGAAAATCCGGCGATGGCGAGAACCAGAGCGCCGAAAGCGAATGCCGGCCAGAGCGCGCGCGCCGTCTCCCATGCGCCGAGGCCATGCGCGTCGCGGCTCTGTCCGCTCCAGCCCGCCTCGCCCTCGAAGGGAAGGCGCGCGAGCAGCACAGTGACGCCGAATGTCGTGACGGCGCCGATGATGAAGGAGAAGACGATCTCGAGCGCCGCGCCGAGCAGCAGGCGGACGGCGCCGCCATAGCGGCGCACGCCGCCCGGCGTCAGCGCAATATCCGCATAGCCGGCGAGCTTGGGCGCGAGATAAAAGCCGAGAAACAGAAGATAGAGCGCCGCCGCCGAGCCAGACGGAAAGCGCGACACATCCTCGACCAGCGGCAGCAGCGCGCCGAGCAATATGATCGCTGTCCAGGCCGGCGCGCCGATGAACATGCTGATCGCCCAGATGAGCTGAAAGCGGCTCATCGGCAGCAGTCCCGGCAGAGAGAGCAACTCCCAATATTGCATGTTGCCGCGGCACCAGCGCAGGTCGCGGCGCATGAATTCCAGCAGCGTCGGCGGATTTTCCTCATAGCTTCCGCTCTCCACCGGCAGCACGCGCACCTCATAGCCCGCGCGCCGCATCAGCGCCGCCTCGATCTGATCATGCGAGAGAATATGTCTCTCGCCGGAAAGACGCGGTAGATCGCAATATGCCGCGAAAGGCGCGATGCGCACCAGCGCATTGTGTCCCCAGAAGGGGCCGCAATCGGCGCCCCACCAGGCCGCGCCCATCGTGTAGCTGCGCATTCCGGCGCGCATGCCGAATTGAAAGGCGCGCGCGAAGGCCGAGCGCGATGGCGCGCCGACCACGAGGCTCTGAATAATGCCGATGCGCGGATAGGCTTCGCCGATGCGCACCAGGCGCAGAATCGTCTCGCCGTCCATCAGGCTGTCGGCGTCGAGCGGAATCATGAATTCATAGGCGCCGCCGAAGCGCTCGCAGAAATCGCGAATATTGCCGGCCTTGTATCCGATATTGTCGGAGCGTCGGCGGTAATGCAGCCGCGTCGCCTCGGCGCCTTCGGCCGCGCGCCAGCGGGCGAATTCGGTCTCTTCCTGCGCGGAGATGCGCGGATCGGTGGTGTCGCTCAGCACGAACCAATCGAAGAGGGCGCCTTCGCCGGTCGCGTCGAGATCGGCCTTCATGGCGGCAAGCCGCGTCAGCACGCGGGCGGCGTCCTCATTGCGGATCGTCAGCGTGACGGCCGTGCGCGTGCGGATGCGGCGTCGCGTGTCGCCGGCGCGGGCGAAAGGCGCGACGCTGTCGAGCGGGCGCGGATGGAAATGCAAGAGCCAGAAGCCGAGAATGGCGTTGCTGACGCCGAGCACGCTCCAGGGCGCGGCAATGGCGAAGCAAAGGAGAATCGCGGCGTCGATGACGCTCCAGCCGTCTTGCCCCAGAATATCGGCGAGCCAGATCAGCAGGGCGACATAAACGGCGGCGTCGATCGCGGCGACCAGCAGGCGTCGCCGGAAGAGTTCGGATCGGTTCTGGAGACCGGCGGGGGCGGCGGCGGACATTCGCGTCGTCGTTTCCTATGCGGAACCGGGAAAATCGGCTGGCGCGCATCGCCGCCGTGTTCTAGCAATAGCCGCGAAGCATGAGGTTTGTAAATTGGCCGAGTCGAATAAATCCTACTTTAATGGTATGAAAGAGGCGCGGTCGCTGTGGGTCGAGGCGCCGCGTGACGCCGCCTTGCGCGTCGCCTCTCTCGCGACCCCGGGGCCGGAAGAGGCGCTGGTGCGGACGCTGTGGAGCGCGGTCAGCCGCGGCACGGAGCGGCTCGTCTTCGAAGGCCGCGCGCCGCGTTCGGAATGGGAGCGCATGCGCGCGCCGTTTCAGGAGGGCGCTTTCTCCTTTCCGGTGAAATACGGCTATTGCGCCGTCGGCCGCGTCGAGGAAGGGCCGGCCGAGCTTCTCGGCCGCGACGTGTTCTGTCTCCATCCGCATCAGGATTTTTTCGTCGCGCCCGTCGCCATGCTGCGGCCAATTCCGCAGGAGACGCCGGCCCGCCGCGCGCCGCTCGCCGCCAATATGGAAACGGCGCTGAACGGGCTTTGGGATTCGGGAGCCGGGCCGGGCGACCGCATCGTCGTCATCGGCGCCGGCGTTCTCGGCCTGCTGGTCACAGCTCTCGCAGCGCGCCTTCCGGGCGCCGAGGTGCTGATTCATGATCGCGAGGACTCCCGCGCGCAGATCGCCGAGAGTCTCGGCGCGCGATTCGTCGGCGCCGACGCGCTGGAGGGGCGGGGCGCGGATGTCGTCTTCCACGCCACCGCCTCCTCCGAGGGGCTGGCGCTGGCGCTCGCCGCGGCCGGGCTGGAGGCGACGATCGTCGAATTGAGCTGGTATGGGGAGGGGCAGGTCTCCGCGCCGCTCGGCGGCGGCTTTCACGCCAATCGGCTGCGGCTCGTCTCCTCGCAAGTTGGGCAGGTGGCGCCCTCGCGGCGGCCGCGCTGGAGCTACGCCCGTCGGCTGGACAAGGCGCTGGAGCTGTTGGCCGATCCGCGGCTCGATGCGCTCATCACCGAGGAAATTCCCTTCGCCGACGCGCCGCGGGAGCTGCCGCGCGTCCTCGCGCCGGGGGCGAGCGGCCTCGCCACATTGTTTCGCTATTGAACGGAGAAGAAAATGTACGCAGTCGAAGTCCGCGACCACATCATGATCGCCCATAGCTTCAAGGGCGAGCTGTTCGGCCCGGCGCAGCGCATGCACGGCGCGACTTTCGTCGTCGATGTGGCGTTTTTCCGCGAGACGCTGACCGTCGACGAGGTGGTCGTCGACATCGGCCGCGCCCATGACGCGCTGAAAGCGACGCTGGCGCCGCTGAACTACCAGAATCTCGATGAGATCGAGCAGTTCAAGGGCCGGCAGACGACGACCGAATTCCTCTCGCGGCATATTTTCGACGCGATGGCCGCCGCAGCTCGCACCGGCGCGCTCGGGCCGGGCGGCGAAGGGATCTCGCGCATTCGCGTGACGCTGCACGAATCCCATGTCGCCCGCGCCTGGTTCGAGGGCGCCGTGTGAGGCGCATCGTCTTCGCCATTCCCGGAGACATAGAGGCGAGGACCGGCGGTTATGGCTATGACCGCCGCGTGCTCGCGGAATTGGCGGGGCAGGGCGTTGCGGCGCTCCATCTCGCGCTGCCGGGCGGTTTGCCGCATCCGACGGCCGAGGAGGAGCGCGCCGTCGCCGCGGTTCTCGATCGTGAATTGACGGCGGATGATGTCGCGCTCATCGACGGCCTCGCCTATGGCGCGTTGTCCGAGACGGTGATCGCATCCATTGCGGCGCCGATCGTGGCGCTCTGCCATCATCCGCTCTGTCTCGAGGCGGGGCTCGCGCCGGAGCGTGCGGCGGCGCTGCGCGAGAGCGAACGCCGGGCGCTGGCCCGCGCCGCTCATGTGATCGCCACCAGTGCGCATACGGGCGAGACGTTGATCTGCGATTTCGGCGTGCCGGAGCGCAAGCTGACCATCGCTCCGCCGGGAACCGATCCGGCCGAGCGCGCAAGAGGCTCGGGCGGCGCGCCGTTGCTGCTCGCCGTCGGCTCCATCATTCCGCGCAAGGCGTTTCATCTTCTGGTCGAGGCGCTGAGCGGCCTTTCCGATCTCGACTGGCGCCTCGCCATTGTTGGCGGCGCCCAACATTCTCCCCAGACGGCGGCCGATCTCGCGCAGCTCATAGAGGCGAAAGGTCTCGGCGGACGCATCGTTCTGCGCGGCGAGCTTTCCGGCGAGGCGCTGGACACGGCCTATCACGGCGCGGATGTCTTCGTCTCCGCATCGCTTCATGAGGGCTATGGCATGGCGCTCGCCGAGGCGCTGGCGCGCGGGCTGCCCATCGTCGCGACGACGGGAGGCGCTGCGGGCGACACAATCCCCGATAGCGCCGCGCTGAAAATCCCGCCGGGGGATGTGGCCGCGCTGCGCGATTCTCTGCGCGCGATCATTGCGGATTCGGCCTTGCGGGCGCGGCTCGCCGAGGCCTCCTGGCGCACCGGTCGGGCGCTGCCGCGCTGGGAAGAGACGGCGCGCATCATCGCCAATGTGACGAGGGGGCTGGCATGAGCGGTTTCTCGGCCGAATGGCTCGATCTGCGCGAGAGCGCCGATCGCGCCGCGCGCAATCCCGCCTTGCGCGAGACCGTCGCGCGCGCCTTCGCGGATCGCGAGTCTCTGACCATCGTCGATCTCGCCTGCGGGGCCGGCTCCAATTTGCGTGGCCTCGCCGAATATCTGCCGGCGCGCCAGAAATGGCTTCTCATCGATCATGATCCGGCGCTGCTCGCCGCCGCGAGAGCGCGTCTCATCGCCTGGGCGGATGTCGCGGAGGAGGGCGAGACGCTGATCCTCTCCAAGGTCGCGCGGCGCCTCGATGTCGAGTTTCGGACCGCCGATCTTTCCGGCGGCGCGGGGGCGGCGCTCGAGGGAAAGATCGACCTCGTGACTTCGGCGGCTTTTTTCGATCTCGTCTCGGCGCAATGGCTCGAGGCCTTCGCGGAGCAGATCGCGGCGCGCCGCCTGCCGCTCTATGCGATATTGAGCTATTCCGGCGAGGAGCGCTGGACGCCGCCGCATGCCGACGATGCGGGAATGCTCGCCGCCTTCCACCGCCATCAGGCGCGCGACAAGGGTTTTGGACCCGCCGCCGGGCCGCGCGCGGCGGAACTGCTGGCGCGCGCGCTGGAGAGGCTCGGCTATAGCGTCGAGACGGCGCCGAGTCCCTGGCGGCTCGGCGCGGCGGAAACGGCGCTGATCGCCGCTCTGGCCGAGGGCTCGGCGGCGGCCGTGGCCGAGACCGGGGAGGTTTCGGCTAGAATCGTCGAGGATTGGCGTCGCGCCCGCCTGGCGGCCGAGGGATGCGAGATCGGGCATTCGGACCTGTTCGCGCGGCCGAAGGGCGGATGAGGCCGGGCGGTCGGCACCGCCATGGCGCCATCTGTGCTAGAAGCAAAATGGTTCCCGACATGGGGCAATCGGGCGGAGAGTCCGCTTCGGTCTCTCGCGTCAACTCTCACCTTTCACCCGGAGCCCAGTATGGCCGCCCCCAATGAAACAATGCTCGCGCTCGTTCTCTCGAAGGATGGGCGGCTTCCCGAGGGGGAGGCGCTCGGCTCCGCGATCCGCCGGCATTTGCCGCAGGCGCAGACGCCCGACAAGGAGGTCCCGGGCGGAACCAGCGTGTTTCTCGTCGATGGCGGCATGGTGGCCATCGGCGGCGTGACGGCGCCGGCGCCCATAGCCCAGGACGACCCTTGCGTCGCCTATGCCTGGCATTGGAAGGATGTCTGGTCGGTGATCGAAGGCCATGCGGGCCATGTGGTGGTGGCCGTGACCGGCGGCGCCGACGCCAAAGCCAGAGCGCGTCTGCTCGGGCGCGCGATCACGGCGGTCATAGAGGCGACGCCCTCCGCTTGCGCCGTGCATTTCGCCGGCTCCGACGCTCTTTGGCCGGCCGCGCTCGTCGCCGAGGCGGTGTCGAAGGGCGGCGACGAGCCCCCGGTTCCCTTCTGCGTCGCCGTCGCGCTCGGCCGCGATCCAGATGGCGGCGTTTCGGCGATCACCAAAGGTCTCGACGCTTTCGGCCTGATGGAGATAGAGACGCGCGGCTATCTCGAGGATCCGAGCCAGCTCAGCGGCTTTCTGCTCGATCTCGCCGCCTATCTGATCGACGCCGGCGACGTTCTGAGCGACGGCGACACGATCGGCCCGGACGCCGACACCAAGATCATCGTGCGGCGCGAGGCCTCGGTCGTGGCGCCGGGGCAGAATGTCTACCGGCTATATTTCCCGACTCAGGGCCACGCCTGACGGCGACCGGCGGGGGCGCATCGGCCGCCCCCGCCCGGGCCTCGCTATTTGCGCCAAGACTGCGGAAGCATCCGCCAGACCACCTCGTCGCCGGCGATACGGTGGCGGATGACGCCCGCCACATGCAGCGCGATCAGCGCCAGCATGGCCCAGCCGAGAATTTCATGCAGCTCGAAGAGCTGTTTCGATAGCGGCTCGTCCTTGCCGAGGAGGGCCGGGAGATGGCCGAGCCAGAAGAAGCTCGGCCCGAGGCCATAGGCCGACAACGCAAGCCAGCCGACGATCGGCGTCGCGATCAGCAGCAGATAGAGCCCGCGATGCGTCGCTTTCGAGACGAGACGCTCGGCCGGCGTCAGATCGGCGCTTGCGCCCGGCCGATGGCGCAGTCGCGCGAGAAGGCGGGGAACCATCAGGGCCAGCACGATGACGCCGATCGATTCGTGCAGCACGAAGAGATTGTCCTGCAACGGCCCTTTATCGAGATCGGCCATCACCACGCCGGTCGGCAGGGAGGTCAGCGCCAGAGCGGCGATGATCCAATGCAGCGCCTTGGCGAGAGGCGTATAGGGCTGTCGCTCGACCATGCGAATCCTCCATGCCGTTGCGGCGGCGATGATCGCCCAGCCGTCTCGAATGCGCAATCGGCCTCCGAGACAGTATTTAAATCCTATAGGAATAATTGACTATAACGGCGTCCGGGCCTATAGCTGAACCGCGCTCAGATCTCCCCGAAAAGGGCTTTGACTCTCGCGAGTCATCGAGAGCTAGCCGGGCGCATCCCCCATGTGCGCGCCGGCGGTCGGCGCGGCGAACCACGTTGGTTCGCCGCGCTTTTTTCGTCGGAGCCGCCTCGGTCGCGTTGTCGCGCGATCGGCGCCGCCGAAGACGAATAGCGGCGACAAAGAATATTTTCGATATTTTTCCCCTCGCCGACGTAAAACCGTCACATGTCGACGTACGCTTTTTCATCCACATGAAAATCCGTAGAATTCGTCGTCGGCCATTGCTCGGCCGATGCCCCACATCTGTGCGCCTCGACCGATTCTTCGGGTCCCAAAGGACCGGAAACCGGCGTAAAGCATCCGATATCTCGATCGATCCGCCGGCGCCGGACGGCGGATCGCGGGGAGGGGGACGTCCTGTGGTTTGGCGCGGCGGCGTTTTTCCCTTATGTCCTTGCCAACCGAGGTTCGTCCTTTAGGAGATGCGATGTTTCCGACCCCCGTTTCCGATCTCGCCCCGAACACTTACGCCTATGAGACGACGCCGCTCGTGAAGCCGACGGGGTTTCGCGAATATGACGCGCGCTGGCTGTTCGAGAAGGAGCTCAACCTCATGGGGGTGCAGGCGCTCGGCCTCGGATTGGGCACGCTGCTCCATGAGATGGGCGTGCCGCTCGAGCTCGCCACCGGCCATGACTATCGCGCCTATTCCGCCTCCATAAAGCTGGCGCTGATCACCGGCCTGATGGCGGCCGGCGTGCGCGTGCACGATATCGGCCTCGCGCTCTCGCCCATGGCCTATTTCGCGCAATTCGCGCTCGACGTTCCCGCCGTCGCCATGGTCACGGCTTCGCACAATGACAATGGCTGGACCGGCGTGAAGATGGGCGCGCAGCGTCCCGTCACTTTCGGCCCCGTGGAGATGGGCCGGCTGAAGGAGATCGTGCTCGCCGGCGTTTTCCGCTTCGCCGAGGGTGGCTCCTATCGCTATGTCGATAATTTCGGCGCCCGTTATCTCGACGATCTCGCCTCGGGTATAAAGCTCACCCGCAAGCTGAAGGTCGTCGCCGCCTGCGGCAATGGCACGGCGGGCGCCTTCGCGCCCCAGCTGCTGGAGCGCATCGGCTGCGAGGTCGTGCCGCTCGACACCGAGCTCGATTATAATTTCCCGCATTACAATCCCAACCCCGAAGATCTGCATATGCTGCACGCCATGGCCGACAAGGTGCGCGAGAGCGGCGCCGATGTCGGTCTCGGCTTCGATGGCGACGGCGATCGCTGCGGCGTCGTCGACAATACGGGCGAGGAGATTTTCGCCGATAAGATCGGCGTGATGCTGGCGCGCGATCTCTCCAAGCTGCATCCGGGCGCGACCTTCGTCGTCGATGTGAAGTCGACGGGATTGTTCGCGACCGATCCGGAGCTGCTCTCGCGCAATGTGAAGGCCGATTATTGGAAGACCGGCCATTCCTACATCAAGCGCCGCGTGACGGAGCTCAAAGCGCTCGCCGGTTTCGAGAAATCCGGCCACTTCTTCTTCAACGCGCCGGTCGGCCGCGGCTATGACGACGGCCTGCTGACGGCGGTGCATGTGCTGCAGATGCTCGATCGCAATCCGGACAAGTCCATGTCCGATCTCTACGCCGCGCTGCCCAAGACCTGGGGCTCGCCGACCATGTCGCCGCATTGCGCCGACGAGACGAAATATGGCGTCGTCGACAAGGTGATCGCGCGCTTCCAGAAGATGGAGGCCGATGGCGTCGCCTTCACGGGGCAGAAGATTCGCGATCTCGTCACCGTCAATGGCGTGCGCGTGACGACCGCCGACGGCACATGGGGCCTGGTGCGCGCCTCATCGAACAAGCCGGAGCTGGTCGTCGTCGTCGAGAGCCCGGTGTCGGAGGCGCGCATGCGCGAGATGTTCCACGCGGTGGATGCGGTGCTGCGCGAGAATCCGGAAGTCGGCGCCTATAATCAGACGATCTGATCGTTCAGGGCGTCCCAGGCGTGCAGTTGGTTCCGCTCGTCATGTAATATTGCACATGATTGGGGCTGTAGGTGTTGCGCACCGGCGAATAGCTGGTGCGCGACATCTGCGGCGCCGCGGTCTTCATCCAGGTGATCGTGCGGCTGAAGGAGGGCTGATAGCTGTAGATCACATCGGCGACGATGATCGAGCCGACGGTCGGCGTCACGCTGGTCGTCGTCGTGCCGCCGCCGGCGTTGGACAGCGTCACCGATTTCGCGCTCGTATAGCTCGTCGGCATGGAATTGGGATCGACGGGAGCGACATCGGCCGCGTTGAGCTTGGCGACATTATTGATCTTGCAAGGGCGCAGCGTGCCGGAGTTCTTGGCGATGGTCCAATTCACGCTCGCCTTAAAGCCGCTCGTCTGCGTCGCATCGGCGCTGACCGTGACCTCTGAGATCGTCATTTTGAGATTAGTGGTCGGCAGTGGCGACATCAGCGTCGTCGCGGCGGAGAAGATCGCCTGAATCGTCGTCTCGTCCATTCCGGCCTGGCCGGAAAAGGAGCCGCCGGTCAATTGCTGCGCGGTGAGATCGGAGAGCGTATGCGCGACCAGATCGAGCCTCTGGCTCGCGCGCTGCCCGAGCGCCAGCTCCGCGAGGCCGAGATAGATCACGAGCACCAGCGGCAGCATGAGCGCGAATTCGACCGCCGCGAAGGCGCGCTCCTCGCGCAGCAAGGCGCGCGCATCTCGGAGCTGGGCCGGCGACGCGCTCATGTCGGCTCCACGCGAAAGGCCGCGACGCCGAACAGCAGATGTGTCCAGCGACTATTGTAGGTCACCTCTCCGCCCGTCGTTTTGCCGAGCGTTATGCCGGTCAAAATGCCGCCGGTGAGAATGGCGGTCACGGCCGGCATCGGATAGACGATGCGCACCACGGCGACATGGCCGGAGGCAGGCATAGAGATCGTCGAGCTCGCCGCCGGAGGAGTCGAATAGAAGGAATTGGAGGTCGAGGCTTTCGACCAGTCCGCGACCTCGGCGATATCGACGAGAATCTTCGAGCAGTCGAAGGATTTGCTCAGCGTGCCTGAGGCGACGACGCCGCTGGCCTGCCATGTGCAGACATATTTATCGATGAAATTCTGATAGGTCATGTTGGCGAGGCTGTGCGTCAGCACGGCGCGGCTCGCATGAATGGTGGTCACCTGCAGCTGCTGGCTCTTGAAATAGACGATGCCGGTCTCGAAAATCGCGCCGAGCAGGCCCAGCATCGGAACGAGCACCATGGCGAATTCGACGGCGAGCGCCGCGCTCTGGTCGCGCCGGAAGCGAATTACGCTCGCAGCGAAACGGCGCGTCGGCTGTCGCGACAAAATCTCTTCTCCGCTCATTTCTCGAACCCATGGTCCGAAAGGGCGTCTCGCGTCCGCCGCTTTTGATCCCCCATGCGCGCTCCGTTGCGTCCCTGGGCGACGTCCTTCAACGCTTGGGCGAGGATGAACCCTCATGCTGCTTCACCGCGTCGAGAACCCGCGCCGTATAGTCCTTGTCGTCGCCGAGATCGACGGCCGGCGCGCAATCGGGCGAGCAAGCGTAGGATTCGCGGCGCGAGCCGCGCAGCACGACCAGCTTGTCCATCGGCTGGGTGACGGTGATGATCTCCTCGCCGACCTGATTGCCGGTGGGATCGAGCAGGATGAGATTGGTCGATCCGAAGCTTTTTCCGGTAACGACCATGAGGCGATTGGTCTTCAGCATCGTCACATCGGCGATGAGCGGATTGCCGATGATGAGCGTCTGCGCGCCTTCTGGCATGCGCACCACGCGAGCGCGGTCTATATCCACGAAAACACCGCGTCTTTCGCCCTCGCGCGCCATAGCGACGCCGGCGGTGACGGTCGCGCCGACCAATAATGCCAAATATCCATGGAAACGGGACGAGCGCATCACGCACCTCTGAACAATCATCGCCTTTGCGAGGCTTCGCGTCGAACAAAACCACGTAATAGTGAATCATTGCTGAAAATGAGAAAGCGTCGCGCCTCGCGTCCTGAATTTCATAGGTCGATGATGCGATTAACGCGTTTGCAAGAAGTTCTACGTAGGGTCTCGTCCTGTCCGGCGAACGGGCTCGATCGAGCGACGCCGCCGAACTCAGTCAATAGAGCGAGGAGCACGAGTATGAAGAGCTTGATTTCGCGGTTCGTTAAGGACGAGTCCGGCGCGACCGCCATCGAATACGGCCTGATCGGCGCGCTGATCTCCGTCATCATCATCACCGCAGTGAAGCTCGTCGGCAGCAACCTGTCGCAGACCTTCAACAAGATCGCTCAGAATCTGAGCTGAGGTCTGGCGGGCGCTGATCTCGCCGCCCCCGCGTCGAGATCATTTCAGCGCACGCATTCCCGCCGAAGGCCGGCTCGTGAACGGGGCCGGCCGGCTCGGCGCATGGGCGGCGAATCGTGCCGCCCTACATTAGGAGAAGGCGATGAAATCGTCGGTTATGAAATTTTTGGACAATGAGTCCGGCGCCACGGCTATCGAATACGGCCTCATCGGCGCTTTGATTTCTGTCATTATTATTACCGCTGTGAAGCTCGTCGGCAGCAATCTGTCAGAGACTTTCAACAAGATCGCTCAGAACCTCAGCTGAACGATCGCCCGACTCGTGCGCGCGCGTCGGCTCCTCGCCGCGCGACGCGCGAATCGCGCGCTCATCCGAGCGCGCCGAAACGACTTCGAGAGGCGCCTTTGTCGCAAAAGAGAGAGGCGCGGCGACAGGAACGACACTGATGATCGCAGCCGCCGCCGCGCTAATCCTCTTTCCGGCCTTGATGGCGTTTTCGGCCTTCGCCGATCTTCTCACCATGACGATTCCCAATCGCGTCTCCTTGGCGCTTATCGCCTTGTTCGCGATTTTCGCCGCATGGCTCGGCATGCCGCTCGACAGCGTCGCGTCGCATGTGGCCTGCGGGGCGGCCGTGCTCGCCGCGACCTTCCTCATGTTCAATCGCGGCTGGATGGGCGGCGGCGACGCCAAGCTCGCCTCTGCGACGGCGCTGTGGCTCGGCTTCGAGCAACTCGCCGATTACGCGCTCGTCGCCTCTCTGGCGGGCGGCGCGTTGACTCTCGCTATTCTCGCGTTGCGGCGCTTCGAGCCGCGCTTCGTCGCCAAATCGCCGCGCCTCGCGCATCTTTGCGACGCCACTGAGGGCGTGCCTTACGGCATAGCGCTCGCGATCGCCGGAATCGCCGTCTATCCCAATTCCCAGCTCTGGGCGCTGCTCACCGCCGCATGACGGCGGCGCTGCGAGATCCTTTCGCTTCGCAATGCGAAAGAGCCTGCTGTCTTACCGGCGATTAACCATAATTTGACGTTTTTCCGCTTTCATCCGGAATGCTCCGCTCTAGGTGGAGCGACCGGACTGGAAGCAAATGAACAAGGCGCAGATCGTGGTTCTCGGCGTCGCCGTCGTGGCGGGCGGCGGAGCCTTCCTGATGATGAACGGATCGCCGCCCGAGGCGCCGAAGATCGTTCAGATGATTCCCGCGCAGCCGCAGACCGACAAGGTTCTCGTGGCGACGCGCGATCTCTCTTATGGAACCGCGCTCACGGAGCCGGACACCAATTGGATCGATTGGCCGATCGGCGCCGTGCCCCAGGGCGTGCTGCGCAAGAGCGAGACGCCGAACGGCAAGGAAGATCTGCAGGGCTCCTATGTCCGCAACCCGATCTCCAATGGCGAGCCGGTGCGGCGCGAGCGTCTGGTCAAAGGCCCGACCGCGGGGCTGATGTCGACGCTGCTTCCCGCCGGCCATCGCGCGGTCGCGATCGACATCTCGCCCAACACGACGGCGGGCGGCTTCATTCTTCCAAACGACCATGTCGATGTGATGCGCACCTATCGCGACTCCGATCGCGGCCGTGAAGGCGGCTCCGCCGACCTCTCCTCGGAAGTCATTCTCACCAATGTGCGCGTGATGGCGATCGGTCCGATCGTCGAGACGAAGAACGGCGAATCCGTCGTGACCGGCGCGACCGCCACGCTCGATCTCGAGCCGCGGCAGGCCGAGCTCGTCATTCTCGCGCAGCGTACCGGCCAATTGGCGCTCATGCTGCGCTCGATGGCGGATGCGCATGACGACGACAAGCGCGCTTCGGCGGCGGACGATTCATTGACGGTCGTGCGCTTCGGCTTCCCATCAACCATGCGCACGCGCTGAGGCGATGCGGCTCATCGAAGGACGGCGCCACATGGCGAAAATCGAACGCGGAACGACGGATATGGGCAGGTCGGCGCGTCGGCTATCGGGGGCGGCGGCGCTCGCGATCCTCGCGCTCGCCGGCGTCTCGCTCGGAGCCATTCCAGCGTCCGGCCAGGAAAAATGGGGCGTCCAGTCGAGCGCGGAGGCGATGATGTCTCGACGCATCGCCATGGGCGTCGGCAAGTCGATCATCGTCGATCTTCCGGCCGAGGCGTCGGAGATCGTGGTCGGCAATCCAAAGGTCGCCAATGCGGTCGTCCGCTCGGCGCGCAAGCTCTACATAATGGGCGCGGAAACGGGCCAGACGACGATTTTCGCGCTCGATCGCGCCGGGCGGCAGATCGCCAATCTCGAGATCAGCATCGGCCGCGACGTCGGCGAGCTCGGGCCGCTGTTGCGCGCCGCCCTACCCAAATCGAACATCACCGCACGCACGGTCAATGACACGATCATTCTGACCGGCACGGTCGAATCCGCGTCCGAGGCGCAGCGCGCCGTCGACATCGCCAAGGGCTTCGCCGCGCGCTCGTCCTCCGCCCAGGGCAATGGCGCCGGCGGCGAAGGCCTCGTCGTCAACGCGCTCACCATCAGCACGCAGGATCAGGTGATGCTGAAGGTCACGGTCGCCGAGGTGCAGCGGCGCGTGATCAAGCAGCTGGGCGTCTCGGCCAAATCCGGCGGCGAGGCGATTTTGTCCGGCGGTTGGGGCAAGCTCGTTCAGGAGAATCCCTTCGCCATCAATTCCGCCCTCACTTCCAGCGCATTGAGCCTCAATGGCCCCAACAGCACATCCGCGACGCTGCAGGCCTATGAGCGCTACGGCGTCTCGCGCATTCTCGCCGAGCCGACCGTCACTGCGGTTTCCGGCGAGTCGGCAAAATTCACCGTCGGCGGCGAGGTCGCGGTGCCGGGCAATGGCAATTGTATCAGCGGCTCGATCCTCTGCACCGTCGGCATCACGTTCAAGCAATATGGCGTGTCGTTGAACTTCACGCCTGTGGTGCTCGCCGAAGGCCGCATTCTCCTGCATCTCGCCACAGAGGTGACGGAGGTCGATTATCAGGGCGCGCAGACCTATAATGGCGTGACTGTTCCCGGCTTCAAGACTCGTAAGAATGAGACGAGCGTCGAGCTGCCGTCCGGCGGCTCCATCGCCACGGCGGGCCTGCTGCAGCAGAAATCCGATCAGGCCATCAACGGCCTGCCGGGCCTCATCAATCTGCCGGTGCTCGGAACGCTGTTCCGCTCGCGCGATTATCTGCGCAACGAGACCGAGTTGCTCATCATCGTCACGCCCTTCATTGCGCGCTCGATCCAGGCGCGCGATGTGTCGCGGCCCGACGACGGCTTCGCGGACGCCAGCGACCCGCAGGCCTGGTTGCTCGGCCGCGTCAATCGGCTCTACGCCAATCCCCAACATCCGCAAGCGGTTCCACGCCTGAAGGGCCGCGTCGGCTTCATTCAGGACTGAGCGCGCGAGGAGCGGCTAAAGATGTCTATCCGACTGAACAGCGCGAAACTCAAAGCCTTCGGAACGAGGCTCGCTTGCCTCGCCGCGATGGCGCCTCTCGCCGGCTGCGGCGTGAACAGAACGCTGCCGGCGCCCGCCGTCGCGCAAGACTATCGCGACCGTCATCCGGTCGTGCTCGCGGACGCCAGCACCTCCATCGACGTGTTGCCGTCGCAGCGCCTCGACTATGCGACCACGGGGCGCATTCATGATTTCGTGCTGCGCTATCGCCGCTTCGGCCATGGCCAGATCACGCTTCTCGCGCCGACGGGAACGAAAGATCAGCTCGCCGTGCGCGGCGGCGTCGATGCGGTGAAACGCATATTGGCGGAGAGCGGCGTCTCCAGCGCCGTCTATGTCGCCTCCTATCCGGTGACAGATCCAAATCTGGCCGCGCCTGTGCGTCTGTCCTTCCAGGGCGTTCGCGCGAAGGTCGCGGGACGGTGCGGCCAATGGCCCGCCGATCTCGCTTCTGCGAGCTCGCTGGAAGGGTGGGACAACACCACCTATTGGAATTTCGGCTGCGCGAGCCAGACGACATTGGCGGCGCAGATCGACGATCCGCGCGATCTCGTCACGCCGCGCGGCGAGACGCCGGCCGACATCGAATCGCGCATGCGCGCGATCGGCAATGTGCGCAAGGGCGCCGATCCGGCGACGAATTGGAACGTCAAAGGCACGAATATCAGCTCGGTTGGAGGCGGTTGATGAAAGAGCAGTCGGCAGTGGCGGAGAGCGACGCGGCGGCGCAGATCGCTCCCTTGCCGCGCATTTCCGTGCAGGCGTTCTGCGAAACGCCGGACGCCGTGGCGGTGGTGAATTCCGCCGCCGTGGACCGTCGCATGGACAAGGCGCATGTCAAGGTTCACATGGGCGGCGTCGCGGCCGCGATCGAGGCGTTCCGATCGGCGCCGACGCCGAATCTGATCGTGCTCGAGGCGATCGGCGAGCGTGAGACGCTCATCGGTCAGCTGGAGACGCTGGCGGAGTCCTGCGACTCCGGCACCAAGGTCGTCGTGCTCGGCCATGTCAACGACATATCGCTCTATCGTGCGCTCATGGCGCGTGGCGTCAGCGATTACATTGTCGCGCCGATCGATGTGCTCGGCTTCATCGCCCGCATCTCCGATCTCTATAATAACAGCGCCGAGGCGCTGGGGCGCATCGTCGCCGTGGCCGGCGCCAAGGGCGGCGTCGGCTCCTCCTGCATTGCGCATAATCTCGCCTGGTCGATCGCGCGCGCGCTGCAGATGCAGACGGTCGTCGCCGATCTCGATCTCCCCTTCGGCACTGCGGGGCTGGATTTCAACCAGGACCCGCCGCAAGGCGTCGCGGAAGCTGTCTTTGCGCCGGATCGCGTCGATGCCAATCTCATCGACCGTCTGCTCTCCAAATGCAGCGAGCAGCTCAGCCTGCTCGCCGCGCCCGCGACGGTCGATCGTCTCTATGATCTGCCGGAGACCGCTTTCGACGCGATCGTGGACACGCTGCGCGCCACCGCGCCCTGCACCGTGCTCGACGTTCCGCATCAATGGTCGGCCTGGACGAAGCGCATGCTGATCGGCGCCGATGAGGTGGCGATCGTGGCGGCGCCCGATCTCGCCAATCTGCGCAACGCCAAGACGCTCATCGATCAGCTGCGCGTCGCGCGTCAGAACGACTCGCCGCCCAAGCTCGTCTTGAATTTCGTCGGCGTGCCGAAGCGCCCGGAGATAGCCGTGGCGGATTTCGCCAGGGCGATCGAAATGGAGCCGTCGGCGATCATTCCCTTCGATCCGAAGCTGTTCGGCGCCGCCTCCAACAATGGTCAGATGATCGCCGAGGTCGACCCCGGCGCCAAGATCATCGAGCAATTCGACGCGCTCGGCCGCGAGGTGACGGGGCGCGCGGTGAGCCGCAAGGTCAAGAGCGGATTATTCGCGCCGCTGCTCGATCGTTTGTCACGAAAGCTGGCCGGCTGACGAGCGGCGACTGAGCGTAACGAGGAGATCGCATGTTCGGAAAGCGTACGAACGTCGGAACGGCGCAGACAGCGACAGCGCGGTCGACACAGCAGGCGGCGCCGGTGATCAAGGCTCCGACGCCGAATGCTGCGCCCGAGCCCGCGAGCGCGATGGCGGCGGCTCCTCCCGAGCAGAAGCGCTCGGAACAATATTACGTGACGAAGAGCATGATCTTCGGCGCGCTCATCGAGGCGATCGATCTCGCCCAGCTCTCCAAGCTCGAGCCGGAGAGCGCGCGCGACGAGATCAGAGATATCGTCAATGAGATCGTCGCGATCAAGAATGTCGTGATGTCGATCGCCGAGCAGGAAGAGCTGCTCGACGACATCTGCAACGACGTGCTCGGCTATGGTCCGCTGGAGCCGCTGCTCATTCGCGACGATATCGCCGACATAATGGTGAATGGCGCCGCCAAGACCTACATAGAGGTGGGCGGCAAGATTCAGCTTACCAACATCCACTTCCGCGACAATGCGCAGCTGATGAATATTTGTCAGCGCATCGTCAGCCAGGTCGGCCGCCGTGTCGACGAATCCTCGCCGATCTGCGACGCGCGCCTGCTCGACGGTTCTCGCGTCAACGTCATCGCGCCGCCGCTGGCGATCGATGGTCCTGCGCTCACCATTCGTAAGTTCCGCAAGGACAAGCTCACTCTCGATCAGCTCATACGCTACGCATCCATCTCGCCCGAAGGCGGCGAGGTGCTGAAGATCATCGGCCGCGTGCGCTGCAATGTGCTGATCTCCGGCGGCACGGGTTCCGGCAAGACGACGCTGCTCAACTGCCTCACCAATTCCATCGACACCGACGAGCGCGTGATCACCTGCGAGGACGCGGCGGAATTGCAGCTTCAGCAGCCGCATGTCGTGCGCCTGGAGACGCGCCCGCCAAATCTCGAGGGGCAGGGCGCGGTGACGATGCGCGATCTCGTCAAGAACTGCCTGCGTATGCGTCCCGAGCGCATCATCGTCGGCGAGGTTCGCGGACCGGAGGCTTTCGATCTTCTGCAGGCGATGAACACGGGCCATGACGGGTCGATGGGCACGCTGCACGCCAACTCGCCGCGCGAGGCGCTCGGCCGTCTCGAATCCATGATCACCATGGGCGGCTTCTCGCTGCCGGCGAAGACGATCCGCGACATGATCGTCTCGTCGATCGACATTATCGTGCAGGCGGCGCGCCTGCGCGACGGTTCGCGCCGCATCACGCATATCACCGAGGTGCTCGGCCAGGAGGCGGATGTCGTCACGCTGCAGGATCTCTTCGTCTATGAGATCATCGGCGAGGACGCCAATGGCCGCATCATCGGCCGGCATCGCTCCACCGGCGTCGGTCGGCCGCGCTTCTGGGAGCGTGCGCGCTACTACGGCGAGGAGAATCGGCTCGCCGCGGCGCTCGACGCCGCCACTGTCATCGACGACGAAAATTAGTTTCGAGGGCCAGAAAATGGATCGTCAATCGCTCCTTTCCGCGCTTCTCGTCACCTTCGCCGTCGGCGGAGTGATGTACGCTTTCGTCTATCCCTATCTCTCCGGCGAGATTCAGGCGCAGAAGCGGACGGCGGCGCTCATGTCCTCCACCGAGCGTCGTCGCGACGCGCGGAGCGGCGATCCGAACAAGCGGCGTAAGCTGATTCAGGAGAGCCTCAAGGACGTCGAGACGAAGAAGAAAGCCAAGGTGACGCTCGAGCAGCGCATCGCGCAGGCGGGGCTGACGACGACGCGTACGATATTTCTCATCGCTTCGGCGGCTTTCGGCCTGCTGGTGGCTTTCCTCGTCTTCGTCTTCAACTCTGATCCGCTGGTCGCGGTCGGGGCGGGCGTCGTCGCCGGCGTCGGCGCGCCGCATTGGCTGCTGGGCTTTTTGGCGCGGCGGCGCATCGCGAAATTCATCGCCGAATTTCCCGGCGCCGTCGATATCATCATTCGCGGCGTGAAGGCCGGCCTGCCGGTCGCCGACTGCTTTCGCATGATCGCGGGCGAGGCTGCGGAGCCCGTGCGCGGCGAATTTCGCCAGATCGTCGAATCGCAGACGATAGGACTGTCCATCGCCGAGGCGACGGAGCGTTTCGCCGATCGCGTGCCGGTGGCGGAGGCGTCGTTTTTCTCGATCGTCATCAGCCTTCAGCAAAAGGCAGGCGGCAATCTCTCCGAGGCGCTCACCAATCTCGCCGGCGTGCTGCGCGAGCGAAAGAAGATGAAGGCGAAGGTGAGAGCCATGTCCGCGGAGGCCAAGGCCTCGGCGGGCATCATCGGCAGCCTGCCGTTTCTCGTCGGCCTCGTCGTCTGGTTCACCAATCCGGCCTATATCGCCGTGCTGTTCAATACGACGGTCGGAAACATCATCATCGGAGCGAGCCTGCTCTGGATGGCGATCGGCGTCTTCATCATGCAGAAGATGATCGACTTCGAAATTTGAGCAGTCGTGTCGCGTCGAGCGAGGGGTCACTAAAGTCATGGAGCAGATCGTCAAGCTAGCGACCAATGGACGGCTGGTGTTCAGCGTCGTCGTCGCAATGGCGGTCATCGCCACCATATGGTCGCTCGGAGCGACCTTCTTGCAGAGCGACGCATTGGCCAAGCGCATGAAGAGCGTCGCCAATGAGCGCGAGCGCATCAGAGCGCGCGAGCGCGCGACGGCCAAGGCGGATGGCGGCGGCCTGCGCTATCAGCCCAAGCAATATATGAAGAATGTCGTCGATCGCTTCTCCTTGTCGACATGGCTCAACACGGATGACGCCAAGCTGCGCCTCGCCTCGGCCGGATATCGGGGGCCGCAGGCGGAAGTGACCTTTCTGTTCTTCCGGCTGGTGACGCCGATCGCATTCGCGCTCTTCGCCGTCTTCTATCTCGTCGTGCTCGACGATTCCGATTGGCCCATGCTCACCAAGGCGGGCATCGTGATCTTCGCGACATATCTCGGCGTCAAGACGCCGGAGCTGTTCATCAGCAACACGATCGCCAAGCGGCAGCAGAGCATGCGCATCGCTTTTCCCGATGCGCTAGATCTCATGCTGATCTGCGTCGAATCTGGCATGTCGGTCGATCACGCCTTTCGCAAGGTGGGGCAGGAGATCGGCGTGCGCTCGGCGGCGCTCGCCGAGGAATTCGCGCTGGCGACGGCGGAGCTCTCCTATCTGCCGGATCGTCGTCAGGCCTATCAGAATCTGACGGCGCGCACCGGCCTCGACAGCGTGAAGCAGATTTCGACCGTGCTCATTCAGGCGGAGAAATACGGCACGCCGCTCGGCCGCGCGCTGCGCGTCACGGCGCAGGAGAGCCGCGACATGCGCATGGCGGAGGCCGAGCGCAAGGCGGCCGCGCTGCCGCCCAAGCTCACCGTGCCGATGATCGTCTTCTTTCTGCCGGTGCTGATGGTCGTCGTGATGGCGCCGGCGATTATTCAGGTGATGGCGCAGAGCTGGTGAGCGCGCCGAGCTTTGCGCGCGGCGCGGGCGCTTCGGCGCTCTTCTTTTGCTTCGTCTTCTCGCTGTAGCTCTGGATCTCGCGCCAGCTGTTGGATTGCGCGATCATCTGGCGGATCGAGGCGACATTGGCCGCGGCGTCGATCGGCGAGAGATCATGGCGCGACCAGTTCTCCGCTTCGTCGAACTTGCCCTGCAGCGCAAGCACGAGCGCGAGATTCTGACGTACCCGCATGTCCGCCGTCGGCTGCGACGCGGCGGTCAGCAATGTGCTCTCGGCCTGCGGCAGCTGCTTGGAGAGCGCGTAGGAGAGCCCGAGATTGGAGAGAACCTTCGGGTCATTGGGCTTGATCTTCAACGCGGTCTGATAATAGTCGCGCGCTTCGTCGTGATTGCCGAGCTGATCGGCGATCGAGCCTTGCGCGGAGAGCACAGTCCAATCGGGTCGCTCCGGCGTATGGGCGCGCGACAAGACATCGGCGGCGTCGCGCAGACGTCCGGCGTCGGCGAGCGACTTGCCATAGGCGCCGAGCACGGAGAGATCATCCGGATAGCGAATGGCGAGGCCTTGCAGCACGGCGACGGCCTGCGCGTTGCGATCCAGCGCATGCAGCGCCTTCGCATAGGTGAGCGCGACCGATTTGTTCTTGGGGTCGGCGTCGAAGCGACGACCCCATTCGTCGGCGAATCGGCGTAGCTCGGCATCGTCGCTCGGCAGCTCGGCGCGTCGCGTCGCGCCGATCGAGCCGGTGACGTCGGTGAGCGGCTGCGCGCAGCCGCCGAGCGCGAGCAGCGCGCAAATCATGAGCGCGCTCGGCGCGCTTTTGCGGCGCGTCGCGACGAAATGGGACGGGAACATCGGGCGACCCCTCTCTTGCGGTTGAACCGTCAGGGTCGAGCAATAAATCGTTAACCTTGCCGCTTCCTTAACGAGCGCGCTCGGCGATCCGGCGCTCGAGCTCGTCGAGATCGCCGCGCCATTGCTCGAGCGCGAAGCCGAGCGCGAAGACATGCTCGACCTGCTCCACCGGCAGGCCGCGGAGGATTCCTTCTTCTCGGAGCGCCGTGATCTCTCGCGAATAAGCGTCGAAGGCGGCGTCCAATGTCTTGCTCACGACGGGCGCGCGCGCGTTCGTCAGCGCGGCGCCGTTCTCGAGAAGCTGGGCGGCGGCGGCGTCCGCGATGCGCGCGAGTAGCGTCTCGAGGCGCGGGCGCAGCCGCTCCGGCAAGGGCGTGACCGCGGCGCGGCCGATCATCACCAGATCATGCCGCATGCGCAGCAGCGCGCGCAGCAGCGGCGCGAGATCAGGCTCGGCCTCGAGGAAGACGATGCGTTCATGACGCGCCTCCTGCTCCATCTTGTCGAGACGGGCGAAGGCGTCGCCGACGCCGCGCTGCAGATCGCGAATCGCTTCCGGGTCCTGCGGCCGGGCGAAGCCCGAGAACAGCGGAGCCAGCGCCTCGGCCATCACGGCGAGCATTTCGGCGCCGGCCTCGAGCGCGAGAATGCGGGCGCGCGCCGGAAAGACGAGATGCGACACGACGAGCGCGACGGCGCCGCCGAGCGCCACCTCGAGCACGCGATCATAGGCCGAATGGAAGGCGGTCGCATGTGTGATCGTCGGCGCGAGCACGACGATGACGCCAGTCGCCGGCGCGACGGAAAAGCGCGGCGTCAAAGCCGAGAGCAGAGCGAGCGGCGCTATGGCGAGGCCGAGCAGAAGCAGCAGCGCCAGCTCATGCGCGCCGGGAACGTAATTGGAGACGAGGCCGGCGTAGATCGCGCCGCCCAGCGTGCCGAAGGAATAGTCGATCGTCGCCTTGACCGAGCGGCCGACGCTCATTTGCGTGAGGATGACGGCCGTCAGCACGGCCCATAAGATCATCGGCGTGCCGAGGAGATGGCCGATTCCGAGCGTCGCAACAGCGGCGATCGTGATCCTTGCGCCGAGCGCGAGCTGGGCGCGATAGCGGGAGAGGGGACCGATTTCCATGGGCCAAGTCCTATAACGTCTTCGTGTCCTTCGTGTCTTGGTGCTAAAAAACGACAAAGACAGGAACGAACTCGAAAAGAGGGCGATATGAGCCGATTGGAGGAGTGGACGGCGGAGGCGACGCCGATCGATTTCGTCGATAAGGAGAGCTGGCCGATTCTCGCCGAGACCTTGCCGCCGCCGATCGCCGCCTTTGCGCGCGCTTGCGGCTTCGATGGCAAGGTCGGCGCGTATTTGCTCGCGCCGGGGCCGGAGGGCGCGCCGGCTTTGGCGCTGTTCGGCGTGGAGGCGGCGGGGGTGCGCCATCGCGATCCTTTCCTTCCCGGCAAGCTCGCGGCCTTGCTGCCGCCGGGCCTCTATCGTCTGCGCGAAGGCGTATCCGATTCCTATTCGGCGGCGCTCGCCTTTTTGCTCGGCGGCTATTCTTTCTCGCGCTATGTCGCACCCAAGAAGGAGCGTCCGCGCCTCTGCGCGCCGCAGGACGCCGATCGCGCGCGCATAGAGCGCGTCGCCGCCGCGCTCTGCTTCGGGCGCGATCTCGTCAACACACCCGCCAATGATCTGGGGCCGGAGGCTCTGGCGGAGGCGGCGCTGGCGCTCGCCGCGCGGCATGGAGCGCAGGCGCGCGTCATCGCCGGCGATGCGCTGCTTTCGGAGAATTTCCCGCTCGTCCATGCGGTCGGCCGCGCGGCGGCGCAGGCGCCGCGGCTCGTCGACATCACCTTCGGGCCGGAAGAGGCGATGAAGGTGACGCTGGTGGGGAAGGGCGTCTGCTTCGACAGCGGCGGCCTCGACATCAAGCCGAGCAGCGCCATGCTGCTGATGAAGAAGGACATGGGCGGCGCCGCCACGGCGCTGGCGCTGGCCGATATTCTGATGGGCTCCGGCGCGCGCCTGCGCCTGCGGGTGCTGCTGCCCATCGTCGAGAACGCCATTTCCGCCGACGCCATGCGGCCGGGCGACATTTATCCGAGCCGCAAGGGTCTCTCGGTGGAGATCGGCAATACGGACGCCGAAGGGCGGCTCATTCTCGCTGACGCTCTGGCGCTCGCCGCCGAGGAGGACCCCGATCTCTTGCTCGATTTCGCCACGCTGACGGGCGCGGCGCGTGTCGCGCTCGGCCCGGAGCTGCCGGCCTTTTACACGGGAGACGATTCTCTGGCGCTGGAGATCGAGACCTATGGCCGCAAGCTCGGCGATCCGGTGTGGCGGCTGCCATTGTGGGAGCCCTATGATTCGCAGCTCGACGGCAAGGCGTCCAACATCGTGAATGTGTCGTCGAGCGGACATGCGGGCTCGATCACCGCAGCGCTGTTTCTGCGCCGCTTCGTGACCAAGCCCGAGAAATGGGCGCATTTCGATCTCTTCGCCTGGACTCCTTCCGCCAAGCCGGGCCGGCCGGAGGGCGGCGAGATTCAGACTGCGCGGCTCCTCGCCGAGCTGATCGAGGAGCGCGCCGCCCGTTGGAGCGTGAAGACATGAGCGAGAGCTTCGACAAAAGGCTGACGCCGGCGCGGCCCGATCTCGCCGCGCGGCGCCTCGAGGGCAAGGTCGAGGCGGCGCGCTTCGTCGATGGGCGCCGCATGCAGGTGAAGGAAGGCGTCGCCGATCTGAAGCGCGAGCCGCGGCCAGATGCGCGGCTCGACACGCAGGCGCTCTATGGCGAGACGGTCGTCGTCTATGACGATGAGGAGGGCTGGTCCTGGGTGCAGCTCGAGCGCGACTCCTATGTGGGCTGGATCGCCGCCAATGTGCTCTGGAGCCGCATAGAGACGCCGACGCATCGCGTCAGCGTTCCCCGCACCTTTATTTTCCCGCGAGCTGAGATCAAGGACCCGCCCTTGCTCGCTCTGCCGCTCGGAGCCGAAGTGGAGATCGTCGGCGAGCGCGACAAATTTCTCATCGAAGCCGGCGGCGGCTTCATCTATCGAACGCATCTGACGCCGCGCGCGTCGCGCGTCGCGGATTTCGTCGCTGTGGCGGAGAGCCTCATCGGCGCGCCCTATCTTTGGGGCGGCAAGAGCTGGCTCGGCGTCGACTGCTCCGGCTTGGTGCAGAGCTCGCTCGCTCTGGCCGGGGTAGAGGCGCCGCGCGATACGGATTTGCAGGAGACATCGCTCGGCCGCGCGCTCGCCGAAGGCGAGTCGATGCGGCGCGGCGATCTCGTTTTTTGGAAAGGCCATGTCGGCATAATGCAGGACGCGGAGCGCCTGCTGCACGCCAACGCCTTTCATCTGCAGGTCGCCAGCGAGCCCTTCGCGCCGGCGCGGGAGCGGATTTTGGCCTCCGGCTCCGCGGTGACGAGCGTGCGGCGAATCCTCGAATGACGACAATGCCAGAGCCGCTCTACCTCGAAGACCTCTTCGTCGATCAGCGCTTTCGCGGCGGGCCGGTCGAGGTCACGACGGAGGAGATCAAAGCCTTCGCGGCCAAATTCGACCCGCAGCCCTTTCATCTCGACGAGACGGCGGCGAAGGACAGTCTGTTCGGCGGTCTGGTGGCCAGCGGCTGGCACACGGCCTCGCTCACCATGCGGCTGCTGACGCAATGCGCGTCTTTTTCTGGAGGGCTGATCGGCGTCGGCGGCAAGGTCGAGTGGCTGAGGCCTGTGCTGCCGGGCGATCTACTGAGCGTCGAGGCGACGATCCTGCGTATCTTGCCCTCGAAATCACGCGACGATCGCGGAATGGTGAAGATGCGCGTCGTGACGTCCAATCAGCGCGGCGAAACCGTGCAACTGCTGGACGCCAATGTGCTCGCCTTCCGGCGGCCGGCGGGGCCGTGACGCCGCGCTCGGATATGTGCGGCCGCTATTTTACTTTTTGATAGGCGCGCAGCAGGCGCCGCAGGGCGATGACGCCGGAGGCGCGGCTCGGATCATAGGTCGGATTGCCGCCGGCAAAGCCCGTCGCATAATCCGAGATGACCGCCATGGCCGTGAAAGGCAGAGCGAAGCGCTTGGCGAGTATCGCTTCTGGCGCAATCGACACGCCGAGCGCGTCGGCGCCGAGCATGCGGGCCATCTTGGCTTCCGCTGGCGTCTCATAGCTCGGGCCGGAGAACCACATGAAGACGCCTTCATGCAGCGTCACCCCGGCGCCGGCGCTCGCCTGCTTGAGGCGTCGCAGCAGCCTTTTGTCATAGGCGCCGTTCATATTCACGAAATTCTGGCCCGCGGCGCCGATGAGCGGGTTGAGGCCGCTGAAATTGATGTGATCGGTCACGGAAAGAATGGAGGAGGGCTGAAAATCGGCGTTGGCGGAGGTGGCGAGGCCGGTGGAGAGCAGAGCCCGCACATTCAAAAGCGTCAATGTCTCGATCGGCGAGGACATCAGGCTGGGATCGCCGCTGTCGTAGAATTCCGAGCGGCCCTTGAGGAACAGCATGGGCGCGCCTTCGACGAGGCCGATCACGACCTCGCCGCCCTCGATATCAGGAAAGCCCGGCAGCTCGGAATAGGCAATGGCGACCGCCTGCTCGCCAATATCGGCGGCGGCGAGAAATTCGCGTCCGAGCACGACCGCGGTTTCGATTGGCCCCAGAGGATTGCGCGCGCCGATGATATCGGCGGCGTCCCTTGCGCGCGTGCTCATGAATAGCCTCGAAAGAATTCGAATCGTCGCTGCCGAGTGTGACGAAGCGGCGGCTTCGCCGCAAGTGCGCGCAGGGCTTTTGCGTGCGACGCTCTCATCGGCTCAATCGCCCTGATGCGGCTCGGCCTCTATGCGGAAGGCGGCGGCGAAGAGAGCGCGGGTATAGTCGCTCTTGGGCGCCGCGAAGACGTCCACCGCCGGGCCTTCCTCCACCACCCTGCCGTGGCGCATCACGATGAGATGCGCGGCGAGCGACTTCACCACTTTGAGATCATGGCTGATGAAGAGATAGGCGAGGCTGTGCTTGGCCTGCAATTCGCGCAGCAGATCGACGATTTGCGCCTGCACGGACATGTCGAGCGCCGAGGTCGGCTCGTCGAGCACGATGAATTTCGGCTTGAGCACAATGGCGCGCGCGATGGCGACGCGCTGGCGCTGACCGCCCGAGAATTCATGCGGATAGCGATCCATCATGGCGGGGTCGAGCCCCGTCTCGGCCAGCGCCTTGGCGACGATCTCGCGCGTCTCCTCGAAGGAGAGGCCCTTCATCTGCACGCTGAGGCCCTCGGCGACGATCTCGGCGACCGACATGCGCGGCGACAGCGAGCCATAAGGGTCCTGGAAGACGATCTGCATGTCGCGGCGCAGCGGGCGCATTTCTGCGACCGACTTCGCGTCTATGCGCTCGCCGAGATAGAGGATCGGCCCCTCCGAGCGGATGAGTCGCAAGAGCGCGAGGCCGAGCGTCGTCTTGCCGGAGCCCGATTCGCCGACGACGCCGACCGTCGAGCCGCGGCGCACCGCGAGGGTGACGCCGTCCACCGCCTTGATATGCCCGACCGTGCGGCGCAGGAAGCCGCGCTTGATCGGAAACCAGACCTTGAGATCATTGGCGGCGACGAGAACGGGCTCGTTCTCATCCTCCACCGGCGGCGCGCCTTTGGGCTCGGCGGCGAGCAACGCCTTGGTGTACGGGTGCTCGGGCGCGGAGAAGACTTTCTCGACATCGCCCTTCTCGACGATACGGCCGTGCTGCATCACGCAGACATCGTCGGCGAAGCGCCGCACCAGGCCGAGATCATGGGTGATGAAGAGCATGGCCATGCCATAGGTCTTCTGCACGCGCTCCAGCAGAGCGAGAATCTGCGCCTGCACGGTCACGTCGAGCGCCGTCGTCGGCTCGTCGGCGATGAGCAGGTCCGGCCGATTGGCGAGCGCCATGGCGATCATTACGCGCTGGCGCTGGCCGCCCGATAATTGATGCGGAAAAGCGGTGAGACGCTCGGACGGATTCGGAATGCCGACCTCGCCGAGCAGCTCCACGACGCGGGCGCGGATTTTTTCCGCGCCGCGCGCGCCATGCAGCTCGAGGATTTCGCCGATCTGCTGCTCGATCGTCTGCAGCGGATTGAGCGAGGTCATCGGCTCCTGGAAGACCATGGTGATCTTCGCGCCGCGAATGGCGCGCAGCTTGGCGTCCGAGAGCTTCAGAATATCCTCGCCGGAAAAGTCGATGCTTCCCGACGGATGAATCGCCGACGGCGGCAGCAGCCGCACGATGGAGAGCGCGGTGATGGATTTGCCGGAGCCCGACTCGCCGACGAGCGCCAGCGTGCGCCCGCGCTCGACCGAGAAGGAGACTTTGTCGACCGCGAGCGTCTCCTTGCCGCCTTGCGAGAAGGCGATGGAGAGGTCGCGGACGTCGAGGAGGGGAGAGGAGCCCATGCGATCGTTCACCGGAAGGTCTTTCGCGGGTCGAAGGCGTCGCGCACCGCTTCGCCGATGAACACCAGAAGCGAGAGCATCAGCGCGATGATGACGAAGCCGGTGAGGCCGAGCCAGGGCGCCTGGAGGTTGGATTTGCCTTGCAGCAGCAATTCGCCGAGCGATGGCGAGCCCGGCGGCAGGCCAAACCCTAAGAAGTCCAGCGAGGTCAGCGTCGTGATCGAGGAATTGAGCACGAAGGGCAGGAAGGTCAAGGTCGCGACCGTGGCGTTGGGCAGGAGATGGCGCGTGATGATGCGAAAATTGGAGAGGCCGAGCGCGCGCGCCGCATTCACATATTCGAAATTGCGCGCGCGCAGAAATTCCGCGCGCACCACATGCACGAGCGACACCCAGGAGAACAGCAGCAATATGCCGAGCAGCACGAAGAAGCCCGGCGCGAGAAAGGAGGAGACGATGATGAGCAGATAGAGTTGCGGCAGCGACGACCACACCTCGATGAAGCGCTGGAAGACGAGATCGACCCACCCTCCGAAAAAGCCCTGCACAGCGCCTGCGGCGACGCCGACGATCGAGGAGATGCTCGCCAGAATGAGGCCGAACAGCACCGATAGTCGGAAACCATAGAGCAGACGCGCGACGACGTCGCGGCCTTGATCGTCGGTGCCCAGCCAGTTCCATTCGATCGCCGAGCAGCCGAGATGCGCTTTGTCCGGCCCGAGCTTCTTGGCCGCGGCGGCCTCGCATTGCGCCTTGGAGAGCAGCCAGGTCGGCGGCGAAGGCGCGGGCGTCGGCAGATCGAGATTATGCGTGTCGTAGGAGTAGCGAACAGGCGGCCAGATCATCCAGCCATTGGCCTCGATCTCTTTCTCGATCGTCGGATCGCGATAATCTGTACGCGCGAGAAAGCCGCCGAATTTCTCTTCCGGATAATCCTTGAAGATGGGGAAGAGCGGCTCGCCCTTGTAATAGGCGAGGACGGGCTTGTCATTGGCGATGACATTCGACGCCAGCGAAAGCAGAAACAGGGTCATGAACAGCCAGAAGGACCAATAGCCTCTGGAATTGGCCTTGAAATTCTGCAGCCGGCGGCGATCGATCGGCCGCAGGTGAAACAGCCCGCCGCCGGGAATTTCCGGCGCGAGCTTCATCGTCGGGGCAGGGATGCTGGTCTCGTTCATCGGTCAGACCTCGCGCGTCTCGAAATCGATGCGCGGATCGATCCATGTGTAGGTGAGGTCGGAGAGGAGATTCACCACGAGGCCCAGCAGCGCGAAAATATAGAGATTGGCGAACACCACCGGATAATCGCGATTGACGATGGATTCGTAGGAGAGATAGCCGAGCCCGTCGAGCGAGAAGATGGTCTCGATCAGCACGGAGCCGGTCAAGAAGGCGTGCACGAAGGCGCCCGGAAAGCCGGAGACGACGATGAGCATGGCGTTGCGGAACACATGACCATAGAGCACGCGATTCTCGGTGAGGCCCTTCATCCGCGCCGTCTGCACATATTGCTTGCGGATCTCGTCGAGGAAGGAATTCTTAGTCAAAAAGGTCTGCGTCGCGAAGGCGCCGAGCGTCATGGCGAGCACCGGCAGGCAGATGTGCCATAGATAATCGCCTGCCTTGCCGATGAGCGACAGCTCCGAGAAGTTCTCCGACACAAGGCCGCGTAGCGGGAATATCTGCCAGAAGGAGCCGCCGGCGAAAAGCACGATGAGCAGCATTGCGAAGAGGAAGCTCGGGATCGCATAGCCGATGATGACGAGATTGGAGGTCCAGGAGTCGAAGCGCTCGCCGTCGCGCACCGCTTTGGCGATGCCGAGCGGAATGGAGACGGAATAGGAGATGAGCGTCATCCATAGGCCGAGCGACATTGAGACGGGCAGCTTCTCTCCGATGAGCTTCAGCACGCTCTCGTCACGGAAATAGCTGCGGCCGAAGTCGAAGACGGCGTAATTCTTCACCATCAGCAGGAAGCGTTCCCAGGCCGGCTTGTCGAAGCCGAACTGCTTTTCCAGCTCTGCGATGAATTTGGGATCGAGCCCCTGCGCGCCGCGATATTTGGAGGCGCCTTCCGCGCCGGCGCCCGGCGTCGCCGCGCCGCCCCGGCCGACATCGCCGCCGCCGCCGGAGAAGCGCGAGGTCGCGCCCATGTCGTAGCCCTGCAGCTGCGCGATGACGCGCTCGACAGGGCCGCCCGGCGCGAATTGCACAATGGCGAAGGAGATGAGCATGATGCCGAGGATCGTCGGGATCATCAGCAGCAGGCGTCGTAGAATATAGGCTGCCATATTGGTTCAGCGCCCCGCATAGTTGATCTTGCGCGCCTTGGCGTCGTCCCACCACCATGTCGCGGCTATGCCCGTGTCGAAGCGCGGATAGCGCTCCGGGCGGCCGAACACGTCCCAATGGGCGATCCAATGCGTCGGCTTGTAGTAATGCGGAATCCAATATTGGCCGGCGATCAGCACGCGATCGAGCGCGCGGCAGATGGCGGCCAGCTCCTCGCGCGAGGTGGCGACCAGCGCCTTCTCGATCAGAGCGTCGACGACCGGATCGGCGACGCCGATGACATTTTGCGAGCCCTTGGTGCGCGCCGCCTCGGAGCTGAACATGATGCGCAACTCCTCGCCCGGCGAATAGGCGATGCGCACGCGCTCCATGATGACGTCATAGTCGTGATCGTCGAGGCGCGACTTGTATTGCGCGGCGTCCACGATGCGCATGCGGGCGTTGACGCCGATCAGCTTCAAATTCTTGATGAAGGGCTGCGTGTGCCGCTCGAACATGCTGGTATTGTAGAGAAACTCGAATTCGAGCGGCTTGCCGTCGGGCAGGCGCAGCAGGCCGTCCTTGCGCGTGCAGCCGGCCTCGGTCAAGAGATCGACGGCCTTGCGCAGCAGATTACGATCCTGTCCAGAGCCGTCCGACACCGGCGGCTGAAACGGCGCCTCGAAGACTTCCCTGGGCAGGCGATCGCGGAACGGTTCCAGCAGAGCGAGCTCGGCCGGCGTCGGAACGCCGACGGCCTCGAGATCGGAATTCTCGAAATAGGAGCTCGTACGCTTATACGAGTCGTACATGAGATTATGGTTGGTCCATTCGTAATCGAATGCATAGCCGAGCGCCTTGCGCACGCGCGGATCGCTGAACACCGGCCGGCGGATGTTCATGAACCAGCCCTGCGTTCCCGATATGTTGTAATCGGGAATTTCCTCGCGCTTCACGCGGCCGTCGCGAAAGGCGGGGAAATCATAGCCCGTCGCCCAGATGGCCGAGGTGAATTCCTCATGCACGGTGAAGGCGCCGGCCTTGAAAGCCTCGAAAGCGACATTGCGGTCGCCGTAATAATCGAAGCGTATCGCGTCGAAATTGGCTTGGCCGACATTGACCGGCAAATCCTTCGCCCAATAGTCCGGCACGCGCTGGAATGCGATGAAGCGGCCCGGGTCGACCGCGCCGATCTTATAGGAGGAGGAGCCGAGCGGAGGCTCGAGCGTCGTCTCGTTGAACTTGTGCTTGGTGTAATAGGCCTTGGAGAAAATCGGCTGACTGGCGACGATGATCGGCAGATCGCGCGCGCGGCCGGGCGCGAATTTCACCACCAGCACGTCATCCGCCTCGGCCTTGGCGCTGACGAGATCGCGCATCGATTGCGCGATCATCGGATGGCCTTCCGCCTTCAGAATGTCGAGCGAGAAGGCGACGTCATGGGCGGTGAGCGGCGAGCCGTCGTGAAATCGCGCCTCCTTGCGCAGGAAGAACGTATAGGTGAGCTTGTCGGCGGAGATGCGCACCTTTTTCGCGACGAGCCCATAGAGCGCGTCGCGCTCGTCCAGGCTGCCGGCCATCAGCGTGTCATAGATGAGCCCGACGCCCGCGGCCGGATTGCCGCGCAAAATATACGGGTTGAGCGAATCATAGCTGTTCTTCTCGGGCGGCGGCGGCTCCATCACCAGCGTTCCGCCCTTGGGCGCCTTGGGGTTCACATAGGCGAAATGCGGAAAATCCGCCGGCTCGGCGAGCTCGCCGAAAATGGAGAGCCCATGGCTCTCGGTCTCGCCCGGCGCAGCTTCGGCGAGGGCGGGGCGCACAGCCCATCCCGGCAGGGCCAGCCCTGCGAGGCTCGAGAGGGCGGCGAGCGCCCGGCGGCGCGTCACGGGAAGAAAATTGCGTGTTTCAGCCAAGGTGATCTCGCTTTCGGGGCGTCATGACTGGCGCGAGCGCGGCGGCTTACGCGAATCCCGCGATTATGTCGGATTTTCGGGATGAAGCCATATGAGATTGCAGTTGCTTCCCATATGACGCGCGAGCCGGGGCTGCGGTTCCGCCTTTCGCGGCAGCGCGCCGGATAGGCCCGGAAAGCGCCGCTTTTCAGGCAGCGGGACCGCGGGCGGGCCTCTCCCGCGCGATTTGCGGAAGCTAAATGTTGTGTCCGCTGGCCAAGGCGCCGTATTCGATGGCCCCTTTCGTATCGCGTCGGGAGCGCAGCCGAGATGACCAGAGAGCCCCGCCCGTTCCGCCACCAGGCCTTCATCGACGGCGCCTTCGTCGCCGCCGACAATGGCGCGACCTTCGCCGTTCGCGATCCGGCTACGGGCGCGGTATTGGCCGAGGTCCCGGACATGGGCGCGGCCGAGACGCGCCGAGCGATCGAGGCCGCCGAGCGCGCGCTGCCCGGCTGGCGCGGCAAGCTCGCCAAGGAGCGCGCGCAAATATTGCGGCGCCTGCATGATTTGCTGCTCGCCGATCAGGAGCGCCTCGCGCAGATCATCACCGCGGAGCAGGGCAAGCCGATCGCCGAGGCGCGCGGCGAGATCGCTTATGCCGCCGCCTATTTCGACTGGTTCGCGGAGGAGGGGCGCCGCGTCTATGGCGATGTGATTCCACAGCAGGCGCGCGAGAAGCGCATTCTCGTGTTCAAGCAGGCGATCGGCGTCACCGCCGCGATCACGCCCTGGAACTTCCCTTCCGCCATGATCGCGCGCAAGGCTGGCGCGGCGCTCGCCGCCGGCTGCACCATGGTGGTGAAGCCTGCCGAGCTGACGCCGCTCTCGGCCATAGCGCTCGCCGAGATCGCCCAGCGCGCCGGCGTGCCGGACGGCGTGCTCAATGTGGTGACGACGAATGACCCCGCCAGCGTCGGCGTGGAGCTGACCTCCAATCCGACCGTGCGCAAGATCACCTTCACCGGCTCGACAGAAGTGGGGAAAATTCTTCTGCGCCAGGCGGCGGAGAATGTGCAGAAATGCTCGATGGAGCTCGGCGGCAACGCGCCTTTCATCGTGTTCGAGGACGCCGATGTCGATCTCGCGGTGAAGGGCGCGCTCGCGACCAAATATCGCAACAGCGGCCAGACCTGCGTCTGCGCCAATCGCTTCCTCGTGCATAGGGATGTGGCGGAGACCTTCGCCGCCAAGCTCGCCGAGGCGGCCTCGAAGCTGAAGGTCGGGCGCGGCGTCGAGCCCGGCGTCGTCATCGGCCCGCTGATCGAGGAAGCGGCGGTCGAGAAGGTCGAGCGTCTCGTCGCCGACGCCCGCGCGCGCGGCGCGAAAGTGCTGACCGGCGGCGGGCGCCATGAGCTCGGCGGCAATTTCTATGCGCCGACCGTGCTCGTCGACGCGAGGCAGGACATGCAAATTTTCCAGGAGGAGATTTTCGGCCCTGTCGCCGCCGTCACCCCCTTCGAGGATGAAGCGGAGGCGATCCGCCTCGCCAATTCGACGCATTACGGCCTCGCCGCTTATTTCTACAGCCGCGACATAGCGCGCGTGTTCCGCGTCGCAGAGTCGCTCGAATTCGGCATGGTCGGCGTCAACGAGTCGCTGATGTCGAGCGAGGCGGCGCCTTTCGGCGGCGTGAAACAGTCGGGCATGGGACGCGAGGGCTCCAAATACGGCATAGAGAGCTATCTCGAGATCAAATATGTCTGTCTCGGCAATATGTGAGGCGCTCAGCCTGCGCGATTCGGCGTGCCCAGCACATGCACGTCGGGCGCGATCATCACATTGTCGAAACGCTGCGTGAACATCGGCGCCGCGAAGAAGGCGACGGCGCGCAGCGTTTCCTCACCCGTGTTGACGAGATCATGCCGCAGCGGCGTCGGAATGACGAAGACGTCGCCCGGCCGCACATGATGGGTGACGCCGCCCTCGGCGCGCAACTCGCCGGAGCCGCCGAGAATATATTGCGTCTCCTCGGTGGCGTCGGTGTGCCAGCCGAGCCGTCCGCCGGGCTCGATCTCATAGACGATGGTCGAGGATTGCGTCGCGCCATGCTCGCCGCAGGAGGCGAAGGCTCCCGCCCAGCGCACGCTCGGATCGTCCACGCCGCCGACTTTGGCGCGCGGCAGGTCATTGGTGGCGACGAGGTGAATGGCGCTCATTTATCTTCTCCGAAATTCGAATCGAATTTTCCATGGGGCGAGAGACCCGGGACGAGACCCGCCGCCGCAGTCCCAACGCGCCGCGCGAGGCTTCGTTCCGAACATGCGGACGGGCGCTTGACAGGGCGGCGCTGCGCGGCTCTATTGAAAGGGATGGTTCCCTTCCGAGGGATCAAAAGGGAATGCGGTGAGCGCCGGCGACGGCGCGAAGCCGCGGCTGCCCCCGCAACTGTGAGCGGCGAGCCGAGGATCAAACGAGCCACTGGAGCAGACGCTCCGGGAAGGCGATCCGAAGGCGCTGACCCGCGAGCCAGGAGACCTGCCATCAGTCGTGGTCACGCGCGATAGCGTCGGGCGGGGTGCACCGAGGCGGCCGAGACCCTTTTCGCATAGCGCGAGAGGGCCGCGACCTTTCGCAGTGACGGCCCACGTCTGCTGCGAGTCTTCCGGCAATGTCCTCCCTGTCCCATCGGGCCGCCCTTGCGGGCGCCGTTTCTCATATTGCGCTCGTTTTCGTCTCACTTCTCCTTCCCGCTTCCGCAGCTGGGCAGGAGGCGCTGCCCACGGTCGAGATCGGCGCGGCGACCATCGTCTCTGCCGATCGCGTCGAGGAGCGCGTCGACAAATCCTCCTCCGCCGTCACTGTGATCCCGTCCGCGCAGATCGAGAAGCGCGGCGCGACCGGCCTCACCGAGGCGCTGCGCGGCGCGCCGGGCCTCGATCTCTATGAGACCGGCGGCCCCGGCGCGCAGACCTCCGTCTTTCTGCGTGGCGCGACGCCAGGCCAGACGCTCGTCCTCGTCGATGGCGTGCGCATCGGCGATCCGTCCTCCACCGATGGCTCCGTCGATCTCGGCGGCCTCGTCGCCTCCGACATAGAACGCATAGAGGTGCTGCGCGGCCCGCAATCGGCGCTCTATGGCTCCGACGCGATGGGCGGCGTCATTCACATCGTCACCCGCAAAGGCGAGGGGCTGCCGCGCGCGTCTCTCTCCCTGGAAGGCGGCTCCTATGGAACCGGACATTTGCGCGCGCGCGTCTCGGGAAGCGAGGATCGCTTGTGGTACGCATTCGCGATCGATGCGCTGACGATCGACGGCCATCCGCGCTATGGCTATCGCATCACGCGGCCGCTGACGATCGGCGACGGCAAGACGCCTCTGCCGCCTCTGCCGCCCAATGATCCGACCAGAAAAGGCGGCGCCAGCGCGCGTCTCGGTTATCGCGTGAATGAGGATGTCTCGGTCGAAGCCGGCTTCTACGGCTATGACAGCGCGATCCGCTTCGACAATCCCTATTCTTTCTCCGCCGTGGATGTTTTCGATCCGCAGAACCATCAGCATGCGACATTCGCGCAGGGCTTTGCGCGCATCGACGCCGATATGTTCGATCGCGCTCTGCACAATCGCTTCACCCTCTTCGCCAATGCGACGAGCAGAGACGTGTGGCAGGCGCGCTCCTGCTATGACGGCAGCTATAATTCCTACAATTGCCGGCGTGGCTATCGCGGCGCGCGGCGCGGCTTCGAATATCAGGGCGATCTCACGCTCGGCGGCTTCGGCCTGCTGACCTTCGGCGCGCGCAATGAGACGGAGTCCGTGCGCACGTCGCAGGACCCGGTTCCGCCGACCACATTCACGCCGATCGAAGCTGCGCAGACGACGCATTCGGGCTTCGCGCAGCATAAGCTCACCTTGCTCGAGCGCTTTGATGTGAGCTATGGCGGCCGCATCGACGCTGTGGATCAGAACCGCACATTCGCGACATGGCGCGCCACCGCCGCTTATCGCCTCGAGGAGACTGGAACGAAATTACGCGGCAGCGCTGGAACGGGCGCGCGCGTCGCCTCGCTCTATCAGCGCTTCAGCCAATATGGCGATCCGACGCTCGCGCCGGAAACGAGCGTCGGCTATGACGTCGGCGTCGATCAATCCTTGTTCGGCGAGCGTCTCTACGCGTCTCTGTCGCTGTTCGAAAATCGCTTTCGCGATCTCATCGAATTCGGCCGCGCGCCGAGCTGCGCTGCGACACAGGCTTTCGGCTGCTATTACAACGTCGGTCGCGCGCGCACGAAAGGCGTCGAATTTTCCGGCGAGGCGATTGTCGTTCCCGGCGAATGGCGTTTGCGCGCGAGCTACACGCATCTCGCCGCGGAAAATCTGACGACGCAGCGCAGCCTGTTCCGCCGGCCGCGCGACAAGGCGACGGGCTCCCTCATCTACACGGGAATCGCAGGGCTTGAGCTCGAGGCGCGCCTCACCGTCGTGGGGCCGAACCCCGATTACGACTATATTTTCTCGCAGCGCGTGATGCTCGCGCCTTACGCAAAGCTCGATCTCTTCGCCGATTACAAGATCGACGAGCGCATGTCTGTGTTCGCGCGGATCGAGAACGTCAACGATGCGCGCTATGAGGAAGTCTATGATTACGGAACGGCGGGACGCTCCATTTATGGCGGCGTGAAGTTCAGCTGGTGACGAGGCTTCAGGGAGAATGAACCAATGACGGATGCGACGCCGCAACGGCGCATGGAGCCGGATGGAACGCCGGTCGATGTATTCGCTCTGCCGACCGACGCGCAGAGCCTGGAAGCGCTCTTGCGTGATCTCTTCGACAATCATTGGCGCGAGATCGTGTTCGGGCCGATCATTCAAGGCGCGGCATTCGAGATACATGTCGATCATGCGCCGACGCGCATTGGTTTGCTCGATGGCTATCTCACCATCGCTTTCGGGCAGACGCATTTTCACATCTGCATCGGCGAGACGAAAGGACCGCGCAGCCGGCCGACGTCGCCAGAGCTCGCGCAGCACAGGCGCACGGCGCGCGCGGAGCTGCATCGGCGCTTCTCGGGGACATGCGTTCCAATGTCCTGGAGCCTGCAATTGTTCAATGGCGCGGATGAGCAGCAGCTCGCCGTGCTCTTGCCCAATCCGTTTCTGCATCCAGAGACGGAGAAAATCCTGCGTGAGCCCGATTGGTCGCGGCTCGCATTGTGGGATGCGCTGCGGGCGCGCTGGCTCGGTCTCGTCGAGCCCGATCCGCTCGATCGGCCCGCGCATTGATCTTCGGCAGAGCAGGGCGTCTGGCCCGGCTCGTTAAAAAGGAGCATCGTATGACAAGGCTTTCACTTCCCATCATCGATGAGCGCAATCTGCTCTGGAGCGGCGCGCTCATTCTCGTCGGCGCCTTCTTCTCGCTGGCTTTCGCTTGCGCGGCGCCGCTCGCGGGCTTCGCCGCCATTGCGGCGCTCACCAGCGCGCGGCGCAATGCGCTGGCGCTGACAGCGGCGATCTGGTTCGCCAATCAGCTCGTCGGCTTCACCATGCTGCATTATCCATTGGACTTCGAGACGCTCGCCTGGGGCGGCGCGCTCGGAATCATCGCGCTCATCTGCTGCGAGACCGCGCGTTTCGCCGCGCGCTTTGCTGTCGGCGCCGGCGCGCCCTTCGCCGCGCTCGCCGCGAGCTTTCTCGTTTATGAGGGCGCGCTCTTCGCCATCACCCGCGCTGTGGGCGGCGATGTCTCGCATTATGCGCTCGCCAGCGTCGCGCGCATCTTCACCATCAACGCCTGCGCCTTCTTCGGCCTCTGGGCCGCGGCGCTGGTCTGCTCGACGATCGTCGCGTTGCGTCCTGCGCGCCACGCCTGACGCGCGTCACAGAAGCCTAGAATGCGAACGCTATCCGATCCAAACGGATCGGGTAGCGTTTTCGCGGGAGAAGCCTATTTCGGCGCATGCACCAGCAGCCGCGCGACGCGGCGTGGATCGGCTTCGACGATCTCGAACTCCCAGCCTTCCACCGGAGCGGGCACGATCTCGCCGCGCATGGGCACATGGCCGGCGAGCGAGGCGACGAGGCCGCCGAGCGTCGTCACTTCGGCGCCGTCGTCTTCGGGCGTGAAATCGACGCCGAGCCGCTGCGACACTTCCTCGAGATCGGCCTTGGCGTCGATGAGAAACACGCCGTCGGATACGGTCTCTATGCGCGGCTCCTCATCGACGTCATGCTCGTCCTCTATGTCGCCGACGATCATCTCGACGATGTCCTCCATCGTCACCAGCCCATGCGTGCCGCCATATTCGTCGATGACGAGCGCGAGATGCGTCCGCGTCGCCTGCATCTTCACCAGGAGATCGAGCGCCGGCATGGAGGGCGGCACATAGAGCACCGGCTTCAGCACGGTGACGGTGGAGAGTTCCGCGGAAAAATCGATCGCGGCGAGGGAGACGGTCGGCGCATGCTCGCTCGGCGCCGGCGCTTCCGCCGTCACAGGCTCGGCGCGCTCGGCGAGCGAGGCGAGATAATCGACGAAATCGCGAATATGGATCATGCCGCGCGGATCATCGAGCGTGTCGCCATAGACGGGCAGGCGGGAATGGCCGGCGTTGCGGAACAGCGCAAGCGTCTCGCCGAGAGTCGCGTCCTGCGCGACGGCGACGATATCGGCGCGCGGGATCATCGCGTCGGCGACGCGCAGATCATGCAGGGCCAGCACATTCTTCAGCAGCACGCGCTCATGCGGCGTCACATCGCCGGCGGCGCCTTCCAGCGCCTCCTCTATGTCCTCGCGCACCGAGGGCGAGCCCAGCCCGATGAGCGCGCGCAGCCGATCGACGATGCCGCTTCGCTGCTCGCGCCTCGTGGCCGCGTGCTCGCCATTATCCGTCCTAGACATCGCCGTTCGATTTTCCTTTGGATGAAGCTTCCGCCACGGGCTCGGAGCCTTCGTAAGGATCATTGAGGCCGAGCGCCGCCGCTATGCGGCGCTCCAGCGCCTCCATCTCTTCGGCCTCCCGTGGAGTTTGATGGTCGTAGCCGATCAGATGCAGAAATCCATGAATGAGCAAATGCGTGAGATGCGCCTCGAAGCTCTTGTCCTGCTCCGTCGCCTCGCGCGCGACCGTCTCATGCGCGATGACGATATCGCCGAGCGCCATGCGGCGCGCGAGCGGGCCGGGCGTCTCGAAGGAGAGCACATTGGTGGGCTTGTCGATGCCGCGCCATTGCGCGTTCAATTCGCGGATGGTGGCGTCATCGGTGAAGTTGACGCTCAGCTCGCAGTCCGGCGCGAGCGGCGCCGCCGTCTGGGCGACGCACTCGCGCACGGTACTCTGCGTCAGCTCGTCGAGGCCGGCCTGCTGATCCCAGCAGGGCGCAGTGACGATAATGTCGATCGCGACGCTCATGATTCTCGAGGCTTCGCCTTCTCCCGCCCGGCAGCCTCATAGGCGCCGACGATTTGCCGCACGAGGTCGTGGCGCACCACATCGCCCTCGGCGAATTTCACCCTTCCGACGCCCTCTATATTGGAAAGCAGCGCGATCGCCTCGCTCAATCCGGATTTTTGGCCGGGCGGGAGATCGGTCTGCGACGGGTCGCCATTGACGATCATACGCGATCCGTCGCCGAGACGGGTGAGAAACATTTTCATCTGCATGGAGGTGGCGTTCTGCGCTTCGTCGAGCAAGACGCATGCCTTGGTGAGCGTGCGTCCGCGCATGAAGGCGAGCGGGGCCACTTCTATCATGCCGGTCTGAATGCCGCGCTCCACCATGCGCGGGTCCATGAAATCATGAAGGCCGTCATAGATGGGTCTGAGATAGGGATCGACCTTCTCGCGCATGTCGCCGGGCAGGAAGCCCAAGCGCTCGCCGGCCTCCACCGCCGGGCGCGAGAGGATGATGCGCTCGACCGCGCCCTGCTCGAGCAGCGAGACCGCATGGCCGACGGCGAGCCAAGTCTTGCCCGTGCCGGCCGGCCCTTCGGCGAAGACCAGCTCATGGCGCTTCAGCGCCCGCAGATAGAGATCCTGGGCGAGGTTTCGCGCCCGCACCGGACCACGCCGGCGCGTCGAAATCTGCTCGAAGACGGCGCGGCCGGGCTCCGCCTCAGGAAAGAGGCTGCCCTGGCGGGCGGATTCCTGTATCGCGCCATCCACGTCGCCGAGGCCCACTTTCTGGCCGAGCTGCACGCGGCCGTAGAGAATTTCGAGCACGCGGCGGGCCTGCTCGCAGCCCTCGGGTCGGCCCTTGAGCGTGACATGATTGCCATTGGCGAAGCAGGAGACGGCGAGGCGCCGCTCGATCTTGGCGAGATGCTGGTCATAGAGGCCGAAAACCAGCGAGGCGTAACGATTATCCTCGAAGGCGAGCGTGATCTCCGCCTCCGGCTCGCCCGAACGCGGCGCGTCCGGCTGTTCGAAGACCCGTCTCTCGCGGTCGAGCGTCACAGGGCGGCCTCCCTCGCTGCTTCAAGGCTCGTTCGGCCGACGATGCCGCCGGCCAGCGAATTGGAGCCGGCGGCGACGATCGTCACCGGCAGAGTCTTTCCGATGAGCTCCAGGCCGCCCATCGCATGGACGGGCTGCATATAGGGGCTCTTGCCGGCGATCTGACCCTCGTGCCGGCCGGCTTTCTCGAACAACACCTCGACCGTGCGGCCCACAGTGGCGGCGTTGAACGCCTGCCGCTGCTCCTCGACCAGCGCCTGGAGAATGGCGAGCCGCTCGGATTTGACGCTCTCGTCGATCTGATCCTCGCGCTCGGCGCCGGGCGTGCCGGGGCGCGGCGAATATTTGAACGAAAAAGTGGACGCGAATCCGACGGCGCGAATGAGCTCCATCGTCGCCTCGAAATCCGCGTCGGTCTCGCCGGGAAAGCCGACAATGAAATCGGAAGACAGCGCAATATCCGGCCGCGCCACGCGCAGCCGCGCGACGATGTCCAGATAGAAGCTCGCGTCATGGCGTCGGTTCATCGCCTTCAAAATGCGATTCGAGCCGGATTGCACGGGAAGATGCACGAAGGGCGCCAGCGTCGGCAACTCGGCATGGGCGTCGATCAGCTCCTGCGTCATGTCGATCGGATGGCTCGTGGTGTAGCGCAGCCGCGTGACGCCTTCGATACACTCCAGCCGCGCCAGCAGGCGGGGCAGGGACCAGGGCGCGCCATTCTCGTCCAAGCCGCTATAGGCGTTGACGTTCTGGCCGATGACGGTCAGCTCGCGCACGCCGGCCGCGGCCAGCGCCTCCGCCTCCTCGATGATCTCCGAGGGGCGGCGCGACATTTCCGCGCCGCGCGTGTACGGCACCACGCAGAAGGAGCAGAATTTGTCGCATCCTTCCTGCGCCGTGATGAAGGCGGTGACGTCGCGCACACGCTTGCCCGCGGCCGCAGCGCGGCGCAGCGCCTCGAACTTGTCGGCGACGGCGAAATCCGTCTCGGCGACGCGCTCGCCGGCCTCGGCGCGGGTCAAAAGATCGGAAAGGCGGTGATAGCTCTGCGGCCCGACGACGAGATCGACCGCGCGCTGGCGGCGCAGCACCTCCTCGCCCTCCGCCTGGGCGACGCAGCCGGCGACGACGATTCGATAGTCCCGGCCTTCGGCGCTGCGCTCGCTCTTCACCCGGGCGAGGCGGCCGAGCTCGGAATAGACCTTTTCCGTCGCCTTCTCGCGAATATGGCAGGTGTTCAGCACGACGAGATCGGCGTCGTCCTCATCGGCGGCCTCCGCATAGCCGCGCGCCGCGAGCAGATCGGCCATGCGCGTCGCGTCATAGACGTTCATCTGACAGCCATATGATTTCACATAGGCTTTCGCGGTTCCCAGGGCTCCCGGCGCTTGCTCGAGGGATGAGGCGGGCGCGGGCTTCGATGCGGCGTCGGAAATCTCGGTTTCTCCTCAACGGGCGGCGTGGTCTCGCGCCGGGGCGATATTACTCTCGCTTTCCCGGCCCGCAACGTCCGTCGCCAGAAGTTCTCGCACGCGCGCCTCTGTGGCGGCGGCGAGAGCCTTGCGGTCGCCGGAGCCGGGGTCCACCGCCTCGCCCCACAATATATAGCATTTGGCGCCGCCGCGCTTCATCAGACTCCATAAATGTGGGAGGAAAGTCATATCCCCGTACCAGCCCACATCGAGCCTGTCGCCCAGCCCGCTGTTTCGCTCCGTGTAGAGAATGGCGGCCGGGGCGAGCATGGGCGCGGCCGCGTTCGTGGCCGCGAGCTCGCTCAGCATGGCGAAATGCGAGGCGTTGAATTTCAGCACGCCGGCGCCGTCGCTCGACGTGCCTTCCGCAAAGACGACGATATCGTCACCCTGTCGCAGCCGCTCCGCCAGAGCCGCATTGACGATGGGGATGGCCCGTCGATTGCCGCGCTCGACGAAGACGGTGCCCTGCAGCCGCGCCAGAAAGCCGAGCACCGGCCAGGCGGAGACCTCGGACTTCGCCAGAAAGACCAGTGGATAGCGGCTGGCGAGGGCGATGATGTCGGTCCAGGAGACGTGATTGGCGACGACGAATCGCGGACTCGCTCCCGCGAGCCGGCCCTGCTCGCGCACATCTATGCCGATGATCGCGCACATCACCCGGCAAAAGCCGGTCTGAATATTATGACGCAGCTCCCAGCGCCGTCTCCGCGCCAGCCATTGGATGGGGACGAAGATGACGAAGGCCCCGGTCATCGCCAGGACGAAAGCGAGCGCGCGCAGATAAGGCATGGCCCTGTCTCTAACGCGCGAACGACAGTTTCGTGACAGCGTCGGCGCGCTATTGGCCGGATATCACAGCTCGCAGCGCATCGTCAGCGCGGCCTGACGCTCGCCATTGGGCCGCTGATAGTAATTCTCGCGCCGGCCGATCGTCTTGAAGCCCAGCTTCTCATAGACCTTCAGCGCGGCGGCGTTGTCCTCGCCCACCTCGAGGAAGACGAGGCGCGCCCCGCCGCGCTCGAGATTGCCGAGATGCGCCGCGAGCAGCGCCCGTCCGAGTCCGGCGCCGCGGCGGGCCGGATCGACGGCGAAGGTCAGAATCTCGGCGTCCGGCGGCAGCAGGCGGGACAGCGCCATGCCGCCCATCTCGTCCTTGAGCAGGCGCTCGTTCATCGCGCCGTCGGCGAGCACGATGCGGTCGGTCAAAAGGCTCTCGAAATCGATCTTCGACCAGGGGAAGGCGAAGGAGCCCGCGTGAATCTTGGCGCAATCATAGGCGTGATCGGCGCCGATGGGGCGGATCACATAATGCGGCTTGGGGAAGAAGGTCGAAAACAGGCTCATGACGCGGGAGCTCATGCGCCGGCCGGGGCGTCTTGCAGCGGTCGCTCTTGTGGCGGGCGCTCCAGAGGCTTGGCGTCGGGAGCCTTCAAATAGAGCGGGCGAGCCGGCGCGGTCGCCGGATCGGCGACGAGGCCGAGCCGGGCGACAAAGGCGATATCGGGCGCCGGCGCGCGGCTGGCGACCTCCGCCTCGAGGCCGGCGAGGCGGGCCTCCTCGGCCAGCAGCGGCGCGCCGGAGCCGATCAGCCGCAGCGGGCCGGAGCCGAGCGCGCGCAGCGCCTCATGGGCGCCGACGCGGCGCGGCGACAAAAGAGTGCGGCCGTCCGGCCCATAGGCGGTCACATAGACCTGGCCATGGCGCGCGTCGATCGCCGCCGCCACCACGCCGTCGAAGGGGAGCAGAACATAAGGCGCGGCCAGCGCCGCCAGAGTGGAGACGCCAACGATGGGCGCCTTCACGGCGAGGGCGATGGCCTGTCCGGCCGCGAGCCCGATTCGGATGCCGGTGAAGGAGCCCGGCCCGACCGTGACCGCCACCCGTCCGATGGAGCCGAAGCCGCCGCCCGCCGCGGCGACGACGCGCTCGATGAGCGGCAGCAATTCCTCGGCGTGGCCGCGCTCCATCGGCGCCGTCTCGATGGCGAGTGGGTCGGCGGCGCCCAGATCGAGCACGCAGGCGGAGACGGCGGGAAGCGCCGTGTCGATGGCGAGGATTCTCATTGCCGGCGGATTATGACGGGTTTCGCGCGGCTTTCAAAGCGGCCTCTCAAACCTGCTGCACGGACGTGACCTGGGGCACGAAATGGCGCAGCATATTTTCTATGCCGTTCTTGAGCGTCGCAGTGGAGGAGGGGCAGCCGGAGCAGGACCCCTTCATCGCCACATAGACGGTTCCGTCGCGAAAGCCGCGGAAAGTGATGTCGCCGCCGTCATTGGCGACCGCTGGACGCACCCGCGTCACGATCAGCTCCTTGATCTGCGCCACCGTCTCGGCGTCGGCAGGATCGAAGAATTCCGCGGGAGCAACCTCGGCGCCCTCGATGACGATCGGCTGGCCGGAGCTGAAATGCTCCATGATCGTGCCGAGAATGGCCGGCTTCAGATGCGCCCATTCGGCGTCGGTCTTGGTGACGGAAACGAAATCCGGGCCGAACATCACCGCCTCGACGCCGTCGATGGAGAGCAGCGCGCCGGCGAGCGGCGAGGCGGCGGCGGCCTCCGGCGTGCGGAACTCGCGCGCGCCTTCGGCGAGGACGGGGCGGCCGGGCAGGAATTTCAGCGTGGAGGGATTGGGCGTGGATTCGGTCTGAATGAACATTGGTCTTCTCCGCGGCGTCCGGTTCAAGGCCGGCGTGGCGATGTTACGGAGCTTATGTAGCACGAAATCCGCCGCGCCGCAGCAATCGCCTCAACCGCCGCGACGGCCGGCGCGGGCGTGGGCGCGCAAAATGTCGAGCAGCGTCGCGGCATGGTCCGAGCGCCGCGCGCGCGCTTCGCCGATGGGCTCGAAATCGGAGAGATCGGGAAAAAATTTGCGGGAGCCTTTGAACATCAGCAAGCCCGTCGCCGTGACCAGAATGTCGCCGCGCCGCAATGTCGGATCGTCGAGACGCGCGTCCTCGCGTTCCGCGCGAGCCTCCGCGATGCGATCGAGATCGGCGACGACGCGCGACGCGAAAGAGTCATAGCGCTCGCGCGCTTCGTCGATCTGCCGCAGCCATTGCGCGCGTGTGTCATCGTCTGCGCGCGAGTCCTCTTGGTCTGTGCGCGCGATCTCTTGCGCGCAGGCTCCGTGAAGCGTCGCCATCAGCAGGCATGCATGGAAGAAGCCTCTCGTCGTCGCCATGGCGCGCCGAAAAACCGCACCGCGCCGCGCTGCGTGAATAATGTTCGAACATGCGTTCGTGATTCGCACCTGCGCGTTTCCCGAGTACGTGTATTCCCCAGTTTGTCAATCTCTGTAGCGCCCGAATAATGATTATAGCGCGGGTCACGCCGATCGAAAGTCGGCGCATGGGTCGAGCACAGAGCTTTTCCGCGGTTGGTTATTCCGAGGTTCTTGATGATGATCTGTCCGCCGCCACGCGATGCGCAGCAATGCTTCGCGTTTCATGCTCCGGCGCGCGAATGCGCCGCCTTTTTCTCTCGAGACGAGCGATGCACATGGTCCAGCCGCCGCTGACGAGTCCGCTCGTCGACGATATGTCTCGGCGGATGTGCTCTATTCCGCAGGAGAGGACGAGTCGAGACGCCACGATCCATATCGTCGATGATGACGACGCCGTTCGTGATTCCCTCAGCCTTCTGCTGTCGACGGACGGCTTTCGGGTCCGCTCGCATGAGAGCGCCAGCCATCTTCTGGCGTCGGTGGAGCCGGGCGACACAGGCTGCGTGGTGACGGATGCGCGCATGCCGGAGATGACCGGCATAGAGCTGCTGGAGGCGATGAAGGCGCGGCGCTTGTCACTGCCGGTCGTCGTCATCACCGCCTATGCCGATGTGTCGCTCGCCGTGCAGGCGATGAAGCAGGGCGCCTTCGACTTTCTGGAGAAGCCCTTCGACAATGAGGCGCTGCTCGCCTGCGTGCGTCTCGCGCTCGCCTATGAGCGCGAGGAGCAGTTCCGCGCAGCGGAGACGCAGACCATAGAGGCGCGGCTGCAGACTCTCACCGCGCGCGAGAGCGAGGTGCTCGAGCGCCTGCTGCACGGCATGCCCAATAAGGTCATCGGCCGCGAGCTCGGCATCAGCGTCCGCACGGTGGAGGTCCATCGCGCCAATGTGATGCTGAAGATGAACGCCGGCAGCCTCTCGGAGCTGGTGCGCATGTCGCTCGCCGCCGAGCAGGCGCGCGGCAAGGGCTGACGAGCCGGCGCGCAGTCGTCTGCGCTTCTCACCAAGACGCTTCTCACAGGACGCTCCGGACGCCGGAGCGTCCTTTTTGTTAACCATAGGCTGTAGCGAACCGGTCACAGCCGGGCGATAAAGAGCCGGCGCGGCGCGTGAGGCCTTGTCTTCGCCAAAGAGACGGGGTCATTTGGGCGCGCGGCGAAGCTCCGGGAGCGGCTCGGAGCATTGGTCGGGGGCGGCGTGGTTTTGAAGACGCTTCGTATTTTCGGGGTTTTTGCGGCTGCTTCGCTTTCGGGCTGCAGCCTGCTTCCGGGCAGCGGCCCTTCGGGCGATGCGGTGATGACCGCGGGCGTGCCGAGCGAATCGCAGCCGGAGACGGCCTTCGCCCTCGTCGAGATCGACGGCCAGGTAGTGGCGGCGCTGGCCAAGCATGGCGCGCCCGGCCTGCGCGGCTCCTTCGGCGACTATCGTCCGCCGGCCTCGCAGCCGATCGGCGTCGGCGACACGCTGCAGATCACTCTTTGGGAGGCGGCCTCGGGCGGCCTGTTCTCCTCGCCGGCGACGGATCGAACCAGTCCGGGCTCGCGCTCGGCGGCGATTCCGGACCAGACGGTCGGGCGCGACGGCTCCGTGACCGTTCCTTACGCCGGGCGCATTCAGGTCGCCGGCCGCACCCAGCAGGAGGTGGAGGCGGTCATCATCGATCGGCTGCGCGGCAAGGCGATCGAGCCGCAGGCGCTGGTCAATGTGTCGCGCAACATCAGCAATACGGCGACGGTGACGGGCGAGGTGACGCAGGGCGCGCGCGTGCCGCTGACCTTGCGCGGCGACCGCGTGATGGACGTCATCGCCCAGGCCGGCGGCTTCCGCTCGCCGGTGCATGAGACCTTCATCAGCCTGACGCGCGGCGACCGCACTGCGCGCGCGCCGATCCAGGCGCTGCTCGCCAATCCGCGCGAGAATATTTTCGTGCGTCCGGGCGATGTGCTGACGGTGGAGCGCACGCCGCAGACCTTCACTGTGGCTGGCGCGACGGGGGCGAACGCCGTGGTGCCTTTCGACGCGCGGGGAATCACTCTGGAGGAGGCGATCGGCAAGGCCGGCGGCCTCGCCGATCAGCGCGCCGATCCGAGCGGCTTGTTCGTGCTGCGTTACGAGCCGACGGCGGTGATCGCCGATTACCCGACCGTGTCGCCGCTGCTGGCCTCGCAACGGCTGATTCCGGTCGCCTATCATCTCGACATGCGCAATCCGGCCTCCTTGTTCACGGCGCGGCGATTCGCGATGCGGGACAAGGACATATTGTATGTGTCCAATGCGCCTGTGACCGAGATCGCCAAGGCGTTCCAGCTCGTTTCCATGCTGACGCAGCCGGCGATTCAGGGCGCGGCGGTCGGCGCTGCGGTGAAGTGACCACTTACGCGCGAAGCCATTACTGGACCGTCTGAAATTCGGCCCGAGGCGCGGTGATAGCGATTGACGCGAAGGCCCGCCGCGGGCAAGCTGACGGTTGACGATATTGCGATGCAATAAGACGCGCGGCCCCGGGTGAGACTGTGTCACCGGCGCTATGGGCTGCGAGGGCGGGCTTGGTTTTCGAGGGGGTTTCTTGGCGAACCGATTGAACACGAGCCTTTTGGCGAGGGGCGAGCGCCACGTGCTGCAGGCGCTGGCGCCGCGACTCCCCGCCTGGACCACGCCGGATCATCTGACGGCGGCCGGGCTGGTCGGCGCGGCGATGACTGCGGCGGGCTTCGCGCTCACCCATTGGTCGGCCGGTTTCCTCATACTGGTGGTGGCCGGCCTGTTCCTGAACTGGTTCGGCGATTCGCTCGACGGCACTCTGGCCCGCTACCGCGGGATCGAGCGTCCGCGCTATGGCTTCCTGCTCGATCATTCGAGCGATCTGATCGCGCAGAGCCTGATCGTGGTCGGCCTTGGCGTCTCACCCTATTTCACGCTTCCGTCGGCGCTGTTCGTGCTCTCGCTCTATCTGCTGATGAGCTCCTACACCTATCTGCGCGTGGCGACGGCCGGCGTGCATCGCCTGTCCTATGGCGGCATGGGCGCGACGGAGTTTCGTATTCTGGTCGCGGCCTGGAGCATCTTCGCCTGCTGGCTCGGCCCGCAGGTGGTGGAGGCGCAGCTGTGGCGCTTCTCCGTCCTCGACGTGACCATCGGAACGATGTCGGCCATCGCTTTTGCGCTCTTCGTCCTGATGGTGCGTCAGGATCTGTCGCGAATGGACCGCGACGACGACCATGAATCGGCGACCATCCACCGCCTGCCGACGCGCCGCTCCGCGGCCGAGCCGGCTGCGGCCGAGCCCGCGCGCGAGCTTCCCAGCGCCTCGGCCGGCTAAAGGCGACGGAACAGGACGGCAGGCTCGGTTTTGACGGCGCATCAGATTTTCCAAGGCGACGACCTTTGCCGGGGTGACGACCTGCGGCGCGAGCGAGAGCTTGCGGCGGGGCTTGCTTTGGCGGACTCGCGCCCCAAATGCGTCGTGAGAGCGGCGCCTCCGGCGCCGGCGCAATGGAGCCTATCGACGTTTTGGCTATGACGAGCGACATGCGTGATATCGCCCTCGTCACCGGCGCGAGCGGTTTCATCGGAGGGGCCGTCGCCGCCCTGCTGCACGAGCAGGGCTTTCGCGTGCGCGCTTTCGTCCGGCCGACCAGCCCGCGCGCCAATCTCCGCCCGCAATATGAGATTTTCGAAGGCGATGTGACCGACCGCGAGAGCCTGCGCGCCGCGCTCACGGGCGTGCGCTATCTCTTCCATGTCGCCGCCGACTATCGCCTCTGGGCGCCCGATCCCCGCGTCGTCATGCGCACCAATCTCGACGGAACGCGCATCGTCATGGAGGAGGCTCTGCGCGCCGGCGTCGAGCGAATCGTTCATACGAGCAGCGTCGCGACGCTCGCGCCCGACGCCTCCGGCCTCTGCGACGAGACGCGTCGGCTCGCGGTCTGCGACCGGCTCGGCGCTTATAAGCGCAGCAAGCTCCTATCTGAGCGGCTCGTCGAGGATATGGTGGAGCGGCTGCAGCTGCCGGCCATTATAGTAAATCCCTCCGCGCCGCTCGGCCCAGGCGACGTCCGCCCGACGCCGACCGGCCGCATCGTCCTCGAGGCGATGCGCGGCAATATGCCGGCCTATGTCGACACCGGCCTCGCCGTGGTGCATGTCGCCGATGTCGCCGTCGGCCATCTCGCCGCTCTGCGCCAGGGGCGAATCGGCGAGCGCTATATTCTCGGCGGCGAGAATGTGGAGCTCTCCGAGCTGCTCGCCGAGGTGGCGACTCTTATCGGCGGCCGTCCGCCGCGCATGCGTCTGCCGCGCTGGCCGCTGCTGCCGCTCGCTCACGCCAATGAGGCGTTGGCGCGCCTCACAGGCCGTGAGCCTTTCCTCAATGTCGAGAGCCTGCGCCTCTCGGCGACGACCATGTTCTTCGACGATTCGAAGGCGCGCCGCGAGCTCGGCTATCGTTCGCGTCCCTATCGCCATGCGCTCGCCGATGCGGTCGAATGGTTCGGCGCGCGCGCCGCCGAGACGCGCGAGGCGCCGTCCGGCGCCCGCCGCGCGCCGGGTGGAGCGCCCGGCGAATAGGCGCTTGCGCGCGGCCGCGCGACGGGGCAATTCTCCGCGCGTGGCAGTTTTCATGACGAGCGTCGGATGATCATCGATCGGCGTCCGCCCGCGCGCGGAGCGGGACGGCGCGTGCTGTTCCTCATGCGTCTCGCTGCATCGGCGGCGGCGCTCTTATTTCCCGAGGCGGCTTTCCCGCAGGCGGCTCCTGGCTTCAATCTCTGCGTGCAGCCGGGGTCGCCCCCCTGCGTCTTCATGTCCGGCCAGCCGGCCGAAGCCTGCGGGGCAGAGGTCCAGGCCTATATCGCCTCGGTGTTCCATTATCGCGAATGTCTCGCCAAGGAGAGCGAGCGCGTGATTCGGGAATCCAACGACATTATCGACCATTGGCGATGCCGCGAGCGGGGCGAGCGGTGCCGCAAATGACGCGGCCCGTGGTCTATGACGTCACGCGACTCGTCACGCGCGCGCTCAATCCGACGCCCAATGGGATAGATCGGGTCGATTTCGCGCTGGCGCGGCATTTTCTCGCCGCCGGCGACAGCGTTGCGCTGGCCACTGCGGCGCTGGGGCCGCGGCTCGCCTCCGCGAAAGAGGCGCTGCAGACGCTCACCGACATAGAGACCTATTGGAACGAGTTTCTCGATCCGCGCGAGGACGCGGTGTTCGAGCGGCTCGTCGCGGCGCTCGGCGAAGCGCCTTCCGGCCAGCTCGGTGCGGCGCGGATTCGGCGGCGCGGATGGGGCGTCGTCCCGGAAAACTGGCGCGCCATGCGCCGCTGGGCCTTTCGCCTTGGCCGGCCCCCCTCCGAAGCGCCGAGGGACGCCATCTATGTGAACGCCAGCCAGTTCCCGGTCGACAAGAATTGGCATTTGCGCTGGCTCGAGTCCCGGCCGGACGTGAAGCCCGTGTTCTTCGTGCATGATCTGCTGCCGCTCGAGGCGCCGGAGCTTTTTCGCCCGGCGGAGCGCGACAAGCATCGCGTCGCCATGGGCAATATCTCGCGGCTTGCGGCGGGCGTCGTCGTCGGCTCGCAGGCGGTCGGGCGCCGCGTCGCCGATTTCGCACGCGGCCAGGGCAGGGCCGATCTGCCGATCTGCCTCGCCGGACTGCCGGTCGCTCCCGCCTTCGAGACGAAGGCGGCCGTCGATTCGCGCCTCGCTGATAAGACTTATTTCGTGCTCTGCGGGACGATCGAGCCGCGCAAGAATCACATGCTGCTGCTCAATGTCTGGCGCGAGCTCGCCGAGCGCGACGGGGAGGCGACGCCCAAGCTCGTCCTCGTCGGCAAGCGCGGCTGGCACAATGAGAATGTGCTCGACATGCTGGAGCGCTGCACGGCGCTGCGGCCGCATGTGATCGAGGTCTCAGGCCTGTCGACGCCGGCGTTGCGGGCTCTGCTCGCCGGCGCGAGGGCCGCGCTCGCGCCCTCTTTCGCGGAAGGATTCGGCCTGCCCATCGCCGAGGCCGCCGCTTGCGGCGCGCCGATCATCGCCTCTGACATAGAGACGTTTCGCGAGATCGCCGACGATACGCTCGATTATATCGATCCGCTCGACGGTCTCGGCTGGCGCGACGCCATTCTCGACTATAGCGCCCCCGATTCTCCGCGCCGCGCCGCGGCCTCGCGTCGAATCAAGGGATTCCCGCGCCGCGATGCGGCTTCTTTTTTCGAGACGATCGACGAATTCCTCCGCGCTTTGTGAGCGCCGCCGCTCCCGCGGCGCGGCGCGCCTTGCCGGAGCGGCGGCGGTTTCCTATTAAGGTCGAACAAAGGCCCACCAGCGAAAGAGAGGCGTCGATGACGGACCCTTCGAGCCCGCCGAAATGGAAGCGGGTCGTCGTCAAGCTCTCGGGCGAGGCGCTGATGGGCGACGCCCCGCACGGGCTGCATGCGCCGACATTGGAGCGCATCGCCAAGGATCTCGCCGCTTCCGCCGCGCTCGGCGCGCAGATCGCGGTCGTCGTCGGCGGCGGGAATTTCTTTCGCGGCATTCAAGGCGCCGACAAGGGCATAGAGCGCGCCCGCGCCGATTCGATCGGCATGCTGGCGACGGTGATGAACGGGCTCGCGCTCGAGCAGGCGATAGAGGCGCAGGGCCGCCAGGCGCGCGCGCTCTCGGCCGTGCCCATGCCCTCGCTCCTCGAATCCTATTCGCGGCGCGCGGCGCTGCATCATCTCGCCAAGGGCCGCGTCGTCATCGCCGCCGGCGGCACGGGCCTGCCTTTCTTCACCACCGACACCCCCGCCGTGGTGCGCGCCGCAGAGCTCTCGGCCGACGCCGTGCTGAAGGCGACTCAGGTCGATGGCGTCTACACCGCCGATCCCAAGCGCGACCCTTCGGCGCGGCGCTATGAGCAGCTGACCCATGACGAGGCCATCGCCAAAAACCTCGCCGTGATGGACACCGCCGCCTTCGCTCTTGCTCGCGAGAACAAGATTCCCATAATCGTCTTCTCCATCGCCGAGGCGGGCGCGATCCGCGCGGTGCTGGAAGGACGAGGGCGGGCCACCCATGTCGTTCCTTAGAGGACGACGCGCTCGGAATGCGGCCGGTGATTTCCGCCTCGGCGGATTATGTTCTATGAAACGCTCTGACCCCTGAGCCGGCGCGGCCCGCTCGTTCGAACCGACAGAACTTCACGAATAGGCAAAGTTTCCTATGGCTCAGACTTTCGATCTGCCCGAACTGAAACGCCGCATGCAGGGCGCGCTGGCGACCCTCAAGCACGAGCTCGGCGGGCTTCGCACCGGACGCGCTTCGGCGAGCCTGCTGGAGCCGATTCACGTCGAGGCCTATGGCCAGGCGACGCCGCTCAACCAAGTGGCGACGATCAGCGTGCCGGAATCGCGCATGCTGGCCGTGCAGGTGTGGGACAAGGGCCTCGTCGGCGCCGTCGACAAGGCGATTCGCGATTCGAATCTCGGCCTCTCGCCGACGATCGAGGGTCAGGTGCTGCGCATTCGCACGCCCGAGCTCAACGAGCAGCGCCGCAAGGAGCTGGTCAAGATCGCGCATAAATATGCCGAGGATGCGCGCGTCTCCGTCCGGCATGTGCGCCGCGACGGCCTCGACACATTGAAGAAGCTGCTGAAAGACCACGCTCTGCCCGAGGATGACGCCAAGCGTCACGAGGCCGAGGCGCAGAAGGCGACCGACGAGTCGGTGCGCGAGATCGACACCATTCTCGCGCAAAAAGAAAAAGAGATCATGCAAGTTTGATTTGTCTTTTCGATTTTCACGAGACGCCGGCCGGTCCGGTTCGAGCTCTCGAGTATGGCGCGGAACAAAAAAAATGGGAGACGGTGGAATATTGGAGCTGGGAGCGCCGGCCTTGGCGCCGAGATCCGCGCCGCGTCATGTCGCTTTGATCATGGACGGCAACGGTCGCTGGGCGGCCGCGCGAGGCCTGCCGCGATTCGAGGGTCACAGGCGTGGCGTCGACGCCCTGCGCAAGACAGTGCGCGCGGCGATCGAGCTCGGAGTGGATTATCTGACGGTCTATTCCTTTTCTGTGGAAAATTGGTCGCGTCCGCCCGAGGAGGTGCAGAGCCTGCTCGCGCTGCTGCATCGATTCATCCGCAATGATCTCGCCGAGCTGCAGGGCAATAATGTCCGCGTGAAGGTCATCGGCGCGCGCGAGGATCTCGCGGCCGAGATCGCCGCGCTCTTGCGCGAGGCCGAGCAGACGACCGCCGCCAACACCGGCCTCACCCTCGTCGTCGCCTTCAATTATGGCGCGCGGCAGGAGATCGCCGCGGCGGCGCGCGCGCTCGCCGAGGAGGTCGCCGCCGGTCGGCTGCGCCCGCAGGACGTAGACGCCGAGGCGATCGCCCGGCGCCTCGACACAGCGGACATGCCCGATCCGGACCTCATCATCCGCACCAGCGGCGAGCAGCGCCTGTCCAATTTCATGCTGTGGCAGGCCGCCTATGCGGAATTGCTGTTCGTGCCTGTCCATTGGCCGGACTTCAGCCGGGCGGATTTCGAGGCTGCGATCGACGAATATGCGCAGCGTGATCGGCGGTTCGGTGGCCTTGCGCCGGTCGATCGCAGAGCGAAGACCGCTTCATGAGCGAGCCTTCCGAGCCGCCCGCCGCCAAAGCCGGCGCGAAGGGCGGGCAATTCTCCGATCTCGGCCCCCGCATCGGCTCGGCGGCGGCGCTGATCGCGACCGCGGTTGTCGCGCTCTATGTCGGCGGCGACGCCTTCGCGCTGTTCTGGCTGCTCGCCGGCTTCGCCGTCTCCTGGGAGTGGCAGAGCATCGTCGGCGGCAAGATGGCGCTCGCGCGCTTCGCGCTCGGCGGCGCCTCGCTCGCCGGAGCGACGGCCTTCGCCGCCCATGGAGCCGGCCCGGCCGCGCTGGCCTCGCTCGTCTTCTTCTCGGCGATTCTCTCGATGCTGGCGGGGCCAGGGCGCAGGCTGTGGGCTCCGGCCGGGCTCCTCTACGCGGGCTCGCTGATCGTTTCCACCAATGTGCTGCGCCATTCTCCGGATTTCGGCGCCATCTCCATCGCCTGGCTGTTCGCCGTCGTCTGGGGCACCGATGTGATGGCCTATTTCGGCGGAAGGCTGATCGGCGGGCCGAAGCTGTGGCCGCGCGTCTCGCCCGGCAAGACCTGGTCGGGAACGCTGGTCGGCCTCGCCAGCGGCGCGCTCGCCGGAGTCGGCGTCGTCTATCTCAGCCGCTGGAGCGCGGCGGCGACCCTGCCGTTGTTTTTCGTCGGCATTGTCGCGGCGGCGCTGGCGCAGGCGGGGGATCTCTTCGAATCCTGGATCAAGCGCCGTTTCGGCGTGAAGGATTCGAGCCGGCTCATCCCCGGCCATGGCGGCGTGATGGATCGCGTCGACGGCTTCATCTTCGCCAGCGCCTTCGCGGCCATGCTCGGCGGTTTGCGCGGTCAGGAGTCCCTGGCCGCCGGCATTTTCATCTGGTAGGCGGCGTCACATGACGACAGGGACAGGATCGGAGCAGCTCGGGACACGGTCGCGCGGGCGGCCGCCGAAGCGAATCGCGCTGCTCGGCGCGACCGGGTCGATCGGGCGCTCCACCGTCGATCTGCTGATGCGCGACCCGGAAGGCTATTCCGTCGCGGCGATCGCCGGCGGGCGCGACCATGCCGCCCTGGCGCGGACCGCGCTGGCGTTGAAGGCCGAATTCGTCGCCATCCGCGACGAGGACGCCTATGCGGCGCTGAAAGAGGCGCTCTCCGGCACCAATATTCAGGTCGCCGCCGGACGCGAGGCCGTGATCGAGGCCGCGACGCGCGAGGCCGATCTCGTGGTCTCGGCCATCGTCGGCGCCGCCGGCGTCGAGCCGACCCATGCGGCGCTCACGCTCGGCCGCGTCGTCGCCCTCGCCAATAAGGAGTGCCTCGTTTGCGCCGGCGCGCCCTTCATGCGCACGGCGCATGACAAAAAGGCCAGGCTGCTGCCCATCGACAGCGAGCACAACGCCATTTTCCAGGCGCTCGGCGGCGAGGACGTCTCGCGAATCGAGAAAATGACCATCACCGCCTCCGGCGGCCCGTTCCGCACCTGGACCAGGGAAGCGATCGAGGCCGCGACGGTGGAGCAGGCGCTCAATCATCCCAATTGGGCGATGGGGCCGAAGAACACGATCGATTCGGCGAGCCTGATGAACAAAGGCCTCGAGCTGATCGAGGCGCATCATATTTTCGCCGTGCCGGCGGAAAAGCTCGACGTCATCGTGCATCCGCAATCCATCGTGCATGGGCTCGTCAGCTTTTCCGACGGCTCGGTCACGGCCGGGCTCGCCCGCCCGGACATGCGCGTGCCGATCGCTCATTGCCTCGCCTATCCCGAGCGAATCGAGACGCCTGCGCCGCGGCTCGATCTCGTCGCCCTCGGCGCGCTCACTTTCGAGAAGCCCGATCTCGGGCGTTTTCCGGCGCTCGCCCTCGCGCTCGACGCGCTGCGCGAGGGCGGGGGCCTGCCCACGGTGCTCAACGCCGCCAATGAGATCGCTGTCGAGGCGTTCCTTTCCGGCCGCATCGGCTTCTCCGGAATCGCCCGTGAGGTCGAGAAAGCTTTGGAGGCCGCGCTCAAGGACGGCACGGCGCGTGAGCCCTCCACCGTTGAGGACGCCCTCGATATTGACCATATTGTGAGAGAAAGATCGCGCGGCGCCTTGGCGATGAACCAGGCTTCGGGCATGTTAACGCTTCAGTAACCAAGAGGGCGAGGCCGCGTGGCGGACTCTTGGTGAGTAGCGTTTGCCAGGAGTATCGCTTTGCTGGACTTGCTCATGACGATCCTCATCTATGTCGTCCCCTTCGTCTTTGTGCTGACGATGGTGGTCTTCTTCCACGAGCTCGGCCATTTCCTCGTCGGCCGCTGGTGCGGGGTCAAGATCGACGCTTTCTCGATCGGCTTCGGGCCAGAGCTCTGGGCCTTCCACGATCGCTATGGCACGCGCTGGCGCGTGGCGGCGATTCCGCTCGGCGGCTATGTGAAGTTCCACGGCGACGCCAATGGCGCCAGCGTGCCCGATCCCGAGCGCATCGAAGCGATGCCGGAGGAGGAGCGCAAGGTCACTTTCTTCGGCCAGCCGGTGTGGAAACGCGCCGCGATCGTGGTGGCCGGGCCGCTCGCCAATTTCGTGCTGGCGATCGTCATCTTCACGCTTCTCTACGCCTCCTTCGGCCGCAATGTCCTGCTGCCCAAGGTCGCCGCCGTCCAGGCGGGCGGCGCCGCCGAGCAGGCCGGCTTCCAGAAGGGCGATCTCGTCCTCACCATAGACGGCGAGCCGATCGACAGTTTCGGCAAGATGCAGGAGATCGTCTCCGCCTCCACCGGCAAGCCGCTCAGCATCGTCGTCCGCCGCGCCGGCGAGGATGTGTCGCTGCAGGCGACCCCGCAATTGCGGGAGATCGAGACCGCGCTCGGCAAGACCAAGATCGGCATGATCGGCCTGCAGGCGAGCTCGGACCCCGCCGACCAGCGCGAGGAGCGCTTCGACGTCGGCCAGTCCTTCGTCCTCGCGGTCAATGAGACCTGGACGATCATCGGGCGGACCGCCTCCTATCTCGGCGGCCTCGTCGTCGGCCGCGAGGCGACCGACCAATTGTCCGGCCCGATCGGCATTGCGCAGGTCTCCGGCCAAATGGCCAAGGCGATCGACAAAGTGGGCGTCGGCCCGCTGTTCAATCTCATCGCGATCCTGTCGATCTCGATCGGCCTGCTCAATCTTGCGCCGGTGCCGCTCCTCGACGGCGGACATCTGCTCTTTTATCTGATCGAGGCCGCGCGCGGCCGCGCGCTCGCGGAACGTACGCAAGAATACGCGTTCCGAGTCGGGCTCGCCATGGTGTGCACCTTGATGGTGTTCTCCACCTATAATGACCTCGCCAGGTTGCTGCGCCGCTTCACCGGCGCAGGGGTCGACTGACCAGCTTCGTGTCTCGTCCTTTTCTCCCCACTGAAATTCGGGGCGAATTGGTCGAGACCGGCGGTTATGACCGCTTTTCGCCATCATTCTGGGGAGGATCGCTCATGGGACTCGCGGCCTGCGCCGCGGGTTCCCGACGTTAACGCGACGCTGACCATAAAAAGTGGCTTCGCGGCAACGGGCCGGGCAAAACGGGGAAACTCGTGGCGTTCGGCATTTGCAGTAAACGGTAAACCTTGTAGAAGGTGAACATCGGATCGGACGGCGTGCGGTAGCGTGCGTGCGTTGTCCCAGTTCGTGAGCCGCGCCGCTTTCGGCGGGCGACGGCGCGACGAGGACTTAGGATTGACAATGCGGTCCATCGAGGCTTTTCGGAATCGTTCCTATCTCTTGGCAGCCGTGGTATCGGCGGTCCTCGGCTTCTCTCTTCCTTCTTTTGCTCAGGATATCGTCGTCGTCGGCAACGCCCGCGGCGATTCCGACGTGATCCGCTCCTATTTCTCCGGCACCAGCCCGGAGGAGGTCGAGAAGGGGCTCGAAGCGCTGCGCAACAGCGGCCGCTTCGCCAATGTGAGCGCCACCCACGAGAAGGGACGCGTGGTCATCCACGTGTCGGAGACCAATCTCATCAATCGCGTCGTCTTCGAGGGCAACAGCAAGGTCAAGACCGACACGCTGACCTCGGAAGTGCGCACGCGCGCGCATGGCTCCTTCAATCAGACCGTCGTGCAGCAGGACATTGCGCGCCTGCTTGAGATCTACAAGCGCTCGGGCCGCGCCGCCGCCAAGATCACCTATCGCACCGTGCAGCTGCCCAATGGCCGCATCGATGTGGTGTTCACGGTGGAGGAGGGCGACAAGACCGGCGTCAAGGACATCAAATTCGTCGGCAACACCGTCTACTCGACCGGGCGGCTCGTCGATCTGATGGAAACGACGGAGATGAACTTCCTGTCGTTCATCAAGACGAGCGACGTCTACGACCCCGACCGCATCGCCTCCGACCTCGAATTGGTGCGCCGCTTCTATCTGAAGAATGGTTACGCCGACTTCCATGTCGTCAGCTCCGACGCCGTGTTCGATCCGGCCCAGGGCGGCTATGTCATCACGGTCGTCGTCGAGGAGGGGCCGCAGTATCGCGTCTCCAATGTCGACGTCGAATCGCATCTGCCCGATATCGATCCGGCTTCTCTGCAGCCCTATCTGCGTCTCTCGCCCGGCGACGTCTATAATGGCGACGCGGTGGAGAAGACGGTCGAATCGCTGACGCGCGAGATCGCCAAGAAGGGCTACGCCTTCTCGCAGGCGCGCCCGCGCGGCGAGCGCAATCCCGCCGCTCAGACGGTGGCGATCCGCTTCGTCGTCGACGAGGGTCCGCGCGTCTATATCGAGCGCATCAATATTCGCGGCAACACGCGCACGCGCGATTACGTCATTCGCCGCGAGTTCGAGATCGGCGAGGGCGACGCCTATAATCGCGTGCTGATCGATCGCGCCGAACGTCGTCTCAACGGCCTCGGCTTCTTCAAGAAGGTCCGCGTCACCAACGAGCCGGGCTCGGCTGCCGATCGCGTTGTCGTGAATGTGGACGTCGAGGATCAGGCGACCGGCAATTTCGGCGTGTCGGGCGGCTATTCGACGACGGAAGGCTTCATCGGCGAAGTTTCCGTGTCGGAGAGCAACTTCCTCGGCCGCGGCCAGGCGACGCGCCTCTCGGTGCAGGCCGGCCAGCGCGCCCGCGGCGTGTCCTTCAGCTTCACCGAGCCTTACTTCCTCGATCAGCGATTCTCGGCGGGCTTCGATCTCTTCGCAAAGAAGTCGGACGCCTATAATTACTCCTACTACAGCACGACCTCGATCGGCGGCACGCTGCGCTTCGGCATTCCGATCACCGACGAGGTCAGCCTTTCGCCGCGCTATTCGATCTACACCACGACCATCTCCATCCCCAACGACAGCAACCGGCCCTACAACGACTGTCAGGTGCCGCTGCCGGGCTATACGCCGGGATATGGGTATATCTACGCGCCGACGCAGGCCGATCTCAGCATTCTCTACAATTGTCAGTCCAATGGCGAGGCCTCGCTGGCCATCAAGGAATCGGTTGGAACACGTCTGACCTCGCTCGTCGGCTACACGCTGGCCTATAATTCGCTGGATAACTTCCGTAATCCGAAGAACGGCATCCACTCGCAGCTGTCGCAGGACATCGCCGGCCTCGGCGGGGACAGCCGCTACGTGCGCACGACGGGCGATCTGCGCTATTTCCACGAGATTCCTTTCGTGGACGATGTGGTCGGCATCGCGCGCGTGCAGGGCGGCAATATGTTCGCGCTCGGCGACTATAAGATGCGAGTGATGGACAATTTCAATCTCGGCCCGACGTTGGTGCGCGGCTTCGCGCCCGGCGGCCTCGGCCCGCGCGATATTTCCAATTGGACCAGCTCGCGCGGCAACTCGCTCGGCGGCAGCAATTATATCGGCGGCTCGCTCGAGGTGCAGTTCCCGATCTGGGGGCTGCCGAAGGACATCGGCCTGCGCGGCGCGCTGTTCGCCGACGCCGGCACGCTGTGGGGCTACAAAGGCCAGACCAACTTCAGCGATTCTTTGTATGGCGTCGCCAACCTGCCCTGCGTCTATCCCTACACTGCCCCCACCTATGGCCAGGGCTCTTGCATCACCGTCTCGGGTGACAAGGCGCAGATCCGCTCCTCGGTCGGCGCCTCGGCGCTGTGGCAGTCGCCGCTCGGGCCGATCCGCTTCGACTATGCGGTCGTGCTGTCCAAGGCCTATGGCGACATTACGCAGCGCTTCCGCTTCTCCGGCGGCACTAATTTCTAAACGCGTCGCGCTGGCGCGCGACCGACACAGCGACTAGAATTTGCGATCCCCGAGCGGCGAGACCCGCCGCTCGGGGATCGTTTTCGTCGAGGACGCCGGAATGGCCTCGGGCCGGCCGGCGTTCTCCTTGCGTTTTTCGTCCCGGCCGCGGCCGGGCGCGACGGGGAGGAGCGAGGCATGGGCGCCGCCGGGTTTTTCCGCCTCGACCGGCCGCTGACGCCGGCGGAGGTCGCCGAGATCGCCGGCGCGCGCCTTCACGAGGCCGGATCGGGCGTGCAGGAAATCATCGTCGGCGTCGCGCCGCTCGATCTGGCGCGGCCGGGCGAGCTCGCCTTCTATGATCGCAGACGCTATGCGTCGGCGCTGCGTCTCTGCCGCGCCACCGCCTGCCTGTTGCGCGCGCGCGATCTCGACTCGCTGCCGAGCCGCGTCATTCCGCTGGTGACGTCCGAGCCGCACAAAGCCATGGCGAGAGTCATGGCGCGGCTGTTTCCAGATTCGCTGCGGCCGCAGTCGCTATTCTCGGCGAGCGGCGTCTCGCCCGGCGCGATCATCCACCCGACGGCGCGGCTGGAGCCGGGCGTCTCGGTCGACCCCGGCGCCGTCATCGGCCCGCGCGCGGAGATCGGCTCGGGCAGCGTGATCGGCCCGCAGGCGGTGATCGGCCCGGATGTGCGCATCGGGCGCGACTGCTCCATCGGCGCCAATGTCAGCGTCATTTGCGCGCTCATCGGCGACCGCGTCATCCTTCATCCGGGGGCGCGGCTCGGCCAGGATGGCTTCGGCTTCGCGCTTTCGCCGGAGGGCCATGTGAAGGCGCCGCAGATCGGCCGCGTCATCGTGCAGGACGATGTGGAGATCGGCGCCAATACGACGATCGACCGGGGCGCGACGCGCGACACCATCATCGGGGAAGGGACGAAGATCGACAATCTGGTCCAGATCGGCCACAACGTGGTGATCGGCCGCGACTGCGTCATCGTCGCGCAATCGGGACTTGCCGGCTCCTGCGAGCTCGGCGACTTCGTCGCCCTGGGCGGCCAATCGGCGATCGGCGGCCATATCACCATCGGCGAGGGCGCGCAGATCGCCGCCAAATCCGGCGTGACCCGCGACGTGCCGGCCGGCGCGCGCTGGAGCGGCGCGCCGGCGCGTCCCGTGCGGCGCCATTTGCGTGGCGAGCTTCTGCTCGATCGTCAATCCCGCCGCGAGGCGAGGTAAACCGGCGCCAGACGCCGGAGGAATGAGAGACGGGCCGGCGGGAGAGAGACGCCCGGACCCGGAGGGGAGAAAAGAAAATGAGTGAAGAAACAACGGCCGACGCGCCGGAAACCCTCGGCGTCCATCAGATTTTGGAGCTGCTGCCGCACCGTTATCCGTTTCTGCTCGTCGATCGCATCATCGATATTCGCGGCGACGAGAGCGGCGTCGGCCTGAAGAACGTCACTTTCAACGAGCCTCAGTTTCAGGGCCATTTCCCCGAGAATCCGGTGTTTCCGGGCGTGCTGATGGTGGAGGCCATGGCGCAGACGGCGGGCGCCATCGCTGCTCGCATGCAGCCGAAGGGCTCGACTCGCAAGGTCTTCTTCACGACGATCGACAAAGCGAAATTTCGCCGTCCGGTGACGCCCGGCGACCGTCTCGAGTTCCATGTCGTCAAAAAGGCCCGCAAGCGCAACATTTATTGGTACGCCTGCCGGGCGCTGGTGGATGGCGCGCTGGTCTGCGAGGCGGAGCTGAGCGTGATGATCGGCGCCTGAGCGCCGCCGCATCGCCCGGATGGGCCTCATGACATCGAGCGCGCGCATCCATCCTTCCGCTGTCGTCGAGGCCGGCGCGCGCCTCGGCGAGGGCGTCGTCATCGGGCCATTCTGCCATATCGGCGGCGAGGTCGAGCTCGGCGCCGGGGCGCGCCTCCTCTCGCATGTGGTTTTGGCTGGGCGCACGCGCATCGGCCCGGATGCGGAAATCCACCCTTTCGCCGCGCTCGGCGCCGCCGCGCAGGATTTGAAATCCCGCGGCCTGCCGGGGGCGCTCGTCATCGGCCGCGGCTGCCTCGCGCGCGAGGGCGTCACCATCAACGCCGGAACGCCAGCGGGCGGCGGCGAGACGCGCATCGGCGACGATTGCGCCTTTCTCGCCTATTCCCATGTCGGCCATGATTGCGCGATCGGCGATGGCGTCGCGCTCTCCAATAATGTGCTGCTCGGCGGCCATGTCCGCATCGGCGATCATGCGGCGATCGGCGGCGCGACGGTCGTGCATCAGCGCGTGCGCATCGGCGCGCATAGTTTCGTCGCCGGCCTCTCGGGCCTCGAGGGCGATCTTATTCCCTTCGGCCTCGCGGGCGGCAATCGCGCGCATTTGTTCGGCCTCAATCTCGTCGGCCTGCGCCGGCGCGGCTTTTCCGACGCCCGCCTCGCTCTTCTGCGCCAGGCGTTTCGCCGTTTGTTCCCGCAGGAGACGGGCGCGGAGGTGCTGGCCGAGCGCGTCGAAACCGTCGCTCGGGATTTTGCCGGCGCCGAGGATGTCGAGTCGCTGATCGCCTTTCTGCGCGCCGAGCGGGAGCGGCCGCTCTGCGCGCCGCGCCCGGCGCGGGGCTAGGGCGGTGGCAAGGCCCGGCCATGTGTTTCTCATTGCCGGGGAAGCCTCCGGCGATCTCCTCGGCGCGCTGCTGATGCGCGCGCTGCGCGCCGAGCAGCCGGATATTCGCTTTTCCGGCCTCGGCGGCGAGGCGATGGCGCGCGAAGGGCTCGCGAGCCTGTTTCCCATTGGCGATATCGCCGTCATGGGCCTGGTTCCCGTGCTGCGCCTCCTGCCGAGGCTGCTGGAGCGCATAGACCGAACGGCGCGGGCGGTCGTGGAGGCGCAGCCCGATTGCCTCGTGCTGATCGATGCGCCGGACTTCACGCATCGCGTCGCGCGGCGGGTGCGGCGCGCGCGGCCGGAACTGCCGATCCTCGATTATGTGAGCCCGACGGTCTGGGCCTGGCGGCCGGGACGGGCGCGGGCGATGCGCGCCTATATCGACGAGGTGCTGGCCGTGCTGCCCTTCGAGCCGGCGGCGCATCTGCGGCTCGGCGGCCCGGCCTGCGTCCATGTCGGTCATCCGCTGCTCGATTGTCTCGACGCGCTGACGCCATCCGCCGCCGAGCTGGCGGCGCGGGAGGAGGAGAGGCCGCTGCTGCTCGTCCTGCCGGGCTCGCGCCGCGCCGAGGTCGCGCGGCTCATGCCGGCTTTCGGCGAAACATTGGCGATGCTCGCCGCGCGTTGTGGGCCGCTGGACGTCGGCCTGCCCGTCGTGCCGCATGTCGCGGAAGAAATCGAAGCGCGCCTCGCCGGCTGGCCGCTGCGGCCGCGGCTCCTTTCGCAGGAGGAGAAGCCGGCGGCTTTCCGCCGGGCGCGCGCGGCGCTGGTCGCCTCGGGCGCGGCGACCTTGGAGCTGGCGCTCGCCGGCGTTCCCATGGTCGTCGCCTATAAGGTCGCGCCGATCGAATGGCCGCTGCGCGTGCTCATCAGCGTCGACAGCATCGTGCTGCCCAATCTGGTGCTCGGCGAGCGGCTCATTCCCGAATTTCTGCAGCAAGGCGCGGAGCCCATGGCGCTCGCGGCGGCGCTGGAGCCGCTTCTGCGCGGCGGCGCCGAGCGCGCGGCGCAATCGAGCGGTCTTGCACGCGTGCGCGAGCGTATGCTGGCGGATGGGCGCAGCCCGAGCGCGCGCGCCGCTGAGCGCGTGCTCGCATGGATGGACGGACGGGCGCACGGCTGAGCGGCGCAAATAAAATAGGGGAGGCCGCGCTTCCGGACGCGTGACCTCCCCGCAATATGTAAAACGTATCGACCAGCAACAACGCTCGAGCATTAGCTCCGCTCCGCCGCCGCTGCATCCCCCATTTGGGATAGATCGCGCAAAGTTCGCGAGTAGAGCCTCGTCGTAACCGTCTCGTCCTGCTCTTTCGGGAGCGAATAACGCCGTCTCGAGCTATTCCTGACGCTTGCCGCCGCTGTCGGCCAGCTCATTGGAAAAATACTCTCCCGTCGACGTGAACAAATGACAGGCGCTCTCGTCGAGACGGAAAGTGAAAGCGACGCAGGCGTCTTCTTCGCGGCAGGCGGCCTCGCAGGCCTCGGGACCTTCGACGGACGCCGTCTTATAGCCGGCGCCGGGGAAGGCCTTGGAGGGGTAGCGCTCCATGGCGAGCGCGCCGGAGGGCGCGCGCGGGACGCGGATATCCTCGCGCAAGCTGCTGGTCATGCGCGGATTGAGCGTGAAAGCGACGGCCGCGGATTTGAGGCGGCAGATGCGATTCCAGCGATCGAAGGAATAGGCCCGGCAATCGGCGCGGCCGCGGCAGGCGGCGACGCAGGCGGGCTGATCGAGCTTGCGCAAAGTGGCGAGCGTCGGCCCCACGAGGTCGCGATTGTCGAAGCCGCGAAAAGCGGCGGGCTTTTGCAGGCCGATGACGGCGGACGGAAGCCGCTCGGGCTCCTCCTCCGGCGTGAGCGCTGCGGCTTCCGAGACTTCGGCTTGCGGCGCATTTTGCGGCAAAGCGGCGATCGGCTCTTTCGCCGGCGGCTCAGATGGCGATCGCGCGACAGGCGCCGGGCTGCTCGGCGCGAGAGAACCATCCGATCCAGCGGGATCGGATGGTTCTCTCGCATTCTTTCGTTGGAGCGAATTCTGATCGATCGAACGATTCCGTTCGATCGGAAAGCGCTCGACCGCGTCGATCTTGGCGCGCGCGAGCTCAGGATCGGCGGCGATCGCATGCGCGATCACATAGGTTTTGTCTTCTCGGAGAAGCGCCGCGAGCGCCTCCTCGCGCGCCCGGCTCGCTGCGAGATCGCCGAGCGCCGCGCGGGCGCGCATTTCCAGCTCGCTCGCGGAGGCGTCCAGATGCGCGAGCGCCGCGCGCAGCTCGGGCGGCGTCGCCGCCGATCGCCGCGCCCATTGCGCCGCGCCGATGATGGCGGCGAAAAGGACGAGCGCTGTGACGAGAAGGGCGCGCCCGCGGCGGCGTGGCGCCGGAGGCGCGGCGGCGAGAGCGGCCGCCGTCTCCGCCGCCCTTTGCGCGGCGCGTCGTTGAGCCTCGGCGAGGCGCTGCTCCAATTCCTGGATATGGCGGGCGCCTTCGTCGAGGCGCTGCTCCAGCTCCTGCGATCGCGCATCGGCTTCGGAGCTTTCGCTCGGCGGGCTCGGCGGCTCCAGCCGCCGCGCGCCGCGCTCCAGCCAGATCTCGAACAGTGTGGAGAGGTTCGGCTTGGGCGTGGAAATTCCGCGCCTCTCGCGATCGAGCCAGGCGTCGAAATCGCGGGCGAAAGCGGCGAGCACATTGTCGATCGTCGTCTGCTCACGCGCGGCGCGCTGCTCGTAATGCCGGCGCGCGTCGCGCAGCATCGTCGCGCATTCCTCGCGATATTGCGCCTCGACCTCGTCCCATGAACGTCGCGCGTCGGGGGCGCTCGCCTCGCGCCGCGCCAAATCGTTCACAGCCCCCATCGTCGTCTCCCGCTTCGTGCTCTCGGCCGCTGCGCGGTCGTTCGATCACGTTCGGTTTCTAATACGGATTTGCAGCGCTCGTCCAAATCATGCGCCGTCGTCGCGGCGGCGACGACGGAGTTCACGGCCGGTCCCTTGGGACACGGGGGATTTTGCCGCGCGCGGGGCGGGGGCGTTTCGCTCATGACGAATGATCCGATCATGGCGAATCGCGCAAGATGCGATTCTGCGATTCGCCGGGGCTGAAATCGATGATTGAAACGCAGTGACCAAAAGCACGCGCAGGGCGAAAAATGATTGCGTGAATCGAGAGGCGAACGTCGCCATTGGCGGCGACGAACATGTCAATTTCGAGTCGCGCGCTCGCTCCCGTGCAACTTACGGAAAAGCCGAGGCTGGCAGATCGATGATCACGCGCGCAGGACGGCGCGGCCGGAGCGAATGGCGGAGACGATGCGAACGACGACCTCCGAGCCCGCGCGGCTGCGCGCATCGAATTCCGTCGCCGCCTCCGGCGTCAATATGTCGAGATAGGACTCGGCGACGCGCAGCTTCTCGCTCATCGTGGGATCGACATAGCCGAGCGCGAAGGAGCGCGCGGGCGTGCGCCCGGCGACGACGGTCGCATGATCGTCGGTGACGAGATGGCTCGCATAGAGGGAGCCGCCGATCTCGCAGCGGCCGGCGCTCGAGCTGTTGAAGACCGCGCCTTCCACGCGCAGATCGCCGCGCACCACCACCTCGGCGCCGCCGAGCGTGACCGTGCGCGCTCTGAGATTGCCGCGCGCCAGCACGAAGGCCGCCGAGCCGTCGAAGGAATTATCCATGAGATCGCCGTCGATCGTCATATCGCCATCGACGACGAGCCCCGCGATCTTGTCGCACCACATCCATTGATAGAGTTCTATGTCGCCGACATAGGCGAAATCGCCCGCGCAATAGGCGATGCGGAAAGTGGAGAGATCGAAGAGGCCGAGGCTGATCTCGCGATCGAAGCGCAGCTTCTGGCGCGCCTCCTCGAAAGAGAGCAATTCATAAGACCCCGTCTCGATCATTTCCGCCTCCTCGTTTGGTGAGGAGACAATGGCGGGAGCGGAGCCGGAAAGCTGTGCGTGAGCGCACAAGACGTTTCGGCCTTCGCATCCTGGACGCGAAGGCCGCGGAGTAGATGATATCAGCGCTTGGACATGGGCAGATAGTCGCGCTGCTTCTCGCCCGTGTAGAGCTGGCGCGGACGGCCGATCTTGGAGCCCGGATCCTCGATCATCTCTTTCCACTGCGCGATCCAGCCGACCGTGCGCGCCACCGCGAAGAGCACGGTGAACATTGTGGTCGGCAGGCCCATCGCCTTCAGCGTGATGCCGGAATAGAAGTCGATGTTCGGATAGAGCTTCTTCTCGATGAAATATTCGTCGTGCAGAGCGATGCGCTCCAGCTCGATCGCCACATCGAGCAGATCGTCCTTCACGCCGAGCTCGGCCAGCACCTCGCGCGTCGTGCGCTGCATGATCTTGGCGCGCGGATCGTAGTTCTTGTAGACGCGATGGCCGAAGCCCATCAGGCGGAACGGGTCGTTCTTGTCCTTCGCCTTGGCGATATAGATCGGAATGCGGTCCGGCGTGCCGATCTCGGCGAGCATCTTCAGCACCGCCTCGTTGGCGCCGCCATGCGCCGGACCCCACAGCGAGGCGATGCCGGCCGCGACGCAAGCGAAAGGATTGGCGCCGGACGAGCCGGCGAGACGCACGGTGGAGGTGGAGGCGTTCTGCTCGTGATCGGCATGCAGCATGAAGAAGCGGTCGAGCGCCCGCGACATCACCGGATTGACCTTATATTCCTCGCAAGGAACGGCGAAGCACATACGCAGGAAGTTCGACGTATAGTCGAGGTCGTTCTTCGGATAGACGAAAGGCTGGCCGATCGAATATTTATAGGCCATGGCCGCGAGCGTCGGCAGCTTCGCGATCATGCGCGTCGAGGCGACCATGCGCTCGACCGGATCGGCGATATTCGTCGAGTCGTGATAGAACGCCGAGAGCGCGCCCACCGACGCCACCATCACCGCCATCGGATGCGCGTCGCGGCGGAAGCCCTGGAAGAAGCGCGCCATCTGCTCATGCACCATTGTGTGGCGCGTGATGCGATAGTCGAAATCGGCCTTTTGCGTCGCCGTCGGCAGCTCGCCATAGAGCAGCAGATAGCAGGTCTCGAGAAAGTCTCCGTGCTCGGCGAGCTGGTCGATCGGATAGCCGCGATAGAGGAGAACGCCCTCATCGCCGTCGATATAAGTAATCTTCGACTCGCAGCTCGCCGTGGAGGTGAAGCCCGGGTCATAGGTGAACATGCCCGTATCGCCGTAGAGCTTGCGAATATCGGCGACGCTGGGGCCGATCGTGCCCTCCATGATCGGCAGGCTCACGGTTTTCTCGCCGGTGTGAAAGGACGCTTCTTTTTTCGTCATGGCCCCACCTTCTCGCGTTATCCGTGTAATTTCGCGGCGCTTCGGCGAAGCGCCGCAGCATTTTTTACGCCACGCCCGAGCCGCGCTTTCCCCCGCGGCTCGACCTCGCCAGCGAAAACGTCCGAGCGCGGACGCTCCTGCGCCCATGGGCCGCCGCGCCCGCTCGATCAAACGTAAATCGCTTTAAATTCAAACCCTCCTGCGAATGGGCGGCGGAATTGCGTCGGTCGCCGCGCCGTTGCGGCGCATGCGCAGCGGGCGGGGAGAGGCAATGCGGCGCATATGGTCGAGCAGAGGAGCTCTTGTGCGTTGCACAAACTATAGCATCCCGCGCCTGCGGTTCAAGCGAGTTACGCCGCCTGGTCGCGCAGTCGGCCGAGGCTCTCCTCCTTGCCGAGGATGGCCAGCACGTCGAAAATGCCGGGCGAGGTGGTGCGCCCGGTGAGCGCGGCGCGAAGCGGCTGCGCCAGATCGCCGAGCTTGACGCCCTGCGCCGCGGCCGTCTCGCGCACGATATTCTCGGTCGCAGCGGCGCTCCATTCCTCCAGCGCGGCGAGCTTTTCCGTCAGCGCGGCGAGATGCGCCTTCGCCGCCGGCGACAGCAGCGCGGCGGCCTTGGCGTCCAGCGTCAGCGGCCGCTCGGCGAAGAGGAAGCCCGATCCGTCGACCAGCTCATTGAGCGTCTTGGCGCGCGCCTTGAGGCCGGGCATGGCCGCGGCGAGCTGCGCCTTGCGCTTGCCGTCGAGCTTGGCGGCGAGCGCCGCGCCGCCCTCGAGATAGGGCAGAGTGGCGATCAGCGCCTCGAGCAGCTCGGAATCCTCGCTGCTGCGCAGATAATGGCCGTTCATATTTTCGAGCTTTACGAAATCGAAGCGCGCCGGCGAGCGATGAATGCTCTCGAGATCGAAAGCCTCGATCATCTCCTGCGTCGAGAAGAACTCGCGGTCGCCCTGGCTCCAGCCGAGGCGCAGGAGATAGTTCCGCAGCGCAGTCGGCAGATAGCCCATGCCGCGATAGGCGTCGACGCCGAGCGCGCCATGGCGCTTGGAGAGCTTGGCGCCGTCCGGCCCATGGATGAGCGGAATATGGGCGAGCTTGGGCGCCTCCCATCCCAGCGCCTCATAGATGTGCTTTTGCCGCGCGGCGTTGGTGAGGTGATCGTCGCCGCGGATGATCTGCGTGACGCCCATGTCGTGATCGTCGACGACGACGGCGAGCATATAGGTCGGCGCGCCATCCGAGCGCAGCAGCACGAAATCGTCGATATCCTTGTTCGGAAACACGACGCGGCCCTGCACGGCGTCCTCTATGACCGTCTCGCCGTCCTGCGGAGTCTTCAGCCGAATGACCGGCGCGACGCCCGCCGGCGCCTCGGACGGATCACGATCACGCCAGCGTCCGTCATAGCGCGGCGGACGACCCTCGGCGCGCGCCCTCTCGCGCATCTCCTCCAGCTCCTGCGCGCTGGCGTAGCAGCGATAGGCCTTGCCCTTGGCGAGCAGCTCCTCGGCGATCTCGCGATGGCGCGGCGCGCGCGCGAATTGATAGGTGACGTCGCCGTCCCAATCGAGGCCCAGCCAGCGCATGCCGTCGAGAATGGCGTCTATGGCGCCCTGGGTGGAGCGCTCGCGGTCGGTGTCTTCAATGCGCAGCAGGAAGCGCCCGCCGTGACGCTTGGCGTAGAGCCAATTGAACAGCGCCGTGCGCGCGCCGCCGATATGGAGGAAGCCGGTGGGAGAGGGGGCGAAGCGCGTGACGACCTGAGACATGAGCGCGGCTGACGATTCCTGAGAATTTAGAGTGGAGGCCCGTCTAGCACGGTGCGGGCCAGGGGGGAACTGCGGGGGGACGGAGGCTCCCTGGCCTCGGCGTCCGACTGATGGCGCAATGGGCTCGCAAGATGGCGATGTCGATTTTTATCTTCGGCTATATCAAATATTTGAGAGCGCCTTCACCTGTCGGCGACCTTCAATGCTCCTTGCAACTCTTCCGCCCGCGCCCCACATCTCGCGCCGCATGATCCGCGGCTGCGCCGAAGGCGCGGCGCCGCATGCTCCCGGCGGAATGCGCCTGGGAGAAAAGGCTTTGAACCGCGCATTCCGCTCAACCATGAGCAAATGAGATGTTTCCCCTCGATTATCCTCTGACGCCGTTCTGGCAGACGAGCCTTCTCGTCGCCGGAGCGGTCGGATTTCTGCTGCTTCTCGCGCTCGTCGGCGGCGCCGTTCGCTATATTCCGAACGATCGGCTCGGCGTTTTGGAGAAGCTGTGGAGCTTTCGCGGCTCGGTCAGCGAAGGCTTCATCGCGCTCAAAGGCGAGGCGGGCTTTCAGCCCGATGCGTTGCGCGGCGGCTTTCATTTCTTCGTGCCCTTCCAATATCGCGTGCATCGCGTGCCGCTGGTCTCCATTCCGCAGGGACAGATCGGCTATGTCTATGCGCGCGACGGCGCCGCGCTCGCGCCGGAGCAGACGCTTGCGTCGAATGAAAAAGCCTCCGATTTCGAGGATGTGCGCGGCTTTCTCGTGCAGGGCGGGCAGAAGGGGCCGCAGCGCAAGATTTTGCGCGAGGGCGTCTACGCCATCAATCTCGCGCAATTCGTCGTGCTGACGGCGGCGCGCAATTACGCGGTGGCGCTGTCGCCCAATGACAATGAGCTGTTCGCGCGCACGGCGGCGATCATCGGCGCGCGCCACGGCTTCGAGCCTATCGTCATCAAGGACGAGCAGGACGTGCTCGGCGTCGTCACCGTGCATGACGGTCCGGCGCTGCGCGAGGGCGAGATCATCGCGCCTTCCGTCGGCGGCGAGGCCTCCGATCCGTGCTTTCACAATAATTTCCAGAATCCTGAAGCCTTTTTGCGCGCCGGCGGCTTTCGCGGGCGTCAGCATCAGGTGCTCGTCGACGGCAGCTATTACGTCAATCGCCTGTTCGCGACGGTGGAACTGGTTTCGAAGACGATCGTCGACGTCGGCACGGTCGGCGTCGTCGTGTCCTATACGGGCGCGAGCGGCGTCGATATTTCGGGCGACGATTATCGCCATGGCGAATTGGTCGCGCCAGGCTGTCGTGGCGTGTGGAGCAAGCCGCTGCTGCCCGGCAAATACGCCTTCAACACTTACGCCGGAAAAGTCATCGCCGTGCCGACGACGAATTTCGTCCTGAAATGGACGGCCGAATCGACCGGCCCGCATCGTCTCGACGAAAATCTCTCGGAGATCGCGCTCATCACCAAGGACGCTTTCGAGCCTTTGATGCCGCTCTCCGTCGTCGTCCATATCGACTATATGAAAGCGCCGCTGGTGGTGCAGCGCTTCGGCGACGTCAAGCGGCTCGTCGAGCAGACGCTCGATCCGATGGTCTCGGCCTATTTCAAAAATATAGGCCAGACCAAGACGCTCATCCAATTGCTGCAGGAGCGCAGCGACATTCAGAGCCGCTCCAGCGAGGAGATGCGCGCCAAATTCGCCGCCTATAGTCTCGATCTGCAGGAGGTGCTGATCGGCACGCCGCGCGCCGACAAGGAGCGCGGATCGTCGGCGATCGAGTCGATATTGGCGCAGCTGCGCGAGCGGCAGATCGCGGTCGAGAAGGTGGAGACCTATCGGCTGCAGGAGGCCGCCGCGGCGCAGGAGCGCAGCCTGCGCGAGAAGCAGGCGCTCGCCGAGCAGCAGGCCAATATCACGGCGTCGTCGCTCGCCATTCAATTGCGCGAGAACGAAGGCAAGGCGCGCCTCGCGCAGACGCGGCAGGAGGCGGAGACGATCCAGGTGACGGCGAAAGCCAACGCCGAGCGCGCCCGCGTCGAAGGGCAGGGCGAGGCGGATCGCATTCGCGCCATCGGCTTTGCCGACGCCGAGAAGATCAAGGCCGTCGGCCTCGCCCAAGCGGAGGCGACGGAAAAGCAGGTCGCCGCCTATGGCGGGCCAGAGTATCAGCTCAACTCGACCGTGCTGCTGCGCTTCGCCGAGGCGATCGAGAATGGCAAGCTGCCGCTCGTTCCCGGCATTGTCGTCGGCGGCGGCGACGGCCGGGCCAATGGCGGCGGGCTCGTCGAAATGCTGCTCGCCATGCTGGTCGCCGAGAAGGGAGAGGCGCGAAAGGGGCTTCCCCCGGCGTAACATCGGGGAATGCGCTCGCGTATAGACCGTGAGCGGGCGGCGGCCGTGGCGTCGCCGCCCGTTTCTCCCGGGCCTTCGCGGACCCTGAACAACAGAGGATTTCACCCATGAAACTGCGCTTCGCCGCCGCGTTTTGTTCCGTCGCGCTTCTCGCCACGCCGCTTTTCGCCGCCGAGAAGCACGCTTTCACGCCGCAAGGCTTCGAGGCGGCGCAAACGGCCGGCAAGCCGATCCTCGTCGAGATTCACGCGCCCTGGTGTCCCACCTGCAAGGCGCAGCAGCCGATCCTCGAGAAGCTCGGCAAAGATCCCAAATTCGGAACGCTGCAGGTGTTCGAGGTCGATTTCGACAGCCAGAAGGACGCGCTGCGCAGCTTCCGCGCGACGACGCAGAGCACGCTCATCGTCTTCAAGGGGAAGAGCGAGACCGGCCGCTCGGTCGGCGACACCAGCGCCTCTTCGATTGGAGCGCTGCTCGACAAGGCGCTGTGATGACGGTCGATCTCGCGGGAGCGAGCCTCGCCTTTCTGGCGGGGCTGTTTTCCACGCTCTCGCCCTGCGTGCTGCCGCTGCTGCCGATCATTCTCGGCGCCGCGGCCTCCGAGCACAAGCTCGGGCCGGCGGCGCTGGCGCTCGGCGTCGCCTCCTCATTCGTCGCCATCGGCCTGTTTCTCGCGCTCATCGGCTTCGGGGCGGGGATAGACGGCGATAGTCTGCGCTTCGGCGCGGCGCTGCTGATGGTGGCGCTGGGCGTGCTGCTGGCGGCGCCGGCGCTGCAAGTCAGGATCGCCGCCGCCGGCGGGCCGCTCGCCGATTGGATCGAGCGGCGCTTCTCCGGCTTCTCGACCCATGGGCTGCGCGGCCAATTGGCGCTCGGCCTGCTGCTCGGCGCGGTGTGGAGCCCCTGCGCCGGGCCGACTCTGGGCGCCGCCTCGCTGCTCGCGGCGCAGGGCCAAAACCTCGGCCAGGTCGGGCTGGTGATGGCGTTCTTCGGGCTCGGCGCCGGCCTGCCTCTGGTCGCGCTCGGCTCCGTCTCGCGGGGGCTGACCATGCGGTTGCGGAATTCGCTGCTCGTCGGCGGCAAATGGGGCAAGGGCGCGCTCGGCGCAACGCTCGCCTCCATCGGCCTCATGATCGCCACCGGGCTCGACAAGCCGCTGGAGGCGGCCCTCGTCGCCGCCTCGCCGGAATGGCTGACCGGCCTGACGACGCGTTTTTGATCGTCGCGGCGCTCGCGCGCTCGGTGGTTTCGGATATAGCATGAGCTGGACCTTGCTCGAGCTGCGATATCCGGGGCCTTTGGTGAGTTGGAGCGCGAAAGCCGTCGCCGGCGCGGCCGATCGGGCGAGAGGCGTCATACGCCCCGCCTTTTCGGCCGCTTTCGCGTCGCTCGCCGACGCCGCCCGCGCTGCGCTGGAAGAAGAGATCGCGCTGCGGCGGCCATTTCTGTGGCTGCCGGTGGCGTCCGGCGCCGGCGTCCTGCTCTATTTCGTGGCCGATCGCGAGCCCTCGCTCGCCTTCTCTGCGGCGGGCCTCGCCATTCTGGCGGCGCTCGCCGTCCTTCTGCGCGCGCATAGGGCGGGCGCTCTGCTTCTGCTGCTCGTCTGCCTCTCGGGCGGCTTCTTCGCCGCCGTCTGGCGCGCCGCGCGCGTCGATGCGCCCATCGTCTCACGCGCCGGCGTCGGCTTTCTCACCGGCTTCGTCGAGGAGCTGGACCCGCGCCCCAATGGCGCGCGCTTCATTCTGCGCCTCGCCAGCGCGGAAGGATTGCCCAATGACGTCGCGCCGTTTCGCGTGCGGCTGACCACGCGGGGCGAGACGAAATTTTCGGCCGGCGATTTCATCGCGCTGAAGGCGCGCGTGCTGCCGCCGGCCCACGCCGCTCTGCCGGGCGGCTATGATTTCTCGCGCGACGCTTATTTCGCCGGGCTGGGCGGCGTCGGCAATGCGCTCGGCCGCATCGACATCATGCCGGCGCCCGATCCCGCGCCAATGTCGCTGCGCTTCTTCGCCGCCGTCGATCGGCTGCGCAATGCGCTCGCGGCGCGGGTCTATCGCGCGCTCGGCGGCGACACCGGCGCCATCGCCGCCGCAATGGTGACGGGCAAGCGCGATTTTCTGAGCGAGGAGGCGAAAGAGCTGATCCGCCGCGCCGGCATATTCCACATCATCACAATATCCGGCGTGCAGATGACATTGGTCGCCGGCATTTTTTTCGTCGGGCTGCGGCGGCTGCTGGCGCTCTCGCGCACGCTGGCGCTGAATTATCCCATAAAGAAATGGGCGGCCGGCGTCGCCATCATCGGCGCCGTTCTCTACGACATAGGGACGGGCTCGCGCGTCGGCACGGAGCGCGCGCTCATCATGACGACGATTATGCTGATCGCCGTGCTCTTCGATCGGCCGTCGCTGTCCATGCGCAATCTGGCGCTGGCAGTTTTCTTCATCGTCGCCTTCCAGCCGGAGGCGCTGCTCGGAGCGAGCTTTCAGCTCTCCTTCGCAGCAGTGGCGGCGCTGGTCGCCGTCTATGAGGCGCGCGGCGCGCTCATCGAGCGTCGGCGCGAGCCGCCCGCCTTCGGACGAACGCCCTCCCGTTTCGCGCGCTGGCGCGAGAATCTGGGCGAATTATTGTTGCGCGGGCCGGCGGCGCCGATCTTCGCGACGCTCTGCGCCACATCGGCGACCGCCTCCTTCATGGCCGGTGATTTTCACGAATTGAGCCCCTATGTGCTGATCGGCAATCCGCTGACGCTCGCCATCATCGAATTCTTCGCCGTGCCGGGGGCGCTGCTAGGCGCCTTTCTCTATCCTTTCGGCCTCGACGGCCCGGTCTGGCGCTATGTCGGCTTTGGCATCGATCTCGTCACCGCCATAGCGCGGCTCATCGGCGCCGCGCCCGGCGCCAGCCTGCCGGTGAAGAGCTTCGCGCCTTTCGCGATTATTTTCCTGTCTCTCGCGGTTCTGTCGCTCGTGCTGTGGCGGACATGGCTGTTCCGGGCGATGGCCATTCCCTTCGCAATGCTCGGCCTGTTCGGCGCCGCCAGCGGGGAGGGCTTCGATCTCGCCGTCGCGCCCGGCGGCGACGCCGCGGCGCTGCGCCTGCCCTCCGGCGAGCTGGCGCTGCTTGGCCGCGGAAAGCTCTCCTTCGTCGGCGAGCAATGGCTGCGCGCCGACGCCGACACAAGAGCGCCGGCCGACGCCCGTGGCGGCGTCTCCTGCGACGATCTCGGCTGCGTGGCCAAGGCGATCGACGGCCGCGCCGTCGCGCTGGTGACGGATCGCAAGGCGCTGATCGAAGATTGCGCCCGCGCGGCGATCGTCATCGCGCCCTTCTACGCGCCCGAAGGCTGCGGCGCGCCTATCCTTCTCGATCGCCGCAAGCTCGCTGAGACCGGCGCGGCGACCCTGCGCTTCGTTGGCGAGCGAGTAGAATGGCGAACCGCCCGCTCCCCGGGTGAGGACCGGCCTTGGTCGCGCGCGCCGAAGCAGAGGGCGGCGAGCGCATCGCCTCCCGGCGCCGAGCCGCTCCTCGGGGAGGAGGAGCGGCTGAACTGAGTTAGACTCTCTCGAGCGTCTTGGCGCATTCGGCGATGAAGGGCACGGACTTCCAGGCGTCGTCCATTCTGCCGAGGGATTCGAAGATGATGTCGATCACGCGGGACAGAGACATTTCGCGGGGCGAGCAATTGGGGAATCTCGACCAGGTGAGGCTCCCCTCGAAGCCAAAACGCCGGGCGATCTCGGGATAAACCGGCCAAATTTCGGTTCCGGCGCTGAGCTTGTCGGGCTGCGTGCGGCGAATGGATTCGGAGCGCGCGTAGGCGTCGGCATCGAGAAAGCGCCCGGCGAGGGCGTTGCGAACGATGTCGACGAGAACGAAGCTGCGCGGATGATGGCAGACGTAGAAGAAGTCGTTCTGCGTCTCCCAAAAATCGAACGCCTCCTCCAGCCGAATGCCATATTTGCCGAAGTCCGCGACGAGGCGGCTTCTCTCGGTCTTGTACAGATCGAAATAGCCGAGCTTCTCATAGACGTCTTCGCGGAAGAGCACCTGTGTCTCCTCCGCCGTCTTGCCGATCGCCTTCGCGCCGAGCGCGATCAGAGAGGTCTGTGTGTGCGGCGCGCCCTCGCTGAAAGGACCCCAGAAGCCGTCCAGCATGGCGACGTCGGGATGCAGGCCGCGGAAATAGAGCTCCGGAATGATCACACGCTCGGCGCTGGGGTTGAGCACGTTCGCCAAGCGGAGCCCGTCGAGCGGCCAGCCGATATAGAGGTCGCACTCTTTGAGATAATTCTCGAACTCGGGCTTCTCGCCGGTCTCGATCCATCGTTCCGCTTCGTTGAATCCAGCGGCCTTGATTGTCCAATCGGGGAACAGCGTCAGAACCACCTCGTAATAGGTGGATGTCGCGCAGTTCGAAACAACGATGACCTTCATCTCAGAACCCTATGTTCGTGCCGTATTTCTCTTCGTCGCAGATGATGCGTCCCGCATAGGACTGGTTCAGCACGCTGCTTTCTGTGGCCGGCTTCGGGGGCGAGGCGACGGGCTCCGACGTCTGGCCGAAATAGGCGGTCTTGAAGACGCGCATGACGTGGGAGACGCCGATTTCGGGCACGGTGCGCTTATTGCTGTCGTAATATTTCCCATCGTTGAAATGGCTGGAAATAATCTCGTAGGACGGGAAATAATAGGCGTTTTCGACAGAGCTCTCGACGCTGCCGCAGACGGCGCGCAGCACTGACTTGCTGTAGACGGTCGCCGACAGCACGTGCTCGTCGGTGTAGGTCGCCGTGAGCGGCACGGGCGAGACCGTCAGAATGACGCGCGCGCCCGGATTGATCTTGCGCAGCCCGGCCAGGAACTCTTCGAGATCGGCCTTCACCTCCTCATAGGAATAGCGATGGAAGAGGGCGGCGGCGGCCTGCGGATCATCCGTCGTGACGCCGGGGTGGATTGGCAGAACGAACTGGCCGTCCGGCGTCGTCCAGCCCTCGATGAGCCCCAGCGTGAAGACGAACACGGTGCAGTCGGTGAACACACGGCGCACCGCCTCGAGATGCGCGCGCCGCGCGGCGGCGACATCCTCGGGGCTCGCAAAGCCTTCCGTATAGGTCGTCGGACGAAAAGCGTCGACCAAGCGGCCGTCGGGACGCGGCAGGACGAGCGGCGGCAGGCTCAGCTGGCCGGTGGCCTCGAGCAGCAGCTGGCGCAGCTGGGCGACCGTGTAGATATTGCCATAGCGCGCCGAGAACACCGGCTGATCGGCGGGGCTCGCCTCGGTCTGCAGGAAGCGGACGCCCGGCATCGCCTCAATGTAGCGGGACACATGCTGCGCGAAGCAGCTGCCCGCGGTCGCTATGCGGTCTTCCGCGCCGATGAGGAATTTTTTGTGCGGGATCGGGCTGACATCCTCGGGAGCGAGGTCGGCGACAGCCGTGCGCCAGAATTGGGAAGGCCCCTTCGTCGCATATGGATTGCCCATCGGATCACCTCATGAAAGTCGTGGCGACCCGGTCGTCTCTCGGCGCCGCAATGGCCGACGTTCGAAAGAGATGATAGCAAGGGCCGCCGCTGCGCATCGTCCCGACTTGTGCGGTGCGTTGGGCATATCGACACCGGAGGACGATGGCAAGCCCGCAATCGGGCTCGCCTTTTTTATCCGGATTGTCGCTGGTCGGCCGGGGGAAGGGTCAGTCGCGCGGCTCGCGCCCGCCCGACTGGCTGCGGCGCTCGCTCACCGGCCGCGCAGCGCGGCGCTCGAGGCTCGGCCGGCCTTGCTTGCTGGCGCGCTCCAACGCCGCGAGGCGGCGGCGGATCGGCTCGTCGAGATCGGGGGAGCGGGCGAGGGGGCGGAAGTCGCTCTTCGAATAAGGATAGCGGCTGGCCCCGTGGAAGATTTCGACTCCATGGGTCGTCATCACGGCGTCGCCGCGCCGCAGCGTCGGGTCGAGATAGATCGCCTCGATCGAGCTCTCATTGGTCTGGCCGGCGTGGCAGGAGCATTCCTTGTCCTTCTCGCCCTCGGCCTTGCCCTCGTTCTTGCGCTGCAGGGTGGCCATCAGCCGCGCATAGGTCGCGCCGCCGCGCGCCGCCACCGCGTCCTCCATCTTGTCGGTGCCGCCGCGCATCACATAGAGCGTCGTGCGCGCGCCGGGGCAGAGGCGCCCGCAGGCGCGCTGATGGCTCGCCGTGTCATTGGCGCTCGAATAGAGGCCGACGGGGAAGAAATAGCCGTCGCATTCGCGCACGCAGTAGGAGCGTCCGCCGGCCGCGGTCTCCGTATAGACGGAGCGCTCCGGCTCGCCGCCGCGGGAGGCTCTGGGCTGCTCGCCCCGGCGGTCTCGCGGGACATAGGCGCGGCGCTCCTGCTGGGCGACGCCATGGCGCCGGGCGTGGCCGTGGCGGCGATAGCTCTGATAGCCGCCCGCGCCGCCATAATCCGAATAGCCGCCGCCTCCGCCGCCGAACAATTGCTGGAAGAAATCCTGGGCCAATGCGGAAGAAGGCTCGAGCGTCGCGATCATCAGGCCCAAGACCAAGCCGCCGAGAGCGGCGAGGCGACGTCGGGAGCATCCCCGATCGCCGCTTTTACGCGAAGACATGACGCGGCACCCGTTTTGAGGCAACTCCCCCTTACATGGAGCGTGATCGCAAGAGACAAGCCGTCCGGTCCTCGGTATCTCGCCGTCTCTGCCTCAGGCGTCTTGCGCGGCGCGTCGCGACGCCGCGACCAGGGCCGCGATCAGCGCCTCGGTGCGGAAGGGTTTTTCGACGATCGGGCGCGTGGCGTGGGCCGAGGGCAGAGCCGAGCGGCCATAGCCGGTCGTGAAGACGAAAGGAACGCCCATTGCGGCGAGGCGGTCGGCGACCGGCTCGACGCTCTCGGCGCCGATGCACAGGTCCAGCAGAGCGACGTCGAATTGCGCGCTGGCGATGTTCCGCAATGCGACGGCGACGGTCTGGGCCGAGGCCACGACGCGGAAGCCATGCTCGGCGAGCGTCTCCTCGAGCGCGAGCGCGATCAGCGGCTCATCCTCGACGACGAGCACGCGTCGACCGAGCGCCGCCTCCGCGCTCCATTGTTCCATCTTCCCCATCTCGCCCCCACGCTCGCGAGGGTGAGGTCGATTCCGGCCTCCTGTCCAGAGCGGGAAAGCGCGGGCTGCTACCTCGCCCGCAGCGCGGCGAGCGCCCAGACCGCCAGCGCCAGCCAGCTTCCGATCGTCAGCGAGCCGCCGATGGGCGCCGCATAAGGAAACAGCCGATCGCCGGTGAAGCTGCGGGCGGCGAGGTCGCCGGAAAACAGCGCGACGCCCGCGATGAGGGCGAAGCTCGCGCCGCCGAGCCAGCGCGCGAGCGGCAGCTTTGCCGCCAGCAGCGCGCCGAGGCCGAGCGCAGCCGCCGCGTGGATCATCAGGAAACGGCTCGCCGTCTCGAGATTGGCGGCGTTGGAAATATGCGCGCTCGCGGCCGCGAGCGCGACGCCCGCCGCGCCCGAGAGCGCAGCGAGAAAGACGATGAGAAGGCTCGGGCGCTGCATAAACTTCTCGATATAAATGCAAGCAGAATAACGATAATTCTGCTCATGTTGATGTGATGGATGAGGTGGCTGCGTTGGTCCTCGCGACCAAATGCGAAGGTCAGGATAGGCCTTTGCGCGGGACGGATCAACGCGCCGGCTCATGGATGAGGGCGAGCCTTCAGGCTCGGATTTCGGGGCGGGGAGATGAGCGACAGCCTCGCGCGGCGAGGCTCGCCGTCAATAAGCGTTCTCGGTCTTCAGCAGCGCGATCGGCGTGAGCGCGAGAATGTACATATCCAGCAGGATCGACCAGTTCTCTATGTAATAGAGATCGCATTCGACGCGCTTCTGGATCTTTTCCGGCGTGTCGGTCTCGCCGCGCCAGCCATTGATCTGCGCCCAGCCGGTGAGGCCGGGCTTGACGCGATGGCGGGCGAAATAGCCATCGACCACCTCGTCATAGAGATGCTCGGCGGCGCGCGCATGCATGGCGTGGGGGCGGGGGCCGACCAGAGACAGACTGCCCTGGAACACGACATTGAAGAGCTGCGGCAGCTCGTCCAGCGAGGTTTTGCGGATGAAGCGGCCGACGCGGGTCACGCGCGGATCGCCCTTGGTGACGAGCTTGGCCGCGGCGGGATCGAGCTTGTCCGCATACATGGAGCGGAATTTATAGACCTCGATCTTCTCATTGTTGAAGCCGTAGCGGGTCTGGCGGAACAGCACCGGGCCGCGCGAGTCGAGCTTGATCGCCAGCGCCACCGCCGCCATCACGGGCGCGAAGAGAAGGAGGCACAGCGCGCCGACGATCTTGTCGAAGGCGGATTTGATCAGCACGTCCCAATCGGCGATCGGCTTGTCGAAGACGTCGAGAACCGGAACATTGCCGATGTAGGAATAGGAGCGCGGGCGAAAGCGCAGCTTATTGGTGTGCGCGGCGAGCCGAATGTCGATCGGCAGCACCCAGAGCTTGCGCAGCATTTGCAGAAGGCGCGTCTCGGCCGAGATCGGCAGGGTGAAGATCACCAGATCGAGCCGCGTGTGGCGCGCGAATTCGACGAGATCGTCGATCGTGCCGAGCTTGGGATAGCCGGCGACGACATCCGGCGAGCGGTCGTCGCGGCGATCGTCGAACACCCCCAATATGCGCAGATCGCTGTCCTGCTGCGAGGCGGCGAGCGCGCGCAGCACGGGCTCGGCCGCCGGGCCGCCGCCCACGACGACAGTGCGACGGTCGAGCTTGCCCTGCTGCGTCAGCGAGCGCACCACCGCGGCGACGGCGAAGCGCTCCGCCGCCAGCACGCCGAGCCCGCCGGCGTACCAGCCGAGCAGCCAGACGCGCGACAGGGCGTTGTCCAGCTTCAGGAAGAAGATCGCCGCGAGCGCCGCGAGAAAGACCAAAGTCCAGCCGCCGGCCAGCTTGAGCCCATGGCCGATGGGCGTGCGAAAGGCGGCGGGCGTGTAGAGATCGAGAGCCTGCCAGGCGACGACCGCGAGCAGCGCCATTCCTGGTATGACGATGAAATATTCGACGCCATAGCCATAGCCGGGCGCGACATGCAGCCGATGCACAGCGAAGCCGGCCGCCGTTATCAGCGCGAATTCGAGGATACGGACGAGGCCCGCCAGCACGACCGGCGAATAGGCGGGAATCGGCCGCGCATCGGCGGAGATTTCCGCCAGCCGCGAGGCGACGCGACTATCGTCATTGGCCGGCGCGGCCGCTTTGATGTCGCGTAGGGCGAAAGCACACATGACGTTACTCCACTCATCAGGCTCGCTGCGGCAGAACGGCCTCCGCGGCGCGGCGATGTCCGGCGGCCTCCAGCGCATCGCGATATCCACGCAGCACGGCCTCGACCATTGCAGTCAAAGAGAAATTTTCTGCTACTCGTTCAGCGAGCTGGCCGGCGGCGCGGCGCCGCGCCTCCTCATCCATGCCGCTGGCGGCGATCATCGCGCGCGCGAGCGCCGCCGGATCGTCGCTTTCGACGAGACGATTCGCGTGCTCGCCGAAAATCTCTGGAATGCCGCCGACATTGGTGGCGATGAGCGGCATGCGCGCGGCGATGGCCTCGAGCACGATATACGGAAGTGACTCGGCCCGGCTCGGCACCACCAATATGCGCCCCAGTCGCAGCGCCTCGCGCGCCGGCATGGGCGGCGCGAAAGAGAGACGCTCGCTCATCCCGAGCCTTTCGGCGCAAGCGCGCAGAGCCGCTTCGTCCGGCCCGGAGCCGACGAGCGCGAGCCGCGGCGCTTCGCCGGTCGCGTCGCGAATGAGCGACAGCGCCTCGATCAGCGTGTCCACGCCTTTGAAGCGGCGCCATTCGCCGACATAGAGAAAATCGGCGGCGTCGGGGATCGGCGTGAGCGGCTCGAACTCCTCTGGCCGCAGCCCATTGGGCACGACGCGCGTCACAGAGCCGGAGAAGCCGATCGCTCTGGCGAAGCGCTCTTGCGCATAGGCGCTCTCGAAGGGGATGAAATCGGTCACGCGCTCCAGCGCTTTCTCCACCGAGAGATAGAGACGATTGACGAGCGCGTCCGGATCGTAATGGAGGCTGCCGCCATGCGGCGTGTAGACGCGAACATGCGGATGCGGCAGCGTCGGAAACATCGGCAGCAGCGCCGGCAGGCGCGCATAGAGCCCGCCCTTGGCGCCATGGCCGTGCACGACATCGGGCGAGAGCCGCTTCAGCGCCGTGGCGATGCGAAAGGCGACGATCGGATCGCTCCAGCTCGGCAGTCGGCGCATGCACAAGCGCGTGACGCCGAGCTCCAGCGAAGGCTCGAGCATGCGCAGCGTCGCCTCCGCGCGCTCGCCGCCGGTGGAGGAATCGGCGATGAGGCCGACGGCATGTCCGCGCGCCGCCTGGGCGCAGGCGAGATCGACGACATGACGAAAGAGTCCGCCGATCGGCGCGCGCATCACATGCACGATGCGCAGCCGTCCGGGGCTCTCGTCGTCGCTCGTCTGGCTCTGCCGATTCTCGCGCATCTTTCTTCTTAGAAAATCCGTTCGCGAACGGTGATCGTGTCTCCCGGCCGGACCGCCTGCAGCAAAGGCACGCGGCCGGTGACCGGAACGCCGCCGCCGTAGTCGCGCGTCAGATCGACCTCGCCTTGATAGCCGCGCGGGCTGAAGCCGCCGGCTATGGCGATCGCCTTCTGCACGGTGAGACCCTCGACGAACGGATATTGTCCGGCGCTCATCACTTCTCCGAGCACGAAGAAGGGACGATACGCCTCGACTTCCACCGAGACGCGAGGATCGCGGACGAATCCGTTGCGCAAACGTGCGGCGATTTCATGTTGCAGCGCCTGGGTCGTGAGGCCGGCCGCCGGAACGATGCCGATGAGCGGCATCGAAATATGGCCGGAGCCGTCGACCGTGTAGCTGTTGGAGATCGCGTCCTGGCCGAAGACGATCACGCGCAGCCGATCGCCGGCCGCGAGCGTGTAGGGCTCCTCGGTCGAGGAGGTCAAAAGCTCTGGAATATAGGCGCCCGGCAGGGCGCATCCCGACAATGTCGCGCACATCATCAGCCAGAACAGGAGAAAGCCATATCTCGGCATTTAGAATCTCGGGCTCGAGGAACAGCTTAAGAACGTGTCCCGGCGGAAATTTTTAACGGCTCATGGTTAACAAAGCCTGATCGTCGCGGGTCGCGGCGTCGCCTCTTCAACGGCGCCGTCTCGCCGCGGTTAACCCCGCGGAAACCATAATCTCGGTACAAGGTCCATGCGCCAAATGGAGTTCGCGAGATGAGTTTCGGCCACCCTCACGATGACGCGGGGAGCCCCCGGGGCGAGATGGGACGTGAGATGTCGCGCGAGATTTCGCATGGGGATGTCTCGACCGGCGAGATCGATCTCGGGCAGATCGCCGGCGCCTTGTCGCGGCGTCGACGCATCGTCATTGGCGTGACGCTCGCCGCTTTTCTCGGCGCTCTGGCTTTCGTCAATATCGTCAAGCCGCGCTACACGGCCGAGGCGCGCGTGCTGCTCGAGAATCAAGAGAGCTATCTGACGCGCGCCGATAAGGAGCGCGCCGACCCCGCCGCAGCGCCCGACGCCGAGGCCGTGCAGAGCCAGATTCAAATGCTCACCTCGCGCGATCTCGCGCGGCGCGTGCTGAAATCGCTCGATCTGCAGGGCAATTCCGAATTCGATCCGATCGCCAATGGCCTCGGGCTCGGCACGAAGATCGGCGTGATGCTGGGGCTGACGCGCGATCCCTCCAAGCTCGCGCCGGAAGAGCGCATGCTGGACGCCTATTTCGACAAGCTGCTCGTGCTCTCGCCGACGAAAACGCGCGTGCTGCAGATCGAATTCTCCGCGCGCGATCCCGATCTCGCGGCGCGCGCCGCCAACGCCATCGCCTCCTTCTATATCGACATTCAGCGTGAGGCGAAGCGCGAGAACGCCCGCGACGCCGCGCAATCGCTGAGCCCGTTGGTCGCCGATCTGCGCGAGCGGCTCGCGAGGGCGGAGGCCAAGGTGGAGGCGTTCCGCTCGCGCTCCGGCCTCTTCGCCGGCACGAATAATATGACGATCGCCACGCAGCAGCTCGGCGATCTCGCCAATCAGCTCTCCATCTCGCGCACCGCGCAGGCCGATGCCGAGGCCAAGGCCAGGCTGGTGCGCGACATGCTGCGGCAAAATCGCGTCGGCGAGATTCCCGACGTCGCCAATAATGAGATGATCCGCCGAATCGGCGAGCAGCGCGTGTCGCTGCGCGCCCAGCTCGCGCTCGAATCGCGCACGCTGCTGCCCGGCCATCCGCGCATAAAGGAGCTGCAGGCGCAGCTCGCCGATCTCGAAGCCGATTGGCGCCGCGCCGCCGAGCGCACGGCGCGCACATTGGAGAATGAGGCGCATATCGCCTCCGCCCGCGTCGAAAATCTCGCGCGTGCGATGGATGAGCAGAAGCGCGTCGCCGGCGCCGCGGGCGCGGATGAGGTGCAGCTGCGCGAGCTCGAGCGCGCCGCGCGCGTGCTCAAGGATCAGCTCGAGGCGGATTCGGCCAAATATCAGGAGGCGCTGGCGCGCGACGGGCCGAAGGCCTCGCCAGCCGACGCCCGCGTCATTCAGCGCGCCGTCGCGCCGCCGATTCCTTCCTTCCCGAAAAAGGTTCCGATTACCGCCTTTGCGACGATCGCCGCTTTCGTTCTTTCCGCCGGATCGATCATCGCGATCGAGCTGCTGAGCGGCCGCGCGCGCGTGCGCGGCACGGCGCCGCTTCCGGCTCCGCGCCTCGAGGAACGCGAGGAAGAGGAGCTGGAGACGCCGCCGAAGGCTCGCATCGCCGCCGCCAATCGGCGCGAGCCGATCTTCGTGGAGCCTGAAGACGAAGAGGAGGAGGCGCCGCCTCCGCCGATGGCGAGCCTCGCCGCCGAGTCGCGGACGCGTCTGTCGCCGGCGCGCACGCCCAAGCTCGAGAGCAGATCGACGACGCGCGCCTATCGATCCAGCGTTGTCGGAAAGATCGATGCAGCGCGCATGGCGACGCTCTCGGTAAAGGTTCTGATGGTCGGCTGCGCCGACGCCGAGCATAGTTTCGACAGCGCGGTGACATTGTCGCGCGCGCTCGCGCGGCGTGGTCTCGCCATCATTGTCGCTGCCGATGCGCAGGAGCGCGGCGAGCTCTATGATCGCCTGATCCCCGATGTGGATCGCGCCCGGCCGCTCGGCCTCGCGGATCTCTCGAGCGGCGCCGCGACCTTCGCCGAGGCCATTCATCGCGACGCGGATTCGCGTCTGCATGTGATGCCGGGCGGCCGCGCCGCGGCGGAATATGATCAGGACGCCGAGCCTGTGTTGGAAGCGTTGGCGCAGACCTATGATTTCATCGTCTTCGCCACGCGCGATTATGATCGCGCCATGTTCCTCGCGCCATCCTTCGATATCGTTCTGGTGAGCGGCTCCGAGCGCGCGGCCGAGGCGGTCATAGACGAGCTGGCGCAGGCCGGCGTGCGTGACGCCTTCCTGCTCGAGGATGAGACGGCTCCCGCCGACGCTTCCGCCGCGTAAAATCAGCGCGCGAGGCGGCGCAGCTCGGTGAGCGTGGCGAGGAGACGCGGGTTCTGCTTCACCGCGCGCTTGGCGCGCGTGAGCGCGGAAAGCACGGGTGCCGCGAGCGCGCCGAGCGGCGTCGCCGGAACGAGCGTGTCGACGAGCGCGATCGTCTCGTCACAGACAGCGTTCTTATAGCGCGCCTCGCCGACGCCGAGATCGAAGCGCGCGACGCCGCGCGTGAGCAGATCGCGCAGAAGAGAATGCAGCAGCAGATCGCCGGGCGAGGAGCGCGCGATCTCTTCCTCCGCCACAAAGGAGTTGAGCATCGCCGAAAAGCGTCCACGATGGGTGAAGCCCGCATAGGTCGCGATGATGCGTCCATCCAGCGTCAGCGCATGGACCTCGAGCGCGCCGCCACACAGGCCGAGCACGAAATCGCGCATGGCGCCGCTCGCAAAGGAGGGATCTTGCAAGCGTTCGGCCTTTTGCGCGAGCAGCGCCTCGAGAATTTCTCTCGCCCGCGCGCCCGTCGCGCAATGCTCGAAGACGAGCGCGCCCATCTTCTCGAGCCGCGCCTGCTTCTTGCGCAGCTTCTTGCGCGCGTCGGCGGAGAAGCGCGCATCGAGCTCGCTCGCCGTCGCGGGAAGGCTCGTTCCATAGGCGAAGCTCGGGCTCGCGCTCGAGCCGGGCAGGGCGAGCGGATTGGCGACGCCTTCGAAAGCCTGCGGCTGATTGGCGAGACGATAGAGATCGACGCCGCCGGCGCGCGCGGCGCGGCGCAGCAGCGTGCGAAGCGCGGCGGCGTCGAGACGCGCATCCGCGGCGAAGAGGCCGAGATTGAAATTGCTCTCCTTGCCACCGAGAAATTGCGCGATCCGCAAAGGGCCGAGACGCGACGTCGCCAGCGCGAGCAGCGCGAGAGGGCGTGCGCCCTCGCCATGACGCGCGACAATGATCATCGGCGTGAGGCCGCGCGCGCGTCCGAATGTCGCGTACCAATCGCGCGCGAAGCCGAAAGATTGATAGGCGCTCGCCGGCGCATTGGCGAACAGAACCTCCCAATCCGCGCGCGCCGCCTCGAAGGAGGAGAAGACGTCGAGCGAGATTTCATCCACGGAGGTCTCCGGTCGCGACAGCTCCATGAGGCTTTCTTCTCTGAAATTCTCTGTTCTTGCGTTAACCATATCGTCGCCGCATTGCTGATGTTTTCGCTTCTTCGCGACACTAGCAAGGAAAGGTCAACGAGACCTCGAGATGGTGCGGCAGAAAAAGAAATGCGCGGGGAGGCGCGGCGGCTGTGACGAAATGGCGTCGAATGGCCATAGAGGCGGGCATGGAGTTCTTCCGCGCGAGCGGCGTGCACCGCCTCGCCGAGCCCTACACGCGCGGGCTGGGCGCGATATTGATGTTCCATCGCGTGCGGCCACGGCTCGAGCAGGCTTTCGAGCCCAATCAGCCGCTGGAGATCACGCCGGAATTTTTGAACGCGCTGATCGCGCGGCTGCGTCAGCGCGGCGTCGAGATCGTCTCGCTGGAGACGGCGCTCGCGCGGCTGCGCGCCGGCGAGGCGGGAGCGCCCTTCGCCGTTCTCACCTTCGACGACGGCTATCGCGATTTTGTCGAGCATGCGCTGCCGGTGCTGGAGCGCCATAATGCGCCATTCACGCTCTATCTCACCGCGGGCTATGCCGACGCTTCCGCGCGGCTGTGGTGGGTTGAGCTGGAGGAGGCGATCCGACGCCTCGATCGTCTCGACGTCATCGCCGGCGGCAAGCGTATCTGTTGCGCGGCGGCGACGGCGGCGCAGAAGCGCCTCGCCTTCGCCGAGGTCTATGCGCAGCTGCGCGCCGGCGACGAGGCGGAGCTGCTGCGCGTCGTCACCGCTCTCTCCGCCGAGGCGCGGATCGAGCCTCACGCGCTCACGCGGCGTCTGTGCCTCGGATGGAACGAGCTGCGCGCGCTGTCCGCTCATGCGCTGGCGACGATCGGCGCGCATTCGGTGACGCATGCGCGATTGGCCAAGGTGGATTGCGCGGCCGCGATCTATGAGATGGCGGAGAGCCGGCTGCGGATAGAGTCCGAGCTGCAACGGCCGGTCCCGCATTTCTGCTATCCGGTCGGCGATCCGACCTCGGCGGCGCGACGAGAATTCGAGCTGGCGGCGCGGCTCGGCTTCGCCAGCGCTGTGACGACGCGTCCGGGCATGATTTTTCCGGAGCATCGCGAGCATCTCATGGCGTTGCCGCGGCTCTCGGTGAATGGACGGCATCAGTCGCTCGCCGCGCTGGACATTCTCCTGTCCGGCGCGCCATTCGTTTTGATGAACGCAGGCCGCCGCGTGACGGCGGCCTGATTTGCGCTTACCTCACGCTGTCCCTCGTCAGGCCAGGCCGAGACGCTGCGTGAAGCTGCGCCATAACTCGCCCAGCGACTTCTTCTCCGCGACGGAACGTGCGCGAGCGGCGACGGCGCCGGGCGTGATCGCGCCGGAATAATTGCAATCGCAGAAAATGTGATGCGCCTCGCGCATGGAGAGCTGGAAAAAGTCGATCGCATCGCCGAGCTTGTCGCCTTTCAAGCCGTCCTCGCGAAAGGCGGCGTCGCGAAAGGCGATCGACAAGGGCGACTCGTCCTGGCGAAGCTTCACGCGCTCCTTCACGGGCACATATTCCATCATCGAGAAGAGGCGGATGCGTCCGACATGCGCTTCGATGAGAGTGGCGAGCCGCTCCAAGCGCGCGCGACGCAGCGACGCCTGCTCACGCTTCGCCTCGACAGGCTCGACGCCTGCAAGTTTCGTTATTTCTTCGAGAGTTCTGTATTTCATCACGCCCTCCGTCGCCAATGGGGCCTTTCGCCCGACAAAACAAATCCCCGACTCGACTGAACACATTCGACGAAGATTGGTTCCTGCGGCTTTCCGCTGTCGGCGCCGATATGGCGACGCTCGCGTCGACGGGCGCGATCGTCGCTCTTGCCGGCTCGGACAGCGCGACTAGATGCTTCGCGGGGTTGCAGGACGGGCTGCAGGAACGGAGATCCTCATGTCCATGACCTTCCGAGAGGCGACAGCGCAAGAAAACGCCGCAGTCTATGGCGGCCTCGTCGATGCGGTGGGAGGCATCGCAACGATTGTCCTCGCCGTGTGTGGGCTCGCCGGAGTCAATCCGCCGCTCATGGCCGGCATAGCGACGATCGTGTTCGGCGTCGCTCTGCTCATTCAAGGCGGCGCGATGCTGTCGGAATATGCGCAGATCATTTTCCCAGCGGGCGCGAAGACTGCGAATTTCGAGCATTTCGGAGGCGGCAGCCTCTCGGCCGTCTTCCTCGTGGGAGCGGCGGGAATTGTGCTCGGCGTTCTCTCATTGCTCGGCATCAATTCCGGCGTGCTGACTCCGATCGCGACGATTGCTTTCGGCACGGCGCTCGTGCTCAGCAGCAACGCCGTGTGGCATCTCTACACGCTGCGTCATGCGCAGGCGAAGAGCGAGGCCGTGCAGTCGCAGAATGTCGGCGGTGAGTTTCTGGCGAGCGAGATGGCCTCTGGCTCGGCGGGCATTCAGGCGCTGGCCGGTTTGGCCGCGATCGTGCTGGGCGTTCTCGCGGTCGCAGGAAACACCAATGATCTCGTGCTCAATCTCGTGGCTCTGCTGGCGCTCGGCGCGACGGTCGTGCTCACCGGCAGCACGCTGAGCGCGACGGTGCTGAGCTTCATGCGTCCGTGGTCGTCGTCGCAGTCCTGATCCGGCCGCTCGTCTCTCGGAGCCGTGACGAAGCACGGCTCCGGGGGTCGTCGTGGGCATGACGAAGCGCGCTGCGTCAGCGCGTCGGTGGATCCTGCGACAGGCTGTCCGCCTGCGTGTCGAAGAGATGCAGAAAGGCGTTCTTGTCGGCGCGCAGCTTGCGCAAATGCACGAAAGCGAGCTGCGCCAGCCGGCGGTCGCCGAGCATTGTCAGCACGATGAGCGAGCGGCGCCGATCGAGAGGATCGCTCTTACGCTTGACGAGCTTGGCTTGCTCGAGACGCGAGACCAGCTCCGCGGCGCTGTGATCGCGGATCAGCAATTGCTCGGCGAGCTCGCCGACGCTGATATGCGCCCCCTCGCGAAACGTCTTGATGGCGAGCAGCGCCTGATAGCGCTGCATGGTGAGGCCGACATCCGCGGCCGCCTGCTCGCTGAAGGCGAGAAATTGCCGCAGCGCATAGCGGAAATCGGCGAGCGCGCGAAGCTCCTCCTCGGAGGGGCGGCCGTCGTCATCGGCTTCCTGAGGGCGGCTCTCGAGCGCCGTCGACATTTTTCTCATTCTCCTCGGATTCGCTGCCCGCGATCTTCGGCCAAGCGCCCATGATGGCCTTCGCCCCGCGCGGGGTCAAGGCGTTCCGCCCGGGACCGTCGCGGCCAGGCGGCGCAGCGGGCGCGCGCGCTTGCATTTATATCGCTATACGATCTATATTCATCGTGTCACGATGAGCAGCCGATGCGGCGGCGGCGCTCGGGGAAAAGCGCGCCCCTTTAAAGACGCGCGATCGGGAGAGAGACATGATCGTTCGATTTTTTGCCGCCGCGATTTTCGTCGGCATGGCGACGCAGGCGCAGGCGCATGGCGGCGTCAGCATCGACGAAGGCCAATGCAAGATGAAGATCGGACCCGATCAGATGAATTTCACTGGCTATCAGCCGCTGAAATCGCGCGAGCAATTCTGCGACGACATTCCCGATGTCGGCCCGACCATCATCGTGCTCGACGCTGTGCAGGATGAGCTGCGCGACATGAATTTGGAGATCCGCATTCTGCGCGACGTCGGTCAGGCGAGCGACGACGAGAACCTCGAGAAGAACACAGAGACCTATGTGCCGGCGAAGAAATATCGCACCGGCACGCTCAACTTCGAATACGACTTCAAGAACAAGGGAAAGTTCATCGGCCTGGTGAAGGCGAAGACCGACGACGGGACGAAAGAATATGTCTCGCGCTTTCCCTTCTCCGTCGGCGAGACCGAGAGCCGCAACATCACCATCGCGACATTTTTTGCGGCGCTGGGACTGGTCGGATTCGGACTCTGGTACAAAAACTCTTTCAAGGCGAAGCCGCCGCGAGCGTGATCGCGGCGGCTTCTTTCGTCATTGTGCGCGACGCCGCGATCCTGCGGCGCGCCGAAAGGGAGGCGGGCATGTCTATCGATCGACGGCGCGTTCTGTTTTTGACCGGAGGCGCTGCGCTGGCTGCGAGCGGCCTCTCTCGCGCGAGCGCGCATGAATATGAAAAAGGCGGCATCAAGGTCGAGCATCCTTGGCTGCGCGCGCCACGCGACGGCGAGAGCGACGCCAATCTGTTCATGGTCGTCTATAATCGCGGCGACGCCGCCGATCGTCTCATCGGGGTGAAATCTTCCGAGATCGGCGGCTTCGATCTGCATGTCGCTCCGCAATTCGCGGTCGCGGCAGATGCGATCTTCTTTCCCAATGGTTCGAAGGTGACGCTCGCACCCGGCGGCTCCTTCGTCCATCTCTCGGGCATAAAGAAAATCAACCCCGTCGGCTGGGGCTTCGAGCTCACTCTGGTGTTCGAGAAGGCCGGTGATTTGCTCATCGACGCGGCGATCGACGCGCCGGACGCCGCGCATGCGCATGATGCGGAAGCAATGGAGAGATGGGAGAAGGCGCATGAGACGCCACAGGCCGGCGAAGCGCCGGCCGAGGACCATCGTTCGGGCCATGAGGAGCCCAAGGGCCGGGGTGAGGCGCAGCCGGGCGTCGGCGAGCCGCAGCCGGCGCAGCAGTAAGCCCTTTTCCCGACGCTGCTCGAAAAATTAACTTGCGCGCGACGCAATATGTCGCCATTCGATAGGTCAAGCTGCGACCCCTGACGCCTCTGCACGCAGCCAATTCGAAACAACGAGCGGCGGCGTACCAATGGAGAAGAAAATGGCTCTGCAGACCTCTGGGAAGGACATCGTCAAGTCTCTGGCGTGGTTCATCGGCGCGATCGCGCTGATCATCACCTTGGTTCATTTCGCCCCCATCATTTCCCACGGGGGCTGAGCGGGACACTCTCGCTGGCGCTACGCCGGTCGCGATCCGTCAGCGATCACGGCCGGCGTCCTCGCATTCGGCGGCCCACGCGCGCCGAATGCGCATTTGGATTAGCTCGATCGTGCCGCTATTGTCCGCGACCATCACAGGCGAGGTCGCGAGCATATGGTCGAAAGAACGTCGGGCGATGGCCGTATAGAGGCCTTTCTTCTGCATGAGATGAAGGCGGAGATCGACGAGCTCGCGCGCAGCGAGGTCGACGACGTCACCAAGTTCGTCTATGCACGCGCCCGCGAGCTTTATTGGACGGTGACGCGCCTGCTCGGCCTCGGCCGCCTGCATGACGGCGTATGGCGAAAGCCGAGCGACGATAAGGCGAGCGCGTGGCGCACAGCGCTCGTCGGTGATATTCCGCCGCCTGCGATGCAGGCGCGGCTGCTCGTCGATATGACGGCGACACATCGCACCATAGGCCGCACCGGCATTCAGCGCGTCGTTCGTGAGATCGCGCGCGCGATGGTCGAGAGCGGCGCCGGAATTCCCGTCTTCATGGAGGATGGGCGGCTCTTTTCCCATTTCACACATGACAATCTTCCAGACGAGGTGACGCCGGCCGCCGGCGATAAATTTCTGCTGCTCGACGCCGGCTGGCATCTCACGGCGGAATATTCGCGAATGATCGAAATTGTCGCGCAGGCCGGCGGCGAGACGATCGGCTGCCTCTACGATCTCATTCCGATCCTCTATCCCTCCGTGGTGACGAATTCCGCGCATCGGGCCTTTGTGGAATGGTTCGATCTCCTCATTCGCGAGAGTGACGCGATCGTCGGCATCTCCAAGGCGGTCATCGATGATTTCCAGGCCTATGCGCGGGAGCGTGGGCTGCCATGCAAGCGCGGCTTGCGGCTCGGCTGGTGGCCGCTCGGCGCGGATTTTCGCGCGCCCGGCGACGAGACGCCGTCACCGCATGCCGTCGAGGCCGCGGCGGGAGGACAGCCGCTTTTTCTCAGCGTCGGCACGCTGGAGCCGCGCAAAGGCCATGCGGTCGCGCTCGGCGCCTTCGATCGCTGGTGGGAGCAGGGCGCCGATGTCCGCTATGTCATCGTCGGCTCGAAAGGCTGGAATGTGCGCGCGCTCGAGCGGCGCATTCTTGAGCATCCTGAATTCGGCCGTCGCCTGTTCTGGCTGCGCGGCGCGAGCGACGCCGATCTGCGCTATCTCTACGAGCGCACGCATGCGCTCGTGTTTCCCTCCATCGCCGAAGGCTTCGGCCTGCCGCTCGTCGAGGCGGCGCATTTCGGCGCGCGCGCCATAGCGAGCGATATTCCCGTGTTTCGCGAGGTCGGCGGCGACTGGGCGTCCTATTTCGATCCGGGCGACAGCGACGCTCTGCTCGCCCGGTTGAAGGAGGCGCTCACCTCTCCGCCCGCTGCGCCTGCCTGCGACATATTGTCCTGGCGCCGCTCCGCGGAGGCGCTGGCGCGCATTCTGCGCGAGGGGGACTATCCCGCGCGGCTCGCGGAAAACGTCGCCGTGGAGGCGCGCTGAGGCCCTCAGAACGGGTGATATTGGAAGAGCCAGTTCTCCGATAGCACTTCGTTCTTATGCGTGAGGAAGAGCCGCATCTCGACGGGATCATGTCCATCGACGGTGAGATCGAATTGCGCGCGCCAATGTCCCGGCACGCCGTCGAACACAGCTTCCGTGTAGATGTAGGAGAAGCTTCCGCGCGAGGACCAGAGCACCGGCTCCGGCTTCACGCCGAAGGGTAGGCGCGCGAGCGGTCCGCCGAGAAACTCCACCATGAATTTGCGCACGCCTTTGGGGCGCGGCTTGCCGGGCTGGCCGCCATTGCCGAGCCGCGTCGCCACGCAGCGCGCGAGCGGCGTCGGATCGGGCTCGTCGGCGAGCCAATGCAGGCGATATGAGAAGTCGAAAGACGAGCCGGGAACGGCGGGCTTCGCAGGAACCCACATGGCGACGATATTGTCGTGGATCTCGTCGTCGGTCGGAATCTCGACGAGCTGAATCGTTCCCTTGCCCCAATCGCCTTTGGGCTCGATCCACACGCTCGGGCGGCGGTCATAGAAAACGCCGTCGAGATAATGATCGAAATTGCGGTCGCGCTGCAGCAGGCCGAAGCCTTTCGGATTTTCGTCGCCGAAGGCCGAAGCCATCACGCGATCGGGATTGTTGAGCGGGCGCCACAGACGCTCGCCGCGGCCGGTCCACATTGCGAGGCCGTCGGAATCATGCACCTCCGGCCGCCAGTCGACGGCGGTGGGCTTTTTGGTCTCGGAGAACCAATACATGGAGGTGAGCGGCGCTATGCCGAAACGCTCGAAGGAGCCGCGCAAATGCAGCGAGCAATCGACGTCCATCGTAACGCCCTTGCCGCGCTTCGCCAGGATGCGAAACGCGCCGACGATGGAGGGGCCTTCGAGCAGGAGATGCAGCGGCAGCCCGTCTTCTGTCTCCGTGCCGATATAGACATTGGTGAAATCGGGAAACTCCTCCGGCCGGCCGGAGACCCAAGTGTCGAGCGCGACGCCGCGCGCCGACAACCCGTATTGGCGCAATTCGCCGATGGCGCGGAAATAGGACGCGCCGAGAAAAGCGACCCAATCATTCTTGCGCCAGTCGAGCGGGCCGTCCTTGGGCTCTTGAATGCGAAAGCCCGCAAAGCCCGCGCCCGGCGGCAGACGACGGGCGATCGAATCCTCCGGCATGTCGAAATATTTGGGGTTGTAGAGCACCTCGCGCGCTTCGCCGCCTTCCACCGCATAGAAGCGCACGGCCTTTTTGAAGAACATGCCGAGGTGGAAGAATTCGACCGGGAAGCGGCCGGCGCCCGTGGTGAGCGCGTAATTCGTGTCGTAGCTGATCTTGCCCCAGGCCTCGTAGTCGATCTTGGAGGTGATCTCCGGATCGGGCTGGCTCGGCGGCCGGAAGGGCTCCGCTACGCGGCGGCGCGCGGTCTCCTTCAGACGCTCGAAGGAGAAGGGTTCCGCCGGCCCGAGATCGAGACGGCCGGGAATGGGCTGGGCTTCGGCCTCGTCGGCGCCCAATGCGCCGAGCGCGCCTGTAGCCGCCGCAGCCTTGAGAAAGGAGCGGCGATCGGTGTCGTCGATCATGCGGGGAACCTCGCTGGGCGGGGAAGCGCTTGTCGTCGGCCTAGGGTCGAAAAATCAGCGGATAGGCTCGTGGCGGACGGCGGTGCGCATGAAGAAATACAGGCCGACCAAGCCGGCCAGCGCGAAGACGATCTCGAAAATGCGGCTGACGGCCGGATCGAGCTGAAACAGGCCGCCGAGCGCCCAGCCGGCCGCCCAGGAGGTCGCGACCAGCTCCGTGCCGACCAGGATCGCGACTGCGACCAGCGTCGACAAATGCACCAGGTTCAACGGTTTCTTGCTCATCGGGCGAGGGACTCCGGGCTCATCGTCCAGCGGAACCTGCTATACGATCGGCCCGCCCGGCGCAAGTCGGCGCTCGAGCGGCGGCCGAACGCCCCTTGCGATGCGCCGTGCGCCGCTGGTATCCTGTAAATGGGGGCGACGCAGGCGCTTTTTTTGTTTTTTTCGCGCGCTGAAGCAAAGTCGCTGTTATTTCAGGGGCGGTACTATGGGCGGAGTCGTCGAGCGCGTCGTCATTCGACATTTGTCGGGGTCGAAGGCCAATCAGATCGAGCAGCTTCCGATCGGCGATCTGAAAGAGATCACCATCGGCCGCGATCCGACATCGAAAATCGCTTTCGACCCCACCATAGACGGCGTCGTCAGCCGGCAGCACGCCGTCATCCGCATCGAGGGCGAAGGCGACGATCTGAAGTTCGAGCTGATCGACCTCAATTCCAGCAATGGCACTTTCCTCAACGGCCAGCGCATCTCGCAGAACGCGGAGCTGCTGCCCGAGGACAAGATCGAGCTCGGCGGCGCCAAGGGGCCGAAATTCACCTTCGATCTGCAGCCGCGGCCGGCCAGCTTCGCGGCGCGCACGCGCGTCATCGGCATAGATGATTCCGCCGCGACCCGGCTGATCGAGACGGCGCAGACGGCGGCCTCCACCGCCGTCGCCCAGATAAGCTCGACATCGACCCAGGCGCACCCGCACAAGGCCGGCGTCGGCCAGGAGACGGTGCAGCGGCTGATCGTCGAGGAGCGTCGCTCGGTGAGCCGCACCTGGGGCGCCGTGGCGGCGGGACTGCTCGCCTTCATCGCGCTCGGCGGCGGCGCCGTCTATTGGAAGCAGATCAAGGACGACGAGCGCCATCAGGCCGATCTCGCCGATGTGAAGGCCGACGCCAAGCACGCCGATCAGCGTAGCGCCGCGCTGCAGGGCGAGGTGAAGACCAATCTCATCGGCATGACGCCGCTCGACATCTACAACAAATATTCCAACGCCACCGCGCGCGTCGATCTGCGCTGGCGCCTCTTCGACACACAGACGGGCAAGCCGATCTTCCATCAGACCTTCCGGTTCGGAAAGGACACGCTGCCCGCCTATGTGCGCTTGCCCAATGGCAAGGTCGTGCGCTGGCTGACGCTCGAGGACGATCAGCGCTCCAATCTGCAGATCGCCGGCGCCGGGCGGGGCTCCGGCTTCGTCATCAGCGAGCAGGGCTATCTGCTCACCAATAAGCATGTCGCCGCTGGCTGGAAGGTGACCTACGATTCGCCGCGCCTCGGCTATGTGTTCGATCTCGGCGGCGGTCCGGGCGCCAAGAACGCGAAGCTGCGGAAGCCTATCGGGGTCATCGATCTCGAATCCGAGGATTACGCCGATCTCAACATGTGGGTGCCGGAAGCGGGCGGAGTCATTTTCCCGTCGAGCGTCGCCATTCCGATCGGCCGCAACAATATTCCCGACATGACGCGCAATGAGCAGCGCACTTTCGAGGGCCGCAATGAGCAGCTCGAGGTGCGTTTCCCCGGCGCTCGCCTCGGCGTCAACGCCGCGCTGGTGCGCGCTTCGGCGGATTCCGACGCGGCGCTCATCAAGATCGACTCGCCGCAGCTCCTCGAGAAGGTCGAGCTCGCCGACGACGATCAGGTGACGATCGGCGAGAAGGTCATCGTGCTCGGCTATCCCGGCATTTCGGTGGAGAATGTCCAGCGTCAGGTGACGGTGGAGAACGGCCTGACGCGCGTTCAGAACGAGGTCATTCCCGAGGCGACGGTGACGGATGGCATCGTCTCCAAGCTCTCCACCGGCTATAAGGAGAAGGACGGCGTCACGCTGACCAGCGCCGGCGAGCGCATTCAGCTCAGCGTGCTGGCCACCGGCTCCGGCAATAGCGGCGGGCCGGTGTTCAACGCCAATGGCAAGGTCATCGGCCTGTTCACCTACAGCCGCAGCCGCGGCGACGCGCGCGTGACGCTCGCCGTGCCGATCAAATTCGGGCGCGACCTGCTGCGCGCGCAGCGCAACTGATCGAAGGTCGAGAAAATGGCGACGGGGCGCGAGGCTCCATTGGGCGCTTTCCGCGTCGTCGGCGCGATGCGGACGGACGTCGGCCGCGTGCGCTCCTCCAATGAGGATAGCGTCGCCTTTGTCGCGCCCGCGCCGGGCGCGCCGGAGGCGAGACAGGGCTATCTCGCCATCGTCGCTGACGGCATGGGCGGCCACGCCGCCGGCGAGGTGGCGAGCGCGCTCGCGACGGAAGTCGTGCGGCGCGTGTTCTACTCGCTCGACGTCGAGCCGCCGCGCGCGTTGAAGGCGGCCTTCGAGGCCGCCAATCGCGCCATCTTCGAGCAGAGCGCGCGCGAGCCCGAATGCAAGGGCATGGGCACGACCTGCACAGCTGTCGTCATTCGCGACGGAAGACTGTGGCTCGCCCATGTCGGCGACAGCCGCGCCTATATGCTGCGCGGCCGTGAGGTGACGCAGCTCTCCGACGATCAGACGCTCCACGCGCAATTGGTGCGCGAGGGTGTGATGACGCAGGAGGAGGCCGAGCGCAGCCCCGGCGGCAATGTCATTCTGCAGGCGGTGGGAACGCGCAAGGAGGTCGCGCCGACCATATGGTCCGAGGGTCTGCCGCTCGCGATCGGCGACGCGATCATTCTGTGCTCGGACGGCCTCTCCAATCTCGTTTCCGAGGCGGAGCTCGCCGCCGTCGTTCCCGATCGCGCGCCGCAGGACTCCTGCCATTTGCTGGTGGAGGCCGCCCTCGCGGCGGGCGGGCACGACAATATTTCCGTCGGCGTGTTTCAGATCGTCGCGCCGCCGCCGGGGGCGCGCGATCAGGCTGCGACGCAGAAGATTCCCGTCGTCGCGGACGGCGCGCCGCCGACGCGCGTCATCGTCGTTCGATAGAGGCACAGCGTCATGAGCGACCAGAGAATGATCGGCCATTACCGGATCGTCGAGCTGCTCGGAACCGGCGCGATGGGCAAGGTGCATGTCGCCTTCGACACTTTCATCGATCGCGAGGTGGCGATCAAATCGCTGCGCCCCGAGCTGACGCAGGATCCCGAATTCGTCGGGCGCTTCAAGGCCGAGGCGCAGAGCCTCGCGCGCCTCAACCATCCCAATATCACCACGCTCTATTCGCTGCTGCCCGAGGGCAGCGAGCTCTATATGGTGATGGAGCTGGTGCGCGGCCGCGCGCTCGACGATGTGCTGCGCGAGCGCGGCGGACCGCTCGGCGTGAAGGAATGTCTCGCCATCATCTCGCAGGCGGCCGATGGCGTCGCCTATGCGCATCAGATGGGCGTGATCCATCGCGACATAAAGCCGTCCAATCTGATGATCGGCAATGACGGCCGCGTGAAGATCATGGATTTCGGCATCGCCCGCGTGCAAGGCAGCGTGCGCATGACGCGCGCCGGCACGGCGATCGGCACGCCGCTCTATATGGCTCCCGAGCAGCGTCGCGGCAGCGAGGGCGATGAGCGCAGCGATCTCTATGCGCTCGCCGTCGTTCTCTATGAGATTCTCTCCGGCGCAGCGCCCTTCGCCGGGTTCGACGAGGTGGAGCTGCTGCAAGCGCAGATCGGCAGAGATCCGCCGCCGCTGGTGCCGCGCATTCCTGGCGTGACGCCGGAGCTGGAAGCCGCGCTCATGAAGGCGCTCGCCAAACGGCCGGAGCAGCGCTATCCGTCGATCCGCGCCTTCAGCGACGCCATTGGCGCGACCGTCTTGCGCGTCGACGCCACATCCATTGTGCAGAGCCCGGCTCATCTTCTCGATAGGGCGACGCAGACGAGCGCGAGCGCCGGCTCCGCCGCCTCTCTGCCGTCCGTCGCTCTGGCCGTCGCCAAGAGCCGTTCGAGCTCGCTGGTGCGACGCTTCAAATCGCTGCATCCGGCGCTGCAGGGCGTGTCCGTGGCGGTTCTTGCGTTCGCGGCCGTCGCGCCTCTGCTGTTCAGCGGCGACGGCGGCGAGGGCCTCAACAGGAGGCGCGAGTTCGAGAAGGCCGAGCGCGAGCGCCGCACGACCGCGGAGCTCGAGAGCGAGCGTCGCCAGACGGCAAAGACTCTGGATTTCGGCCAGACCGGCGAGATCAAGCCGGTGCGAAACGAGATCGAGCGTCTGGCCGCGCCGACGAATGATGCGCCGCCAGCCAAGCCCAAATGCAATGAAGGCTTCAGCATCGCCGATTGCCAGCCCTCGACAGTGCCCGGCCAGAAGACCGCGGCCGTCGAGCAGGCGTCCCTGGGCGCGTCTTCGACGATCGCCGATCTACGCAGAGCGGTGAAGGAGAAAGAGTTCGACCGCGCTTCGTCGATCGGCGAGTCTCTCGCCGCTTCAGGCGAGCGCGAGGCGCAATTCATCATCGGCATGATTGCGCTGAAAGGGCAGGGGCGGCCGCAACATCTTCCGACAGCCTTCAAATGGATCAAGAAAGCCGCCGACAAAGACTTCCCCGAGGCGCAGGCGGTGCTCGGCAATATGTATCAGAACGGCGACGCCGACGGCGGCGAGAATGTCGAGGAGGCCCTGCGCTGGTATAAGAAAGCGGCGGACCAGAATAATCCGCGCGGCCAATTCTGGCTGGGCAAGGCCTTTGAGAAGGGCGTGCCCAATGTGCTGAAGAAAGACGCGAAAAAGGCGGGCGATCTGTTTCGCCTCGCCAAGACCCAGGATTTTCCGGGCGCTGCGGAGGCGCTCGAGGCGCTCCGCAAATCTGGCAAATATTGACGCTGCGCTTGGCAGATCAGTAATCCGCCTTGCCGAGCCCGGTCGCGCCTTTGGTGGATGTTCCGCCGCCATTATCGCCGCCGCCTCCGCCTCCGCCGCCATGACGGCCGCGCCGTGAGGCGTGACGCGCGTCGCCGCCGCCGCTTTGATGGTGCCCGACATGGCGCGCGGGTCTGCGCGGGCGATAGCTGCCTCCGCCTCCGCCGCCATAACCGCCGCCTGTCGGCCCGAGATGCAGCCGGAAGGGGCCGAAGCCGATATATTGCGCATTGGCGGAACCGGCGTCGAGCGCGGCGATGGGCAGCGCGAGGAGCCCCGTCAGCAGCCCACGGCGGGAGAGTTTCGGCAAATCCTTCGATGAGGATTCGTAATGCTGTTCGCCACTATTTTCGTCGATCATCTTCGCCAGCCTGAAAAATTCCCCGCTTGAACTATCAGGTGCGGCCTCGACATTGTCAAACGCGCTCTGCCTCGCTCGCGGCGCGACAATTCGGGTCGCGCCGCGGCTCAGCCAAATCTACCAGCCCCAGCCCCAGCCGCTGAAGCTCGCGCCGATGAGGCCATAGCCGGCGCCGTAGCCTCCTCCGTAGCCGCTATAGCCGTACGGGTAGCCATAGCCGTAGGAGTAGGCAGGATAAGCGATCACCGGCGTCGCCACCACCTCAGGCTGGGCCACATAGACCGTCCGGCGCTCGACGATGCGGCGCACATAGCTCGTCCTGTGCTCGCAAGTCGGCTGCTCATATTGCGGCTCGTACTCGGTTCTGTCCTCGCAAACTTGCCGACAGCGCTTCTCCTTGGCGACGGCGGCGTCGGCGCCGAGCGCGCCGATGACGAGCGCCGAGGCGCAGATCAACGACAATCTGACGACTGTGCTCATGATGCGGTTCTCCTTCGTCTGCGCTTGGAACGAATGTGCGCGAACGCGGTTGAACCTATGTCGCCGATCCGCAGCGGCGAGTGCGTTTCTTTCGATGCGACGCAGCGATGAGTCTTTTGACGAAAATCAAATTCGTAGCGTTTTGTCTGAGATTTTCGTGATTGCGGTCGATTGACGCTGCGGCCACGCGCGCGCTCGTCGCGCGCCGCCGAAGGCCTAATGTCTCATGCAAGCTTGGCGTCTCGAAATATCGCACAGGCGACTGGAGGAATCGGCAATGTCCATTTACGGAGCCAATGATCCGATCGTTTTCACCTTGCTCGCGGAAGCCGTGGTGATCGCTGTCGCCGCCGTGTCGATCGTCGGCTATCTGCTGTTCAAAGCCGGCGCTAGCGCCTTGAGCAGGCCGCACGCGCATTGAGCGCCGAAAGCTGAGCGAGCCGACCCCGCCCTTCGGCGGGATCGGCGCTGCCGTTTCGACTAGAAGTGATAGTTGAGGCCGCCGCGGATCGTCGATGTGTCGATATTCGTCTGCAGCGAATTGGCCGAGAAATCGAAATAGCGATCGCCGCCGACCGAGGTGAAGAGATATTCAGCCTTGGCGGAGAGATTGGGCGCGAGGCCGAATTCTATGCCGGCGCCGAGCGCCCAGCCGGCGAGGAATTTCGACTGCTGGCCGTAGAAGCCCTGGAAGGCGTTGTTCACGCTCGCCGTCGTGTTGCTGCCGGCGAAGCCGCCGGTGACGAACAGCAGTGCGCGATCGACAGTGACGCCGGCGCGCGCGCGAATGGTGAGCGTGTTGTCGACGGAGCCATTGCCGGAGACGCCGGCGAAAGGCGAGCGCCCGTCCTTCGAGCTGTTGAAATCGAAGTCGCCTTCGACGCCGACGAGGAAGTTGGGCGCGAAGGTGAGATTATAGCCGGCCGTGCCGCCGACGACCCACCCGTTCGGCTGGCCGAGCAGATTGCTGCTTCCGTTCTGGAACGAGCCCAGCGCATAGCCGCCGTTGATGCCGATGTAGAAGCCCTGCCAGGTGAAGGCGGGCGGCGGGCTGTAATAATCAGTGGCGGGGGCGGAGCGCCGCGGCAGATCGGCGGCGAGGGCGGAGGCGCCGGCGCAGAGCAGGGCGGGCGCCAGCAGCGCGGGAAGCAGCATAGGTCTCATCGAACTCGACTCCACATTCGCGCGCCTTTAAGGGCCTTCGGCTCGCGGTCACAAAACTCGGCGCGGGCGAGGGGCAAGGCCCAGCCAGAGCTCAGTCGAATTAAAATCGTTCACGTTAACGGAACCTTTCCTCGCCCGAGCCCGCGCTCGCGGCGAAGCAAAACCACAGCTCGCTGTAAGGTATTGATTGTGTCGAAACCATGTTATATTTAGAATTAACCGAGCCATTCTGGCCATTATCCATTTTCTCTCGATCATCACGTCGCATAGTGCCGTTGAGATTGCCTAATAATTCGTAAAATCGTCCGCGGTTACGTCTCGGCGGCGCATTGACCGCGCCGGCGCGGCGTGAGAATTGCCTTGCACGGCGGCAAGATGGGGATTCGGGCGATGAGCGCTGGCGGCGCAGGCGGTTCGGGGCCGGTTCTGGTGACGGGCGCGGCGCGGCGGATCGGCTTGGCGATCGCCGCGCGGCTGGCACATTGCGGGCGCCCGGTGGTGCTGCATGCCTCGCATCGCTCCTTAGAGGAGGCGGAGCTCGCCGCCACGGCGATCCGCGCCAAGGGCGGCCGCGCGGCGGTGGTCGGCGCCGATCTCTCCGACGCGCGCGAGACAGAGGCGCTGATGGGGCTCGCCGCGCGCGCTTTCGGGCCGGTGACGCTGCTCGTCAACAACGCCTCTGTGTTCGAGCTCGACGCCGCGCAGGATTTCTCGGTCGAAGTGTTCGATCGGCAATTCGCCGTCGATCTGCGCGCACCGCTGCTGCTGGCGCGGGACATGGCCGCGCAATTGCCGGAGGAGGCGGAAGGGGCGATCGTCAATATCGTCGATCAGCGCGTGTTTCGGCTAACGCCGCGCTACTTCACCTATACGCTGGCGAAGTCCGCTCTGTGGACGGCGACGCGCACCATGGCGCAGGCTTTCGCGCCGCGCATTCGCGTCAACGCCGTGGGGCCGGGGCCGGTGTTTCCCAACGCCGTGCATGGGCAAAAAGGTTTCGAGACGGAGGCGCGCGGCGTGCCGCTGCGCCGTCCGGCGGATGTATCCAGCGTCGTCGACGCGGTGGTGTTTCTCGCTGAGGCGCGCAGCGTCACCGGGCAGATGATCGCCGTGGACGGCGGCCAGCATCTCGCCTGGGAAACGCCCGACGTGCTGCCAGATTAGCGCGTCGCCGGGCAATTAGCGTCACCGGGCATGACAAAGCCTTCGCGATAGGGGAAAAGGCGCGAATGCGTCCCTCGATCCTCGATCCGCTGTTCGGCCGCGCCGCCGCCCTTCCGGGCATAGGCCCCAAGACGGCCAAGCATTTCGACCGGCTGCTCGCCCGGCCGGGCAAGGAGACGCGTCTTATCGACGTGCTGTTTCATCTGCCGATCAATCTCGTCGACCGCAGCCTGCGCCCCACCATCGCCGAAGCGCCGACGGATCGCGTCGTCGTGCTGAAAGTGCGCGTCACCGAGCATCGTAAGCCACAGGGGCGCTACGCGAAGGCGCCGTTCAAAGTTCATGTCGAGGACGACACCGGCGACGCGGAGCTGGTCTTCTTCCTCTCCAACGCCGAATGGATCGAGCGCAGCCTGCCCATAGGCGCGACGCGCTGGGTCTCCGGCAAGATCGAGCTCTATGACGGGCGCCGGCAGATCGTGCATCCGGATCGCGTGCTGGACGAGGCCGGCCTCGCCAAGCTGCCGCCGGCGGAGGCGGTGCATGGCCTCACAGAAGGCCTGCAAGAGCGTTTCGTGCAGCGCGCCGTCGCCGGAGCGCTCGAGCGGCTGCCCAAGCTGCCGGAGTGGCAGGACGCCTCCGTGCTGGCGGCCAATGGACTTCCCGATTTCGCGACAGCGCTCGCCGCGGCCCAAAACCCCAAGTCGCCGGCCGATATCGAGCCCGCCGGCAAGGCGCGCCAGCGTCTCGCACTGGACGAGTTGCTGTCGCAGCAATTGGCGCTGCGGCTCATCCGCTCGAAGATGCGGCGCGAGCCGGGCCGCGAGAACGCCGGCGACGGACGCATCACGCGCGTCATAGAGGCGGCGTTGCCCTATGCGCTCACCGGCGCGCAGCAGCGCGCGCTCGTCGAGATACGCGAGGATCTCGCCTCCTCGCGGCGCATGCTGCGGCTGCTGCAAGGCGATGTCGGCGCCGGCAAGACCATTGTCGCTCTGCTCGCAATGGCCAGCGTCGTCGAATGTGGCCGCCAGGCGGCGCTGATGGCGCCGACGGAAATTCTCGCGCGCCAACATTACGAGCGCCTGCTGCCGCTCGCCGAAGCCGCCGGCCTGCGCCTTTGCCTGCTCACCGGCAGAGCCAAGCCCTCCGAGCGCGCACGAATCTACGAGACCATAGCGGCGGGCGCCGTCGATATCGTCATCGGCACTCATGCTCTGGTGCAGAGCGAGCTCGCCTTCGCCGATCTCGGCCTCGCCGTCGTCGACGAGCAGCATCGTTTCGGCGTGCAGCAGCGTTTGGCGCTCGGCTCCAAGGGCGAGAGCGTCGATGTTCTGGTGATGACGGCGACGCCCATTCCGCGCTCGTTGGCGCTCACCTATTTCGGCGATATGGACAGTTCCATCCTCGACGAGAAGCCGCCCGGCCGCTCGCCCATCGACACGCGCGCGCTGCCGGTGTCACGCATCGGCGATGTGGTGGAGGGCGTGCGCCGCGCTCTCGCCTCCGGCGCGCGCGTCTATTGGGTGTGCCCGCTGGTGGAGGAGAATGAGGACCTCGATCTCGCCGCTGCGCAGGATCGTCACGAGGATCTGACGCGCATTTTCGGCGAGATCGTCGGCCTCGTTCACGGCCGCATGAAAGCCCCGGAGCGCGACGCCGCAATGGAAGCGTTCAAGCAGGGCGTAACGCGCATTCTCGTCGCCACCACGGTCATAGAGGTCGGCGTCGATGTGCCGGAGGCGACGGTCATGGTGATCGAGCACGCCGAGCGTTTCGGCCTCGCGCAATTGCATCAGCTGCGCGGGCGCGTCGGCCGCGGCTCGGGCAAATCCTCCTGCCTGCTGCTCTACAAAGGCCCGCTCGGCGAGACGGCCAAGGCGCGGCTGGTGATGCTGCGCCAGACCGAGGACGGATTCCGCATAGCGGAGGAGGATTTGCGCCTGCGCGGGGAGGGGGAAATTCTCGGCGCGCGGCAATCCGGCCTGCCGGGCTTCCGCCTGGCCGATCTCACAGCCCATGCGCGGCTGCTGGCCATAGCGCGCGACGACGTCGAGCTGACCCTGCGCCGTGACCCGGACCTCTCCAGCCCGCGGGGCGAGGCGCTGAGGGTTCTGCTCTATCTCTTCGAGCGCGACGAGGCGGTGAAGCTGCTGCGGGCGGGATGAGCGCGCCGGGCCTTTATCGGGAGCGCCATTGCGCGTAAATTCCGAACCTGCGCCGCTAAAGCGGCGAAAATGAAAAAAACGGGCGGCGAGCGCCCGTAAAGGGAGAGCGAATTGTCCTATCTGCACACGATCTGGAGCCAATTGTCGTGGAGCGACAAATGGGTCCTCGCCATCAACGTCTTTCTCGCGGTCATCTTCTTCGCGTCCTGGCGGAACAAGAAGCGCCGCCAGAAGCAGGGCGAGTGAACGCGCTCAGACGGCGCCGCGCAGGTTCGCCGCCGTCTGGCCGAAGAGGATTTTGCGCTCCTCTTCCGTGAAGCCGTCGCGCGGGCGGGAGAGGGCTTCGCTTTTCGCATAGGCGCGCTCGACCGCCGGCCGCGCGCGCATCGCCTCGAACCAGCGCCGCACATTGGGAAAGTCGTCGAGAGACTGTCCCTGCCGCTCATAAGGAACGATCCAGGGATAAGCGGCCATATCGGCGATGGAGTAATCATCGGCGATGTAGTCTCGTCCAGCGAGGCGCTTGTCCAGCACGCCATAGAGGCGATTGGTCTCGTTCACATAGCGATCGATTGCGTAGGGAATCTTCTCCGGCGCGTAATTGCGGAAATGATGGTTCTGCCCCGCCATGGGGCCGAGCCCGCCGACCTGCCAGAACAGCCATTCGAGCACGCGCGCGCGGCCGCGCAGATCGCTCGGCAGAAAGCGCCCCGTCTTCTCGGCGAGATAGACGAGGATCGCGCCGGATTCGAACAGCGAGACCGCGGCGCCGCCGTCGGCCGGCGCATGGTCGACGATGGCCGGTATGCGATTATTCGGCGAGATGGCGAGAAAGGCGGGAGAAAATTGCTCGCCCTTCGATATGTCGACGGGGATGATTTTATAGGCGAGCCCCGCCTCCTCGAGAAAGATCGTGATCTTGTGGCCATTGGGCGTGGGCCAAAAATGGAGGTCGATCATATGAGGTCTCCGTGTCGTGCGAGGACGGGCTACTCGCTATTCGCTCGTCCCAACGGAATCGTGACATAGAAAGTCGATCCTTGTCCCGGCTGCGATGTCACCGACAGCCGCCAGCCATGGCGATCGGCGATGGATCTGCAGATCGCGAGGCCTATGCCGGTGCCGGGATATTTGCCCTTGGGATGCAGCCGCTTGAACGGCTCGAAAACGAGCTGCGCATATTTGCTCTCGAAGCCTATGCCATTATCGACGAAGGCGACGACGATCTCGCGCTCGTTCTGCGTCGCCTGAATGACGATCTCCGGCGCGCAATCTTGCTTGCGATATTTGAGCGCGTTGGAGACGATATTATGCGTCAGCCGCGCGAATTGCGAGCGGTCGGCGCGAAAGGCGACATGCGGCGCCTCTATGCGCATGCGTGCGCCGCTCTCCGCGATCGCCTCGGAGAGGTCGTCGACAGCGAGGTCTATTTCGTCGCGCAGATCGAGCTCCTGCACATTCTGCGCATCGTTGATCGCGCGCGAATAGGTGAGGAGATCGTCGACCAGCTCGCGCGCGCGCAGCGCCGAGGAGCGCATCACGCTATTGGCGTAGCTCATGTCGTTCTCATTGGCGCTGGAGATCGCCTGCTCGAGAATATCCGCGAATGCGGCGATCTTGCGCAGCGGCTCCTGCAGATCATGCGAGGCGACATAGGCGAATTGCGCCAGACGCTCATTGGCGCGCTCCAGCTCCGCCGCGCGCTGCGACAGCGCATTCTCCGCTTCGCGCCGCGCGGTGATGTCGAGCACGGTCGCCAGCACGATCGCGCCGGTCTCGCTCTCGATCGGCGTCAGCCCGATCTCGACTGGAAACTCGCTGCCGTCGCGCCGCGTCGCCTTCAGATCGCGGCCGGCTCCCATCGGGCGCTTGCTCGGATGCGCGAGGAAGCTCTGGCGCAAGGAGGAATGCGCCGCCCGCATGCGCGCGGGGACGAGAATATCGATGGACTTTCCAACCAGTTCGTCGCTACGATAACCGAACATACGCTCGGTCTCCGCGTTGACGAATTGGATGAGTCCATCGGCGCTGCTGACGATCATGGCGGCAGGCGCCGACTCTACCGCGAGGCGAAAATGATCGTCGCCTATGCTGTCGAAGCTCATCCTCGCACCCCTCGTCGCGCGCATTTGGTAGCGCTCGTTGCTGCGCGCGGGGCGACCGCATCCTATTTATAGGAAACAGCGTCTGAGAAACGAGCGCAAGTCGAGAAGATGGGGATTGTGATGTCCGCTGTCGAGACGAAGAATCGGGCCTGCCGCGTATTGATCATCGAGGACGATCAGGACGACGTCTTCCTGTTCAAGCGAGCCCTCGATTCCGTGCGCTCCTTGCTGGAGCGCGACATCGAATGCGAGCAGGTCGACAATGGGCTGGACGCGATCTTTCTCGTGTCGCGCGAGGAGATCACGGACAAGCTTCCGGATGTGCTGGTGCTGGACCTCAACATGCCGCGGCTCGATGGCGTGAAGTTCTTGAAGTCGCTGCGCCGCTCGCTTCTGCTGAAGGAGCTGCCGGTTTTCGTGCTGACAACCTCCACCGCGCCGTCGATCCATGAGGAGGCGATGCGGGCCGGCGCCGACAAGGTGTTCGTCAAGCCCAATGACGCTGAGGCGCTGCTCGCCATCGCGCTGGAGATCGTGAGCTCGGCGTTGGAGCGGCGCGGCGAGCCGGCGACGCGTCAGTAATACCAGAGGCCGTCGTGCAGCCCGCGCGGCGATGGCGGCGGCGCCTGGCGCGGCGGCGGATTGACGTAATCGCCGCCGCCATAACCGCCGCCGTAAGGCGCGCCATAGCCGTAAGGCGCCGGGCCGCCGGCGTTCTGGCCCGAGGGAGGGGCGTATCTCTGCCGCTCGCGCTGAAGCCGGCGCTGCTCGCGCGCCCGCTCGCGCGCCTCCCATAGATCGCGTCGCTGCTCGGCGGCCTGCGCGCGCGAAGGCCCCGCGCCGCCCTCGCGGTCCCGCGCGAATGGCTCTGCGAGCGCCGAGGTCGCGATTGCGACGCCTGCGAAGACGATCGATGCGACGAGCAGGGCTTTCGACATGGGACGCCTCCGATTGCGAATGGAAGCCTAGTCTAGACCATGGCGCGGCCGCTGGCCGGCGGCGCAAACGGATGTGGTTAAGCTCCTCTCTCTCGCTTGCGCGCGCCGCAACGCTTTTTTCAGCCTTTGCTGGAAGTGTCACAGATCTCGCCGCCCGACGCGGCGGCGGCTTGTTTTTCGCGATGTGATGCGAAAATTCCTTTTGTGGAGCGGCGCCATGATGACGCTTGATCCGACGACGTTCGATCCCGCCGGCGACGACGCCGCGAATCGAATCGCCTGCGCCTGTCTGCCGCCGCCGACGACGCGCTGGGTGGTGCGCCGCAAGGCCGAGGTGGTGGCGGCGGTGCGCAGTGGCGTCGTCTCGCTCGACGAGGTCTGTCGGCGCTATTCGTTGACGCCGGACGAGTTCAATGCCTGGGCGAGCTTCATCGACCGCCATGGCGTGGACAGCTTGCGCACGACTCGTCTGCAATATTATCGCCGCCGCGCGGCGCGGCTCGCCGCCGGCAAGCGTTGACCTGTCAGCCCTGCGGCTTGCTCTCGATTCGCAGAGCCTCGCCGGCGTGTTGGGCGAGCGCGGTCTGAATCGGTCCCGCCAGCGCCGCCAGCAGCCAGGGCAGCCAGACCTCTATGTGCAGCGAATCGGCGAGCACCTCTATGCGCGCCTGCATATTGTGGCCGAAGGCGCCGACCTTCAGATCGGCGGCGTTCCCGGTCCAGACGACCTCGGAATGCGCGAGCTTGTCCACATAGTCCCGCCGCAGCTGCTCGAGCCCAGCGGCGACGCGCGCCCGCGCGGTCTCGACGCCGAGATCATGGCTAACGCTGATGACGATGGATTTTTGCATAGTGAGGCTCCCGTGCCGCCAATCTAGGCGTCGAGAGGCGGATTTCACAGGGGCGGAATGATTACTGGCTCCCCGAGCAGGACTCGAACCTGCGACCCAGCGATTAACAGTCGCTTGCTCTACCGGCTGAGCTATCGGGGAACGGTGCCGGGCATATAGCAAGCTCTAAGCACTCTTGCCAAGCCCTGTTCTCCGCCTTTCTCGATTTCTTTCGGGCTTCCCACAAGCCATTCAATCGGCAGGGGGAAAAAGCGCGAGTGTCGCTACTATGTCATTCTGCGACGGCAGGCCCGCCTCATTGCCCAGGTGCTGAATCTTATATCCCGAGGCCGCGCGGGCGAAGTGGAAGTGCTCGCGCCAGGGCGCTTCCGGCCGCTGGAGATAGGACGCCATATAGGCGCCGTGGAACACATCGCCCGCGCCGGATGTGTCGACGATGCGCTCCGCCGGCACGGGGAGCGAGGGCAGGCGCTGCACCTCGCCATTCTCGTCGTACCAGAGCATGCCGCGCTCGCCATTGGTGACGCCGCCGATGCGGCAGCCCTTGCTCTTCAAAAAGGCCAGCATGTCGGCCTCCGAGAGCGTCATCTGCTCGCAGAGCCGCTCGGCGACGATGGCGACGTCGATGAATTCCAGCAGATCGGTGATTCCCGACCGCAGCGCGCCGCCGTCAAGCGAGGTCAACGCGCCCGATTCGCGGCAGGCGCGCGCGTAATGGAGAGCCGCGTCGGCGATATGCCCGTCGCTGTGCAGGGCGCGGACTCCGGTCAGATCGAGACGCGGGAAGTCCTCGAGGAAATTATTGTCGCGGGCGCGCAGAATCGCGCGCTTGCCGTCCTTGGGCAGCACGAAGGACAGGGACGAGCGGCGCACCCGGCGCGGATGCACGCGCAGCCCATAGGTCGCGGCCATATCCATGAACATATGGCCGAGCCAGTCGGGCGCGAGCTGCGTCAGCAGATCGACGCCGTCGCCGACCAGCTTGGAGCAGGCGAAGGCGGCGGTCACGGCGTTGCCGCCGAAGGAGACGGCGTAATCCTCCGCCACATCCTTCTCGTCGCCCTTGGGCATGACCTGCGTGCGCATGGTCACGTCGATATAGGAATGGCCGATGAACAGAGACTGCAATCGAGGACTCCGAAAGGAGGAGCGGAGGAGGGGGCGCCGTCAGACCGAGAAGCTGGAGCCGCAGCCGCAGGAGGCGGTGGCGTTGGGATTCTCGACGCGGAAGGATTGGCCCATCAGATCCTCGACATAATCGACGCGCGCGCCGGCTATATAGGCAGCAGAAATCGAATCGATGACGAGCTTCGCCCCATCGCGCTCGACGACGATATCGTCCAGCTTGGGCTCGGTCTCGACCGTATAGGCGTATTGCAGGCCGGAGCACCCGCCGCCATCGACGGAGAGCCGCAGCGCCGTCGCATCGGCCTCGCCGGCGAGAATGGCCTCGATGCGCTTGGCGGCGCGCTCGCTCATCTCGATCTTCGCAATCGTCGCCGTGTCGGTCATTTGGGCGCGCCTTCCTCTTTTTTGGCTTTTGTCCCCCGGCCAGCTCGCTTGCGCTCCCTGGGTCGGGCGGGATATGCGAAGCGAAAATATGGCCGCCCGCGTGACCTTGCAATGACAGGAGAGACGATTGGCGATCGAAGATCCCGCCGTCCGCGTCCGCGCCCCCTACGCCAGCGATCCTGCGGCCTCGCGCGGGCGCCTCTTTCCCGAATCGGCCTCGCCGACGCGCAGCGAGTTCCAGCGCGACCGCGACCGCATCATCCATTCGACGGCCTTTCGCCGCCTCGCGCATAAGACTCAGGTCTTCGTGCCGCTGGACGGCGATCATTTCCGCACGCGGCTGACCCATACGATAGAGGTGGGGCAGATCGCCCGCGCGCTCGCCCGCGCTCTGGCGCTGGACGAGGATCTCGCCGAGGCGGTGGCGCTCGCCCATGATCTCGGCCATACGCCCTTCGGCCATGCCGGCGAACATGCGCTGCAGCGCTGCATGGAGGCCTATGGCGGCTTCGATCACAACGCGCAGGCTTTGCGCGTCGTCACTCTGCTCGAGCGCCGCTACGCTCGCTATGACGGGCTGGACCTCACCTTCGAGACGCTGGAAGGCCTCGTCAAGCACAATGGCCCTTTGCGCGGCTCGCGCGCCAATCGCGCGCTCGACCCCTATGTGGCGGAGTTCGACGCGCTGTTTCCGCTGGAGCTGGACACATTCGCCGGGCCGGAGGCGCAGGCGGCGGCGCTCGCCGACGATATCGCCTATGACGCCCATGACATAGACGACGGGCTGCGCGCCGGCCTGTTTTCGCTCGAGGATATCGAGGCCGTCCCCTTCATCGGCGTGATGCTGGACGAGATTCGCGCCGTCTATGGCGCGCTGGAGCGCACGCGCGTCATTCACGAGCTTGGCCGGCGCGTCATCACCCGCTTTGTCGAGGACGCCATCATCCAATCGGAGAAGCGCCTGCGCCTCGTCGGGGCGAAAAGCGTCGAGGATGTGCGCCGCGCTGGCGTGGCGACGATCGCCTTCTCGCCGCCCATGGCCGAGGCCGATCGCTCGATCAAGGCCTTCCTCTTCCCCAAAATGTATCGGCACGAGAAAGTCGTGGGCGTCTGGGACCGCGCCGAGCAGGTGATCTCACGGCTTTTCCCGGTCTATTTCGACGATCCGGCGCAAATGCCGCCGGAATGGGCCGAGCTCGCCCGCGCCGAGGAGAGCGCCGCCCGCGCCCGCCATGTCGCCGATTACATCGCCGGAATGACCGACCGCTATGCGCTCGGCGAATATCGCAAGCTGTTCGGGGAGAAAATGTCCCTGGGCTGAACAGTCGGTCCCGTTCACCCTCCCCTTTAGGGGGAGGGTCGGCCGGCGTTAGCCGGACGGGGTGGGGTTCAACAGCAAAAACTCGGGGCGTCACCCCCTCCCGATCGCCTTCGGCGCTCGACCTCCCCCCTCGAGGGGGAGGTGGAAACGCCCTTTCGAGCGACGCCGCTCATTTCCCCCATCGCCCTGAGGGCGGACCGCAGCGCGCCTTGACGGAGCCCCTCGCGCGCCCGACCTCCTGGTTCTGACCCGGGAGGCTCCCATGCTCGTCATCGAATTCGTCGGCGTCGCTCCAGAGGGAATGACCGCGCAGGTCATCGATCGGATGAACACCGACATCAGCGACGTGCGCAAGGCGGTAACACACGCTAAGTCGCTGTTCTCGAATGTGATCGTCCAGCGCAAGCATAAGCCGCTGCCGCATGGCTTCCGCATATTGGACGGCGACGGGCGGGAGGTCGCGAGCTGGAGCATAGACGAGTGAGCGGCGTCATGGGCTGAATGATTCGGCGTGGTCTCCGTCTCCCTGCTCGCGCCGTCATGGCCGGGCTTGTGCCTGCCATCCACGCCAAGCATCTGAAAAACCAAAGAAAAGCTTCAGTCGTCGACGGATTCTTCCTGCGGCGGGCGCCGCCGTAGCGTCGGCGTCACGCCATATGTCTGAGACGCCTCGGCGTCCTGGCGTGGATGGCCGGAAGGAGCCCGGCCGTGACGTCGCGGAGGCGAGGAGTATGCGTGCATTCGTCTTCGCTTGCGGGGAGAAGGAATGCGGCGAGCCACGCGAACCAATCAGCTAGAAATCATGAGAATTGCGCGACGCCGATATCCGTCTCGATCGCTTCCTGTCGGAAAATCAGCTAGAGAAAGATCGAACGGCCCTCGCAGCGCAAGACGAGCATGACTCGCCCGATCTATTACGAAATGACTCCCGGCGATTGGGGCGGCGGCGAGCATTGCGGTCTCGTGGTCGAGCCGACCTCGAAAGCGCGCGCATCTTTATGGTGCGGGCGTGGCGTCAGCCCCCAAGAGAGGTGGCCGGATGGCTACGCAAAACTGCCGAGACATCCCTATCAGTTCAGCGACGCCTATGAGACGCCGCGCCTGCTGATCCTGCCGCGCAAGAGCGGCAAGGCGCCGAACGACTGTTTTTTTTACAGCGGCCTCTGGTTCATCTCGCGACGTTTCAAGGAGGCGATCGAGGAGATCGACCCCGGCGCGTGCGACATTCGGCCGGCCGAGACGATCATGCCCGACGGCGCGCCGGGACCCGAATATTATATTTGCAGCGTCACGCGGATGCTGGAGGCCAAAAATGTCGTCGATGTGGAAAGAAGCGAAGGCTTGCAGATCGTTCAGCGTCCAACGGGATCGCTCGACTATCGAATGCCGTCGTTCAGCGATATAGAGTTCAAAGCGCTGCCGAACGCCTTTCGATTTTTTCGAGTAGCCGAATTCGGGCAAAGAGTATTTTGCGATTTCGACACAAAGAAGCGCTTGCAAGCCGAGAAGTTCAAGGGCGTCCATTATTCGAGAATGGGCAAGCGCTGATGCTATATAATAGAGAGGACGATCGAGAATGAGCCGCCCGATCTACTACGAAATGGCTCCCGGCGATTGGGGCGGCGGCGAGCATTGCGGTCTCGTGGTCGAGCCGGCCTCGGAAGCGCGCGCATCTTTGTGGTGCGGGCGCGGAGTCGGCCCCGAGTCCTGGCCGGACGGTTTCGGAAAATTGCCGAGACATCCCTATCAGTTCGGCGACGCCTATGAGACGCCGCGCCTGCTGATCCTGCCGCGCAAGAGCGGCAAGGCGCCGAACGACTGTTTTTTTTACAGCCGCCTCTGGTTCATCTCGCGGCGTTTCAAGGAGGCGATCGAGGAGATCGACCCCGGCGCTTGCGACATTCGGCCGGCCGAGACGATCATGCCTGACGGCGCGCCGGGACCGGAACATTATATTTGCAGCGTCACGCGGATGCTGGAGGCCAAAAATGTCGTCGATGTGGAAAGAAGCGTAGGCTTGCAGATCGTTCAGCGTCCAACTGGATCGTTCGACTATCGAATGCCGTCGTTCAGCGATATCGAGTTCAAAGAGCTGCCGAATAAAATTCATTTTTTTCGGGTAGCTGAATTCGGTGGCGATGTCTTTTGCGACGCCGATGCAAAAAAGCGCTTGCAAGCCGAGAAGTTCAAGGGAGTCCGTTATTCGAGAATGGGCAAGCGCTGAAAAGCGGCCGATTGTCCGCGCGGCCGAGCCGCTGCGCCGGGGATCGCGCGATTGCGACGGCTCCGCTGAGGGCCCGCCGCGCCGGGATGCGTTCGCCGCGCCAGTCTGCTAAACCGCCGGCCACGAACCCCTTCGGCCCGGACATTCGATGAACATCTTCTCCGACTTCCACGTCGCCATCGCCGCCATTCTCGATTCGATCAAGGCCTCCGGCCGCCTGCCGGAGACGCTGGATCATGCGCGTTTCGTCGTGGAGCCGCCCAAGGACGCCGCCCATGGCGATCTCGCCACCAACGCCGCCATGGTCTTCGCCAAGGAGGCCAAGGCCAATTTCGCCAATCCGCGCCAGCTCGCGGTGGAGATCGCCGCCGCGCTCGCCGATCTGCCCGATGTGGCCGAGGCCGAGGTCGCCGGGCCGGGCTTCATCAACATCCGCCTGAAGCCAAGCCTCTACGCCGATGTGCTGCGCGCAGTGCTGACCGATTGCGAGGCCTATGGAAGGCCTCAGGGCAGGGGGGCGCTCACGGGCAAGATCAATGTCGAATATGTCTCGGCCAATCCGACTGGGCCGATGCATGTCGGCCATGGCCGCGGCGCCGTGTTCGGCGATGCGCTGGCCAATCTCCTCGCCTTCGCGGGCGCCGAGGTGACGCGCGAATATTACATCAATGACGCCGGCGCGCAGGTCGATGTTCTCGCCCGCTCCGCCTTTCTGCGCTATCGCGAGGCGCTCGGCGAAACGATCACGATCCCCGAAGGCCTTTATCCCGGCGACTATCTGAAGGCCGCCGGCGAAGCCCTGGCGAAGCAATATGCCCGCGAGCTTTTGGACAAGAGCGAGAGCGAATGGCTGGAGCCGGTCAAGCGCGCCGCGATCGACGCCATGATGGCGATGATCCGCGACGATCTCGCCGCTCTCGACATTCGCCATGAGGTGTTCTTCTCCGAGCGCTCGCTGCATGAGAAGATCAACGGCCTTTCGGAGATCGACAAGGAGATAAACGAGCTGCGCGCGCGCGGCCTCGTCTATGACGGCCGCTTGCCGCCCCCCAAGGGCCAATTGCCGGATGATTGGGAGGATCGCGAGCAGACCTTGTTCCGCTCCACCGATTTCGGCGACGACGTCGATCGTCCTTTGAAGAAATCCGACGGCTCCAATACCTATTTCGCGGCCGATATCGCCTATCACAAATCCAAGATCGATCGCGGCTTCACGACTCTGGTCGACGTCTGGGGCGCCGATCACGGCGGCTATGTGAAGCGCATGACCGCCGCCGTCGCGGCGCTCTCCGACAATAAGGTCACGCTCGACGTGAAGCTCTGCCAGCTCGTGAAGTTGATGCGCAATGGCGAGCCGGTGAAAATGTCGAAACGCGCCGGCGATTTCGTCACCTTGCGCGAGGTGGTGGACGAAGTGGGCGTCGACGCCGTGCGTTTCATGATGCTCTATCGCAAGAATGACGCGCCGCTCGAATTCGATCTCGCCAAGGTCATCGAGCAGTCGAAGGACAATGCCGTCTTCTATGTGCAATACGCCCATGCGCGCGCCAAATCGGCGATCCGGCAGGCGCTCGGCGCTTTTCCCGATCTCGATCTGACGCCCAAGGCGCTCGCCGCTGCGCCGCTCGATCTGCTGCAGGACGAAGGCGAGATCGCGCTCGCCAAAGCCATTGCGCAATATCCGAGGTTGATCGAATCGGCCGCCACGGCGCATGAGCCGCACAGAATCGCCTTCTATCTCTACGATCTCGCCAGCGTCTTTCATTCGCATTGGAACAAAGGCAAAGATCGGCCACAATTACGCTTTGTTAATGCAGATGATAGAAATTCGACCTATGCGCGGATGGCGTTGGTCGTTTCTTTGACTTGCGTCCTGGCGTCGGGTTCGAGACTCCTAGGCGTGAGCGCCCCCGACGAGATGCGGTGATCGCGGCCGGCGCTTTGCAAGAGCGCGGCGCGCGCTCGCATCCGGGAATGGCGACGTCGCGTCCGTCGGGTAGTGAGCAGGAAGGTGCATCATGCGCGAGGCGACGGCCCGAGGGCCTTCCATCGACATCAGCGAGTTCGAGCGGCGCCTGCGTGGCGGCGAGCCGCAAGAGAATCAGGCGGGCAGGAGCGAGGCGAAGAGCGATCCGCTCGCCGAGCTGGCGCGGCTGCTGCACGGCGACGAGACGGCCGGCGCGGCCGATCCTTATGGTAGAGTCTTCGCCGACCAGCAGCGTCGGGAGCCGGCCGTGAGCCAGAGAGACAGAGACGTTTTCGATACGGCCGAGCTGCGCGGGGCTCTGCCGCCGGTCTCGCCGTCGCCCTTATCGCCGCCGCCGCTTTCGCCGGCGGCGCAGCAGCAATCGCAGTCCGACGACTATTACGCCGTGCGCTCGCCCGGCGAGGGTCAGTGGGCGCATCAGGATCAGCAGGACTATCTCGACTATGGCGTCGAGGACGAGCCCTATGACGAACCACGCGAGCGCAGAGGCTTTTTCGGCGCTTTGCGCGATCGGCTGCGGCCGTGGCATGCGGTCGTCGCTCTCGCCGGCGTCGGCGCGGTGAGCGTCGGCCTGGCCTTGGGCCATCGCGGCGGCATCGTGGCCCCGCAGGAGCTGGCCACCATAAAGGCGCCGGAAGGGCCGGCCAAGGTGCAGCCCTCCACCGTCGCCGAGGCCGCCGCGCCCCAACGCGGCGCCGCCGTGCTCGATCGCAATCAGACCGCTCCGGTCAAGAAGGTCGTCTCCAAGCAGGAGCAGCCCGTCGATCCGGCGGCGGCGGTGCGCGTCGTCAAGCTCGGCGACGGGCCGGTCGACGCGCCGCACGAGGCCGCCCCGGCCGGCGGCCCCAATAATCCCTATGGCGCCGAGCCGCGGCGGGTGAAGACCGTCTCGGTGCGGCCCGACGGCACCGTCATCGATCACGACGCGCCGACGCCGGCGATCGCCCGTCCCGTCAATGTCGCTCCCCCGGCGCGGCCGCCGTCCCTCGCCGCCCGTCCGAGCGCCGTCGACGCCGCGGCCGAGCCGCCGACCGCGACGCCCAAGGGTCCGGCCAAGCCGGCGACGACCCCCAAGGTCGCGCAGCCGCCGCGTCCCAAGCCCGCCACCCCGACGGCCGCCGCTCCCGAGCAGACCGCCGCCCTCGAATCGGCGCAGCCGGAGGCCGCGACTGGCGGCAATGGCGGCTTCGCCGTGCAATTCGGCGCCGCCGGCTCGGAGGACGAGGCCCGCCGGCTGATGCAGACGGTGAATTCCAAATACAGCGCCCAGCTCGGCGGCAAGCGGCTCGGCTTCCGCCTCGCCAAGGTCGGCGAGAAGAGCGTCTATCGCGTCCGCGCCGCCGGCATGAGCCGCGAGGCTGCTGTCGGCGTCTGCGAGAAGGTCAAGGCCTCCGGCGGCTCCTGCTTCGTCGCCGCCAATTGATGGAGACAGCGGCTCCGTGACGCGCGCTTTCATCTGCGGCTGCGCCGGCCTCGCCCTCTCGCAGGAGGAGAAATCCTTCCTGCGCGAGGCGCAGCCCTGGGGCGCGATCCTGTTCAAGCGCAATGTCGCCTCGCGCGAGCAGCTTTCCGCCCTCACTGCGGAAATCCGCGAGGCGCTGGGGACCGACGCCCCCATTCTCGTCGATCAGGAGGGCGGGCGCGTCCAGCGTCTCGGCCCGCCGGTCTGGCGCGCCTATCCCGCCGCCGCCGCCTTCGAGAGGCTGGGGCTTCCGCCCGAGGAGACGGCTGCGCTCGTCCGGCTCGGCGCGCGACTGATCGCCCATGATCTGCGCGAGGTCGGCATCGACGTCGATTGCCTGCCGGTTCTCGACACGCCGGTGGACGGCTCCCACAATATCATCGGCGACCGCGCCTATAGCCGCGTTCCCACCGAGATCGCGCGGCTCGGCCGCGCCGCGGCGGAGGGGCTGCTCGATGGCGGCGTGCTGCCGGTCATCAAGCATATCCCCGGCCATGGACGGGCGCGGGCGGACAGCCATCTCGAGCTGCCCGTCGTCGACGCCTCCCGCGCCGAGCTGGAGGCGCAGGATTTCATTCCCTTCTGCGCCGACGCCGATCTGCCGCTCGGCATGACCGCCCATGTCGTCTATCGGGCCATCGATCCCGAGCTTCCGGGCACGCTCTCCAAAGCCGTGATCGAAGGGATTATTCGTTCCCTCATCGGTTTCGACGGCCTGCTGATGACCGACGATCTCTCGATGAAGGCGCTCTCGGGCGGCTTTCGCGCGCGCGCCGAGGGCGCGATCGCCGCCGGCTGCGATGTGGTCCTGCATTGCAACGGCGATCTCGCCGAGGCCCGCGCCGTGGCGGAAGGGGCTGGCGATCTCGCCGGCCGGGCGCTGGAGCGGGCGCGTGCGGCGAAAGCGAGAATCGCCGCGCCGAAGGAATTCGATCCTGTGGACGGCGCCCGCCAGCTCGACGCGGCTCTTGCGGCCGGCGTCTGATCGGCCCAATCTCTCGCCTTCCCGATGGGCGGAGGCGTGAGACGACGCCGTGAGGCGAGATGGCGCAGGATTTGGCTTTCGACATCGCCGGAGAACATGAGCGCGCGGAGGCGGAGCCCGCCTTCCTCGTCGATGTGGACGGTTTCGAAGGCCCGCTCGACCTGCTGCTCGAGCTCGCCCGCCGCCAGAAGGTCGATCTCGCCCGCATTTCCATTTTGGCGCTGGCCGAGCAATATCTCGCCTTCGTCGAGGAGGCGCGGCGCGTCCGGCTGGAGCTGGCCGCCGATTATCTGGTGATGGCCGCCTGGCTCGCCTATCTGAAATCGCGCCTGCTGCTGCCGGAGCAGCCAAAGACGGGCGAGGAGCCCTCCGCCGCAGAGCTGGCCGCGGCGCTCGCCGATCGCTTGCGCCGGCTGGAGGCGATCCGCGCGGCGTCGGACAAGCTTCAGGAGCGCGCGCGGCTCGGCCGCGACATGTTTCTGCGCGGCGGGCCGGAGGGCATAGAGACCAAGACGAACTCGACCTTCACGGCCAGTCTCTATGATCTTCTTTCGGCCTACGCCCGCCAAAGGCAGAAGCAGGCGATCTCCAAGGTCACGCTACGCCAGCGCAATGTCTGGTCGCTGGCGGAGGCGCGCGAGACGCTGGAGCGGCTCGCCGGAATCGCGGCCCAATGGACCGCGCTCGACGATTATCTTTTGGCTTTTTGTGTGGATATTCAAACGGCGCGCACCGTCCGCGCCTCGTCTTTTTCCGCTTCGCTGGAAATGGTGCGGGAAGGGCGGTTCGACATTCGCCAGGACCGCGCCTTCGCGCCGATCTGGCTGCGGCGGCGGGAAACGGAACTGGACCGCGAGCCTTCGGACTCGCCAAGCGAAGCCTCGGAGGCGTGAGCCATAGGGCTCCGATCCAAAGGCCAGGGAGAAGAAATTTGGCGCGAGCCTTGCGACCCGTCGAACTGTTCGAAGACGATGTGACCCTCGATCAAGAGGCGGCGGCGCTGCGCGAGGCTTCCCGCATCGCCGAGGCGCTGCTTTTTGCGGCCAGCGAGCCGCTCGACGAGACGGAGATCGCCCGCCGGCTGCCGGACGGAACCAATGTCGAGGCCGTGCTGGCGCGGCTGAAGCAGGATTACGCCGAGCGCGGCGTGACGCTGACCCGCGCCGGCCACAAATGGTTTTTCCGCACCGCGGCCGATCTCGGCTGGGTGCTGGCGCGCGAGCAGGTGGAGCAGAAGAAGCTGTCCCGCGCCGCGCTGGAGACGCTCGCCATCGTCGCCTATCACCAGCCGGTGACGCGCGCCGAGATCGAGGACATAAGAGGCGTCGCCGTGGCCAAGGGCACGCTGGACGTGCTGCTGGAAACCGGGTGGATTCGCCTGCGCGGCCGTCGCCGCGCGCCGGGGCGTCCGCTCACCTATGGCACGACCGACGCGTTCCTCATGCAGTTCGGCCTGGAGCAGATCGGCGATCTGCCCGGCCTCGACGAGCTGAAAGGCGCCGGCCTCTTCGATGGCCGCCTGCCCAAGGGCTTCGATGTGCCGCAGCCGACCGACGACGCCACGCTCAAGGAGGACGAGGATCCGTTGGAGGGCGACGCCGAGGCGGCGCTCGAGATGGATTTTCTGCAAGAGCCAGACGCGCCGGAGGAGCCCGAACCGATCGAGGAATAGAGCGCTTTCGCCCCGTCTCGCCCGGGTCAAATCGAAATCCTACCTAAAGCGTCGGAGAATTCGACGCAGGGCGCCTCATCCAACTTGTTTTTGCGCGTCCGGCGTCCTAGGTTCCGAGAAGTTTCGGCCGGCCTCGCCGGTCCACGAAAGACGAGTGGGAGGTTCGCGCCATGGGCGGTCTGTCGATCTGGCATTGGATTATCGTCGGCGGCGTGGCCTTCATCCTGTTCGGCGGCCGCTTCAAGATTTCCGACGTCATGGGCGACGTCGCCAAGGGCATCAAGGCCTTCAAGAAGGGCCTCGCCGAAGACGACACCGAGGCGAAGGCCGAGGAGCCGGCGAAATCGCTGGAGCATCAGCCGCTCGCGAGCCAGACGACGCTTCACGCCGATAAGACGGCCGAAGCGAAAAAGGCCTGACGCCACCCTTGTTTCGCCTGCCGCGGGCAGGCTCTCGAGAAGACCATGTTCGATCTCGATCCCGGAAAGCTGATCGTCATCGGCATCGTCGCGCTCGTCGCGATTCCGACCAAGGACCTGCCGCGCGTATTGCGCCAGATCGGCCAGATCACCGGGCGCATGCGGCGCATGGCGGCCGATTTCCAAGGCCAGTTCATGGATGCGATGCGCGAGGCCGATCTCGCCGACGTGCATAAGGATTTGAAGAGCGAGGTCGATTCGGCCTTCGCCGGCGTCGGCGACGTCGCCTTCGATCCGCTCAAGCAAGCGCGCGAGCAGATCGTCGGCGCGATCGAAGGCCCGCCCGCCCCGCCGCAAGGCGATAAGAGCACAGCCGCTGAGCCGGCCCTCGAAGCGCAGGCCGAGCCTCACGCTGCGAGCGAGCCTGCGCCGACGAGCGAGGCCGAGACGCCGCCCGAAAGCCAGCCGAAATGACCGACGCCGACATCGACGCCACCAAGGCGCCGCTCCTTGAGCATTTGATGGAGCTGCGCGAGCGGCTGATCCGAGCGCTGCTGGCGTTTTTCGGCGCCTTCATCCTGGCCTTCTTCTTCGCCAAGGACATCTACAATCTCCTGGTCGTGCCCTATACGATGGCGGCGGGGCCGGAGGCCAAGCTCATCTACACGGCGCCGCAGGAATATTTCTTCACGCAGATCAAAGTGGCGATGTTCGCCGCGGCCTTCATCTCCTGCCCGATCGTCATCGGACAGCTCTACGCCTTCGTCGCGCCCGGCCTCTATCGGCACGAGCGGCAGGCGTTTCGTCCCTATCTCGTCGCCACGCCGGTCTTTTTCGCGCTGGGCGCGATCGTCGTCTATTTTCTGGTCATGCCCAATCTGCTGCATTTCTTCATTTCGATGCAGCAGGCCAATGAGCCGGGGAAGGCGCAGATCGAGCTATTGCCGCGCGTGTCAGAATATTTGTCGCTCATCATGACGCTGGTGCTCGCTTTCGGCGTCGTCTTCCAGCTGCCGGTGGCGCTGACGCTGCTCGGCCAGATCGGCATCGTCTCGTCGAAATTTTTGTCCGAGAAGCGTCGCTATGCGATCGTCCTCGTCTTCATCGTGGCGGCGGTGCTGACGCCGCCCGACGTGTTCAGCCAGCTGGCGCTCGCCATACCTGGCCTGCTGCTCTACGAGGCGTCGATCATTTCCGTGCGCTGGATCGAGAAGAAGCGGGCGGCGGCCGAGGAACAGCAAGCCGCGGGTTGACCCTTCGTTCTGCTCGAGGGACAAGGACCCTCATCCGACCCTCGCTGACGCGAGGGCCACCTTCTCCCACGAGTGGGAGAAGGATTCGCGCCCCTCAACGTCGGCCGCTGCCTTCTCCCACTTGCGGGAGAAGGCAGCCCGGCGCAGCCGGGTCGGACGAGGGCCTCGCACCAGTCGGCGGATCGATTCTCATGCACGACATCAAATTTATTCGCGATAATGCGGAAGCTTTCGACAATGGCCGCCGCCGCCGCAATCTCCCGCCTCTGGCGGAAAGCCTCTTCGCGCTCGATGACGTACGCCGTACGGCCATCGCGGCTTTGCAGGCGGCGCAGGAGCGACGCAACGCCGCCTCGAAAGAGATCGGCCTCGCCATGCGCGAGAAGGACGCCGCCCGCGCCGAGGCGCTGAAGGCGGAAGTCGCGAAGCTGAAGGAGGACTTCCCGCAGCTCGAGCAGAAGGAGCGCGAGGCGAGCGCTGCGCTGGACAAGGCGCTGTCGGAGATTCCCAACACGCCGCTCGAGCAAGTGCCGGAAGGCAAGGACGAGCACGACAATGTCGAGGTTCTGCTCTGGGGCGAGCCGCGTAAATTCAACTATCCGCCGAAAGAGCATTTCGACATCGGCGAAGGCCTGAAGCTCATGGATTTCGAGAGCGCCTCCAAGCTGTCCGGCGCGCGCTTCGTCGTGAACAAGGGCGGAATCGCGCGGCTGGAGCGCGCGCTCGCGCAATTCATGCTCGATCTGCATACGGGCGAGCACGGCTATACGGAAGTGGCTCCGCCGCTGCTGGTGCGTGACGACGCGATGTTCGGCACGGCGCAACTGCCGAAGTTCCGCGACGATCAGTTCTCCGTGACGGCAGGTCGCGGCGATGGACAGTCGGAGGAGCCGGCGAGCGAATATTGGCTCGTGCCGACGGCCGAGGTCCCGCTCACCAATCTCGTGCGCGAATCGATCCTCGACGAATCGCAGCTCCCTCTGCGCTTCACCGCCGGCACTTATTGCTTCCGCGCCGAGGCGGGCGCTGCGGGGCGCGACACGCGCGGCATGATCCGTCAGCATCAGTTCTATAAGGTCGAGCTCGTCTCCATCACCACGCCCGAGCAATCGCTCGAGGAGCATGAGCGCATGACCGGCTGCGCGGAGAAAGTGCTGCAGCTGCTCGAGCTGCCCTATCGCAAGGTGACGCTCTGCACCGGCGATATGGGCTTCGCCTCGCAGAAGACCTACGACCTCGAGGTGTGGCTGCCGGGGCAGGGGAAATATCGCGAGATTTCCTCCTGCTCGGTCTGCGGCGATTTCCAGGCGCGGCGCATGAACGCCCGCTTCCGTCCCGCCGAGGGCAAGGCGACGCGCTTCGTGCATACGCTCAACGGCTCCGGCGTCGCCGTGGGTCGCGCGTTGGTCGCGGTTCTGGAGAATTATCAGGAGGCCGACGGCTCCGTCACAGTGCCGACGGTGCTGCGCCCCTATATGGGCGGGCTGGAGCGAATCGCCGCGGCGCGGTAGCCCTTAGCGAAATCTATGTGCGCGCTTCCTTCTCCCGCCTGCGGGAGAAGGTGGCCCCGCTAAGCGGGGGCGGATGAGGGTCCTTCGCGTGAGGCGAAGACTCGTGTCGAGCTCGACGAGCCCTCATCCGACCCTCGCTGACGCGAGGGCCACCTTCTCCCACGAGTGGGAGAAGGAGCGCCAACGATCAGCGTTTGTGAGCCTATGCGCATCCTCATCACCAATGACGACGGAATCCATGGCGCCGGCCTCGCGCTGGCCGAGCGCGTCGCGCGCAGCCTCACCGACGATGTCTTCGTCGTCGCGCCGGAGAGCGAGCAATCGGGCGTCGCGCATTCGCTCTCCATCAATGATCCGCTGCGTCTGCGCGAAATCTCCTCGCGGCATTTCGCCGTCAAAGGCACGCCGACTGATTGCGTCATCATGGGCGTGCGCAAGCTGCTCGCCGACAAGCCGCCGGATCTCATTCTCTCCGGCGTCAATTCGGGCCAGAATCTCGCCGAGGACGTCAGCTATTCCGGCACCATCGCCGGCGCCATAGAGGGCACGCTGCTCGGCATACCCTCCATCGCGCTCTCGCAGGTCTATGATTTCTTCGCCGGACGCCGGCACATCCACTGGGATTGCGCGGAGACCCATGCGGCGGACGTCATTCGCAAGCTGGTCGCGGCGGGCATTCCGCCGGGCGTGCTGATGAATGTCAATTTTCCCAACTGCACGCCGCAAGAGGTGAAGGGCGTCGCCGTCACCATGCAGGGCCAGCGCTCCAATGATCTGATGCATATAGAGGATCGCAAGGACGGTCGCGGCATTCCCTATTATTGGATATGCTTCCGGCGCGGCAATTTCACGCCGGGGCCGGGCACCGACCTCGAGGCGGTGGAGGCGAATAAGATTTCGGTGACGCCCCTACGCCTCGACTTCACCGACCATCCGACCTTGACGCGGCTCTCCGCCGCTTTCGAATAGGAGTCAAATGGAGGACCGCGCCGACGAGGGACAATCGATCGAGGCTCGCGCGGCGCTTCTCCTGCAATTGCGGCGCGCCGGCGTGCGCGACCTCTCCATCATGCGCGCCTTCGAGACGATTCCGCGCGAGCTGTTCGCGCCGCATCGCTTCCGCGATCTCGCCGCTCGCGATATGTCGCTGCCGATCGGCTGCGGACAGACAATGCCGGCCGCCGCCGATCTCGCGCGCAGGCTCGAGGCGCTGCGAATCGAGCCGCATCATCGCGTGCTGGAAGTGGGGACGGGCTCCGGCTTCGGCGCGGCGGTGCTGTCGCGGCTCGCGCGCGAGGTGGTGACGATCGAGCGTTACGAGACTTTGGCGATAGAGGCGCGCCAACGTCTCGCCGAGCTCGGCTGCGCCAATGTCGAGGCGCTGTTCGGCGACGGCCTCGCAGCGGACGAGACGCGCGGATATTTCGACCGCATCATTCTCCATATGTCATTTCACGAGCCGCCGCCGCATGCGGTCATGGCCGCGCTCGCGCCGGACGGGGCGGCGATCTTCGGACGCCATGCGCCGCCGGATTCCGAGGATGCGCGGCCGTTGGAGCGGCTGTCGCTCTCGCATCGCGACGGCGAGGCGCTGTGGACGACGAGCGATCTCGGCCCGTGCCGCCTGGGCGCAGCGCTGACAGGACGCGCGAAAGCTCTGTGAACGCCCGGAATTTACCTAAATTCGTCGAGGCGCCGCTGAACCCGCATTCATCTTAAACGCTCCCTTAACCGGGCTGTGACTAAATGAGCACAGTGAGGATAGCGTTCGAGTGTAGGTCGCGTCATGGCAATTGAGCGTCGTGTTTTTCTGTCGCGGGTCGCAAAGCGGCTCATGTTCGCCGCCGGCGCCGCCGGCCTTCTCGCCGGCTGTTCCGACGCCTCCCGTTTCACCGATCCTTTCACCAATCCGTTCCAGGATTCCGCGCCGGCGGGCCGCGTCGATCGCGTGCCGACCGGCACGATCTCGCAGCCCGTGCGCCGTAGCGTCGTCGAGCGTCATCCGCTCGCGCCGCAGCAGGCCGTGAGCCAGGCTGCGCCCGCTCCCGTCGCCGCTGCGCCTGCGCCGGCGCAAGCTCCCACTCGCATGGCCGGCGCCTATAATCATTGGAGCGCCGAGGGCGGCACGCCCGTGGTCGTCGCCGACGGCGAATCGGCCGGCGTGATCGCGACGCGCTATGGCGTGCCGCTCGACGCGCTGCTGCGCGTCAATGGCTATGGCAAGCCGGCCGAGGTGCATTCCGGCTCGCGGCTGGTGATTCCGATCTATCGCGCTTCCGCCGCTCCGGCTGCGCCCGTCGCTGCAGCGCCGGCTCCGGCTCCCGTCCATGTCGCCCAGCCGAAGGCATTGCCGCAGCCTGTGGTCAAGACGGTGGATGTGCGCGATCGCAAGACCGAGAAGAAAGCGGTCGCTCCCGTCGAGCCGAAGCGGAAAACCTCGAGCGTCGAGCCCGAGCAGGAGCCCGCTCCGGCGCGCGCCGTCGTGGCCGAGCGCCCGCGCGCCGCGCCCGTCCGGCAGGCGCAGGTCGAGGCGAAGCCGGCGAAGCCCGCGCCGATCAAGCAGGCCGAGGCGCAGCCTGTGAGGCCCGCGCCAAAGCAGATCGTCGCTCAGGCGCCCGTGCAGCCGAAGCCGGCTCCCGCGCTGAAGCCGCAGGCCGAGGCGCATCCGGCCCGCGCGCAGCTCGCGCAGCGGACCAAGGAGCCCGAGCCGGCGAAGGCGAAGCAAGAGCCGCAGCGCAAGCTCGCTCAGGCCGAGCCCGCGCGCAAGCCGGAGCCAGAGGTCCGCGCCAAGAAGAAACCCGAGCCGGCTCCCGCGATCGCGCGCGCGCCGCAGGCCGAGAAGCCGCAGCGTTTCGCCGAAGCCGCGCCGGCCCCGCAGCCGCAGCCGCAGGCTCAGCGTAGCATCGACAAGACGCCGACCGCCTCGATCCCGCCGCAGGCGCAGGCGGCCGAGGAGAAGTCCGCCCCTGCGGCTTCCGCCCCGGCTTCCGCCGACGCTCGGCCGGAGTTCCGCTGGCCGGCGCGCGGCCGCATCATCCAGGGCTTCAACACCGGCGGCAACGACGGCATCAACATCTCCGTGCCGGAAGGCACGCAGGTGAAGGCGGCCGAGGGCGGCGTCGTCGCCTATGCCGGCAGCGAGCTCAAGGGCTATGGCAATCTGGTGCTGATCCGCCATCCCAATGGCTTCGTCTCCGCCTATGCCCATAATGGCGAGCTCGATGTGAAGCGCGGCGATCAGGTGAAGCGCGGCCAGACGATCGCCAAATCCGGCCAGTCGGGCAATGTCGGCTCGCCGCAGCTGCATTTCGAGCTGCGCAAAGGCTCGACCCCGGTCGATCCGACCGGCTATCTCGCCGGGCTGTGAGCTTAAGGAATCTCGGGCGTTCGCGAGACACTTGCGCCGGAGTGGGGCGACGGGCGGCACGACGCGCCCGTCGCCCGTTTTCTTTTCCGGCGGGAGCCTCTATAGGGACGTCCGGGTTGGGCGATAGGGGAAAATTCGGCAGTGAAACGTCTCATCTCTCTCGCGGCGGCTGTTCTTTTCGTCACGCCGGCGCTCGCTATCGATCCCACCGGAATTCCAGTCTGCGACACATTCTTGAAGCGCTATGAGGAATGCTCGGTCGAGCTGCCGCGCGCCAATGTCCACGCCGCGCAGAAGGAGCTGCTCGAGGGCGCGATGAGCCTGCGCGCCAACGCCTCCAATCCCGAGCTGCGCCCGACATTGGAGAAGTTCTGCGCCGACACATTCGAGGCGATGAAGGCCTCGAGCGACATCAAGGCCTGCATGTCGAAGTGAGCCGCCGCTCAATGGATCGGTATGGTGATCGCGTTGCGCAATGCGGATTCTGCGGCGAAATAGCCGTAGCATTCCGCTGTGTGCAGGGCGGTCCAATTGTTGACGGTGAGGAAATTCGCCTTGGTGTCGTAGGTGTGGTCGCCGATGCGATCCGGGCTTTTCACCCCGGGGCCGACGAAATGCGCCAGCTCGTGAATGATCGTCTCGAGCATGAAATTATCGGTCTTCGTCAATAGCTGCCCGACCGGAAAGAAAATCGTGTCTTCGCGCAGATTCTTGGCGCCTTTGTAATTGTCGTCGCCGGAGAGGCGCGGCCTGCCGTCCGGGCGGCGGGCCTGCCAGCCGCCGTAGAAAGTGTAGGCGACATAATCGAGCGCGGCGAGCGTGCCATCCGCGGGATCGGGCTGGAAATAGCCGACGCCCCAGCCGAACATCGGCGCCTGCAGCAGCGAATGGGTGATGACGGTGGTCATCGAATCATAGAGCCGCTTGGCGCGTTGCAATTGCGCCAGCTTCGTCGTCGTCGGCTCCTTGTGTGTATGGAAATATTTGTCGAACAGAGCGAGCTGCCCTCTGCCGATGTCGTGCAGGGAGGGGAAGGGATCGTTGCGCCCCGCCGGCGAGCGACGCAAATATTCCGAGGCCATGTCGATATTGAGCTGCGCCATGGAAATCCAATGGCGCGCGCGCGGCAGCAGCGAGCCGATGCGCTCGACGAATTGCGCGTTTTGCTGCGCCGTGGCCTTGGGCGGCGGCGCCTTGGGGCCGGCCTTGGCGGGGGCGGCCTGTCCGCCGCTCTGGCCGCTCAGCGCGTGAATGGTCGGCCCGTCGGGATCGACTCTTCCGTCCGACCAGCCGAGCTGGCGCTTCTGATATTTCTCGATCGCCGCGATGGTGATCGGCCCGACGATTCCATCGACGTCGAGCTTCAAGATCGGCCCGCCATCCGCCGGGCAGACGCCGTTGAGCGCGGCTTGGATCGTCCGCACGTCTTCGGGCAGGTTGCGGCCGCCGCGGCCGACGGAGCCGCCGATCGAAAAGCCGGGCGCCGGCGGCGGATCGCAGCTGGAGCAGCCGCCATTCGATAATTTCATGAGAATTTGCTGGGCCATGAGTCAATTCCCTGGAGGAGCGCTGGACCGAAATCGCGAGCGACGCCGCGGCGACGCCTCACATTAGCGCGCCCGCTTTTCGCGTGTGTGCGCGCGCTCACAGTCGCGACGACGGCGCCATTCGCGCGACGCGCCTGCGGACATCTGCGGATACGCCCTAGCGCCGAGCCCTCGGCGCGCCAGATATGATGATCATGCGTTCTCTCTGCCTGCGCTGGCTGCCGAATTTCATCACCATCGGGCGTCTCGTGCTGACGCCGGCCGCGATCGACATGATCGTCGGCGATCATTGGCGCGCCGCCTTCGCGATCTTCGCTCTCGCCGGAGCGTCGGACGCGCTGGACGGCTGGCTGGCCAAGACCTTCGATCTGCGCACCGAGCTCGGCGCCGTGCTCGACCCCATCGCCGACAAGGCGCTGATCGTCTCCATTTATGCGACCCTGGCGTTCAAGGGCGTGCTGCCGCCCTGGCTCGCTCTGCTGGTGATCTCGCGCGATGTGATGATCGTCGGAGCGGTGTTCGTCTCCTGGCTGCTGGCGCGTTCGATAGATCTCAGCCCCTTGCCGGTCTCCAAGGCCACGACGGCGGCGCAGCTGCTGCTCGCGGCCATTGTGCTCGCGGGCGAGGCCTTCGCCATTCCGCTCCACGGCGTGGACAGCCTCGTCATGGCTACGGTCGCGGCATTGACCGTCGCTTCCGCCAGCGTCTATCTCTGGCGCTGGGTCAAGCTCATGGGACCAGACGATGTCGGAGCGTGAGATGGAGGAGGCGCGCGTCCCGAACGGGCTCGACCGGCGGCTCGCCTTTTGGACGGCGGCGATTCTTCTCGTTTTCGCGCTGTTCTATTTTCTGAGCCCGGTTCTCGCGCCGTTTCTGGCGGGGCTCGCGCTCGGCTATCTGCTCGATCCGGTCGCCGATCGGCTGCAGACGCTCGGCCTCTCGCGCCTCGGCGCCTCTTTTGTCATTTTGACCGTGTTCGTCGTGCTGGCGGCGGCGATCGTGCTGCTGGTCGCGCCCGTGCTCACGCGGCAATTCAGCGAGTTCATCGAGAGCCTGCCCGGCTATCTCACCACTCTGCAGGGGCTGCTCACGCGCGTCAGCCGCGAGGCCACCGGCGACTTCATGCGCAGCGTCTATGAGAAGCTCGGCCTGCCGGTCTCCGACGCCTCGCTCGACACGCAGAAATATGTGAACGACCTCGCCAGCGAGGCGGCGCGCATGGGCGGCGCCTTCCTGAAATCGCTGGTCTCCGGCGGCGCGGCGCTCGTCAACATGGTCTCGCTGGTGGTGATCACGCCGGTCGTCGCCTTCTACATTTTGCTCGACTGGGACGATATGGTCGCGACGCTCGATCAGCTGACGCCGCCGCGCTATCGCGACGATGTGCGCGCCATCGCCCGCGACATAGACAGAGCGCTGGCCGGCTTTCTGCGCGGGCAGGCGCTGGTCTGCCTGTTCCTGGGCCTGTGGTACAGCATCGGCCTGTCGCTCATCGGCCTGAATTTCGGCTTTCTCATCGGCGTCAGCGCCGGCGTGCTCAGCTTCGTGCCCTATGTCGGCTCGATCACGGCTTTCGTCCTGTCGATCATCGTCGCGCTGGTGCAGGGCTGGCCGGATTGGCGCTTGCTGGCCATGGCGGTGGCGGTCGTCTCCACGGGCCTCTTCCTCGACGGCAATGTGCTGTCGCCGCGCCTCGTCGGCGGCTCCATCGGCGTGCATCCCGTGTGGCTGATGTTCGCTCTGCTCGCGGCGGGATCGTTGTTCGGCTTCACCGGCCTGCTGCTGGCGGCGCCGGTTGCGGCGGCGCTCGGCGTCATTCTGCGCTTCGCCGTGCGGCGCTATCGGCAGAGCGCGCTGTTTCTCGGCCCGGCCGCGCCGGGGGAGAGCTGAGCCCATGCCGGAAGGCGACGCTCGCCGCGGCCCCGCCCAGCTCTTTTTCGATCTGGCCGGCGAGCCGCGCTATGGCGAAGCGGATTTTCTGATCTCGCCCGCCAATCGCGCGGCCTATGAGATGATCTCGCGCTGGCCGGATTGGCCGGACAGCGCGCTGCTGCTCGTCGGGCCGCCGGGATCGGGCAAGACCCATCTCGGGGCCATTTTCGCGCGTCGCAATGGCGCCGTTCTCGTCTCTCCGACCGAGATTCCGGAGCCCGGCCGGCTCGCCGGCGCCGTTGCGCTGCTCGATGGGCTGGAGGCGGTGACAGACGAAACCGCTCTGTTTCATTTGATGAATTTCATTCGCGAGAGCGGCGGAACGCTGCTCGTCACCTCGCAGCGGCCGCCGTCGGCGTTGAAAATCGCGCTTCCCGACCTATTGTCGCGTTTACGTCGTGCGCCGGTCGTAGAAATCGGCGCGCCGGACGATTCTCTGATTCGCGCCGTGCTGGAAAAGCTGTTCCGCGACCGTCAGCTGGCGGTCGAGGCGACGCTCGTCGACTATGTCGCGCTTCGGCTCGAGCGCTCGCTCGAGGCGGCTCGCGCCTTTGTGCGCATGCTCGACGAGGAGGCCCTCGCGCGCGGCCGTCCGGTCACGCGCGCGCTCGCGGGCGAGCTTTTGCAGCTTCTCGACGCCTCACGCGGCGCGTGAGGGGTTTCGGTCGGCGGAAAATCTGTCAGAATCGCGCCGGCGGGCGAGAGGTGGAAAAAGCATGACGAAGCATATCCAGGACAATCTCGAGGCCGAGCGCACCGGAGCCGATATTCCCGTCATGGACAAGCCGGGCGATCTCTTGGAGCGCCCGCAAGAGCTGGCCGCTCTGCCGCAGCGCTTCATCAATCGCGAATTGTCCTGGCTCGAGTTCAACCGCCGCGTTCTCGAGGAGGCGTCCAACCGCAATCATCCGCTGCTCGAGCAGCTGCGCTTCCTGTCCATCTCCGCCAATAATCTTGATGAATTCTTCATGGTGCGCGTCGCCGGCCTACGCGGCCAGGTTCGCACCGGCGTCGCTACTCTGTCGCAGGACGGGCTGACGCCCGCCGAGCAGCTGGTGAAGATCAACGAGCGGGTGGCGCTGCTCACCACGGCGCAGACGCGGCGCTGGCGCGAATTGCGCCGTGAGATCGAGGATGTCGGCATCGTCATCGTCGAGCCGGGGCATCTCTCCAAGGGCGACCGCGAATGGCTGGAAGAGCATTTCATGTCGCGCATCTTCCCGGTGCTGACGCCGCTCGCCATCGACCCGGCGCATCCTTTCCCCTTCATTCCCAATCTCGGCTTCACTCTGGCGCTGGAGCTGGTGCGTCCGGGCGATCGCAAGACCTTGCATGCGCTGGTGCGTCTGCCGTCCAAGATCGAGCGTTTCGTGCGACTGCCGAGCGCGGGAGGCGCGGGGCAGGGGCGCGAGCGCTTCATGCTGCTGGAGACGCTGATCGCCATCAATGCGCAAAAGCTCTTCCCCGGCTATCAGCTCAAGGGGCAGGGCATTTTCCGCCTCATTCGCGATAGCGATCTCGAGGTGGAGGAGGAGGCCGAAGATCTGGTCCGCCTGTTCGAGACGGCGTTGAAGCGTCGCCGCCGCGGCTCGGTCATTCGCCTCGAGGTCGCCTCGGACATGCCCGAGGCGCTGCGCGCCCTCGTCGCCGAGGAGCTCGATGTCGGTGGGGACGAGATTTTCGTGCTCGACGGAATGTTGGCGCTGAACGATCTCTCGGAGGTGGTCGGGCTCGATCGGCCCGATCTCAAGTTCAAGCCCTACACGCCGCGCTTTCCCGAGCGCGTGCGCGACAATGGCGGCGACTGCTTTCTCGCCATCAAGCAGAAGGACCTCGCGGTCCATCACCCTTACGAGTCTTTCGACGTCGTCGTGCAATTCCTGCAGCAGGCGGCGCGCGATCCCAATGTGGTCGCGATCAAGCAGACGCTCTATCGCACCTCCTCCAACAGCCCCATCGTGCGCGCACTGGTGGAGGCGGCGGAGGCCGGCAAATCGGTGACGGCGCTGGTCGAGCTGAAGGCGCGCTTCGACGAGGAGGCCAATATCCGCTGGGCGCGCGATCTCGAGCGCGCCGGCGCGCAGGTCGTGTTCGGCTTCATCGAGCTGAAGACGCATGGCAAATTGTCGATGGTGGTGCGCCGCGAGGGCGGCAGCATCGTCACCTATTGCCATGTCGGCACCGGCAATTATCATCCGGTGACGGCGCGCATCTATACGGACATCTCGCTCTTCACCGCCGATCCGGCGATCGGCCGCGACGTGTCGCGCATCTTCAATTTCATCACCGGCTATGCGGAGCCCGCCGGGCTCGAGCGCATGGCGGTCTCGCCCATCTCGCTCAAGACGCGGCTGCTCGAGCATATCGAGCAGGAGATCGGCTTCGCCAAGGCCGGCAAGCCGGCGGCGATCTGGGGCAAATGCAACGCTCTTGTCGATCCGGAGATCATCGACGCGCTCTATCACGCCTCGCAAGCGGGCGTGTCGATCGAGTTCGTCGTGCGCGGCATCTGCTGCCTGCGGCCGGGGGTGCCGGGCCTTTCGGACAATATCCGCGTGAAATCGATCGTCGGGCGCTTCCTCGAGCATGCGCGCGTCTATTGCTTCGGCGGCGGCCATGCGTTGCCGCACGCCAAGGCCCATGTCTATATCTCCTCGGCCGATCTCATGCCGCGCAACCTCGACCGCCGCGTCGAGGTGCTGATGCCCATCACCAATCCGACGGTGCATCAGCAGATTCTCGATCAGATCATGCTGGCCAATCTCATCGACAATGAACAGAGCTATCGCGTCTTGCCGGATGGCTCGTCCTTACGCATAACTCCCCCTGAGGGCGAAGAGCGGTTCAACGCCCATAAATACTTCATGACCAACCCGAGTCTCTCTGGCCGTGGCAAGTCTCTCAAGGAATGGCGCCCGCGTTCGCTCCTCAAGCCGCGTGAGGAATGACGCGGCGGAGGTCGAGGCCGCGGCGCATGCGGAAGCAGCGCAGCGGCCGGTCGCAATCGTCGACATCGGCTCCAATTCGGTGCGCCTCGTCGCCTATTCGGCGTTGCGGCGGGCGCTGACGCCGATCTTCAACGAAAAGGCCATGTGCGGGCTCGGGCGCGGCGTCGTCACGACGGGCCGGCTGCCCGATGACGCGATTCGCAAAGCGCTCGCGGCGCTGCGGCGCTTTCGCTCGCTCTGCGAGATCATGGAGATAAGCGACATAGAGGTGATCGCGACCGCGGCCGCGCGCGACGCCGTCAATGGCGCCGCCTTCCTCGCCGCCGCCCAGGAGGCGATCGGCCGCGAGATTTCGCTGCTGTCGGGCCGCCGCGAGGCGGAGCTTTCGGCGCTCGGCGTCATCTCCGCCATACATGAGCCGGATGGCGTCGTCGGCGATCTCGGCGGCGGCTCGCTCGAGCTCATCGACCTGCAAGATGGCGAGATGGGCGAGGGGGTCACGCTGCCGCTCGGCGGTCTCGCGCTGATGGACGCCGCCAGCCGCTCGACCCGCCAGGCGGCGCGCATCGCCCGCAAGGCGATCGACGAGGCGCTGCCTCTGCAGCGGCTCAAGGGGCGGACCTTCTACGCCGTCGGCGGCACATGGCGCGCCTTGGCGCGGCTGCACATGCGTCAGCGCAATTATCCGCTCGACATGATGCATAATTACCGCATTCCGACCAGCGACGCGGCCGAATTCGCCAGCCTGTTGGAGCGCGTCGACAGCGAGGCGCTGGCCGATATCGCCGCGGTCTCGACGGCGCGCCGTCCGCTGCTCGCCTATGGCGCGATCGTGCTCGACGAGGTGATTCGCAAGGCGCGGCCCAAGGAGATCGTCATCTCCGCCGCCGGCGTGCGCGAGGGCCTGCTCTATGAGCGCCTCGCTCCACAGCAGCGCGCGGCCGATCCGCTGGTCGCCGCCGCGCGCGAATTGGAGGGCGCCATGGCGCGCGCGCCCGGCTATGGCGATGAACTCATCGCCTGGACCGACGCGCTCTTTTCCTCCTCCGGCCTGCCGGAGACGGAAGATGAGGCGCGGCTGCGCCATACCGCCTGCTTTTTGTCGGATGTCAGCTGGCGCGCCCATCCGGACTACCGCGCCAATCAGGCGATGAATGTGATCGCCAATTCCGCCTTCGTGGCCGTCGATCATCCGGGCCGCGCCTTTTTGGCGTTGGTGGCGGTGCTGCGCCACGCCGGGCCGGACAGTGAGGGCGCTCTTCCGGTGCGTGGCCTGCTGTCGCCGCGCCTGCTGGAGCGCGCCCGCGTGCTCTCGGCGGCGCTGCGGGTCGCTTATCTGCTGACGGCGGCCATGCCCGGCGTATTGCCGCGCACGCCGCTCGTCACTCATGAGGGGAAGCTGGTTCTGTCGCTGCCGCCGGAATTCGCCGATCTCGTCAGCGAGCGGCTGGCCAGCCGCTCCAAAGCGCTCGGCCGACTCATCGGTGCCGAGGCGATTATAGAGGCCGCCGCCCCCGTGCTCTGACGGAGGCGGCGCCCTTCATTTTTAGTAGGCCGCGCGGGGCGCGACGCGCTCGCTCGTGCTCACCGTGACGGCGCCGGCGTCGGCAGAGCAGGAGAAGCGCAGCGTCTTGGCGACGGCGGTGTCGAGATTGGCGGAAGAACCGCTGGAAATCGGCACGATGAAGCGTGTCGTCGCCGTGGTCGTGCCGGCCGCCTCGAGCGTGGGCGCGTCGAAGACGATCACCGTCAGCCGGCAAGCGCCGGAACCGCCCACGAAATAGCTCAGCACATGTTTCTGGCCCGCGTCGAAGCTGGCCGCGGCGAGCGGCTTCAGCGTCACGGGCGCAGCCGCCGGGCCGTAGGGCTCGGCGTGCAGGGCCACGCCCGCCGTGAGGCTCAGCACAGCGGCGAGGGCCAGAGCGAAGATGCGTTTGCCTGCAGTCATCATGGTCTATCCTTCCTCGAATTCAGCGACGGCGCCGGAAAGCGCCTCCTGCGACCACCGCTCCTCGAAGCGCCGAAGCCGCGTCGAGCTCGCGTTGCGTCGCAACATGACTGTATGTTGCAGCGCAGCAGCTCGATTTCAAGGCGCGGTTTGTCGCAGGGCTGTCTCTATAGAACTATTCGATTTCACAATGAATTCAGATCGAAAGATGAGTTGTGCGTCGCAAAATGGATAGGTTCGTGCGGGCTGGATGGGTCGGCAAAGAGCCACCCATCCCTATCCATGAGGATAGGGATGGGAATGGGTGAAAGAATGGGGAGCCTGCCTACCCGGAGGCTGACTTCAGCGCGCGGCGCTCTCGTCCAGTTCTTGCCAGTCGAGGGTGACGACCCTGCCTTTTTCGACCGCCAGGGCGAGCCGTCCAGCCTTTAGCTGCAGAGCTTTGTCGCCGAAGATCGCCCGCCGCCAGCCGGACAGGGCAGGGACATCCGCCCCATCGTCGGCGGCTATGGCCTCGAGGTCTTCGACGGTGGCGATCATCTTGGTGGCGACGCCCGTCTCTTCGGCGACCTGCCGCAGCAGCACCTTGAGCAGCTCGACCGTGGCGCCGCTGGAGCTGCCGCGCTTCTCGCGCTCTATGCGCGGCAGGGTGGCGGGATCGCGCTCCAGCGCTCTTTCCACGGCGGCGACGATTTCCGCCCCCGAGCGCGAGCGCTCGAGCCCGCGCGGGAAGGCGCGCAAATTGCCGAGCGCCTCCTGCGTGCGCGGGGCGGCGAGGGCGATCTCGATCAGCATATCGTCCTTGAGCACGCGCGAGCGCGGCACATCGCGACCCTGCGCCTCGGCCTCGCGCCAGGCGGCGAGCTCCATCAGCACGGCGAGGTCGCGCGGCTTGCGCACGCGATGACGCAGCCGCTCCCAGGCGTTCTCCGGGCTCTGCTCATAGGTCTCGGGCGTCGTCAGCGTGCGCATCTCGTCGACGAGCCAGTCGAGCCGATTGGAGCGCTCGAGCCGCGTGCGCAAATGCGTGTAGATCTGACGCAAATGGGTGACGTCGGCGATGGCGTAGTCGATCTGCGCCGTGGACAAGGGCCGCTTCGACCAATCGGTGAAGCGCGAGGATTTGTCGAGGCTCTCCTTGGAGATGGCTTTCACCAGCTCGACATAGGAGACCTGATCGCCGAAGCCGCAGACCATGGCCGCGACCTGAGTGTCGAACAAGGGCGCCGGAATCAGCCGCGCCAGCCGCCAGACGATCTCGAGATCCTGGCGGGCGGCGTGGAAGACCTTGACCACGCGCTCATTGGCCATCAGCTCAAAAAAGGGCGTGAGGTCGAGCCCTTCGGACAGGGTGTCGACGGCGAAGGCCTCCTCGGGCGAGGCCAGCTGGATGACGCAGACCTTGGGCCAGAAAGTCGTTTCCCTCAAAAACTCCGTGTCCACGGTGACGAAGGGATGACTGGCGAGACGGGCGCAGGCGGCGGCGAGATCTTCGGTAGAGGTCAAGAGGCTCATCGACATGCAGTCTTAGAGTACTTTTTTGTGGTCCTGAAGGGCTTGCGTGCATGTTTTCGCATTCTTGCCGCATGTTTTCGACTGATTTTCCCGGCGGACCGCCCGAGCTGGCGCTTCTCGCGGCGGCTCGCGGGGCGCGCGCGATAGCGGCCAATCTGTTGAGCCGTTTTGGAAAATGATCTATCCGAGAGGGGATGAGGACGTCTCCTCCTCCCATTCTATGCGCCCGGCCCGAGCGGCGGTCCGGCGCGGCGCGCGTCTCGATGCGCAGTTTTTCCGATTGCTCTCGATGCGGCGAAATGAAATCATAGTGAAATAGTCAACTATATGGAGCCCTCGGCCACATGGCGCCCCACGCTTTCGCCTCCACCTCGTTTCAGTCTCCGCTTCGTCTCGCGCTGGCGGCGGCTTTTTCCCTCGTTTGCGTCGCAGCCGAGGCCAAGGGCGACGCCTGGGCGTCCTGTCGCGCCGCCGATCCGGACAAGCGCATAGAGGGATGTGGCGAGGTCATCGCCCGTGGCGACAAGGAGACCAAGCCGAACCGCGTGGCCGCCTATGTCAATCGCGGCGGCGCCTATCACACCAAGGGCAATTTCGACCGTGCGCTCGCCGATTACGACAAGGCGCTGGAGATCGATCCGGCCTCTTCCGTCGCTCTCGCCGATCGCGCCGCCGCCTATCGCGCCAAGAGTGATTTCGACCACGCCATCGCCGATTACGACAAGCTCGTCGCCGCGCAGCCCAAGGCGGCGGCCTATCTCGGCCGTGGCGGCGCCTATCAGAGCAAAGGCGAACTCGACAAGGCGATTGCCGATTACGACAAGGCGCTGGAGCTGGACAAGAAATCCGCCGCTGCTCTGGCCAATCGCGGCCGCGCCTGGCGCGCCAAGGGCGATCTCGACCGCGCGCTCGCCGATTTCGACGCGGCGATCAAGCTCGAGCCCAAATCCGCGCAGGCCTATCTCAACCGTGCCGCGCTCTATCAGGGCAAGGGCGATCTCGACCATGCGCTGGCCGATTACGACAAGGCGATCGCCAGCGACGGCAAGCTCGCCATCGCCTATAATAATCGTGGGCTGACGCTGCACGCCAAGGGCGAATTCGACCGCGCTATCGACGATTTCAGCAAGGCGGTGGCGATCGACGTCAAATATGCGCGCGCCTATCTCAATCGCGCCAACGCCTATCGCGGCAAGCGCGAGCTCGATCGCGCCAAGGCCGACCTCGAGCAGGCGCTGGCGCTCGATCCCAATCTCGCCTCGGCGAAGAAGGGGCTGGACGAGGTGACGAAGCAGCTCGCCGCCCGCGCCGCGGCTGCGCCGGCGCAATAATCCCGCGATGCGCTCGCGCCGTCAGCGCGACGGCGTGGGCGCTTCGTCTATGGCGAGGAAGAGCCGCTCGATTCCCGTTCCGGCGATCGGCGGCGATCGATGGGGAAGGGCGGGGATGTCGGCGCTCGCCGCCTTTTCGCCGCGCAAAATCGCGACCCAGCCGCGTTCGAGCTGCTGAATCGAATTTTCCGCGAGCGGATCGGCTTCCGGTCCCGGCGCGATCCATTGCGTGCCCGGGCCGCGATAGGTGGTCACGAGACGAAAGCGCACGAAATCGACATGGAATAGCCGGCAGGCGTCGTCGGCGATCGTCTCCAGCCTGACTCGCAATTCGCCCGCCCGAGTCGCCTCGCGATAGAGGCGCGCGAGGCGAATGACGTCATTCGCCAACCATTCGGCGAGCCACTTCGGCCCGAGGGCGGCCTCGTCGAGAGCGTCGATGAGCGCGCGGGGCAGCGCCTCCTCGGCGCCGGTCACGCGCAACCTCAGAGGCTGTGCGAGACTCATCGCATCCAGCGTTTCCGCGATCCGCGGCTCCAGCGTGCGCGGCAACAGGCAGATGGAGCGGGATTGCATCAGTCGGCGAGAGGAGTTCGACGGCGGCGTGGCCGCCTCGTCACGCAGCATCGGCGCTCTCCCAAGCGGGGAAGGGATCGACGAGCGAGCGATAGGCGGAGGCGTCGAAGCGTTTCGGCTTTTGCGGCCCGACGAGGCAGGCGTCGAGCGCGGCGCGAATCGCGGCCTCGTCCATGCCGATTCCGATGAACACGAGCTCCTGCCGGCGATCGCCCCAGACCTCGTCCCAATTGCGCTCGAAATGGCGCTTCCAATCGGGATGATCGGGCCAATGCTGCTTCGGCACGGCGATCCACCAATAGCCCATGGCCGTCACGCGGGCGATCGCGCCGGCGATCGAGAATTCGCCGACCCATTTCGGCCGGGTGGCGAGCCAGAAATGCCCCTTGGCGCGCACCAGTCCGGGCCAGGTCGCATTGATGAAAGCGTTGAATTTTTCCGGGTGGAACGGACGCCGCGCCCGATAGACGAAGCTCTCTATTCCATATTGTTCCGACTCCGGCACGTGCTCTTCCGGGCTGTAGAGCGCCTTGTGCCATAGCGGATGGCGCTCCGCCTTCTCCTCATCGAAGAGGCCGGTGTCGAGAATGGCGTCCATCGGCGCCGCGCCGAAATCGGTCTCGACGATGCGCGCGTCGGCGTTCAGCGACTTCACCACTTTGCGCACCAGCGCCAGCCGCTCCTCCGACACCGCCGAGGCCTTGTTGAGGACGATGACGTCGGCGAATTCGATCTGCTCGACGAGGAGATCGACGAGGGTGCGATCGTCATCCTCGCCGGCGACCTCGCCGCGGTCGCGCAGAAAGTCGTTCGAGCCATAGTCCTGCAGCAGGCTGGCGGCGTCGACGACGGTGACCATCGTGTCGAGCCGCGCGAGATCGGAGAGGCTGGCGCCATTCTCGTCGCGAAAGGAGAAGGTGCTGGCGACCGGCAGCGGCTCGGCGATGCCCGTGCTCTCGATCAGCAGATAATCGAAGCGGCCTTCCTCGCCGAGGCGCCGCACTTCCGCGAGCAGATCGTCGCGCAAGGTGCAGCAGATGCAGCCATTGGTCATTTCGACGAGCTTCTCGTCGGTGCGCGACAGCTCTGCGCCGCCGTCGCGGATGAGGTCGGCGTCGATATTCACCTCGCTCATATCGTTCACGATGACGGCGACGCGCCGGCCCTCGCGATTATTGAGGACATGATTGAGCAGCGTCGTCTTTCCGGCCCCGAGAAAGCCGGAGAGGACGGTGACGGGGAGGCGAGGGTCGGGAGTCTGGGCCATGGCGCGCCATATGTTATGTTATAACATATATAGGCGTAGCCGAGCGGGATAGCGGCGTCAAGCGAAGGCGAGGGTGGGCCGTGGATTCGCTCAAGTTTGATCTATGCGCACCCATCGATGCATGTTATATAGATATATTAACATGTGATAGCAGGAGATTTGCATGGAAAGTAAGCTACTTGACATGTTTGACGAGGGATACCGAGAAGCCGGCATATCTCCTTCCGTTCGCGCCGAGGCTTTCGACGATTTCCTGACGATGAAGTCGATTGCCGCAAAGCGGACATGGACCTTCGGGAATGGTCTGGGCGCGAACGCCGGAGCCGTTTGTATGGGAGGCCATTCCAAGGAGCTGGTTCGCAATTTGTGCGTCCGCATCGACGCCCTCACCCTCGCGCAACTCGATGCAGTCACAGACGTGATGGAGTGCTCGAAGCAAGAGTTCGTCTTGGAAGCCGTGTCGAGCGCAATAGCAAAGGCTACGACTAATTTGCGCGCGCAAGGCCTCTCTCAGCCATTGGAGCAATCGCTGCGGACTCAATTAGAGAAAGCCGAGTTGAGCTACGAATATTCCGACGACGCCAAAGGTGGAGCACTGCGCTATCGTGGCGAAGTTATTCTCAATCGTGATTCTCGAAAGCATGAAAATACGGTCAATGCGGTCAGAAATCTGATCGCGAACGGCGAATAAGTCGCGCCAATTCGCTAGAGCATTATCCGATCCGATCGGATAATGCTCTAGGTATCTCTCTTTTGGAGCGAATTCTGATCGATCGAACGATACCGTTCGATCGGAACGCGCTCTAGCAGGCGTAGTCCGCGTCCTGGCAGAGAGCTGACTACGCTGAACGTTCGAGCCCGGCTCGTCGTGGAAGTCTCGAACCGGCTAGACTTTAGGCGCCAAGTGGTGGGCGAGGGCTCTACTTCCCCTTGGCCGCCGCCAGCACCTCGGCCGCATGGCCGGGCACTTTCACCTTGCGCCATACCTTCTCGATCTTCCCATCCGGGCCGATCAGAAAGGTCGAGCGCTCCACGCCCATATATTTGCGGCCGTACATGCTCTTCTCGACCCAGACGCCATAGGCGGAGAGCATTTCCTTGGTCTCGTCGGAGGCGAGCGGGAAGGTCAGCTCATATTTGGCGCGGAATTTGTCGTGCTTGGCCGGCGAATCGGGCGAGACGCCGACCAGCGCGGTCTTGGCCTTGCCGAAATCGGCCTTCAAAGCGTTGAATTCGATCGCCTCCTTGGTGCAGCCGGAGGTGTCGTCCTTGGGGTAGAAGTAGAGCACCAGCTTCTTGCCGGAAAAGCCGGAAAGAGAGAGGGTCTCGCCGCCGGCGCCGGGCAGCTCGAAAGAGGGGGCGGCGTCGCCTTCGCGCAAGCCTGTGGATTTCTTCGCCTCGGTCACTGCGCCTTCCTTTCGTCTCATCCGCCGTTACAATCGGCAGCATGCAGAGGATGGCGCGCTCCGCAAGGGATTCTGGTGAAAATCCCCAGTTGCGCGCCATTCGAGTTGTGATCTTCTCGCCGCCGTGCAGATTCGGCGCCGGCGCGCGCGGAGCGGCGCGGTGGAACCGAAGGGCTGGCGCTTGACGCAGAGGATAGACGAAGGTCCGGCGGTCGGAGCGCGGGCGCCGCGCTTTTTATTGGGATTTTTCCAGCGCGGCTCCACCGCAGTCCGGCTGCGCGGCTTTTGCGTGGTGCGTTGCCTTTCCATCTTGGCGGTGACGGCGCTGCTCGTCATCGTGCTCACTGTCGGCGCTTTTTTCGCCGCGCTCGCCCGCGGTCCCATCGCCTCCGACTGGCTCGCTCCCAAGATCGTCGAGGCGCTCGACGATCTCTATGTGCATCGCTACCAATTCGGGATCAGCTCGGTCGCGATCGCCAGCACGGATCACGGCCTCACCTTCACCGTGAACGGCCTCGCCGTGAAGAGCGGCGAGCGCACGATCCTCGCCGCGCCGCGCGCGCAATTGTCGGTGGACCCACGGGCGCTGCTCATCGGCCGGCTGACGCCGCGCCGGCTCGACGTTCTGGACCTGGAGCTGAGGCTGGAGTTGCTGCCCGACGGCGTGGTGGCGATTTCCGCGCCGGGCGCCGATCCGGTCGCCATACCGCTCGACGCTCCGTCGCCTGCGGAGCCCGCCGCCGAGGCGCAAGCGGCTCCTGTCATCCCATCGCTGCGGCAGGCGGCCGGCGCCTTGCGCGCGGTGATGAATTTCATCGTCGATCCAGAGAGCCCGGTCGCCGCCATCGACAAGATCGGCGTCTCCAACGCCCGTCTCGTGATCGACGATCGCACGCTGGACAAGACGATCGTCTACGATGATCTGACGCTGAGCTTCGACAAGATCGCCGGCGCGCGGCGACTGCGCCTCGGCGCCACCGGCTCCACCGGCCATGTCGGCGCCGAGGTGGAGGCCAAGGGCGGCCTGGGCGAGCGGCGCACGCTGGACGCGCGCTTGCACAGCCTCTCCATGGAGGAGATCGCGCTGGCGGCGGGGGCGCGCACTCTGCCCTTCGACACAGACGCGCCTCTGTCGCTCGATCTGCATTTCGCGCTGGCGGGCGACGGCCGCGTCGTCGAGGCGAGCGGGAAATTCTCTGTCGGCGAGGGCTTCTTCCGCCTCGAGGAGCCGGACGCCGAGCCTTTCATGCTGCAGGAGCTGTCCATCTCCGGCCGCTGGGACATAGAGCGCCGGCTGCTCGCCATAGAGCCGGTCGAGATCCGCACCAGCGTCGCGCGGCTGAGCTTCAAAGGCGCGCTGACGCCGCCAGCGGAAGGGACCGGCGTTGTCGCGCTCTCCTTCGATCTCGCACGGCCGGGCGCCTTTCTGCCGACGCGCCATGGCGAGGCGCCGCTCGTCGTCGAGAACGCCGGCCTCACCGCGACGCTCGATCTCCTCGCCAAGAAATACAAGGTCGAGCGCGTCTTTCTCGACGGGCCGGAGGTGCACGCCACGGCTTCCCTCGATGTGGATGGCGCGCAGCCGGATGGGACGCATCTCAAATATGCGATCCACGCGACGCAGACGCCGCTCCGCTCCGTGCTTCGCATCTGGCCGACGCAGGTCGCCGCGCCGACGCGCATGTGGATGGACGAGCATATCACCGCCGGCGTCATGCGCAGCGGAACGCTCACGGCCGATCTCGACCAGCAGGCGATGACCGCCGGGCGCTATGAGCGGCCGCCGCCGGACGCCGCGCTGCGCGGCGATTTCGATCTCGACAATGCGACGCTCATCGACGCCGTTCCCGGCTTATGGCCGATCAACGGCATGAACGGCCATATCGCGCTCACCGGCCGCACCGTCTCCTTCGTCGCCACATCAGGCGTGATGGAGAGCGCGCCGGGCCGCAGGCTCGCGATAACGGAAGGCGTGTTTCGCGCGCCCTCGCTCGGCTTCGATCCGGCGCCCGCCTGGATCGAATTGAAGCTCGCCGGTGGCGTGGAGGCGGTCGCCGATATTCTCTCGCTGAAGAGCGTCGCTCCGGCCGCGAGCCTGCCCATGGACGCCAATCAGCTCAAAGGGCAGATCGAGGGCAAGCTGCGCATCGATTTCGAGCTCGGCCTGGCGGCCAAGGAAGAGCATACGCGCATCGCCGTCGACGCCGAGACGAGCAATCTCACCATGGAGCGCTTCATCGGCAAGGAGCGGCTGGAGGGCGCGGCGCTGCGGCTCGTCTCGGATCGCGAGGGGCTGCGCGTCACCGGCGCCGGCCGCGTCTTCGGCGCGCCGGTGACGCTCGATCTGCGCCGCGCCGCCGGCGAGAAGGGGCAGGCGCAGGCGCAATTGTCGCTTTCGCTCGACGACGCCGCGCGCGTGCGCGCAGGCTATGGATTTACCGGCGTCTCCGGCGTCGTCGGCGTGCAGGTGCAGACCAGGCTGCCGATCGAGGATTCCGAGTCGCAATTCGAGATCGATTTCTCGAAAGCCGCGCTCGATCATCCCTTGCCCGGCGTGACCAAGCCGCTGGGCAAGCCGGGCCGCGCCAGCTTCACTCTGGTGAAGCGGCCGGACGGCTCGGCGCTCGAGCAATTGCAGGCGGAGGCGGGGCCGCAGCAGTTTTCCGGCGTTGTGGAGCTCGGCCGCGACGGCGTGCTGCGCTCGGCCAAGCTCTCGCAGGCGAAGCTCTCGCCCGGCGACGATATGCGTCTCGAGGTGACGCGTGGCGGCGATGCGCTGAAGCTCGTCGTGCGCGGCGCCAATATAGATGCGCGTCCGCTGCTGCGTTTTCTCTCGCAGCCGGCGGCCGAGCAGAGCGCCGCCGCGGTCGCCGGCAAGCCGCCCAACTCCGACGATTTCGATCTCGATCTCAAATCGCCGATCGTCACCGGACACGGCAAGCAGATCCTCTCCAATGTCGATCTGCGCTTCGAGCGGCGCGGCGGCAAGCCGCGGCAATTGTCGCTGACCGGCAATTTCGGCCGCGAGCCCTTCGCTGCGACGCTGACGCGCCATCCGAGCGGCGCGCCGCAGATCGATCTTTCGACCAGCGACGGCGGCGCCTTTCTCTCCTTCCTCGATCTCTATCATCGCATGGAGAGCGGCGCGCTGTCGGCGACGCTATTGCTCAATCCGGGCCGTTCCGACGGCACGATGCGCATTCAGGATTTCTATCTGCAGAACGAGCCGGCCATACGTCAGCTCGTCATGCAGGGCGCCGCGCGCACGGATGACAAGGGCGCCGCGCATTTCGATCCCGATTCGGTGAAATTCGCGCGCGTGCAATCCGCCTTCACCTGGGCGAACGGCCGGCTCACAATGCGCGACGCGGTGATGTCGGGGACGGAGATCGGCCTGACGGTGGACGGCTATATCGACTTGGCGCGCGATCGCATCGACGTGTCGGGCTCTTTCGTGCCGGCCTATGGGCTCAATAATCTCGTGTCGAATATTCCGGTCATCGGCTTCATGCTGGCCGGCGGCCAGCATGAGGGCGTCTTCGCGGTGAGCTTTCGCGTGAGCGGCGCCTTCAGCGCGCCGGTGCTGACCGTCAATCCGCTGTCGGTGATCGCGCCCGGCCTATTGCGCAAAGTGTTCGGCGTCATCGACGGCACCGGCACAGGGCGCCTGCCGGAGAGCGCGCCGGCGCCGCGGTAGAGGGCGGCGCAATCGCGGCGTCATCTCGCCCGGCGGCAGATCGGGCCGCCGGGCTCCGTGGCGTCTCGCAGCGTCGCCATCAATGCCGAGGCGCCGCCGCAGGCGAGGAGCAGGAGAAGCGCGAGCCATGCTAGGGCGGCTCGCGCGTGGAAGGGCGGGGCGCGCCACATGCCCGCGCTTAGAGCGCGTTCCGATCGAACGGTATCGTTCGATCGATCAGAATTCGCTCCAAAAGAGAGATACCTAGAGCATTATCCGATCCGATCGGATCGGATAATGCTCAGTGGTGATGGCCGCCGCCACCGCCCGCCGCGCCCTCCGCCTCGTCGTCTGACGGCAGCTGGCCGACGCGCTTGAGAAACGCCGCATGCTGCTCGGGCGTATGGTTGGCATGAATGCCGCCGAGCTTCTTATAGTCCTCGTTGGCGGCGACGGCGGGTTTTGGCGAATTCGTCGAATTGCAGGCGGCGAGCATGAGCGCGCCGCCGATAGCGACGATAGAGAGTGACGCCTTCATCGTTTCTTTTCTCCGGTAATGATTTCGTAGACTCAGAATGTGATCGATGAGGTGACGCCGAATGTGCGCGGCCCCTGCGTCGAAATTCCGACAGTCGTCGGCGCCGAGGAGGCGCCGGGCGACCAGCTCGACCAGGGTCGGTTGTCGAAGAGATTCTTCGACCAGAGGGTGAGGCTGTATTTGCGATCGTCGGTGCGCAGTCCAACGCCGGCGTCCAGCATCACATAGGCTGGTTGCCAATATTGGACCAGCGAGAAGGGGTTCGTATATTGCGCCTTGTTGAACCATGACGCGTTCGAATAAACGAAGCCGGTGACCGGCTGATTGCTCCAGTCGCCGAGGCCCGCGAGCGCATTGCCGAGTCTGTGCTCATAATTGAACCCGCCATTGACCTGCCACCAGGGTATGCCGGTGATCCTCGTACCATTCATCGGAATGGTCGCCGGTCCGCCGGTGATGCCCCAATCCGCGGGCGCCGGTCCATCCTTGTAGTCGATATAGCGGGCCTCGGTATAAGCGCCCGAGGCATTCAGCGTCAGCCCTTCGAAGGGAATCCAGCGCTCAACGAATTCGACGCCGCGCAGGCGCACATGTGGCGCGTTGCCGAGATAGGAGACATTGGCGGTGACGCCGGCGCTGCTCGTCTGCACCTTGGTCTGGGTGATCTGGAAGTCGTAGAGATCGTTCCAATAGAGGTTGACGTTGGAGATCAGCGCGCCGTCGAACCAATTGGTCTTCGCGCCGATCTCATAATCCCATGAGGTTTCGGGCCGGGAGAAGGCCGTCTTGAACCCTTGCGCAACGCCGCCGATGTAGGTCGGCGTGTTTTGCGTGTTCACCGATTGCGGCTTGTCGCCGCGTCCGACCAGGCCATAGATCAGGACGTTCTCATCGACCTGATATTGCGGGTTGAAGACCGCCACGACGCCATTGTGATATTTCGTCTCGCCGCCCGAGTCGGCCCATCCGTAGCCGCCGCCGGCGATGATGGCGGCGTTCTGCTGCCAAACGGTGTAGGGCACGCCGTAATAGAAGTTCGGCCGAAACTTATTCGCGCTATAGCGGATCTCATAGCTGTCGCGCAGACCGATGGTGAGGGCGAGCTTCTCGTCGAAGTGATAGGTTCCCTGGCCATAGGCGGCGAAGGAAATGTCGCCGGTCTTATTGAGCCACCAAGGCGTCAGATCGGGCAGAGCGGCGGCGTTGTTGAGCCATTTCGCCGTGTCGACGCCATATTGGTAATGGTGCATGCGGTCTTCGCCATATTCCAGATAGCCGTAGAGACCGGTCGTCCATTCGAACTCCTGGTCTTTGGGCGAGGACAGCCGCAGCTCCTGCGAGGTCTGCATGAGATAGGTGTCCATGCTGCCCGAGCCGAGACCGAGCTGCAGCAGCTGATTGTCCGAATATCCCAAGTTACGGAACGATCCATAGCCGATCGCGGAAATGGCGGTCAGCATATTGTCGCCGATCTGATAGTTGAACTCGTTCGACAGCATGAAGACATGCGTCGGATCGCGACCGCCGCGCGCGAGATAGGGCGTGTTGGGATCGATCGTCCAAATCGGCTTGCCGAGCTTGTTGATGACATTCTGGAAGAAGGTCGTCGATGGACGCGTTCCATTGACATAGACGAGGCTGGTGTCGCCGATCGTGCCGGTGAGATAGTCATTGTGCTCATTGGACGCGTTGTAGATGAAGCTGAAGCGGTCGCTCCATCCATCGCCGACGCCCAGAAGCTGGAGGTGCAATCCGAGGCGATTGGTGTCCTGATAGGTCGAGCCCGTGGACGGATCCTTGATCCAGCCGTCGCCGCGGTCGAGATAGCCGGCGAAGCGATAGGCGAGGGAGTCTTCGATCAGCGTGCCGGTCGTGTTGATCGTCTGCTTGAAGTGATTGTAGTTGCCGAAGGTGGATTTCACCGTCGTCTTGGGCTCGAAGGACGGCGCCTGCGTATGCAGGATGATCGAGCCGACATTGGTGTTCTTGCCGCCGGCCGTGCCGGTCGGGCCGAGAGCGAGCTCTACCGAGCTCAGATCGATGAGATCGCCCCATTGGAAGCCGGCGAAGCTCCAATAGACGTTATCGACGATATATCCGGTGTCCGACGGAGAGCCAGTGCCGCCGCCCGCTGCGACGCCGACGCCTCTGATTGCATTGCGGGACTGTCTCGGCGTCGAAATGTTCGGACGATAGCCCGGCACGCGGCGCGAAATATCGGTGACGGAATCGATCTGCTGATCCTCGAGGGTGCGCTGCGTCACCACGTTTCCCGCCCGAGGAGTCTTGGTCAGCACCTGCTCCAGCAGCTTCTCGCCGACGGCCTCCGTGCCGCCGGTCACCTGCACATCCTGAATCTGTGCGGAAACGGTCCCCTCACTCTGCGTCGCCGCCGATGGCGCGGGCGCCGCGGTCTGAGCGAGCGCCGCGCCGCCCGAAGCGCTCACCGAGAGCCCCAACAAGATGGACGCCACTGACACGCTCGAAGACAGACGCCTATTCGAATTAGCTTCCCCGACCTCTACCATTCGATCGATCCCTCACCGTTCGACCCGTAATGGTCCCCCCGGACCATGCCGCCTCGCCGCTCCTGATGAGCGGCTGCGTGTAGCGCCTACGAAGTCTCGCTTAGTGTAGGGAAAATACACAGTATGTCTACAAATTTAATGTGATTATGATGTAGCGGTGCGTCTCCATAGATTCTATATCATATTGAATTATATTGAGTTATTGTGAAGCGCAGAATGCGGAAGGGCGCCGATTCCATGGATTTACCCTATAATTCTACACTGCTGTAGCATTTATGGCTACCTTTGCCGGGGTCGGAGAGACGCGCATCTCGGCTCGGCTCCTGCAGGACGAGACGGCGCTTCCTGGTCCGTGGACGCGGAATCGTCGAGGCGCATGCCGCCGACGGCGGCCGCTCTCGAACCGGCCGTGAGACATGTCATCCGCTGTTCAGATTCGTACAGCTAACTTCACGCTCGCGCTCACCATTTCGAGACGGGCGCCGAAGTTCTCATGGAGATAGACGTGAAGCATTCCTGGAAGCGAAATATAGCCGCTCTCGCCCTCGCCATATCGACCGGGCTCGTCGCCGGTTCCGCCAATGCGGCGGGCGCCTGCAACGGCCTCAGCGGCTATTATGGCAATGTCACCGCCATTGTCGTCGGGCAGGACGGCAAGACGGTCAATGTCACGCTCGCCGGCGGCCGGCCCAATGCTTACGGCTCCTGCAGCGGCAATCAGCTCACCGTCAATTTCACTGACGACAAGACGATCAAGGGCGTGTTCGACGGCAAGACGATCAGCTGGGACAATGGGACGAAGTGGACCAAGCAGTGAGCGGCTCGGGCGCGCTTCGCCATTGCCAGTGAACGGCACGACATGACAACAGCGCCACCGAGCAAGTCTCGGTGGCGATCTCGTCAGGGCGGGAGGACGCCGACGCTCGCCAGCCTCGGCGCTTCGCATCAAGCGCCATCGGCGTCTTCCTTGCGCTCCAGCAGCACATGCTTTTTCTTGCCGAGCGATAATTTGGCGACGCCCTCGACGAAATCCGTCTCGCCGAGCACGGCCTTCTCGTCGCTCACCACGGCGTCGTTCAAGCGCAATCCGCCGGCCTTGATCTGCCGCCGCGCTTCGCCCGTCGAGGCGACGAGACCCGCCTTCACAAAGGCGGTGAGCACGCCGATGCCCGCCGCGACCTCGCTCGCCGCCACAGAGACCTTGGGCAGAGACAGGGCGAGCGCGCCTTCCTCGAAAGTGCGGCGCGCCGTCTCGGCGGCGAGCTCGGCCGCCTCGCGCCCATGCAGCAGCGCGGTCGCCTCTGTGGCGAGAATCTTCTTCGCCTCGTTGATCTCGGCGCCGCCGAGCGCGGCGAGCTTCTCGATCTCGTCCAAAGGCAGGAAGGTGAACAGCTTCAGGAAGCGGACGACGTCCGCATCCTCCGTATTGCGCCAATATTGCCAATAATCGTAGGGCGCGAGCATAGATTCGTCGAGCCAGATGGCGCCCGCCGCCGTCTTGCCCATTTTTGCGCCGGAAGAGGTGGTGAGCAGCGGCGCGGTCAGCGCATAGAGCTGATGCGTCCCGAGCCGGCGGCCGAGATCGACGCCCATGACGATATTGCCCCATTGATCGGAGCCGCCCATCTGCAGGCTCGCGCCATAGCGCTTGGCGATCTCGACGAAATCATAGGACTGCAGGCACATATAGTTGAATTCGATGAAGGACAGCTCCTGCTCGCGATCGAGCCGCAGCTTCACCGAATCCATCGACAGCATGCGATTGACCGAGAAATGCCGGCCGACATCGCGCAGAAAGTCGATGTAATTGAGCTTGGTCAGCCATTCGGCGTTGTCGAGCAGGATCGCATCGGTCTTGCCCGCGCCGAAGGAGAGGAATTTCGCGAAGGTCTTCTGGATCGCCGCCTTATTGGAGTCGATCGTCTCGATCGAGAGAAGCTTGCGGCTCTCGTCCTTGCCGGAAGGGTCGCCGACGCGCGTGGTGCCGCCGCCGACCAGCGGCAGCGGCTTGCCGCCCGTGCGTTGGAGCCAGGAGAGCAGCATGATCGACAGAAGATTGCCAATATGCAGCGAGGCCGCCGTGCAGTCGAAGCCGACATAGGCGGTGAGCTCGCCGGAGCGCGCCTTTTCATCCAGCCCCGCGAAATCGGAGCATTGATGGACGAAGCCGCGCGCGATGAGCGTCGCGAGGAATTCGGATTTGGGGCGGAATGCGTCGGACATGGGGGCAGGGTGTTACGGGGAAAGGGGACGGGGCGCAAGGGAGGGGCGCCGCTCGGCGACGGCAAGGAAATCGCCCGCCGTCTTTTAGCTGTCGCATAGCCGAAATCGACGATACCGATCGTTGATCGCTGGGCGCGTTCTGGTGTATCGGAGCTAGTTGTCAGCCACTTTCCAAAAGGCGTCTCCATGCATCAGATGCTCATCGATCATAATGACATTGGCTATAGTGAATTGATTGCGCATCTGGTCAAGGCGCGCGCGGCGCGAACCTATTTCGAAATCGGCGTTTGTCATGGACAAAACCTCGCGTCCATATCCTGTGACGTCGCGATCGCCGTCGATCCTTTCTTTCTGATCAACCACAATGTCGCGATGGGAAAAAAGGAGCTCTATCTCTTTCAATATCCGAGCGACTCTTTCTTCGAGCGCGGCATTTTGAAAAATATCGCGCCCAATGGCGTAAACTTTGCCTTTCTCGACGGAATGCATGTTTTCGAATTTCTTCTGCGAGATTTCTATAAGACCGAGCGCCATAGCTGCAAAAACTCGCTTATCGCCCTGCATGACTGTTTGCCGGTGAATGCCGAAATGGCAGAACGGGTCCACAAGCCCGAAGCGAGGCAGGACTTGCCGCATGCCGGGTGGTGGACGGGAGATGTTTGGAAGTTGATCCCTATATTGAAAAAATACAGGCCTGATCTTTCGATCAAGGCAACCAGATCTCCGCCGACAGGCCTGCTTTTCGTGACCAATCTTGATCCGAATTCCGATGTGCTCGAAAAAAACTATCTGCAGATCATTTCGGAGTTCAAAGACATAGAAAACAGCAGCGAGAATATTCGAGCGGCGATCGACCAGGTCGAGTTCATCGATTCGCAGGCGTTGCTGGGGCTGGATCACACGTTGTACTTCAGCTTATAGCGCCCACTGGCGCGGCATTCATCATCCTCTTGGAAAGTTTCCGTTTCTTTGGGGTTGTAGCGAGACAGAAACCGCGCTGTACCGACGTGTCCTTCAGCAGCGCGCCCAGGGTACGCCGCTGTTCTCATTTCAGTATCGCGGCGGTAGAAAATCGGGAGCAGCGCGTCGCCTGTCGGAAGCGGGCGACGCGCGCTATCGCTGGACTTCATCCAGTCATCGCATCCCAATCGGGGATCGCGACCCAGCCGTCGCCCGAAATCGATCGAGATAATAAGACGGCGCGCCTGACAGGCGCGCCGCGCGTCGAATTTCAACTCGGCCCCACTCACACGTCGAAGCCGCCATCCCCGCCGCCGTCGTCGAAGCCGCCGGTATCCGTATCGTAATCGGCGCTCTGCACGTCGGGCGCGCCCGGATCGGGGCTGTCATAGCCGGCGTCGGGGTAGGGCTGGCTATTGCCGCCCTGGTCGCCGTAGTAATTATTGATGATCGTGTCGCCGCCGCCGGCGTTGGCGTGCTCATAGCCCGAGCCTATGCCGAGATTGCTCCCGGCTCCGCCGGCGCCGCCATGGAACAGGCCGCGGATCGAATCGGCGAGCAGCACGCCGCCGGCGACGCCCGCCGCCGCGCCCAGCGCGCCCTTCAGAAAGCCGCCGCCGGGAGCCGCCGCAGCCTGCTGAGGCGGATAGCCCTGCGGGGCGTAGCCGGGAGGCGGGGGCGGGGCATAGGCGGGGCCGCCGGCCGGGGGCGCGCCCCAAGGGCCGCCCTGCTGCTGCGGATAGCCGGGCTGCTGGCCATAGCCCGGAGGCGGGGCCGGACGCGGCGGGGGCGGGGCCTGGCGCTGAGCGCCGCCGAACAAGCCGCCCAAAAATCCGCCGGACTGCTGAGGACGGCTCTCCAACTCATGCACGCGGCTGTCCAGCTCCTGCAGACGTTGATTGGCCGCCTGCAGCGCCTGATCCTGCACCAGAACCGTCTGCGCCAGCAGATAGGGCGCGCCCGGCTGCGACTTCAGCTGCTCGGCGATGAAACTCTCCGCCTCCTGATCGCGCTGAGCGCCGGCGGCGCTGCGCGTACGCTCGAACAAACCGGCGAGCAGTTGGCGTTCTTCGGGTGACATAGGTCTCTCCCAGTTGGAACCAGCCCTCTTCGCGGGCGTGGCGCCAGAAATATGGGAGCGCTTTTTCGCTCTCACAAGGGCTGTGGTCGCGGTCGAGCTGGCGATTTCGCCGGCTCAGTCGCCGGCGAGCGCCATGTCGTCGCGGTGGATGATCTCGTCCGGGCCTTTGAAGCCGAGCAGCCCCTCTATGTCGCGCGACGATCGGCCGATGATGCGGGCAGCGTCCAGCGCGTCGTAAGTCACGAGGCCGCGGCCGATTTCGCCGCCCGAAGCATTGCGGATCACGACGCAGTCGCCGCGCGCGAAGCCGCCTTCCAGAGCGGTGACGCCGGCCGGCAGCAGGCTCTTGCCGGAGAACAGCGCGCGCGCCGCGCCTTCGTCCACATGCACGACGCCCTTGGGCTCGAGCGAGCCGGCGATCCATTTTTTCCGCGCCGTCACCGGCGAGGAGGGGGTGAGGAACCAGCTGCAAGGCCCGCCCGCGGCGATTCGCGAGAGCGGCGCCTCCACGCGGCCGTCGGCGATGACCATATGGGCGCCGCCCGTGGTCGCGATCTTGGCCGCCTCGATCTTGGTGCGCATTCCGCCGCGGGAGAATTGCGAGGCGGCGCCGCCGGCCATCGCTTCCACCTCCGCCGTGACGCGCGGCACCACCTCGAGCAGCTTGGCGTTCGGATCGCTCGCCGGCGGAGCGGTGTAGAGGCCGTCCACATCGGAGAGCAGCACCAGCAGATCGGCGCTGGCCATTGTGGCGACGCGAGCGGCGAGGCGATCATTGTCGCCATAGCGAATCTCGGAAGTGGCGACAGTGTCGTTCTCGTTGATGACCGGCACGGCGCGTAGCGCCAGCAGCCGGGTCAGGCATTCGCGGGCGTAGAGATAGCGGCGGCGCTCCTCCGTATCGCCGAAGGTAACGAGAATCTGCCCGGCGGTGATGCCGAGATCGCCCAATGTCTCCGCCCATATGCGCGCGAGGGCGATCTGCCCGACGGCGGCGGCGGCCTGGCTGTCCTCCAGCGGCAGCGCGCCGGAGGGAAGGCCGAGCACGCTGCGTCCCAACGCCACCGCGCCCGAGGAGACGACGAGAACATCGGCGCCGCGGCGATGCAAAGCGGCGATGTCCGCGGCGAGCCGCGCGAGCCACTCGCGCTTCACCTTCGCCTCGCGCGGATCGACGAGCAGCGAGGAGCCGACCTTGACGACGATGCGGCGGAAGGATTCGAGGGAGGGACGTTTCACGGGCGATCGGCTCATTCGAGATGCGGGACGGCGGGACTTATAGCCCGTCTGCGCGGAAAGCCCACCCCGCGCCGCGCCGCGCCGCGCCGCGACGAGAAACGGGACGGAAACGAGAGAGAGACTTTCCGCCGCGCATCCGACACCGGGCCGCTTCATCCTGCATGCGCTGACGAAGACCAAGGAAATTCCATGCGTGACAAAATTGCTTTGACGCGACGCGGCCTCGTGGCCGTTGCGCTGGCCGGCTCGGCGACTGCGGTCCTGCCGGAACCGGCCGCTCCCGAGCCGGCCCCCGGACCGCTGACGGCGCCGGCGGAAGAGGGGCCTTTCTATCTCGATCTCGATCTCGATCTCGATCTCCAGCGAGCGGACATAGCCGAAGGGCTCGCCGGCGTGCCGTTGGACATCGTCTTCGCTGTCCAGGACGAGACCGGCGCGCCGCTGCCCGGCGCCCGAATCGATGTTTGGCATTGCGACGCGCAGGGGCGCTATTCCGGCTTCCCCGGCCAGGGCGAGGATGGGCGGCTCGATCTCTCCGGCAAGACCTTTTTGCGCGGAAGCCAGATCGCGGGAGCGGATGGACGCGCGCGCTTTTCCAGCGTCTATCCGGGCTGGTATCCCGGCCGCACCACCCATATTCATTTCAAGATCATCGACGGCGGAACGGCGCGTCTCACCTCGCAGATTTTCCTGCCGGACGCGCTGAGCGAGTTCCTCTACGCCAATCTCGGCGATTATGCGCGCGGGCGGCTGCGCGACACGCTCAACTCGACCGACGGCATAGCGCTCGCCGCGGGCGAGACGACTCGTGGCGAGCTGCGCGAGGCGGCCGGCCGTTATGTCGTGTTCTTGCGCGCGCGGATCGACCGCAAGACGGTGCGCGCCGTGCCGCCTCCACCCTTCCTGCAGCCACGCGGCGATCGTTTCGCCGGACCGCCGCCGGGGGGATTCCCGCCGGGAGGTCCACCGCGCCGTCCGGCGCTGGAGGGGGCGGAGCGTCTGCGCGGACTGCTTCCCAAGGCGTGAGCCGACCGCTCATGGCGTGGCGCGATTGCGCAAGAACACCACATAGCCGAGAAAATTCGGCCGCTCCGCCAGAGCGGCCGGAGGCGCCCAACGAGACCCTTCGGCAAGGCCGAGACGGAAGGGAATGCGAAGCCGCGCCAGCCGCGCCAGATAGGCGTCGATATTCGCGACCGTCTGCGCGCCTTTGTAGGTCTGGAAGACCAGCTCGTCGACGCTTCCCGAAAGCGCGTTCAAATCCTCGGGCGAGGCCTGAGACGCCCAATCCATGAGGCCGGTCACGCCCAGCGCGCAGCCTTGAGGCAGCTCCCGCCGCAGCGTGCGCAGGAAGGTGGCGTAAGTCTGCAAGCCGCGCGTCGCCGCGTCGAAATCGATCTGCACGCCGACAACGCCGCCCGGCTGCGCGCGCCAGGCGTCCAGACGGCGGCGAATCTGGGCGACGATCTCCGGCGGCCAATCGAGGCTGCGGATGCGATAGGCGAGCCAGAGAGCGGCCTTGTGCGGGCCGGGCTCTACGCCGCCTTGCGCCTTCATGCGGACAAAGCCGTCGCGATCCGGCCCGATCTCGCCCGAATGGAGATAGATGGTTTTCGCCGCGGCGAGCTCGGCGCGTCCTTTGACGCCGGCCCACAGCCAGAAAGCGTCATGATCCGCCGCCCGCACGAGAGGCTCGGCCATTGCCGGAGACGCACAGAGCAGCGCGCAGAGCGCGAGGAGAAGAACCCGCGATCTCACCAGTAATATTGCAGCCCGCGCGCCCATTGCGTCGCGCCATAGCGTGACTTCAGCGTTTGGAACCAGGCTTTTCGCTGCGCCTTGTCGACATCCTTGCCGCCGCAATCATTGCTGCCCGCCGGCGCATAGCAGTTGATCGCGCGGTAGAGCGCATAGGCTCTGTCGGCGTCCTTGGTCGCCGGATCGGCGATCAGCCGCTGATAGACATCGCCCCGCGAGAAAGGCTCGCCGGGGAAAATCGCCTTGGCGCCGCCCAGCTCGTCCGCCGCCGGACGCCAGGCGTCGAAACGGGCGAAGCCCGAGTGGCGGACGAAATCGCCGAGGCAGAGCAGGCCATGCGCGGAGCGTGGATCGGCGGCGAGTTCCGCGACCACGGCCTTGGGCGCCGGACATTTATAGGGCTCGTTGGCGGGCGAGGACAAAAAGATCGCCGATTTGGGAAGGTCCGAGACCTCCGGCGCCGCGGCGTCGTCCTGCGCGAGGCCTTCAGCCGAGAAATCGCGCAGGAAATTCGCATATTGGCCGCGCGTCGCCTCCTTATAGAGGAGGAGGAAGCGGGCGAGCTTGCGCTCCTCCGCGCTCGCCTGCGGATCGGCCACGGCCATGCGCAGCAGGATCGGCCCGGCCGTGTGGCGCAGCAGGATCGCGCGAATGCGTGGCGAGGAGAGCCGCGTCTCCGGCAGGAAAACCTTGTTCGCCATGCCGGCGCGCTCATAGCTCAGCGCGAGGCCCAGCTCGACCGCCTCTTTCCACAAGGGATTGGAGACGGTTCCGCGCAGCTTGGTCCAATGCTCGATCGCCTGTGGATATTGTCCCGAGGCCATCAGAGCCTGACCGCGCAAAGTCTCGCGGCTGAAAGCGAGATAGGAGCGCGGCGCTGCGATGGGCGCTCCGAGCGCTTGCAGCGTCGCCGCAAAATCGGCGTCGGCGTAATAGGCGCGCGCGGCTTTCAGAAAGCCGAAGAGATCCTCGTGTCCGGCGAAGGCCTTTGCCTGCGCGTCCAGCTCCGCGGCGGCAAGATGCGTCTCCTTGCCGTCGGAGCGCAGCTTCATCAGATCCTGCGTCGCCAGCAGAATCGGCTCGCGGCTCGCATGGTCTTTGGCGGCGGACAAATATTTGGCGTCGATCTCCTGCGCCAGATCGACATCGTCGAGACCGACCTTGGCGCCGCTCCCTTGCGCGATCTGCCGGCCATATTCGGCGGCGAGGCGCTCATCATCCGCCGCGAGCCAATAGACGCGCCGCAACAGTCCCTGCGCCGAGGCCGCGTAGCGCCCCGTGGGATAGGATTTCAGATAGGTCTGAAAGGCGGCCTGCGCCGCGGTGAGCGTGGCGCGATCGGTGACATTGGGCGTCGCGGTTCCGTCGAAATCGGCGAAGGCGCCGATCTGCGCCTTGTTCAGCAGCGCGCGGGCGGTCATGTAGCGCGCCGCCTCGCGCAGCCAGGCGTTGCGCGCCGAGTCGAGCTTGCCGAAGCGCTCCAGCGCGCGATCGAAATCGCCTTCGTAGAAGGCGTCGGCGCCGATGAGATAGGAAGCGAACTCCTGCCCGGCGGCGGAGGGCGCGATTTGCGCGAGCGCTTGCGCAGCCGCGTCGGCTTTCTCATTGCGGCAGGAGGGAGCGATCTTCTCCCGCGCCGCCGTCAACGCCCGCCGCTCTTCGACGGAAAGCGCGGGCTCCGCCTCGACCGCGGCCGTAAAGGCGGCCCGGCCCGACTCTATCGAGACGCAGCGCGTTCCCTCACCATCGGCGAAAGCGCTCGCGGTTTCGTCCTTGCGGTCGCGCGCCGCCGCGGCTTTCCGGCAGGCGTCGGTGAAATCGGGCCGCGAGAACAGCACCGAGGAGTAGAAGTCGAGCTTCTCCTCGCCCTTTGAAATCGCATCGTCCTTCGGCCGCAGTGCCGGATCGGCGTCGAACATCAGAAAGAGGAGATTGAGACGGCTGTCATTGCCCGGATCGAGGAAAGGCATGCCGTTCTGCTCGGCGTAGCTCCTCTGATCGAGCGACCAGCGTCCGGGCGTCGGATCGCCGCCGCCACAAGCGCGCGCCGTCCCGGCGGAAATCAGAAAAGCGATAATGGCGGCGCCGGCGAGCATGGAACGCATCGAAACATCCCGATCACGAAATGCGCTTCGCGCTTCGCCGAAAGCCCGGCCGCGCGATCTTTGTTGGGCTGAATTTTGGGAGGAGCTGGCAGGAGTGGAGGGACTCGAACCCCCAACCCCCGGTTTTGGAGACCGGTGCTCTAGCCGATTGAGCTACACTCCTGCGGTGACGGCGCGCCGTCGGGGCTCTCAATGCCGCATCGCGGCCGAGGATGCAAGCGCCGGGGAGGGGCCTCGGCGCATTTTGCGGGTCAAGAATTGCCGCCCGACAGCACGGTGACGGCGCGGCGGTTCTGCGACCAGCAGGAAATATCGTCGCAGACCGCGACCGGGCGCTCCTTGCCATAGCTGATCGTGCGGATGCGCCCGGCGGAGAGGCCGCGCGAGGCCAGATAATTTTTCACCACCTCGGCGCGGCGGGCGCCGAGCGCGAAATTATATTCGCGCGTGCCGCGCTCGTCCGCATGGCCCTCCACGGTGAAGGAATAGCGGCCGTAGCGCTGCAGCCAGTCGGACTGCTTGTCGAGCGTCGCCTGCGCGGTGGGCGTCAGCTCGCTCGAATCGGTCTCGAAATAGACGCGGTCGCCGACATTTACGACGAAATCCTGCGGGCTTCCGGGGGCGGCGTAGCCGCCGCGGCCATTGGCGCCGGCGCCGCCGGCGAGCGCGGCGTTCTCATCCTCGGCGTTTTTGGCGCAGGCGCCGAGCGAGACGGCCGCCAGAATGGCGACGGCGAAGCGCAGGGCGCGCGTGGCGGAAAGCAATGCCATTTCCTCTAAGCTCCTCTGACGACGGGTCTCTACTGTCGCCAGTCCTATCCGCGCAGGGGTTAAGCGAAGGTTCCGTCAACCTTGACGAAAGCTTTGCGCGTCCCGATGCGGCGCGCGAAAGCGCAGTAAGGTTAACGTGAGCTTGATCGTCGATGCGGTCCGTGGCGGCAGTGAGGCGAAAAGGCGGCGCGAAAGGAGATGCGCCTTGTCCCACAGGGAATTGCGTATGGGGAATGCGGGGGCTGGACCGCCGCCCGGATCATTGTTAGCACTTTCTTCACCATGAGGCGGAGGGTGCTGGAGACGATGCGCGATCTGAAACGCTCCAGCCGTCGCTTTTGCGGGCCGTTCTGCGCGGCGATCGGCGCGTTGACGCTCGCCGGCTGCGTCGATACAGCGGTCGAGATCGGCCATCCGCGGCCCGAGCAGCTCGCGCAGCGGCAGCGTCTGACGCCGCGGCCCGGCGTCAGCCCGCGCGGCGCGCCTGTGGCGCTCATCAGCCTGGAAGGTGCGCCAGAGGATGCGCTGGCGCGCTTCCGCCCAGCCTTCGCCCGCGCGACGGAGAGCCGCGACATAGCCGCCGCCGAAGAGCCGGCGGCCGCCTATCGTCTGCGCGGCTATCTCACCGCCTATGTGAGCCCCGAAGGGGCGACGCGCTTCGCCTATGTCTTCGATATTTTCGACCGCAACGGACGACGCGCCCGCCGGCTCACCGACGAGGTGGCCGTGACCGGCGCCGGCGATCCCTGGACGCTGCTCGACGATCGGGCGCTGGCCGCGGTCGCGGCGCGGGGCGCCGATGAGCTCGCCGCCTTTCTCTCCGATACGCCCGAGGCCGTCGCCGCGGCGGCGGGCGCAGAATCGGGCGTGACGATCGCCGCGGCGACACGGGGCGAGCCGGCCTCCGCGCCGAGCGACGCCAAGCCATTGGGCTTCGCCGAGATCAAGTGAGCGATCGGCCGAAGGAGTCGATCGCGACTGCGCCGAGCGCTCCGAAGAGGACGACGAGCCAGGCCGGCGCCCGCCAGAAGACCAGCAGCAGATAGGCCGTCGCCGCGAGGCAGAAATCCGCAGCCGAGAAGACCGCGCTGGTCCAGACCGGCGTGTAGAGCGCGCCCGTGAGAATGCCGACCACGGCCGCATTGACGCCGGCGAGCGCCGAACGCATGGCCGAGCGGCCGCGCACCGCATCCCAGAATGGCAGCACGCCGAGCAGCAGCAGCAAGGACGGCAGATAGATGGCGACGAGGCACAGGATCGCGCCCGCCCAGCCGTTGGGCGGCTCGCGCATCGCCGCGCCGAGAAACGCCGCGAAGGTGAAGAGGGGGCCGGGCACGGCCTGGGCGGCGGCGTAGCCTGCGAGGAAGGCGTCCGAGCCGATCCAGCCCGGCGGCGTCACCGCCTGCTGCAGCAGCGGCAGCACCACATGGCCGCCGCCGAACACCAGAGCGCCGGAACGAAAGAAAGCCGCGAAAATGGCGAGCCAATGCGCGCCGGTGGTAGCGGCGAGAATCGGCGCGCCGATCAGCACGAGGACGAAGAGAGCGAGCGAGGCGAGGCCGGCGCGCCGACCGATGAAGCCGGCGGAGATCGGCGCCGACGCCGGCGCCGATCTCTGTGGGAGCAGCAGCCATCCGATGAGGCCGCCGCCGACAATGGCGCCGATCTGGCCCGCGGCCGAGGGAAGCGCCAGAGTGAGGATCATTGCCGCGAGCGCGATCGTGGCGCGCTCGCGATCCGGGCAGAGGCTCCGCGCCATGCCCCAGACCGCCTGTGCGACGACGGCCACGGCGACAATCGCGAGGCCGTGCAGCCAGGAAAGATGCGCGACATCGCCGAGCTGTGAGACGCCATAGGCGAAAAGGACGAGGGCGACGGCCGAGGGCAAGGTGAAGCCGAGCCAGGCCGAGAAGCCGCCGAGCAGGCCGGCGCGCGACATGCCGAGAATGAAGCCGAGCTGGCTGCTGGCCGGTCCAGGCAGAAATTGGCAGAGCGCGACGAAATCGGCAAAGGCCGTCTCGCTCAGCCATTTGCGGCGCTCGACGAATTCGGCCCGGAAGTAGCCGATATGGGCGATCGGTCCGCCGAAGCTGGTCAGTCCCAGCTGCAAAAAGGCGAGAAGAGCCTCGAGAGCCGGATGCCGCGGAGGTCGGGAGCCGACGATGTCGTCTATGTCGTTGCGCATGAGCGTTTCGCCTTGTCCTCTCGGCGGCTCATACGCTCGCGCGCGGGATCGCGGAAGGCGTCCGCCACGCGCCGCCCGCCTGCGCATTGACGACCCGGCAGGCTTTATGTATCGAATTAGCTACATAAGGTCGCGCGGCGATAGCCGGCGCGCCAGGGGATGGGGTGCCCCCTACAACCGCCGAAGAGGCTGATGACTCCTGCTCAATGCCGATGATCGGAAGATCATCGAACAAGGGCGCTTGCGCGCTCGCAATGCAGGAGGAAGCAGATGAATCAGGATCTCTCGGTTTTCGTCACCCCTTTCGCTCTCGTCATCGGATGAGCGCTGATCGCCGCTGGCGGGCTCTACTTCATCGAGATTCAATTTCTGAAGTCGCGCGTCCAGGCGATCGCCGCGCTCGTCGCGGGCTCCATCGTTCTCGCCGCGCTCGAGGTGGTGCTCGCCGGCAGCAGCGTCTCATTCTTCAAGGCGCAGCAGGTGCAGACTTCCGCCTGCGAGCTCGAGGGCGAGTCCGCGCATCCGGAGGCGCGTCTCGGCGTGGACGTCAATGTCATCCACAAGCACATTCTCGGCTGCATGCAGGAGGCCGGCTATGAATGGGCTCCCGCGCATCGCAATTGCAAGGATGCGCCGGTCGCCACCAATGCCTATTGCTATCTGCCGGCCACCGGCTTCGAGCGCGCGATCACCGCGTTTCAGCTGAGATTCGAATAGCCCGATCGCGGCGGCGAGCCTAAGCTCGCCGCTCGCCCCTGCAGGGCGCTTGCCGGTTGGAGGACATGCTCCATTTGACCTCGAGACTGAGGGGAAGGCGGCGCCCCGTCGGGAACAGACGGGAGATGTGCCGATGAATGAGGATATCGCCGCCTTCGTGGCTCCGCTGACGCTCATGCTCGGCGGCGGATTGCTGGCGCTCGGCGGGCTGTCCTTCATCGGCATCGACTACTTCGACAGCAAGTTCAAGGCGCGCGTCGCCTTCGCCGTCGGCCTCGCCTTCATCGTCGCCACAGAGTTCGTCTTCGTCACCGGCAGCAGCAGCGGACGCTATTTCGCCGGGCTGAAGATAGACGTCACCGATTGCGAGCTCGACAGCGAGAGCAAGCTCCCCCAGGAGCGGCACAAGAACAGCCGCGTGTTGCATGATCATATCGTCGCCTGCATGGAGCGGCTCGGCTATGAGTGGAACGCCGAGCACGAGCACTGCAAGGAGGCGAAAATCGCCACCAACTCCTTCTGCTATCTGCCGACGCGGCCGGTGGCGCGGGCGATCGTGCGCTTTCAGACCGCCTTCGAGTGATCGGAAGAGCGCTCAGGCGCGATCCACCGCCTCGCCAGGGACGAAAGCGTCGAACGCCGCCCAGAACTGCTCGCGCAATTCGTCGCGCTCCATCAGCAATTCGTGACGCGCGCCGGGAACCTCTATGAGGCTCGCGACCGGCAGCCTTTGAGCGAAGCGCTCGATCGCGCGCGAGGAGACGATGCGGTCGCGACCGCAGAGAAACGCCATTACCGGCGTGCGCACGGCGCGGGCGTATTCGGGCGCGCTGAGCTGCTTCATCAGCCGGAAGGCGGCGTTGACCCAGCCGACGGTCGGATCGCCGATGGCGAGATGCGGCGCGGCGCGCACCACATTGGCGTTGCGGGAAAAGCGCGCGGGATCGGAGGTCAGCCGATTGCCCTCGAAGGGCAGCTCCTCCAGCGATTTCGGTCCGCCGCCCGGCACATACATGGCGCCGAGGCCGAACATATCGAGCGTGTCGGCGATGGCGCGCGCGCCGATCGGAAAGCGTAGTCCCTCGAAGTCGACCATCGGCGCGGCGACGATGACGCGATCGAAAGGCGAGCGCGCCGAATGGACGCGATCGAGCAAAATGGCGCCGCCCATGGAATGCGCCAGCGCATGCCAGGGGGAGGGGCATTCGAGCGCCAGAACATCGGTGATGAAAGCGTCGAGATCGCGCTGATAGAGCGCGAAATCATCGACATGGCCCTTGCGCGGATCGGAAAGATCGCGCTCCGAGCCGCCCTGTCCGCGCCAATCCAGCGTCACCACATGGAGGTCGCGGGCGAGCAGATCATTGATCGTCTCGAAATATTTCTCGATGAACTCGGCCCGGCCCTGAAACAGCGCCACTGTGCCGATCGCCCCACGCGGCGGCGCGAAGCTCGCCGCGCGCAAGCTGCGTCCATCCGCCGTGCGAATGGCGAAGACCTTCGCATTGGGCGGTACGGGATTGTCGGGCGTACCGATGAGCTGCGATTCGGTGAGCGGCATGTCGGGCGATCCTGCTGCGGCCGGAACGAAAGGCGCTGCCTGCGCCTCTCGCCCCGTCTATCGCATGTCTCGCCGGACCGCGCAAAAGGCGAAGCTCAGAACTTCATCGTCAGTCCCGCGTAATAGGAGCGGCCTTGTCCCGGCACGGCGCCGAAGACGCTCGTCTTCTTGTAATTCGTGTAATCGAAGCCGCCGAGCGGCGAATAATAGCGAACGTCGGCGACATTGGTGATGCCGAGATCGATGCGGAACGCGTCCCATTCATAGGCGGTGCGCAGATTGACGAGTCCGTAGGAGGGCGTCTTCAATTCATTGCGCGCCGTGCTCACATGCGTCTTGCTGTCGACCAGCTGCAGCTCGACGGCGCTGCTCCAGCCTCCGAGCTTGTGCTCGAGAGCGAAGCGCGCATTGAGCGGCATGATGTGATAGAGCCCGTCGCCGCGATCGAGATTTTCGCCATAGACATAGCCGATGACGCCCGAGAGCGTGAAGCTGCCGACATCGGGCGCCTCATAGAGCTTGCCGCGGCCGGAGAGATCGAAGCCATAGAGCTCCGCCTTGTGATTGCGGAACTGCAGAATGGGGAACCAGCGCCCATTCTTGTCGGTGAAGCCGCCGATGCGATCCGCGTCGATGAAATTTTCGACATAGCTGAAATAGGGCGTCGCCTTCACCTCCCAATCATGGGCGACGGGATCGCGCCACGCGGCCGTGAAGCTCACCGTATGCGCGACCTCGGGCTTAAGATCGAGATTGCCGACATAGCCATTGGCGTCGCCGAACCAGCCGATCATGCTGCTCGCCATGCCGCCGACGCCGAAGGCATAGCGCTCGTAGAGATTGGGCGAACGCGTCTTGCGCGAATAGCCGAGCTCATATGTGCTCGTCTCGTCGGCCTGGTAGCGCACGAGCGCCGTCATGTCGAAATTGACGTCGGTGCGCGCATGGCTGCGGGCGTTGAAGAAACGCGCCGCCGTCGCGTCCGGATTGGCCATGCCCATCATGCCCATGGGGATGGGGTTGCGTGGATCATAGGCGCTGGCGTCGCCCGTGCTCATCCACACAATGTCATTGCGTACGCCGAGCGATGTCGTCCATTGCGGCGACCATTTCGCTTCCCATTCCGCGAATGTGCCGATGCGGTCGCGCTGGCCGCCATTGATATTCCAATAAGTCCCCGGACCCATCATCATGCTGCCGACGATCGGCGGCCACCAATCGTTCAGATGATTGCCGTGGAATTCGTTGCCGACGCGCAGAAGATTGGAGGGGTCGAGCGGAATTTCCGCCTTCAGCGAATAGCCGTAATCCGTTCCCGACGTATTCATCGGCATATTGGCGGGCTGTTTGTCGTAGAGAAAGCCCATCTCATGCGCGGTATGCTGCCAGAAGGCGCGCGCCTCGAGCCTTCCCCATTCGAACGCGCCCTTATAGCCGGCGTCGACGGAATAGGCGCGATTGGCGGTCATATCCATGCGCTGATTGACGAAGCCCTGATAGGGAATGTTCTGATAGCCGCCCTTCAGCGTAAAGAGATGTCCATCGTTCTGATAGGCGAGCGTCGCCGAATGATTTTCGGAGATGAAGCCGGTGGAGAGAACCTTCGGTCCGTTGTCGCCCGCGTGATAATCGGAGCCGCGCGTGTAGCCGCCATTATAGAGCAGGCTGAAATGCTCTGTGGCGACATTCGCCGTTCCCGAGACGCCGAAGCTGCTGTTGGAGCTGCGGAAGAAGCCCGAGATCGATCCCGAGGCGAGAACGCCGGGCGCGATGGACGGAACGAGGCCGGGCGTGGAAGCGACGCGCGGATTGGCGAAGATCGGCGGCTTGGGCTCCACCGATATCGTGCCCGCGATCGAATCGCCGCCCTTGCTCACCGGCGTCACGCCGGAGAGCACCTCGATCTTTCCGACATTGTTCGGATCGATATAGGAGAGCGGCGGATTCATATGATTGGCGCAGGCCGAGGTGATCTCGACTCCGCCGAGCAGAATCTTGATGCGATCGTCGGCGAGGCCGCGAAGCGTCGGCAGGCGCGACACGCCGCCCGCCTCATAGAGATCGACGCCCGGCGCCGAATAGAGCAGCTGCGCCGTGTCGCTGGCGTTCGCGCGCCGCGCATCCAGCGCTTCGCCGCTGATCTCTGTCGCGCCGATCGGCGTGAAGGGGCCGTCGGCGCGACGCGCCGCCGCACGCAGCGCGCGCTCGCGCTCCCCGGCTACGTCGATCGGCGGCAGCGCGACTGCGCCGGCGTCGTTGCGCGTGGTCTCGTTCTGCGCGAGCACGATGGCGACGCTGCGTCCGTCGCGCGTGAGGCGATAGCCTATGCCCGTGCCGGCGAGCAGACGATCGAGCGCGTCTTCCAGCGTGAAGGCGCCGGAGAGTCCGCGTGTCGTGAGATCGCGCGTCAGCCGCGATTTATAGACGAGCTGCGCGCCGGTGGCGTCGGCGAGGCGATTGAGCGCGGCGGCGACGGAGCCGGCCGGAATCTCATAGCTGCGCACTGCGGCGGCGAGCTCCGCCTCCGGCATTGCGACATGCGCGATGGCCGGCTCTTGTCCGAAGACGAGAGCGCTCAGTGCCGTCGCTATCGCCGTCGCGCCCATGTTTCTATTCTCGAGACGAAAAAATCGCCGCTGCATCCGCCCTTCTCCGAGTTCTTATCGGGAACGAAAACGTCCCTCTATGAACTCTGACGAATGGAGCGCGCGAACACGCACGTCCGTGCGACGAAAAAATGCAGGCGCATGATGCGGCGTTCTGTCTCATCCGCGTAGCGCCACGAGATAATCGCCGATGTGAATCGCATCGAGTGCGAGCGAAGCCTCGATCGCGCGCAAGGCGCCGATCGGATCGGCGGCGTCGAACACGCCGGTGACGCGCAGCCGGCGCGTGGAGTCGCTCGCCACGATGATGTAGCCGCGGTGATAGCGTGAGAGAATATCGACGACTTCGCCGAGCGGACGATCGACGAAGATGAGCTTGCCGCGTCGCCAGGCGGTGGCGTCCGGCACGGCGACGGGGACGGGCGCGCTCGTCGGCGCCGCCGGACCAAAGTCGCATTGACGTCCTTCCTCGACGATCGTCTTCTCGCCATGGCTCGCGACGGCGACCTTATGCTCGGCGACCGTCACGCGGGCGCCGTCATTCTCGAGCGCGATATCGAAAGAGGTGCCGAGCGCCGTTACCGATCCGCCCGCCGCCGTGACGACGAAGGGCCGCGCGACGTCCGGCGCGACATCGAAAAACGCCTCGCCTTCGAGCAAAGTGAGCGCGCGCTCGCCGGCGGCGTAATGCACGGCGATGGCCGATCTTCCGCCGAGCTGGATCTTGGAGCCGTCCGAGAGCGTGACCATGCGCGTCTCGCCGGCGGCGGTGCGGAAATCGGCGCTCCAGAGCAGGCGCAGCGAATCGAAGCTCGCCACGGCCGCCAGAGTGGCGGCCAGCGCGGCGGCGTAGGCCATGCGTCGCCGCCGCCGAGCCGCGAGGGCGTCGACGCGGCGCGGCTTCAAAGCCTTCACCTCGCCGCAGAGCGCGCAAATATAGGCGAAGGCCGCGGCGTTGGCCGGATCGGCGATCCAGGCCTCGAAGGCGGCGATCTCGGCGCTCGACATGTCGCCGGCGTCGCGCCGCACCCACCAGGCGACGGCGGAGTCCTGCGAGGCGCTCTCCTGCGGCGCGGGATGTTTGTGGGCGGCCATAGATCGAAACTCGCTCCTCACACATACAGACGAACGACGGCCGGAATCGCGGATGCCTCGCCGGGAATTTTTCTACTGCACCGCGCTTCGGCAGCGCTTTATGGCGATGCGCAAATGCCGGTCCACCATATTGCGGGAAATGCCGAGACGCCGCGCGATCTCGTCCTGCGGGACGTCGTGATGCATGCGCAGGACGAAGACCTCGCGGCATTTGGGCGGCAGCGTCTCGATCGCCGCGGTAAGAATCCGCGCGCGGCGGTCCGCTTCCAGAGTCTCGTCGGCGGAGGGCTCGTCCGAGGGCGCGTCACAGCTCTCCGGATCGGCGACGAAGAGCTTGCTCTCGAGCTTGCGCCGGCGCGAAAAATCCATCGCCAGATTGACGGCGGTGCGGCGCAGATAGGCCGGCGGATCGGATATTTCTTCGGTCATGTCGCGATGCATGACGCGCAGAAACGCCTCCTGCACGATGTCCGGCGCGTGATCGGGACCGACCCGCCGCGTCAGCAGGCGCGTCAGATCGCGTTGCGTGCGCGCGAAGAGCTCGCGCAAAATCGAAAATCTCGTGTTGGGCATCGGCGCCATCCGTCGCAGCGTCGCCCGGGCGCGGGGGCGTCCGGTGCGTCGATCGGCGTATCGAAACGGCGGCCGCGATCGCGGCGCGCCGCGCGATCAGGCGAGGGGAGGGGCGCGGGACGACCAGGAGCTGGCCCAGCCGGCGGGTCCGCGCTGCGGCGGCGCTGTCGAGGCATAGGCGACGAAGGCGAAAGCGACCGGCGCGAGGGTCGGCTCCGCGGACGGTGGCTCGGCGAGGCTCGGCAGATCGCGGCTGGCGACGCAGAGAATGCAGCAGGGCGCATGATCGCGCTCCGCCGGCGGCGCGCCGTCTCTGTGCGGCTCGCAATAGGCGGAGGCCGAGACGCCGCCCGCCAAAGGCGCATCATGCGCTCGGACCAGCGAGGCGGCGACGAGGGCCTGCAGCGCGAAAAGGCAAAGCGCCAGCGCCGAGACGAGCGCGCGCCTCGCCGTGGAGACGTCCGACCAGCGCCGTGACCTCAGCTTCGCCATGCGCGAAACTAGCGCCCGGAAATTTCCGCGGTCAATGCGATCGTCGCGCTCGCGGCGAAAAGTCGGGGCCTGTCACAAAATTGCGACACCCGCGCCGGCGCCTCTTGCAGGTCGCAAAAAGCGCTCCCACATGGAATTCAGCGCGGGCCGTAGCGGACGCGCTTTCATCCCCGGCGCGAGCGGGGACGAACATCCCGATCGCGCTTCCACTGTCGCTTCTAGGAGGACAATGACATGCGTCCCTTCGATCTTTCCCCCCTCTATCGCTCGACCGTCGGCTTCGATCGTCTCTTCTCCCTGCTCGACCAGGGTCCGGGCGCGGAGGCGGCTCCGACCTATCCGCCTTATAATATCGAGCGCACCGGCGAGAACGACTATCGCGTGACCTTGGCCGTGGCCGGCTTTGCGCGTGAGGATTTCTCCATCGAGACGCGCGAGAACACGCTGACCATCAAGGGCGCGAAAGACCCGCAGCCCGAGACCGGCGGCGTCAAGCGCGAGATGCTGCATCAAGGCATCGCCGCGCGCGCCTTCGAGCGCCGCTTCCAGCTCGCCGATCATGTCGTCGTGACTGGGGCGACCCTCGCCAATGGCTTGCTGCATGTCGATCTGGTCCGCCAGATTCCCGAGGCGCAGAAGCCGCGCCGCATCGAGATCGGCGGCGGCGTTCCGGCGCAGACGATCGACGCCAAAGCCGCCTGATCTCAGGCCGCATCCCTCCTCGGCAAAAAAAATCGAGGCGTCCCGCGAGGGACGCCTCTTTTTTCGCTCAGCCGCCGGGCGTCGGCTTGGGCGGCTCGCCCGCGGGCGGCGCCTTGGATTGCTCCGCCGAGACCGGATTGGCGGGAGCCGCAGCGGCGGGCGTCGGCGTGGCGGGCGTCGCTGGAACGATGGTCTGTGGCGCCGGCGCCGCCTGCTGATGGCCGACGGCGGCGGGTTCCGGAGCGGCCGCATGCGGCGGCTCGGGAGCGGCTTGGATCGGCTGGGCAGGGGCGGCGGCAGGAGAAGGAGAAGGAGAAGGAGAAGGAGAAGGAGAAGGAGCGGACGCGGGCGCCGAGGCCGCGCCTTGCGGCGGGGTCGGACCAGAGTGCTGTTGCGCCGGCGCCTTGCGCTCGGCCGGCTTCGCGGCGGCGGGCTTGGGAGCCGTCGGCCTGTCTTGCGGAGCGGCGGCGCGCGCCGGCGGCTTGGTCGCCTCGGAGGGCGGCGAATGGGGCGGGCGCTGCGTCTCGGCGTTCTCCTGCCTGATGGCGGCATGGGCGCGCGCCGGCGTCTCCGCGCGACGAGCGGGAGCGGCCGATTGCGGCGCGGGGCGACGCGGCTCGCCGCCGAGGCCGGGCACGACCAGAGGATCTTCCGCGGCGCTGGCTCGAGGCCCGTCATAGGACTCCGGCCCAGGCCCGCCACGATAGGCGGCGGGCGGCGCTTCGACGAAGCCCGGCCCGCCCTCCGGCCCAATGCGCCAGGAGCGCAAAATCTCGCCCTCATAGGGGTCGATCAGAAAGCGCCGATAATGGCTGCGGCGGTCCACGCCTGTCGCCACCACCTGATCGCCGCGTCGGCCGAGCCCGCCGACGAGGCGAAATCCCTCCTCGCTCAAAATCCCGGCGATCGCTTGCGGCGTAGCGTTGGGCGCGGGCTCCGGAATCGGCTGGTGAAAGGCGTAGCCGAAGGGGCGAAAGAAGAAATCCGCCGCGGCCGGCGTCGGCGCCGCCATCGGCGCGAGGCTCGCGATCGCGAGCAAGAGCTTCGGCCGCAGTCTCGATAGCGTCATGAACCGCTCCACATCCATCTGGTCGTCTGGCCCCGTCTCGATTGCCGAGCTTGGGCGACCATTGCGGCGAGCTTTGGACGCAGCCGGCGCGCGCCGGCGGTGGAATGCGCCAGGAATTCGGTTTTGTAGCGGCAGATTGCTTGTGCGAGGGACGCAAATCTGGCAACAATATTTCCCGCCGATATGTCAGCCATGCTGACCATTCTGCGCCAATGACGCTCGCGCGACCCTGCGAGCGAAGCTATGATTTCGACGACAGAGGACGGGGACGCGGGCGCGGCGATCGGGCCGAGCCGCCTCCGGACTCGCCCGGGAGACGCCGCCATGACCGCGATCGACGCCAGAGACCCCCTCCTGCCGCAGGCTCAGGGCCTCTACGATCCGTCCAAAGAGCATGATTCCTGCGGCGTCGGCTTCGTCGCCAATCTGCACAACGCCAAGAGCCACGAGATCGTCGAGATGGGTCTGCAGATCCTGCTCAATCTCGATCATCGCGGCGCCGTGGGCGCGGACCCCAAGCTCGGCGACGGCTGCGGCATTCTCGTGCAGATCCCGCACCAGTTCTTCGCGGAAGAATGCGCCAAGCTCGGCTTCGCCCTGCCGGAGCCCGGCCATTACGCCATCGGCCAATTCTTCCTCTCGCGCGACGAGGCGGAGCGCGCCAAGGCGAAGGAATTCATCGAAGCCGCCGCCGCGAGCCAGGACCTCGTCGTGCTCGGCTGGCGCGACACGCCGGTCGATTCGAGCGATCTCGGCGAGGCGGTGAAGGCGGTCGAGCCGGTGCATGGGCAGGTCTTCATCGGCCGCGGCCCCTTAGTGACCGACGATGTCGATTTCGAGCGCCGCCTCTATCTCGCGCGCAAGACCGCCTCCAACGAGATTTACGCGCGTGGGCCGGCGGCTCGCGAGCATTATTCGGTTTCAGTGTCCTCGCAGACCATCGTCTACAAGGGCATGGTGCTGGTCTCGCAGCTCGGCGAATATTTCCTCGATCTGAAAGACCCGCGCTTCATCAGCGCCATCGCGCTCGTGCATCAGCGCTTCGCGACGAACACTTTCCCGTCCTGGCGCCTCGCGCACCCTTACCGCTTCGTCGCGCATAATGGCGAGATCAACACGCTGCGCGGCAATCTCAACTGGATGGCCGCGCGGCAGGCTTCCGTCGCCTCGCCGCTATTCGGCAACGACATAGAGAAGCTGTGGCCGATCTCCTATGAGGGCCAGTCGGACACCGCCTGTTTCGACAATGCGCTCGAGTTTCTCGTGCAGGGCGGCTATTCGCTCGCTCATGCGGTGATGATGCTGATCCCCGAGGCTTGGTCCGGCAATCCGCTGATGGATGGCGACCGTAAGGCCTTTTATGAATATCACGCCGCGCTGATGGAGCCCTGGGACGGTCCCGCCGCCATGGCCTTCACGGACGGCCGCCAGATCGGCGCGACGCTGGACCGCAACGGCCTGCGTCCGGCGCGCTATCTCGTGACCGAGGACGGACTCGTCGTCATGGCGTCGGAGATGGGCGTGCTGCCGATCCCCCAAGACAAGATCGTGCAGAAGTGGCGCCTGCAGCCGGGCAAGATGCTGCTCGTCGATCTCGAGCAGGGACGCATCGTCTCCGACGACGAGATCAAGAAGGAGCTCGCCTCCTCGCATCCCTATAAGCAATGGCTCGAGCGCACGCAGATCGTGCTCGAGGATCTGAAGCCCGTCGAGCCGCGCGCCTCACGCGCCGATGTGTCATTGCTCAATCGTCAGCAGGCCTTCGGCTATTCGCAGGAGGAGCTCGATCTGCTGCTCTTCCCCATGGCCGTCACCGGCCAGGAGGCGGTCGGCTCCATGGGCACGGATACGCCGATCTCGGCGCTCTCCGACAAGCCCAAGCTGATCTACACCTATTTCAAGCAGAACTTCGCGCAGGTCACCAATCCGCCGATCGATCCGATCCGCGAGGAATTGGTGATGAGCCTCGTCTCCTTCATCGGCCCGCGCCCGAATATTCTCGATCACGAGGGTTCGGCGAAGCGCAAGCGGCTCGAGGTGCGTCAGCCCATCCTCACCAATGAGGACCTCGAGAAGATCCGCTGTATCGGCCATATCGAAGACAGCTTCGACACCAAGACGCTGGACATCACCTATGACGCCGCGACCGGCGCCGCCGGCCTGCGCGAGGCGCTGAACCGGCTCGGCGAGCGCGCCGAGAAGGCGGTGAACGGAGGCTATAACATCATCATCCTCTCCGACCGCATGGTGGGGCCGGATCGCATTCCGATTCCGGCGCTGCTGGCCACGGCGGCCGTGCATCATCATCTCATTCGTCGCGGCCTGCGCACCTCGGTCGGCCTCGTCGTCGAGACGGGCGAAGCGCGCGAGGTGCATCATTTCGCGCTGCTCGCGGGCTATGGCGCGGAGGCGATCAACCCCTATCTCGCCTTCGAGACGCTCGAGGCTTCGACCGAGGAATTCCCCTCCGACGTCGATGGGCAGACGGCGATCAAGCGTTTCATCAAGGCGGTCGACAAGGGCCTGCTGAAGGTCATGTCCAAAATGGGCATCTCGACCTATCAGTCCTATTGCGGCGGGCAGATTTTCGACGCCGTCGGCCTCGCGCAGAGCTTCATCGACGAATTCTTCCGCGGCACGACAACGCGCGTCGAGGGCGTCGGCCTCGACGAGATCGCGGCCGAGACGGTGCGCCGTCACAAGGACGCTTTCGGCGATGTGGCCATCTATCGCGACGCGCTGGACGTCGGCGGCGATTACGCTTTCCGCATTCGCGGTGAGGCGCATAGCTGGACGCCGCATACGGTGTCGCTGCTGCAGCACGCCGTGCGCGCCAATGCGCAGGACAAATATCGCGCCTTCGCGCAGCATTTGAACGAGCAGGACGACAAGCTGCTCAATCTGCGCGGTCTGTTCCGCGTCAAGACGGCGGAGGAAGATGGACGCGCGCCCGTGCCGCTCGACGAGGTCGAGCCGGCGAGCGAACTCGTCAAGCGCTTCTCCACCGGCGCCATGTCCTTCGGCTCCATCTCGCGCGAGGCGCACACGACTCTCGCCATTGCGATGAACCGCATCGGCGGCAAGTCCAACACGGGCGAGGGCGGCGAGGAGCCGGAGCGCTTCAAGCCGCTGCCCAATGGCGACAGCGCGCGCTCGGCGATCAAGCAGGTGGCCTCTGGGCGTTTCGGCGTGACGGCGGAATATCTCGTCAACTCCGACATGATCCAGATCAAGATGGCGCAGGGCGCGAAGCCCGGCGAAGGCGGACAATTGCCGGGCGACAAGGTCGATGCGGTGATCGCCAAAGTGCGCCATTCGACGCCGGGCGTCGGCCTCATCTCGCCGCCGCCGCATCACGACATTTATTCGATCGAGGATTTGGCGCAGCTGATCTTCGATTTGAAGAATGTGAATCCGCGCGCCGATGTGTCGGTGAAGCTCGTCTCCGAGGTCGGCGTCGGCACGGTCGCCGCCGGAGTCTCCAAGGGCCGCGCCGATCATGTGACGATCTCCGGCTATGACGGCGGCACGGGCGCCTCGCCGCTCACCTCCATCAAGCACGCGGGTAGCCCGTGGGAGATCGGCCTCGCCGAGACGCATCAGACCTTGGTGCTGAACAATCTGCGCGCGCGCATCGCCGTGCAGGTCGACGGCGGCCTGCGCACGGGCCGCGACGTCATCGTCGGCGCGCTGCTCGGCGCGGACGAGTTCGGCTTCGCGACCGCGCCGCTGATCGCGGCAGGCTGCGTGATGATGCGCAAATGCCATCTCAACACTTGCCCCGTGGGCGTCGCGACGCAGGACCCTGTGCTGCGCAAGCGCTTCGTCGGCCAGCCCGAGCATGTCATCAACTTCTTCTTCTTCGTCGCCGAAGAGGTTCGCGAGCTGATGGCGCAAATGGGCTATCGCCGCTTCGACGAGCTGATCGGCCAGATGCAGATGCTCGACAAGGAGAAGGCGCTCGCCCATTGGAAGGCGAAGGGACTCGATTTCTCCAAGCTGTTCCACAAGCCGGCGGGCGAGGGCGCCGCGATCCGTCACAGCCTCACGCAGGATCACGGCCTCGACAAGGTTCTCGACAACAAGCTCATCGAGGCGGCGCGCGCCTCGATCGACCGCGGCGCGAAGACCTCCATCGAGACGGCGATCCGCAATGTCGATCGCTCGACCGGCGCCATGCTGTCAGGCGAGGTCGCACGCGTCTATGGCCTCACCGGCCTGCCGGAGGACACGATCGATATTCGCGCCGCCGGCACGGCGGGGCAGAGCTTCGGCGCCTTTCTCGCGCGCGGCGTGACGCTGCGTCTCGAGGGCGAGGCGAACGACTATGTCGGCAAGGGACTCTCGGGCGGCAAGGTCATCGTCTATCCCTCGCGCGAGGCCAAGCAGATCGTGCCGGAGAAGTCGATCATCGTCGGCAACACCGTGCTCTATGGCGCCGTGGGCGGCGAGGCCTATCTGCGCGGCGTCGCGGGCGAGCGTTTCGCCGTGCGCAACTCCGGCGCCTATGCGGTCGTCGAGGGCGTCGGCGACCATGGCTGCGAATATATGACCGGCGGCGTCGTCGTCGTGCTCGGCCCGACGGGCCGCAATTTCGCGGCCGGCATGTCGGGCGGCGTGGCCTATGTGCTGGATGAGGACGGCGGCTTCGCCGAGCGCTGCAATCTGTCGATGGTCGATCTCGAGCCGGTGCGCGACGAGGAGACCGCGATGACGCAGGCCTATCATCAGAGCGGCGACCTAGAGCAGCATGGCCGCGTCGATGTGATGACCGATATGACGCGCTTCGACGCCGAGCGTCTGAAGCATCTCATCTCCAATCATCTGCGCTACACGGGCTCGACGCGCGCGCGCGCGATCCTCGACGATTGGGAGAGCTATAAGCCGAAGTTCCGCAAGGTGATGCCGGTCGAATATCGCCGCGCGCTCACCGAGCTTCTGGCGCGCAGCCAGAGCGGCGAGAAGCTGAAAGCGGCCGGCGAGTGAGGCGGCCGCCGGCGCGCGTCACGCCGCCGGCGCCTCGACCCGAATGTGAAGGACTTCCGGGGGCGCGCCGAAGCGCACCGGAAGCGCCGTGCATCCCAATCCGCCGGAGACGACGAGATGCTTGTCGTCCTCGACGATATGTCCATGGACATAGCGATTGCCATAGAAGGACGGCACGATGGGCGCCCAGCCGAAGAGGCGCACCTGGCCGCCATGCGTATGTCCGCAGAGCGTCAGCGCGACGCGCTCGGGCACGCGCGGAAAAATGTCGGGCTCATGCGCCAATAGGATCACCGGATCGTCGGTCGTGACCTCGGCGAGCGTCCCCGGCAGATCGTCCAGCCCATTCCATCGGCGCCGACCGGTCGGTATCGCGAATTGGTCGGCCAGACCTGCGAGCCAGAAGGGGCGCGCGCCGCGGGTCAGACACACGGCCGCATTCTCATAGACCGGAATGCCATTGGCCTCGAGCGCCGCTCGCGCGATCGTCTCGTGGCGGCCGCGATGCTGCGCGGTCTCGTCGTCCCACATGTCGTGATTGCCGAGGATCGCATGGACGCCGAGCGGAGCCGATAGGCGGGACAGAGCGCGCGCCCATTGCGGCGCCGGAATCGGCGTCGCGAAACGATGCAATCCGGCGACATAGTCGCCGAGCAGCACGATGACGTCCGGCCGCAGCGCATTCATGCGATCGACGATCGCGTCTATGCGCTCGAGCGACATCCACGGGTCGCAGGCGTGCAGATCCGAGAGCGCCGCGATCTCGAGCGCGAAACCCTTCGGCCAGACGCGCGGCGCAATGTGATAGCGGGCGACGCGCGGCTCCATCAGCGGCTCATAGCCGAAGGCGTAGGCCGCTCCCGCGAAAGCGGAAGCCGCCCCCGCTATCGCGCCTCTGAGAAAGGCGCGCCGAGTCAGCATGAGCATGGCGATTCCCTCACGAGCAGTTGCACGACATTCAAGCCGACGAATGCGTCGGTTTCGAGTCGCGCTGCTCTGGCGCCGATCAGTTCATCGCGTAGGGAAGGGGCCTTCGTCGAGAAAATAGCCATAGACGGGCGGCGAGCGCTGCGGAATAGGATCGACCGCGGTATAGGCGCCGGGCCGATAGGCGCGATCATAGGGATTGCCGGCGTGTGAATAATAGGCCTGCCCAACATAGGGAGCGGCAGCAGTTTCACTGCGATAGCGAATTGGCCGCCGCCATTGCGCCGCCTCTTCCGTGGCCACGCGATAGCGCTGCGGCGCAATTGCCGCGCCTGCGTAACCCTCATGCGGATAATAGGCCGGCTCGGCATAAGGGATGGAAGCTGCTTCGCTGGCGCGATGGCGAATGGGCTGCCGCCCTTGCGTCACATCTTCCGTTGGAACACGATAGCGCGGCGGCGCGACGGCCGCGCGGGCGTAATCCTCGTGCGAATAATCGGCCGGCTCCGCATAGGGGACGGGAGCTGTTTCGCTGGCGCGATAACGGATCGGCTGCCGCCATGACGTCGCTTCTTCCGCCGCGACGCGATAGCGACGGGGCGCGATGGCGTCGCGGGCATAGCTCGGCTCCTCCTCGCGCCAATGGCGCGCCGGACGAGCGGCGGGATGGAACGGCTGAAAATTCGCGGTCGCCCGCGGCGCGAAATCATTGGGGCCGAGCCCGCGAATGACGACCGGTCCGCGCGCGCCGGCGTAGGAGGACGCGGGAACGCCCGCGAGCGCGGCCAGCATGGCCGCAGACAGAATCGTCGCACTGATACGCATAATCGACGCCTTTCGTCTCGAAGCGGAGCGCGACAGGATGGAAATATGCGCCGACGTCTCAAATCGGCGCGGCTTCCCGTCGCGCGCCTCATCGGAGCAAGGCGCGTTCCCAATTCATTAACCTTGGCGTGTCAGCCGAGCTTGGCTTTCAGCGCATGGCTCGCGAGCGTCTTGCCGAGCGACCACACCGCCCCCGGAGCGTGATGCGCGTCGGCGATGACCTTGTCGAAGGAGCGCTCGATCCAATCGCAATCGAAATCATCGATGGTGAGCGGCGGCAGCAGCTTGATCGTGTGATTGCCATGGCCGGCGACCTGCGTCAGCACCTTGTGCTGCTCGAACAAAGGTATGCTGATGAGCTGGCAGAACAGGCCGGAGTTGACGGTCTCCAGCAGGTTCCATGCGGCTTTCAGCTTCAGCGAGCGCGGCTCGCCGAACTCGATTCCGATCATCAAGCCTTTGCCGCGCACATCGGCGACGAGCTCGTAGCGCTCGGCCATGACGCGGAAGGCTGCGAGCAGACGCTCGCCCTTGGCGGCGGAATTCTCGACGAGCTTCTCGCTCGCCATGACCTCGAGAGTCGCGAGGCCGGCGGCCATTGCGAGATCGTTCTTGCCGAAGGTGGAGCCATGCACGACCGCGCGATCCATGCGGTCGAACATTTTGTCGAAGATCCATTTGCGCGTCAGCACCGCGCCGACCGGCACATGGCCGCCCGACAGCGCCTTGGCGACGAGCAGGAGATCGGGCTCGACGCCATAATGCTCCACGGCGAAAAATTTTCCCGTGCGGCCGAGGCCGGTCTGAATCTCGTCGGCGACGAGCAAGGTTCCGTATTTGCGGCAGAGCGCCGCAGCCTGCGCGAGATAATCCTGCGCAGGCATGTTCACGCCCTTGCCCTGAATGGGCTCGACGAAGAAGGCCGCGACGTCGCGATGGCGCAGCGCCTCCTCGAGCGCGGCGAGATCGTCGAAGGGAATCTCACGCGTATCGGGGAGCAGCGGGCCGAAGCCCTTCTTGAAAATCTCGTCGCCATTGAGCGACAACGCGCCATAAGTGAGGCCGTGGAAGGAATGCGCGCAATGGAGAACCCCCGCACGGCCCGTCGCCGCGCGCGAAAACTTGATCGCCGCCTCGACCGCCTCCGTGCCGGAATTGGCGAAAAAAACTTTCTCCATATAAGGCGCGAAGCCGAGCAGCCGTTCGGCGAGCAGCGCGGCGGGGACCGACACGTCGAGCTGCACGAGATTGGGAAGCTCGGCGCCGAGCACGCTCATCAACGCCTCACGCAGCGCGGGATGATTGCGGCCGATCGCGAACACGCCCCAGCCGCTCAGCAGGTCGAGATAGCGCGCGCCCTTGCGGTCGTAGAGATATTGGCCGACGCCGCGCACGAATCCGACGTCATAGCCTATGGTCTTCAGCACGCGCACCCACATCTCGTTGAGATGCTGCGAGTGCAATGCGAAACGCTCGTTCTCCCGCTCGGCATAGAGAGAGGCGAGATCGAAATTCGGGGCGCCGTCACGTTGCGCCAATTCACGATCGTCTCGCGGTGTGATGAAGCTCATTCGTTCGAAGTCCGTGCTTTCAAGGGCTGCGTGCGATCTTCTCGCGGGAATTGCGGCTCGTCGGCTGCGCCACCATCGGGCGGCGACGCACTATGTCGCGGCTTCGCGACGGCCGCAACATATGGACGAGCATATTGTTTCGCGCCGCTCTGTCCAGCGCCGCGCGCGCCCTGAGGGGCCGAGCCGCTCGCAAATGCGGCCGAAAGCCGCTCTGGCGCCCAATCACGCCGCTTTGATGGCGAAGATCGAAGCCGAAACATGCGCGCGAGGAGCCCCAAAGAGCCGTGATCGCGCATTGGCGACGCTCGTACGGTATTTCGCGTAACCTGCGCCGAGGTCGCGGAACGCCAAGCATTTTCGGGCTTTGTATCCACAGCGAAGGCGCACGAAACAAAAAAGTCGGTTGGAGGAAAGCGTGGCGATGATATCTTAACCACAGTGATTCACGGGCGAGCGTCGCGATTCGAGTCTTCGAAGGCGAGCGGAGCGCATTCGTTCCGAATCGGCAGGGGGAGTTGGTCTGTTGGGCGCAAAAATTTCATTCCAGAATGAGTTGAGCGCGTCGACCATCAATGTCGAAAATGGTGAAGCCGGACTCGATCTCGTCGAAGTGTCCGGAACCATCAAGTGGTTCGACGTTTCGAAGGGATACGGATTTGTCGTTCCCGATGATGGCGGCGCAGATATTCTCTTGCATGTGACCATCCTACGTCGTTCCGGATTCCAGTCCGCCTATGAGGGCGCGCGCGTCGTCTGCGAGGCGCAGAAGCGCGTGAAGGGCATGCAGGTGTTTCGCGTCGTCGGCATGGACGAGTCGACGGCCGTTCATCCTTCGCAGAACGGCGCCGTCCGCACCCATGTCCAAGTGACGCCGTCGAGCGGCTATGAGATCGCCATAGTCAAATGGTTCAACCGGGTGAAAGGCTTCGGCTTCCTGACCCGCGGCGAGGGCACCGACGATATCTTCCTGCACATGGAGACGGTGCGCCGCTATGGACTCGCCGAGCTGAAGCCCGGGGACAGTGTTCTGGTGCGCTATGGCGACGGCCCCAAGGGCCTCATGGCGACCGAAGTGCGGCCGCTCGAATCGGCGCTGCCGGCCTCTCATTAGAGGCCGAGCGACAGGCGCGTTTCCGGGCCGCTTTTTATTTCCCGACCGCAATGGCAGAATGACCGTCGAAGCGCTGGCGTTTCGACGGTGTCTCGATGCGCTCGGCGGCCTGGATGCGGCGAGGGTGAGCATGTCTGGTGAGGTGTCGCGGAGCGTTTTCGGCGTCATAGCCGCGTTTTTCGTCCTTCTCTTTTGCGCGGCCGTTCCCGGCCATGCGAAGGAGCCGGGATCCTCGCCGCCGCCCGCGGTCAAAATGGCCATAGAGCCGATAGAGATCGTCACCGCCTCCGGCGCGCATCGGCTGCGCGTCGAGGTGGCGCGCACGCCCGACCAGCGCGAGAAAGGCCTGATGTTCCGCGCCTCGCTCCCCGCGGACGGCGGCATGCTGTTCGATTTCCACGAGGAGCGGCCGGTCGCAATGTGGATGAAGAACACGCCGCTCTCGCTCGACATGGTCTTCGTCTCGCGCGCCGGAAAGGTCGTCTCCCTGGCGCTCGCCGCGGAGCCCTATTCGGAGCGCGTGATCTCCTCCGGCGGGCCGGCGCTCGCGGTCATCGAGCTGGCCGCCGGCGCGGCGCAGCGCCTGTCGATCGCGGTCGGCGACACGGTCAAACATCCGATTTTCGCGAGGTAGCACGGTCGGCGCGCTCGCTCGCGCTTGTGAGCGACGCGCCCTCGTGCTAGCGAGGCGTTCGGCGGAAATGGGCTCCGCGGCCTATACGCGAGACGGGGTATGGCGCAGCCTGGTAGCGCGGAAGTTTTGGGTACTTCAGGTCGCAGGTTCGAATCCTGCTGCCCCGACCATTGGCGCGGAGCCCCGCCACAGCGCCGATTTTTCGTTTCCGGCCGGCTCGCGAGCCGGCTCTTGCCGAGGCCGATATGACCGCACGCATTCACCGCCCGTCCCCCAGCGCGACGCAATCCGGTCCCGGACCGGCCAAGCCCTGGGTCCTCGAATATGAGAACGAGACCCCGCGCGAGCTCGATCCGCTGATGGGGTGGACCGGCACGTCGGACGCAAAGGCTCAGATCAGGCTGCGCTTCGGCACCAAGGAGGAGGCGATCGCCTATGCCGAGCGCAAGGCGCTCGTCTATCGCGTCGAGGAGCCCAAGCCCGGCGCTCCTTCGCGCCGCATCATTTCCTACGCCGATAATTTCAAGACGCAGCGCGTCGGCCAGTGGACGCACTGACTGCCGCAGCCTCCGCCACGGCCCCGTAGCTCAGCCGGATAGAGCAACCGCCTTCTAAGCGGTAGGTCGCTGGTTCGAATCCAGCCGGGGTCGCCAAGGAAGCAAGTATTGCGGTCGACGGCCGCCGGATCATTGGCGGCGGGAAGGGCGCAACGACCACAGCGCCCGAGACGTCGCCGGCCGAACATGCTAATTTGCGAGCGCCGACTCCGTAGCTCAGCTGGATAGAGCAACTGCCTTCGAAGCAGTAGGTCGTAGGTTCGAATCCTACCGGGGTCGCCAGCGGCTTTTGCCCGCCGTCACTTCAGCGTGAACGGCACGATCACATCCATCGCGAACATGCCGGTCGAGCGTCGATAGCCGCTCGCGCCGAAGAAGGGCGCCGCGCCGGTCAGCGATGCGTCGTAGCGCAGCTCCGGCCGCAGGGACAGGCGGGTGATCGGCAGACCTTTGGGGATTTCCGGCGTGATCGTCAGCCCGGCGGTGATCCCGAAATAGCTGGTTCCGCGCCCCTCGGGCTGGAAGATCGCCGAGGGCGTGTAGAAGCCATGCTCTATGTTCGTGTAATCGAAATAGCCGGGATAGGCGCCGACGAAGAAATTGCTATGGTCGCGCCAAAATTCCACGCGGCCGTTTAGCTGCAGCACATCGTCGATCTTGTAAGAAACATATTGCGCGACGCCATAGCCGTTGACGCCGCGCGGGCGACGCGGAATGAGCTTGGCGTCGAAGCCGTAGATATCGGCGAGCCGGCGCAGCGCGCCTTCGGACAGTCCCGTCACCGAGAGCGCGTTCCATCCATCGTCGCGAATATAGTTTATGTCTGTGCTAAGAGTGAGCCGATCCGTCGCTTTCCAGGTGAGCGTCACATCATTGCTGTAGGACAGCGCCCGATTGGGATCGCAGGCGCATTCATACGGAATGTTCGGCCAACCGACGCCGAGCGGATCGAGCTGCATCGGATCTTCCGGCCCGATGTGAGTCGTCCCCAGAATGGTCAGCCTGTCGTCGAAGGCCTTTATGCGCAGGCCGGCCTGGAATGAGGCGGCGCTGTTGTTGTCGCCGGGCCAGCCGAGGCTGGCGCTATCGCCCGACATCACGCTCGCATGGACAAAAAGCCAGGAGGCGAGATCGGAGGAGATCATCACGCCGGTCTGCTTGAGCGGAATGCCGAAATTGAAAATATAGGAATGGCTGTAGAAAATGCTGTCGACCAGCTCGGCGCCCTCGAGCGTGACGAATTGGCCGATCTTCACATCGAATCCATTGTCCGTGATCCACGGCAGATGCACGGTCGCGAAAGCCTGCAGAATGTCGAGCTGCGTGCGGTCGCGCATCGCATAATCGAGCTCCCCCATAAAATGCGTGTAGCGCGCGTCGGAGCCGACCATCGTCTGAATCTTGAAGCCGAAGTCGAAGTCCTTCCTCGCCTTTGGATCCGGCAGGCGCTGCATGGTGAGCACGCCGGCGTTGAATTGCGGCTGATTGGCGCGATCGGTGAACAGATGGCCCCAATTGAGCTTGTTGAACGGATTGTCGAAATTGAAGGTGGAGCCGGCCTCGACGAAGCCCGTCACCGTCAATGCGTCGAGCCAGGACGGCGGCGACTTGGCTTTGCTGTTGGATTTCTTGTCCGAGCCAGATGACGCAGGCGCGCGCGAGGCGGGCGATGCAGGCCATCCGAGCAGCGCGCTGGAATCGTCCTCTTGCGCCGATGCGGGGACGACGGCGAGCATCACCGCGACGCCGCCGGCCGTGAGAGCGGCCGCGAGCGCGCGCCGCAATGTCGCGACCAGGAGCAGGAAAGCCTCTTTTTCGAAAACATAGATTGAAACGAGACGACGAAAAGCACTTTCGACCGCGCCGAAAAAATCTGGCTGCGAATGCGAGGCCTATCCGATTCCGCCAGAACGCGGGAGTCGGTTATTCCACGGCGCCGGCATGCGGCGCGGCGAGATAATCGCGCGAGCGCATCTCGATCAGCCGCGACACTGTGCGCGCGAATTCCTGCGCCTCATGTCCCGTCGGCGCGTGATAGAGATCCAGCGCCTCGCTCTCGGCGGAGAGAATCAGCCGCGTTTTCTTCTCATAGAGAATGTCGATGAACGTGATGAATCGCTTGGCCTCGTTGCGGCGTTCGAAATTCATCTTGGGAACCGCGTCGATGAATATCGTGTCGAAGGCTTCCGCGAGCGCCATGTAATCGGCGGCGCCGGTCGGCCGCGCGCACAGCTCCTCGAAAGAGAAGCGCGCGACGCGCCCCGCGGCCTGCGGAACGGCGATGTCGCGGCGCGCGACGCGCAGCGTCCTCGGCGCGCCAATGGCGACGCCGCTCAGCTGCAGAAACAGCGCATCCATCGCCGCGCGGGCGCGTGCGTCGGCGGGCGTGAAGAAGGTCTCGTCGAGCAGCGTCTTCTCGAGACGAAAATCGGCGCGCGCGTCGAGACGCAGCTGATCGAGCCTGTCCTCGATCAGCGCGATGAAGGGCAGGAAGAGATCGCGATTGCGGCCGCCTTCGTAGAGGCGGCGCGGCTCGACATTGGAGGTCGCCACCATGATGACGCCGTCCTCGAGCAGCCGTGTGAACAGACGCGCGAGAATGGTCGCGTCGGCGATGTCGGTCACGGCGAATTCATCGAAGCAGAGCACGCGCGTCTCGCGCGCGATCTCCTGCGCCACATGCGCCAGCGGATCGGGCGCGGCGCTGCGGCGCGCGGCGAGCAGACGCGCGTGAACCTGCGCCATGAAATCGTGAAAATGCGCGCGGCGCTTGGCGGCGAGCGGAAGCTCGGCGAAGAAGAGATCCATCAGCGTCGTCTTGCCGCGCCCGACGAGGCCGTGAATGTAGAGTCCGCGCGGAGCGCCGCAGGCTGCGCGCCGTCCGAGCAGCCCGCGTAGCCGCGCGGCGAGGCCGTTGGGCGAAGGGGCGGCGGGGCGGCGCGTCAGCTCGCGCGCCAGCGTTTCCAGCCGCTGGAGCGCAGCGAGCTGCGCGGGATCGCGCTCCAGCGCGCCGCTGGCGACCAGCTTCTCATAACGGGCGAGGAGGGGGCGCGGCGCTGTCATGCGCGGCGCCTCGTCGGAGAGGTCACAGCCGCCGCATCCTGCCATTGGCCGCGTCGAAGGCGCCCTCGCGCAGCTCGCAATAGAGCAGGCGGCGGGCGTCCACCGGCCCCGGCATGACGATCTTGCCATGCGGCACGCGGGCGAAGCCGAGGCGGGCGTAATAGTCGATGTCGCCGACCAGCAGCACCAGCCCGTGACCGGCGTCGCGGGCGGCGTCCAGCGATTTCTTGACCAGCGCTTCGCCGAGCCCCTGCGAGCGAAAGGCCGGCTCGACCGTCAGCGGGCCGAGCAGCAGGGCCGGGGCCTCGTCGATGAGGATGGACGTCATGCGATTGGCGCCGACCAGCAGCGTGCCGACATGGGCGACGAAGGAGAGGGAGAGATCGGCTCCGACGCCCTCACGCAGCCGATAGGCCGTGCGCGCATATCGCCCCGGACCGAAAGCCCGCTCCTCGAGCTTTTCGATTTGGGGCGCATCGGCCGGCGTCTGCGGCGAGAAGCGGATGACGAGATCGATCATGGCTGCGCATAACATGGGCCGCCCGGTCGGCAAAGACCGCGACCGGCCCGAGTCTTGCTGAAAACGCGCGCATGGATGCGATCGAGATCAGACCAGCGACGCCGGCGGACGCAGAGACGATCGCCGCCCTCCATGTCGCCTGCTGGGCGGAGACCTATACGCCTCTGGCGCCGGCGGAAATTCTCGCGGAATACACGCTCGAGACGCGCCTCGCGCAATGGGGTGAGACCTTGGGCGGCGGCGGGCCGCAACAGCCGCCGCCGAGCGTGTTTTTGGCGCTGAAGGACGGCGCCGCCATCGGCTTTGCGGCCAGCGGCGCGCAGCAGAGCGCTATTCTCGGCGAGCGCGGCTATGCCGGCGAATTCCAGGCGATCTATCTGCTGAAGGAGGCGCAGCGCCTCGGCGCCGGCCGCTGTCTCATGCGCGTCATGGCGCAGGCGCTGCGCGAGCGCGGGATCGAATGGGGGAGCCTCTGGGTGCTGCGGCATAATTTCACGGCGCGGAAATTCTACGAGAAGCTCGGCGGTCGCAAGATCGGCGTCGAAGGCGCTTGGCGCGGCGTGCCGGAGGTCGCCTATGGCTGGCGCGATCTCGGCCTGCTCATCGATCCGCCGCCGGCCAAGCCTTGGTGAGCAAGTCTTGGTGAGGGAGCCTTGGTAAGCGAATTCTCGTCACGCGCGGCGACGGAAGCGGATGCGCAAACGCTCGCCGCGCTCAATCTCGCCTGCTGGCGCGAGACCTATGAGAGCCTGCTGCCGGCGGAGACCTTCGCCGCCCTCTCGCTAGAGGAGCGCCTCGATCATTGGCGCGGGGTTTTTCAGACGCAGGGAGGCCGCGTCACTCTGGCGATGGACGCCGCCGGAGAGGCGGCGGGTTTCGCCCATTGGCGCGCGCATGAGCTCGCGCTCGGCGGGCGGCTCGGCCGCGGCGGCGAGATTTGCGCCATCTATCTGCGCCGCTCCGCGCTGAGACGCGGGCTCGGCGGCGCGCTGCTGCGCCTGATGGCGGAGGAGATGCGCGCTAGCGGCCTCAAATGGGCGAGCCTCGTGGTGCTGCGCGAAAATCTCCCCGCTCGCCGCTTCTATGAGGCGCTGGGCGGGCGCCGCTTCGGTCGCGAGCTCTCCTGGCGCGGCGTTCCGCAGGTCGCCTATGGTTGGCGGGATGTGGAGAGGCTGGCTGCTCACCAATAGGGCGAGACTGTCGCGCCGCCGAACACCTCCGCTATGCGCGCCCGCGTCGCCGGAGTCGCGCCTTCGGGCAGGGCGTCGAGCGGGAAGAAGCCCGCCTCGGCGATCTCATGGTCGGGCGGGCGCGGCGCGGTCTGACGAAAGGCGCGCGCGACGAAAAACGCCACATGGTCGCGCTTGGAGATGCGGCGGTTGAGATAGACGCCGCGCAGTTCCGCCGGCGCCTCCAGCTCTATATTGCCTTCCTCGGCCAGCTCGCGGGCGAGCGCCTGCTCGAGCGTCTCGCCCGGCTCGACGCCGCCGCCGGGCAGATAATAGCCCGAGATATAGGTGTGCCGCACCAGCAGCACGCGCCGGTCCGCGTCGACGACGAGGCCGCGGACGCCGAGCGTCATCGGCCGTATCACCGTCGCCGCGAGCACGACGAGCCGCGTCGTCAGCAGCGTTCGCCAGCCGGACTCGCTCATCGACCCGGCGCCTGTGCGGCGGCCGTCGGTTCAAATTTCTGGCGTTCCATGTTTCGACACTCTAGAACCGCTCCAAATCGTCGCCGGCGCGACGCCGAGAGCTAACTAGCGCCGCCGTTCCGCCCTGCGCAAGGAGCGCCAGATTGAAATCCTTTTGCGACCTCACGGAACGTGAAATTCTCGCCGTCGCCATCGCCTCCGAGGAAGAGGACGGCCGCATCTACCAGAGCTTCGCCGAAGACCTCTCCGAGCGCTATCCCTCTTCGGCCAGTGTCTTCGAGGAAATGGCCGAGCAGGAGGCCGCCCATCGCCACGCGCTGCTCAACCTGTATCAAAAGCGTTTCGGCCCCAATCTGCCGCCCATTCGGCGCGAGGATGTGAAGGGCTTTCTGCGCCGCCGGCCGATCTGGCTGACCCGCAATCTCTCGCTCGAGACGATCCGCAAGGAAGCGGAGGTCATGGAATATGAGAGCGCGCTCTTCTATCAGCGCGCGGCGGAACGGGCGACCGACGTCGGCGTGCGCAAGCTGCTCGGCGATCTCGCCGCGGCGGAGCAGGGGCACGAGACTCTCGCCATGCGTCTCGGCTCGCAAATCCTCACGCCCGGCGCGAAAAAGGAGGAGGATCTCGCCTATCGGCGCTTCTTCATCCTGCAATATGTGCAGCCGGGCCTCGCCGGGCTCATGGACGGCTCGGTCTCGACTCTGGCGCCGCTGTTCGCCGCCGCCTTCGCCACCCATAATAATTGGGAGACCTTTCTCGTCGGCCTCGCCGCCTCCATCGGCGCCGGCATCAGCATGGGCTTCGCCGAGGCGCTCTCGGACGATGGCTCGCTGACCGGCCGTGGCTCGCCGATCCTGCGGGGAAGCGTCTGCGGGCTGATGACGACGCTCGGCGGCCTCGGCCATACGCTGCCTTATCTCGTGCCGGATGCGATCCCCGACAGTTTCGCCATAGCGACGACCATCGCCGGCGCGGTCGTCTTCTTCGAGCTGTGGGCGATCGCCTTCATCCGCGCGCGCTATATGGACACGCCTTTCCTGCAGGCGGTGTTTCAGATCGTGCTCGGCGGCGCGATCGTGCTCGCGGCCGGCATACTCATCGGCGGCGCGTGAGGCTAGCCAATGGCGTTTCTGCTCGCTCATCTCTCCGACGCCCATATCGGGCCGATCCCGCGGCCGAGCCTGCGCGAGCTCGCCGGCAAGCGGCTCACCGGCTACGCCAATTGGATCAATAAGCGGGCGGAGGCGCATGACATGGGCCTGCTCGGCCGGCTCGTCGCGGATATGGAAGCGCAAAAGCCCGACCATGTCGTGATGACCGGCGATATCGTCAATATCGGGCTCGACGCCGAGATAGAGGCGGCGCGGCTCTGGCTCTCGGGCCTCGGCAGCCCGGAGCATGTGAGCTTCACCCCCGGCAATCACGACGCCTATGTTCCCGCCGCCGTGCCCCGTATCGCCGAGACCTTCGCGCCTTGGACGACATCGGAGGAGGGCGCCGGCTTCCCCTATCTGCGGCGGCGCGGCGGGGTGGCGCTCATCGGTCTCGATTCGGCCGTGCCGACGGCGCCTTTCGTGGCCTCCGGTCGGCTCGGCGCCGAGCAGCGCGAGAAATTGGCGGCGCTGCTCGACAAGACCAAGGCCGAAGGGCTGGCGCGGATCGTGCTGCTGCATCATCCGCCGCATCGCGGCGGCGCCAAGCTTTTGCGCGGTCTCGATGACGCCGCCGAGCTGGAGGCGATCATCGCCCGTCACGGCGCCGAGCTGATCCTGCACGGCCATAATCACAAGATCAGCCTGCATCGCCTGCCCGGCGCGCATGGGGAGACGCCGGTCATCGGCGTGGCCTCCGCCTCGGCCAAGGCGGGCGCGCATTATCCTCGCGCCGCTTATAATCTCTATTCCATCGAGCGCGAGGCCGACAAAATCTCCATCGCCGCCCGCTCTCGCGGATTGGGCGCGGACGGCGAGACGATAGAGGAGTTGGACGCGCTCGCTCTTTGAAGCCTCAACGCGGCAAATAGGGGATGGCGTGAACGCCGAGCTGCCACAGCAGAAAGAAGAACGCCGCCGCGCCCGCGCCCTGCGCCAGGAACAAAACCGCACGATAGAGCTTTTCGCCGATTCCGCCCGGGCGGGGCAGGACGGGCAGGCTCGCCTTGGGGGCCGCCAGCTGCTTTTTCTTCGCCGCCTCCTCGGTGAAGGCGCGGGCGCCGCCTTGTCCGGCGAAATCGAAAGCCAGCGCTTTTTCCCGCTCTATCAGCCGATGCGCCATATATTCGGTGATCGCCTCCACCACCGTCGCGATATTTTCGCTTTCGCCTATGGTGACGCGGCCGTTGCGCGTGTCCTGCAGGAAACGATAGGTGCGGCGGTCGCGGCCCATCTCGACGAAGCCGACATGATCGATGAAGAGCCGCGGCCGATCGCCATGTGAGACGCCTATGTCGAAGAGATCGCAATCCTTCGGCGCCTGGGCGAGGACGGGCTCCAAATGGTCCCGCAAAATCTCGAGCCGGGCGATCTCGGCGTCGCGAAGATCGGCGAGAACGCCCGAGCGCTCGGCGTTGGCGAGCCGCGCCCGCCGCATCGCGCCGGTCAGATTGGCGACGCGGGTCTCCTTGGTCTCAACGGCCAGCGCGCGCTGGCCGGAGCCCCGCTCGCCGGGCCGCCTGTCCGTCACCAGCGCCGTCGGGGCGGGCGCATCGCCCGTCGTCGCCGGCTGGCCCTCCCTTTTGGATTCGTCCATCTCACTCATTCGCACGAAAGACCGCATGGCCATCTCATCCATTATACCTTCTCGCGACCGAGTTTCGACCGGAAAGAGCCGCTCACAGCGAAGCTTCGGCCGGGGCTTCGCTCTCATGTAACGAGCCATTATCGGAGGCGAGCGCGTCCTGGTTAGACCGCAAAGGCGGATAAAGCATGGCCGTCGTTACGAACGCGCCAATAGGATATCGGGAATAATACTGATAATTCGACACGAATATTAGACGGCGGCGCCTGTGTTCTGACGATGTTCCTTGCGAGGCGTCTCTCTGGCCGCGACAGTCGCAGCGGCCGCGTCGACGGCCGAGCTTGCGGAAGAGTCGACATTTGCGCCGCCATCCGGCAAATCTCCGGCCGACGAGAGCGGGCGCCCGCAGATTCGCGCGCAGGAGGAGGCCACAGCCCGCTGCTGGCCGCGCGCAAGCTGGAGACCCCTATGGCGCCTCATGAAGCCGGCCTGCCGACGGCAGGCGCGCGATTTGGGCGGGTCGCATTCGGCGCGATCTGCTCGCTCGTTTCGGCCATGGAGGCGGGCGGCGGCCGCGAGCATATGCTCGTCGCCGGCTTTTTCGCCGCGACGGCGCTGCTCCTTTTGCGGCCGGCGCAGGGGCGCATCCGCCAGGGCGTCGATTTCGCCATTGATTTTGCCGCCATAGGCGCGCTGGCCTTGCTCTGCGATCCAGCGGGCGTGCTCTGGCGCGCTCCAGAGACGCTTTCGAGCCTCTTCACGCTGACGCCGATCGGCGCGGGCTCCGCGGTCGGCCTCTATCTCCTCGGCGTCGCCATCCTGCCCGGCTCGCCTTTCGCGCTGCGCGGGGCGCTATTCCTCCTGCCCTTCCTGTTCTGCCTTCTGGTCGCGCTCGGCTCGCGGGTCATCGGCGAATTGGGCGGGCTGCTCTTCCTCGGCCTCGAAGTTCCGCAGACGGCGCGCGTCATCGCGGCGCGGACGATCATCGTTTTTCTCTTGAACGAGGCCGTCATCATCGGCGCGCCGCTGGCGCTCGGCCGCTATCTGCCGCAGCAATGGCGCCCGCATGGCGTGCTGATCCTCGCCGCTCTGATCGCCGCCGTCACGCCGGAGATCGCCAGCCTCGGCGCGCATCCCCATGTCGCCTTGCTGCCGGCGCCGGTCGCGATCGTGATCGCCGCGCTGCTCGCCGCAGCCGCCCAGGCCGGCCTTTGGGGGGAGACCTATCTCGTCACCCAGGCTATGGCGGGAATGCTGCGCGGGACGCCGTCTCTGCCCGTCATCGTGCTCAACGATTGGAAGACGGGCGCCGCCAAGGGCGCCGTCTATGGCTTCGTCTTCATGGCGCTGCTGCTGGTCGCCGGGCTCATCGTGAGCTTCCCTCCGGCGCTCGGACTCGTCGTCGCTGCCGGGCCGGTCGGCGGCGCGCTGATCGGCGCGGGAATTTTTCCGCTGCTGCGCGCCATCGTCGAAAGCACGGATTCGACGCCGCCCTTCTATGCCCGGCTGCGGCACGAATATAAGCGGACCGCCAATTTCCCGCGCGGCCTCGTCGCCGGCGCGGCGGTCGGTCTCGCGCTGCTCTTCGGCCTGCCGGGCGAGGACGGCGGCGCGCGCTTCCTCTTCGGCGCCGGGGCGGGTCTTCTCGCCTATGCGGGCGTCGACATGGGCTTCGACCTCTATGCTCTGCAGCAGAAACGCCGCCAGCATTTGCGCAGCTGGCGCGTCTATGCGCTGGGCGCGTTGCTGGGCGGCCTCGTCGGCGGCGCCGTCGCCTGGTATCTCGACGCCGGCCAGCTCGAGACGATCGCCAAGAAATTCTTCGCCTATATCTCGCTGAGCTACGCCGCCGACGGAAGGCCGGTCGCCGATTATGTGATCCGCCCGCTCTTCTCCAAATGGGGCGCGACAAATCTCGGCTTCGTCGATGGCGGCGTTCGCCTCTTCTTCGACGAGTCGCTGTCGGGCGTCATTCAATGGGTGTTCGCCGCGCCCTTGTTCTCGATCAATCTCTTCTTCCTGACGGCGCTGGTGCGCCGCAGCCTCGCGCCTTTGCGCCAGCTCGCGAGCTGGGAAGGTCTCGACATGCTGGTCGAGAACGCCGTGCGCGTGCTGCGCTGGGGCCTGTGGATGGCGCCAGTCATCTATTCCTTCCTGAAGGCTTCGCCCGATCCCGCTTGGTACAATCAGGACGGTCTCATCCGCACCGGCGTCGCCATATGGATGAATCACGCGCTGCCGGACCAGGATTTCCGCGCCTGGAGCCTCGACATCTTCACGGCTCTGCTCGCCTATGACGCCATCCGCGTGCTGATCTGGTTCGACCATATGGGTCTGCGCGTCGCGACGCTGGTGAATCTCTCCTTCGTGGGCGGCGATGTCGCCGATGAGAAAGCCGCGCGCTTCATCGGCAAGGCGCAGAAAAGCCGCGCCATACCGGAAGGCCTGCGCCGCTTCGCGACCTGGGCGCCGCTGCTGCTGCCCTTCTACATCCCACGCGGCGCGGAATGGGATCAGGCCTGGGGCGCCGCCGAGCGCATGGCGCATCTGCGGCCGCCGTCCTATTCCTATCTCATAGGCGGCTATATGGCCTATGCGGGCGCGCTCTCCATCGCGCTCGTGATCTTCCTGCTGATACAGCTCGCCAAGGCCGGCAAGCTGCCGCTGGAAGGCATTACCGGCGCTGGCGGCGCGCCCGGCTCCAAGCCCTTCGAGCTGACCAATGGCCTCGTCACCAGCCAATGGTTCGAGGATGGGCAAGGCGCGATGCGCGTCGAGGGCGTCGCGCGCGGCGGGCCGCCGATCGACCTAACCCGCCGGCCGGACGATCACGCCCATCCGCGCGGACGCTTTCTGTTCTTCCGCGAGGAGGGCCGCGATCTCTGGTCGCTCGGCTCCGCGCCGACCTGCGTTCGCTGCGAGAAGGTCTCGCTGGAGAGCGAGGGCTGCACTTTCCTCTATTTCCTGATGGAGCAAGGCGGCTTCGCCATAGAGGCGAAGATCGCGCTCGCGCCGGATGAAGCTGTCGAGATCACGCGTCTGCGCCTCGTCGATCTCGAGCAGCGCCCGCGCAAGATCATGCTCGCGACCCTGCGCGAATGGGTGCTGAACGAGACCGGCGTCGAGCAGCGCGACGCCGCCTATAACGCCATTCACATCGGCACATGGTTCGTCGGCGGTCTCAACGCCATCATCGCGCAGAACCGCCTGCTGAAGGGCGGCGCGCGCCGCGACGTCGATCGGCGCCTGTCGCCCGAGGTCGGCTTCCATGCGATCGGCGCCAGCGAAGGAACGCGGCTTCGCCTCATCGGCTATGAGGATGTGAAGGCGCGCTTCTACGGCCTCGGCGCCGCTGGCGCGCCGGACAGTCTCCGAGACGGGGACAAGCCGCGCGATCCGTCCGACGAAGGCCTGCTGTTCGGCTTCGAGCCGATCGCGAGCCTGCGCGCCGAGCTGGAGATCGCGGCCGGCGGTGCGGCGGAGATCATCATCGTCGACGGCTGGGCGCGCGATCTTTCGAGCGCGACACGGACGATCGCCAAGCATCTCTCCCGCGACTTCGATTTCGCGAGCGTGGAAACGGCGCTGGCGCGCAAGCGCACGCTGCTGCACCCACCAGCGCCGACCGAGCATCGCTACGCCTTCGCCGAGGACGGCCGCAGCCTGACGCTACGTCCGGAAACGCCGCGGCTCTACGCCCATGTGATCGCCAATGCAGTGGGGCAGGGCGCCGTGCTCGGCAATCATGGCGATATTTATTCCTTCCACGGCAATTCGCGGCTCAACAGCCTGACGCCCTTCCGCATGGGCGAGGGCCGCATGACGCCGGCGGGCCAGGCCATCTATGTCTACGACCTCGCCCGTCAGGACGCGCATTCGGCGACTTTCGCGCCGCTGCGCCGGCGCGACGCCGAGCATTCCGTCGAATATGGCCTCGGCTATGCGATCTATCGCTCGAGCCGCGACGATCTCGATCTGGAGCTGACCGTCTTCGTCCCGCCGGACCAGCCGGTCGAAATCAAGCTGCTGCGCATCATCAATCGGCGCGATCACGAGCGCCTGCTGCAGATCACGCCAGCGATGGAGATCGTCCTCGCAGAGACGCCGAACGAAAGCCTCGGCCGTGTCGAGGCGGTCGCGGGCGAGAATGACCGCGCGCTCTACTTCCGCAATCCCGATAATAATTTCGTCCAGGGCTGGGCCTTCGTCTCCACCTCGGTTCCGGCGGAATTCGCCGAGACCTCGCGGCGGCGCTTCCTCGGCCATGAGAGCCGCGATCCGGCGCTTCCCTATATGGTGGAGCACGGCCATCCGGACGCCGGCGCGCCGGAGCATCAGCGCAAGGTCGCGAGCTTCTCCGGCGCGATCGACGTTCCCGCCAATGGCGAGTCGCTCGTCGTCGTCTCCATGGGGCAGACGCCGACGCTCGAAAGCTCCAAGATACTCGCCGCCCTCGCCAGCGACCCGGCCTATGCCGCGCGCGCGCTGGAAGAGACCAAGCGCGATTGGGAGCAGCGCCTCGGCGTGCTGCGGGTGAAGACCAATCGGCCGGAGTTCGACCGGCTGGTGAACGACTGGCTGCCCTATCAGCTGCTCGTCTCGCGGCTTTGGGGTCGTTCCGGCCCGGCGCAGCGCTCGGGAGCGACCGGCTATCGCGATCAGCTGCAGGATGTGCTGCCGCTGATTCATCTCGCGCCGGAACTCGCTCGCGCGCAGATTTTGAAGCACGCCGCGCATCAGTTCATCGAGGGCGACGCCGTCAAATGGTGGCATGACGCGCCGGACGGCGGCTGCGGCATCGCCGACCGCACCCACGCCTCCGACCCGCATCTGTGGCTGCCCTATCTGACGATCCGCTATGTGAAGGGAACGGGCGACGACGCCATTCTCGATGCGATCGAGCCTTTCCTCGAGGCCGAGCTGACGCCACCCGACCGGGAAGGAAACGCCAGCGTCCCGCTGACCTCGCGCGACAAGGACAGCCTGCTCGGCCATTGCGCGCGAGCGATCGACTATTCGCTCGAGCGCTTCGGCGTCCACGGCCTGCCGCTGATGGGCACGGGCGATTGGGACGACGGCCTCAATCTGCTCGGCGCGCAAGGGCGCGGCGAGAGCGTCTGGGTCGGCTTCTTCCTGCATGGAATTCTGGCCGATATCGCGCCTTTGTTCGAGGCGCGCGGCGACGCCGAAAGGGCGGTCCGCTATCGCGCGCGCGCCGAGGCGCTGCGCGCCGCGCTCGATTCCTGCTGGCGCGGCGACCGCTTCCTGCGCGCCTACGCGGACGATGGCAGCGAGGTGGCGCCGATGAGCGCCATGACCGCCTCCTGGCCGATCCTCTCCGGCGCGGTGGATTTTTCGCGCGGCAAGGAGACGCTCGACAATGCGCTGGCGGCGCTCGCGCGGCCGGATCGCATATTGCTGGTGACGCCTTTCTTCGACGAGAATTCGCGTCCCTATCCCGGCCGCAGCGCCGAATATCCGCCGGGCGTGCGCGAGAATGGCGGCCAATATTCGCATGGCGTCTCCTGGCTCGTGGACGCGCTGACTCGCCTCGCGCTGCAGGCCGCCGAGCGCGGCGATCGCGCCGAGGCCGATGCGCTGTTCGCGCGCGCCTTCGAGGCTTGGTTCGCCATCTCGCCGTTGTCGCGTCTCACGACGCCGGAGCAGGCCGATATCTACGGCCTCGCGCCGCATCAGCAGCCGGCCGATGTCTATGAGGGCGATGGCTATGAAGGCCGCGGCGGCTGGAGTTGGTACACGGGCGCCGCCGCGCGCATGCTCTCGGCCGCCTATGGGCTTTTGGGGCTGGAGATGAGCGACGGCGAGCTGCGCCTGCGTCCCGACGCCTTCGAGGCCAAGGGCGATCTGAAGCTCGAGAGCGTGAGCTGGCGCGGAAAGACATTCTCGGCCTGATGCGCAGTGGTTCACCATGAATCGGCGCGCGGAGCGGGCGCCGCTTGTGGACAAAGTGATTTCAATTTAGCTTTTCGTAGCTCGAACTGCGCCTTGCGCTCGAGCGTCGATGCGGCGTTTCCTTCATGCGTTTTTCATGGGCGCGTTTCTGCTGCTGCGCCGCGGCTCTGTCGTTTCTGCATTCGACGACGTGCCGCGCCGGCGCATTTCTACAAAAGCCGGGCGAGGGGATCGTTATCCTCTCGACCAGCTTCGCCGACGCCCATAAGGCCTATGACTCGCGCGGCAAGCTCGTCGCCGCGCCCTCCTATGCAAAATTCGAGACGCAAGCCTATGTCGAATATGGCCTCATCGACGAGATCACCTTCGTCGCAGAGTCGAGCTACATGCGCTTCCGCGGCTCGGGCGAGCAGCGCCAGCTCGAGCAATTGCAATATCTGACGGCCGAAGCGATCGCCGGCGCGCCGCTCTATCTGCCGCCCGGCCTCGGCGGCGGCGCACGCTACGAGGGGCTCGGCGCTGGCTGGATCGGCGCCCGCCTGCGGCTGCTCGAATGGGGGGCGACGATTCTCTCCGTGCAAGGGAGCCTGCGCGCCGCGACGCCCGCCGCGCAGACCTATCTCGACATGAAGCGGCGATTGCAGGAGGATGTGCGTCTGCAATTGGGCTGGCCAATCGAGATTTTCGGTCTTTCCGGCTTCAGCGACATGCAGCTCGGCTATCGCTCTCTCGGCCAGAGCGGCGATGAGATACGCGGCGAGATGACCTTCGGTCTGCGGCCGTTCGACGGCGTGCTGCTGCTGGCGCAGAGCTTTCTATCCGTTTCCCCTTGGAATGGCTCCGCGCCCTTCATGTCCTCGCAAAAGGCTCAAGTGAGCGCGGTTTACGACCTCACCCGCGAGGTCGCCGTGCAGCTCGGCGTTCGCGCCTCGCTGCGCGGCGTCAATGATTCCGCCGAGCGCGGCCTGCTCGGCGCCCTATGGTATAGGTTCTGAGGCGGGCCGCTGGGCGAGGGGAAGATGACACGCTGTTTCGGACTCATTCTGGCCGGCGGCCAGGCGCGGCGCATGGGCGGCGTCGCCAAGCCGCTGATATCCGTCGGCGGCGCGCCCATCCTCGAGCATCTCCTCCGCCGGCTCGCGCCGCAATGCGCGCGACTCGCGCTCAATGCCAATGGCGATCCGGCGCGCTACGCCGCCTTCCATCTGCCGATCGTGCCGGACGAGGTGGAGGGGTTTGCAGGGCCGCTCGCCGGCGTGCTCGCCGGGCTCGATCATGTCGCCGCGCATTTACCGGATATTCCACTCATGCTGAGCGTTCCGGCGGATACGCCTTTCGTTCCGCTCGATCTCGCCCAGCGTCTCGCCAGCGGGCGCGCGGAGGCGAAGGCGGAGATCGCCGTCGCCACATCCGGCGATCGCGTGCATCACGCCGTCGCTCTATGGCCGGTCGCGCTGCGCGAGGAACTGCGCCATGCGCTGGTGAAAGAGGATTTGCGCAAAGTCTCGGGCTTCATCGAGCGCTACGCCAATACGCAGGTCGAGTGGAGCGATACGCCCTATGATCCGTTCTTCAACGTCAACCGGCCGGAGGATATAGAGCAGGCCGAGCGTATCGCGGCCGGCCTTGAGACTGCGCGGTCATAAGGGATTGTCGCAGGCGGAAAATCGTCGGCGCAGAGCGAATCTTATGGCTTACAAAGCGCGCGCGCCTCGTCACACGAACCCCGGATCGATCGTCCCCGTCCGCTCGAGCCAAGCCGGCGTCGGCAGATTCTGTCCGCGCAGGAAATCGAGATTGTAGAGCTTGGAGGCGTAGCGCGTGCCGAGATCGGCGAGGATGGTCACGATCGTATGGCCCGGCCCGAGTTCCTTGGCGAGGCGGATCGCGCCCGCCACATTGACGCCCGAGGAGCCGCCGAGAAGCAGGCCTTCATTCTCGGCGAGATCGAAGAGAATGGGCAGCGCCTCAGTGTCCGGGATCTGATAGGCGAGATCGATCGGCGCGCCCTCGAGATTGGCGGTGATGCGCCCTTGGCCGATGCCCTCGGTGATGGAGGAGCCCGAGGCCTTCAGCTCGCCGCTCGTGTAATAGGAATAGAGCGCCGCGCCGAGCGGATCGGCGATGGCGATTTTCACGGAAGGCTTGCGCTCCTTCAACGCAATGCCGATGCCGGCGAGCGTGCCGCCCGTGCCCACCGCGCAGACGAAACCGTCGATCTCGCCCTCCGTCTCGGCGAAAATCTCCGGCCCGGTGCCGCGAATATGGGCGTCGCGATTGGCCACATTGTCGAATTGATTGGCCCAGATCGCCCCTTCCGGCGTCTCCTTCGCCAACCGCTCCGCGAGGCGGCCGGAGAGCTTCACATAATTATTGGGATTGGCGTAGGGGACGGCCGGCACCTCGACCAGCTGTGCGCCTTGAAGGCGCAGCGTGTCCTTCTTCTCCTGGCTCTGTGTCTGCGGAATCACGATGACGGTGCGAAAGCCCAGCGCATTGGCGACCAGCGCGAGGCCGATGCCGGTATTGCCGGCCGTGCCCTCGACGATGGTTCCGCCCGGCTTCAACGAGCCTTCCGCAATAGCGGCCTGGACGATGGAGAGCGCGGCGCGATCCTTCACCGAGCCGCCCGGATTCATGAATTCCGCCTTGCCGAGAATGCGGCAGCCCGTGGCCTTGGACGCCGCCTTCAATTCGATGAGCGGAGTATTGCCGATCGCTTCGATGACATTGGCGGCGAATTTCATGTCGGACCCGTCCTTTACGCGCGAATAATCCGCGCTAGCCGATAGAGTGTGAGGAAGCAAGGATTATTCCTATTCGCTCGCCCGCCGTCTCTCCAAGCGGAATGTAGCGGCATGGGTCGCCCGCTCGCCCGGCGCGAGGATTCGCATGGACGGCTTCTCATAGAGATCGCCTGAAAAATCTTCGGGGTCGCCATGGCCGGTCCAGGCCTCTATGCAGAGGAAAGGGGCCGGAGGTCGCGCCCATAGCGCGATATGAGGAAAATCCTCGAGCTCGACGCAAAGCGCGAGCCCGTCGCCATTGTCGTAAAGGAGACGCCGGCTCGCCGCGTGCAGGAAGCACAGCGCCTCCTGCTCGAGAAGCGCGGCGGAAAGCGGAAGCCGCCGCTCCTCCAGTGGGACGGCGCGGCGGCGGGCGGAGAATAGCCCGCCCGGCGCGATGACCGGGACCTCGCCGCTCTCTTCTGTCTCGAAATGGATCGCATGCGGCTCCGCCGAGCCGTCCAATGGCCAGCGGAACCCCGGATGCAACCCGCAGGCGTAGGGTAGGGGTCGGGCGTCCCGATTGGCGGCGGCGAGGGAGACGCGCAGCTCACCCGGCCGCAGCGCGAAATGCGCCTCGAGGCGGAAGGCGAAGGGAAAAAGCGCGCGGCTCTCCTCGTCCTCCTCGAGGCTCAAAGAAACCGCCGCCTCCGACCGCTCCACCAGAGTGAAGCGCTTGTGGCGCGCGAAACCATGCAGGCCGAGCGGAAAACGGGCGCCGTCGACGCGGATTCCGTCCCGCGTCCAGCCCACCACCGGAAACAGCAGCGGCGCCGTCTGCGGCCAGACATCCGGCTGCGGCTCCCAGACGAGATCGACGCCGCCGGCGCGCCAGGAGACCAGCTCGGCGCCGAGCAGAGAGATTTCGGCCGTATCGCCGGAGCCGGCCGTGAGGCGAATCGTTTCGGTCATGCGCCGATCGTAGCGAGCGCGACCCTGGCCGGGGAGGGCGCAGCCGCCTTTGCGCGAGGGGGAGACCGGAACTGCGAGGGAAACAACGTAAAGACGGGGGACGGCTTCTGCGCCGCATTGACCGGCCGGACCGTGGCCGCGATGCTTTTCCTCCACGATTCGCTTCTCGTCGCCGGACCTTCGATGCTGGACAAAATCGCCGGGAGCGACCGACCGCTGTTTCTAGGGGTTGAGCGCTCGATCGCAGGCCGCGCCTGGCGCGCCCGGCTGCGCCCGCATGACGAGGCCCAGGCGGCGGCCATCGCGCAGATTCACGGCCATGGCGACGCGCTCTCGCGAGTCTTGGCGGGGCGGGGGGTGACGCAGGAGACCGCCGCCGCCTTCCTCGATCCGACGCTACGCGCGCTCATGCCCGATCCGCTGCTGCTGCAGGATATGGAGGCCGCCGTCGAGCGCCTGGCGCGGGCGGTCGAGGCGGGCGAGCAGATCGCGGTCTTCGGCGATTATGACGTGGACGGCGCGACCTCCTCCGCGCTTTTCGTCGAATTTCTGGAGGCGGCGGGCTGCCCGCGGCCATTTCTCCATATTCCCGACCGCATCCTCGAGGGCTATGGCCCCAACGCCGAGGCGATCGCCGAGCTGAGGGCGCGTGGCGCGAGCCTGCTGGTGACGCTCGATTGCGGCACGACCAGCCATGCCGCGCTCGCCTCGGCCCGGGCCTCGGGGCTCGACGTCATCGTCATCGATCATCATCAGGCGCCGGAGGTCCTGCCGGACGCCATCGTCGTCAATCCCAATCGGGCCGACGATCTCTCCGGCCTCGGCCATCTCTGCGCGGCCGGCGTAGCCTTTCTCGCCCTCGCGGCGCTGGCCCGCGAGCTGCGCCGGCGCGGACATTGGACCGACGCGCGGCCGCAGCCCGATCTGCTCGCCGGACTCGATCTCGTCGCTCTGGCGACGATCGCCGATGTCGCGCGGCTGCATGGCCTCAACCGCGCCTTTGTGGTGAAGGGCCTCGCGGTCATGCGGGGCCGCGCGCGCATCGGCCTTTCGGCGCTGCTGGACGCCGCCCGGGTGGACGGACCGCCGCGCGCCTATCACCTCGGCTTCGTGCTGGGGCCGCGCATAAACGCCGGCGGCCGCATCGGCGACGCAGCGCTGGGCGCGCGTCTGCTGACCTTGCGTGATCCCGTCGAGGCAGCGCGCATCGCCGCCGAGCTCGACCGGCTGAACGTCGAACGGCAGGCGCTGGAGAAGGCCACTCTGGAGGAGGCGGAGGCCGAGGCGGACCGCCAGCTCATGCGCTCCAATCGCCTTTCCTGCCTCGTGGTCGCCGGCGAAGGATGGCATCCCGGCATTGTCGGAATCGTCGCCTCGAGGCTAAAGGACAAGTTTAAGATTCCGGCCTTTGTCATTGCGAAGACGGGGGAAATTTGCTCAGGCTCAGGTAGAGGCTCGAGTGGCGTCGATCTCGGCCGCACGGTGCGGCTGGCCGTCGAGGAGGGCCTGCTGCAAAAGGGCGGCGGCCATGCGATGGCGGCCGGCGTCACGGTCGCGAGCGAGCGAATCGACGCCTTCCGCACCTTTATGAACGACGCGCTGGAGGAGGATGTCGAGCGCGCCCGCGACGCCGATGCGCTGCTCGTCGATGGCGCGCTGACGGCGCGCGGCGCGAGCGTCGAATTCATCCGCGCGCTCGAGCGGGCAGGACCTTTCGGCGCCGGCAATCCAGAGCCGCTCTTCGTCCTGCCGGATCAGCGCATCGTCGATGCAGGAGTGGTCGGCTCCGCCCATGTGCGGGCGCGGATCCAATCCGGCGATGGAACGAGGCTCGACGCCATCGCCTTTCGCGCCGTGGGAACGCCGGTCGGCGACGCGCTGCTGGACTGCCGCGGGCGTGTGCTGCATGTCGCCGCGCGGCTGGGCGCCAATGTGTTTCGCGGCTCCGAGCGGGTGGAGACCCGCATCGTCGATCTCGCCCGGCCGGATCGCGAAACATGGTGAATGCGCGAATAATCGTGAAGATATCGGCGCATCTCACGATTCCGGCGCACGGGCGCATTGGGCGAATGTGTGGCGGACGGCGAAGCTCTCGTCGCAATTTGGTCGCAATCGCCCTTTCTCATGGCGAAGCTCGAGGATGCGGGAGAGGGAGCGCGACGCGCGTTAACTCCCGAGTAATTCGGGCGCGAGACATTGAGGCGTGCGGTCGCGCCGAAGCAGCGTGGTTTTCGGGGCTCCCGCATGCGCGGCTCCTCCTGGCCGCGCGAACGAAGCGAACCGTCCCCCATTTCGAGCGAATGCGCGCCTGACATGAGATCGAGATCGAGACTGCCGGAACTTCGCTACTCCTTCGCGCTTCTCGGCCTTTGCGCGCTCGCGGGCTGCTCGTCCGCCCCGCCGGCGGCGCACAATAAGATCGCGCGCTCGCAGGTCGACCCGCGCTATGGCGTCGCGCCGAGCCCGCGCGTTGTCGCCGATGGCGAGGAGGTGCCGCGCGGCGGCGGCTATTACATGGTCGGCAAGCCCTATCAGATCGCCGGCAAGACCTATTACCCGAGCGAGAGAGCCTATACGGCCACAGGCCTCGCCTCCTGGTACGGATCGGATTTTCACGGACGCAAGACGGCCAATGGCGAGGTGTTCGACAGCGCCTCGATCAGCGCCGCGCATCCGACCATGCCGCTGCCGAGCTATGCGCGTGTGACCAATCTGCGCAATCACCGCTCGATGATCGTGCGCGTCAATGATCGTGGCCCCTATCATGGCGGCCGCGTGATGGATGTCTCGCAACGCGTCGCCGAGGCGCTGGAATTCTATCGCGTCGGCACGGCGCGGGTGAAGGTCGATTTCGTCGGCCGCGCCGCGCTTCAGGGCTCGGACGACGCCAAGCTGCTGGCGACGCTGCGCGAGGACGGCCGCCCCGCGACTCTGCCGGGCGGGGCGCCGATCATGGTGGCGACCAATCTGCGCGAGACGCCGAGCCGCGTCGCGCGGCTCGAGCGCTCCGAGGAGACGCCGCAGACGGAACGCGCGTCCTCCGCCCGTGCCGAGGCGCGCGAGGAGGAGAGCGCATCACGGGCGGAAGCGCAGAGCGTAGCGCGCGAGGAGAGGGCGATTTCTCGCGCCGAAGCGCGCGAGGTCCAGAGCCCGCGCCGGGCCGAGGCGCGCGCTATCGAGAAGGAGCCGGTCTCCACCATTCCGACGCCGATCTCTGCCAAGGCGCAGGCCATGGCCAAGAGCGCGCCGCTGCCGCCCTCGCGGCCTTTCGATCTCGGAACGGCGTCGCCGCGCAATCTGCGCTTGCGGCAAGCGCTCAATTAACCTCGACGGCGCTCTGGACGGCCGCGCGCCGCGCGAGGCCGTTGCTTTCTGCGGCCCAACGCGCCACATTTCAGCGGAACTCATTGCGTGAGGCCGTCGACGCGCTTCGACGGCGTATCGAACGAAGGCGAAAGACGCGTGCCTGTCTCCCTTCCCAAAACCCTCGCCAAATCCCTCGCCCGCTTCGGCTTCGTCCTGGCGGCCTCCTTCATCGCGCCGACGGCGGCTTTCGCCGAAGGCTTCCAGACCACCGCGCCGCGCGCCATTCTGGTGGACGCCGGCACCCATACGGTGCTGCTGGAGAAAGCCGCCGACGAATATGTGACGCCGGCCTCCACCGTGAAGATCATGACCGCGGAGGTCGTGTTCCACGAGATCGCCGAAGGACGGCTGAAGCTCGACGACGAATTCACCGTTTCCGAGCACGCCTGGCGGGCCGGCGGCGCGCCGGCCGGCGGCTCGGCAATGTTCCTCGCCGTCAACAGCAAGGTGCGGGTCGAGGATCTGATCCGCGGCCTGGTGATCGATTCCGGCAATGACGCCGCGATCACGCTCGCCGAAGGCGTCGCCGGATCGGAGGAGGCTTTCGTCGGCCGCATGAACAAGCGGGCGTCCGAGCTCGGCCTCACCCGGTCGATCTTCGGCAATCCCTGGGGCCAGGCCGGGCCGGACCAGAAGGTGACGCCGCGCGAGATGGTCCAGCTCTCCGCGCATATCATCAAGACCTATCCGGACCTCTATCGCTATTTCGGCGAGAAGGAGTTCACCTGGAACAAGATCAAGCAGCAGAACCGCAATCCGCTGCTCACCATGAGCATTGGCGCGGATGGGCTGAAGACCGGCAATATCGACGATTCCGGCTTCGGCATGGTCGGCTCCGCCGTGCAGGACGATCGCCGCCTCATCGTGGCCGTCTATGGGCTGCGCACGGCCAAGGACCGCGCCGAGGAGGCGCGCAAGATCCTGCAATGGGGCTTCCGCAATTTCGAGGAGAAATCGCTGTTCAAGGCCAATGAGACCGTCGGTTCGGCGCAGGTCTACGGCGGAACCGCCGGCTCGGTGCCGCTGAGCGCGTCGAGCGACATCAAGGTGCTGCTACAGCGCGGCGGCTCGGAGAAGCTCACCGGCAAGATCGTCTATGAGGGACCGCTGATCGCGCCGGTCGAGGCGGGGACCAAGGTCGCCAAGCTCGAGATCCGCCGCGGCTCGACCGTCGTGCTCGAGCAGCCGCTCGAGGCCGCCGAGACGGTCGACAAGGGCTCGCTCCCGAGCCGCGCCTTCGACGCGGCCTATGAATATGCGGCCGGCGCCATTCACAACAAGCTGTCGAAGAAGCAATGAGCGCAGAGCCGCCGCTCGGCCCGGCGCGTGGGCAGGACAAGGGCCGCGCCGGCAAGTTCATAACGCTGGAGGGCGGCGAGGGGGCCGGCAAGTCGACGCAGATGCGCCGCCTGCAGGAGCGCCTCGCGCAGAGGGGCGTGGAGGCGATCGCGACGCGCGAGCCCGGCGGCTCGCCCCATGCCGAGGCTTTGCGAGAGGCGCTGCTCGGCGGCAAGGCGGCTTCGCTCGGCCCGCTCGGCGAGGCGATCTTGTTCTCGGCAGCGCGCATCGATCATCTCGACCGGCTGATCAAGCCGGCGCTAGCCCGCGGCGCCTGGGTGATCTGCGACCGTTTCGCCGATTCCACCCGAGCCTATCAGGGCGCGCGCGGCGGCGTCGATCCGCGGCTCATCGCCCTGCTCGAGCGCGTCGCGCTGATGGGCTCGGCTCCCGATCTGACCATCATCCTCGATCTGCCGCCCGAGATCGGCCTGGATCGCGCGCATCGGCGCCGACCGCCGAACGAGGCGGCCGATCGTTTCGAGCGCGAGGGGCTGGAGTTTCACCTCGGCCTGCGTCAAGCCTATCTCGACATAGCCGCGAGCGAGCCCGGCCGCTGCTGCGTCGTCGATGCGCTGGCGCCGGAGCAGGAGGTGGCCGAGGCCATCTGGCATGTCGTCGAAGCGCGCTTTTTTCGGCCCGAGATCGTCATTCCCTTGAAGAGCGTGGTGGCGTGAAGCGCGACGCCGAGGCCCCGCCGGAAAGCGATCGTTTCGCCGATTTCCCGCATCCCCGCGAGACCCATGCGCTGCTCGGCCATGACGCCGCGCAGAACGAGCTGCTCGACGCCTTTCGCCGCGGCAAGCTGCCCCAGGCCATTCTCATCGGCGGGCCGGAGGGCATAGGCAAGGCGACGCTGGCCTGGCGGCTCGCGCGATTCCTGCTCGCCCATCCGGACGCCAGCGCGCCCGAGGCGGCGAGCGCACAGTCGCTTTTCGTCGCAGAGGAGAGCTTCGTCAGCCGGCGCATAGCGGCGCTGGCGCTGCCCGATCTCTTCCTGCTGCGCCGCGAGTGGAATGAGAAGACCAAGAAGCACTTCACCGAAATCCGCATCGAGGATGTGCGGCGGCTGATCCATCTCTTTCACCAGAGCTCGGGCGAGGGCGGCTGGCGCGTCGCCATCGTCGACAGCGTGGACGATCTCAACCGCTCCAGCGCCAATGCGCTGCTGAAGCTGATCGAGGAGCCGCCGGCGCGCTCGCTGTTTCTGCTCGTCGCGCACCAGCCGGGCCGGGTGCTGCCGACCATCCGCTCGCGCTGCCGCAAGCTCAATCTCACGCCCTTGGCCGAGCCGGACGTCATCGCCGCGATCCGCGCATTGGGCGCGCCCTGGAGCTCAGCGCAGCAGGAGGCTCTGGCCGGCGCCGCGGCGGGGGCGGAAGGCTCTGTGCGCGAGGCGCTGCGTCTGCTGGACGGCGACGGCGTCGCCTTCGATACGGCGCTGCGGGCGATGTTCGCGCGTCTGCCGCAAGTGGATTGGCTCGCCGTGCATTCGCTGGCCGACCGGCTCGCCGGACGCGACAATGAGCAGGCCTATGAGACCTTCATGAGCGGGCTCTATCGCTTCCTCGATTCCACAGTGCGGACCAAGGCCGGCGAAGGCGCGAGCGCGACGAGCCTCGCCCCTTATGCGCGCGCCTGGGAGCGCATCGGCGAAGCGGCGCGCGAGACGGAAGTGTTCAATTTCGACAAGCGCGGGCTCATTCTGCAGGTGTTCGCCGATCTCGAAGAGGCGGCGCGCCGATAGAGGCTTTCCTTGGACGTCATTCCGACCTCGAAAGGCTTCCCGCCGGTCTCCCGCGCCGACGCGCGCGTGCTGATCCTCGGCTCTTTGCCCGGGCAGGTCTCGCTGGCGCGCGTCCAGTATTATGCGCAGCCGCGCAACGCCTTCTGGCCGATCATGGGGCGGCTGTTCGGCGTCGCGCCGGAACTGCCCTATGAGGAGCGGCTCGCGCAGCTGACGGAGAGGGGTGTCGCTTTGTGGGATGTCTGCGCCGAGGGGCGGCGGCCGGGCAGCCTCGACCAGAAGATCGACGTCGCCAGCGTCGTCGTCAACGACATAGCCGGCTTTCTAGCCGCGCATCCGCAGACCGCTCTCGTCTGCCTCAATGGCGGCAAGGCGGGCGATCTCTATCGCCGGATGGTCGCGCCGACATTGGCCGCATCGGCGCCGCCCAGCGTGACCTTGCCTTCGACCAGCCCGGCCCATGCGGCCATGAGCTTCGATCGCAAGCTCGAACATTGGCGCGCGGCGCTCGCGCGAATGATCTAGCCAGGAATTTTGCTGCGCCGCACGCCTTCCGCTTCCCCGCCGCGGCAAAGCGCGCTAGACCCTTGGCCCATGGCTGAACGTCCGACCTTCATGATCACCACCGCCATTCCCTATGCGAATGGCGCCCCGCATATCGGTCATGCGTATGAACGCATCGCGACCGACGCTTTCGCGCGCTTCAAGCGGCTCGACGGCTTCGACGTGCTGTTCGTGACCGGAATGGACGAGCACGGCCAGAAGATGCAACGCACCGCCGAGCGCGAGGGGCTGACCCCGCAGCAGCTCGCCGATCGCACCGCCGGCCAGTTCCAGACCATGGGCGAGACGCTGAACGCGCTCGCCGACGATGTCGTGCGCACGACGCAGCCGCGCCACGCGGAGGCGGCGCTCGAGATTTGGAAGCGCATGGAGGCGGCGGGCGATATCTATCTCGCCAAATATTCCGGCTGGTACTCGGTGCGCGACGAGGCCTATTACGACGAAGGCGAGATCACCGAGATCGAGGGCAGGAAGCTCGCGCCGACGGGCACGCCGGTCGAATGGGTGGAGGAGGAGAGCTGGTTCTTCAAGCTCTCGGCCTATCAGGAGAGACTGCTCGCTCTCTATGAGGCGCATCCGGATTTCATCACGCCGGAGAAATACAGAAACGAGATCGTCTCCTTCGTGAAGCGCGGCCTCACCGATCTCTCGATCAGCCGCACCACTTTCGACTGGGGCATTCCTGTTCCGCCCAAGCCGGAGACCAATTCGCCGCATGTGATGTATGTGTGGGTGGACGCGCTCACCAATTACATCACCGCGACCGGCTTTTTGACCGGGGAGGGGGAGCGCGCCCGCTTCTGGCCGGCGAACGCCCATGTCATTGGCAAGGACATCACACGCTTTCACGCGATCTATTGGCCGGCCTTTCTGATGTCGGCCGGCGTGGCTCTGCCGAAGCAGATCGTCGTGCATGGCTTTTTGTTCAGCCGCGGCGAGAAAATGTCGAAGTCGGTCGGCAATGTCATCGATCCGATCGATCTCGCGCAGCGCTATGGCGTCGATCAGCTGCGCTATTTCTTTTTGCGCGAGGTGCCCTTTGGCCAGGACGGCAATTATTCGCATGAGGCGATCGTCAATCGCATCAACGCCGATCTCGCCAATGACCTCGGCAATCTGGCGCAGCGCTCGCTGTCGATGATCGCCAAGAATTGCGGCGGCGCCGTCCCTACGCCGGGCGAGTTGACCGAGGCTGACCGCGCGCTGCTCGCCGACGCCTTCGCCGCTCTCGGCAAGGCGCGCGAGGCTATGGACGCCTATGCGCCGCATCTGGCGCTGGCGGAGCTGTTCCGCGTCGTCGGGGACGCCAATCGCTATTTCGCCGGCGAGGAGCCCTGGGCCAAAAAGAAGACCGACCCCAAGCGCATGGAGACGATCCTCTATGTGACGGCGGAGGCTCTGCGGCGGCTCGCCATTCCGTTGCAGCCTTTCATTCCGGCCGCGGCCTCGGGCCTGCTCGATCTGCTCGCCGTTCCCGCCGATGCGCGCGATTTCGTCCATGCCGGCGAGGCGCATGCGCTGAGCCCCGGCGCGCCGCTGCCAGCGCCCGCTCCGGTCTTTCCGCGCTATGTGGAGGAGGGCGAGGCGCAAGGCGCCAAGAGCTGACGGGGAGGCGCAAATGGAACGGTCGCGAGCGAGCCTCATTTTGATGACGGCGACCGTCGCGGCCCTGCTCTGCGCCGGCCCTCTGCACGCCGAAGCCTGGCTCGCCTATCGCAACGCCCGCTTCGGCACGACGGCCGATGTCCCCAAGGGCTGGACCATGGGCGAGGCGCCGGAGAATGACGACGGCCGCGTCTTCACCTCGCCGGACAAGCAGGCCGAGATCGCCATCTATGGCGGCTATCGCGCTTTTCAGAAGGACCAGGAATTCGCCGACCGTCTCGCGCCCGGCGAGGGCGAGACCGTGACCTACGCCAAGAAAGGCAAGGATTGGGTCGTCGTCTCGGGTGTGAAAGGCGACCGCATTTTCTATCGTCGCTCGCTGCTCTCCTGCAGAGGCGAGATATGGAACAATGCCTCCATCGAATATCCCGCATCGCAAAAGAAGAAGTTCGATCCGCTGGTGACGCGCGTCTCGCGCTCACTGCGGGCCGGACGCAGCGACGGTCTCGTCACCGGATGCTCGTGAGGCGGCGTCACGCCTCCTTCTTCGGCTTCTCCCAGGCGAGCTTGACCTTGAATTCTGCCTTGCCCTCGCCGGAGACGACCCAGAGATCGCAGTCGCCGGTCAGCGACGCGCCGAACTCGATCTCGACTTTCTGCGGCCTGTCGGGAATCGCCTCGACCGCGCTGCGCAAATGCTCGACCAGCACGGAGAGCGAGCCCATGGCCTTGGCGAATTGATCGGCCGAGGCCTTCGCCGCGCGATCGAGCGCGCCCACGGATTCGAGGCCTTCCGGCCCCTCCGCTCCGCCGAAATATATCTTCCGGCCTTCGCCGGCCTCGATTATGATGTTCGCGCTCATAATATTCCTTTCGCCGATGCCTAAACGTGAAACCGCGCTCATTTATATCTTCACAGCCGACGAGCGAAAAGCATTCGTCGGCTGCGGCGCGTTGATCGAAGGCGATCTCATCGTCACCTGCGCCCATGTCGTCGAGGATGCGCGCGCCCATGCGCCGGGCGAAGAGCGCTTGCGCATAGAGTTTCCTTTCCTGCCCGGGGCAAATCGCGACCCGCGTCACGCGACGCTGGCCAGCACCGCCGGCGGCCGCCGCCAAACGCCCGATTTGGCCTTTCTGCGCGCCGACGCCACGCCCGAGGAAGCGCTGCGTCTGCCCTTGGCGCTCGAGAGCTACGAGGCCGGCAGAGCGGAATTGCTGGCCTATCTCCCGACGCGAAACACCGATGATTTGATTGAAGGCGAGATCGAGGATCGGACGAATTCGAAGAGCTGGCGCAAATTCACTGCCGAGCGAGACAATCCCTATTTCGCAGAGAAAGGCTCCAGCGGCTCGCCGCTGTTCACGCCCAATGCGCCCAATCTCATGGGCGTTCTGACTCAGGTCGATTTCGGCGGCAAAGGGCAGGGCGAGGATCTGCGCGTCGGCTATATCGTCCCCGCCTCGCTCATTCGCGCGAATTTGCCGGGGGCCGAGCGCGCTTCCAGCCGGCTCGCGAAACTATCGCCGCTGCAAATGACGAAGACGCCGGAGCCGCCCGTCCCGCAGCGGCCGGCGATCGACAAATTTGCGCCGGCATCGGGCTATGTCGCGCTCGGCCAGGGGCGCGCCGCCGAGAGCGAGGACGCCAAGGACATCTTCTCCGTCATCTGCCGGGTGACGTTCCGCGGCGAGATGCGGGCGACGAGCGAGAAGGGCCATATTACTTTCGGCTACCGCAGCGCGGAGCTTTTCGTGAATTGCGAGAATGGCCGCATGACGCAGCCGGCCTTTGCGACGCCGGCCGCCGATCCGACGCCGCAATTGATCAGCGCCGCCGGCCGCGCCGAGGGCGGCGAGAGCTGGCTTATCGCCGCCGCCGGCGGCGGCTTTCTGAAGGGCGACATTTTCGCCGTCGCCTATGGCGGCGAGGTGGACGGACGCATCGCTTCCGTCGAGGTCGCGAAAGGCGAGCGGCCGCGAATGCGCGGGCGCGTCGATCTCGGCCTGCAAGTGTCGGAGATGGATTTCGGCGCCTGCAGCCTGTTCACGAAGAGCCAGGAAAAGCAGAAGCACGCGCTGCTGACGGCGCTGTTGACCAAGCATGGCGACAGGCTGCTCGGAGTCGATCTCGACAGCGAATAGGATTTTTCCAAAATGGCTTTAGGCCTATCCGGTTTCTTCGGTCCCCTGCCATTCGGCGCCGTCGTGCAGACCGATCCGAATTCGCATTCACAATTCACATTGACCACCGATGTCGCGGCGCGCGCCGAAAAGATCATAGCGGCCGGCCCCATGTCTTTCGCAGCGATGGCGCGGCTCGGCGATCTCGATCCGCTCACCGATTTCCGCGGCCTGACGCTGGCGGGGATCGACCTTGGCGGGGAGGATTTGTGCGGCGTCGATTTTTCGGGCGCGGATTTGCGCGGCTGCAATATCAGGGGCACGACGATCGATGCGACGACGCGCTTCGATGACGCGCGGCTCGATGAGGAGGATGCGGCGTTTTTGGCTCAGATTGTCATCGTCTCTCCGTAAACTTCAGCCTGTGTTCACTGGCGCGCAGAACGACCCTCGACTGGTCGAAGACTTGCATCGCCGCATTCGCGAAGCGGAATCCCTCTCCGAATAGAATCGTTCCAATTCCCGGCCGGGCGCGTTAAGGGTTCGGCGCTGACACGCCGAGAGTTCAGGCCGAGCCCATGCTGATCGACACACATTGCCATCTCGACTTCCCCGATTTCGCTCCTGAGCAGGAGGAGGTCGTGGCGCGCGCTCGGGCGCAGGGCGTCGCGCGTTTCGTCACCATCTCGACCCATGTCGAGAAGTTCGCTGCGATCGCCGCCATAGCCGAGCGTTACGAGGATGTGTTCTGCACGGTCGGCACGCATCCCAACCACGCCCATGAGGAGCGCGAGGCGAGCGTCGCCGAGCTCGTCGCGCTGGCGCGCCATGAGAAATGCGTGGGGCTGGGTGAGGCGGGGCTCGACTACCACTATGACAAAGCCCCGCGCGAGCTGGCGCATCGCGTCTTCCGCACCCATATCGAAGCCGCGCGCGAGAGCGGGCTGCCGCTCGTCATTCACTCGCGCGACGCCGACGCCGATTGCGCCGAAATTCTGCGCGAGGAAATGGGGAAGGGGGCTTTCAAGGCCCTGCTCCATTGCTTCACCAGCTCGCGCGCGCTGGCCGAGACGGCTGTGGAACTCGGGCTCTACATCTCCTTTTCCGGCGTGGTGACGTTCAAGAATTCCGGGGAGCTGCGCGAGATCGCGCGCGACGTGCCGCTGGAGCGTCTCCTGGTGGAGACCGACGCGCCTTTCCTGGCGCCCGTGCCGCATCGCGGCAAGCGCAATGAGCCGGCCTATGTCGCCGATACGGCGCGCACGCTCGCGGCGGCCAAAGGCGTCTCCTTCGAGGAGATGGCCGCGCAGACGACAGCCAATGCGCTGGCGCTTTTCTCCAAAATGACGCCAATCGAAACACGGCGAGCCGCCGAATGAGCCTCGCCGTCACCATATTGGGCTGCGGCTCCTCCGGCGGCGTTCCGCGCGTCGGCCAGGGCTGGGGCGCCTGCGATCCCGCCAATCCGCGGAATCGCCGCCGGCGCTGCTCGATATTGGCGACGCGGACCGAGGGCGACGCGCGGACCAATGTGCTGATCGACACCTCGCCCGATCTGCGCGAGCAATTGATCGACGCGAAGGTCGACCATCTCGACGCGATACTCTTCACCCATCCGCACGCCGATCACACACATGGCGTCGATGATGTGCGCGGCCTGGTGCTGGAGAGCGGAAGGCGCATTCCGGCCTATCTGGACGAGCCGACGGCCAGAATGCTGACGGATCGCTTCGACTATATCTTCGAGACGCCGCCCGGCAGCTATTATCCGCCGCTGCTCGACGAGCATCGCATTCATCTCGGCCGCGAGGTGACGGTGGAAGGTCCCGGCGGAACCATCGAGGCCATGCCGTTCCGGCTCGACCATGGCGATATGGACGCGCTCGGCTTTCGCATCGGCGGGCTGGCCTATACGCCGGACCTCAATTCCGTGCCCAAAGAGAGCTTCCGCCATCTCGAGGGGCTCGACGTCTGGATCATCGACGCGCTGCGCCAGAAGCGCCATGGCACGCATCTCTCGGTCGGCGAGGCGCTGGAATGGGTCGCCCATTTCAAGCCGCGTCGCGCGATTCTGACCGATCTGCATGTCGATCTCGACTATGACGCGCTGGCCGCGACTCTGCCGGAGAATGTGACGCCGGCCTTCGACGGAATGCGGATCGATCTGGCCTGAGCCACGCGTCCGAAACAGCCGCATTATCCATGAACCGAGCGACCCAGCGCGCGCTGATATGCGCGTGCTAATCTGCGCGCCGTCCGATCGCCATCGCCGACCGGAGCCATTTCCTGCCCCAAGGCGAATGGATTTTAGGTTCCATAATATCGATTATGCGATTTTCATTTTTCCGATCTTCCGTGATTTCAGTCCATTGCGCGTCGAGCGTCCGGCCCCTCGCCTTCGAGGCCCCGCGCCGCTGTTGTGCGCCGAGTGCGGATGCGCGGCGTTCTTGCCGCGCTCGCGCCACTTTTCCACGCTTCGATCTGCGTGTTCTCACCCTGTGATTCGTCGCATGGTGAGCGGCGGCCTCGGGTTTTTTCGAAAACGCTGGCGAATTCATCTAGCCAGACTGGGCCGCTTCCTGGTAAAAAGGCGATTGCGCGGGACTATATGGCATTCAACTGGCACACTTACGAACGCACCAAAACCGGCTCTCCGCGAGACGCCGGCGGACGCGTGCGTCGTCGGCGCTTTTGCGCCCGGCGAGAGGCCGTGCATGTGGCTATAGCGGTCTTTTGGCGGTTGGCGGAGACGAGTACCAAGACATGAGCAGCAAAGGTCGAGACTTCCGGGGACCCAGAAAACGTGGGTTCGACGACGACCCCCCATACGGCTACGACAGCCCGCGGCCCAGCCGGCCGCCGAGGTCGCCTTTCGGCGGAGGTGGTGGATTTGGCGATGCGCCGCCCCCGTCCTCGAACGAGCCCGCGATCGACGCGGTCGTCAAATGGTTCAAGCCCGAAAAAGGCTTCGGCTTCGTGGAGCTCGGCAATGGCACGGGCGACGCGTTCCTGCATATCGGCGCCGTTCAGGCTGCGGGCTATGACGCCCTGCCGCCCGGAGCGAAGCTGAAGGTGCAGGTGTCGAGCTCGGTCAAGGGCCAGCAGGTCACTCGCGTGCTCGAGGTCGATCTTTCGACTGCGACCGCAGAGCGTCCGCGAAGCAGCAGCGGCGGCGGCAGCGGCGGCTTCGATCGGCCGCCGCGTCGTCAGGCTCCTGATCCGTCGACGGCTGTGCCGGTCTCCGGCAAGGTCAAATGGTTCGACGAGACCAAGGGCTTCGGCTTCGTGCAGTCGAATGATGGCGGGAAGGACGTCTTCGTCCATATCTCGATCCTCGGTCCCTCCGGCGTCACTCATCTCGCCGAAGGCCAGCCTGTGACGATGCAGGTCGTCGACACGGCGAAGGGTCGCGAAGCTCTGTCGATCACGCTCGACTGAGGCGCTGAAAAACAGTGGGCCGCAAGTCGTTCCCGGCTTGCGGCTGCACGCCGAAAGGCGACGACGATCTCACCTCGGATGCGCAAGTCGGGTCCGAGGCGCTGTCGGTTGCAAGGCGTACTATGGCCCCGGACCCTCGGATCGACTGCGGAGGGCGGTAGACCAAGGGCGCAGTCGAGATCCGGCACTCATGTTAGAGCAAAGCGTCTCGGATTCCTCGCTTTTTTTGCCACGCGCCGCTGCGTCAAAACAACGCGCCGCTCGCGCTTTTCAATGCTCGTTCCGCCTCTTAGAGGCCTGTAGATGACGCAGGACGCGATCACGCGCCTCCTCGGCATAATGGCGGCCCTGCGCACCCCCGGAACCGGCTGCCCCTGGGACCTCGAGCAGGACTTCGCCAGCATCGCTCCCTATACACTCGAGGAGGCCTATGAGGTCGTCGACGCGATCGAGCGGGGCGATCTCGGCGATCTTCGCGACGAGCTCGGCGATCTGCTGCTGCAGGTGGTCTTTCACGCCCGTCTGGCCGAGGAGGGCGGCGCTTTCGCCTTCGCCGATGTGGCCGAGGCGATCTCGGACAAGCTCATCCGCCGCCATCCGCATGTGTTCGGTGACAAATCCGCGGCCTCGCCTGAGGATGTCGCCGTCCAATGGGCCGAGATCAAAGCGCAGGAGAAGAAGGCCCGCGCCGAGCGTCGCGGCATAGAAGAGCCCGCCGGCCTGCTCAATGGTGTTCCGCCTGCCCTGCCCGCTCTGACGCGCGCGGTGAAGCTTCAGGAAAAGGCCGGCAGGGTCGGCTTCGACTGGGCCGACGCGCGTCTCGTGCTGGAGAAGATCCGCGAGGAGACGCGGGAGGTGGAAGCGGAGCTGGGCATCGATGGCGCGCCTCACGCGCCCGCCGTCGTGGAGGAGATCGGCGATCTTCTCTTCGCCGTCGCCAATCTCGCTCGCCATGTCGGCGCCGATCCGGAGCAGGCGTTGCGCGGCGCCAACGCAAAATTCGAGCGGCGTTTCGGTTTCATCGAGCGCGCGCTCGCCGAACAGGGCAAGAGCCCGAAACAATCGACGCTCGACGAGATGGAAGCGTTATGGCAGGCCGCCAAAGCTGCGGAGCGCGAGTGATCGCCCGCTCCTGACAGCGGGCGTTCTATCTGCGCTTCCCGCGCGAGATTACTTCTCGAATTTCTCGAGGACCCAGGGCTCGGCGCGGCCGCTCTCCACCCATTCCCGATAGGCCGGCAGCGCCTCGATCGCGCGCATATAATCCTGCGCTTGCGGCGAGACGTCGAGCCTATAGGTCGAGAATCGGCAAACGACCGGCGCGAACATGGCGTCAGCGGCCGAGAATTCGCCGAAGAGAAACGGCCCCTGCCCGCCGAAGCGCGCGCGCGCATCGCGCCAGGCGGCGTCTATGCGGGCGATATCGGCGGCCGCCGCCGCGCTCGGCGCTGCAATGGAGCGCGGCGAGCGACGGAAATTGGTGGGATATTCGCCGCGCAACGCCGTGAAGCCGGAATGCATTTCCGCCGAGAGCGAGCGCGCCAGAGCCCGCGCCGCCGGATCGTGCGGCCATACCGGGAGATCGGGAAAGCGCGCGGCGATGAATTCGACGATGGCGAGTGATTCCCAAACCAGAATATCGTCGGCGCGCAGCGCGGGAACCTTGCCCGCGGGCGAGAAGGCGAGGAGCTTTGCCTTGGATTCTGGCTGATAGAGCGGAACCAATATCTCGTCGAAGTCGATTCCGAGCTGCTTCAGCAGCAGCCAGGCGCGCAGCGACCAGGACGAATAGCCCTTATTGCCGATGAGCAAGGTGAGCGGCATCGAAACATCCTCAATGAGCGGTCTGCGAAAAAAGGCTCAGCACGACGACGCCAGCGATGATGAGGCCCATGCCGGCCATCTCGCCGGCGTTGAGCCTCTGATGGAAAGCGAACCACGCGACGACGGCGATCAGCGCCTGACCGACCCCGGACCATATCGCATAGGCGACGGCGACCGGAATGCTGCGCAGCGCGAGCGACAGCAGAAAAAAGGACACGCCATAGCCGATGACGACGATGACCGACGGCAGCGGCTTGGAAAAAGCCTCGCTCGCCTTGAGCGCGGAGGTGCCGACCACCTCGGAGAGAATAGCGACGATCAGATAAATTCGATCCATGGCTCGATCCGCATGTTCGAGCGCCTCGGGACTCGAGGCGCGCCGAGAGGGAATTAGCGCGCGCGCCGCTTGGATGACGCGCGAGCGCGCACTTCCGCCTGCGGATAGCGGCGCGTCACCCCGTCGAATCGCTCCGGCGCGACGCGCACGATGAGGCGCGCGCGGCCATCGGCCAGCGTCTGGCGATCCAGAACCTCCGTATGGGCGTGCAGCCACGCAATGCCGGCGCCGTCGGCGGGGTCGAGCTCGACCTCGAGCTGAATGCGTCCCTCGGCGAGCCGCGTCTCTATGCGGCCGAGCAGGGCGTCGAGCCCTTCCCCGGTCAGCGCCGAGACGAGAGACGGCCGATCGACGATCTTCTTCCCACGCGCGGCGATCTTCATCGCGGCGACGATGTCGTCGTCCAGCGCGTCGATCTTGTTCCAGACTTCGAGAATGCGCGTTCCCGCCTCACCGGAAAGTCCGAGCTCACCGAGAATGGATTCGACGTCGGCGGCCTGCGCCTCCCAATCGGGATGCGAGACGTCGCGCACATGCAGGATCACATCGGCGAGCGTCACTTCCTCCAGCGTCGCGCGGAAGGCGGAGATCAGCATGGTCGGCAGATCGGAGATGAAGCCGACCGTGTCGGAGAGCAGCACCTTCGCGCCGTGCGGCAGACGAATCTGGCGAAGCGTCGGATCGAGCGTCGCGAACAGCATGTCCTCGGCCAGCACGCCGGCCTTGGTCAGGCGGTTGAACAGTGTCGATTTGCCGGCGTTGGTGTAGCCGACCAGAGCGACGACCGGATAGGGAACCTCGCGCCGCTTCTTGCGATGGAGGCCGCGCGTGCGCTTGACCTGATCGAGATCGCGCTCGATGCGCGCCATGCGCTCCTCGATCAGGCGGCGGTCGGTCTCGATCTGTGTCTCGCCGGGGCCGCCGAGAAAGCCGAAGCCGCCGCGCTGGCGCTCGAGATGGGTCCAGCTGCGCACGAGCCGCGATTTCTGATAGGCGAGATGGGCGAGCTCGACCTGCAGCGAGCCCTCCTTCGTGCGGGCGCGGCGGCCGAAAATCTCGAGGATCAGCCCGGTGCGGTCGATGACCTTGGCGCCCCAAGCTTTCTCGAGATTGCGCTGCTGAACGGGCGAGAGCTGGCAGTCCATCGTCACCAGCTCCGCCTCGGTCGCTTTCACCGTCTCGGCGATCTCCTCGACCTTGCCCTTGCCGAGATAGGTCGCGGGCCGGACGTCGTGCAGGGAAACGGCGATTTCGCCGACAATGTCGAGCTCGATCGCCTCCGCCAGGCCGACAGCCTCCGCGAGCCTCGAGACCGGGTCGCGCTCCGCCCCCTGCCCCGCGCTGCTCTCCGAGGGCCGCGCCCGCGTGGGATAAGGACCCACCACGAGCGCTTTCGTGGACATGTCCGCCGTCCGGTCCTCGGACGCTGATGTTTTTTCGCTCAACCCGACCTCGGCCCGCTGAGCGGAGCGCGTCGGCGGATTGCCGCGCGCCTTGCCAGCGTCTGTTGTATTTGCGGGAACTTCAACGGAAAACCAGGGCCGATCTTCCGAAATCCCGCTCAGCGGTGACGTTGCTCCGGCGCGGGCTCCGCGCCCTCTTCGCCCGGCTCGAACATATGGATCGGATGGCCGGGCATGATCGTCGAGATCGCATGCTTATAAACGAGCTGCGAGTGCCCATCGCGGCGCAGCAAGAGGCAGAAATTGTCGAACCAGGTCACGATGCCCTGCAATTTGACGCCATTGACCAGAAAAATCGTGAGCGGGACTTTGTTCTTCCTCACGTAATTCAAAAACGTATCTTGCAGATTCTGCGCGCGTTCGGAGGACATCGGCTATCCTGTTCTGTTTTTCGTTATCGGGGCGATTTGCGTCGCTCTTATCGGTCCATAGCCATCCGACCGCACATTAGAGCCCGCGTCGGCGCAATGCGCAAGACGCAACTCCTTCATGCGGCGAAAGGCCTCCACTTACGGTTCTGTAACCCGCTGTTTCGACGAGTTTACGACGAGACGAAACGCATCAACTAGAGCCAAACCGTCGCAGAGCCAATAGGAAATTTTCGCAAGATCTTGTATCGGCGAGATTTGTCGCTCACTCGATGGCGAGCGACTTCAGCTTGCGATGGAGCGCCGATCGCTCCATTCCAATGAATTCCGCGGTTCGCGAAATATTGTTGCTGAAGCGATTGAGCTGGGCGATCAGATATTCTCTCTCGAACACTTCGCGCGCCTCGCGCAGCGGCAGGCTCATCAGCTTCTCGCCGCGCACGCCGGCCGGAGTCGCGGGGACGAGCTGGCCGATCTCGGACGGCAGCATTTCGGCGGAAATCTCCGCCGTGGCGTCGCCGGCGGTCAGAATCATCAGCCGCTCCACATTGTTGCGCAGCTGGCGGATATTGCCCGGCCAATCGTGCAATTGCATCACGGCGAGCGCATCCTCGCTGATTTTGCGGCGCGGCATGCCGGAGGTCGCCGAGACCTGCTCCATGAAATATTCGATGAGTTCTGGGATATCCTCGCGCCGCTCGGCGAGCGAGGGGATGCGAATCGGCACCACGGACAGGCGATGGAAGAGATCCTCGCGCAGAGCGCCCTCCTCTATCGCCGAGGCGAGATCGCGCGCCGATGAGGAGATGATCCGCACATCGACCTCGACGCGCGCCGTTCCGCCGACGCGCTGAAAATTCTGCTCGACGAGGACGCGCAGGATTTTCGACTGGGTGTCCTTCGGCATGTCGGCGATCTCGTCGAGGAAGAGCGTGCCGCCATGGGCCTCCTCCAGCGCGCCGATCTTGCGCGCGCCCTCGCCGCCCTCGCTGCCGAACAGCTCTATTTCCATATTCTCCGGCGTGATCGTCGCCGCATTGATGACGACGAAGGGACCGACGGCGCGTTGCGAGGCCGCATGGATGCAGCGCGCCGCGAGCTCCTTCCCCGAGCCGGGCTGGCCGGTGATGAGCACGCGCGAATTGACCGGCGCGACGCGCGCGATCACCTGCTGCAGCTGATGCGCGGGGAAGGAACTGCCAACGATGCGATCCGAGGCGCCGGCGCGCTGGCGCAGCGCGCTGATCTCGCGGCGCAGATGCGAGGCCTCGAGAGCGCGCTCGGCGACGAGCACGAGACGGTCCGCCTTGAAGGGCTTTTCTATGAAGTCATAGGCTCCGAGCTTTATGGCGCTGACCGCAGTCTCGATATTGCCGTGGCCGGAGATCATCACCACCGGCAGGTCCTTGTGCTGCTTCTGGACGATCTCCAGCACCTGCATGCCGTCGAGGCGCGAACCCTGCAGCCAAATATCGAGGAAAACGAGATGTGGGCGGCGCTGCTCGATCGCGGCCAGCGCGCCGTCGGCGTCCTTGGCGGTGCGCACGCCATGGCCCTCGTCGCCGAGAATGCCGGCGACCAGCTCCCTTATGTCTTCTTCATCGTCGACGATGAGAATGTCGCTGACCATGTTCCTCACCATTCACGAAATCCGCGCCTGCGCCTGCGTTTCCTCCGCCGCCGTCTCGGCGAGCGGAATGAGCAGGCGCACGCAGGCGCCCGTCCCGGAGGGGGCGTCGAGCAATTCGAGTCGGCCGCCATGGTCCTCGATGATCTTGGCGACAATAGGCAGGCCGAGCCCCGTGCCCTCGGCGCGCGTCGTCATATAAGGCTCGAGCAGCCGCTGCCGGTTGAAGGCGGGGAAACCCTTGCCATTGTCGACGACGTCGATCTCGGCCATGCGGTCGCGCACGCCGAGGCTGATGTCGATGCGCTTGGCGGCGAGCGGGGCGGCGTCCTCGCGCGCTTCTATGCCCTCGGCGGCGTTCTTCACTATGTTGGTGAGCGCCTGCGACAGCAGCCTTCGATCGAAGACCGCGTAGACCGGCGCCTCCGGCAGATTGAGCGTCATCTCGACGTCGTTATGCGCGACGCGCGTCAGAAAAAAGGCCTGACGCATGCAGTCGCAGAGATCGTCGCGCACCGGCCGCGCCTTGGGCATGCGGGCGAAGGAGGCGAATTCGTCGACCATGCGCTTGATGTCGTCGACCTGACGCACGATCGTGTCGGTGCATTGGTCGAAGACGTCGCGCTCGAAGGTGATGTGCTTGCCGTATTTGCGTTTCAGCCGCTCGGCGGAGAGCTGGATCGGCGTCAGCGGATTTTTGATCTCATGGGCGATTCGCCGCGCCACATCGGCCCAGGCGGAGGTGCGCTGAGCGGTGACGAGATCGGTGATGTCGTCCAGCGTGACGACGAAATGCGCGCCGCCCTTTTGCGTGCTCGCCGAGGTGACGCGGACGGCGAGCGTCAGCTCCTTGACGCCGCGCCTTATATTGATCTGCGTCTGAATGGCGCGCGGAAACGCTTCCACTGCGTCGGCGAGAATGGGCGCGATCTCGGGGAGAGCCTCGGCCGCCCGCGCGCCGATCGCCGCCGCCGCGCCGTCCTTATCGGCCACGCCCTGCCCCGCCCCTCCGACGAGAAGCTCCTCCGCCGAGCGGTTCAGCACATTGATCCGCCCTTCCGCATCGACGCCGATGACGGCCGCCGGCACGCCGGAGAGCACCGCCTCGGTGAAGAGGCGACGTTCCTCATTCTGGTGATTGGCGGCGAGCAGGCGGCTCTGCTGCTGCTCGATCTCGCTGGTCATATTGTTGAAGACGGAGCCGAGCCGCGCGAGATCGCCATGCGAGCGCTCGACATCGACGCGCACGTCGAGATTGCCAGCCGAAACCTGATCGGTGGCGGCGATGAGCGCGCGAATCGGCGCGACGAGCCGATCGACGAAATCGAGCCCGACCCACACCGCCGACAGCAGCATTATGGTGGCGAGCAGCGCATACATGACGGTGAAGGCTTTTTTCACCGCGCCGCGATAGGTCTCGAAAGCGTCATAGGTGGCGATGAGGCTGGCCGCCTGCTCCGGAAACTGCACGCCGAAAGGATCGACCGGACGCGTCACATAGAGGAATGTGTCCGGAAAGCTGGACAGCGGCCGCAGCGCGACGAAGGTGAGCCCATCGTCGATGACGAGGCAGAGCGGCTCGCCCTTGCGCGCATCCTCGAAATCCGAGGCCGGCGGCGCGATGACGATGGCCGAGCCGTCGGCCGTCACATCGACGCGCTCCAATATCTGCCCGTCGGTCTTGACGATCGCCGCCACGGAAAAGCCGAGGAAGCGCGCCCGCGAGACGAAGAATTCATGGAACAGGCCGCGATCGGCGTTGAACATGGCGCGGGCGCGATCGAGATCCGAGGCCGAGAGCTGCGCTTCTTGTAGCAGCGAGCGGCATTGCGTCTCGCGGAACACGCGCGCCGCCTCCGCCGTGCTGTGAACAGACGTCTTCACCATGGCGAGGAATTGCGGGTTCAGCGCGCGCTCGAGCGTCACCGAGCCGACGATGGCGAGAGTGATCGCCGGCGTCAGCGCCAAGGCGGAAAAGAAGGCGAGGATGCGAATATGCAGCCCCGCCGCCGCGGCGCCGCGCCGCCAGGAGCCGATGAGCGTGCCCGCCTTGACGAGCACCAGAGCGACCAGAAGAACCAGCGCGACGGCGTCGGCGAAGAAGAGCGGATAGACGACGTCGCTGGTCGGCGCCACCGGCGCTAGCTCGGCCATGACGAAGAAGGTGGCGAGCGCGCAGGCGACGGCGGCGACCACCGCGATCGGCCCGAACCACAGCCGCCAGGATCGCTTCCTGGGCGCGGCTGGCGGCTCGGGCGCCTGAATGTCTCCCGCCATGGACATGCGCCTGTATAGGTCGTGGCGCCGGTAGAGGCAATGCGGGCCGGCGACTCGCCTCAGCCGATCGGCGACCGTGCGGCGTGGCGGAAACGCAAGATCGCGATCTCTTCGCCGTTCGCCCGATAATCCACGAGGTAGGGATAGGGCGAAACGGAAATTCGCCGCACCGACGGGACGCTGGTTCGACGGCCCGCGAGCGGACGCTCTTGCAGCAGCGCCAGAACCGTCTGCAGCCTAATTCGGATATTTCGCGCGCCTTGTGGAGAGCGCTCCGCCACAAAGGCGAGCGCGGCGTCGATCTGCTGCGCCACCCGAGCAGTATAGCGGAGCCGCATCACTCATATTTGGCCCAAATGGCGCGGATCGTCTCGTCGGCGGCGAATTCTCCCCGCTCGACCTCCGCCAGCGCCTCCGCCAAATCGCTTTCCTCGTCCGACGTCAGCGCGACGCATTGCGTCTCGCCGTCGGCGATCTCGAGGAGAAACCGCGCGAGATCGTCTTGCACCGGGTCGGGCAGCTTCCGAATGGTTTCGAAAGCCTGTTCCAGCAACCGAGTCATGTGCGAATCTCCGGAAACGCGAGCCTACCGCGGCGAGCGCATCAAGCGGATGTCGAGATCATTGACCTTCTTGCGCAGCGTGTTGCGGTTGAGGCCCAGAAGCTCCGCCGCCTTGATCTGATTGCCCCGCGTCGCGGCGAGCGCGGCGGAGATCAGCGGCACCTCTATCTCGCGAATCACGCGGTGATAGAGGCCCGGCGGCGGCAGGCGATCGCCATGGTCGCGGAACAGCTTGGCGAGATGCTGCTCGACCGAGGTGGAGAGCGTCAAATCCTTATCGGAGGGCATATCCGCCATAATGGACGTCGCCGGCTGCAGCCGGTCGCCGGGCGAGGCCTGACGCATCTCATGCTCGAGCTCTAGCTCTACCACCGCCTCGGTGATGACCTCCTGCGGATGCAGGGCGGCGAGTCGGCGAATGAGATTTTCCAGCTCGCGGATATTGCCCGGCCAGCGATAGCGCTTCATGCGGTCGAGCGCCGCCTGCTCGATATATTTCTGCGGCAGGCCCTCGCTCGCCGCCACTTTGAAGAAGTGATGCACGAGGTCGGCGATATCCTCGGAGCGCTCGCGCAGCGGCGGCAGGCGCAGCGGCACGACGTTGAGGCGGAAATAGAGGTCTTCGCGGAACAGGCCCTGCTGAATCAGCGCGCGCAGATCCTTATTGGTCGCGGCGATGATGCGGACATTGGTCTTGATCGGCGTGCGGCCGCCGACGGTCGTATATTCGCCCTGCTGCAGCACGCGCAAAAGCCGCGTCTGCGCCTCCATCGGCATGTCGCCGATCTCGTCGAGGAACAGCGTTCCCCCTTCGGCCTGCTCGAAACGGCCGATAGAGCGCTGATTGGCGCCGGTGAAGGAGCCCTTCTCATGGCCGAACAGCTCGCTCTCGATGAGATCGCGCGGGATGGCGGCCATGTTGATGGCGACGAAGGGACCTTTCTTGCGCTTGCCATAGTCGTGCAGCGCGCGGGCGACCAGCTCCTTGCCCGTGCCCGACTCGCCGTTGATCATGACGGTGAGATCGGTCTGCATCAGCCGCGCCAGCGAGCGATAAATCTCCTGCATCGCCTGCGAGCGGCCGACGAGGGGCATGCCCTCCATATCGTCCGGGCCGTCGATCTCGTTCTTCTTGCGCGGCTCGGCCATGGCGCGGCCGACGATGCCGACCAGCTCCTTCAGATCGAAGGGCTTGGGCAGATAATCATAAGCGCCGCGCTCGGAGGCGCGGATCGCGGTCATGAAAGTGTTCTGCGCGCTCATCACGATGATGGGCAGATCGGGGCGCAGCTTCTTTATGCGCGGCAGCAGCTCGAAAGCGTTTTCGTCCGGCATCACCACATCGGTGACGACGAGATCGCCCTCGCCCGATTGCACCCAGCGCCACAAGGTCGCGGCCGTTCCGGTGGTGCGCACCTCATAGCCGGCGCGTGAGAGCGCCTGCGCCACCACAGTTCTGATCGCGGCGTCGTCGTCGGCGACCAGAATCTCGCCGTGGGTCATCGGATTTTTCTCCAGCAGATCGTTCTCACGAGCGGCGCTCTCTCGGCGCAGGCTCTGTTCCCTCGGCGGCGGAATGTTGTCGTCTGGCTCGTCGCTCGTCCGCTCGCTTCTCCTCGTCCTTGTTGCGATACATCGGCATCAAAATACGGAAAGTAGTACGCCTCGGGTGAGATTCGCATTCGACGATGCCGCCGTGGTCATTGACGATCTTAGCCACCAGTGCAAGTCCGAGGCCAGTTCCAGAAGTCTTCGTGGTGATGAAGGGATCGAACAAATGCGCGGCTATGTCCTCGGGCACGCCGCGGCCATTGTCGCGCACGCAGAACTCCAGCGGCAGCCCCACCGGGCGCTTGTCGCCGGCGGTGCGCAGGCTGACTCCCGGCCGGAAGGCGGTGGAAAGCTCGATCTCGCCGTCTATGGAGTCGCCGATCGCCTCGGCCGCATTCTTGACCAGATTGAGAAAGACCTGGACCAGCTGGTCACGATTGGCGGCGACCGGCGGCAGCGAGGGGTCGTAATTCTCGATGAAGCGAATGTGGCGGGCGAAGCCGCTGCGGGCGACCCGCTTCACATGGTCCAGCACCACATGAATATTGACCTTCTCGCGCTCCGGCGGCCGCGAGTCGGAGAACACCTCCATGCGGTCGACGAGGCGGACGATGCGGTCGGTCTCCTCGCAGATCAGCCGCGTCAGCGCCCGATCGGCGTCTCCCACAGAGCTTTCCAGCAGTTGCGCGGCGCCGCGAATGCCCGACAGCGGGTTTTTGATCTCATGGGCGAGCATCGCCGCGAGCCCGGAAACCGTGCGCGCCGCCCCCCTATGGGTCAGCTGCCTGTCTATTTTATCGGCAATTGTGCGCTCTTGCAGCACCACGAGAACGCCGCCGTCGCTGTCCGGCAGCGGCGCGCAATGCACATCGACGCGTCTTTCCCCCTCCGCTCCGGGCCGGCCGAGGTCGATGCGATATTCATTGATCGCCGAGCCGCGCTCGCGCACCTGCTCGATAAGGGCGATCAAGGGCGAGCCGAAGGGCACGAGACGGCTCAGCTCCTGGCCGATGAGGATCGGCTTGCCGATCTCGAAGAACGACTCCGCCGCGGCGTTGGCGTCGACGATCACCCCATCCGGCCGGATCGCCAGGATCACATTGGGCAAAGCTTCGAGAATGCAGGCGCGATTATTTTCGGCGATCACGCGCAGCCGCGCGCCGACGGGCGTCGTGAGCGCGTTCTTGCGCCGGTGCGGGTTGGATTCGGCGGTCATCTCGACACCTCGGAACTCCTCTGGCGCGGAGCGCGCGCCGATCCTGTACGGGACATACGCGTCAGCAATATGCCGGAGCCGGCTCCCCTCGCGCCGGCTCGAGCGAGAACAAAAGGCGAAGAAGCCCGCGAACCTCCTCGGCCGAGGAAGAGGCGAGCATCGCCCGTCGGAGACCGGCGCGCGCCTCGGCGTCTCCCTCCGCCTGCTCGGCATAGGCGGAGAGATGCTTGCGCGCATGGCGCAGGCCCAAATTCGCGCCCATGGCGGTCAGCAGACCGTCCAAATGCTCGAGCGCGGCCTCCAGCCGCATTGTGGCGGAGGGCGTCGCGCGACGGCGCCCGGTGGCGAGAAAATGAGCGATATCGCCGACGAGCCAGGGCCGCCCCATCGCCGCGCGACCGACCATCACCGCATCGGCGCCGGAGGCCGCGAGCATTGCGGCGGCGTCCTGCGGGGAGGCGCAATCGCCATTGGCCACGACCGGAATTTTTATAGCGGACTTGACCGCGGCGATCGCTCGCCAATCCGCCCTGCCCTCATAGAATTGCGCGCGGGTGCGGCCATGCACCGTCACCATGACGGCGCCCTCGGCCTCGACCAGACGCGCCAGCTCGGCGGCGTTGCGGTTGGCATCGTCCCAGCCGAGCCGCATTTTGACGCTCACCGGAACCGAGACCACGCCCACAGCCGCGCGGACCAGCTCGGCGGCGAGCGCCGGCTCGCGCATCAGCGCTGCGCCGGCGAGGCCGCCGGTCACGCGCTTGCAGGGACAGCCCATGTTGATGTCGATCAGCCTCGCTCCCGCGGCCTCGGCCTGGCGCGCCGTCTCGGCTATGCCCGCCGGATCGCGCGCCGCGATCTGCACGATATGGGCGTCTATGCCGGAGCCGTCCAGACGCTGGCGGGCCTCGACGTCGCCGCGCGCCAGCGCGCTCGCCCCGACCATCTCGCCGACCGCCGCGGACGCGCCGAAACGCAATGCGATCCGCCGCATGGCGAGATCGGTCACGCCGGCCATAGGCGCCAGAAAGGCGCGCCCCGTAAGATGAAGCGAACCGATGCGCAAAGGCGTGGCTCCTATGGTCTCGCCTATAAATTCATCAGTTGTCATCGTGCCTACACTATATGCAGATGGCCATACGTACGCAATGCGTACATCCCCGAGAATAGTGAAAATTGACGCGAAGCCGAAAAAGCGGGAGAGGAACCTTCTATGAGCTCATCCTCGACCATTGCGATCCTCACTGTCGCCGGCGGCCGCGGCGTGCGGGCGGGCGACGGCCTTCCGAAACAATATCGTGCGCTTCTCGGCAAGTCTGTGCTGGCGCGCACGCTCGAAGCGATGCACCGGGCTGCGCCGCAGGCTTCGCTTATCGTCGCCATCCATGCCGACGACGCGGAGCTCTACGCGCGCGGCGTCGCCGAGCTTTCGGATAGCGCGCGCGCGCAGCTGCTGGAGCCGGCGATCGGCGGCGCGACGCGCCAGCAGAGCGTGCGCAATGGGCTGGAGGCGCTGGCGGCACTCTCTCCCGCCCCGGAGATCGTGCTGATCCAGGACGCAGCGCGTCCCTTCGCCGATCCTGCTCTCGTGGCCAGGGCGACGGAGGCGGCGCGCGCCCATGGCGCGGCCGTGCCGGGCCTGCCGCTCGCCGATACGGTGAAGCAGATCGACGCCGAGGGCGTGGTGATCGCCACTCCCGACCGCGCGAGCCTGCGCTTCGTGCAGACGCCGCAGTCTTTCGCCTTTCCGCTGATTCTCGCGGCGCATCGTAAGGTCGCGAGCGGCGGCGCCGAGCTCACCGACGACGGCATGGTCGCCGAGGCCGCCGGCCATAAGGTCCATGTGTTTCCGGGCGACGCCGCTAATTTCAAGCTCACCACGCCGGAGGATTTCTTGCGCGCGCAAAACGCTCTGCTGGGCGACCTCTCCGACATTCGCACCGGCCAGGGCTATGACGTCCACGCTTTCGGCGAGGGCGACAAGGTCTGGCTCGGCGGCGTTCCTGTGCCGCACAGCCACGGCCTCGCCGGCCATTCCGACGCCGATGTGCTCGCCCACGCGATCACCGACGCGCTGCTCGGCGCGCTGGCCGATGGCGACATCGGCAAGCATTTCCCGCCCTCGGACCAGCAATGGAGAGGCGCGCCCTCCTCCATCTTCCTGGCTTTCGCGGCCAAGCGCGTGCGCGAGCGTGGCGGGATCATCTCCCATGTCGACGCGACCATAGTCTGCGAGGCGCCCAAGATTGGACCGCACCGCGACGCCATTCGCGAGAGCCTCGCCAAGATCATGGAGGTCGACATCGGCCGCGTGGCGGTGAAGGCCACGACCTCGGAGCGCCTCGGCTTCACTGGCCGGCAGGAGGGCATGGCGGCGCTGGCGCTGGCGACGGTGCGGCTGCCTGCGATTGAGTCCGAGCGTTGAGAGCCATTTCTAGAAAACCGTCACAGAACCGTCATATAAAATAACGACGTATCGATCTCGGAGTTAGCTGTTTCGAAACGGGAGCTCGGGCATTGTGCCGCGTCTTTCCTCCACGCGGCTTGTCGAACAGATGAAATCGAGCATCGCACGCAAGCTCGGCGGCGTCATCACGCTGCTCGGCGCTCTCGCTTTATGCCTCTCCCTCTTCGCCTTCTGGCAATCGCGTCTCCACGCGCGACAGGCGAATGCGATCGAGGCGGATTATGCCTATGTCCTCGAGGTGCGTGGGCTCGCGCAATCCGTGCAGCATGTGGCGATCCTCGCCAATGCGGTCTTCTCCTCGGACGACAAGAGCGAGGTGCAGAAGAAGCTGGGGGTTCTGCGTCGGGCGCTCGATGATCTCGGTCAGTCGGCCGACGCTCTCGCCTCCCGCGCCGGCGGCCGGATGTCGGAGCAGCAGAAGACGAAGCTCTCCCTCGCCATACGAGAATTCATCGCCTATCAGAACGACACGATCGAGCTCGGACTGACGATCTCGCCAAAGGCCGCGCTGGTCCAGGCGAATGACGAGGCGACGATCGCCAATCGCGGCCAGATGATCGCAGAAATGGACGCCTTCGTCGGCGACACGCTCGGGCGCCTCTCGGCCAATCGCCGAGCGGAAGAAGAGCGCCGGCCCCGGGACGAAGCGTTGACGCTGGCCGTCCCGGCCACCGCCACCGCGCTCGCCATAATCGTCGCTTTCTGGATCGTCGCGACACAGATTCGCGCGCCGCTGGAAACGATCGCTCTGGCTCTGAAGCGTGCGGCGGAAGACGATTTCGACGAGAACATCCCTTTCGTCGATCAGCGCGACGAGATCGGCGACATGGCGCGGGCGCTCCGCGCTTTCGAGGCGGCCGCGCAAGAGAAGCGGCGTCTCGAGCGCGAGGCCGAGTCCCAGCGCCGCTTGACGGCCGAGCTGCGCGAGACCGGCGACGGCGAACGCCGTCGCGCCGCCGACGAGCAGGCGGCGGTGGTCGCCGCTCTCGCGCATGGGCTCGAGCGGCTCTCCGGCGGCGACTTCACCTCGAGGCTCGACACGCCCTTCGCGCCGCAATACGAGTCGCTTCGCGCCGATTTCAATCAGGCCGTCGAGAAGCTGAGGCGCGCCATGATCGCCGTGGCGAAGAATTCCCAGGCTGTTCTCGAGCGGACGACGGAAGGGGCGCGCGTCGCCGACAGCCTCGCCGAGCGCAGTGAGCAGCAGGCGCTCGAGCTCGCCAAGGCGGCCGTGGATCTCGGCGCCTCGACCTCCGCGATCGAGCGCACTGCGGACACGACAGCCGAGGTTCGCGAATTCGTCAACCGCGCCAGCGAGGCCGCGCGGCGCGGCGGCGAGGTCCTTCGCGACACGATCGCGGCGATGAGCGCGATCGAGGATTCATCCGGCCAGATCGGCCGGATCGTCGATCTCATCGACGAAATCGCCTTTCAGACCAATCTTCTCGCGCTCAACGCCGGCATCGAGGCGGCGCGTAGCGGCGAGGCTGGTCGTGGCTTCGCGGTGGTCGCCTCCGAAGTGCGCGCGCTGGCGCAACGCGCGCTCGAAGCGGCCAAGGAAATCGGGGCGCTCGTCGAAACCGCGCAACGGCAGGTCGGGATCGGCGTCGGTCTCGTGAGCGAGACGAGCCGCACATTGAGCGAGGTCGTCCAGCTGACATCCTCGACCGATGCGCTCGTCGCCAATGTCGCGGCCGCGGCGAAAGAACAATCCGCCAGCCTCGGCGAAATATGCATCACCGTCGGCAAAATCGACAAAGCGACGCGGGAAAACGCGGCGATCGCAGCCCGCTCTTCCGGCGCGAGCGCCGATCTCGCCGAGCGGACGCGCGAATTGATCGATCAGGTCGCGCGGCTGCGCGTCGTCGCGCACGCCGAGGCGCGTGCGGCCTGAGGCGCGCCGCTGTTTCGAATGGAAAACAGGGAATTATGTCAATAGCCGAGCGTCGCACGGGGCTCTCTCCCCGCGCCATGCGCGGGGAGAGAGCTGTGCGTCAAGACTTGTGCAAGTCGAAGCGGTCCAGATTCATCACCTTGACCCATGCGGCGACGAAGTCGCGCACGAGCTTCTCCTTCGCATCGTCAGAGGCGTAGACTTCCGCGACGGCGCGCAGCTCTGAATTGGAGCCGAAAATCAGATCGACGGCGCTCGCCGTCCATTTGAGCTCGCCGCTCTTGCGGTCGCGGCCTTCGTAGACGCCTTCCGTCTCGGCCGACTTTTTCCATTGCGTGGACATGTCGAGCAGATTGACGAAAAACTCGTTGCTCAGCACGCCCGGCCGCGAGGTGAGGACGCCGAGCCGCGAATTCCCCTCATTCGCGCCGAGGACCCGCATTCCACCGACGAGAACGGTGGTCTCGGGGACGGTGAGCTCCAGCAGGCTCGCGCGATCGACCAAGGCCTCCGCCGGCGATTTCTCGCCGCCTTTGGCGAAGTAGTTGCGAAAGCCGTCGGCCTTCGGCTCGAGAACCGCGAAGGATTCGACATCCGTCTGCGCCTGCGTCGCATCCGCGCGCCCTGTCGAGACCGGAACCTCGATCGTGACGCCGGCCTTTTTGGCGGCGTCCTCGATCGCGGCGCCGCCGCCGAGCACGATGAGATCGGCGATCGACACGCGCTTGCCGTCGGCGCGGCCCTTGTCGAAGCCGGCCTTCACCTCCTCCAGCGTCTTCACGACCTTCGCCAGCTCGGCGGGGTCGTTGACGGCCCAATCCTTTTCCGGCGCGAGGCGAATGCGCGCGCCATTGGCGCCGCCGCGCTTATCCGTGCCGCGGAACGAAGCCGCCGAGGCCCAAGCCGTGCGGATCAGCTCGGCGTCGGTGAGGCCCGAAGCGAGGATTTTCGACTTCAATCCGGCGATATCCGCGGCCTCGATCGGCTTGTAGTCGATCGCGGGAACGGGATCCTGCCAGATCAGCTCGTCCTTCGGAACCAACGCGCCGAGATAGCGCGCGCGCGGCCCCATATCCCTGTGCGTCAGCTTGAACCAAGCCTTGGCGAAAGCCAGCTTGAACGCATTCGGATCGTCATGGAAGCGCTTGGCGATCTTGGCGTATTCGGGGTCGAATTTCAGCGCCAGATCGGTTGTGAACATCATCAGAGGATGCGCCTTGCCGGGCTCGTGCGCATCGGGGACGATGTCGTCGGCATCCTTGGGCTTCCACTGCGTCGCGCCGGCCGGGCTCTTGGTCTTGACCCACTCATGGCCGAAGAGATTGTCCAAATATTGCGTGGTGAAGGAGACCGGATCGACCGACCAGGCGCCTTCCAGCCCGCTGGTGATCGTATCCGCGCCCTTGCCGGAGCCGCAACGATTGGCCCAGCCGAGGCCTTGCGCCTCGATCTTCTCTCCCGCCGGCGCCGGGCCGACGCATTTGGCCGGCGATTTGACGCCATGCGCCTTGCCAAAAGTGTGGCCGCCGGCGATCAGCGCGACAGTCTCCTCGTCGTTCATCGCCATGCGGCCGAAGGCTTCTCTTATGTCCTTGGCCGCGGCGAGCGGGTCCGGCACGCCATTCGGCCCCTCGGGATTGACATAGATCAGGCCCATTTGGACGGCGCCCAAGGGCTTTGCGAGCGCGCCGCTCTTGTCGCGATTATTGCCCATGAATTTGGGCGCCCCCCAATAGACGAGATCAGGCTCCCAATCATCGCTGCGGCCGCCGCCGAAGCCGAAGGTCGCAAAGCCCATCTTCTCCATGGCGACATTGCCGGTCAGCACCATGAGATCGCCCCAGGAGAGCTTCTGGCCGTATTTCTTCTTCACCGGCCACAGCAGCCGACGCGCCTTGTCGAGATTGGCGTTGTCCGGCCAGCTGTTGAGCGGCTCGAAGCGCTGCTGCGCCCCGCTCGCGCCGCCGCGGCCGTCGTGGATGCGATAGGTTCCCGCGCCGTGCCAGGCCATGCGGATGAAGAATGGGCCGTAATTGCCATAGTCGGCCGGCCACCAGTCCTGCGACGTCGTCAAGACCGCCTCAATGTCCTTCTTCACCGCGGCGAGATCGAGCGTCTGAAACGACTTAGCATAGTCGAAATCCTTGCCCAGCGGGTTCGATTCCGCGGCGTTGCGGCGCAAGGGCGAGAGATCGAGCTGGTCCGGCCACCAGAATTGATTGGAATGTGGCGCGCCCTCGGCCGAGGCGGCCAGCGTCGCGCCGACGACGATCGCCATCGCCGCGGCGGTCGTCCGCAGAAATCGCCGTAAGTCAGCGTGAGAACGTGACTTTCCAGCGCTCGTCACCATCTTTTCCGTTGCATTCGGCATTGCTTTCCTCCTCGTCGACGCCCCCGCTGAGCTTGCTATAAGACGCGAAATCGATTAGGTAAAATTCGAAATTCTTCGTCATCGATCAGGAAAACTGATGATCACGACCAAGCAGCTCCGCTATTTCGAGGCCCTCGCCCGCACCGAGCATTTCGGCAAAGCGGCCGATCTCTGCGCCGTGACGCAGCCGGCGCTCTCCATGCAGATCAAGGAGCTGGAGGTCGAGCTCGGCACGCAATTGGTCGAGCGGCGCGGCAAGCTGGTCATATTGACCGCTGCGGGCGGGGAGATCGCCAAGGTCGCCCGCCGAATCCTCGCCGATATTTCGGAGCTGGAGACGATGGCGGATCAGAATTTCTGTCCGCTTCGCCTCGGCGTCATCCCGACCGTCGCGCCCTATATTCTGCCGACCTTGTTCGACGCGCTCGGCGGCGGCGCGGCGGATCTGCGACCTCTGCATATTCGCGAGGCGCAGACGGCCACATTGCTGGCCGAGTTGGACGACGGCCTTCTGGACCTCGTCATGCTGGCGACGCCCGTCGATCCAGAACTCGACTCCATGCCGCTCTTCGAGGATCGTTTCTTTCTCGTCGCTCCTTTGAACGGATTGCCGGAGGAAGCCGGCTCCGTCAGCGCGGAAACGCTGAAAGCGCAAAGGCTTTTGCTGCTCGAGGACGGCCATTGCCTGCGCGATCAGGCGCTCAGCTATTGCGAGAGCCGCAATGTGCTGAACATCGACACTTTCGGCATGACCAATCTGACGACGCTGGTTCAGATGGTCTCGGCGGGCATGGGCTGCACGCTGCTCCCGGAGATGAGCCTGCCGATCGAAACGGCGAGAGGAAGCGTCCGCGTGCTGCGGATCGAGCAGCCGGAGCCGCGCCGGATCATCGGGCTCGTCTGGCGCAGATCCTCGCGCCGCGGCGACGAGTTTCGCGCCCTCGGCCGCATGATCGTGGCCTCGCGAAACGCGGCGCTCGAGGGCGCAGCGGCTCTGTCGGAGACCTAGCCTGTCGGCTCGACGGCGGAGTCCGATCCGGCCTATCTATGGGCTGGACGCCTCATCACACCGAGCGAGCCTGCTCATGACCGCCCCCGATCTCTCTCGCCTCGCCGAGCGCCTCCTCGATCTCTGCCGCGCGCAGTCTCTGCGCCTCGCGACCGCCGAATCCTGCACCGGCGGGCTCGTCGCCGGGGCGATCACCGATATCGCCGGCTCCTCGGACGCCTTCGATCGCGGCTTCGTCACCTATTCCAACGCGGCCAAGGAGGAGATGCTCGGCGTCCCGCACGAGATTCTCGAGCGCTATGGCGCCGTCAGCGCCGAGACGGCGCGGGCCATGGCGAGCGGCGCGGTGGAGCGCTCCTTCGCCGATATCGCCGTCTCGATCACCGGCATAGCCGGCCCGGGCGGCGGCAGCGCGGAGAAGCCCGTGGGCCTCGTCCATTTCGCCTGCCTGCGCAAGGGCTTTGGGGTGGAGCATATCGAGCGCCGCTTCGGCCCCGAGACGCGCGAGGCGATAAGGGAAGCCTCGGTCGCCCAAGCGCTGGAGCTGATGATCGCTGCCGCTCAGCGGCGGCCGTAGACCTCGCCGGCGCGCTTGACGAAAGCGTCCGAATATTTGTGGAAGGCGGAGTCGAACATCGCCCCCATCACCAGCCCCAGCGTGCGGCTGCGGAACTCGTAATTAATGTAGAAATCGACGACCGAGCGCGCGCCGCCCTCCGGCCCGCCCGGCTCGTCGGTGAAGGTCCAGCGGTTCTCGAGCTTCTTGAACGGGCCGTCGACATATTCGACGAGGATCTCGCGCTTGTTCGGGTCACAGGTCACGCGACTGGTGAAGCGCTCGCACACCGCCTTGAAGCCCACCTGCATCTCCGCGAGGATGACCTCCACCCCCTCCTCCGTCGTGCTGCGGCGGCGCACGCGCAGCGCCTCGCAGAGCGGCACGAATTTCGGATAGGATTCGACATCCCTGACCAGGGCGAACATGTCGTCGGCGCGGAAATTCACGCGGCGGCGGTTGCGGAAGCTCTTCATGGGCGAAGCTATTACCACTATTGCGGAAGGCGCGAAAACGGCCTTTTCGTCCGCGCGACGCGAGCGCCTCGCGCCCTATGTCGCTCCCCAGGGGGCTTCGACCCTGAGGAAAAGCATGTTCAAGATCAAGCGCGCCTATGAGCCGGCGAGCGCTGCGGACGGCAAGCGCATCCTCGTCGACCGCCTGTGGCCGCGCGGACTCTCGAAAGCGAAGGCCGCGCTCGACGAATGGGATCGACTCGTCGCGCCGAGCGACGCTCTGCGCCGCTGGTACGCCCATGCGCCGCAGCGCTGGCGGGAGTTCAAGACCCGCTACGCCAGCGAGCTGCGCGAGACCTGCCCGCAGGAGCTGAAACGTCTGCGTGCGCTCGGACGGGGCCACGTCGTGACGCTTCTCTTCGCCTCCCGCGCGCCGGAGATGAACAACGCCGCCGCGCTGAAGGAGATCATCGAGACGCGGCGAGCCTCTTCTCTCGCAGCCGCTCGAAATCCGCGCCCGCATGGTGCGAGGAGCGGGTGAGCGGCGAAGCCGAAACCATCGAGAAGCCTTTGGCGTAGGCGATCGTCGTGAAAGCCTCGAATTCCTGCGGCGTCACGAAGCGAACGACCTCGTGATGCTTGCGGGTCGGCTGCAGATATTGGCCGATGGTGAGGAAGTCCACATCGGCCACGCGCAGATCGTCCATCACCTGGAGGATCTCGTTGCGTCCTTCGCCGAGCCCGACCATCAGTCCGGATTTGGTGAAGATCGTGGGATCGAGCTCCTTGACCCGCTGCAGCAGCCGAAGCGAATGGAAATAACGAGCGCCCGGCCGCACCGTCACATAGAGCGACGGCACGGTCTCGAGATTGTGGTTGAACACATCCGGCCGCGCGGCGACGACTTTTTCCAGCGCGCCGTCCTTGCGCAGAAAGTCCGGCGTCAGCACCTCGATCGTCGTCGTCGGACAGGCGACGCGTATGGCGCGGATCGTCTCCGCTATATGCCCCGCCCCGCCGTCCTCGAGATCGTCGCGGTCGACCGAAGTGACCACCACATGGGAGAGGCCGAGCTTGGCGGTCGCCTCCGCCACCCGCTCCGGCTCGGTGGGATCGAGCGCGGACGGCAGGCCGGTCGCGACATTGCAGAAAGCGCAGGCGCGCGTGCACACCGACCCCATGACGAGGAAGGTCGCGTGCTTTTTCTCCCAGCACTCGCCGATATTCGGGCAGGAGGCCTCCTGGCAGACGGTGGAGAGTCCGCCGCCGCGCAGGATCGCCCCGGTCTCGCGCCAGGCCGCCGAGCCCGGCGCCTTGACCCTGATCCACTCCGGCTTGCGCGCCAGCGGCGTATCCGGCCGATGCGCTTTTTCCGGATGGCGGACGGCGGCCGCTTCACGCTTGCGCGGGTCGTCGTTGAGAAGATCGAGAAGGACGGTCATGGCTTGCCTAATGTCTCGGCCTTTGGTCCGGCCGGAGGGGAGTTCCGCCGTCGACTCGCGCCCAGAGCGAGACGCTGATTATGGACCCGAGCAGGCCGGCGAGGAAATGGCCGAGCGAGGCATCGAGAGCGAGCCCGCAGAACTCGGCGAATTGCGCTCCGAGCCACGCGCCGACGACGCCGATCGCCATATCGGCGAAGAGCTGATCGGAGCTGCGCAGCAGGGCGCCGACGAGCCAGCCGCCGAGCGCGCCGATGACGACGAGGGGCAGAAAGCCCGCGTCGAGCCTTCCGAGAAAAGCGATCGCAGCGTCCATTTCCGCCATCCCGATCGACCGGGCGCCGCATCACGCGGTCCCTGTTCCAAGATAGGAGCCTCGCGCCCCGACAAGAAGAGGCGCGGCGTCGCAGGCTGCGGCCAGATCGCCCAGGCGAAGCTTCATATCAGATATATTACTTAGTTATCTCAATAAATAAGCACTAATACCTAATGCCTTAGATGAGCTATATCCCACGCCTCACACATGCTCCACGGCGAGCACGCCGGGGATTGTCTTCAGCGCCCCGGCGACATCGGCCGAGACCGAATATCCGCCCGGCAGCTTGATCTCCACCTCGCTCGCCATGCGCTCCAGCGCCACGACGATCGACACCTCGCCCTCGCCGCGCGTCGTCAGCCGCGACTTCAGCGCATCGAGCGGCGCGGCGTCCTGAAGGAAGATGCGCAGCCCTTTTTGCGCCTTGGCGGCTGCCGCCGCGAGCGGCTGCACCTCGGTGATGCGCGCCCGCACATCCTCGCCCTCGAGCGCGGCGGAGAGCGTCACCAGCACGGTCGCGCCCTTCTCCAAAAGGTCACGATACTGGTTGAGCCCTTCCTGAAACAGGATCGCCTCATATTGCCCGCTGTCGTCCGAGAGCTGGACCACGCCCATTTTCGAGCCCGATTTGGTGCGCCGCTCGGCGCGGTCGAGCACCACCGCGGCGAGCCGCCCGGCGCTCGCGCCGCGCTTCACCGCGATGATGAACTCCGCCCAGCGCGTCAGCCGCAGCCGGCCGAGCACGCTCGCATAGGCGTCGAGCGGATGGCCGGAGAGGAAGAAGCCGGCGGCGTCGAATTCGCGCTTCAGCTTTTCCGACGCGGTCCAGGGCTGGCTCTTGGGCAGGACCAGATCCTCCTCCGCCTCCGCGCCGCCGAACAGCGCGTTCTGCCCGGCCTGCCTATCCTCGGCGCAGCGATTGGCGCAGGCGAGCACAGTCTCGATCGCGCCGACGACGCGGGCGCGGTCGGCGTCCAGCTCGTCGAAGGCGCCGCAGCAGGCGAGATTCTCCAGCACCTTCTTATTGACCTCGCGCGGATTGATCCGTCGCGCGAACTCCGAGAGATTGCGGAAAGGCGCGGCGCCGCGCGTGCGCACGATCGACTCGGCCTGCCCCTCGCCGACGCCCTTCACGGCGGAGAGCGCATAGCGAATGGCGAGATTGCCGTCGGCGCCGGGCGCGACGTCGAAATCGACGCCCGAGCGGCGGATGGAAGGCGGCTCCACCGCAATGCCGAGCCGCCGCGCCTCATTGCGGAATTCGGCCAGCTTGTCGGTGTTGCCCTTGTCCAGCGTCATGGAGGCGGCCAAAAACTCCACCGGATAATGCGCCTTGAACCAGGCCGTCTGATAGGCGATCAGCGCATAGGCCGCCGCATGGCTCTTGTTGAAGCCGTAATCGGCGAATTTCGCCAGCAGGTCGAAGATATCGCTGGCCTTTTGCGCCGTGAGCCCGCGCTCCACCGCGCCGGTGACGAAGCGCTCGCGCTGGGCGTCCATCTCGGCCTTGATCTTCTTGCCCATGGCGCGGCGGAGCAGATCGGCCTCGCCCAGCGAATAGCCGGAGAGCACCTGAGCGATCTGCATCACCTGCTCCTGGTAGATGATGACACCGAATGTCTCCTTTAAGATGTGCTCGATCTTGGGATGGATGTAATCGGGCTCCTCATCGCCGAGCTTCACCGCGCAATAGGTCGGGATATTGGCCATAGGACCCGGCCGGTAGAGGGCGACGAGAGCGATGATGTCCTCGAAATGATCGGCGTGCATCTCGACCAGCGCCTTGCGCATGCCCGCGCTTTCCAGCTGGAACACGCCCACCGTCTCGCCGCGCCCGAGCATTTCGTAGGTCTCTTTGTCGTCGAGCGGGATGCCGGCGAGATCGAAATCCGGCGCGCGCCGGCGCACCAGATCGACGGCGGTGGCCAGCACGGTCAGCGTCTTGAGGCCGAGGAAGTCGAATTTGATGAGGCCGGCCGGCTCCACCCATTTCATATTGAACTGGGTGGCCGGCATATCGGATTTGGGATCGCGATAGAGCGGCACCAGCGCGTCGAGCGGCCGGTCGCCGATGACGACGCCAGCGGCATGGGTCGAGGCGTTGGAATAGAGCCCTTCGAGCGCCGCCGCGATTTTGAACAGGCGGGCGACCTTTCCGTCCTCGTCGATCGCCTCGCGCAATTTCTGCTCGCCGGCGACGGCCTCGGCCAAAGTCACCGGCTTGGCGGGGTTCTGCGGCACCAGCTTGGCGAGCTTATCGACCTGCCCCAGCGGCATTTCCAGCACGCGGCCGACGCTGCGCAGCACGCCGCGCGCGAGGAACGAGCCGAAGGTGATGATCTGCGCCACCTTCTCGGCGCCATAGCGCTCGCGGACATAATCGATGACCTCGCCGCGTCGCGTTTGGCAGAAGTCGATGTCGAAATCCGGCATCGACATGCGTTCGGGATTGAGGAAGCGCTCGAAGAAGAGGCCGAAGCGCAGAGGATCGAGATCGGTGATGGTCAGCGCATAGGCGACCAGCGATCCGGCGCCCGAGCCGCGCCCCGGCCCGACCGGAATCCCTTGTGATTTCGCATATTTGATGAAGTCCGAGACGATCAGGAAGTAGCCGGGAAAGCGCATCTTCTCGATCGTGTCGAGCTCGAATTCGAGGCGCGCGTCATAGGTCTCGCGCGTCTGCCCCGGCGCGGGCGGCTGCACGAGGAGGCGCGCCTCGAGGCCTTCCTTCGCCTGCCGGCGCAATTCGCGCGCCTCTATATCCTCGAGGGATTCCCCGCCCCCTTCCCCGTCCAGCATGAAGCGCGGCATGATGGGCTTACGCGTCAGCGGGCGGAAGGCCGCACGGCGCGCGATCTCGACCGTCGAATCCGTCGCCTCGCGGAGATCGGCGAAGAGCTCGCGCATCTCCTTGCGCGTCTTGAAATAGTGCTGTGGCGAGAGCCGCCGGCGCTCGGCGACGCTGGTCACTGTGCCCTCGGCGATGCAGAGCAGCGCGTCATGCGCCTCGAAATCCGCCGCCGTGGCGAAAAAGGGCTCGTTGGTGGCGACCAGAGGCAGGCCGCGCCGATAGGCGAGATCGAGCAATTGCGGCTCGACGCGCCGCTGCTGATCGAGGCCGTGGCGCTGAATCTCGACATAGAGCCGGCCGTCGAAGAGCGGCAGCAGCGCCTCGAGACGGGCGAGCGCCTGCTCCGCCCTGCCCTTGGCGAAGAGCGTGTCGATCCCGCCCTCCGAGCCGCCGGTGAGGGCGATCAGTCCCTCGCTGCTCGCAGCGAGGCTCGCCAGCGAGACATGGGAGGCCTCGCCCTGCTCCGGCTCGAGATAGGCGCGCGAGGCGAGCCGCATCAGATTGGAATAGCCCTGCTCCGACTGCGCGATCAGCACGATATGGCCGCGCCCGTCGGAGCCGCCCGCCACGTTCTGAGTTCCGTCGCCGAAATCGACATTGAGCTGCACGCCGGGGATCGGCTGCACGCCGGCTTTGGCGGCCTTTTCCGAAAACTCCAGCGCGCCGAAGAGATTATCGGTGTCGGTGACGGCCAGCGCCGGCATCTGGTCCTTCTGGGCCAGATCGATGACGCGCGAGAGGGTCAGCGCGCCCTCGCGCAGCGAGAAAGCGGTGTGAAGATGTAGATGAACGAAGCCGACTGCGTCGATCGCGCTCATTTCGACCGCCTCCTGCGACGCCTCTCGCGTCCCCGGCGATCATATCGCGCCGCAGCGCCGGGATTCGCAACTCGCGCGTCGCGCCCCCTGGATTTTACGCACAGGCTTGGTGATTCTACTGCGGCGCCGCAGAGCCGATAAATGAAAAGCCGGGCGGAGGAGGTCCACCCGGCTTTTCCGAGACTCTTGTCGAGGACGCGTCTGGCCGGCGATTACTCGCCCGCGGAATAGACTTTCGTCGCCGCCGCTTCGACCGGCTTGAACGCTTCCTTCGCGAGGCTGGAATAGAGCTCGCCGAGCTTGGTCGCCTCGGCCACGAAATCCTCGTACGCGCCCTTGGCGTAATCCGACTGCAACTGGAGGGCTTCGTCGATCTTCTTGACGCCAATCAGCTTTTCAGCGAGGAGGCGGCTCTTTTCGAAGGACTTCTTCGAATAGTCGGTCGTCTCCGCCGCAATGGTCTGCCAGCCCTTGGTGAGGGCCGCCGTCGCCGCGGACACGGCTTCGAATTGCTCCTTGCCCAGCTGCTGAACGCTTTCGAAAGTGGCAACCATCGGTCTCGTCCTCGTATCGAGCGCCTTTCGGCCTTCGCCCCGTGGCGGACTCCATGCGCTCAGTTGACAGGATAAACTTATATGCATTGCACAATCGAAGTCAACGACAATGTTGCGATGCAAAACCACAATCCCGAACGCCTTTCGCCTTAACCAGGGGGTAACCTCGCATCGGTAAGATTGTAATCATGTGACTTTTCGGCAACGCCCACGCTGACCGGGCCGCCGCGAGCGCATGATGGGGCAAGTGAGCGGGATCAGGATAGATGACGAAGCGTGGCGTCGCCGGCGGGCTCGAGCGTTGGAAGTGGGTAGCGGCTCTGACGGCTCTGGCCGCCCTATCGGCGCTTTTCGCATTTCCGGCGGAGGCCAGACGTCATCATCATTCCGGCCGCGCCTATCACGCGCGTCACTCCTTCATCCATCACGCGGCGCACCATCGCCGCGGCGGCGCGCATCTCGCCCATGCGGCGCGGCGCGGCCATTCTGAGGCCGGCGGCGGTCCCGCCTTCGCCGCGATCGTGGTCGACGCCAATAGCGGTCGCACGCTCTATGCGCGCAATGAGCACGAGCTGCGCCATCCCGCCTCCGTCACCAAAGTGATGACGCTCTATCTTCTGTTCGAGCAGCTCGAGAAGGGAAGGCTGCGGCTCGACTCGCCGCTCGTCATTTCCGCCCATGCTGCGTCGCAGGCGCCGACCAAGCTCGGCCTCGCGCCCGGCCAGACGATCGACGTCGAGAGCGCCATCAAGGCCGTCGTCACCAAATCGGCGAACGACATCGCAGCGGCCATCGCCGAGAATATCGCCGGGGACGAGGAGAGCTTCGCCGAGATGATGACGCATAAGGCGCATCAGCTCGGCATGGGCCGCACGCATTACGCCAACGCCTCCGGCCTGCCCAATGACGAGCAGATCACCACGGCGCATGATCTCTCCGTGCTCGGCCGCGCGATCCAGGACCGCTTCCCGCGCTATTATCACTATTTCTCCACCCACGCCTTCGTCTGGCGCGGCCAGTCGCACCGCAATCACAATCATCTGCTCGGGCAGATTCGCGGCGTCGACGGCATCAAGACCGGCTACACTCACGCCTCGGGCTTCAATCTGCTGACCTCGGTGCGGCGCGACGGACATCATATCGTCGCCGTCGTCATGGGCGGCCGCACCGCCGCCTCCCGCGACCGCGTGATGGCCGGCCTCATCTCCGAGCATATCGACGACGGCGCCCCTGTCCGCACGGCGCGCGCCATCACCGAGGGCGAGCCCGCTCCGGCTCCGATCGCTCGCGTCGAGGCCGCCGAGGAGGAGAAGGACGAGGCGCCTGTCGTCGCGGCCGCCGTCACCGCTCCTGCTGCGCCCGCCCCGCGCGTTGCGCCGGCGATGGCGCTCGCCTCGGCGCCGCCGCTTCTCGCCGTTCCGACGCCCGTGCGCGGCGATAAGATTCGTCCGGCTTTCGTCGCCGGCGGCCAAAAGGCTGCGGAGCCGGCGCAAGAACGCGGCGCTCGCCATCAGCCCGAACCGACCCGGCGTGACGGCGTTCATGCGACGGCCGATGGATCGACCGCCGCCAAGGCCGGTCATGGAACGAAGGTCGCCTCGGCGACGACGCCGACCGCTCTGCCGGCGCGCATGTCCGACGCCGATCGCACGCTGGTCGCCCGCAGCGATCGCGCGGAATTGTCCAAGGCCGATCAGGCGCGTCCGATTCACTCGGGCTGGATGATTCAGATCGGCGCCACCGACGACGCCGAAAAGGCGCAGCAGCTGCTCTCGCGCGCCCGCGCCAAGGGCGTGCCGGCCACGGCGAAGGCCTTCACCGAGAAGGTGCAGAAAGGAAGAGGGACGCTCTATCGCGCCCGTTTCGCCGGGCTCGAGGAGAAAAGCGCGGAGACCGCCTGTCGCGCTCTGAAGCGCTCGGGCTTCTCCTGTTTCGCGACGAAGAATTGATCGACGGACCTTATTTTTTCCAAAAAGCGACGCGCATTGAGCGAACAAGGCCGAGCTTCAATGATGATGACGACGCATGAGGACATCTTTGGCTTCGTTCACCCGAGCCGCGAGATCAGTCGTCCCGCCATGGTCCGGATGAAGCTTCTTCATCAGATCGCGATGCGCCCGCGCGATGTCCTCGCGCGCCGCTCCCTTTTTGAGGCCCAGAATTTCATAGGCCTCATCTTCCGAAATCGTGCCGCCGCGGCGGCCTGGTCCGACGCCGCCCGTATCCGCTCCCCGCGAGTCGCGTCCACCGTCTCGTGTCTGACGCCAGCCGGCAAACCGGCGGTCGAGATACACCTCTAGAAGACGCGCGCCCTCAGGATCGACGCTGCGGCAGTGGCGGTAGAGCTCCATCACCGCCGTCCGCGTCAGCGCGTCGAGCCTTTTGCCTTCGTCCTTGCCGGCGAGAATGGCGCCGCGAATGGCGCCGCTCGCATGATCGAGCTCCATCTCGATCATGGCCGAGCGCACGCGCGAGACGCCGGCCCCGGCAGTGCCGTGACCAAAACGCTTCACCCCGCGCGAGAAAGCGCCATAGAGCCACATGCCGGCCGAGGCCAGCAGCAGGCCTATGTCGATGCGCCCGCGCAGAATGAAGAACAGGCCGAGCGCGATCGTCGCCGCGCCGCCCCCCTTGCGAATGATGCGGGCCATGGCCGCCGGCGAAGCGCGCGTGAACATGCGCAATCCGTAGAGCGCGAGCACCAATGCGAGAAATCCGATCAGAACCGGCATGAAGCGGGCTCCTCACCCCATTTGTGACAAAAGAAGACGTGCAGCGTCTTCGCCTTTTGTAGCGCGCCGTTCGAGCTCGGCCAGCCCGCCCGCCGCATAAGCCGCCGCAGCGGACAAAAGCTCGGCGAGACGGCGCGGCGCCGAGGCGTCGAAAGCGGCGTAGGCTCCGCCGGTCAGCCGCGCGATCTCGCGAAAGGCGGCGCCGGCCTGCGCATCGGCGCCCTCGTGGAACATGAAGGCCTTCACGCCGAGAAGGCCAAGCCTGCCGGCGAGCTCACAGAGCTCGTCGGCATTTTCCTCCATCGCGTCGCCGACGAAGACGAGAGCGCCGATGCGACGCGCGCTCGTCTCCTCGAGCGCATGGCGAAACACTTTGCCGATCTGCGTGCGGCCGCCGCGGCAAGAGATTTTCGCCATCAGCGCCGCGAGCCCCTGCCCGCCGCCGACGAAGCCCGATGCGCGGCACTCGCCGAAGCCGCGAAAGAACACGAGCTGGACATCGAGCCCGCCGAGCGCCGCCGTCTCCTCGAACATGCGGCCCTGCAGCGATTGCGCGAGATCCCATGTCGGCTGGCGGCTCATGGTGGCGTCGAGCGCGAAGATCAGCCGGCCCCGCTCGGCCGCAGCGCCGACGCGCCGCGCCTCCCGAATGAACGCTTCCACCGCCTGCGCCCGCGCAGAGGGAGAAAGCGGCGCATTGCCTCGTTCATCGCTCACGGCTGTTCACGTCGCGTCCCTGACCGTTTATATCAGATCGGTCGCCGCCCCGGAATGACAAGAGGCGCGAGCCTCGCCGAGCAAGGCCGGCCCGCTCCGCCGATCACGCGAGGATAGGCGAGTCCGCCGCGTCTTTCGACAGAAATCGCGACGTGAGGCCCTTACCGGAAAACCCGAAATGACCCTTTATGCTTCCTTGCCTGCAACGGCGCCGATCGCCGCCCTTCCCGGCGAGCCGAGCGCTCAGGCGCAGGCGCTGATCGCCGATTTCGCGCAGCGTCTCGCCGAGAGCGGAGCGCGCGTCGCCGGCGTCACTCAGGCGCGCATCCTCGACGAAGCGACCGGCCGCAGCCGCATCGTGCTGCGTGACGTCGCCGATGGCGCGCTCTATGCGATCTCGCAGGATTTGGGGGCCGGCTCGGTCGCCTGCAATCTCGACTCGAGTGAATTGGCGCTCGCTTGCGCATCGATAGAGCGGCGCGTCGCCGAGGGCGTCGATCTCGTCGTCATCAGCAAGTTCAGCAAGCAGGAGGCTTCGCGCGGCGGCCTCGCCGACGCATTCCGCGCTTCCATGCTGGCCAAGGTTCCCGTGGTGACGGCGGTGTCGCCGCATTACGTCGAGGAGTGGCGCCAATTCGCCGGCCCTCTGGCGGAGTTCCTCGCGCATGATCTCGATGCGCTCTTCGCCTGGTGGGAGCGCGCGCAAAAGGCTCAGCTCACAGGCGCGGAATGATCCGCCAAGCGGCGGCGATGACGCTCGCGTGAAAGCTCCAGCGGCTCGGCGTCCGGCTCGCGCGGCTGCTTGACCGCGATGACCAGCGCATAGCTCACGATCTGCAACAAGAACCATGAGCCGAGCTTGGCCGCGCCGACCGGCGACCAGACCGCGAGCTGGCTCGGATAGAGCCATGTGCGCGTGAAGGTTCCGATATTCTCGGCGAGAAAGATGAAGCTCGCGGCGAGCAGCGCCGCCAGCAGCAGCGGCATCGACCGCCAGCTATGATGCACGCGGTAGAAAATCCAGGTGCGCGCAAACAGCGCCGCTGTCCCCGCGTACAGCGCGATCCGCAAATCCCACAGGTAATGGTGCAGGAAGAAATTGGCGTAGATCGCCACGGCGAGCGTGGCGACCATCCAAATCGGAGGATGGCGGATGAAGCGGAAATCGAACACCATCCAGGCGCGCATCATATAGCTGCCGATCGCCGCATACATAAAGCCGGTGAAGAGCGGAACGCCGCCGATGCGGAAAAAGGCCGGATCGGGGTAGATCCAGGAGCCGACCGCAGTCTTGAACACCTCCATCGCCGTGCCGACGAGATGAAACAGCAGGATCACCTTGGCTTCCTGCAGGCTCTCGAACCGCGTCGCGAGCAGCAGCGCCTGAATAGCGAGCGCGGCGAGGAAGAGAAAATCATAGCGCGCGAGGACAAATTCGCGCGGATAGAAGAAATGCGTCGCGATCAGCAGCCCAACCATCAGAAAACCGAACAGGCACGACCACGCCTGCTTCACGCCGAAGCGTAGAAACTCGTACGTCAGGCGCCGCAATGGCCGCTGCGACGCCCAGCGCGCGAGGCGCGCCTCGGCGATGGCGAAACGCGCCAATGGCGCCCATTGCGCCGCCGCGCTGGCGCGAGGATCGAGAAAGTCCGGCTCCATATTCCCGCTTACCGCACCGGCGGCGCATATATCAGCCCGCCCTTGGTCCACAGCGCGTTGAGCCGGCGCTCCAGGCCGATGGGCGAGCCGGCGCCGAGATTGCGCTCGAAGACCTCGCCGTAATTGCCGACATGCTTGACGATGCGATAGGCCCAATCGGCCTCGAGCCCCAGCCCGTCGACGCGGCCGCCGTCGACGCCGAGCAGGCGCCGCACGCGCGGATCGGCCGATTTCAGCTGCTCATCTGCATTGGCGGAGGTCACGCCCAGCTCTTCCGCATCGACCATGGCGAAATGCGTCCAGCGCACAATGTCGAACCATTGGTCGTCGCCTTGCCGCACGATGGGGCCGAGCGGCTCCTTGTCGATGAGCTCGGGCAGAATCGCATGTTCGGCGGGCGCGGCCAACTCTTGCCGCTTGGCGGCGAGCGTCGAGAGATCGGCGGTCAGCGCCTCGCATTTGGCCTCGGAATAGGCCTTGGCCGCCTCCTCGAATGTCGGGAACAGCTTGGGCTCGATCGGCTTCACGCCCTCGCGATGAAAATCGACGAGATCGAGCTCGAAGGGCGTACCCTGCTGCACGCAGACGGAGAGGCCGCCGAGATCGCGCAGCGCTGCGACGGATTTTTTGCGCGCGAGAAATCCCTGTCCGTCGAAAAAGCTGATCGCCGCATAGGAGAGTCCCTGCCCGGCGTCGCGCGCCAGAGTCCAGGCGGCGCCGCGCGCCAGGAGATCCACGACTCCCGATTGTAGCGCCTTCACGCGATCCTTGGCGGAGAGCGTCACGAAGCGCATTTTTTCTGGATCGTCGAAAATGGCGGCGGCGAGCGCGCGGCAGAAATCGACGTCGAAGCCGCTCCAGCGGCCGGCCTCGTCCTGATGCGCGAAGCCCGGCAGGCCATTGCTCGCGCCGCAGATCAGAAAGCCGCGCTTTTGCGCTTGCTCGAGCGTCGAGGCGTCGGCGCCGGCGGCGAGCAGCAGAGCGCCCGCGATGAGAATGTTGCGGAACAGGCGAGAGATCATGTCCGACTCTGGATTGGGCTCGGGCGACCGGCGATCATTGGACAATTGCTCCTCTTTCGCCCATGTCCTGCGCGAACAGTCTATACTGCGGCGCGGACGAAGCCGCCGCAATTGCGTTCGCAGAAAGGCCGATGAGCGAGACATGAGCGAGACTAGAGGACAATCTGGGCGAAAAAAGAAAAGCCGCACCCGCCTGGTCCACGCCGGGCGCGAGCCCTCCGAGCAATTCGGCTTCGTCAACACGCCGATCTATCGCGGCTCCACCGTGCTGTTTCCCGACACGGCGTCCCTGCTCGCCAATCGCGGCGCCTATACTTACGCCACCAAGGGCACGCCGACGACGCGCGCGCTCGAGGAGGCTTGGATCGACGTCGCCGGCGCGGCGGATGCGGTCGCCGTCCCCTCCGGCCTCGCTGCGATCACCCTCGCTCTGCTGACGGCGCTGAAGGCCGGCGACCATCTGCTCGTCACCGATTCCTGCTATCTGCCGGCGCGCATGTTCTGCGACAGCGTGCTGAAGCGCCTCGGCGTCGAAACGACCTATTACGATCCGCGCATCGGCGCCGACATCGCCGCGCTGATGCGGCCGAACACGACGGCCATTTTGACCGAGTCGCCCGGCTCGCAAACGCTCGAGGTGCAGGACATTCCCGCCATCGCCGAGGTCGCCCATGCGCGCGGCGCCTGCGTCGTCCTCGACAACACTTGGGCGACGCCGCTCTTCTTTCCGCCGCATGAGCGCGGGGTCGATCTCGCCATAGAGGCCGGCACCAAATATCTCGCCGGCCATTCCGATCTTCTTCTCGGCCTCGTCTCGGCGAATGAGAAATGGGCCAAGCGTCTGCGCGCCACCTACAACGCCTTCGCCATCTGCCCCGGTCCCGAGGATGTCTTTCTCGCGCTGCGCGGCATGCGCACAATGGAATTGCGTCTGCGCGAGGCGGAGCGCGCCGGCCTCGAGATGGCGCGCTGGCTCGCCGAGCGCGAGGAGGTCGCCGAGGTGATCCATCCCGCTCTCGAGAACCACGCCGACCACGCTTTGTGGAAGCGCGACTTTCTCGGCTCGACCGGATTGTTCTCCTTCATCTTGAAGCCGGTTCCGTCGGAGGCCGTCGCCGCCATGCTGGATGGGCTCGAGCTGTTCGGCCTCGGCTATTCCTGGGGCGGCTTCGAGAGCCTCGCTCTGCCCTTCGATTGCGGCTCCTATCGCACCGCGACTGAATGGGCGCCCGGCGGTCCGGCGATAAGGCTCTCGATCGGGCTCGAGGATCTGGACGATCTGAAGGAGGATCTCGACGCCGGCTTGGCGCGGCTGCGGAGAGCGTAAGCATCGCATTGAATAGGTAGTTCCCCTTGATTTCGCATATGCGCGAAAACGCATACCTAAGCAGCAAGCGCGACGGAGTGTCGCGGGCGGACTCGAGGGGAGCAGTTCGATGCGTGACGGAGCTTTCGATCTGACGCCCACCTCTAATGAGGCCATGTTCGGCGTGCGGCCTTCGGCGCAGCATGAGGCGCTGCTGGCGTCCTATCTTCTCGGGCTCGGCCATGGGCCGGCCGTGGTGCGCGACCTCATTGTCGCCGATCTCGACGGCTTTCTGGATCTCGGGCTGAAGCGCCGCGCGGCGGATCAGCTCGTCGTGCTGCGCGCCTTTCTCGCGCGATTTCCAGAAATGACGCGCTCGAGCTGATCGCCCCTCTTGCGCAGAAAAAATCAGCTCCTATTCTCTTCATAGATCGAGCGCCGCGAGCGCGGCCGCTCGCATGAGACGCCCCGACCTCGGATGAACAGGCGGGGCGTTTTCGCGTCAGCGCCGTCCTTCCCAGCCCCGTCCTTCCCAGCCCCAAGCCAGCACGATCATGCCGAGCAGCGCCGCGAGGCCCCAGAGGCCGATCGCGAGCGGCGCCGTCTCGACGCCCTTGAGCTCGCTCGCGCCAGTGCGCTTCACGCCGATGTAATCGGCGCCGCCGAAGACCGAAGCTTCGCGCATCTCCACCACGCGCGGCAGCGTGACGGCGCCGCTCGCGTCTTTCGACAGACGTCGCACCGTGCCGCCGCTTGCCTCGGCGAGAGGCTTCAGCTTCTCGGTGGTGGAGACCACCTCGCGAAACTCGCGCGGATTCTCCGGGCCGACATTGACCAGCGCCGTCAGCTCGCCGCTCTGAAAGCGATAGAGCCCCATCTCCTTCGCCGCATGATGCGCGCGCGCGAGGCCGGGCTCGGCGGGCGCGAGCGCGATCTGCGACGTCGCGCCGGAGGGCGTCGTCATCGTCACCGTGTCGATCTTCTCCTCGAGGCTCTGGCGCTCGATGGCGATGTCATGGCCGTGGGCGCTGGCGCGCAGAGCCTCCTCCTCGAGATCGGGCTCCTTCATCAGCCAATGAGCGAGGCGGCGCATCAGATCGACATGCGGGCCGCCGCCCTCATAGCCGCGCGCCCACAGCCACATCTGATCCGTGAGCAGAGCGGCGACGCGACCCTTGCCCTCACGTGAGAGCACGAGCAGCGGCTTGTCATTGGCGCCGGTGAGGATGGAATTGCCCTTCACCACTTCCGCATCGACCTGGCGGAACCAATCGCCCCAGGCGGGAGGATTGCTCCGCGCGCCCTCTAGCCCGCGCGTGACCGGGTGCTTCTCGCCATCCTTGCTCACATGGGCGCGAAAGGCGCGCTCATAGAGCGAGCCGTCCGGCCGCGCCGGAATGATGCTCTCCAGCGGCGAATAATAGAGCCCCTGCACCGTCGCGAAATCCGGCCCCGTCGCGACAAGAAAGGCGCCGCCATTGTCGACATAGTGGAGGATGTTGTCGAAATAGACGGAGGGCAGGATCGTCTGGTTCGAATAGCGATCGAAGATGATGAGATCGAACTCGTTGATCTTGCGCCCGAAGAGATCGGCCGTCGGAAAAGCGATCAATGAGAGCTCGTGCGGCGGCGTGCCGTCGAGCTTCTCCGGCGGCCGCAAAATCGTGAAATGCACGAGATCGACATTGGCGTCGGAGCGCAGAAGATTGCGCCAGCTGCGCTCGCCGGGATGCGGCTCGCCGGAGACGAGCAGAACCTTCAGCTTGTCGCGCACGCCCTCTATGGTGACGACGGCCTTATTGTTGACGGCGGTCAGCTCGCCGGGCAGCGCCTCCACCTCGAGCTCGACGACATTGGCGCCGCCATGCTCGACGCGCAGCGGAATGTCGACGATTTCGCCGGCCCGCGCGACGATGGGCTCGAGCGCCTGCCCGTCGCGGCGCGTCGTGATGACGACCGGCTCCGTCCCGCCGAGATTGCTGTCGACGACGCGGGCGCGGATCGTCTGATCCTTGCCGACAATGCCGAAGCGCGGCGCCTCGACCAGCTCGAGCCTGCGGTCGCGCTCGCCCTCATGGCCGGTGACGAGCACATGCAGCGGCGCCTTGAAGCCGAGCGCGGCGGCGTTCGCCGGAATGTCGTGAACGATTCCGTCCGTCACCATGATCGCGGCGCCGATGCGCTCGCGCGGAACGTCCTTCAGCCCCTCTTCCAGAGCCTGGAACAATCTCGTCCCGTCGGCCTCGGCGCCGGGACGTGCGGCGTCGATGAAGCGCGGCTCTATATCGCCGAGCTTTTGCAGCGCCGGCTCGAGCGCCGCCTTCGCCGCCTCGGTCTGCGCCATGCGCTCGCCGAAGCTCTGGCTCTCGCTGCGATCGAGCACGATGGGAACGATTGTCCTCAGAGGCTCGCGCTGCTCGCGCACCAATGAAGGATCGGTGAGCGCCAGCAGCACGAGCGCCAATGTCGCAAGGCGCAGCGGCGCGCCGCGCCCGCCGGCGCGCAGAGACAAAAGCGCGATGATAATCGCAGCCACGCTCAGCGCGGCGAGCGCGGGCCAGGGTAGCAACGGCGTGAAGGAGAGGGACAGCTCGCTCATTGGCCGAGCCGCTCCAATAGGTCGCGGACATGGACCTGATCGGATTTGTAATTGCCGGTCAGCGTGTACATCACCAGATTGACGCCGCCGCGTATGGCGAGCTCGCGCTGACGCGCGCCGCCGGGCGTCAACGTGTAGAGCGGCTGGCCATTGCGATCCGCCGCCCAGGCGCCGGCGAGATCATTGGAGGTTATCACCACAGAGGACACGCTATCGGTCGCGCGCACGGGGCGCGCGGGATCGTCCTTGCTCTCTGGCGGCAGCGCCTCGACCCAGGTCTTGCCGTTGATCGTGCGGCCGAAGAAGCCGTCGAGCAAATAGAAGGTCTTGGTGATGACATGATCGCGCGGCGTGACTTCGAGCGGCGGAATGTCGAGATTGCGCGTGAGATCGCGCAGCCATTGCGTCTCCGGCGTCGGCGGCCCGCCCTCATGCGCGGTGAGCGCGTCGCGCGTGTCGAAGACAATGGTGCCGCCCTGCTTCAGATAGACGCCGATCTTGGCGACGGTCTGCGCCGAAGGCAGCGGCGCGGAAGCGACGATCGGCCAATAGAGCATGGGATAGAAGGCCAATTCGTCGCGCGCGGGATCGACGCCGACGGGCGCTCCAGGCGCGAAGGATGTGCGCTGATTGAGCGCGCGCGATAGAGCCTCGAGGCCGAGCTTGCTGGTCTCGTCGACGCGCGCGTCGCCGGAGACGACATAGGCGAGCCTTGTGGTCAGCGCCGCCTCGCGGTCGCGAGGCGAAGCGGCGGTGGGCGCGTCCTTGGCGCGAGCGCTCTGCGGCGCGGCGCTCAGAACAGCGAGCGCGCAAAAAGCGCCCAGGGCGATCGGCGCGGCGCGGCGCAATGCGCCAGACATTGACAGCAGGATCAGCCAATCGGCGAGCAGCGCGATAAAGACCAGCGCGAGCAGAAAGGGGCGCAGATCGATCGGCGCGCCGGCGCGCAGCGCTGAGACCGAGAGCCCCTGCCCGGCGAAATCGAAGGCGCGCAATTCGTCGCTCGCGCGCAGCGGCTGCACGGCGATGGGCGCATCGGCGGCGCCATAGAAGCCGGGCGGATGCTCGCGGCCGGAGCCGCCGTCATAGTCGCCGGCGATCGGCCGGGCGGTCGGCGGCGGCGCGCCGAGACGGCCGCGTCCGTCCAGAGTGACGAGCGGCGCCAGAGCCGGCGCATCGCTGCGCGGGCCGTCCTCGGCCCGGCGTGCGGCGGCCTCGCCGCTCTCGGCGGCGATCCTGTGCAGCATGTCGATGAAGAGGCCGGAGATCGGCAGATTGGACCAAGCGGCGTCGGCGCTCACATGAAACAGCACGATGAGCCCTTTGCCGCGCCGCTCGGCGGTGACGAGCGGCGTGCCGTCGGTGAGCGCGGCCCAGGTCTTGGCCGGCAGGCCCTGCTCCGGCTCGGCGAGAACCTGCCGCGTCACTGTCACCTCCTCGGGAACCGCGAGCCCGTAGAAAGGACTCGCCGGATCGAAGGGCGCGAGCTTCTTCGGCGTGTCCCAGGACATGGCGCCGCCGAGCACGCGTCCGTTGCGCCGCAGGCGCACGGGGGTGAGATCGTCGCCGGCGTTGGCGAGGCGCGCGCCGGCGAAGCGCAAGAGCACGCCGCCCTCCTCGACGAAACGGACCAGCGCCTCATGCGCGTCCGGCGGCAGAGCGCCGACATCGGCGAGGGCGACGATATTGGGCTGCTCGGCGATGAGGCCGGGCAAAGGATCGGCGGCGCCCGGCCGCGGCTCGCGCACCTCGGCGAAAGGCGCAAAGGCTTTTTGCAGATAATATTGCGGCTCCAGCAAAGGCTGCGCGAGATCGGCGCTCACGCCGCTCAGCACGGCGACGCGGCGAATCTTGGAGCGACCGTCGAGCAGCGCCACGGCGCCGGCCGAAGCCTCGCCGTCGAGGCGCAGCAGCGAGGCCTCATTGCGCAGCTCGATCGGCAGATCGAAACGCGCTTTCGCTTTTTCTCCCGCGCCGAAATCGAAATGCGCCTGCGCCAGCACGCGTCCCTGCTGGTCGAAGGCGGAAACGGAACCCGACGCCGGGGCGGCGGCGGAGGCGCGCGCGACCTCCACCTCGAGGCCGGCGGCGGCGTTCTGCGGCGCGAGAAGCGCGCGCGGAACATGATCGCTGGTCAGCGTCTCGACATTCGCGCCAGCGGCGGCGGCCGAGGTCAGCGCTTTGGCGAATTGGCTCGCCCCGCCCTGCGCCAATCCATCGGCGATCCAGACGATGCGCCCATGCGGATGGGCGGCGGCGAATTCGGCGAGCCGGGCGGCGGCGGCGGCGCGGTCCGGCGCATAGGGCTGCGGCGTGAGCGCGCGCAGGCGCTCGTCGATCTTGCCGCCGTCCTCTGGCGTCGGCGCGGCGTCGGCCTGCGACATGGGCAGCAGAGCGATCGTCGCGCCGGAACGCGCGGCGTCGGCGGCGAGAGCGCGCGCCGCCTCGAGGCGGGCGTCGAAATCCGGCGCCGCCGCCCAACCGTCGTCGATCGCGATCAGCAGCGGCGCGCCGGAGAAGGAGGCGGTCGCCGTCGGCGTGATCGCCGGGCCGGCCATGGCCAGAACGGCGAGGCCCGCGAGCGCGAGGCGCAGCGCCAATAGCCACCAGGGCGTGCGCGCGGGCGTCTCCTCGCGGCGCAGCAGATCGAAGAGCAGGCGGATCGGCGGGAAGACGATCTCGCGCGGGCGCGGCGGCGTCACCCGCAGCAGAAAATAGATGGCGGGCAGAGCGAGCAGCCCGATAAGCGCGAGCGGCGCGGCGAAGGTGAGGCCCATCAGACGCGCTCCAATCCAGAGGCGAGCGCGAAGCTCAAAGAAAGCGCCGCCTCCGCCGCAGGCCGGTCGGTTCGGTGGATATGCAGCGAGAAGCCGACATCGGCGGCGGCTTTGGCGATCTCGTCCCTATGCCGCGCGAGACGCTCGACATAGGCCTCCCGCCAGGATTGGGCGCGGCCGGCGCGCAGCTGCGCGCGACTGTCCGTGTCGAGAAAGATCGTCTCGCCTTCGAAGGGGAATGTCTCCTCCACCGGATCGGCGATCATCAGCAGCGCGCCCGCAGCGCCATTTCCCGCGAGCGTCGTCAGACGTTCGGAAAGCGCCTGCGGATCGCAGAGGAAGTCGGAAATGAGCAGAGCCTTGGCGCCGCCGGGCAGAGCCGCCGCCTCCGGCAATTCGCCGCGCGCCGCGCCGCCTGCTGCGACGAGCGCCTGCGCGAGTCGCTCGATGATATCGCGCGTCGACATGGGGTGGGTGAGGCCGAGCAGCCCGATCCTTTCGCCGCCGCGCATGAGCACGTCGGCGAGCGCGAGGCCGAGCGTCAATGCGCGATCGAGCTTTGGCTCCATCGCCAGAGAGGAGACGAAGCCCATGGAGGGCGAGCAGTCCATCCACAGATAATAGGAATGGGCGGCCTCCCATTCCCGCTCGCGCACGAAGAGACGGTCGTCGCGAGCGGAACGGCGCCAGTCGATGCGATGCGCCGCCTCGCCGGCGCCGAAGGGCCGGAACTGCCAAAAATTCTCGCCCGTCCCGGCGCGGCGGCGGCCATGCGCGCCGTGGACGACGGTCGCCGCCACTTCCCGCGCGCGGATGACGATATCCGGCAGCCGGCTGGCCAGCTCGGTGGCGTCTATGCCGCGGGCGCTCGGCGCGAGCCGCTCGGCAATGTCGAAAGCCTCGGTGGAAACCGCCGGTCCCGCCGCCACCTCAGCCGATCCTCGAGACGAGCTTCTCGACGAGGCCGGCGATGGTCTTGCCCTGCGCGCGCGCGGCGAAGGTCAGCGCCATGCGATGGCGTAGCGCCGGCGCGGCGAGCGCGGCCACATCGTCCAGCGACGGCGACAGCCGCCCGGCGAGCAGCGCGCGGGCGCGCGTTGCGAGCATGAGGGACTGCGCCGCACGCGGGCCGGGACCCCAGGCGACATGGGGCGCGATCTCTGGATCGCCCTCCCCCGGCCGCGCGGCGCGCACGAGATCGAGTATCGCATCGACGACCTTGTCGCCGACCGGCAATTGCCGCACCAGCCTCTGCGCCGCGATCAGCTCCTGCGCAGAGAGAGTCTTGCGCGCCTCGATCACACGATCGCCCGTCGTCTCCAGCAATATGCGCCGCTCGCTGGCGCGGTCGGGATAATCGACGTCGATCTGGAGAAGAAAACGATCGAGCTGCGCCTCCGGCAGAGGATAAGTTCCCTCCTGCTCCAGCGGATTTTGCGTCGCCAGCACATGGAAGGGCCGCGGCAGATCGTGGCGCTCGCCGGCGACGCTCACATGATATTCCTGCATCGCCTGCAGCAGCGCCGATTGCGTGCGCGGAGAGGCGCGGTTGATCTCGTCCGCCATCAGCAATTGCGCGAAGATCGGGCCTTTGACGAAGCGGAAGACGCGCTTTTTATCGGCGGTCTCCTCGAGCACCTCGGAGCCCAGAATATCGGCCGGCAGAAGATCAGGTGTGAATTGCACGCGCCGCTCATCGAGACCGAGCACGCGGCCCAATGTCTCGACGAGCTTGGTCTTGGCGAGGCCCGGCACGCCGACGAGCAGGCCGTGTCCGCCGGCGAGCAGAGTGACGAGCGCCTGCTCGACCGCCTCCTCCTGACCGAAGATCACGGTGGAGACGGCGGCGCGGGCGCGGCCGATCTCTTCCAAGACACGCTCGGCTGCGGCGGCGGGAGCGCTCGCCAAATCTTGCTCGGTCATTGACTGTCCTTCGATCGGCGACGACGGCCGCGTCGCAGTTTCCCCCTAGGATAAGCCGGAAAGGACGCTTGTCGACGTTAAAGAATGTTTAATTTCGGCCGGAGGCGCGGCGCGCCCGGACAGACGGGTTCGCCGGCAAAAATGGCTTTTTGACGCTCGCAACCGCGCTCAGAGGGAATAGCGCGAGGATAAGGAGACGCTGATCCCGATCAGGAGATTATAGACATAGACGCTCTGCGCGACGATGCGCGTGTCGCCACTCATCATATTGGTGGTGATGCCCGAATTATTGGCGGTCGGCGCCGTCGCCGTCATGTAGAGCACGGTTTCCGAGATCGAGCCGCTGGTCATGGATTTTGCCAAATATCGCACCGACACATTGAGGTTGGCGGGCGCCGTGGCGCCCTGCATCACAAAAATAATGTTTCCGAGAATGGTTTTCGCGCTGGTTGGAAGCGAGGCGTTGGCGGTCGACGTCGCCGGCGTGACGAGCGTCTGCGCCGTCCAGGCGAGGGATTCGGTCATTTGCGCGACATTGCGATAGGCGAGCAAGGCCCGGCAGCTCTCGACGACGCCGAGCATCAGCATGACGAGAACCGGCGCGAGCAATCCGAACTCGACCGCGACGATGCCGCTCCGCGCGCGATGTCCACGAAAACCGAAGCGTGCAAAAGCGCGCTCACGCATTGGGCGTCACCGTGACGACGGAATAATCGATCTTCTTGTTCACTATGCTCGACCAGACATTGTTGGCGAGCAGATTGAACGGCACGAGGCTCGTGCGCTTGGCGACGACGCGAACCAGCACGGCCGAGGACGCCCCCGGCAGCGAGAAGCTGTCCGCCGTCGGTTGCGTCGGCATGGAGGCCATGGCCGTCGTCGAGAGCGGCGAGACGGAGACGATCACATCCTGCGCCTTCTGCGTCGCCATATTGGCGCCGAGCACGATGGTCTTCGCGGATGCCGCGTCGGTCGGCGGCGAGGAGGAGGAGCTGATCGCGCGGGCGAGCAGGAAGGCGCCGGTCTGAATCGCGCTCGTCTCCATGTAATTGATGCCGAGCTGGATCACCGAGATCACGGTGAAGATCAGCACGGGCGACAAGAAGGCGAATTCGACCACGCTCGCGCCGGAGCAATTGCGCGCGAACGTTCTCGCGCGCGTCTTCCCTAGCTGTTTCCCTCGCTGCTTCACTTGCCCGCCTCCGTCGCGGCGGCGATTTGCGCGTCTCTCGCGGTCGCGAGCCATATGTCCTCGATCATGATCGGCGCGCCATTGCGAATGGCGTGAGACTGCATCTTCATATGGCCGTCGGCGTCGATCGTCTTTTTCCAATTGGCGTCGATCGCGGTGACGCCGAGCGCGGCGAGAGTCTCGATCTCGCCGCGCTGCACGATTCCGTCGCCGTCGTCGATCCACACAGCGAGACCTTCGAGGTCGCGGCCCGTCAGGACGCCGGAGCCGCTATGATCGAGCTTGGCGAGCGTCTCGAACCCATCCGACGTCGTGTCGGTCGGGCCGAAGAGACGCGCAGAGGACATGTCCGTCTCGGCGCGGCCGTCGCGATTGTCGACGAGGAAACCTTGCCCATTGCCGGTGAGCCATTCGATGCGCGTCGGACCGTCCGGCGTGCGCAGCGAGACCGTGCGTCCGACCGCCCGGCGAATGGCGTCGATCGCCGTCGAGACTCCGGTCGTTTCTATGCGTCCGAGGCCGATGAGATCGAGCGCGATCGGCGAGCTGATGTCGTTGCAGGCGCCGTTGAGATCCTCCCAGACCGCGTCCGTATGGCTTTTCACATAGACGAGCTTCCATCCGGCGCCGACGACGTCGGTCATCATGGTGCCGAATTTGCCGGCTGCGACATTGAAGAGATAGGCCTGCTCGTCGGTGGTCGTGTAGACCGCGCCGCCAGCGCCCGTCACCTGCGTCACCGAGGCTGAAGCGGCGAAGCCCTTCGACACGTTGAATGTCACCGTATAGGGGCCGGATTTCGCGCCATTCAGCACGGTCGTCGTGAGCGCGAGGGTCGAGAGCCCGGCGGACGGCGACGGCGAGAGGGAGACGGTTCCCGAATAGCTGGAATTGCTCATCGTCTCCGTGCGCGCGGAGCGCACATAGGCGCTGGCGGAGCAATAGGCCGATGACGACCCGCCAGAGCTCGACGAGCCGCCGCTCGAGCTGGACGAGGACGTGTATGGCAGAGCGTCCTCGCAGAATTGTGGCATGCTTCCGTCCTTGTTGACGTCATGGACGAAGACGCTGGTGGCGGCGGCCGTGGCGGCGGGAATGACGTAATCGGCGCTGATCACATTGCGCGAGAGCAGCTGCGTGGCGTTCGACGAATCGAGACTGGCGTAGCTCACGACATATTGCGTGGGGCTCGACGTCTGCGAGAGCGCCGCGAGCTTGCTCATGGCGAGCGTCTGGCCGGCGACATTATTGGCGGCGTAGATATAGGAGCCGCCCGTGCATTGATATTGCGTCGTCGAGGTCTTGGCGCATTGCGCGCGCACGGCGAGATCGGAGCCGCGATAGCCGAGCGCCGCGCCTAAGGTCGAGCGCACCGTCTGCGTCAAGGCCAGCGAATAGGTCGAGCCCGCATCGGTGAGGGAGACGGAAGCGCCGGAGGTCGAAGAATTGGAGCCGAGCTCGCCCGTGGCGTAGCGCCGCGCCATGGCGACGACGTCGCCCGAGGTCGGGTAATTCACCGTCGAGGCGCTGGAGATCTGCCGGCAAGTCGCGTCGGCGACCCGCTTCAGCCCCGCTTGCGTGTTCTGCACGCGATAAGTGTCGATCCCGAGCCCCACCGCGCCCACCAGAGCAAGCGCGGAAATGCCGAAAATGACGGCGACGGAGCCGAAGGAATCGTCGGCGAATGAGCGAGGCGCCGGTCTGCGCATGCGGGACTCCATGGTGCGACGAAACGCGCGCGAACGAGCGCTCCTTCCGAATGGCGGGGAGGACAGGCCGGAGTCCAACCGGCTCGACGGTGATGGCGTCATGCCGCGGATTTGGATCCGCACCGTCGTCTATGAGCGAATGAGAGACATTCGCGGGAGCCCGGGACACAAGGGGCTCGGGAAAAATTGGAAGCGAGAATGACCCCAAATCCTTTTCAAAAAATTGAGACGATTCCCGGCAGAGAGTTTGTGAGCAAGGCTAATTATTTGTAACTGCGCTAAAGTTAGCCGCGCTCGGCGCGCCTTCACCGCGTGCTATGATCGCGCGAGGTTCAGCGCGGCGATTCCCACCCCGAGAAAATCGCCCTTCGTGCGAGGCGTCCCAATGTGGCGGGTCATCGTTCAACCGGCGTTGCTCTTCGTCACGCCTTTCGTCGCCTATGCGGTCTATCTTCTGGCGCGTCGGCGCTGGCCTTTCGTGGCCGCGCTATGGACGCGCGGCGTCGTCTCGTCGCTGACCATCGCCGGCCTCGCCATCGGCGTCGCCGGCTTTATTTTTCTCGCGCTGTTGTCGCCGCGCAACGAAGGGACCTATGTCCCGGCGCATATAGAGGACGGCCGGCTCGCGCCCGGCCGCTTTCAGTGATTTGCCGAACCGCCTGCTCGACAATCCCAAGATCATCCGCCTGCTCGAGGCCCTGCGCGCCACCGGTGGCGAGACGCGCATCGTCGGCGGCGCCGTGCGCGACTCGCTGCTCGGCCGTCCGCCGCATGAGATCGACCTCGCCACCGCCGCTCTGCCCGAGGCCGTGACCAAGGCGGCCGAGGCGGCGGGGCTCAAGAGCGTGCCGACCGGCATAGATCACGGCACGGTGACGATCGTCGTCGAGGGAACGCCCTTCGAGGTGACGACGCTGCGCGAGGATGTCGAGACCTTCGGCCGCCACGCCAAGGTGCGCTTCGGCGATGATTTCGAGAAGGACGCGCTGCGCCGCGACTTCACCATCAATGCGCTGTCTCTCTCGCCGGACGGGCGGCTGCATGATTACACTGGCGGACGCGAGGATATAGAGGCGCGCCGCGTGCGCTTTATCGGCGATCCTTCGACGCGCATCGCCGAGGATCATTTGCGCGTGCTGCGCTTCTTCCGCTTTCACGCCGCTTTCGGCGAGGGACCGCTGGACGCAGCCGGATTGCATGCGGCGATCATCGCCCGCGCGAGCCTCGCCAAGCTCTCCGGCGAGCGCATCCGCGCCGAGACGCTGAAGCTGCTCGCCGCGCCGCGGGCGGTCGAGGTGGCGCGCGAAATCTCGCAGGCGGGCGTGCTCGAGGTCGTCGTCGGCGCGAGCTTTCCGGCGCGGCTCGAGCGTCTGGTCGCGGTCGAGGCGGCGCTCTCCCACGCCGCCGATCCGCTGCTGCGCCTCGGCGCGCTCTGCGTTCTCATTCCCGAGGACGCCGATCGGCTGCGCGATCGGCTGCGGCTCTCCAACGCCGAGCATCGCCGCCTCGCCCATGCGGCGCGTTTGCTGGAAGGGCTCCATGGCGCGGCCTCGCCGCCGCGGGAGCTGGAGCTGCTGCGGCTCCTCTTCGAGCAAGGCCGCGGAGCCGCCCGCGATGCGCTGGCGCTGGTCCATGCGGAGAGCCCCGCCGCCGCCGATGCGGAATTCTGGCTGCGGGGCGCGCGTTTCCTCGCCGAGACCCCGGCGCCGGATTTTCCCGTGAAGGCCGCCGATCTCATGGCGCGCGGGCTCACGCCCGGCCGCGCATTGGGCGCCGTGCTGAAGGAATTGCAGGCGAAATGGATCCGCGCCGGCTTCCCGCGCGATCCGGCGACGGTGACGCGGCTCGTCGAGGAGGCGGCGCGCGACGCGCTGCGCCCGTCGAGGCTATAGCAGGCTGCGTCCGAACATCAGCACCGCCGCGAACAGGCAGAGCATGGCGACGACGAATAGAAGATCGGCGATCAGCTCATAATTGAGCGGCGTCCGCAGCTGCAGCAGCGAGACGAAGGAGAAGAGGCAGGCTCCGACGAAGCCGACCGCGGAGACCATGGCCACCTCGTCGAGCAGCGTGCTGTCGCTCACCTTGCTGATCTTGAGGCCGGTGATCAGCACGAAGCAGATGCCCAGCAGATTGGAGGCCGCGGTCAAAATATGCGGCTGACGATTTTGAGACATATTTCCTGTCCGGCTCCGCTGGGGCGCTCGGCGAAAATCCTAGGGCGCCGCCGCGCCGCGGCCAGAGGCGCCGGCAGGCCCCACGCTCGCGCGCGAGGCGGAAAATCCGCTGCATGTCCGTGCGTACGGCTTTTCTTTTCACCGCTCGGCGCGCTATCATTCCCCGGTCGGCCGCGGGAGTTGCGTATGAGCGTCGAGACCAGACAGCCGAGAGACGTGGCGCGTCGGCTCGCCGATCGCGCCCGCAGCATCAAAAGCGCGCGCAGCGATAGCTGGCGCCGGGAGACCTTCACGCTCGAGCGCGGCGAGGCCCGCGCCAAGGCGCGCGAATGGTTCGACCTCTATCCCAAAGCCGCCTATATGACCGAGATCGAGTTCTGGCGAGAGCTCGAGGATGGCCGCATCGAATTCACCATCCGCCGCCTGCCCAGCGCCGACTGACCCCCTCCTTTCCTCTGGCGCTCGAATTGCTCTATTCGAGGGTCTTGTTTCCAGGAGGGAAGATGCAACACGGCGTCGATCTCGTCACGACCCTCGCCGCCGCGCTCGGCCTCGCGCTTTTCATGGGGCTCATCGCCGCCAAGCTGCGGCTCTCCCCGCTCGTCGGCTATCTCTTCGCCGGAATATTGATCGGCCCGGCGACGCCCGGCTTCGTGGCCGATGTCGGCCTCGCCGATCAGCTCGCCGAGATCGGCATTATTCTGCTGATGTTCGGCGTCGGCCTGCATCTTTCGATCGACGATCTCCTTTCCGTCCGTCGCATCGCCGCGCCGGGGGCGGTGGTGCAGATGGCTATCGCCACGGCGCTGGGCGTCGGCGTCGCCAGCTATTGGGGCTGGCATTTCGGCGCTGCTCTGATATTCGGCCTCTCGCTCTCCTGCGCCAGCACCGTGGTGCTGCTGCGCGCGTTGGAGGAGCGCGGCGAGATGGACACGATCAACGGCCGCATCGCCATCGGCTGGCTCGTCGTCGAGGATTTGGCGACCGTGCTGCTGCTGGTGCTGCTGCCGCCGGCCGCCGGCCTGCTCGGCGGCGGCGATCCGGACGCCCTGGCCGGCGAGACGAATCTATGGCCGATCGTCGGCCTGACGCTCGCCAAAGTGGCGGCCTTCGTCATTTTGATGCTGGTGGTCGGGCGCTGGCTGTTCCCGCGCCTCTTGTTCTGGGTGGCGGGCGTCGGCTCGCGCGAACTGTTCACGCTCTGCGTCGTCGCCACGGCGATCGGCGTCGCCTATGGCTCGGCCAAGCTCTTCGACGTCTCCTTCGCGCTGGGCGCCTTTTTCGCCGGCATGATGATGCGCGAATCCGAGTTCAGCCATCGCGCCGCCGACGAATCTCTGCCGCTGCGCGACGCTTTCTCCGTCCTGTTCTTCGTCTCGGTCGGCATGGCCTTCGATCCGCGCGCTTTCGTCGAGGAGCCCTGGCGCGTGCTCGCCGTCGTCGGCATTGTGATGGTGGGCAAGACGCTGGCCGCCGTCGGCCTCACCCTCGCGCTGCGCTATCCGCTGGACACGGCGCTGACCGTCGGCGCCAGCCTCGCGCAGATCGGCGAATTCTCTTTCATTCTGGCCGGGCTCGGCGTCTCGCTCGGCCTCATCTCGCCGGACGGCCGCAATCTCATTCTCGCCGGCGCGCTGGTCTCCATTGCGCTCAATTCACTGATTTTCGTCGCGATCGAGCCGATTCGCGTACGGCTGGGACAAAAAGCGCGCTCCTTGGATCCGCTCGCGGAATTGCCGGCGAGCGTCGACGATGCGCGACTGACCGGTCAGATCGTTCTGGTCGGCTATGGGCGCGTCGGCCGTCGGATCGGCGAGAAGCTGCTCGAATGGCGCACGCCTTTCGTGGTGATCGAGCAGAATCGCGAGCTGGTGGAGTCGCTACGCGCGCAAGATATCGCCGCCGTCTGTGGCGACGCCTCAGAGCCCGCCTCGCTGGTCCAGGCGCATATCGCGCGGGCGAGCGAGCTGATCGTCGCGACGACCGCCGACAGCTGCGATCTCCAGCGGATGATCTCCGCGGCGAGAAGGGTCAATCCCAACGTGGGCGTCGCGCTGCGCGCCCGCGACGAGGCGGAGGCGAAGCTGCTCGAGCTCGAGAACATCGGCCGCGTCTTCTCGCCGGAGACCGAGCTCTCGCTCGGCATGCTCGGCTATTTGTTCGAGCGGCTCGGCAAGGAGGGCTCACGATCGGACGGCTGATTATTCGATCTCCACGTCGAAGCTCGGCGCCGCGCCCGCGCCGGTGAAGGCGAAGTGCCACCATTCGGTCGGCAGATTGTGGAAGCCGTGGCTGCGCATCAGCGTCTCGAGGCGGCGGCGATGCTCCTGCGCCTCGCTGCTCACATCCTTGTTGGCGGTCCAGGACCGTTCGTCGAAAAAGTCGAAAGGCGTGCCGAAATCCCAGCCCAGCACGCCGAGATCGACGGCGAGCCCGGTCGAATGCGAGGATTTCTCGGCGATATAGCCGCGCGCGAAGAGGTCGCGCTTGTTCTCATGCGGATAATATTGCGCCTTCATGCTCTCGTCCGGGCCTTTCGCCCAATCGATGAAGGCGGCGACGGCGCGACGCGGGCGGTAGCAATCATAAAGGATGAGCTCGAAGCCTTGGCGCTTCGCCTCGCCCTGCACGGCGATGAGCGCCTTCGCCGCATCCTCGCGCAGCCAGCATTGCGCGGCCTTATAGCCGGGCACCGGGCGGCCCGTGAAATTATCGGCGCCGGCGTAGCGCATATCCTGCACGATCTGCGGCGCGAGATCGGCGAGCCGCACGAAGCCCAGCGGAAGCGCTGCGGCAGCGGCGGTGCAAGCGACGCAGGCGCCGGCGGCGGCGACGATATCGCGGGTGGTTTTGGAGGTCATGGGGCGGCTCGGCGTTGACGGTAGCGCGGCATGCCGACAGTATTAGCCCAGGGACCGGCCCGATCAAAGGCGTCGCACATGCTCATTCGAGACGAGAGCGCAGCAGATCGCGTCGCGATAGGCGACGTGCACAGCGCCGCCTTCCGAGACCATCCGTTCAGCAAGGGGCGGGAGGGAGAGCTCGTGGACGCGCTGCGCGAGGCCGGCGCTCTGACCATCTCGCTCGTCGCCGAAGCCGAATTCATCGTCGGCCATATCGCCATCTCGCCTGTCACGATCGACGGAGCTGCGCTCGGCTGGTTCGGCCTCGGACCGGTCGCCGTGCTGTCTGAGCATCGGCGCCAGGGCGTCGCCGCCGCGCTGATCGATGCCGGCCTGGCGCTGCTCCGCGCCGCCGGCGCCGGCGGATGCGTCGTCTTCGGCGAGCCCAAATATTACGGCCGTTTCGGATTCCGGTCCCATGCCGGACTTCGCTTCGCTGGAGGTCCGCCGGAGCTTTTCATGGCCCTGCCATTGGCGTCGACGATGGCGCTCGGCGCTGTCGATTATCATCCAGCATTCGCGCTGGTCGGCTGAGACGCTAAATCCTCCGCAACGTCACCACGCGGTTCGTGTTCGTGCCTTTGGCGTTATTGCCGACGCCCCAGCAATTGCTGGTCTTGGTGAAGCTCTGGCTGTTCACCAGCACGAATAGCCGCTCGAAAGGCAGCCCCTCGGCGGCGCGCCAGACGAGCCGCTCGAGCAGCACCTTGCCGCCGCGCACCTCCCCGACCTCGAAGGCCACATGCCCGCCGGGCGCGACGATGCGCGCGAATTCCGCGAGACAAGCGCGCACCATTCGTTCCCATTCCGCCTCGCTGCGATGCGCGGAGATGCGCACCGCATCCGTATCGACGCCGGCGAACCAATTGCGCAGCCAATTGTCGCTCGCATATTGCACGACATCCAGAAAGGGCGGCGAGGTGACGACGAGCCGCACTTCCGCGTCGCCGGCATAGGGCGCGCGCCAGGCTTCGCTGGTGGCGAGCACGGCGGGCCGATGCGGCGGCGGCGCGCCATCGGCGAGCAGCGCGCGCGATTTACGCAGGATGAGCGCCGCCACATCGCGCAAGGGCGGCGTCTGCTTGCGCTTGGCGTTGATCTTGGCCTGCGCCTCGACGGAAACCGCCTGGTTCGGCGGCAGCGAATAGACCGAGAAAAAGCCGGGCGAATGGCCGGTCAAGCGATTGATCGCGACCATGCGAATCCAATCGTCGATCTCATCCGTGTCGCGCTCGAGCAAATGACGCCGCAGCGCGCAGAGGCGGCGCAAAGTCTCGGGATGATAGAAGACGTGAAGATCGTCGCGCTCGACCGCGCCTTGCTCCCAAGGGATTTCGGCGAGGCGTTTCTCTATGGCCGCGAGCGACGGCGGCGCCAGGCGCGGGCGCGTCAGCAGAATGGAGAGCGGATTGATATCCGCGCCCATGGGCCGCCGCCCTTGCAGCGCGGCCTCGAGCGGCGTCGTGCCGCGGCCCATGAAGGGATCGAGCACAGCCTCGCCCGGCGAGGTGAGACGCGAGATGAAAAAGCCCGGCAGCTGCGGCTTGAAGCAGGCGCGATAGCTGATCTCGTGCAGCGAATGCGCCTGCCGCTGCGCCGAGGTCCAGAATTCATTGACGAGATAGAGGAGGCCCTCCTCCTCTATCCGCCGCGTCGGCGCGCCGAAAGCGTCGAAGGCGAGCAGCTCTGCTTCGAGAGTCGTATCGGCCGAGCAGGCGAGATTGCGAGCGAGCGCTTGGGGCATGAATCACCCTTGTTCATGCCGACTATAGCGCTTTGGCTTCTCCGCGCGCCCAGCCTTCCTTCGTCTCCGCGATGAAATCAGCGAGGCGCCCCTGCTCTATCGCCTCGCGCAGCCCGGCCATCAGCTCCTGATAATAAGCGACATTGATTTCCGTCAGCAGCATCATGCCGAGGATTTCTTGCGCCTTCACCAGATGATGCAGATAGGCGCGGGAATAATCGCGCGCAGAGGCGCAGGCGGCGCCTTCATCGAGCGGCGCGGCGTCGTCGGCATGACGCGCATTACGGAGATTTACGCGGCCGAAGCGCGTATAGGCGAGGCCATGGCGCCCGGCGCGCGTCGGCATCACGCAATCGAACATATCGACGCCGCGCAGCACGGATTGCACGATATCGTCCGGCGTGCCGACGCCCATCAGATAACGCGGCTTCTCCTCGGGCAGATGCGGGATGACGATGTCGAGCATCGCCAGCATCACATCCTGCGGCTCGCCGACCGCGAGGCCGCCTATGGCGAGGCCGTGGAAATCCATGCCGGCCAGCGCCTTCGCGCTCTCTATGCGCAGCGGCGGCGAGGCGCCGCCCTGCACTATGCCGAAGAGCGCCTTGCCTTTGGCGTCGCCGAAAGCTTTGCGCGAGCGCTCCGCCCAGCGCAGCGACAGGCGCATGGCGCGCTCAGCCTCCGCATCCGTGCAAGGCAGGCGCACGCATTCGTCGAATTGCATGTGAATGTCGGAGTCGAGCAGACGCTGAATCTCCATAGAGCGCTCGGGCGTCAGCATATGGCGCGAACCGTCGATATGGGATTGGAAGGCGACGCCCTCCTCGTTCAGCTTGCGCAGCTTCGATAGCGACATCACTTGAAAGCCGCCGGAATCGGTGAGGATCGGATGCGGCCAATTCATGAATTTATGCAGCCCGCCGAGCGCGGCGACGCGCTCCGCGCCCGGGCGCAGCATCAGATGATAGACATTGCCGAGCACGATATCGGCGCCGGTCGCGCGCACATCCTGCGGAAACATCGCCTTGACCGTCGCCGCCGTGCCCACGGGCATGAAGGCCGGCGTGCGTATCTCGCCGCGCGGCGTCGAGACGAGGCCGCGCCGCGCCGCGCCGTCCTTCGCGAGTAGCCGAAATTCGAATTGCTCGGTCATGCGTCTCTCATTGTCAGCTCTTGGCGCCGAGAGACGCCACTTTGACGATCTCATAAAGGCCGAAATCGCGCTCGTTCCAATGCACGGTGAAGCGCTCGCCGACCTTGATCGCGACGCTGCGTAGATCAGTACGCCACGCTTCCGCGGCGCCCATGCCGAAATCCAGAGCGCCGTCGCGCCGCAGCACGAAAGGCCGGCATTTGCCGCCGGAAAGATCGCAGGCGCCGAAAGTCTCCCAATGCGAGATCACGCGGCGGCTGTCGGCGTCTATGCGCAGATCGAGCGTCAGCGGACATTCGGTGCGATCGTCGCGCCAGAGCGCCAGCACGCGCACGTCGAGGAAAGCGACTTCGCTCATTTGCGCAGCAGCAGGCAAGCGTCGCCGTAGGAATAGAAGCGATAGCCGGAAGCGATCGCATGCGCATAGGCCGCACGCATGCGTTCGAGCCCGGCAAAGGCGCAGACCAGCATGAAAAGCGTCGAACGCGGCAGATGGAAATTGGTGAGCAGCGCATCGACGGCGCGGAACCGATAGCCGGGCGTGATGAAGATCGCCGTGTCGCTCGCAAATTCCGCGAGCGTTCCGTCCTCGCGCGCCGCGCTCTCCAGCACGCGCAATGCGGTCGTGCCCACGGCGATGATGCGCCCTCCCCGCGCGCGCGTCTCGTTCAGCGCTTGCGCCGTCGCGGCGTCGAGCGCTCCCCATTCGGAATGCATCTTATGCTCTGCAGTGTCCTCGACCTTCACCGGAAGAAACGTCCCCGCGCCGACATGCAACGTCACGCGATGCAGCGATACGCCTTTCGCCTGCAGCTCTTCGACGAGGCGCGGCGTGAAATGCAGCCCTGCCGTCGGCGCGGCGACGGCGCCGGCGTTGGCGGCGAACAGCGTTTGATAATCGGTCTCGTCGCGCGCGTCGGCGGCGCGTTGGCCGGCGATATAGGGCGGCAGCGGCATGACGCCGGCGGCCTCCACGGCTTCGTCCAGCGCGGCTCCCGCGAGCGAGAAGCCGAGCAATATCTCGCCATTCTCGCCCTTCTCGAGCGCCGTCGCCGCCAGCGCGCCGTCCGCTCCAAAGCACACGGTCTCGCCGATGGCGAGCTTCTTCGCGGGCTTGACGAGCGCGCGCCAGCGATCGGCCGCGACGCGCTCGATCAGCGTCGCCTCTATATGGGCGCGCGTTTCGCCGCGCGCGCGAAAGCCGGAGAGGCGCGCGTGAATGACGCGCGTGTCATTGACGACGAGCGCATCGCCGGGCGCGAGAAAATCGGTCAGATCACGAATGGAGCGCTCGAGGAAGGCGCCGTCCGGCGGAACGACGAGCAGACGCGCGCTGTCGCGCGGCTCGGCGGGACGCAGCGCGATCCGGTCTCGCGGAAGCTCGAAATCGAAGAGATCGACGCGCATGGGGAACTATAGACGGTTCGCGGAGTCATCGTGCGCGACTCCTTCTCCCACGAGTGGGAGAAGGTGGCCCTCGCGTCAGCGAGGGTCGGATGAGGGCCGACGCCCGCACGGCAAAATCCTTTGGCTCGCCACGCATATCGATACGTGGACGCGGCCGCGCCCTCATCCGACCCGGCTTCGCCGGGCCACCTTCTCCCGCGAGCGGGAGAAGGGAGCGCGAACTTTCATTGGCGGCGGAAAATCAGACCAGCGAGGCCTTGACGATCCTGTCCGGGTCCTTCACCGGCTCGCCGCGCTTGATCTTGTCGACATTCTCCATGCCGGAGATCACCTGGCCCCACACCGTATATTTCTTGTCGAGGAAGCGGGCGTCGTCGAAGCAGATGAAGAATTGCGAATTGGCGGAGTCGGGGTTTTGCGCGCGCGCCATGGAGCAGGTGCCGCGCACATGCGGCTCGGCGTTGAACTCCTGTTTCAAATCCGGATATTTCGAGCCGCCGGCGCCGGTGCCGTGCGGACAGCCGGTCTGCGCCATGAATCCGTCGATGACGCGATGGAACACGATTCCATCGTAGAAGCCTTCGGAGACGAGCTTCTTGATATGCGCCACATGATTGGGCGCGAGATCGGGGCGCAGCTTGATCAAAACGTCGCCCTGCGTCGTCTCGAGCTTCAGATTTTCGGCTTCGGACATGTCCACTCCTGTCGGTTTTACATTTCGCCCGGCGAAGCAATCCGAGGGCCGCGGCGCTCGGATCGCAGCGCGAAAGACGCGATCAGCTATTGTCGCCGGCGAGGCGCAGCTTGATGATCTTGTCGGGGCTCGACACTTTTCCATTGTCGGCCTTGTCGCCCTTCTTGATCTTGTCGACGACATCCATGCCGGAGACGACCTCGCCGATCACCGTATATTGCTCTTCGAGATAGCGCGCCGGCGCGAGGCAGATGAAGAATTGCGAATTGGCCGAGTCCGGGCTCTGGCTGCGCGCCATGCCCAGAGTGCCGCGCACGAATTTCTCCTTGGAGAATTCGGCCGGAATATTCGGCAGGTCGGATTTGCCCATGCCCGTGCCGGTCGGATCGCCGGTCTGCGCCATGAAGCCGTCGATGACGCGGTGGAACACGATTCCATCGTAGAAATGGCGCTTGGCCAATGTCTCGATCTGCGCCGCATGCTTGGGCGCGATATCGGCGCGCAGCTTGATGACGATGCGGCCGTCCTTGGTGTCGAGGTAGAGCGTATGGGGCGGAGCGTCCTCCGCGCTGGCCGGGCCGGTAAGCGCGGCGGCGGCGAGAGCGGCGAGCGTGAAGCTGCGGCGATCGATAGGCAATCGAGCCTCCCTTTGCGTTGTTTTTGTCAGCGTCCGGAGAGCGCGCGGCGCAGAACTTCGGCCGCCTCTGGCGGAACGAAGGCCGAGACATCGCCTCCGAGCGAGGCGATCTGCCGCACGAGCGTCGCGGTGATGTGCCGGACCGCCGGAGACGAAGGGTGAAAAATGGTTCTGATCTCCGGCGCCATGGCGAGATTCATCCCCGCCATCTGCATTTCATAGTCGAAATCGGAGCCGTCGCGCAATCCGCGCAGGATCAGCCCGGCGCCATGGTCGCGCGCCGCCTCCACCGCGAGGCCGGCGAAGGAGACCACCTCGAAGCGACAGGAAGCGGCCTCCGCAAGCCCGGCGCAGACCGTCTCGATGAGCACGACGCGCTGCGCGAGCGGGACCAGAGGCGTCTTGCCCGGATGCGCGCCTATGGCGATGACGAGGCGGTCGCAGAGGCTCGCCCCGGCCCGGATCACGTCCAAATGGCCGAGGGTCAGCGGGTCGAAGGAACCAGTGTAGAGCGCCGTGCGGGTCATAACGCGGATATAGGCGATTTCCCGCCTTTCGTCATGGCATGAGAGATGAGCGACCGTCTATTTTCACGCGGATTTAGGGACGAGCCGTTCGACCTTGATCGACCCTGCTCTGGCGCGCACCAGCGAGAGGTCATGGTTCGCCTGCAGACGAAGCCAAGCATCAGCCGTGCTCCCGAGCGCCGCCTCCAGACGGAACGCCATCTCGGGCGTTATCGCCGATCGCCCAGCTATGATGTTATGCAGCTGTTGCCGGGTGACGCCGAGAGCTTTTGCCGCCTCGCTCACAGAAACGCCCATTTCCTCGATGCTGTCTCCGATGGTCTGCCCCGGATGAGGAGGGTTTTTCATCGCCATGATCAGCCTCGCTCAGTGATAGTCGATGAGGTCGACATCTGAGACCTCTCCCTTTTCCAAACGAAAAACGATCCGCCAATTCGCGCGAACCGTGATCGACCAGAAGCCACGCAGCTCACCTTTGAGCGCATGCAGCCGAAAAGTCGCCAATTCCAGGTCCGCCGGAGTTTCGGCAATGTCCAGCAGAGCGAGGATCTGCTTGATCTTGCGGACTTGGTCGGCGCTGACGCCCTTTGGATCATCCTGCTCGAACAGCCGCTTCAAACCCTTGTGCCGAAAGCTCGCGATCACTGATCCTGCCGCTACTGTAAAACATCGATTGACATTTGTCAGCTCACCCCAGGCTCGCCTTCACCGTCTCGATCAGCTGCTTCAGGCTGAAGGGCTTGGGCAAAAAGCCGAAATCCCCCTCTGGCAGATTCTTGGCGAAAGCCTCCTCGGCATAGCCCGAGACGAACACCACCTTCGCCGTCACGCCGCGCTTGCGCAATTCGGCGAACATGGCCGGCCCATCCATCTCCGGCATCACCACATCGGAAACGATGAGGTCGATGCGCTGGCCCTCGCGCTCCACCACTTCCAGCGCCTCGAGGCCGGAGGCGGCCTCCATCACATTATAGCCGCGCGAGCCCAGCGCCCGCGCCGCGAAGGCGCGAACGGCGTCCTCATCCTCCACCAGCAGGATCGTCCCCTGCCCCGTGTAATCGGTGGCGGGCTTGGCGGCCTCGGGCTTGGCGGCGATCTCGCCGACCTCGGGCACATGGCGCGGCAGGAAGATGCGGAACACGGTTCCGCGCCCGAGCTCGCTCGCCGGAAAGACGAATCCGCCCGACTGCTTGACGATGCCGAACACCATGGAGAGGCCGAGGCCCGTGCCTTTGCCGACCTCTTTTGTGGTGAAGAAGGGCTCGAAAATCTTGGCCATCACATCCGGCGCTATGCCCGCGCCATTGTCCTCGACCTCGATCAGCACATATTCGGCCGGCGTGAGCGAGGCCTCGCCGAAGGCGGCGCATTCGCCCGCGGCGATATTGCGCGTGCGCAGCTGGATGCGTCCGCCCGATTCCGGCATGGCGTCACGGGCGTTCACCACCAGATTGATGACGACCTGCTCGAATTGATTGATGTCGGCCTTCACGAACCACAAATCGCGGCCGTGCTTGAGATCGACCTCGACCTTTTCGCCGACGAGACGGCGCAGCAGCATTTGCAGCTCCGTCAGCACGTCGCCGAGCTGCAGCACTTGCGGGCGAAGAGTCTGCCGGCGCGAGAAGGCGAGCAGCTGGCGCGTGAGGCCGGCGGCGCGATTGGCCGTCTGCTTGATCTGGATAATGTCCTGGAAGGACGGATCGGTCGGCCGGTGATTGGCGAGCAGCAGGTCGGAATAGCCGATGATGGCGGTGAGCATATTGTTGAAATCATGCGCCACGCCCCCGGCAAGCTGGCCGACCGCCTGCATCTTCTGCGATTGGGCGAAGCCCTCCTGCAGCTTGCGATGCTCGGTGGTGTCGAGCGCGTAAATGGTCGCGCCCTTCTTGCCGGCGTCCTCCGAGGGGGCGACGAAGAAACGCGCCGAGCGCGTCGGCAGTCCGTCCTCCTCCTGCAGCGTGGCGTCGATGGGCGGCACGTCGCCGCGATTGTCCAGAGCCGCGGCAATGGCGTCCTTCAGCGCGACGCGGTCGCGCTCGACGACGCTGGCCAGCACGGGCCAGGCGGCGGCGCCCTTCAGCGCTTGCGGCAGCAGCTTGGCGAAGGCGGCGTTGGAGCGCGTGACCTTGCCGTCCGGATCGACGGCGGCGATGGCCATGGGCGTCGAATTGAAGAAGCGTGCGAAACGCACCTCGGCGGCGCGCAAATCCTCCTCCGGCTCCTCGCCGGCGGTGCGGTTGAGCACCAAGGTCCGCGAGGCGCCCGGCGCGCCGTCCTGGCCGAAGGCGACGCGATGCAGCAGCCGCACCGGCAGCGAGCGGCCGTTGCGGCGCTTCAGATCGAGGTCGATCTGCGCGGTGCGGACCTCGCCCGAGCCGCCGGTGATGGCGGTGAGCAGAGTCGAGCCATTATTGGCGACGATATCGGCCAGCGAGACGCCGCCCGAGCCGACCTGGGTGAGGTCATAGCCGAGCCAGCCCGCCAGCGTCTTGTTCATATAGGAGATCGCCCCGTCCGGGCCGGCCGAGAAAAAGCCCGCCGGCGCATGGTCGAGGAAGTCGATCGCGTGCTGAAGCTCCTGGAAGACATTCTCCTGGCGCTGGCGATCGGCGGTGGCGTCGACGACTGTCCACAGATTCGTGTGGCGCGCGCCATCGCGCTCGAGAGGGCGCACGCGAATGCGATACCAGCCGACCTCGGCGTCGCCGGTGAGCGGCGGAACGAGGCGCACATCCTCGACATGGGCGCGCTTGGCGCGGGCCGCCTGGGCCAGTCGATAGATCGCCTCCGACACTTCCGCCGGCCCCGAGAACAGACGTTCGACCGTCAGCAGCCCGGCCGGATCGCGCGAGCCGCAGAGCTCGAGATAGGCGTCATTGGCGTAGACGATCTGCGTGTCGCCCTCGGTGACGAGCAGCCCCTCGGAGAAGGAATCGGCGATCTGGCGGGCGATGTCGAGCCGCGCGGAACGGCCCGGAAAGCGCAAAAATCCAACAGCATAGGCGAAGGCGCAGAACACGCCGGCGACAGCGAGCAGCGCCAGCAGGCCGACGGCGAATTTGGGCGCGACCGGCGCCGGCAGCAGCGAGGCCACGACGATCGAGCCCACCAGGACGATGGCGAGCGCGAGGACCAGGCCGACATTGCCGGGGCGTTCGGTGCGGTCATAGGCGGGCGGCGCCGTCCTGTCGGTCACGGGAATCGTCTCATGAATCGTTTCATGGGCCGCCTCATTGGCCGTATCTCGGGCCGTCTCTCGCCGTCGGATGGGCTCCTGCGCCCACAAACGCTGCGGCGCAGGCAGAATCAGGCGGAACAATGGCCCCGGCCGGGGCACATGGCAATGTCCTTGCGCATTTTCCGCAAGCGCGAATCACGAAGAATGCACTATTAACCATTGCTTAACCTTTGAGGCGCGCTTGCGTCCAACGCTGATAGACTGCATTCTCGCGCCGCGTCACGACGAAAGAAAAATCGATTCATGCCGTCCAGCATCACACAGTCGCAGCTCCTGCCGATACTCGCCGCAATTGTCGCGTTCCTGTTCGCGGCGCTGCTGCTCGTCTATATCTACCGGCTCTTGTTCGGACGACGCATCAAGGCTCCGGGGCCGCGCAACCGGCCGCGCCGGCTCGATATCGTCGATACTTTCGATGTCGATGGCGATCGGCAGCTGGTCATCGTGCGCCGGGACAATGTCGAGCATCTTCTACTCATCGGCGGACCGAATGATCTGCTGGTCGAGGCGTCGATCAGCCGCGTCGAGGTCCGCGAGCAGCGTCCGCGCGAGAAGGAGGCGCCCTCCGCCGGCCCCGGCTGGCCGCTCGGCCCTTCCGCCGCGCCGCAGGCGCCGGCTCCCGCCCCTGCGCCGGCCCCGTCTTTTCCGCCGACGCTCGGCCAGGCCTCTTCGCCCGTGGAGAGCGAGGCTCCCAAGCCGCTGGTCGAGCCTGCGCCGCCGCCGTCGGCCGGTCTCGCCCCGCTGCCGCCGGATCTGTTCGGCCCGCCGCCTTCCAAGCCCGTTCCGCCGCCTGCGCCCGAGGCGCCTGCCCGCGCCGGAACGCCGCGCTTCACGCCGCAGCGGCCGCCCTTCACCCCGACGCCGCGCCCGCCGCGGCCCGCGCCGCCGCCTTTCCTGTCGCGCGCCGCCAAGCCGCCCGTCCCGCCGCCGGCCGCCGAGGTCCCCCCTCCGCCGCCGCCCGCTCCCGAGGAGCCGCCGCATCTGCCCACTCCTGAGCCGCCGCCGGAGCCCGTGGCTGTCGAACCGCCCCCGCCGCCTGCGCCGGAGGAGCCCGCGCCGCCGCCCGCCGAGCCTGTCGATCCACTCGACTCGCTGGAGGCCGAAATGGCCCGCTTGCTGGGCCGGCCGGAATCCAAGCCCTGAAAATAAAACAGCGCCCGCGGATGTTTTCCGCGGGCGCTGTTTTGTTTCAAATCCAGAAGAAGCAGCAGAAAGCGCTTTCAGTCGTCCCGATAGACGCGCTCGCGGCGCTCGTGCCGCTCCTGCGCCTCGATCGACAGAGTGGCGATCGGCCGTGCATCCAGCCGCTTCAAGGAAATGGGCTCGCCCGTCTCCTCGCAATAGCCATAGGTGCCGTCCTCGAGCCGCGCCAGAGCGGCGTCGATCTTGGAGATCAGCTTCCTCTGCCGGTCACGCGCGCGAAGCTCGATCGCACGATCGGTCTCCGACGAAGCGCGATCCGCGAGGTCCGGATGGTTTTCGTTCTCGCTCTGCAGAGTGGCGAGCGTGTCGCGGCTCTCCTGCAGGATCTCGTCTTTCCACGCGAGCAGCTTGCGCCGAAAATACTCGCGCTGCCGGTCATTCATAAAATCTTCTTGCTCGGACGGTCTGTAGCTCGCGTCTAGATCCACCGCCATGGCCGCGAATCCTCCCTAAGCCTGAACGCGGCGTCTATATAGCCGCGCCGCTCGGGTAGCACAATCACTTCGTCCGCGTCTCATTTGCCTGCCTGAAGCGCGGCTGCGAGGTTGGAATCGATCTTGTCCAGGAAGCCGGTGGTCGACAGCCATTTCTGATTATGGCCGACGAGCAGCGCCAGATCCTTGGTCATGAAGCCCTGCTCCACTGTGGCGACGCAGACCTGCTCCAGCGTCAGAGCGAAGCGCGCCAGAGCCTCATTGCCGTCGAGCTTGGCGCGATGCGCGAGCGCCCGCGTCCAGGCGAAGATGGAGGCGATGGAATTGGTCGAGGTCGCATGGCCCTTCTGATGCTCGCGATAATGGCGCGTCACCGTGCCATGCGCAGCCTCCGCCTCGACGGTCTTGCCGTCCGGCGTCATCAGCACGCTGGTCATCAGGCCGAGCGAGCCGAAGCCCTGCGCCACAGTGTCGGACTGCACGTCGCCATCGTAATTCTTGCAGGCCCACACATAGCCGCCGGACCATTTGAGCGCCGAGGCGACCATATCGTCGATCAGCCGATGCTCATAGGTGAGCCCATTGGCCTGGAATTGCGTCTTGAACTCGGCGTCGAACACTTCCTGGAACAGATCCTTGAAGCGCCCGTCATAGGCTTTCAAAATCGTGTTCTTGGTCGAGAGATAGAGCGGGAATTTGCGGTTCAGCGCAAAATTCATCGAGGCGCGGGCGAACTCGCGGATCGAATCGTCGAGATTGTACATCGCCATCGCGACGCCGGCACCGGGGAAGCGGAACACTTCCTTCTCGATCACAGTCCCATCGTCGCCTTCGAATTTCATCGTCAGCCGGCCCTTGCCGGGCGTGCGGAAATCGACGGCGCGATATTGATCGCCGAAGGCGTGGCGGCCGATGACGATCGGCTGCGTCCAGCCGGGCACGAGGCGCGGAACATTCTTGGCGATGATCGGCTCGCGGAAGATGACGCCGCCCAGAATATTGCGGATCGTGCCGTTGGGCGACTTCCACATTTCCTTCAGGCCGAATTCCTGCACGCGGGCTTCGTCCGGCGTGATGGTGGCGCATTTGACGCCGACGCCGTGAGTCTTGATCGCCTCGGCGGCGTCGATCGTCACCTGATCGTTGGTGGCGTCGCGGTTCTGAATGGAGAGATCGTAATAGAGCAGCTCGAGATCGAGATAGGGATGGATGAGCTTGTCCTTGATATAGGCCCAGATGATCCGGGTCATCTCGTCGCCGTCGAGCTCGACGACCGGATTCTCGACCTTGATCTTGCTCATGAAATGCCTCTCCCCGCGTGAGCCGCCGGCCTTATAGCGCGCGTAACGCGCGAGGCAAAGCAGGCGCCATGGGCAAATCTGCGAGGCGAAGCGGTTTGCGCGTCTCGTGACGGCGATTTTGATCGACTACTGCCGAATGTTCAGGCGCCGACGCCTACGGCGCGCTCGGCCGAGAGAAAATTCGACCGACGCCAGAAATAGCACGTTATGCGCATAATGTGTTATCCTCCGCCGAGGAGGCGCGCCATGAACGTATCCGTCGGCAAGCATTGGGAAGAGTTCATCGATTCCCTGGTCAAGCAGGGCCGCTACGCCTCGGCGACCGAGGTGATGCGCGAAGGCTTGCGCCTCGTGGAGGAGCGCGAGGCGAAGCTGAAGGCGCTGCGCGAGACGATTGAGGCGTCGCTGGCCGAAGGGGGCGAGCACAGCAGCAAGGACGTGGCCGCTCATCTCGACAGGAGAGCCGCGGAAGTGAAAGCGAGAGGATATTGATTTGCGCCGTAATGGGCGAGACCGAGCATTGATCCCGTGACCGGCGCTGGAACCGACCACACCAAGCCAAAGCTCGAAGGCGGGCCGACCATTGTGCTCGTGCGGCCGCAGCTCGCGGTCAATATTGGCATGTGCGCGCGCGCCATGGCCAATTTCGGGCTCTCCGATCTGCGGCTCGTCGCGCCGCGCGAGGGCTGGCCGACGCGCGATCCCGTGTATCGCGAGGCCTCCTACGCGGCCGCCGCCGGCGCCGCGCATCTGCTCGATTCGGCCAAGCTCTACGAGAGCGTGCGCGAGGCGATCGCCGATCTTTCCTTCGTCTATGCGGCGACGGCGCGCGGGCGGGGACAGGTGAAGCCCGTGGTGACGCCCGCGACCGCAATGTCCTCTACAGTCGTGCGCATCAAAGCCGGCGAGCGTCATGGCGTGATGTTCGGGCCGGAGCGCACGGGGCTCGACAATGACGACGTCGCGCTCGCCGATTCGATTCTGACCTTTCCGGTCAATCCCGCCTATGCCTCGCTCAATCTGGCGCAGGCGGTGCTGCTCACCGGCTATGAATGGTTCCGCTACGCCCATGGCGAGACGCTGCCCTTCGACGTCACCGAGCGCTCGCCGCCCGCCACCCGCGAGATGACGCTGGCCTTCTTCGACTATTTGGAGAAGCATCTCGACGAGCGGCAATTCTTCCGTCCCGAGACGAAGAAGCCGGTGATGTCGCGCAATCTGCGCAATATGTTTCACCGCATGAACATGACCGAGCAGGATGTGCGCACGCTGTGGGGCGTGGTGGTGCGGCTTGTGGAAGGCCCGCGGCGCGAGCCGAAGAAGGCGAGGCGACGCAAGTCCGAGGAGCAGAGCTGAACCAGCGCCGCTCCTTCTCCCGCCCTGCGGGAGAAGGAGCGGCGCACACTGGTTGCTGATATGATCCCCATATGTCCCGCTTCGCCGAGCTCGCGACTGCGACCAATTTTTCCTTCCTGCGCGGCGCCTCGCATCCCGAGGAGATGGTCGCGCAGGCGATGGCGCTCGGCCATATCGGCATAGGCATAGCCGATCGCAATTCGCTCGCCGGCGTCGTGCGCGCTCATTCCTATCTGCGCGAACATGCGGCCGAAGCGCCCGGCTTTCATCTCGCCATTGGCGCGCGCCTCGTCTTTGCCGACGAGACTCCGGATGTTCTCTGCTATCCGAAGGACCGCGCCGCCTATGGCCGTCTCTGCCGGCTGCTGACGCGCGGCAATATGCGCGCGCAGAAGGGCGAGTGCCGCCTTTTCCTCGACGATCTCCTGGAATTCGCCGAAGGCCAGCAGCTCATCGCGATGGAGGGCGCGGCGCTTCCCCCCGCCCTGCTCGCGGCCGCATGCGGCCGACTGTGGCTCGCCGCGACCGCGCTCTATGGCGTCGATATGCGCGCCGCCCTCGCCCGCCGCATCGCGCTCTCACGCGAGACCGGCCTGCCTCTCATCGCAGTGAACGAGCCGAACATGCATGTTCCCGAGCGCCGTCCGCTCGCTGACGTTCTCGCCTGCGTGCGCGAGAAGACGACGCTCGATAATGCCGGCTATCTGCTCTCCGCCAACGCCGAGCGCTCGCTGAAGAGCGGCGCAGAAATGGCGCGGCTCTTCGTGCAGGCGCCGCAGGCGGTGGAGGAGACGGCGCGCTTTCTGGAAGGTCTTTCCTTCCGTCTCGACGCGCTCGCGCATAATTATCCGAGCGAATTGCGCGAAGGTTTCGCCAGCGAGCAGGAGGCGCTCGAATATTACGCGCGCGAAGGCGCGAGGATGCGCTATCCAAACGGCGTTCCCGATAAGGTCGAGGCGCTGCTGCGCCATGAGCTGAAGCTGATCGCCGAGCTCGGCTACGCCGCCTATTTTCTCACTGTCCACGACATTGTGCGTTTCGCGCGCAAAAAGGACATTCTCGCGCAGGGGCGCGGCTCGGCCGCCAATTCCGTGATCTGCTTCTGCCTCGGCGTCACCGAGGTCGATCCGACCAAGCATGATCTCCTCTTCGAGCGCTTCGTCTCCGCCGCGCGCAACGAGCCGCCCGATATCGACGTCGATTTCGAGCATGAGCGGCGCGAAGAGGTCATGCAATATATCTACGCGCGCTATGGCCGCGAGCGCGCCGGCCTCACGGCGACGGTGGTCTCCTATCGCTCGCGCTCGGCCATTCGCGAGGTCGGCAAGGCTTTCGGTCTTTCCGCCGATGTCGTCTCGCGGCTCTCGAACAATGTCTGGGGAGGAATGGCGCAAGGAGAGGCGTCCCCACCTCCCCCTCGAGGGGGGAGGTCGAGCGCCGAAGGCGATCGGGAGGGGGTGAAACCCCGAGTCTTTGCCGTTGAACCCCACCCCGTCCGGCTATCGCCGGCCGACCCTCCCCTTAAAGGGGAGGGTGAGCGCGAGCCGCGTCTCGCCAAGGCGCTGGAGCTGACACGCGAGCTGACCGGCTTTCCGCGCCATCTCTCGCAGCATACGGGCGGCTTCGTCATCACGCGCGATCGGCTGGACGAGATTGTCCCGCTCGCGCCCGCCGCCATGGAAGGCCGCACGACGATCGAATGGGACAAGGACGATCTCGACGCGCTGCGCATATTGAAGATCGACGTGCTGGCGCTCGGCATGCTCACCTGCCTGCGCAAGGGCCTCGCCCTGCTGGCCGAGCGCTATGACGTCGTGCATCGCCTTTCGTCGATCCCGGCGGAGGAGGAGAGCGTCTATGACATGATCTCGCGCGCCGATACGATCGGCGTGTTCCAGATCGAGAGCCGCGCGCAAATGTCCATGCTGCCGCGGCTGCGGCCGCGGGAGTTCTACGATCTCGTCATAGAGGTGGCGATCGTGCGGCCCGGCCCCATTCAGGGCGATATGGTTCACCCATATCTCCGCCGTCGTATCGGCAAGGAGCAAGTGTCCTTTCCTTCGGCAGAGCTCGAGCAAGTGCTGCGCAAGACGCTCGGCGTGCCTTTGTTCCAGGAGCAGGCGATGCGCATCGCCATCGTCGCCGGCGGCTTCACGCCCGATGAGGCGGATCGGCTGCGCCGCGCCATGGCGACGTTCAAGCGCGTCGGCACGATCGGAACCTTCCGCGCCAAAATGCTCGCCGGCATGGAGGCGCGCGGCTATAGCCGCGAATTCGCCGAGCGCTGCTGGGGGCAGATCGAAGGCTTCGGCTCCTATGGTTTCCCCGAGAGTCACGCGGCGTCTTTCGCTCTGCTCGTCTATGCCTCCGCCTGGCTCAAATGCCGTTATCCGGACGTGTTCTGCTGCGCCTTGCTGAACGCGCAGCCCATGGGCTTCTATGCCCCGGCGCAGATCGTGCGCGATGCGCAGGAACATGGCGTCGGCGTGCATGAGGTCGATGTGAACGCCTCCGATTGGGATTGCACGCTGGAGACGCGCGCGCAGGCGACGCCGCTGCATTCGCGCCACGCCTCCATGGCCGGCGACATTCGCGCGACGCATGATGTGCGGCTCGGCTTCCGCCAGATCGTCGGCCTGCGCGAAGCGGACATGAAGCGCCTCGTGGCGAAGCGCGGCGCGGGCTATGATTCCGTGCGCGATCTATGGCTGCGCGGCGGGCTCGAGCCATCGACGCTCGAGCGCTTGGCGGAGGCCGGCGCCTTCGCCTCGCTCGGCCTGCCGCGACGCGACGCGCTCTGGGCCGTGCAGGCGCTCAATCGCGCCGGCGACAAGGACGATCTCCCGCTGTTGCGCGCGCTCTCCTTCGCGCCGCAGGAGGAGGACGCGAACCTCCCGCCCATGCCGCTCGGGGCGGAGGTAGTGGAGGATTATCGCTTTCTGTCGCTGTCGCTGAAGGCGCATCCAATGGCGTTTCTGCGCGCGCGGCTCGAGGCCAAGGGGATCATGCCCTGTGGGGCGCTCGGCGGCGGCCCCCTCCCACACCCTCCGCCGAAAGGCCCCCTCCCCAACCCTCCCCCGCAAGCGGGAGAGGGAGCAGGCTCCACACTTCATCGAGATTTCGCGCAACGCCGGCCGCTCCCCTCTCCCGCGCAGCGGGGGAGGGTGAGGGAGGGGGCAACGGGCCAAGGCGCGCGCGAGGGCGCCCGCGTGACAGTCGCCGGCCTCGTGCTGGTGCGGCAGCGGCCGGGCTCGGCGAGCGGCGTGATCTTCATGACGATCGAGGACGAGACGGGAATCGCCAATATCGTCGTCTGGCCGAAACTGTTCGAGCGCCAGCGTCCCGAGGTCATCGGCGCGCGGCTGGTGGCGGTCACGGGGCGCGTGCAGAATGAATCCGGCGTCGTCCATGTGATCGCGCAGAAGATCGAGGATCTGACGGCCGATCTGCGCCTGCTCGAGCAATCGCGCGGCGCAAACGCAAGCGAGGCCAAGGCGCGCGAGGCAATCCCGAAGGGACGCAATTTTCAATGACCCGAGACGACTTCCTCACCACCTTCGACTCTCCGCCGGGCGCGCTGCAACGCTTGTCGCCGGCGACGCGCCGCATCGTCGCGCCCAATCCCGGCGCCTTCACCTATACGGGCACTTGCAGCTACATCATCGGGGAAGGCGAGGTCGCGATCATCGACCCCGGCCCGGCGGACGCCTCCCATATAGAGGCGCTGCTCGCCGCCATTGCTGGCGCAACGCTGCGCTATCTGCTCGTCACCCATACGCATCGCGACCACTCCCCGGCGGCGCGCGTTCTGGCGGAGAAGACCGGCGCGACCATCGCCGGCTGCGCGCCTTATGCGCCGCCGCCCGATCTTTCGGTCACTGGCCCCGGCCTCGACGCCTCGCATGACAAAACATACGCGCCCGACATGTCCCTCGCCGATGGCGATAGGCTGAGCTTCGGCGGCCTCACCATCGAGGCCGTCGCGACGCCCGGCCATACGACCAATCATCTCTGCTTCGCGCTGGCCGAGGAGGCGACGCTCTTCACCGGCGATCATGTGATGGCCTGGGCGACCACCGTCATCGCGCCGCCGGACGGCTCCATGGGAGAATATTTCGCTTCGCTGGAAAAGTTGCGCGCGCGCGACGATCGCCTCTATTGGCCCGCCCATGGCGGGCCAGTGAAGGAGCCGCAACGCTATCTACGCGCCCTGCTCCACCATCGCCGGCAGCGTGAGGCGGCCATCCTCGAGCGGCTCGAGGCCGGCGACGAGACGATCGCCGCCATGGTCGCGCGCATTTACGAGGGCTTCGACGCGAGCTTGCAGAGGGCGGCGGCGCTCTCCGTCTTCGCCCATCTCGAAGATTTGATCGAGCGCGGGCTCGCCCGTTCCGACGGGCCGGCGACATTGGAGACGCGGTATTTCAGAGTGAGCGAATAGGGAGTAGCGAATAGCGAATAGCGGCGTCCCAGTTCTACTCGCTATTCGCTACAAACTCCCTACTCCCTCACTTCTCGTTCAACCCCGCCTGCAGCTCCTCGGCGAATTGGCGGATGCGCTTTGCGTTGGCGCCGAAATCATGGCGCCCGTAACGGGAGGCGGAGCGCACGTCTATGCGCGTCTGGCCGGCGAGCGGGCGCAGCCGCACGGCGATATCGTCGGCAAAGCCCATCACCAATGTGCGGTCGAGAAAATCGAGATGGCCGATGCCGGAACGGCCGCCCGGCGGACGCTGGTCGATGACGCGCCAGCCGCGGCTCTGCGCCGTCTCCAGCACCAGCTGATAGGCCTCGTCCGGCTCGAGATCGACGACGATCGGCTCTATGTCCGGATAGCCGTCCCTCTGCCGCTCCGCAGTGTCGGCGTCGAAGCCCGCGGGCGTGAAGCCGGCGCGCGCCGCGACGGCCGCCCGCGAGGTGGAAAAGCGCGGCGGATCGGCCGTATCCGTCGAGACGTCGGATAGCACCGGCAGACGCACGGCCTGGACGGCGAGATAGGCCGGATAGCCGAGCGTCACGGCGGCGAGAAAGGCGCCGCCGAGCGCCTCGCCCAGCCCGCGCCGGCCCTCCTGCCAGATGACGACGCAGGCGGCGAGAAACAGCAGCAGCGCGACGAGCGCCACCACGATCGCGCCGCCGAGCACGGCGAGCGAGGCCTGCGGCTCCACCGCATTGGCGCGCGCGAGGATCACGGCGATCGCCGCCACCGGCAGAGAGAAAACAGCGAGCCGCCGGCACCAGACCGCGGCGTTGGAGACGGGCTCTTCGGGGATATGGCGCAGCATGAGGCGATCATAGCATCGATCGCGGCGCGGCTCATCCACAGGGGCATGTGGAAGTCGCGCGGCGGGCTCCGCGATTTTACGAATAGTTTACCGGGGTAAGGGAGACTTTAAATCAAATGCACGCATTCCTCGAGCGCCCCGCAACCGTTCAGTAGAGAGTAGCCGCCATGTCGAAGCTCGTCGCCACCGATTTCAGCGAAGCGCAATCCGCCGACCGTCCGCATGATCTGCTCACCCGCCTCTATCGCGAGATCGGCATTTCGGCCGTCGCCGCGGCGCTCGAGGTGATGGCGCATCCGAGCCATGACGAGACTGAGGCCTCCGAGGACGCGCGCCTGCCGGCAATCCTCCTCGAGGAGCAGCTCGCGGCCTGACGGTCCACAACTCTCTTCTCCCCGACTTGGGACCGCGAGCCATTCGGCTCGCAGTCCCTTTTTTCGAAGCGAGCCCGAAAGGCTCGCTTTCTTATTCGATGATCGAGGCGACGACGCCGGCGCCGAGCACGAGCGCTTCGCGCTCGTGCAAACCTAATGCGGTTGTCGCGACGGCGTGCTCGCTCCGATCACTCGATGATCGAAGCGACCACGCCTGCTCCAACCGTGCGGCCGCCTTCGCGGATGGCGAAGCGCAGCTTCTCCTCCATGGCGATCGGAACGATGAGGTTCACCTCCATCGCCACATTATCGCCCGGCATCACCATCTCGACGCCCTCAGGGAGCGTCACAATGCCGGTCACATCCGTCGTGCGGAAGTAGAACTGCGGACGATAGTTGGTGAAGAACGGCGTATGACGGCCGCCCTCTTCCTTCGTCAGAATATAGGCTTCCGCCTTGAACTTGGTGTGCGGCTTCACCGAGCCGGGCTTCGACAGAACCTGGCCGCGCTCCACGTCCTCGCGCTTGGTGCCGCGCAGCAGCGCGCCGATATTGTCGCCCGCCTCGCCCTGATCGAGCAGCTTGCGGAACATTTCCACGCCCGTCACCGTCGTCTTGATCGTCGGGCGAATGCCGACGACCTCGACTTCCTCGCCGACCTTGACAATGCCGCGCTCGACGCGGCCCGTCACCACCGTGCCGCGGCCAGAGATCGAGAACACGTCCTCGACCGGCATCAGGAAGGGCTGATCCTTCGGACGCTCCGGCTGCGGGATGTATTCGTCGACCGTCTGCATCAGCTTCAGGATCGCGTCATGGCCGATCTCGGGCGTCTTGTTCTCGAGCGCCGCCAGGGCCGAGCCCTTGGTGATCGGAATATCGTCGCCGGGGAACTCGTATTTCGACAGCAGCTCGCGAACCTCGAGCTCGACGAGCTCGAGCAGTTCCGGATCGTCGACCATGTCGACCTTGTTCAGGAACACGACGAGCGCCGGCACGCCGACCTGGCGGGCGAGCAGGATGTGCTCGCGGGTCTGCGGCATCGGGCCGTCGGCGGCGGAGACGACGAGGATGGCGCCGTCCATCTGCGCGGCGCCGGTGATCATGTTCTTCACATAATCGGCGTGGCCGGGGCAGTCGACATGGGCGTAATGGCGATTGGCGGTCTCATACTCGACATGCGCCGTCGAGATGGTGATGCCGCGGGCGCGCTCTTCCGGGGCCTTGTCGATCTGGTCATAGGCCGTGAAGGTCGCGCCGCCCGTCTCGGCCAGAACCTTGGTGATCGCCGCCGTCAGCGACGTCTTGCCATGGTCCACGTGACCGATCGTGCCGATGTTGCAATGCGGCTTCGTGCGTGAGAATTTTTCCTTGGCCATGCTTTCTGGTTCCCGGTTGCGGCGCGCCTCGCGTCCCGCGCGCGCGTGCCTTTAAGGCGGTTGCCGCTTTTCTTCAAGAGCGTTCGCGATTCCGCCGGGCCGCCCAAACAAGATAGGGGAGGCGCCGCCGATCGCCGCCTCCCCTCTCAGTATCTTTTAGATCAGAGACTTGAGCTCAGAACTTGAGCTCAGGACTTGAGCTCAGAACTTGAGCTCAGAACTTGAGCTCAGGACTTGAGCTCAGAACTTGAGCTCAGGACTTGAGCTCAGAACTTGAGCTCAGGACTTGAGCTCAGAACTTGAGCTCAGGACTTGAGCTCAGAACTTGAGCTCAGGACTTGAGCTCAGAACTTGAGCTCAGGACTTGAGCTCAGGACTTGAGCTCAGGACTTGAGCTCAGGACTTGAGCTCAGAACTTGACCTTGACGCCGCCATAGACGGAGACCGGCGCGCCCGGAACATAAGTGCGCGCATTGGTGAAGCCGCCGGCCGACGCGGTCGCATTGCCGCTGTTGTCGAAATAGGTCCCGAAAGTATAGTAGCGCCGATCGAAGAGGTTTTGCGCCAGCGCATAGACCTCGACATTCTCGGTGACCTTATAGGAGGTCTTCAGATTGACGACGCCCCAGGAGGGCAGCGGCTTGTCGAGATTGGACTCGTCGCCGCGCAGCCGCACGCCGCTCGTGAAGATGTAATCGGCGCCGAACTTCCACTCGGGCGTGATGAAGTAATCGAAGCCGAGCTTCACGCGATGGCGCGGCACGCCCGGCATCACATTGCCCGGCCGCACATGGATGAGGCCATTGGCGTCGGCGTAGGGATTGCTTTCCGACTGCACATCGAAGGCGCTACGGAAGGTGGCGTCGATCAGCGCATAATCGGCATAGAGGCTCAGCTGGTCGTTGCGCCAAGCGACGCCGGCTTCGACGCCTTGGCGGCGGGTGGCCCCGACATTGGCGAAATAGCCCCTGCCCTGGATCACATTCGACGGCAGCGAGACGATGTCGTCGCTGTTCACGGCGCGGAAGATATCGACCTTCCACTCGAGCCGGCCATGGTCCGGCCCGATGTCGTGATAGCCGCGGAAGCCGATCTCGCCGCTGCGCGTCACCACCTGCTTCAACGGCGGATCGGCGACGAGGAAGCTGTCGATCGTGCATGGATGATTGGCGTCGGCGCAGCCGTTCTCGAGCGCCGTCGGCGCGCGGTTCGCCTCCGAATAATTGCCATAGACGGTGAATTCGGGGATGAAAGTATAGGTGAGGCCGGCGACCGGATTGACGCGCTGATAGCTCTTGTCACTGTTGAGGCGCACGCCCAAACGATCATAGAGCGTGATTTCCGCGCTATTGAAACGCAGGCCGGCGGTGAGCGTGAGCTTGTCGGTCAGATCGAGCGTGTCGAGCGCATAGACGCCGTAATAAAGGTTGCGCGCGAAGACCGAGGAGGGTTGGAATCCGCCTTCGGGGACCGAGTTGAAATATTGCAGCCCGGTCGATGTGACATTGAAATCGCCCTGCAGAATGCCGAGTTCCGAATAGCCTCGAAAGTCGGTGAATTGGCGATCAAACGAGCCGCCGACGATGAGCTTGTTCTTGAAGTCGGCGATCTTCTCGTCATAGGTCCCCTGAATCGCGCCGCCATAGGAACGCGAATGGGTGCGCGAATAGTCGATCGTCGCCGGCAGGCCCCCGGCGAGCACCGAGGACCGAATATAGGCGCCATTGGGTCCGATCAGACGACGCTGCGCATTGGTCGGCACATTGCCGATGAAGGGGTCGTTGTCCTGGCAGACGAAGGTTTTGGAGCTGCAGGTCTCCATATCGGCGATATTGCCGTCGATATGCGCCTGCTGATAGTCGCGGTAATAGAAGTTGCCGTTGAGCTTCAGCGCGCTCGAAACGTCATAGGAGCCCTTCAGATTGAGGAAGTGCAGCTCATTGGTCGAGCTCTGCGGCGTCGTGTAGACGGAGCTGTAGTCGCGCTGGAGCATCTCGACCGGCGTCGCCGCGGCGGCGCCGAGACGCGTCGTAGCGCCCGTGTAGTTCAAATGGAACTCGGCCTTGTCGCCCTTATAGCCGAGATCGAGATAGCCGCGCAGCAGCTCCGAGCCGGAACGCTTGCGCCAGCCGCTGTCGCCGAGCGCCTCGAAGGCCGAATAAATGGCGAAATCGCCGTATTTCTGGCCGACCTGCGCCGCGCCATAGCGACGGCCGAAGGAGCCGCCGCGTCCCTCCAGCTCATAGCCCTGCCAGGTGAAGCCGTTCTTCATCTCCAGCGTCAGAGCGCCGCCGAGCGCATTGAGGCCGAACAGCGGATTGCCGCTGACCAGCTCGCTATTGGCGATAGCGACCGTGGGAATGAGGTCGAAATTGACGACGTCGCCGAAGGCCTCATTGATGCGCACGCCGTCCTGATAGACGGCGAGGCCCTGCGGCGTGCCGGACACCGGCGAGGCCGAGAAGCCGCGATAGGTGAGATCGGGCTGGAAGGGATTGCCCGCGACATCGACGATGGACACCGAAGCGTTGCGGCGCTGCAGAGTGTCGGTGATGACCAGCGCGCGGTCGCGATCGAGATCGCTACGCTTGGTCATGATCGGATTGGTCGGGACCTTCGACCTCTCGATTCCCGCGCCCGCCTCCGGGGCCGCCGCTATAACGTCGATGTCGGGCAGCGCCTCCTGGGCGCGCGCCTGCAGCGCAGGCGCCGCGGCGACCATCAGCGCGACGAGGGAAATACGGGAACCAAGCATCGCTTCTCTTCCACTTGACGGCCCGGCCGCTCGGGCGATTTTCTCGTCGAAGGCGACGCGTCGCGGGAAAACGAACGTAGAATCAGGACTAACGCCCCGCCTTCGGTTCGCGGAAGTTACGGGCAGTTAACCTACGTACCTATTTCAAAGATTCACAATCCACTTGCCGCTTTTTCCCGAAATTGGCGAAATCACGGCGGGAAGACGCTTTTTTCGTTATGGCTCTGCTCTAGGCGTCCGGCCGCTCGAAGACGGATTCTCCCGCGACGAATGTCGATTTCACCCGACCTTGCAGGCGCGCCGTGTCGAAGGGCGTGTTCTTGCAGCGGGAATGCAATTCGGCCGGATCGACGACAAAGGGCTCGTCCGGATCGAAGCGGATGAGGTCGGCCGGCGCGCCTTTGGCGAGACGTCCCTGCTCCAGGCGCAAAATCTCGGCCGGCCGTGTGGACATGGCCCGCAGCAGCGTCGGCAGCGGAACATCGCCCGAATGGACGAGCCGCAATCCCGCCGCCAGCATGGTCTCGAGGCCGACGGCGCCGGCCTCGGCCTCGGCGAAAGGCAGGCGCTTCATCTCCACATCCTGCGGATCATGGTCGGAGAGAATGACGTCGATGAGCCCGCTCGCCACCGCCTCCACCAGAAGCCGGCGCTCGTCCTCATGGCGCAGCGGCGGCCGCAGCTTCAAAAAGGTGCGATAGTCGCCGATGTCGTTCTCATTGAGCGTCAGATGATTGATCGTGGTCCCGCAAGTCACCGGCAGGCCGCGCGCCTTGGCCTGCTCGAGCGCCGCCAGCGACAGGCCATTGGCCACGATGGAGGCGTGGTAGCGCGCGCCGGTCAGCTCGACGAGACGCAAATCGCGATCGACGATGACGGCCTCCGCCTCCTTGGGCACGCCGGCGAGGCCGAGGCGCGTCGCCAATTCGCCGTCATTCATGACGCCCTCGCCGACGAGGTCGCGATCCTCCGGGAAATGGATGATGAGCGCGTCGAAATCGCGGGCGTAGGTCATGGCCCGGCGCATGGTCTGGGCGTTGCGAAGCGAGCGCTTGCCGTCAGAGAATGCGATCGCTCCGGCCTCGCGCAGCAGGCCGAATTCAGAGATTTCCTTGCCCTCGCGCCCTTTGGTGAGCGCGGCCATGGGCAGCACGCGGACGCGGCCGGTGTCGCGGGCGCGGCGCAGAACGAAGTCCACGACGGCCGGATCGTCGATCGGCGGCGAGGTGCCGGGCGCGGCGACGATGGTGGTGACGCCGCCGGCCGCCGCCGCCGCCGTGGCGGTGGCGATGGTCTCGCGATGCTCGGCTCCCGGCTCGCCGAGAAAGGCCTGCATGTCGATGAGGCCGGGCGCGAGCACATCGCCCGCGCAATCGACGATTCGCACGCCCTGCGGCGCGGACTCGGCCGTCAGCGCCGGGCCGAGATCGGCGATTTTTCCGTCGAGGACGAGGAGCCCCCCGCGCGTCTCCACGCCGGAGGCGGGGTCGACGAGGCGGGCGTTCACGAAGAGGAGAGGCGCATGCGGCGGCATGGGGCCTGCTTAGGCCATTTCGGCCGATAAGGGAACGCGCCGGGGGAATTTCGCGGCGCGCCTATCGCGCCGATTTCTCCGCTTCCTCGAGCGCGGCGAAGCGCACCTGCACATCGGCCCCATCGGCGGGCGGCGAGGCGAGGCGGGCGCGGAACTGCACGCTCTCCCCGGCGGCGAGGCGCATTTTCGGCGCGGCGGCGGTCCAGCTGTAGCGCTCGCGGCCGTCGGCGCCGCGGATGGCCAGCGCCATGGGCGGCACGCGATTGGCCGAGCGCCGCAGATTGACGATCTCGCCCTCGACGGTCAGCACCTTTCGTGATCCCTCGGTGACGATCTTGGAGGTGACGCCGCGCAGATCGAGCCCGGCGGCGTTGACCTTCAGTCCCATCGCCGAATAGAGCGCCGTCGCGAAGGGCATGACCCGCACGATCTTCTCGCGCATGCCGATCAGAGCCATGGCTCCGAAGACGACGGCGATGATCGCCGCGATCAGCGGCAGCAGGCGCTGGCGCCGCTCATCGACGAGATCGCTCTCGCGCGGCGGCTCCCGCCACAGCCGGGCCTCGTCCGGATCATGGGCCTTAGGGGCCGAGCCGACCGGAGAATTGTGCGGGGCGAGGTCGTTGCGCATGGCCGGTCTCCGAACCGTGGGCGGCCGCTTCGGAATCGGCCGCCGACATGTCGTCGATTAGCCGCCGATATGGTTAATGGGCGGTGAACTGCTAATCTCCCCGCAGCGCGATTCTGAGCCCGCCAATGGATACACGCCTTTGCTGACCTTCGAGAACGTCGGCCTGCGCTATGGAAACGGCAGCGAGATATTGAGCGATCTCGCTTTTTCCATCACGCCGCGCTCATTCCAATTCCTCACCGGACCCTCCGGCGCCGGCAAGACGACGCTTCTGAAGCTCGTCCTGCTGTCGCTGAAGCCGACGCGCGGGCGAATCACCCTCTTCGGCAAGGATACGGAGACGCTGGACAAGGACTCCGTCACCGACATTCGCCGGCGCATCGGCGTCGTCTTTCAGGACTTCCGCCTGCTGGAGCATCTCAATTTATACGAGAATGTCGCTCTGCCGCTGCGGGTCATCGGCCGCGAGGAAGCGAGCTATCGCGCCGAGGTGCTGGAGCTGCTGCGCTGGGTCGGGCTGGACGAGCGCATCGCCAGCCTGCCGAGCGTGCTCTCTGGCGGCGAGAAGCAGCGCGCCGCCATCGCCCGCGCGCTGATCGTGCGGCCGGAGCTGCTGCTCGCCGACGAGCCGACCGGCAATCTCGACCCCACTCTGGCGCGGCGGCTGCTGCGGCTCTTCGTGGAATTGCACAAGAGCGGAACCTCGGTGGTCATCGCCACCCATGATCTGGCGCTGATGGAGCAATATGAGAGCGCGCGCCGTCTGGTGCTCGCGGATGGGCGGCTGCATGTCTTCGAATGACGCCAAGCCCCGCCCCGGCCAGCGCCCGGCCGCCACGGCGGCCAAGGACGCCGCGCGCGAGGAGACGCTCGGCCGGGAGACGCCGCTCGTCCCCACCTCCTCCATCGCCGGACGCTCGCTCGTCATTGTCATTGCTATCATGACCTTTCTGGCGGCGCTCTCGGCCGGAGCGGCGCTGATGGTCGCCGACGCCAGCGTCGATTGGCGGCGCGAGGTGGCGCGCGAGGCCAGCGTCCAGATCCGCCCACTGCCCGGCCGCGACATAGAAGCCGATGTGAGCAAGGCGACCTCGGTCCTCGTCGCCGCCGAGGGCGTGCGCGACGTGCGCGTCTACACCAAGGCCGAATCGGAGGCGCTGCTCGCCCCCTGGCTCGGCCAGGGCCTCGATTTCGCCGAGCTGCCGGCCCCGCGCATGATCGTCGTCAAGCTGGACGACAGCCGCCGCGCCGATCTCGACGCGCTGCGCCGCGAGCTGGCACAGGCGCTGCCGAGCGCGGCGCTGGACGATCACCGGCTGTGGGTGGAGCGGCTCGGCCAGATGGCGCGCACCGTTGTGGCGGTCGCGGCGCTGGTCTTCGTGCTGATCGTGGTCGCCATGGGGCTCGCCGTCGCCTTCGCCACGCGGGCGGCCATGGTCGGCAATCGCGAGATCATAGAGGTGCTGCATCTCGTCGGCGCGGCGGACAAATATATCGCCCAGCAGTTCCAGCGCCGCTTCCTGGTGCTGGGGCTGCGCGGCGGCTTCATCGGCGGCGCCTCGGCCATGGGCTTTTTTCTCTTCGCCGGCTATCTCGCCAATCGCTGGACCGCGACGCCGGACGGCGATCAGCTGGAGGCCATGTTCGGCAGCTTCTCGCTGGGGCCGCTCGGCTTCACCGTCGTCGGCCTCATCTCGGCGGCGGCCGGGCTTCTGACCGGCTTCATGTCGCAGGAGATCGTGTTCCGCCAATTGCGGCGCCTGGACGGAGCCGAGTAAACTCTATCCGGGCATAAATTCCGCCCGGCCCTGGACGGCCTCGAGCGCCGCTTCCATCTTGTCGAGGATTCGGGGTCGGCGATGAGGACGGACGCTTGCGATCGCATGCGCGAGACAGGGAAGCACGAGGATGGGCCGCGCCCGGACGCTGGCGCCTCGCGGTCCTCGCCCTCTTCTGCTTTCTGGCCTCCGCCTTCGTGGCCGGCTTCATCGGCTTCGCCCTCTCGCTGGAGCGGACCGAATCGACTCTGACCGTGCAGGCCGATGGCGTCGTCGTGCTGACCGGCGGCTCCGACCGCGTCTATGAGGCGGGCGGGCTCCTGGCGCGCGGCCAGGCGCGCCGGCTGCTCATCACCGGGGTCAATCGGGCGACGCGCGGCCATGAGATCGCCAAGCTGCTGCCGGTCTCGCGGGAACTGTTCGAGTGCTGCGTCGATCTCGGCTATCGCGCCCAGGACACGATCGGCAATGCGCGGGAAACGCGCGACTGGGCGCATGCGCATGGAATCGGCGCGGGCTCGCTCATCATCGTCACCTCCAATTACCATATGCCCCGCGCTCTGGCCGAGCTTTCGGCGGCGCTGCCGGGGGCGGAACTCTACCCTTTCGCCGTGGTCAGCGATCATCTTCGCGTCGAGGACTGGCTCGGCGACCTCGCCGTGACGCGGCTCATCGCGGCCGAATATGTTAAATACCTCTACGTCCTGCTGCGCACCCGGCTGCTGGAGCCGGGCCTTTCCGCGACCGCTCTCGCGCCGGCCGAAACTGCCGACCTCACGGCGCAGACGCGCTGAATCGGCGGGCGCAGCGCCCGAGAAAGCGCCGTCCCGACCGAGCGGCGGTTCCGTTCGAAGGAAAAGCGCATTAGAGTGTTTTCGAGCGAAGTGGGGACCGGTTCGCGTGAAGAAAACACGACCGAACAAGGGAATCTAGAGTCATTCCGGTTCAATCTGAACCGGAATGACTCTAGAAGGCGTTCGCGTCCCACCTTCCGCGAAACCCCACGGACGACCAAAGCATGCTCTTCCTGCGCTCGCTGCTGTTCCACATCACTTTCTTCGTCAGCCTCATGACGCTGCAGATCATCTGGCTGCCCGCGCTGCTGATGAAGCGGCACGCCTCCATGACGCTCGGCCGCGTCTGGGGGCGAACGTCGCTCTTCTGGCTCGAGAAGATCGTCGGGCTGAAATTCGAGTTTCGCGGCCTCGAGAATATTCCGAAAGGGCCGGTCATCGTCGCCTGCAAGCATCAGTCGACGTGGGAGACCTTCGTCCTGCCGCTGCATTCGCCGGATTTCTCCTATATTCTCAAGCGCGAGCTGGTGTTCATCCCCTTTTTCGGCTGGTATCTGATGGGCGCGGAGCAGATCGGCATCGATCGCGCCAAGGGCGGCAAGCTGCTGCCGCAGCTGATCGAGAAGACCAAGGCGCTGTTCGCGCAAGGCCGGCAATTGTTCATCTTTCCCGAGGGGACGCGGCGGCCGGCGGGCGCGCCGCCTCTCTATAAGTTCGGCGTCGCAATGCTCTATCGCGAGACCGGCGCGGCCTGCCTGCCGGTGGCGCTGAATTCCGGCCTGTTCTGGGCGCGTAAGGCCTTCATCGTGCGGCCTGGGACCGTGGTCATCGAATATCTGCCGATCATCCCGCCGGGCCTCGAGCCGCGGGAGTTCTTCGAGCGCATGCAGAACACGATCGAAAGCGCCTCCGACCGCCTCATCGCGGAAGCGGTGGCGCGCGATCCCTCGCTCGCCGCCGTCGTGGAGCGCGGCCGCAAAGAGGCGCCGGCGAGCGCCTGAGCCTATCGGCTGTAGGCGGTGAGCTCGCGGGCGCCGGCGGCGAGCGCCTTGCGGTCGCGCAGCGGATATTCGGCCTCGACGATATAAGGCCCGCCGCCGACCGAATCGCGCGAGGAGAACAGCACGAAGCGCGCCGCCTCGAAGCGTAGGGGCGGGAAATAGCCGCGCGTCCCGAGATAGGCGGCGACCGCCGAGCAGGAGGCGCCGCGCAGCCGCGCGAGGGTCACATGCGGCGCGAATTTGCGTGGTTCCGGCGGAATGCCGATGCGCCGCAGCAGCCGCTCCTGCTCGGCCTGCAGCTCGGCCAGCGCCGAATCGGCGCGCGCCTTTACGACTATGGCGCGCGGCTTGTCGCCGCCGAAGCTCGACAGCTCCTCGAGCGTGATCGAGACAGGAGGACGGCGGATGGCGGCGAGGGTCATGGCCGCGTCATGGCCGAGCGCATCGTCCACATCGCCGATAAAGCGCAGCGTGATGTGATAATTCTCTGCGTCGATCCAGCGGGCTCCCTGAATGCCTCCGCGCAGAGCGGCGAGATTGCCGGCGACGAGAGGGGGGATTTCGAGGGCGGTGAACAGTCTGGGCATCGCAGTTCCTCCATCCTGGCCTCGCAAGGCGTGCGGGAGCGGGTAAGGCGAAGTCGCTGTCTGCTCGCTCGGCCCTTGCCCGGCCGCGACGCGGCGGAGCGAAGGGGCCTATGTCGGCGCCTCCTCGCGGATCAGCGCGCCGCAATGGCGCGCGCTAAGGATGGTGTCGGCACTATATCGAGAATGCGACGGCTGTAACGAAATTCCGGCGTGTGAACGGATTTTTTCTCACGGCCTCGCTTGCGGCCTCGCTCAACGCTGCGCGGCGCCCTGACGCTTCGATCGCAGGGAATCGAGGCTCTTCTCCACCAGCGGCGCGACGCCGGCGACGATCCGCGCGACGCCGGCCCGGCTCGGATGCAGGCCATCGACGAGCGTCATGCCCTTCTCGCCCACGACGCCGTCGAGAAAGAAGGGATAGAGCGGCAAGCCGCGCCGCGCCGAAAGATCGGGGAAAATGGCGTCGAAGGCTTTTTTCTGCTCCTCGCCGAAATTGGCGTTGGCCAGCATTCCGGCGAGCAGCACATCGAGGCCCTTCTCCTTGGCGGCGCCGATGATTTTCTCCAGATTGTCGCGCGTCGCCGCCGGATCGAAGCCGAGCAGCATGTCATTGGCCCCGAGTTCGAGAATCATCAGATCGCCGCCGTCGCGCAGCGCGTAAGAGACGCGCGCCAGCCCGCCTCTTGTGGTGTCGCCGGAGACGCTGGCGTTGATCACGCGGGCGTCATAGCCGTCATTCTTCAGCCGCGCCTCGAGCTGCGCCGGAAAGGCTGCGTCCGCCGGCAGCTGAAAGCCGGCGCTGAGACTGTCGCCGAAGGCGATGATGCGCAGCGGCTCGGCCACGGCGGGCAGCGAGATCATGGTGAGAAGCGCCAAAATTGCGGCGGCGCAGAGCAGCGCAGCCGGGCCGAGCGGACGAAAGCGCGGCCGAGCACTGGAAACCGGCGGCGCCTTCGCATATGTCGGGGCGGGCGTCTTCGCCGGGTCGCGAGAGCGGCGGCGGGCGCAGCGGCAAACCATTTTAGGACCTCCAAAGTGCAGCGGCCGGTCATCGAGCTCGAGGACGTCGATCTCACCCTCGGAGCGGGCGCGGCGCGCGTCCATGTGCTCAAGAACATAAGCCTCGCCGTCGCGCGCGGCGAGGCTGTCGGCCTCGTCGGACCCTCGGGCTCGGGGAAATCCACATTGCTGATGACGCTCGCCGGCCTCGAGCGGCCCGATTCCGGCAAGGTGCTCGTCGACGGCAGCGACCTCGCCCGGCTCGATGAAAATGCGCTGGCGCGGTTCCGTGGAGGGAAGATAGGCGTCGTCTTCCAGTCTTTCCAGCTCATCGCCACGATGACGGCGCTGGAGAATGTCGCCATTCCGCTGGAGCTCGCCGGCCGCGCCGACGCTTTCGAGCGCGCCGCGCAGGAACTGGAGGCCGTGGGCCTCAGTCATCGCCTCTCCCATTATCCAACGCAAATGTCCGGCGGAGAGCAGCAGCGCGTCGCCATCGCCAGAGCGCTCGCGCCCGATCCTGTCATCCTGGTCGCCGACGAGCCGACCGGCAATCTCGATTCGGAGACCGGCGCGGCCATCGTCGATCTCATCTTCGCGCAAAAGGCGCGGCGCTCGGCGACCCTGGTGCTGGTCACGCATGATCCCTCCCTCGCCGCCCGCTGCGACCGCGCCGTGCGGCTGCGCTCCGGCCGCATAGAGGACGAGGCGCGGGCGTCATGAAGGTGGGACTCGCCTCGCGCATTCCGCTGGCGCTGCGTTTCGCCCTGCGCGATCTCTCCGGCGATCTGCGCGGCTTTTCCGTCTTCATCGCCTGCATCGTCATCGGCGTCGCCGCCATTTCCGGCGTCGGCGCAGTGTCCCGCTCGCTCGCCGACGGCCTCGCCCGCGAGGGGCGCACGATCTTGGGCGGCGATGTCTCCGTCACGACCACCATGCGGCGGCTCTCGCCGCAGGAGCGGGAATTTTTGGAGCGCGACGGCCGCGTCTGCGAGATCGGCCTGATGCGCGCCATGGCCCGCTCGGCGAGCGGCGAGGCGGCGCTGATCGAAATAAAAGCTGTCGATTCGGCCTATCCCGGCGCCGGCGCAGTCGAGCTGACGCCGTCGCTGCCGCTCGCCGAGGCTCTGGCGCAGCGCGACGGCGGCTTCGGCCTCGTCGCCGATGCGGGCCTCATCGCCCGGCTCGGGCTCGAGATCGGCGATCGCGTGAAGATCGGCGCCGGCTCCTTCACCCTCACAGCCGAGCTTTCGAGCGAGCCCGATAAGCTCGCCGGCGCCTTCGGTTTCGGCGCGCGCGTGCTGATGAGCCAGGAGGCTCTGAAGGCGACCGGGCTGATGCAGCCGGGCGCCGTGACGCGCTGGCTGACGCGCGTCTCGCTGGGCAAGACCGAAGCCGTCGCCAGCGACGCGGAGGTCGAGCGTTTCGTCACGACGCTGACCGCGGCTTTTCCAGACGCTGGCTGGGATTTGCGCAAGCGGGACGCCGTCTCCCCGCAATTCTCGCGCAATCAGGAGCGCTTCACCCAGCTGCTGACGCTGGTTGCGCTGACCGCGCTGGTCGCGGGCGGAGCCGGCGTCGCCAACGCCGTTTCCGGCTTTGTCGCGAGAAAGCGCGACGCTTTCGCAATATTGAAGGCGCTGGGCGCGCCGGCCTCGCGCGTCTTCGCCATGGCGCTCGTCGAGGTGCTGCTCGTCGCCGGCCTCGCCGTCATCGGCGGCCTCGCGATCGGCGCGACCTTTCCTTATCTCGCCGACCTCGCCCTTTCGGCTTCCATTCCCCTGCCCTTTTCGCCGACGCTCGACGCGCGCTCGCTCGCCGTCGGCGCGGCCTATGGTCTGCTGGTGACGCTGATCTTCGCGCTGCCGCCGCTCGGCCGCGCCTATGGAACGCCGGTCGCGCGGCTCTTGCGAGACGAGGCCGAGGAAAAATCCCCTCCCCGCGTCTTTCTGCTCGCAGCGCTGCTCGCCGCAGCGGCGCTCGTGGCTCTGGTCATGCTCTCGGCCGCCGACAAGAAGCTCGCAGCGACCTATATCGCCGCCACCGCCATGGCCTTCGTCCTGCTGCGCGGCGTGGCGGCTCTCGTCATCCGCTTAGCGCAGCGCTTCGCCCATGCGCCCGGCGCGCAGCTGCGTCATGCGATCGGCAATATTCGCCGCCCCAAGAGCCTCGCCGTGACATTGATTGTCTCGATCGGCGTGACGCAGACGCTTCTCGTCGCGCTGGCGCTGATCGAGGGCTCGATCCATGCGGAATTGTTCCAGGCGCAGAAGAGCCGCACGCCGAGCTTCTATTTCGTCGATGTCGCCAAGGAGCAGGCGGACGAATTCTCCGCCTTCCTCTCCTCCTTCTCCGCCGACGCGCGCATCGAGCATGTGCCGATGATGCGCGGCCGCATCGTCGCCGTGAAAGGCGTCCGCTCCGAGAATCTGAAGCCGCCGGACGATATCGCCTGGGCGCTGGAGGGCGACCGCGGCGTCACCATCGCCGCCACGCCGCCCAAGGGCTCGGAGATCGTCGCCGGACAATGGTGGGAAGAGGGGCGCAACGGCCCGCCCCTCGTCTCGCTGGAGGCGCGCGTCGCCGAAGGGCTCGGCCTCACGGTCGGCGACGAGATCGTCGTCAATGTGCTCGGCCGCGACCTCACGGTTCGCATCGCCAATCTGCGCCGCGTCGATTGGCGCAGCTATGGCATTAATTTCATGATGGTGTTCTCGCCCGAGGCTTTCGCCGACGCGCCCTTCTCGGAGATTTTCACCGTCGCCTTCGCCGATCGCGACGATCCGCTCCGCGACAAAAGGCTGACGCGGGAGGCGGCGACGCGCTTTCCTCAGGTCGCCGCTCTGCGCGTGAAGGACGCGCTGGAGGCGATAGAGAAAATCGCCGATCAGCTGACCTTCGCGGCGCGAGCGGCCGCTGGCCTCGCCATCGTCACGGCGGCGCTGGCGCTGGGCAGCGCCGTGGCGGCGAGCCAGCGCGGACGCCAGCGCGACGCCATAATATTGAAGACGCTCGGCGCGACGCGCTCATGGCTGACCGGCGCCTTCGCGCTGGAATTCGCTCTGCTCGGCCTCGTGGCCGGACTCTTCTCGGCAATCGCGGGCGCAGGCGCGGCGGGCATCATATTGGAGGCGCTGATGCGGATGGATTTCGTCTTCCGTCCCTGGCCGGTCGCGCTGACGACGCTCGGCGCGCTGGTTTTCGCGGTCGGCCTCGGCCTCGCGGGCAGCTGGCGCGTGCTCGGCGAGAAGCCCGGCCCGGCCCTGCGCCGCCAGTAGAACGCAAAAAAGCGCCGCTCCGGCGACGTTTTCGGTTATCGGAAGCGGGTTTTTTCGCGCTCTGACCCTTGCCCGGAGAGATCGCTCGCCTTAAAAGGCGGGCTTCGCCGGCGTTCAGGGGGCTGGACGCGAGATGATCGCGCTCGCCCTCGAACAAGCGTTGAGACCATGCCCCAGCTTCTACCCGAACGCAAGAAACTGCCCGTTCCCGACAACGGCGACTTTACGTTCTCGCAGATCTTCGCCTCCATCGGCGGCGGTCTCGCGGGCGCGGCCGTGTTCGCCGTCCTCACCAAGGGCACTTCGGCGTCGGTTCTGTTCGCCTTTCTCGCGCCGCTGCCGATCTCCATCGTCGCGCTCGGCTTCGGTCTGCGCCATGGCGCGACCGCGGGCCTCATCGCGACCGGTCTGCTGTCGATCTGGCCCAATCCCATTTTCGGCCTCGTCTACGCTTTTCTCGTCGCGCTGCCGGCGCTCGCCGCCGCCTATGTCGTCTCCGGAGCCAATTGGCGCGGCCGCGAGCTGGTGACGTCCCATGCGCCGGCCTGGGCGGTGCTCGCCGCCGGCGGCGCAGTCGCGGCCGCAGTCTCGGCGGCGGTCGCCATAGCGGCGATTCGCTTCGGCAGCCTCGACGAGGCGCTGAACCCGCTGCGGGCGCGCGCCTTCATGGCGATCGAGGATCTCATCCGCACGCAGGAGCTCGGCGACAAGCTCGACGCCAGCCAGCTCTCGGCGCTCGTCGTCTTCGCTTTTCCGGCGACGCTGGCGGCGCTCACCTTGTTCAGCCATGCGCTCAATCTGTGGGGCGCCGGCCTGCTCGCCCGCGCCTCCGAGGCGCTGCCGCGGCCCTGGCCGGATATTGCGCAGGAATTCGTGCTGCCGCGCGCCGTCGCCGGAGGCTTTCTCGCCGCCTGCGCCCTCGCCTATCTCGGCGACCTCCCCGGCGAGATCGGGCTGGTGATCGCCGAGACGCTCGGCCTCGCTCTGGCGATGCAGGGCCTCGCCGTCGTTCACTTTCTGCTGCGCGGGACGCGCATCGGCGGCGTGACGCTCACCGTCGTCTATATCGTCATCGGCCTGTTCGCCTGGCCGATCGTCCTATTCACCGTCGTCGGCGTCGCCGATGCGGCGTTTTCGTTCCGAAGCCGCAAGCAGGCGGCGCAGGCGCGGCGCGGCTGAGAATCGCCGCGGCGCAATTCGAGAGACACTGAGGAGAGAGAACCCATGGTCGATGTCATTCTGCTGGAGCGCGTGGCCAAGCTCGGCCAGATGGGCGACACCGTTCGCGTGCGCGACGGCTATGCGCGCAACTTCCTGCTGGCGCGCGGCAAGGCGCTGCGCGCCACGGAAAACAACAAGAAGCATTTCGAGACGCAGCGCGCTCAGATCGAGGCGCGCAACCTCACCGCCCGCAAGGAGGCCGAGGCCGTCGCCGAGAAGCTCGAGGGTCAGACCTTCGTCATCATCCGCCAGGCCGGCGAGAGCGGCCATCTCTATGGCTCGGTGGCTCCGCGCGACATTTCCGACGCGGCGACCGCGGGCGGCTTCTCGCTCAACCGCAATCAGATCGATCTGCAGCATCCGATCAAGGCGCTCGGCCTGCATAATGTGCCGGTGAATCTGCATCCCGAGATCGAGGTGAAGATCATCGTCAACGTCGCTCGCTCCGCCGAAGAGGCCGAGCGTCAGGCGCGCGGCGAGGCCGCCGCCACTCGCGAGGAGACGACGCTGGACGATCTCGGACTCGAGGTCGGCGCCGCTCTGGCCGAGGCCGGCGACGTCGAGCTCTGATCGCTCGCAACCGATTCGCTCTATCGAAAAAGGCCGGAGACGCCCGCGTCTCCGGCCTTTTTCATGCCCGAGCGATTCGGCGTGACGAAATTGTCACAAGCAAAGGAATTCACGCAGATAGACCGAAAGCTGCGCTGTCGCATGTGGAAATGACTCACAAGATGGCCGCGCTCGCATTCGCCGAGCTTTGCGGCCATCTTTGTCATTGGCGCCGCTCTCTCCTTCGGGCAAATTCGCCGCCGTTCTCGAGTGCCTGTCGCTACGCGTTCACGAGCATCGAAGACATCCCGCCATGAGAGAGAAATGCCAGCAATCGAACCGTTGCCGGGTCCGCGGCCTTTTTCGGTCGCGCCGCTCGACGCGCCCGCCTATCGCACGCCGCCGCATAATATCGAAGCCGAGCAGGCGCTGCTCGGCGCCATACTCATCAACAATGACGCCTTCGATCGCGTCTCCGATTTTCTACGCTCCGAACATTTCTCCGAGGATTTGCACCGACGCATCTTCGAGGTTTTGGCGCAGATCATTCGCGCCGGACGCATCGCCACGGTCGTGACTCTGAAGACGCATTTGGGCGACATAGAGCTTCCTGGCGGCGTGCCGATGCAGACCTATCTCGCCGGCCTCGCCCGCGAGGCGACGACGATCATCAACGCCGAGGATTATGGCCGCACGATCCATGATCTCGCCGTGCGGCGCGAGTTGATCGTCATCGGCGAGGATATCGTCAATTCCGCCTATGATGCGGCCGTCGATCAAGCCCCACGCCAGCAGATAGAGGAAGCCGAACGCAAGCTCTATGCGGTGGCCGAGACCGGCCGCTATGATGGCGGCTTTCAGCGTTTCGCCGACGCGCTCTCCACCGCCATGGATATGGCGAGCAGCGCCTATCAGCGCGACGGGCATCTCTCCGGCGTCGCCACTGGTCTCGTCGATCTCGACGAGAAGATGGGCGGGCTGCAGAAGTCCGATCTCATCATCGTCGCCGGCCGTCCCGGCATGGGCAAGACGGCGCTTGCCACCAATATCGCCTTCAACATCGCCAAGGCCTATGTGCCGGAGCAATTGCCGGACGGCTCGATCAAGGCGGCGAATGGCGGCATCGTCGGCTTCTTCTCGCTGGAAATGTCGGCCGAGCAATTGGCGACGCGCGTCATCGCCGAGCAATCCGGCGTGCCCTCCTACAAGATCCGCCGCGGCGACATCAACGAAGACGACTTCCGCCGCATAGCGGAAGCCGCGCGCGAGATGCAGAGCGTGCCCTTCTTCATCGATCAGAGCGGCGGCATTTCCATCGCCCAGCTCACCGCGCGGGCGCGGCGCCTGAAGCGCCAGCGCGGGCTCGATCTGCTCGTCGTGGACTATCTTCAGCTGCTCTCCGGCTCCAAATCGCGCGGCGACAATCGCGTGCAGGAGCTGACCGAGATCACCACGGGCCTGAAGGCGCTGGCCAAGGAGCTGGCGGTGCCGATCATCGCGCTCTCGCAGCTCTCGCGTCAGGTCGAGAGCCGCGACGACAAGCGCCCGCAGCTCTCCGACCTCCGCGAATCCGGCTCGATCGAGCAGGACGCCGACGTGGTGATGTTCGTCTATCGCGAGGAATATTATCTGCGCAATCGCGAGCCGCGCGAGGGCACGGAAGAGCATATCGCCTGGCAGAACGAGATGGAGCGCGTGCATGGGCGCGCCGAGGCGATCCTCGGCAAGCAGCGTCACGGCCCCACGGGAACGGTGACGCTCTCCTTCGAGGCGGAAGTGACGCGCTTCTCCAATCTCGCCGAGGAGGACAAGCTGCCGGCGCGCATATGAGGCGCGGGCCGCGTCAGGCGACGCGCGTCGCCTCGAAGGCCGGAACCTCGCGCGAAAAAGCGTCGAGCCAGGCGAGGAGCGCGGGATATTTCGCGCGCCAGGCGCCTTCGAAGCGCAGATCGAGATAGCCGAGCGCGGCGGCGACGGCCACATGGCCGATCGTCACCGGGCCGGCCGGCGGCGCGGCGTCGAGCGCCGCGAGCGCGCAGTCGAGCTTGCCGGTCTGCAAGGCGATCCAATCGGCGGAGCGCAGAGCCTGCGGCCGCGTCGCCTCATAGCGAATGAGCAGCGCGGCGTCGTTCATGCCGTCGCCGAGCGATTGCAGCGTCAGCGCCGCGATCCGCTCGGCGGGATCATGCGGAATGAGCTTGCCGCCGGCGAGAAGATCGAAATATTCGCAGATCACGCGGCTGTCATAGATCGTCTCGCCGCTGTCGAGGATGAGCGTCGGCACCTTGCCGAGCGGATTTTGCGCGCGCAACGAATCGTCGGGATTTGTCGTGTCGGCGCCGACGAGCTCGACGCTCGCGCCGAGGCCGAGCAGCTCGGCGACGATGCGGCACTTGCGGGCGTAGGGCGAAGCCGCGGAATAGCGTAGAATGGGCATTGGCTCCCTCACGTCGAAAAAAGTGTCGTCGAGCAATAGGACGTAACGAAGATGACCGCCAGTCCCGAAGAGATCGCCGCCGGCCAAGCGGTCTACACGCCCGCGGTTCTGCGGCTCTACGATCTGCTGGTGCTCGGCCTCTCCAACCGCTTCATCTGGAAATGTCCGACGCCGCGCCTACGCGCGCTCTATGACGCGCATGTGTCGGGCAATCATCTCGATGTCGGCGTCGGCACGGGATATTACCTCGACCATTGCCGCTTTCCCGCCGCTGCGCCGCGCGTCGCGCTGATGGATTTGAACGCGGATGCGCTGCGCTTCGCGGCGGCCCGCATCGCGCGCTATTCGCCGGAGAGCTATCGCCGCAATGTGCTGGAGCCGATCACTTTCGACGCGCCGAAATTCGACTCGGTCGGCGTCAATTATCTGCTGCATTGCCTGCCGAGCGCGATAGCGGAAAAGGCGGTCGTTTTCGACCATCTGAAGCCGCTGACGAATGACGGCGCCGTCTTTTTTGGCTCGACCTTGCTGCAAGGCGGCGTCGAGCGTTCCGGCGCGGCGCGGCGGCTGATGGAATTCTACAATCGCAAGGGCGTGTTCTCGAATAGGAGCGATGATCTCGACGAATTGCGCAATGCGCTCGAGCGACGCTTCCGCAATGTCGCGATCGACATTGTCGGCTGCGCCGCCGTGTTCATCGCTCGCGATTGACGGATCGCGCGAGCCTTTCGGCTCGCGCCTCCGATGCGATCACTCGTAGATCGCGCTCAGCACCACATGGAATTTCGCGACCGAATTGCCGATATTCTTGACCTCGTAATGAATCTCGGTCTCGTTCTTGGTCTCGACCGTCTGCGACTGCGGGAACGGCTTGATCTCCGTCACCGTGAAGTGACGCCAAACGCGCGTCACCTCGAGCGAGGTGTCCTGCGCGAAGCCGCTCGTCGTGCTGCCGGTGGCGAAGGGAATGGCCTGCGCGTCCCACACCGCGTTGAAGGGCGAGGCGTTGTTCCACCAGCCATGAACGGTCGCGCCCGGCGCGAGGGTGAGCTCGGTCTTGGTGTCGACGAAAAGCACTTTGGACATTTTCAATCTCCTATCTGAAACCGTCGCCTGAAATCATTGCGATCGGATGCAGAGGAGATTAGGCGCGGCGCGCCTTCGTCGCCGTGCGCGCGAGCACAGAGCACGCTCTAACGCGCTTCGCCATAGAGCGCGGAGAGCGGAAAGACGAGGCCGGGCGGATCGAGCGTGATGTCGCCGTCATGAATGACGCGCGTCAGAATATCGCTCCCCTCCCCGCGACGATGATGAATCACCAGCGGCGAATCGGGATCGACGATGAGATAATGCGCGACGCTCGCGATACGAAAATATCCGACGAGCTTGCCGAGAGCGTCATTGCGTCCCGTGGAGGGTGACAGCACCTCGACGACGATGAGAGGCGCTTCGACGAAAAGCGTGTCCGGCGGAAGCTCGGGTCCGCAATAGAGCTGCGCATCGGGCTCGAAGACGGTCGTCGCATCGACACGCACGGCCATTCCGTCCGGCAGCACATGGCACGGCGCGCCGGCGCGGCGCACAGCGTCCTGCAGAGCGCGAGCGGCCGCGAGCTTCGCCTTCGCATGGGCCATTCGCTCCGCGGCCTGAGCGAAAACCTCGCCGTCGACGAGCTCGTGACGGCCGGGCTGTCCTTCGGCCCAGACCACGAACTCTTCGGCGGTCATTTTCATCTTCGGCAGAGCGCTCATGGGAGCATACTAGCGGAATAGCGCGTCTAGCGCCATTCGGGGCGTCACCCCTTTAGATCGTCGAAGGGCACCATCACATGCTGGCGATAGGCCGGCCGCTCGCAGAGCCGCGCATACCAAGTCTCGACATTGGGGAGCGACGGCCGCTCTATGTCGAGCGAGAAATAGCGATAGAGCGTCGTCCCGGCGGGAATATCGGCGAGCGTCGGCTCGTCGCCGGCGAGGAAAGGACGATCCGCCAGCCAGCTGTCGAGAAATCGATAATGTTGCGCGCAACGCGCGACGGCGGCATTGATCGCCGGCCAGTCGCGCTTTTCCTCCGGCGTGCGGTAGTAGCCCATGAACACGCCGTCGACGAAAGCCGGCTGCAGCGTCGTCTGCGCCCAATCCATCCAGCGATCGGGATAGGAACGGGTCGCCGCGTCCGCCGGCCAAAAAGCCTCGCCGCCATGGCGCGCGGCGAGATAGCGCAATATGGCGTGAGATTCCCACACCACCACGCCCTCGTCGTCGATGACCGGAATGCGGCCATGCGGATTTTTCGCGCGAAATTGTGGATCGTCCAGCCCGCCGAAAGCGCCGCCGAGCGGCACATGGGCGTGATCGAGCGCGAGCTCGCCGACGAGCCACATGACTTTCTGCACATTGAAGGAGTTGCGCCGTCCCCAGATCGTGAGCATGCGTTGGTCTCCTTCTTCGGCAATCTCGGCGTTGCGACAATCTAGCCCGAGGCGCAGGCGCGCGCCATTGACGTGGGGTTGCGTTTATCGAAGCGGCGCAGTTGCGCGCGACGAGAGCAATTCATGAAAACAAATTGCGTTTCGCCGAAAATCCCCCGGCGAAACGCGCTTTTCGGCCGCGACGAAGGCTCAGGCGGTCTCGCCGCCTGCGTCGCCGGACGCCACGTCGCCGGCCGCCTCGTCCTCGCCGGCGTCGGCCAAATGCTCGACCGAGACGACGCGCTCGCCCTCCGCCGTGTCGAAGACGATGACGCCCTGCGTGCCGCGACCCGCTATGCGTATGCCTTCCACCGGGCAGCGGATGAGCTGGCCGCCATCCGTCACCAGCATGATCTCGTCGCCGCGCCCCACGGGGAAGGAGGCGACGAGCTTGCCATTGCGGGCGTTTACCGCCATGGCGACAATGCCTTTGCCGCCGCGTCCGGTGATGCGATATTCGAAGGACGAAGAGCGCTTGCCATAGCCGTTCTCGGAGACGGTCAGGATGATCTGCTCGGCCTGCTCCATTTCGCGATAGCGCGCCTCGGTCAGCTCGATCGCGGTCGAGGCCTCCTCGGTCTCCGCCGCGCCCTCCTCCACGCCTTCCGCTCCCGCATTGCGGCGCTGCGCCGCGGCGCGCTTGAGATAGGCGGCGCGCTCGTCGCCGACGGCCTCGAAATGGCGCAGGATCGACATTGAGATCACGCGATCGTCGCCAGCGAGCGCTATGCCGCGCACGCCCATGGAGGTGCGGCCCTGGAACACGCGCACGTCGCTGACCGGGAAGCGAATGCACTGCCCCTCGCGCGTCGTGAGCAGAATATCCTCCTGCTCCGCCGCTGTGGCGACATCGACGATGGCCTCGCCTTCGTCGAGCTTCATGGCGATGATGCCGGAGCGGCGCACATCGGAGAAGTCCGAGAGCTTGTTGCGCCGCACCGTGCCGCCCGTCGTCGCGAATATGGCGTCGAGCGTCGCCCAGCTCGATTCGTCCTCGGGCAGCGGCATGATGGTGGTGATGCGCTCACCCTGCTCGAGCGGCAGAAGATTGACCAACGCCTTGCCGCGCGCCTGCGGCGCCGCCAGCGGCAGACGCCAGACCTTTTCCTTATAGGCGCGGCCGAGCGAGGAGAAGAACAGCACCGGCGTATGCGTCGAGGCGACGAAGAGGCGCTGAACGAAATCCTCCTCCTTCGTCTGCATTCCCGAGCGGCCCTTGCCGCCGCGCCGCTGCGCGCGATAGGTCGAGAGCGGCACGCGCTTGATGTAGCCGGCATGCGAGACGGTGACGACCATATCCTCTCTCGCGATGAGGTCCTCGTCCTCGACGTCACCGTCGCCATCGACGATCTGCGTGCGGCGAGGCGTCGCATAGGCCTCCTTGACCGCGATCATCTCGTCCTTGACGATCCCGAACAGCCTTTCGCGCGAGCGCAAAATCTCAAGATATTCGGCGATCTCGGCGGCGAGCTTATTCAGCGCCTCGGCGATCTCGTCGCGGCCGAGCGCGGTGAGGCGCTGCAGGCGCAATTCCAGAATGGCGCGCGCCTGCGCCTCGGAAAGGCGGATCGCGCCATCCTCGGTGAGCACATGGCGCGGATCGGCGATCAGCGCGACCAGCGGCGCCATGTCCTTGGCGGGCCACTCGCGCTCCATCAGCGCTTCGCGCGCGGCGGCGGCGTCGGCCGAGGTGCGGATGAGGCGGATCACCTCGTCGATATTGGCGACGGCGATGGCGAGGCCGACCTGCAAATGCGCCGCGTCGCGCGCCTTGGCGAGGCGGAATTTGGTGCGCCTGGTGACGACGCTCTCGCGGAAGTCGACGAAGGCGAGCAGCACGTCCTTCAGCGTCAGCAGCTCGGGCCGGCCGCCGTTCAGCGCGATCATATTGACGGGGAAGCTCGACTGTAGCGCGGTATGGCGCCAGAGCTGGTTGAGCACCACATCCGCCACCGCGTCGCGCTTCAGCTCGATGACGATGCGCATGCCGTCGCGGTCGGATTCGTCGCGCAGATCGGAGATGCCTTCGAGCTTCTTCTCGCGGACGAGGTCGGCGATGCGCTCGATCAGCGCCGCCTTGTTCACCTGATAGGGGATCTCGGTGAAGATGAGCGCCTCGCGCTCCTTGCGCAAAGTCTCGACCTCGGCCTTGGCGCGCATGATGATCGAGCCGCGCCCGGTCGTATAGGCGTTGCGTATTCCGCCCCGCCCTAGAATCGTCGCCGCCGTCGGGAAGTCCGGGCCGGGCACGATCTCCATCAGCTCGGCGACGGACATATCCGGCCGGTCGATTAGCGCTATGGCGGCGTCGATCACCTCGCCGAGATTATGCGGCGGAATATTCGTCGCCATGCCGACGGCGATGCCGCCGGCGCCATTGACGAGGAGATTGGGGAAGCGCGCCGGAAGGACGGTCGGCTCCATCTCCTTGTCGTCATAGTTCGGCTTGAAGTCGACTGTGCCTTCGTCGATATCCTCGAGCAGCGCCAGCGCCGGCTTGGCGAGCCGCGACTCGGTGTAGCGCATGGCCGCCGGCGGATCATTGTCGACGGAGCCGAAATTGCCCTGCCCGTCGATGAGCGGCAGCCGCATGGAAAAGGGCTGCGCCATGCGCACCAGCGCGTCATAGATCGCGGCGTCGCCATGCGGGTGATATTTACCCATGACGTCGCCGACGATGCGCGCCGATTTCACGTACGACTTATCGGGCGTATGGCCGTTCTCGTGCATGGAGAACATGATGCGCCGATGCACGGGTTTCAGACCGTCGCGAACATCCGGCAGCGCGCGGCTCACGATCACGCTCATCGCGTAATCGAGATAGCTGCGCTTCATCTCGTCGGCGATCGAAACCGGGCGAATGTCTGAGCCGGGCGTCGGAGGCTTTGTGTCGTCTGTGTCGTTCTCGGCCAATGGCTCGCCAATCCGCTTCGATCGTCCCGCGCTCCGCGGCGAAATCCTGCCGCGGCAATGTCGCGCCGGCTCTGGGAAAGAGCGCTTCTCGTCGTCGTCCCGTCTCGCCGACGAAGGCGAGGCGGCTGCAGAGTCCGCTGCTCGGGAGAGCGGCGGGACGTGGAGATCGCGCTCGCAGGACGTTTCGAGCGAAGCGCGCCGAGGCGAGCCTAGCGGCAGCCGTCGGCGACGCTCGAAACCGCCGTTTTTCTATAGGCGATTCTCGGCGGCGACGCCAGTTCGCCCCGGCGCGCCGCGCCGCAGTTCTGCTCGAAGAAACACAGGTTTAGAAAAGCTCTTCAAATCTCTTTCGATTCATTTTCGGATTCTGGCGTCAGCTCTGCGCCGAGCGCAGCCTGCGTCGCGCGTTCATGACGATCGTCCGCGCGCTGGCGTCGCCCGGCTCCAGCAGTTCCAGCCCGTCATCCTCGTTCGAGTCCCAGGAATCGGACGCCCGCCCCCGGCCCTCCGAATCGACCAGGGCGATCACGCGATTGGACTGCGCCGCAGTCGGCCCTCCTGCAGTCTTGCCGCCTCCGGCGAAACGAGCGCGCAGAGCGGCCGCGACCTCGGTCCAATCCATCGTCTTCGGCTTTTTGGGCGCTTCCTTCTTGGGTGCTTCCTGCGGTGCAGCTTCGGCCTGGGGCGCGGTTTCCGCAGCCTTCTTGCCGCGCAGCGCGGCGAATTTGGCGAGGATCGGCTCGAATTTCGCGCGCGCGGCTGCGAGCGCAATGGCCAAACGGCCCGCCGGCGCCGCTTCGCCCTCCTGCGGGGCGGCGGCTTTCGACGCGCCCGGCTCGGCCGCCTTGGCGACGGGGGGACCGCGCCGCAGATATTTCGTCACGAGCAGGCCGGCGAGCGCGGCAGCGGCGACCAGCGCCTGCCAGAGAGCCATCGGCGATTCGCTTTCCTCCTGGGCCGGCGGCATAGCCTCGGCGCTCGGAGCCGGAGCGGCTTCCGCCGCCGGCGCCTCGCCCTTCGGCGCGTCGGCTTCGGCCTCGGGCGTCGCGGTTCGCTCGACCGGGGCCTCCGCCTTCGCCTCGACAGCGGCGGCCTCTGGCGCGGCAGGCGACGCGATTTGGGCAGTCGGCGCGGCCGCCTGCGGAGCGCTCTCAGCCTGGGGCGGCGCGATCGGGGCCGGCTCGGCCGACGTTGCGACGACAGCCTGCTCCGGCGCCTTGGCGAGATCGGCGACTGGCGCATTCTCGAAGGCCGGAAGCGGCTCGCGCAGGAAGACCGGCAGTGCAGGCGTCGGCTTCACCGATTCGGCCGGGGGCGGAGCCGCGACGGCGACCTTGGGGGCCTCGGCGGCGAGCGCGGGAGCGGGAGGACGCTCGGCCGGACGCGCCTCCTTCTCCGGCTTCGCCGCGACGAGCGGCGCGAGCTTCACGATAATATCGTCATAGCCTTTGCCATTGGGAGAGCCGAGCTCCTCGATTCGCATGGCTCCGGCCACATGAAGCGCATGCGAGCGGCGCGGCTCGGCGGCGGCGCATCCGATATCGGCGGCTGCGGCCGCCAGCATCAGGCCGCCGGCCGAAAGGCGCGTGAACGGCGTGAAATTCGACCTCATCTGCGAGCTCCGCTGGAATGACGAGGCTCCAGCTTGCCTCGCGGAGTTGAACAAAGCCTTAGCATCGCGATGAACGAAGCGTTAATGCGCTCATTCTGTGATTCGTTCACGACTGGTTCACTGGCTTTAGCCAATGCTCGTGTCCCCGCTTCGCATTCCAATAGGAGGAAACAAATGAAGCTGAAGCTCGCTTTCGTCGCCATTCTGGCGTTCGCCGGCCTCACCGCGCCGGCCGCCATGGCCATGCCGCTCGCGCCGCTGCAGGAGGGCGCCGTCGCCCCGCTGACGCATGAAATCGGCGGCCGCTGCGGCCCCGGCTGGCACATAGATCCTTGGGGCCGTTGCGTGCCGCATCGTCGTCCGCCGCCGCCCGTCTATGGCCCGCGTCCCGGATACTATCCGCCAGCCTATGGTCCGCGTCCCGGATACCATCCCCCGGCCTATGGGCCGCGTCCGGGATTCCGATGCGGCCCCGGCGCGCATCCCAATCAATGGGGCCGCTGCGTTCCGAACCGCTGGTGATCCGCCGCGGCGCGCGGAGCTGAGGATAAATTCACCGAGCTCTTGCCGCGCGCCGCGCGAAGTCTTCCCGTCTCTCGCGCAAAGTCTTGCCGTCCGCCGGCAAGTCCTGTATGAGCGGCCTTCTCACGTCGACGTCGAGCTTTCGGCGCCGACGTTCGGGGCCTCGTGGCGGAGTGGCTACGCAGAGGACTGCAAATCCTTGTACGGGGGTTCGATTCCCTCCGAGGCCTCCAGCCCCCTTCCCCTCGCTCTTTTCGGCCGCTAGAGCATTTTCCGATCGAACGGTATCGATCGATCGGAATCGCTCCGACGTTAGAATGCCGTTGGATCGGATAGGCCCTAGAGACGCTCGACCATCAGCGATTTCTCGAGAGCGCCGAGCTTCTCCGGCAGATCGGCGACCGTGTCGGCGAGAGCGGCGGCCAGCAGGCTCTCCGCCACCTCATGCTTATATTCGTCGAACACCAATTCCAGCGCGTCATAGGAATCGTCCTGAATCGGCCGCACCAGCGCGATGCTGGCGTGATCGTCGACCGATTGCGCGAGGCGATCGAAACGCGCGCGCGTCGTCTCCGGCAGCATGGATAAGACGGCCCGCTCATAAGCGCCGTCGAACATATCGCGCAACGCGAGCAGCTCGCGCATCAGTCGATAGAGCTCGATGACCTCGGGGCTGTTGGATGTTCGGAAAAGTTGATCCATAGGAAATCCTACTCTCTCGAATTCAATAATTTCGAGTTCAACCCGGTTCGGAACGCTTGTCAAGGTTGCGTTTGGGCCGGCGCACGCGCATCACGGCGCCGTTACCGTCCGATGATGCCGACGCTTGATCGCATCGATCTCCTCCAGCATCGCCTTCAGCGCGTCGATCGCCTCGCGCTCCTGCGCGGTGAGCTCGCATTGCGGATGAAAATGCGCGAGCAGCACGGCCATTGCGTCGCCGATGCGGCCGAGCTGCTTGCCATAGCTGCCGACGTCGGCGAGCACGTCCTCTTCCACCTGCGGCGCGCTCGAGCGCCCGAGATTTATGTTGATGAGGCCGAATTGCCCGCCATAAGGGCTGAAAACGGCGGTCCAGGGGTTGATGGTCTGGGCGACATCGCCCGAAAGCGGAAGCTTGAAATTGGCCATGAGAACGGCGCCTCGTGAAAAGGAAACGAAGGCCGAGCTTAACCCTTTTTCACGAATCGGCCAGCGGATGCGCGAGCGGCTCGGCGCGCCGACGCGACGCGATCCACAGAACCAGCGAGCCCAGCAGAATAGAGGCGGCCGAGCCCGCCAACACGCCGATCTTGGTGGCGCGCATCGCCGCCTCGTCCGCCTCGAAGGCGATCTGGCCGATGAAGAGGCTCATGGTGAAGCCGACCCCGCAGAGCACGGACACGCCATAGAGCTGGACCCAGCCGGTCTTGGGCGGCCGCGAGGCGATTCGCGTCGCCAGCGCCAGGGCGACGGCCACGAAGACTCCGAGCTGCTTGCCGAGAAAAAGGCCGAGCGCGACGCCCAGAAGAATGGGCGCGCCGGCCGCCCCGAGATCGCCGCCGCCGAGCGCCACCCCCGCATTGGCGAAGCCGAACAGCGGCAGCACGATAAAGGCGACGAACGGCCCGAGCGCATTCTCGAGCCGGTGCAGCGGCGTATGCTCCTCCGGGTCCGGCCCGGAGAGGCGCAGCGGAATCATGGCCGCCAGCAGCACGCCGGCGAGCGTCGCATGGACGCCGCTGAGCTGCACGAAATGCCAGAGCGCCACGCCGAGCAGGAGATAAGGCGCGAGAATCGTGACCTCGAAGAGATTGAGGCCGAGCAGCAGGAACAAGGTCACGCCCGCGCCCAGCATGGCAGGAGCCGACGGATCGCCGGCGTAGAACACCGCTATGATGACGATGGCGCCGAGATCGTCGAGAATGGCGAGCGCAGTGAGAAAGACTTTCAACGCGCCGGGCACGCGGTCCCCCAGCAGCGCCAGCACGCCGAGCGCGAAGGCGATGTCGGTCGCCGAAGGAATCGCCCAGCCGCGCGCCGCCGGGGAGTCGGCGTTGAAATAGGCGTAGATCAGCGCCGGCGCGGCCATGCCTCCGAGCGCCCCCACGCCGGGCAGCACGCGGGCGGACCAATGGCGCAAATGGCCGTCGAGCAGCTCGCGCTTGATCTCGAGGCCGACCAGCAGGAAAAACACCGCCATCAGCCCGTCATTGATCCAATGCAGCAGCGAATGGCCGGAGATCGGAGTCTCCAGCAGGCTGTGATAGGATTCGGCAAAAGGCGAGTTGGCGAGCGCGAGCGCCACTGCAGCGCTCGCCATCAGCACGACGCCGCCCGCCGCCTCGCTCGCAAGGAAGCGACGGAGAGTCGACGGCGCGGCGTGATGCAGGCGTTGTTTCATGGCGGGCGCCGCCCAAGGTGAGAAAGACGCGCCACACTTGAGCGATTTGCATCGCTCTGGCAAGAAAATCCGGCTCGGCGCACGAGTCGCCCGAATATGCGCAGGCAGGAGACGCAACATGACCCTCTTTCGCGCCATCGGCCTCATGTCCGGCACTTCCATGGACGGCGTGGACGTCGCGCTGCTCGATACCGACGGCGAAGCACGGCTCGCCTTCGGCCCGACCGGCTTCTTCCCTTATTCGGATGCAGATCGCGAGCTGCTTCGCTCGGCCCTCGCCGAGGCGACGCGCCTCGCGGACCGCGCCGCTCGGCCCGGGGCGGTCGGGGCGGCCGAGCGCCTCATCACCGAGCGCCACGCTCAGGCGGTCGAAGCCTTTTTGCGCGCCGAGAGGCTCGATCCGGCGAGCGTCGACATTTTGGGGTTTCACGGGCAGACCGTGCTGCATCGGCCACAGAGCCGGCTCACCGTCCAGATCGGCGACGCGCCGGCGCTGGCCGAGCGGCTCGGCGTCGATGTCGCCTATGATTTTCGCGGCGCCGATGTCGCCGCCGGCGGCGAGGGCGCGCCGCTCGTGCCGGCCTATCATCGCGCTCTGGTTGCATCCAGCGGGATCGAGGGGCCGGTCGCCGTCATCAATATAGGCGGCGTCGGTAATGTCACTTTCGTCGATGGCGACGCCGAGCCCCTCGCCTTCGACACAGGTCCCGGCAATGCGCTGATCGACGATCTGATGCTCGCCCGCACCGGCTCGCCGGTCGACCGCGACGGCGCGACCGCCGCCGAGGGCCGCGTCGACGAGGCGATTCTGCAATCCATGCTGAGTCATCCATATTTTCAGAAACTGCCGCCGAAGTCTTTAGACCGAAATGATTTTTCATTTCGTGCGACAGATGAGCTTTCGCTGGAGGACGCGGCCGCGACGCTCACCGCCTTCACCGCGGCCTCCCTCGCCCTCGCCTTTTCGCAGACGCCCTCGGCGCCGCGCCGCGCGATCGTCTGCGGCGGCGGCGCGCATAATCCGACGCTGATGCGCGCGCTCGCCGACCGCCTCCCCTGCCCGGTCGCCACGGCGGCGGAGGTCGGCTGGATGGGCGACGCCATAGAGGCGCAGGCTTTCGCCTTTCTCGCTGTGCGTGTGCTGAAAGGCCTGCCGCTGACCTTCCCCGGAACCACCGGGGTGAGCGCGCCGACCAAGGGCGGCGAGATCACCGCCGCGCAGCGCGGCCGCCGCGCCATCGGCTGAGCGAAGAGATCGCTCTAGCTTTCGCCGCCTCTTTCATTCCGCATTGAGGGTTTCGTCTTCAAATGCGCGACGCGAGAAGGAGGAAGCGTGACCGAGACGATTCAGCGTGACGAGGACGCCCACGCTTGGCCGAGCCGGCGCAATCTTCTGCTCGGCGCGCTCGGGGCGGTCTCGGCCGGCGTCGGAGCGGCGGTCGTCGAGCAGGTCTGGAAGCGCAAGGACCTCTCCGCCCGCTTCTTCAACACAATGTCGATCGAGGCCTTCGATCTGCCGCCGACGCCGGGGCTGACCTTCGCGGACGGACGTCCCATGCCGGGCTTCGGCGCCGGCGATCTCGCAGGCAAGCGCTCGCTCCTCTATCTCTGGGCCTCCTATTGCCCCAGCTGCCGCGCCGAGCATCACCTCTTGATGGCGCTGGCGCAAAAGGGCGTCGCCATCTACGGCGCCGATGTGAAGGACGATCCGGCCCATGCCCGCAGCTTTCTGGCCGAGCATGGCAATCCTTTCGTCGCCGTCGGGCAGGACCAGCGCGCCTTTCTGCAGCGGGCGCTGGGCGCGCGCGGGGTTCCGGCGAGCTTCGTCGTCGCGCCCGGCCCCAAGATCGATGTCTCGATCCTCGGCCCCATAGACGAGACCGCGATCGCGACTCGAATTTTGCCGGCGCTGGCGAAAAGCGCCTGACTCGGAACCGGGCCTGCGCGAGTCGAGCGAAGGCTCTGAGCACATTACCAAAAATTTGTAATATTAAATTTTGTTAACAAGTAGATTCCCGCCTCGCCCCAAATATTGCGAAAAATTAACTTGAGATCGGACCGCATAGAGCAGAGCCTCAGCTCGCTCCCGCCGGTTTGCGGCTCGCGTTTTCGAGACCGCCCCCGCCATCCGGCCCGCCCCGGCCCCGTCTCAGCGGATCGTGGGGACGGCGGGAGCGCTATCGAAACCGAGGTCCTGTCCCCATGACGAAATCCATCGTCGTGGCGAGCGCGCTCGCGCTCGCCTGCACTCTTGGTCCGGCGCTGGCCGCCGACCTTCCCTCCACCAAATCCGCGCCCGCCTTCATCCCGCCGGTCGCGCCGCCACCGATCTGGACCGGCTTCTACGCCGGTCTCAACGCCGGCTATACATGGTCCAATAGCGACACTGTCGCCCAAACCTATTGGGATACAGACGCCGCCGGCCTCGGCGCCAGCGCGCTCATCGGCAATTTTCCCGCCTCGATCAACGCCAATGTCTCCGGCTTCATCGGCGGCGGCCAGATCGGCTATAATTCCCAGGTCTCGGACAAATTCCTCTGGGGCGTGGAGGCCGATATTCAGGGCCTCGCCTCGAGTGGCTCCGCCGCCACGCTCACCGGCGCCTCCGCCTACACCACGCTCTCGCGCGGGATCGATTATATCGGCACGGCGCGCGGGCGGCTCGGCTATCTCATCACGCCGACACTTCTCGCCTATGCGACGGGCGGTCTCGCCTATGGCCAGACCAATCTCTCCGCGAGCTATCTCGGCGCGCCGACGATCGTCGCATCCGACTCCTATTCCGATCTTCGAATCGGCTATGCGGTCGGCGGCGGCCTCGAATGGCTGTTCGCGCCGCGATGGAGCGCCAAGGTCGAATATCTCTATTACGACCTCGGAACCGCCTCGACGCCCGGCGCCGTCTACGCCTACACATCGGCGCTCGGCTCGCAAATCTCGGGCGCACAATCCTCGACGCGCTTCGACGGCCATATCGCCCGCGCCGGGCTGAACTATCATTTCGACTGGTTCAAACCGGCGCCGATCGCCGCCAAATTCTGAGCATAAAAAAAGCGCGGCGCCCGGCGCCGCGCTCCCCGCGCCTGAATTCTGCTCGAGCTCAATCGCCCCGCGCAGGAATGGCGATGCGCGGCGGATTGCCGAGACGCTTGTCGAGATAGGCGTCGACATGAGCGATCAGCGGCTCGATGCGGTTCTCGAAGAAGTGGTTGGCGCCCTGCACAACCGCATGCTCGATGACGATGCCCTTCTGCGTCTTCAGCTTCTCGATGAGGCCGGTCACTTCCTTCAGCGGCGCGACGCGATCGATGTCGCCATGAATGAAGAGGCCCGAGGACGGGCACGGCGCCAGAAACGAGAAATCGAAGCGATTGGCCGGCGGCGCGACCGAGACGAAGCCCTCGATCTCCGGCCGGCGCATCAGCAATTGCATGCCGATCCAGGAGCCGAATGAGACGCCGGCGATCCAGCAGGCGCGCGCCTCGGGATTGACGGCCTGCGCCCAATCGAGCGCCGCGGCCGCGTCGGAGAGCTCGCCCGCGCCATGATCGAAAGAGCCCTGGCTGCGGCCGACGCCGCGAAAATTGAAGCGCAGGACGGAAAAGCCGCGCTCGGCGAAAGCATAATAGAGGTTGTAGACGATCTGATTGTTCATCGTGCCGCCGAACTGTGGATGCGGATGCAGCACGATGGCGATCGGCGCGCCGCGCTGCGCCGATTGATGAAAGCGGCCTTCGAGCCGGCCGGCGGGGCCGGTGAAAATGACCTCGGGCATGAAGTTCCTCGTCTCCCCCGCGCGAAAAACGCGCTTTTTTCGGCGGGCGGTTTTCGCCAGCGCCGAAAATGCGTTATGCTCCAGCCGGAGCGCCCTTTGCCGGGCGTCCGCGCGTCCGGCGCGCACCGAACCCGCGGCTCGTTTTCGGCCGAGCGGGCCTTCTAGCATGTGTGACGGCGCTAGATGCAAGAGTTTTGAAGGGTCGTGGCGCATTCTCGGCCGCCGATCTTCAGCTCGGCGGCGGCAGACGTTTCGCGAAGGGACGAGTTTTCTTGGTCGATATCGTCCGGCGTCCTGCTCCGCTCGAGGCAACGGCTCCGCTGGAGACATCGCAGGCGGCGACCAAAGGCGGCCGAGATCTCGGTCTCGACTTCATCAAGGGAATTTTGATCCTCCTCGTCGTTTTCGGCCATTCGATCCAATGGATCGTCCATGCGCGAACGGAAGACTATTGGGAAAACGGGCTGTTCAGGGCCATTTATCTCTTTCATATGCCGGCCTTCATCGCTGTCTCCGGCTATCTCGCGGCGAGCAGGATCGACGCCGCGACGAGTCTTCGCGAATTCCTCTTCCGCCGCACGCTGCCTATGCTCCTCGCAATGGCGGTCTGGGCGGGAATTTTGGCCTGGCCGAACCTCGCGCGCGCCTACGTCGGCCTCGAGACCCATGTCCGTTCGGACGTGTGGAGGGACTTTCTCGGTTCCTTTTGGTTCTTATGGGCTGTCGTCGTCGGCTCCGCCGGAGCCTTCGCCGCGACGCGCTTCGGCGCCTATGAGCGAGCGGCGCTGCTGCTGATCGCGGCCGCGCTGCTGCTGGCGCCGCTGCCCGATTTTCCACGCTCGGTCATTCGCTACACGGCCGCCTTCTATCTCATCGCCTTTCTCGCCGGGCGCGCCGGCGTGACGATCCGCTCCATCCCGCCCCGCATCGCCGTCGCCGCCGGGGCGGCGGCCGCGGTCGGATGGCTATTCTGGACGCAGGACACTTATATCTACAACAATGGCTTCGCCTATTGGCGGCCAGGCGTCGCCAGCCAACTGGCGCTGATGCTGCCGGTCTCCGTCGCGGCGACGCTGGCCTTTCTGCGAGCGGCGGTCGCTCTACACGACAGGATCGCACATTCGGCGGCGGCGTGGACAATGGTCTCCCTCGGCGGAATGACGCTGGAAATCTATCTGACGCAAACATTGGCGTTTCGCGCGACCTCGCTGCTGCCGGAATTCGCCGCCGGCTATCTCGACGCGGCGACGGCGACCGCGGCGATCGTCGCGGGGACGACCGCGCTCGTCGCCCTCTCCCGCCGTCTGCCCGGCGGGGGATTGCTCTGGGGCCGGCTGCCGGCCCTCCCATTCCGCGCACGGAACGATTAGCTTCGCGATATGTCCGCTCCCCGCGCCTATCTCGACCATAACGCCACCACGCCTCTGCGGCCGCAGGCGCGCGACGCCATGCTCGCGGCGCTGGAGACGCTCGGCAATCCCTCATCCATCCATGCCGAAGGCCGCGCCGCCCGCGCGCTGATCGAGGCGGCGCGCTGTGAAATCGGCGCGGGACTTGGGACGAAATCACGCAATGTCGTCTTCACGTCCGGCTCGACCGAGGCCGCCAATCTGATTTTGACGCCTTTCTTACAACGAGACCAAACTACGGCGGAGATCGATCTGCTGCTCCTCGGCGCCGGCGAGCATCCGGCCGTTCTCGCCGGCCATCGCTTCCCCGCCGAGCGCGCCGAGACCATCGGGCTCGACCCGGAGGGCGGCCTGTCGCTCGATGCGCTGGCCGATACGCTGCAGCGCAACAAAGGTAAACGAATTCTGCTCGCCCTGCAGGCCGCCAACAATGAGACCGGCGCCATTCAGCCGGTCGCCGCGGCGGCCGATCTCGTCCATGCGGCAGGGGGTCTCCTCATCTGCGACGCCACCCAGGCGGTCGGCCGGCTGGAGACCACATTCGCGGCCCTGCGGGTCGATGCATTGTTCTTTTCCTCACATAAGATCGGGGGACCTATGGGCGCCGGGGCACTGGCGTTCGCGGAGGAGCGCATCCATATCAGAGAGGCGCTTTTGCGCGGCGGCGGACAGGAGAGCGGACGCCGCGCCGGCACCGAGAATGTGGCCGCCATCGCCGGTTTCGCCGCGGCTTTCGCAGTCGCAAAAAAAAGCATGGCTGCGGAGGCCGAGAGGCTCGGCGCGCTGCGCGATCGGCTGGAGGCGAAAGTCGCAGAAATCTGGCCGGAAGCCATGTTTCTCGGCGCGAAAGGCCCAAGGCTCGCCAATACCTCGGCGTTTCTGACGCCGGGGCAGAAGACGCAGACTCTGCTGATGGCGCTCGATGTCGAAGGCGTGGCTCTCTCGTCGGGATCGGCCTGCTCCTCGGGCAAGGTGAAAGCGTCCCATGTGCTCGCCGCAATGGGCCTCGAGGAAAAGGCCGCGCTCAGGGCGAGCTTGGGTTGGAGTTCGACCGAGGAGCATGTAGATTTGTTTGGTATCGCTTTTGCAGGGGTCGCAAAGAGGATCAGGGCGCGGCGGACGGCCGCCTGAAGGGCGGCTCCGGCGGCTCTAATTTCGGCCGGCGGGCCTTGAACCCGTCGAGACGAGGAGAGGACACATGGCGGCTCGCCAGGAGACGGTGGCGCGCGTCGAAGAGATCGACGTCGACGCATATAAATACGGCTTCACCACCGATATCGAATCCGAAAAGGCCCCAAAGGGTCTCAGCGAGGATATCGTCCGCTTCATTTCGGCAAAGAAGAACGAGCCCGAATGGCTGACCGAGTGGCGGCTCGAGGCCTATCGGCGCTGGCTGACGATGGAGGAGCCCAAATGGGCTCGCGTCGACTATCCCGCGATCGACTATCAGGACCTCTATTACTATTCCGCGCCGAAATCGACGCCCGGACCCAAGTCGCTGGACGAGGTCGATCCGGAGCTGCTGCGCACCTATGAGAAGCTCGGCATTCCGCTGCGCGAGCAGGAAGCGCTGGCCGGCGTCGAGCAGCGCAAGGTCGCTGTGGACGCGGTGTTCGACTCGGTCTCGGTGGCGACGACCTTCCGCGAGGAGCTGTCCAAGGTCGGCGTGATCTTCTGCCCGATCTCGGAAGCGGTGCGCGAGCATCCCGAGCTCGTCCGCAAATATCTCGGTTCTGTCGTGCCGGTGACGGATAATTTCTACGCCACGCTGAACTCCGCCGTCTTCTCGGACGGGTCCTTCGTCTACATCCCGCCGGGCGTACGCTGCCCGATGGAGTTGTCGACCTATTTCCGCATCAATGAGAAGAACACGGGACAGTTCGAGCGCACGCTGATCATCGCCGACGCCGGCTCCTATGTCAGCTATCTCGAAGGCTGCACGGCTCCCAAGCGCGACGAGAACCAGCTGCACGCCGCCGTGGTCGAGCTCGTCGCTCTCGACGACGCCGAGATCAAATATTCGACGGTGCAGAACTGGTATCCCGGCGACAGCGAGGGCAAGGGCGGCATCTACAACTTCGTGACGAAGCGCGGCGATTGCCGCGGCAAGAACTCGCATATCTCCTGGACGCAGGTGGAGACGGGCTCCGCGGTGACGTGGAAATATCCGTCCTGCATTCTGCGCGGCGACAATTCGCAAGGCGAGTTCTATTCGATCGCAGTGTCGAACGGCTATCAGCAGGTCGACAGCGGCACGAAGATGATCCATCTCGGCAAGAACACCAAGAGCCGCATCATCTCCAAGGGCATCTCCGCAGGCCATTCGCAGAACACCTATCGTGGACAGGTGTCGGCGCATCGCAAGGCGGAAGGCGCGCGCAATTTCACAAATTGCGACAGCCTGCTCATCGGCGACAAATGCGGCGCGCATACGGTGCCCTACCTCGAGTCGAAGAACGCCTCCGCCGTGTTCGAGCATGAGGCGACGACGTCGAAAATCTCCGAGGACCAGCTGTTCTACTGCATGCAGCGCGGCCTCTCCGAAGAAGAGGCGACGGCGCTCATCGTCAATGGTTTCGTGCGCGACGTTCTGCAGAAGCTGCCCATGGAATTCGCAGTGGAAGCGCAGAAACTGATCGCAGTGAGCCTCGAAGGCAGCGTCGGTTGACGTATCGATGAGCAAAGAGGCGCTCTGCGTTTATTGAGCGCCTCTTTACGAGGCAGGCGAGCGACGAAACGGCCCCAATAGAGCGGCCCCCGAATTGCAACGTCCCTCGCACGACAGCGAACAGCCAACAGGACGACACCATGATCGAAATCAAGAATCTCCACGTCTCCATCGGCGAGCGTAAAATTCTCGACGGGCTGAACCTCACGGTGAAGGACGGCGAAGTGGCGGCCATCATGGGGCCGAACGGCACCGGCAAATCCACGCTCTCCTATGTCATCTCCGGCCGCGACGGCTATGACGTCACCGAGGGCGAGGTGCTGCTCGACGGCGAGAATATTCTGGGCCTCGAGCCGCATGAGCGCGCCGCCAAGGGCGTGTTCCTCGCCTTCCAATATCCGGTCGAGATTCCGGGCGTCGCGACGATGACCTTCCTCAAGGCCGCCGTAAACGCGCAGCGCCGCTCGCGCGGCGAGGAAGAGCTGCAGACTCCGGACTTCATGAAGCTGATCCGCGAGGCTTCCACAAAGCTCGGCATCAATATGGACATGCTGAAGCGCGCGCTCAACGTCGGCTTCTCCGGCGGCGAGAAGAAGCGCATGGACATTCTGCAGATGAGCCTGCTGCAGCCGAAATTCGGCATTCTCGACGAGACCGACTCCGGCCTCGACATCGACGCGCTGCGCATCGTCTCCGAAGGCGTGAACGCGCTGCGCTCGCCGAACCGCAGCTTCCTCGTCATCACCCATTATCAGCGCCTGCTCGATTACATCAAGCCGGACACTGTGCATGTGATGGCCAAGGGCAAGATTCAGAAGACCGGCGGGCCGGAGCTCGCGCTCGAGCTCGAGAAGAGCGGCTATCGCGATTATGTCGGCGAAGCGGCGTGAGGATAAGATCATGACCGTGCAGGCGATCGACAAGAAGAGCGAGGCCGAGACGGCCTTCGCCGGCGCCTTCGAGGCGATGAAAGGCAAGGGCGCGTCGTCGTTGCGCCAGGCCTCGTGGGAGTTCTTCACGCGCAAAGGGCTTCCGACGCGTCGCGTCGAGGCGTGGCACTACACTGATCTGCGCGCCTCGCTGCGCACAGTGGCTCCGCTCGGCGCGCCGGGAGCGATCACGCTGCCGCCGACGACCCTCGGCCGTGTGCGTCTCGTCGTCGCCGACGGCGCCTTCCGGCCGGAGCTGTCCGATGTCGCGGCTCTGCCGGCCGGCGTCGAGCTCTCCTCTCTCGCCGATGTCCTCGCCAAGGAGGACGGCGCCGTCCTCACGGCGCTGGGCCTGCCGGAGAATGCGGGCGCCGACGCAGTCGTCGCTCTCAATGCGGCGCTGATGCAGGACGGCGTGGTTCTGCGCATCGCTCCGGCGACGGACGTCGCCAAGACGATCGAGATCCTGCTGCTCTCCACCGGCGGCGAGGCGCTCTCCTCCTTCACGCGCTCGCTCGTCATCGTCGGCGACGGCGCCAAGGCGAAGATCGTCGAGACGTCGCTCGCCCTCGCGCCCTCCGGCGCGCAGGAGAACCACGTTCTCGCTTTCGCGATCGGCGCGGGCGCCGAGGTCGAGCATATCGCCGACATCGGTCCGCAATCGGAATCCGCCATCCGCCTGTTCAGCCTGCTGATCACGGCGCAGGCGAAAGCCGCGTTCAAATCGCTCGGCTTCGTCGAAGGCGGCGGCCTCGTGCGTCGGCAAATCTTCGCGCGGCTCGCCGGCGAGGAGGCGAGCGTCTCGCTCGACGGAATCTCTCTGCTCGGCGGCAAGGATCACGCGGATACGACGCTCGTCGTCGAGCATGCCGCGCCGCATTGCAAGAGCCGCGAGCGCTTCCGCAACGTGCTCGATGGTCAATCGACGGGCGTGTTCCAAGGCAAGGTGGTGGTGCGCCCGGGCGCGCAGAAGACCGACGGCTCCATGCAGTCGCGTGCTCTGCTGCTCAGCGAGAACGCCACAATGAACAATAAGCCGGAGCTGGAGATTTTCGCCGACGACGTCGTTTGCGGCCATGGCGCCACTTGCGGACGTCTCGACGCCGACCAGCTCTTCTATCTGGTGGCGCGCGGCCTGCCCAAGCATGAGGCCGAGGCGCTGCTGATCGAAGGCTTCGCCGGCGAGATCGTCGAGGCGCTCGGCGAAGAAGCGGCGCGCGACGCCTATTTCGAGCGCATCCGCAGCTGGCTCGGCAAGCGAGGGGGAGCGAAGTGAACCAGCCGCTCTTGGCCGAGGCCACGCCAGCCTATGATGTCGAGGCGATCCGCCGCGACTTCCCGATCCTGGCGGAAAAGCCCTATGGCAAGGATCTCGTCTATCTCGACAACGCCGCCTCGGCGCAGAAGCCGCGGCAGGTGATCGAGCGCATCTCCCAGGTCTACGAGCACGAATACGCCAATGTGCATCGCGGCCTGCATTATCTCGCCAATGCGGCGACCGACGCCTATGAGGGCGCGCGCGAATCCTTGCGCCGCTTCCTCAACGCCGGCGATCGCGAGGAGATCATCTTCACGCGCGGCGCGACGGAGGCGATCAATCTCGTCGCCTCCTCCTTCGGCCTCGCCAATATCGGCGAGGGCGACGAGATCATCCTCTCGATCATGGAGCATCACTCCAATATCGTGCCCTGGCATTTCCTCCGCGAGCGCAAGGGCGCGGTGCTGAAATGGATCGAGACCGACGATAATGGCGTCTTCTCGCTCGAGGATTTCGAGAAACTGATCACGCCGAAGACGAAGATCGTCGCGCTGACGCATATGTCCAATGTGCTGGCGGCGCCGACGCCGATCGCCGACGTCGTGCGCATCGCCCACGCCCATGGCGTGCCGGTTCTCGTCGACGGCTCGCAAGGCGCGGTGCATCTCGATGTCGACGTGCGCGCGCTGGACGTCGATTTCTACATCATCACCGGCCATAAGCTCTATGGGCCGACCGGCATAGGCGCTCTCTATGGCAAGCGCGAGTGGCTCGAGAAGCTGCCGCCTTTCGCCGGCGGCGGCGAGATGATCGAGACCGTCACGCGCGACTATGTGACTTACAATACGCCGCCGCATCGCTTCGAGGCCGGCACCCCGCCCATCGTGCAGGCGGCGGGGCTCGGCGCGGCGCTCGAATATATGCAGAAGATCGGCCGCCCGGCGATCCGCGCCCATGAGGCCGATCTCACCGCCTATGCGCATGAACGCCTCTCCGTTATACCGGGGCTTCGAATCTTCGGTCACGCTAAAGACAAGGGACCGATCGTCGCTTTCGATATGCCGGAGGCCCATGCCCACGACATAGCGACCGTTATCGACCGCTCGGGCGTCGCCGTGCGCGCCGGAACCCATTGCGCCATGCCGCTATTGCAGCGCTTCAACGTCACCTCCACCTGTCGCGCCTCTTTCGCAATGTATAATACGCGCGACGAGGTCGATCGTTTGGCGGAAGCGCTACTGAAAGCGAAGGCGCTGTTTTCTTGATAAGGAGACAGAATCATGACCAAGACCGATGACGCGGCGGAGCCGCAGGAAGTCGTGACCGGTCGGGAGCTGACTCGGGATGAGCAGCAGTCCCTGCCCGCGGGCCGATCGAAGGAAGAAGTCGAACGGCTGACGCAAGGCATTGTCGCCGCGCTGAAGACCGTCCAGGATCCCGAGATTCCCGCCGATATTTTCGAGCTGGGCCTGATTTACAATATCGACATCACGCCCGAGGACGTCGTCTATATCGACATGACCTTGACCGCGCCGGGCTGTCCCGTCGCCGGCCAGATCGTCGAGCAGGTGCAGAGCTCGGTGAGCCTCGTGCCGGGCGTGATGGCTGTCATCGTCAAGCTCGTCTTCGAGCCGCCATGGGATCAGAGCCGCATGTCGGACGAAGCCCGCATGACGCTCGACATGTGGTGAGCGTGAGGAGAGCCGATGGACACGCCCGCGCCGAAAATCGACGGGTGTCTCGAGACGGCTCTCTATGTCGAGGATTTGACGCGCGCCTCGCGTTTCTATGAGGATGCGCTCGGCCTCGAGCCCATGTTCGCCGATCAGCGGCTCATAGCCTATGATTGCGGCCCGCGCAGCGTGCTTCTACTATTTGCGCGGGAAACAATGGGCGAAACGGTGGTTCTGCCGGGGGGCGAGATACCGCCGCACGAAGGCCGCGGGCGTCTGCATTTCGCGCTCGCGATCCGGCCCGAGGATCTCGGCCTGTGGGAGCGGCGGCTCGCGGAGAAGAATGTGCCGATCGAGGCGCGGATGGAGTGGCCGCGTGGCGGGCGGAGCCTCTATTTCCGCGATCCCGACGGCAATCTCGTCGAGCTGGCGACTCCGGGCATATGGAAGAATTATTGATCGCGACGTCTGGCCGCGCATCCACGCGGAAGACGAAGGGATGTAGGGAGCGAACAGATGAACGTCATGAGCCTCAGCGACTCCGCGGCGGAGCGCGTGCGCGGCCTGCTCGCCGGCGCCGAGAACGCCAATATCGGCCTGCGCATTTCGGTGGAGAAGAGCGGCTGCGCCGGCATGGCCTATAAGATGGAACTGGCCGAGCCCTCGCCCGGCGACGAGGTGATCGAGGAAAAAGGCGCGCGCGTGATCGTCGCCGGCCAGGCGGTCATCTATCTGCTCGGCACGCGCATGGATCTCGATGTGCAGCAATTCTCGTCGAGCTTCGTCTTCCAGAACCCGAACCAGACCTCGGCCTGCGGCTGCGGCGAGAGCGTCGAATTGAACCCTGTCGATCCGAGCGCGGTCGAGAAGCATGTGAGCGGCTGAGTCCGGGAGTAAAGATGCGAGCCTGAAGGCTCGCGGTCCAACGCACGCCCTGGACCGCGAGCCTTCAGGCTCGCTCTACCTGTTGGTCGGTCCATCGAAACGGGATTGCACCCGGCCGCGTAAGGCGCTAGGCCGCAGGCTCGAAACCGAGCGCGGGATATCGCAATGGCGGAAGGCAAAGGCCTTACTTATGCGCAGGCTGGCGTCGACATAGACGCGGGCAATCGATTGGTGGACATGATCCGCCCCGCCGTGCGCTCGACGCGCCGGCCGGGCGCGGATGGCGAGATCGGCGGCTTCGGCGGCCTCTTCGATCTCAAGGCGGCCGGCTTTTCCGATCCGGTTCTCGTCGCCGCCAATGACGGCGTCGGCACCAAGATCAAGATCGCGATCGAATCGGGCCTCCATGGCGCGATCGGCGTCGATCTCGTCGCAATGTGCGTCAACGATCTCGTCGTGCAGGGCGCCGAGCCTCTGTTTTTCCTAGACTATTACGCGAGCGGCAAGCTCGAGCCGGATGCGGCGGCCTCCGTCGTCTCGGGGATCGCCGCCGGCTGCGTCGAGGCCGGCTGCGCGCTGCTGGGCGGCGAGACCGCGGAAATGCCGGGCCTCTATTCCAAGGGCGATTATGATCTCGCGGGCTTCGCCGTCGGCGCGGCCGAGCGCTCCCGCCTGCTGCCGCGCGCCGAGGTGAGGGAAGGCGATCTTCTGTTCGGTCTGCCCTCCTCCGGCGCCCATTCCAACGGCTTTTCGCTCATTCGCCGCATCGTCGCCGAGTCGGGCCTCGCCTGGGACGCGCCCGCGCCCTTCGCCGCCGAGCGGACGCTGGCCGAGGCGCTGCTCACGCCGACGCGCATCTATGTGAAGCCGCTGCTCGCGGCGCTGAAGCGCAGCGAGAAAATTCTCGCCCTCGCCCATATCACCGGCGGCGGCTTTCCGGACAATCTGCCGCGCGTGTTGCCGAAGGGGCTGGGCGCGTCGCTCGATCTCGGCGCATTTCGCCCGCCGCCGGTCTTCTCCTGGCTCGCGCTGACGGGCGGCGTCGCGGAAGCCGAAATGCTGCGCACCTTCAACTGCGGAATCGGCATGGTCGTGGTCGTCGCCAAAGACGGCGCGGACGAAGCGGTGGCGGCGCTGCGCGAAGCGGGCGAGACGCCGATCGCCATAGGCGAGATTGCAGCGGCGGGCGACGGGCCGCGCGTCGTCACGCGCGGGACCCTGCCGCTGTGAGCCGGCGGCTGCGCACGGCGATCCTCATTTCCGGGCGCGGCTCCAATATGGACGCGCTGATCGAGGCGGCCCACGCGCCGGATTTTCCGGCCGAGATCGCGCTGGTCGTCTCCAATCGCCCGGAGGCCGCGGGCCTCGCCAAGGCCAAGACGGCCGGAATCGCCGTCGCCGCGGTCGATCACAAAATCTACGCCGGCCGGGAGGAGTTCGAGCGCTCGCTGCAGATCGTGCTGGAGACGCACCGAATCGACTTTCTCTGCCTCGCCGGCTTCATGCGGCTGCTGACGCCCTGGTTCATCGGCCAATGGCGCGGGCGCATGCTCAATATCCATCCGGCGCTGCTGCCCGCCTTTCGCGGCCTGCACACGCATGAGCGGGCGCTCGCCGATGGCGTGAAAATCCACGGCTGCACCGTCCATTTCGTGGTTCCGGAAATGGACGAAGGGCCGATCGTCGCCCAATCCGCCGTCGCCGTGCTCGATTCCGACACGCCGGACAGTCTCGCGGCGCGCGTGCTCGAGCAGGAGCATCTGCTCTATCCGCGGGCGTTGCGGCTCGTCGCTTCCGGCGCCGTCAGGGTGGATGGCAATCGCGTGCTCGGCGCGAGCCCGTCGCCGCTGCCGGCGCTCGCCGTCCCCTCCTCCGGCTGATCCTGCCGCGGGCATCCGGCGCCGTTGCGAAAGCCATGGCGGAAAGGATAGGACGCGCCGCCCTTGCACGGACTCGGTAGCGCGAAAACGCAGAGATAGACGCCGAACGCCAAAAGCTTTGCGAGGCCGAGCGCGCCGTCGAAGGGCGTCGCTATGAGCAGAATCGTGAGCGCCAGCAAACCTGTGGCCCTCACCCCCCAATAAACCCAGCGTTTCGTCATCATATCGCCCTTGCCGCCGTCGCGCGGACCGGCCCCAATGTTAACGCAAAGATACGAGACTTACTTAACTTTGTCGGCCACCAATATGATCTTTGTAGTTTCTCGATCATATTCTCGAAGCGGCTTCCGCAAAGAGGTTTTGATAATGATCAAATTATACTCGTTCGGTCCCTATTTCGGTCTTCCAGACGCAAGTCCCTTTGTACTCAAGACTATGACGCTGCTGAAATTCGCCGGCCTTCGCTATGTCGAGGATCATTCCGGCTTCTGCCGCGCACCCAAGGGCAAGCTGCCCTATATCGACGACGATGGAAAGATCGTCGCCGATTCGACCTTCATCCGCCTCTATCTCGAAAAAACCTATGGAATAGATTTCGACGCCGGCCTCACGGCGGAGCAACGCGCCGCCGGCTGGGCGATCGAGAAAATGCTGGAGGAGCATTATTATTGGCTGATGGTGCAGGCGCGCTGGATCGACGACGGCAATTTCGCGCGCGGCCCGGCGCAGTTTTTCGCGCGCGCTCCAGCTCTGATCCGCCCGCTCATAAAGGCGTTGATCCGGAAGAAGATCGCGCGCAGTCTTACGGCCCAGGGCCTCGGGCGGCATTCGAACGACGAGCTCGCCGTGCTGGCGCGGCGCGACATAGAGGCGCTCGCCGTGCTGCTCGGCGATAAGCCCTATCTATTCGGCGAGGCGCCCAGCGCCGCCGACGCCACGGCTTTCGCCATGGTGGCGGAATCGCTCATTGTCGAGCTTCGATCGCCCCTGAGCGAGGCAGTAGCGAGCAGACCCAATCTCGTGGCTTATCGAGACCGGGTGCTCGCCGCTTATTTTCCGAGCTATGTCGTCGCCTGAAAAATCAGCCGACGATCTCATTGCCCGAGAAGAACTGCGGGATCTCGATCGCCGCCGTCTCCGGGGCGTCGGAGCCATGCACGGAATTCTCGCCGATTGAGACGGCGAACTCCTTGCGGATCGTGCCCGGATCGGCGCTCGCCGGATTGGTCGCGCCCATGACGGTGCGATATTTGGCGATGGCGCCCTCGCCTTCCAGAACCTGGACTACAACCGGGCCGGAGGTGATCGATTCGATCAGCTCGCCGAAGAAGGGGCGTTCCTTATGGACGCCATAGAAGGTCTCGGCCTGCGCGCGCGTCAGTTGGATGCGCTTCTGCGCCACGATGCGGAGCCCAGCGTCCTCGATGAGGGCGTTGATCTTGCCGGTCAGATTACGCTTGGTGGCGTCCGGCTTGATGATGGAGAATGTGCGTTCGATCGCCATGGGCGCGTCGTCTCGTCGAGTTCGAGGATGGGATTTAAGATCGGGGCGCTTATAGCCGTCGGCCGGACGCCCGGCAACCCGGCCCGAGCGGCGACAATTTTCCTTTTGACCGCAACCGCGCGGCGTCGCGGCGAATTGCCCATGGCGGCGAGCGCTGATATGGCCAGAATTGCTCGCTTCATCGCTTGTATTTGAGAGGAACGCCCGGACATGTCTTTCACGCCGCGCCCGCTCGTCGCCGGAAATTGGAAAATGAACGGGCTTTCGGCGTCGCTCGGCGAGATCGAGACCATCGCCGCGCGCTATGACGCCGCCTTGCTGGAAAAGGTCGAGCTGGCGATCTGCCCGCCCGTCACTCTTCTGGAACGCGCGGCGCGCATTCTCGCCGGCGCGAAAATCGCGCTCGGCGGGCAGGACTGCCACGAAAAGCCGAGCGGCGCGCATACGGGCGATATTTCCGCCGAAATGCTGGCCGACGCCGGCGCGTCTTACGTGATCGTCGGCCATAGCGAGCGGCGCGCCGATCATGGCGAGAGCGATGCGATCATCCGCGCCAAAGCGGAGGCTGGCCTGCGCGCCGGGCTCACGCCCATCGTCTGCGTCGGCGAGACGCGCGCCGAGCGCGACGCCGGTCGCGCATCGGCGATCGTCGAAGCGCAGCTCGACGGCTCGCTGCCGCGCAGCGTCGCGCCGGATCATCTCGTCGTCGCCTATGAGCCCGTATGGGCGATCGGCACCGGCCTCACGCCGACGCCTCTCGACGTCGCGCAAATGCACGCCGCCATCCGCGCCCGGCTCGTCGCCCTCTTCGGCGCCGGCGCCGAGGCGACCCGCATTCTCTATGGCGGCTCGGTGAAGCCCGCCAACGCCGCCGAGCTGCTGCGCGTGAAAAATGTCAATGGCGCGCTCGTCGGCGGCGCCTCTTTGACCGCGAAGGAATTTCTGGAAATCGCCGAAATCTATCGCTGAGCAATGATATTCTCGCAATCGTTTCGCGATAGAGTCGCAGCGCGTAAGGGCGTCTTCGCCGTTTTCATTCGCTTTCATTGCTCGCGAGGAGATTTTCAATGTCCTACACGCTCATCGTCGCGACCTTTGTCGTCACCACCTCCCAGGCCGCCGGCGCAGTGGCGACCAACGCCATTCCCGGCTACGCCACCGAGGAGAAATGCGTCGAGGCGGCGCGCAAGCTGCAGCCGCGCGCCTCTCTCGGCATAGCCGCGGAAGGCAAGGAGAACGGCACGCCGCTGAACACGCGCATGACCGGATATTCGGGCCTCTGCGTGCCGGCGCCTTGACTCGCCTCCCCTGCTCCGCTTTAACTCTGCGGCCATGACCCTCGTCCGCTCCGCGCGCTACTATTGGTATTTTAGCTATCCTGCGCCGGCGGCGACGGGAGGCGAGCGCGTGTGAGCAAAAGACGCGAAGCCTGAAAACCCCGAGAGCCGCCAGTCCCGCTGGCGGCTTTTTTGTTCCGCGGCGCGACGCAAAATTGAAAAAGGAGCCCGCCGTGCCGACCGAGACCGACGACCTTCGCATCGTCAAGATCACCGAATTGAGCCCGCCCGCCGAGATCATGCGCGAGCTTCCGCGCAGCGAGAAGGCCAGCGCCACCGTGCTCGGCGCGCGCGCCGCCCTGCGCGAGATTTTGCGCGGGCGCGACGATCGCCTCGCCGTCGTCATCGGCCCCTGCTCGGTCCATGACCCAGACGCCGCGATCGAATACGCCCGCCTGCTCGCCGAGGCCAAGCGCGAGCTCGGCGACCGGCTCGAGATCATCATGCGCGTCTATTTCGAGAAGCCGCGCACCACGGTGGGCTGGAAGGGCCTCATCAATGATCCGCGCCTCGACGGCAGCTTCGACATAGAAGCCGGGCTGCGCCTCGCGCGGCGGCTGCTGCTCGAGGTCAATGAGCTCGGCCTGCCGGCCGGCTGCGAGTTCCTCGATATGACGACGCCGCAATATATCGCCGATCTCGTCGGCTGGGGCGCGATCGGCGCGCGCACCACGGAGAGCCAGGCGCATCGCGAGCTCGCCTCCGGCCTCTCCTGCCCGGTCGGCTTCAAGAACGGCACCGACGGCAATGTGCGCATCGCGCTCGACGCCGTGCTCTCCGCCTCGCAGCCGCATCATTTCCTCGCCGTCACCAAGGACGGCCGCTCGGCCATCGCCTCCACCAGCGGCAATGAGGATTGCCACATTATTCTGCGCGGCGGAAAGACGCCCAATTACGACGCCGCCAGCGTCGACGCCGCGGCCAAGGAAGCGGAGAAGTCCCGCGTCTCCCCCTTTCTGATGATCGACGCCTCGCACGCCAACAGCAGCAAGAAGCCCGAGAATCAGCCCGCCGTCGTCGAGGATGTGGCCCGGCAGATCGAGGCCGGCGAGCGACGCATCATCGGCCTGATGATCGAGAGCCATCTCGTCGCCGGACGGCAGGACATCGTTCCCGGCAAGCCGCTGGTCTATGGCCAGAGCGTCACCGACGGCTGCATCGACTGGACGACCTCGCTCGCCGCGCTGCGCCGCCTCGCCGCGGCCGTCGAGCGGCGGCGCGCCTCCGGCGGAGCGTCGGCGGGGCTGGTCTCGAGCGCCTGAGCCCCGCGACGATCCGCCGCAGAGCCCCCGTGACGCCTCCTATGCGACACCATATGAACACAAAGGCGGGAAACGGGGCTCGGCCGCCTGCGAGAGGAGTTGACGTCATGGAGATTTCTCTAGAACAGGCCGTCGAGATTCATGCGCGCGCGCTCACCCGCCGGCTGCGGCGGGACGCGCCCACCAATGCGCGTGAGCGGGCCGTCGATCTGCAGAGGGCCGGCGACAGCGAAGGCCATGGCGTCTGGCTTCGCGTCGCCGAGAGCGCCGAGCGGCTGCTGGGCGAAAAGGCCCGCGCCGAGGCCGCGCTGAATAGGTAGACTCCACGATAGGAACTGTCACAAAAGGTCATCGTCGTCGGTTTAGCGCTCTGCGGCAGAAACGAGTCGTGGAGCCGACCGATGATGCAGATCGCCGAAATGCTGGCGCCGAGCGGCCTCGATCCAATGCCGCTAGCCGGCGTCGCCCCCTCGAAGGCGCATGAGCGGACGCTGGCCAGCTATCTCCTCAACCGCCATCGCGGAGCCGCCGCCGTGCGCGATATTCTCATCGCGGACATTCGCGGCTTTGTCGATCTCGGCCAGTCGCGCGCCGCCGCCGATCTCCTGGTCGTGCTGACCATGCTGCTGGCGCGTTGGCCGGAGACGCGCCGGCGCGCGCCGCGGCCGCTGGCCTGGGACGCGACGGGGCCTACGCCATGCGACGCGTGAATCGGCGTCTCTGATCGATCGAACGCGCCGTTCGATCGGCGGCGCTCTAATGACGAGGTTCCGATTCGAGCGCGCGCGTCAGCTCGCCGATGATGCGCTCGACCAGCGCATTCTCGGCGTCGAAATAGGCGCGCTCCTCGCGCTCCAGCTCATCGAACTCCTCCGGCTCGCAAATCTCCTTGCGAATGTCGCAGAGCCGCTCGAAGCGTCGGCGCAGGCTGCCGACCAGCGCTTCGGCGTCGCTGCGCGCCAGCGTGAGCATGATATTCGGCTCCATCTCCTCCTCCCCTTTCGTCGCTCCCGCCCTCTCGCCAGAAATGGCGTGCGAAACCCGCGCGCGCAATGAAACGACGGTCCCGCTCGCGGAAAATGGATTGAAGCTTCTGCGTGATGTGCCAGTTAGAGCAAAACTTTCTCGACCCCTCTCGACCGAAGCGAAAGGAAGGCTCTCCATGGAACGTCGTGAATTCGTCGCCGCCGCCGTCGGCGCGGCCGCCACCCTCTCCGCCACGCGCGCGCTGGCCGAGGATCAGACCGCCAATCCGCATGCCGAGCACATGATGCATGGACCGAAATTTCAGGCGCTGATGAAGACCAGCGCCGAATGCGTCTCCACCGGCAATGAATGCCTGCGCCATTGCTTCGGCATGTTGTCGATGAACGACACCAGCATGGCCGGCTGCACCAAGGCCGCCTATGATCTCGTCGCCGCCTGCGCCGCGCTCGAATCGCTGGCGGCGGTGAACTCGACCTTCACGCCGACCCTGGCGAAGGCAGTGGGCGACATATGCATGGCCTGCAAGAAGGAATGCGACCGCTTTCCGCAATATTCGGAATGCAAAGCCTGCGGCGACTCCTGCAAGGCCTGCGCGGAGGAATGCCGCAAGGTCTCCGTCTAAAGTCTCAATAGCGAATGAGCGTGCGCAGACCGACGACGAAGGCGCTGCGCAGGCTCCTGACTCCATTCGGGTCGCGCGGGTCTGCGATATTGCCGCCGGGGCGGCGGATATATTGCAGATCCGGCTGCAGCGTCCAGCCGGGAACGAGGCTCGCTATATAGGTCGCCTCGACCAGCGCCTCGCCGGAACGAATGGGCGCGAATTGATTGCCGAAAGCCGCCGTATCGCGATCGAGCCCACGCGCGCCATTGGAAACGCGCGCATAGCCGACGGCGACGCCGAAGAGATCATCCGGCCGCGCCGGCGCGCCGCGGAAGGAGACGCCGGCGTCGGCGTAGAAATTCACCAGATTGCGATCATTGGGCGCGGCCTCGGCGCGCGCGAAAGCGCCGGCGCCGCCTTCGTCCGATCGGAAGATCTGCTGATCGACCAGCGCATAGACACCGAAATTTCCGCGACGGCGAAGCGGAACGCCGGCGCTCGCGGGATCGGCGAGCGAAAGTCCGTCGGCGCCGAAACGCTCATCGGCAAAGACGCCGAAATGCCGCCAGCCGCCGATCTTGGCGACGCCCGGCAGATCGTCGACCGCATATTTCCATTGCCCCTCGCCGATGACGAAAGGCGCGTCCTTCAGACGAAAGCGCACGCCATCCGCATTGCGGCGCTGCGGATCGGGAGACTCGAACGCGCCTTGGGGACCGGCCGGATCGCCGTCGAAGACAGCAGCGAGAATGGCGAAGCGCTCCGTCTCCCATTTCGCGCGCGCGCCGAGATTGGACAGTGGAAAAGCGGCGCCGCCGGCGGGCAGATCGGCGATGGCCAGCGCCGGCCAGCCGAAGCTGTTGTTGACGAAAATCTTCGCCGATGCGCGCGTCATGAATTCCTGATCCGCGCCCATCTGGCCGAGGCGAATGGAGGCGACCTCGGCGACGCTCTGCTCGAACCAGGCCTCGAAGAGACGGGTCGTCGGCGTCGCCTCTATATTGCTGACGGGCATCAGCGCGCCCGTATAAAATTGATCTATGCCGCGCCCATGCAACTGCGAGGCGTTGGCGTGGAAGACGAGGCCCGTGAAGCCGAAGGCCTTGTCGAGATCGGCGTCCAAGGAAACGCGCAGCTTGCCGTCATAGATCGTTCCGCGCCGCAGGCCGCCGGAGACATCCGAAAAAGTCTCGCCGATATATTTGAGGCCGAATTCGAAGCCGCGCGCCGCGAGCGCGTCGCGCGCCGCCGCGGGCTGCGCCAGAGATTCGGGAAGGCTCGTCGCGATCGTCGGCGGATTATCGTTCTGGGGCGCGGGATCATGATGATCGCCGCCTCGCGCCGACGCCGCCTCGGCGAAAACCAGCGCCGCGGCGGCCGCGCCGAGGCCGATGATGATCTGGAGCGCTCGCATTCTCGTCCTTCGCACATTCTCCGCGTCGCAGCGTAAAGGCCGCGACACGGGAAATCAACGCGAACGCGGCCGTTACTGCGTGAGACGCGAGGCGGAGGAAACGGCGTTCAAGAACAGGGTCGACAGCGCCGAGCTGATGTCGCCGCCCGTGTTCACCTCGAAGAAGAGATCGGGGGAAGAGGCGCAGCTCTTCATATTGTCGGCGATCTGCGATGCGAAGGTGGCGACGGTCCCCTGGTAGAAGCCATTGCTCGGCACGGGATAATAGGTCGTGTAGAGAACCGCGATCCGAATTCCGCGGTTCTTGATCGTCGTGCAGAAGGAGGTGTCGACCGGCTGCAAGCAACGATAAAACGAGCCATAGGCGTTCGAATAGTTCCAATTCAGCGAAGTCGTACAGGTTCCGCTGGAATAATAGCTCGCATCGATAACGCCATCGGTCACGAGCATCAGCACTTCCTGCGGCTTGTCGCCGGCGACGCGGGCGCCGCTGCCGGGCGCCGGCATGGTCGAGTTCAATCTGGTGAGCGCCTGATTGAGATCGGTCATCGCGTCATTGGTGTTCAACGCGCCGCCGGTCGTGACCGTATCGTAGGTCGAGCTGCTGGTCGGATAGGTGTACGACATATTGGCCGCGAGCACATTGTTCGAATCCATCAGCGGCGGCGTCATCGTCCCGATATTGGACTGGATGACGCTCACATTGCCGCGCGTCGTCGGGACGAGATTCTGCATCATCGTCACGCCGTAATTGAAGCTATAGGCCGCGAGGCGATAGGTCGCGCCATTGGAGGCCATCGTCGATTGCGCGGTCGTCGCGAGGCTCTTCGCCGCGTCCCGAACATTGTCGATGCGCAGCTTTATCCCGTTGTTCTCTGCGTAGGCATAGCTGTCGATCGTCCCCCAGCCGGGATAAGGCGTCGAATATTCATTGTCGCTGACATTCTTCTCATGGCAGGCGAAGGCGCATCCGAAGGCGTTCATCGCTGTCACGCCCGCCTGTGTGGCGGGCAGCTCCATAGACGGCGAATTGTCGAGCAGCAGATAAAAATCGATATTGCGCGCCGTCGTCGCGGTCGCCGAGGCGGTCACCGTTATGTTCGATGTCCGCAAGCCGTAGAAGCCGCCGAAAGAGTTCTGCACGTTCGTCGTATAAGTGACCTTCACGCTGCGTGTCATGGAGCCGGGCGCAGGATCGTCGCCGCCGTCGACCTTGAGACTGGCGGCGTCATAGGTCACTCGCGTGATCTGCGTCATCTGAGCGGCGAACATCGTCCTTGCCGCCGCCTGGGCGACGGTCCAAGACTTCAGCATCATTGGCGGCGTCGTCGCCGCGAGCGCGGCGGCGTCGGCCGCGGCGTAGAGCTGCGTCTTGATGCGCCCGGCGTTCGCATAATCGATGGCGCCGCCGGCGGCGATCATCAGAGGAATCGCCGTCAGCGCGAATATGATCGCGACATTGCCTCCTCGATGAGCAAAGAATTTGCCGAGAGTCCGAAACATCATCATGCGTCGCGCGGCCATTTCGTTCAATTCACCCGGGGCACGGATGAGGTGATGCGGGGGTTGATGTAGAATGTGTAGCGGATCGGCACCGCCGGGATCATCTTGGCGCCGAAAGGCGGCGTATAGTCATAGCGCACATAGGCGTAGATCAGCGATGTGCCCAGCTGCGCCATGCCCGCGGGAAGAACGAACGGCGATCCATCGACGAGCTTGGTGGTGTGGAAGGGCTCGTTCCAATCGACCTTCGTGCCGCTCCCATCGGTCGAGACCTCGGCGAGAACGATCGTCAGATTGGCGGTCGAGAAAGGCGCGATAATCTGCGTCGAGGCGTTCAATATCGTCGTGAGATCGGCGGTGGACACGCTCGCGCGACGTGCGACGAGATCGGTCAGCGTGCGGCCGGTGATCGCCACCTTGCGACTGATGCTGATCGCCTCGCCGAGCGTGAACTCGCTGACGAGGATCAGCACGGCGATCGGGATCATCAGCGCGAATTCGACCGCGATCATGCCACGCTCGTCGCGCCGAAGCGCGCCGGCGCGACGGCCGGCGTTCGACGTCAAGCGACTGAGACAGCGCATTCGCAATGGGCCTGCTCCGATGTTTACGAGTAGGGCTCGACCTGGAATACGGCGGTCGACATCAATAAACGCCGGCCATTCGGCAGATTGGCGAGATTGAATCCGAGCGGTCCACCGACGACGGGGAATTGATAGATCACGCGCAGCACGAGAACGCTGCCGACGCCGCCGGTCTGGAATTTCCAGCTATTGGTGACATTGCCACTGGAATCATAGGTGAGGACGGGCGCCGATGTGTCAACGGAGGAGAAGGCGCTCGCCGTCTGCAGATCGACGATCAGCTGTGTGCAGGTAAAGAGCGCCGTCAGTCCGCCGCAGACCGTGTTCTTGAATTGCGTCTGGTCGAGCTTGCCCTTCTGCACCTCGCCGGTAAGAAGCTTGCGCGCCGATTTCTCGACGGCGGATTCCAGCTCCTGCTGCGCGAGAAACACCACGCCGACCTGGCAGATCGCGATCAGAATCGCAAACAGCGGAGCCGCGATGAAGGCGAATTCGACGATCGCGGCGCCCCGCCGACAGGCGAGCAGCCCCGCGCCGCGGGCGCGCGGCTTCGCCGCTCCTTCGTCGATGTCCTCGCTGCGCATGCCGATTCTCGCTCCCCGCCGCAGCATGACCGTAGCCGACAAACAAAGAGTTACCAGAGCTCCGCTGATACGCCCGCGTCGGGCCACACGCTCCGCGCTCGCGTCCGAAGAGCGAGCGCTCTGAGCCTTCGTATTGACGCGCCGCGCACAGGGCACTTATCTACTGCGGCTTCGCGCCATCTCAGGACGAGGACATACGAGATCGATGTCGTTTTTCCGTTCCGCCGGCCTCTGCCTCTCGCTCTCTCTCCTGCTCATGGGGTGCGACGGCGGCTCCAATCTCGGTCCTGTGTCGGCGGAAGAGCGCGAGGCGCTGATTCGCACTGCGGCGACCACCGCGCCGAATCTGCAGCCCGGCGAGAAAATCCGCGTCACCGTCTTCGGCGAGGATCGGCTGTCCGGCGAATATGAGATCGACCCCGCCGGCTTTATTTCGTTGCCGCTGGCCGGCACGGTGAAAGCGGCCGGCTTCAGCAAGCCGCAGCTCGAACAGGAATTGGCGAAAAAATTCCGCGGCGAGTATCTGCGCAATCCCAAGGTGACAGTCGATGTCGCGAGCTTTCGCCCCTTCTACATTATGGGCGAGGTCGGCAAGCCCGGCGAATACTCGTTCAAGAGCGGACTCAATGTGATGAGCGCGATCGCGCTCGCCGGCGGCTCGACCTACAGGGCCAGCCGATCGACCATTCTCATCCAGCATGTGGGCGAGCAGGGCTTCAAGGAATATCCGCTGGCGCCCACCATCCCCGTGCTGCCCGGCGATCTCGTGCGCGTGCCGGAGCGCTATTTTTGACGGCCCCGGCCCCGCGTCTCGCCCTGAGAGACTAAGGGGCGCAGGCTTGACTGCGGGCGCGTTTCACTTACAAGCTGAACGCCTTCGAGAGGGCGTTATGAAGAGCAATTTGCTGCCGAATGGCGTCGCGGCGGGGATCGCGCTCATAATTTCCGCCGGTTCCGTCGCCCGCGGCGAGGAGATTGCAGCCGGCGTCACGGCCATGGGCCCCAGTCCCGAGGAAGGCCTCGCGATCGACGGCTGGATCGTCTATCCGTCCCTCTTCATCGGCTCCGTCTTCAACGATAATATCTATTCGACCGCCACCGATCGGCGCGCAGCCGTCGGCGTGCGCGTGCGCCCGTCGGTCCAGGCGGGCCTCGACAACGGCCTGCACAAATCCACCGCCTATGTGAGCGCCGACGCGCAATTCTATCCAGGGTTGGGCACGCAATTTCGGCTGTCGCCGACGCCGACGACCGATGTCGACCCCACCAATGTGACCGGCCGCGCCGGGATAAATCACATTTGGTCGCCATTCAGCGACCTCAACGTGCATGTTTCCGCCGATTACACGCGGCAGAGCGGTCTGTTCGGCTCCAATTTCGGAGCCACGGCGCCCAATGTCACCGTTCCGACCGGCTATACAGTGTCGGCCTCGCAGCAATTCTCCAATCAGTTCTCCGGCTCTGTCGCCGTCGAGAAGAAAATTTCCGATTGGTTCGTGCGCGCGACGACCGGCGTCCAATATGTCTCCTATGACAGCCGGCCGATCGGCTCGCTCGCCGCCAGCGGCGATGCGCAGAATGGATTGAGCTACAGGGCCACGCTGCGCGGCGGCCTGTGGCTCTCGCCGATGTTCTACGGCTTCGTCGAGCCGACGCTCGATCTGCGCCGCTATGAGAGCTCGATCTCCGACACCAATGGCTATCGCATCGTCGGCGGTCTCGGCTCGGAGCTGATCAGCCTGTTCCGCGGCGAGGTCTATGGCGGCTATCAGAGCCAGTCCAGCGTGCAGAATTTTTCCGGCGGCGAGGCCGCCAAACCCGCCTTTGGCGCAAGGCTGCACTATTATCCGACGCCCTATCTGACATTGACCGCGACGGTCGATCAAATGCTCGCCGCCGCCGCCGCGCCGACAGCCCTCGCGGGCCGTCTCGGCCAATGGTCGCCGGCGACGCTCAACACGCAATCCAAGCTGCAGATCGATTACGCCATCTCTCCCTTCTGGACCGCATATGCGCGCGGCGGCTATGGCGAGACGCGCTGGACCAATTCGCCGCGCGCCGACACCGTGTGGGCGGCGGGCGGCGGCCTCAGCTACACATTCTGGCGCAACATAGCGATCTCGCTGGACTATCAGCTTCAGAAGACCAGCTCCAATGTCAGCGGCGTCTTCGGCGCCATCGGCTATTCCACGGCGAGCTGGGGATTTACGCAGAATGTCGTGTCGGCCGGCGTGACCTATCGCTATTGAGCGCGCCGCGCCAAAGAGCCGGCCGCGCGTGAATCGCCCCGGCCTCGACCCGCCCTCATTCGTGACGATATGATCTCCCCTCCGCAACCGCGCCTTTGGGGTGAAAAGCGCCGCATTCACCCCGATGGCGGCAGCATGGACAAGCGCCTCTTGCAAAAGCTCGCGCCCTTTTCGCGGGAGTCCTCGCTCCCGACCGAAAGCTCACGCGAGCCGGCGCGCGGATTTTGCGCCGATTTGTGGGCGGAGGGCGGCTTCGAGGCGCTTCTCCTCCTCGGCCTCGTGACCGGATTGGGCGTCGCGCCCTTTTGGCTCGGCGGCAATCGCCTGCCGGCCTGGGGCGTGAACGGGCTGTATTTTCCGTCGCTGGTCCTTCTCTTCGAGCTCGGCGTCCTGCTCGCCGGCCGCCGCCACGCCGTATCGATAACGACCGTCGCCGGCCCGGCGGCGCTCTTCGGCGCGGCGCTGCTGTGGATTTGCGTGCAGGCCCTCCCGCTCGCCTCTGGAGCGCTCGCGCATCCGATCTGGAGCATGGCGAGCGAGGCGCTGGAGCGTCCGCTCGACGGCGCGATCTCGGTCGATCGTGGCCAGACGCTCGTCTTTCTGCTCCGCCTCGTGACGGCCGCCAGCGTCTTCTGGCTCGCGCTCCAATTGTCGCGCCGCTCGCATCGCGCGCATTTTCTGCTGCGGGCGATCGCGGTCATCGTGGCGGCCTATTCCGCCTATGGCCTCTGTCTGTCGGCCTTCTTCTCGGCGACGATTCCGTTTTTCGACGCCCCCGCGCAAGGCCTTTTCGTGCGCTCCACCTTCGTCAACCGCAACAATTTCGCTACCTATGCGGGCATAGGGCTGGTGACGACGCTCGCGCTCGTCATTCCGCTCGCCGACCGCGACGCTCCGCGCGAAACGGGCGCGCTCGCCGCTCGGCTGGCGCGGCGGCTGCAGGGGGCCGGCCTCGGCGGCTGGCTCCTCATAGCGGCGGCTTTCGTGATCTTCGTCGCTCTGCTCGGCACAGTGTCGCGCGGCGGCATTCTCGCGACGATTCTCGGCGCGGGCGCCCTGCTCGCCCTCGCCTATTCGCGCGGCCGGCGCGGCGGAGAAAACGCTGGAGCCGTCGCGCTCGTCGTCGCTGGGCTCTCGGCGACGATTTTCTATTTCGGCGATCTCATCGTCCGTCGCACGCTCGACTCCGGCCTCGACGATGGCGGGCGCCTCGCCGTCTTCTCCATCACCCTTCGCGCCATTCTCGACACGCCGCTGCTGGGTTATGGCTATGGCGCCTTCGCCACGCTGTTTCCGCTCTATCGCGACCGTTCGATTCCGACGGCCGATATATGGGACAAGGCGCATAACGCCTATTTGGAGGTGTTCTTGGGGCTCGGTCTCGTCTTCGGCGCAGCGCTCGTCGGCGCGCTCTTCTGGCTCGCGGCGAAATGCGTCATCGGCGCGGCGACGCGGCGGCGGGCCTCGGCTCCGGCGGTTGCAGCCGCCGCCTGCTCGCTGCTCGTCGGCGTCCATGCTCTCGTCGATTTCGGCATTCAGATAGAGGCCGTGGCGCTCACCTACATGGCCATTCTCGGCGCCGGCGTCGCCCAGGCCGAGAGCTCGCGCCTCTCCCTCTCCGACTAGCCCCCTGGAAAGCGCATTGATGCTGAAACGTCTCGAGACACAAAGGGAGGCGCCCGCGCCGGCCGAAGCGGAAACGGGCTTCGACATCCATGGCTATGTCAATTTCGTCTGGCGTCAGTGGAAGCTGATCGCCGGGGTGACGGCGCTGTTCCTGCTCGTCGCCGCCGTCGAAACGGCGCGCACGACGCCGCTCTACACCGCCTCGGCGCAGCTGCTGCTCGATCCGCATAAGGAGAAGGCCGGCGGGCAGGACGCGATCATGACCGACGCCGCGCTCGATCTGCCGACGATCGAGAGCCAGATCGCCATCATCAAATCCAGTGCGCTGCTCCGCCGCGTCGTGGAGAAGGAGCGGCTCGTCGAGGATGCGGAGTTCGGCGCGCGGACCCGCGTCGGCGGCGGCGGTCTCCTCGACCGCCTGCGCGAGCTGCTCTCCCGCAATACGCCGCAGACACCCGCCAGAACGGTCGCCTCCGCGCTCGGCGGCTCTCCCGAGACGGTCGCCACCGTCGAGAACGTCAAGCAGGCGGTGGCCGTGGCGCGCGCCGGCCAGGCCTATGTGATCAACGTCTCCTTCACCTCCGCGGACAAGGAGAAGGCCGCAAATCTCGCCAATGCGATCGCGGACGCCTATGTGGTCGACAAGCTGGACGCGCGTTTCGAGGCGGCGCGGCGCGCCTCCGCCTGGCTGTCCGATCGCCTCGTCGAGCTGCGTCAGCAGCTGCGCGAATCCGAGGAGGCGGTGGCGCGCTTTCGCGCCGAGAATAATCTCAGCGGCTCCACGCCCGGCGCGACGCTCAATCAGGATCAGCTCGCCCAGCTCAACGGTCGTCTCGTGCAGGCGCGGGCGGAGACTGCCGAGAAGAAGGCGCGGCTCGACATGCTGCAAAAGCTCGACGCGCGCGGCGGCGGCATAGCGCAGCTGCCGGACGTCTCCAGCGGCGCCAGCGCGGAGCTGCGCCGACAGGCGAGCGATCTCTCGCGCCAGGAGGCGGAGCTGCTCGCGCGCTACAATCCGAGCCATCCCTCCGTCGTCAATCTGCGCGCGCAGATCGCCGACGTCCATCGCGCCATCGCCGCCGAGTCGCAGCGCCTCGCCGCCAATATTCGCAATGAGCACGAGCTGGCCAAGGCGCGGCAGGAGGCGATCGAGAAGACGCTGCGGGAAGTGACCGGCGCCAATGATCTCGACAATACGAAAGCCATAACGCTGCGCGAGCTGGAGCGCACCGCCGCCGTCAACAAGAGCCTGTTCGAGGATTTTCTGCAGCGCGAGCGCGTGACGCAGGAGCAATCGACCTTCGAGGCGCGCGACGCCCGCATCATCACGCCGGCTCTGGCGCCGGTCACGCCGACCTCGCCCAAGCCGCTTCAATCCATGCTCGTCGCTCTCGTCCTCGGCCTGATGGCGGGCACGCTCGGCGCCTATGCGCTGGAGATGTTCAACGCCGGCTTCGCGACGCCGCGCGAGATCGAGGATTTTCTCGCTCTGCCGCTGCTCGCCTCCATCTCGCGCATGGATCAGCGCGAGCTGTCGGTGAACGGCTCCGTCGTCTCCATTCCCGAATATCCGCTCGCCAAGCCGCTGTCGCGTCTCAGCGAGGCGCTGCGCTCGCTGCGCAGCGCCATACAGATGAGCGATGTCGACAATCCGCCCAAGGTTTTGCAATTCACCTCGACCATCCCTGGCGAGGGCAAATCCACGCTCGCCATAGCGCTCGCCGGCTCGGCGGCGCAATCGGGACAAAAAGTGCTCGTCATCGACGGCGATCTGCGCCGTCCCTCGGCGTCACGCTATTTCGGCGCCGATAAGAAGCTCGGCCTCGTCGATTGTCTCATCGGCGCGGCGGAACTGCATTCGGCGCTCGTCTACAATGAAACATTGAAGCTCTGGTTTCTCCCGGCCGGCGGCAAGACGCAGAACCCGCCCGATCTGCTCTTGTCCGAGCGGCTGCGGACGCTGGTCGCGAGCCTGCGCGAGCAATTCGATCTCATCGTCATAGACACCCCGCCCATAGGGCCGGTCGTCGATCCGCTCATCATCTCCAATCTCGTCGACAAGGTGATCTTCATCGTGCGCTGGTCATCGACGGCGCGCGAGATGGTGGCGCATTCGATCGAGCGTCTGTCCGGTCATAAGAAGGTCGCCGGAGTGGTGTTCAATCAAGTGATCGACTCCAAGGCGCAGAAATACGGCAAGCACGCCTATTCCTATTATTACGGCGGCCGCTACTACAAGAAATACTACGCCGAATGAGCCGCATCGTGACCGCCGTCGTCATCATCGCGATCTGTGTAGCCGCCATGGCGGGGGCCGCGCGGCTGCTTTCCTTCGGCCTCGCTGATCTTTCCGCCGAGGCGAAGACCGCGCGAAAGACTCTCGCGCCTTTCCTCGGCGATCCATTGGTCGGAACATTGGCGCAGGCGCGGCTGCTCGAGCTCGACGCCGGCGCGAGCGATGAGGAGCGGCGCGAGCGATCGCGCAATCTGCTGACGCGCGCCCCACTCTCCGGCGGCGCCTGGCTCGCTTTCGCGCAGGCCGGATTAGAGACCGAGGAGCCGATGGCGAAGGTCGAGCGCGCGCTTCTCATGTCGGCGCTCGTCGGTCGCAATGAAGGCTGGCTGATGGCGCGGCGCGCCGGTTTCGCCGTTCCGCTCTGGCCGCAGCTCTCCGCCGCCGCGCGCCGCAGCATCGTCGATGATCTGCTCGGCGGATGGGAGGGCGCGGCCGGCGCCGATCGCGAGGCGCTCGTCTCCATCGTCTATCTCTCGCCGGAGCAGACAAAGACCGAGATACGCGAGGCGCTGCTGCGCGCCGGCGCCGCGGGCGAGACGATCAGCGCCGAGATCGGCCTCGCGCCCACGCCGAGGGAGAGATGAGCCCTATGGACGAGCGCGCCTCGGCCTCGATGCGCGACGACGCGCGCAGGCCGATCACGATCATAGAAGCGCGCCCCGGCTGGCGCCTCTATGATTTTCGCGAGGCCTTCGCCTATCGCGAGCTGCTCTATGTGCTGGCCGCGCGCGATCTCAAATTGCGCTACAAGCAGACCGCGCTCGGCGCCGCCTGGGCGCTGCTGCAGCCGCTGACGATGATGATCGTGCTCTCCATCGTCTTCGGACGTCTCGCCGGCCTACCGTCCGATGGCGCGCCCTACCCCGTCTTCGCGCTGGCGGGCCTATTGCCCTGGACCTTCTTCGCCAATGTCGCGCCGACGGCGGGCGCTTCGCTCGTCGCCTCGTCCAACATCGTCACCAAGGTCTATTTCCCGCGCCTGTTGATCCCGCTGTCGACGGCTGGCGCGCCGCTCGTCGATCTCGCGATCTCCGCTCTGCTGCTCTTCGCCGTCATGGCGTGGAACGGCGTCGGCCTGCGCTGGAGCCAGCTCGCAGCGCCTTTCTTCGTGCTCGGCGTCGTCATCACGGCGCTCGGCGTCGGCGTGCTGCTGTCGGCGCTCACTGTCGCCTATCGCGACTTTCGCCATGTCGTGCCCTTTCTCATCCAATTCTGGATGTTCGCCTCGCCGGTCGCCTATCCGGTCTCCCTCGTTCCCACAGAATGGCGCTGGCTCTATTTCCTCAATCCCATGGCCGGCATGATCGACGGCTTCCGCCACGCGCTCATCGGATCGCCGCCGGATATCAGCGGCGTCGTCATCTCCGGCGCCTCGGCGCTCGCGATCTTCTGCCTCGGCGTCGCCTATTTCGCGCGCGTCGAGCGCGGCTTCGCGGATATCGTATGATGCGTAGAGGCGGAATCGCCATCCGCGCCGAAGGCGTGTCGAAGCTCTATCGCATCGGCGCGCCGGCGCGCGCCTATCGCACGCTGCGCGAGGCGCTAGTGGACGCCGCCGCGGCGCCTTTCGAGCGGCTGCGCGGCCGCGCGCGCGCGGCGGAGGCGGACACGCGTTTCTGGGCGCTGCGCGACGTCTCCTTCGAAATCGCCGAGGGCGAAATCGTCGGCGTCGTCGGCCGCAACGGCGCCGGCAAATCCACTTTGCTGAAGATCCTCTCGCGCATCACCGATCCGACGGAAGGCCGCGCGACGCTCGAGGGCCGCGTCGCCAGCCTGCTGGAGGTGGGCACGGGATTTCACCCCGAGCTCACCGGCCGCGAAAACATTTTTCTCAACGGCGCCATTCTCGGAATGCGCCGCGCCGACATTGCGAAGCGCTTCGACGCCATCGTCGATTTCGCCGAGATCGAGCGCTTCATCGACACGCCGGTGAAGCATTATTCGAGCGGAATGTATGTGCGCCTCGCCTTCGCCGTGGCCGCCCATCTCGAGCCGGACATTCTCGTCGTCGACGAGGTGCTCGCCGTCGGCGATGCGCGCTTTCAGCAAAAATGCCTCGGCAAGATCGACGAGGTCTCGCGCAAAGGCGGGCGCACGGTTCTGCTCGTCAGCCATAATCTCGCGGCGGTGAAGAGTCTCGCGACGAGCGGCCTCGTCTTCGATCGCGGACGGCTCGTGCTGCAAGGCAGTGTGGACGAGGCCATCGCCGCCTATGGAAGGCTGCAGCAGGACGGCGGCGCCGACGAGGCCGAGCATGATTGGGGCGCCGGCGCGCATACGCGCATACGCTCGGTCGAGATGATCGGCGACGACGGCCCGACGCGCGTCTATCTGCCGGGGACGCCGCTGCGGCTGCGCATTATTCTCGACACGGATGGAACGCCGGGCCTCTCCGTCGATGTGTTTCTCGCCAATGCGCAGCGCGCGCGCATCGCGCTCTGGTCATTGAGCCATTTCGACGCCATGTCGCTGCCCGCCGAGCCCGGCTGCTATGAGCTGACGATAGAGGCGGCGCCGATCCATCTCGCCTCGGGACAATATTGCATCGATGTCGCCACCGCGGTGACGATGGTGAATTGGGATCATCAGGTCTATGAGGCGCTCGCCTTCGAGACGCCGTTCTCCAACGTCGGCGGCGGCAGCTGGGACTTCAAGCAATCCTTCGGCTTCGGCTTCGTCGCCCTGCCCTCGACGACGCCGCCCAAGCTCGCACGGCTCGACGAGAGACGCGCATGAATCTCCTCTATTGCGGCTGCGCGCCGGTCGAGCGCTCCTGTCACGGCTCGCTGTTTCTGTATCGGCTCTTGGAGTCGTGGCCCGCCGAAAATCTGCGGATCGTCGAGGGCTATCTCGGCCCCTCGGACCCTGCCCGCCGCCTGCCGGGCGTGCGCTATGCGGGATTGACGCGCAAGCCGCCGCGCCTGCAATTCACGCGCTTTGCGTCCTATTTCGAGGCGGCGGTCGAGCGCTTCGCCGCCTATGACGCGCCGCGCGTGCAGCGGCGCGTCGGCGATTGGCGCGTGGACGCCATCGTCACAGTGGGGCAGCATCATTCCTGGCGCGCGGCGGCGGCCTTCGCGGCGCGGCGCGGCCTGCCGCTGCATCTCATCATGCATGACGATTGGCCGCGCACCGCTCTGCGCAGCCCGGCGCATGAGCGCACGCGCGATCGCTATTTCGGCGCCGTCTATCGCGGCGCGGCGTCGCGGCTCTGCATCTCTGCGCGAATGGCGGAGGAATACGCCGCTCGCTATGGCGCGCCGGGCGATGTGCTGCCGCCATTCCGTGCGCGCGAGGCGACGGCGATGGCGCCACAAGCGCGGCCGGATCGTCCCTTCACGCTCGCTTTCGCGGGCAGCGTCCATTGGCCGGGCCTCGCGGCGGCGCTGCGCGACGCCGCCGCAGCCATGGCCGCCATCGGCGGGCGCATGCTGATCTTCGGCCCGCTTACCGCGGCGGCGGCTCGATCCATCGGCCTTTGCCACGCCTCGACGATCATCGGCGGCATGGTCGCGGGGCAAGATTTTCTCGCCGAGCTGACGGCGCGCGCCGACGCTCTGTTTCTTCCCTTCTCTTTTTTCGAGGATGAGCGGCCCGCTATGCGCCTCTCCTTTCCGAGCAAGCTCGTCGATTACACGCTCACGCGCCTGCCCATTGTTCTCTACGGCCCGCCCGATTGCACGGCGACGGAATGGTCGCGCGCCAATGACGACGCGCTGATGCATGTCGAGACGCCCAACGTGGCGGCGCTCGCCGCGGCGCTCGCCGCATTGGCGCACGATCCGCTGCTGCGCCAACGCCTCGGCGCGACGGCCGGCGCGGCCGGCGACCGCGATTTCTCTTATCGAGACGCGCAGGCAAAATTCGCGGCGGCGCTCGGGCTCGAGGACGCCCGATGCTAGAGGATCGCGAGACCGCGCCGCGCATAAGCGCAATCGTGCCGACCTATGGCCGCGCGCAATCGCTGCGACGGCTTCTCGAATCCCTCGCGACGCAGACGCTCGGCGTTTTTGAGATTGTCATCGCCGATGGCGGCGGAGACGCGGAGACGCGCGCGGTCGCCGAAGACCCGCTCTGGCGCGCGCGAGGCCTCGCAATCCGCTTCCTCGCCGTCTCGCCGCCCAATGCGGTGCGGCAGCGCCGCGCCGCGATCGACGCGTCGCGGGGAGCGTTGTTGCTGCTGCTCGACGACGATGTCGCGCTCGAGAAAGATTGCGTCGCGGAGCTCGCCCACGCGCTCGCGTCGCGGGCCGACAGCGTCGGCGTGATGGCGAATATGAGCAATGACGGCTGGCCGCCGCCGACCCGCGTTTGGCGTTTCGTGCTGCGCCGCCTGCTCGGCTTTGGCGAGGGCGAATGGCAAGGGCGCGTCATCGGCCCGCTGCTGCGCTACGGCTTCTCGCCGGCGCCGGCGGACATCGCCGAGAGCGAATGGATCGGTGGCGCAACAGCGATGATCCGCCGCTCGGCCTATGTCGCTACCGGCGGATTCTCGGATTTCTTCCTGCATCGCTGCACGATGAGCGAGGATGTCGATCTCTCCTTGAAGCTGCGCCGCTTCGGCGCGCTCTATTTCGCGCCGCGCGCGCGCATCGCGCATTTTCATGCGGCGGGCGGGCGCGTCTCGGCGCGGATCGCCGCCGAGGACGACATATTCAATCGCTATATGATCCTTCGCCGCACGCTCGGGCGCTCGCGCGCGCATGCGCTCTCGCTCATCGTCGCCTACGCAATTCTCGAATCTTTCGGCTCGACGCTGCGGCTGCTCGGCGCCGCAGGGCCGCTCTCGCGCGAGATTTTGCGCGGGCGCGCGAAAGGCCTCGCCCGCATCGTCGCCGGATGGGCGGAACGATGAGCGAGCCGCCACAGATCACCGCGACAGTGGCCGCCTTCGCGCGCATCGCGCAGACATTGGACACGCTGCGGCGCCTCGAGGCCTGCCGTCCGCCGCCGGCCGAGATCATCGTTCACGTCGACGCTGCGCGGCATGATTGCGCCGATGCGGTGCGCGCAGCTTTTCCAGCGGCGCGCGTCATCGTCAGCGAGACGAGCGTCGGACCGGGCGGCGGACGCAACCGGATGACAGCGGCCGCGCGCCACGAGCTCGTCGCCGCTTTCGACGATGATTCCTATCCGATGGACGCGGACTTCTTCGCCCGCGCCGGCGAGATTTTCGCGCGTTTCCCCGATCTCTCTCTGGCGACGTCGCAGATCGTCCATCCCGGCGAAGCGCCGGCGCCGGATCGGCGGGCGCTGCGCGAGACCAGCGGCTTCAATGGCGGCGGCGTTGTGTTTCGGCACAGCCATCTCCTCGAGGCGGGCGGCTATCTGCCATTGCCGCTCGCCTATGGCGTCGAGGAGGAGGATATGGCGCTACGCCTCATCGAGCGCGGGCGCCGGCTCGTCTTCACGCCCTATCTGCGTGTGTTCCACAATTCCGATCTCGCGCATCACGCCGAGCCGCGCATCAATGCGGCGAGCATCGCCAATATCGCGCTGCTCGCCTTTCTGCGCTATCCGCCGCGCTTCTATCCGCTGGCGGCGCTGCAGATCGCCAATCGCGTCGTCTTCTGCCTGCAGATGGGACGCAGGCGCGGCGTCGTCGCCGGGCTGGCGATGATCCCGCATCATCTTTGGCGGATGCGCGCGCACAGGCGCCTCGTGTCGAAGGCTGCGGTCGCCGCCAAGCTCGCCTTGCGCAAAGGAGGCTGGAGCGATTTCTGACGCGCATGACCCCATGGATTGGATCGTCTGCCAGATCGGCGCGCGCGAGCATTACGCCCTGCCCGCCGCTCTGCACGAGCGCGGCCTGCTGCGCGCGCTCATCACCGATATCTGGCTGCCGCCCGATCGTCCATGGAGCCGCGCGCTGCGCGCCGTGAGCCCGCGTCTCGCCGCGCGCTATACGGCGCGGCTCGCGGGCGCGCGCGTCTTCGCCGACACGTTCCCTTCCATTATGTCGCGGAGCGTCGCTCGGCTGGCGCCGGGCGCGAACTGGTCCGGCCTCCTCGCCGATAATCTGCGCTTCGACCGTTTCGCTGCGGCGCGGCTGCAAAGCATACGCGCGCCAGCGGGCGGCGTCGCGCTCTGCTACAGCTACGCCGCCTCGCAGACGCTGCGCGTGGCGCGCAGCCGCGGCTTCGCCACCATACTGAACCAGATCGACGGCGGCCCGCAGGAGGCGCGGCTGATCTCGGCGCTGGCGCAGAACGAGGGCGCGCGAGCGGATGCGCCGCCCGAGACCTATTGGCGCCGCTGGCGCGAGGAATGCGAGACAGCGGATATGATCCTCGTCAATTCCGTCTGGGCGCGGGACTGTCTCATCGCCGAAGGCGTCCCGCGCGGGAAGCTCGCCATTGCGCCGCTGATGTATCGCCCGGAGCGCCCGAGCGCGGCGCTGCATTACCCGGAGCGTTTCGACGCGGATCATCCGCTCACAGTGCTTTTTCTGGGGGCCTTCTCGCTGCGCAAGGGCGCGCGGACGTTGCTGGAGGCGGCCGCCATGCTGCGCGGCGAGCCGATCCGATTTCTCGTCGTCGGACGCGACGAGCTGGGCGCCGCCGCGCAAAAGGATTATGCCGATATTCGCTTCCTCGGCGAGGTTCCGCGCGACGAGACCTCCGACTTCTATCGAAAGGCGCATGTGTTCGTCCTGCCGACGCATTCCGACGGCTTCGCGCTCACCCAGCTCGAGGCGCAGGCGCATGGGCTGCCGGCGATCGTCTCGCGGCGCTGCGGCGACGTCGTGCTCGACGGCGCGAGCGGCCTGCTGCTGCCGGATCAGAGCGCCGCATCTCTGCGCGACGCGCTGCTCTGGGCGCTGCGCCATCCGCAGCGCCTCGCCGCAATGTCGGCGCGCGCGATCTCCCGCGCCGCCGATTTTAGGCCCGAGGCGGTGATCGGGCAGCTGCGCGAGATCGGGCGTGAAGCGCTGCGCCGGCGCGACGCGGCCGCGGGAGCCTAGCGGGCATGCGCCCGCTTCCCGGCGACGCCGGCGTCGCGCTCGCCGGCTCGGCCATCATCGGCGCCGGCGCCGTCCTCGCCGTCGCGCTGACGCCGATCGACTACGCGCCGCAGGGCGCCATGTTCCTGCCGGCGGCGGCATTGGCGGCGAGCCTGCTCGCAATCCCGCTGATGCGCGGTCTGGCCGAGGGGCTGCACGGCTTGTTGCATGCCGAGAATCTTCTCCTCGTCGCGATCATCTATTGGATCCTGCTCGATCTGCTGCAGGGCGCCTATCCGCTGGACGAGCTCGGCCGCGACGATGTGATCGCCGCGCTGGAGACGATCGCCGTCTTCGCCATATTCATCCCGCTCGGGCGGCTCATTCCGGCGATCGGCGCGCCGAGGCCGATCGCACGCGCAGCGCGGGCGGATCTGCCGGCGCAAAACGCCTTCATCGCCGTCTGCCTCTGCTTTGCTCTGTGCATCTCCTCCTATGGCATACCGGCGAGATTCGATCCGGCGCGGATGATCGACGGGCTGTTTCAGCCGCGCTTCAGCGCGCCCTGGTCGCGCGGCGATCTCGGCGGCTGGGACGCCTTCATCGATCATCTCGCCTATTTCGGCTATGTGCTGCCGGCGGCGACGGTGCTGGTGGCGACGCGCGCCAAGGCGCGCTGGGCCGATCCGCGCGTCTGGATTTCCGTTCTGCTCACCGCCATCGTCTGCGCCTTCATCGCGCAGAGCGGCGGCCGCCGGATCATCGGCATGATGCTCGGCTCCGGCCTTCTGCTGTGGATGATATTGAAGGAGCGTTTCTCCATCGTGCGAACTGTGGTCGTCGCCGGCGGCGCGGTCGGCGTGCTGAGCCTGCTGCAATTCATCCTGCTGATCCGCAATGTCGGGCTCGACGGCTTTCTGAGCGGCGACGTCGGCCTCGAGGATTTCGAGTTCGCCGGCCAGTTTCATGTCGACGATAATTTCCTGCGGCTCGCCCAGATCATTCATTATTTCCCGGATGTCGTCGAATATGTCGGCTGGAAGCAGATCTATTACGTGCTGGTGCGGCCCATTCCGCGCGCGCTATGGCCGGACAAGCCGATCGACGCCGGCTTCAGCCTGCCGGGGCTGGTCGGCAAATCCGACGTCTCGCTGTCCAGCTCGATCATCGGCGAGCTCTACGCCTCCTATGGGATCGCCGCCGTCATCCTCGGCGCGCTGCTGCTCGGCTGGGCGGCGGCCTCCTGGACGGCGCTGCTGCGCGAGCGCAGCGAGAACGCCCGCGTTCTCTACTGCCTCGGCCTGATGGTGTTCTTCGTCGGCATGCGCTCGATGCAGGAGATCATTCTGATGACCTACGCCGTGCTCGCATGGACGGTCGTCAGCCTCGTCACCTCCAAGAAATCCAGCGGCCAATCCGGCGCAACGACGCCGCCCGCCCGAGACGATAGCGAGCAGAAATGCGAACCGTCGTCATCGTGACCAACATGCCCTCGCCCTATCAGGCGCGCCTGTTCGATCTCCTCGCCGCGGAGGGGCGGATCGCGCTGCGGGTGATCTATGAGCGCATGCGCGCGCCGGATCGCGAATGGCGCGCGCCGACGCTGGCGCATGAGCACGCCTGTTGCAGCGAGACGCCTTTCGAGCAATTGGCGCAATGGATGCGCGACAGCGATCTCTGCGTGTTCGTCGGCTATCGCCATCCAGTCGTGCGGCGGCTGCTGAAGCTGCGCTTCGCCTCCGGCCATCCTTTCGCATTTTGGGGCGAGCGCTTCGGCTATCAGGCGCCGCCAGTCTTGGGCGCGCTCTATAGGCGCTGGGCCATGCGCGCCTTTCATGCGAGCGCCGCCGAAATGTGGGGCATGGGCGAGATGGCCGTCGCCTCCTATCGGCGCGAGTTCGGCCCGCGCCGACGCTATCGAAACCTCCCCTATACGTCCGATCTCTCGGGCTTTCTGGCGATCGAGCGCGGCGACGCCGAGCCGCGCGCGCCCCGCCTCTTGTTCTCCGGGGCGCTGATCGCGCGCAAAGGCGTCGATCTCCTCCTCGCCGCTCTCGAGCGAATGCTCACTGAGGGCGTCGCGCTCGACGCGGTCTTCGTCGGCGACGGGCCGCTGCGCGAGGATGTGGAGCGGCTGGCGCGGCGCTTTCCAAATCGGATCGAGCGCATCGGCTTCACGCAGATGGACGCGCTGCCAGAAGTCTACGCCCGCGCCGATGTGCTGGTCGCGCCCTCGCGCCACGACGGCTGGGGGCTCGTCGTCATCGAGGGCATGGCCGCCGGCATGCCCGTTCTGGCGAGCGATCGGACCGGCGCCGCGGTCGAGCGCGTCACCGCGGAAAATGGATGGCTGATCCCCGCCAGCGACGGCGCGGCGCTCGAGCGGGTGCTGCGCGAGATCGCGGGCACGCCGATCGCGCGGCTGCGCGCCATGGGCGCAAATGGCCGCGCGCAGAGCCGCGACTATCGCGTCGAGGCCGGATGCGAGCGCCTGCTCGAGGCGATGCTCGACTGCCTCGCCGAGGCGCGCTGACGGAGGCACGAGACTGCGCATTCTCCATGTCACGCCGACCTATCTGCCGGCGGTCCGCTATGGCGGCACGATCCACGCCGTGCATGGGCTCGCCAAGGCGCAAGCGGCGCTCGGCCATGCGGTCGAGGTCTATACGACCAATGTCGATGGTCCCGGCGTCACGCCGACGCCGCTCGGCGCGCGCGTCGATCTCGACGGCGTCGGCGTCACCTATTTCGCCACCGGCATCGGACGACGTATCTACCGATCCCCCGCCATGGGCGTGGCGCTGCGACGCCATGCGGCGGATTTCGATATTCTGCATCTCCATTCCGTCTATCTGTGGCCGCCATTGGCGGCGGCGCGCATAGCGAGGCGCCACGGCGCGCCCTATGTGCTCTCGCCGCATGGAATGCTGGTCGCCTCGCTGGTGCGGGCCAAGAGCGCGCTCATCAAATCCGCCTGGATCGCACTGTTCGAGCGCCGCACCATTCGCGAGGCGGCGGCGCTCCATCTCGCCTCGTGGCGCGAGGCCGACGATCTGCGCGCCTTCCGCTTCGATCTGCCGCCTCTGGCCGTCATCGGCCACGGCGTCGACGCCGCAGACCTGCGAGCAGAGCAGAATATCACCGGCGATGTCGCCGCGGCCATCACCGGCGGTCCTTTTGTCCTCGCCTTCGGACGCATCGACTGGAAGAAAAATCTCGAGGCGCTGATCGAGGCCGTCGCTCTGACGCCCGATCTGCGCTGCGTCATCGCCGGCAATGACGAGCATGGTCGCGCGGCGGAGCTGGCGCGTCTTTGCGCGCGGCTCGGCGTCAGCGCGCGCGTGACGATCATCGCGCGGCAGATCGGCGAGCCGGACCGATCGGCGCTCTATCGCGCCTGCGCCTGTCTCGCGCTCGTCTCGCTCAATGAGAATTTCGGCAATGTCGCTCTCGAGGCGATGTCGCATGGCCGGCCGGTCGTCGTTTCCCATACGGCCGGCGTCGCCGAGGCGGTCACGGGCGAGCGCGCGGGCGTCGTCGTCGCGCCGGAGGCCGGCTCTATCGCGCGCGGCCTCGCGATCATCGCGGCCGATGCGTGCGCAGCCGAGGAGATGGGCGCGCGCGGGCGCGTCGCCGTCGAGAAGCGATGGAGCTGGACCGCCGTCGCCGCGGAAATGGTCGCGCATTACGAAGATGTGCTAAAGCAATCTTCCATGCGAGGCGTCCCGTAATATGACCCGCCCTTCCCTGCTGGATCGGATCACCCCGGTTCTCCTCACCTATGACGAGGAGCCGAACATCGCCCGCACTTTGTCGCGGCTGCGCTGGGCGAGGTCCATTGTCGTCGTCGACAGCGGCAGCGCCGATCGAACGCTGGCGATCCTGCGCGCCGATGCGCGCGTGCGCGTCTTCTCGCGGCCTTTCGACACGCATGCGAGCCAATGGCGCTTCGCCATGACGGAGACCGGCGTCGCCACCGAATGGATATTGCGTCTCGACGCCGATTATCGCCTCGGCGACGCGCTCATCGAGGAATTGCGCGCGCTGCGGCCGGGGCCGGATGTCGCGGCCTATGAGATCGCCTTCGATTATGAGATTTTCGGCCGGCCGCTGAGCGGCTCGCTCTATCCGCCGAAAGCCGTGCTTTTGCGCCAGGGGCGCTTCCGTGTCTATGATCGCGGCCATGCCGAGGGCTGGCGCGTCGATGGCCCGGTCGAGACGCTCGCGGGCAAAATCACCCATGACGATCGCAAATCCACGGCGCGCTTCGTCGCCTCGCAAATCCGCTATATGTCGCGCGAGGTGGAGCGGCTCGACGCGGACGAGCCGCCCTCGCTGATCCGCCGTCTGCGCAGCCTTCCGCCGCTGGCGCCGATCGTCGTCTTCCTCTACGCCTATTTCGCCAAGGGCCTGTTTCTCGACGGCCGCGCCGGCCTCTATTACGCGCTGCAGCGGCTCGTCGCGGAGTCGATCCTCGCATTGATGGCGTTGGAGAAGCGGCTGACTTCTACGACGAAGATCGCGCCAACGCCGCAGAAGGCCGAGCGAGAGGAAGTCCGGTAGCGCCGCCTCAGATCGATCGCCCCGGCGCCAGCGTCGGCGATTTCGCTCGGCCCTGCGGCCGCAGGCCGACCGTCTCCGCCCTTCCGCGCGCGCCTTCGAACTCGCGGCGATACCAGCCGGTGGCGTGATCGACCGCGGCCCGATTCAGTCTTTCCCCGGTGAAGGCGATGGCGAGCGTGCCGAAGACGATGGCCAGATCGAGCCGCCACGAGGCGTGGCGAATATACCAGACATCGAGCGCGTTCTTCTCCTCGGGCGTGACCAGCGTTCCGCCCTTGATCTGCGCCCATCCGGTGACGCCCGGCCGCACGCTGAGCCGCCGCCGCGGATCGGCCGGCTGATCCACCGGCAGCAGAGGGCGCGGGCCAATCAACGACATATGGCCGATAATCACATTGTAGAGCTGCGGAATCTCGTCCAGCCGGGCGGCGCGAATGGCGCGGCCGATCCTCGACAAGCGGCGCTCCTTGGGCACGCGGCGGCCATGGCGGTCGAAGGGCGGCCGAAAGGTGCGGAACTTATAGACGAAGAAGCGCTCGCCATTGCGTCCCACCCGCTGCTGCCAGAAAACGATGGGCGCGCCGACGTCGATGAGGATGGCGCAAGCCACGATCAGCGCCGTCGGCACGGCGATGACGAGCAGCAGGCTCGTCGCCAGAAGATCGATCACGCGCTTGGAGCCGAAATAATCCGGCGTGTCGAAACGCCCGTCCGGCGGCCCTCCGAGCGGCGTCTCCGGCCGCGCCGGCCGCGCCTGCCGCGGGGCGAGATTGAGCGCTTCCGCAATGGGGACGCAATCGCGGCCGCGCGCGTCGCATTGCGCGGCGACATCCTTCAGCAGCTCGGCCGGCAAGGCCTCCTTATCGTCGGCGAGCCACACTTCGTCGATCTCGACGCCATGCTCGGCATATTCGTCGAGCACCGCGCCAATGTCCTGCGGTAGAGCGACGATCGAGACGCCGCCGACCTTGCGCCCCACGAAGGAAGGCCGCGCGTCCAACGCGGCGACGATCTGCGTCGTCCGCGGCAGCTGATAGTCGATGAGCTTGATCGCCACAGAGGCGAAGCGATCGACGCCGATCAGGATCACGCGCCGCAACGCCACCGACGGATCGGCGATGTCGGTCTCGAGCTCCCTGCGCCAGACCTCCCGGTGATGCAGGCGCGTCATCCCCCGGATCGCGATGAGGCCGGCGGCGAGCACGAGGACATAGATCAGCGGCGTGGAGCGCGGCACGCCCTCGAGCCGCGTGAGCGTGAACAGAACGACGCTGCTCGAGGCGACCGCGCAGGCCGAGGCGACGCAGACATCGACAGCGTCGCGCAGCGAGAAAAACTGCCCCATGCGGTCGCTGAGGCGGAAACCCCACATGACCAGCAGCGTGCAGGCGATGGATAGGAAGGCGTAGCGATAAGGCGCGGGCAGGTCGTGCGCGAGATCGCCGGCCTCGAGCAGCTGAGGGTCGCGCAGGGCGAGGGCGATGAAAGGCGCAGCCGTCGTCCAGCCGATGTCGGCCAGCTGGAGACGAAAGGCAATTCGATCCCTAGATGCCGGCGACGCTACCCTCATATTGAAAATATTCCCAGCGCAAACAGTGATTTACCACTAAAAGCGGGATGCTCGATCTTGAGCATAGGCGAGATAATATGTCAACAATGGGGCTCGCTCGATTCCGCGCGCGCATAAAAGCGCGACGAAACGCGGCCTCTCGCGATTTCGTCGGCGGGCGATATGCTCTAGACTTGCGATCCGTCACGTCAAAACTCGGGGCGCGACGGGGACCGGGCCAGTGAGATGACGATTTCGAGATTGACGCAATTTCAGGCTTTGCAGACCGGGCTTCCGACCGTCCTTCCTCCCAATTTGCGCATCTATGCGGTCGGCGACATTCACGGCCGCGCCGATCTGCTCGACACGCTCGCGCGGCGGATCGAGGCGGAGCTCGACACTGCGCCGGCGGAGACGCTGACGATCTTCCTCGGCGACTATGTCGATCGCGGGCTGCAATCCTCGACCGTGGTCGAATGGCTGAGCCGACGCGATTTTCCGACGCCCTTCATCGCGCTGCGCGGCAATCACGAGGAGATATTTCTGCGCTTCCTCGAGGACGAATCCGTGCTCGAGGGCTGGCGCAAGTTCGGAGGCGTGGAGACGCTGCATTCCTATGGGGTGGACGTCTCCTCCGTCATGCGCGGCCGCAATTACGAGGACGCGCGCCGCGCGCTGACGGCGCGGCTTCCGGATCACCATCTGCAATTCATGCTGGAGACGACGCTGACGGCGAGCTTCGGAGATTATTTCTTCTGCCATGCGGGCGTGAAGCCCGGCGTGCCGCTCGCCCAGCAGAAGGCCGAAGATCTGCTCTGGATCCGCGAGGAGTTTCTGAGCTTCGAGGGCGGATGGGGGAAAGTGATCGTCCACGGCCATACGCCCGTCTCCGAGCCGGACATTCAGCCCAATCGCATCAATGTCGACACGGGAGCTTTCGCGACCTCGGTGCTCACCGCTCTCGTGCTCGAGGGCGACAGCCGCCGCATGCTGTTCGCGGACCGCTTCTGACCGCGCCGCGAGCGATGCGCGAGCGCTCGACGACGGCGTTCTGGCTCGACGCGCGCAGCCGCAAGCTCCGCGCCGCTGCGCAATTCCTCCGCCGGCGCTGGCCGCCGCTGCTCGGCGCGACAATGCTCGCCCTGCTCGCCGGCGCGGCCTTCCTGGTCATGGCGACGCCGCGCTACACCGCCTCCGCGCAATTGCTGATCGAGATGCGGCCGGATCGTTCGATCGGCGCCGATGCGATCTTGGCGCATGCGCCGATCAACCGGCAGACGATGAAGAGCGACATAGCGGTCATAAGATCGGCGGCGCTGCTGCGGCGCGTCGTGGAGCGGGAAAGGCTGGCCGACGATCTCGAATTCGGCGCCGCGGCGCTCGACCGCTTGCGGAATGCTCTCTCCGTCGCCCAGCTGCGCTACTCGCCGGTGATAAAGATCGTCGTCACCTCGACCGATCCGGCGAAAGCGGCGCGTCTCGCCGACGCGATCGCCGACGCTTTCGTGGTCGACAGGCTGGACACGCGGCTCGAGGCGGCGCGGCGCGCCTCCGCTTGGCTCGCCGAGCGGCTCGTGGCGCTGCAACGGCAATCGCGCGCATCCGAGGAGGCGCTGGCGCAGTTTCGCGCCGCCGCCGGCCCTTCCACGCCGGCGAAGCAGCAGACCGCCATTGCGCAGCGCGCGGCCGTGGCGCGGGCGGAGACGGCGGAGCGCAAGGCTCGCCTCGAGCTGCTGCAGCGGATCGAGAGCCGTGGCGGCGCCGCCGCCGAGCTGCCGGGCCTCGGCGGAGCGCTCGACGAGCTTCGCCAGCGCGCCGACCAGCTCTCCCGCCGCGAGGCGGAGCTGCGCGCCCGCTACACGGCGGCGCATCCCTCCGTGGTCGCGCTGCGCGCCGAGATCGCCGACACCGCCCGCGCCATGGACGCCGAGCGGCGCCGCCTCGCGGCCGGCGTGCGCCAGGAGCTGGAGCTCGCAGAAAAAAACAGCGAGGCCGCGGATACGGCGCTTCGCGAGATTTCCGAGTCCGAGGATCGCGGCAAGGAGCGGCTCGCCCGGCTCAACGAGCTGGAGCGCGCCGCCGCGGCCGATCGCAAGCTTCTCGATGAGACGATGCGCCGCGCGCGCCTAGTCGAGCAGCAAGCCAAATTCGAGCCGCGCGACGCACGAATCATATCGCCTGCGCTCACGCCGAACGCCCCGTCCTGGCCCGACGCCGAGCAGACGCTGCTGATCGCGCTGGCGCTCGGCGCCCTCTTCGGGCTCGGCGCCGCTTATGCCTGCGAATTGGCGGACACGGGCTTCACGACGATGGCGCAGATCGAGACGACGCTCGGTCTGCCTCTGCTCGGCTCCATTCCCAAAATCGCCTCGAGCGCCCCCGCCCTCGTCGATCTCGTGCGCGCAAAACCTCTGTCGCGCGCCAGCGAGGGGCTCCGCGCGCTGCGCAGCGCCATCGCCATGAGCGATGTGGACGATCCCCCCAAGCTGATTCAGCTCGCCTCCGCCGTCCCCGGCGAAGGAACGACGACGATCGCCGCGGCGATCGCCGCCTCCGCCGCGCAATCGGGCCTGCGCACGCTGCTGATCGACGCCGATCTGCGCCGCCGCGCCGCGTCCAAGCTCTTCCGCGCCGAGCAGAGGCCCGGCCTCGTCGAGCTGCTCATCGGCTCCGCGAGCCCGGGAGCCGCGATCTTCTTCGAAGAGAAGCGGGGACTATGGGTTCTTCCGGCCGGCGGCGAGATACAGGCGCCCGCCGATCTGCTCGCCTCCGAGAAGATGAAAACGCTCATGGCCGCGGTGCGCGGGAGCTTCGATCTCGTCATCGTCGACACGCCGCCGATCGGCCCCGTCGTCGATCCGATTCTCATCGCCGGACTCGTCGATAAGACTGTCGTCGTCATTCGCTGGGCGGCGACGCCGCGCGAAACCGTCGCTCATGCGATCGAGCGGCTTCCCGATCGCGGCAGAATAGCGGGCGTCGCGCTCAATCTGGTGATCGAGGCGAAGGCGCGCAAATATGGCCCCTACGCCTATTCGCCCTATGCGGGCGGAGGCGCCTTCGACGCCTATCACGCCGAGTGAGACGCGCCGGCGGACGAGCTCACCCGCGGCGCGGCTTTCCGTCAGACCTCGCCGTCAGGCCTCGGCGGCGGCCTTGCGCAGCGGCGCGCCGCGCTTCTTCGCGGCGGAAACGGTCTTCGCCGCCGGCTTGCGGCCGAGGCCGAGCGATTTGGCCAGAGCCGAGCGCTGCGCAGCGTAATTGGGCGCGACGATCGGATAATCGCTCTTTAGATCGAATGCGGCGCGATAATCATCCGGCGTCAGCTTGTGCTCGGCCTGAAGATGACGCTTCAAGGATTTGAACGGCTCACCACAACAAAGGCAAGTAATCGCATCCGCTGTGACGGATTTCTTCACCGGAACGGCAGGCCGCCACTGCTTGGCCTCGCCGTCCGTTGCATTCGACGTCTCGGCGTCGGCGCCGCCGAAGGCTTTTTTCACAGCTGCGATGACAGAAGGAAGGTCGAGAGGCGCAACAGTATTATTCGAAAGATAGGAAGAGAGTATCTGCGCGACGAGCGCTTTGTCTTCGGCTTCGGACATGGCCTTTCCCTCCTCGGTCGAATCTTTTTCTATTGGAGCCGATATCGAATTCGAAGGCAATCAGCGACTTCCCTCGGCGACAGATTCGGCTCGAGTAACAAGCTCAATTTCGATGATATAGGCCGCAGAACGTCGAATTGAAATAGAAAGCCCGCCGAATATCGGCGCGGCGAGGCTAGGCAAGGAACGAGACGTCGCGTGACCGACAAAAAATTTCGCCCGATGCGATTTTCGTCATCGGGCGGCGGAATGGATCGAGCGTAGGGTGGATCAGAATGGTGGGCGCGACAGGGATTGAACCTGTGACCCCTACGATGTCAACGTAGTGCTCTCCCGCTGAGCTACGCGCCCCCGGCGCCGTTCGGATGCTTGCTCCGTCCGGCGCGAGTGAAGCCCGTATAATGGCAGTCGGGCCGAGGCGCAAGCGCCCTTCGACAGTTTCCACGCCCTGTCGCAAAACCCCGGCCCCAGCGTCCCCAAGCGTTAAGATTTCCTTCCGCGAACAGCGGCTTTGGGCGAAATAATTCATTGGCCCGCGACGTCTTCGCCCCTTGCAGGCCTTGGAATTCATGTCACACTGGCGTCGTCCTTCTGTCATCAACCAAAGGAGGCGCCGTATGTCGCTACAGACCCATCTCGTCGAGCTCGAACGCCGCCATCAGGCGCTCAAGAAAGAGATCGATCAGGTTCAGCACCATCCCCGATACGACGATTCGAAGCTCCACGAATTGAAGCGCAAGAAGCTTCAGCTCAAGGACGAGATCAACAAGCTGCGGCAAGGCGTCAGCCTGCACTGAACAGCTTGCGAAAGCGGTCTAGCGTCGAGGCGGAGAGATGCTCTCCGCCTTTTTTGTCGCATAGGGCGCCGCAACGCTCGCTTCGGCCCGCGCGGGCGCCCGGCTTGCTTCGGGGCGTCTCTGGTCGCAGAATCTTCTGCCAAAGCGAGAGCCGAGAACCCCATGCCCCCTTCCCCGCGCTATCGCGCCGAGACCCTCCACGCCACGCTCGGCGACGGCTTCTTCGACCGTGTCGAGCCCGCCCGCTTTCCGCAGCATATTCTGCGCTATCGCAATCAGCGCTGGGCGGCGCGCGTCGGTCTGGATACGCTGACGGAAGAGGAATGGATCGCCCATCTCGGCCGTTTCGAGCCCCTGCCCGGCGGCTTTCCGCAGCCGCTGGCGCTGCGCTATCACGGCCATCAGTTCCGCACCTACAATCCGGACATTGGCGACGGCCGCGGCTTTCTGTTCACGCAATTGCGCGACGCCGCGGACGGCCGACTGCTCGATCTCGGCACAAAAGGCTCCGGTCGCACGCCCTGGTCGCGCCAGGGCGACGGCAAGCTCACGTTGAAAGGCGGCATGCGCGAGATTCTCGCCACGGAGATGCTGGAGGCGCAGGGCGTCGACACCTCCAAGAGCTTCAGCCTGATCGAGACCGGCGAGCCGCTCTATCGCGGCGACGAGCCGTCGCCGACGCGCTCCAGCGTGCTGGTGCGGCTCTCCCATTCCCATATTCGGATCGGCACGTTTCAGCGCCTCGCCCATCTCGACGACCAGGAAGCGCTCGGACGGCTCATCGACTATTGCGTCGCCAATTATTTTCCCGAGCTGGCCGGCGAGCCGTCGGAAAGCCGCGCCGGCGCTTTTCTCGAGCGCGTCGGCGCGCGCGTGGCGCGGCTCGGCGCGCGCTATATGGCCGCGGGCTTCGTCCATGGCGTGCTCAACTCGGACAATATCAACGTCACCGGCGAGAGCTTCGACTATGGGCCGTGGCGCTTCGCGCCGCGCTATGATCCGCAATTCACAGCGGCCTATTTCGACGACAGTGGGCTCTATTCCTTCGGCCGCCAGCCGGGCGCGCTCGGCTGGAATCTCACCCGCCTCGCCGAGACCATTCTGCCGCATGTCGGGCTGCAGCGCGCCGAGCAGATTCTCGGCGGCTATCAGGCCGTCCTCCAGCGCGAGTTCCAGCTCGCTCTGCTCGATCGCTTCGGCCTGCTGCCGGCGGACGATCCCGAGCAGGACGCCGCTCTCGCCAAAGGATTGCTGGAGTTTCTCGGCAAGACGCAAGCGCCCTATGAGCAGACATTCTTCGATTGGCGCGGCGGCATGGCGAGCCGCGAACGCGCCGCCGCTAGCCCGGAGGCGGCGGCCTATGACGCGCCGGAATTCCAAGGGCTGCGCGAGGCGCTCGCCGCGCATGAGACATCGCCGGCCGCCAATCTCGACCATCCCTATTTCCGTCGCCCCGTCCCCTGCACTATGCTGATCGAAGAGGTCGAATCGATCTGGGCGCATATCGCCGAGCGTGACGATTGGAGCGCGCTCGCCGAGAAGGTCGCACAGATCGCCTCCATGCGTGAAGCCTATGCGCCGGCGCCTGCCGGGGGATGACGTTCGGAAAATGAAGCGCTCGCTATGCGTCTCTCTGTCTCTCGCTCTTTCGAGCGCCGCCGCCGCCAAAAATCTGCTGATCGACAAAATCCCGCCGAGCGGGGCCTGCTTCTTCCGTCGCTATGACGAAGCGCATTTGCGCGCGCATCCCGGCCAGACCGTCGTCTCCGTGCGGCTGTCGCTGCAGCGCGAGCTCGCCTCCACGGCGGAGGACGCGCGCGATTTGCGCATCGAGCTTCGCCACAAGGGCCATGGCAAGGCTTTTTACGTCGTCGGCGGCTGCGCCTGGAGCGAAGAGGCCAATCGCGACGTCGACGGCGCCCGCCTCATCCGCTCGTTCCGCAAGGACGCCGCCGCCCAATGCATGGCGCGCGGCGGCCTCGGCGGCTCGGCCGAGGAAGGCGGCGAATTTCCCATCGATCTCGCCGAGGATGGCGCTTCTGTCACGCTCTACATGGACGAGGGCGTGAGCGGCTGGCGTGGCCCGGACCAGAGGAAGAAGTCCCTCTATCTCGAGCTGACGCGTCAGAACCGCGTCTTCGAGCTGGAGCGCGTGGACCCCGCCGCCTGCGTGGAACTGGACAAGTCGATCGCGGTCGACTGAGACGGAAATTCGCGAGAAGGCGTCGCCGCCTTCTCATTAGGACTTGAAGATGAACATGATGCGAGGCGATAATCCTCGCGTCACGACTCGCCGCCAAGCGGCGCTCGGGCAGGTTGGCGAATGGTTGATGAGCTGAACGAAGCCGAACGCAATGCGATCCGGCTAGAAGTCGAGCGACTGAAGCTCGAGCACAAAGACCTCGAGGATGCGATCGACGCCCTTCTCGCGGTCGGCGCCGTGGACCAGCTGCAAATTCAGCGGCTGAAGAAACGAAAATTGCTGCTGCGCGATCGCGTTGCGTTTCTGGAAGATCAGCTCACGCCCGACATCATCGCCTGATCCGGGCGAAAGCGGCGCGCTATTTCCACATTCTGAGGCCGACCACAACGGCGAGCGAGACAATGGCGACGATCGCGAGGACCGCCACGAGCCTCACGGTTTCCTTGCTATCCTGGGCGCTCCCCATACGGTCCTCCGCCGTTCTTTTTTCAATTTTGGCGAGCCTATGCCTGTCCAAGAGAGATACAATAAGCCGAGATGCGACGGAACAGCGCACAGGTTCCCACTCGGACCGCATTTCCGCCGCCCGGGGCCTCAATCATCCTATATTACACGTTTAGCGCCCGACGGCCAAAGCATCCCAGCGCCTGCACATGAATTTTCCCCTCGGGATCGCCCGCCGCTCCACCGCGTTGACATGAGCGGCGGAAGACGCTCCCTCGCTCGCGGCGGAGAAGCCGAGCATGAGCAACATCTGGCGACCGGAGGCGCGCATCATGGGGCGGAACGAGCGGGGCCGCAAAATATTTCTGTCTGCCCATCGCTACATCGGTCTTTTCGCCGGCGCAGTTTTCGTCCTCATCGGTCTCAGCGGCAGCCTGCTCGCCTTTCGCGAAGACATAGACGAATGGCTGAACGCCCCGCTCATGCGCGTCGAGCCGCCGACGCCGGCCGTCATGCGTCCGCTCGACGAGATTCTCGCCGCGGCGACCGCGGCCATGCCGGCGGAGGGCCGGCCCGAGCGCATCACTTTGCCGCGCCATGCGAATGCGGCGGCGATCATCGGCTATATGGTCGAGACCGACGATCTCGACAGCTCTTTCCATCAGATCTTCGTCGATCCCTATCGGGCCGAAGTGACCGGCGACCGCTTGCTCGCGCATGGCGACGACGTGCTCGCGCAGCCGCTCGTGCAGATCGTCATGGCTTTTCATTGGACGCTGCTGCTCGGCGTCAATAACGCCTATCTCATCGGCAGTCTGGGCATTGTCATCTTCGTCTCGATCATCCTCGGACTCTATCTCTGGCTCCCGCGCAATGGCGATTGGCGGATGGGCCTGACGATCAAATGGAGCGCGAGCCGCGAGCGCATCGTCTATGACGCGCATCGCAGCGTCGGCGCCTATTTCGCCATTCTACTGCTGGCGACGCTCGCCACCGGAATCGCGATGATCTTCAAGCCGGCGACGCATTCGCTGGCGACGCTGATCTCTCCGGTGCGCCCCGAGCCGGACTTTGGACGATCGACGCCGATCGCCGGCCGCGCGCCGATCGGCCTCGACGAGGCCATCGCCAGCGCGGAAAAAGTTTTCCCGGAGGGACGGCTGCATTGGGTTCTGCTGCCGAGCGGCGACGATGGCGTTTATGTCATCGGCAAGCAGTCGGAAAGCGAGCCCAACCGCACCAAGACATTCCGCAATGTCGGCGTCGATCGCTACAGCGGCCGCGTGCTGCAGACACAGGACCGCGATGATTTCACCGCCGGCGAGAAGCTGCTGGAATGGCTGTTCCCGCTGCATTGCGGCGAGGCCTTCGGCGTTCCCGGCCGCGCGCTGGTCGCGCTGACGGGGCTCGCGCCGCTTATCCTCTATGTGAGCGGGTTCCTGCGATGGCGGCAGAAGCGCCGCGCTCGGCGCAAGTGAATCATTGGCCGACGGAGATCGGCATGGCGATCCTGTCCTCCTCGCTCTTGCCTTCGCCGAAAGCGAGCTCGAGGAGATATTTTCCCTTGTGATCGACAGAGGATTCCAAAGTCACGAAGCCGGCCGGATGCGGCTTGGACGGGACGGAGGTCAAAAGCTCGAGCCCGCCTTTGGCGTCGCTCTTGTAGAAGGCGAGCGCGACCGATTGGCTCCGCACGTCCTTCTCCATCAGCGTGACGGAGAAGATCACCTTGCCGGTGCCCGGCACACGATCGCAATATTCGTCATATTTGCTGAGATCGGTGGTCGGGCCGCCGGCGCTCTTGTCCGAATCCCCGAGGAAATAGGTCGTCAGCCGCGCCGAATAGAAATCGCTGACCTTGAGGCAATTCGCAATTGTGCGATCACCCGCCTTGACCGCCGGCCGATAGAGATGCGCATCCAGAAAATCATTCCAATAGAGGCTGAAGGACGGCCCCCAGAGCGAATAGGTGAAGGCGCCGACATTGCCGGCGGCGATCACCACGACGGCGAGGAACAACATCAGATTCATCCGGCCGTTGGGATTCATCTCGGCGGCTTCCTTTCCCTTGCTGTGCTCGATCAGCGCTATTGAGGCCGCACCTCGAACTCCCAGGCGCCGCTGACGAGATGGCCGTCGGCCGAAAGCGCGCGGTAGCGGACCGTATATTTGCCGGGGCCGAGCGGATTGACGCCGACCGAGACATGGGCCGGATCGGCGCGATCGATCGCGGCGTCGCGCTTGTCGACCCGCTCGCCGGAGGCGGCGATCACCGCCAGCGCCGCGAAAGCGTCCCTTATGCCGGCGTCGTACCAGACATCGACCTTGCCGATGTTTCCAGGCGCGACGCCATCCTGCGCCGGCGAGGTGCGCACGACGATGGCGTGAGCCCATGCGCGTGGCGAGGCGAAACAGACAGCGAGGCCGAGCAGGAGAAGCGCAGCGCAGCGCAGCGGGACAGCGGTTCGACGAGGAGCGGCGGCGGGAAGGATCATGGGTTCCGTTTTGTCGTGCTTGCGTCGATGCTAAGCGCCCTCTCGGGCGTGAGCAAGGCGCTCGCGCCGCCGGCAATTGTGCGGCGCAACGAGCGCGCCGGCCTGCCTCGGCCCTATCCGCTTCGGCCTTGTCATGGCCGGTCTGATATGCACTATCATCTTATCTTGCATACGTCGCCGTGTCGCGAAGCGTCAAGAGAGTTGTCGAGGGAGACGATGGCGAAGGAAATGATGAGAATGACGCCTTCGCCCTTCGCCCTGCTCTTCGCCATTCTCGTCCTGCTCGGCGGCGCCACGGCCGCGAAGGCGCATACGGCGGATATTTCCAGCAGCCGCATCGTCCCGGAAGGGGGCGGCCGCTATCGCCTGGAGGTCGGCTTCCTCGGCGCCGACATCGAGCGCATGTTCGCCGAAAGCAAGCCGAGCGCCGCCGATGTCGATCTCACCGAGCCCGGCGTCATCGAGGCGATGATCGGCAAATTCATCCAGAGCCGCGTCGCCCTGCGGAACGAGGCCGGCGAATCCTGCCCGAGCGAGATCGCCTCGGTGGGCGCGGACCCCGCCAATCCGCGCGATTCCAAGGTCGCGCTGCGCCTCGATTGCAGCGCCGTCGCGGGACAGATCTTCTACGACCCCTATCGGCTGCTCGAGGCGCAGGGACGCCGCGCGAAGCATCTCGTCGGCATAGGCGAGCGCGACGCCGACGAGCGCCTCACCGAGGCGCAGCGGCTCGGCGCGGAGCCGGCGCCCGGCGAGGTGATGGTCTTCCCCGGCGACGCGCCGATCGATCTCTCCAAGCCGCTGCTCACCCCCTGGCAGCTGGCGCCGAAATTCTTCGCCGCCGGGATCGAGCACATAATGACCGGCTACGATCATTTGTGCTTCCTGATAGCGGTGATGCTGTGGGCGACGCGCGTCTGGCCGGTGGTGAAGCTGGTGACGGCCTTCACCGTCTCGCATTCGGTGACGCTCTCGCTGGCGGCGCTCGGCCTCGTCGATCTGCCGAGCCGCTGGGTGGAGATCGCGATCGCGCTGTCGATCATTTATGTCGCGATCGAGAATTTTTTCACCTGCAAGGTGGAAGGCCGCTGGCGCGACACTTTCGTCTTCGGCTTCATCCACGGATTCGGCTTTGCGAGCGGGCTCATCGAGATCGGCGTGCCGCAGCGCGCGCTCGTGCCGGCGCTGGCGAGCTTCAATCTCGGCGTCGAGGCCGGGCAGATCGGCGTGGTGCTGGTCACGCTGCCGCTGCTCTTGGCCTTCGACCGATTTTTCACTCACGGACTGCGCGATCCGCGCCTCGTGCGCGCCGTCTCCGCCGTGATCGCCTGCTTCGGCGCCTATTGGCTGGTGGAGCGCATCCTCGGCGTCGGCTGAGGCGCCCCTCGACCACTGCGCGCATCAAATCCGAAGCGCACCCTTTTCAATACGGTAATATACGTATATAGCGTTACGTAACGGTTTGCTGTGACAGGGCTTACCGCGACAAAATGCATTCCGCGGGAGCGCGGCCGGTGAAGCGTTTTTAGACAGTAGAGCCGATTATGCTAGAAAATTTCACCCAATTTCGAGAGATCGACGATAATGACGTAAATTTCGTCGAGCCGGATCATGGCCGCGCATTCGGCGGCAGGCTGGCCTATGATCTGCCGCTCGTGAGCGTGATCATCACCAATTACAATTACGGTCGCTTCTTGCTCGCGGCGTTCAATTCGGCGCTCGAGCAAACCTATCCGCGCATCGAATGCATCATCGTCGACGACGCCTCGAATGACGAGAGCGATCTCGTCCTTCGCGACATTCGGCTCCGCCATCCGCAAGTCGAGATCATCGCGCATGCCGAAAATCTCGGTCAAACGGCCGCCTTCCGTACCGGCTTCGCCGCGAGCTCCGGCGAATATGTGGTGTTTCTCGACGCCGACGACATGCTCCTCCCGAATTTCGTGGAGACGCATATCTTCGTGCATTTCTCGCTGCGGACGGCGGTCGGCTTCACCTCCGCGGATATGCTGCAATCCACCAATAACGGCGTCGTCCGAACCTCCTGGAGCGCTTTCGGCGAATTCGTCGCGTCGGGACGTGGGCTACGCAAGGAGCGCCTGCGTCCCATCCATCTTTGCGGCGATCTCTGGCCTTTTGCGCGCGCGCCGCTGGACGATGTGGGCTCCCGCGTGCATTTCATCGACGCGCATGAGTGGGGAGACTGGGTCTATGCGCCGACCTCCGGCAATTGCTTCCGGCGCGACGCGCTGAGCCTGCTGCTCGGCGGAAGCTGCTCTATGCAGCTGCGGCTCCATGGCGACACTTATCTCAACAAGGGCGTGCGGCTACTCAGCGGCGTCGCGCTCATCGACGTCCCGCTGACCATCTATCGCATTCACGGCGCAAATGGATTCGCCGGCCACGCCGAGCTCTGCGGAGTTCACAACGCCGATCCGACGAAGGCGTTCAAGGCGGAATATTTCGCCTGGCGCGCGGTCGTCGATCGGCTGATCGACGATGTCGGCGAGCTGGCCGGCCGCCTCGGCGTGGACCGCTATGTCAGCGCGCTGCTGTGCCTGCAGAAATCCCACGTCGCGCACCCGGGCTTCCGGGAATATGAGAACCTCTCGCGCTATATCGAGACGAGATTGACAGCGCAGGCCGACACAATTCGCGCCTGCCTCGGCGCGGACGGATTCGCGGAACTGTCGAGACGTGTGACGCGCGCCCGCAAGCGGCAGATCGGCGCGAAGAGACGCGCCCCGCGCGCCTGGGTGAGACCCATGGCGGAGCTTTGTCTGACCTTCGGACGCTTGCTCGATCTTCCGAGGCTGAGAAAGATCGGCGATCAGCTCTGGCATTTCTGAGGAGCGCATCGCCGAGAGCGGAATATCGACGCGCGAGCCCCGGCGCCCACGCTTGCATCACAGGGCCGACCCGCCTAATCTGTAAGCAAGCCGAAGGTTTCCCGGAACTGGACGCAACAGCGAGACGCCCCGACGCCGGATGTAAGCGCGGGGCGTTTTTCATTTCTCACGGGCGCGGAATAATCGTCGAGCCGCATCGAGCGCTGCAATTGTCTTGTCGATAAGTGCTCACTGGCGCGCCCAACGGGAATCGAACCCGTGTTTTCGCCGTGAAAGGGCGACGTCCTAGGCCTCTAGACGATGGGCGCGGGCTGCGCCGTCCAGAGGGCGGCGCGAAGCGGGCGCAGATATAGAGGGCTGCGCTCGGGCTGACAAGCGTCAAGAAGGCCTCCTCACAAGCTGCGCGCAAGGCTTCGGCGGCGCCGACGTTGCACATCGCCGGCAAAGGTCCTAGAGGCGAGGCCATGCTTTCCATTGACGATCTCACTTACAGGCTCGGCGAGAGGCTGCTCTTCGACAAGGCCTCGGTCTTCGTGCCGCCGCGGACGCGCGCGGGCTTCGTCGGCCGCAACGGCGCCGGCAAGACGACGCTCTTCCGAATCATCTGCGGCGAGATCGCCGGCGAGACCGGAACCATCTCCCTCCCCGCCAAGCTGAAGATAGGGCGCGTCGAGCAGGAGGCCCCGGGTGGGCCGACGGCGCTGGTCGATTTCGTGCTCGCCGCTGACATAGAGCGCGCCGATCTGCTGGAGCGCGCCGAGACCGAGACCGACCCGCATGAGATCGCCGAAATCCAGACGCGCCTCGTCGACATAGACGCCCATGCGGCGCCGGCGCGGGCGGCGGCGATTCTCTCCGGCCTCGGCTTCGACGCCGAGGCGCAGCGGCGCCCGCTCTCGGAATTTTCGGGCGGCTGGCGCATGCGCGTCGCCCTCGCCGCCGTGCTGTTCTCGCAGCCGGAGCTGCTGCTGCTCGACGAGCCGACCAATTATCTCGATCTCGAAGGCACGCTCTGGCTCGTCGATTATCTCGCGCATTATCCGGCCAATGTCGTCGTCATCAGCCATGACCGCGATCTGCTGGACGCGGTGGCGACGCATATTCTGCATCTCGAGCGCGGCAAGCTGACGATCTACAAGGGCAATTACAGCTCCTTCGAGGCGCAGCGGCTGGAGGCGCGCGCGCTCGCCGCCAAGGCAGGCAAAAAGCAGGAGGATCGCCGCCGCGAGCTGCAGGCCTTCGTCGATCGCTTCCGCTACAAGGCGACCAAAGCGCGTCAGGCGCAGTCGCGTCTCAAAATGCTGGAGAAGCTGGGGCCGGTCACGGCGGTCGTCGACGACGAGGTGCTGCCGATCTATCTGCCGTCGCCGGAAAAGCCGCTGTCGCCGCCGATTATCGCTTTCGAGAATGTGAGCGTCGGCTATGGCGAGCGCACCGTGCTGTCGCGCCTGTCGCTCAGCCTCTCCAATGACGATCGCATCGGATTGCTGGGCTCCAACGGAAATGGCAAATCGACCTTCGCCAAGCTGCTGGCTGGGCGGCTCGAGCCCAAGAGCGGCAATATGGTGCGCGCGGCCAAGCTGGAGGCGGGATTTTTCGCTCAGCATCAGGTCGACGATCTCAACGAAAAGGACTCGCCCTACTCCGTCTTCGCCGCGCTGATGCCCGGCGCGCCAGAGGCGCGCATTCGCACGCGGGCCGCGCAGACCGGCTTTTCCGGCGCACGGGCGGACACGAAGGTGGAGCGCCTCTCCGGCGGCGAGAAGGCGCGGCTGATGCTCGGCGTCGCCTCCTTCTACGGGCCGCATCTGCTCATTCTCGACGAGCCGACCAATCATCTCGACATCGACAGCCGCGCCGCGCTGGTCGAGGCGATCAACGCCCATGAGGGCGCGATCGTGCTCGTCTCGCATGATCGCTATTTGCTGGAGGCCTGCGCCGATCGCCTGTGGCTCGTCGAAGGCGGCACGGTGAAGGCCTTCGACGGCGATGTCGACGAATATGCGCGCTATGTTCTGGCGCGCGCCAATGACGACGCCCGCGAGCAGCGCAAGGAGGAGGAGCCGCGCGAGGCACCTCGCCCGGTCAAAGGCAAGCGCGACGCCGGCCAGGCGCGCCGCAAGCTGGCGGCGGCGGAAGAGCGCATGAAAAAGCTCGCCGAGCTATTGGCGCGCGTCGACGCCGCGCTCGCCGATCCGAGCGCCTTTTCCCGCAATCCGCAGGAGGCCAACCGCCTCGCCCAGCAGCGCGCCGATCTCGCCTCGGCGCTCGCCGAGGCGGAAGATCAATGGCTCTCGCTCTCGGAAGAGGAGTAGCGCGTTTCCAGCCGAAGTGGACGCCGGTTCGGCGTTGGGAAACGCGTCGAAGCAAGAGCATAGAATCTTTCTGTGTTTCAATGAAACACAGAAAGATTCTAGAGCCCTGCGCTCTAGGCCGATTTGCGCAGCACGAGATCGGCGAATTCCTGGTGGCGCGCGATATAATCGGCCACGAAGGAGCATTCCGGAACGACCTTCAGCCCACGCGCCCGCGCCCATTGCAGCGCGCCGCGGATCAGCTCCGAGCCGGCGCCTTTGCCGCGCAGCGCCGGCGGAGTCTCGGTATGGGTGAAGACGATGGCGCCGGGCGCCATGCGGTAATAGGCGACGGCCGTTCCGTCTTCGAGATCGAGCTCGAAACGATCGAGCTCGACATTGTCATGCACGGCGCCATGCGCCTTGCGCGGGGCGCTCTTCAGCTGGGCGATCGAACTCATTTCTCGTCTCCTCGATTGCCCACCGCCGATGTCGAGGTGGTGAATGCAGTGCAGCAAATTAAGGGCCAGACGTTAATTTTTCTGGCCTCGGCAGGCTCGGCTCTAGCCCCGCTGTCGGTTTTCCGCCATGCGGGCGACGGCCCGCGTCTTCGCCTTCGATTCGCCTCTCTCACATGGGAAACGCCCATTTCTGTGGCGCGCTTGAAAGGCTCGAGCGGATGGGCACAATGCCGAAATGAGCGAATCTACTTTGTCTACCGTGGTCGAGACCGAGCCGCCGCCGCGCTTGCGCGCCTTCGCGCCCTTCGAATGGATGGTCGCCTTCCGCTATGTGCGGGCGCGGCGCGCCAATGGCTTCGTCTCGGTGATCGCCGGCTTCTCCTTTCTCGGCATCATGCTGGGTGTGGCGACGCTTATCGTCGTCATGTCGGTGATGAACGGCTTTCACCGCGAGCTGATGGACAAGATCGTCGGCATCGACGGCCACGCTTTCGTCCAGGCGGCCGAGCGGCCGCTGAACGATTGGGCCGAGGTCACGGCGCGGCTGCAGCGCCTGCCGGGCGTCAAGCTCGTCGCCCCCATGGTGGAGGGCGCGGCCGGCGTCTCCTCCCCCTATGGGCAGTCGGGCGCGCTGGTGCGCGGCATACGCGAGCAGGACATTCTGCGTCTGCCGGGCCTCGCCGGCAATGTGAAGGACGGGACCTTCCAGGGCTTCGACAGCGCCGGCGGCGTCGCCATCGGCCAGCGCCTCGCCGAGACGCTCGGCGTGCGCGTCGGCGACAATATCAGCATTCTCATCGCCAAGGGCGCATCGACGCCTTTCGGCGTGGCGCCGCGCATAAAAGCCTATCCGGTGACGGCGATCTTCCAGATCGGCATGTCGGAATATGACCGCGTCTTCGTCTACATGCCCTTCGCCGAATCGCAATTGTTCTTCAATCACGAGAATGAGGCGACGGTGATCGAGGTCTTTCTCGACGCGCCGGACGCCGTGGACAAGTTCCGCGCCGACATAGACGCCAATATCGATCGACCGATGATGCTCACCGATTGGCGGCAGCGCAACAAGACCTTCTTCGACACGCTGCAGGTCGAGAGCAATGTGATGTTCATCATATTGACGCTGATCGTGCTGGTGGCGGCGCTCAACATCATCTCCGGCCTCACCATGCTGGTGAAGGACAAATCCTCCGACATCGCCATTCTGCGCACGATGGGCGCGACGCGCGGCGCGGTGCTGCGCATCTTCCTCATCATCGGCGCCTCCATCGGCGTCGTCGGCGACATCGCGGGCTTTCTGCTGGGACTGACGCTCGCCAAAAATCTCGACGCGATCCGGCTGCTGCTCAACAAGCTCATGCACGCCAATCTGTTTCCGGCGGAGCTTTATTTTCTGTCGCGCCTGCCCTCTATCGTCGAGCCGCGCGAGGTGGCGCTCGTCGTCGTCATGACGCTCGTGCTCGCCATTCTCGCCTCCATCTATCCAGCCTGGAAAGCGGCGAGCCTCGATCCGATCGACGCCCTGCGCCACGAGTGAGGCCCATGACAGTTCTCGAGCTTTCCGGCGTCGCCCGCCATTATCGCGAAGGCGATGGGCGGCTGGACATATTGATGGGAGCCGATCTCGCGCTTTCTCCCGGCGAGATGGTGGCGCTGATCGCGCCTTCTGGCGCCGGCAAATCCACTCTGCTCCATATCGCCGGCCTGCTGGAGCGCGCCGATGACGGCGAGGTGCTCATCGCCGGGCTGGCGACCTCCGACATGAGCGATAATGAGCGCACCAGCCTGCGCCGCTCGACGATCGGCTTCGTCTATCAGTTCCACCATCTGCTGCCGGAGTTCACCGCGCTCGAGAATGTGGCGCTGCCGCAGGCGATCAACGGGCTGGATCGCCGCGAGGCGGAGCGGCGCGCTGCGGAATTGCTGGACTATCTGCGGCTCGGCGAGCGCGCGGGGCATTTGCCCTCGCAGCTATCGGGCGGCGAGCAGCAGCGCGTCGCCATCGCCCGCGCGGTCGCCAATGCGCCGCATGTTCTGCTCGCCGACGAGCCGACGGGCAATCTCGATCCGCGCACCGCGCAGCATGTCTTCGCGACCTTGATGACGCTGGCGCGCAATACCGGCCTCGCCGCGCTGGTGGCGACGCATAATCTCGACCTCGCCGATCAGATGGACCGCCGCGTCACGCTCAGCGACGGCCGTCTCGTCGAGCTCGTCTGAAGCGTTCCGGCCGGACACTCGCCCGGCCGGAGCATTGGCGACCGAAAGATCAGGCCGCCTTCTTTTTCTTGTCGAGGAAGCTGTTCTTATACCAGAGGCCGAAGCCGACGAGGCCGAGCGCGGCGAAGAACACGGCGATGATAGTGTTCTTGTCCTCTGTGGTGCCGACAGCGAAGGGAAAGCGCGAAACATATTCGCGTCCATCGTCGGCCTTGGCCTTCACCAAGCCGATGAAATTGCCCTTCTTGGTGAAATTATATTCGAAATTGAGCGTGCCGGTGCGGTATTTCTTCGGCGGCAGATAGACTTCCGTATTCTGCTCGAGATTCTCGTTGTCGTCCGCCTGGCCGACATTGCGCAGAATGCGGATCTCCAGCGCCATGTCGCGCAGCTCGTCCTGCACGGCGTCCAGCACGATGATGGTCGGGCCGACATCGGGAATGTCGTCGCAGAAGACCTCGCGCGACTTCAGCGGCTGATAGCCGGTGAAGTTCATCGTGTCGGGGCCGATCTTCATGATGCACTGGCCGGTGTCGGAGCTCACGCCGCCATGCGCATGGGCCTCGCCGACCAGTCCGGCCGTCGCCATGGCAAGAGCGACCAGAAGTCGAAGATTCATCTTTTCTCTCCCTATCCATGTTCTCGCCGCTTCTCATGAGCGGCTGCAGCACTCTCGCCGACCGTGGCGTCGATGACCGCGATGCGACTCGGCCCCCCCGGCCGATGGTCGCTCCCGGCTTTTAGCACACACTCCCATCGAGATAGGGACGAAGTTTTCGCTCGGAAACGAGCCGGCGCGGAAATGCCGCGGCCCCGCCGCCCGCGGCGCCGCCGCCCGAGCCTCTCCAGCATGTGCTTTGCCGCCGGGCTCCGCACTTTCGGGCAGTGCTTCCATAATTTTAAAATCCGCCAGCGGCAAAAAGTCGCAACCTGCCCAGTCGGCGCGAATCAGGAAACTACGTACGTAAATTTTGCTCTCGGCTATTAACCATGAGCGAAGACGCGGCCGAAATTTCTTTAAAAATTTAAGTAACTCGGTAAGAATTGCGAAACCATTCGAGATAGGAGACGAAACATGAATGCGGTAGTTTCGAAGAACGACATCACGTCCGCTGTCGCCGCCGAGACTTATGTTTCCCCTTCCGACTTTTCGGATCCGCTGGATTTCATCCGTCAGCGCTCGTCGCTGGAGATCCATCGTATGGACGAGCTGGATACGATCTTGGTGAGCAAGCTCGGCTGCGGTTTCGATCGCGACAGCATCGACGGCCTGACCTTGTTGCTGCGCAAAATTTCCGAAGGCCATCTGCCCGGTCTCAAATATCTGGTTTTCGACTTTGCGCACTGTGACGATTCCACGGCCGTCGCCGCGGAAGGCTTCGACGAGCTGGCGTCGGCGACCGCGCGGCTCATCCTCGATGCGCCGGTAATATCGATCGCATGGGCCAGGACCTATCTGAACGGAGCGGATCTGGACTTCGCCCTCTCCTGCTCGATGATGGTGGCCGACCGTTACGCGCGCTTCTCCTTCGAGGCCGATCTCGCTTCGGCGGTCGGCGTCTATGGGGCGCTGGCGCAGAAGCTCGGCTTCGTGAAGGCGGAGCGGCTGATGGAGAATGGCGAGATTCTCACCGCCGAGCAGATGCATGACCTCTGCCTCGTCAAGCATATCGTCGAGAATGGCGAAGGCCTGCTGGGCGCGGAGAGCTATGTGCGGCAATGCGGGCGCCGCTACAACGCCTCCTACAGCATGTTCCGCGCGCAGCGCATCAGCGCCCCGCCGGTGCGCCGGGTGGAGACGACGACCGCCGCGAGCCGGCGGGGCTGACGCAGGATTTGTGGCGAGACGCGATTTCGGCCGGCGCCCGCTGAAGGTGGGCGCCGGGCGCTTCCGTCAGGCGACGACCTTCAGCTTGCCGCCGCGCGCGACGCCGGAAAAGATCTGCGTCAGCTCCGCCTGCGGCTTGGCCATGCTGAACAGAAAGCCCTGCATCAGATGCACATTCTTGGCGAGCAGCAGCGCGCGCTGCTCATGCGTCTCGACGCCCTCCGCGACGAGATCTATGCCGAGTTCGGCGGTCAGCAGCGAGACCGCGCCGACGATCGCCTGCGTCTTGCTGGAGACGCTGAGCTCCGACACGAAGCTGCGATCGAGCTTCACCTTGTCGACCGGAAAACGATTTAGATAGCCGAGGCTGCTGAAGCCGGTTCCGAAATCGTCGAGCGACAGGCGGACGCCGATCGCGCGCAGCCCCGCGATCTTGGCCGCAGCGTCCTCCGTGTCCTGCATGAGCGTGGATTCGGTGATCTCGATCTCGAGCCGGCTCGGCGCCAGCCCGGCGGCGTCGAGCGCGTTGCGGACGCGCTCGATCATGTCCGGCTGCTGAAACTGCCGCGAGGAGAAATTGACCGCGACCCGCGCCGCCGAGGGCCACAGATGCGCGTCGCGACAGGCGCGGCGCAGCACCCATTCGCCGAGCTCGACGATCATCCCCGTCTCTTCGGCGATCGGGATGAAGGAGGAAGGCGGCACATAGCCCAATTGCGGATGGCGCCAGCGCGTCAGCGCCTCGCAGGTAGAAATGGATTGATCGCGCGCGTCGTAGATGGGCTGGTAATGAACCTCGAGCGCCTCGGTCCTGAGCGCCTCGCGCAGCTCGCGCTCGATGCGCCGCTTGCTGACCAGCGCATCCTCCATCGACGTCTCGAACCATATGGCCTGCCGTCGTCCGGCGGCCTTGGAATGATACATTGCGAGATCGCCGCATTTCAGCAGCCCCTCGACGGAAACGGCGTCCCGCGGCGCGATGCAGAGGCCGACGCTGGCGCCGATGACGATCGTATGCCCCTCGACGACATAGGGACGGCCGATCGCCTCTATGACGCGGCGCGCCAGCGCGTCGGCCGGCGGCGTCTCGATCGTCGGATGCATGAGGATGCAGAACTCATCGCCGCCGAAGCGCGCCACCATGTCGACCGAGCGCACGCATTCGCGCAGACGTTCGGCGACCGCGCAGAGGAGCCGGTCGCCGATCGTATGTCCGAGCGTGTCATTGACCTCCTTGAACTGATCGAGATCGATGCACAAAAGCGCGAGACTGAGCCCGCGCTTGCGAATATGCCGCAGATCGCGCTCCAGCCGCTGCTGGAACTGGAAGCGATTGGCGAGACTGGTCAAAGTGTCGAAATGCGCGATTCGCTCGATCTCGCGCGCCGCGCGTCTCTGCTCGGTCACATCCTCGACGACGGTGACGAAGGCGCCGTTGTCGGCCGGCTCGCAGCGAAAATCGAAGATGCGATCGCCGATCTCGCGAGAGAAGACGCTGGTGCGCGGCAGTGTCGAATGCGATTCCCATTGCTCGGCGAAGGCGCGCCATTCGGACTCGGGCATGTCCGCCTTTTCGGCGATCCGTCGCGCCAGCCCGGCGAGCGTCGACGGCGCGCTGCCCTCGTCTATCTGGAAAAATTCGAGCAGGCGGCGATTGACGACGGTCAGCCTCCCGTCGCAATTGCCCATGCAGAGCCCGTGGCTCATGCTGTTCAGCGCCGATTTGAAGCGGCGGCGCTGCATATTGGCGTCACGGCCGTTGCGCAGCGCGGATTCGAGATTTCCATGCAGGAATATCGTCGTCGAGCGCAACGAGACCATGACGAGGACGAATATGGAGGCGAGGCCCCAATAGCGCAGATCGTCGTGCAGCAGCGCCGCGACCGTCAGCGGCGTGCAGAGACCCAGCATTTGCGCATAGACGATTCTGGGACTTCCGGCGTTGCGTCCGGCGAGCATGCCGACGCCGCTCATCATAATGACGATGCCGTAATAGCCCCCGATCTCGTCATGATGCTCGGAGAAGAGGATCGCGACGCTGAGGCCGACCGCGGTCATGAAGCCGACGCCGCCGATCGCATAGCGAATCTCCCACAGCTGCGCGTCGCCGCGACGAACGTCGACCGGCGTCTTGGTGTGGGCATAGAGCACATAGAGCCGGTAGGCGGCGAAGCAGGCCATGATCGCCGTCAGCACGAGATAGACGTCGTGACGCGTCATCAGCCAGGCGCTCACCGGCGCGATCATCCCACCGACGAGTCCCGCGGCGAACGATCCGGGCGTGCCGAACAGCGTCTCGACGAGATCGCGATGTATCTCCTCGCGGATCTCGCTATTCTCGATGTCGCTCGCATTGACGTTCGACGACATGGAACGGTCTTTCCAGTTCGCTGCCGCCAGAGGGCGCAGCATTGTCACGCCGATCTCGGCCGCTGGCCAGAAAGCCGCCCCTGAGCGGCGACCAGCCTCTCCATATGACGCAAGTCCTGCTCGCCGATCGAAAACGAGCAATCCACCCACAGCTCGACGACACGCAGCAGCTCGTCGTGCGTGATCGGAAAGCAGTCGCGCCGCAGATCGGCGAGCGCGCGCCGCCGCAGCCAACGCTCCTCGCCGCCTTCGCACATCCATTCGAGGGCGGTCTCGCGCAGACGGTCATCGGGAGCCAGCACATCGACGACGCCGAGCTCGTGCATCTTCGATCCCGAATGGGCGGCGCCGGTTGCGATGATTTGCTCCGCGAGCGCCGCACCCAAGCGGCGCTTGAGAAAGGTGACGGCGCCCATTCCGGGGAAAGTATTGAAGGCGACCTCTGGAACGCCGAGCTTGGCGCTCTCCTCGGCAATCAGAAAATCGGTCGCCATGGCGCCCTCGAAGCCTCCGCCGAAGCATTGGCCGCGGACGGTCGAGACAGTGACGAGCGGCAGGCCGAAGGCCGATGTGAGACCATACATCACATCGATGCAGACATGAGCGTAAGTCAGCAGGCTGTCCCTGTCCCGCTTGCGGACCGAGGCCGAAAAGATCGCCAGATCGCCGCCCAGGCTGAACACGCCCGGCTTGTTCGAGTTCATGACGAAATAGCGGATCGGCCAGCGCTCGGCATAGGGCGACTGCGCGAGCGCTTTCAGCGATTCGCGCATCTCGACCGCTTCTAGGAGCATGGCGAGACTATAATGATGCGGAGCGCCGACCTTATAGTTCATCCACACCGAACGGCTCTCGGAGTCATAGGCGACTTCGAGATTCTCGAATTCCCAATCAGGAAACTCATTCGGTTTTCGAAGCTTATGCTCCAAGGCTGCCGTCGCCATGGCCACTCCGGGAGTCGATGCCACAAGTCGATCTCGCAAGTCGATGTCAGTACGCCCCGACTGGAGCCCTCGTCGCAAAACTAGCCCGAAATCGATGCGATTACATACTATTATTCGAGCTCGGTTATCGTAGAGTTACCCGGACCGGCGAGAGGTCGCCTAATGCGGCCCCGCGTGGAGCGGGCCATGTCGTGAAGCGACGCGTCATGCGGATATTGCACGCAGCCGCAGCAGCGCGCAACCGCGGGCCAGGATTCGCTGACGCTATCGTCACTTCACCTCGAACCAAGCGGCGAGGCCGGCGGCCTCGTGCTCGAGAATATCGTCATGCACCGCCCATTTGCCGGGGCTGTCGGCGACGAAGGCGACATGCTTGGTCTTGCCCGGCGGCACGACGACGCCATTGCGCCAATAGGGCTCCCAGCCATCGTCGAGATCATGCAGGAGCCGCACGCAATGGCCGTGGACATGCATGACGGCGACGACATCGGAACGATTGACGAAGCCGAGCGTCACCGGCGCGCCGCGCTTCACCTGGAACAAAGGCGGCCCGCCATAGGCCTTGCTCGGCGCGCCATTGATGCGCCAGGGGGCGCCGGGCGCGGCGGGCGGCTCCAATGTCAGATCGACCTTCTTGGCCGCCTGCAGCTTTATCTCTGTGGGCAGCAGCGGATTTTGCGGCAGCGCCGCTATGGGCGGGCGCGACGCCGCCTTTGCGCCGCGGGTGGTGAAGATCGCCAGCTCGCGGTCGGGCTCGTCCATGCCGCGCAGAATCAGCTTGCCGGCGGCGTTCTCGGCCTGCGGCAGATCGAACAGCAATTCGAATCGCGAGCCGGGCGCCGCGGGAATGGTGCGGCGCACAGGCTCGAAGGCGTCGCAGGGCTGGCTGTCCACAGCCACGACGAAGGGCTGAATATTGTCGAAGCCGACGAACATGATTCGCGCATTGGCGAGATTGGCGAGGCGCAGGCGAATGCGCGCGCCCGGCGCGAAATCGCGTCGCGCCGGCGCCGGGGCGCCGTCCACCGCCACCAGCGTTCCGATGCGCCCTGCCCCGGCGGCTGCGGCGGGAGAGGCGAAATCGCCCTCGATCGCGCCATTCTTGTCCAGCCGCCAATCGTCGAGCACGAGCAGAAGATCGGCGTCGGCCTCCAGCGGCTTGGGCTCGTCGACGACGACGAGGCCCTTCAGCCCGCGGCCGCAGAGCTCCGGCGTCGCCCCGAAAACCGACGGCCGATAGCAGAAGAGACCGGCGTCGACCAATTTGCGGCGATAGTCGAATCGCCCGCCCGGCCCGACCTCCGCCTGGGTCAGCGGCGCGACGCCATCCATGGCGTTGTCGCCGCGCATGCCATGCCAATGGATGGAGAGCGGCTTCTCCAAGCCGTTGGTCAGACCGACCGACAGCTCGTCGCCCTGGGCGAAGCGCAGCAGCGGCCCCGGAGCCTTCCCCTCGAATCCCCAAATCTCGGTCGCATGGGCCGGCTCCGGCAGCAGCCGCGCGGTCCCCTTGCGCGCCGCCAACGTTTTCAGGGCGGCGGCCGGCGGCTCGGCGCGGGCGTCCAGAGAGACGAGGGTCGCGGCGACTCCGCGAACAAAGGCGCGGCGTGAGCAGTTGAACGGCATGATGGCTCCGGTTTCTCCTCGCCGCCGCATATGGCCCGAGCGGAGCCCGGCTTTCAACAGGGCGCGACCCCGCATCCCGCAAGTGACATTTTCTTTAGCGCCGGCGGCGCGTCGTGCTATAGACCCCCCGCCCGAGCCGGCGCGTGGCCGCGTCCGCGCGTCGACGCCGGCATTTCGAAGCCGGCGTTTCGATTGTCGCCGCGACGTTTCGACGCCGGATGGCTCGTGGCTTCGGTCCTTTGGCGTTTCACCCGCGAGCCGGCGGCTCGTCGGGCGTTTGCGCGTCGAGGCGGCGGGCGTGGCGGAACTGGTAGACGCGCCGGATTTAGGTTCCGGTGACGCAAGTCGTGGGGGTTCGACTCCCTCCGCCCGCACCATCCGACGCGCGCCGGCGGCAGAGATTTTTTCCCGGCGTACGCCGGACTGGTCGAGATTCGAGAAGGCGAAAACGACATGCAGGTGACGCAGACCCTGTCGCAGGGCTTGAAACACGAGTTCAAAGTGGTGCTTCCGGCCGGCGACCTCGCCGCCAAGCTCGAGTCGCAGCTCGTCGAGCTGCGCGGCAAGGCGCAGATCAAGGGCTTCCGCCCCGGCAAGGCGCCCCTCTCCTATCTCAAGAAGATCTATGGCAAAGGCATAATGGGCGAGGTCCTGCAGGAGGCCGTCAACGAGGCCAATCGCAAGATCGTCGAGGACAATAGCCTGCGCGTCGCCATGGAGCCCCGCCTCGACTTCCCGACCGATCAGGCCGAGGTCGAGAAGGCGCTCGAGGCCGAGGGCGACTTCTCCTATTCCGTCGCCTTCGAGGTGCTGCCGGCGATCGAGCTCGGCGCTTTCGACGACATCGCCATCGAGCGTCCCATCGCCGAGGTCTCGGAGGAGGAGGTCCAGAAGGCGATCTCCGATCTCGCCGAGCGCATCCGCGAGTTCGAGGCGAAAGAAGGCGCCGCCGCCAAGGGCGACCGCGTCACCATCGACTTCACCGGCAAGCTCGACGGCGAGCCCTTCGAGGGCGGCACGGGCGGCGACGTCGATCTGGTTCTCGGCTCGGGCTCCTTCATCCCCGGCTTCGAGGAGCAGCTCGAGGGCGCGGCCAAGGACGAGCAGCGCGTCGTCAAGGTGAAGTTCCCCGAGGATTACGGCGTGCCGACGCTCGCCGGCCGCGACGCCGAGTTCGACGTGACCGTCAAGGGCGTCTTCGGTCCCAAGGAGTTGCCGATCGACGACGCTTTCGCCAGCAAATACAGCTTCGAATCACTCGCCGAGCTGACCTTCGCCGTGCGCGGCAATCTCGAGGCGGATTACGCCAAGGCCTCGCGCGCCAAGCTGAAGCGCTCGCTGCTCGACGCTCTCGACAAGAAATATAGCTTCGAGCTGCCCGAGGGTCTCGTCGCCCAGGAGTTCGACACGATCTGGAACCAGCTCGAGGCAGAGCGCAAGCGCTCCGGCAAGAGCTTCGAGGACGAGAACACGACGGAAGAGGCGGCGCGCGAGGAATATCGCAAGATCGCCGAGCGCCGCGTGCGTCTCGGCCTGGTGCTGGCCGAGATCGGCCAGGGCGCCGGCGTGACGGTCGAGGACAAGGACGTCACCGATGCGCTGGTCGAGCGCGTGCGCGCCTTCCCCGGCCGCGAGAAGCAGGTTTGGGACTTTTACCGCAATAACCCGCAGGCCCTCGCCCAGATTCGCGCCCCCCTCTATGAGGAGCGGGTCGTCGACCATCTGGTCACCAAGATCAGCGTCACCGACAAGTCCGTGACCAAGGAAGAGCTGCTCGCAGCCGAGGAAGACGACGATCTGGCCCAGCCCGCCGCCTGATCCGGCGCGCCGACCCGGGGCCGATTAAGGGCGGCCCCGGGGTTTCCGCCCGCCCCTTTTGCGGTTTGTGTCTGGACGGCTTGCCGCAATATGCTACCAACGAGCCAAAAGCTGGCTCGTGGCTTTCACTCCATGCGGGGGAAGGACGGCGGGTCGAAGAGGCCGCCGCGGAGCCGGGGAGCATAGAGCCCCGCTGCGTGGCGCATCGGTCGCAGGCCAGTCAAATCTAAAAAAGGCGCAAAACAGATGCGTGATCCGATCGACGTCTACAACCAATATCTGATCCCCCAGGTGATCGAGAACACGAGCCGCGGAGAGCGCGGCTTCGATATCTATTCGCGCTTGCTGCGCGAGCGAATCATCTTTCTGACCGGTCAGGTCGAGGACCATATGGCCTCGGTCATCATCGCCCAGCTCCTGTTTCTCGAGGCCGAGAATCCGAAGCGCGAGATTTTTCTCTACATCAACTCGCCGGGCGGCGTCGTGACCTCCGGTCTCGCGATCTACGACACGATGCAATACATCAAGCCCAAGGTGGCGACGCTCTGCATCGGCCAGGCGGCGTCCATGGGCTCGCTGCTGCTCTGCGCCGGCGAGGCCGGCAACCGCATCGCTCTGCCCAACGCCCGCATCATGGTCCATCAGCCTTCGGGCGGCTTCCAGGGCCAGGCCTCGGATATCCTCCGCCATGCGGAGGATATTATGAAGATCAAGCGGCGTCTCAACGAAATCTACGTCAAGCACACCGGCCGGGACTATGACACGATCGACAAGACGCTCGATCGCGATCACTTCATGTCCGCGGAGGAGGCCAAGGAATTCGGCATCGTCGACCGGGTGGAGGTCAGCCATGCCGACGATTCGACCGAGGCCAAGGCCTGACGCAGATCAAATCCCGGCGCGCCCGCTTTTCTCGCTGGTCGAGAATGGCAGGCGCGCCGTTCCGCATGTATCGGGGCGCGCATGTTTCGTAAAATCCTGATCGCCAATCGTGGCGAGATCGCTTGCCGCATCATCAAGACCGCTCGCCGCATGGGCATAAAGACGGTCGCAGTCTATTCCGACGCCGACGCAGACGCGCTTCATGTCGAAATGGCCGACGAGGCCATTCATCTCGGCCCGCCCCCTGCTGCGCAATCCTATTTGCTGATCGACAAGATCGTCGCGGCCTGCAAGGAGACCGGCGCCGAGGCCGTGCATCCGGGCTATGGCTTTCTCTCCGAGCGCGCCGCCTTCGCCAAGGCGCTGGCCGAGGCCGGAATCGTCTTCATCGGCCCCAATCCCCGCGCGATCGAGGCGATGGGCGACAAGATCGAGTCGAAGAAATTCGCCTCCGCCGCCAAGGTGAGTGTCGTTCCCGGCTATCTCGGCGTCATCCAGGACGGCGAAGAGGCGGTCCGCATCGCCAATGAGATCGGCTATCCGGTGATGCTGAAGGCCTCCGCCGGCGGCGGCGGCAAGGGCATGCGCGTCGCCTTCAAGGCCGAGGAAGTGGTCGAGGGCTTCAACCGCGCCCGTTCCGAGGCCGCCTCCTCCTTCGGCGACGACCGCGTCTTCATCGAGAAATTCATCGTCAACCCGCGCCATATCGAGATTCAGGTGCTGGGCGACAAGCATGGCAATGTGATCCACCTCAACGAACGCGAGTGCTCCATTCAGCGCCGCAATCAGAAGGTGATAGAGGAAGCCCCCTCGCCGCTTCTCGACGAGGAGACCCGCGCCGCCATGGGCGCGCAGGCCGTCGCCCTCGCCAAGGCGGTGGATTACGATTCCGCCGGCACGGTGGAGTTTGTCGCCGGCCAGGACAAGAGCTTCTACTTCCTCGAGATGAACACCCGCCTGCAGGTGGAGCATCCGGTCACCGAGCTCATCACCGGCATCGATCTCGTCGAGCAGATGATTCGCGTCGCCGCCGGCGAGCCTTTGTCGCTGCGCCAGGAGAAGGTGACGATCAACGGCTGGGCGGTGGAGAGCCGCATCTACGCCGAGGATCCGACCCGCAACTTCCTGCCCTCCATCGGCCGTCTGGTGAAATACCGCCCGCCGGAGGAGAAGCGCGAGGGTGCGATCACCGTCCGCAATGACACGGGCGTCGCCGAGGGCCGCGAGATTTCGATCCATTACGATCCGATGATCGCCAAGCTCGTCACCCATGGCCCCGACCGCCTCGCCGCGATCGACGCCCAGGGCAGCGCGCTGGATCGCTTCGTGATCGACGGCATTCGCCACAACATCCCCTTCCTCGCCTCGCTGATGCAGCATGAGCGTTGGCGTTCCGGCCAGCTCTCCACCGGCTTCATCGCGGAGGAATATGCGGGCGGTTTCGCCGCCCCGCAGCCGGATGGCGAGGTCGCCCATGTGCTGGCGACGGTGGCCGCGCTGGTCGATCACATCGGCAACGAACGCAAGCGATTGATCAGCGGCCAGCTCGGCCATGGCCGGCCGTTCGAGTTCGAGCGCGAGCGCGTCTGCTCGCTCGGCGAGCTGTCGTTCCACGTCTCGCTGGACACGCAGGGCGAGGCGCTGATCGTCCATTTCGAAGAGGAGGACGGCCGCACGCGCCGCATCTCCTCGCATTGGCGGCCGGGCGATCCCGTCTTCGAGGGGACCATAGACGGCGCCTCCATCTATGTGCAGATTCGGCCGATCCTCAACGGCTTCCAGCTCTCGCACCAGGGCGTGGCGGTGGACGCGCGCGTCTTCACCAAGCGCGAGGCCGAGCTCAACGCGCTGATGCCGAAGAAGAAGAATGTCGGCGTCTCCAAGCATCTGCTGTGCCCCATGCCCGGCCTCGTCAAGACAGTCGACGTCGTCGAGGGCCAGGAGGTGAAGGCCGGCGAGCCGCTCTGCATGGTGGAAGCCATGAAGATGGAGAATGTGCTGCGCGCCGAGCGCGACGTGACGATCAAGAAGATCGCCGCCAAGCCGGGCGACAGCCTCGCCGTCGATGCGGTGATCATGGAGTTCGCCGAGTAACGGCCAAGCCAAAGTATTGAGAAGATTTAAGAGCCCGGCGAATCCGCCGGGCTTTTTTCATGGTCGATCAACGCGCCGCCTCTACCGTCCGCTCGATTTCATTTCAGGCGTTCGAGGTGCAAAATGGCCCGTGAAATTTTCCGCTTCGGAGCCGCTCTCGGAGCCGCGATCGCGCTCGCCGCGTCGATCCATGGCTCGCCCGCGCGGAGCCAGCCGTCCTCCCCATTGAAGCTGCTGATATTGGGCGACAGTCTCAGTTCCGGCCTCGGCGTGCCGGAAGGCTATGGCTTCGGCCCGGCGCTAGCGCGGCGGCTGCGCGCCGACGGCTATCGCAATGTCGATGTCGTCAATGGCTCCATGGCCGGGGACACCACCGCCGACGCCGCCACCCGGCTCGCCTCGACGCCGCAGGATTATGACGCCGACGTCGTCATCGTCGAGCTCGGCGGCAATGATATGCTGACGCAGACCGATCCGGCCGTCGTCGCGCGCAATCTCGATTGGATACTCGACGGCTATAAGAAGCGCGGAACCCGCGTCGTCATCGGCGGCATGCTGTCCAAGCCGGAGCTCGGCTTCGTCTATAATGTGACCTTCGATCAGATCTATCCGAAGCTCGCCGCGCGCTGGGGCGCTTCGCTCTATCCCTTCTTCCTCGCGGGCGCTTTCGGCAATCCGGCGCTGATGCAGGAGGACCATATTCATCCCAATGCGGCCGGCGTCGAGCGCATCGTCGCCGGCATAGCGCCGCTGGTGGAGCGCAATCTGGCCGTGGCGGCCCGACGCAGGGTGGCGGAGGCGCGCTGATACGCCCAATCAGTCTTCCGCGAACACCCGCGTCACATGCCCCATCTTGCGTCCGAGGCGCGTCTCCTTCTTGCCGTAGAGGTGGAGCGAGGCGCCCTCCTCCGCCAGCAGCTCCGGCCACTTGTCGACCTCGTCGCCGATCAGATTGCGCATCTCCACGCGCGCGCCATGGCGGCGCGTCGAGCCGAGCGGCCAACCGGCGACGGCGCGCATATGCTGCTCGAATTGCGAGGTCACGGCGCCGTCCAGCGTCCAATGACCGGAGTTATGCACGCGCGGCGCGATCTCATTGACGACGAGAAGCTCGCCGCCCGTCGTCTCGACGACGAACATCTCCACCGCGATCACGCCGACATAATCGGCCGCCTCGGCGATTTTTCGCGCCATCTCGACGGAAGCCGTCGCAGTCTGCGGCGAAATCCGCGCCGGCGCGACGGTCAGCGCGAGAATATGATGCTCATGGACGTTCTCGCAGACGTCATAGGCGCGAAAGGCGCCGTCCGCGCCGCGCGCCGCCACCACAGAGACCTCGCGCGTGAAGGGCACGAAGCCCTCGAGGACGCAAGGCGCGCGGCCGAGCTGCTCGAAAGCGCCGGCGAGATCGGCGCCCTCGCGCAGCATGATCTGGCCCTTGCCGTCATAGCCGAAGCGCCGCGTCTTCAATATGGCGGGCAGGCCGAGGCGCGACACGGCGGCGGCCAGCATGTCGACGCTCTCGACATTCTCGAAAGGCGCCGTCTCTATGCCGAGGCCGCGAACGAAATTCTTCTCGGTGAGCCGGTCCTGCGTCAGCGCCAGCACGCGCGGATTGGGCCGCACCAGCGAATGCGCCTCGAGAAAAGCCGCCGTCTGCGACGGCACATTCTCGAATTCATATGTGACGACATCGACGGCGGCGGCGAAACCGGCGAGCGCCGTCTCGTCCTCGAAAGCGGCGATGGTGCGCGCGGCGCAGACCTCGAAGGCAGGATCATCCGCCACGGGCGAATAGACATGGGCGCGCAGGCCGAGCCGCGCGCCGGCCTTGGCCAGCATGCGGGCGAGCTGGCCGCCGCCCAATATTCCGATGGTGGAGCCGGGGCGCAGACTGGTCATTTGGTTCCCGCATCGTCGCTCGGCGTCTCGGCGACCTGCTCGGTCTGGCGGCGACGCCAATCCTTCAGCCGCGCGTCGAGTTCGGCGTCGCCGCGCGCGAGAATGGCGGCGGCGAGCAGAGCGGCGTTGATCGCGCCGGCCTTGCCGATGGCCAGAGTGCCGACGGGCACGCCCCCCGGCATCTGCACGATGGAGAGCAGCGAATCCATGCCGGAGAGCGCGGCGCTCTCGATCGGCACGCCGAGCACGGGAAGCGTCGTATGCGCCGCCGTCATGCCGGGCAGATGCGCCGCGCCGCCGGCACCAGCGACGATGACCTCGAATCCCTCCGCCTCGGCGCCTTTGGCGAAGGCGCTGAGCCGGTCCGGCGTGCGGTGGGCGGATATGATGCGCGCCTCATAGCCGACGCCGAGCGCATCGAGCGTCTCGGCGCCATGCCGCATGGTGGCCCAATCGGATTGGGACCCCATGATGATCGCGACAGGCTTCTTGGACTGCGCCACGGCTCTTCCGGCGGGCTGGAGTGCATGAAGCACAGCCCCTTAGCCGAACCGGCGGCGGGGCGCAAGCGCATGTGCGCTTCCGCGCCGGCGCCCCGAATGGCGAAGCCCGCCGGCCTCCGCTATCATCACGCGATATTGCGAGCGGTTTCGGAGGAGAAATGGACATAAAGGGGATGCAGGAGGCGCTCGCGGCGCTGAAGAGCCTGATCGCGACTGTCGGCCTCGTTCTGGCGATCGGCTTCGCCATCGTCAACGCCAATGCGATCGGCGACGGCCTCGCGGCTCTGGCGGATCGCTTCGGCGGGCTGCGCGGCGCGGAGATCGCCGGCGTCAAGCTGGATTTCGGCGAGGCGACGATCGAGCAGCGCGTGCCGCCCATGCTCTTCGAGCGGCTCGACGCCAAGGACCGTCGGCGCGTCGCCCGCGATTTGAACGCGCTGGAGCCGCGCATGGCGCTGCGGCTGCTGCAGGTCGGCCTGCTGGCCAATCTCTGCGAGTTCGACAAGCCGACGACCTCCATGATCGACGATTTCAGCACCGATCATCATCTGCAGGATCGCGGTCTCGCGTCTCTCGTCGAGAATCCGCAGATCAAGGCGAAAGTAATCGCCCAGCAGGCGAAGGCGGGCAAGAAATCCGACATAGGCGAGCCGCGCGCCTGCTACGACATCACGCTGACGGATCATGGCTGGGACGTGCGGACCGCGCTGGTGCATGTGGTGAGCGCCGGCTTCGGCTCGGCGCCGATGGTGCGTGAGCCGACGCCCGAGCAGGAGGTCGCCCAGGAGCAGCGCAGCCTCTCCAAAAAGCGCTGACACGCCCTAGTTTAAGGAAACTCCTTAAGTATTGATCAGGGTCCCCTCGCTACTCTGCCTTCCGTAGCCGGCGGTGTGTCGCCGGCATTAAGGGACCATGTCGATGTCCAGCTCCATCCTCCGCACCGCCATTGGCGGGGCGTTCATCACGCTCGTCGCATCTCAGTCGCTCGTTCATATTCTCACCCAGGTGCAGGCCAAGACCTCGCCCTACCGCCAGCAGGCCGACTATGCCGCTCCGATGCGGGCTTACGCGCCTGTCGCGCCGGCGGCCCCGCTCGCGGCGCCCGGCGAGGCGACCATCGCCGCCGATCGGCTCGGCCAATATTCCGCCAATGTCGAGATCGAAGGCCAGCGCGTCCGCATGCTGGTGGACACGGGCGCGAGCACGGTCGTGCTGTCCTATGAGGACGCCGCCGCGATCGGCTATCTGCCGGCGCCCGCCGATTTCAAATACCCCGCCCAGACCGCCAATGGCGTCACCCGCATGGCGCGCGTGAAGCTGCGCGAGGCGCGGCTCGGCCAAGTGGCGCTGCGCGACGTCGACGCCTATGTCGCCGAGCGCAATGCTCTGGGAGCCAGCCTCCTCGGCATGACCTTCCTGTCGCGCCTGTCCCGCATCGAGGCGGGAGCCGGAAAGCTGGTTCTGCGTCAGTAGGCTTCTGATCTCATCCGCGGGCTCGGCCCTCTCGCGCGGGAGCGGGAAACATGCGATTGTCGGCGCATGTCGCTCCCCCGCCAGCTCTCCGTCTTCGCCCTGGTGGGCGTCGTCGCGACAGCGCTCCATTATGCGGTGCTCGTCGGCCTCGTCGAGCTCGCCGCCTGGACGCCCGTGCCGGGCGCGCTCGCCGGCTATCTATCCGGCGGAGTGGTCTCCTACATCCTCAACCGCCGTCACACTTTCGAGAGCGTGCGGCCGCATGAGGAGACGACATGGCGTTTCGCCCTCGTCGCCTTCGTCGGCTTCTGCCTCACCTATGGCTTCATGCGCCTCTTTGTGGAGAACATGGGGGCGCCCTATCTGCCGGCGCAGATCGTCACCACGGGAATTGTCTTCTTCTGGTCCTTTCTGGGCAATCGCCTGTGGACCTTCCGCGCCGGGCCGGCGTGAGCGGCCCGGCGCCTTTCTCGTCAGGCCGCCTCGCGGCGCTCCACTTCAATGGCGCAGACGTCGCGGCGTGACGGCGGCGGCGCCCATCCGCGCATCTGGTCGCAATTATAGGCGACGACCAGCATGATCTGCGCGCCGTTCAATTGCGAGAACAGAGACCGCGGCAGCGCGAGACCATCGCCCTGCGTCCAGCGCCAGGGGCGATGCTCGCCCGCCTCCTCTGGATGGAAGGATTCGGAGAGCTGCGGATGATCGAGCGAAATTCGCGCGATCTCCCGGCCATCCGTCGCCACCAGGCCGCTCAGAGAGAGGCCGAGGCGGCGCATGTCGGCGCAGAGTCCCGTGTCATCCGCCGGAACAAAGCTCGTCGAAAGCAGCCGAATGTCCTGCGCGTCGTGCGGAAATGAGAATATCGCCGAGCCTTCGGCGCGGATCGGCGAGATCTCCGCCCCATCGACGAGGAGGCGCACGCAGGGATCGAGCTCGCGCCGATAGCCCAATCGCTCCGTCCGGGCCATGAGCTGCTCGCGCACGGCCGCGATCATCGCCGCCGAAGCGAAGGGGCGGCAGAAGTCGGAGTCGAAACGCCGCTCCGACGCCGGCGAGCCTTGGATGTCGAGGAAGAAGCCGCGCTCGCCGGTCGCGCTGTAGCTCTCCGACGGAAGATTTTCGGCGATCAGAATATCGTGGCTCTCGAGCTCGACATGCCAGTAATCGACCGTCTCGACCGGGACGCGCGCGATCGTCGCGCCATTGACGAGGCTCTGCGCATGGATCAGCGCCTCGCCGACGCAATCGACGCAGAGACCATGCCCCGGCGAGACATAGAGATCGCGCGCCGGGCGATTTTCGCCGAAAGCCCCTGCTGCGATGCGCACCGGCCAGGCGTCGCGCGGCGTCGCGCGCGCTGTGCAATCGATCTTGCGATGGCCGATCCACACGATCGGACGCTCGCGCCCTTCTGTCGTAACGACGAGATCGCCGATGCGCAAATTCTCGACGGCGATATCGCCGCGCGTCGTGCGGATCAGCGTGCCGGTGACGAAGCAGGTCACGGTCGCGCTGAAATTGGTCGCGGCGAGCGGGCTCTTCTGGACGCCCGTGTCCTGAAGATAGGCTTGCTGACGCGGATCATAGTAGAGATCGACATTGGGGCCGACATAGCTGCCGTTTCCGCCGGTCTGATTGCCATTGGCGGCGGGATAATCGGTCACGAAATTGAGGCCGTTGTAGTCGACATAGGCGCCGTTCGGGCCATTGCCGCTCGGCCAAAAATGATTGTCCGCGCCCTCGGTCGATCCGCTCGGATCGACGACGCCGGTGACATTGTAGACCGTTCCATTCACGGAATAGGTCCCGCTCGCATTCGTGACAGTGTGCGAGCCGTCGGTATTCAGGGCATCGGAATATGTCAGATTGAGCGTGACGTCGATTTTGGGAGTTCCATCCGCCGCATTGGCGGGAATCGTATAATTTACTGTAGAAGTGCCCATCTTGATCACCTTACGAACCAACACCACAGAAAAACGACTTCAAATCCGAAGCATGGGAGATATCGATCTCGACCTGAACCTCGATTTAATTCGAATAATCGAAATTAACGCTTGATTTGAATCTTTTGATAAACCGCAAGTTGCAATCTATCAATCCGTTGCAACTCGTACGTCGCCTCCGCCGCGCCGCGGCCCCTCCTCACCCGCCGACGTTCTGAATGCGTCCCCAAGTGCTCTTCGTGCCCCATATGCCCTGGCGCAGCGCCTCCAATTGCACGATTTGCGAGTGGTCGACGAATAGATTGACCTCATTGCCGTAATTCTTGACGTACCATTCGAAGACCGGCGGATCGGCGGCCTCGAACATCACTTTCTCGAGCCCGAGACTGTCGATCACGCGCGCGGCGACATCGGTGCGCCAGCGCGTCACATTCTCGGTGATCCCTTCGCTCTCGATCATGATGATGTCGGCGCCGGCGTCGAGCGCGCGCTCGGCCTGCGCGATGAGCCAGGAGACGTCGCGCGTTCCCTCCGCCTCCAATTCCGCCGCCGAAGTGTCGCCGCCGGCGCCGAATTGAATGCCGACCTCGGGCTTGGCCTTCAGCCCCGCCTTCTTCACCATGCGCACCAGCCGCAGCAGGCTGTCGACCGGCAGGCTGACGAAGCCCGCCGATATCTCCACCACATCGAAGCCGAGCGATTTCACCTCTTCTATGTAGCGGTCGATCGCGTCAGGGCCGAAGCGCATCACATTCTCGAGCCAGCCGCCGGTCGAGATATAGGCGCCATGGTCATGCGCGGTCTTGTTGAAGCTCCTCACCGCCTCGGGCGGCATCAGCGCGAAAGAGCCGCCGGCATATTTCACGCCGTCGATCCATGCGCCCATGGTCTCGAAGAGATCGGCGAGATGACGCTTGCCATAGGCGCTGTAATAAGGCCCACGAATTTCGGTGAGCCCGCGCTGGCGCGGCTTGCTGGTGCGCGCGGCGCGCGGAATGAAGGAGAATGTGGTCTCGACCATGGCGTTCACCTAGCGTGCTCGAGTGCGAGCCTGAGGGCTCACGGTCCAACGCAGTCCCTGGACCGCGAGCCTTCAGGCTCGCATTCGTCGCTCCCCCTGCGCCGATCCGCCGATGCGCCCCAGCAGTCCCGTCAGCTCCGCGACGCGCCGCCGGTCGAGCGTCTCGATCACATTGGCGATGGCGTCGCGCTCGATCTCGCTCGTCTTCTCGCGCGTGACGCGATCGAATTTTCGTCGCGCCGCCTCCCAATCGAAGGGATCGGTATAGAAGCCGTGATAATCGTCGCGCGAGCAGGCGAGCAGGCGCCCATCCTCGAGCTCGATCGCGAGCCGCGCCGGCAGAAATTTCGGAAACAGAGCGGTAAGCTCCGGCGAAGCGGCGATCTTCACCTTGCGCAGCAACGTCTGCGCATCATCAGCGAGAATGCGCTGCGGCGCATATTGTTCCGGCTGCACCTCGCCGTCGATGAGCGCGACGGCGAGCATATAGGGAAGGCTGTGATCGGCCTCCTCCTTATTGCGCACGAGACGCTTGTCGCCTTCTTCGCCGCCGCCGATGATCTGAAACGCCACGGCGAAAGTCTCGAGCCGCGCCTCGCGCACAGAAGCCGCCGAAAAGCCCGGCCGCGCGCGAATGTCGAGCGCCGCGTCGATCGCCGATTGCGAATGAATCTCGGCATTGTGCTTCTTGACGATGGTGCGCGTCACGCTCTCCAAATCCTCGCGCGGCCAATCGATTTCGAAATGCCCGGCAATCGTCTCCTCAAAGCCCTTATTGCCTTCAAAAACCTCCGCCGGCCCTGTGATCCCATGCGCGGCGAGCAGCGCCGCATGCGTCGCCGCCATTGCGGTATTGGGATAGGCCAACCCCTTCCAATGCGAGAGCGCGCCGGTGCGCGTCACGCGCAAGGCGTTATTGGCGGTTCCGCTGATGGCGATGGCGTTGGCGATCTTCTCGCGCGAGAGACGCAGCGCTTTGGCGACGCCCGCAGCCGCCGCATAGGCGCCCTGCACCGTGTGATCGAACCCCTTCGCCCGGACCGGCGCGACGTCGCTGAGCCTCGTATGGACCTGATAGGCGACGGCGAGCGCCGCTAAAAATTCCGCGCCGCTGGCGTCGCGCATTTCCGCCGCCGCGAGAACGGCGCCGAGATTATCGGAGGGGTGACAAGTCTCGCCCGGCGCGAGATAGCTGTCCATGAAATCGAGATAGCGCGACAGCGCGCCATTGTAGAAGGCGGCGCGATCGGGCGCGGTCTTGCCTCCGCCGATGAGCGTCGAAATCGGCGCGCCGCCGAGCGCCAGCGTCATCTCGCGGATCGCCTTTATCGGCGCCGCGTCGAGCGCGCCTATGGCGACGCCGATCGTGTCGAGAACGCGGATTTTCAATTGCCGTAGCGCGGCCTCGCTCATCTCCTCGAGCTCCGCCCGATCGACGAATTCCGCGAGCGTCTGAACCTCGGTCATTGGCGAGATTCCTTGCAGGCTGCTTTGCCTGGCAGGCAGCTGTACCTGTCGCTGCGGCTTGCGGAATCAAGCCGTCATGGCACCATGCCCCCACGGCTTCGCCCGCGTCGTCGGCGCGAGCCTCCGCTTGCCCTTCTGGCGGTCGATACCATATTCTGGTATCGACACTTATGAACGCAAAGCATCGGCGCACATTGGAAGCGATCTACGCCCGTCCCGTCCCCCCGGACCTGCGATGGGCGGAGATCGAGAGCCTTCTGATTGCGCTCGGGGCAGAGCGTTACGAGGGGCGCGGCTCTCGCGTCCGGTTCTCGCTCGCCGGCTCCGAGGCGGTTTTTCACCGCCCGCATCCGAGACCCGAAACGGACAAGGGCGCCGTCGCCGCCGTTCGCCGCTTCCTCGAGAGCGCGGGAGTAAAGCCATGATCCTGAAGCATGACGGCTATATCGCCGAAGTGTCCTACGAAGAGGGCGACGCGTCGATGAACGGCGTCGTCGTCAACGCCCGCGCCACGCTTCATTTCGCCGGCCGGGACATTGAGGAGTTGCGCCGAGCCTTCGCCGAGACGATCGCCGATTATCGGGACTGGTGCGAGGAGCGCGGCGTCGAGCCGGACAAGCCTTATTCCGGCACGCTGTCGCTGCGCATCGCTCCCGAGCTTCACAGGCGCATAGCGGAACGAGCGGCCAAGGCCGGCGAGAGCATCAACCAGTTCATCGCCAACCGGCTAGAGGACGTCGCCTGAGCTGGACGCAACTCACGTCCCTCGCGGCTTCGCCCGCGTCGTCGGCGCCGCGCCAGCGGGATCGTCGGGCCAGGGATGGCGCGGATAGCGGCCCTTCATCTCGCGCTTCACCTCGCTCCAGGAGCCAGCCCAAAAGCCCGGCAGATCGCGCGTCGTCTGAATGGGGCGATGCGCCGGCGACAAGAGCTCCAGCGTCAAGGGAACGCGGCCCTTGGCGAGCGTCGGATGCGCAGAGAGGCCGAACAATTCCTGCACGCGCACCGATAAGAGCGGCCCATTGGCGGCAGCATAATCGAGCGCATGGCGCGAGCCGGCGGGCGTCTCAAAAAAGGCGGGCGCCTCGAGGTCGAGCCGCCGCGTCAGCTCATAGGGAAGCAGCGCCGAAAGCGCGGCGCCGAGATCATCGGCCGTTATGGCGGCGACGCTGGCGCGGCCGAGAATGAAAGGCGCGAGCCAATCTTCGACGCTCTGCGCGAGGCCTTCGTCGCTGACATCCGGCCAATCGTCACCCTCGGCGCGGCGCAGGAAAGCGATGCGGTCACGCAATTGCTCCTGCGCCTTGCTCCAAGGCAGACGCGCTACGCCGAGCCCGGCGACGCCGCGCGCGAGAATGGCCGCATTCTCCTCGCTGGCCTCGACCGAGAGATTCTGCTCGGCGAGGCGGATCGCCCCGAGCCTGCGAAAACGCCGTCGCCGCAAGCTCGCGCTCTGCGCATCGAAAATTGTTTCGTCGCGCGTCTCGATGCGATCGGCGGCGATGCGCTCCACCTCTTCGGCCGAGAGCGCGCAAGCGGCGAGAATGCGCGCCTGCGCGGCGCGGCCGGCAGTCTCGGCAATCGCCAGAAAAGACGCCTTGGCGAGAACGTCATGCGGCGGCACGGCGGCGGCGCGGCCATTGGCCATCAGAAACTCGCCGCCCGCGCCGCGCGCTTTGGCGATGCGATCGGGATAGGCCATGGAAATGAGCGCGCCATCGGAGAGATCGGCTTCCGCCTCACGCCGGACGGCGGCTTTCGCCTGCTTGGCCCAGCTCGCCGAAAGCCGCTGCGCATCGCGGGCGCGGCGCGAGCCGTCGGAGCGGAAACGATCGAAGCGGTCCGAGAGATCGCTGGATGTCCCACCCAGCCCGCGCTCGGAGAGCAGCAGAGCGAGATCGGCGGCGCGTTCGGCCTCGCCATGGCGCGCCGCCTCCAAGATCATGCGCGCGAGGCGCGGCGCCAGCGGCAGCGAGCGGATCGCGCGGCCGGTCGCGGTGAGCGCGCCCGTCTCGTCCAGCGCGCCGAGCGCGCGCAGCAGAGCGACGGCCTCCTTCCAGGCCGGCGCCGGCGGCGGATCGAGCCAGGCGAGCTTGCCCGGATCGTCGAGCCCCCAGGAGCGCAGATCGAGCGCGAGGCCCGAGAGATCGGCGGCGAGGATTTCCGGCGCGGCGAAAGCGGGCAGCGAGACGGTCGCGGCCTCTTCCCACAGGCGATAGCAGACGCCCGCCTCCGTGCGCCCCGCCCTGCCCCGCCGCTGATCGACGCTGGCCCGCGCCGCACGCACGGTCTCGAGCCGCGTGAGGCCGAGATCGGGCTCGAAGACCGCGACGCGCGAGAGGCCACTGTCGATGACGACGCGCACCCCTTCGATGGTCAGCGAGGTCTCGGCGATGGAGGTGGCGAGCGTCACCTTGCGGCGTCCCGGCGCAGCGGGCGCGACGGCGAGGTCCTGCTCCTTGCGATCCATCGCGCCGAACAGCGGGGCGATATCGACATCAGCGGGAAGGCGTCGCTCGCCGAGAAAATTGGCGACGCGCTGAATCTCGCCCTGCCCCGGCAGGAAAACCAGAATCGAGCCCTTCTCCTCCGCCAGCGCGCGCGTCACGGCGCGGATCACGGCCTCTTCCAGGCGCTCATTGGAGTCGCGGCCGAGATAGCGCGTCTCCACCGGAAAGGCGCGGCCCTCGCTCTCGACGATTTCCGCGCCGCCCATCAACCCCGCGACGCGCGCGCCGTCGAGCGTCGCCGACATTGCGATGATGCGCAGATCGTCGCGCAGTCCCGCTTGCGCGTCGAGCGCCAGAGCGAGGCCGACATCGGCGTCGAGCGAGCGCTCGTGAAACTCGTCGAAGAGCACGGCGACGACGCTCTCGAGCATGGGATCATCGAGGATCATGCGCGCAAAAACGCCTTCGGTGACGACTTCCACGCGCGTCTTCGCGGAGATTTTCGACTCGAGCCGCATGCGCAGGCCGATCGTCTCGCCGACGGATTCGCGCAGGCTCGCGGCCATGCGCGCGGCGGCGGCGCGCGCGGCGAGACGGCGCGGCTCCAGCAGAATGATCTTGCCGCCTTTCGCCCAATCGGCGTCCAGCAGAGCGAGCGGAATGCGCGTCGTCTTGCCGGCGCCGGGCGGCGCCACAACGACGAGATTGCGCCCGTCGCCGAGCGCCGCCGTCACGCGCGGCAGAACCTCGTCGATCGGCAGCTTGTCGGTAAAAGCGATCAAGGAAGCGTCCGCGCGTCACAGCGTTTTCCGCTCGAACGGACCGTTCGAGCGATCAGAATTCGCTGCAAACCACCGCGCGGGGCGCGCTCACTTCTGCTTGGCGATGATCTTGTCCTTGATCTTCTCATAGACGCCTTTGGGGAGGATGTTCTTCTGATAGAGCTCGTCCTTGCCCTTATAGGGCCTCCCCTTGATGATCGCCACGGAGCGCGCCTCGCCAATGCCGTGCAGCGCGTTCAGTTCTTCCTTCGTCGCGGAGTTTATGTCGAGAAGCTCCACCGGTTTGGGAGCGGCTTCCTTGGCCGGCAGCTCCTTGGAAGGTTCCTGCGCCGGAGCCTCCGGCTGCTGCTTGGCGGGCGCGCTCTTGCCCGCTTTGGCGATGGATGTCGCAGGCGCCTGCGCCAGCGCGGCGGCGGCGAAGGTGGACAGGAAGGCGAGAAGGCAAAGGCGCAAAATATTCCGCATGACGAGACCTCGCATAAGGACGCGCGGAGGGTAGCGTCTCGTCGAAGCGCGGTCGAGCGGCGGAGGCTGCGGTCATCCCGCAGAGAGCGCCCGCATCGCCGCCTCATGCACGCGCTTGTCGCCCGCCGCGATGATCGCGCCGCCCTGCGCGGCCGGGCCGCCGTCCCATGTGGTGACGACGCCACCCGCGCCTTCGACGATCGGGATCAGCGCGACAATGTCATAAGGGTTGAGATTGGTCTCGATGACCAAATCCACATGTCCGGCGGCGAGCGCGCAATAGGCGTAGCAATCGCCCCCATAGCGCGAGAGCCTGGTCTGCGCCTCCACTCTGAAAAAATCATCGCGGAGGCGCTCGTCGATGAGCCTCGGCGAGGTGGTCATCAATGTCGCCTCGGCGAGCGTGGCGCAGGGGCGCGTCTGCAGCTTGCGACGCTCCTCGGTCGGCGCCGGCGGCTGCGCCTTCCAGCTGGGCTCGACATGGTGATGTCGCGCCGGCCCGCGCCAATAGGCGGCCGCGCCATCGCCGGAGAAGCGCTCGCGCGTGAAGGGCTGGTGCATCAGCCCGTAGCAGGGCCGCCCGCGATGCTGGAGGCCGATGAGCGTGCCCCACAGCGGCAGGCCGCAGATGAAGCTCTTGGTGCCGTCGATGGGATCGAGCACCCAGACATATTCGGCGTCGGCGCGGATATTGCCGAATTCCTCGCCGATGATTCCATGGCTCGGAAAAGTCGCCTCGATCAGCCGGCGCATGGCGATCTCGGCGGCCCGATCGGCCTCCGTCACCGGATCGAAGGCGCCGCCCGGGGCTTTGTCCTCCGCCGCGAGGCTGGTGCGGAAGAAGGGCAGAATCGCCTCGCCAGAGGCGTCGGCGAGGCGTTCGACGAATTTCTCGAAATCGACGGCGGTCATTGCCTCTCCGGCGCTGTGGATTTATTCGGCGGCGGCGCGCTGCTCGCGCGGGCCGACGATTTGCGTCAGCAGCCGCACGATCTCGCCGAGCCGGGAGGCCAGCAGATCGAAATCGACGCTGCGACGCAGATCGGCCTCGTTCATATAGAGATTTCGTGAAATCTCGATCTGCACCGCATGCCAGCCGGCGCCCGGCCTGCCGTAATGCTCGGTGATATAGCCGCCGGCATAGGGGCGATTGCGCTGCACATGATAGCCCCATTGCCGCAGCCGCGCCTCTATGGCCTCGACGACGTCGCCCGAGCAGCTCGCGCCGAAACGATCGCCGAGCACGAAATCCGGCTTGCGCTTGTCGCCGCGGCCGGTGGCGCTCTCCTTGGCGACGCTGGAGGGCATGGAATGGCAATCAACCAGCAGAGCGACGCCGAACTTGCGGCGCGCGCGCTCCATCAGCGAGCGCAGAGCGGCGTGGTAGGGCTTGTGCAGGCTCTCGATGCGATGCAGCGCCTCGGCGACGCGCAGCCGGCTGGAATAGATCTCGCGAGCGTCGGCGACGACGCGCGGAATGGTGCCGAGGCCTGCAGCCACACGCAGCGAGCGCGTGTTGGCGAATTCCGGCAGCGCATCCTCGAACATGCGCGGGTCGAGCTCATAGGGCTCGCGATTCACGTCGAGAAAAGCGCGCGGGAAATGCGCCTTGAGCAGCGGCGCGCCGATCGCCGGCGCGAGAGCGAAGAGCTCATGCACATGCGCATCCTCGGACCGGCGCAGATTCCCGATGTCGAGCCGCGAGCTGGCGAGAAAGCTCGCCGGATAGATGTCGCCCGAATGCGGAGACGAGAAGACGAGCGGCGACGAGAGCTCGATGGGCTCGACCAGCTCGAACGGAACATGGAGCTCGGGATCGGCGGGCGTCGGGCTCTCGGCCCGCTCCTCGTCCATCATCGTCGACGCCTCATCGCTCTCACTCTCCTATCGCCCCCTCGAGAGAATATCGCGGATGCGCAGCATAGACTCTTTCAGCGCGCATATTCCCGAAAATTTCAGATCATGCGAAACAAGGGCCAGAATTTCAGAGGCGGGCGTGAGCGGGTCCTTATTTTCACCCGATTTTTACCAAACTGCGCCCTTATGACATAGAACATGCGAGGAGCGATATGACCGACAAGATTGCCGCGAAAATCCTGCTGGCGGAGGACGACACCGACATGCGCCGCTTTCTGGTGCGCGCGCTGCAGACGGCCGGATTCGCCGTCACGTCCTTCGACAACGGGCTCTCCGCCTATGACCAGCTCCGCGTCGAGCCTTTCGAGCTGCTGCTCACCGATATTGTGATGCCGGAGATGGACGGCATAGAGCTGGCGCGCCGCGCGACGGAGCTCGATCCCGACATAAAAGTCATGTTCATCACAGGCTTTGCGGCGGTCGCCCTCAATCCCGACAATCAGGCCCCGCGGCAGGCGAAAATCCTCTCCAAGCCTTTCCACCTCAAGGACCTCGTCAACGAGGTGCAGCGTCTGCTCGCCGCCTGACCAAAATGCGGCGCAACGCGCCTAGAATTGCCGGCGCCGCTCACGCGACCTTGCTCCTTTGCGCGCCATGCGCTATGAGCGCCGCCAAACGCCGGCGTCGGCGCGGCTCTCATTTCGAGGAATGACGATGAAGAAGGAAATCCATCCCGACTATCACACGATCAGGGTCGTGATGACCGACGGGTCGGAGTATTTCACGCGCTCGACCTGGGGCGCCGAGGGCGACACGCTCAACCTCGACATCGACCCCAAGACGCATCCGGCCTGGACCGGCGGCTCTGCTCAGCTGCTCGACCGTGGCGGCCGCCTGTCGCGCTTCAACTCGCGCTTCGGCAATCTGTCCTTCGGCAAGAAGTAAGCGCGTCCCTCACCGGCGCCAAAAAAAGCCGCGCTCGAGAGCGCGGCTTTTTTGGTTTCTCTCGTCTCGGGAACCCGGCGCCTCAGAGGCCCGGGGCGAAAGCGTTGCGCAGCCTCTGCAGCTGGGCCTCGACCGGGCTCTCGGCCTGGTTCTGGCGATAGCCGGCGTCCGAGCCATAGATCAGCTGATCGAGATGCATCACCCGCGCCTGCAAGCGCAGCGAGTGAATGGCGAGATCGCGCAACTTCTGCGGCAGATGCGCGAAAACATCCGGATTGGACGCGAGCTCCTGCTGCGACAGCCGCACCTTGTGCTTGTCGCTGGCGGCCTGCGCTCTCGTGATCTCGCCCTGATTGACCGCCCGCTGCAGCAGCAGCCAGGAAGCGATCTGCATCAGCCGCGTCGTCAGCCGCATGCTCTCGGCCGCATAGGCCAGAGCCTCGGGCCGCGGCAGCGATTTGGCGTCGTCCCGACCATCGCCGTCGAGATAGGCCGCCGCCTCCTCCACCAGCGCCATGCCCTCTCGAAACATGGCCCCGAACGCCTCCGACCCCGCCAGCTTCTCCACGAAGGAGACCGGAGTCTGAATGCTCTCCACCGAATCGGACGCTTGTCCCATCATACGACGCTCTCGAACGCTCGAACGCCGCGCTCGATCCGCGCCGTTCCGATGAGACCTATGTAACGCAAATTTGCGGGGCGCGCCTTATTAGGTTTTGCTTAACCTTAATCTTTGAATCCGTACGTATTACGCCCGAGGTCACGGCTCGCGAGCCGCCTCCGCGCGGGTCCGCGCCCGCCTCTCCCTGCCCGGCCAATGCTGATGCGGCGCATTAGCGACCGGCTTTAAGCAAATGAAATATCGCCTTTTATCGGTCTGCTTTAACCATTGCTCGAAGAATGGCGCAAAATTCCGCCGCCGAGGCGCGTGGAGGCGCAGAATATCCTTCCAGCTAAACCGCTTAGGCTCAGCTCTTGATGTTCCGCTGGAGCTCCATATCGGCGGTGCGCTCGGCGCCGACGACCGAGCGGCCGAGGCCCGCCTTCAGAGCGCCGGCGCAGAGCGCGGCGAGCGCCAGCAGCAGGCCGACGCGCAGCAATTGCCCGCCATCGGGCGCCGCCGGCCGGTTGGAGAACGCGAGCGAGCGACCGTTTTTCGGCGCGGCGTCGCTCCGGCGAAGGGTCACGGCGGGCCGGCCGCCTCTCGTCTCGAGGATTTCCACAGGATCGAACGGCACGGAACTGATCTCCAACGAAGGGGGCCGAGGGCCTCACTCTGGCCAAATGGCGCTTTCGAAACGGTGAAGGCCGCGACCAGCGCCGCCGTCAGGGTTTATCTCCGGTTAACGCCTGAGCGGCGGAGGGCGCGCGAATGCGGGCGGGACGTCAGTGAATGCTTGACGCGCCCGCCGCCGGCCTGTCATTTGAGACCTCGCCCCACCTCCCCCCACACGCGCCATTCTTCAGGACTCCATGATCCGATCCGCATTGATGAACGTCATGACTGCCGCCGCCATAAAGGCCGGGCGCAGCCTGAAGCGCGACTTCGGCGAGGTCGAGAATTTGCAGGTGTCCGTCAAAGGCCCCGGCGATTTCGTCTCCGCCGCCGACCGCCGCGCCGAAAAGGTCGTGTTCGAGGAATTGTCGCGCGCGCGTCCCGGCTATGGCTTCCTCATGGAGGAGAGCGGCGCTGTCGAGGGCAGCGACAGGACCCACACCTGGCACATCGATCCGCTCGACGGCACCTCCAACTTCCTGCACGGCATCCCGATTTTCGCAGTGTCCATCGGGCTCGAGCGGGAGGGCCAGCTGGTCGCCGGCGTTGTCTATAATCCGGCGACCGACGATATGTTCGTCGCCGAGAAGGGCCAGGGCGCCTATCATAACAACAGGCGCATGCGGGTGGCCTCGCGCAAATCGCTCGGCGACTCGCTCATCGCCTGCGGCATCCCCCCGCTCGCAGCGGTGGACCGCCACGCGCTCTTCCAGACGGAGCTGACCGCCGTCATGGCCAAGACCGGCAATATTCGCCGCATGGGCGCCGCCGCGCTCGATCTCGCCGGCGTCGCCGCCGGCCGCTACGACGCCTATTGGGAGCGCGGCATCAAGCCCTGGGATATCGCCGCCGGAATCGTTCTGGTGCGGGAGGCCGGCGGCTTCGTCAGCGATCTCGACGGCGGCGGCGACATGCTGCCCAAGGGCGCGATCTGCGCCGGCAATGAGACGATCCACCGGCTCCTACTCGACACAGTGCGCAAGGCGCGCGCGTGACAGGCGGCCCCCCGATATCCGGCCCGCGTATCGTCGCGCGCCGCGATTCGGACTGGGCCGAGCTCATCGAGCTCTGGGTCGCCGCCTGGCGGCGGACCTATGCGGACATTGATTTCGAGGCGCGCCGCGACTGGCTGAAGAATCACATCATCCAGCTGGAACACGGCGGCGCGCGCACGCTGCTGCTGCTCGAGGGCGCCGGGCGGACGCTCGTCGGCTTCGTCACCGTCGATCCCGCTTCGCATTGGCTCGATCAGCTCTGCGTGCATCCAGAGCGCTTCGGCTCCGGCGCGGCGGAGGCGCTGATCGAGGCGGCGCGCAGCCTCTCGCCCGCGCGGCTGCGGCTCGACGTCAATCAGGACAATAAGCGCGCCGTCGCCTTCTATGAGCGCGAAGGCTTCGTGCGTGTCGGCGAAGGCCGGCCGAGCCTCGCAGGCCGGCCGACGCTGATCATGGAATGGTCGTCGGCCGCCGCGCCGCGATCTTGACCTGAGCGAAGGCCGACCGATCGAACGGGCTTCCGCTCGATCGGCGTACGCTCTAGGCGCCGATCTTCTCGCCGACCAGCGCGAGCCGGACCATATTGGTCGCGCCCGGCGAACCGAAGGGCATGCCGGCGACGATGATGATGCGATCACCCGGCGCGGCGAAGCCCTCGCCCAGCGAATTCACGCTGGCGCGATCGACCATATCCTCCACGTCGCGCGCATCCTGCGTCTCCAGCGCATGGACGCCCCACACCAACGCCAGGCGGCGCGCCGTGTCACGATTGGGCGTCAACGCGAGAATTGGCGGGCGCGGCCGCTCGCGGGCGATGCGCAGCGCCGTGGCGCCGGAGGCCGTCCAGGCGCAAATGGCCATGGAGTCCAGCGTCTCGGCGACGTCGCGCGCGGCGACGGCGATGGCGTCGGCGGCAGTGGGATTGGGCGGCGCATTGCGCTGAGCGTTGAGGATGGAGCGATAGACGCCGTCGCTCTCCACCTCCTCTGCGATGCGGCTCATCGTCGCCACCGCCTCGATCGGGAACTGACCAGCGGCGCTCTCCGCCGAGAGCATGACGGCGTCGGCGCCCTCATAGACAGCAGTGGCGACGTCCGACACTTCGGCGCGGGTGGGGAGCGGGGCCAGAATCATCGATTCCAGCATTTGCGTCGCCACCACCACCGGCTTGCCGAGCCGGCGCGCGGCGCGGGTGATGCGCTTTTGCAGGCTCGGGACCTTCTCGAGCGGCACCTCGACGCCGAGATCGCCGCGCGCCACCATCAGCGCATCGGCGTGCTCGATGATCTCGTCCAGCCGGGCGATGGCCTGCGGCTTCTCGATCTTGGCCATGACCAGCGCGCGCGAGCCGACGACGCGCTTGACCTCGAGCACATCCTCGGCGCGCTGCACGAAGGAAATCGCCACCCAATCGACGCCCTCGATCAGCGCCGCGTCGAGATCGACGCGGTCCTTGGGCGTCATGGAGGTGATCGGAATATCCGTGTCCGGCAGGCTGACGCCCTTGCGGTTGGAGACGCGGCCGCCGATGTCGACGACGGCGCGGGCCATGTCGTCCGAGGTCTCGACCACATGCAGCCGCACCTTGCCGTCGTCGATCAGAATGGCGTCGCCGATCTTCAGCGCCTGCAGAATCTCAGGATGCGGAAGCTGCACGCGGACAGCGTCGCCCGGCGTCGGATCGGCGTCGAGGACGAAATGATCGCCCTTGCGCAGATGCACCGGTCCGTCGGCGAAGGCGCCGATGCGGAGCTTCGGCCCCTGCAGATCGACCAATATGCCGATGGCGCGGCCGGTCTCGGCCTCGATCTCGCGGATCATGCGCACATAGGCGGCGAGCCCGGCATGATCGGTGTGGCTCATATTGATCCGAAACACATCGGCGCCGGCCGTCGACAGGCCGGCCACGACGGTCTTCTCGACGCTCGCGGGACCGAGCGTCGCGATGATCTTCACGCGCCGCAACCTTCTCATTTTGTCGCCCAATCCTCTTTTGTCAGAGCCGCGCGGGCCGTCTTCGTCACTGCGTCGACGACGGCGTCGGATCTGTGAGCTGCACCGTCCAGTTCTTGGCGTCGCGCCCCGTGTCTATCTCGAAGAAGCCCGTGCGGTCGAAGCCGCGCGCGAAGCAGTCCTCGCGCCCGTCGATGCGGAACTCGCGATCGCGCGTGCACATGAACGCCTTGCCCTTCCACTCTCCGCCACGCTCGTCCATGGCATATACGTAGTAGTACTGCGCCGCCAGCGGTCCGCGCAACAGCGTCTCGCAGGCGGAGGAACGCAAATTCCACCACCCTTCCGACAGCCAATTGCGTCCGTCCGTATAGGCCAAGGACACGCTCACTCTGTTCGTCGTGTTGTTGCACAGGCGAAAATCCGCTCGCGCGCCGGATATAACGCAAAGACAACACGAAATAATCACAAAGAGAGTCGTGCGTCCGGGCATGGGCGGAACAGTCGCGAGAGGGTCGAAGAGCGGCGCCGCGGACCGGCGGTCCGAAGCGGCGATACACAGCCAAACCACGGGACGGCCGCTTTGTCCACCCCGACGACGCCTCCTGGCGCGCAATCGGGCCGCGGGCGTGGCCGTCTTGTCACTGTCACGACCTAGCGTAGACTTAAAGACAGGTTTTCCCGCCGGGCCGCGAAGGTCCGGGCATGACCTTTTCAATGGAGAGCATCATGTCGCAATTGCTCGAGACGAAAGCAGAGATTCACGCGGAGGTGACGGCTCCAGCTCCGCAATGGAAGACGGACTTCTATTGGATATTGCGCATTCTCTGGGCCTGCCGCGTGAGCGTCGTCAGCGCCCTCGCCGGCCTTCTCCTCTTCGGCCTCGTCGATCAGGCGCAGAATCTGTTCGCGGATCGCTCCTTCGACGCGCTGCTCTTCGGCGCGCATTATTGGCTCAGCGTCTTCGCCGCGATCTTCCTGGTCTGGGCCTTCCCCGTCCATTACGGCGCGCGCCGCGTGCTCGAGGACGCCGATTCGGCCTGGATGATCCCCTATCTGCTGCGCGTCGAGATGCGCGACAACGACATACGCTCCGTCCGCGACCATGTGCGCCGACGCTTCGGGCATGTCATCTGTTGGACGCCGCGTCTCCTCGGACTAATCCCTTTCGTCGCCGTGGCGCTCGGCCTCTGGGGCGCGCAGGCCTCGATCGAGAACGCCGCCATCCTCCCCGAGGCGACGGCGACGCGCGACCAGATCTATGCGCTGCTGGCGCTCGACGCTGCGACAGCCGCCGCGTTCGTCTATTTTGTAATGAAGCGTCAGCGCATCGCCAAATTCATCGGCGCGAGCATGGATTTGCGCTGGCTGACCTTCGCCTCGCTGCACGCCACGACAGCGGTGTTCGTCTCGGCGCTGATCTGGCCCTTCTTCTTGTCCGACCATGCGCCGCGCGCGCTGCTGGTTCCCTTTCTGCTCGGCAGCCTCGTGCTCGGCGCGAGCTGGCTGGTGCGCAAGGGCTATGAGACCGGTCGCCCGCTGCTGCTGATCGCCATACTCTTCGCGGCCGGGATCACGGCGGCGAACACGCATCTCGACGATGTGCGCGCCCTGCCCGAGGCTTCCGGCGCGCCCTCGAAGGAGGATCGGCAGATCGACATCACCGAGGCGGTGAGAAATTGGAAGGCGGCCAATGGCTGCACCGAGACGGAATGTCCGCCGGCGCTGATCGTCGCGGCCGAAGGCGGCGCCAGCCGCGCGGCCTATATGGCGGCGACGGTCATCGGCCATTTGATCGATCGCGACGACGATCTCCACGATGCGCCGCAGCTGAGCTCGCCTGGCCGGCGAGTCTTCGCCTTCTCTGGCGTCTCCGGCGGCGCCTTCGGCTCGGCGATCTTCCGCGCCGCGCTCGCCGACGCCGCGGAGAAGGACGCGCCGACGCCGCCCTGCGTCAATTCGGCGCGCGTCTGGGTCGGCGCGCATGAGCATCGCGACCCGACGAAGAGCTGGCGCGACTGCCTGCAATTGCTGGTCGCCGGCGATTATCTCTCGCCCGCCTTCGTCGGCCTCGGCTTTCGCGACAATTTCTCGCCGCGCAAATTTTTCTTCGGCGAGGAGAGCTGGATGGAAGATCGCGCCGCTCTGCTCGAGAAATCCTGGGAGCGTCATTACGACTTCGTGACCAACGCCGCCTATAAGAAAGACTATTGGACCGGCGAGCTGATCCAGACCGGCGAGCCCTGCGCGAGCGGCGCCGCGACCGGCATGTGCCGTCGGCTCGGCTATGCGCGCGCGACGCCGGCGGGCAAATGGGCGCCGCTGCTGCTGCTCAACGGCACGTCGGTGGACAGCGGGACGCGCATCATCGGAACCGATCTGATTTCGACGCGCCCCGCCCCCGCGACCAATTCGCGCGCGCCGCTCTATCCCGCCGCCTATGATTTCTTCGAGATGATCTCGACGCCCTGCAAGACGCCGCAGGGCGACATGTGCCCGGCCGCGGCGCAGGGCGACAAGGACGTCGCGGCGCTGCGCGACGGGCCGGACATTCTTCTCTCCACCGCGGCGCTGCTCAGCGCGCGCTTCCCCGTCATCTCGCCCGCGGGAACGCTGCGCGCCAAGGGCGACGGCTCCCATGGCGACCGCGTCGTCGATGGCGGCTATTTCGACAATGCCGGCCTCGCCTCCGCGCTCGATGTGGCGCGCGCGCTGAAGGGCCAGGGCGTCACGCCGCTGATCCTGTGGGTGCAGAATGATCCCGTCGGCGCGCTCACCGACGATACGCTGCCGCCGCGCGCGGCGGGCACGCCGCGGCTGGGCGCGCCGGGGGTGAGCTTCGTCTCCGATCTCTTCGGCCTCGTCGCCGCGCCCGCGAACGCTCTGCTTGCGACGCGCGCCGGCCATGCCGCCGAGCAGGCGGCGCTCGCGCAGCGCAGCCTGCTCGAGATGAACGCCGACACCGACCGCTACGCCGGCGATATGACGGCGAGCTTCTTCCAGATCGGCGTGCGCGTGCAGCCCGTGCTGGTCGCCGATGGCGGCGATGATCCGCTGCTCGACGCGACTTGCGCGCGCTTCAAGGGCCAGACCTTGTCCATGTCCAAAGTCTCGATGAGCTGGTGGCTGTCGCAATCGGTGCAGGCCGATCTCGACGCTCAGCTCTGCGACAAGGCCAATCGCCAGAGCCTGAAGGATCTTCTCACGCGGCTGAAGCAGAAGCTGCCGCTGGTGAAAGCCGAATGGTGACGGGGCTGTCATTGCGAGCGAAGCGAAGCAATCCAGGGCCATAGGGCGGCCCCTGGATCGCTTCGTCGCTTCGTTCCTCGCGATGATGGCCCGGAGCTCTCGCCGCGGCTTCAGCCGCGGCGCAGGAAGGCGGCGGCGCGCGGCGCGTAATAAGTGAGAATGCCCGCGGCGCCCGCGCGCTTGAAAGCGGTGAGGCTCTCCATCATCGCGCGCTCGCCGTCGAGCCAGCCATTGGCGGCGGCGGCCTCGATCATCGCATATTCGCCCGACACCTGATAAGCGAAGGTCGGCGCATGAAAGGCGTCGACGACGCGTCGCACAATATCGAGATAGGGCATGCCCGGCTTGACCATCACCATATCGGCGCCCTGCTCGAGATCGAGCGCCACCTCGCGCAGCGCCTCGTCGCTATTGGCGGGGTCCATCTGATAGGTGCGCTTGTCGCCACGCAGAGTCTTATTGGTGCCGATGGCGTCGCGGAACGGTCCGTAGAAGGCCGAGGCGTATTTGGCGGCGTAGCTCATGATCTGCACATTCTCGAAGCCCTCGGCGTCGAGCGCGGCGCGGATCGCGCCGATGCGCCCGTCCATCATGTCCGAGGGCGCGATGACATCAGCGCCGGCGCGCGCCTGATTGACCGCCTGCGCCGTCAGCACGGCGACGGTCTCGTCATTGACGATCTCATCGCCGACGAGCAGCCCGTCATGACCATGGCTCGTATAGGGATCGAGCGCGACATCGGTGATGATCCCTATGCCCGGAACCGCTTTCTTGATCGCGCGGCAGCCGAGACAGACGAGATTTTCGGGATCGAGCGCGGCCGAGCCATGCGGATCGCGCAGCGCCGGATCAGTATTGGGAAACAGCGCCACCGCCGGCACGCCGAGCGAGGCCGCCTCCTCAATCGCCTCCAGCGCCGTGTCGATCGAATAGCGATAGACGCCCGGCATGGAGGCGATCGGCTCGCAGCGCCCTGCCCCGTCGAGCAGAAACAGCGGCCAGATGAGATCGTCGGCGGAGAGCCTGGTCTCGCGCACGAGGCGGCGCGCCCATTCGCTCTTGCGATTGCGGCGCGGGCGCGCGGTGAGCGCGAGCCGCGCGGAGGCGTCGGCGAATTTGTTTCCGGGAGATTTCATTGGCGCGACCTCCAGCGCAGCCGCGTCACGGAAAACGCGCACGGCGGCGAAGCGTGCGTAGCATGGCGCTCGTCGCAATGGGAAGACTGCGAAACCTCCGAACATTGACGCCCTGCCGCCTTCCGGTCTAGAGCCGTCCTCACGTCCGACGCCGCGCTCTCATCCGCGGATGCGGCGCGACGAGCAATGGGAGCCGATGGCGGAACGCGTGAACTCCGGCGCTCTCTCTTCATCGCGGAGCGCCTTTGCGGCGATCGTCGCCTCGCTTTGCGCGCTCGCGACCGCTGTCGTCGCAGCGCCTCAGCCACAGTCTGCTAGCGAACGTCCGCCGCACGCAGCCGCGCGCCGCGCGACGCGCGCGCCTGCGCCGCCACGACGTCCGCCAGAGCAGCGCGCGCCGCAGCCGCCGGCGGTAGAGACGCCGCCCGCGCCGCCGCAGGAGCTGCCGCCGCTCGACACATCGACGCCGCCGCCCTCGCTGCCGCGCGCCTCGCGCGAGCGCATGCGCCAATGTGCCACACAATGGATGAAGATCCGGCAGGAAGGTCGAACGGCGGGAACGAGCTGGCGCGAGTTCGCGACCAGATGTCTCACCCGTTGATGGCCTGAGGGAGCGGTCTCGCCCGCCGTCGCGGACCTCGCGTCGAGGTCGGCCGGAAAAGCGCGAGAGAAAGAAAGCCGATCAGCAGGAGCAAGGAGCGCGGGCCGAGCCGGCCCGGGCGAGAGAAGTGCTGCGAAACGCGTTCACGATGCGAGGTGGATCGGCTGCGCATGGCGAACGCGTTTCGGCCGCGGGTCTTTCGTCAGACCGCTTCCGAGCTTTCGGGAGCCGGAGGAGTTTCCTTGGCCTTGCGCGGAGCGCGACGCTTGACGGGCGCCTTGCGCACGGCCTTCTTCGTGGCGGTCTTCTTCGTCGCGACGCGCTTCTTCGTGGCGACGCGCTTCTTGGTCGCAACGCGCTTCTTCGTCGCAACGCGCTTCTTCGTCGCCGTCTTGCGCGTGGTCTTGCGGGCGACCTTCTTCGAAGCGGCCTTGCGCGTAGCCTTCTTGGCGGTGGCCTTCTTGGTCGCGGCCTTCTTGGTCGCCGCCTTCTTGGTCGCAGTCTTACGAGCACCCTTCTTCGCGGCCGCCTTTTTCGCAGGCTTACGCTTCGTCGTTGGTTTCGCCATCTTCAGTCCCCTTGATCCATATCGTCGGAATGTCGCTATGACCGACAATAGGCCGCAATAGCGTAACGTGGTTAACCAGTCGTTCAAGTGGCGCTTTCACGAATTGCTCGCGAATGCGATGTCGCATAGCGCGCGACAGCAGCGAATGCGCGCGCCGATGAACGCCGCGACGCATGTCGATGAAGGCGTAAGACGCAGCGCGGAAGACGCATGTCGAAAGCGATCTCGACAGCGCTCGAAAGGCGCGTCGCGCATCGACGACGACGCCTCCTCGAAATGTCCACGCACTCCGCGCGACCGTCGACGAGGCCTTTCAATCTATTGTTTTTCTTCAATGACTAGGAGATGCGAGCAATTGCGCGTAACGCATTCGCGCGACGATGCGCGCATGACGAAGCGCGATTTTGCGCTTTCGTTTCACGCTGTCGCCGACGCTCCGCGCCGATCGCTTCGCATGTCTCGACGCATGCGCGACGACGCCGGCGCCGCCTCTGCGAAGCTCGTCACGCGCGCTCTCGCAGCGCTGCTAACCATGTGAAAAAAAATTGTGCGCAGCGCGCGCGCCGCGTCTCGCGAAAGCCGCGCTGCGGCCATCGCGCGGCGTCGATTCGATCGAATCGACGCCGCCGGTGATTCGAGTTTCGGCTCTGTCGGAAGTGTCTCAGACGCCGAGACGGCTCTTCAGCAACTCATTGACGGCTTGCGGATTGGCCTTGCCGCCGGTCGCTTTCATCACCTGGCCGACGAACCAGCCGAGCATGGTCGGCTTCGCCTTGGCTTGCGCGACCTTGTCGGGATTGGCGGCGATGATCTCGTCGATCGCCTTCTCGATCGCGCCAGTGTCCGTCACCTGCTTCAAGCCGCGCGTCTCGACGATCTCGCGCGGATCGCCGCCTTCCTGCCAGACGATCTCGAACAGATCCTTGCCGATCTTGCCCGAGATGACGCTGGTGGAGATGAGATCGACGATGGCGCCGATCGCCGCAGCGGACACGGGCGAACGCGTAATGTCGAGCCCCTCCTTGTTGAGGCGGCCGAACAGCTCGTTGATCACCCAATTGGCGACGAGCTTGGCGTCGCGGCCTTTCGCCGCCTCCTCGAAGAAGTCCGCGCTCGCGCGCTCGGCGACGAGCACGCCGGCGTCATAGGGCGGCAGGCCGTAATCGGCGACGAAGCGCGCGCGCTTCTCGTCCGGCAGCTCCGGCAGTTCGACCTTCAGCGCGTCGACATAGGCCTGATCGAATTCCAGCGGCAGCAGATCCGGGTCCGGGAAATAGCGATAGTCGTGCGCCTCCTCCTTGGAGCGCATGGAGCGCGTCTCGCCCTTGCCGGGATCGAAGAGGCGCGTCTCCTGAGCGATGACGCCGCCATCCTCGAGAATGCCGATCTGGCGGCGCGCCTCCACCTCCACCGCCTGGCCGATGAAGCGGATGGAGTTGACGTTCTTGATCTCGCAGCGCGTGCCGAAGGGCGCGCCGGGCTTGCGCACGGAGACGTTCACGTCGGCGCGCAGAGAGCCCTGCTCCATATTGCCGTCGCAGGAGCCGATGTAGCGCAGAATGGTGCGCAGCTTGGAGACATAGGCGCGCGCCTCCTCGGCCGAGCGAATGTCCGGCTTGGAGACGATCTCCATCAGCGCGACGCCGGAGCGGTTCAAATCCACATGGCTCTCGGTGGCCGAGAGATCGTGGATGGACTTGCCGGCGTCCTGCTCGAGATGCAGCCGCTCTATGCCGACGGTGATGCGCTCGCTGGGCGTCACATCGACGATGACCTCGCCCTCGCCGACGATCGGATGCTTGTACTGGGAAATCTGATAGCCCTGCGGCAGATCGGGATAGAAATAATTTTTCCGATCGAAGACGGACCGCAGATTGATCTGCGCCTGCAGGCCGAGCCCGGTGCGAATGGCCTGTTTGACGCATTCCTCATTGATGACCGGCAGCATGCCCGGCATGGCGGCGTCGACGAGCGAGACATGGTCGTTGGGCTCGCCGCCATATTCCGCGGAAGCGCCGGAGAAGAGCTTGGCCTTGCTCGTCACCTGGGCGTGTATCTCCATGCCGACGACGACTTCCCAGTCGCCGGTTGCGCCTTTGATGAGCTTCGCGGGATTAGGGGAAACGGCTGCGGTCATGGCGTCCTCGAAGGCTTGCGGCGAGATGCTCGCTGTATGTCGGCGGCGATTATAGCCCAAAGCACCGGCCGCGGAAATTTTCTGCGTCGTCGATCGCAAAGGCATCCGCCCCGCGAAGATTTGCGCCCCGAGGATATCGAGAGCTTCGCCCGCCCCCTAGACGCGTCGCCGCGCCGACGCTCGTCTGCCTGGATTCGCCAAATTTGCCAGAACGCGCCCAATGTTCATCGAGAAATCGGTCATCGTCGGGCGATCTGCCTTGTCAGCCGCATTGAACTATGCGCGCTTCGGCCTCTATCCATTTCAGCAAGCTCGAGAGCTCGCGAGCGCCCTCGGCGTCGGCGAAGGAGGTCGAAAGCGCCTGCAGCCGACGGCGTTCGCCGGCCAGCAAGAGGGTGGCTACTCCGCTCGCGTCACCGGCCGCGAAATCGAAACGCCTCATACGGGGAAGAATGTCGAAGAGCTTTTCGACGATCTCGTCATCATGCGGCAGAGCGATCCGGCAGAGACCGACCATCGCGGGCCCTCGCACGCCCTCATCCTCGAGCAGACGAAGCAACACAGGCTTCGGCGTGTCGGAAACTTCGCCCCAGCGACGAATGACTCCCGGCAAATCGCGTGCTAGAGACGGGTCCGACAAAATTCGTTCGAAGCGCGGCCGATAGATACGGAGCGCCTCGCGTGGCGACTGCTCCAGCACACTGCTCATGACCCGCCGGAAATCACGATCGCCCACGGAAGATGGCGTTTCGAACAGCGAGACGATGTCTGGCAACAAGTCGCGCCAGGCAGACGCATGGCGCCCGACATCGACGGCGCCCAGATCGAATTTAGCTCCATCGAGAAGCGGACGCCGCAGGAGCAGCCGCAAAAAATCCATCTCATCGGGACCAAAGGACGACTGCATCACCACCTTCTCGGCGACTGGACGCACCCGCGCCAGGTCGTCGCGGGAAAGATCATTGTCGTGCTCCGAGGCGCGCGTCAGCACGCGCTTCGCAGCGTCCACTTCGGCGAAGGTGACGGGGCGCTCGGCGAGCGCCGAACTGTCGAAGCTCAGTCCATAGCGGCGGCTCACGATCTCTCGCCAATCCGCTGTTCGACCGCCGGCGAGCCGCGACGTGACGAGCGGTCGATAATCTTTCGTGACAGGGCTTTCCGACGCGAACAAAACATAGAGCGGCGTCGGCGCATAGGCCCCTTGAGTCGCAGTCCGTCGCTCGACGAGTTGAAAACCGTCGCCGATCCGCTCGTCGACTTCCCATGTCTGCGGTGGCGAGACGATCCGCCAGAACGTCGACCTCTCGCTAAAACCCGGCGGGATGAGATCGCGACGAGGATCGAGCCTCAATTTCACATCGGCGCCGTCGACAGCGACCTGTTCCCCGACCAGACACTTGCCATCTACAGAAGCGCTCGCTCCAAACTCCCGCAGGTCTCGATATCGCACGGGACACCGGTCACGCCAGTCGAGCCGGTATCGCCACAAGCCGCCAGTTGCTTCGACGAATACGGATTCGACGCGCGCGCGATACAGCAGGTCCCGACAGAGAATGCTGCAATCCGGCGACCGCGTAACCGGATCATCGGACGGCGCCCACCCGTCCAAGGGAATTTCGAAGCTCTTCGCGCGCAGTGTCGGCTCGCGCGCAAAATCTCCTGCGATCGCTGACGCTTCGAAAGCCTCGAGTTCCTGTCGACCTCGGTAACCGGGGCCGAGAGCCACTGCCGCTTCGCAAAGCACTCCGACAACCAATGCGGCTCGCGGTCGCCGAGAGCGCCATAAATAGGCGGCCGGTCCAGCGCCGAGCGCGTAAAACAACGCAGTGCTCGCGACGAATAGGATGACGCCGGGAACGACAAATATAATAGAGAAAAGCAAGATGATGCGATTGTAACTCACAATCGACAGCGCAAAAAGCGCGCCGACAATGACAAAATAACTCCTCACGATACGCTCCTGACGGCAAATCGAGACGATAAATGAATTAACAAAATGCTTGTTTACACGCAGTATCGGCGCCACGACACCAACGGATCACTCGGATATTTTCGTCGGCGTCCCGTTCTCAGAGGCGTCGGAACCCATCAGTCCAACTTCATAGCCGATCGACCATTCGATCAGCGCGCGCCACAGCGCTTGCCCCAGTTCGACATCGAGCCCCTCGCGCTGCGACGCCGCGGCGACGCGCGCCAGCACTTCGTCGACGCGCTCGGGCACGCGCGCGGGAATGCCGAGCGAGGGTTTCACCGCCGCGGCGCGCTCGATCTGGCGCTGGCGGCGCGCGAGCAGAGCGACGAGCTCGTCGTCGAGCGCGTCTATGGTGGCGCGCACGTCCGACATTTCGTCGCGCGGTTCGAGCTTTGCTGCCTCTGCTCTGCGCGTCATTTCGCCTCTGTCCACCAAGGCCGCGGGAAATCGATCTTCGGCGCCGCGCTCTCCAGCGCCGCGGCGAGCGAGAACAAGGTCGCCTCGTCGAAGGGGCGGCCGATGAGTTGCAGGCCGAGCGGCAATCCGTCGGCGCCGAGGCCGCCCGGCACCGCAATGCCCGGCAGGCCGGCCATGTTCACCGTCACGGTGAAAATGTCGTTCAAATACATCTCGACCGGATCGGCCGCGCCCTTCTCGCCTTGCGCGAAAGCGGTGGAAGGCGTCGCCGGCGTCAGCACGGCATCGACCCCGGCCACGAAAGCCTCGTCGAAATCGCGCTTGATGAGGCTGCGGATTTTTTGCGCGCGCACATAAAAGGCGTCGTAATAGCCATGCGAGAGCACATAAGCGCCGATCATCACGCGGCGGCGCACCTCGGCCCCGAAGCCTTTGGCGCGCGTCTTCTCATACATGTCGGCGATGTCGCGGCCCTTCTCGCGCAGGCCGTAGCGAACGCCGTCATAGCGCGCGAGATTGGAGGAGGCCTCCGCCGGAGCGATGATGTAATAGGCCGGCAGAGCGAAACGCGTGTGCGGCAGAGAAATCTCGACGATCTCGGCGCCCGCGTCGCGCAGCCAGGCGACGCCCTGGTCCCAGAGCGCATTGATCTCGGCGCCGCCGCCAATGCGGTATTCCTTCGGGATGCCGATGCGGCGGCCCTTCACCGAGGCGCCGATCGCGGCCTCATAATCGGGAACCGGCGCATCGACGCTGGTCGTGTCCTTGGAATCATGACCGGCCATGGAGCGCAGCATGATCGCCGCGTCGCGCACCGTGCGCGTGATCGGCCCCGCCTGATCGAGCGAGGAGGCGAAAGCGACAATTCCCCAGCGCGAGCAGCGGCCATAGGTCGGCTTTATGCCGACAGTGCCGGTGAAAGCCGCAGGCTGGCGAATGGAGCCGCCCGTGTCCGTCGCCGTGGCGCCGAGCGCGAGACGCGCCGCGACGGCGGCGGAGGAGCCGCCCGAGGACCCGCCGGGAACGATCTTGGCGTCGTCGAAACCATCGCCCTTCTTGCGCCGCCAGGGCGAGACGACAGGGCCGAAGGCGCTGGTCTCATTGGAGGAGCCCATGGCGAATTCGTCGAGATTGAGCTTGCCCAGCATCAGCGCGCCGTCGCGCCACAGATTGGCGGAGACGGTCGATTCATAAGTGGGCGTGAAATCGTCGAGGATGCGGCTCGCCGCCGTGGTGCGCACGCCTTTGGTGCAATAGAGGTCCTTAATGCCGAGCGGCAGGCCCTCGAGCGGGCGCGCCTCGCCGCGCGCGATGCGCGCATCACTGTCGCGCGCGGCTTCGAGCGCGAGCTCTGGCGTCTCGGTGAGAAAAGCGTTGAGCGCGCGCGCTTTCTCTATCGCCTCTATATGGGCCTTGGTCAGCTCCGTCGCCGACAGCTTCTTCGCAACGAGCGCGTCGCGCGCCTCGGCGAGGGACAAATGCGTAGGATCGGACATGAATGCGTTTCGCTCGTTCGTGTCTTATTCAAAGGCCCGCGTCTGGCGGGCGTCGCTCGTCTTTGCGGAAGGCGTTTATTCCACGACCTTGGGCACGACGAAATAATGGTCGTCCTTTTCCGGCGCATTGGCCAGAATGGCGTCGGCGAAGCCGCCGTCGGTGACGACGTCCTGCCGTTTCTTCATTTGCATGGGCAGAACGGAGGTCAAAGGCTCGACGCCCGCGACATCGACGCTCGACAGCTCGGCGACGAAATCCAATATGGCGTTGAGCTCCGCGCCGAGGCGCTCGACCTCTTGGTCCTCGACGGCGATGCGCGCGAGATGGGCGATGCGGCGGACAGTCGCCTGATCGACGGACATTTTATGGAGCTCCGTTCCGACTTCGTCCCGCGCGCTATACCACTCGCGGCTTCGAGGGCGCAATGCGCGCGTCCGCCCGTGATGCAACGAGCGCGCCGGATTTCCAGAAAGCCGCGCGACGTGCTAGGCGAATAGGCATGACCGCCGGACAAAAGACGCTCGAGGAGCTCGCCGCTCTGCTGCCACAAAAAAGCAGGCTGATCGGGCTCGATGTCGGCACGAAGACCGTAGGGCTCGCGCTGTCGGACGTCGAGCGCCGCCTCGCGACGCCGCTCGAGACGATCCGCCGCGTGAAATTCACCAAGGACGCCGAGCGGCTCGTCGCCTTGATCGCGCAGCACGAAATCGCCGCGCTGATCGTCGGCCTGCCGCTCAACATGGACGGCTCTGAAGGCCCGCGCGCGCAAGCGACGCGGGCCTTCATGCGCAATTTCGACGCGATGCGCCGAACGCCCTACGCCTTCTGGGACGAACGGCTTTCGACGGCCGCCGTCACCAGAGAGCTGCTGGCGCAGGACGTGTCGCGCGCCAAAAGGGCCGAGGTCGTGGACAGAATGGCCGCGGCCTATATTCTGCAAGGCGCCCTAGACAGGCTGGGGCGCCTCGCTACGGGAGGCTAGAACGACCGGCTCACCACCAGCCGCGACGCCCCCAGCCGCCACCCCAGCCGCCGCCCCAGCCGCCGCCGCCGAAGCCGATGTTCAGCGCGCCGCCGAGAAGACCGGCGCCGGCGCCGATGATGCCCGGGCCGCCGCCGCCATAGCCATATCCATAGGAGGGATAGGCGTAGCTGGCCGCGACGACCGGCACGACGACAGCCGTCGCCACCGGAGCCGCGACATAGGCCGTGCGACGCTCATACATCGGATAGTAGGCGGTGCGGCGCTCGATGATGCGACGCACATAGACCGTGCGGTGCTCGATGCGACGCGGCGGGCAGTAATGGGCCGAGCGGCCCGCATGAATGCGACGATAATGGACCTCGTCCGTCGCCGCCGGAAGCGACACGGACGCCACATTCGCCATTCCGACCGGACCGGCCAGAGCGACGCCCGGCGCGGCGATGCCGATCACGGCGCCAGCGGCGCCCAGCAGAGACAACTTCACAACCTTGCTCATACCCAAGCCTCCTCGTGGCTCTCGCCCCCCTTTCCCGCCGCCCGCAGCGGGCGACAGGAACCTTTCGTCACGGCGCGATCCGCGCCGGCGCAGACGTTCATTCAGTGACGGTAGACGCGACGGCGCAGACGACCAGATGCGCCGGGAGGAGCGCGATCGGTGAAGAGAAGCCAACGCACATATCAGTCCCCCAACTCATCGGTCGCTCAACTCGCGCCTCATTGAAAAATTCCCGATCACGCCGTCGCTCCGCTGAGAGAAGCGCGGCCCAGGTGAAGGGGAACTAAGGCGCGCTTACCGGCCGTCCAGACCATCGAGCGTCAAAAAAAACCCTCCGTTAACGCTCCCGCCGCGCCGGAGGGGCCTCGATATGAAAACTTTTAGTTGTATTGCGCCGCTTTGCGAGGGCGTCCGCCTTTGCCTCTAGAGGCATGGCGTTCAAGGCAAAAAATCCTGACGACATAGCTGCGGTCGCGTTGACAAGCTGTCGGCGACGAGGCATTTTACGACTGTAAGTTGAACATCTGAATCGCCGCCGCCATCCAATGCGCCGATGCGAGGAGCCGATGTCGAAGAGCGCAAAAGCAGCCCCCGCCGAGATGGACGCGCAAGAAGCATCGACGGCTTCTCTCGCCGTCTATATCGCGCAAATGGCGGGCGAGCTGGCGACGATGGCGGACCGGTCCGATCTCACCATGCTCGCCTATTTCCTCAATCTGGCGCGCGTCGAGGCCGAGACGAAATCACGTGAGCGCGCCGCCGACTCGCGCGGCCGCGCATAAAGCCTCAAATCAAGCCAGCGAGACGAGATTGGCGCCGTGGCGCGCGAGCCGCCCGGCGAGATCGAGTTCCAGCAGCGCGGCGTTGACCTCGCGCGCAGGGAGACCAGCGGCGCGCACGAGATCGTCGATGGCGACCGGCGCCGGCCCGAGCAGCGCCATGACGCGCGCGAGCGGATCGACCGTCTCCGCCTCTCGCGCCCGCGCGGCGACGATCGGCGCGATCTCCGGCTGCGGCGCGATGGGAGCGGCGCGCTCATGCATGAAATTCGGCGCCCGCTCCTGCAGCGAGAAGAGATCGTCCATCTCTTCCCAGAACGGCTCCTCCTTGGGCGCGCCCTCCCCTTCGCCGAAGAGATCGCCTTGCCTGCCGGCGCCGGCGGCGAGCGCGCGGGTGACATCGTCCGCCCCGGCGCAGAGAGTGGCGCCCTGGCGCAGGAGATCATTGGTTCCTTCGGCGCGCGGATCGAGCGGCGAGCCGGGAACGGCGAACACCTCGCGGCCCTGCTCCATGGCGAAGCGCGCGGTGATGAGCGAGCCGGAGCGGCGCGCCGCCTCCACGACCACGACGCCGCGCGACAGGCCCGAGACGATGCGATTGCGGCGGGGAAAATCGCGCCCGCGCGGCTCCCATTCGAGCGGCATTTCCGTGACCACCGCGCCGCCGCGCGCGATGATCTCCTCGATCAAGGGGCGATGCTCATTGGGATAGGGCCGCGCATGGCCGCCGGCGAGCACGGCTATGGTTCCCGCCGCGAGGCTGGCGCGATGGGCGGAGAGATCGACGCCGCGCGCGAGGCCCGAGACGATGACGTAATTTTCCCGCGCGAGGCCTTGCGCCAGACGCTCCGCAAAGGTGAGCCCCGCTGCAGACGCATTGCGCGAGCCGACGATGGCGACGCAAGGACGCGACAGAATTTCCGCCGAGCCGCGCAGCGCCAACAATGGCGGCGCCGCTTCTATCGCGCGCAGCGGCTGCGGATAATCGGCGTCGCCGAGCGAGACGAAGCGCACGCCGAGCTTCGCCGAGCGCTCCATCTCGGCGCGCACATCGTCCGGCTCGGCGATGCGGATCATGCGCCCATGGGCGGAACGCGCGAGCAGATCGGGAAGCGCCTCCAACGCCGCCTGCGCGCCGCCGAACCTGTTGACGAGCTGGCGAAAGGTGCGCGGCCCGACATTCTCCGAACGAATGAGCCGCAGCCAATGAAAGAGCTGCTCCTCCGTCAAGCGCGTCGCGGAGGAGGAAGCGCTCATGCCTTCTGCCCGATGCGGCTCTCATTGCCGGAGAGCAGGCGGCGAATATTGTCGCGATGCTTCCACCACAGCAGCGCCGCCATGGCCGCGAAGACGATGGCCTCACGGCCATGGCCGCTCGCCGCGAGAACGAGCGGCGAAGCGAGGCTCGCCGCCAGCGCGGACAGCGAGGAGTAGCGGAACAGAGCGGCCATCGACAGCCAGACGGCCGCGAAAGCGAGGCCCGCCGGCCAGCTGATTCCGAACAGCGCGCCCAAAAATGTCGCGACGCCCTTGCCGCCGCGAAAGCGCAGCCAGACAGGCGCGATATGGCCGATAAAGGCGGCCGCCGCAGCGATGACGGCGCCGTCCGGCGCGATCAGCGCGCCGATGAGCGCGGCGGCGACGCCTTTGAGCGCATCGAGCAGCAGAGTCGCAGCGGCGAGATCTTTACGCCCGGTGCGCAGAACATTGGTCGCGCCTATATTGCCGGAGCCGATCGAGCGAATGTCGGTGGTCCCCGCGAGCCGCGTCAGCAGCAGGCCGAAGGGGATCGAGCCGAGCAGATAGCCGACCGCCAGCGCGCCGAGTTCTGGAAAAGAAGAAAACGCCAAGGAGAAAGACCCGCGCCGCGCGGCCGGCGCCTTTCGCCGAACGCGGCGCGCAAACTAGTCGAGGCCGCCGCTCGCCGCAAGCCGAGCCAAAAGCGGCGCCGAAGCGCGAGACGCCGCGCGCTGGCGCGAAAGCTGCTTCGAAACGCGCCGAAGCTTTGTTTCTCATTTCGATACATTCATTTTCGAGCCGACCATGATCAATTTCGAAAGCCTCGTCGAGCTCATCTATCGCGCCGCCACCGATCCAGATCTCTGGCCGCTCGCGATGCATGAGCTGGCCGCCACGGCGGAAGCCGACGGCGGAATCATTCTCACGCGCCGAAGCGACGCCTGGGTCGGCTGGCGACATTCCCCCGCAATGGTCGGCGTCGACGATTATCTGCGGTCGCCGGCCGGCGCGCGCAGCCAGGCGCCGGTTCGACTGCTCGCCGCCGACCATGCGGGCTTCCTCGACGCCGAAACCGTGTTCACGCCGGAGGAATGGCTCGCCGATCCGGTGATGACGCATTGGGGAACGCCCAATGGGTTGCGCCACGCCGCCGCCACGGCCATGCCCATGCCCACGGGGGATTTCGTGGTGGTCCATATCAGCCGTCGCGTCGGCCAGCCGGCCTTCGCGGCCGCCGATATCGCCCGTCTCGACGCGTTTCGTCCGCATCTCGCGCGCGCCGGCTTTCTGGCGGCGCGCTGGCGGCTCGAGCGGCTGCGCGTCGCCACCGAGGCGCTGTCGCTGATCGGCCTCCCTGCAGCCGCTCTCGACTCGCGCGGCCGCGCCCTGGCCGCCAATTCGCTCATCGAGAAGATGACGCCTCATGTCAAATGGCTGCCCGACGACCGCGTCGCTCTCGCCGATTCCGCCGCCAATGGCATGTTGCGGCGCGCGCTCGCCGATGTGTCGAGCCTCGCCGCGACGACGGCGCGCTCCTTTCCCGCCCGCGGCCGCGACGGCGACGCTGCGGTCGTCCATCTCATTCCGATGGCGGGCGAATCGCGCGATCTCTTCGACGGCGGATGCGCGCTTCTGGTGGTCGCGCCCATAGCGCTCCGCCAAGCGCCCGACGCCACGGTGATCCGAGGCCTCTTCGATCTCACCGCCGCCGAGACTTGCGTCGCCGGCGGAATCGTCTCGGGCCTGTCGCTGGAACAGATCGCCCGCCGTCAGGGCACGACGCCCGCGACCGTTCGCAGCCAGCTCAAGAGCGTGTTCGCCAAAACCGGCGTCGGCCGGCAGTCCAGCCTCGTCGCGCTGCTGGCGAGCCAGCTCAAGCCGCCCTATCCGCGGAAAGAATAGAGCCGCGATCCGCTCCCCGTCCCGTGCTAGCTTCGCGGCCCATGTCGCGCGCCGGCCGCCTCTTCGAACTCTTGCAGCTCCTGCGTGGGCGCCGACGCCCGGTCAGCGGCGCCGAGCTCGCACGCGCGGCCGGCGTCTCCTTGCGCACGCTCTATCGCGACATCGCCGCGCTGCAGGCGATGGGCGCGGAGATCGGGGGCGAGCCCGGCGTCGGCTATGTCTTGCGGCCGGGCTTTCTGCTGCCGCCGCTGATGTTCTCGGAAGAAGAGATCGAGGCGCTGGAGCTCGGCGCCAAATGGGTGGCGCAGCGCACCGATGACGGACTTTCGCGCGCGGCGCAGAGCGCGATGGCGAAAATATCCGCCGTTCTCCCGCAGGGACGGTCGCGCGCGCCGGATGATGCGCTGATCGTCGGCCCGCCTTGGTCGCGGGCGCATGTCGCCGAGCTGAAGCTGCTGCGCCGCGCGCTGCGCGAGGAGCGCAAGCTCGCCATCTCCTACGCCGACGGCAAGGGCGCGCGCACGAAACGCGTCGTCTGGCCGGTGGCGCTGGGATTTTTCGAATCCGCCCGCGTGCTCGTCGCCTGGTGCGAGCTGAGAGGCGATTTCCGTCATTTCCGCGCCGATCGCATCGAGGCGGCGGAAATGCTGGAGGAGCGCCCGCCGCGCCGACGCCAGACGCTGCAAAAGGAGTGGCGTCGCTCGATGCTGACAGAATCTGACAGCGTGACGGCTTATGGACGTGTCGCGCCCTCGACCACAAAAGGAAATTCCATGTCTAAGATCGTCTTCTACACCAATCCGCAATCGCGCGGCATGATCGTGCATTGGCTGCTCGAGGAGATCGGCGCGCCCTATTCCATCGAGATCGAGGAGTATGGCACCTCGATCAAATCGCCCGAGTTCCTCGCGATCAATCCAATGGGCAAGGTGCCGGCGATCCGCCACGGCGACAAGGTGGTGACGGAGGCCGCGGCCATCTGCGCCTATCTCGCCGATGCGTTTCCGCAAGCCGGCCTCGCGCCGCCGACGGCCGAGCGCAGCGCCTATTATCGCTGGCTGTTCTTCGCCGCCGGCTGCGTGGAGCCGGCGATGAGCAATCATTCCGTCGGCTGGGACCCGGCCGCGGACAGGCAGCGGAGCTTCGGCTACGGCTCATACGCCGCCGTGCTGGACACTCTGGCGAAAGCGCTGGCGGGACGGCGCTATATCGCCGGCGACGCCTTCAGCGCGGCCGATGTCTATCTCGGCTCGATGATCGGCTTCGGCATGCGCTTCGGCGTGCTGGAGAAGCGGCCGGAGTTCGAAGCCTATTGGGGCGGCCTGGAGAATCGCCCGGCGCGGCTGCGCGCGCTCGAGCAGAACGAGAAGCTCGCCGCGCGGCAGGCCTGGGCGCCGGCCTGAGCCGGGGCGGGACGGCCCCGCCCCCGATGATTTCTGTCGAGAGCTCGGCGCAGGCGGCAATTTTTACGGGCGGAGCGGTTGGCCATGCGCTAGAAAGCTGCGGGGCGAAAGCGCCATCGAAGCGACAGAGATGACGGAACCAGAACGCAGACCGCGCCCGCGCGCCTTCCGCCTCGACGGCGAGCAGATCGTTCCCCCCAAAAGCGCGAAGCCGCTGGAGGCGGAGCGAGTCCAGCCCAGCGTCTTCGAGGCGCAGATCGACGTCTTCGCGCTCGAGGCCGAAGCGGCGCCGCGCGGTTTCGTCGAGGAAGAGAAGGCGATCGAGGCCGCGCAGAAGCGCGGCGTGCTGCGCAGCATGCTGGTCTCCTGGGGCGGATTATTCGTCTCGGCCGTGGCGGGGCTGCTGTCGCTGGCCGGCGGCATGTGGCTCACCAATCTGGTCGAGGATCTCTTCGCGCATTCGGCCATGCTCGGAACTGTCGGGCTCGCGCTCGCCGGCCTGGCGCTCGTCGCCGCCGCGGCGATGCTGGCCAAGGAGATCGCCGCCATCGCGCGGCAAAATCGCATCGCCAAGCTGCATATCGCCCTCGCCGAAGCGCGGCTTCGCGACGACATCAAAGCCGCGCGCGAGCATGTGAAGGAGCTGTGCAAGCTCTATGAGGACCGCCCCGAGACCGGCCGCGCGCGCGCGCTGGTGCTGGAATTCTCGCAGCAGATCATCGACGGGCGCGATCTCGTCGATCTCGCCGAGCGCCATCTCGCGCATCCGCTGGACGCGCAGGCGCGGCGCGAGATCGCCGACGCCTCCAAGCGCGTCTCCATCGTCACCACGGTCAGCCCACGCGCGCTGCTCGACGTGCTGTTCGTCGCCGCGCAGGCGATAAGGCTGATGCGCCGCATCGCCGAAATCTATGGCGGACGGCCGGGAATGCTGGGCTTCTTCAAGCTCGCGCGCTCGGTCGGCGCGCATCTCGCCATCACCGGCGGGCTCGCCATCGGCGATTCGCTGCTGCAGCAGGTGGTCGGCCATGGCATCGCCGCCAAGCTCTCCGCCAAGCTCGGCGAGGGCGTGCTCAACGGTCTATTGACCGCGCGCGTCGGCCTCTCGGCCATGGCGGTCTGCCGGCCCATGCCCTTCAGCGCCGAAAAGCCGCCCGGCGTCGCCGATGTGGCGCCTTTCTTGTTCGGCGACCGCAGCAGCGGCGGCTGACGATATGGCGGCGCGGATTTTCCCTCTCGAGAAGACAAACGGATGAAGATCACCACCTGGAACATCAATTCCGTGCGCCTGCGCATGCCGATCGTCGCGCAATTCTTGAAGGAGCACGCGCCGGACGTCATCTGCCTGCAGGAGACCAAGTGCCGCAACGCCGAATTTCCCTATTCGGATTTTCGCGCGCTCGGCTATGAGCATTTCGCCATCAATGGCCAGAAGGGCTATCACGGCGTCGCCATCGTCTCGAAACAGCCGCTGGAGCTATTAGAGACGCGCGATTTCTGCGAGAAAGGCGACGCGCGCCATGTGTCGGTCGGCGTCCCCAATGGCGGGGCGCCGGTCACGATCCATAATTTCTACGTGCCGGCCGGCGGCGACGAGCCCAATCGCGAGATCAATCCGAAATTCGCCCATAAGCTCGATTTTCTGGACGAGATGGCCGAATGGATCGCGCGCGATCGCGTGACGGACGGCCGCGTCGTGCTGGTCGGCGACCTCAATATCGCGCCGCTGGAGCAGGACGTCTGGAGCCATAAGGCGCTGCTCCAAGTGGTGAGCCACACGCCGATCGAGGTGGAGAAGCTCGGCCGCGTGGTCGAGGCCGGGCGCTGGATCGACACGATGCGCCGCTTCGTGCCCAAGGAGGAGAAGCTCTATACGTGGTGGAGCTATCGCGCCTCGGATTGGGAGAAATCCGACCGCGGCCGCCGGCTCGATCACATTTGGGCGAGCGAGGCGCTCTCCGGCGCGCTCGAGCAGATGCATGTGCTGCGCGAGGCGCGCAATTGGACGCGCCCCTCCGACCATGTGCCGGTGACGATCTCACTGGCGGTCTGAAAACCGAGTCAGGCGTTGACCTGCGCTCGCAGCTCGGAGAGCGAGGCGAAGCGCCGCACGCGGCCCTCGCCGCGAATCTCGACCGAGCCGTCGGAAAACATCACATAGAGCGCGCCGCCATTCTCATAGCGGTCGACCTCGACCGGCTCCGCCTCGACATAGCGCTTGGGCGCATAGGCCTCGAAGCCAGGCGGCGGCGCCATGGCTGTCGGCGGGGCCATCGCCGGCGGCGGCTCCATCTCCGGCGCGAGGGCCGGCTGCGAAATCACGGGCGCCGGCGCGATGCGCGCCGCCTGCGGAGCGAATGTCGCGAGCGCATGGTCGAGACGCGACAGAGCGGCGACGATCGCCAAAGTCACCACGCCGCCCGAGAGAGCCACCGCGCCCGAGATGAACAGGCTCCAGCCGCGCTCGATCTGGATCTTGTCCCAGCCTTCGAACATCGCCGCCACGCCCCAAGTCGTGAGCGCGACGCCGAGCCCCAAGACGCCCCAACGCGTCAGCCGAAAGAACCAGACGCTCCGCATGTTCCGCCTCTTCCTCTCGCATGGCGACCGTGCAACCGGCGACGAGATCACGCGCGAGAATCGTCGCCCGCCATCTGTTAGCACGCCCGCTCGCGGGTCGCGCCGACGGTTTTCGCCAAGCATTCCATGCACGCATTCCGCGCGAGAATTCCGGCGCGAGTGTGGAGAAACGCCGCACGCGCCGTGACCGGCCCCCAAAGATGATATTCAACCCTTTAGAAAACAATATTTCTGCGTCGTAACGTCACATGGAATTCGGTGACGCCGATACAGACATCAATAATGGAGACCAATGTCTCCAGGAGGAAAGTCGGCAACGATCCGCCTATCTCAGGGGAGTCGAAACCATGGATACGCGCTCATCGAGGCGTAATATATTCGCACTGAGCTTTCTATTCGCTTTGGCGACAGCGGGTTCTGCTTTCGCGCATGGCGGGGTAAAGCTCGAGCAGGACGAATGCGTGACGACAGTCGGTCCGGTGAAGGTGCATTTCATCGGCTATCAGCGAAAAGGCGAGCCGGAGGAGTTCTGCGACGACATCGCCCGGACCGGCCCGACGGTGATCGCGCTCACGGCCATCGATTCCGGTCGCCAGCCGGATTCCTACATGGCCCAGAATCGGGAGGCCGCTGCGCCTGCCGGCCCGGCCGTGGATGTACGCGACATCGCCATTGGCGTGCGCATCGTCAAGGACGGAAGCGACGCCGCGGCGCCGGAGTTCTACGCGCCGCCGAAGATTCATAACAACGCCACCATGACCTTCGAGCATGACTTCAAGGAGCCGGGAAATTATGTGGCCATCATCACCGTCGCCGATCGCGACGGGCGTGAGTGGAGTTCGCGCTTTCCCTTCCGCGTCGGCGTGCTCAGCCTGTGGAACACGATCGAATATGTCCTCTACGGGATCGGCTTCCTCGGACTGACCGCCGGTCTGTGGCTGGTGGCCTGGCGGCGCGGAGCGCAGCCGGAGCAGACCGCCCTCCATCAGGCGGAATGACCACAGCCTCGCAGGCGAAATGACCACAGCCCGTCCGATCGAAGATCGGGCGGGCTTTTTTCGCGCCCGGAATGCGCTTGTCGTCCGAGCTTTGCACGAAAATTGTTAGACTGCGGCCGTGCGAGATTGCTTGGAGCCCTGCCGGGTTCTAGGTAGAGGCGAGCGGAGAATGCTGCGCTCGCGAACCCAAGTCAGGAGCAAGGAATATGAGCTTCACCCTTCCCGACCTTCCCTACGCCTATGATGCGCTGCAGCCCTATTTGTCGAAGGAATCCTTCGAGTATCATCACGACAAGCATCATGCGACCTATGTCACCAACGCCAATAATCTGATCAAAGGCACCGAGTTCGAGGGCAAGCCGATCGAGGAGATCATCGTCGCCTCCTACGGCAAGAACGTGCCGATCTTCAACAATGTGGCGCAGATCTACAACCACTCCGAATATTGGAAGTGGCTGAAGCCCAATGGCGGCGGCGCGATTCCCGCCAAGGTCGAGAAGGCGATCGTCGAGTCCTTCGGCTCGGTCGACAAGTTCAAGGAAGAGTTCCAGACCCAGGGTCTCGGCCAGTTCGGCTCGGGCTGGGTGTGGCTCGAGATCAAGGACGGCAAGCTCGCCGTGCGCAAGACCCCGAACGCCGAGAACCCGCTGGTGTTCGGCGCCAAGCCGCTGCTGGTCGCCGATGTGTGGGAGCACGCCTATTACATCGACTACCGCAACCGCCGCGCCGACTTCCTCAAGGCTTTCCTCGAGCATCTCGTGAACTGGGAATATGTCGAGGAGCTCTACGAGGCCGCGACGAAGTAAGACAGTTTCATACGGCGGCGGCGCGATGCGTCGCCGCCGTCAAATTTCGAACAGGCCTCGTTGCCCGCGCCCACCGACAAAGGAAGTCGGCAAGTCTTGCTGGCGAGACCTCAAAATCAATGATTTCCAGGCAGATAACGAATTGCCGCGAGAAGAATGCCGGTCGCGACTACCGTCAGACCTCCGAGCTTGACGGTCATCCGCAGTTCGAGCTCGCGCAAATCCGCTTTTGTAGCAAGCTCTTGGCTCGTCGCCTCAGCAAAGGCCTCGGCCGCTGCTTTCGCCTGCTCATGCGTGAAGCCACCCGCCTCGAGCTTTTCGACGAATTTCAGCGTGTCGAATGCAATGCCCAACAGAGCGCTCCTTTTTCCCGACCACTGGAGCCATAAATAGCGCGGTTCGTGCTTTGTTGCGAGGGGCGCTTTTTGTTCCGGCTATCGCTCGATATTTCTGCGCAGCAGCTCGATAACGTCCGCCACTGTGGCGACCGTCGCCCACTCTGTTCGCGGCGCCCGCATCTTCAACCGTCTTTCGAGGTCGAGGGCCATTGCCGTCGCATCGTCCGAGAGCAATGCGAGATCCTCGATGATCCGACTTGATCGCTCGATCTCGGCGCCGGAAGGCGTCAGCGTTCGGAGGACGACGAGAACCTCGTTCTCGATATCGCGCACGCCGACATTCTCCCGAAACGCCGAGGCGAGACTTTCTCGTCAGACCAAGCTCGCACAGAACCTCTGTATCTTCGTGCAGGCGTCCTCGAGCGTCGCGTTGGACGCCGCATAGGAGACGCGGAAATTCGGTCCCGTGCCGAAGGCTGAGCCCTGCACAACGGCGACGCCTTCCGCCTCCAAGAGAGCGGTGACGAAATCGACGTCGCTTTCGATCACCTTGCCCTCCGGCGTCTTGCGGCCGATCGCCTCCTTGCAGGAGGGAAAGACATAGAAGGCGCCCTCGGGCGACGGGCATTGCAGATATTTCGCCTGACCGAGCATGGAGACGACGAGATCGCGCCGCTCCTGAAACGCCTTGCGGAACACGGCGAGATGATCCTGCGGACCTTCCAGCGCCGCGAGCGCCGCCCATTGCGCGATGGAGCAGGCGCCAGAGGTCTGCTGGCCCTGCAGCATGTCCATCGCCTTGATGAGCGGCGCCGGGCCGGCGGCGAAGCCGATGCGCCAGCCGGTCATCGCATAGGCTTTGGAGACGCCGTTCATCGTCAGCGTGCGGTCGAAGAGGCCGGGCTCGACCTGCGCGATGGTGGCGAATTTGAAATCGCCATAGACGAGATGTTCATAGATGTCGTCGGTGAGAATATGCACCTGCGGATGGCGCAGCAGCACTTCGGCGACTTGGCTGAGCTCGTCATGCGTATAGGCCGCGCCGGACGGGTTGGAGGGCGAGTTCAGCACCAGCCATTTGGTGCGCGGCGTAATGGCGCGCTCGAGGTCCGCCGCCTGCAGCTTGAAGCCATGCTCCATCGTCGTGTCGACGAAGACAGTGGTTCCGCCGCAAATGGCGACCATCTCCGGATAGCTGACCCAATAGGGCGCCGGGACGATCACCTCGTCGCCGGGATTGATCGTCGCCAGAAAGGCGTTGAAGAGGATGTGCTTGCCGCCGGTGGCGACGATGACGTCCGAGGCCTTGTAGTCGAGGCCGTTCTCGCGCTTGAACTTCTTGGCCACCGCCTCGCGCAGCTGCGGAATGCCGAGCACCGGCGGATAGCGCGTCTCGCCGCGGCGGATCGCCTCGACCGCGGCGTCGCAAATATGCGTGGGCGTGTCGAAGTCCGGCTCGCCCACCGAGAGCGAGATGACCTCCCTGCCCTGCGCTTTGAGATCACGCGCCTTCTGCGTCACGGCGATCGTGGCGGAAGGTTTCACGCGTGACAAAGCGTCGGCGATGAAGGCCATTTGGGGAGCTCCTCTGGGCATGTGTGCGGTGCACAATCAGGTCGAAGATAGACGCGGCGGACGTGCGGGGCAATCGAAAATCAGCCCGCCGCCCCCGCGTCGAAACGAAGCGCTTAACCTCTCCTCCGTAGAATTGCGACGCTCGGCTTCACCTCGAGCCGTGGAGAGGCGCGGAACATGTGGGAAAAGCTGCGCAGCGGCGATTGGCTCGACGAAGAGCGTCTGCGCGTCTATCCGGCGATGCTGCTGCTGCTCTCGGTCGGCTGCGTCGCCGCCGTGCTGATGACGGCGCAGGGCCGCTTCGACGCCAATGGCCATCCGCTGGGCACGGATTTCAGCCAAGTGTGGGTCGCCGGCCTCGAGACCTTGCGCGGCCATCCGGAACAGCCCTTTGATCTTGCCCGCCACATCGCCGAGCAGCGCGCCGAATTCGGCGCCGGCAGCGACGTCTATGGCTGGCATTACCCGCCCTATTTCCTCGCGCCGGCGACGGCGCTCGCACATCTTCCCTATCTCGAAGCGCTCGCCGTCTGGCAGATGACGACGCTCGCCCTCTATCTCGTCGCCGTGCTCGCGCTCATGCATGGCGGCGCGGCGCCCCCCGGGCGCGTCGCGCTTCTCGCGCTCGCCTTTCCGGCGACGCTCGTCAATCTCGGCCATGGGCAGAACGGCTTTTTGACCGCGGCCCTGCTCGGCTTCGGCTTTCTGGCGCTGCCGCGCCGGCCGGCGCTCGCCGGCCTCTGCTTCGCGCTGCTCGCCTATAAGCCGCAATTCGCGCTCGCGCTGCCGGTCGCGCTCATCGTCGGCGGCCATTGGCGCGCGCTCGCTTCGGCCGCCGCCTCGCTCCTCGTGATGACGCTCGCCAGCCTCTTCTTCTTCGGCCCAGAAAGCTGGATCGCCTTTGTTCAGAATCTCGACGTCACGCGCGATCTCGTCGTCGAACGCGGCGCGGCCGGCTTTCCGAAAATCCAGAGCGTCTTCGCAGCGGCGCGCCTGCTCGGCGCCGATATAGCGACGGCCTATGCCGCGCAGACTCTGGCCACGGCGACGACTCTCGCCGCGCTCGTCTGGCTGTGGCGCAGCGGCGCCGATTATCGCGCCAAGGCCGCCGGCGCGATCGTCGCGACATTCCTCACGACGCCCTATTGTCTCGACTACGATATGACGGCGCTCGCGCCCGCCTTCGCGCTGCTCGTCTCCTTTGGGCTCGAACGCGGCTTCGGTCCCTATATGAAAAGCGCTCTCACCGCGGCTTTCATCATTCCGCTCGCGGCGCGCCCCGTGGCAACGGCGACGTCTCTGCCTCTCGGCGCGATCACAATGGCCGCATTGTTCGCGATAATTCTGTCAAATTCGCGCGAGGCATGTTTTCGCCACGCAGGCGCCACTGCGTCGCTACGATCGACGGCCTGACGACCACAAAAAATTCATCTCGCGAAAAAAACCGGCGCCCGCTGCTCGAGGCGTGAAACTTTTTGGCCGGCGCCGCCGTTTATCATTCGCCGAGCGATCGTGGGAGCGGTCGCGACGCGTCGGACGTTCGGGGGAGCGTCCCGGAGAGGGTGCGTCATGTCGTTGGTGGATAAGTTCGAAAACCGCATGGAGCCGGCTTTTACGCATAGCTTCGATCCGGAATCGGCGCGGCGTCAATTCAGGGTTTCTCTTTTCCTGGTCGCGGCAATGGCGCTCGCCGCCTTTATCCTGGGCTTCGCTCTGCCGCTCAACGCCCCACGCAGCTCGCCGCCGACGCCCGCCGTCTCCTCCGACGCGAGCGATTTTTCCGGTCGCCTTCTCTCTTTGGATTCGGCCGACTGAGCATAAAGAAGCGCGGCCCGGCAATGGCCGAACCGCGCGTCAGACCTCTACGTCTCCAGGGTCACTTCATATCCATGGACTTGTGATCGTCCTTGTGATCGTGATGGTCGTGGTGGTGCTCTTCAGCGCCGCCGGCCGGAGACGTCGTGCCGCCTTCCGGATGTGCCTTTTCCCATCGCTGCATCGCCTCGGCGTCATGCGCATGCTTGGCGTCGGGCGCATCGACCGCCGCGTCGACCGTCACTTCACCTGCCTTCTCGAAGACGAGAACGAGTTCCATGCCCCAGCCGACGGGGTTGATCTTCTTGACCTCGGCGAGCACGACATGCGCGCCTTCGGGCGAGAGCGTCGTCGTCTTATTGGCCGCGATGGCGATGCCGCCTTCCGCGATGGTGTGCTTGGCGTCGGCGTGCAAGGTAACCTTGCCGACGTTCGGCGATTTCACCGCAATGAGCTTGTCGGCGCCGCCCTTATTGTGGACGAATGCGTAGAAATAGGCAGTGGTCTCGCCGTCCTTGGGCGCGCGCACCCAGGGATGCTCGATCGTCAGCTTGCCGAGCTCATATTCATGAGCCTGCGCCGCGCGCATCGGAGCCAAAACGCCGCACGCCGCGCCGCCCAATAGAGCGCCGCCAGCCGCCAACAGATCACGCCGCTTGATCATCATGTGCGTTCTCCCTTACTTGCCCGACGAAAGCTCGTCGGCTGCATTCGTCGCTCTTTTCTCGGCGAGGCTCTCGCGGCCCCGTTCCGCCGCATCGCGACCATGCGACGAATTGCGCGCAACTCCTTCGCCGCTCAGTGCTGATGCGGCGAGACATAGACGATCGGCTCTTTCGCGGTCAGCGTGATCTGCGCCTTCAGCAGCGAGACCGCGCCGTCGTCGGTCCCGAAATGGCGGAAGCGGGCTCGAACATAGCCGGAGCGATCGATCAGAAAATGACCTTCCGGAATCTCATTGATGACCGGCTCGTCGAGATAATGATTGATGAGAGAATAAGTGAGCTCTGTGGCGTCCGGATGGCTCGGCGTCAGCGCGCTCGGATCATTCGGGCATTCGCCGAAATAATCGGTGACATGATGCGCGCCCATCGCCTTCACCGTCTCGGCGGCGACTTTCAGACTCGCGACACGATCGGCGAAATCCGCATCCTCCGGCTTGCACCGCGCGAAGGAGACGAGCGTCGGCACGCCGCGCAGCTTCTCGAGGTCGTCGATCTCGCCCTTGGGATCGTCCAGCGCGAAATTGGGCGCGACGAGCCAAGGGATGACGCCCTTGGGACTCAGGAAGCGCGACTGGTTGGAATTCGACAGAACGGTGAGAAAATTGATGAGGTCCCAGCGCTCGTCCTCGGTGACCGCATCGCCGAAGGCCGGCATGACGCCGCTCTGTCCGCCATAGGTCAGCCAGTGAAAAATATCGCCGAGCGTATGCGTCGCGACATGCGGCGCGGTGAGATCGGCGGGCGCCACACGCAGACCCTTGGCCATGGGTCCATTGCCCTCGCCGGTGACGCCGTGACAGGCGATGCAATTGGCCTGGAAGGTCTCATAGCCGCGCTTCACCGATGCCGCCGTGTAAGCGATGGGCGGGTCGGTATAGGTCTCGGGATAGGCCTGCACCGACAGTGAGACCGTGCCGCAGACCGCCGCCGCCAGCGCCAGCGCCGAGGTCGAATATTTTCGCCACTCGCGGAGCTGCGGCAAAGGCGTGAGCCCCACGGCCGCGACGAGCGCCGGCCCGAACCAGGCGAGGCCGGCGACGACCGCCAGCGCCGCTCCGGCGACGCCCCATTGCCAAGTGGGATCGATCCAGGGCGTGACCTTGAGGCCCCATGTGCCGGCCCAAGTCACGCGGAAAGGAAGCGGCCAATAGACGTTCGTCTCATGCGCCGCCGGCGTGATGGTGGCGATCCAGCCTGCGATGAACAAAAGGCCGAGCGCGCACGCGCCCTCGATGCCGCCGATCTTGCTGTACCAGGCGAAATCGAAGCCCTTCTTGGAGTCGGCAAGCGTCAGATAGCGCGCGAGCGAGAGAGCGAGCAGCAGCGCTGCGCAGAGCAGAGCCAATTTGACTGTGAGCAGTCGTCCGTAGGGCGTCGCCAGCATGAAGCCGAAGCTGCCGACCGTCTCCCATGCCAGGATGAGGCCGCTGATCAGCACGATCAGCATCGCGCCCTTGGCGATCATCGACCAGCGCTCGGCGAGACGCCAGGCGACCTCCGGCGGCTTTCCGCGGCCGGTGAACATCCAGTAGACGAGGCCGAGCAGGCCGCCGATCCAGGTGAGGCCCGCCAGTGTGTGGAAGGGGAAGCTCAGCTGCGTGTAGATCAGCAGGCTGTCGTCCACCGCATGGCCAGTGACAGACACGACCGCGAGCACGGCGAGCCCGAGCCCGAGCGTCGCGCGATCGAGCCAGAGATTGGAGATCCGCAGGCGCGCCAGCGTCGCGACAGTGAAGACCGCCGCGAGAATCTGCGTCGCCACCCAGGCCTTTCCGATCACCGTGCCGGAAATGAACTGCAGCAGCGCGTCGGCATCGACCGGACGGCCGGCGGGGATGATGGCGCGCGCCGTCGCCACGATGAGGCCGAAGCCGAACAGCAGGCGCAGGACCGCGGCGCCCGCGATCGCTTTTTTGAAGCGCTCGCCGTCCTCCTCTACGAGGCGCGGCAGCAGCAATAGTCCGACGGCGAGAGCGGAAAGAACGCTCTCCACGAAGCGAAGCGTCGCCAATTCCATTGATTTCGACTTCCGTTACGCTCGCGAGCACGGCGCGGCGCCCCGCCGATCGGCGCCGCCCGACATTTTTTAAAGCTGCTCTGAGCCAGACTTAGTGAGCGTCCACCGTGAACTCGTATTTCCCCTCGACGATGTGGCCATCCGAGGAGAGAACGCGATATTTCACGACATATTTGCCCGCCGCCAGATCTGGCGCGTCGAGCGTCAGCTCGCGCGGCTTGTCGGGCGCGCCCTTCGCGCCTTCGACGACGGTCTTGCCATTGGCGTCGAGGATCGCGATCGTCGAATAATTGGGCTCGACGCCGCCGCCGAAGCGCAGCTTCACGAGCTTCGGCGAAGCGGCGACGTGATCCTTCGCCGACGGAGAAGCGTCGACCAGAAAGGAATGAGCGAAGGCCGCGCCGGCGCTCATGCATAGAAATGCCGCCACGAGGCCGGCTCCGAACGTCATCTTCATCGTCGCTCCTCCCATATTATTTGCTTTTCGTATCATGATCTGGTCGGTCGGCCGCATCCGTTCAAGACGGTCGCGTTCACGACGACTTCAGCGCATCAGCAGGATCGGCAGCCTTCGGCTTGGTGTGGCTATGGCGCCAATAAGCGCCGACCATCAGCGCGATCAGCACGACGCCGAGCGCCTGCGGCACGAAGGACCACAGCGTCTGGCCGACCATGAATTTGAACTGCTGGGTCTCTTTCTCGCCATTCGCTCGGGTGAGCGTCACATAGCCGATGAAATGACCCTTTTCGGTGAATTTGTGCTCGAAATTGAAGGTGCCGGTCCTGTAGAGCTTCGGCGGCAGATGAATGATGGTGAGCGGCTCGAGATCCGTATTGGCCGAGATCGGCGTCAGCGGATCGCGAATGATGCGCAGCTCGAGCGGCAGATCGCGAAAATCCGGATTGGCGATATCGAAAGTGAAGATGATCCGGCCGACGATCGGAATATGGTCGCAATATTGATCGCGTGCGCCTTCGGCCTCATAGGCCGTGATGTGGATCATGTCATAGCCGAACATGACCATGCACATATTGTCCATGACCATCGCTTCCGGTCCGTCGCCGCCGGCGCGAGCCGGAGTAGCGGCAAAGGACGCGAAGAACAGCGCAAGCGCCAATAGACACGGTCTCACGGATCGGACGATCATCGCTTTCCTTCCTCCCGACCACGCGCGCCTCTAGGGTCGCCGCGTCGTCTTTTTTTTGCTTCGAGCTTCGAGAGAGCGAGATCGCCTCGCCCTCGCTTGTCCCGATTTTTCTTAGTGCAAAAAGGAATCGATTTGAAATCGCTATTTCGTCGACTTGCCGCAGCCCAGCTCATTCGTGCGAGACCGCCGCCGGAGTGAGACTCTATGGATAAATTCTATGCGTGTTCGGGCGCGGACGCGACAATTTCTCCTGCGTCCAAACGCCGCATATATCGCATTGCGATATAACTGCTGCGTTCTTGCTCCGGGACACGAAGCGCCCGAAGCGCAAAAAGAAACCGGCCGGGCGCGAGGCCCGGCCGGCGATATTTTCAGCCTTCAGAGAGTTCGATCAGGGCATGTCGCCGGCGACGAACTTCGGAATGACCGGGCCGCCGATTTCGGTGGCGTAGCGCTTGCCCGACGGGCCGAAGAAGAACAGCAGACCGCCGATCTGGCTGTCCGTGTCATAGGCGAGGTCGGAGAGACGCTCGATGTCCCAACGCGCGTCCTGCACCTTGATCTCGATCGTCTTCGTCTCACCCGGCGCGATCGGCGTCGGATCCGTCGACAGACCACGGTCCGCCAGCAGATAGTCGGGGAACTCCGGCTTCGTCGTGAACACGTCGGGGTTCAGGAAGCGGAGACCCGCCGCCGTATACTCGCCGAGCTTCAGCGGCTCATCCGTCTTGTTCGTGATCTTCACCTGAACCGTCAGCTCGCGGCCCGGCACCTTGTAGACGCCGCCCTTGAGATCCGCCGTCACGATCTTCGTGCCGACGCCCACAGTGCCTTCCTCGGTGATCGGCGTCAGCGGCTTCTGCAAGCCGGCCTGAAGCGGGATCGTGCGCGGGAAGGTGCTGTTGGTGACAGCGTAGCCGATGATCGTCGCCAGGATCGTCACCGCCAGAACGATAGCGCCGACGCGACGGTCGTCGTCACCGATCTGCTCGTCTTCCTTGCCTTCGCTGACGCGCAGGTAGGAGGCGATGATGCCCTTCTTGAAGAACCAGTAGAGGATCCAGGCCGCAGCCGCGATCATCCACGGGAAGTGCCAAGCATAGATGCGGTCGATGCCGTAGGTCTCGAGGTCCACGGTCGTGCCGTCCAGCAGCGTGACCGGGTCCTTGAAGTCGGCCATGTCGCCCTTGATCTCGATCCACTGGCCGGGTCCGATGATCGGGCCGCCGCCTTCGACGTTGATCTGCGCATGAACGTGCCAACGGCCCGCGCGGCGCGCCTTCAGGTCGATCTGGAACGCATAGTCCTTGCCGACCTCGAGCGACACAGAGCGCGGAGCGAACTGCTCGCCGATGAACTGAGCCGTGCGAACCAGAACCGGACCCGGCTCGCCGGCGTTCAGGAACGACGACTTCGGGTTCGCGACGGCCTGCGGCCAAGCCGAGAACACGTGCACCTTGCCCGAAAGCACCATCGACTCGTTGACGTTCAGCGAGGTCTTCGACCACTTCACGTCATACCAGTTCAGCGTGCGCATGCGCAGGAACGCCTGCTGCGACTTCTCGCCGTGCGCCGACGCCGGAGCGACGGAGCCCATCGTCGCGGCGACCGCAGCCGCCATGCCCAGGCCGAAGAGCCGAGCGACGCGTCCCGTCGCCAGCACGGCCATTCTCTCCAACAGTTTCATGGAACAACCTCCCAAGTTTCTCTTCGCGGACCGGCCCGTCGGGCCGGATGTCCGCTGTCGTCCTTGCCGGAGCGGCTCGCTCCCGGGCTCTCTTGCAGGAGCCCTTCGCAGCCGCCCCTCCTCGCTTTGAGCGATCGCTCGATCCGTCCAGCCTTACGGCCGATCAGATCTTGGTGATCACCTTCGTGGTGGAGTACCACTTACCGACGAACCACCACAGGAAGTAGACGAGCATCGACACGAAGCCCGAGAAGAACGCGGCCACCGGCACGACGTCCTTACCGAAGGTGCGCAGCGTGCCGCGCTCGACCATGCGGATGTATTCCGGCATCGAGGTGCGGACGAAGTGGAGGCCGATCAGATCAGCCAGGGACATCAGCTGACCATGCTGCTCGGTCGCCTGATGGAAGGCGGCGATCGCCGGCCAGTTGTTCGGGTAGAACAGCAGACCCCAGCCCAGGGCGCCGACCACAGCCGTGATCACATAGGAGCCCGACAGCAGCAGGATGATGTCCAGCCACAGGGCCGGAACGACCAGAGCCGACGGGAACACCAGGCTGATCGGGAAGTAGGTCCAGCCCCAGAAGTTCACATAGCGGTTGATCCACTCGCCGATGAGCAGACCCAGAACCGCGAAGGTCGCGCCGAACGGGAGACGGAAGTTCTCCCACAGGAACGCCTGAGCGGCGGCCGCGAAGGTCACGCCCAGGATCGGGATGACGGTCGGCCACATACGACGGTCTTTCCAGTCGACCCAGAAGTCCCAGTCGCCAGCCGTCAGCATGAAGTGAATATGATAGCCGCCCAGCACTGCCAGAAACAGCAGCGTCAGAATCAGCCAATCGGAGGTCTTAACGCATCCCGCCGCTTCCGCGACAGAATGGAAAGGCCCGATTGCCCCCCCGCTCTTCGATGTAGACATCACTCTTCTCCTTGGTGTCTGTCCGCCCGGCGTCTTCGCGCCGGCGTCTCGAGACCTGCCTCCGGCTCTCTCGCGCCGGATTGTCCTTTGGAATTCGCCCCGCCGATCTCCCGCCGATCCCTCTCCGAAACCCCGTCCGAACCGCCGCCGCGCGGCCGTCCGGACGAAGCCTCGTTCCGGGAGCATTCGGAAAAATTCGCCGGAGGCGGCCGTCCGCGACACTGCGCGGGCGGCCGATATTCAGGCCGCTATCAGCCGATCAGCGCCGCAACGCCGTCCTTGCCGAGCAGGCGCTTCACGCCAGCCAGGATCTGCAGGACGACGCCGAACACGCCCAGAGCCATCCAGCCGAAGAACACGAAGCCCCAATGCAGCGGAGCGACGAACAGCTCTTCCATGAACCAGAAGGTGTGGCCCCACTCGTTCAGGCCGACGTTCGGGATGATCATGAACGGACCGATGGCCACGATCAGGAACGCCAGCGAATAGCCGTGCGCGAAGAACGGAATGCGGGTCTTGGCGTAGAAGAACGAGCCCACGCCCATGATCGAGTAGATCGGGTAGCTGAGATAGAACTCGATGATGTGCGACGGGGTGAAGTCCGTGTCGCGAATCACGGTCATGTGCCAGGTGCCGTCCTGCTCCGTGAAGAAGCTGGCGCCCCAGTAGATGGCCACCGAGTAGACCGTCAGCCACTGCAGCAGCACGACGTGACGACGAAGCTCCTCACGCGGAGAAACCGCGTCGACATTGCGGTCGCGGGTCTTCCACAGATAGCCGGCGAGGCCGAGACCGGCGACGAGCTCCAGCGGAATCTCCGTCCACAGCATCGTCAGCCAATACGTCTGGAACTCCGGAGCGAACGAGTCGAGACCCGCGCGCCAGCCGAAGATCTGCTCATAGATACGGATGAACAGGTAGAAAATGTTGAGGACGGCGATGCCGATCCACATGGTCTTCAGGTCCACGATGGCATCTGAGCCGGCGGCTGCGCCGGCCGATGTCTCTGTCGTTACGCTCATCTCAATTCCTCCTAAGTGCTCCCAGGGATTCTCGAAGCGTTTTCGCCGCGTCCCGCCTCCCTGCTCGGCACGCGCCTTCGTCTCCAACGGTTGATTGTCGTCGCTGCGGCCTCGTGCTCGACGAGCCGCTGTCCCGACCTCCCGCTCTCACCGCCCAGCGACCCCTCTCAAAAGGACCCGCCGACGGCATTTTTCTTCTTTGCTCGGAGACGAATTTTCTCGAAACCGCCGCGCGAAACGAAAGCCCCAGACCCCCCGGCGCCTCCCAGCGCCAAAACATCCAAAACGCCCTCGTTCGGCGAGCCGCAACCATTTCCGTTCCGCCTCGTAATGACAATATCCAATGGGGTAGGTCAAAATAATCTATAGAATGGTATGAAGCACACGATCAGGCAGTTTATGCGGCGCCGCACTTTCGGGCGCTCCCACCCGCGGCCTTTGTCGCAGGCGCCCGATGACTCGGCAACAAATCCTTTTAATTCAGTGCTTATAAATTTCGGCAGCGCCCATAGATCAGGCGCCACAGCCTCGGGTAGCCCTCCCCATACGGGCTGTGACAGAATGACTTGAGCCGCGGCGCGGCGCCGGTCAGCGGGCGGCTCTCGTCGGCTCCGGAACCACAGTATCCAACGCATTGCGCAGGTCTGCGGCGCCCATGTCGCGCGCGGTGAGCGGCTCCAATCCGAAGCGCGTCTCGATCGTCGCCAGAATCGACGCGGTGTCATAGGTCGTGTGGTCGACGAATCCCTTTTTCGCGAAGGGCGATAGGATCAGCGTGGGCACGCGCGTTCCGGGGCCGAAGCGGTCGATTTGCGGCGGCGCGACATGATCCCAGGCGCCGCCGTTCTCGTCGGCGGTGACGATGACCAGCATGTCTTTCCAATTCGGGCTGCGCCGCAGCCGCGCGACGACATCGGCGAGATGCGCGTCGCCGGTCTTCAGATCGGCGTAATTGGGATGCTCGTTGAATTTGCCGACCGGCTTGTAGAAGGACACGGCGGGCAGCGTCCCCGCCTCAGCCGCCGCGAAGAAATCGTCGGCGTCTTTCAAATGCTGCTCGCGCGCCGGCGTTCCGGGTGCGAAATTGGCGAAATAGACGAAAGGCTGGTGATGCGTCTGGAAATATTCCGGCGCCTCGCGCTGACGGATTCGTCCAGCCCGCATATCGTTCCAGCCGCCCGCGTACCACGCCCATGAGACGCCCTTTTCGGAGAGGCGATCGCCGATCGTCGGCTGCGTTTGCGGCGGCAGGCCGACGCCAGACGGCGCTTCGAGCGGCGAGAGCGGGGTCGGCGGCTGCATCGTGCTGACCACGAAGCCGTCGCTGGTCACCGGCCCGGATTTTTTGTAGCGCGGCGGGCCGATACGAGCGCTCTTCGGCGAGTCGGCGGCGCGGGCGAGCAGGCCGGTGGCCTCGTCGACCTCGGCGATCAGCGACGGCGGCGCCGATGGAAAGGTCGGCGCGCAGGCGCAGACGAGGAACATGTGATTGACGAAGGAGCCGCCGAAGAAGCCATGGAAGAAATGATCGGCGAGCGTGAACTCCTGCGCGAGGCGCCATTGCGCGAGCGAGCGGCCGTCGTAATAGCCCATCACCAAGCCGCCGGCGCCGGAAATGGCCGCGAAGCGATCCATCTTCCCGCCGTCGATCTGCTCCTTCTCCTGGAAGAAATCATGCGTCAGATCGGGCGTCTTCTCCGCATTGGGCAAAAATGCGTCGATCGCGAAAGGCGCATTGGGAAGAATGGCGGGAAAGCGGGCGTCGACGCCCTTCTCGCCGCGGATCGGCGGCAATTCGCCGAAAGGCTTGCCGTCGATATCGACCTGGGCGAAGCGATCCGCGCCTATGCCGAGCCCGTCGGCGCCGGGATAGAGGCCGAAGACGTTATCGAAGCTGCGGTTTTCCGTGTAGATCACGACAATATGGCCAATGGCGGCGAAAGGGTCCCGCGCCTCCGCCAGCGCGGGGCCGCCGAGGCCGCAGAGCAACGGCAAGACCGACGCTCCGGCGAAAATTCGGGTCGAAATTCGAGCGTGTGTCCAAATTGGTGAGAGATCCATGGCGCGGCTCCAGTCGCAATAGCCTCGCCATAGGCGAGATGGGCGAAGGTAGAATGTCGCGAGCCATAGAAAAAGCCTCCGCGCAGTGATGCGCGGAGGCTCTGGTATCGTTGGCGCGAAAAGCGGCTCAGTGAGCGTGCTTCGCGGCGATCTCCTGCTGCGGCTGAGGCGTCGCATTGGTGCGCCCCGGCAGAACCGGATATTCGACCTTGGGCTGATCGCCGGTCAGAGCGCCGAGGAAGGCGACGATGGCCGTGGTCTCGTCGGGCGCGAGCTCGACGCCGAGCTGCGATTTCGCCATGACATTGACCGCCTCCTCCAGCGTCCACACATGGCCGGTGTGGAAGTAGGGAGCGCGCAGCGCCACATTGCGCAGCGGTGCGACGCGGAAGGAGAAGACGTCAGCCGGGCTCTTGGTGACGTTGAAACGGCCCTTGTCCGCTTCCGGCAGGATCGCCGCAGCCGGCTTCTCCACCGCGCCGAACTGCGTGTAACTGCCGCCGCCGACGTTCACGCCGTCGTGGCAGCCGCTACACCCCTTGTCCATGAAGAGGCGCAGGCCCTTCTTCTGCGTCGCGTCCAGCGCCGCCTCGTCGCCGCCGAGGAATTTGTCGAGGCGCGAGTTGGGCGTCACCAGCGTCGATTCGAAGGCCTCGATCGCCTTGGCGAAATTGTCGAAGTTGGCGGCCTTGTTGTCGCCGGGGAAGGCCTTCTGGAAGGAAGCGACATAGCCCGGAATGCTGTTCAGCGTCGCCTCGACATTGGCGGGCGTGTTGTTCATCTCCACGCCGGCCTGCACCGGACCCTTGGCCTGCGCCTTCAGATCCTCGGCGCGGCCGTCCCAGAACTGGCCGACGTTGAACACGGCGTTGAGAACGGTCGGCGCGCGGCGCGGACCCTTCTGCCAGCCATGGCCGATGGAGGTCGAGCCGGCGTCGACGCCGCCGAGGCTCAGATTATGGCACGAGTTGCAGCTGATGAGCTGGCTCGAGGATATGCGCGGATCGAAGAACAGCTGCTTGCCGAGCTCGATCTTGGCGGGTGTGAGGTCGTTGTTCTTCACGGCCTTGGCGGCCGCCGCCGGGGTGATCGGCTTGAAGACGGCGTTGGCGTCGCTCCGCAGATCGCCCGCGATAGCGGCGAACGGGAACAGCGCCATCACGCTCAGCGTGGCGATGAATGCACGTGACATTTTCCGAGGGCTCCTCCGATTGGGAAACGAGCGTGCGCTGCGAAACAGCCTCGGCCCGAACCGCCGCCCGCCTACCACAAGCTGGGCTCTCGGGCAAAGGCAATAATGCAGGAAATTGCGAGAAATCATGTAATTGCAACTATAACTCTACTATTTTCTCGATTATGTCGCTTTGGCGACATCGTCTCCGTCGCAGTTATTGTTCTCGTCCCCGAACGCGGAAATATTTTTGCGCTGCACAGCTGCAGTTGCTGGCCGAGGCAAAGACAAAAGCCCGCCCCGAGCCATGAGAAGCCTTGCCGATCAGAAAAATTCCAGGCAGGATCATGGCCGTCGCGCCGATGAGAGAAGCGGGTCCATCCGACAGGGCGCGACGAAGACCTCGGGGAGGAAGACATGGCCGTGCGCAAGCGCGCCGCGACACTGCTCGCGGCAATGCTCAGTCTTTCGGGGCTTGGTTTCGCGAGCGTCGGTTCCGCCGAGCCGCTGGGCCTGCCCCCAGTCCCGATCCCACAGGACAATCCGCAGACCAGCGACAAGATCGCGCTCGGCAATCGTCTGTTCCACGATCTACGCTTTTCGTCCGACGGCACGGTCGCCTGCGCGACCTGTCACAAGGACGACCACGCCTTCACCGACAGCCCGTTGCGCACCTCCGAGGGGATTCGCGCCTCCGACGGAATCAGCAAGAAGACCGGCACGCGCAATGCGCCGACGGTCATCAACTCCGCCTATTTCACGACGCTGTTCTGGGACGGACGCTCCGCCTCGCTCGAGGATCAGTCGCAGCATCCCTTCCTCAATCCTGTCGAGATGGGCCTGGCCACGCATGAGCCGATCCTCGCCATAGCGCGCTCCGATCCCTTTTATGTCGTGCTCTTCAAGAAGGCCTTCGGCAAGACCGGCGACGGCGTGACGATGGAGGAGGTGAAGAAGGCCATCGCCGCCTATGAGCGCACGATTATTTCCGGCGATTCGCCCTTCGACCGCTGGCGCTTCGGCAATGAGGAGACCGCGATATCGGAGGCCGCCAAGCGCGGCTTCGAGGTCTTCGTCGGCCAGGGGCGCTGCGTCTCCTGCCATGTGATCGAGCAGAATCAGGCGCTGTTCACCGATAATCGCTTCCACAATATCGGCGTCGGCATCAATCGCGCGCAATTCGACGTGCCTCGTCTCTCGGCGGAATTTCTGACCGCCAAGGCGAAAGGCGCGGACGTCGACAAGGCCGTGCTCACCGACCCCAAGACGTCCGAGCTCGGCCGTTTCGCCGTCACCGATCAGTTCGATGTGATCGGGGCCTTCAAGACGCCGACTCTACGCAATGTCGCAGTGACAGCGCCCTATATGCACGACGGCTCGCTGAAAACTCTGAAGGATGTCGTCAAGCACTATAATAATGGCGGGCGCAGCGAGGGCGATCCGGCGCAGGTGAACGACTATCTCTCCGGCGGCATTCGCCCTCTGAATCTCACCGAGCAGCAGATGGACGATCTCGTCGCCTTCATGGAAACGCTCACCACGCCGGCCTATTTCGGCGCCAAAACGAGATGAGCGCGCCGCGCCACGCGGTCACGATAAGGGAGCCGAGCAGATGAGCGAATTCATCACCAGGCGCAGCGTGCTGGCGGGAGCCGGCGCCGGCGCGGCGCTGACCACTCTGCCGATCAGCATGGTCACGCTCGCCTTCGGCGGCACGCGCGAGGATTTCACCTTCACCTATATTTCCGACGCGCATATTCAGCAGATCAAAGGCGCGAGCTTCGTGCGCAATTGGGATCAGGGGCTGAAGCGCGCCGTCGCCGAGGCCAATCTGGTGAAGCCGGAATCCGATTTCGTCATCTTCGGCGGCGATCTCGCCCAGCTCGGCAAGCGCGAGGAGCTCGACCACGGCGCCGAGATTCTCTCCAAGCTGAAAGGCAAGCTGCACGCCGTCATGGGCGAGCATGATTATTATCTCGACCTCGGCGATTATTGGAGCAAGCTCTACGGTCCGCATTATTACAGCTTCGACCATAAGGGCGTGCATTTCATCGTGCTGAACTCGATTTTGACCAGCGAGCAATGGACCTTCCATCGCTGGCCGACGGCCGAGCAGCGCATGCTGGAGATGGCGGGGCTCGACAATCCCAATGGCTCGCCCTTCATGGTCGGCGACAAGCAGCGCAAATGGCTCGCCAATGATCTCGCCAAGCTGGACAAGAAGACGCCGCTCGTCGTCTTCTCCCATTCGCCACTGCAGAAGATCTACAAGGGCTGGAACTTTTGGACCGACGACGCCGAGGAGGTGCAGGCGCTGCTCGCGCCCTTCGACAGCGTCAACGTCATCTACGGCCATGTTCACCAGATTCAGTACAATCAGATCGGCAACATCAGCTTCAATTCGGTGATGGCCACCGCTTGGCCCTGGCCCTATCCGCAGAGCTATGCGCAAGCCGAGAGCCATCTGCCCGTGCTCACCATTCCGATGAACCGCGCCGATCCTTTCTTCGAGCGCGACGCCACCGGCTGGCAGCTGATCGACATAGGCTCGGGCCGCGTCACCGCGCGCTATCAGCTCTGGGACAATGACCAGCGCACCGTCGCCTTCGATCACAAGGCCGGCCACCCGGTCGATATCGCCTATCAGGAGCCGACGCAGCACCGTCTGCCGCAAACCCATTATTGATCGGAGTTCGCCATGCTTCGCTCGACCTTGCTTCTCGCTTTCGGTCTCGCCGCCTTCGGCGCGACGACAGCGCGCGCCGATGAATTCACCAAGACAGATGTCGAGCGCTATCAGAAGGAGTTCGAGCAGGTGGCGGCCAAGGGCCGCGAATTATGGACGAGCGGCGCGCTCGGGACCAATGGCGTCGCCTGCGCGCAATGCCATCCCAACGCCGCCAACACGCACCCAGAGACCTATCCCAAATTCCAGAAGCAGCTCGGCAAGGTGACGCAGCTCTTCGAGATGGTGAATTGGTGCATTCGCAATCCGCTGCAGGGAGCCAATCTTCCGCCGGACGATCCGCGCATGACGGCGCTCGTCTCCTACATCACTTTCGAGCGGCGCGGCGTGAAGCTCGCGCCCGGCCAGCATTGAGGACAGGCGCCATGCGGAAATCCTTTGCTCTCGCCCTGCCCGCTTTGCTGATCGCCGGCTCGGCCTTGGCCGCCGCGGGCGACCAGCCAGCCGATGCGCAGAACCTCACGGGCGCCTCCGCCCCGGCTCAGGCGGCGGCCGCGCCCTCCCCTTGCGCAGGCTGCGCGGGTCACGATTGCGCCAATTGTCCGATGGCCCTGGCCGCCGCCGTGCAGGCGGCGACCGGAACGGCGCAACCGCCAGCCCCGATCCGCTGCAACGTCGACTGATACGAGTTCGGCAGAAGGTTCGGGGCGTTCCCCCTGCGAGCGGGGGGAAGGAAAGCGGCCAACGCCGCGCAAACCGATCAGATCGTATGAGTCGGGCTATTCGGACGGCGCCGCCGCCATTGCCGCTGCGGCGACGAGGGGAATGCCGAAAAAGCTCTCCTCATCCGAGCCGGCGGCCTTGTGCAGCTCGAAAGCGTCCGTCCAAACCGCCCTCTCCGTGTCATCGGCCGGACGGTAGGTGCATTTGGCTTCGGCATTGCCGGCCTGAAGCCATTTCCTGCTATTGCGCACGAAGCGGTCGAGCGCTTTCTGATCGGTCGGGCGAATAACGCATCTGGGGACGCCATCGACCAGGACGACTTGCGGCAGCATGTCCGATCTCCGACAAAGGGCCGGGTTCCCCGTGAAAGGGCCAGGACCCGTCTGATTGCTTGTCTCAAAATTAGATAGCAATCGACATGCCATACCCAGGCCGGCTCAGCCCAGACGCGCCCCGCTCAGCCGATGAAGTCCTGCACCACATCGCCCAGAATGCGGTTCACATCATCGATGGTGGAGACGTCGTAGCGCGTGGTCTTTTCGCCGGTCGCCTCGTCGTCGCGCTCGAATTTCGGATGGCCGAAGCGGATCGAGGTTCCCTCGATCTCGAAGGGCAGCGGCAGCGGCTCCTTCAGCGGGCGCGAGACGAAGAGCAGGCCCATCACCTTCTGCTCGACGGCGCTCGCCTTCAGCGCCAGCTCGACGCCGAATTTCGCGCCAATATCCTTTTTGATCGAATCGTCGAGGAAGGCGATCCAGCGGAAGAAGCTGTCGAAATTGCGCCGCGCGGCGGCGAGCACCTGTTCTTCCGCCTTGGCGAGGCTCGCGCTCGGATCGCTCATTGTCTCAAATCCCCGGTCTGCGGCGCCTTTCGCCGAAGAGGCCGAGATTTACGCGAAATCCGTGCCGTCAGCCGGCCGCGCGCCGGCTCGCCTCATAGGCCCGCACATGCGTCGCTGCGATCTCCAGCACCGGCGCGGCGACGCCGGCGCGCTGCGCCCGCGCCAGCATGTCGCCGAGAATATGCTCGCCCTCCGTGCGCCCTCCCCGCTCGATGTCACGCAGCATGGAGGCTTTGAGAGCGGAGCCGCGCACGAATAATATAGACAAGAGTTCCGGAAGCTCGGGCGACGGCGTCCAGCCCTCCGCGCGCGCGACGCTCTCGCATTCCGCGAGCAAAAGCCGGATGAGGCGCTCACCCGAGACTGTCTCCAGAATGGTTCCGACGCTCGCGCGCATCAGCGAGGTGATCCCCGCGAGCGTCGCGAGCAGCACGAACTTGTCCCAGAGCCGCCCCTCGATATCGTCGACGAAAGTCGCCGCGACGCAGGTGCGCGCATAAATGGCCTCCAGCGCCGCGAGCCGCTCTTCCGGTCCGCCGTCTCGCGCGCCGAAAATCAAGCGGTTGCGCTCGCCGAAGTGACGCACGACGCCGTCCTCGGCGAGCGTCGCGCTGATCTGGGCCACGCCGCCGAAGACATTCGCCTCGGGAAAGCGCGCCGCGATGCGATCGAGATGCGCAAAGCCGTTAAGTAGCGGCAACACGCCCGTCCGCGGCCCGACGGCGCCGGCGACGGTCTCCAGGGACTCCTCGAGATCATAGGCCTTGCAAGTGAGGATCACGAGATCGAAAGGCGTCAGCGCCTTCGGGTCGAAGACGGCTTTCGCCGCGAGATTCATGTCGCCCAAAGGGCTCTCGACCCGCAGCCCACGTTCGGCGAGGAGCTGCGCCCGCGCTTCCCGCACGAAAAAAGTCACATCCGCGCCCGCCTCGACGAGCCGTCCGCCATAATAGCCGCCGACGGCTCCCGCGCCGAGAACGAGCGCGCGCATGTCAGGCGCCGCCGGTCGGGTAGTTCGGGCTCTCGCGCGTGATCGTCACGTCATGGACATGGCTCTCACGCAGGCCGGCGTTGGTGATGCGCACGAATTCCGCCTTGGTCTGGAACTCGGGAATGGTCGGCGCGCCGACATAGCCCATGGCGGCGCGCAAGCCGCCGGCGAGCTGATAGAGGATCGGCGCGACCGGCCCGCGATACGGCACCCGACCCTCTATGCCCTCCGGCACCAGCTTCAGGCTCTCCTTCACATCCTGCTGGAAATAGCGGGCGGCGGAGCCCGCCTCCATCGCGCCGACGGAGCCCATGCCGCGGTAGGATTTGAAGGAGCGGCCCTGATAGAGGAACACTTCGCCAGGGGCCTCCTCGGCGCCTGCGAGCAGCGAGCCGATCATCACCACCGAGGCGCCGGCGGCGATGGCCTTGGCGAGATCGCCGGAATATTTGACGCCGCCATCGGCGATGACCGGCACGCCGGCTTTGAAGGCCTCCTCGGCGGCGTCCATGATCGCCGTGAGCTGCGGCACGCCGACGCCCGCCACGATTCGCGTCGTGCAGATGGAGCCGGGGCCGATGCCGACCTTCACCGCATCGGCGCCGGCGTCGATCAGCGCCTTGGTCGCCTCGCGCGTCGCAATATTGCCGGCGACGATGGAGACTTTGTTGGAGAATTTCTTGATGCGGGCGACCTGATCGAGCACCGCCTGCGAATGGCCATGAGCCGTGTCGATGACGATGAGATCGACGCCCGCGTCGATCAATTGCAGCGCGCGCTCATAGCCGCGATCGCCGACCGTGGCGGCGGCGGCGACGCGCAGCCGCCCCTCGGCGTCCTTGGCGGCGTGCGGATGCAGCGTCGCCTTCTCTATGTCCTTCACCGTGATGAGGCCGACGCAGTGATAATCCTCGTCGACGACGAGCAATTTCTCGATGCGGTGGTGATGCAGGAGGCGGCGCGCCTCCTCCTGATCGACCCCCTCGCGCACGGTGATGAGCTGCTTGGTCATCAGCTCGGCGACCGGCTCTCGCATATTGTCTGCGAAGCGCACGTCGCGATTGGTGAGAATGCCGACCAGTCTGCCGGGCCTCTCGCCATGGCCGCGCTCGACCACCGGAATGCCGGAAATGCCATAGCGCGCCATCAACGCCAGCGCGTCGGCGAGCGTCTCGTCCGGATAGATGGTGATCGGATCGACCACCATGCCGCTCTCATAGCGCTTGACCTTGCGCACCTCGGCGGCCTGGGCGGCGGGCGTGAGGTTCTGGTGGATGACGCCCAATCCGCCGGCCTGGGCCATGGCGATGGCGAGGCGTGCCTCCGTCACCGTGTCCATGGCCGAGGAGATGATCGGCAGGTTGAGCGTTATGTCGCGCGTCAGCCGGGTCGATATGTCGACCTGCGACGGCATCACCAGCGAATGGCTCGGACGCAGCAACACATCGTCGAAGGTCAGAGCCTCGTGCAACGGCGGTCGTGCGTATGATGTCATGAAGCCAACTCCCTCGGGGGCGCAAAATCCGGCCATGCTCGAGGCCGGACGACGAAGAGACGGCGACTTGGGCCGTCTTCCGGGTTGGCGCGTGCTCATAGCACCAATATGACGGAAGGCAAAATCGGCGCGCGCCGGCGGTGGAAAACTCGATCCGGGCCGGGGAAAAGGCGTCAGGCCATCTCCAGCGCCGCCGCTTCCGCGCCCGTGTCGAATTGCAGCCGCGCCAGCCGCGCATAGAGGCCGCCCGCGGCGACGAGGCTCGCATGAGTCCCCTGCTCCACGATGCGGCCTTCGCTCATCACCAGAATGCGGGTGGCCTCGAGCACTGTGGCCAGCCGATGGGCGATGACGAGCGTGGTGCGGCCGCGCATCACGTCATGCAGCGCCTCTTTCACCAGCGCCTCATTCTCGGCGTCGAGCGCCGAGGTCGCCTCGTCGAGCAGCAGGATCGGCGCATCGGCGAGAATGGCGCGCGCTATGGCGAGGCGCTGGCGTTGGCCGCCGGAGAGCGTGACGCCGCGCTCGCCGATCTCCGTGTCATAGCCCTGCGGCAGCGCCTCGATGAATTGCGCCGCCTGCGCGCGCTTCGCCGCCTCGATGATCGCGCTGCGCGAGACGCCCTCGCGGCCATAGGCGATGTTCTCGGCGACGCTCATGCCGAAGACGATCGGGTCCTGCGGCGCGAGCGCTATGGCGCTGCGCAGCTCGATCGGATCGAGCGCGCGAAGATCGACGCCATCGATCGTGATCGCCCCCCGCGAAACATCGTAGAAGCGCTCGAGCAATTGGAACACGGTCGATTTGCCCGCGCCGGATGGGCCGACGATGGCGATGCGCTCGCCCGGCGCGACGGAAAAGCTCAGCCCATCCAAGGCCGCCCGTCCCGAGCCCGCAGGATAAGAGAAGCCGACATCATCGAAGGCGATGCCGCCGCGAATGGGCTTCGGCAGATGGAGAGGAGCGGAAGGCGCAGCGACGGCGGGCTGGATGGAGAGAATCTCGCCGATGCGGCCGGCCGCGCCGGCGGCGGCGGAAACCTCGCTCCAGACCTGCGACAATTCTCCGAGCGAGCTCGCCGCCAGCACGGCGTAGAGCACGAATTGCGAGAGAACGCCCGTGGTGATGCGGCCCGCCAGCACATCCTGCGCGCCCAGCCACAACATTGCGACGACGCTTCCGAAGGCCAGAAAGATCGTCACCGAAGTGACGATGGCGCGCGTCTGCGTGGCGTCGCGCGCGGCCGTATAGGCGCCTTCCGCGGCGGCGCCGAATCGCTCGGCCGCGACTTGCTGCGCATTGCACGCCTGCATGGTGCGCACGGCCGCGAGATTTTCCGTGGCGTAGGCGCTGGCCGCGGCCAGCCGATCCTGCGCATGGCGCGAGCGTTGTCGCATCACCCGCCCGGAGGCGATGAGCGGCAGGACGATGCAAGGAATCGCCGCAAGCGCGACGCCGGTGAGCTTGGGGCTCGTCAGCACCATCATCACGATCGCGCCGGCGAACATGAAAAGATTGCGCAATGCGATCGACACGGAGGAGCCGAACACGGATTTGAGCTGCGTCGTGTCCGCCGTGAGGCGCGAGGTCAGCTCGCCGGTTTTCGTCCGGTCGTAGAAGCCCGCGTCGAGCGATGTGAGATGGCGAAAGAAATCGTCGCGCAGATCGGCGACGATTCGCTCGCCGAGCGTCATCACCAGATAATAGCGCGTGCCCGAAGCGAGCGCGAGAATCGCGACGACGCCCACCATCGCGCCGAAATAGGCGTTCACGGCGGAAGGGTCGTCGGAGGAGAACCCGTGATCGATCATGCCGCGCACGGCGAGCGGCAGAGTGAGCGTGGAGACCGCCGCCACGCCGAGAGCGATCAGCGCGAGCGCGATTCGACCCTTGTAGCGATAGGCATAGGGAAAAAGCGGCTTCAGCGCGTCGAAGGCGCGCAGCCGCGAGCGAAAGTCGCGTGAAGGGGATTCGGCTGTCATGCGGGCGGATATAAGCGCGCGAGCGAGGACATTCCAAGCCGCATCGCGCCATCCTGCTATTTTTCGGGATTTTGGCCGTTTCGGCAGGCCCCGCGCCAAGCGCTTGATTTGCCTCGAGGAGGAAAAAAGGCCGCAAATTTTTAAAAATCCGCGCTCCGAGCGCGCTGGACAGTCGACAAGGTTATGTTAGGCTCACCATCGTCGAAAAGACATCCCCGCAGAGAGGGGCAAGAGCGTACCCGCCACCGCTCGAACGATAAGGCGGGACGTTCTGGAAACCAGAGGAGTGACATCGATGGCTGAAAAAGACTTCGAGATCAACACTACCGTCTACATCTTCGCGGGCGTCGGCGCCCTTCTGCTCGGCGGCCTCGGCGCTGCTGGCCTCGGCGGCGTCGCAAACACGCTTTCCGCTGCTGTCGTCGGCGCCCTCGCGGGCGGCATTCTCGGCTTCTATTTCAAATAAGCCGAATCGATCGACTTATCCCCCTGATCGGACGCGAAAGCCGGGGGTCTCTGTCCGCGAGCTCCCAGACCAATCGTCCTAATGTAACGCCGGCGACCGCCAGTCGCTGGCGTTACTTTTTTGGCCCCTCCTTCAGAATGCTCATCCGCGAGCCGACTGGGGCTGAACCTGTCGACACATAATCACAAGGCGCCGCCTGCGGTAAATGCGCCAGATTGTCGCGCCCCCTCAATCGTCGAAATCGAGGTTCTTCATCCGGCCGAAGACACGATCGGCGTCGAAATGATCTTCTTCCTCGACGGGCGGCGCGGGCGGGCGCTTGCCGAACACGTCCTCGGTCGTCGTCGGCTCGTGATGGGGCGCGGTCGTGATCTCGGCCGGCTGCAGCGTCTGGCCCTGCTCCTCGAGCGCGACGGGACGGTCCTTGGCGGCGCGATTGACCTCGAAATCGAGATCGATCTGCGAGCACAGGCCCAAAGTCACCGGATCCATCGGCGCGAGAGCGGCGGAATTCCAATGGGTGCGCTCGCGCACCGCCTTCAGCGTGCTCTTGGTGGTGCCGACGAGGCGCATGACCTGTGCGTCCTTCAGCTCGGGATGGTTGCGCACCAGCCAGAGAATGGCGTTGGGCCGGTCCTGGCGGCGCGACAGCGGCGTGTAGCGCGGCCCGCGCTGGCGCTTGACCTCCGGCACCTTGACCTTGGAGACGGACAGCGACAGCCGATGGGCCGGGTCGCGCTCGCCGCGGCCGATCTCCTCGCGGCTGAGCTGGCCAGAAGTGATTGGATCGAGCCCGCGAATGCCGGCGGCGACCTCGCCATCGGCGATTCCCTTCACCTCGAGCGGGTGCAGCTTGCAGAAATCGGCGATCTGGTCGAAGGCGAGCGACGTGTTCTCGACGAGCCAGACGGCGGTCGCCTTGGGCATGAGCGGAGCGGTGCTCATCGATCGATTCTCCTTAAGATGCGCGAGATAAGCCGATCCCGCGCCGCGGGGCCGAAGCCGCGATTTTTACGGATTACCATGCGGGGGATGCTCTCCATATAGACTGGCCGCCGGCGAAGCGCAATCGCCGATACCGCCCGCCTTTGCGCCCCCTCAAACCCCTTCCCGCGCATGGGCGGGCCGCAATCCCCGCACATAATCGGGCAGAGACGCGCCGATCGCCGCGCCGAGCCGCGGCCCATGGCGATGAAACAGCAGGCCGGCGGCGATGACGGCGACGCCTATCCCCGAGAGGGCGAAGGGAAAAAGAATCGAGTCCTTGAACACCTCGGCCGCCAGATGACCGAGATAGAGCGTCACTCCAAAGGCGCCGAACACGGCGTAGGCGCGGCGCATCAGCACCAGCGACAGCAGGAGAAGACCGAGATTGATCGCGCAATAGAGCGCCTTGCCGATCTCGTCGCCGCTGTGCTGCGCGGTCAGCCCGCCCCAAAAGGCGAGAAGCCCGGAAAGATGCAGCCAAAAGGCGAAGTCCCCGCCTCGCCAGCGCTTCAGATCGACGAGCCAGGCGGCGGCGATGACGAGCGCGCCGAAAGCGAGGCTCACATTGGCGCGCTGCTCGAAGGTGAAAGACTCCCGGCCGACCAGCCAAGGCGTCAGATCCATCGACATGAACCACAGCGTGAAGGCGATTATCATGGTGAGGAAAGGAAAAGGAAAAAGCGCCAGCGCCAGCAGCGCCGCGGCGATCGTTCCCAGCTCCATGGGCAGCCAGCTCGCGCGCACCCAGACATAAAAGTCGTGATAGGGGACGGATTCGGTCGGATCATGACCGCCGAGGAGCTGGAGCGCGAAGACGAAGAGCGGCGCCATGGAGACCGCGCATGTCACCAGCAGGCCGGCGGGCGTGCGCAGGCCGCGTCGCCGCCACAGCCAGCCGCCCGCGGCGGCGAAGCCGACGCCATAGGCCAGCGAGGTGATCATCAGCGCGCGCGGACCCCAGAGGCCGAAGGCGGTGGTGCTGAACAGGCTCATCGCGCCCATGACGATGAGCGCGCCCATATACCAGAGCACATTGACGACATCGAAGCGCGGCGCCCCCTCCCCCGCGCTTCCGCGCTCGGCGAGGAAAAGCGCGAGCCGCCGATGGGCGTCGGCGTCTATGACGCCGGCCTCCAGCGCCGCGCCGAGATCGTCGGTGGTGAATTTCGATCGGGCCATGACGAATTCTTTCCGTCCAAGAAAATCATTCGGGGGCCGGACGCGACCTCGGCCGCGCCTTCTCGCGCCCGACTATAGCCGCTCCGCCCCGCATTCGCCCCTGCATAGCGCCTGGAAAGAGACGAAAATGTGCGCTTGCGCATGCCGGAGCCCACGTCTCCGCCGGGAGGGCGAGCCGGATGGCCGTCTCAGCCCCAATTTGACAGGACGCCCCCCTTTTGCCCATGTTCGCGCCCCGACGCGGGCCGGGCTCCCCGGCGAAGCCTAGCGGCGAGCCGCCCGCGACCGGATTTCTGAAGGACTGCTCGATGAACGTCGTCATCGTCGAATCGGCCGCCAAGGCCCAGACGATCAACAAATATCTCGGCCGCGATTTCAATGTCATCGCCTGCTACGGCCATGTGCGCGACCTGCCTCCCAAGGACGGCTCGGTCGATCCGGCCGAAGATTTCGCCATGAAATGGGAGAGCGACGCCAAATCGGCCAAGCGCATTTCCGCCATAGCGGAAGCCGTCAAGAGCGCCGACACGGTCATTCTGGCGACCGATCCGGATCGCGAGGGCGAGGCCATCTCCTGGCATTTGCTCGACATATTGAAGAAGAAGAAGGCGCTCGGCGGCAAGCGCGTCGAGCGCGTCGTCTTCAACGCCGTCACCAAGGACGCGATCAAGCAGGCGATGGCGAATCCGCGCGAGATCGACCAGGCGCTGGTCGACGCCTATCTCGCCCGCCGGGCGCTGGACTATCTCGTCGGCTTCACGCTCTCCCCGGTGCTGTGGCGCAAATTGCCGGGCGCGCGCTCGGCCGGCCGCGTGCAATCGGTGGCGCTGCGCCTCGTCTGCGACCGCGAGCTGGAGATCGAGAAATTCGTCACGCGCGAATATTGGTCGCTGATCGCGCATCTGAAAACCAAGGCCGGCGAGCCTTTCACCGCCCGCCTCTCGGGCGCCGACGGCAAGAAGATCACCCGCCTCGACATAGGCTCCGGCCAGGAGGCCGAGGATTTCAAAAAGGCGCTGGAGAGCGCCGCCTTCACCATTCGCTCGGTGGAGGCCAAGCCCGTCAAGCGGCACCCTTACGCGCCCTTCACCACCTCGACGCTGCAGCAGGAGGCCTCGCGCAAGCTCGGCCTCGCCCCGGCGCAGACCATGCGCATCGCACAGCGCCTCTATGAGGGCGTCGACATAGGCGGCGAGACCGCCGGCCTCATCACCTATATGCGAACCGACGGCGTCGACATGGCGCCGGAGGCCATCGCCTCGGCGCGCAATGTGATCGCCAAGGAATATGGCGATCGCTTCGTGCCGAAGGTTCCGCGCAAATATACGGTTAAGGCCAAGAACGCCCAGGAAGCGCATGAGGCGATCCGCCCGACCGAGCTCTCCCGCCTGCCCAAGCATGTCGCCAAGCATTTGGAGCCGGAGCAGGCCAAGCTCTATGAGCTGATCTGGACGCGCACCATCGCCAGCCAGATGGAATCGGCAGAGCTGGAGCGCACCACTGTCGACATCGACGCCCTCGTCAGCAAGCGGAGCCTCGAGCTGCGCGCCTCTGGCCAGGTGGTTCGCTTTTCGGGCTTTCTCGAGCTCTATCAGGAAGGCCGCGACGACGATCAGGACGAGGACGGCGGCCGCCTGCCGGCGATGCAGCCCGGCGAGCCGGCGACGCGCGAGAAGATCGAGGCCAGCCAGCATTTCACCGAGCCGCCGCCGCGCTTCACGGAGGCCACTCTGGTCAAGCGCATGGAGGAGCTCGGCATCGGCCGCCCCTCCACCTACGCCTCGACTCTGGCCGTGCTGCGCGAGCGCGACTATGTGCGGCTCGACAAGAAGCGCCTCGTGCCGGAGGACAAGGGTCGCATCGTGACGGCCTTTCTGGAGAGCTTCTTCACCCGCTATGTGGAGTTCGACTTCACCGCCGGCCTCGAGGAGAAGCTCGACAAGGTTTCCAATAACGAGATCGACTGGAAAGAGGTGCTGCGCGACTTCTGGGCCGATTTCTCCGGCGCCGTCGACGGCACCAAGGAGCTGCGCACCACTCAGGTGCTCGACAGCCTCAACGATCTGCTCGGGCCGCATATTTTCCCGGCCAAGCCCGACGGCTCCGATCCGCGCGCCTGCCCGGCCTGCAGCGCCGGCCAATTGTCGCTGAAGCTCGGCAAATACGGCGCCTTCATCGGCTGCTCCAACTATCCCGAATGCCGCTTCACCCGCACGCTCTCGCCGCCCACCGGCGAGGCCGCCGAGGGCGCGCGGCCGGGCGTGAAGGTGCTGGGCCAGGACCCGGAGAGCGGCGCCGAGATCACGCTGCGCGGCGGCCGCTTCGGCGACTATGTGCAGGAGGGCGAGGCGACCGAGGATGGCGAGAAGCCCAAGCGCTCCTCCATCCCCAAGAGCATAAAATCCGACGAGCTGACCCTCGAGCAGGCGATCCGGCTGCTGTCGCTGCCGCGCGAGGTGGCCAAGCATCCCGAGAGCGGCGAGCCGATCGTCGCCGGCATCGGCCGCTTCGGGCCTTACGTCCAGCACGGGAAGACCTACGCCAATATCGGCCGCGACGACGATATTCTCTCGATCGGCGGCAATCGCGCCATCGATCTCATCGTCACCAAGGAGAGTGGCGGCGGCGGCTCGCGCTTCGGCCGCGCCTCCGACCCCGGCCGCACGCTCGGCGACCATCCGCAGGGCGGCGCAATCTCGGTGAAGAGCGGGCGCTTCGGACCTTATGTGAATTGGGGCAAGGTCAACGCCACCCTTCCCAAGGGAACCGATCTCGAGAGCCTGACTGTGCAGCAGGCGGTCGATCTTTTGGCCGCCAAGGCGAATGGCGCGCCCTCTGGCGGCGGCCGCGTGCTCGGCGAGCATCCGGAAGGCGGCGCGATCACGCTGCGCGACGGCCGCTATGGGCCTTATGTGAATCTCGGCAAGGTCAACGCCACGCTGCCGAAGAATATGAGCCCGGAAGATGTGACGCTGGATGAGGCGATCCGTCTCATCGAGGAGAAGGGCGGCCCGGTGAAGGCCAAGAAGGCGCCGGCCAAAAAGGCCCCCGCCGCCAAAGCCAAAGCCCCCGCCTCCAAGGCTCCGGCAAAAAAACCCGCCGCCAAGAAGGACATAGAAGAGAGCGACGAGGTTCCCTTCGAGGATTCGAAGCCGGTGAAAAAAGCCGCCGCCGCCAAGGCGCCGGCCAAGAAGCCCACGAAAAAGGCGGCCTCGGGGAAGTGAGCGGGAGGCGGCCGCCGAAAAGGCGGCCGCGCCGACCTCACTGCGTCAGCCGCAGCGAGCCGAGCCCCGTGCCGATCGTCGAGAAGGCGAGGTTGAGGCTCGCCGCGTCGGTCGCTGCGAAATAATGGTCCTTGTTGGTCGCGCAATTCTTCAGCAGCGTCAGGCCTTCGTCGTCGATCGGATCGCTCGGGATCGAGAAGCCGATGGTGAAGATCTCTATGCCCGCCGCCTTGGCGTTGGTGCAGGCCTCGAGCGTCAGCTCGTCCTGCATCTCGCGCGATTTGTCGTGATAATCCGACCAGCTGCCGGAAGCGGCGTTGAGAGCGGTCTGATAATCGACCTTATTCCCCGTGGAGCCGTCGGGGAAACGCTTGTTCTTCGCGCCATTGTAGCTGTAGTAGCCGGCCGCCTCATAGTCGGAGCCAGTGACGGTTCCCGGCGCGCTCGCCCAATTGTTGAAGCCGTCGGTCATGAACACGACCACCTTGTGGTTGTTGGGCGACGAATAGGGGCGTCCGCTGGCGAAAGGCTGGCTGGGCGAGATCGTGCGCCACCCCCACATGAAGCCTTCGTGGAGATTGGTGTTGCCATTGGCGACGAGGTTGCTGATCTTCGACGTCACTGTGGACTGCGTCGAGGTCAGCTGCATGATCGTCTGCGTCGAATAATCGGGGCAATAGCTGTTGGGGCCGTCGCCGCCTCCCGCAGCGGTTGTGACATTGTATTTGCAGACATGCGTGAGCTCGTTCCAGTCGCCACTCGCCACGTCCGAGCAAGTGGTGGTGGTGGTCGTCGTCTTTTTGCCCTTGCCCTTGCTCGTGGTCGTTCGCGTCGTCGTCGTCACCGAGCCATCGTCGTCGAGATAGTCGTTGTCATATCCCGAATCCGGCTCGTCGGGCGCGAGATAGGGAACGAAGAGCGTCTCGGGATCCGAAGGGTTCGGCGTCGTATCGAAGACGTTCAGCGGGTAGACCGGCTGCTCGAAGCATCCGCCCCAATCCCAATACGAATTGATCGCCTTGAGCTTGGTGAAAATGTCGAAGCGGCTGCTGAATCCCGCAGCCGTGGCCGCCGTCTGACCGCCGAAGGCGATCCAATGCTGAGAATTGGCCCCTTTCTTGTCGACCCAAGCGACATTGCGCGTCGATGCGCTGGTCGGATCGACGGCGACGACCGCCGCGGCGAAGGGCGTGATGGCAAATTTCACACGGTTCGGCGCCTTGGTGAACATCGTATTGACGAAGCTGGTCGCGGCGGTCTGCAGCGCTTGAATCTTCGTCGTGCCGCTGGTGCTGCGGGTCATCGAGCCGGAATTGTCGAGCACCAACGAGATCTCGTAAGTGTCGGTCTGGCTGATGCCACCTTGCAGCGCGGCGCAGGAGGTCACCTGCGTCGACATGGAGGCCTGCCCGGTAATATGCATGATGGTGGTCGCCACCTGCGCCTGCGCAGAGATGCAGACCGACAGCCGATCGGTGGCGATGGCCGCCGACGTCACCGTCGCCGTGGCGTTGCGATAATTGGTGGTGAGATAGACCTGCGACTGGCTGCGCGCCTGCTGATCGGTGGTGGAGCTGACGATGCCCTTGGCGACCGCGAGCACGGCCGCGTCCGCCGCCTGCTGCAGCGAGCCGCGCGCCGCGGCGATGCGCCCATAATCGATGCCAGCGCCGATCATCATGACCGCCGGCACGAAGGTAAGTCCAAGTATGATGGCGACATTGCCGCGCCGATCTCGCGCGAAGGACAGCGCCGACCGCCCCGACGTCCTTATTGGCCGCATTTGAAACTCTCGAGGTTGGGGTGGAAATCAGATTAGCTACGCTTACGGCAAATTTCTCATCCGGCTCTAAACCGATCCGAACGATTGCAATTGACGTTCGATAACCTCGAGAAAGCGTAAACGGAGCAGAATGGACGCGGCGGCGCCTCGACGCGCTTTCGGCGACGCGGAGCCCTTTGGAGTGTATATGACGACATGCCGGCGCCGGCCGCCCGGACAATTTCGCGGCCTTCGAGACCGACTTTGACAAAAAAAATCCGCGAGCTCGGCTCGCCTCCCGCCGCCCTTCCCTCCCGCGAGGATATTCTCGCCTTCATCGCGCGAGAGCGCGAGGCGATGAGCCGAGCCGGGCATGCGGGAAAAATCGGCAAGCGCGAGATCGCGCGCGCTTTCGGCGTCAAAGGCGCCGACCGAATCGGGCTGAAGCGCATCTTGGCCGAGCTGGAAGCGGAAGGCGCGGTTGAGCGTCGCGGCAAGAGGCTGGCCAAGCCGGGCGCGCTGCCCGCCGTGGTGCTGGCCGATATCATCGGCCGCGATCATGACGGCGAGCTGATCGCCGCGCCGGCTGAATGGGACTCGGACGAGCTCGGCGCGCCGCCCCGCATCCGCATTTCGGCGCCGCGCCGGCCGAGGCCCGGCGAGCCTTTGCCCGGCGTCGGCGATCGCGCTCTGGTCCGCGCCGAGCCGGACCATGACGCCGGCCCGAATGATCCGCCCTATGCCGGGCGTGTGGTGAAGCTCTTGTCCAAGGCGCGGGCGCGCGTCATCGGCGTGCTGCGCGTCGCCGCCAATGGCGTGGCGCACATAGAGCCGGTCGAAAAGAAGCAGGCCGGCCGCGAGCTGACCATAGCGGCGGAAGATCGCGGCGAGGCCAAGGACGGCGATCTCGTCTCCGTCGATCTCATCGGCAAAACGCGGCTCGGCGCGCCGCGCGCCCGTGTGCGCGAGACGCTCGGCTCGCTCGCCACCGAGAAGGCGATCAGCATGATCGCCCTGCGCGTGCATGGCGTGCCGGACGAGTTCCGCGCCGAGGCGGCAGCCGAGGCCGCCGCCGCTCTGCCCGCGCGGCTCGAATCGCATCGCGAAGATTGGCGTGAGCTGCCGCTCGTCACCATCGATCCGCCCGACGCCAAGGATCACGACGACGCCGTCTTCGCCGAGCCGGACATGGCCGCGGACAATCCAGGCGGGCATATCGTCACCGTCGCCATCGCCGATGTCGCCTACTACGTCCGCCCGCATTCGGCGCTCGACAAGGATGCGCTGGAGCGCGGCAATTCGGTCTATTTCCCCGATCGCGTCGTGCCCATGCTGCCGGAGCGCATCTCCAACGACCTCTGCTCGCTGAAGCCGAACGAAGATCGGCCGGCGCTCGCCGTGCGCATGCGCATCAGCGACAAGGGCCATAAGATCGGCCATACGTTTCATCGCGTGATGATGCGCTCCAAGGCCAAGCTCAATTATGCGCAGGCGCAGGAGGCGCTCGACGGACGCCCGGACGAGATTTGCACGCCGCTGATGAGCGGCGTGCTGGAGCCGCTGTTTCGCGCCTATAAATCGGCGGATCAGGCGCGCGAATTGCGCGCGCCGCTGGAGCTGGAGCTGCCCGAGCGCAAAATCCTGCTGAAGGCGGATGGCACGGTCGATCGTATCGTCGTGCCTCCGCGCCTCTCGACGCACCGCTTGATCGAGGAGTTCATGATCCTCGCCAATGTGGCGGCGGCGGAAGTCCTCGAGGAAAATCGTCAGCAGCTCATCTATCGCGCCCATGACGAGCCCTCGCGCGAGAAAGTGGCGGCGCTCTCGGAGTTTCTCGCGACGATCGGCGTGAAGCTCGCCAAGGGCCAGGTGCTGCGGCCCTCGCATTTCAACGTCATCCTGGCGCGCGTGCGCGGCAAGGAGCATGAGAACATCGTCAATGAGATTATTCTGCGCACGCAGGCGCAGGCCGAATATACAAATGAGAATTACGGCCATTTCGGCCTCAATCTGCGCCGCTACGCGCATTTCACCTCGCCCATTCGCCGCTATGCCGATCTCATCGTCCATCGCGCGCTCATTCGCGCGCTGAATTTCGGCCCCGGCGCCATGCCGGAGGTCTCCGCCGGCGAGCTGGCGGAAGTCGCGGCGCGCATCTCCGGCGCCGAGCGGCGCGCCATGGCGGCGGAGCGCGAGACCATCGATCGGCTCATCGCCGCGCATCTCGCCGAGCAGATCGGCGCGCGTTTTCCCGCGCGCATTTCCGGCGTGACGCGCGCCGGGCTGTTCGTGCGGCTGCTCGACACGGGCGCGGACGGATTCATTCCGGCGGCGACGCTCGGGCGCGAATTCTTCCGCTATGACGAGGCCGGCCATGCGCTGACCAGCGGCTCGGGCGAGAGCTTTCGCCTAGGGGACATCATCGAGGCGCGGCTCGTCGAGGCGACGCCGATCGCCGGCGCCCTGCGCTTCGAGGTGGCGGGCGGCTCGCGCAGAGCGGCGCCGATGAAGAGCGGCCGGCTCTCGGGCCGCGGCCGCGTCGAGCGCGCGAAGCAGAAGCGTCGCAAATGACGCCGCCGGCGCCGTGACGAAAGTTTCGTCTCGAGCGCGGTCGTGAGCCGATAGCGCCCGATATCTCATGCGCAGGACCCGCCGCAGCGGCCGGTTCGCATCCCGCGGAGATGCGCATGTGGTGGAAGAGGCTCGTCGCTATTCTATTCGCCGTCTTCTGCGCGGGAGATCTCGCCGCGCAGACGCCCGCGCATTCCATAAAAGTGGCCGCGGTGGATTTCATCCCCGCCTGGGGCTCGCTCGACGCCAACATACGTCGTCTCGCCGATGCGGCGGAGGAGGTCGCGCGCCAGGGCGTCGGCTTCGCGGTTTTTCCGGAGACGGCGGTCAGCGGCTATTTGTTCAGCGATCCCTCGCAGATCGCGCCCTATCTCGACACCATCCCCGGCGACACGACGAAAGCTCTGCTTCCCGTGCTGGCGAGGACGGGACTGCATATGAGCGTCGGCATAGCCGAGCGCGACGCCGAGACCGGCCTCGCCTATAATACCGCCGTGCTGCTGGGGCCGAAGGGCATAATCGGCAAATATCGCAAGAACGGCCTCAATCCGCAGGATCAAAAAGTCTTCGCGCCCGGCGACACGGGCGTTCCGGTCTTCGACACGCCGATCGGCCGCATCGCGCTGCTGATCTGCTATGACGACACTTATTGGCAATATGCGCGGCTCGCGGCCTTGCGCGGGGCGCAGATCATCGCCTGGCATTCCGTCTCGGATCGCGTGACGCCGGGAACGCCCGCCGCGCAATCCAAGGGCGACCACTCGACCGTCGCCAACGTCCAATATATGAGCGCGCAGAACGGCGTCTTCGTCATCGGCGCGACGCGCAGCGGCGTCGAGACCAATCCGATCACCGGCGGCCAGCTCTATTACAATGGCGGCTCGAGCATTTGGTCGCCGCAAGGCCATAAGCTCGCGCAAGCGCCCGTCGTTCCGCCGCAAGAGCTGCTGCCCGGGCTTCACGGCGTCTATAGCGCGGAGATCGCGCCGAGCGACGCCGATGCGCCCCGCGCCGAGCGCCTCGCCCTGCGCCGGCCGCAGCTCTATGCGCCATGGCTGGCGCTGCACCGCAGCCCTGTCGATCCAAACGCCTCCAAGACGCGACACAAGGCGACGCTGGTCGCGGCGCAATGGCCGGAGGGACCGTCGCTGATGGAGCGGACAAAACCGGCGAAAGGCGCGCTGACGGTCCTTCCCGAGCTCTCGGCTCTTCCCTCGGGCCTTCCGTCCGAGGAGATAAAATCCCGCGCCGAAGAGCGAGACGGCCCGTTCGAGCGCGCCCTCGCCGCGCTCGCCCGCGCGCACAAGGCCTATGTGGCGGGGAGCTATCCCGAGCGGGCCGGCGAGCGCGTCTTTCATACGGTCGCGCTCGCCGGACCGGGCGGCGCCATTCTCGGCCGCTACCGCGCGACGCATCCCGCACCAAGAGGATGGGCGACGCCGGGCGACGAGATCGCCGTCATCGAGACGCCGCTCGGCCGCATCGGCCTCGCCACCGCGGAGGAGCTGGCGACGCCGGAGCTCGGCGCGCTCTATGCCGTGCAGCGGATCGATATTCTCGCCGCCCCGGCCGGCGCGCCCTCCCCGCTGAAGGTCGAGATCGATTCGGCGCTGTTCAGCGTCGCCGACCCGCCGACCGGCCGCGCGGATTTCTTCCCCTATGCCGCCGCGAAGCAGAATCAGCTGTGGCTGGTGAGCGGCGGCCGTCGCGCCGGCGACGCCACGGCGGCAGGAATCTACGGGCCGGAGCCGGTCGTCTCCACACCGACGCTCACCGCCGCGCCGGGCGCTGCGGACGTGCGCCATCAGACGGAGATTCCGGCGGTCGGAACCTGGATCGATCAGAGCCAGCTGATCGCCGGCCAACAGGCGCAATGGTTCGTCCCGCTCGCGCAGCCGCAGGATAGCGCCTGCCTGAAACGCTGGCGCGCGGGCGGCGGCTGTCCGGCGCGGTGACCCATCATTCCGAAAGCCATCCGAAGCGCCCGTCGATGAAGAAAATGTGATGGACGCCCTGTCCGAACAGACGCGTCGGACCGACGCCGACTCGGCCCCGCGCGGTTTCGACGAACACCATCCGATCATCGACCGACTCGGCGCAGTGCATATAGAATCCCGCGCCATGCTCGATGGTCTCGCCAGCGGCCGTCGTCGAATAGCAGCGACTCGCCCAAAGAAGGGCGGGAATGGCGCCGCTGGAATCGGCGCGCCCGACCCCGACCAGCGCGTCGAAGGTTCGGAAGAGCTTGTCCAGCGCTTCGGTCGAAATCGAAATATCGGGCATTTGCGTCTCCGACGCCGAAACTATCGCCGAATATGAACCGAAATGCCCCATAACGAGTGAATTTGGCGAGATCGCGCGCCGCCGCCCGCCTTGACAAAGGCGCCCGCGTCCTTATGGTGCCGGCCAATTCGCCGCCGGGTTCGTGAGGATCGGGACCGGAGCGAGAGTGTCCCCTCACAAGTTCAGGACTGACGGCAATGGCCAAATCCGCCATGATCAAGATCAAGCTTCTGTCGACGGCCGACACAGGCACCTTCTATGTGACGAAGAAGAACGCCCGCACCAAGACCGAGAAGCTCGTGTTCAAGAAATATGATCCCGTCGTGCGCAAGCATGTCGAGTTCAAGGAAACCAAGATCAAGTGAGGCGAGGCGGGCCAGCCCGCCTTCTTCCGCCGCCGGCGACGCGCCGGACCGGCATTCGCCAGCCCCTAGGCGCCTTCGCAACCAAAGGCGCCTGAAACGAAACGAGCCCGGAAACGGATTTCTCCGTTCCGGGCTCGTTTCGTTTCAGGCGGAGAGAAGATTATTCCTCGATCGTCACGCCTGCCGGCTGCGGCCGCCTTCGTTTCCCCCGAAACGAAGGCGGCCGACTGGCGCTGGCTTTAAGGAGGCCACTCCAACCAACGCCAGCCGGCCAACCCCACGGACCCAGGAGATGCGGCGGACCTGAGCACTCCGCAGGGTATTCGAAGTTGTCTGCCGATACGCATCCAACGCAAAAGCACGCCTTGGGTTCTTTATTCTTCTTAGCCCCCGACGCTGCCTGACGCGCACCACGTTTTGGCATGGCTGAGGTTAGCTCAGCTGCATAAAAATGCAACCATCTGGCAAGATTTTCTACAAGTTTCGAAATACGCAGCTGAAAACAGCCCCTTACGAAAGAACCCCCATGTCGCTGAACCGTCACCAGGCGACGCCCGAGCGGAGTTTTCCACGACGCCTTTGCTCGGGATCGAGCTTTGTGGCAAACCCACCCGGCCGGGGGCCTTCCAAAGCCGGGCCATCCGCCGCCAAGCAAGAGCGCCGTCAGCGGCGCGGGAGGAAAATCGATGAAGCTTCGAGGTCTCGGATTGGCGCTGGCCGGCGCGGCGGCGTTGGCGCTCGCCGCCTGCAACGGCGTCCGCGAGCCCAATGACGCCGTCGGCGCCAAGGTGCTGCGCAATCTGCTCTCCAAGCAGGGCGTCAGCGGCAAGCTGATCTCCTTCAAGAAGATCGACGGACGGGCGCTGAAGACGCCGAACACGGAAGCCTATGAGCTGTGGTACGAGGCCGAGGTGCAGTTCCCGGACGCCTATGAGGCCGATTGCTCGGACCGCAGCCGCTGCGCCTATCTCGGCCTCACTCAGAGCCAGAGCTTCCAGAAGGGCGAGGTGCTGAAGGCCGAGGGCACGCTGCATTTCGTGCGCGCCGACAAGGGCTGGGTCGCCGAGGACCAGAACGCCTATTGAGCCGTCCGCGAGAGCGGCGGCGCGACCACGAGGAGAGCCGCCCCTCATGATGGCCCGTCCGCTCGTCGTCATCCCCGCCCGAATGGGCTCCTCCCGCCTGCCGGGCAAGGCGCTGGCGCCGATCGCCGGCCGGCCGATGATCCTCCATGTCCTGGAGAAGGCGCTCGCCGCCGCCATCGGACCGGTCGCGGTAGCGACGGACTCGGAGGAGATCGCACGCGTCGTCTCCGCGGCCGGCGGGCGCGCGGCTCTGACGACAGGCGACCACGCCTGCGGCAGCGACCGCATCGGCGAGGCGCTGGCCGGACTCGATCCGGCGGGCGTGCATGACGTCATCGTCAATCTGCAGGGCGACCAGCCGGACATTGATCCAGAGGCGCTGGCGACCGCTCTGGAGCCGCTGGCGGAGCCTTCGGTCGATATCGCCACGCTCGCGGCCCCGGCTGCGGCAGGCGAGCGCGACGACCCCAATGTCGTTAAGCTGATTGGCGCCGAGATCGCGCCGCGGCGGATGCGCGCGCTCTATTTCACCCGCGCCCCGGCGCCGCATGGCGAGGGGCCGGACTATCATCATATCGGCGTCTACGCTTTTCGCCGGGCGGCGCTGGCGCGCTTCATCGGCCTGCCGCCATCCCCGCTCGAGCTGCGCGAGCGGCTGGAGCAGCTTCGGGCGCTCGAGGCCGGCATGCGGATCGACGCCATGATTCTGGACAAAGCCGCCCGTGGGGTGGATACCAGCGCCGATCTGCAACGACTGCGCGAGGCGCAGGACAAAGACGAACGGAGCCGTCGATGAGCGAGCGGCCGAAAATCGCCTATCAGGGCGAGCCCGGCGCCAATTCGGACATCGCCTGCCGGGACGCCTATCCCGATTGCGAGCCCCTGCCCTGCGCCAGCTTCGAGGACGCTTTCGCGGCAGTGACCGAAGGCGTCGCGGCGCTGGGCATGATCCCGATCGAGAATTCGATCGCCGGGCGCGTGGCGGATATCCATCATTTCCTGCCCAACGCCGGGCTCTACATCATCGGCGAATATTTTCTGCCGATCCATTTTCAGCTGATGGCGCCGCGCGGCGCGACGCGCGAGACGTTGCGCGGCGTCTACAGCCATGTGCATGCGCTCGGCCAGTGCCGCAGGATCATTCGCGAGCTCGGCCTCACCGCCCATACGGCGGGCGACACGGCCGGCGCCGCGCGTGAGGTGGCGGAGTGGAAGGACAAGAGCAAAGCCGCTCTCGCGCCGCGCCTCGCCGCGGACATATATGGGCTCGACATTCTCGCCGAGAATGTCGAGGACGCCGCGCATAACACGACGCGCTTCGTCATTCTGTCCAAGACGTCGAAATGGGCGGCGCCGGGCAATGGCCCGACGATGACCAGCTTCGTCTTCCGCGTGCGCAATGTGCCCGCGGCGCTCTACAAGGCGCTCGGCGGCTTCGCCACCAATGGCGTGAACATGACCAAGCTCGAGAGCTATATGGTCGACGGCGAGTTCGCGGCGACGCGCTTCCTCGCCGATGTCGACGGCCATCCCGAGGAGCCGCCGCTCGCCCGCGCGCTCGACGAGCTGCGCTTCTTCTCCAAGGAGCTGGAGATCATCGGCGTCTATCCGGCGCATCGCTTCCGCCTGGAGAACAAGCGCAGCTTCGAATATGGCGATTAGCGACGCGCAACGTTCGCCGCCGCACGCGGGGAGAGGGAGCGATCGCACGGCTCGATCATCGAGGAAACCGTAGGACAGCAGGACATTTCAGACGGGAGAAGCCCCATGGCCGCAGCCTATGACAATGACAATGTGTTCGCCAAAATCCTGCGCGGGGAGATCCCTGCGCATAAGGTCTATGAGGATGATGTGGCGCTCGCGATCATGGACATCATGCCGCGCGCAGAGGGCCATGTGCTGGTGATCCCCAAGGTTCCGGCGCGCAATCTCCTGGACATCGACCCGGCCGCGCTCGTAGCGCTCATTCCCCGCGTTCAGCATGTCGCCAAGGCGGCCAAGGACGCCTTCGGCGCCGATGGCCTCACCTTGCAGCAGTTCAATGAGAGCGCCGGCGGACAGGTGATCTTCCACCTGCATTTCCACATTCTGCCGCGCTTCGAAGGCGTCGCGCTGCGCCCGCCGGGAACCATGGGCGACGGCGAGAAGCTGAAGGCGCAGGCGGAGAAGATCAGAGCCGCGCTCGGCCCGTTTCCGGGCTGAGCCGCGTTACCCGAGAACCAGAGCGGCGAAGCGCCGGCTCGCCGCGTGGGCGAAGCGCTCGACCGGCGCGAAGAGCATGGCCGCGACGATCGAGAGCAGGATCGTCGCCGCCGAGATCGCCAGAGCGAGCGGCAGAGTGAGCCTATCGCCGACGAGCGTGATCGCCGCGGAGGTCGCCGTCGCGATCACCACATAATGGATGAGATAGAGCGGGAAGGAGATTTTCGCGAGAAAGCACGAGATGGCGCTTTCGCCGAGGAAGTCCGAGAGACCGCGCCAGCGCAGCGCCAGAGCGACGATCGCCACGGCGAGAATTACATGAACATGGGGGACGGCGCCCGCCGTCATCGTCCAAGAGGCGAGCGCATAGAGCGTCGCGGCCGCAATTATTTTCGCGGGCGACGAATCGAGAAGCGCGAGCCGCCCCCGCGCCGGCGCGGTGAGCGCGCCGGTGAGCTTCGCCTTGCCGATCAGCGCGCCGAAGAGAAAAGCCGCGAGATAGGGAAACAGCAGCATCAAAAATGACGCGCCGATGGCGATGGAGCGCTCGGGCCGCTTCATCGCCGGATAGCAGGCGAGCAGCAGGAACAGCGCCAGCGAGCCGACCATCTCCCAAGGCATGGTCCACAGAAATGGCAGCGCCGGCCCCCATTCGGAGGGCTTCGTATAGACGTTGCAGAGCGACCATTTCAGCGCCTGCGCGAAGCTCAGCCCGGTCTCGCCGGCGATGGCGGAAAGCCCCGGCGCAAATTGCGCGGCCTCGCCGAGCCGCGCCAAGCCGAGGCGCTCCGCGACGAGGAGGAGCAGAACCGTCGCGACGATCGGCGTCGTCAGGCGGATGTAGCGGCGCAGCGCCGCCGAGAGAATATACTCGCCGCCGCCGCCCGAGAAGAAAGGCGCGCTGAGCGCAGCGCCGGAGACCACGAAGAAGACGCTGACGTCGAGCGAGCCGTCGATGAGCCCCGCTGTCCAGCCATTGCGCAATATGGGGAAATTCTCGCCGAAGCTCTGCCAGATCGAATGAAAGAGCAGAACGGAGAAAGCCGCCCAGCCGCGCAACCCATCGAGCTCGTGCAGGCGCAGATGCATCGATTGCGCGCGAGAGGGCGCGAATGCGCGACAGGCGAGACTGTCGCCGGCGCCCTCGAGAATATCCGACATAGACTCATTCCAACGCTGTGCATCTTTCGGCAGGTTAGAGACGGCCCCTCGCGCCAGCAATAACTTTGCCATTTCGTGTAATGTTTTACTTAAATGTGTTTAACAGCGCGGACGTGGCGACGATGCGGCGACGTTTCAGGCGCGGCCGAAGAGCTTGCGCAACTCTGTCTTGGCCTTCTCCAATATGCGCCGGCGCTCCGCCGGCAGGCCCCGGCCGGCGCGATTGATGTAGAAATTCAGCATGGACATCGCGGAGCGGAAAGGCGCGCTCTTGCGACGCTCGCTTTTTTCCGCCGAGCGCCTCAACGAGCGCGCTATGGCGCGGGGATCGCCCTGCGTGAAGACATCCGGCTCGAGGTCCAGCGCATTGCTCTTGCGCCCGACCTCGGCCGACCAATAGGCGGATTTGCTTTTCTCGCCGCTCAGGCGGCGCGCGCGCTCTGGCAATGGTGGCCGCCGGGCTGGGAGACGCCGCGCAGCGTCGCGCCGCTGAGGCCGGCGTCGCGATCCATGGCGAGATCGGCGAGAGAAACGATGCCGACGAGGCGCTTGCCGCGATCGAGCACGGGCAGCCGACGCAGCTGCTGCTCGGCCATGTTCTGCGCCACGTCCTCGACGTCGTGATCCTCATAGCAATAGCGAACGTCTCTGGTCATGACGTCGCGAATCTTCGTCTCCGCGCCCTTGCCGGCGGCGATGGCGCGCAAGGCGATGTCACGATCGCTGACCATGCCGACGAGACGATCGTGCTCGCCGACCGGCAAGAGGCCGATGTCGAGATCGGCCATGCGTTTGGCGGCGTCGCAGATCGTCTGATCGGGCTCGACGAGACAGACCTCGCGCGTCATGATGTCCTTGATCTTCATCGTTCGCCTCCGTGTTTTCCCGAGGAAAAGTGGGTTTACACGAGGAAACTTGTGGGGCTGGCGAAGGTTCCGCGCTTTTCAGCGCGCGAGCACCGCGACCGCGAGGCCGCCCGCGAGCGCCAGCACAGAAGCGGCGGCGACGCGAAAGCCGAGGCCGGCGCCCGCGATCCACCATGTCAGCGCCGCTTTGGAGAGCGTGTTGACGGCGACAGCGAGGCCGATCGACGCCGCAGCGACATCGAGCGTGAGCGTCGCACGATCGAGCCGCGCGACGGACAAAGTTATGGCGTCGACATCGACGACGCCCGAGATCGCCGCGACGGCCAACGCGCCGGCCCCGCCCGCCACTCGGGTGGCGAGACGCGCCAGTATCGCGACCAATGTGAGCAGCGCGCCGAATTGTAGCACCGAGCCGAGATCCAGAGGGTTCTGCGACGCATGGCCTGCGTAGGTCGAAGAGGCGACGGCGCGGCGCATGAAGAAAAGCGCGAAGGCGAGCATGACGGCGCCGCCTGCCGCGAAGGGCGGCGCGAGAACGCCGAGGAGCTCGACGTCGATCAGCGCGACGACAGCCAGCACGCGGAGCGCCATTGTGGCGTTGGCGAATAGAGCGCCCGCGGCGAAGAGCGGCGCGCCCTCGCTCTGCTCGCGCGAGAGGCGCGCCATCGTCATCGTCGCCGCGGTGGAGGAGACGAGGCCGCCGGCGATTCCCGTCAGCGCCACGCCGCCGACGCCTCCCGCCGCCTTCATGGCCACATAGCCGAGGAAGTTGATGACCGCTATCAGCACGGTCAGCAGCCAGATCTCATGCGGATTGACCGTGTTCCAGGGATCGACGGCGCGGTCCGGCAGCAGCGGCAGCAGAATGACCGTCATCGCGGCCAGCGTCAGGCCGGAGCGCAACTCCACCCAGCTGAGGCGCCGCAGCCAGCCATGGCTCGCCGATTTCAGCGCCAGCAATCCCGCCGTGGCGACGCCCGCCGCGGCCGCGGCCTCGACATCGCCGACGACGGCGAAAGCGCCGAGCGCGAAAGCCAGCATGGCGGCGACGACCGTGGTCGCGCCGAAGGTCTCGTCATGGACGATCTCGCGATAACGAAACAGGACGATCGCGCCGGCGAAAGCCCCGAAGGCGAGGCCGAGCGACACCGCGCCGCCTATGCCGGTCTGATTGGAGATGGCGCCCCAGACGGCGCCGAGCAGCGCCGCCAGCGCATGGGTGCGAAAGCCAGCGGCGCGCTCGCCCTCCTCATCCTCGCGCGCCTGCCAGCCGCGCTCGAGGCCGATCAAAAGGCCAATCGCCAGCGCCACCGTCAGGCGGCGGAACAATTCGGTCGTCTCCATGCGCCGGCCTTTCCGAATAGCGAAACTGCGAAATTATAGCCGCGCGCCGGCGAATATGCGCAGCGCCGCCGGCGAGACGCCTTGTCGCAGATCGAAATAGCCGGCCCAAGGATCGGCGCGCAGCGCGGCGAGGCGGCGCTCGACCTTGTCGAGGCAATAAAAATCGGCGCGCTCTATGCGGCCGAGCTCGTCCCAGGAGACGGGCGTCGCCACGGAAGGCGTCTCCCGCGCGCGCGGCGAGAAAGGCGCCACCGCGCTCGCGCCGCGATCATTGCGCCGATAGTCGATATAGATGCGGCCATGGCGCCGCGCCTTGGTCGCCATTGCGGTGAAGCGGGCCGGATCATCCGCCGCGAGACGGCTGGCGACGCCTCTGGCGAAACCGGTGAAGGTCGGCCAGTCGAGCGCGTCATCCAGCGGCGCGACGACATGCAGCCCCTTGCCGCCGGTGAGCAGCGCGAAGCTCGCGAGCCCCGCCGCCTCCAGCAAAGCGCGGAAATCGCGCGCGGCGCGCTTCACCTCCTCGAAGGTCACGGAAGGATCGGGATCGAGATCGAAGACGAGACGATCGGGACTCTCCAGCGCATCGAAGCGCACGCCCCAAATATGCAGCTCCAGCGCATCCATCTGCGCCGCGCCTTCGAGGCCGGAGAGATCGTCGAGGAAGAGAAATTCTTCCCGTTCGCCGTCGCTCCCGGCGATGGGCGCGGCTTTGAGTCCCGCGGGCAGGCCGCGCCGATGATGGCGCTGGAAGAAGCAGCCATGCGCCGCGCCATTGGGACAGCGCAGCAGCGACAGCGGCCGCCCGGTGATATGCGGCAGAGCGAAAGGCGCGACCCGGCGCCAATAATCGACCAGCCTCTGCTTGGTGACATGCAGAGCGGCCGGGTAGAGCGGCTTGTCCGGGTTGGTGAGGCGGATCATCGCGGGCCTCGCTTCAGCTCGCGGGGCGATGGATCGAAGGCGGGAGGGCTCACCTCATTCGCCGGCTTGTCCTCGCGCAGGCCGATGAAGGTCGGATGGCGCAGCAGCCCCTCCTTGGTGCGCTCCGTGTAATCGATCTCGACGACGAGCCGCGGCGCCACATAGCGCGCGTGACGCGCGATCTCCGCCGGCACGGCGGCGAAGGGCGAGGACTTGCATGCATGCGCGCGCAGAGCGGCGCCGATCTGCGCGAGATCGCGATCGGAAAAGCCGGCGCCGACACGGCCGCGATAGACCAAGGCGCCATCGACGAATTCGCCGAGCAGCAGAGAGGCGAAGTCGCGGCCCTTCTTCGTCGAAGGACGATAGCCGCCGACGACGAACTCATCGCGGCCGAGGCATTTGACCTTGATCCAGGCGCGCGTGCGCCGCGAGAGATAGGGGCGGTCGACGCGCTTGGAGACGAGACCCTCGAGCCCCAAGCGTCGGCATTCGGCGAGAAAACGCGCGCCGGCGCCGATCACATGGCCGCTGTAGCGTATCGCCGCCGGCGGCTCGGCGAGCAGCGCGGCGAGACGATTCTTGCGTTCGAGCAATGGCGCATTGGAAACATCCTCGCCATCGAGCTCCAGCAGATCGAAGGCGTAGAAGACGAGCGCGCGCGGGCGCTTCTCCAGCATCTTCTGCAGCAGGCCGAAATCGCTGCGGCCACTCTCCTCCAGCGCGACGATCTCGCCATCGATGAGCGCGCTTTTCATCGGCAATTGCGCGGCGGCTTCCGCTATGCCGGGGAATTTCTCAGTCCAATCGAGGCCGGAGCGCGTGTAGACGCGGCACTTGCCGCCCGCCGTCGCGACGAGCGCACGATAGCCGTCGAATTTGATCTCATGCAGCCAGTCCTCGCCGGCGGGCGGCTCGGCGGCCTGCGTCGCGAGCTGCGGCGCGCGGAATTTCGGCAGGCGCGGCGCATGGGTTTCGCCATCGGCGATCTCCGCGAAGCTGCGGCCCGTCGTGACGCTGCGCGTCCATTCGCGCGCCGGATCGAGATCGGCGTCAGCCTGCCCATCCTTCATTTTGACGAGCAGCCAATTTTCTTTCGGCTCCTTGCCCCGGCGCGGCATGCGCAGCAGCGCGAAGCCGCCCCTCAGCCGCTCGCCTTCCAGCGTGAACTCGAGACGTCCGTCGGCGAGGCCGCGATGCGGATCGCCCTTGGGCGTCCAGCGGCCGCGGTCCCACAGCATCACCTCGCCGCCGCCATATTGGCCTTTGGGGATGGCTCCCTCGAAGCTTCCATAATCGAGCGGATGATCCTCCGTGCGCACGGCGAGACGCTTCTCGCTCGGGTCGAGGCTGGGGCCGCGCGTGACGGCCCAGCTCTTCAGCACGCCATCCAGCTCGAGGCGCAGATCGAAATGCAGCCGGCGAGCGCGATGCTTCTGCATGACATAGGCGCCATGCCCTTGCGCGCGCGCGGCGCCTTCCGGCTCGGCGGTGCGGTGAAAATCGCGCTTGTCGCGATAGGCGGAGAGCCGCTCGTCCTTCGCTGCGAGCGGTCTTGCGGCGCGATGAGCCGATGACGAGCGCGCGGATGGACCCAATTTGCGCTCCTCTCGCGGTCACGCGCGCTTCTTGACCGGCCCAGTCTTCGCCGCAGCCTTGGCCGACGCCGTCTTCGCCGCGCTCGCCTTTTTCGCCGGCTCCGCGGCGCGCGCCTTGCCGTGCGCGGGCCGCGGCGCGCTCTCGCCGACGCTGCGCTTCAACGCCTCGATGAGATCGATCACCTTGCCGGGACCGCGACGCTCCTCCTCGCCCGTGGTGACGATCGCCTGTCCTTCGCGCTTGCGCTCGACGAGATCGCGCAGCGCCTCGGCGTAGGAATCCTTGAACGCCTTGGGATCGAAAGGCGCGCTCTTGCGCTCGATCAGCTCGGTCGCCAGCGCCACCATCTCGGCGTCGCTGTCGCCTTCGCCGATCTCGGCGAAATAAGGCTCATAGGAGCGCAGCTCATTGGCGTAGCGCAAGGTCTCGACGAGCAGCCCCTTGCCGAGCGGCGTCACCGCGACAATGCTCTCGCGCCCGCGCATGGTGAGCCGACCGATGCCGATCTTGCCGGCGCGGCGCAACGCCTCGCGGATCACTGCATAGCCTTCGGTCGAGACGTCGCCCTCCGGCGCGAGATAATAGGGCCGGTCGAAATAGCGCGGATCGATCTCCTCGCGCCCGACGAATTGCACCAGCTCGATCGCTTTGCCGCTGTCGAGCTTGATCTCGTCCAGCTCGTCCGGCTCCAGCACGACATAGGAATCGTCGCCGATCTCGAAGCCTTTGACGATATCGGCGGAGTCGATCGGACCGACGCCGGGCGCGACCTTCTCATAGCGCACGCGCTTGCCCGAGGGCTTGTGGATCTGATGCAGCGTCGTCGCCTGGGCGCTCGACGTCGCCGCATAGAGCTCGACGCCGATGGAGACGAGCGAAAGCCGCAGATAGCCTTGCCAATAAGCGCGCGCGCGTGGAGCCATGAGGTGAGACCCTTTGCTGTTCGCGCTTTATCTAGCGCCGCGGCGCGCGCGGACGATGGCGGCGTTGAGCTCGCCGCCATAGATGAAGATGACGCCCGAGAAATAGAGGAAGACGAGCGCGATCATCGCCGAGGCGAGGCCCGCATAGGTCAGCGCATAGCGCTCCGAGAAGGCCGCGAGATAGCGGCCGAAGGCGGCGCCGGCGACGAGCCACAGCAGGAGCGTCGCCAGCACGCCGGGGAGAATATCCAGAAAGCGCCGCCGTCCCGCCGGCAGCCCGGCGTGAATGGCGAAGAGCGTGAGCGCCAGAATGAGCGTCGCGACGCCATAGCGCGCCAGAGTGACCATCTGCTCGAAGGGCGCGAACCAATCGAGATAGCGCGCCGCGGCGTCGGTGATGAGCGGTCCGAGCACGACGAGAACGGAAAGCGCCAGCAGGCCCGCCGCGCTGCCGACCACATAGAAGATCGACTCGAGCCGCAGCAGCCACCAGCTGCGCGTCTCCTGCGCCTCATAGGCGCGATTGAGGCCGATACGCAGGCTCTCGAGGCCGCTGGAGGCGAAATAGACGGCAAAGAGCGCGCCGAAGGTGAGATTGCCGCCCTGGGGCTCCGTCGCGACGCGCTTGATCTCGCGCGCGATCGGCTCCGCAACCTCGGGAGGCCAGGCGTCGAGCAGCAGACGCCCCGCCTCGTCGGCGAGGCTCTTGGAGCCCATGAGGCCGGCGAAGGCCGTCACCACGATGAGGAAGGGAAACAGCGACATCAATGTCGAGAGCGCGATATGGCTGGCTATGGCGAAGCCGTCGCGATCGACGAAATGCAGGAAGGCGTCGAGCGGGACGCGCAGCGGCGCGGGAAGGCGCTCCGCGCGCGGAGCGAGCGGCCCGAGGGCGCGCTGGAAAACGGCTTTCTCGACTTCGTCCACGGCGCCGGCTCCCCGCGCTCATCGCCCGAGGGAATATAGCGCCGCGCGCAATCCGTAGGACAGCAACTTTCGCCGCCGCGGGACGTTGACGCGAGAAGCGGCGGCGACGCTCCGCGCCGCCGCCGACTCCCTCAGACGCCGCGCCGGAGCACGCCGCCGACGAGGGCGATGATGAAGAGCACGACCGCCACCCAGAACAATATGCGCGCGGCGTCGATCGCCGTGCCGGCGACGCCGCCGAAGCCGAAGAAGGCCGCGATCAGCGCGACCACCAGAAAGACGACGGCCCAGCGCAGAAGATCACTCATCTCTTTCTCCCGAAACCGAGGATGATGAGTGATAACGCCGGCGCGCCGATCCGGTTTCCCGCCGAAAGGAGGCGCAGATGAGTCTCGGACAGAGAACGCAGCCCCGCCCCCGGCCCAGCGAGGAGCGCAGCTTCATCCTGAATTTCGGCCCGGTTCATCCGGCCGCGCATGGCGTGCTGCGGCTGGTGCTGGAGCTCGACGGCGAAGTCGTCGTCCACGCCGATCCGCATATCGGCTTTCTGCATCGCGGCACGGAAAAGCTCATAGAGGACAAGACCTATCTGCAGGCCCTGCCCTATTTCGACCGGCTCGATTATGTCGCTCCGATCAATCAGGAGCACGCTTTCTGCCTCGCCGCCGAGCGCCTGCTCGGCCTCGCCGTCCCGCGGCGCGCGCAGCTCGTGCGCGTGCTCTATTGCGAGATCGGACGGCTGCTCTCGCATCTGCTCAACATCACCAGCTGGGCCTCGGATTGCGGCGCGCTGACGCCCAATCTCTGGGGCTTCGAGGAGCGCGAGAAGCTGATGGTCTTCTACGAGCGCGCCTCGGGCGCGCGCATGCACGCCAATTATTTCCGCTTCGGCGGCGTGCATCAGGATTTGCCGCGCGCGCTCATCGACGACATAGAGGCCTTTTGCGATCCCTTCCTCGCGACCTGCGACGATCTCGAGGGATTGCTCACCGACAATCGCATCTTCAAGGCGCGCAATGTCGATATCGGCGCCGTGACGCTCGAGCAGGCCTGGGGCCTCGGCTTTTCCGGCGTGTTCCTGCGCGCTTGCGGCGCGCCATGGGATTTGCGCAAGGCGCAGCCCTATGAATGCTACGAGGAGATGGATTTCGACATTCCGGTCGGACGCCACGGCGATTGCTACGACCGCTATTGCGTGCGCATGGAGGAGATGCGCCAGTCGGTCCGCATCATGCGGCAATGCGTCCAGAAGCTGCGCGCCGCGGACGGCCAGGGAGCCATCGCGGTGCTCGACGGCAAGATCACGCCGCCGCGGCGCGAGGCGATGAAACGCTCGATGGAAGCGACGATCGAGCAGTTCAAGCTCTACAGCGAGGGGATTCATGTGCCCGCCGGCGAGGTCTATGCGGCGGTGGAGGCGCCCAAGGGCGAGTTCGGCGTCTATCTCGTCTCCCATGGGCTGAACAAGCCCTATCGCTGCAAGCTGCGCCCGCCCTCCTTCGCCCATCTCGCGGCGACCGACCGGCTCTCGACCGGCCATATGCTGGCCGATGTCGCCGCCATCATCGGCTCGCTCGACATCGTCTTCGGAGAAATCGACCGCTGAGAAGGAGATGAAAATGCCGACCCTTTCGGAAAAGACGACCCTTGCAGAAAAAACCTGCACGCCCTGCCGCGGCGGCGTTCCGCCGCTCGGGCGCGCCGAGGCCGAGACGCTGCTCGCCGCGGCGCCGGACTGGACGCTGATGGACGAGGCGCGCCGCATCGAGCGCGGCTTTCGCTTCGGCAATTTCCGCGAGGCGGCCGAATTCGTGCGCCAGATCGGCGAATTGGCCGAGGCCGAAGGCCACCACCCGGACATCGCCTTCGGCTGGGGCTATGCGACGATCTCGTTGCAGACGAAGAAGATCGGCGGCCTGCACGAGAACGACGTCATCATGGCGACGAAGATCGACCGCATCTTCGCACGCTGGCAGGGATTGCCGGCGGGCCGCATGTGACCGACCCCTGTGACGCCCCCGCCTTTTCAAACGCCCTGCGCTCTTGTAGATATCGGAGCGAAGTCCCGGTAGCTCAGCAGGATAGAGCAACGGTTTCCTAAACCGTAGGTCAGGGGTTCGAATCCCTTCCGGGACGCCATGAGCGTCTCCCCCTCGCGGGGAAGCAAAAGCTCAAATGCCCTTTTTTTCAGCGAAAATCTTCGCCATCGCGCGAAAGCGTTCGAGGTTATGAGGAATGTATTCCTGGGTATAAAATTCGCGCATATAGCGCTGCAGATCGGGATTGTCATGAACGCGCATAAGGATCCACGCGTAAAAAAGCTCTTTTTCATCCCTGTCGGCATGGGGCCGGAATACGGACAGATGATCGACGACCAAATTGCTCGCCCCCACGATCTCATGGGCGCGACGATCGCCAATCCAGATTTCTTCGTGCAGAAAGCTCTCCCACCGAACGTCGGGCTGCTTCTTGAACAAGCGCACCTGATGCTCGGTCGAGCTCTTGGCCATGCCGCGCAACGTCTCCGGCTCGTAATCGGCCGGAATTTCTCCGATCAGGTTGTGGCGCAGGATCTTGGCGGCGGCGGCGGCGTCGGGCGCCGACTCGAACGAGATCACATCGGCGTCGAGCGGAGCGAGAAGCTCATCCGCATCGATATGGAGCACCCAAGAACGAGTTGCGGCCTGCGTCACCCGGTTGCGCGCATGGGCGAAGCCATTCTCGAACAAATCGCTTCTGGGTTGAACGACGATCTCTGCCCTATCGCCATAGATATCGCGAATGATGTCGATCGTGCGATCGGTCGACCCCATGTCGAGAACATAAATTCGCTGAAAATACGGCGCGAGCCTCAATAAGCACTTTTCCAGGAAAAGCTCCTCATTGAAGACAATCAAGCAGACATCGATTTCTCCCAAATTTACGGTGGTTCTAACCATCTACCGAATGTCCTTCGTCCACTTGCGGAGGAGCGTGAGCCACAGAAGCGGCCACGGCTATCGGCGCCTGAATATCATGGCGCAAACGCGCTGAGAAGAGAACCCTCTCGGCGATGAGACTTCATCGAAGAGTCGGCAGCTTGCTGCAATGCAGCGAACAACCTCACGAAAAATGCCGCTCCTTCATCAAATCCACCTCGAGCCGAGCTTGGAACAGCGTGGTTTCGACGTCGTCGGTGAGCGGCAGGCGGAACTGACCCACGCCGGAAATCGCGCTGCGCGGATATTGATAGAGCAAGGAGCCGCTGTCGGCGTCGCCGCCGCTCGTCGCGGCGATGCGGGGCGCTGATTGCAGTCGGTCGAAGGACGCCTGCATCGCGTCGAATCGACGCAAAGAGTTCTCATGCGTCGCCGTTATATGGCTGAATATATGCTGGAGCCGATCATGCAGCGCCTGCGGGACGTCCGGCGACGGCACTTCCAAAGGCGATCTGTTCGGCTCGAGATCGAAGGGGCCGAACTCATATTCCGGCCGATCGGCGACGCGCAACCGCACCGAGCGCGTCTTCGCGCTGGGCGTGGCGAAAGCGGCGACCTCGCAGTCGAAGCCATGAAGCCCATTGTCGCCGAGCTTTTCGGCGATATCGTCGCGATAGAGATTCGCCTTGGTCCGCTGGACCACCTCGTCGTCGAGCAGGATTTCGAGCACGACCGGCCCTTCGCGCTTGGTGTCGCAAATCCAGCCGCGGACGCGTTTTTGCGTCACCTCATCGACGACGCCGGCGACGCTGCCGCCGAATTTCAGGCTATGCGCAGCGATATCCTTGTCGCGAAAGGTCCGAACGGCGATCTTGCGCCCCAGCCATTCGATCAATGTCATGCCGCCCTCCATAGCTTTCGGCGAATAATTACGGTTTTGCGCGCGACCGTCGAGCCCACGCGACGGCCATCAGAACTGCCGATAGACATGCTCCCCGTCCAGGAACTCGAAAATGCGGCCCGCGCAATCGGCCCAGGACGGCGCCGAGACGCCTTTCGACGGAATAGGCCCGCGCGCGAGCTGCTCGCGCAGGGCCGCGGCGAGCTGCGCGGATGAGCCGGCGGCGAAATATCGCGCATGCTCGCCGCCGAGCTCCTGGAAAACGGGAAGATCGCTGAGCAGCAGCGGCGAGCCGAAATGCGCCGCCTCATAGATCGGCAGGCCGAAGCCTTCCGCGATCGAGGCGACGATGGTCGCCGAAGCGCTCTGATAGAGCCGCGCCATGTCCGCCTCCGGCACGAAGCCGAGATAGAAGAAGCGCTTGCCCTTTTCCTCATGGTTCTCGAAGCGCTGCAGCAGGCTGTCCACGCTCCACCCCGCCTTGCCGACGAAGACCAGCGTCGCATCGACTCCCGAAGCCCATAGCCGCTCGAAGGCGTCGAGCACATAATCGTGCCCCTTGCGCGGCTCGATCGTGCCGACCATCAGAAACAAATTCTCACGTTGCGCCAGATCGGACGTCGCCGCCGAAATCGGCGTGGAGACGTCGACTCTCGAGGAGAAGTCGGCGCCGAGCCGCGCATAGCCGATTCGAAGTCCGGGCCGCGGCGTGACGCCGCTGCCCGTGATCCACTCGATGAGCCCGTCGGCCCCGCTCTGCGAGGTGCAGATCAGGCCGGAGCCTTTCTCCAGCAGCAGCGTCAGCCAATTGGTGACCGAGATTTTGACATGGTCCTCGAACAGCTCGGGATGCTGCAGCGGCAGAATGTCGTGAACGAGGCCGAACGCCTCTCCGCCGATGGCGCCGAGGCGCGCGAGCGGCTCGCGCATCCAATCGGCGAGATGCCAGGTTCCATCGGCCATCAAAATCTTGTCGAAGGGACGAAAATCGAGGGCGCCGAAGCGCATGTCCTCCGCCTCGACGGCGGCGCGGGCGCCGCAGCGCTGCGCGTAATCGTCGGCGAAGATCAGCCCGGCGTCCGTATAGGCGAAAGCCTGCGGCCGCACCTTCGCGTCGCTCCAGCCATAGGCCGCGCGCGTGAGCTCGCGCACGACGCGCTGCACGCCCGTCTCGAGATCGCCTTCCCTTATGTGGGTCACGTCGATCAAGAGGCGCGGCGCGATCTCGGAGCGCTCCTGGCGCACATAGGCGCGGGCGATGTCCTGCACGAGCTCCCGGGTGATCGGAGCGTCGCGGAGCAGACGCGCGATCGTCTTGCTGACGATCTTCGGCCCGCAGGTCTCGGCGCGAGCGGTCATCGCCACGACCGTCTGGACGAAGCGCGCGCCGACCTTGTCCGGGTCCAGCGTCTCGTCGCAATAGCGCAGCGCAGCCTCTCTATAGGTCTGGCGCAGCTGCGGATCGCCGGCCAGCGCATCGAGCGCATCGGCGATGTCCGCGGACGCATAGCCCTCGAGCGCGACGCCCACCTCGGACGGCAGCTCCGCAGAGGACCCCATGCGATTATAGACGAGCGGCGTTCCGCTGGTGAGCAGATCGAGGATCGCCCTCGACGTCTCGCCGCGCGTGAGCGTCCGCAACTGAACGCCGATATCGGCCGCGGCTATGTAGAGGTCGTAATCCTCCTTCTCGACATAGCCGGTGATGTGAATGTCGGACCTGTCGCCGATGGCGCGCAGCACCTCGCGCGCATAGGGCGAATCGTGGTTCGCGCCCCCTTCCAGCTCGCCGACGAGGATCAGCTGCGCCTTGCCCGATTTCGCCGCCGTAGAGCGCGTGAAGGCCTCGATCAGCTCGAGCACGCCCTTCGTGTGAGCGACATGGCCGAGCGACACGATGACGAGCGAATCCGGCGCGATGGCGAGCGTCTCGCGCGCCTGCGCCCTGCTCGGCGTCGTTTCCCGCGGCGGGCGCGCCCTATATTGCGGCAGCACGGCGATTTGTGGAGCGGCGCCCGGGCGAGCGGCGCCCACCAGCACATTGCGAGCGAAGCGCGAGTGAACGATGACGCCGAGGCTGCGATGCGTCGCCGTGGCGCTGCAGGGAAGAGCATCGACGAGCGAGCGCGCCGTGCGGTCGCCGCCCTCGCCGTCGAGCACGATGGCGCGCGCCGGACCTCCATGCTCCTGGATCATGCGACGGATGAAGGCGTCGGGATTGCCGGGGTCATAGGACAAATAGCCGAGATAGGCGTCGTGAATGACGACGACGCCCGGAAAGCTCTCGATATAAGGGAGCATATAGTGGTGAAACGGCGAATTGCCGAGCTGATAGACGATCGCATCGTAGAGATGCGCCTTGAATGGAAATTGCGAGTGATGCCAGATCGGCATGTCGTCGAAATAGGTCTCGACCTCGGCCACATCGTCGACGAAAATCTCGAAGGACGCGAATTTGGAGAGCGCGGGAAGAAACTCCGCGCTGTAATCGGCGATCCCCGACTTCGCCGACGGGAGCGGCGTGAACATGGCGATGCGCGGAACCCGCCCTGCCGCGCTCAGCGTCTTGCGCCCGCGGCGCGCGGCGTAGGTCTCCTCCCAGGCGTCGAGCGCGCGGCGGGCGCTCTTCTCCCAGGTGAAGAGCGCGGCGCGCTCGCGAGAATAGGCGCGCATGCGCTGAAGCTCGCCCTCGCGGGTCAGCGCGCGCACCATTGATTTCGCCATATCCGCCGGCTTGGTCGCGTCGAAACGATAGGCCGGATCGTCCACGATCTCCGTCAGGCTGGAATTGTCGCCGACGAGCACTGGCGCGCCGCAGCGCATCGCTTCGATCACCGGAAGACCCAGCCCCTCATAGAGAGGGGGGAAGACGAAGAGCGAAGCGGCGTTGTAGAGCTCGACGAGCTCGTCATCCGACACGAAGCCCGTCGTCACGACGAGCGGCGCCACGCCGAGACGCGCCGCTTTCTCGCGCAGAGCGAGCGCTTCGGCGCCTTTGATGTCGTAGACGATCAGGAGCTTGTATTTATCCGCCAGCTCCTTGTTGGCGATGGCGAAAGCCTCGAGCGTCCCATCGAGATTCTTGCGGAAGTCCGGCCCACCAACATAGAGGATGAATTTCTGCCCGGGAGCGAAGCGGCGCCAGACGGCCCCGCGATGCGCCTCGGAGGCGGGGAGGATGCGGAAGTGATCCGCGACGCTGCCGAAAATATTGACGACGCACTCCGGCTTCATATGAAAAAGCCGCTCGGCATCCTTCTTCGTCGCATCCGATATGGCCAATCCGACATCGAGCTGCGGGATCAGGCTCGATGTGCGCTTGTACCAGAGGGCGACCGGCCAATCGGTGAGATATTTGTCCGGATAGAGCAGCGGAATGAAATCATAGAGAGTGGCGGATCGAATGATCGGCGGCTTGGGAAAGTCGATGAAAGCCGCCGCCGCGCCATAGACGCTCTCGCCTTCGAAGACGCTCGAGATGTGATAGACATCCGGGCTGACCGTCTCGATGCGATCATTGCGCAGGACATTGGCGACCTGCTCTCGCCTCTGCCGCTCATGCCAATCATATTGCACGCTGGGATAGTCGTGCAAAATCACATTGCCGAGATCGTCGAGCTTCGCGATTTCCGTGATGAGATCCGCGGACTTGTCCAGATAATGCCGGTTGAGCAGAAACATGAAGTCATGCTCGCCGCCGATTCTGACGATTTCTTTTGCGAGAGAGAGAGAATAGCGCCCCATTCCTCGGGATTGCGCCTCGGTCTGACAGCATTGCAGATCAATCAGTATCTTCATCGCGTGACCCTGGCAGCGCACATCCGCCCCGACGTCGAGTGGCGAGCGTGACGCCCGCCTTCTCGCGGCGCGAGCATTTCGGTCGGAAATCAGCGCGGGAGCGGCTCCGAAAACTCGGCTTCGTCGGAAGCATGTCCGCCGGCGCCGCGTAGCCGCCTCTCGGAGGGAGAGTCGACGCCGCGCGAGCGTTCTGTCATCGAAGCAATGTCTCGGTCAAGTCCGGCAAATCGCGCCAACGTCCCATTTCGAGACCGCACGCATGCCGTGCAGCGTCAAAGACTTCGCGCCGCCGCGGAAACAGAACCATTTGCGCGCTCGAATTCTTCGCCTCGGGTCTCGTGAGCTGCGCAGAGACATTCCTGCAATTTCTATTTGCGCCGAGGCCCCGAACTGCCGTAGAAATCCGAGGTTTCTATCACGAGCATTTAAATGGCCACGGTTCCGAGGGGATAATTTAGATATGGCGAACACGCGCAGAGTTTGGGTCGCCGGACATAAAGTATGGTCGGCTCCGCCGTGACGAGACATCTCGAGGCGAGAGGAGAGTCCGTCCTCAAAGCGGACCATTCCGTCGTCGACCTACGTAATCAGATTGCCGTGGAAGTCTGGCTTAAGCAGAATCGACCGGATGCGATCGTCTTTGCCGCGGCGAAAGTCGGCGGCATCTACGCCAATGACACTTATCCGGCAGATTTCATCTATGATAATCTCGCCATTGAGACCAACATCATTCACTCGGCTCATGCGGCGAGCGTGAATCGTCTGGTCTTTCTCGGATCGTCCTGCATCTATCCGAAATTCGCGCCGCAGCCGATCACCGAGGATGCGCTGCTGACAGGCCCGCTGGAGCCCACCAACGAATGGTACGCAATCGCGAAAATCGCCGGCATCAAGCTGTGCCAGGCCTATCGCAAGCAATATGGCCGCAGCTACATCTCCGTCATGCCCTGCAACCTCTACGGGCCGAACGATAATTTCGACCTGCAGACGAGCCATGTCCTGCCCGCCCTGATTCGCAAGTTCCATGAAGCGAAAGTGGCCGGCCGCGACGAGGTCGTCATATGGGGCACCGGGACGCCGCTGCGCGAGTTTCTGCATGTCGATGATCTCGCGCGGGGCGTCGTGTTCTGCCTCGATAATTACGACGGCTATGAGCATATCAATTGCGGCGCCGGCTCCGAGGTGACGATTCGCGAGCTCGCGGAGACGGTGCGGCGCGCCGTCGGCTTTTCGGGCCGCTTGGTCCTCGATTCGACGAAGCCCGATGGAACGCCGCGCAAGCTGATGGATTCGAGCCGGCTTCGCGCGCTCGGTTGGACGCCGCAAATTTCCCTCAAGGACGGCATCGCCGACGCCTATCGATTTTTCCTCGCCAAGGAGAAAGAGGCGGCCGCCGCCCCTGTCCTCGAATCGGTCGGCTGAGGCAAGCGGGCGGCTCGCCCGTCCGACGACGAGCGCCTATAAAAAAAGCGCCCCTTCAAAGGGGCGCTTTTCTTTTCTCGCAGAGGCGGCGAGACTTACGCGGCCTGCTGGATCGCCGAGAGCTTCCAGGCCTGGGGCGCTTCGCCGGCGGGGCGGCGGAAGGTCCACACTTCGGTCGATTGCGTCGGCTGGGCGGCGTCGCCGGAGACGATCTTGCCCGTCGCGCGATCGATGAAGAGATCGATCAGCGAGAAGCGCATCGCCACGGTCGCATATTCGTCCGAGCCCTCGCGCCAGGCCTCGGAGAGATCGCCTTGCAGCAGCTTCACCTCGGAGATGCGGTTGATGACGCCCTCGCGCGCATTGGCGCGAATGTCGTCGGAGAAATAGGAGACCATCTCTGGCATCGCGAGATCATGCAGCCGGCCGATATCCTCCTGGCTATAGGCGGCTTGGGCGTCACCGAGCACGCGCTCGAAGGCGCTGAAATCCTCCGGACGCAGATTCAAAGGCTCGCTCGTCGGGTGACGCGGCGCGGCGCCGCTGCCGAAGCCCGTCCCACCGCCGGTGAAGGCGAAGGCGCCCGGACGCGAGCCGCCCCCGGCGCCGCCCATCGCGCCGGCGAGGCGGCGATTGGCGAACCATTGAAAGGCGAGCCGCGCCAGAAGGGCGATGATCGCGATCTGGACCAGAAGGCCGATGATGGAGGCGAGGCCGCCGAGGCCGCCCATCAGGCCATTGCCCGAGAGAAGGCCGAACAGGCCGGCGCCGAGCAGGCCGCCGGCGAGGCCGCCGAGCAATCCGCGGCCGAAGGAGCCGCCGAGCGGGCTGGCCGCGGGAGCGGCGGCCGGGCGCTGCGGCGCGGCGGGCGAGGGCTGCGCCTGCGGCTGAGGCGCCGGCTGCGGCGCCACGCTGCGCTCCATGGGCGCGGCCGGACGCGGCGCGGTGGTTGTCGCCGCCGGCGGCGTAGAGGTCCGCGAGCCGCGGCTTCCCGAGCTCGCGCCGCCGCCCATTTTGGCCTCGGCGAGCGCCGGGGCGAAGGCGATGAGCAGGGCGAGCGCGAGCGCCGGCAAAGATTTGGAGTTCGATGTCCAAGTCGACATGACTATCCTCGAGCGGTTCGCCCAGAGATGAGGAATCACTCGGGCGCCATCTATATAGGAATGCTCCGACCTTGCGGCAAAGGGCCGCGCGGCGGGAAGGCAGAATCGGTTTCCGCCGCTCATGTAGTCGGAAACTCTTCTAATTTTTCATTTAGAACGAATTTTCTCGAACGTTCGCGTTCGAGCGCAAAGCTCGGTTCGAGGAGGCTCGATGCCCGTGACGCCCAAACTGGTCTTCGTCGCCGCCGTGGCGCGCAATGGCGTCATCGGCGCTCGAGAGCACACGCCCTGGCGGCTGAAGAGCGATCTCGCGCGCTTTCGCGAAATCACCTGGGGCAAGCCGCTGCTCATGGGACGCCGCACATTCGATTCGATCGGCCGCCCACTGCCCGGCCGCGAGACCGTGGCCTTGTCGCGCGACCCGCGATTTCGCCCCGAGGGCGCCCATGCGGCGCGCAGCCCCGAGGAGGCGCTCGGCCTCGCCGCCGAGCTGGCGGACGCCATGCGAGCGGCGGAGATCATCGTCGCCGGCGGCGCGGAGATCTATTCCGCCTTTCTGCCCCAGGCGGATGTGATTCACCTGACCGAGGTGGCGCTGACGGTCGCCGGCGACGCGCTGTTTCCGACGCTCGATCCGGCAGAATGGCGTGAAACAGCGCGCGAGACGCCGCCGCGAACGGCCGAGGACGAGGCGGATTTCCAATATATTCGGCTCGAGCGCCGGTGAGCGGCCGATCGGCTGCAGATAGTGCGCAAACAGCTGTTGCAGGTCGGAGAACCTGAAGCTATAACCCGCTTCGACCAGCGGCGACCGCTTCGCGGACGCCAGATCGGAGTGTAGCGCAGCCTGGTAGCGCACCTCGTTCGGGACGAGGGGGTCGGAGGTTCGAATCCTCTCACTCCGACCAAATTTTCTCTTGACTTCAGTGGCATAGCGCGAGCGCCTCACCGAGGTGCCGCTGAGCGTACGACCGCCTCGCGACGACCATAATGGCGCGTCGAGACCGCCGGGACCGGGAAGCGTGACTTTAGAGCGCCGCAACAATCCTCGGCACGCCGAGCGGGACGGCGGCTGCACGTGCTCGGGAAAATCGCCCAAAGGCGACTAGGCGAATCTCCCGAGACACAAGGAGCGCCTACGGGCGAAAAAGCTTCCTCTGTGCACGTAGAAACTCGAGGAAGCTCGGATGAAAATCCTTCTGATCGGCTCCGCCGCCTGTATCACGGCCCTCATTACGACGGCGTGGTTGATGACATTCGCGAAATGGTTCCCGATAAAGGCCTTCGACAGCTTCATCATCGACTATAAGACGATGATAAGAGCGCATGTCGACTATGCGTTGATGGCGCTGTTCGGCGTCGGATTCTATGGCTCTGGCGTGGAGCTGCCCGTCATTGCTTGCTGGTGTGTGGCGATCGGCGGATTCTCCAATCCGACAGTCTTCACCATCGCGGCTTTCGATCCGAATTTCTGGAGCAAGCCTTTGTGGAGGGGCTATACGGCGCTGAGCTTCGTCGTGTCCTCGGTCGGATTTATCTGGATCGCCTATGCCTTGGCGATGCATGCGATCAGCTAGAGCCAACGCTCCGCGGCAGGACCTTCTCGCGGCCGAGACGCGCTATGGCCTCGGCCCACGCGACGCCGCCGCCGCGAATGTCGCGCCCAGCGAGCCTCATCCGCCGATGTCCAGGGCGATCGGGTGAAGGTTTCCTCATCCTGAGGAGCCGCGAAGCGGCGTCTCGAAGGACGAGGAAACCTTCATGCGCGGCCATCTGGAGCTCCCCATCGCGCTTCGAGACGCGCCCTTCGGGCGCTCCTCAGCATGAGGGGGAGGTTTGCTGGCCTTCACCCGATCGCCCTATCCGCCGATGGTGGCGAGATAGTTTCGCGACAGCGTCGGCAGATCGGCGCGGAACGCCGCCTGAAAGGCGGCGGCGAACCCCTTCCCCTCCTCCAGTCCGCGCAGCAGCTCGGCGAAGCCCGCCTCGTCCTGCGCCTTCAGCCAGGCCACGAACATCGCCGCTTGGCGCAAGGCCAGCCGTTGACGATAGAGGAGATCGAATCGCGCAAAATTGCCGCCACGCTCCTCGGCGAAGGCGATGGAGGAAATATCCCGCCAGACGCCCTGCTCGCTCATGATGAGCGCATGGCCGTCGCGAATGCGCGCCCGCGCCTCCTCCTCGCTCATCTCCTCCGCGCCGGCGCCGCCCGAGATCATGACGGCGAGGCCTTCCACGAACCAGCTCGGCGGACGTTCCGCCCATAGCCCCCGCCAGCCGAAGAAATGCGCATGGGAGAGCTCACGCGTCAGCACCGGCGCCAGCCGCGCGCTCTCGGCGCCGCATAGGATCGGCGAGAGCACGACGCGGCCGAACGAGGCCATCGCCGCAATGCGCGGATCGCCCGTGCCATTGGCCTTGGCGTAATTTTCGTAGGAGCCGTAGACGCCGACAATGGGCGCATGCGCGAAAGGGCGTCCATGCGCGTCCTCGACGCTGCGAATCGCCTCCGGCAGCATGCGGCCGACGATGGTGGCGCAGCCCTCGGCCGCCGGCTCGAAATGCACTGGCGAATCGGCGGCCAGCGCCGGCAACCATCGCGGATCGTTGAAAGCGGCGAGCGCGAAGTTCCACAGGCGCGGGACCCCGCCGAGCACGAGAGTGACGATGACCAGCAAGGTCAGCGAGAAAAAAGGTCTCATGACGAAAAATCCGCGCGGCGCGCCGTCTCTCGACGGCTAAACGCCAAATCGATCGCCGGCGCCAAAAAATATACGCCGGAGCTTATTACAGGAAAGACGTCAGCGCGAGCCGATCGAGACCGGCGTCCAGCCCCCGGCCTCCATCTCCACGGCGAAGGAGACGCCGCGGGCGATGAGCTTGTTGCTGTCGGAAACGCCGGCGATGGGCGCGCGGTCCGATGTCGCGATCTCCGCGATCGGCGCGCCCGCCGGCGCCATCTGGTCCGGCCGCGCCAGCCCGCTGATTCGGCCGGCGACCGGCGCGCGCACCGGCTCCTCGCCGATGAAGCCCAAAATTTCCTCCGCCTCGACGCGCTCGCCGATCGTCTTGCGCGCGGCGAGCGCGCCCTCCGTCATCGCGATCACATCCCAATAGTCGAGCGCCAGACGATCCGCCTCGCGGCGGCTCGGCGGCGCGTCTCCGGAGCGCAGCACGGCGCCCGGATCGAGCCCATCGGTCGCGATGACGAGATCGCAATCCGCGCCGGCGACGAAGCCGGAGCCGACGCCGATCGTCAGCTCGGCCACATTGGCGAGAGAGCGGGCCGGCCGGCCGTCATGGTCGGGCGCCGAGACGATGACGTCCCAGGGCCAGCGCTCCACCACCTCGTCGAAAGGCCGCAGCAGAAGTGGAAGAAATTGCCGCGTCTGCATGCCGCAGAGAAATTCCGTCGGCCGGTCGGCGCGGCGCGCCTCGACGCCGCCCAGAGTGGCGATGCCGTCGAACCAGGCGTCGGCGTAGCACATGCGCCGCCGCAGAGCCCGCGGCGGCCGCTCCTGATGGAGCACAGTCGCATAGCCCTCGCCGATCAGCCGCCTCGCCACCGCCGAGGCCCTTTCCCCGACGCCGCAGACGAGGATGCAAAGCTCTTTGTTCATCGACCCTTCTCAGCCTCGATACGCGCGCGACGTGTCGCTGTGTATCAGAATTACATATTGCAACGCAACCACCTCGCTGCGCCGCAAACCGGAACCGCGCCGCCTCGTGATCGCGAGGGTGCGAGACGTCGCCGGCTGCTGTATAGCAGAGCCTCCAGCGATCCTGCGCGCGCGAAATGACCCATACCCACACACTCGCCGTCCGCGTCTATTACGAGGACACGGATTTCTCCGGCCTCGTCTACCACGCCTCCTATCTGCGCTTCATGGAGCGCGCCCGCACCGAGCTGCTGCGCGATCTCGGCCTCGGCCAGCGCGAGCTGCTGGAGGCGCAGGGCGGCCTGTTCTTCGTCGTGCGCGCCATGACGATCGATTTCCGCAAGCCCGCGCAAATGGACGATCTCCTCACTGTGGAGACGATCGTCCGGGAAGTGTCCGGCGCGTCGTTCGATCTCGATCAGCGCGTGACGCGCGGCGAGGAGATGCTGGTTTCCGCACAAGTGAGGATCGCCGCGGTGGAAGGCGGTCGGCCGCGAAGGCTTCCGACCGAAGTGCGCGAGAAATTCGCCGCGGTCGCCACGCCTCGCGGCGCGTGACCTTTACGGTCCCTTAAGCCTTCCGCTCATATTTTCTGATTGTGCGGCGCATCCAGGACAAAATCTCGGCGGATTCACGCTCCATACCGCTCGGGCTCCACAGCCTTCGGCGCGGCGCTGCGGGAGCGGGCGCGACGTATTTTGCCTCTATCCGCGCCTTTGGTCCCGGCGCGGGCGAGCGCCGAGGACTTCCGCCGCTCGCCGCCAGAGCTTCGCCGCCGACCCCGCGACTTCCGAGGACGACTTTCATGAATCCAGCCGAAATCGCCGCCCCGCTCTCCGGCGCCGCCGCCGAGGTCTCCATCTGGGGCATGTTCTGGGGCGCGCATATCGTCGTCAAGCTGGTGATGGTCGGCCTGCTGCTGGCCTCGGTCTGGTGCTGGGCGATCATCGTCAACAAAGCGCTGCTGTTCTCGCGCACGCGCCGCGCCATGGATCGCTTCGAGGAAGTGTTCTGGTCCGGCTCCTCGCTCGAGGATCTCTACGCCAAGCTGCAGGAGCGCCCGGCCACCGGCATGGGCAGCCTGTTCATCGCCGCCATGCGCGAATGGAAGCGCTCCTTCCAGAACGCCGGCGCCTCCTTCATGGGCCTGCAGGCGCGTATCGACAAAGTGCTGGACGTCTCCATCGCCCGCGAGGTCGAGAAGCTCGAATCCAATCTCCTGGTGCTGGCGACGGTCGCCTCGGCCGGCCCCTTTGTCGGCCTATTCGGCACGGTGTGGGGCATTATGACCTCCTTCCGCTCCATCGCCGCCTCCAAGAACACCTCGCTCGCCGTCGTCGCGCCGGGCATTGCGGAAGCGCTGCTGGCCACCGCCATCGGCCTCTTCGCCGCCATTCCGGCGCTGGTCGCCTATAATAAGCTGCAGGGCGACGTCGCCCGCACCCAGGCGCGGCTCGAGAGCTTCGCCGACGAATTCTCCGCCATTCTGTCGCGCCAGATCGATCAGCACGCCGGACAGTCCGGCCGCGATCGCGCGGCCTGAGCGGGAGAAGCGGAAATGGGCGCCTCGATCGCCGCAGGACGCAAGGGCTCGGGCCGCCGCCGGCGCGGAACGCCGCGCTATGGCGCCATGGCCGAGATCAATATGACGCCCTTCATCGACGTCATGCTGGTGCTGCTGATCATCTTCATGGTCGCGGCGCCATTGCTCGCCACTGGCGTCGCCGTCGATCTGCCGCAGACCAAGGCCGGCCCGCTCAATATCGATCAGAAGCCGCTGGCCATCGCCGTGGACGACAAGGGGCAGATCTTTCTGATGGATCAGCCGATCGAGATCGGCCAGCTGCTCGACCGTCTGAAGGAGACCGCCAAAGCGGGCTTCGACGAGCGCATCTATATGCGCGCCTCCAAGACGGTGAATTACGGCCGCGTCGCCGAGATCATGTCGATGGTGACGAGCGCCGGTTACAAGAAGGTCGCTCTTGTGACCGAAGTGGACAAGAAGTGAGGGGAAGAGTTGAAGCCCTCGCGTTCCGAACCTGGCCTCGTCGTATCGGCCGCCGTCCATGCCGGACTGCTGCTGGCGACGCTCATCGCCTTTTCGGACACGAAGAAATTCGATGACGCGCAAGAGACCGTGCCGGTCGATATCGTCACGGATGCGCAGATCAATCAGGTGATGAAGGGCGAAAAGGCCGCCAAGGAGATCAAGCCCGTCCAGCGCGCCGACAAGATCGCCGAGCAGCACGAGACCAAGCCGCTGCTGCCGCTCGCCGAGGCCAAAAAGGACGTCGCCGCCCCGCCCCCGCCGCTGAAGCCACGGCTCGAGGAGCCGGAGGACAAGCCCGAGGCCCCGCCGCCGCCCAAGCGCGTCGCCGCTCTGCCGCCGACGCCGGAGCCGCCTCTCCGCCCGACCCCGCCGAAGCCCGAGCCCGCCAAAGCCGAGCCGCCGAAGCCGCAGCCGGCCAAGGCGGAGCCTCCCAAGCCCGAGCCGCCGAAACCCGAGCGCGCCAAGCCCGCGCCGACGCCGCCCGAGCGCGAGGAGCCGGAAGAGGCCGAGGTGGTGAAGCCCAAGCCCCCCGTGCGTCCGAAGCCCGAGAAGGAGGCCAAGGAGACGCCGCAGCCGCCCGAGAAACCGAAGCCCAAGGACGAGCCGAAGCCCCGGGACGAGGCCAAGAAAGAAGAGGCCAAAAAGGAGACGGCGAAGCCCAAGGAGACCGCCAAGGAGCCGACCAAGCAATTGAAGGTCGATGAGGTGGCCAAGCTCCTCGAGAAGAAGAAGGCCGCAGAAAAGGGCGCGCCGAGCGACTCCGACGAAAAGAAGAAATCCGACAAGCCGCCGGCCAAGCCGAAATCCGGCGACGAGGCCGCGCCCAAATCGAAATTCGACGCCGCCAATATCGCCAATCTCTTGAGCCATGAGGCTCCGCAACGCCGCGCCGCGACCGGCGCCGATCTGACCAAAACCGCCTCGCTCGGCGCGCCGACGGCGAGCGCGCCGCGCATGTCGCCGACTCTGCAAGCGCAGATCGACGCCTATACGGTCGATCATTATCGCCGCTGCTGGCAGGCGTCGCTGTCGATCAATGCGCAGACCTATGTGCCGCGTGTAGAATTCCGCCTGTCGCGGGAGGGCGCGCTCGAAGGCGCGCCGCGCCTGCTCAACCCCTCCTCCGATCCTGTCGAGCACAGCCGCGGCGAGCAGGCGCTCGGCGCCGTGCGCCGCTGCAGCCCCATGCCGATTCCGGCCGCCTTCGCGCCCTATTACGATTATTGGCGCGTCACGGAATTGGACATGAGGGAGGATATGTAGCGGCTAGCGCTCCACGCCTCCGAAATTCGAAAACGCCCAGGACCTCCATCTCATGACGTTCGACATCACCCGCCGCTCGGCCGCCCATCTTCTCGCCGGCGCGACTCTCTCGCCGCTTCTCGCCGCGCCGGCGCGCGCGGCGCGCGTGCTCGATCTGCGCGCGGGCGGCGGCTTTCAGCCGGTCTCCGTCGCGGTGACGAATTTCTCCGGCGATGAGGCGGCGCGCATAGTGACGAGCGTCATCGTCAATAATTTCAAGCGCTCCGTCTTTCTGCGCCCCATCGAGCCGGGCGCCGTCCCGGAGTCCGCCGGCTCCGAGGCCACGCCCAATCTCGATCTCTTCCGCACGCTCAATGCGCAATATGTCGTCACCGGCCGCTCGCAGCGCAGCCCGGACGGACGGCTCAAGACCGAGTTCCGCCTCTTCGACGTCTCGACCGGCGAGCAGGCCGCGGGCCAGCAATATGTGACCGATTCCGCCAATATGCGCCGCGTCGCGCATCTCGTTTCGGACGCCGTGTTCACGCGCATCACCGGCGAGAAGGGCTTTTTCGACACGCGCGTCGTCTTCGTCGATGAGAGCGGCCCGAAAGAGCACCGCCGCAAGCGTCTCGCCATAATGGATCAGGACGGCGCCAATGTGCGCTATCTGACCCGCGGCGAGGAGCTCGTCGTCACGCCGCGCTTCTCGCCGTCCTCGCAGGACGTCACCTATATGTCCTTCGGCTCCGCCGATCCGAAGGTGCTGCTGCTGAACATAGAGAGCGGCCAGCGCGAGGTGGTCGGCAATTTTCCGGGCATGACCTTCTCGCCGCGCTTCTCGCCGGATGGCCAGAAGATCGTGATGTCGCTGTCGCAGGGCGCCGCCACCAATCTCTATGCGATGGATGTCCGCTCGCGCACGACGACCCGCCTCACCGACACCAACGCCATCGACACCTCGCCCTCCTATTCCCCGAGCGGCGGCGAGATCGTCTTCGAATCCGATCGCGGCGGCTCGCAGCAGATTTACGTGATGGGCGGCGGCGGCGGCAGCGCGCGGCGCATCTCCTTCGGCCAGGGCCATTATTCGACGCCGGTGTGGTCGCCCAAGGGCGATTACATCGCCTTCACCAAGCAATCCTCCGGCTCCTTCGGCATTGGCGTAATGAAGCCGGACGGCTCCGGCGAGCGCATCCTCACCGAAGGTTTTCATAATGAAGGCCCGACCTGGGCGCCGAACGGGCTGTTCCTGATGTTCTTCCGCGATCCGGGCGGCGGCGGCGGCGCCAAGATTTTCATGGTCGATATTTTCGGCCGCTCGGAATTCCCCGTGCCGACGCCGTCCTACGCGTCTGATCCGTCCTGGGGACCGTTGCAGGAGTAGTCTAGCCGCTGGACGCCCCCCTCCCCAGCCCTCCCCCGCTGCGCGGGAGAGGGAGCGGATTCGGCCCTTCACACAAGTTTGCGCAATGCTTGCCGCCTCCCCTCTCCCGCGCAGCGGGGGAGGGTACGGGAGGGGGCGAGCCCTACTCTTTATCCAAAGGCCGATACGCATCGGCGACGCCGCCGATCAAATTGGCGGACAGCAGCAATTCCGTCGAAATCTCCCCGCCCACGGCGCGCAGCCGCACGCCCCGCGCCATCGCCTCGCTCAGCGCCCGCCGCGCCGCAACGGCCTGCTCGATCGATACCGCGGCAAAGGAGAACGCATCCCCCGGCCGCCGCTGCGCAAGACGGCCGATATCGGCGCCGATGACATTGGCGATCTTCGGATAGCCGCCGGTCGGCTGGCGATCGGCCATCAGCACGAGCGGCGCGCCGTCGCCCGGAACCTGGATCGCGCCGAGCGCCACCCCATCCGAAACAATGTCATGGCCCTTGGCGTGGGCGAGGCGCCCGCCTTCCAGCCGATAGGCCATGCGATCGCTGCGCTGCCCGACCCGCCAGCGCGCCGACAGAAATTCGCCGATCGCCTCTTGCGAAAAATAATCCGCCTGCGGTCCGAGCACGGCGTGGATCGGCTCCTCCCCAGAGGCGAGCCAGGGCGCCTCGAGCGCCTGCAATTCTCGCGGCGGCGAGGCGAGATCGGCGAGCGGCAGAACATCGCCGGCGCGCAAGCCCCGCCCCTCGAGCCCGCCCATGAAAGAGCGCGTATGTGTCGCGAGCGAGCCCAGCGTCGGCGGCAGATCGATGCGGCCCGCGATGGCGACATAGCACCACGCCCCGCTCCGCCCCGCGCGAATGGTAAGCCGCGCGCCCGGCTCCAGCGAGAGCGCGCAAGCGAAGGGAAGCGGCGCGCCGTCGAGGCGAATGTCGAATTCGCCGCCGGCGATGGCGAGGCCGATGGTTTCGCCTTCCGCCGTCAGCTCCAATCCGCCGAGCGAGACCTCGATCGTCGCTGCGCCCATAGCGGCGCCCGCCGCGAGATTGGTGGCGGCATAGGCGCGCGCGTCCATCGGCCCGGCCGGCGTGACGCCGAAGCGCAGGCTGCCGCGCCGCCCGGAGTCTTGCAGAGTGACGCCCGGCCCCACCGCGCGGAGGATCAGCCGTGCGCTCATCGCGTCGTCTCGCGCCGCGCGATCATCTCGCCGCGCGCGCTTTTCTCCTCGAGCGCGCGAAATGTCGCTTCGTCGATCGGCTCGAAGCGAAGCGCATCGCCGACCTCGACGAAAAAGGAGGGATCACGTTCGGGTGCGAAAAGGCGCTCGGGCGTGCGGCCGAGGACATACCAGCCGGTCGGCATGGGATCGGCGCCGATGAGCGAGAGGCCGCCGCCGATGAGCACCGCCCCTCGCGGCGTCGGCCCGCGCGGGGAGGCGCGGCGCGGAATTGCGAGCGCCTCCGGCAGGCCGCCGAGATAGCACCAGCCCGGCGCGAAGCCATACATATAGGCGCGAAAATCGGCGCCCGAATGAAGCTCCGCAATGCGCTCGGGCGAAAGCGACAGCGCATCGCCCGCCGCCGCGATATCCTCGCCATGCGGCGGCGCGTAGCAGCACGGAATGATCCAGCGGGCGCTCGGCGCAGCGTTCTCCTGCGGCGCTCTCTCGAGCGCCTCGACATGGGCGACGAGCGCGGCGCGCGTGAGCGCCAGCGGATCGTAATGGATCATCAGCGAGCGATAGGTCGGAACCGTCTCGACGATTCCCGCCAGCGGCGCGGCGCGCAGTGCGGCGTCCAGCGCCAGCACCTCGGCGCTGATCGCAGGATCGACGCTATCGCCGAATTCGACGACCAGCGCCGCCTCGCCGGCGTCGAGACAGCGCGGCGCGACATAGCGCATCGCCTCATGTCTCCGAGGGCGCAAAGGGCAGAAGCTGATAGCCGGCGCGCTCGAGCGCATCGCGCAGACGCCGTGTCATATCGACAGCGTGCGACGTGTCGCCATGCACGCAAATGGAGTCGATCGGCGTCGGCAGACGCTTGCCGCTCTCGGTGACGATCGCCTGCTCGTTCAACATATTGAGCGCGCGCGCCGCGGCCCAATCCGGATCATCGATCACGGCGCCCTTCTGGCCGCGCGGCTTGAGCCGTCCGTCATCGAGATAGGCGCGATCGGCGAACACCTCATGCGCAATCGTGACGCCGGCGTGCTCGGCCGCCGCCACCTGCTCGCTGCAGGCGATGGCCAGCAGAGTGAGGCTGGCGTCGACGGCGCGCGTCGCCCGCGCCACGGCGAGCGCGATCTCCGGCTCGACCTCCGCGACATTGGCGAGCGCGCCATGGCATTTCACATAAGTGAGGCGATGGCCGCTGTAATGCGCGAGCGCCTGCGCCGCGCCGATCTGATAGGCGACGAGACGCTCCACCTCGGCGGCGGAATAGGGAATGCGTCGCCGGCCGAAACCGGCGAGATCGGGAAAGGACACATGCGCGCCAATGGCGACGCCGCGCGCTTTCGCCAGCGTGAAGCAACGCGCCATTATGTCCGGATCGCCGGCGTGATAGCCGCAGGCGACATTGGCGGAGGTCACGAGGTCGAGCATGGCCTCGTCGTCGCCCATGCGCCAGGCTCCGAATCCTTCTCCGAGATCGGCGTTGAGATCGACTGTCACTGTCCCTCGGCTCCCCCGCGCGGCGCGTCCTCGGCGATGTCCTCGTTCCAGATCGACGGATTGGCCGCGATATAGTCTCGCATCAATTCCCGGCAGCGCGCGTCATCGAGCACGATCACCTCGACGCCGTGGTCGCGGAGAAACTGCTCATTGCCGCCGAAATTGCTGTTCTCGCCGATGATGACGCGCGGAATCTTGAACTGCACGATCGTCCCCGCGCACATCATGCAGGGCGAGAGCGTCGTGTAGAGCGTCGTCTCTCGATAGGAGGCGCGGCGTCCGGCGTCGCGCAGGCAATCCATCTCGCCATGCAGAATAGGATCGCCCTGCTGCACACGCCGATTATGGCCGCGGCCGAGCATGCGCGCGCCTTCGGCGAGAACGGAGCCGATCGGCAGGCCGCCCTCGTCGAAGCTCTTCTTCGCCAAGCGAAACGCTTCATCCATGCAGACGATATCCGACGCTCTCATCGAAATCCCCTTTCCGGCGTGGCGCCGGCGGGGCCTCGCTATTCCGCCGCGAGCACTTGCGGCGGCGGAAAGGCGACCTCGATCAGCGTCCCTTGGTTCTTGCGGCTCTTGATCGAGAAGGAGGCGCGATTGGCCTCGATCAGCGCTTTCGTCACCGGCAGGCCGAGGCCCGTGCCGCCGCGCGACGAGCCGATCTGCCGGAAGGGCTCGAGCGCCGTCTCGATCTCATTCTCGGACATGCCGATCCCTGTGTCCTTCACGCGGATCACCACATATCCGGCGTCGGTCAAGGCGCTCGACACGATCACCTGTCCGCCCGCCTCGTTGAACTTCACCGCGTTGGACAGAAGGTTCAGCAATATCTGCCGCAGCGACCTGCCGTCGGCAAGGATGCGCGGCAAGCGCGGCCACAAGGACAGGCGGATCACCACACGGCTACGGTTCGCCTGCGGCTGCATGATCGACACGCATTCGGAGATGACGGCGTTGGCGTCGATCCGCTCGACGTCGAGCTCGAACTTGCCCGCCTCTATCTTGGAGAGATCGAGCAGATCGTTGACGAGGCTCAGCACATGCTCGCCCGATGTGTGTATGTCCTTGAGATATTCCTTGTAACGATCATTGCCGAGCGGGCCGAAGCGCTCCTCCATCATCACCTCGGCGAAGCCGATGATGGCGTTGAGCGGCGTGCGGATCTCATGGCTGACCTTGGCCAGAAAATCGGTCTTGGCGGCGCTGGCGCGCTCGGCCTCACTACGGGCGGCCTCGAGCTCGTCGTCGGAGCTGCGACGGCGGATGACATGGAGAATGACGCAGCGCCTCAGCTCCGGCGGCGGGCCGAGCGGCGCCAGCGTCAGCTGCACCGGGATGACCTGACCATTGCGTCCACGCGCCTGCACCTGCAGCCCATCGCCCAGATCGCGGCTCGTCGGACGACGGAGAAAATCGGCGACCACGCCTTGATCGGCGTCGCAGAACAGCGAGGCGAGGCCAGAGCCGAGCAGCGCGCGCGGCTCGCCGCCGATGAGCCGGCCCAGCGCGGCGTTGACGCTGCGCAGCCTGCCCTCCGCGTCGACCACCACGACGGCGTCGCCCATGGCGTCCAGCGTCGCGCGCAGCTCCTCCGCCTCATGGCGGCGGCTCTCCAGCTCCTTGCGCAAGGCGCCGGCGCGCGCGCTCTCCGGCGCGGCGACGGAAGCCGCGCTGCGCAGCGTGACGAGGGTGGCCGCCAGACCGTCCCATTGGATCGGCTCGAGCCGAACATCGGCCTCCAGCGGCTCGCCGTCGCAGTCGAGCACCTCGACGACCCCGCCCGTGGTTCCGTCCGCAGCAGTCGGCGGGCGTCTGCCGGCGAAGAGCCGCGTCGCGCCGCCATCGCCGGATAGCGCCGCAGCGTCGCCATAGCCGAGATAATCGAGCAGCGTGCGATTGGCGTAGAGCGCCTCTGCCCCGCGCGCGACCATGACGCCTATGGGCAGCCGATCGAGCAGAGCGGCGGCGCGCGCGAGATCGCCCGGAAAGGCGCTATTCTCATTGGAGGGCAGAGGCTCTTGGGACGGCGCGGCCTCGTGGGACGGTTCCTCGAAAGGCTCCGATTCGGGCGCGGGCTCCGCCGAGACGGCGGTCGCCTGCCCCATCGCCTGCTGCCCGGTCGCCTGCTCGATCGTCTCGAACAAATCGCGCACCGAGCCCTTGGCCGGCTTTTGCGCGGCGGAAGCGAGCGCGCGGGCGATTTCGTCGAAAGCGGTGCGTTCGCTCGGCGACAGAGACTCGCCGATGGAGGCTGCGGCCTCCTCGAGGCGAGGCAGCGGCCGCAGCGGCACGATCTTGGCGCCGAGGAGCGCCGGCGTCTGCTCCGTCTCGGCCGGGGCGGTCTGGATCGGGACGGCCTCGGGCAGCGGCTCCAGCGCAGTGGCGGGCTCTTCCGCTGGCGGCGGCGTCAAATCGGGCTCTGGCTCTGGCTCGCGCTCCGGCTCTTGGCGCAGCCGATCCACATGCAGCACGCCATAGCCCTGATAGCCGCCGAAATGACGGCCGTCGTCGAAGACCGGCAGAGCGCCGAGTGTCACAGGAACGCGGGCGCAGCCGCCGTCGAGCGGCCAGTCCAGCTCCACCCCGCTCCAGGAGCGGCGCGAATCGAAGGCGTCGGCGAGGCGTTCATCGGGCGCGAGTCGCAGCCGGCTCGCCAGCTCGAGAAACGGACGTCCGGCAATGTCGCCATTTTCGCGCCCGACCACATCGGCGAGGGCGGCGGTGACATCGAGCACCCGTCCCTCGGCGTCGGAGCGCCAGAGGAAACGTTCCGGCCGCGGCGGACGGGCGGGCGGCGGCTCGATCACAGGCTCGGGAGCTGCGCGGGACTCGGCTACAGCCTCTGGCTCGGCGATCACGGCCTCGGGGACAGGAGCTTCGGCTGGCTGAACCAGCGGAGTCTCATTCGCGGCGGAGCGCATGCCGAGCATTGCGACCAGAAACAGCGGCGCCGAATCCTCGGACGTCAGCCTGCGGCACAGAACCGTCGCCGTCTGCGCGATTGGGCCGAAGGAGAAACGCAGCCGCTCCAGCCGCGGCGCGGCGGCGTGGCTTTCCGCCCCCGCGAGCTCGCGCAGCCGGCGCGCGCCGGGCTCGTCGCCGCCGAACAGCCGGTCGCCGAGCGCGACGAGATCGCCGCCGAAAACGGATATGGCGGATTCATTGGCGTGGATGATCGCCAGCGGCTCGCCCGCGGCGGCGACGATCGGCGCGCCGGACGCCTCGAGCGCGGCGAAGGCCGGATCGGCGCCGATCTGCGTGGCGACCGCCTCGCTCTCGATCCTGTCGTGCTCGCTCATATCGACAGCGCCTCTTCAGACGCGACAAGCGCCGGAAGCGGCGCGGAACAAAACGACGCGGAACGCGCGTCGCGGCCGATCAAGGTGAAGGATCGGTTAAAGGAAACTTAAAGGTTCGTTGCGGCTTGGTCTATGCGGCGCAGGACATTTTAACAAGCTTCGACGATTCATGATGAACGGATGCGCCGCCCCTAGACCACAATTATGTTGCAATGCAACATGAGTTGAGCCATATTCGGCTCGGCCGGCGCCCCTTCTTCGGCCGACGGGCGTTCGAGCCGACCCGACCAGAAGGAAGCATTCGTGAGCGAACCGATCTATCAGATACCGAACGAAGTCCGCGACTTCGCCGAAAAGAGCGTCGAGCAGGCGCGCAAGGCGTTCGAGGGATTCGCCGGAGCCGCGCAAAAGGCGATCGGCTCCGTCGAGACGACGACAGCCACCTTCCAGGTCGGGGCCAAGGATGTGAGCGCCAAGGCGCTCGGCTACGCCGAAGCCAATGTGAATGCGGCTTTCGATCTCGCGCAGAAGCTTCTGCGCGCCAAGGATCCCCAGGAAGTGCTCCAGCTGCAGGCGGAGTATGTGAAGAGCCAGGTCGAGGCGATACAGTCCCAGGCCAAGGATCTCGGCGCTGCGCTGCAAAAAGCGACGACCGGCAAGTGAGTTGCCGACGGCGCCGCGCCGATGACGCGCGGCGCCTCGACGAAACGCGCTGCGGCGCGTCTCGGCGGCGTGAGTAGAGGCAGCGTCGAGTAGAGCGGCGTTTCCGCGGAGCTTTCGAGCGCCGAAGGCGATTCGGGCGCGACACTAACTGCCGACACCAGCACGAAAGGAGCCCGAAGCGATGGCCACCCATACGAGAGGTTCTTCCAAGCGCCCGGCGCCGCCGAAGGAGCCGCCGATTACCCTCAAGGACGCGCTGGACGACGATGAGCACGAGACGGCCCCGCTGGAGGCCGCGTCGCCCGTCGAGATCGACGCCGTCGCCGCCGCTCTGGAAGCCGCCGAGATCGAGGCCGTGACCGCCGCCTTGGAACCCGTCGAGTTGGCGCTGACGCCGGCCGAGCTTGCCATCGAGGTCCCTGCCGAGACCGCGACCGCGCCGGAGCCTGTTTTCGACATAGCGCCGGAGCCGGCGCTCGAGACGGCGGCTGAACCTGTCCTCGAGACAATCGCGGAACCCGCCCTCGAGGTCGTTGCGGAACCGATCGCCCAAGCGCCGATCGCGCCGGTGACCATCGTCGCCGCGACAATCGAGACCGCGCCCGCCAAGGCCGAGCCGCTCGACCCGAGCCTCTGGTCGTTGAAGACATTCGATCTCGTGAATGAGAACGCGACCGCCGTTTTCGATCTGGCGCTGGCCCTCGGCCAAGCGCGATCGGTGAGCGATGCGCTGGAGGCGCAATCGCGCTTCGCGAGCGAGCGCTACTCGACTTTCCTCAAGCGCGCCAATGAGCTGGTGGAATTGTCGAGCCGCTGGTCGCCCTTCCGCTTCGCTGTCTCCGCCTTTGTGGCGTGAGCCCCGCGAAATACTCCTCGCCCGGCCGGATGCGCCGGGCGGAGCGCTCTGATCTCTACAGCGTCGCCTCGATCAGCGCGCGCAGCTCCGGCGTCGCCTCCGGCATGACGCCGAACCAGTCGCGGAACGCCGGCCGCGCCTGATGGATCAGCATGCCGAGCCCATCGACCGCGACATTGCCGCGGGCGCGGGCCGCGGCCAGCAGCGGCGTCTCCAGCGGCGCATAGACGATATCGGAGACGAGCGCTTCCGCCGGCAGGCGATCCAAAGGCAGATCGAGCGGCGGCTCGCCCACCATGCCCTGATTCGTCGTGTTCACCAGCAGGCCGGCGCCGGCGAGGCCGTCGGCGCGTTCTTCCCAGCGATGCGCCGTGACCGGAGCGCCGAAATCCGCTGCGATCTTCTGCGCCCGCTCGAGCGTGCGGTTGAACAGCCGCACCTCGGCCGCGCCGGAATCGATGAGCCCGGCGATGACCGCCCGCGCCGCTCCGCCCGCGCCGATCACCACCGCCGGCCCGGCGTCCGCCCGCCACATGGGCGCGGCGGCGCGCAGCGAGGCGGTGAAGCCGAAACCGTCGTAATTGCGGCCGACGAGCGTCCCGTCCTCCTCCACCACCACGCAATTGACCGCGCCGATGCGCGTCGCGCTCGCGTCGAGAACGTCGACGATGGCGAGCGCCGCCTCCTTATGCGGGATGGTGAGATTGCAGCCCGAGAAATTCAGCGCCGGCAGCGCGCGCAGCGCCGCCTCGAGCCGACCCGGCTCTATGGCGAGCGGCGCATAGGCGCCGGCGAGACCATAGCGGGCGAGCCAGTAATTGTGGATTTTGGGCGAGCGCGAATGCGAGATCGGCCAGCCCATCACGCCGGCAAGGAGAAAGCGGTCCTGCCCATGCATCGGTCTCTCCCCGCTTTTCCTCCCGCCCGCGGCGCCTATTGCTTCGCCGCGCAGGCCCCCTGCCCCTGCGCGGAGAGCGCAGAGAAGAGCGCGGCATCGGCGTCGAGGCCGGGATTGCCGGCCGTCAGAAGCTTCTCGCCATAAAAGATGGAGTTGGCGCCGGCGACGAGGCACAATATCTGCGCCTCGCGCGAGAGGCCGGAGCGGCCGGCCGACAGGCGCACGCGGGATTTCGGCATGAGGATGCGCGTCGTCGCGATCATGCGCACCAGCTCCAGCGAATCCACCGGCGGGCGGCCCTCGAGCGGCGTGCCTTCTATGGCCGCCAGCGCATTGATCGGCACGCTCTCGGGATGCGGATCGAAGGAGGCCAGAACCTGCAGCATATGGGCGCGGTCGCGCACGCTCTCGCCCATGCCGATGATGCCGCCGCAGCACATTTCTATGCCGGCGCGGCGCACTGCGGCGAGCGTCTGCAGTCGATCCTCATAGGTGCGGGTGGTGACGATCTCGCCGTAGAACTCCGGCCCAGTGTCGAGATTATGGTTATAGGCGGTGAGGCCCGCCTCCACGAGACGCTCGGCCTGGCCGTCGTCGAGCATGCCGAGCGTGACGCAGGCCTCCATGCCGAGCGCTCGCACGCCGCGCACCATCTCCAGCACGGAGTCGAAACGCTCGCCCTTGGGCGCCTGGCGCCAGGCTGCGCCCATGCAGAAACGATCCGCCCCGGCCTCCCGCGCGCGCTTGGCGGCGTCCAGAACCTCGTCCACCTGCAGCAGCTCGACGCGGTCGAGCTTGACCTCGCGGTGATGCGCAGATTGCGAGCAATAGGAGCAGTTTTCCGGGCAGCCGCCTGTCTTGATGCTGAGCAGCGCCGCCTTCTGCACGTCATTGGGATCGAAGAAGCGGCTGTGCAGTGCGCTCGCCCGCGCGATCAGCTCGAGCAGAGGGGCGTCGTGGATGGCGACGATCTCCTCCAGCGTCCAATCGTGACGGAGAGTGAAATCGGCGGGAGCGTTCATCGATCGGAGCCTCTCTGCGGCGTGGTTTCAGCGCGACTTTTTGGCGACGCGGCGCTCATTGCGCGTGAGCGGACGTTGCGGCTCATCCTCCTCCCCGCCGGCGGCGGAAGGCGCGGAGGGCCGCGGCTTGCGCTGGAGCTGCGGATCGGCGCCGCGCAGAATGGCATAGACGACATAAGCGGCGACGGCCAGATCGAAACCGGTGAGGCCGAGCGTGAACCACGCCGGCGCGAACTCCGAGCCCGTGCCGAAATAATGGAACTGCAGATGCCAGAAGGGATGCAGAGCGAAGCCGATGGCGAGCCACCAGGGCGAGCCGACGAGGCCCAGCAGCCCGAAGGAGCCGAAAATAGCGAGGCCGGTCATTTCGATGCCGAACCAGGCCTTTGCATTGTCCGAGGCGAAGGCGAAGCCGACATAGAGCGCGGCCGTGGCGATGAGCCCATAGGCCAGCGCGCGGCGGGAGCCCGCCTGCGGATAACGCTCCGACCAGCGCGCGAAAAAGGCGAAAGCCACGCCGATGAGCGCGCCGACGGCGGCGGGAATCAGAATCGAGGACGCGTCTTCCATGGTCGAGCACTCGGATAGGGTTACGGCCGCAGCGAGGTCTATAAGTCGGACGGGCGGAGGCGACAAGGGAGGGAGCGGGATGGCGGGATCGGCGGGAGATGGCGGCGCTGTCGCCCATCAGAGCGATCGGGTGAAGGTTTCCTCATCCTGAGGAGCCGCGCAGCGGCGTCTCGAAGGACGAGGAAACCTTCATGCCCGGCCATCTGAAGCTCCCCCTCGTGCTTCCCTCCTCAGATGAGGGGGAGGATTATTGGCCTTCACCCGATCGCCCCCTCCCCCTCGCCTCGCATCGCCTCCGGTCCAAAATCTGCTATAGCTCGCAGGACCTACCGCGCCCAACAGCGCCCCGCCCAGGATCGACGCCCCATATGCAAGTCGAAACAGACGCCGCCAATTTCAGCTCCTCCGCCCTGCTCGACGATCAGTCGCTGCTCGCCGATATTCGCCTGCTCGGCCGCCTGCTCGGCGACACGGTGCGCGAGCAGGAGGGCGTGGCCGCCTTCGAGCGCATAGAGACGATCCGCCGCCTCTCGGTGGCCGTCAGCCGTAATGGCGACATGGAGGCCGATAACAAGCTCGAGGCGCTGCTGCGCTCGCTCTCGGCGAGCGAGGCGGTGACGGTCATCCGCGCTTTCAGCTATTTCTCGCATCTCGCCAATATCGCCGAGGATCTGCATCCGCTGCAGGGCGACGAGGCCTCCGGCGAGCCGAGCCTCGCCAACACATTCGCCCATTTGCGCAAGGCCTCGATCGGCCCTGGCAAGGTGGCGCAAGTGCTCTCCAATGGCTGGGTCTCGCCCGTGCTCACCGCGCATCCGACCGAGGTGCGGCGCAAGAGCCTGCTCGACGCCGAGCACGCCATCTCCGCTCTGCTGCAAGCGCGCCCCCATGCGCGCAACAAGGCCGAACTCGCCCGCAACGAGCTGCAATTGCGCGCCCGCGTCTCGCAGCTGTGGCAGACGGAGCTGCTGCGGCAGGCGCGGCTCACCGTGCGCGACGAGATCGCCAACACGCTGAGCTATTATCGCAGCACTTTCCTGCGCCAGATTCCGCTGCTCTACGCCGACATCGAAGAGCGCCTCGGCGGCCTGCGCATTCCGCCCTTTCTGCGCATGGGCACTTGGGTCGGCGGCGACCGCGACGGCAATCCCAATGTGCGCGCCGACTCGCTCGCCAATGCGCTGCGCATGCAGGGCGAGACGGCGTTGCGCTTCTACCTCTCCGAGGTGCATGAGCTCGGCGCCGAGCTGTCAATCTCGCGCCGCTACGCCGGTTGCAGCCAGGCGCTGGAGGCGCTCGCCGCGCGCTCGGGCGACGATAATCCGCATCGCGACGACGAGCCCTATCGCCGCGCGCTGATCGGCGTCTACGCCCGCCTCGCCGCGACGCTCGAGGAGCTGACCGGCCAGCAGGCGCAGCGCCATGCGAGGGCGCCCGGCGCGCCCTACTCCGGCCCGCGCGCCTTTCTCGCCGATCTCGAGATCGTCGATGACTCGCTGCGCTGCCATCATAGCGAGGTGATCGCGACGCAGCGCCTCGAGCCGCTGATCCGCGCGGCGGAAGTCTTCGGCTTTCATCTCGCCACCGTGGATTTGCGCCAGAGCTCCGACCGCCATGAGGAGACCATCGCCGCGCTGCTGCGCGAGGCGCGCATCGCGCCCGACTACGCCGCCCTCACGGAAGAGGAGAAGCGCGCGCTGCTGCTGAAGCTGCTCAGCGATCCGCGGCCGGTGCGGCTCGTCGACGCCGCCTATTCGGAGGATGTCGCGAGCGAGCTGGCGATCTTCGAGCGCGCGGCGGAAATGCGCAAGACCTATGGTCACGAGTCGATCCGTCATTACATCGTCAGCCATACGGAGACGGTGAGCGATCTGCTCGAGGTGCTGCTGCTGCAAAAGGAATGCGGCATGATGCGCGGCACGCTCGATCCGCGCGACGCCAATATCGTCGCCGCCGATCTCATCATCGTGCCTTTGTTCGAGACGATCGGCGATCTGCGCAACGCCGCCGTCATCATGCGCGAGTTCTATGCGCTGCCCGGCATCGTCAAGCTCGTCACCAATTCCGGCGCGCAGCAGGACATCATGCTGGGCTATTCCGACAGCAACAAGGACGGCGGCATTCTCGCGAGCATTTGGGAGCTCTATCGCGCCTCCACCGCGCTCGCGGACTTTTTCTCGGGCCTGCCGTCGATCGCCATGCGGCTCTTCCACGGCCGCGGCGGCACTGTGGGGCGCGGCGGCGGACCGAGCTATGACGCCATTCTCGCGCAGCCGCCGGGCACGGTGAATGGACAAATCCGCCTCACCGAGCAAGGCGAGGTGATCGCGGCGAAATACGCCAATCCGCAGATCGGCCGCATCAATCTCGAGCTGCTCGTCGCCGCGACCCTCGAGGCGACGCTGCTCTCGCATAGCAAGGCGCCGCCGCCGGAATTCCTCGAGGTGGCGGAACAGCTGGCGCAATGGGGCATGGACGCCTATCGCGGCCTCGTCTACGAGACGCCCGATTTCGTCGATTATTTCTTCGCCTCGACGCCGATCTCCGAGATCGCCTCGCTCAACATCGGCTCGCGGCCGGCCTCGCGCAAGCCGTCGCGCAAGATCGAGGATTTGCGCGCCATTCCGTGGAGCTTCTCCTGGGGCCAGGCGCGTCTCGCTCTGCCCGGCTGGTATGGCTTCGGCTCGGCGATCGCGCGCTTCCGCGAGGGCGACGACGGCTCCAAGCTCGAGCTGCTGAAGCGCATGTATCGCGAATGGCCCTTCTTCCGCACGCTTCTGTCGAACATCGACATGATCCTGTCGAAGACCGATCTTTCGATCGCGCGTCACTATGCGGGGCTCGTGCAGGATCACGCGCTCGCCGACCGCATTTATGGAGAGATAGAGGCGGAGTGGAGCAGAGCCAATGCTGCGCTCGCCGATCTCACCGGATCGAGCCAGCGACTCGCCGACAATCCGGCGCTGGCGCGCTCGCTGCATCATCGCTTCCCCTACATTGCGCCGCTCAACTATCTGCAGGTGGAGCTCATTCGCCGCTTCCGCGGCGGCCAGACCGGCGACGACATCCGCCAGGGCATTCTCATGTCCATCAACGGCGTCGCGGCCGGCCTGCGCAACACGGGGTGAACAGAAAAGGGCGACATTGCGGCGCTGTCGTCAAAGCGTCATGCGCCGCCGCCATTAGGGGTTCCGATCCAGCTGGAACGGAACTGCAATGTCGCCTCTTCTCTCGCGCGTCAGCCCCCTCGCGCTCTTCGCCTCCCTCTCGTTCTCTTCCGCGGCCGTCGCAGCCGACATAAATGTCCCGGCCAATACGACCGTCTCCGGCCAGAAGACATTCGGTGGGACCGACAAAGTCACCGTGGGCGCCGGGGGCAAGCTCACCTCCTCGGCCAATCCGACGCTGAATCAGACGTCGACCTCGACCGGCGTCTCCATCGACAATTTCGGCACGATCGAATCGACGGGGACAGGAACGCGCGCGATCCGCTTCAACAGCGGAACCGCGATGAGCTTCACGCTGACCAATGAGGCGGGCGCGACGATTCAATCGCAGAATGACGCGCTGCAAGTGGGAACGGCTGTCACGTCGGGAACGATCACCGTCAATAATTACGGGCTGATCCAGGCGACGGGCACGGGCTCCAACAATGGCCAGGCGATCGACTTCGGCAATATCGTCGCCGGCACGGCGTCGATCACCATCAATAATTTCGCGACGGGCGTGCTGCAGACCGCCGACGCCGACGGCATACGCCCCGGCAACAACGCCACGATCAATAATTACGGCCAGATCATCTCCAATAATTTTCAGACCAACAGCGGCGCGGATGGAATCGACTTCCAGACCAGCACGGGCGGAACGGTCAATAATTACGCTGGCGGAATCATCTCCGGCGGACGCCATGGCATCAACATCAGCTATGATTCCGCGGCGAACAAGACGACCTCCTCCATCACCATCACCAATTATGCGGGCGGCCAGATCATCGGCCGCAACGGCTCGGGCGTCGGCTCCGACGTCGGCGGGACGGTGATCAATTACGGTCTCATCTCGGGCGATATCGACAATATCGCCGGCGTCGCCAATGGCGACGGCGATGGCGTCGATATCGATTACATCGGCAACATCACCAATTACGGCACGATCCGCGGCACGGGCGCGAAGGGCGTCGGCTCCGACGGAAAGACCAACACCAGCCAGGGCGTCGCCATCGGCGGCGGCGTCATCGACAATAAGGCTGGCGCGACGATCATTGGTCAGGCGGACGGCATTCTCGTCGACAATAGCTCGGAAGGGCCTGCCTTCGGCGCGGTGACGATCACCAACGCCGGCACGATCCAGGGAACGACGCGCTACGGCGTCTATATCAACAGCACGCAGAACAATACGATCACCAACTCCGGGACCATCACCGGCGGCGGCGGACAGGCGATCGTCTTCGGCTCCGGCGACGACACGCTGAACATTCGCACCGGCTCCGTCATCAATGGAACGGTGGACGGCGGCGCCGGAAACGATCGCATCTCGCTCTCAGGAACGGGAACCTTCGCCGGCGCGATCAATTTCGAGACGCTGAGCGTCGATGACGGCGTGTGGACGCTCACCGGGACGCAGAACTATTCTAGCGGCGTGACGGTCGCGGGCGGCGCGGAGCTGGTCGCCTCCGGCACGATCGGCAATCTCGTCACCATCGCCGCTGGCGGACGCCTCTCGGGCTCCGGCACGCTGGGCGCGCTCGATCTGTCGGGCGCCGTCTCGCCGGGCTCGGGCGCCGGCGCGATCTCCACGCTCACCGTCACCGGCAACGCTACTTTCCGCTCGGGCTCGGTCTATCAGATCGACGCAAACGCCGCCGGCGCGGCGGACAAGATCATCGTCGGCGGAACGGCGGCGCTCGCCGGCTCTGTGCAAGTGACCGCCGCCTCCGGCAATTATGCGCCTTCGACGAGCTATGCGATCGTGCAGGCGGCGGGCGGCGTCAGCGGCTCTTTCGCTTCGGTCTCCACCGATCTCGCCTTTTTGACGCCCTCGCTCTCCTATAACGCCAACAACGCCTATCTGACGCTCTCGCGCAATGGCGTGTTCTTCCAGAGCGTCGCGGCCAATCGCAATCAGCGCGCGGTCGCCGCGGCGCTCGACACGACGCCGACGGCGAGCCCGCTGTTCCTCGCCGTCGTCGGCAAATCGGCGGCCGGCGCGCGCGCGGCCTTCGACGGACTCTCCGGCGAAGGCGTCACCGGCGCGCTGAATGTCGGCCTCGAATCGAACCGCCTGTTCGGCTCGACTCTCGCAGACGCCGGACAATTCTGGCGCTCGGGCGAGACGCGCGACGCCAATGGAATCTCCATTTCCGCGACGACGCCGGCCCTCGGCTATGCGTCTCTGGAATCGAAAAAGGGTCCGATCGCCCCGCGTATGACACAGGAGCCGGCGCGGCTCTGGCGCATGTGGATCTCCGGCTTCGGCCAGAGCGCACGCCTCGGCGGCGACGCTGCGCAAGGCTCGGCGACGCAGCGCACGAGCCTCGGCGGCGGCGCCATCGGTCTCGATGCGGCGGTGCTTCCCAATCTTCTGCTCGGCTTCGCGGGCGGCTATAGCGCCGGCGGAGCCTCGACCGATCAGCGCTCGACTCATGTGGACACGCATGGCTGGCATATCGGCGGCTATGGCGTCTTCACCTTCGACCCCAATTATATCTCCGCCTCGCTCGCCTTCTCCGATTTCGACAATTACTCACGCCGCTCGGTCTTCGGCCTCGGAACGGGCGAGACGGCGAATGCGAATTTCGGGAGCCGCGTGCTGCGCGCGCGCGTCGAGATCGGGCGCGACGTCGATCTGTTCGGCCTGCGCGCTACGCCTTTCGCTGCTGTCGAGACGGCGCATATTTGGACGGATGGATTCACCGAGACGACGGCGGCTTTTCCCGGCTTTGCAGGCCTCAGCGCGCTGACCTTCGCCGCGCGCGAGACGGACTCGCTGCCCCTCTATTTCGGCGCGCGATTCAAGCGCAGCTTCGCGCTCGACAATGGCTGGCGGCTGACGCCCGATCTCTCGCTCGCCTATGTGCATGAATTCGAGCCGACGCGCGCGCTTCTCGCATCCTTCGCCTCGGCCCCCTCGGCGGCTTTCACCATCGCCGGCGCGCGTCCCGACGAGAATTACCTGCAGGTGAAAGGCGGGCTGCGCCTCGATGTGAGCGCTTCGGTCGCGCTCTTCGCCTCCTTCGAGGGCGAATATGGCGGACGCACGCAATCCTATGCGGGACGAGGCGGCCTCAAAGTGGCTTGGTGAGGCCGCCCCTGCTCTTTTACGCGTTCTGCGAAGCGCTCGAGGACTGAGACCCCTGCTGAGCGACGAGATCCTTCAGCAGCGCCTCGACGCTCGATTGCGCGGCGCTGGCGTCGCCGCTCTTGGCGGCGGTGATCAGCGTCTTCAGATCGTCGACGATCGTCGAAGAGGAAGACGAAGAATCGGTCGTCGTCGAGGACGATGACGAGGAATTCGTCGAGGATGTGGACAGGAGCGAAGCGAGATCGCTCTCGAGGCTCGTGGCGGAGCTCTTCTGCGTCGTCGAATCGCCCGATTGCACCGCGTTCAGCAGCGTCGCCAAATCGGAGACGAAGGAGGAAGCGGTCGAATCCGAGCTCTCGGAAGAGGAAGTAGACGCGGAAGAAGACGGCGGCGGCGGGGGCGGAGGCGGCGGCGCCTGCAAATGGCTCTCGATCGTCTTGGCCGTCGATTGCGCGGTCGTCGTGTCGCCCGACTGCACCGCCGAGACCAACGTCTGCAGATCGGAGAGGAAGCCGGATTGGCCGTCCGACGAGGACGATGACGAGCTCGACGAATCCGAGGTCGACGACGATTGCAACAGGCTCTGAAGGCTCGACGCGGCGGTCTTGGCCGCCTCCGTATCGCCGGAGTCGACCGCCTTCAGCAGATTGGCGACCGTCGAGGCGAAGCCCGAATCCGAGGACGAGGAGGAATCGTCGCTGGAGCTGGTCGAGCTGGAATCGCTGGCGAAGAGCAGCGAGGCGAGCTGGCCGGAGCTCGCGCTACGGAAATCGATCGCCGAGCTGGGATCGACCGCGCTGGTCTGCGTCGTGGAGGTGGAGCTGGTCGTCGCCGAAGCGCTCGCGGCGGCCGCCGCTGTCGTGTCGTCGACGTCTTTCGTGGGACGGGAATGATGATGATAGGCGGTTTGAACCGCGCTGGAGGCCAGACTCGATATGGACATTCTGCGTATCCTGGAAGGAGAGCGGACGCGCGCGACTGTCCGCGCGCCGCCTTACGCAAAACTTACCAGCGCCTGCCGTCACGAGGCTATATCGCGCAGAAATACTTGTAAAATCTGGCGCTTTCCTCCCATATCCGAAGAGTATCGGAATATTTCTATAATATATATGCTATGCTCCACTTTCGTTGCGGGCCGCAAGCTTGCGCTCCCAATCCAACGCCTGGCGCACGATCGTCTCGAGATCGTCGTGACGCGGCGTCCAGCCGAGGCGCGAGCGGATGCGATCATTGGCGGCGACGATGGCGGCCGGATCGCCCGGCCGACGGCCGGCGAAATCCACCTTGAAATCGACGCCGGAGACGCGCTTGACCGTTTCGATCACCTCGAGCACGGAAAACCCATGCGCATAGCCGCAATTGCAGACGAGGCTCTCGCCTCCCCCGCGCAAATGACGCAGCGCGTCGAGATGGGCGCGGGCGAGATCGGTGACGTGGATGTAGTCGCGCAGGCAGGTGCCGTCGGGCGTCTGATAATCAGTCCCGAAAACCTGCATGCCGGGACGCAGCCCCAACGCCGCCTGCACCGCCACCTTGATGAGATGCGTCGCCTTGGGCGTCGATTGGCCGGAGCGGCCGCGAGGGTCGGCGCCGGCGACATTGAAGTAGCGCAGCGCTACATAGGAGAGATCATGCGCGCGCGAGACATCCTCGAGCATCCACTCGACCATCAGCTTGGAGCGTCCATAGGGCGAGACCGGCTTCAGGCTCTCGTCCTCCGTCACCGGATTATGCTCGGGATCGCCATAGACGGCCGCGGTCGAGGAGAAGATGAAGCGCTTCACGCCCGCTTCCACCGCCGCCGCCAGCAGAGCCCGCGCTTTCGCCGTATTGTTCAAATAATAGCCGAGAGGATCGGCGACGGACTCGGGGACCACGATCTTGGCCGCGAAATGAATGATCGACTGGACATCATGCCGCGCGAAAATATCGCGCAGCAGCGCCGCGTCGCCAAAATCGCCCACGATGAGCGGAACCTCTTCCGGAACCGCCCAGCGAAACCCCGTGGAGAGATCGTCGAGCACGACGACCTTCTCGCCGGCGTCGAGCAGCTCGAGCGTCATATGGCTTCCAATATAGCCGGCGCCGCCGGTCACGAGAATGGTCATTCCGCTCTCTTCCTGCTGAAGACGTCATCACGGGAAATTAACGGGCAATGGTTAAGGACGAATCCTGGCCCGGCTCGGACTAGGCGTTGGTCTTTCGCCATTGCGGGATATTCTCGGAAAAGCGCTTGCGCCTTTTCCGAAACCCTGCTCGGGCGTCGCGCTCTCGCGCTCGGGTCACACTCGCTCGAAATGGACTAATCATGAGCAAACGCATTCGCAAGGCTGTATTTCCCGTGGCCGGCCTCGGCACGCGCTTCCTCCCGGCGACCAAAGCGGTGCCGAAGGAGATGCTGACCGTCGTCGATCGTCCCGTGCTCCAGCATGTGGTGGACGAGGCGCGCGAGGCCGGCATCGAACATTTCATTTTCGTGACCGGACGCAACAAAGGCGTCATCGAGGATCATTTCGACATCGCCTATGAGCTCGAGGACACGCTGAAGAAGCGCGGCAAGATCAAGGAATATGACGCGCTGATCGCCGATCTGCCTCCCGCCGGCGCCGCCAGCTTCACCCGCCAGCAGGCTCCGCTCGGCCTCGGCCATGCGGTCTGGTGCGCGCGCGAGATCGTCGGCGACGAGCCCTTCGCCGTGCTGCTGCCCGATATGGTGACGCTCGGCAATGGGCCGAAGAAGAGCCGCTGCCTCGCCCAGGCGGTGGAGGCCTATGAGGCCCATGGCGGCAATGTGATCGCGGTGGAGGAAGTGCCGCCGGAGGAGACGCATCAGTACGGCATCGTCTCGGTCGGCAAGGATTTCGGCGCCGCTTTCGAGATCACCGGAATGGTGGAGAAGCCGCCGCGCGGAACCGCGCCGAGCAATCTGATGATCTCGGGCCGCTATATTCTGCAGCCGGAGATTTTCGACATTCTGGCCAAGGGCGAGAAGGGCGCGGGCGGCGAGATTCAGCTCACCGACAGCATGGTGACGCTGAGCGGCTCGCAAGCCTTCCACGGCGTGCGCTTCGACGGCAAGACCTATGACACCGGATCGAAGCTCGGCTTTCTGGCGGCCAATCTCGCCTTCGGCCTGACCCGCCCGGACATCGCCGACGGGCTGAAGGCGGAGATCGCCAAGCTGCTCGGCTGAACGGAAAGGCCCCCGTCTCCCGCAAAGCTTCGCGGGAGAGGGGCCGATTCGGCTCGCCTCGCGAGCGCTGGAGCTGGAGCTGGACAAGACCCGGCGAGGAAAAATCGCTGCGCGGGAGAAGGCATGAAAAAAGCCGCCCAAGCGGCGGCCTTTCTGAAACAATCACACTGAAGAGAGACTGCTCCGGCGAGCCGCCTCAAGCCTTCCGCTTGGGCCGCAGCCGGATGATGACGTCGCAGCCGACAATCTCCATGCCCTCTGGCGGAGCGGGAAGCTTAGCGAATTCGATGGAGCCGTCCACCACGTCGAACATGCGCTTGCTGACCTCATCCATGAAATGGTGATGCGGCGCGGTGCGTGTGTGGAAATAGGTGCGTGGCCCCTGCACGGCGATCTCCCGCAGCAGGCCGACGTCGGCGAATTGGTTGAGCGTGTTGTAGACGGTCGAGAGCGACATTTGCAGGCCGGCCTCGCGCGCTTCGGCGTGGAGCGCCTCGGCGCTCACATGGCGGTCGCCATTGCCATAGAGCAGCTTGCTGAGCGAGATGCGCTGCGAGGTGGGACGAAGGCCGGCCGCCCGCAGCTTGGCCTTCAGCTCATGCTCGTCCTTGATGGGGGCCGCCTTTTTTCCCAGTTGGATCGGCGCACGAAAATTCGTAATCATGGGGTGATGCGTCATTTCCGTTTCGCCTCAGATCCTGTCCTGCTCGCGGCTCCTTGTGGAAGTCGAGACATGCTGATTGAAAACGCAGCGCAGCGAAGTGTCAAACAAAATGGCCAAAAGTGTAAAGATTCCAAAGAATGGCCAAGCTCGCGCGCAATTTTGCGACAAGCTTTCGGCCACGCTCGCGGCAATCGCCGCGATGTGTTCCTATCATTCCCGGTCATTTTCCTACTGTTTGTCCTGACGGCTTTTTTCAGTCCTTGCGCGCTAGCGCAGGAAAGCGCCGCCGGTTCTGATCTCGACCATTTCCTGCAGCAATTATGGCCACGGGCGCGCGACGCCGGCGTCTCGCGCGAGATTTTCGATTCGGCTGTCGCGGGCCTCACGCCTGAGCCCGGATTGCTGCGGCGCCCACAGGCTCAAGCCGAGTTCACCATTTCCATCCCCTCCTATGTCTCCGGCGCGGTCAGCGCAGCGCGTGTGGCCCGGGGCCGCGCGCTCGCCAGCGAGCTCTCCGCGCCGCTGGCGACGATCGAGGAGCGCAGCGGCGTTCCTTCCGAGATCGCTCTCGCCATACTCGGGGTGGAAAGCAATTTCGGTTCCGCGACCGGCGCCGCAGACACGCTGCGCGTGCTGGCGACGCTGGCCTATGCCGGCCACCGGGGAACGATCTTCTCCGATGAGCTCGTCGCCGCGCTGGTCATGCTGCAGAGAGGCGACGTCACCCGCGCGCGGCTGCGCGGCTCCTGGGCCGGCGCTATGGGCCAGCCGCAATTCCTGCCCTCGGCCTATCTGAAATATGCGACCGCCTATAGCGGCGACGCGGCCCCCGACATTTGGACGAACAGGCTCGATTCGCTCGCCTCTGTCGCCAATTTCCTGAAATTCTCCGGCTGGGATCCGCGCCTGCCCTGGGCGGTCGAGGTCGTCCTGCCCAAAAATTTCGACTACGCCGACTTCGATCTCGACTTCGCGCAATGGCGCGCGCTGGGCCTCGCACGGGCCGATGGCGAGGCGCTGCCGGCGAGCGGTCCGGCGAGCCTCTATCTGCCGGCCGGCGCGGCCGGCCCGGCCTTTCTCATCACCGATAATTTCGAGGTGATCCGCAAATACAACACCTCCGACGCCTATGCGCTGTCGATCGGCCTGCTCGCCGACCGCATCGCCGGGCGACGCGCGCCCATCGCCCCTTGGCCGAAGAAGATCGCGGCGCTCTCGACCGCCGATTGCAAGGAGCTGCAGCGCCTGCTCACCACGCGCGGCTTCTATCGCGGCGCCATAGACGGCAAGCTCGGCCGCACCAGCCGCAACGCCGTGCACGCCTTTCAGCTGAGCGAAGGCGTGCAGCCGGCGGATGGATTCGCGACGAAGGAGGTGCTGGAGCGGCTCCGCCGCTGAGCCGCTGCGGCGATATGGGGCGCGAAACGCTGTAGCTGCTGACTTCAGCGTGAGAAATGAGCTATCTGTGGCGCCAAAGAGGCGTCGAGCCGCTCGTCGTCGGCGAGAAAGCCTCCGCTTCCCTGGAGAATCTCGAGTGACGAGCGAGCATATTCTGTATCTGGTGATCGCGGCCTCGTGGATGCAATCGGTGGCGGCTGTGGCTTCCGCCTATTCGAAGACGATGATCCGCTTGCGGATCGCATCCACGATCGCGAATTTTCTCGGCGTCGTCGTCGGCGCTGCTAGCGGGAACATGGCCGTGTTGACCCGCCACGTCATTCTGTTTCCGCTCGACCTCATTCGTCTGCGCGAGATGCGCAAGCTGGTGGCCAGCGTCAAGCGCGCGGCGGATGGCGAGCTGAAGGTCGAATGGCTGAAGCCCTTCATGCATCCATGCAGCGTGAAGGCCGGCGCGCTTTTGTTTCGCAAAGGCGAGGAGGCCGACCGCGCCTATATGCTGATCGAAGGCGAGATCGAGCTTCCAGAGGTGGGAATCCGGCTGCCGCCGGGTACGCTGTTCGGGGAAATGGCGCTGTTCACCGAGGACGGCTTGCGCACGGCCTCAGCGCGCGCGCTCACCGATTGCCGGCTGCTGTCGATCACCTATGAGGAGTTCGAGCAGCTCTATTTCCAGAACCCGCAATTCGGGCTCTATCTCATTCGGCTGATCGTTCGACGCTGTCAGGCGAACACGCAGCAGCTCGAAGCCGTCGCCTGGAATAAAACGACGGAAGATGTCGGCGCCTGAGCCGAAGAGCGCCGAGACGACGCGACGACCCGCGCCGCTCGCCTCTATTTCGCGGCGAGCTTCTGCACTGCCTGCAGCGGCACCTCGTCGAGGCCGGAGCCGCCATGGGCGACATGATCGATGATGCCGGCGCGCATGCGCGGATCCCAGAATTTCTTCAAATGCTCGGCCGTGCCGGCCACCGCGTCGGAATGCCTCTGCGCGGCGAAGAACTTGCCGATCTGATTGGCCATTTTGACGAGCCGGTCGGCCGAATTATGCGACATGGGTAGAGACCTGTTCCAGAATGCGTTCGGGGTGGGTGAAGATTTCGAAGTCACGGCCGCGCACGACCGCCACCAAAGTCATGCCACATTTCTCCGCCGTGCGCACCGCCAGAGCCGTGGGCGCGGAGACTGCGGCGATAATGGGCGCCCCGATGCGGGCGGCCTTTTGAACGAGCTCGACGGAAATGCGGCTCGTCATCAGCACGACGCCCTGCGCTGCGGGAAGCCGCTGACGCGCCAGCGCGCCGGCGAGCTTGTCCAGCGCATTATGGCGGCCGACATCCTCCCGCGCCACCAGCACGTCCGAATCCGGCCCCCAGAAAGCGGCGGCATGAACGGCGCGCGTCTCGCGATTGAGCGTCTGCGCGCCGGGCAAGCGATCCATGGCGGCGATGAGCGCCGATGAGGAGACATGCAGAGCATTGTCGAGAACGGCCAGCGGCCGGCTCGCCTGCTCGAGGCTTTCGATGCCGCAGAGGCCGCAGCCGGTCGGACCGGCCATGGAGCGCCTGCGCGCGGCATAGACCTCCTGCCGTCCGCCAGCGAGCCAGCTGCGCAGCTCTATGCCGGCCTCGGAGGCGACGATCTCGAAATCACCGGCCTCGTCGATCGAATCGATGAGGCCTTCAGTAAGCGCGAAGCCGATGGAGAAATCCTCGAGATCAGCCGGCGTCGCCATCATCACGGCATGCGTGGAGCCGCCATAGGTGAAGGCGATGGGGGTTTCTTCCGGTATGATGCGGGAGCTGTCCGACAAGGCGTCAATGCGCCGCGCGATGCACGGAACACGAATGCTGGCCGCGGGGAGGTCCTCGTTCATCCAGATCTATCTCCAGCGCGCGCCCCTTCTCCAGCTTGCGAGAGAAGGTGGCCCGGCGCAGCCGGGTCGGATGAGGGACCCTGGAAATGACCGGCCAATTTCGACGTTGGCCTGATCAAAACAATCGCAAAACGATGAGCGCCCTCATCCGACCCCGCTTCGCGGGGCCACCTTCTCCCGCCATGCGGGAGAAGGAATCGCGCCCATCGATACCGCCCTGCTCTACTCCGCGGCCGTCGCGATGCGACGGGCGTTCTCGGAGAGCTCGCGATATTGCTCCTGCCACTCGGTCGGACCGTTGGAGGGCGAGATCTGCACCGCCGTCACCTTATATTCGGGGCAATTGGTGGCCCAATCCGAATTATCGGTGGTCACGACATTCGCCTGCGAGAGCGGGTGATGGAAGGTGGTGTAGACGACGCCCGGCGCCACGCGGTCGGTGACCTTGGCGTGCAGCGTGATCTCGCCGGCGCGGCTCGCGATGCGCACCCAATCCCCATCGCGCACGCCACGCAACTCGGCGTCATGCGGATGGATCTCGAGCACGTCCTCCTCGTGCCAACGGCTGTTCTCGGTGCGGCGGGTCTGCGCGCCGACATTGTACTGCGACAGGATGCGGCCCGTCGTCAGCAGCAGCGGGAAGCGCGGCCCGGTCTTCTCGTCGGTAGGGACATATTCGGTGATGACGAACTTGCCCTTGCCGCGGGTGAAGCCCTCGATGTGCATGATCGGCATGCCGTCCGGCGACGCGTCATTGCACGGCCATTGCACCGAGCCGACCTCATCGAGCATCGCATAGGAGACGTTCTTGAAGGTCGGCGTCAGAGCGGCGATCTCATCCATGATCTCGCTCGGATGCGCATAGTTCCAATCGAGGCCGAAGGCCTTGGCGAGCATTTGGGTGATCTCCCAATCGCCATAGCCGTTCTTCGGGCTCATCACCTTGCGGATGCGCTGAATGCGGCGCTCGGCGTTGGTGAAGGTGCCGTCCTTCTCGAGGAAGCTCGCGCCCGGCAGGAACACATGGGCGTAATGCGCGGTCTCGTTCAGGAAGAGATCCTGCACGATGACGCATTCCATCGCCGAGAGAGCGGCCGAGACATGCTTCGTGTCCGGATCGGACTGGAGAATGTCCTCGCCCTGGCAATAGAGCCCCATGAACTCGCCGGCGATCGCCGCATCGAACATGTTCGGGATGCGCAGGCCCGGCTCATTGTCGAGCTCCACGCCCCAGGCCTGCTCGAAGGACTGGCGCACGGCGTCGTTGGAGACGTGGCGATAGCCCGGCAGCTCATGCGGGAAAGAGCCCATGTCGCAGGAGCCCTGCACATTGTTCTGTCCGCGCAGCGGGTTCACGCCGACGCCACGACGGCCGAGATTGCCGGTCGCCATTGCGAGATTGGCGATGGCCATGACGGTCGTCGAGCCCTGGCTGTGCTCGGTGACGCCGAGGCCATAATAGATGGCCGCGCGGCCGCCGGTGGCGTAGAGGCGCGCCGCGGCGCGAATATCCGCCGCCGGAACGCCGGAGAGCTTCTCGACTTCCTCGGGGCTGTTGCGCTCCTCGGAGACGAAGGCCGCCCAATCCTGGAACTCGTCCCAATCGCAACGCGCGCGGACGAAGGCTTCGTTGACGAGGCCCTCTTTCACGATCACATGCGCCAGCGCTGTGACGACGGCGACATTGGTTCCGGGCTTCAGCGCCAGATGATAATCCGAGCTGATATGGGGTGAGCGCACGAGATCGATGCGGCGCGGATCGACGACGATGAGCTTGGCGCCCTCGCGCAGGCGCTTCTTCATGCGCGAGCCGAACACCGGATGCGCGTCGGTCGGATTGGCGCCGATGACGAGGATCACATCGCTGTCGTCGACCGAGTCGAAGTCCTGCGTGCCGGCCGAGGTGCCGAAGGCCTGGTTGAGGCCATAGCCGGTCGGCGAATGGCAGACGCGCGCGCAAGTGTCGGTGTTGTTGTTGCCGAAGCCGGCGCGGGTCAGCTTCTGGACGAGATAGGTCTCCTCATTCGAGCAACGCGAGGAGGTGATCACGCCGACAGAACGCTTGCCGTGCTTCTCGATGATCTTCTTGAAGCGATCGGCGGCGAAGGCGATGGCCTCGTCGAAGGAGACGACCCGCCAGGGATCGGTCGCCTTGTCGCGGATCATCGGCTGGGTGACGCGTTCCTTGTGCAGCGCATAGCCGTAAGCGAAGCGACCCTTGATGCAGCTGTGGCCGTGATTGGCCTTGCCGTCCTTCCAGGGAACCATGCGGACGATCTCCTCGCCGCGCATTTCCGCCTTGAAGGTGCAGCCGACGCCGCAATAGGCGCAGGTGGTGACTTCCGAATGCTCCGGCTGACCGACGGCGATCACCGACTTCTCGGTCAAGGTCGCGGTCGGGCAGGCCTGCACGCAGGCGCCGCAGGAGACGCATTCCGAATCCATGAAGGCTTCGGCCATGCCGGGCGAGACGCGGCTGTCGAAGCCGCGGCCGTCGATCGTCAGCGCGAAAGTGCCTTGAGTCTCCTCGCAGGCGCGGACGCAACGATTGCAGACGATGCATTTCGACGGGTCGTAGGTGAAATAGGGATTGGACTCGTCTTTCGGCATCCAATCGAAATTCGCCTTGCCGTCGACGCGGCTGCGGGCGAACACATGGTTGGAGCCCTCATAGCCGTAGCGCACATCGCGCAGGCCCACGGCGCCCGCCATCGTCTGCAGCTCGCAATCGCCATTGGCGGCGCAAGTCAGACAGTCGAGCGGATGGTCGGAGATATAGAGCTCCATAACGCCGCGGCGGATCGCCTTGAGGCGAGGCGTCTGCGTATGGACGCTCATGCCCGGCAGCACCGGCGTGGTGCAGGAGGCCGGCGTCCCATAGCGGCCGTCGATCTCGACGACGCAGAGACGGCAAGAGCCGAAGGCCTTCAGGCTGTCGGTGGCGCAGAGCTTGGGGATTTCCGTCCCCAGCTCCATGGCGGCGCGCATGATGGACGTGCCTTCCGGCACAGTGACCGATACGCCGTCGATCGTCAGAGTGACTTCTTTCTCTGACTTCGACGCGGGCGTGCCGTAATCGACTTCTTTGACGAGGCTCATGGCTTTGCTCCTCACTCGGCGGCGGCGGGAAGCGTCGCTTTGCGGAAATCTTCCGGATAATGACGAAGGGCGCTCTCGACCGGATATGGGGCGAAACCTCCGAGCGCGCAGAGGGAACCGAATTTCATCGTGTTGCAGAGATCGGACAGCAGCTCGATATTCGCCTCCACATCGACGCCTTCGACGATCTTGTCGATCGTCTCGACGCCGCGGGTGGAGCCGATGCGGCAGGGCGTGCACTTGCCGCAGCTCTCGATCGCGCAGAACTCCATGCCGAAGCGCGCCATCTGCATCATATCGACGGTGTCGTCGAAAACGACGAGGCCGCCATGGCCGATCAGGCTGTCGTGCTTCTGGAACGCCTCATAATCGAAGGGCGTGTCGAACAGCGACGGGGGCACATAGGCGCCGAGCGGGCCGCCGCATTGCACGGCGCGCACCGGGCGACCGGTCAGCGTGCCGCCGCCGATGTCATTGACGATCTCGCCCAGCGTGAGGCCGAAGGGCGTCTCATAGAGACCGCCATATTTCACATTGCCGGCGATCTGCAACGGCATGGTGCCGCGCGAGCGGCCGACGCCGAAAGAGGCGTAAAACTCGCCGCCCTTGGCGAGAATGGCCGGAGCCGTGGCGAGCGTCAGCACATTGTTGACGACCGTGGGGCGCCCCATGAAGCCGACATGCGCCGGCAGCGGCGGCTTGGCGCGCACAATGCCGCGATGGCCCTCGAGGCTCTCGAGCAGCGAGGTCTCCTCGCCACAGACATAGGCGCCGGCGCCGATGCGCAGTTCAATGTCGAAGGCGAAGCCGGAGCCGCGCACATTCTCGCCGAGCCAGCCGGCCTTGCGCGCGGCCTCCAGCGCCTCGGTCAGCACCTCGGCGCATTGCGGATATTCCGCACGCAGATAGATGAAGCCCTTGCTCGCGCCGATGGCGTAGCCGCAGATCGTCATGCCCTCGATGAGGACGAAGGGATCGCCCTCCATCACCATGCGATCGGCGAAAGTGCCCGAATCGCCCTCGTCGGCGTTGGTGACGACATAGCGGCGGTCGGCCGGAGCGTCGGCGACCGTCTTCCATTTGATGCCGGCCGGGAAGCCCGCGCCGCCGCGGCCGCGCAGACCGGACTTGGTGACTTCCTCTATGACCTTGGCCGGGCCGATCTCGAAGGCCTTGGCGAGCCCCTGCCCGCCGCCATGGGCGACGTAATCATCGAGATTCACCGGATCGATGATGCCGACGCGCTCGAAGGTCACGCGCGTCTGCTTGGCCCAGTAGGGATGATCCTCGACCTTGCCGATGGAGAGCGGATGAGCGCCGCCCTTCAGGAAGCCGGCGTCGAACAGCGAGGGAACATCGGCGGGCTTCACATTGCCGTAGCCGATGCGGCCTTCCGGCGTCTCGACCTCGACCAGAGGCTCGAGCCAGAGCAGGCCGCGCGAGCCGTTGCGAATGATCTGAATGGTCTCGCCGCGCGCGGCGGCCTCTTTCTCTATGGCGGCGAGGACGCGCTTGGCGCCGACGGCCAGCGCGGCCATGTCGCGGGGCACATAAATCTTGGTCATGATTTTTGCGCCTCCGACGCCAGCTCGTCCAGAATCCCCCCATCGACGCGGCCGATCGGCTCGCCGTCGTAGAGAGCGCCGGGGCTGTGAGCGCAGAGGCCGAGGCAATAGACCGCCTCGACGGTCAGCGAGCCGTCATTGGCGGTCCCGCCCCATTCGAGCTTGATGCGCTCGAGGAAGTCCTTGGCGATCTTCTCCGACCCCATGGACTGACAGGACTCCGCCCGGCACAGCTTCAGCACATGGCGGCCGGCCGGCGCATGGCGGAAGTCGTGATAGAAAGTGACGACGCCATGCATCTCGGCCCGGGAGATGTTCAGCGATTGCGCCATCTGCGGCACGACAGCCTCGGGCACATAGCCGAATTCTTCCTGGATAGCATGCAAGATAGGCAGGGCAGGACCCTCGAGCCCGAGATGGGCGTCGATGATCTCCTGCGCCCGCGCCTCGTTCCACGGAACAGCGCCAGACATTTCTTCCCCGTTCTTATCGAGCGAGCCCGTTCTTAGAGAGCGGGCCTTTCTGAGCGACAGCCGCCCATTTTAGGTAATTGCCCCAACAGTGCGCCAAAAAGTCGGCGGGATCAATAATCTGGAACGGTTACACGATAGGCGAATCCTATAGATCGCCAACTAGCGGATTCTTTGCGAGCTTCTTCGCCTCGGCGACGAGCGCGGCGACCTGCGGGATGGTCGGCTCGCGCAGCGGAACGACCAATCCGATCTCGTGGACGGCCTCCGGCTCGACGATCGGAATAGAGCGCAATGGGGCGGCGACTCGCAGCGAGTCGACCAGCTTTTCGGGTAGGATGGTGGCCCAACGTCCTGTCTTCACATGGGCGAAGAGCACGATGACCGAATTCGATTCGAGCGCGGGCTCGGGCTCGCCGCCGGCGTCGCGGATCAGCCGCTCGACGATGCGGCGATTCTGCATGTCCGGCGTCAGCAGGCAGAGAGGGATTCGGCCGACATCGGCCCAGGTCACCTTGTCCCGATTGCCGAGCGGATTGTCGGCCGCAGTCAGCAGCCGATAGCGCTCCGAAAAGAGCGGAACGGTCCGCACCCGCCCCAGCGGCTCATTGTCGAGATAGGTGAGGCCGGCGTCGATCTCGAGATTGTCCAGCATGGACAAGATCTCGGTCGAGGAGCTGGTGAGAATGGTGAGGCGCACGCCGGGGTGCTTCTCGCGAAAGGGCGTCGTCAGCGCGGGAATCATGGTCAGCGCCGTGGGGATGGAGGCGATCTTGAGCTGGCCGCCGAGCCCCTCCTTCAGCGTGCGCACCTCCTGCCGCATGGCGCGCGCGTCGGCCACGATGCGCTTGGCCCATTCCAGCACCCGCTCGCCCTCGGCGGTGAGGCTGTGGAAGCGGGAGGAGCGATTGACGAGCAGGACGCCGAGACTGTCCTCGAGCTGCTTGATCCCGGCCGAGAGCGTCGGCTGCGTCACCCCGCAGAGCTCCGCCGCGCGGGAAAAGCTCCGCTCCTTGGCGACAGTGATGAAGAATTCCAGCTTGTCGATCACGTCGCGCCCAAACTCCCTCTTCGCGCCCTCGAAGGACCGAATGGGACGCGCGAGGAACTATATACCTAAAGGCTTGGCGCGGCGAATTCATCGCACGGTCGAAGGATGCGCGCGCGGCCACGGACGAAAGCGCGCCCGGACAGCGGGCCGCGATAGGGAAAAAGGCGGTTGACCTTGTGCGCTGCACAAATCTAAAAAAGGTCGGATAGAAAAAATCGGAGGCCGCGCATGTCGTTGACAAAAGATCACTTGCTTTGGGGCTATCGTCTCATTCTCGACCGCGACCCGGAAAAGGAAGTGAATTTGGACAGCGCGAGCCGTTTCGTGGAGCCTCGCTCATTGCGGGAGCAGCTGATGCTCTCGCCTGAATTTATTCAGAACAATGAGAAATTGATCTTAGAACTCCATTCGAAGCTACAAGCGCTGAAGCCTCTCGCCGGCGGCTGAGCGTCGGCGAAGCTTCATCCGACCACTTTATCCTCCGACGGCGCCGGGGGCGCAGAAGAAAATCGAGCGACGAATGCTCGACCGTAAGCGCTCCCCGGCTTCTCGATCGTGACGAAGATCGTCGCCGTTACCGCCACGACGATAATCGCGACCAATGGCAGAAGCAGCGGCAGGCTGGCCGTGTCCAGCGCCGCGAGCGAGGGCGCGCCGAAGTAGAAGAGAACAAAGAGAACATTGCCATGGAATAAATATATTCCATAAGAGCATTCTCCGAGCGCCAGAAGCGCGCGCCTCCGCAAAAGGCCGAAGATATCGTTGCCGCAGGCGACAGAGGCGAAGAAGAGTCCGAGCAGAAAATCCCATGGCGTCCCATAAGGCTTGGGAGCGCAAGCCAAGGCCGCGAGCAGGCATATCGTGGCCGTGAGCATTCCACCGCGCGAGGACGACCAGATCCGCGCCTCGTCGAGCTTCGCCGCCTCGCTGGCCAGCATCCCCATCGCGAACAAGGGCGGAAACGCGAGCCAATCGAGAGCGACGAAACGCGTCGCCGCCAGACTGCCGATGACGAGCGCCAGCGGAAGCGCCGCAGTCGGCGCCTTGCCGCGGAGAAGGTCATAGGCGATCGCCATCAGCGGAACGCCGAAAAGATAGAACGCCCACTCATATTTCAGCGACCACAGCACATAAGCGTCGATGCGGCCGCTATCGGCATGGCCGAGAAGCGGAGGCTGGCCGAGGGCCGCCACCCATGTGAGCAGCGGCGTGAAAACCGTTTCCGGCCGAATGGAATATTCTTGCGTCCATAGAATAATCAGGCCTGTCGCCACGACGGAAGCGGCGACCAGCGGCGTCAGACGGAAGAAACGGCCGACCCATAACGCTGCTATTCTGGAAATATGAAATCCTTCCAGCGTATTGCGATGGAATAGAAACCCTGTGATCATGAAAAATATCGACACGCTGCCGCCGCCGAGATTTTCAAGAAACAGAATGGTCGGCCGCTCCCAGGTTCCGCCGAGCCGCGTGGCCTGCATCCAGATCACGAAATGATGCATCATCACGGAGAGGGCCAGCAGCCCGCGCAGCCCGTCTATGCGCGAAATCCGCCCGGCCGACGACGGAAGCGGAAAGCCGAGGCGATCGAGGAGGCCGCCCGCCGCAAAGGCGGCGAGATAGGCGAGCCCTATCCCAACGCCGATCATGCCCAATGGATAGACCAACGCGCCCTCCTCGGACCCATGTCCGACGGGGCGGAGTTTCGACCGGAACGCCCGCGCAAGGCAACGCCCCTGCTCGACCCCTGCACCGCGCCGCGGCCGAAAAGCGCGGCCTCGCTCGCCATGACGGCGGGCTTGGGCTATCTCTGCGCTCGAACATCGGAATCGAATCCCCAAGGGCAAAGATGAAACGCGCTCTGTCGGTCACGAGAGAAGAGAATTTCGCGCAATGGTATCAGGCCATCGTCGCCGAGGCCGATATGGCCGAGACGAGCCCGGTGCGCGGCTGCATGATCATCAAGCCCTGGGGCTATGGCGTCTGGGAGCTGATCCAGGGCGCGCTCGACCGGCGCATAAAAGAGACCGGCCACGACAATTGCTATTTCCCGCTGTTCATCCCCATGAGCTTCATCGCTCAGGAGGCGAGCCATGTCGAAGGCTTCGCCAAGGAGATGGCGGTCGTCACCCATCACCGGCTGAAGGCGGTGGACGGCAAGCTCGTCGTCGATCCCGACTCCAAGCTCGAGGAGCCGCTGATCGTGCGGCCGACTTCGGAGACGATCATCGGCGACGCCTTCCGCCGCTGGGTCTCCTCGCATCGCGACCTGCCCGTGCTCATCAATCAATGGGCCAATGTCGTGCGCTGGGAAATGCGCACGCGGCTCTTCTTGCGGACGAGCGAATTCCTCTGGCAGGAGGGCCACACCGCCCATGCCGACGAGGCCGACGCGCGGGAAGAAACCCGCAAAATGCTCGAGGTCTATCGGCAAATCGTCGAGGATGTGCTGGCCGTGCCCGTGGTCGCCGGCGAGAAGCCGGAGAATGAGCGCTTCCCCGGCGCCGTGAACACTTATTCCATCGAGGCGATGATGCAGGACGGCAAGGCGCTGCAGGCCGGCACCTCGCATTATCTCGGAACCAATTTCGCTCACGCGCAGAACATCCGCTTCCAGAGCGCGAGCGGCGAGCTGGAATATTGCCACACGACGAGCTGGGGCGTCTCGACGCGGCTCATCGGCGGCGTGATCATGACCCATGGCGACGATGACGGGCTGCGCCTTCCGCCGGCCATCGCCCCGCGTCAGGTGGTGATCGTGCCCATGCTGCGCGAGAAGCCCGAGGACGCCGAGGTGCTCGCCTTCTGCGACAGGCTGAAAGCCGAGCTGGACGGGGTTTTCGCGCTGGGCGCGCCATTGCGCGCGATCGTCGACAAGAAGCCGGCGCGCGCCGCCAATAAGCGCTGGGACTGGGTGCGCCGCGGCGCGCCGATCATCCTCGAGATCGGCCCACGCGACGCCGCCAATGACGTTGTGACGCTGATCCGCCGCGACCGCCTGCGCGACGGCGACAAGATCGTCTCGACGGCGACGCCCCGCGCGGAATTCGTGGGCGCGGTCCCTGCCCTGCTGGCGGAAATCCAGGCGGCGCTGTTCGCCGAGGCCAAGGCGCGACTCGAGGCGAATATCCGCTCCGATCTGACGCGCTTCGCCGAGATCGCCGATTATTTCGGCAAGGCGGCGGAGGACGACGAGGCCGCGGCGGCCTTCAAGGGCTGGGTGCGCGCGCCCTGGGCGCGGCCGACCGGCGCGGAGCTCGAGGAGGTGGAGACGCGGCTGAAGGCGTTGAAGCTGACGCTGCGCAATATTCCGCTCCAGCAGAGCGCGCCGACGGGCGTTTGTGTCTTCACCGGCCGGCCGGCGGTGGAGGAGATATTGATCGCTCGTGCTTATTAGCGCGGGCGAGCCTCGAATGGCGGCCGATGAGCGCGCCCAGGAAGAGAGCCCTGACCCGGCCGCCGAGCGGCAAGGAACGTGTCGCGCTGCTGAAACGCGCCGATTTTTTGGGTGTCCAAAGCCCGCAAGTCAAAGCGGAATTCCAAAGCCTGCTAGCGCGGCTCGACACCGGTGAAGTTTCGCCCGCCTATCTGTGGGATCACATAGAATTTATAGAACGGCGGGAGAAATTCCGCCGAGCAACGAGCAATTTGGACGAGCCAGCCCGAAAGCTCTTCGAGCAGCATGATGCGGGTGAGATTAGCGGATCAGATCTCTGGTGGCTGCTCGGAGAAGATTAACGATTCGCCCGCAAAGAAACCCCTTCGTCAGCATCGAATTCGCGCCATCTAGAGCCGATTGGACACGACGCCAATCGGAGACCGCAGCAATGGACATTCCGCCTTTCGACCCCGCCATCGCCGCGGGCGTCGCCCTGTCGACCGCCGTGACCGACGCCGTCTATGTGTTCTTCAACGCTGCGGTTTCCGAACGCCGTCGCGTCGCCGCCGCGAGCTGGAGCAGCGTGTGGTATCTCCTCTCCGCTTTCGCGGTCATCAGCTACACGTCCAACTGGGCCTATGTGCTGTTTGCCGCGCTCGGCGCCTGGATCGGCGGGTTTTTGTCGATCACTGCCCTCAATCGCGTCGCCCCACCGCGAGGCGCGCTCGGCGCCGCAAGAAAAGACCGAAACGAATAACAGGAAAACCGGCCAGCGCTCGACGAAATCACTCACCTTATTGACCGCGCTACGCGTTCGGATATTCATAGATCACAAGGCGCGGGCGGCGAATTTCCAGGCGCTATGTTTCGTTCGAGGACCGAATTGATGAAAGCGGCGACGATTTTTATGGCTTGTCTGCTCGCGCTCTCCCAGCCGGTTGTGGCGCAATCGATTTTCGACGGGCTCGGCGGAACGGCAGACCCCGCGCGGGACGCCGCCCAGGTGGAATATGAGCAGTGGAAGAGGACGATCGCCCGTCAGGCCAAAGAGCACACCTCGCGCCTCTGGCTCGGGCATGGGTCTGTGACCGTGCATTTCTGCGTCGACGCCGCCGGCCGAGTGGCCGATGCGAATGTCGTGAAAGCCAGCAATAACGAACAGGCGCTCCTCGCCTTGAGCACGATTTCCTCGCTCAAATTGCCGCCGCCGCCGGCCTCGGCCCGCAAGGCGGCCGGCGGCAAGTGCCACTTATTCTCGCAGAGCTTCTACTATCCATGAGCCCGGCGGACCGGAGGCCACGCATCATGTTTCGAGCAATCATCGTATTTTGTCTGATCGGCGTGTCGCCGGCGGCCTTCGCACAATTTCTTTTCGGCCCCTCGGAGCGGCCGACGCTCGCCGCCTGCATGGCGATCCCGGAAAACAAGGTCTGGATACAGACCGTCACCCAGCAGCTCCGCGAACGCGCGCCGAAGCTGAATCTGGGACGCGGAACAGTGACCATCAAATTCCATGTCGATTTCAGAGGCCGCGTCACCAGAGCCACTTTCTCGAACTACGACAATAACGCCCGAGCGCTGGTCGCGGCGGGCATGATCACCGCGCTGAAGCTGCCGCCGCCGCCCTTCGACATGGACACCGACTGCCGTGATTTCGAGCAGACCTTCAACTTCCATTGACCGCTTCGGCGGGCGGCTCAGCGGACGACGAAACCTCGCGCGCCTATTGGTCGCATCCAGATTGAATTATTACGACCAATATAAGCTTTTCATTCTGCCCAACCAGAATTGGCGGCCCAGCTAGCCGAGCACACGGCGGCCGCAAAATTGCGAAATGGCCGGCCGAGCCTACGCCGGCTCGCCGGAAGTTGGAACGAATTTTGATCGTCCGGGCGTACTAACCGTTGTCCATAACGGCGCTTTTCGGCGTCCCGAAACGGCGCAGAGCGCGTTTACGCCACATTCGGCCCATATTCGGGCCGTCCTTGGAGCGAGACTATGTCTCGAATCGAACGCGCGGCCGCAAAACGGCCGAGGTCGAGGCCGATCGGATGAACATGAGCGTGAAACCGACCCTACGCAGCTTTTTCGTCGCAGCCGCCATTGTCGCAGCGTCGACGGCGTCGGCGGCCCCCTCCGTCGTCATCGATGTCTCCAGCGGGCAGGTTCTGGCGCAGGAGCAGGCGACCCAGAGCTGGTATCCCGCCTCGCTGACCAAGCTGATGACCGTCTATGTGGCGCTGGACGCGGTGCGTTCCGGCCGCATTCAATATGACACGCCGATGATCGTCTCGCCCCGCGCGCTCTCCATGGCGCCGTCGAAAATGGGCTTTCCGGTCGGCTCGGAGGTGACGCTGCGCAATGCGCTGGTCATGCTGATGGTCAAATCCGCCAATGACATAGCCGTCACCATAGCGGAGGGCGTCTCCGGCTCGGTGGAGGCTTTCGCCGATGAGATGAACCGCGCCTCGGCCAAGCTCGGCATGCGCGAGTCCTATTGGGCCAATCCCAACGGTCTGCCGGACGACCGGCAAGTGACCTCGGCGCGCGATCTCGCCATTCTCGGCCGCGCGCTGCTGACGGAATTTCCCGAATCCTCGGGCTTTTTCAACATTGGCGCGATGCAGCTCGGCCGGCAGATCCACCCGACCCATAACGGCCTGCTCGGCCGCTATCCGGGCGCGGACGGCATGAAGACCGGCTTCACCTGCCCCGCCGGCTATAATCTGGTGGCCAGCGCCACCCATGGCGGGCAGAAGCTCATTGCCGTGGTTCTGGGCGCGCCAACGGCGGCCGCCCGCACGGCCAAGGCCGCCTCGCTGCTCGACCGCGCCTTCATGACCGGCTCGCCCTCGGGCTCGGTCGCCTCTTTGCCGACCTTCGGCGTCGGCCAGGCGCCGGACATGCGCGACAGCGTCTGCCGCCATCGCGGCAAGGCCAACGCCGAATATATGGCCGAGGTCGAGGATATGAATGTCGCCATTCCGCGCGAGAACGGCTCGACCGATCAGGTCAACGTCAAGACCATCGCCGCCCTGCCCCGCGCGCGCTTCGAGCCGACGCCGGTGCATCTCGGCCGCGCTCCCGGCTATGAGGGTCCGGTCGCCGGGGTGCGCGATCCTGGCACGCCGGTCGGCTCGCCCTCGACTGTCACCGCCTACGCCCATGAGCCGCCGGCCGCCGCCGCCTCGCCGATAAGCCGCCCGGCGCCAGACGCGCTCTCCATGCGCCATGGACGCAAGGCGGCGGTAAAGGCCGCGCATGCGCCGGCCAAAGAAAAGGCGACCAAGGAAAAGACAGCCAAGGCGAAGACGCCGCCGCAGGAAGCCGCCATCGAGACGGATGCGACGGAAAAGCCCGCGAAGGCGGCGAAGCCCGCGCCCGCCAAGTCTGGTCAGGGCAAGCCCATCCAGGGTAAGAATGTCGCCGCCAAAGCGCCGGCGAAGGCTCCGGCCGCCAAGGCCGCGGCGAAGACGCCGGGCAAGAACGTCTCCGCCAAGAACGACAAGCATGCGATCGGCGATCATGCGCCGCCGCGCCAAGACAATGAGCAATGATTCGACAATGACCGAGCGTTCCGAGCCGCGTCGTCCACCGCCGCCCATTCCGCTGACGATCCTCACCGGCTTTCTCGGCGCCGGCAAGACAACCCTGCTCAATCGCCTGCTCGCCTCGCCCGAGCTCGCCGACACTCTGGTGCTCATCAATGAGTTCGGCGAGGTCGGCATAGATCATCTGCTGGTCGAGAATGTCGAAGGCGACATGATCGTCATGAGCTCGGGCTGCATCTGCTGCTCGATCCGCGGCGATCTCGTCGCCGCGCTCGAGGATGCGCTGCGCAAGCTCGACAATGGCCGCATCCGCCCCTTCCGCCGCGTCGTGCTGGAGACGACCGGGCTCGCCGATCCGGCGCCCATTCTCCACACCATCATGTCGCATCCCTATCTCGCGCTGCGCTATCGGCTGGACGGCGTCGTCTCGCTGGTCGACGCCGTGAATGGCGCCGCGACGCTGGACGCGCATGAGGAGGCGGTGAAGCAGGCCGCCGTCGCCGATCGGCTGATCATCACCAAGACCGACCTTCCCGAGGGCGCCTCCCGGCTCGAGGCGCTCGACCAGCGCCTCGCGCGGCTCAATCCGGCGGCGCGCCGGCTCATCGCCGCGACGGGAGAGGCGAGCCCCGCCGCTCTGCTCGACTGCGGTCTCTATGACGCCTCCGGCAAGATTCCGCAGGTCGCCAAATGGCTGAACGACGAGGCGGTCGCGGCGGCGCATGAGGCGCATCACCATCATCACGATCACCATCATCACGATCATGACCACCACCACGGCCATGCGCATCAGGACGTGAATCGCCACGACGCGCATATTCGCGCCTTCTGCGTCACGAGCGATGCGCCGCTCAGCCCGCAGGCTTTCGACATGTTCGTCGAGATATTGCGGCAGGCGCATGGTCCGCATCTCTTGCGCGTGAAGGGAATCGTCGGCCTCACCGACGATCGCGAGCGGCCCGTGGCCGTGCATGGCGTGCAGCATGTCTTTCATCCGCCGCATCGCCTCGCCGCCTGGCCGGACGCCGATCGGCGCACGCGGCTCGTCTTCATCGTCAAGGATTTGGACCCGTCCTTCGTCGAGAAGCTCTACGCCGCCGTCGCGGGCATACCGGCGCCGGATACGCCGGACGCCGCCGCGCTACAGGATAATCCGCTTGCCCCCAAAAACGCCGGCCTGCTAGGCTGACGCGGGGCCAGCACCGGAATCGCGCGTCATGAGCAAATTCTTCGCATCGATCGAGCCGCAGCATCGCGACTTCATCGAGAAGCAGAGGCTCTTCTTCGTCGCCTCCGCCGCTCCCACCTCGCGCGTAAATGTCTCGCCCAAGAGCGCCGACACGCTGCGCCTTATCGACGAGCGCACGGCCGTCTATATCGATCGCACCGGCAGCGGCAATGAGACGGCCGCGCATATGCGCGCGGACGGGCGCCTCACTTTCATGTTCTGCGCGCTCGAGGGCGCGCCGCTGATCCTGCGCCTCTACGGCCACGGCCGGGCGCTGGCGCGCGGCGGCGAGGATTATGCGCAGCTGCTGCGCTCCGCCTTCGTCGGCGCGGAGCCGCCGGGCGCGCGACAAATGATCCTGCTCGATGTGGAATCGGTGCAGACTTCCTGCGGCTTCGCCGTGCCGCTGTATGATTACGCCGGCGAGCGCGACGGGCTCGACCGCTGGGCCGCCTCCAAGGGTGAAGACGCGCTCGACGCCTATCGCCGCGAGAAGAACCGGCAGAGCATAGACGGACTGCCGACGGGCCTGTTCGAGGACGAAAATCTGGCCGCCGAAGAGGCGTGAGGCAAGTTTTTATGGCGAATTCGACTGCGCACGCCGGCGAGAACGGCGTGAAGGCTCTGACGCTGGGCGCCCTCGGCGTCGTCTTCGGCGACATAGGCACGAGCCCGCTCTATACGATCAAGACAGCGCTCGACTGGTCCGGCGGGCATGTGAGCGCCGAGACGGCGCTCGGCATGTTGTCGCTGATCGTCTGGACATTGATCATCGTCACCTCGGTCAAATATGTCGCCGTCATCATGCGCGCCGACAATGACGGCGAAGGCGGCATACTCGCGCTGATGTCGCTGCTCGGCATGAAGCATGGGCGCCATCCGGCGATCATCGCGATCGGCATGCTGGGCGCGGCGCTGCTGTTCGGCGATGGCGCGATCACGCCGGCGATCTCCGTGCTGAGCGCGCTCGAGGGGCTGAAGGCGCCCCTGCCCGCGCTCGCGCCCTATGTGGTTCCACTCTCCGTCGTCGTGCTCATCGGCCTGTTCGCCTTGCAGCCACAGGGCACTGAGCGCATCTCGCGCCTCTTCGGCCCAGTGATGGCGCTATGGTTCGTCTCGATAGCGATCCTCGGCGCACGCGGCGTAGCCGCGCATCCGAGCGTTCTTGCCGCCGTCGATCCGCGCGTCGGGCTGCATTATCTCTTCACCCATGGCTTCGAGGGCTTTCTGCTGCTCGGCGCCGTGTTTCTCTGCGCCACCGGCGCCGAAGCGCTCTATGCGGATATGGGCCATTTCGGGCGGCGCCCGATTCGCCTCGCCTGGTACGGCCTCGTGCTGCCGTCGCTCGTCCTCGTCTACGCCGGCCAGACGGCGCTGCTCGTCGAGGGCTCCGTGACGGAGAATCCTTTCTTCGACCTCTGCCCCGCGCCGCTGCAATTGCCGCTGGTCGCGCTGGCGACGCTCGCCACCGTCATAGCGAGTCAGGCGATCGTCACCGGCGCTTTCTCCATGGCGCGGCAAGCGATCCAGCTCGGCCTGTCGCCGCGCCTCTCGATCACGCAAACGTCGGCGCACAGCTATGGCCAGATCTATGTCGGCTTCGTCAATTGGACGCTGATGGCGCTGACGCTGGTTCTCACCATCACGTTTCGCTCCTCGGAAAACCTCGCCGCCGCCTTCGGCATCGCAGTCTCGCTGACCATGCTGCTGACGACGGCGCTGATGTTCATCGCCATGCGCTCCATCTGGCGCTGGAGCCTGCCGCTCTCGATCGCCGTCGGCGGAATGTTTCTCGTCGTGGACGTCTCCTTCGTCGCCGCCAATCTCATCAAATTCTTCGAAGGCGGCTGGATTCCTCTCGTCGTCGCCGCCATCCTCTTCTTCCTGATGAGCTGCTGGAGCGAGGGCTTCGAGGCCATGCGCAAGGCGCTCGAGCGCGACACGTTTCCGATCGCCGATTTCGTCGTGAAGTTCCATGGCAAGCCGCGCGTAGATGGCGTCGCCGTCTATCTGACCAGCCGCACCGATGTCGTGCCGGTCGCGCTGCTGCATAATCTCAAGCACAATAAGGTCCTGCATCAGCATATCGTGCTGCTGCATGTGGCCACCGCCAACACGCCGCGCGTCGATCGCGCGCGGCGCGTCGAGACTGTGTCGCTCGACGATCATTTCTACGCGATGGAGCTGAACTACGGCTTCATGGAGCAGCCCAATATTCCCTGCGCCTTGATGCTCGACACCATATCGAGCCCGCTGACATTCAATATGATGAACACCTCCTTCTTCGTCGGCCGGCTCACCGTGACGCCGCTCGGGCGCTCGCGCTGGCGACGGCTGCGGATCCACATCTTCCAATTCATGCACCGCAACGCGCTGCCGGCAACGGAATTCTTCCAAATCCCCTCGGGCCGCGTCGTCGAGCTCGGCGGTCAGGTCGAGGTCTGAGCCATGCTCGGGCGCGCCGCCGGCCTCATCGGCAGCATAGGCGCGCGCCTGCTCGATATCGTCTATCCGCCCGTCTGCCTCGTCTGCCGCAGAGCGGTGGCGAGCCATGGCGCGCTCTGCCCGCGCTGCTGGGGCGAGATGGGCTTTATCGAGCAGCCCTATTGCGAGCGGCTGGGAACGCCCTTCGAGCGCGATTTCGGCCCCGGCATGATCTCGCTGGAGGCCGCCGCCGATCCGCCCGTCTTCACGCGGGCGCGCGCGGTCGTGCGTTATGACAGCGACCGCGCGCGCAGCCTCGCCCACAGACTGAAATATTATGATCGCCTGGAGCTCGCCGAGCCGCTCGGCCGCTGGATGGCGCGCGCTGGCGCCGAGATTCTCTCCGACGCCGATCTGCTGGTTCCCATTCCCCTGCACCGAATGCGCCTGCTGTCGCGGCGCTTCAACCAATCGGCGGCGCTCGCCCATGTGATCGCGCGGGAGAGCGCCGTTCCGGTGGAGGCTCTGGCGCTGGAGCGCGTGAAGCCGACGCCGCCGCAAGTGGGGCTGACGCGCGGCCAGCGCTCAGCGAACATGCAGGGCGCCTTCCGCCTGCGCGAGGAGAAAAAGCCTCAGATCGAAGGCCGCAACATCGTGCTCATCGACGATGTGCTGACCTCTGGCGCGACGGCCAACGCCGCGGCCCGCGTCTTGCTGCGGGCGCGGGCGACGCGCGTCGACGTGCTGGTCTACGCCCGCGTCGTCGGCCAGAGCTGAAGCAAAGGCCTCCGTTGCAGCCATGCGCTGGAAGCGCTTATAAGAGCGCGCGAAAGGTCACGGAACCGTCATGCCGCAGATCGTCATCTACACCACGAGAACCTGCCCCTATTGCCGCGCCGCCAAGCAGCTGCTCGACATAAAAGGCGCCGCATATGAAGAGATCGCCGTCGATGGCGACGCGCAGAAGCGCGCCGAGATGAGCCGGCTGGCCGAGGGCCGGACCACAGTGCCGCAGATTTTCATCGACGGCCGTCCGATCGGCGGCTGCGACGATCTCTATGCTCTGGACGGCGCCGGCGAGCTCGATCCGCTGCTCGCCGCGGGCGAGCCGGCGCCGTGATTCTCTACCGGCTGATCTGCTCGGAAGGACACGAATTCGAAAGCTGGTTTCGCGATAGCGAAGCCTATGACGCGCAGGCCGCTCGAGGCGCGGTCAGCTGCCCCTTCTGTAATTCGACGCAGGTCGCCAAGGCGATCATGGCGCCGAATGTGACCCGCCGCTCGTCCCGAGCGCGTGAGGACGAGACGGGTGTCCCCGCTCTGCTCGACGAGCGCCATGCGGCGCTGCGGGCGATGATCCAGGAGCTGCGCCAAAAGGTCGTCGCCGCGACGGAAGACGTCGGTGACCGCTTCCCGAACGAGGCGCGGCGGATGCAGGATGGCGAGGCCGAGAACCGCCCCATTCGCGGACGCGCCAGCTTCGAGGAAGCCAAGGCGCTGCTCGAGGAGGGCATAGAAATCCTGCCGCTCCCCGGCCCGCCCGACGAAAGCCACTGAGGCGCGCCTCCCCCGCCGACGTCCTTGGCTTCGCGCTCCACAGGCGGAGGCGCTTCCTTTTTTCATATGAGTGACGGCCGCGCTTTCGACGTCGAAAAACGTCGCCGGCACTTGAATTTTCTTCATAGCGCAATGAACAATATGCACTTTGTCTTTGAGAATACTGCTCTTATCCCTTTGAGCGAGGCTTTGCAAAACCGTGATGCGAAGCCAATCTCGAGGAGAGAAACATGAGTCTAACGACAGAAGCAGCCGGAAAAACCGGCGCGGCCGACAGTACAGACGTCGTTATCGTCGATCTGAAGCCTATGTGGATCGCCGCCGGCGGGCTCGTCACCTTCTATCTGTTCATTCGCATCTATGAGCAGATTTACGGATGGCGCGCCGGTCTCGACTCCTTCGCCCCAGAATTCCAGACCTATTGGCTGACGATGCTCTGGACCGAGATTCCGCTGGAGCTGGTCACTGGCCTCGGCCTCGCCGGTTATCTGTGGAAGACGCGCACGCGCGACATGGACGCGCTGAGCACGCGCGAAGAATTGCGGCGCTGGGTCTGCCTCGCGCAATGGCTGGTCGTTTACGGCATAGCGATCTACTTCGGCGCGAGCTTCTTTACTGAACAAGACGGCACTTGGCACATGACGGTGATCCGCGACACCGACTTCACGCCGAGCCATATCATCGAGTTCTATCTGAGCTATCCCATCTACTCGATCGTGGGCGTCGGCTCGTTCTTCTACGCCAAGACCCGGTTGCCCTATTTCTCCAAGGGCTATTCGCTGGCCTTTCTGATCCTGACGATCGGTCCGTTCATGATCATTCCCAATGTCGGGCTGAACGAGTGGGGCCACACCTTCTGGTTCATGGAGGAGCTGTTCGTCGCTCCGCTGCACTGGGGCTTCGTGTTCTTCGGCTGGATGGCGCTCGCCGTGTTCGGCGTGACCGCGCAGATTTTGCTGAACATGAAACGTCTGCTGGGCGAAGACGGCGTGAAGGCGATCATCGACTGACGCGCTCGACGGAACTCGCAAGAGCGAGCCTGCTCTGACTCCATGATGCTCCCAGGGAACCAGAGTGGAAAAGCTGCCGCCCCTCGCTCGAGGGGCGGCAGGATGCGAACCCGCCGCGAGCGATTTTCCGTCACGCGGGGCCGATATGCGGCGCATGGCTATGTGAGGCGCGCTCGCATCCATATATGATTGGCGCGGACCCGAAGCCGCGCGAGATATCCGACTGCTCGGCGCGCGCCGAAAAGCCCGAACGCAGCCGGAGGCCGACATGCAGAATCGACAGATATTCGGCCTCATCCTGCTCGCCGGAATGATCGGGCTCGGCGTCCTCGTCATCAGCCCCTTCTGGGCGCCGCTCGTCTGGGCCGCCATTCTCGCTCATGCCACGGACGCCGCCTATCGCCGCTGCCTTCGCCTCTGCGGACAGCGGCGCAATCTCGCCGCCGCGGTCACGACGATCCTGCTGATCGTCCTCATCGTCGTTCCGGTGTCGGTGCTGCTGATCGATCTGCAGAGCGAGGCGGTCGCCGCCTATCGCGACATCTCGACCAAATATGCGGACGAGCCGCTGGTCCTGCCCAACGCGATCAAGCGCCTCCCGGTGATCGGCCCCACGCTGAACGATCTCGTGAACAATCCGGAATTTCGTAAGCAGCAGATCAACGAATGGCTGGAGCCCTGGATGCGCCAGCTCGCCGGGGTCGTCGGCGCGGTCGGCCGCAGCATTGCGCAATTCGGCGTCATGGCGATCGCGCTGTTCTTCTTCTACCGCGACGGCGACCTCATGCTTGAGCAAATTCGCGTCGGGCTCCGTCGAGTCGTCGGGGAGACGGCGGATCAATATTTCCGAGCCGTCGAGACCACGTCGAATGCGGTCGTGTCGGGCCTGATCATCAGCGCGATGGCGCAGGGCTTCATTGCCGGCGTCGGCTATGCGTTCCTCAGCGCCGGACCGCCCGTTCTGCTCGGCGTGCTGACAGCCCTGGCTGCGCTCATCCCCTTCGTCGGAACAGTGGCGATCTGGGCGCCGCTCGGCGTCTGGCTTCTTCTCACCGATCAGATCGGCGCAGGCCTGGGGCTGCTCGCCTGGGGCGCGCTCATCGTCAACCCGACCGACAATATTCTCAAGCCTCTCCTCATCAGCAACGCGGCCGATATCCCTCTCGTCGTCGTCTTCCTCGGCGTGATGGGCGGCCTGCTCGCCTTCGGCTTCGTCGGACTATTCCTCGGCCCACTGATTCTCGCCGTGCTGCTCGCCATATGGCGGGAATGGCTGGCAGCCGACGCCGCCGAAGCGGGCCGCTGATCTTCGTGGCTGCGACGATGCTCGAAGGCGCAGCGTCTTCCGCCCTTCGCCGTCTTGCCCGGCGTCAGCGCGAGATCGGGATTCGACGTGGTGACGACGATTTTGCTTCCACCTCGCTCCGCCGGCGCATCCACTATCTGCGTCACTCTTCCTTCGAAGGCGCGATCGGGAAATGCGTCGACATTCAAAGAGACATTGTCCCGACCCGCGTCGGACTCTCGATATCGCGTCGATGCGGATTTCGAGCAGCGGATCTCGTCATTCTAGGCCGCAGACCTCCCCATACCGGGAGGCCTCGGGAGCGAGAGCAGCGATGACGAAGCGCGGGCCGGCCGCCGCTCGGAACGGCCTAGCGATGACGTCGCTTCTCGATCATATGGCCGCGATGTCGGCGCAGAACCCCGGTGAGATCGAGATTGGACCGGATTTTCTCCCGAAGCGGCCGCACCGCAGGCCCTGCATGGCATGGCTAGTGCGCGCCAACCCGTTGATTTAACAGGCTCTAGTGCGGGTTTTCGTCGTAGGCGGGAGTGGTGCCAGGGGCGTCATCACAAATTTCATATAACGATCTGAAATTTATTGGACAATTGTCGATGTGGAAAATTTTGGGGCCAACAAAAAGGCCAACAGCCGATTTTTCTATCGAAAACGTCGCCGGGCGTAGTCGGACAAGAGGATCATCGAATTGCGGCACCTAGGTAATCTTAGGCGCGAGATTGCGTCGGTCGATGCTGAGATCGTCGCCTAAGCGAATGCGGATCGGTGAAGGCGCATTTTGTTGTTCTTCCATTTCTCACAGAAATCTCTGGTACGTTCCGCGAGCTCAGCATCTGGGTTGATGACGAAAAAAGTGCGGCAGCTAAAGGCGTTGGCTCTGACGGCCATCGTGGGGCGTCCTATCGCGCGACGCCAGTGGTCGACTTCGGCGTCGTGCCCACCCTTAAAGCGACTGTTGTGATGGTAAACGATCGCTGTGCGGCCTTCGCAGAGCGCGAGCACTTCGTTGAGCGGAATCTGCTTGCCGAAGCTTGGAATCCGCCGACGGCGCTCGTCGTCCGTCGTAAGCCCATTGTCTGGATCCATGAACACGATCTCGGCGCCCTCCATGGCCTTTACCGTGCGCGAGAACCAAGCGGACCTCACTTTGCAACGCTCGATCCCAGACATGCGACCGACGGGCAAGGGCTCAGCGGCGAACAAGGTGCCGGCCTTGAACGCTTGATGGAGTCCGGATACCGCCCTCTCCTTGGATGTGATTTCAGCCATCAGGTCGAACAGGTCGGGGTTCAAAGGTCTCCACTGCTTTGGAGCGCGCAGGTACGCGATGTGACGCCCGTCGGCATTGTGTTCCTCGTCGGGAAATAAGTACCATGCAACGCCGAGCCTTCGGCTCGCGCTCAGATGCTGCAAGAGAGAAATCTTGATATAGTCGCCTATGTCGCCAGCGTACCGATTTTGCATTTTCAGAATCGAGTTCCGGTTTTCTCTTCGCGCTACATGTGGCCCCGGTCTATCGGTCCATGGAGGAATGAGTTGGCATCAGGCCTTCACTTTTTCCCGTCCGACTGCAAGTGCGGCTTCGTCTCCGGGCGAGCCGCCACGGGCAATCGAACATCGGTTGCAGAAGTCTGCCGACGTAGAGTCTCAATCTCAGCCTCTAACGCCTTTAATCGATTCGTCATTTCCTCAATGGTTTTACCGTTGTCTCCCACGCTGCTCTTGAGTTCTCCCATCGACGAGGCGCTGTCCGCAATTTTTCCCCAGACGGCACTCATGTCCGCTCGCCAGCCGAAGAAAATCGTTAAGTAAAGGGCGATAAGCGCGATACCCAGCCCGGCGACCGCGAGCCAACCGATTGTTTGTAATCTGTTCTTTAAGTCCTCTGCAGCCCTCTGAGCTTCTTTGGCATCTGACGCTGCGGTCTGGCTGGCGGCTCGCGCGTTCTCGGCTGCTTTCGATGCATCCACCGCTATGATTGGAATCGAACTGCGGATGCCGACTCGGTTGCCGCCTGCAAAGGGGAGTGCGGCCTTACGAATGAACTTTTCAATATCCCAATGCTCGCGTCCGTCCCTCAAAAGGGGGTCGCTACCCTCGGTGGGCGTGGACGTTGTCTTGGTGAATTCGACCCATATCAAACCTTCTTCAATAGGGATGAGGTAGTCCTCATTTGTGAGATTGTGCAGCGGGATGCACAACTTACCCCAGTAGCCGGGATCGACGAGCGGCCCCGTGCCTAAGAGCAATCCGCGGTGCACGTGCCTGATCTGCAGATTGAAGCGTATGGCGATGTAATCGGGAAGGCGAAATTCGAGGTCGGTTTCGACAAAAACGATACTGTTCGCCCGTACGCATAAAGGATTTGTTGCATCGAAAAAAATGGATACAGGATTGTCAGTCTCTTCAAAAATATAGGCCTTACTGCCGATGCGCCCTTCGTAGGACGCCTTTTTTAATCTCGGCTTTTCCCCACCCTTGTAAAAAGGTGCAATCATGCCCGTCGCAAGGACGTACTTTTCGATATGATCTGCGGACAACAATGAAGGCGGGATGTCGTCGGCAAACGGGTCTTTCGTTCCGCGCCATTGGCGGGCTCGCTCGTCCGCGTCGCGTGAACTCAAAATCTCCTTCTCTTCTCCTGAATTGTTGGCAGGCTGCATCATGACGCCGCCTGATTTGTCGCCAATACAATGCCGTCGCCTGAGAAGCCGTACCAATCGATGCAATGGCCAATCTCCCGCTCAACGCGAGTAATGAATTGCCGAACGGGACCGTCGGGCATTTCGAGCGAATCGCGAGGGCCGATGTAGTCAAGATGATTGAGCACCAGCCGATGAGGCGCATTCGCTGCAAGCGCGCGCCTGACCAGTGCAGCGTCGAATTCACCAACTCGTCGAAGTTTACGGGTAACGGTCGTGTACTCACTCAGGTCCAGCTCGGTTCCCGCTCGTCGAGCGATCTCCGCCCAAGTGGTTTCGCCCGACAGCGGACCGGAATCGCCTGCCACCCTGATTGGATAGCTACGGAGGACCATTGTGATGTCGTCTACATAGCGTGGGCTGACGCCGGCCTCCGCGAGTGCCGCCGCCGCCGTCGTTGATCGGGCGGTAGCCTTTGGCCAGTAGCCTCCGTCCAGTAGCGACAGACCGAAGCCTTGCGAGCCCTCAATGACGATCCTTTGGCCGAGTTCCAGACGAGTGTTGAGCGTGAGGCTGGTATCGACGTCTCTTAGGAAAGGATGCAGCAGCTCATGTTCAAGCGCATGGACCGCCTTCAAGGGGAAGTTCGGCGCGTCACGAGCCGCCAATGCCATGACTGCCGCACCCACGCCCGAGCCGGTCGAGCCGATTGAAGACACAAGTGCCGCCTCGTCCTCCCAGGCTTTGTGCTGCTCGGTGACGACCTGAGCCTTGGGGCTGATCATGATCCTGTCCAGCGGGTAATCCAAAGCCGCGATTTCCTGGAACAGGACGTCAACGTCCAGATACGCCCCTGCAGGGAACACGACGTCGACATTTCGGTCGACGCTGGCGGCCGGCATCTGTCGAAGCGCCCATCGTCGACCTCGACGATCAAAGGCCGTGTGTCCCGAATTAGGTCCTCCGACCCTAATGACCGTTACCGGGCCACGGCTACGGCGCACGATTTCGAGCGCTACCTTCCCCTTGCCTTCAGACCCAAATTGGCCACCGACGACTATGGAGACGGGCATCTTCGGTTCCTTCTATCAGCGGCAAGCTCTGCCGCCCACTGCCCTACCTCTTCTATCGCACCTTCGTTTCGGAACACGCGGTGGGCCAAGGCGCGCATGGAACCGACTTGACTTTCGACATCAGACATCGCCGCCGTTTCGAAGTCACCATCGATCGCTCGTGCTGAATACCGCCGCCGGCGCCGCTCCTCACTGGCATCCACGTACACGTGAACGTAGCCGCCACCGGCGCGCTCCGCAAGAAACCCATGGTCCTCAGGAAAGCGCATGCCATCAACGACGACAGCCAGCGCTCCCCCCACGCGTGCGAGCGTCTGTTCCGCAAGCCATCTCTGTTTGCCAGTTCGATTGATCTCGTTTCCGAGCGCTTGGCGATGGAGCCGGTCTAGGGTTAGACCGCGAGCCTTTAGCTCATCGTCAATGACAACGCTGAAACGCGTATAGGCGAAGCCCTGCTTTTCAAGAGCTCTCGCCAGCGTCGTTTTGCCAGCCGCGATTGGGCCACTGATGCCGATGATAATCGGATGCGTGCCACCGTCCAGCTTTGGAATAATCAAGGGTGGCTCCTCTGCTGTTCCCAGAGCTTCTATAAGTCCGGCCCAATGAAACGACCCCACCAGAGCAGAAGTGATGGCATCGAGTTCGTCGTGGGATGCCTCTTCGAGGTCTGCTGATACCCCGAACTCCTCCAAGCCCAGTTTCAGCCATTCTACCCCGGCGCCTTTTCGAGGTATCCGCATGATGTCCTGCGCCGCGCCTGGATAGCTTTCGATCACCGGCAATCCGCGATTGCGAAGTGCTGTCGCCAGCCGTATGCCGCGGGCCGTCAGCTTCTGCATGCTGGGCAAAAGGCATGGATAGACGTTGACCCCACGCCGCTTCAGCTCCCGCTCGCATTCGCGCATGATGCCGAAACGCTCGCGGCCAGGGTCCGCATCATCGACACTCGTTCGTCCCACTGGGAGACAGAGCGGCGAGTCAATCGAGACAAGGTCAGGTTTGCAGTTCAACGTCTCGGCGAGGAGCTCTTCGTCGGTGAAAATCGTCGCATAGTTGGCGTTCCTTCCATCAAGAAGGCACCAACCGGATCCCCGGGCCTCCGAGCCCGTAAGATCGATTCCCACAATCCGCGCGCTCTCCGCCGGAGTGCCTCCGAGCAATTGGTCGAAGTCCGGAGCGGACGACAGCTCTCTTCGAGCAGCCTCAAATGCGGGGATATCGAGCCACCCGGCTGGTGCGGACCAGTCGCTGAAAGTCACTCGTTCCACGAACAGATCTGGTTCGAACTCGAACCGATCAATGACGTTATCGAAAATCGCGCCCATCGCCGCGATATCAGCCCGGTTATACCGCACCAGAGTGTTCAGGGCAGACGTGTCCCCCCGCAGGTAGCGATGCCAGAGCAGCACGGCTGCGAAGCCGTCGACCTCGGCAATGTCATTGCGTAGTGACAAACCAAGCTGCTTTTCGATAGCCTTTTGTCCGCCGGTCAGGCCTACGCGACGGCAGAGATACATCAAATCGATATGGTTGCTCGGCAACAGCACGTCTGGAAATTCCTGTCGGAGAAATCTCTCGTCAAACCGGATGCCATTGAATGTGACGAGCGCCAGCGCGCCTTGCGCGTCTTTCCTCAACAGTTCATGGCTGTCGCCTTTGACCATTGTCGAAGCGCGACCGCCGATCGACCAGCCAACGACGGTGATTTCATCGTAATGATGACTGAGACCCGTTGTTTCAATGTCAAGAAATAGTATACGATCGGGATGCTGCCTGCATATGGCAAGCTGCTCTCTCAGCCAGGGCGGCAGCACCGGGACAACGGTATTTTTCCTGGTCCGTGGCGTACGGGCCAACATCAGAACCGCTCCAAAATCACGCTCAGGTTTGTCTGCGTTCCAGCCCCACAGACCAACGGCGGCTGCCCATACCACTCAGGCTTCGCCGGCGCCACCCTTCCTTCTTTCGGAACAAAGATTGCCACCTAGTTCTCCGCCCTTTTCCGCTCGTAACGCTAACCTATTCAGATCCTATTGGCGATCTTTGGCGATTTGTTATACAAAGGATTTTTGATGCGCTTGAGACGTGCACGGTGGCCCTGTGAAGCGAAAAAAATCAGAGTACGTGGCCGGGAACTATGTTGTCATCATCGAGTCGATCATCGATGACAGTTCGCAACTCCACGATTATGGGTTCAACCGTTCGACATGGCACCGGGGGGTGAGATTGATGGAGCGCTACGGATCAGACCGCGCTCTGGAACTCATGGATTCCAAGGCAGAACGAGCCTTCGAACGGGGAGACCTAGCCATATGCCACAAGTGGCGTGATCTCATGGGAGTAGTACACGCCATCGTAGCAGATGAGCCGCAGCCTAACGACAGAATTCACTGAACCATAATTAAGGCTTCACGAGGTCGATGGACCAATTACTTAAATGGCATCCGAGAACTACCTTAAGCTCCTGGCAAAGGTGTCGAATTTTGTAGTCGATCGTCCAAGGAGGATTACAGATTACTAAGCCGCTGCCCGCGAGGGCTAGACCGTCTCGCGGGAAGGGGCAGAACTCCGCGCGCAGAACGTTCTTGAAGCCGGCACCAACCGCGGCCGCAGCAATTCGGTCTCCGAAGGAGCCGTCCTTGATTGGGTACCATACGGCAAATATTCCGGTTGCCCATTTGCCAAAGCCTGTTCGAAGCGAATTAGCAATTTGGTCGACGTCATTCCGTTTCTCGAATGGCGGGTCAATGAAGACCAAGCCTCTCCGCTCTTCGGGCGGTAGCAGCGCGCCGACCGCTTCAAATCCGTCCCGTTCATGGACGGAGATTCGCCGATCGCTGCGGTATCGCGCTTTCAATAGCGCCCCGTCCTGCGGGTGCAGTTCACAGACGATAAGGCGGTCGCGCTCTCGCAAGGCCTGCTTAATCAGTTCGGGCGAACCAGGATAGAATCTCAGAGATTTACCGTTAAGCGTTTCAACAATCCTCGAATACATCGGCGCTGACGCAAGTGGCTTGCCGAATACACGGTCAACGCCCGCGCAGCGCTCATTAGTTCGTGTCGCCTCCTCAGAATCGAGGTCATAAACGCCGAGACCTCCATGCGTGTCCAGAACCGAGAACGGCTTCGTCTTTTGCAAAAGATGTTCTAGCAAGAGCGTCAGCACAGCGTGTTTGAACACTTCCGTGTGATTGCCGGCGTGGAAGGCATGTCGGTAATTCACGATAGTAGGCTCTTTCCCTGTTCTTCACTAGCTCTTGGAGGCTGGTCGTGATCTACTGTTAGCTCTGATCCGTTCGATCATCGACACCGCAACCTCCTTGGTAGCGGCAAAGAAGGCCTCGCGTCGACGGCAGTGGCACCGAACATCCTTTCAACAGTGGTGCTCCGTTGACGCGAGAAAAGGAGCGGCGGCGCTTTGATCACGGCGCGAGCAAGCCCTCGTTTACGGCTCTCTCCTCGCCTTGGCGACCCCGATCGATCACGATTAGGCGCTCGAGCATAGGCACGGTCATGCGCCCGCTACTCCCGACAGATTGCGCCGAATCGTCGACCCACGAAACGTTCAAGGCAACTTTCGTCAGGGTGATGAAGGATCAGATCGACCGGATCCTAGCTATTCTCCAACTCCCGCTTCCCTTTCGCGCTCCAGAGCGCCCGCGCATGTGCACCTTGCTCGCTCTGGAGCTTGTCAGCCATCCAGAGGAGCGCGCCGAAAATGGTAGCGCGATCGTCACCAGTCAAGTCGACGAGGCCGGCCTTGACGACGAGGCCGCCGAGTTCGATCAGATGTCGCGTGCGCTTGCGGCGCTCGACCTGCCAGGCGCGCATGTCATGCCGCGCCTGTGCTGTCTGATGACGGTTGCGCGCCACTCTGTTGCGCCGAAGCGCCACCAGTGTCGCGGCCAGGCGCCGACGCAGTTCGTCGCGACCGGCCCTGAAAGTACGCGGCCCCGCGTTTCGCCCATGCCTCCCTCTTTCCGGCATCCTTGGTTTCGGCCAGCACGATCAGTGCGCCCGCCAGTTCTTCCGCGTTCAGCGCGTCGGCTCCAGTCGAAATGACCAGCTCGCCAAGCTGTTGCACCTTGCGGTTTCTGAGGTCTCGCGCCTTGTCTTCGAGCGACTTCAGTTCTGCATCGAAGTCCCGTGGTTTGCGCATCATGTCCTCCACAAGCCGTTGATGGAGAGATGATAGTCGAGCGCCTGCCGGAATGCTGTAAGGTTGCCGGGACAGTTGGGGACGGCCTGGTCCCTCCCGAGAATTTTTCGAGGGAGGGCGCGCTTATACGTCGTTCCGACGTGCGCTTCGCTGTGATGATGTTCGGATCGCGATGGCGATCTATCATCTTCACGTCAAGGTCATCGGCCGCAAATGCGGCTCCAGCGCGGTGGCGTCCGCCGCCTACCGCTCGGCCTCGCGGTTGCGCGACGACCGGCTCGGACGCAGTCATGATTTCTCGGCCAAACGCGGCGTCGTGCATTCCGAGGTGTTGCTGCCGGAGAATGCGCCGGAGGCGTGGAAGGACCGCGAACGACTTTGGAACGAAGTCGAGGCGCTCGAGGTCAGGAGGGATGCGCAGCTCGCCCGCGAAGTCGAATTCGCCCTTCCGCGCGAGATTACGGAGCGCCAAGGCATCGAACTCGCCCGCGATTTCGTGCGGTCCGAATTCGTCGATCGCGGCATGATCGCCGACCTCAATGTGCATTGGGATATGGCCGAGGACGGAATGCTGAAGCCTCACGCGCATGTCATGCTGACCATGCGCTCGGTGGACGAGAATGGCTTCGGTCCGAAGGTGCGGGAGTGGAACCGCACGGAGATGCTCGAACGCTGGCGGGGGCGTTGGGCAGAGCTTGCCAACGAGCGTCTGGCCGAACTCGACATCGACGCGCGCATCGACCATCGCAGCCTGGAAGCTCAGGGCATCGTGCTGGAGCCGCAAAGCCAGATCGGCGCGCCCGCACATCGCATCGAAGGCAAAGGTATCGAGGTCGCCGACCGCGCGGAAATGCATCGCGAGATCGCGCGCGGCAATGGCGAGCGCATCATCGCCGATCCCGCCCTGGCGCTCGATGCCATCACGCATCAGCAATCGACCTTCACACGGCGCGACATGGCGATGTTCGCGCACCGGCACAGCGACGGGAGCGACCAGTTCAATGTGGTGATGGGCGCGATGCGGGAGGCGCCCGATCTCGTCCAATTGGGCAAGGATGGACGGGGCGAGGATCGCTTCACCACCCGCCAGATGATCGAGACCGAGCAGCGCTTGCACCGCGCTGCCGACCTTATGGCTGCGAAGGAGCGCCACGAGGTCGGTGACAGGGACCGTGAAGCGGCGCTGGCGCGCGCGGAAGCGCGCGGTCTTTTCCTTTCGGGAGAGCAGGCCGACGCGCTGGCGCATGTCACGGACGGGCGCGATCTCGGCGTCGTCGTTGGTTACGCCGGAACGGGGAAGAGCGCGATGCTGGGTGTGGCGCGCGAAGCTTGGGAAGCGGCGGGCTACGAGGTGCGAGGCGCGGCGCTGTCCGGCATCGCCGCCGAGAATCTCGAAAGCGGATCGGGCATCTCGTCGCGCACCATCGCCAGCCTGGAACACGGTTGGGGACAGGGCCGCGATGTGCTCACCGCGCGCGATGTTCTGGTAATCGACGAGGCGGGCATGGTCGGCACGCGCCAGTTGGAGCGCGTGCTGTCCCATGCCGCCGAGGCCGGCGCCAAGGTGGCGCTGGTCGGCGATCCGCAACAATTGCAATCCATCGAAGCCGGCGCGGCGTTCCGGTCTATCCACCAACGTCACGGTGGAGCGGAGATCGGCGAGGTGCGCCGCCAGCGGGAGGACTGGCAGCGCGACGCAACGCGCGATTTGGCGACTGGCCGAACCGCCGATGCGCTCCATGCCTATGACAAACATGGCATGGTCCATGCCGCTGCGACACGGGAACAGGCGCGCGACGATCTGATCGACCGTTGGGATCGCGATCGGCAGGCGTCGCCGGGCCGCAGCCGCATCATCCTCACGCACACCAACGACGAGGTGCGCGCCTTGAACGAGGCCGCGCGCGGCAGAATGCGGGAAGCCGGAAATCTCGGCGACGAAGTGCGCCTGGTGGTCGAACGCGGTGAGCGCAGTTTCGCAAGCGGAGATCGCGTCATGTTCCTTCAGAACGAACGCGGCCTCGGCGTCAAGAACGGCACGCTCGGCGCCATCGAACAGGTCAGCACGCAGAGCATGAGCGTGCGCACCGACGACGGTCGTTCCGTTCGTTTTGACCTGAAGGATTACGACCGCATCGACCACGGCTATGCCGCAACCATCCACAAGGCGCAGGGCATGACCGTGGATCGCACCCATGTTCTGGCGACGCCGGGCCTGGACGCCCACGGCGCCTATGTCGCGCTGTCGCGCCACCGCGACCGCATGGCGCTGCATTATGGCCATGACGACTTCGCCAGCCAGGACCGGCTGGCCCGCACCCTGTCACGCGACCGGGCCAAGGATATGGCGTCGGATTACGAGCGGCTCGAGCCGGCGCGCGATTATGCCGAACGGCGCGGGATCACTTTCCGCGCCCGCGTGGCCGAGATCGTGCGCAAGGTCGTGCCCGAGAAGGTGCGCGGCATGTTCGACGGCCTGCGCCTGCCCGCCGGTGGCGGACAGGGGCTGGAGCGGGCAGCGCCGGAAAGGAAGGCAGCGGAAGACCCGGAAGCGGCGCTGCGCCGCGCCCGCACCAAGGCGCTCATCCGCCATGCACGCGCCGTGGATGCGATCTTCGAGATGCGAGAGAGAGGCAGCAAGGCCAACCCGGAGCAGGTGAAGGAATTGCAGGAGGCCCGCAAGGTCTTCGAGGAGGTGCGGCCTTATGGCTCGCACGATGCCGAAGCCGCCTACAAGAAGAACCCGGAACTCGCCTCGGAAGCCGCCACGGGGCGCACCGCCCGCGCCATCCGCGCCCTACAACTCGAAACCGAACTGCGCACCGATCCGCAGCGCCGCGCCGATCGCTTCGTGGAACGCTGGCGGGAGCTCGGCCAGACCAGCCAGCGCCAGTATCAGGCGGCGGACATGTCCGGCTACAAGGCCACGCGATCGGCGATGGGTGACATGGCGCAGAGCCTCGAACGCGATCCGCAGCTCGAGTCGATCCTCGCCGGCCGCAAGCGAGACCTCGGAATCGGGCTCGAATCAGGTCGCCGACTTGGATTGGAGCTCGCCTTCAGTCACGGCATCGACCTTGGCAGAGGCCGGAACATCGGACTTTGACCCCGCCTATTTTCCGCCGCCGGCGCGCCACGCTGCGACGGCGCGCAAAGCCCTCTTGCACAGCGATAAATCCTTGTCCTGTCTGGCTCTGGAACAGTCAGACAAAGCCAGCAGAAGGCAAGGCAGCCGTGCGCCAACCAGACCGTATCATCCGCCTGAGAACCGTCCTCGCCCGAACTGGGCTGTCCCGTTCCACTATTTACCGCAAGATCGCCGAGGGCACCTTCCCCGCACAGATCAAAATCAGCGCCAACGGCGCGGGCTGGCATGAATCCGAAATCGACCGCTGGGTCGCCAACCCCCTTGCATGGCGGCCGGTGGAAGAGGTCGATGACGGTCGGTGAGGCCAGCGCGCTCATACAATAGTGCATGATCGGCGAGATCTTTCGTCACGGCGTTCGTTTGAATTTATCAATGCAGTCTGACCACGCCTGCATCAGTTCGATCCGCTCTTGCCAATAGCTCGCCCGGTTGTAGGCGCGCCGGATTTCGTTCTGATCTTGATGCCCGAGCGCGGCCTCGATCACGTCGGGCCGGAAACCCCGTTCGTTCAATATCGAGCTTGCCGCAGCCCGAAAGCCGTGCGCGGTCATCTCATCCTGCGTAAAGCCCATGCGCCGCAGCGCCGCGTTCATGGCGTTCTCCGACAGGGGGCGGGCATTGGAGCGGATAGAGGGGAACACGAGCGTGCTCCGGGCGACCTCTTTCACCTCGCGCAACACATCGAGCGCCTGTCGCGAGAGCGGCACGTCATGCGGCCGGCGAACCTTGGTGCGGGCGCCGTCGATGCGCCAGATTGCCTCCTCCGCGTCGATTTCCGCCCATGTGGCGCCGCGGACCTCGCCGGGGCGGGCAAACGTCAGCGCGGTGAACTGAAGAGCGCACCGGAGCGTCGGCCAGCCGTCATAGGCGTCTATGGCCACCAGAAGCGCGCCGAGATGCTTCTCGTCGGTGATTGCGGCCCGATGCTGCACCTTCGGCGCCATCAGGGCGCCGCGCAACAGAAGAGTCGGATCGTCCTTGGCCCGCAGCGTAGCGACAGCGAGCCGGAAGACGGTGCCGATCAGGCTACGCAGCCGCCGCGCCGTCTCCCGGCGCCCGCTGCGTTCGATCCGTTGCAGCAACGCGAGGATTTCCGCCGGCGTGATATCCGCGATTGGTCGGGCGCCAAGGTCGGGGCCGGCAAGATCGACGAGCAGCCATCGGTTCTTCGCAACGGTGGACGCGGCGGCGCCCTCGTCCTCGATGCGTTGCAGATATTCCTCGGCAACGCCCCCGAAGGTGTTCGTCGCCGAGATGACAGCGGTCAGTTTCGCAGCCTTCTTGTTGGCCCCAGGATCGACTCCCGAGGCCAACAGCTTCTTGGCTTCGTCGCGCAGCCGCCGCGCCTCGACGAGGGGAACGGAGGGATAGGCGCCGTGGGAGAGCTTCTTCTGCTTACCGCTGAACCTGTATGCCTGGTTCCAGAGCCGCGCGCCGCTCGGCTTCACAAGGAGGTAGAGCCCGCCGCCGTCGGAGAGCTTGTATTCCGACTCCCGGCCCTTGGCGGCGCGGCACGCTGTATCTGTCAGGGGCATTGACGCCTCCCGGCTGTTGGCCTCGGGCCAGCAGATACCAGGGCGAGGCCAACATCAAGGCCAACAAATTCATGAGATCGGGTGATATCCGAAGATGCCGATTGAGACGGGGGAAGGCGTCAAAATCCAAAAAACAACAATCATCTCAATGCGATATGACGCCGGTTGAGACGTCCTTAGATGCCGGGAGATTAGGGGGATGGTGCCCAGGGGCGGAATCGAACCACCGACACTGCGATTTTCAGTCGCATGCTCTACCAACTGAGCTACCTGGGCCTAGGCGCCTCGCGACGCCGAGAGCGGGCTTATAGAAAGCCCCGCCGGCCTTGTCTAGACCCCAAAAGCGTATTTCTCACAAGCTCGCGCGGAAACCGCCTGGCGCAGCCGCCGTGGCCACGGCCCGACACGCACTCACGACCGCGAGAGGGGGCCCACCTCCTCGAGCGGCGCGGGCCGACACCGATCAGCAAGTCGACCTTTGCGGCCGCATGCGCTCGGCGATCCACGTTTCTAGGCTTTCACGCTCGCGAACTTGCCGAGCGCGTCGACGCCGCGAGATCATCATCAACAGATCCGCGCGCCTCATTCGCGTGATCATTTGTCTCGACCAGAGACGTCGGATCGCCGCAGCGCCGGCGAGCGCCGTATGGCGCTGCTCGGACTATAGGCGCTCGCGGAGCGAGAGACCGCCGATCACGCGATCGAAACGCATCACATCGATCGCTCTTCAATCCACGAAGATCGCTCGCTCTTTCGACGTGGAGCGTTTGCACGTTACGCCGCCGAAGATGCTCTTGCCGAAAAGTCGAGCCCTTCCACGTTAACTATGCTTAACAAAAAATTACTTTACGAGAGCGTAAGCGGAATCGTACAAATGCCTGCAGCGAGCGGAGGAGCATTCCACCTCGAGGACCGCCGAAAGGCCTCGCCGACAGTGCATTTATTTAAAGTCGTAATTGGCCCTACCTCGTCGATTGTGATCGCATGGACGAGCGCCCTGGAACCACGAGGGGAAGATTTCTCTGATGCGTGTCGCGGTTGTGCACGACTGGCTCTATGTCTTGGGCGGCGCCGAGCGCGTCCTCGGCGAAATTTTGCAATGCTATCCGCAAGCGCATGTCTTTTCGCTCTTCGATGTTCTCCCCCCCGCAGATCGCGCCATGATCGGCATCGGCCGCGAGACGACGAGCTTTCTGCAAAACGCTCCTTTCGTCGGCACGCATCATCGCTTGTATCTGCCGTTGATGCCATTGGCGATCGAGCAGTTCGATCTCTCCTCCTACGACCTCGTCATCTCCAGCAGCTTCGCCACCGCGAAGGGCGTGCTGACGGGCCCCGATCAGATTCACATTTCCTATGTGCATTCGCCGATGCGATATGCTTGGGACATGCAGCATCAATATTTGCGCAACAATGGCTTCGAGAAAGGGATCAAAGGAGCCGTCGCCCGCATATTGCTTCATTACCTGCGCATCTGGGATACGCGAACGGCGAATGGGCCGGACGTGCTGGTCGCCAATTCGCAATTCGTCGCGCGGCGCATAAAGAAATCATATGGGAGGAAAGCAAAAGTAATCTATCCGCCGGTCTCGCTCGGCCGAGGCGGAGAGGTCTCACGTCAGCCCTATTTCCTCACCGCCAGCCGACTCGTGCCGTATAAGAATGTCGAAGCGATCGTGAGGGCTTTCGCCGAGCTGGAAGATCTTCGGCTGATTGTCGCGGGAGACGGCCCAGAGGCCGCGCGCCTGCGCAAGATCGCAACCGACAATGTCTCCTTCGAAGGCTTCGTCAGCGATGAGCGGCTTCGCTATCTGATGGCCTCCGCGCGCGCTTTTGTTTTCGCCGCCGAGGAGGATTTCGGCATCGTCGTGGTCGAGGCCATGTCGGAAGGAACGCCGGTGCTGGCGCTCGATCGTGGCGGCGCGAGAGAATCGGTGTCCGCGAGGGAGCCGCGTTCGGGAATGTTCTTCGCGAATGCGACGCCGGCGGACATCGCCGATTGCCTACGCAGATTTGTCGCGGAAGAGGATCAGTTTTCCCGCACAGCCTGCCGAAGGCAAGCGCAGAATTTTTCGGCCGAGCGCTTTCGGCGAGAATTCAAAGATCTCGTGGACCGAACGATCGCAGATCGCGAGCGCGGCAAGCAATCGAATTGGACGCCCGCATGGCCTATGACAATCTAGGCGCAACCGTTTCCGATCTGGAGCCGAGGCGCGCGACGAGCTATGCCGCAGACCCGCCGGGACGCGGCCTGCTCGCCGCGCTGTGGCGACGCAAAGTGATATTCGTGGTGATTTTCATCACGATCCTCGGCGCATTCATCGCAGCGCTCCTGGTGCTGCCGGTCCAATATATGGCGACAGGCTCGGTGATCGTCGCCGAGCAGGAGCCCGGCGACAATAATTCTTCCGCCGTTTGGGCGCAGAAGGCCGGCGATCCCGCCGATATGGAGAGTCAGCTTCTCATCATCGGCTCGTCGCGCGTGCTGAAGGCGGCGATCGCCTCGCCGGGCATTCTCGAACTGGCGTTGCAGGATTGCGCCGCGAGCAAAGGGATCGGCGCCTTGCTGGAGAAGCTCGGCCGCCGCTCGGGCTGCGACAAGCTGAGAGAAGACTCCGACGCGCTCGTCGAGTTCGTCCGCACGCGCTATTCCATCGGCAATGTCGGGCGATCGCGCGTCATCGGCATTTCGTACCAATCCACTCGGCCGGAAATAGCGCAGAGGATGGCCAATGCGCTGATCGCCGCCTTCCTCGACGACCAGCGCGCGAACCTGTCGTCCGGGCGCCAGCACGCCGCGGATTGGCTGTGGGCCGAGGTCCATCGGCTCGAGACCGAATTGCGCGACGACGACGGCAAGATTCAAGAATACAAGCGGAAGAAAGGCCTCGCGCGCGGAACCAATGCGCTGATCGATTCCGAACGCCTCACCAGCCTCACACAGCAGCTCTCCACCGCCGAGGCCACGCGCGCGGAGGCGTCGGCGCGGTTGAAGGAGATCACCGCGAACAAGGGAAAGGGCTTGGCCGACTCGCCCGCCGTGCTGGCGAGCCGCAGCGTTTCCGATCTCAAGCAGCAGATCACCATGATCGAGATCCGGCTCGCTTCCGCCCGGACCACGCTCGGCGATCGGCATCCCGCCATGCGCGAGCTGGAGCAGGAGCGCGACATCGCCCAGCGACGGCTCGCCGCCGAGGTCGCCGGCGTCGCCGCCGCGGTGAAACGCAATTACGAAGCCGCCAACTCGCTCGTCGCCTCGCTGAAAGCCAAAGTGGAGGGCGCCAAGACAGAGGTCGGCGACGCAATGATCGACCAGGGCTCCATAGAGACGCTGGTGCATGGCGTCGATATGAAGAGGCGCCAATATTCCGAGCTGTACAAGCGCGCCAGCGAGCTCGATGCGGATCGTCGCGTGCTGAACGGTAGCACGCGCCTCGTGGGCTTGGCCGAGTTCCCCAATCAGCCCTACTTCCCGAAGAAGCTGCCGTTCCTCGCTGCGGGATTGACGCTGGCCACGCTGCTCGGAGCCACGGCGGCGATTTTGCGCGACCGCTTCGACAAGAGCCTGCGCGGCTCGGCCGAGCTGGCGGCTCTCGCCGGCGACGCGCTCTGCGTCGAGCTGCCGCGTTTGGGCAGCGCGCATGGCAGGCTCTTCGGCCTGCTCGAGCGTCGAGATCGCGCCCTGCCTTTGAAGGCTCTCACCAAGCTCGCGGAGAGCGACGAGGCTACGCAACGCGCGCTGTTCGAGATCTATTCGAGCGCGCGCATCGGCGAGGCGAAAGGTTCGAGAATCATCGCCGTGACCTCGCCCGCGCGCGGCGACGGCAAGACATTCCTCACTCTCGCCCTCGCGCATTTCGTGGCGACGATGGGGCATCGCGTGCTGGTCGTCGAATGCGACCGCGCCAATCCCTGCTTCGAATCCGCGCTCGACCTCGAGCACGGCCCGGGTCTGCTCGAGGCGCTGGACGCAACGGCGCCTCTGCGCGACTGCGTGACGGGAACCGCCTCGCGAATGCTCGACGCTCTGCCTCTCGGCGCCTCCGGCAAAGCGGCGCCGCCGCAGATCGGCAAGCGCATCGAGACCGTGGTGAAAGCGACGCGCGACTATGATCTCGTCCTGCTCGACTGCCCGCCAGCGGATGCATTGGACGCGCGCCTTCTGGCTCGTCAGGCGGATTCGATCCTGCTCTGCGCGCGCGCTGGAGGATGCTCTGCGGAGGAAGCGCTCGCGGCGACCGAGGGGCTCACGGCTTCCGGCGGGCGACTGCTCGGCCTCGTCGTCAACATGACGGAGCGCGACGAGGCGCCATTCCAGCAACGCTTTTCGCGTGTAACGGCCTGAGGCGGAGATGGCGAGTCTCGCTGGCGCCAGAACAGAGAACGCGCTCCGTCGCGACGCGGCGCACGGCGCGCGCGACCATTTGATCGGATGCGCCGCAGCGCTCGGCGCATTGCTGATCGCCGGCGCTGTCGGGCCTTTCCTCGGCGCGCCCGCACGCGCGCTCTATGTGCTCGCCTGCGCGGCCGTCGGATGGTGGACATGGCGACGCGGACCCTCGGCTCATGTCGGAGCCGCGCTGCTCCTGTTTCTCTTCACGCCATTCGTGAGGCGGCTTGTCGACGTCCGCCTCGGCTATGACACGAGCAGCCTGATGCTGGTGGGGCCGCTGGCCTGCCTCATGGCGCCTCTTTCCCACATGCTCGGCCTCATGACCTCGGCGGGCCGGATGCGGCGCATGGAGCCTCTGCTCATGGTCATCGCCTGCGTCGTCTATGCGATGATCCTCACCTTGTTCAAAGGCGAATGGATGAGCGCCGCGCGCGACACCGTCAAATGGTTCGCCCCCCTGCTCTACGCCATGCTGCTCGCGGAAACAGCCGACAGGGACGAAATTCTCGCCGCCGTCACCAATGTGTTCGCGATCGCTTTGCCGATCATCGGCGTCTACGGCGTCGTGCAATATGTCGATCCGGCCGTATGGGATCGCTATTGGATGCAGAATGCGCCGATCACCTCCATCGGCCAGCCCGTCCCCTATAGCGTGCGCGTCTTCAGCACGATGAATGCGCCCGCGGGCTTTGCGACCTTCACCGCCGCAGGGCTGCTGCTCGTGTGGTTTCGCAAGAGCGATTGGCTGTCTCAGATCGCCACCGCGCCCGCGGCGCTCGCGCTGTTTCTCTCTCTGTATCGCACCGCCTGGATATCGCTCGTCGCGGCCATGCTGTTCTGCGCCTTGTTCCGCGCGACGCGGGGACGCTCGTTCGTCATGATGTTCGGCCTATGCGCGGCGACCATCGTCGCCTTGATCGCGACGCCCTTCGGCGAGTCGATCAGCGCGAGATTGGCGACCTTCACGGAAGGCAGCCGCGACGGCAGCGCGCGCGAGCGCATCGATCAATATTCCGCTTTATGGAATCTTTCCGACAGCTCGCTGATCGGCGCCGGTTTCACCACGGTCGACACGGGCGTCGCCGGCTCGCAGCCGGTCGACGGAATGATCATCGCCTGCTGGCAGTCGATGGGAATCGTCTTCGGCCTCACTTGCCTCTTCGCGCTGGTGTGGGTCGCTGTCTCGGCGATCATCGACGCGCTGAACGACGGCCGCGCGGAAAGCGTCATGCTCGGCGCATTCGGCGCCTTCTTCCTCGTGCAATTGCCGCTCGCCGGCATAGGCTCGGGCGAGGCCGGCTTTCTCTTCTGGACCTTCATGGCGCTCGCTCTCGCCTCCGTCCCGGCGCCAGGCCTGCGTCACCGCTCCGATTTTCGGCGGCGCGGATGAGCTGGACCCAGCGCCTCCGCTGCGCCGCGCCCCCGGTGAGCCTTCCGAGCACGAGCGCGGCGCCGGCGGCGCGCGCCACGCCGCGCAAGATGGCCGCGCTGCTGATGCTCGGCGCGCTCGCCAGCAAGATTCTCGGCTTCGCGCGCGAGATATTGATGGCGCAAGTGCTGGGCGCATCGCTGCTCGCCGACGGCTACAGAGGCGCCGTCACAGTGATCTTGCTGCCCTTGTGCTTTCTGCAGAATGAGAGCGCGCCGGCCATTCTCATCCCCATGCTGCAACGCGCACAGGCGGAAGGGCGCGCCCCTCGCCTGCTCGCCTCGCTCTGCTGCGCGCTGACGCTCGCCGCCATTGCGGTGATGCTCTGCGTGCAGACGCTCGGCGCATGGTGGATCGATCTGATGCTCGGCGGCTTCACGCCCGAGGGCAAGGCGCTGACGCTGAGCTATGTCGAGATCATGAGCTTCGCCATGCCGGCCTCTGTGCTGGTGAACACGCTGGCGGCGGGCGAGATCGCGCTCGGCAAGACGCGGCTCTCCAATCTGCGCGCCGGCCTTTTGAATCTGTCGATGATCATCGGCCTCGCCCTCTATTCCTTCCTCGGCTGGTTCGGCGCGCTCGCCTGGCCCTTCACTCTCTCCTTCAACGCCTTGGCGCTGTTCGGCCTCTGGTCGCGCTATCGGGAACGCGCGCTGGATCCGAGCGGCGCGCATCCCGCCATGATCTTTGCGGCCGGACGCGAGTTTCTGTGGCGCCTGCGCCCGCTGCTCGCGCTTCCCTTCGCGGAACAGACGCAGGTCTGGATCGAGCGCTTGGCGGCCTCGCGCAACATCACCGGCGCGGTGGCCTCGCTCGACTATTCACGCACGCTCTCGGACACTGCGCTGCTGCTCATCAGCCAGCCGGTCGGGCTCGCCTATATGTCGAGCTATCAGAAAGACGAGAGCCATCGTCAGATCGAAGCGATCACGCGCCTTATCCTCGCGCTCACCGTGCCGGCGTCCGCCTTCGTCTTCGTCTTCGCGTCCGATATCGTGCGGCTGGTGTTTTTCCGCGGCGCCTTCTCGGAGACCGGCCTGCTGCTCGCCAGCGCGACGCTGCGCGGCGTCTCCATCGGCCTATGGGCCTCGACGCTCGGATGGATTCTCCTGCGGCATCTCAACAGCGAGGGCCGCAATGCGCGGGCGACGCTGATCGTCGTCGGCGCCTATCTCGTCAATATCGTCATCAACGCGCTCGGCGCATGGCTGGCGCCGCCGCTCGGCCTCGGCATGCTGCTGATCGGCCTCGGCGAGAGCGCGCGCAGCCTCACATTGCTGGCGGGGACGACATGGGCCTTGCCCAATCGTGGACGGATATTGTCGCTGACATGCGTGGCGGCCGCGCCCGGCGCCGCCATGCTCGCGGCCGGATGGATGATCGAGGCGCAAGCGAACGCCCTCGCGCCGCGGCTCATCGCCGGCGCCGCAGCTTGCGCAGTCTGCACCGCGGCCGGAGCATTCGTGCTGCTGCCGCAGCTGCGTGGCGCGGGCTTTTCGAAGCTGCGAAAATTGCTTGGACCAGGAGAGCGGCCATGAGTCTCGCGTCGAGCTTGACAGACGTCCTGCCGATGGAGGCCGCGCTACGACCTATCGGCGCGCTCCTCGACACGGCGAGGGGCGCGCGCGGCTGTCTTCTCACCTTTCATCGCGCCGCCCCGAGCGCGCTATGGCAACGGCTGCCCAATCGCAATTTCTATCTCGATCTCGCCTATCTCGATCGCCTGCTCGTCTATTTGAAGGCGCAGCGCTGGTCGATCGTGACCATGGAAGAGGCGATAGAGCGCGCAGCCGCAAATCGGCCCGGCGATCGCTTCGTGAATTTTTCCGTCGATGATTGCTACCGAGACACTTTCGAGGAGATCGTCCCTCTGTTCCGCGCGCATGGAGCGCCGGTGACGCTCTTCGTGACCACGGGCATTCCCGATGCGACAATGCCGATGTGGCATGCCGGCCTCGAGGACATCATCCTGAGCAAAGACCGCATTGCTCACGACGGGGAGACAGTAAAAGTCGAGACCGCGCAAGAGAAGCGCGCCGTCTATGCGGCGATCGAGCGGGCCTGGGAAGGCCCCCGCGCCGGCGCGCTCTATTCGGCCTTTTGCGCGGAGAATGGATTCGACGAGGCGCAGCTGCGCGAGAAGCACGCCATCTCCTGGGACATGCTGGAATCGCTGGCGCGCGATCCGCTCGTCGAGATCGGCGCGCATACGGTCGATCATCCGCGCGTCTCGGCGCTCGCCGAAGCGGAGGCGCTCGCCGAGCTCGAAGCCTGCCGTCAGCGCCTGCGCGAACGGCTCGGCCGAGAGGTTCGACATTTCGCCTTTCCCTTCGGCCGCGCGGCCGATGCGGGCGAGCGTGATTTCGAGCTCGCGCGGCGAGCGGGCTTTTCCTCGGCGGCGACGACGCGCAAGGGCGTGATGCGGCGCCGGAGCAATGTATTCAGCCTGCCGCGCAACACGCTGAATGGCGCCGCCAGAAGCCTGGCGATGGCCGAGATGCATTTGACCGGCGTGTCCGGCGTCGTCGCGAGGGTGCTCGGCCGTGTCTGACCTTCGCAGCGCCCCCTCCCCTCTGCGCGTCGTTTCCGTCGCGCATTCCGCCGTCGGCCAGAAAGGCGGACGCCAGCGCTACACGCCCCTGCTCCGCCAGAGCGATCTCGATCTGCATGTCGTCGTGCCGAAAAATTGGCGCGAGTTCGGCCGCTCGCTCATCGGCGAGCCCGCAATCGACCCCGACATGCAGCTACATGTGCTGCCGATCCTGCTCCCGAGCGCGGGTCCGCTGAACTGGTATCTGCATTTCTATCCGCGCCTCCCGCGCCTGCTGCGCAAGGTGCGGCCGCATGTGCTTCATCTTTGGGAAGAGCCTTGGAGCATAGTGGCGCTGCAAGCCGCGCTGACGAAGCAGGATGCGGCGCTCGTGCTCGAGGTCGATCAGAATATACTCAAGACCTTGCCGCCGCCCTTCGAGACCATTCGCCGCTTCGTGCTGAAAAGCTGCGCGCATATTCTCGCGCGCAGCCCGGACGCCGAGGCCGTGGTGAGGGCCGGCGGCTATGAGGGTCCGGTCACGATGATCGGCTATGGCGTGGATCAGGACTGCTTTCGTCCCGACGGAGTCGCGGCGCCGAGTGGCGCGGGATTGCGCATCGGCTATGTCGGCCGTCTCGTCGAGGAGAAGGGGCTCGACGATGTGCTGGATGCGATCGCGCGTGCGGAGGCCAGTGTCAGCCTCGATCTGATCGGCGCCGGCCCGCATGAAGGCAAATTGCGCGCGCGTGTGGAGCGCCTCGGCCTCGGCGAGCGCGTGAGCTTTCGCGATTGGGCGCCGCCGCATGAGGTCGCGCAATTCATGCGCGGGCTCGACGCGCTGATCTTGTTCACGCGCACGACGCCGCGCGTCCGCGAGCAATTCGGCCGCGTCATCATCGAGGCGCAGAGCTGCGGCGTGCCAGTGATCGGCTCCACCGGCGGCGCGATCCCCGATGTGATCGGCGAAGGCGGATGGGTCGCGCCCGAGCGCGACAGCGCGGCGCTCGCGCGCCTGCTCGACGACATCGCCGTCGGAAAATACGATCTGCGCGCGACATCACGCGCTGCGCTGGAGAATGTCGCCGCGCGCTTCACCTATGAAGAGGTCGCGCGCACGCTGCGGCGCGCTTGGCTCGAGGCCCATGATGCGCCGTCGATCAGGGCTTAGGCCGGGGCAGGAAAACCATATAGGTCTCGTCCGGCTTCAGCCCGGCGAAGCGATGCTCCGGTCCCGCCACAGGGACGCGTCGACGCAATCCGTCCCAGCCCCACAGCTCCGCGGTGACGGCCCATGCCGGCAAGGGCACGGTCCATGCGGAGCCGGGCGCGTCGGTCCAGCCCTCGAGATCATGCCAGACCAACAATCGTCCCGTCGGACCTTCCAGCGTCAGCAGCCCCTTCTCGCGATCGATGGAGACGAAATGCATCGAGCCCGCGAGCGCGATCAGATTGCGCAGCACAATGGCGCGCGCCTCCGGCCGCCAAGGAGCGGCGCCGGACGCCATGGCGTAGCTCGGCCCCTCGATCGCGCCAGTGTCGCCGAGGTTCCAGGGCATGGCCAAAACGGTCGCAGGCCTGCGCCCGTCGGCGCCGACCACCGCCATCTCGTCCCAAAAGGCCGTCAGGAACAGCTTGGCGGCGGTCTCCGGCCGCGCCCAGCCTTCGGATTTCGAGATATTATATTCGGTTGCGTAGAAATTAATGTCGCGCGAAAGCCCCATAGCCTTTTTGACGCGATCGAAGCAGCTCTGCGCCGAGAATTGGCGACCGCGAGTCAAAGGAAACCAGCGGAAGTTATAATAAGTGTGCAGATCGACGCCATCGAGGCGACCATCCTCGAGCAGTGGCGCAATGGCCGGGCCATAGCCGCGCAAAGTCGCGTCGCCATGCGAGTTGCAAGTGGCGAAGCCGCCGGGCACGACCTTCAGATCACGATTGACGCTGTGAACGCCATCGGCGAGCCCCTCCAGCGCGCGCCGATATTCCTCGCGCGGAATGGTCGCCTGCACATCCGGCTCGTTGATCGCCGTGAAGATGGTCGCGCCCCATCCGCTCACCTGATTGGCCTTCGCCCACTCGCCGCCGGGCTGAAAGCGCCGCGCATAAGCGACGCCGGCGATGAACCAGTCTCGGTAGGAGCCGATCGGCTGCGGCGGATCGAGAAACTGATAAGAGCCTTCGTATTCCAGCAGAATGACCGGCGTGATTCCGCGCTCATACGCCTCGCGCATTGCGGCGTCGAAATCGCTCGGCGTCGGCTTGCGGTCGAGCGTGCGCCAGCCATAGGAATCCATGCGGCCGAGCGGCGCGCCGACTCCGCGCAGCGCCGCATAGATTTGCGCGGAAGGCGCTCCGTGCAGATGCGTCACCAGATTCCCGCCGCCGATGCGCATCCGCAACGGCGCATCGGCCTCGGAGGCCCTATCCTCGCAAAAGGCGGCCGATGCGACGAATAGCAGCGTCGAGCACGCTATTCTTACGAAGATTCCTGTCATGGACTTACCAATGGGCTCACACAATTCACTCGAAATCGTTCAGGTCGTGCAAGAATTCAGCCGAGACGGCGGCGTCGAGAATGTCGCCTTCGAACTCACGAAAGCCTTCACACGCGCCGGAGCGCGAAACAGCGTCGTGGCCGCGGTCGTCGCGGACGATGGCGACGCGCCCTCCGAAATAGAGCAGATCACGCCATGGCTCTCGCACGTGCCGACGCGCGGCGCCATGCGCCATATCGGCCGGCTTGTCGTCATGCCGATCTTCACGCTCGCCGCGACGCTGGCCCTTCGGCGCCGCGCGCGGACGGCGCAGATCATCAGCCATGGCGACTGCCTGCGCGGCGACATGCTCGTCGTCCACGCCGTGAATGCGGAAAGTCTCCTGCAGAAACGTAAGGCCGGCAATTGGGGCTGGCTTATCAATCCTATGCATTATTGGGTCGCCCTGCGTGACCGATGGATGATCGGCGGGCTCCGCTACCGCAAATACATCGCCGTCTCCGCTCGCGTCCGCGAAGAATTGCAACTGCATTACAATGTCCCCGCCGAGCGAATTCGCGTCATCTACAATGGCATCGATCTCGATCGTTTCCAAGCCTCGGAGGAAGCGCGCGCGCAAATTCGCAGCGAATTCGGAATACCCCGCGACGCGCGGCTGCTGCTGTTCGTCGGACATGAATTTGCGCGCAAGGGACTCGCGCCGCTGATCGAAGCGCTGGCGCTTCTGGACGACCGCTATTGGCTGGCGGTGGTCGGTTCCGACAATCCAGCGCGCTACAGAAAGCTCGCCGCGCAGGCCGAGGGCCGCCTCGTTTTTTGCGGCGCGAGGCGCGACGTCGCCGCCTTTTATGCCGCGGCCGACGCTTTCGTGCTGCCGACCGCCTATGAGACCTTCTCGCTCGTCTGCATGGAGGCGATGGCGGCCGGCCTCCCGGTCTTCGCGACCCGCGTCGGCGGAATCGAAGACTATTTGCGGGACGGCCTGAACGGCTTTGCGATCGAGCGGAACGCCCGGAATATTACGGAAAAATTGCGCTCCGCCTTCGAGGACGAGGCCGGCTTCGCGACATTGCGGGCCGGCGCCCGCGCCACCGCCGAGAGCTTCGGCTGGGACCGCGTCGCGACGAAATATCTAGAATTGTTAGAAGAATTAAAAAAGGAAGCGCTGGCGGAGACAAAGCGATAACTTCGTCGAAAGCCTCCGCACGGCGGAACTACACGAAGAAGCAACAAACATTCCGCATTGCGCGCTCGGAGGACAGTCAAACCTGCAGAATTTGCGCTTGGTAAATCATTCGGCGCGAGCTAGACAACATCGATGGGGAAAGCTGGAACTCGGTTATGCGGAAGTGGTTGAAGCTGAAGCCGCTCATGGCGAAATCGGGGGAGATGCTGCACCTCGACGCGCTTCGCTTCCTCGCCGCGCTCGGAATCGTGTTTCATCACTCCAAAGAGTTCATGCTCTCTTCCGCCGCCAATGAGCGCTCGGATGGCCTGGCTCTATTCGTCGATATGTTTTTCATCATATCTGGATATGTCATATCTTACATGTATTTCGGCCGCATCGACGATCTGAGCTCTTATGGCGGCTTTTTAAAAAAGCGCATCGCGAGACTATTCCCGCTTCATCTGCTGACGCTCATTGTTTCAGCGATCCTATATGCGGGATTTTCGGCGCTGCAATTGCCGAGCCGGCATACCCCTTCCTTCAGCCCGCTGTGCATAGCGGATACGATCCTATTGCTGCATACGATCATCGAATGTGGAAATCGTCAGTATTTCAACGGCGTCAACTGGTCGATCAGCGTCGAGATGATGATGTATATCGGCTTTCCTATCGCCATTATTCTCGCTCGAAGCGCCAGGCAGAGAGACGTTTTCGTCATCGCGACGATCTGCGTCGCAATCATTCTCGGCGCCCTTTACCGATACGGTCTCGATTTCGGCGTTCATGATTGGATCGACACCGACCGTTTTCATCCGCTTCTGCGCGGCGTTTTCGGCTTCGGCATCGGCGTGGCGCTCTTCCGGCTCCGTCATCTCCTCGAGCCGTTCACACCGCCTATCCCCATTCTCGCGGGAGGCCTGCTGGCGATCGTGGCCGCCATGCTCTCGGGACAATCGCCCTTGCTGATCTTGGCTCTGATCATCTTGCTCGTGACGGGCGCCGCAGCGCGCGACCTCTACGCGGCCGCCACGCCCGGCCTGACGCAGATCGCGCCGCTCGGACAGCTCACCTATTCGATCTATATGTGGCACAATTTGTTTATTCTGGTTTTAATAAACATCGTCGGCGACAAGCTGATGAAGGGCAGCGGAATCGCAATCGTCGCGCTGAGCCTCGTCTGCTATGCGTGCATCTTCGCAACGAGCCTTATTTCATTTCATCTATTCGAGGTTCCGATGCGGCGCGCGATCGATGGAATTTCCGTCTTCGGCAAGGCTCGCGCGCAGAAATCGAGCGTCGCGAGCTGAATGCGCGAAAGGCGCGCGCGACCGTCAAGCGGCGCCGACGCCTCTCGCCGGCAAACATTCCAGCAGTCGCTCCCAGAGATCGAGAGCGACGCGCTTGTCGAGCTCTTCCTCGCAGAGCCGGCGCGCCTTCATGCCAATGTCACTGCAACGAGCCGGATCCAGCGCGAGCGCCGAGATCTGCGCTGCCAACTCCTCCCCATCTCCGTGTGGCGCCACGGATCCGAGATCGCTTCGCCTGACGATCTGCGCAATCTCACCGTCCAAATCGCCGATGAAAATCGTCGGACGACCGGCCGCGGCGACGCCATAGAATTTGCTGGGCACGACCGAGCCCTCGAGATCGGGTCGAAGGCACACGAGATGGACATCCGCCGCCGATAGGCTCTCCGAGAGGCGCTCGCGCGGCTGGTAGGGCGCGAATAAAACGCCCTTCAGCCCCTTGGCGCGCAGCTCGCGTCTGAATGCATCGTGAAGCGCGCCCCCGCCCACGAATAGCCATCGAATTGTCGGGGCCTCCGAAGGCCCGCCGCTCAGGCGCTCGATCGCGCCCAGCATAGCGCGATAATCATGCGCGCGCCCGAGATTGCCAGAATAGCCGACGACAAAGGAGCCTTCGAGCCCCCATTCTTTTCGCAGCGGATTGTCTTTTGGCGCGACCGGACGGATCCGCTCGGCGTCCGCCCAGTTCGGAATGACGGCGATGCGATCCGCCGCCACGCCCAGCGACGACAATCGCTCCGCCATTTTTTTACCCACCGCCACATTCATCGCCGCCGCACGCAATGATGCGTTGCGCAGCGCATGAAGCAGGTCGTAGACGAGACCCGGAAGCTGGCGTCTGCCGAGCCCCACGGCCTGGGCCACCTCCGGAAATAGATCCTGTAGCCAATTGACCAGAAGCGCGCCGCGCAAATACGCGATCGGAGCGACGATGACGGACAGTATCGGTGGGTCGGTCTCGGCGATGATAATGTCTCCGGCGCGCGCTAATCGCAAGAGTCGCCACGCGGCGGACAGATAGAAGGTCACATAGTCGATCGCCCGACCGATGAGATCGCCGCGGCCGAAGCGCGACGTCCACACACGAAAAACCTCGACCCCGCGGATGACCTCATGAGCCGGCAAGAGATCGTCTGACGCGTCATATCGCAGCCGCGAGGCGATGACGCGCACATCATGCCCACGCGCGCTCAATCCGAACGCCAGATCGGATAATATCTGGCTCGTCGCCGAATGGTCTGGGTGAAAATAGCGGTTCACGAAAATGAGCATCACGACTCCGAGTGCTGCGGCGCTCGAAGCCGGCGCTCAACCATTTCGACGACGAATGAAGCTGTTCCCCAACGCCAGCACATCCATCTTGGTTCTCAAGAAGCAGTCCAGCGCCTCGTCGGGCCTGCAAACCATGGGCTCGTTCTCGTTGAACGATGTGTTGAGCACCATGGGCACGCCCGTCCGCACCCGGAACGCCTCGATCAATCCCCAATAGCGCGGATTGGTCTCACGGTGAACCGTCTGCAAGCGCCCCGATCCGTCGACATGGGTGATCGCGGGTATCGCCGCACGCTTCTCTTCCCTTATCTGAAACACTTGCATCATGAACGGCACGTCGCCATCCTCCTCGAACCAATGCGCGACGCTCTCTCTCTGAATCGAAGGCGCAAAGGGACGGAAGCTCTCGCGACGCTTGATTTTGAGATTTAGAATGTCCTTCATATCGGCGCGGCGCGGATCGCAAATGATCGAGCGATTGCCGAGCGCGCGCGGTCCCCACTCCATCCGCCCTTGGAACCAGCCGACAACCTCACCCTGCGCTATGGCGTCCGCAGCACGCTCGCACAGCGCGGCTTCGTCTCCGATATGCTCGACGACGCAATCCTGACCGGCGAGCTCCGCCCGGCGCGCGGCGAGCAAAGCCTCGATCGCCTTGTCGTCATAGGTTGGACCGAGATAGGCGTGATCCATCACGCTTCGGCCCGATATCCTATCCCCCTCCAGCGCCGTAGCCGTCGATGCTCCAGACACGATGCCCCCGAGCTCGCTCCAGACCTGCATCGCAGCGCCGATCGCGCCGCCAGCGTCACCTACCGCAGACTGAATATAGACCCGACGGAACGGCGAATTACGCTTGATCTTGCCATTCGCCACCGAATTCATCGCGCAGCCCCCGGCGAGCGTGAGATCGGAATGTCGATATCGTTCATGAAGCTTAGTCAGCAAATGGAAGAAGGCTTCTTCATACATCGCTTGCGCAGAACGCGCGATATTGCGATGGCGCTCCTCCAGCGGCTCGTCCTCGGTCCGCGCCGGTCCCAGCAGATCCTCGAAGGCCGGACTATAGAGCACGCCGACATGAGGCGCGCCGCCAGTCCATTCATACGCGATTTTTTCCTTATGATGGCGGAAATAGCGGAGATCGAGCGCGAAAGCGCCATTGTCCTCGAGCCGAAGAATACGTCGCATCGCGCTCGTGAAAAGGGGTCGGCCATAGGGCGCGAGCCCCATGACCTTATATTCGTCGCCATAGTGCGGAAAGCCGAGATATTGCGTGATCGCCTGGTAGAAGATCCCCAGCGAATGCGGAAAATAGACACGTCCGTCGATCGACACGCCATTTCGATCGCCCATGCCCCAGGCGGCGCTCGAAAAGTCGCCGAACCCATCCACCGATAGAACCACCGCGCGCTCGAAGGGCGAGACCAGAAACGCAGAGGCCGCGTGAGCCACATGATGCTCGATGCGATGAATCTCCCCCTCGAAGGTCGCTCCCGGGAATGCGTTCGCCAATTCCGCCTCGATCGATCGCCGCTTTTTCTGATTGCGGATGCGATCCGCAATGAGCGAAAGATCGGGGCGCGTCTTCAGCGCATAGCCGATCTTACGAAGGAGGCTGGCCTTCGGATCGGAATTCACCGCGATATGCGCCACATCAGCGAGCCTCAGACCACCTTCCTCGAGGCAATAGCGGATGGCCTCCGATGGAAACCCCGCCCAATGCTTGACGCGGCGGAAACGCTCCTCCTCCGCCGCCGCGACAATCGAGCCGTCACGCACGAGACAGGCAGAAGCGTCGCCATGATAGGCGTTGAGCCCGAGTATGGTCGTCACGCTATCCCCTTTCTGACCCACCGCCGAATTCAGTCTCGCCGCCAACCATCCACGCGCCCGTCCGTCGCACCACTGGGAGAGTCGTCTCACAGCAGCCTTTGAAAGCGCGCCCATTGCTGCGTCGCACAGCGGTTGCAGAGGAGATCAAAGGCATTTCCATTTTACCGCACTGTGGGTGAGTTGAAACTCTTACCCGCATCGATCGAGACGCCAATGCTCGTTCGACATGTGCTCACATAGCGCGCCGAGCATCGAGCAATCGATCCGGTCTTGCAAGCGCATAGGAATGGCGACCAAGCTCGATGAGCTGATAACGTCTTGGGGCGTTGCAGCCTGCGAGTTTGAAGTCGACGTGCACGACCCCGCGGATTCGCGTGCTCGGCCACAAAGTGAGGATCGTAGCGCGTCACGCGCGACGCTCTGTCGGCCATATGCAACGAGCGACATCGACCGATCATGGAGACTTCGAGAAAGTGGTTCGCCTCGATAGCCATCGCGACCTCGATCGAGCTTCACAACGGCGTCGCCCCAACCGCCGGCAGCTCGCAAAATCTTGGTGGCGACCCGTTCGCGGAACGGATGAAGCTCATCCCGGCCCTTCGGTCGCATTGGCATGGAGCGGAATCGACGGAAAAGCCATCTTGAAGGTCGCGCCTCCGCCGATCGTATCCTCGATCCAGATGCGGCCGCCATGGGCCGTCATCAGCTCTTTCCCGATCGCCAAGCCGAGGCCGGTTCCGTCCGCGACGGCGCTCTTGCGCCAGAAGGGCTCGAAAACCATGTCCCGATCCTCGGGCGCGACGCCCGCGCCGTGATCGACGACCGATACAGAAGGACCGTCATCGACAATGACGACGATCGCTCCGCCCGAAGGCTCGGCCCGCAACGCATTGTCGATGACATTGGAGACAACGGACTCGATCGCCATGTGATCGCCTCGGATCGTGACGGGCGTGGGGGACGCGATGAAATCGATCTGGCGATTGCTCCGATAGGCGAGGAGAAGCGCGTCGGAGACGATGGCCTGCGTCGTCTCCACGAGGTCGAACCGCTCGAAAGCATCCTCGGCGTGCGCGCCGATGCGGGAGACCGCGAGCAATTGCTCGACGATATTGCGGATGCGGCGGGCATCGCGCTTCAGATCATTCTTCAGCGTCGGCTCCTCCGGCGCGTCGAGCCGCGCGCTCAATATGGCGACCGGAGTGCGAAGCTCATGCGCGGCGTTGGCGGTGAAGCGGCGTAGCGTCATGGCGCCGTCGTCGAGACGGGCCAGCGTCTCATTGGTCGTTCGCACGAGCGGCGCCAGCTCGTCGGGATAATTGCCTTCGGGCAGGCGCTGGTGCAGAGAGTTCAGATCTATGCCCGTCAAGCCTGTTGTGAATTCGCGGATCGGCCGTAGCTCGCGCCGGATCGCGAACCATAAGACAGGGACCGACACCACGAGCGGCGTGACCAGATAATAGATATGACCCCAGGATTGCTTCAGGAACCCGATTACGAGATCGGTCCAATGGCCCTTGAAGCCATAGACGACGACTTGAAGTCGGCCGATCGGCGTTTCATTGGCTTCCATCACGGCGTCGCCATTGGCGCGATCGCGGCCCGGCAGCGTGAATTCGATCCAGTTCGGCTTATAGGGCAGCAGCGCGGCGAAGCTGCCGGCGAGCTCCGGCGACGAGCCGGAAGCGACCAATTCCCTCTCCGGATCGAACACAGCGAAGCGCAGACCGGGATTGCGCTCGATCTCTCGTCGCAGCGCCGCGGACGCCTCGATGCGAACGAAGCCGCTCTCGTCGCGCGTCAATGATGCGATCACCAGCTCGCGCGCGCGCATGACGGCGTAGAATTTCAGCGTGTCGTAATTGAACCCGACGACGCCGTAATGATCGAGGAAGATGCTGACGAACCAGCCGATCGCGAAGGCCGATATCTGCGTGACGACGAGCGTTCGCAGCAGACGGGTCGACAGCGACCAGCGCTTCATCGTCCAGCCGCTTCCGTGAGCATGTAGCCGATGCCGCGCGCGGTCAGGATCGTCACATCGGCGTCGGCCGAGGTGAGGCGCTGCCGCAGACGCGAGACGAGAGTGTCGATCGCATTCGACTGCACATCGTCGCCGGTGCTGAAGACCTCGTCGAGCAGCACATCGCGCGTCACGACGCGGTCGGCGCGCCGGACCAGCGCTTCGAGAAGCGTGAGCTCGCGACGTCGCAATGTGATCGGCCGTCCCTCGATGGCGACGCCCCGCGTCGCCGGATCGAAGGACAGCGCGCCGATGCGGATCGGCGGCAGCGAAGCGCTGCCGGGACGACGCAGGCAGGCGCGCACGCGGGCGATAAGCTCCTCGCCCTGAAAGGGCTTGGTCAGATAATCGTCGGCTCCGGCTTCCAGGCCGGACACTTTGCTGGTGAGCGAATCGAGCGCGGTCAGCATCATCACTCGCGCGCCGGGCCGCATGGCGCGGATGCGCGGGATCAGCTCGGCGCCGTCGCCGTCCGGCAGGCGCCGGTCGAGCAGATTGAGGTCATAGGCGATCTGCCGCGTCGCCTCTTCCGCCTCGCGGATCGACGTCGCATGGTCGATCACGAAGCCCGCGCCTTTGAGCAGGGAGGAGAGGAGCCGCGACATGTCGGGCTCGTCCTCCACCAACAGGATCTTCACTGGACGCCGCTCCAGTCTTGTCTATCCCAGCCCCGCAACGGACGTAGCACGGCCGGATTGTTGCCGTAAAGTCACAGTCAGGCTGAAGATCGCGGCGGGGCAATTTTGACAGACTGGTGATAGGAAGCCTCTCTACCGTTTCGGGAAATCGACAACGGAGACGGGACGACGGTGCAGCGGAAACTCCGAGCGAGGGAAAAAGGCGCGATGCTCGGGACGACGCTGCGCGCGCTCGCCTTCGCCGCGCTCGCCTTCGTCCTGCTGCTGCAGAACATCGTCGCAACGGGGCAGGCCCATGCGCGGCGCGCGGGCGTCGGCGCCCCCGCCGCGACGTCGCTCTCGAAGCTCTGCATGCCGGGCGCCGCCGGCGACGCGCAGCACGCCGATCATAAAGCCGCCTGCGTCCTCTGCTGCGGCGCGCAACAGAGCCCGTCGCCGCCGCCGCGCGAGGCGGCGTCGAACCACCTCGCGCGGCGCATCGCCGTCTTTCTCGATCGCGCGCCCGAGAGCCCGCGCACGCCGTCCGCGCAGAGCGGATGGGCGAGCTCCTGGTCCTCGCGCGCGCCGCCTGCTCGCCCCTGACCGATCGAAGGCGGCCCCGAGCCGCACATCCCCTCGGTTCGCGCGAGCGCGATGCGCCGCGCCAGGAGCTGTGACCATCATGTTTCCCACCACGCTTTCGCGCGGCGTCTCCGCCTGCGCGCTCGGTATCTCACTTCTCTCGTCGGTCGCCTCGGCGCAGGAGGCTTTGCCCGCCATCGACATCGGCAGCGGCTCCAAGCCGACTCGCAGCACGGACGCCGCCGCGACGGATCCCGAAAAGCAGACGGGCTATGCGCGCTCGGCGAGCTTCAGCGCGACGAAGACCAACACGCCCTTCATCGACACTCCGGCCGCCGTCCAGGTCATACCGCATGAGCTGATCGCCGATCAGCAAGGTCTGAACACCATGGAGCTGGTCAAGAACGTCTCCGGCGTGCAGGCGACGGGACGCTATTTCGACTCCTATCTTATTCGCGGCTTCAAGACGGGCTATGGCGAGACCTATCGCAACGGGTTGAAGCTCGAAGCCGTGGTCGGCGGCGAGGAGGTGGCCTTCACCGATCGCGTCGAGGTGGTGAAAGGGCCGAATTCTGTGCTCTACGGCCGCATCGAGCCCGGCGGCTTCGTGAATGTCGTCACCAAGCGTCCGCAGGAGGTTTTCAAGGCCGAGGCGAACGAGCAGTTCGGCAGCTGGGGGCTGTCGCGCACGAGCTTCGACGTGACCGGCCCCGTGGACGAGGCGAAGACCGTCCTCTATCGCCTGATGGGCGTCTATGACCATGCCGATTCCTTCGTGAATTTCGATCATCGCGACAATGGCGCGGTCGCGCTCTTTCTCACCTTCCGGCCGACGCAGAATTTCGAGTTCAATGTCCAGGTCGAGCATTATGAGAAGCGGCAAACGGGGCCATCCGGCGTCGGCGCCATTCCAGTCGATCTCCGCTACGACACGAGCGGAAATGCGCAGGTCATCCCCGGCTACAATGACCGGCCGCTCAATTTGGGACGAAACTTCTCGATCGGCGATCCGGGCCTGTGGAAAAATCAGCCCTATGTCGTCCGCCGAACGCTCATCGGCTACGACTGGACCTATAAGTTCGACGAGAAGTGGAAGATCACCAATCGTCTCCACTATTCTGGAAGCAATGATAGCGCTTACGGCTTCGAGACCTATGGCGGGTTCGACGGAACGACCATCTCCCGCGCCTTCTATGGCGAACGCAATTCCATCCAGATGCTGTCGACCAACCTCGATCTCTCCGGAGAGTTCGAGACCGGACCCATCACCCATCGCCCTCTCGTCGGAATCGACTGGTTCTCGACCGAGAGGAACTCCAATGGCTCGGACAGCTATGGCTATCCGCTCAATATCTATGCGCCGGTCTATGGGGTCTATAATTCGAAACTCGCTTTCGACCGCTACATCACCGGATCGAACATGCTCTGGCGTGCAACCAACAGAGACTTCGGCGTCTATGCGCAGGATCAGATGTCGTTCTTCGACAATCGCATTCACCTGCTGCTCGGCGGACGATGGGACAAAGCGCAAGGCGGCAACCCCAAGGACTATGGCGACGGCTGGGCGAGCTGCTATCCCTTCTGCACGGGATTTCCAGGAAGCAACTATCAGGACAAGCCGAAGCTTTCGCCCCGCGCCGCTGTGCTGTTCAAAGTCACGGATGATCTGTCCATCTACGGCAGCTATGTCCGCTCCTTCGGCTCGAACAATGGCGTCTCGAGAGACGGCTCAGCCTTTCCGCCACAGGAGGGCCTGCAATGGGAAGTGGGCGTCAAGAAATTATGGCTCGACGGCAGAGTGACGACCAGCCTCGCGCTGTTCGATCTGCGCAAGAAGAACCTCCTCCAGCGCGATCCATTCTTCCCCGGCCGCAGCATCGCGATCGGTGAGGTCGCCAGCCGGGGAATCGAGGTCGATATCTCTGGGCAGGTGACTGAAAATCTGAGCGTCATCGCCAGCTACACATTCGATTCCGTCAAGCTCACCAATGACAACAACAACGGAAACGCCGGACATCGCTTCAATGGGGCCGCCCCGAATGTCGGCAACATCTGGGCCAAATGGGACACCGCGCCGCATCAATCCGAAGGTTTCGAGTTCGGCGGCGGGCTCTATGCCTCGGACGAGCGCTACGGCTCTGACGCCAATACGTGGAAGCTGCCCGGCTATGTCCGCTTGGATGCGATGGGCGCCTATCGGACCGAGATCGACGGACACAAGGTGAAGTTCCAATTCAACATCAAGAATCTCACCGACCGCCACTATTTCGAATACAGCGACGGCTCTCAATACGCCTACTACGGCCAGCCGCGCACATTCATGGGCTCGGTCAATTTCCAATGGTGAGAGGCGAGCCTTCGCCATGAAACGCATCGGCGCGCGTCCTGAGCGCGCGCCGAATTTTTCGTCGAACGTCTGGAGCGGCCGCCATGACGCGCGCAATCTTCGTGTTCCTGCATCGCTGGGCGGGACTCGCCATGGCGAGCTTCCTGATCCTGGTCGGAGTCACGGGTAGCATTCTCGTCTTCCTGCCCGAATTGAATCACTGGCTGACGCCGAACCTCTATCCCGGCCGGCAAGACGGAGCGGAGCTCTCCGCCAGCGCGCTGCTGCGCCGCGCCGACGAGCTCACGCCGCAAGCGCGCGCGACGCGAATCTTCTTCGCGGCGCCGGGAACGACGATCGTCTCCTTCGAGGCGAAGCCGGGCGCGCCGGAGGTCGACGCTCTCTATCTCGATCCAGTCAGCGGTGATGCGCTCGGCCGCGTGAAGCAAAAGGGCCTGCCGGAAAGCCTCGGCGATCTCCTGCCCTTCATCGACCGTCTGCATTGGTCGCTTGCGCTCGGCCCTTGGGGTGTGTGGCTGCTCGGCGTCGTCGCGCTCATCTGGACGATCGACTGCTTCATCGCCTTCTATCTCACCCTGCCGGCCAATCTCCTGCGCCGGCGCGGCTTCCTCGCGCGGTGGAAGCCCGCCTGGCTCATCAAGAGCGGCGCCTCCTTCTATCGGCTCAATTTCGATTTGCATCGCGCGAGCGGATTATGGCTGTATCCGCTGCTGCTCGTTCTCGCTTGGTCGGGCGTGTGCTTCGATCTCAATGCCGTCTATCGCGGCGCCATGGGGCTCGTCTTCGATTTCGAGCCGCCGATCTGGAAGCGCGAAGCTCCGCCCGCGCCGGATGGACGCGAGCCGATGCCTTTCGAAGAGGCCGAACGCATCGCACGCGATCTTATCGAGAACCGCGCCGCGCGCGAAGGCTTCACGATCGACCGCCGCGTCGACTTTTCTCTCGATCGCGAGACCGGACTCTATGCCTATGGCGTTCACAGCAGCCGCGACGTCGGCGAGAAATATGGCGGGACGACGATCGCCATCGACGCCTATACGGGCGCCTTGCACGGCTTCCACGCTCCGACCGGCGGCAAGGGCGGCGACACCGCGACCGAATGGCTTGTCGAGCTGCATATGGCCAATGTGTTCGGCCTACCCTATCGCATTCTCGTCTGCGTCGCCGGCGTGGCAATCGCTCTTCTCTCCGTCACCGGCGTGGTCATTTGGTGGAAAAAGCGAGTCGCTCGCCGACGCCACGACAAACGGAGGGAGCCGGACAAAGAGGATGGGACGCGATCGGCCAATAGGTCTACAGCGTCGCTATGAAGTGACGCTGGACTATCGCAACCCCAGCCGCGCCATCATCTTCAACAGCCCGACGCGGGAGACGCCGAGACGGCGGGCCGCAGCGCTATGATTGTGCTCGGTGGCGGCGAGCGCGGCGCCGATCATGCGGCGCTCCAATTTCTCCTGCGCTTCGGGAAGCGTTTCGGCAACAGCTTCCGCCGAAGGCAGAACTCCGCCGCCGCGCGCGAAATTCAAATCCTCGGCGGAAATCGTCGATGATTGCGGATCGGCGAGCGCGGCGGCGCATTCGATCGTCGCTTTCAGCTCGCGGACATTGCCGGGCCAGGACTGCGCGACGAGCCAAGCGAGCGCCTCCTGCGAGAACCGCAATTTGCGCTTCTTCGCCGCTTGGCCGAGAAAATGTGCGGCGAGAAGACCCAAATCTTCGCGCCGCTCGTCCAGCGCCGGCGTGCGAATAACGACTCCGCGCAGGCGATAATAGAGGTCCTCGCGAAAGGCGCCGGAAGCGATCATCGCCTCCAGATCGCGGTGCGTCGCGCTGATGATGCGCGCATCGGCGCGCCGCGCATCGCGCCCGCCGACGGGCGTATAGGTACCTTCTTGCAGGAAGCGCAGCAGCTTCACTTGGCAGGGAAGCGGAGTCTCGCCGATCTCGTCCAAAAACAGCGTGCCGCCGCGCGCTGTCGCGACGAGGCCGGGGCGATCGGCATGGGCGCCGGTGAAGGCGCCTTTGAGATGGCCGAACAATTCGCTCTCGATCAGCTCTGCGGGAATCGCGCCGCAATGGATGGAGACGAAAGGCCCGCGACGCGCGCTCGCCCTGTGCAGCGCATGAGCGACGAGCTCCTTGCCGGAGCCGGTTGGGCCGAGGATCATCACGGGAAGCTCGGCCGGGCCGATGCGGCGGATCATATCCTTCACATGCGCCATGGAAGGGCCATTGCCGATCAGCCCATCGTCGGAACTCGCCTTCTCCGACCGCAGCCGCGCGATCTCGCGCTCCAGCGCCGCTTTGGCGAGCGCGCGCTCGACGCAAAAGCGCAGCAGCTCCGGCTCCACGGGCTTGGCCAGAAAATCCCAGGCGCCGAGCGCGACGGCGCGCAGCGCCAGCTCATGCTCGCTATGCGCCGTCAGCACGACGGTGACGGCGCTCGTAAAATCCGGCAGCAGCGACAGGCCCGCCTCGGGCGTGCGCTCCGGAGGCATGACGAGATCGAGAAGCACGAGATCTGGCCGCGCCTGCGCGAAGGTCTCGCGCGCAGAAGCCGCGTCCTTCGCCGTCACCACATGATAACCTTCGCGCGTCAGAAAGGCGCCGGCGACGCGCGCGAAAGCAGGCTCGTCATCGACGATGAGGATCGTCTCGCCGCTCATCTTTGAAACCTCAAAGTGACGCAGGTGGAGAAGCCCGCGCGCGCGCCGAGCGCGACGGAGCCGCCATGCGCCGCCATGATCTTGGCGACAATGGCGAGGCCGAGCCCCGTGCCTTCGCAGGAACGCGAAACAAAGGGCTGAAACAGACGGTCCTTGATTTCCTCTGGCACGCCGGGGCCGTCATCACAGACATGAATGAGCGTCGCTTCGGGCGTCGTCTCGACGAAGACAGCGACGCGGCCGCCGGCGGCGCGCGCATTGGCGATGAGATTGTCCATCGCTTGGGCGAAACGGAAAGGATCTGCGCGCAAATGCGTGTCGCTCGCGATGTGAATCTCAATGTCGCCGAAAGCGTCGGCGAGGTCGATATCGGCCGGCTCGATCTTCCACGGCTTGGCATAGTCGAGCAATTCGGCGACGAGACGATTCATGCGCCGCGTCTGCTCTATGATCTCGGCGCGCGCTTCGGCCGGCGCGGCGGCGGCGGCCATGTTCACGATGTTGAGCGGATTGCGCAGATCATGCGCAATCGTCGAGGCGAGCATTCCGAGCTCGGCGAGCCGTTCGCTCTCGGCGCGGCTTTTTCGGCGATCGATGTCATCGAGGCTCTGCGTCAGAATATCGGCGTACACAATGGCGAGACGGCGCGCGCCCGGAGGCGAATCCGAAAAGCCGGCAAGCGTCGCCTTCCATTTGTCGCCCGTATCGGAGCAGCGAAGCGCCGGCTCCGGCCCTTCGCTGCAAAGAGTCACATCGACAGACGGACGCATCGCGGCGCGCAAATGCGTGCGCGCGATCTCGATCGCCTCGGCCGTTGTGTCCGCGCCCGCGAGGTCGCCACGCCATTGTGCGATCATCTCGGCGGAAATCTCAGGGCCGGCGTAGACGAGCCGATCCGCGGCGCGCCGGATGGGCTCGCCGAAAGAGAAAGCCAGCGCCATGGCCGCGGCGACAACGAGCCACATGGACACGAAATTCATCGACGGCGCGAGGAAACTCAAAGGCGCCGCGGCGAGCAATCCGGCGACGGCGGCGGCGAGCAGCAGCACGAGCGCATAGGCTGCGGCGCGGCGCGCCCAGACATTGGCGGCCATCAGCTCGTAGCGCAAAATGCCGTAGACGAGCAGCGCTGGATAGAACGGCAGAGCGAGAATGGACCAGGGCGCGACAGCCACGCCGAACAGTGGCGGCGCGAAAGAGACGACGGTCGATAGGCCGACGAGGGACGAGACGAGAACGATCGCAATCTCGCGTCGGCGCTTGCCCTCGGCGCGGCGCAGAGCGAAAGCCATCAGCCCATTGCCATAGGCGGCGAGGCCGATCGCCACGGCGACGCCGAAGATCCCCGCGCCCGCGAAGCGAAAACCGCGCAGGCCCGCGTGTGTTTCGAAAAAATCGCCAGCGCCGAAGAAGAGCAGCGAGAGCGTCGCGCCAGCGCCGAGCGCATGGACGATCGGAAGCGTGCGCGCGCCCTGCCCCGTCAGCCGGATCGCGAAATCGACAGCGAGCGCCGAGCCGAGCGGAGCCAGCGCCATCGACGCCGCGCCGATGCGCTCGGGCAGGATCAAGCCGAGGGCGAAAAGCCCGACGATCACGACGAAGGCCGCGAGCTGCTTCGCGCCCGGCGCCGCGCCGGCTCGAGCCAGGAGAAACGCTGAAAGCGCGACGCTCGACAGGAAGGTCGTCGAGATGGAGAGGGTGAACAGCAGGCTCGGCGTCATCGCCCGACTGTATCCTCAGTTTATAGGCGATTCAATGAAATCTGTCTCTAACGTTTATAGTAGCCCCATTCATATGACATAAAAACAGATAGTTATCCAGTGGCGCCGCCATTGCCCATAGGTCTCCCAAAGGCGAAGCTTTTTCGCCCCATCGCCGAGGAGACCGATCTTGGCCCGCATTCTCATCATCGGCGGCAGCGGATTCATCGGACGGCATATCGCCGGCCGGCTTCGCGACCGCGGCCATCATGTCGTCGCGGCCTCGCGCCGCAAGGTCGATCTCGCGCGCGACGGCGAAGCGCGGCTTCGCGACAAGGTCGCGAGTTTCGAGATCGTCGTCAATTGCGCCGGGCTCGTCCGCGACGACGGCGCAAATAGCATGGACGCCGTCCATGCGGAGGGCGCGTGCAACCTCTTTCGCGCATGCCTCGCCGCGGGCGTCACGCGGCTCGTTCACATCTCGGCGCTCGGCGTCGAGAACGACGGCGAGACGCTCTATCAGCGCAGCAAGGCGGTCGCCGAAGAGCGGCTCGCGGCGCTCGATCCCGAAGGCGCGCGGCTCGATTGGCGCATATTGCGTCCCTCGCTCGTCGTCGGCCGCTGCGGCGCGAGCACGCGCTGGCTGCTCGCCGCCGCCGTCCTGCCCTGGCTGCCGAGCTTCGGCGATGGCGCTTGGCGCTTTCAGCCCGTGCATGTCGGCGATCTCGCCGAAGTCGCGGCGCGTATCGCGGAGGGAGCCCCTTCGCCGCGTCGCCTCGATGTCGTCGGCCCGGAGCCGATGACGACGGATGCGCTGCTCGCGCTCTTGCGCGAATGGCTCGGCCTGAAGCCGACGCGCTTCTTTCGCGTGCCCTATCGGCTCTTTCTGCTCGCGGCGTCGATCGGCGGACGCATCTCGACCGGACCGCTCAATCGCGAGGTGATAAAGCTCCTCTCGCGCGGCAATGTCGCCGATTGCGCGCCGATGACTGCGGCGCTCGGCCGGCCGCCGCGCGCTATTCGCGATGCTCTGGCGCTGGAGCCGGCGTGCGAGGCGGACAGGCGGGCGGCGCGACTGTTCCTCCTGCCTCCCGTGCTGCGCTGGAGCCTCGGCCTGTTGTGGGTCGCGACGGGCCTTCTCTCCATCGGACTCTATCCGCAGGAGAAGAGCTATGCGCTGCTCGCCGAGATCGACGTTCACGGCGCGCTCGCCGAGTTTGCGCTCTATGGCGGCGCGGCGGTCGATCTCCTGCTCGGCGTGCTGCTGCTGCTGCGCTGGCGCCCTGCCCTCGTCGGCGCCGCGCAGCTTTCGACCATGCTCGCCTTCACGATCATCGCGACGCGCCTGCCATCCGATTATTGGCTGCATCCTTTCGCGCCGCTCCTCAAGAATTTGCCGATCGCCGCTGCGATCCTCGTCATGATCGCGTTGGAGTCCTGACCCATGCTCGATCCTCTCACTCTGAAAACAGCGCATATCGTCAGCTCGACGATTTTGTTCGGCACGGGGCTCGGCACCGCCTTTCATGGCCTCGCCGGCAATCTGCGCGGCGATCTGCGCGCCATCGTCGTCGGCAACAGAAATGTCGTGCTCGCCGATTGGCTGTTCACCACGCCCGCCGTCATCGTGCAGCCCGTCACCGGCGTGCTGCTGGCGTTGGATCAAGGCTGGCCGCTCGATACGCCCTGGCTACTCGCGGCGATCGCGCTCTATCTCTTCGTCGGCGCCTGCTGGTTGCCGGTCGTATGGCTGCAAATCCGCATGGCGCGTATCGCCGAGCAATGTCTCGAGAAAGACGCGCCGTTGCCGCCGATCTATGGAACCTACCTCCTCTGGTGGTTCGCGCTCGGCTGGCCGGCCTTCATCGCCATGATCGCGATCTTCTGGCTGATGGTCGCAAAGCCGCAATTTTAAAAAATGGAGATAGACATGACCACTCTGTTCCAAGACCTGCTCGCCGAGCGCTTCGATCTCCTGCCCGCGCCCGTCCGTCGCTTCCACACGCGCGAGCGCGAGATCTTCACCGGCGGTCGCGCGAAAATCTCCGCGCAGGGCCGCGGTCTCGGCGCGGCGATGCTCGCCTTTGTCGCGGGTCTTCCGGCGCCGGGCGAGAATGTCGAGACGCACGTCCGCTTCACGCCGCTCTCTGGAAAGCGGGAATTCTGGCGGCGCGATTTCGCCGGGCGGCGCTATGAGAGCGTCATGCAGGCGGCGCCGGACGGGCGCCTGATCGAGCATTTCGGCCCCTTCGATCTCTATTTCGATCTCACCGCCTCGCCCGCCGGCCTGCGCTGGTCGCTGGCCGAATGGCGCCTCCTGAAAATCCCGCTGCCGCGAGCGACGACGCCGATGATCGAATGTTTCGAGAGCGCCGAGGGCGAGCGCTTCGCCTTCGATATAGACGTCGTCTTTCCGATCGTCGGCCATGTCGTGCATTACAGCGGCTCACTGGCGGAGACGCCGGATGATGCGCCGATCTTCGTCTATGACGGCGTCTGCGCCCTCTGCGACTGGACTGTTCGCTATGTCCTCGCACATGAGATCACGCCGTCGATCCGCTTCGTCGCGATACAATCCGAGGAAGGGCGCGCTTTGGCGCGACAGGCGGATATCGACCCGGATGCGCCTGAGAGCTTCCTCTTCATCGAGAACGGCCGCATCATGAAGGACTCCGAGGCGCTGCTCGCGCTCGCCCGGCAATTGCGCGGACCGGCGCGCGCCGCCCCTCTCGCCCGCCTGCTGCCACGCTTCGTCGCCGATGCGCTCTATCGCCTCGTCGCGCGCAACCGCTATCGCTGGTTCGGTCGGAAAGTCGCCTGCGCGCTCCCAGAGGCCTCGCACCCGACGCGCGACGCTTGCGCATATCCGACGGAGGATCAACCGACCGATCGCTCATCATCCGATTGAAAAACGGATCACCGATTGCGTAGCCGCGGCGCGTCACTCGACGAAATTTGTGACGCCGCTCGCCGACGCCTTCGCGAGCATCACGCGAAATGTCGCGCCGCAATCAGGCGTCGGCTCGAGAGAAATGCGTCCCTCTCGCCTCGTGATGATCGGATCATGAGCGGCCTCCTGCGCCGGAGGCCCGCGCACGCCGCTTCTGCAGCCAGCGCATGAGGCCGGTGATGTAGAGCAGCGCCGGCGCGACGCCGAGCAGAGCGATGACCGCGCGGCCCAGATCGCCGAAGGCCTCGCCGGAATGTAGTGGGAATTGCCATTCGAGGAATTTCTCGCCGGCGGTAAAACGATGCGGATCTTCGATCGCGAGGATTTGGCCGCTGTAGCGATCGACCGCCGCCAGCCGGTGTGGCTCGCTCACATTGACTTCGTCATCGGCGCGCTTGCCGACCACGAAGGCGCCCTCCGGCGCCACCGGCAGCGAGAGGCTCATCACCTTCCCGTCAGGAAACAGCTGGTCCACCGCCGCCACCGCTGCTTCTGCGCCGATCGACGGGCGCCCGTCGGCAGACACGGATTTCGCGTTTTCGAGATGATGCGTATGAACCGGGGAAAAGAAGTCGACGAGCGCGATCATTTGCGCGCTGAAGGTCAGGTAGAGTCCTGAAAATATGATCACCGCGAAGACGGCGAGGACATACACTCCCGTCGTCTTGTGGAGATCGAGAATCAGGCGCTCGGCGCTCGCGCCGCGCTTGATCTGAAGCGCCTGTCGCCATCTGCCATTGCGCGGCCACCAGAGATAGACGCCAGTCGCGAGCGAGACGAGCAGGAAGAGGCCGACGAATCCGACGAAGGTCGCGCCGTTCTCGCCGAGCAGAAGCGCCGAGTGCAGGTGCACGAGCAGCACGGTCAGAGGTTCTGCGAAGTGATTGCCGTCGTCGACGATCAGGCGCGCGCCTTTGACGGCGGCGGTAATCGGATCGACGACGATCTGATATATTTTCGTGCGCCCCGGCTCCCGCGCCGAATAGATGACGTCGAAATAGCCGCCATCGCCTTTGGGAAAATGCATCCAGACCGGTGCGGAGCCCTCAGGCGCGGCGGCCCGGCTCGCCGCGATGATCCGATCCACAGATGCGCGCTCGCCGCCCAGCGCATAGCGCGTCGGCGTGAACAGGTCCTTGTTCAAAAATTCGTCGATCTCGACACGGAAGGCGAGCAGGCTTCCCGAGAGGCCCAGAAGGACGAAGACCGCGCCGGCGACGAAGCCTATGTAGCGATGCGCGGCGAGCCAGAGCGCTCGGCCGAGGACGAGGCCGTTCGCTCCGCCGCTCGTCTGCGGCGCCCGGCTCTTTCGATCGATGTCGTCGGTCATGGTCAGAACTCCGCGCGCAGCGACCCGAGGAAGGTTCTCGGCGCGCCGGGAACGGCGCCCATCCGCCCGCCGCCGCCCTCGTAATAGGTCGTGTCGAGCAGATTGTTGACATTGAGCTGGAACGTCAATTTCGGAGCATGCGGAAGCCAGCCGGCGTCGAGCTTGTAGGACGCCATGACATCGACGCGCGCATGCGCGGGCAGCTCGAAGCTGTTGTCATTGTCGCCGAACGCCTTGTCGACATAGGAGACGCCGCCGCCGACGGTGAGGCCGGCGAGCGCGCCCCACGCCTCGTATTTCGCCCAGAGATTGGCGGTGTTGTGGGGCACGGAATGGAGCCGCTTGCCGGCGGTTCCGCCCCCGTTCACCACATCATGGTCCTTGACGATGCGCGCGTCGAGATGGGTGAAATTGGCGATGACGCTCCAATGCTCGTCGATACGCCCCGTCAAATCGAGCTCGACGCCATTGCTGCGTCCGTCGATGACGCGCACGAAAGGCGTGCCGGAGATCGCCGTGGTCTGGTTTTTCTTGTCTATGTCGAAATAAGCGGCGGTCGCAGTGAGCCGCCCGTCCAGCAGCTCGGCCTTCACGCCGCCCTCGAACTGCGTTCCGATCTGCGGCTGTAGCGGTCGATTATACTGGTCTATGCCATTGCTCGAGCCATAGGAGCGCGTGTAATTGCCATAGACGGAAAGCCAGGAGAATGGGCGGATCAGCACGCCGATCCGCGGGCTGTTCGCGCTGACCGGCACAACGACTCTTCGCGAGTCGACCTCGGCGAAGGATTCGTCGGACCACAATGTCGCGGTGCTCGACTCCGCCCAATCATGACGTCCGCCGAGAAGCAGCTGAATGCGATCGTCCCAGAAGGAGATCTGGTCCTGAGCATAGAGCCCCTTCCATTTCTCCTTGGTGATGGTGCGGTAGGAGGAGCTCAGCGCGTCGACATTGGCGGGAATATTGACCGGATAATAGATGTTGATCGAAGAAATATAGTCGCAGCAATGGCCGTGAGCCTTCAAGTCGAGACTATAATAGTCGAAGCCGGCGAGCACCCGGTGGGTGAGAGGCCCCGTCACCGCCTTTCCCTGGAGGTCGACATTGGTCGAAACGGTCTCTCTGTAGAAAATGGGCTCGGCTGCATTCGGCGTCGGCACCAGCCAGATTCCGCGAAGCGCGTCGCCAGTCGCCTCGTTAGAGAAGGAATCGAGCCAATCTCCGCGCTGCCGATAATCGGCGCGCGTGTGTGAAAAGCGGTTCGTCACGCTCCAGTCATTGTCGATCCGGTATGTCCAATCATAGCCGAACAGCGTCCGTTCCTGAAAATTGGGGTATTTGTCGGCGACATAAGAGTCGAGCAGATAGCGGCTGATCGGAATGCCCGCCGGGCGGAAGCCGAGCGCCGGGATCGGCGACAAATCTCTGAAATAGCCCCGTTGATATTCGCCCTCGACGTTGAGGGTGAATTGCTCGGTCGGCCGCCATGTGATCGACGGCGAGATCAGCAGATTGTCCTGGCCGACATGCGGCTGGAAGCTGTCCTTGGCGAGGTAGGACACATTCATGCGATAGAGGAGCGTCTTGTCTTCCAGCAGCGGCCCCGTGGCGTCGATCGCCGTGCGCGTCAGGCCGAAGCTTCCGACCTGCTGATGCACTGAAAAATAGAGCGTCTCCTGCGGGCGCTTGGTCACGATGTTGATCAGACCACCCGGCTCCACACGTCCATAGAGCATAGCGGCCGGGCCTTTGAGAACCTCGATCGACTGGAGGTTGGTCGTTTCCTGATTGGTGGTGTTCGGCTGCCGCAGCCCGTTGCGGTAGGTCTGGTTGCCGCTGTCGAAGCCGCGGACGATGAGGCCGTCGTAGTAGTTCGAGGAGCCGGCGACGCCGCTGACATTGGTGAAGAGCGCGTCGCGGATGCTGACGGCCTGCCGGTCGTCCATCGTCTCGCGCGGAACGATCTGCACGGAATAGGGCGTCTCCAGGATCGGAATGTTCGTCTTTGTCGAGGAGACCGGCCCGACCTGATTATAGCCCGTCTCGCGCCCTCCCGACCGCGCCGATTTATCGGCCGCGCCGGCCTTTCCAGAGCCGCTTCCGCCGAGCGTCTGTCCGGCGACATCGATGGCCGGGAGAGATTCCTGCCCTCGAGCGGGCAGAGCGAATGCGAGAGCGATCGCGCAGGCGGAAGCGCCGCGCAGCAAATGCGAACGGATCATAGGTGTCGTCTCCTGGCGAGCCCACTATCGGGGCCGGACGGAACATCGGAAATCGCGGCGCACGGCCGCGGTCTGTCGATCAGGAGATTTGTGGCGGAGCGCGAGGCGACCCGAGATGGATGCGCGCTGGCGGGCGAATGACGGCGCGCTCGACGAAGCGCGCCGCGACGCCGCAGCAGCTCGTCGGCGATACCGAATGCGAGACCGCGCTCGCGAGCCTCCCGGCGCCCGGCCCCCCGTCGCTCTCAGAACAGGCGAGACAGCCGATGGGGCAATCATGGGTGTGCCGGCGCCGCTCGCTATCGACGGCGCAACGGTTCTCATTCGCGCCATCCGCGACGCGAGCGCTCACGCGCTCCGGCTCGCTCTTCCCGGCGGCGGACGCCGAGGCCAGGGCCAACGCGGCGAAGAGCCACGCGGCCGCCAAGGCCAACACAGCGCGCGAGAAGCAGCCTCGCCGTCGAAACCACCGCATCATCGAATAGACCCTGGGGGCGCGGTCGCAGCCGCCACCGCTTCGAGGAGTTCGCAGCTCGGCCTCGAGCGCTTCTCTCCCTCGCATGTGAAAGTCTCACCAAGCTCTCACATTTGGGCGCCAGCCGAATTCCTATCTGCTGTGACGGATTTGCAACAGCTCCGACATAGCGGCGGTCGCCATCCGGCGTCAGGCGGGACGACGGCAGGGATGCGGCAGGGATTATGATCCTCGGCTCGGCGAGCCGTTGTCGTCAGGGCGCAATAGTCCGACGACGATCTCGGGCGGAGCCTCGCGCCAAAGGCGCGATAGAGGTTCGACGAGCTTCGATGCAAAAGCGATCGGGCCGGCCGTCGGCTCTTTGTCCTCGGGGAGAGACAATGACGGTCCGGCTCACCGATCGGAGGCGGGCTCCGCGATCGGGACAAAGCCGGCGCGGCGCAAAGCCGCTTGTCCCGAGGGCGACAACAGCGTCAGAAAGAAATCCAGCGCCGCGGCGGAAGCGCGCGGCGACAGAGCGACGCCATATTCGACCGCGACGTCATAGAGCTCCGGAAGCGGAAACGCCCGATATTTGCCGGCCGATTTTTCCGCCATGGGCGTCGCGCCCGAGCAATAGACGAGCAGCAGATCGACTGCGCCCTCGTCGAGCCAATGCGTCAGCGGCTGATTTTGCGGACGTGGCTCAGCGCTTTTCGGCTCGCCGCCGCCGAAGAGGATCTTCGCCTTGCCGGTCAGCGTATCGAAAGCGCCCGGCCGCTTCTCGTCGATGCGACGGAAGAAGGACTAGGCGTAATCGCCGGCGGGGTCCGACTTCGGCGTGGAAGTCCCCGGCCGCACGGCGGGATCGAGCAGAGAATCGACAAGCGTCTCGCGCGTGATCGCCGAATGGGCCTGCACGACGGCGCAGAGCTTGTTGCGCGCCAGCACCACGCTCGGCCGGGCCAGCCCCGTCTCGGTCAATGATCGCGCCTGCGGAAAAGCGGCGGTGGCGTAGACGTCGAAAGCCTCGCCGCCGATGATCCGGTCGCGCAGCGCGCCGGCGGGACCGAAAACCAGCGTCACATGATCGCCGCGGCTCTTCTCGAACTCCGTCGCGACGGCGGTCAGGGCGCCGCGGAGGCTTCCCGCCGCCAGCACGCGAATTTCCTCCGCGCGCGCCGGGACGAGAGCCGCGAGCATGAGAGCGATGGAAGCGAATAGTCTCATCTGGCGGCTCCTTCGCTCACAGTGATCGCAGAAAGGCGATCAGCGCCTCGCGCTCGTCCCTATTCAGCGCGGCATAGGCGGCCTTCGCCGCTTCGCCCTCGCCGCCGTGCCAGAGGATCGCCTCCTCCAGCGTGCGCGCGCGGCCGTCGTGCAGAAGCAGGCTGTGCTCATTGACGATCGGCACGAGTCCGACGCCCCATAAGGGCGCGGTGCGCCATTGCCGGCCGCTGGCGTGGAAATCGGGCCGACCATCGGCGAGCGCTTCGCCCATGTCGTGCAGCAGAAGATCGGTATAGGGCGCGATCGTCTGAGCCGGCAGCGTCTGCGAAAATTTGGGATGCGCCTCCGTCTTCAGGCTCGGGACGTGGCAGACGCCGCATCCGGACGCGAGAAAGAGCGTCTCGCCGCGCGCGACTTGCGGATTATCCGTGTCGCGACGCGGCGGCGGAGCGAGATGCGCATTGAAGAAGTCGATGTCGTCGAGCCGGATGGCGTCCAGCTCGGGCCGGTTCTTCGACTTTGTCGCGGCCCGGCAGGCCGCCTGCTGCTCCGTGCATTGATCCTCGGGGAACAGCGGCGTGGTGACGCCGAGATCGCCGATGAACGCCTCGGCGATCTGCTGCTTCAGATTGGGGCTGTTTGCCTTCCAGCCGAAGCGCCCCGGGACCATTTGGCCGGAAATAACGTCATAGACCTCGTTGACGACGCCATGGACGCCCTGCGCCGGCTGCTCCGCGGCGATACGCGTCATGGTCTCGATCGGCACGGACTCGAGCAAACCGTCGCCGAACACGGCCGGCGCGCCTCGCAACGAAAAGAGCGCATCGTCGAGCGGCCCATAGGCGAGCCCGACGAATTCTATGCGCGGACGGCGCAGCGCCACTATGGAGCCATCGGCGAGCGTCGCCGTGATCGCCTCCCAGGAGAGGGCGGCGCGGCCCTCCCCCGGCACGCCGGGCGCACCCTCCTCATTCAGCTGTCCGCCATAGGCCGGATGCGGCTTGGGCGCGCCATGCGGGCCGTCGCCGGGAACCGAGAGGCGCACCAGAATGGACAGCATGCGTTCGTCCGGCCCGCTCGGCGGCTGGCCGCGACCGTTCTTCTGATGGCAGGCGGCGCAGGAGATGCGGTTGAACAGCGGCCCGAGCCCGGACGCCTCGCCGCCGCCCGGCGGAAAGGACCAGGAGCGCATGAACTCGACGCGGCCGCGATAGAAGGCGTCCTCCGCCGCCGCATCGAGCCCGGCGACGGGATAGCTATAGGCCTCGCGCGGGAACTCTTCGGCGCTCGCCGAGACCAAAGACCCGACGAGAAAAGATCCGATGAGAACAGCCGATGCGACGCGCGCCGCAGGACGAAAAATGCCGCGCCTCACGCCTTGGCCTCGTCCAGCAGCCGGCTCGCCCGCGCTTGATTCTCGCGAAAGGCGGCGCGCCATTTCTCGATGATCGGCTTGGCGGGCTCGGGTATCGTGAGGCCGTTCGGCTGACCGGGAATGACCTGCGCTTGCTCCGGCGGGCCGGCGCTCGCCTGCGGGGCGGGGCTCGCTTCGGGGGAGACGGCGCTCTCCGGCCGGCGGCGCGGGCGGAAGGCGGCGGCGATCGCCTCGTCCTTCCAGAAATCGGCCGCGACCGGAATCTCCTCCAGCGCTCGCCGCGCCTCGGCGACATGAGAGCCGCCGCGTCCAGCCGTCTCCGCCGCATGCACGCGCCGCCACAGGCCGGACAGCAGCTCCTTGTCTTGCACTAGGCCGTTGAACAGCGCCGCCATCGCAGTGGCGCGGCCGCCGCCGTCGTCGGCCGGCTGAAAGGCGAATTGCCCCGCGGCCTGAGCGGCGAAAGGATCGAACTGCGCCGCGCCGAGCGCCGCATAGACTTCGGGCCGCACCGGCAGGCGCGGCAGATCGGTCTTGGGCAGCAGCGACTGCCCCTCGGCCGAGAGAACATAGGAGGCGAAAGCGCGCGCGCCCTCGACATTGGCGGCCTTCTTCAAAAGGCCGATATATCCGGCGTTCACGATCCCGCCATGCTCGGGATAGACGCGCTCCATCGGCTGGCGGAAACGCTGCTCGGCGTTGGGCACGGTGTCGACATGCAGCGCCACCGGCTGGCGGCCGGAGATGACCTCGTCGCGCAGGCCCTTTTGCATCAGCACGGCGTTGCCGGCGATGGCCGAGAGCAGCGCCCAGCCCTTCTCCCAGCCGAAGGATTGCGTCGCGACGCTCAGCAATTGGCTGCCGAAGCGCACGGTCCAAGGGTCGGACATGGCGACCTTGCCGGCGTAGGCCGGGCCGGCCAGCACGGCCCAATCCTCGGGCCATGGAAGGTTTTGCGCTCTTACCGCCTTGCTGTTGACCAAAAAGCCGAAGGCGGTGAGCTGCGAGGCGTGAAAGAGATCGCCCTCCCCCTCCAGCGGCAGCGCGCCGATCGCCGCGGGCAGGCCCTCCTTGGAGAGGCCGAGCGGCTGCATGAAGCCGTCCTTCGCCATATCGGCGAGATGATTATGCGGGGCCGCCTGCCACCAGACATCCGGGCTCGGCGCCGAGGCGTCGCGAAGATGACGCATCGCGTCCGGCGGCATCAGCCAGACGATCTGCACGCGATATTGCGGATAGGCCTTCTCGAAACCTCTCTCGATCAGCGACAGAGTGTCGTCATTGTGATTGGTCATCACGACGACGGGCCGCCGCTCATCGGCAAAAGCCGCGCCCGAAAGCGCGGACAAGGCGCCGACGGCGCATCCGTGGAGAAAGCCGCGGCGGGAAGAAGCACCAATTCGCGACATGCTGCGCCTCGCTGGTTTTTGCAAAGAGCTGTCGGACGCGCGCCGATAGCGGCCGCGCGAGCGATCAAATGATCTGCAGCGGAATTCACGGCGCGTCGTTCTCTCCCGGCGAGCGGGAAGAGGAGGATTGCGCGAGCCGATCAGCCCGAGCTCAAATAATCAAGTATTCGAACTATATGACGAAACGCCGTGGAGCAAGGCCACAGTTCGGGCAGGTCGCCGCTTTCCGCGCCAATCCGGCGCAGCGCCGATGCGCGTCATCGCCCACCGCGGCTATTCCGTCGTGAGGGCTGTTTCCACATCGCTCGGGTCGATGCGGCGCGACAGCCCGGCGGCGAGCTTGTCGTGATCGAGCTCGCCCTCCCACCAAGCGACGACGATGGCGGCGACGCCATTGCCGCAAATATTGGTGAGCGCGCGGCACTCGCTCATGAATTTATCGACGCCGATGACGATGGCCATGCCCGGCGCGAGGCGCGGATCGATGGAGGAGAGCGTCGCGCCGAGCGTGATGAAGCCCGCCCCGGTCACACCCGATGCGCCTTTCGAGGTCAGCATGGCGACAGTTAGAATGACGAATTGCTGCCCCGCCGTCAGATGCACGCCGAGCGCCTGAGCGATGAATAGGCTCGTCAGCGTCATATAGATATTGGTGCCGTCGAGATTGAAGGAATAGCCGGTCGGCACCACGAGGCCGACGACGGATTTCGAGCAGCCGAGGCGCTCCAGCTTCTCCATCAGCTGCGGCAGCGCGCTCTCCGAGGATGAGGTGCCGAGCACGATCAGCAATTCGTCGCGAATATAGGCGAGGAAGCGCAATATATCGAAGCCGACGATGCGGGCGACGAGGCCGAGCGCGACGACGACGAACAATATGGAGGTGAGATAGAAGGAGCCGACCAGCCATGCGAGGCTCATCAACGATTGCGAGCCATATTTGCCGACCGTGAAGCCCATGGCGCCGAAAGCGCCGATCGGCGCAGCCTTCATCACAATGGCGATAACGCCGAACATGGCGTGGCCGGCCTCGTCGATGAAGCCGCGCAGCGCCCTGCCCCGCTCGCCCAGCGCCATCAGCGCGAAGCCGAACAGGATGGAGAACAGCAGCACCTGTAGAATATCGCCCTTGGCGAAGGCGCCGATGACGCTGTCGGGAATAACGCCGAGCACGAATTCCACCGGCGTGCGCTGCGCGGCGGGCTCGAGATATTTGGCGACGGCGGCGGGGTCCGCCTTGCCGGAAAAGCCCTCGCCCGGCCGCAGCACATTGCCGACGAGGAGCCCGAGCGCCAGAGCGACGGTCGAGACCACCTCGAAATAAACGAGCGCCTTTATGCCGACGCGGCCGACCTTGGCGGCGCTCTCGAGATGCGCGATGCCGGAGACGATGGTGCAGAAGATGATCGGCGCGATCACCATTTTGATGAGATTGACGAAGCCCTTGCCCATCGCCTCCATCCAGGGGCTCTGGGCGATGTCGGGAAAATAGACGCCGAGCAGCGCGCCGAGCACAATCGCCGCGAGCACCTGGAGATAGAGGCTATGCGCGTTTTTGCGCGGCGCGGCCTCAGCCATTTCGACGGCTACGGTCAATTTCTGCCCCTTTTTCCAGCTCTTTCGGCATTCCTAGACCTGGAGCAGGAACCGGGCAATGGCAAGCAGGGGCGGTCGAGAGGGTGTGAAATGCCGAGTCTTTGCCATTGAACCCCACCCCGTCCGGCTAACGCCGGCCGACCCTCCCCGTAAAGGGGAGGGTAGACGCCCGCTTCACGCGCTCACCATGTCGAGCCGCATCAGCGTCCGCGCATCGAGCGTCAGCGTCAGCGCGCCGAAAATCTCTGTGAGCTGGGCGACGCTCGTCACGCTGACGATCGGCGCGGTGACGCCGGGCCGGGCCAGCAGCCAGGCGATGGCGACCTGCGCCGGCGTGGCGCGAAATTGCGCGGCGGCGCGGTCCAGCTCGCGTAGAATATCGAGGCTGCGCTCGTCGAGAATGCCCGCGACAACGGCGCCGCGCGCCGCGCCGACCGTATCCTCCATGGAGCGATATTTGCCGGTGAGGAAGCCCGCCTCCAGCGCCCGGAAGGGGATGACGCCAATGTCCCCCTCGAGGCACAGGCGGCGCAGATCGCCCTCGTAATAGGCGCGGGTGACGAGATTGTAGTGCGGCTGCAAGCAGGAAAAGAGCGGCAGCCCATGCGCTCGCGCGGCCGCCAGCGCCTCCGCGAGGCGCGGCGCCGAATAATTGGAGGCGCCGATGGCGCGCACCTTGCCGCTCTGAATGAGCGTCGCGAAGGCTTCCAGCGTCTCCTCGAAGGACGTCGCCGTATCGTCGAAATGCGCCTGATAGAGATCGATGCGATCGGTTCGCAGACGGCGCAGCGAGTCCTCGGCCGAGCGGATGATATGCGCGCGGGAGAGGCCCTTGCCCACATTGAGCATGGCGCCGCCGACCTTGGTGGCGATCAGCACGCGGTCGCGCTTGCCCGTCGCCTTCAGCCAATCGCCGATGATCGTCTCGGACTCGCCGCCGCTATGGCCGGGAACCCAAGTCGAATAGGTGTCCGCCGTGTCGAGCAGCGAGAAGCCGCGATCGACGAAAGCGTCCAGAATGGCGCAGGAGGCCGCCGCATCGGCCGTCCAGCCGAAGACGTGGCAGCCGAGCACGAGCGGCGCACAGGCGAGGCCCGAGCGACCGAGCCGACGATGCTCCATCGAAACGCTCCGCTTCCGGCTCGAATTAGCAGTTGCTGTAATCTTCCGGGGCGATGCGGACGTGCATGCCGTCGAGGCTCGAGTCGAATTTCATCTGGCAGGCGAGACGCGAATTGATCTCGCGGTTGGCGGCCTTGGCCAGCATGATGGCCTCGGCGGGCTCCATGGGGGGCATGGCGACGCCTTCGGGCAGATCGACATAGATTTGGCAGGTGGCGCAGGTGCAGCTGCCGCCGCATTCCGCGACCAGCTCCTCGACGCCGGATTTGCGGATCAGCTTCATCATCGTCGCGCGATCCTTGCCGGCGATCTCCGACAGCGTCCCGTCGCGCGTTTCGAGCGTGAATTTCGTCATCGTCACTGTCCGATGTTCAAGGAGAGCAAATCCACGCTCACGGGGTGGCGGCTCGCCACATTTCCATCACGCGCCATGCGGACCGTCGCGAGGCCCGCCGTCTGGGCGGCGTCCAGCTCCTCCTCATTCTCCGACAGCACGAGGACAGAACCGGCGGAGAGGCCCAGATTTTCGCAGAGGTCGCGATAGGAGCCGGGCTCGATCTTCTGGCCGAGGGTCGTGTCGAAAAAGCCCTCGAACAGGGCCGTCACCTGCTCGGAGGAGGAATGGCTCAGCAGCAGCTTCTGCGCCAATTCCGAATTGGACGAGTAGACGAAGAGGCGAAGCCCGGCCGCGGCCCAGGCCGAGAGGCAGCCGGCGACATCCGGATAGAGCTCCGCCGCGAGCGAGCCGGCCGCATAGGCCTCCTGCCAGATGAGGCCCTGAATGACCTTCAGCGGCGTCGCCTTGCGGCCCTGCTTCATCCAGCGCAGCAGCAGAGATTCCGCCTGAGTGGGATCGAGCTCATAGCCGCCCATGAGGCGGCCGGTCTCCTCCAGCGCCTCCTCCACCTCTTCGTCCTCGGCATGCTCGACGATATAGCCGCCGAGCCGCGTGGCGGCGAGCGGCAGCAGCGTGTCGTTCATGAAGGTCATGGGCAGGACCACGCCTTCGAGATCGATCAGGACGACGCGAATGGGCTCGCTCATCGCGCCGCCTCCCCCGCGCAGAATTGTCCGAATAACGCCATCGAAGCGCGCGCCTTTCCCGGTTGCTTGAGGAAAGACAGCATGATTTGTGCCGCGCCCTGCTCGAGGCTGTGGATTACCGCGCCGCAGCATGGCAAGAAGGGCGAGAGGGCGTAAGATCGCGCCGGCCCGGGGAAATGGGCGCATTCCACCCTCCCCTATAGGGGGAGGGTCGGACGGCGGAGCCGTCCGGGGTGGGGTGCGCCGCGAGACTCGGGGAGACACCCCACCCCGCGCCTTCGGCGCGACCCTCCCCCTCACAGGGGAGGGTGAGACCGCCCGCCGCTCCAGTTCTGGTCGTGCCCATGCGAAGCTCGAAAAAATCCGCCGCCCAAGCCTCTCTCGACGATCTCTTCGACGGCAAGGTGATCTCCATTCGCGGCGCGCGCGAGCACAATCTCAAAAACGTAGATCTCGTCATTCCGCGCGACAAATTCGTCGTCTTCACCGGCCTCTCGGGCTCGGGCAAATCCTCGCTCGCCTTCGACACGATTTATGCCGAGGGCCAGCGGCGCTACGTCGAGTCGCTCTCCGCCTATGCGCGGCAATTCCTCGAGATGATGCAGAAGCCGGACGTCGATCAGATCGACGGCCTCTCGCCCGCCATCTCCATCGAGCAGAAGACGACCTCGAAAAACCCGCGCTCCACCGTCGGCACGGTGACGGAGATTCACGATTACATGCGCCTGCTGTGGGCGCGCGCCGGCATTCCCTATTCGCCGGCGACCGGCCTGCCGATCGAGAGCCAGACCGTCTCGCAAATGGTCGATCGCGTGTTGGCGCTGCCGCAAGGCGCGCGGCTCTATCTGCTCGCGCCCGTCGTGCGCGGCCGCAAGGGCGAATATAAAAAAGAGATCGCGGACTATACCAAGCGCGGCTTTCAGCGTCTGAAGATCGACGGCGTCTATTACGAGATCGCCGACACGCCGCCGCTCGACAAGAAATTGAAGCACGATATCGACATTGTCGTCGATCGCATCGTGGTGCGCTCCGACATTGCCGCGCGCCTCGCCGATAGTTTCGAGACGGCGCTGGAATTGGCCAATGGCCTCGCCGTGGTGGAATTCGCCGACAGCAAGCGCGCGGACGGCGGCGACGCCCCTGCGGCGGCGACGCCCGCCGCCTACGCCTCCACGCATTATGCGGCGGATCACATCGTCTTCTCGTCGAAATTCGCCTGCCCCGTCTCCGGCTTCACCATTCCGGAGATCGAGCCGCGACTCTTCTCCTTCAACAATCCCTTCGGCGCCTGCCCGGTCTGCAGCGGCCTCGGCCAGGAGCAGGTGATCGATCCCGATCTCGTCGTTCCCGATCCCAAGCTCTCACTGCGCAAAGGCGCCATCGCGCCTTGGGCGAAATCATCCTCGCCCTATTATGGGCAAGCGCTGGAATCGCTCGGCCGTCACTATAAATTCCGCATGGACACGCCGTTCGAGAAGCTCGAGCAATCGGTGCGCGACGTGCTGCTGCATGGCTCCGGCAAGGAGGAGATCCGCTTCTCCTATGACGACGGCGCGCGCGCCTATGATGTGAAGAAGCCTTTCGAAGGCGTCGTCGCCAATCTGCAGCGCCGCTTCCTCGAGACGGACAGCGAATGGGCGCGCGAGGAAATCGGCCGCTATATGTCGGCCGAGCCTTGCAAGGCGTGCCTGGGCTATCGCCTGAAGCCGGAAGCGCTCGCCGTGAAGATCGACGGCTTTCATATCGGCGAAGTGTCGGACCTCTCCGTGCGCGCGGCGCTCGACTGGTTCCGCGCTCTGCCGGAGAAGCTCGACGCCAAGCGCAATGAGATCGCGCATCGCATATTGAAAGAGATACGCGATCGCTTGACCTTCCTCGTCGATGTCGGACTCGATTATCTCACGCTCTCGCGCGCCTCCGGCACTTTGTCCGGCGGCGAGAGCCAGCGCATTCGCCTCGCCTCGCAGATCGGCTCCGGCCTCACCGGCGTGCTCTATGTGCTGGACGAGCCCTCGATCGGCCTGCATCAGCGCGACAATGATCGTCTGCTCGACACGCTGCGCCGGCTGCGTGATCTCGGCAATAGCGTCATCGTCGTCGAGCATGACGAGGACGCCATTCTCTCCGCCGATTATGTGGTGGATGTCGGCCCGGGCGCCGGCGTGCATGGCGGCCATATCGTCTCCAAAGGCGCGCCGCAGGAGATCATGGACGACCCCAATTCGCTCACCGGCCAATATTTGACCGGCGCGAAGCAAGTGACCTTGCGCCATGCGCTGCGCAAGCCCGACCCCGGCCGCTGGCTGAAGATCAGCGGCGCGCGCGGAAACAATCTGAAAAATGTCGAGGCGAAGATTCCCTTGGGCCTCTTCACCGCCGTGACCGGCGTTTCCGGCGGCGGCAAATCCACGCTCGTCATCGAGACGCTGTATAAAGCAGTGGCGCGGCGCCTCAATGGCGCGCATGAGCATCCGGCGCCCTTCGACAAGATCGATGGGCTCGAGCATATCGACAAGATTATCGATATCGACCAATCGCCGATCGGCCGCACGCCGCGCTCGAACCCCGCGACCTACACGGGCGCCTTCACGCCGATCCGCGAATGGTTCGCCGGCCTTCCCGAGGCAAAAGCGCGCGGCTATGCGCCGGGGCGCTTCTCCTTCAATGTGAAAGGCGGCCGCTGCGAAGCCTGCCAGGGCGACGGCGTCATCAAGATCGAGATGCACTTCCTGCCCGACGTCTATGTCACTTGCGACGTCTGCAAGGGCAAGCGCTACGATCGCGAGACGCTGGAAGTGAAATATCGCGAGAAGTCCATCGCCGATGTGCTCGACATGACGGTCGAGGAAGCAGCCGTCTTATTCAAAGCCGTGCCGGCGATCCGCGACAAGATGGAGACGCTGAAGCGCGTCGGCCTCGATTACATTCGCGTCGGCCAGCAGGCGACGACGCTCTCCGGCGGCGAGGCGCAGCGTGTGAAGCTCGCCAAGGAATTGGCGCGCCGCTCCACGGGCCGCACGCTCTATATTCTCGACGAGCCGACGACGGGCCTGCATTTCCACGATGTCGCCAAGCTGCTCGAGGTGCTGCACGAGCTCGTCGATCAGGGCAATAGCGTCGTCGTCATCGAGCATAATCTCGAGGTCATCAAGACGGCCGATTGGATCATCGATCTCGGACCCGAGGGCGGCAATGGCGGCGGCGAGATCGTGGCGGCTGGTCCGCCCGCCGATATCGTCGCGGCGAAGCGCAGCCACACCGGCCGCTATCTCGACGAGGTGCTGAAGCGCCGTCCGCCGCGCGCGGAGAAAGCCAAAGCGACGAAAGAGGCGCCCGCGCCGAAACGCAAGCGCGCCGCGCAAGAGCAATAGGACCCGCCTTGCGAAGCTGAGGACTCACGTCCGATCGACGCCCTGGACAGCGAGCCTTCAGGCTCGCTCTTCCTCAGCGCTTCGCGTCGCGCGCAGCGAAATAAGAATCGATCTTCTCGCGCATCTCGCGCAAGAAGCGCTCCTCGCCGAAGCCGAGTGCGTGGGCGCGAATGCGCTCGGGCGAGAATTCCATGCGCTCGAAGCGCGCGATCGCCTCGCTCAGCGCTTCGATCGTCTGTGTATCGAAGAAGACGCCTGTCTCATTCTCGACAACGGTCTCGGTCGCCCCGCCGCGGCGGAAAGCGATCACCGGCCGTCCACTCGCCATCGCCTCGAGCGGCACGATGCCGAAATCTTCCTCACCCGGAAAGATCAGCGCGCGGCAGCGCGAATAATGCCGCATCAGAACGTCGAAAGGCTGCGGGCCGAGCACGGACACGGTCGGGCCGGCGCGCTTGGCGATCGCCTCCAGATTGGAGCCGCCGCCGATGACGACGAGCTTCTTGCCGCTCGCATTGAAGGCGTCGATGGCGAGATCCGGCCGCTTATAGCCGACAAGCTCGCCGACCATCAGATAGTAATCGCCGATCTCTTGCGGAGGCGCGATGGAGAAGGCGTCGGCGGCGACGGGCGGATGCACGATATCGGCGGAGCGGCGATAATAGCGCTCGACGCGATGCGCGACCGTCGTGGAATTGGCGATGAAATGATCGACGCGCGTCGCCGACAGCGCATCCCAATTGCGTAGATAATGGGCGAGCGGCGGCATCAATAGGCGCGTGAGCCGGCCGGATTCCTCGCGATATTCATGGTACATGTTCCACAAATAGCGCATGGGCGAATGGCAATAGCAGACATGCAGCGCCTCCGGCGGCGGGATGATCCCCTTAGCCGGACCGGACTCGCTCGAGATGACGAGATCATAGCCGCGCAGATCGAGCTGCTCGCAGGCGAGCGGCATGAGCGGCAGATATTGCCGGTAATATTTCGCCGCGCGCGGAAGCGACTGGATGAAGCTCGTCGTGATCGGGCGCGAGCGGATCGTCGGCGAGACAGCGGACGGATCGATGACATGGGCGAAGAGATCGGCCTGCGGATAGAGCCGGATCAGAGCTTCGACGACCTTCTCCCCGCCGCGCATGCCGACGAACCAATAGTGAACGATCGCCACGCGCATCTATGTTCTCACCTCGAGCTCGGACAGAAGCGCGGGAGCGCGCAAATGACGAAGCCGGGCATAGCCCGGCTTCGAGAATACGATCGAAGTGATTAACATCCCGTGAGGGATCGCGCGCTCAGCTCTTGAGCGGCGTCTCTGGAACACTGCGCGGACGCGCGCTGGCGCTGCGCGGAGCCGGCTCGGTCTTGCCCGAATCCTTGCCGCCGTCGCCGTCCTTCGCCTTGCGGCTTTTGCGCGGCTCGGCGCCGCTCTCCGCCGCCCGCTTCTTGCCGGCCTCGACGATATCGCGCTCGGGACGCGGCAGCACCGGTCCCTCTGGGAAGACGAAGCCCAGCGTCTTGGCGCCGCTGTCATCCGTCACCACCACCACGCGCACCGCGCCGCCATTCTTCAGCCGGCCGAAGAGAACCTCATCGGCGAGCGGCGTCTTGATATGCGTATGGATGACACGGCCCATCGGACGCGCGCCCATGGCCTGGTCATAGCCATGCTCGACGAGCCAGGACCGCGCCTCGTCGGAGAGCTCGATCGTGACATTGCGGTCGGCGAGCTGCGCCTCGAGCTGCAGGATGAATTTGTCGACGACGCGGGCGATCACCTCTTCCGGCAGATGGCCGAAATGGACGATCGAGTCGAGACGATTGCGGAACTCCGGGGCGAAGAGGTGATTGATCGCCTCATTGTCCTCGGCGCTATGCGTCTTGCCGCGCGTGAAGCCGATGGGCTTCTTGGCGAGATCGGCGGCGCCGGCGTTGGTCGTCATGATGAGGATCACGTTGCGGAAGTCGATCTGCTTGCCATTGTGATCCGTCAGCTTGCCGTGGTCCATCACCTGCAGAAGGATGTTGAACAGATCCGGATGCGCCTTCTCGATCTCGTCCAGCAGCAGCACGCAATGCGGATGCTGGTCGATGCCATCCGTCAGCAGGCCGCCCTGATCGAAGCCCACATAGCCGGGAGGCGCGCCGATGAGCCGGCTCACCGTATGGCGCTCCATATATTCCGACATGTCGAAGCGGATCAGCTCTATGCCCAGCGAGGTGGCGAGCTGGCGCGCCGCCTCCGTTTTGCCGACGCCGGTCGGGCCAGAGAACAGATAGCAGCCGATCGGCTTCTCGGGATCGCGCAGGCCGGCGCGGGCCAGCTTGATCGCCGAGGTGAGCGCCGTGACAGCCTTGTCCTGTCCATAGACGACGCGCTTCAAGGTCTCGTCGAGATGGGCAAGCACCTCGGCGTCGTCCTTGGAGACGGTCTTGGCGGGGATGCGCGCCATGGTCGAGATCGTGGTCTCGATCTCCTTGAGGCCGATCGTCTTCTTGCGCTTGGACTCCGGCACCAGCATTTGCGCGGCGCCGGTCTCGTCGATCACGTCGAGCGCCTTGTCCGGCAGCTTGCGGTCGTGAATGTAGCGTGCCGAAAGCTCCACCGCGGCCTTCAACGCCTCATTGGTGTAGCGGATCTTGTGGAACTCTTCGAAATAGGGCTTGAGGCCCTTGACGATCTCCACCGCATCCGGGATCGACGGCTCATTGACGTCGATCTTCTGGAAGCGCCGCACCAGAGCGCGGTCCTTCTCGAAATATTGGCGATATTCGCGATAGGTGGTCGAGCCGATGCAGCGCAGCGTGCCCTGGGCCAGCGCGGGCTTCAGCAGATTGGAGGCGTCCATCGCGCCGCCGGAGGTCGCGCCGGCGCCGATCACCGTATGGATCTCGTCGATGAAGAGGATCGCATTCTTATGCGCCTCAATCTCCTTGATGACCTGCTTCAACCGCTCCTCGAAATCGCCGCGATAGCGCGTGCCGGCGAGCAGCGTGCCCATGTCGAGCGCGAAGACCGTCGCGCCGGAGAGCACCTCGGGAACCTCGTTCTGAATGATCTTGCGAGCGAGACCTTCGGCGATGGCCGTCTTGCCGACGCCCGGATCGCCGACCAGCAGCGGATTGTTCTTCTGCCGGCGGCAGAGCACCTGCACGGTGCGCAGCACCTCGGACTCGCGGCCGATCAGCGGATCGATGCGGCCGTCGCGCGCCTTGCGGTTGAGGTTGACGCAATAGGCCTCGAGCGCGCCTTCCTTCTTGCGCTGCTCGCCCTCGCGCCCCTCGCGTCCCTCGCCCCGCTCCGCCTCGTCCTCGACGCCGCGCGGCGCGCGCGAGCCGTCCGAGAGGCCCGGCCGCTTGGCGATGCCGTGGCTGATGTAATTGACCGCGTCATAGCGCGTCATATCCTGCTCCTGCAGGAAATAGACGGCGTGGCTCTCGCGCTCGGCGAAGAGCGCGACCAGAACATTGGCGCCGCTCACATCCTCGCGACCGGAGGACTGCACGCTGATGATGGCGCGCTGCACGACGCGCTGGAAGCCGGCGGTCGGCTTGCAGTCGCCTGCCGATTCATTGACCAGATTGTCCAGCTCGTGATCGATGTATTCGCGCAAATTTTTGGCGAGCAGATCGAGATCGACCGAGCAGGCGCGCAGCACGGCCGCCGCGTCTTGGTCGTCTATGAGGCTGAGGAGCAGATGCTCCAAAGTCGCATATTCATGATGCCGCTCCCTCGCCGAGGCGAGCGCGCGGTCGAGTGACTGCTTCAGGTTGCGCGAGAATGTCGGCATCGATCGTCCGCCCTCACTTCTTTTCCATGATGCACTGAAGCGGATGCTGGTGCTTGCGCGCATAATCCATCACTTGCGTGACTTTCGTCTCCGCCACCTCATAGGTGTAGACGCCGCATTCGCCGACGCCGTGATTATGCACGTGCAGCATTATCCGAGTGGCTTCTTCCAGGCTCTTGTTGAAATATTTACGCAGAACGATGACCACGAACTCCTGGGTCGTGTAGTCGTCGTTGAGCAACAAGACGCGATACATGTTGGGCCGTCGCGTCTGCGTCCGCGTGCGGGTGATCAGCGCCGTTCCCGACCCCGGCCCACCGTCGCCGCCGCCTTTGCGAGGCTCTTTCCCGCCCGCGTGGGGAGGCGCGCCGTCAGCGTCCATGGCGGACGCAAACCGGCTGTCGAGCGTAAGATCATCATCGATCACGGTCACCTCGGCTTTCCTCATTCCCCTTTCCGATGTTTCGCCCGCGAAAGGCCCGGCTGACATCTGCGTAGCATTCTCTGTGCCGCGAGCCCCTGGTCGGCTTTCGCGGCGCGGTCGAAGCGGGGTAGCGCCGAGTTTTCTTTCTCGCGGGAGCATTGGCAAGACCCGAAAAGCTGAAATCGCCGAAAAAGTCCGAAGCGCGCCCCGGATGCGGCGCCTCGGGCGCGCCGCCTCCTTCAACAATACGCCTAGGACATAATGTGCCGCGGCGAGCGAACAAGTGAGCGCGCCGCGGCGGCGCATTCGGCGACCGACGCGGTTTCCAAAAGGCGCCGCCAATGTTTCGATTCCACCCCGCGGCGGCGCGCCGCATCCGTCTACTTATTGAAAACCATGAGCGTAAACGCGTCCTTTACTCCCGGCGCCTAATGTCGCCCCGCTCATACGCGAGGCGCGCGATTGAAAAGAGGCGCGAATGTCGATGCTCGATCGGTTTCGGCGGGACACGGCTGGTAGGCTCGTCGAAAAAGTTGCCTTGGGGTCGGCCGTGCTGGCGCTCGCCTGCGTGCTCGGGGCCAATCTGCTGTCGGCAAAGTTACAAAACGGCGAGCTGCCGCTCATCGCTTTTGTCCATAAGGAGGAGCGTGGCCGCGCGCAGCTCGCGGCGTCGCAGCCGAGCGTGGCGACTCAGGTCATGCATCGCATCGGCTTCGTCGGCGTCGATCACGCCGCCACCGGCTCGATCTCGCCCGCTCAAAAAGCCGTCGCGCCCGTCTCGCCCTGCGGGGCGGAGGCCAAATAAGGCGAAGCTTCAACGAAAACATCCGCAGCGGCGCGGCGCGGCGCCGCTCGCGATGGCCCGCGTCAAATTCATTGACATTCGGCGCGTTCGGCTTCAAGCATGGCGCGCGTCTTGCTCCCCGGATCGTCGAGCAGAACGCCAGCGGACATATCCGTCGATTTGCGACGGCCCCGCCTCTCGAGGACGACGCGCGCCCCCGCGGCATTCGCGCGCCCTTCCCTTGCCAGATGTCATGAAAGCCGCGACCAGGACCATTGATGAACTTCGACGAACTCGGCCTTTCCCAAAAGGTCCTCGCGGCCGTTGAGGCGTCCGGCTACACCCAGCCCACGCCCATTCAGGAACAGGCCATTCCCCCCGCGCTGCAGGGGCGCGACATTCTGGGCATCGCCCAGACGGGCACGGGCAAGACGGCGGCGTTCACGCTGCCCATGCTGTGCCGGCTCGAGCAAGGCCGCGCCCGCGCGCGAATGCCGCGCACGCTGATTCTCGAGCCGACGCGCGAGCTCGCCGCGCAGGTCGAGGCGAGCTTCGCCAAATATGGCGTAAATCATAAGCTCAATGTCTCGCTTCTGATCGGCGGCGTCTCCTTCGGAGATCAGGAAGCCAAGATCATGCGCGGCGCCGATGTGCTGATTGCGACGCCCGGCCGCCTGCTCGACTTCTTCGACCGCGGCAAGCTGCTGCTCACCAATATCGAGATCCTCGTCATCGACGAGGCCGACCGCATGCTCGACATGGGCTTCATCCCGGACATAGAGCGCGTCTGCAAGCTGGTGCCGTTCACGCGGCAGACATTATTCTTCTCCGCGACGATGCCGCCGGAGATCACGCGTCTCACCGAGGCTTTCTTGCACAATCCTGTGCGAGTCGAAGTGGCCCGCGCCTCGACGACCGCGGCGACGATCCGCCAGGCGCTCATCGCCACGCATGGCCATGCCGAGAAGCGCGAGACGCTGCGCCGAATCATCCGCGGCGCGGACAGCTTCAAGAACGCGATCATCTTCTGCAATCGCAAGCGCGACGTCGCAATACTGCATCGCTCGCTGGACAAGCACGGCTTCTCCGCCGGCGCCCTGCATGGCGACATGGACCAGCTCGCCCGCATGGCCTCGCTCGACGCCTTCAAGAATGGCGACGTCAATCTTCTCGTCTGCTCGGATGTCGCCGCGCGCGGCCTCGATATTCCCGACGTCAGCCATGTCTTCAATTTCGACGTGCCGACGCATAGCGAGGACTATGTCCATCGCATCGGCCGCACGGGCCGCGCCGGCCGTTCCGGCACGGCCTTCACCCTCGTCACCGATGACGACCGCAAATATCTCGATCAGATCGAGACGCTGATCGGCAATAAGATCGATTGGGAAGGCCCCGGCCTCGACGAGCTGCCGCCGCCGTCCGAGGCGCCGGCGCGCGAATCGCGCGGGCGTGGACGCAGCGCACGCAGCGGCGAGCGCGGAGGACGCCGTTCCACGGCGGAACGCGAGCCGCGCCGCGAGGCCCGGCAAGAGCGGGAGCCCAGACAAGAGCGCGAGCCCCGGCCAGAGCGGGAGCCGCGGCAAGAACGCGAGCCCCGGGCGGAACGCGAGCCGAGACAGGCGCGCGAGCCGAGGCAAGAGCGTGAGACACGCCCTGCTGCGCGACCCCGCCCCGAGCGGCCGCCGACCTATGGCGATCGCCGCGACCGCAGGCCGACGACGCGCCAGCATGAGGACGATGGGCCGCCGGTCATTGGCCTCGGCGACCATATTCCGTCCTTCCTGCTGCGCCCCGTGGTGCTGAAGCCGGCCAAGGTCGGCGACGAATAAAGCGTTTTCAGCAATTGGAAACGCGCCGAAGCGAAAGCGTAGAGGCGCCGCTCAGCCGATGAGCGCCTCCTCCACGAGATCGAGCATATGCTCGATGTCTGGATCGGCGTGAACGTCGCCGGACGGCTCTATGCGGACCATGGGGATTCCTCGCGAGCAATGGCGCAGGCAGCTGCGCCTCACACAGGCGATCTCGCCAGCGGCGATCCCTTTGCCGAAATCGATATCGAGCGCCTCGCTCAAGCGCTCATGCAGCGCGCTCCCGCGTCCATCGCGGTCGCAGACGTCGCCGACGCAGACGACGAAGCGTATCAGCGGCGGCTCGGTCATGTCGCTCCTCTCGCTCTGAACCCGGCCGACCGGCGGATGCAATCTTCATGTCGTCGTGGTGAATAAATCACAAGGACGAAGCGCGCCTCAGGCGCGATGATACGGGTGTCCGGAAAGAATGGTCGTCGCCCGATAGATCTGCTCGGCGACGAGGATTCGCACGATCTGATGCGGCAGCGTCATGCGCCCGAAGGAAAAGACGGCGCCGGCCTTGTCCCGCACGGCGGGCGCCAGCCCCTCAGAACCGCCGATCGCGAACCACAGCGATTTTACGCCTTTGTCTCTCTCGCTTTCGACCATGGCCGCGAAATCGACGCTGCTGGCCGGCTTTCCCCGCTCGTCGAAGACGACGAGCCGCGCGCCCGCCGGCAGGGCGGCGAGCAGGCTGTCGCCTTCCTGCGCCATGCGCTCGGCCGGATTGCGCGCCCGGCTCTCGTCGATTTCCAGGAGATCGAGCCCCGCGAGCCCGAGATTTCGCATCGCCGCGACGCGGGCGGCGTAACGTGCGTAGAGCTCGCGCTCCGGGCCGGCCTTTAGCCGACCGACACAGAGAATTCCGAGACGCATGTTCTCTTACGGACATTCGCGCTCGCGGCGAATGCCGTCCTGTCCCGTTTCGCCCTCAGGCGGTCAGACCGCGCGCAGCTCGCTCGGCCGCGCGCCGGCCCACATTTTCTCGAGGTTGTAGAACTGACGCACCTCAGGTCGGAAAATGTGGACGATGACGTCGCCCGCGTCGATCAGCACCCAGTCGCACTGCGGCAGCCCCTCGACGCGCGGAGCGACGAGACCGGCCTCCTTGCAGGCTTTGAGCACTCTGTCGGCGATGGCGCCGACGTGCGTGGTCGAACGGCCGGTCGCGATGACCATGTCATCGGCGATCGACGTCTTGCCGCGCAAATCGATGGAGATGACGTCCTCGGCCTTGGAGTCGTCGAGGCTGGTGAGGACTTTTTGGACGATGGAGCCGGTGATCTGGCCGATCGGCCCGGAAGCCGGCTGAGACGGCGCGCGCGCCGCCCCTGGGAGACTTGTCGTCAGCTTATGACCCTCATGCTTCGCGGCGCTGGCGCCGCGCGTGTCAACATGTGCCGTTTTGGCCCGGAATGCAACCGCGCAGATGCGAAAGCGCAGGGCGAAAACCGCGCTCGCGCCCGGCTCCATGATCTGGAGCGGCGAGATAAGGCCTTATTGCGCATAGAAAAAGGCGGAATAGGCGCCGCGGCGCGGCACAGCGCGGGCAGAAAAAAACCCGGCGAGAACGCCGGGTTTTGAGAGTGGGCCCCGGCCCATCGGGAGGTGGGAGGAACCTCAAAGCCGGAACGATTTTGGAGCCTATCCGATTCCTCGTCGTAGCGCCCGGCATAAAAGGTCGCATTTGTCCAGGCTCGGCCAGGAGAACCGGCCACACGGCCCCGTTCGAGCGCCGCCCGAGCGGGCGGGCCCGACCAGAGCGATTCGGCAGCGCCCACAAATTCAACCCCCTAAATTCTGCGACCGAAGCCGCTGCGGCGCGCCTGTGTTAAAAATATCACACAGATGAAGATTTTGCAGCGGCGGCCAGCCCGAGGCTCAGGGAATGAGCACGAGCGCGCCTGTCGTGCGCCGCGCCTCGAGGTCGGCATGGACGAGAGCAGCGTCCTCGAGCCGATAGAGCGCTGGCCGCTCGAGCCGCAGGACGCCCTTCTTGATCGCGCGCACCACTTGGCTCGTCATCTTCTCGAGGTCCTTGCGCCGCGCGATATGCGCGAAGAGCGAGGGACGCGTCGCGAAGAGCGAGCCCTTTTGCGACAGGAGATTTATGTCGAAAGCCTCGATCTTGCCCGAGGCGGAGCCATAGCTGACGAAAAGTCCGAAAGGCTTCAAGCAATCGAGCGAAGCCGGAAAAGTATCGCGGCCGACGCCGTCATAGACGACGTCGCAGAGCTTGCCGTTGGTGATCTCGCGCACGGCGGCGACAAAATCCGCGCTGCGATAGAGAATCGTATGCGCCGCCCCGGCTTCTTTGGCGATCTTCGCCTTCTCCTCGTCGCCGACGGTGGCGATCACATGCGCGCCGAGCGCGCTTCCCCATTGGCAGAGCAATTGGCCGACGCCGCCCGCGCCCGCATGGACGAGAATGCGGTCGCCCTCTTTCACCTTGAACGTGCGGCGCAGCAGATATTGCGCGGTGAGCCCTTTGAGCATCATCGAGGCGCCGGTCTCGAAGGAAAAGGATTTGGGCAGCCTCACCAGCGAGGCGGCGGGAATATTGCGCGCCTCCGCATAGCCGCCGAGCGGGCCGACATAGGCCACGCGCTCGCCGATTTCGACCTCGTCGACGCCCTCGCCGAGCGCGACCACCTCGCCGGCGCCCTCATAGCCCGGAATGAAGGGAAGATCGGCGGGATAGGCTCCGCTGCGCAGATAGACGTCGATATAATTGACGCCGATCGCCCTCTGGACGATCTGCGCCTCGCCAGGCCCCGGCGCAGGAAGCTCGACTTCCTCATAGCGCAGAACCTGCGGCCCGCCCGTCTCGTAAATGCGTATCGCCTTCACCATGATTTTCTCCGAATGACTTCGCGCCGCAAAATCCGCGTCGATTGCGACCATGGATTGACGCAGACGACAAAGCCAACAGATTTTCGGGCAGCGGCGGAAAGCCGCCGGTGGGCGGCTTCGCCTTCCCCTCCCCATGGTGTAGAAGGATTCCCGAAACGGAGACGCAGCACATGGCCGAGACATTGGCGGGCGCAAGCCCCGCGATCGACACGCAAATTCTCGTCGCCGGGGCCGGCTCCACGGGCATAGCCGCCGCCCTCGCCTTCGCCAACGCCGGCTGGCGCGTGACGCTCGCCGGGCGCTTCCCCCCGCCTCTGCCGGGCCGCACAATCGCGCTGTTCGAGGCCTCGGTGCGCTTTCTCGATTCGATCGGCGTGCTGGAGAAAGTCCGCGCCGCCGCCTGTCCGATCGAGACGATCCAAATGATCGACGACACGGACCAGCTTCTCCCCGTGCCCGATCTCATCATGCGGTCGGAGGAGATCGATCTTCCCGCCTTCGGCCTCAATGTCTCCAATGACGAGCTGACCGCCATTCTGCTCGATCATGCGCGCGCGGCGCAGAGCTTCGAGATCGTCGAGACCGACATCACCGACTATGAATTCGAGGAGGATGGCGCGACGGCGATCCTCGCGGACGGGCGCCGCATCGCCGCCGATTTCATCGTGGCTGCCGATGGGCGCGGCAGCAAGGCGCGCGCCGCCGCCGGCATAGACACGAAGGAATGGACCTATCCGCAAGTGGCGCTCACCGCTCTGCTGCGTCACGAGCTGCCGCACGACAATGTCTCGACCGAATTTCACACGCGCTCCGGCCCCTTCACTCTGGTGCCGCTGCCGCCGCGCGAGGGCGCGGAGCATCGCTCCAGCCTGGTCTGGCTGATGAGCCCGCGCGACGCCAAGCGCCGCCTCGCCAAGCCGCGCGACGAGCTGCAATACGAGATGGAGGATTATTCGCGCGAGAAGCTCGGCTCCATCACGATCGAGAGCGGCATCGGCGAGTTCCGCATGGGCGGGCTGCAAGTGTCGCGGCTGACGGCGCCGCGTCTCGCGCTGGTCGGCGAGACCTGCCATGTGTTTCCGCCGATCGGCGCGCAGGGCCTCAATCTCAGCCTGCGCGACGTCGCCGATCTCGAGGATTGCCTCGCCAGCGTCGATCTGCGCAATCCCAAGGAGCTCGCGCGCGCGCTGATGCGCTACGAGGTGCATCGGCGGGCCGATATCGGCTTCCGCACCCATGGCGTCGATCTGCTCAATCGCTCGCTGATCGTCCCCTATCTGCCGATCGACCTCCTTCGCGGCGCGGGCTTCATCGCCATGACGGCGCTCGGCCCGTTGCGCCGCGCCGTGATGCGCGAGGGCGTGGCGCCGCATCTCGCCCAGCCGCGGCTGATGCGCGACGAGGCGCCCAAGGAGCCCCGCATGCGCGGCAAGCGACCGCGCGGCCCGGAGGCGCTGGTCGACGCCGCCAAAGGCGCCTTCGCCCATTTGCGCGAGACGGCCTCACGCCTGGGCTGAGCGCGCGCGGGAGAAGGACTCACATGGACGGCGCGAATAGCGCCGGTATCGCGAGGCGGAACGCCGTCCCGTCGCCCGGCTGCGACTCGACCTCTATCTCCCAGCCGTGACGATCCGCGATGGATTTGCAGATCGCCAGCTCTATGCCAGTGCCGGCATATTCCACATCGCTCTCCGGGCGGCTGAAGGGCTCGAAAATTCGCTGCGCGAAGTCCTGCTCGAAGCCGACGCCCTTATCGACGATGGAGAGTCGAATGGCGCCCTGCTCCAGCGTCGCCGCGATCGTCACCTCGGCCGGCCGGCCGGGCTTTCGATATTTGACCGCATTGGCGACGATATTCTGCATCAGGCAGGCGAATTGCGCGCGGTCGCCGACGAAAGCGGCGGCGGGAATATCGACCTCGAGCCTGGTCGCGCCCGCTTCGATCGATTGCGCCAGCGCCGCGAGGGAAAATTGCACCTCCTCGCGCAGATCCAGCGCCTCCAATTGCTGATCGCCGTAGATAGTGCGCGCATAAATGAGCAGATCTCCGACGAGCTTGCGCCCGCGCACGGCCGCGCAGCGCATATGAGCGCTCGCCTGCGCGATCTCCTCGCAGCATCCCGCCGCCATGGCGGCATCGAGCCGCGTCGATTGCGCGGCGATCTCATTCAAGGGCTGCTGCAGATCGAGCGAGGCGACATAGGCGAATTGGCCGAGCCTCTCATTGGCGCGCTCCAGCTCCGCGACGCTGGCGGTGAGCGCGCGCTCCACCTCTCGCCGCCTGCTCATGTCGAGGATCGTGGCCGTCACCATCAGCTCGTGCGCGGTCGCCAGCGGCGCGAGCCCGATCTCGACCGGAAACTCGCCGCCGTCGCGACGCCGGGCCTTGATCTCACGGCCGACGCCCATCAAACGGCGGCTCGGATCGGCGTAAAAGAGCCGGCGGTAGGCGGCGTGGCGGCGTTGGACGACCGCCGGAGTCAGCAGATCGACAGAGCGGCCGATCAGCTCCTCGCGCGCGTAGCCGAACAAAAGCTCCGTCTCGCGATTGGCGTAGCGGACCAGCCCGTCGGAGCCGACGATGAGGATCGCCGCCGGCGAGGCCTCGACCATCACGCGATAGCGATCATATTCGACCGTCTCGGCGCTCATCCGCGTTCCCTCCGCGGCGTGATCTTCGCCCTCGCCCCCGAAAGCGGCGGATGTGATATGTGAACGACGGGGGGCGAAAAAAAGAGCCTGAGCGGCGACGATGAGGGAAGCGACGGTGACGCTCGACAAAGAGGAGCATCCGCTCGGCAGGCGCAAGATCGGCCTCGCGCTCAGCTCCGGCATGGCGCGCGGCTGGGCGCATATCGGCGCGGTGCGCGCGCTGACGCGCATGGGCGTCGTCTTCGATGTCGTCGCCGGAACCTCCGCGGGCGCGCTCGTCGGCGGCTGCTTCATCGCCGGCAAGCTCGACGAGCTGGAGGCCTGGGCCGCCTCGCTCGACAAGCGCAAGATCGTTTCCTATCTCGATCTCCAGCTCGGCTATGGCGGCCTCATCAAAGGCGATCGGCTGCTGATGGAGCTGCGCCGCGCGCTCGGGCCGCTGCGCGTCGAGACTCTGCCGACGCCTTTCGTCGCCGTCGCCACCGATCTGATCACCGGCCATGAGATCTGGCTGCAGAAGGGCGACCTCGCCGAGACGCTGCGCGCCTCCTTCTCGCTGCCGGGCCTGTTCCCGCCCATGGAGGTGGAGGGGCGCTGGCTCGCCGATGGCGCGCTGGTCGATCCTCTGCCGGTCGCCGCCTGCCGCGCGCTCGGCGCGGAGCTGGTGATCGCGGTCAATCTCAACACGGACATAATCGGGAAATCGCGCGACGCCGCGCGCATCCCTTCGACCATGGGCTTCGATCCGATCACGCTGCTCGAGCAAAAGCAGAAGCCATTCGTCGCCTCGCTCACCGAGTCGCTGACGCGCGGCGTCTTCCGCCGCGACCCCGACCGGCCGAGCATTTTCGGCGTGATGACGACCTCGCTCAGCATCATGCAGGACCGCTTGACGCGCTCGCGCCTCGCCGGCGATCCGCCCGACGTGCACATCACGCCGCGCGTCGGCCATATCGGTCTGCTCGAATTCGATCGCACGGAGGAAGCCGTACGCGAAGGCGAGGTAGCGGTGGAGAAACGACGCGAGGAGATTTCCGACGCGCTGCAGGTGATGGGGCTGATCTGATCGGGCCGATCCGACGGCGCCCCATCTTGCTCCACCGCGCGCGGCGGATTAAAAATCACGCGTCAGAAAAGGAGAGATCGGTGCGGTTGGCCCGATCCCCGCGCCAGCGGGTCCTGACCTTCGCTCGCCGCGATGTGTCCCATGGCCTTTAACGCCAGCGCAATCTCGCGCCGGCGGCCAATGAGGTCGTGGCATGCAACAGCAAATATCCGTCATCACGCTCGGCGTCTCCGATCTGGAGCGCTCACGTCGTTTCTATGTCGAGGGCTTCGGCTGGAAGCCGGTCTTCGAGAGCCCGCAAATCATCTTCTACCAGATGAACGGCTTTGTTCTCGGCGCATTCCTGAAAGACGCGCTCGAGGCGGACATGAGCCGCTCCGGACTCCATACGCCAGGAGCCTTCTCGCTCGCGCATAATGTCCCGAGCAAAGAGGATGTCGAGCCGGTCATGAAGCGTCTCATCGAGGCCGGCGGCGCGCTATTGCGGCCGGCCGGCCCGCCGCCGCACGGAGGCTTTCGCGGCTATGTCGCCGACCCCGACGACCATGCATGGGAGATCGCCTGGAATCCCTTGTGGCCGATCGACGCGAACGGCCATGTGACATTTGAAATGTGACGCTGCGATCAGAGAAGCGCCTGCGCTGGATCAGCTCGACGCCCGTCGGCGGATCGGCTCGCGCGGCGTTCGCCGTCTTCCTTCTCCCCGCTCGCGGGGAGAAGGGAAATTTTCAGCCGGAACCGCCTCACTCCTCGCGCGGCGCCGAGCGTCCGAAATCCGGCGCCGCCGTATCCTGCCCCTGCTCTATGATGCTGCGGCGGATGGCGCGCGTGCGCGTGAACAGCGCGAACAGCCCATCGCCGTCGCCGGTGCGGATCAGGCGGCGCAGCGCCGTCAAATCCTCGTCGAAACGGCCGAGCATCTCCAGCACGGCGTCCTTGTTGTTCAAGAAAATATCGCGCCACATGATCGGATCGGAGGCCGCGATGCGGGTGAAATCACGAAAGCCCGACGCCGAGAATTTGATCACCTCCGACTGCGTGACCTCCTCGAGATCGGCGGCCGTGCCGACGATGTTGTAAGCGATGAGATGCGGCAGATGGCTCGTCACCGCCAGCACCAGATCATGATGAGTCGCGCTCATCGTCTCGACATTGGCGCCGAGGCGCGTCCAAAAAGCCGAGAGCTTCCTCACCGCCTCGCCGTCGAAACCTTCTTGCGGCGTGAGAATGCACCAACGATTCTGAAACAGCGTCGCAAAGCCGGCGTCCGGCCCGGAATATTCCGTGCCGGCGATCGGATGCGCGGGAATGAAATGCGCGCTCGCGGGAACATGCGGCGCGACCTGCGCGACAATGGCGCCCTTCACCGAGCCGACGTCGGACAGAATGGCGCCCGGCGCAAGATGCGGCGCGATCGCGCGCGCGACCTCGCCGCAAGCGCCGACCGGCACGCAGAGAATAACGAGATCGGCGCCCGTGACGGCCTGCGCGAGATCGGCGGTCGTTTCATCGGCTATGCCGAGCTCGCGCACGCGCGCGCACACTTGTTCCGAGGCGTCGCTCGCGGCGATGCGAGTCGCGGCGCCATAGGCGCGAGCGCCGCGCGCGATCGACGAGCCGATGAGGCCGAGGCCGATCAGCGCGACCTTCTCGAAGATCGGCGCGCGCGCGTCAGCCATGCGCGGCCCGCGGCGCCGCGCGCCAAGATGCGGTGAATTCGCCGAGCGCCGCGACGACGAGACGATTGGCCTCCTCCGAGCCGATGGTCAGCCGCAGAAATTGCGGCATTCCATAAGCGCCGATCGCGCGCAGCACGAGGCCACGCGCGGTGAGGAAGCGATCGGCGTCCGCCGCCGTGCGCCCCGCCTCATCGGGAAAGCGAATGGCGATGAAATTGGCGACGCTCGGCAGAACCTCGAGCCCCAGCGCCTCGATCTCGCGCGTCAGAAACGGCAGCCAGCGCGCATTATGCGCGATCGCCGCCTCGAGATGCGCTTTGTCCTGCACGGCCTCTATGCCCGCCTCGATCGCCGCGCTGCTCACATTGAAAGGGCCGCGCAGACGGTTCAGCGCATCGACGATATGCGCCGAGCCATAGCCCCAGCCGAGACGCAGCCCCGCGAGGCCGTAGATTTTCGAGAAGGTGCGCGTCGTCACCACATTGTCGCGCGTCGAGGCGAGCTCCAGCGCCGCGGAGTAATCCTCGCACTGCGCATATTCCGCATAGGCCGCGTCGATGACGAGCACGACATGCGGCGGCAGCGCGTCGGCGAGCCGCAGTATTTCCGATTTCGGCAGATAGGTCCCAGTCGGATTATTGGGATTGGCGACGAAGACGATTTTCGTGCGCTCCGTCACCCTCTCCAAAATCGCGTCGACGCTCGCCTTGTAATTCGTCTCCGGCGCGATGACGGGAACGCCGCCCGCCGCGAGAATGACGATGCGATATTCGAGAAATCCATATTGCGTGTAGATTCCTTCGTCGCCCGGCTCGATGAAAGCGTGCGCGAGCAGAGCGAGAATATCGTCGGAGCCGGCGCCGCAGACGATGCGCTCGGGATCGAGCCCATGCGCCGCGCCGATCGCCTGCCGCAGCCGCGTCGCCGAGCCGTCGGGATAGGCGGCGATCTTGGGCGCCAGCGCGCGCAGCGCCTCCACGGCCTTGGGAGACGGCCCCAGCGGCGTCTCATTGGCGGAGAGCTTGAAGACGCGCGCGGCGCCGGGGGCGGCGCTCTTGCCGGGCACATAAGCGTCGATCGCCAGCACGCTTCGACGCACGACAGGTTTGGTCATCTCGTCAACTCCTCGGAGCAAAAACGCCGCTGCGGGCCGTATCCAATTCGAAGCGCGCCGCATGGCTGCCGACCGGCTCGGCGCTGGCGCGGCCGACGCCGGCGCGCGCCAGCTCTTCCGTAAATTGCGCGGCTTTCACATGGCCGGGCGCGGCGACGAGCAGCGACAGCTCGCCGCCATGCGGCGCGGTGGCGAGAATTTCGCCGGCGAGCGCGTCGATCGCCGCCGGAGCGGCCGCATGCCATTTCGGCAGCGTGAGCGCATAGAGGGCGATATCCTGCGAGGCGGCCTCGGCCAGGGGCTTGGCGACGATCAGCACCGGCAAGCCGGCCGGATGATTGGGCCGCTCGACGAAGGGCAGGCGCGCGATGATCTTGGGCGCATTCTCGCCGACGAGCCGCGTCCACCAGGCGCCCTCCTCCTGCGCGCCGGCGGAGCGCAGCATTCCGAGATCGCCCTTGGAGCCCGCCACCGCCGCGACCACGGCGCCGGCGCCGTGATGGGTGACGTAAGGCACGGTGAAGCCGAAGTGGAAGCGCGCGCTGTCACGCATGGCCGCGTCGCCGCCGGAATCATCGGCGTGGAGGGAATATTCCGCCTGCATATAGGTGAAGGTGGACACGATGATGCGCCAAATGCCCTCGACCGTATCGACCGGCAACAGGCCCGTATGCCGCGAGACCAGCGCGCGCATCATCCGCGCCTCGCGGTCGGGGCGAAAGGCGGAGGCGCCATTCGGCCCCTTCACCGCGATCAGCCGATCGATGATCTCGCCGCGCTGCATGAGCAGGCCATGCATCTCGCGATCGATGCGGTCGATCTCGTCGCGCAGATCCGCGAGCGTTTCGGTCTCGATCCTGGGCAAAGATTCGTCTCGCATCGGCGCGGGCTGGCTTCGAAAAGGGCGGAGGGCTGTCTTAGGCCAGCGCGGCGCGAGAGGCAATGCGAGGGGGCCGGGCTCCCGGGGATCTGAGGTCACGTTAGCAGGCAGAGGTGTTTCCAGCTTCATGGAGGCGCTTGTCGCGGCCATCCACACCCCGACGCCCAGGGAGTCGGAACATGAACAGAACAACACATCAGCAAATCCAACGAGCGCGCTCCTCGCCCGCGCTTGCCCAAACTCAGATTGGCGATAGGATGTGTACATGAAAACACAAAACGAAGCGCGAGCAAGCGAAACCTTCACTGTCCGCGTCGACGCCCCGACCAAGGCGCGGCTGGAGAAGCTCGCCGAGAGCACCGGCCGCAGCCGTTCTTTTCTCGCAGCGGAAGCGATCACTCAATTTCTCGACGCCAATGAATGGCAAGTCGAGGGAATTCGAGACGCGATACGCGCGATCGACGCGGGCGAAGCGATAGCGCACGAGGACGTGCGGAAATGGGTCGAATCATGGGACACGCCGGATGAAACGCCGGCTCCATGAAAATCGTCTGGTCGCGAAAAGCGCTCGGCGATTTGTCGGCGATCCGAGCCTATATCGCGCGCGATAATCCGGCCGCCGCCCGGCGGATGGTCCTGCATCTCGTCGAAACGCTCGAAACGACCCTTCCCGGCGCTCCACACATCGGACGTCCCGGCCGTATTTTCGGCACACGGGAATTCGTCGTCACAGGAACGCCCTACCTCGTTCCCTATCGCGTGCAGAACGAGACTATTCACCTATTGCGCCTCTATCACGGAGCGCGCCGCTGGCCGGACGCTTTGTGACGGGCGCCTCTACTGCTGCGCCGTCTGCTCCTCCAGCGCGACCGGGACCTGCGCTTCCGTGTACATCATGATCGGCGCCGGCGCCGGCTGGGCTTGCGCCTCGGCCGCCCCGACATGCTTGCCGGCGGGAATATCGATCGCCGCCAGCACGACCGGCTGCGCCTCGGCTTTCGCCACGGCGGGCGCCGCCGGCTCGCTCAGCTCATCCGTGGACGAGCGCCCGCTCGCCATCTGGCCGAGCAGCCCCTTGCGCTTTGCCTCGAAATAAAAGCCCTTGGCGTAGAGCTGAATGGCCCGCTGCGCGTCGCCGCCGGCGACGCGGAAGGCGTTGGCGAGATAGGCGCCGGCGTAGGCGAGATTGGTTTCCGCGTCCAGCAGGCCCTTGGCCGGACCGCTGTAGCCGACGCTGCGCGCCGTGTCGTAGCGGATCTGCATCAAGCCCCAATACGGCCCGTTCTTGGCGGCGGGATTGTAATTGCTCTCGCGGCGGACGGCGGTATGGATCAGCGATTCGGGGATGTCGTAAGTGCGAGCGCAGCGGGAAATGCTGTCTTCCAGCTTCTCGCGCTGCGAGAGCTTCGCCTTCGGCGGCGGCGGCTCTTCGACCGCCTTGGCGACGAATTGACGTTCGGGAGAAGAGGAATTGCAGCCCGCGAGCGCAAAGCCCAAGGCGGCGGTCGCCGCGCAAATCGCCAGTCTCATTCGTCCTCCCGAGCCGATTTGGTTAGCGCTTCTTAACCGAAGATCGAGCTTTCGCCAAATCGGCCCGAATCCGTACGGGCCTCGTGAGCGCCTCCGGCCCCGCGGACACGCTCTAGCCCGCCCCTTCCAGCAGCCGGCGGGCCGCCGCGCGGGCCTCGTCGGTGATGGCGGCGCCCGAGAGCATGCGGGCGATCTCCTCGCGCCGCTCCGCCTCTTCCAGCTCGGCGACGCGCGTCGCCACGCGGTCTTTCGCCTTGCCTTTCACGGCGCCTTTGGCGATGCGCAAATGCCGGCTGGCGCGCGCCGCCACTTGCGGCGCATGGGTGACGGTGAGCACTTGCGCGCGTTTCGCGAGCCGCGCCAAACGCTGACCGATGGCGTCCGCCACCGCGCCGCCGACGCCGGTGTCGATCTCGTCGAAGACGAGCGTCGGCGCCGAGCCGCGATCGGCGAGCACGACTTTCAGCGCCAGCATGAAGCGCGCGAGCTCGCCGCCGGAGGCGACCTTCACCAGCGGGCCGGGCCGCGAGCCCGGATTGGTCTGCACCCAGAACTCCACACGATCATAGCCGTCCGGCCCGCCGGTCGCAGGATCGCTGACGATCTCGGTGCGAAAGCGCGCGCCTTCCAGCTTCAGCGGCTTCAGCTCGCCCTCCACGAGAGCGTCGAGCGTCTCGGCCGCCGCGCGGCGCGCCGCCGAAAGGCTTTCCGCCGCCTTGGCGTAGGCGGCCTGCGCTTTGGCGACCGCCTCGCTCAGCGCGACGATGCGCGCCTCGCCGGCGTCCAGCGCGGCGAGATCGGCGGCGAAGCGCTCGGCGAGCGCCGGCAGCGCATCGACGCTGGTCTGATGCTTGCGCGCGGCGCCGCGCAGAGCGAATAGCCGCTCCTCTATGCGCTCCAATTCGCGCGGGTCGAAATCGGCGTCGCGGAGCGCCTGCTCCAGCGCCTGCTCGGCAAGGGAGAGCGCGTCCAGCGCCTGGGCGAGCGCCTTGGCCGGCGGCTCGATCAGCTGCGGCGCCTGGGTCGCGCGCCGCTCCAGCCGCCGGGCGGCGGAGGCGATCTCGCCGGCGGGCGAATGATCGCCGGAAAAAGCCTCGAGCGCGTCACGCAGATCGCCGGCCACTTTCTCGGAGCGCTGCATCGTCTGGCGCCGCTCGGCGAGCGCGGCCTCCTCGCCCGGCTGCGGCGCCAGCGCCTCCAGCTCCTCATTGGCGTGGCGCAGATAATCGGCGTCGGCGCGCGCCTTGGCGACGCGGGCCTCCTCCTCGGCCAGCTCGCGGCGCGCGCGCTGGAGGGCGCCATGCAGCTCCCGCACCTGCGCCGCCGCTTCGCCGAGCCCGCCATGGGCGTCGACGAGGGCGCGATGGGCGCTCGGGTCCACCAATGCGCGATCATCGTGCTGGCAATGGATCTCGACCAGCGAAGCGCCGATCACGCGCAGCGCCTGGGCGCTGGCCGGCTGGTCATTGACGAAGGCGCGGGTGCGGCCGTCGCCGGTCTGCACACGGCGCAAAACCAGCTCATCCTCGGCGTCGAGGCCGAACTCGCGCGCCGCGGCGAGGGCCGGATGGTCGCGCGGCAGATCGAAGGCCGCCGTCACCTGCCCCTGCTCCTCGCCGGCGCGCACCAGCGAGGCGTCGCCGCGCGCGCCCAGCGCCAGCAGGAAAGCGTCGAGAAGGATGGATTTGCCCGCGCCGGTCTCGCCGGTCAACGTGGTCAGGCCTGACGAGAACTCGAGATCGAGCCTGTCGATGAGGACGATATCGCGAATAGACAAACGGACGAGCATGCGCGCGCTCTACTCTTCCGGCCCCCTCGGCTCGCCCCTGCGAACGCTCAGCTGGAGCCGAGCGTCTTGCCGATCTTGGAGAGCCACGAGCCCTGATGTTCCTCGGGCGCGACGCCGCCCGTCGCGAGCAGCGAATGCGCATCCTTGTACCAGGACGAATCGGGGAAATTATGCCCCAGAATGGCCGCCGCCGTCTGCGCCTCATTGACGACGCCCATAGCGAAATAGGCCTCCGTCAACCGATACAGCGCCTCCTCGGCGTGGCGGGTCGTCTGATATTTGGCGAGCACGTCATGGAAGCGATTGACCGCGGCCGCGTAATTCTTGCGCGTCAGATAGAAGCGGCCGACCGTCATGTCCTTGGCGGCGAGCTGATCGCGCGCCACCTGGATCTTGTATTTGACGTCGGTCACATATTCCGACTTGGGGAACTTCTCGACGAGCTGGGTGAAGATGGCCAGGGCCTTCTCCGCGCTCTCCTGGTCCTGCATCACCGCAGGGACTTGATTATAATAAGACATTCCCGCGAGATAATACATATAGGGCGTGTCGGGAGAGGTCGGATAGAGGCCGATGTAGCGCTGCGCCGAGGCGACCGCATCGTCATAGGCGGGCTTCTGATATTGCGCGAAAGTCTGCATCAGCAGGCCTTTGCGCGCCCATTGCGAGAAGGGATATTGCTTCTCGAGCTCGCCGAACTTCTTGGCGGCGTTCTCGTAATCATGGGCGTCCATGCGGGCGAGGCCCTGATTATAGATATCCTCGGCCGGAATATCGGGCAGAATCTCGGTCTTGTATTTTTCGCCCGAGAAGAGGCCAAAGCCGCTCGTTATGCTGTCCATGATATCGGCGCGCGCCGGCGCCGCCGCGAGCAGCGTGCAGGCGAGAACCGCGACGCGATAGCGGGACGAGCGGAAAATCATCGGCATGTGATCGACCTCATCGGGCGTAGGCGGTTTACTTTCTGTAGACCAAATCTCCGGGACGCGCCACCCGGCCTGACCCACGAGAAAAACAAGCGCGCGGGCCGCGCTCACGAGACAGTTCGGCGGCGGCCGAGCCTCCCGCAATCGGGAACGCGGAATCGCTTCACCGCGACGGCCAGATGACGGGCGAGTTCGGGCGACATTATGGCGGGCATGGCGTTTCCCCAGACGGATGCGCGAAAGCCCCCCAGCGCTGCTTCGCCGCGCGGTCATGATCGCATTAATGCCTAGGTAACACCCGCCCCTCATGATGTGGGATAATTTCCCACGCAAGGGCGGAGCGCCACGATGGCCAAATTGGGAGCATGTGAGGGGCGCGCCGCCTTCTCCGAATGTCGAAGCGGCGCGACGGCGGTCGAATTCGCGTTCATCGCGCCGATTTTCATTTTGATCCTGGTCGTATGGATCGATCTCGGCATGACTTTGCTCGAGCAGAGCGTGCTGGACAGCGCGACATTGCGGGCGGCGCGCAGCGTCAAGATCGGCGCGACGACGACGTCGGCGGCCTTCAAGACGACGCTCTGCGCCTATCTCTATGGCGTCGTCCCCTGCGCTTCGATCAAATATACGGTCCAATCCGGGACGAGCTTCTCCGCCCTTTCGACAACCATCACGACCGACAGCGCCAATGCGCTGACCAATACGAGCTTTTCCATCGGCTCGGGCGGATCGGACGTGCTGGTGCAGGTCGGCTTCACGCGCACGCTGTTCGCGCCCTGGCTCTCCTCCCTCTTCGGCAAGAACGGCTATCTGCTGATTCTGTCGACGGTCGCCTTCCAGAACGAGCCCTATTCATGAGCCGCCCGCTTCGACAGGACGGCGGCGTCGCGCTCGTCGAATTCGCGCTGATCGCGCCAGTCGCTCTCATGCTCACTCTCGGCGCCTTCGAGGCGACGCGGCTCATTCGCGCGAGCTGGAAAGCGCGGCTGGCGGCGCAGACCTTGGCCGATCTCGTCTCCCAGCAGACGAACGTCTCCACGACGATCATGTCCAATCTCTGCTCGGGCGCGCAAATGGCGCTTTCGCCGCTGAAGAGCTCGGGCTTCAAAGCCGCGGTGACGAGCGTCGTCTATTCGAGCAGCGGCCGGGCGAAAGACTGGCAGGACACGAGCTGCGGCTCCGCCTCCGCGACGACCAATGCGCCGACGCTGGCGACGACCTACACGCCGACCTCCGGCGACAGCGCCATCGTGGTGCAGGCGACATACGCCTATGCGGCCCCCGTCTCCTACGTGCTGCCCTCGACATTCTCTTTCTCGGCGATCGCGGTCGCCAAGCCACGCAACGGATCGAAGGTGACTCATGATTGAGAAAAGATCGACATTCGCCCGCTTCCGCGCGGATCGTCGCGGCGCGGCGGTGCTCCTGTTCGCCGCCGTATTGCTGCCGCTCGCTCTGCTGATCGGAGCAGGCGTCAATCTGGCGAGCGCTTTCGCGATTCGCTCGCGATTGCAGAACGCCGTCGATCAGGCGGCCTTGGCCGGCGCGACCGCCTATGTCTCTTCCTCGACCAGCGCCGCCGCCGTCACCGCCGCCAAAGCCTATATGGCCGGCGCCGTTGCGCTTCTGCCCAGCGCCTCCGCCTCGATCAGCTATTCGGCGACGACATCGACGGCCAGCTCCAGCAGCTCGACCACCGCCTATATCGTCACGGTGACGGCCTCGGCCACGGCCAAAAGCCAGATGCTCGCGGCCATTATGGCGAATGCGCCGATATCGGTGACGGCCACGGCGAAAAATTTCGTCTACACGGCGAGCATCGCCCTATCGCAATTCAACTCCAGCGCCTTGGACGCCAACACGCTCTATTATTACATCGTGCCGAGCGACGGCTCGACGCCATCGACCTCCAGCCTCACCAAGCTGTTCAGCAACAGCGGCGGCTCCACCTCCGGCACGATCAAGGTGACGCTCACCGCCGGGCAGAAATTGGGACTGGCGCTCTACAATGTCACCGGCGGACGCGGCGGCTATGGCTCCAACGGCTATGGCGGCGCGCAGGGCTCGTCGCATTATTTCTATTCGCATTTGTCGCCCCCGAGCAAAACCGCCTATTCGAGCGTGACGAAGAATTGCAGCCTTCAGGTCGTCACCAGCCTATCGTCGCTGGTCAGCGGCTCCTGCCTCTCGTCATTGCCGACCTATGCGGCGCTCAATTGCGCCTCGGCCGCGGGCAAGACGCTCTATTACGCCTGGAACGACATGGGCGGAAACACCGACGACTATGACTATAATGACGCGGTCATGTCGGTGACATGCGCCGCCAATGATTCGACCGCCAAGGCGACCGGCGTCGTGCTGACCAATTGATGGAGCGCCGAAAAACCCGGAAGGCGAGCCGGCGACGGCTCCGCCGATCAGACGGAGGCCGCCACGCGCTCGCGTTGGCGCACGCGCTCCGGCACGAGGTCCCAGCGCGTCTTGAACAGAGTGTCGCAGAGGCCCGGCGTGCCGAAACCGTCGGAAAAGCTCACATTGCCACGCGTGTGGTGGAAGCCGTGGGCCGCGCTGGTGGTGAGATGATCGAGCGCGACATTGAGCCGTTTGCGCCAGCCCTTCGCCGCGGGATCGCGGAAGGCGAGGCCGAAATCATAGCCCGAATGCTCATAGAGGCCGCCGAGCGCGCCGAGGCTGGTCATCCCCAGATGAAAAGCGACGCTGGCGCCGCCGCCGCCGACGAGAACCAGCGGCAGCAGATAGGGCAGCACGATCTCGAAGAAGAAATCCGCGCCGGACTGATAGCAGGCGCTGATCGCCTTGCTGGCGCCGGTCTGGTGATGCAGCGCATGGCCGAGTCGATTCATCATCGCCGGATGATGCAGCAGATGGCGATGCGCGACATATTGCACGATGTCGTGGCCGATCAGCATGCCGATCATGGTCAGAACGAGCGCGGTCCAGGTCAGATGCGGCGCGCCGACGAAGCCGAGGCCGAAATATTCCACCGCCAGCATGGAAGGAAGGAGAATCGCCGTCTGATTGAACAAAACGCGCGGCAGCAGCTGGCGATAGCTCATGCGATCGAGATCGCGCACCTTGAAGCGCTTCAGCCGGCCGGTCGAATCACACCACTCGAACGCGAGACCGATCCCGTGGAACGCGACCATCTGCGCGGCCCAGGCGAGAAAGGAGAGAGGGATATATCCGAATGGCTCGAGCGACATAGACGGGCGGACTCCGATCGGGAGATCCGTTCGTCGCGCCGGCCGCAATCCCCGCGGCGAACGGAGGAGATTTTTTTGTCCTATAGCCGAGTTCATGGCGGAATTCTAGTGAGGCGGACCGAGGCGGAGATAAGCCCGCCCTCGCCATGCTGGACGCCAAATCTCGCCTCGAGCTATCACCGCTCCACTGAAACGCGCCGCCCTCGAGGAAGAGCCCTCCCGTGATCCCCTGGACCCTGCTCGATACTGCCCCCGTGCCCGGCGGCGCGGAGGAGCTGCGGCTCAAGCGGCGGGGCGCGGAATTCTCCATCATGCTCGGCAATAATGAGCTGATGAACAGCCGCCTCAGCGGCTCGGAGGAGGCGCTGGCCACGCTCGCTTGCGCGAAAATCGCAGGCCGGGCGCAGCCGCGCGCGCTCATCGGCGGGCTCGGCATGGGCTTCACCTTGCGCGCCGCGCTCGGCGCCCTCGGGGCGAAGGCGCAGATCACCGTCGCCGAACTCGTGCCCGCCGTCGTGGCCTGGGCGCGGGGTCCGATGGCGGAGGTTTTCGGCGACAGCCTGACCGATCCGCGCGTGCGCATAGAGGTGGAGGATGTCGGGCGGGCGATCCGCTCCGGCCGCGGCTTCTATGACGCCATTCTCCTGGATGTCGACAATGGCCCCGAAGGCCTCACGCGCGAAGCCAATGGCGGGCTCTATGGCGAGGGGGGACTGCGGGAGGCGCGCGCCGCGCTGCGTCCGGCCGGCGTGCTGGCCGTATGGTCCTGCGCGCCGGATCGGGCGTTTTCCGCGCGGCTGCGCAAGGCCGGCTTCCGCGTGGAGGAGGTGAAGGCGCGCGCCAATGGCAGAGGCGGCGGCGCGCGGCATGTGATCTGGCTCGCCACGCGCGTCGATTCGCGGACGCGAGGGGGCGATCCGTGACGCGCAAATCGACGGAGGCCGAGCCTTTTTTCTGGTGGGAAGGCGAAACTCTCGTGGTCAACATATTGGGACGGCCGGCCGCCAGTCGCGACGCCATCGGCAAGCCCAGAGGCCATCAGCTCGAGGTCAGCGTGACCACGGCGCCGCGCCGAGGCCGGGCGACCGATCACATGGTGCGCTTTCTCGCCGGCGAATTCGGCGTCGCTCCCTCGGCGATCGAGGTCGTGTTCGGACGCATGAACGTCAACAAGCAATTGCGGATCGCCGCGCCGCAGAAGCTTCCAGGCCCGTTCCGCCGAGCCTGAGCGAAGGCGTCGAAACCCTCCGCCCGAACAGGCCCCATGGCGGACGACGGCGAGGCGTGAAACGGGACTAATACATAATTCGATGGAGAATCGGACGGTTCTTCGGCGCGTCACGGCGCGGATTCAGGTGGGCGGTCTGGCCAATCCGCGCCGACTCTTCCCCAGTCGGCTTCCCAGCCCCTTTCCCTTCCGCAGATTCTCGTCTAACACACGGCCGACCGCCGGGCCGGGCCTCTCGCCCCGCTCGATCTCGTCTCTAGGGAGGGCGCGCTGGACCTTGGAAAGGCTGCAGCGCGGCCTTTTTTTGTGCGCGCCGGCGCCGCGACAGACGACAAGACGCGCGCTCTCCCCCATTCTGGGGAGCGTCCCGCGACGAAAGGATGACAGACGGACCGACATGCCGAAGCGAACAGACATCTCGACCATTCTGATCATCGGCGCCGGCCCCATCGTCATCGGCCAGGCCTGCGAATTCGACTATTCCGGCACTCAGGCCTGCAAGGCCCTGCGCGCCGAGGGCTATCGAATCGTCCTCGTCAATTCCAATCCCGCGACGATCATGACCGATCCCGACATGGCGGATCGGACCTATGTCGAGCCAATAACGCCCGAGATCGTCGCCAAGATCATCGAGAAGGAGCGCTACGCCATTCCCGGCGGCTTCGCGCTGCTGCCCACCATGGGCGGCCAGACGGCCTTGAATTGCGCGCTTTCGCTGAAGCGCATGGGCGTGCTGGAGAAATTCGACGTCGAGATGATCGGCGCCAACGCCCAGGCCATAGACAAGGCCGAGGATCGCGAATTGTTCCGCGAGGCCATGACCAAGATCGGCCTCGCCACGCCGCGCTCGCGCCTCGCCAACGCCACCGACGTCAAGACCTCCGACAAGGCCAAGCGCAACGCCGAGATCGCCGAGATCGAGGCCTCCGCCCTCTCCGCCGAGGAGAAGCAGAAGGCGATCGCCGATATTCGCCGCCGCTGGGAGACGGACGAGCCGGAGCGCAAGCGGCGCTACATTTCCAAGGGCCTGACCGAGGCGCTGGAGGCGCTGGAGGATATCGGCCTGCCGGCGATCATCCGCCCGTCATTCACGCTGGCCGGCACGGGCGGCGGCATCGCCTATAACAAGGCCGAGTTCATCGACATCATCGAGCGGGGCTTAGATGCCTCGCCGACCACCGAGGTGCTGATCGAAGAGAGCGTCATCGGCTGGAAAGAGTACGAGATGGAGGTCGTCCGCGACAAAGCGGACAATTGCATCATCGTCTGCTCGATCGAGAATATCGATCCGATGGGCGTGCATACGGGCGATTCGATCACCGTCGCCCCCGCCCTGACGTTGACCGACAAAGAATATCAGATCATGCGCGACGCCTCGCTCGCCGTGCTGCGCGAGATCGGCGTCGAGACCGGCGGCTCCAATGTGCAATTCGCCGTCGATCCCGCCACCGGCCGCATGATCGTCATCGAGATGAATCCGCGCGTGTCGCGCTCCTCGGCGCTGGCGTCGAAGGCGACGGGATTCCCCATCGCCAAGGTGGCCGCCAAGCTCGCCGTCGGCTACACGCTGGACGAGATCGCCAACGACATCACAGGCGGCGCGACGCCCGCCTCCTTCGAGCCGACGATCGATTATGTCGTCACCAAGATTCCGCGCTTCGCCTTCGAGAAATTCCCCGGCGCCGAGCCGATTCTGACGACGGCGATGAAATCCGTCGGCGAGGTCATGGCGATCGGACGCAATTTCGCCGAATCGCTGCAAAAGGCGCTGCGCTCGCTGGAGACCGGCCTCTCCGGCCTCGACGAGATCGAGATCGACGGAATGGGCCGCGGCGACGATATGAACGTCCTGCGCGCCGCGCTCGGCACGCCGACGCCGGATCGGCTGCTCGTCGTCGGCCAGGCGCTGCGGCTCGGCATGGATCCGCAGGAGATTCACGAGGCCTGCAAGATCGATCCCTGGTTCATCGCGCGGATTGAGGAGATCGTCGCGCTGGAGGCCAGAGTGCGCGCCTTCGGCCTGCCAAAGGACGCCGAGAATTTCCGCGCCTTGAAATTCGCCGGCTTCTCCGACGCGCGCCTCGCCACGCTCACCGGCGCCGGCGAGAAGGAGGTGCGCGCGGCGCGGCGGGCGCTCGGCGTGCGGCCGGTCTATAAGCGCATCGACACTTGCGCGGCGGAATTCGCCTCGCCCACCGCCTATATGTATTCGACCTATGAGACGCCTTTCCTCGGCGCGCCGGCCAATGAGGCGCGGCCGTCGAATCGGCGCAAGGTGGTCATTCTCGGCGGCGGGCCGAACCGCATCGGCCAGGGCATAGAGTTCGACTATTGTTGCTGCCACGCCTGCTTCGCGCTCGCCGACGCGGGCTATGAAACCATCATGATCAACTGCAATCCCGAGACTGTGTCGACGGATTACGACACCTCCGATCGTCTCTATTTCGAGCCGCTGACGGCCGAGGACGTGGAGGAGATTTTGGACGTCGAGCGCAGCAATGGGACATTGCACGGCGTCATCGTCCAATATGGCGGCCAAACGCCCTTGAAGCTCGCCCATGCGCTGAGCTCGGCGGGCCTGCCCATTCTCGGCACGCCGGTCGATTCGATCGACCTCGCCGAGGATCGCGACCGTTTCAAGCGGCTGCTCGACAAGCTCGGACTGAAGCAGCCGAAAAACGGCATCGCCTATTCGGTGGAGCAGTCGCGGCTCGTCGCCGGCGAGCTCGGCCTGCCTCTGGTGGTGCGGCCCTCCTATGTGCTGGGCGGACGCGCGATGGCCATCATCCGCGATCAGAACACGCTCGACGATTATCTGCTCGGCACGCTGCCGAGCCTCGTGCCTTCCGATGTGAAGGCGCGCTATCCCAATGACAAGACCGGGCAGATCAACACGGTTCTCGGCAAGAATCCGCTGCTCTTCGACCGCTATCTCACCGACGCCATAGAGGTGGACGTCGACTGTCTCGCCGATGGCGAGGAGGCGGCCATCGCCGGGGTGATGGAGCATATCGAGGAGGCGGGAATTCATTCCGGCGATTCGGCCTGCTCGCTGCCGCCGCGCTCGCTGTCGCCGGAGATGGTCGCCGAGCTCGAGCGGCAGACGATCCAGCTCGCCAAGGCGCTCGGCGTCATCGGGTTGATGAACGTCCAATACGCGCTGAAGGACGGCGAAATCTTCGTGCTCGAGGTCAATCCGCGCGCCTCGCGCACCGTGCCCTTCGTCGCCAAGGTGATCGGCGCGCCCATCGCCAAGATCGCGGCGCGGATCATGGCCGGGGAGAAGCTCTCGGCCTTCACTCTGCCCACCCGCGCGCCGAATCACGTCGGCGTGAAGGAATCGGTCTTCCCCTTCGCGCGGTTTCCCGGCGTCGACACCGTGCTCGGGCCGGAAATGCGCTCGACCGGCGAGGTGATCGGCCTCGACCGCAGCTTCGAGGCGGCCTTCGCCAAAAGCCAGCTCGGCGGCGGCACAAAGGTGCCGCGGCAGGGAACGGTCTTCGTCTCGGTGCGCGACGCCGACAAGCCGCGCGTCATACCGGCGGTCCAGCAGCTGGTGAGCCTCGGCTTCACCGTGGTGGCGACGGGAGGCACGGCGCGCTATCTGCAGGAGCAGGGCGTGCCGGCGCAAAAGCTCAACAAAGTGTCGGAAGGGCGCCCGCATATTGTGGACGCCATCAAGAACGGCTCGGTTCAGCTGGTGTTCAACACGACCGAAGGCGCTCAGGCGCTGGCGGATTCTCGTTCCTTGCGCCAAGCTGCGCTATTGCATAAAGTCCCCTATTATACGACTCTGGCCGGCGCGATCGCAGCAGTCCAGAGCATCAGGGCCTATGTATCGGGAGATCTCGAAGTCCGCGCCCTTCAGGACTATTTCGCGTCGAATGCGTGACCTCGCGCCGCGCGAATATAATTGAAGGCCGCCGCATCCGCGGCTCGTTCATGTCGAGGAAGTCCGACCGTCCGCCGCAGCTTTCGCTGGTCCGGGGGCGCCGGGAATTTTGTTGACCGGGTCAGGACCATCCAGGAGCGAAAGAGCAAGAGACATGGTGGACAAGGTGCCCATGACCGCCGCCGGCTACGCATCTCTCGACGAGGAGCTGCGTCAGCGCCAGCAGATCGAACGTCCGCGCATCATCCAGGCGATCGCCGAGGCGCGCGCCCATGGCGATCTCTCGGAAAACGCTGAATATCATGCCGCGAAAGAGGCCCAATCGCTGAACGAGGGCCGCATCGCCGAGCTCGAGGACAAGCTCTCCCGCGCCGAGGTCATAGACGTATCCAAGCTCACCGGCAATACGGTGAAATTCGGCGCGACGGTCACGGTCGTCGACGAGGACACCGAGGAAGAGAAGGCCTATCAGATCGTCGGCGAGCCCGAAGCCGATGTGAAGAGGGGCCGCGTCTCCATCGCCTCCCCCATCGCCCGCGCGCTGATCGGCAAGAAGGCCGGCGACACGGTCGAGGTGAAGACGCCGGGCGGCGGCAAGAGCTATGAGATTTTGAAGGTCGCTTTCGTCTGAGCGGCATGGGCGGCGAGGCCCCCTCCCCAGCCCTCCCCCGCTGCGCGGGAGAGGGAGCAGACTCGGGGACCCAAGCGGAATCTGAAAAAGCTCGCGTTATCCTTCTCCCACTTGTGGGAGAAGGCAGCCCTCGCGTCAGCGAGGGTCGGATGAGGGCGCCTCCCGCAGTCCAATATTCTGCCGATCGGTTTGGACACTCATCCGACCCGGCCATTAGCCCGGCGCTTGCGACGGGCGTCCTATCGGACACCCTATGGCCGGGCCACCTTCTCCCGCGCGCGGGAGAAGGGAGAGCCCAAACCGCCTGGGTCCTCTCCGACACCCGCGCCGGCCATGAGGTCCAGAGTCTCGGCATAGCGGACGCCCTCGGCCTCTCCCCCCGCCTCATTCGCCTCGCCCCGCGCGGCCTCATCGCCGCGCTCGCGCCCTTCGGCCCGATCGATCCGCGCGAAGCGAAGCTGCTCGCCCCGCCCTATCCCGATCTCGTCATCGCCTGCGGCAGGCGGACGATTCCCTATATGCGCCATGTGAAGCGCGCCTCCGGCGGCGCGGTCTTCACCGTCTATGTGAATCGCCCGGCCAGCGGGCTCGGGACGGCGGATGTCATCGTCGCGCCGCGCCATGACGGGCTCGTGGGAGAAAATGTCATCGCCCCGCTCGCGCCGGCGAATCGGCTGACGCCACAGCGCCTCGCCGAAGCGCGCGCCGCTCTCGACCCGCGCGTCGCGGCGCTGCCTGAGCCGAGAGTGGGGCTGCTGATCGGTGGGGATAGTCGGCATTTTCGGTTTTCGGAGAGGGATGCGGAGAGGCTTCTCGCCGACGTCGGCGCCATGCTGGACCAGGGGTGGAGCGTCGCGGCGACGGTCTCGCGGCGGACGCCGGCGCGGCTCGTCGAGGCTTTGCGCGAGCGGCTCGTGGGCCCTCATCCGACCCCGCTTCGCGGGGCCACCTTCTCCCACGAGTGGGAGAAGGAAGCGCGCGCCTTTCTTTGGGCGGGGGACGGCGAGAATCCCTATCTCTCCATTCTCGCCGGCTCGCAGGCGCTGCTGGTGACGGCCGATAGCGTCAATATGGTCGCCGAGGCGGCCACGACCGGCGCGCAGGTCCATGTCTTCGAGCCGGAGGGCGGCGCCGCCAAGATCGCCGCCTTTCTCGATGCGCTCAAGCAGCGCGGCGCTTTGCGCCGCTGGCGCGGCCGGCTCGAGCATTGGCGCTACGAGCCGCTGAACGAGACGCCGGCCATCGCCGAAGAGATCGCCCGCCGCTACGCCGCCTTCCGTGGGGCGGCCCCCGTATTGCTTCATGGCTCGTGCGCTTCGTAATAGATTCGCGAGTCGCCCGAAGATCACGAGCGGTTGCGGCGCAACGCATAATGGCTAGATTGCGCCCATCCGAACGCGCCGCGCCGTCCGCGCGGAGACATTCGCAAAGAGCCTCTTCATGTCCGCAGACGATAAAGGCCGCCTGCACGCCCGCGTCATCGTGCTGGGGTCCGGCCCCGCCGGCTATACGGCGGCGATCTACACCGCGCGCGCCATGCTCGAGCCCGTGGTCATCGCCGGCTTCGATCAGGGCGGCCAGCTCATGATCACCACAGATGTGGAGAATTACCCCGGCTTCGCCGAGCCGATCCAAGGCCCCTGGCTGATGGATCAGATGCGCGCCCAGGCCGAGCATGTCGGCGCCAAGCTCGTCTCCGACCATATCGTCGAGGCGCGGCTGGACAAGCGGCCCTTCGAGCTATTGGGCGATTCGGGAACGCTCTACACGGCGGACGCGCTCATCATCGCGACCGGCGCCAAGGCCAAATGGCTCGGCCTTCCGAGCGAGGAGGCGTTCAAGGGCTATGGCGTCTCCGCCTGCGCTACTTGCGACGGCTTTTTCTTCCGCGGCAAGAAGGTGCTGGTCGTCGGCGGCGGCAATACGGCGGTGGAGGAGGCGCTCTATCTCTCGCAGATCGCCGCCGAGGTGACGGTGGTGCATCGCCGCGACTCCTTCCGCGCCGAGCGTGTGCTGCAGGAGCGGCTCGCCGCGCGGCCGAATGTCAAAATCCTCTTCGATCACGCGATCGACGAGATCTTGGGCGGCAGCGCCCCGCCTTCGGTCACGCAGACGCGCGTGAAGAACGTCAAAACCGGCGCGACGCAGACGCTGGATGTGGACGGGGTCTTCATCGCCATCGGCCATCAGCCGGCCTCGGAGCTGTTCGTCGGCCAGCTGGAGCTGAAGCCCTCGGGCTATATCGCCGTGCAGCCGGGCACGACCAACACCAATATTCCGGGCGTGTTCGCGGCCGGCGATGTCGCGGACGAGACCTATCGCCAGGCGGTGACGGCCGCCGGCCTCGGCTGCATGGCGGCGCTGGATGTGGAGCGATATCTGCTGGAGACGCCAGCGCATGCGAGCGACGCGCTCGCCTCCGAGGAGCCTTTGTAACAGCAGCCGAGTCCCCACCCGCCCCTTCAGGGGGAGGGTCGCGCCGAAGGCGCGGGGTGGGGTCCCCGCGATAAAGATTCGGGATCACCCCACCCCGGCCTGCTCCGCAGGTCGACCCCTCGAAAGGGAGGGTGAGCAGGACGGCCGGCGATGCGCGACGAGGACAGGCTTCGACGATTTCGCCTCGGAACGGCGCGCCGCCTACGCGAGAACACGACAAGCGCAGAGCAGAGGCTCTGGCGCGAGCTGGATCGCGTGCCGCTGCTGCGCACGCATTTTCGGCGGCAGGCGCCGATCGGGCCTTACGTCGTCGATTTCGTCTGCTTGCGCGAGAGGCTCGTGATCGAAGTCGATGGCCCGTCACATACCGAAACCGCGGCGTCGCAGAGAGACACCGCACGGACGCTCTGGCTCGAACAGCAGGGCTATCGCGTTCTCCGTTTCTGGAACCAGGAAGTGTACGAGAATATCGACGGCGTTCTCGACACGATCCATGCGGCGCTGTACGGCTCTCTCGGCGCGCCGCCGGCCCCACCTTCGAGTGAAGAGCTCTGAGACTTCCGATGGTCATCTCCGAGATATCGCAGAACCCGCGCCCCCACCCTCCCCTTCAGGGGGAGGGTCGCGCCAAAGGCGCGGGGTGGGGTCCGCGCGATAGAGACTCGGGAGCACCCCACCCCGTCCTGCTTCGCAGGCCGACCCTCCCCCTGAAGGGGAGGGTGGAAAAACACCTCGTCTCCGCACGCACGAGAAACAGATAAATCGATGCCCGACCTTCTCCTCGAACTCTTCAGCGAAGAAATTCCCGCCCGCATGCAGCGTCAGGCGGCCGATGATCTGCAGCGGCTGGTCTGCGGCGCGCTCGCAGAAAAGGGGCTGACCTATGAGGGCGCGGCCGCCCATGCGACGCCGCGTCGGCTGGCGCTGCATATCGCCGGCCTGCCCGGCCGCCAGCCGGATACACGCGAGGAGAAGAAGGGGCCGCGCGTCGGCGCGCCCGAGGCCGCCATTCAGGGCTTTCTGAAGAGCGCCGGCCTCGCGTCGATCGACGAGGCCAGAATCGAGAAAGACGCCAAAAAGGGCGAGTTCTATGTCGCCGTCATCGAGCGCGCCGGGCGCGAGACGATCGAGGTGCTGGCGGATCTGCTGCCGGGTATTGTGAAGAGCTTCCCCTGGCCGAAATCCATGCGCTGGGGCAAAGCCTCGACGCGGCTCGATGCGCTGCGCTGGGTGCGGCCGCTGCAATCCATTCTCGCCACTTTCGGGACCGAGATGGAGACGCCGGATGTGGTGCGCTTCTCTGTCGATGGAATCGAGAGCGGCGATGTCTCCCACGGCCATCGCTTTCTGGCGCCGGCCCCCTTCGCAGTGAAGCGCTTCGACGATTACGTTCCCGCGCTGGAGAAGGCGAAGGTCGTGCTCGACGCCGCGCGCCGGCGCGACATCGTGCTGCATGATGCGCGCAATCTCGCTATGGCGCTGGGGCTGGAGCTGGTCGAGGACGCCGCGCTGCTCGAGGAGGTCGCCGGCCTCGTCGAATGGCCGGTCACGCTGATGGGCGCTTTCGACGAGAGCTTTCTCTCCATACCGCCGGAGGTCATTCGCGCGACCATTCGCGTCAATCAGAAATGCTTCGTGCTGAAGCGCCCGGACGGCGGCCTCGCCAATCGCTTCATCCTCGTCTCGAACATAGAGGCGAGCGATGGCGGCGAGACGATCATCGGCGGCAATCAGCGCGTCATCGCCGCGCGCCTGTCGGACGCCAAATTCTTCTATGAGACCGATCTGAAGACGCCGCTCGGCGAGCGTCTGCCCAAGCTCGACAATATCGTCTTCCATGAAAAGCTCGGCACGCAGGGCGAGCGCGTTAAGCGCATAGAGGCGCTGGCGCGCGAGCTGGCGCCCATCGTCGGCGCCGATGCGGACAAGGCCGCGCGGGCGGCGACGCTCGCCAAGGCCGACCTCGTCACCGAAATGGTCGGCGAGTTCCCCGAGCTTCAGGGACTCATGGGCCGCTATTACGCGGCGGCGCAGGGCGAGGACGCGGAGGTCGCCGCGGCGCTGGAGGAGCATTACAAGCCGCAGGGGCCGGCGGACCGTATTCCGACGAGCCCTGTTTCCATCGCCGTGGCGCTCGCCGACAAGCTCGACACGCTCGTCGGCTTTTGGGCGATCGACGAGAAGCCGACGGGCAGCAAAGACCCTTATGCGCTACGCCGCGCGGCGCTGGGCATCATCCGCCTCGCGCTCGAGAATGAGCTGCGGCTGCCGCTGCGCGAAGCCTTCGCCGCCGCGCAATGGCCGGTCTGGCTCGCGGCGCGCACGCCGCTGCGCGAGCTGGTGACGAGCGAGGTCAATCGCGTCGCCTCCGACCTCTCGCCCAATGGCGCAGCGGCCCTCTCGGTCGACGCCGAGGCGCATCTGCGCCGCGACATAGAGAAGCAGCTTCACGCCGTCGGCAGAGAGGCGGGCGCCGAGGCGCCCTCGCCTGCCGCCGAGATTTTCTTGCGCGAGACGCTGCCGCCTCTGCTGACCACCAATGCGGCCGATCTCCTCGCCTTCTTCATCGACCGACTGAAGGTCTACCTTCGCGATCGCGGCGCACGATATGACCTCATCGATGCGGCGCTCGGGGCCTCGGCCTCGGCGCAGTCTCGAGAAGGGAGCGCGCAAATGCCGGACGATCTGCTCACCATCACGCGCAAGGTGGAGGCTCTGGGGAAATTCCTCGACACCGACGACGGCAAGAATCTGCTCGCCGGCTTTCGCCGCGCCGCCAATATTCTCAAGATCGAGGAGAAAAAGGACGGCGCCGGGTCCTATGAGGAGCCGCATCATCCCAATCTGCGCATGGAGCAGCCCGAGCATAAGCTCGCCGCCGCCATCAAGCGCGCGCGGGAGGAGACATCGGAACGGCTCGACAAGGAGAATTTCGAGAGCGCCATGCAGGCGCTGTCAAAGCTACGCGAGCCGGTCGACAACTTCTTCGAGGCGGTGACGGTGAATTGCGACGATCCGAAAGTGCGCCTCAACCGTCTGCGCCTGCTCGCCGAGCTGCGCGAAGCCATGCTGCAAGTGGCGGATTTTTCGAAAGTGGCGTGAGGCGCGCGCCGATCGGGTGAAGGTTTCCTCATCCTGAGGAGCCTGCGCAGCAGGCGTCTCGAAGGACGAGGAAAGCTTCATACGCCGCCATCTGGAGCTCACCCTCGCGCTTCGAGACGGTCGCTGCGCGACCTCCTCAGCATGAGGGCGAGGGTGATTGCCCTTCCCCGACGCGCCTACGCCCCATTCCCCGTGAAAGTCCGCGGCGCGGGCGAGAGCACCTTTGCGGCGCCGCCGGAAATCTCCAGCACGGACAGGCCGCGCTCGTTCATGCCGTCGGCCTTGAAGCGGAACACGCCATCGGCGCCGTTGAAGCCCGATGGATTGACCAGCACATTCTCCGAATAGCGCTGCGAGCCCTGGCTGCGCGACAGAGCGATGGCCAGCGACACGGCGTCATAGGCGAGCGTCGCGATGCGGGCCGGATCGGTGTTGAACTTGGCGCGGTAGCGCTGCGCCAAGCTGTTGAAGCCGGCGTTCTCCGGCGCGACGAACCAGGCGCCTTGCAGCGCCGGAAGCTTCAGCACGCGCGCGTCGTTCCAAAGGCCGGTGCCGAGCACCTGAATGCGCTTGGTGTCGATATGCGCCGTCTGCAATTCCTGCGAGACAGCGGCCATGGCCTCGGCCTGCTCGGGGATGAACAGCGCGTCGATCTGCTCGGCCGCCTGGGCGATGCGCTGCACCGAGGCCTGCACGGCGCCGGGCTTGTAGCGCTCGATCGTCAGCACGCGCATTCCGTGATTGGCGGCGCTCTGCTGGAATTGCGCCAGCGCCACAGTGCCATAGTCGTTCTCGGGCACTAGCGCGGCGACCGATTTCTTGCCGCGCTGCGCGGCGAAATCGACGATGCGCTCGACATAGCCCTCCACCAGGAAGGACAGGAGATAGACGCCCTTGCCGGCGACGGAGGAGTCGGTCGAGAAGGCGATGATCGGCTTGCCCGCGCCGCGGGCGACGCGCGCCGCCTCCTTCACGCCGCTGGCGAAGACGGGGCCGATGACGATCTCCGCGCCCTCGTTTATGGCGTTTTGCGCGGCCTGGGCGGCGCCGGCGGGCGTGGAATGATCGTCCTTGACCAGAATGGTCACGTCATTGGCGCCGCTGTCGGCATAGGCGAGCTTGGCCGCGTTGAGCAGCGAGGCGCCCACCTGGCTCGGCCCGGAGGCCATGGAGAGCGGCACGATCAGCGCGATACGCGTCGCGCCGCTGCCGATCAGCTCGCCCTCATTGAGCTGGCCGACCTCCACCTTGCCGAGCGGCGCCGAGAGCCGCAGATCGGGAGCGCCGGGAACGCCCGGACCCGCCGTGGGATTGCAGGCGCCGAGAAAGGACGCCGCAGCCAAGGCGCAGAAGAGGCGCGCCGACGCCACAGCGCCGCCTCGCCGAAACCTGTTCCGCCTACCCATGACCAATGGAAGCCTCCCGCTCGAACGGCCCGATGAAATCGCCGTCTTATACGCGATTGCGGAAAGCGCACGGCAACCCCTAAATTGAAATAAAATGGAATTTTGCGGGGAAATTGCGGCCTTGAACGCGCTTTCCATGTTCTGTAAAAAGAACACGCGGACGATTCATCGAACATCCGCATCGGTGGAGAGGCGGGCCATGAGCGAAGGAAAAGTGACGACGCCGGCGGCTTATACCGCTTTCGGCTTGCGAGCGGAGGCGGAGAAGATCGCGCCCGGGCTGCATCTCGTCGCGACGCCGATCGGCAATCTGAAGGATATCTCCTTCCGCGCCTTGTCGACGCTGGCGGCGGCCGACGCCGTCGTGGCGGAAGACACGCGCGTCACCAAGACTTTGCTCGCCCATTATGGGATTTCGACGCCGCTCGTCGCCTATCACGAGCACAACGCCCATGTGATGCGGCCGCATCTCATCGCGCGGCTGGAGGCCGGGGCGGCGCTCGCGCTGGTCTCCGACGCCGGCACGCCGCTGGTCTCGGACCCGGGCTTCAAGCTCGTGGCCGAGTCGCTGGAGAAGGGAATCAAGGTCACATCGGTCCCCGGCCCTTCCGCCGTGCTGGCGGCGCTGGTCGTCGCCGGCCTGCCGACCGACCGTTTCTTTTTCGAGGGGTTTCTGCCGCATAAGGGCGGGCCGCGGCGGGCGCGGCTCGCCGAGCTGGCGCGCATTCCCGGCACTCTGGTGTTCTTCGAATCGCCCAAGCGCGTCGCCGAGACGCTGGAGGACGCCGCCGCCGTGCTCGGCCCGCGCGACGCCGCCATCGCCCGCGAGCTGACCAAATTCTACGAATCGGTGCGACGCGGCAGGCTCGACGAGCTCGCCGCCGCGCTGCGCGAGGAGGAGCCGCCGCGCGGCGAGATCGTGGTGCTGGTCGCCCCGCCCGGCGCGGACGCCGAGGCGACCAGCGAGGCCGATCTCGACGCCAAGCTCGAGGAGGCGCTCGCCGCCCATTCGCTGAAGGACGCCGCCAGCGTCGTCTCCGCCTCCACCGGCCGGCCGCGCCGCGAGGTCTATGCGCGGGCGATCAAGCTCGCCGCCGAGCGCGAGAGCGAGACGCGCGAGTGAACGAGACGGAAGAAAGGCGCGCGCGCCATCGCGGCGGGCTGCGCGCCGAGACGATCGCGGCGCTTTTCCTGAGAGCCAAATTCTACGCCATCCTCGACCGCCGCTATCGCATTCGCGGCGGCGAGATCGACATTGTGGCGCGACGTGGGCGGACCATCGCTTTCGTGGAAGTGAAGGCGCGCGCGAGCCTCGAGGAGGCGATGATCTCCATCACCGAGGAGAAGCGCCGGCGCATCTCCCGCGCGGCGTCGAAATGGCTGGCGTCCAATCCCTGGGCCGCGGATCATGTGCTGCGCGGCGATGCGGTCTATATCGCGCCGAAGCGCCTGCCGCTGCATGTGGAGGCGGCGGTGGAATTGGATTTGGGATGACGCAAGAGGCGAAGCGCTGAAACCGCGCCCCTTCTTCCACAAGTGGAAAAAGGTGTCGCGCGAAGCTATCCTCGCGCAGGTAAAACATCAGTCCCTCACCCTGAGGAGCCCGCGATGCGGGCGTCTCGAAGGGTCGCCGCCGCGTGGCTCTGGTTCGTCCTTCGAGGCTTTTTGCGCCGCAAAAAGCGCCTCAGGACGAGGGGGTTGTATTTGCCAGACCGAAGCGATCAGACGGACGCCGTCTCAGCTCGCCAAGCTCTGCGCCAGCTCTTCCGTATGCGCCTGGGTGCGGCGGGCCATATGGTCGATCTCGCGGGCGAGCGTGACGATCGACTCGGCGCCGGCGCCGGTCATGGCCATGGCGCTCGCCACTTGCGAGACATGCTGCGACATGGCCGAGGCGCTGTCGGCGGCCGAGCGCACGCTGCGGGTGATGTCCTTGGTGGCGGCGTCCTGCTCATGCACGGCGGAGGTGATGATCGCCGAAATATGCTCCACCTCGGCGATCTTGTTCTTGATCTTGTCGATCGAGGAGACGGAGAGATTGGTCGCCGCCTGAATCTCGGAAATCTGATCGGCGATCTCCTGCGTCGCCTTGCCGGTCTGGGTGGCGAGGCTCTTGACCTCCTGCGCCACCACGGCGAAGCCGCGGCCCGCCTCGCCGGCGCGCGCCGCCTCGATGGTGGCGTTGAGCGCCAGAAGATTGGTCTGCGCGGCGATGCGCGAGATGAGGCTCACCACATCGCCGACGCGATTGGCGGCGGCCGAGAGGCGCAGCATCTCGGCGCTGGAGCCATTGGTCTCCTGCACGGCCTGCCGCACGACTGTGGTCGATTCCACCGCCTGACGGCTGATCTCGCCGATCGCCTCCAGCAATTGCTCCGAGGCGGTGGCGACCGAGGCGACGTCGGCGGCCGCCTGCAGCGAGGCGGTGCGGGCGAAATCCGTATCCTCGCGGGCGCGACGTTCCTGCACGATCATTTCCTCCGATGCGCCGGCCATTTTCTTCGTCAGCTCGCCGAGCGCCGCGGTCGTCGCCGAAAGTTCGTGGGAATAATGCTCGACCTGATCGCGAATCACCGCCTCGCGGCGCAGCCGCTCCTCGCGATCGTCGCGGGCGCGGATCTCGGCCGCCATCTCATTATTGGCGCGCACTGCGTCGCGCAGCACGATCAAGGCCTTGGAGATCGCGCCGATCTCGTCGCCGCGCTCGGCGCCTTGCACCACAATGGTGGTGTCCCCGGCGGCGAGATCGGCCATTTGGCGGGCGATGGTCTTGATCGGCGAGGCGATGGTGCGGTGAATCGTGGGGATGGAGACGCCCACCACCAGAAAAGCGGCCGCCAGAGTGCCGAGCAGCAGCTCGAGCGACAGCGTCGCCGCCGCCTGATTGGCCGCAACCGCCAGCTGCGACGCCCGCGCCGCATTGGCCGGATCGGCCGCAGCCCCGGTCAAATCGCGGACATTGGCGACCGATACATAGGCGGTCGCGCCCATGAGCAGCAGCAGAGCCAGAAAAAGGAACTGCCTGAGGGCGAGGCCGGCGCCGATCGAGGTGAACCACATTGGGGGATGTATCCAGTTTGTTCCGGTCTTGACAGTTGTCCGTAGTTTTAGACCGATCTCCTTCAAGCGGAGTTAACGTCTATGTGGTCGGGCTGCCCGAAATAGAGGAAGCGCTTTCGCCCCGGGACGAAAAGCGTTACTTCCTCGGGTCCGGCCCGAGAGGCCGGCGCGGTGCGCCACGAAAGAGACATCGAGAGCATGATCGACGTCGCGGTCCAGATGGACCCCCTGGACAAAATCAATTTCGCCGGAGATTCCACCTTCGCGCTGATGCTCGAGGCGCAGAGGCGCGGCCATCGCCTGTGGCACTATACGCCCGACAAGCTGTCGCTCGGGGCCGGACGGCTGAGCGCGCCGGCGCGGGAGATCGCCGTCTATGACGATGCCGCGCGCTATTACGAGCTCGGCGAGGAGCGCGTGCTCGATCTCGCCGGCGTCGATGTCGTGCTGCTGCGCCAGGACCCGCCCTTCGACCTCGCCTATATTACCTCGACGCATTTTCTGGAGAAGATCCAGTCGCGCACGCTCGTCGTCAATGATCCGTCCGCCGTGCGCAACGCGCCGGAAAAAGTCTTCGTCATGGAATTCGCCGATCTGATGCCGCCGACGCTGCTGACACGCGACCGGGCGGCGATCGAGGCGTTCCGCGCCGAGCATGGCGAGATCGTCATGAAGCCGCTCTACGGCCATGGCGGCGCCAGCGTGTTCAAGGTGGAGCCGGTCGATCCCAATTTCGGCTCGCTCTTCGATCTCTTTTCCGTGACCTTCCGCGAGCCCTGGGTGGTGCAGCGGTTTCTGCCGGCCGTCAGCAAGGGCGACAAGCGCATATTGCTGGTCGACGGCGAGCCGCTCGGCGCGGTGAACCGCATTCCGGCGGAAAACGACATTCGCTCCAACATGGTGCGCGGCGGCGCGGCGGCCTCGACGGCGCTGACCGAGCGCGAGCGCGAGATTTGCGCGCGGCTCGGCCCGGCGCTCAGAGCGCGCGGCCTGCTGTTCGTCGGCATTGACGTCATCGACGGCAATCTCACCGAGATCAACGTCACCTCGCCCACCGGCCTGCGGGCGCTCGCCCGGCTCGGCGGCCCGGACCTCGCCGCGCCGATCTTCGACGCGATCGAGGCCAAGCTCGCGAAGCTGCGCGCGAATGGCTGACGCGCGCAAGGCCGCGCTACGCACGCGGGAAGAGCCTCCGAAACCCTTGCGGCAGCAGCCACCGAGCGCGAACGGCCTGCGCGCGACGCTCGGCGAGAAGATCGCCGCCGTGAGCAAAGGAGCCAAGCCCGGCGAGCCGCCGCGCGCGGCCGTGGTCGAGATTTTGCGCAATGTGCTGGCCGAGAGCCATGAGATCGCGCGCGCCTATCTCGAATCCGGCGGCAAGGGCCTCGTCTGCGCGCGCTACCTCTCCGATCTCGAAGATGAGATCATCGGCGCGATCTATGATTATGTCGTGCGCTTCGTCTATGCCGCCGACAATCCGACCTTCGGCGAGCGGCTGACCATCGTCGCCGTCGGCGGCTATGGGCGCGGCACTCTGGCGCCCGGCTCCGATATCGATCTTCTGTTCCTGCTTCCCTATAAGCAGACGCCCTGGGGCGAGAGCGTCGTCGAGGCGATCCTCTACATGCTCTGGGATCTGCGCCAGAAAGTCGGGCATTCGAGCCGCTCGGTCGCCGAATGCCTGCGCCAGGCGCGCGCCGACATCACCATACGCACGACAATATTGGAGGCGCGCTTCATCCTCGGCAGCTCGGAGCTCTTCCACGAGCTGCTCCATAGCTTCGATCACGAGATCATGCGCGTCGACGCGCGCGCCTTCGTCGCCGCCAAGCTCGCGGAGCGCGACCAGCGCGTCTCGCGCGCGGGCTCCTCGCGCTATCTCGTCGAGCCCAATGTCAAAGAGGGCAAGGGCGGCCTGCGCGATCTGCACACGCTGTTCTGGATCGCCAAATATGTCTATCGCGTGCGCGAGCCGGAGGAGCTCGTCGCCGCGGGCCTCTTCACGCGCAGCGAGCTGACGCTGTTCCAGCGCTGCGAGGAATTTTTGTGGCGCGTGCGCTGCCAGCTGCATTTTTCCACCGGACGCGCCGAGGAGCGCCTCTCCTTCGATCTGCAGCCCATGCTCGCCGCGAAATTCGGCTATCACGACCGCGCCGGCCTCTCGCGCACCGAGCGCTTCATGAAGCATTATTTCCTCGTCGCCAAAGACGTCGGCGATCTCACCGCCATCGTCTGCGCGGCGCTGGAGGCGCGCGAGGCCAAGCCGCCCGCCATGCTGGACCGCGTGCTCGGCCGGCTGCGGCGCCGCGCGCGCAAAATGCCGTCGGATGATTTCATCGTCGAGCATGATCGCGTCAATGTCTCCGCCGAGGATGTCTTCCGCCGCGATCCCGTCAATATCATCCGCCTGTTCTGGACCGCCGACCGCTATGGGCTCGCGATCCATCCGGACGCCGTGCGCGTCCTCACGCGCTCGCTGCGGCTGATCGATTCCGATCTGCGCGCGAGCAAAGAGGCGAACCGTCTGTTTCTCGAAATTCTGCTGTCGCACAATACGACGGAGACAGTGCTGCGGCGCATGAATGAAGTGGGCGTGCTCGGGCGTTTCATTCCCGAATTCGGCCGCATCGTCGCGATGATGCAATTCAACATGTATCATCACTATACGGTCGACGAGCATCTGCTGCGCGCAGTCGGCGCGCTGGCGGCGCTGGAATCGGGCCGCGGACCTCGCCAAGCCGCGCTCGCCACCGATATTCTGCCGACCATCTCCAATCGCAAGACGCTCTATCTCGGCCTGCTGCTGCACGATATCGCCAAGGGCCGCAAGGAGGATCATTCGCAGGCCGGCGCCGCCATAGCGCAATCGCTGTGTCCGCGGCTCGGCTTCGATCCCGGCGAGACGGATACGGTCGCCTGGCTGGTGCAGCATCATCTCCTGATGTCCAGCATAGCGCAGAGCCGCGATCTCTCCGATCGCCGCACGATCGAGAATTTCGCCGCCATCGTGCAGACGATGGAGCGGCTGAAAATGCTCCTCGTATTGACCATGTGCGACATACACGCCGTCGGCCCCGGCGTGCTCGACGCCTGGAAGGCGCAGCTGCTCAATGTGCTCTATTGGGAGACGGAAGTGGTGCTCGGCGGCGGCCATTCGGCGGCCGATCGCAAGAGCCGCGTCGCCCAAGCGAAAGAGGAGCTGCGCGCCGCGCTCGCCGATTGGAGCGAGAGCGATTTTGTCGCCTATTCGCAGCGGCACTATTCCGCCTATTGGCTGAAGGCCGATCTCTCCCGCAAGGTGCGCCATGCGCGCCTGCTCCGCGATTTGAAAGACGCCAAATCGCCGCTCGTCACCACTGTCGATCTCGACACCAAGAGCGGCGCGGTGGAGCTCACCGTCGTCGCGCAGGATCACCGGCGTCTGCTGTCGATCATCGCCGGCGCCTGCGCCGCGAGCGGCGCCAATATCGTCGATGCGCATATCTTCACCACGGCCGACGGGCTCGCGCTCGACACCATCTTCTTCTCGCGCGCCTTTCCGATGGACGACGACGAATTGCGCCGCGCGCGCCGCGTCGCCGATTTCATAGAAAAAGCGCTGCGCGGCGAGATCGCCATTTCCGAGGCGGTGGCCGCGCGCAGCGCGCAGCGCGACTCGACGACGGCCTTCGACATCGCGCCGGGCGTCGTCATCGACAATCGCTTCGCCAATATGGCGACCGTCATCGAGGTCTCCGGCCTCGACCGCGTCGGCCTGCTCTTCGATCTGACCAACGCCATCTCCAATCTCAATCTCAACATCGGCTCCGCTCATATCGTGACCTTCGGCGAGCGGGCCGTGGACGCCTTCTATGTGACCGATCTGACCGGCGGGAAAATCGTCTCGCCCTCGCGTCAGGCGGCGATAAAGCGCCAATTGCTGGATGTCTTCGCGCTCCGCGTGCGAAAGACCTCCGGCGGGGGCGCGGGCGCCGCCCCGACTTGATTTTGCGCGCTCCCGCACTGATATCGGGGGCGTTTCATCGCCAATGGAAGAGATCATGAGCGACGATAAGAAAAAGGACACGCAGGAAGAGGCTCGCGCCCGTCAGGCCGAGGACGCCGAGGCCTCCGCTCTGGCGCAGCCGGGCGCCGAATCCGACATCGCCGAGCCCGAGCCCTTCACCGAGCTCGAGAATCTCCACGCCGAGGTCGCGAGCTTGAAGGACAAGCTGCTGCGCACGCTCGCCGATATGGAGAATATGCGGCGGCGGGCCGATAAGGAGATCGCCGACGCCAAGATCTATGGCGTCACCAATTTCGCGCGCGAGATGCTGACCTTCGCCGATAATCTGCGCCGCGCGGTCGACAGCGTGCCGGCTCAGGCGCGCGAGGGCCTCGAGCAGAGCGTGGCCACCTTCATCGAAGGCGTCGAGCTCACCGAGCGCGATTTCGTCTCCCGCCTCGCCCGCTTCGGCGTCAAGAAGATCGAGGCGCAGGGCCAGCGTTTCGACCCCAATCAGCACGAGGCGCTGTTCGAGATACCGGACGAGAGCGTGCCGCATGGCACGGTCGCTCAGGTGGTCGAGCCCGGCTATACGATCGGCGAGCGCGTGCTGCGTCCCGCCAAGGTCGGAATCTCGCGCGGCGGGCCGAAGGGCTGACCCACGCTTTTTCGGACGACCGGGAGCGCGCGACGTGGATGACGCCGCGCGTCACAGCCAATCATTGCGGCGAAAGCGCCAATAGAGCGTCGCGCAGATCGCCGCCGTCGCGGCGAGAATGAAGAAATAGCCGTAGCGCCATTTCAGCTCCGGCATATGCTCGAAATTCATCCCGTAAATGCCGGCGATCGCCGTCGGCACGGCGAGGATTGCGGCCCAGGCCGCGAGGCGCCGCGTGATGTAGGTCTGCTGCATCTGGCCATTCATCAGGCTCGCCTCGAAGGCGAAGGCCAGCACCTCGCGCAATGTGGCGATCTGCTCGCGCACGCGCAGAATATGGTCGGTCACGTCGCGAAAATGCGGACGCATGGCGGCGTCGATCGCCATCACCTCCGTATGCTCCAGGCGTTGGCAGACGTCGACCAGCGGCGCGACCGCATTGCCGAGCCGCAACAGATCGCGGCGCAGCGCATAGAGCCGATCGACATGGGCCTTCTCTGGCGATTGCGCGAGAATATGGTCCTCGATCTCTTCGACTTCCGCATTGATCGTCGCCAGCACGGGAAAGTAATTGTCCACGATGAAATCGAGTATCGCGTAGACGATATAGTCCTCGCCCTCGGACAGGCCATGCGGCGCCGCCTCGCAACGCTCACGCACTTGCGCATAGGAGCTGGAGGCGCCGTGGCGGATCGACAGCACATAGCCCTTGCCGACGAAGAGATGCGTCTCGCCGAAGGCGATGCGGCCATTCTCCATCTGCGCCGTGCGCGCGACGATGAACAGACCGTCGCCATATTGCTCGAGCTTGGGATATTGATGCGCCTTGCCGGCGTCCTCTATCGCCAGATGATGCAGATCGAACTGCCGCTGCACGCGCGCCAGCAGGGCGAAGGACGGCTCATAGAGTCCGATCCACACGACATGGCCTGGACGCGCGGCGAAGGCGCCGGCCTCCTCTATCTCGATATCCTGGAGCCGGCGGCCATCCGCATAGACGGCGGCGGCGATCACGCCGGGCTCACGCCCGACGCTCGGGGCAGCGCTCGATGCACTCATGTTCGGGGCCTCGTCGGATGATAGACCGGCGACGATCTAAGCGCTGCCGCCGACGAAGGCAATCGGCCCTCCCCCGCCGATCGAGACCCGCGCTTCACAACAGCGCGCGAAAATCCTCCACGGTGATCGGCGCGACGACATTCTGCGCATCGTCCAAGATTTCGTAGAGAAGGCCCTTCCCATAGATGGTGAAGAACACGATCACGTCCTGATCGCCGCCGCCCTCCCGATGCGGGTCCTCCGTAGGCGGGCTGACCTTGTAGCTGCCCACCGGCCGCACTTCCTTTATCTCGTCATTGGCGTGATAGAGGCGATGCTCGCCTTGAATCACGAAGGTCTTGTTCACTGTCTTGTGACGATGCAGCAGGATTTTCTCATTGGCGGCGAATTTATACAAAACATGGACGATGCCGACGTCGTCGTCGATATTCAGCACGGAGAGCCAGAGGTGATCGATCCCTTCGAGGCGCTTCCAATCGGTGTTTTTGTCGTTGAAATTGTAATTCGTCATCGCGCTTTCCTCCCGGTCCGAGGCGACCTTGCGTAGCCTGGCGAAAGAGGCCGCGCCCCGCCATGGACGCCGTCCCTCGGCGCGCCGGGCGAATTGCCCGAGGCGCCGGCGCGCTCGAGCCCGCGCTTCCGCCATGCCGGCAGAAATTCTGCCTTACGAAAGTTTCATGCGGCCGCCACTGTGGCGTAAGCTCGCGAACACCATCTTCATCGTCGACAGGCGGACGCCCCGCCGCGCCACCGGCCGCAGCTCCCGAGTGAGAGCACGCCGATGGCAGATCGATGGAGAAGGTTTGATGACCTTGCCTATGCTGTTTCGTCGAGCTCTCGCCACCAGCCGCACGGCGCGCTGGCGTCGTCCAGAAGGACGCCCGTTCCGCCTCGCCCTGATGTCCGGCGCCGCGGCCCTCGCGCTCGGCGCGACGCTGCTGCCGGCGCAGACCTTCGCCTGGGGCCAGGCCCCCGCGACGCAGACCCAGACGCAGAGCCCCAGCCAGAGTGCGGCTCCGGCCATCGGACCGCAATCCTTTGCCGATGTCGTCGAGCGCGTGAAGCCCGCCGTGGTCGCGATCAAGACCAAGGCGCTGGAGGCCGGCGGCGGCCCCGAGGAAGGCTTTCCCGGCGCGCCGCCCGAGCTTTCGCCGGATGATCCGCTCTATCGCTTCTTCCGCCGTTTCGGCGAGCCTCCGGGAGGCGGACGCGGCCGGCAGAAGCATATGACGCAGGCGCAGGGCTCCGGCTTCGTCATCACCAATGACGGCTATGTCGTCACCAATAATCATGTCGTCGACAATGCGACGCAGGTGGAGGTGACTTTCGACGACGGCCGCACGCTGCCCGCCAAGATCATCGGAACCGACAAGCGCACCGATCTCGCGCTGCTGAAGATCAGCGACGGCAATAATCTGCCGCATGTCGATTGGGCGAGCTCCAGCCCGCGCGTCGGCGACTGGGTGATCGCCGTCGGCAATCCGTTCGGCCTCGGCGGCACGGTGACGGCGGGCATCGTCTCGGCGCGCGGCCGCGATATCGGCGCCGGCCCCTATGACGATTTTCTGCAGATCGATGCGCCGGTGAACCGCGGCAATTCGGGCGGCCCTTCCTTCGACGAGCGCGGGCAGGTCGTGGGCGTCAACACGGCGATCTATTCGCCCTCCGGCGGCTCGGTCGGCATCGGCTTCGCGATACCGTCCGAGGTCGCCAAGGACGTCATCGCCGCGCTGAAAGACAAAGGCCAGGTGGCGCGCGGCTGGATCGGCGTCTCCATTCAGCCGATCACGCCGGAGATCGCCGAGAGCCTGGGGCTCAAGACCAGCAAAGGCGCGCTGATCGCGCAGCCGCAGCGCGGCGGACCGGCCGAGGCGGCCGGGCTGAAGGCCGGCGATGTCGTCACCGCCGTCGACGGCCAGAAGGTGGACGGCCCGCGCGACCTCGCCCGCCGCATAGCGACGCTCGGCCCCGGCAAGAGCGCGGAGCTGACCTATCTGCGCAATGGCGCGGAGAAGAATGTGAAGCTGAAGCTCGGCAAGCTGCCGAGCGAGAAGGAGACCGCCGCCGCCGAATCCAATGACGACGGCGTCGAGCCCGGCGCGGCGCTGGCCGCCTATGGCATTGAGGTCGCCCCGGCGGCCGAGGTGCGCGGCGGCCGCGGCGGCGAGGGCCTCATCATCGTCGGCATAGACCCCAATGGCGCCGCCGCCCAGAAGGGCCTGCGCCAGGGCGATGTGATCGTCGAGGCCAATGGACAGACGCTCAAAGGGCGCGGCGATCTGCAGGCCGCCATCGACTCGGCCAAGAAGGAGGGCCGCAAATCCGTCCTGCTGCGCGTGAAATCCCCGGAGGGCGCCCGCTTCGTCGCCCTCTCGGTCAATCCGGCGTCGTGACGATCTCGCGTTTCCACCCACATCGAAAACGCGGAGCGAAGAGAGCTTCTTGCGCGATCGGCCCGTTTTGCCCGCCCCCCGTGTAGCGGGCCCGCGCAAAGGAGGCGGCGGGAGACGTTTCGTCTCCTCTCCCGCCGCGTCAGTCGCGGCAGGCCGGCGCGTATCGCCGGCCTGCCGTTTTTATTCGAGGCGCGCTATATGAGTGAAATGCGAATATTGGTCGTCGAGGACGATTCGGAAGCCGGCGCCTATCTCGTGAAGGCGTTTCGCGAGCAAGGCCATGTCGCCGATCATGCGGCGGACGGGCTCTCCGGCTATGCGGCCGCGGCGGAAGGCCATTACGACGTGCTCGTCATCGACCGCATGCTGCCCAAGCTGGACGGACTCTCGCTGATCTCGGGCCTGCGCGAGCAGAAGATCGACACTCCCGCCCTCATCCTCTCCGCGCTCGGCCAGGTGGACGATCGCGTGCGCGGCCTGCGCGCCGGCGGCGACGATTATGTGTCCAAGCCCTACGCTTTCTCCGAGCTGCTCGCCCGCGTCGAGGCGCTGGCGCGCCGCCGCGGCGGGCCGAAGCCGGAGGAGACCACCTATCGCGTCGGCGATCTCGAGCTCGATCGGCTCGCCCATAAGGTGGTGTCCGCCGGACAGGAGATCGTGCTGCAGCCTCGCGAGTTCCGCCTGCTCGAATATCTCATGAAGCACGCCGGCCAGGTGGTGACGCGCACCATGCTGCTCGAGAATGTCTGGGATTATCACTTCGATCCGCAGACCAATGTCATCGACGTCCACATCTCCAGACTGCGCTCCAAGATCGACAAGGGCCGCGAGACGCCGCTTTTGCACACGATCCGCGGCGCCGGATATATGATCCGTGAAGGCGCTCGTTAGACTCTTCCGCACGACGGCCTTCAAGCTGTCGCTCGCCTATCTGGTGCTCTTCGGCATCGGCGCCGCATTGGTGCTGACCCGCGTGCAGATCAATGTCGAGGACCTCTTCGACGAGCAGACCGCGCAGACGATCGACGCCGACATTCGCGGCCTCGCCGAGCAATATTCGGAAGGCGGCATTCGCCAGCTGGTGGAAGTGATCGAGCGCCGCGTGCGCACGCCCGGAGCCTCGCTCTATCTGGTGACGACCTTCTCCGGCGAGCTCGTCGTCGGCAATATCGCCGCTTTGCCGCCGGACCTGCCGGACGGCACCGAGCTGGTCGAGGCGCGCTATCAGCGGCGCGGCGAAACCGCCGCTCATCATCGCGCCATGATGCGGCTGTTCCAGCTCCCGGGCGGCTTTCGCCTGCTCGTCGGCCATGATCTGCAGGACAGAAAGCTGCTGCGCGGCATATTGCGCCGCGCGCTCGTCGCCTCGCTGTTCTGGCTCATCGCCATCGGCACGCTCGGCGGCCTCATCGTCGCGCGGCGCATTCTGGCGCGGCTCGACAAGCTCTCCGCCTCGGGCCGCCGCATCATGTCCGGCGATCTCGAGCAGCGCCTACCGCTGATGGGCGCGGACGACGAGTTGGACCGTCTCGCCGGAAATCTCAACGCCATGCTGGACCGCATCGGGCAGCTGATGGCGGGGCTACGCGAGGTCTCCGACAATATCGCGCATGATCTCAAAACGCCGCTGACGCGCTTGCGCAATCGCGCCGACGCCGCGCTGCGCGCCGATCTCAGCGCCGCGCAATATCGCGATGCGCTGACCGATATGATCGAGGAATCCGACTCGCTCATCCGCATCTTCGACGCGCTGCTGATGATCGCGCGCGCCGAGGCCGGCTATTGCAGCGATTTCTCCAGCGATTTCGACGCCGGCCGCGTCGCCGCCGACATCGCCGAAATGTACGAGCCCGTCGCCGAGGAGCATGGCGCGCGCATAGAGCTCGCTGCGGCCGACGGACTGACGCTGCGCGGCAATCGCGAGCTGCTCGGCCAGGCGCTGGTCAATCTCGTCGACAATGCGCTGAAATATGGCGCCACCGCGCCCGGCGCCGTCGTGCGCGTCGCGGCGCGGCGGGCGGGCGACAGCATAGAGATCGAGGTCTCCGATCGCGGCCCCGGCATAGCGGAGAAGGACCGCGACCGCGTGATCGGCCGTTTCGTGCGGCTCGAGAACTCGCGCTCGCGGCCGGGCTCCGGCCTCGGCCTGTCGCTCGCCGCCGCAGTGGCGCGCCTGCATGGCGGGACCTTGCGCATAGAGGACAATGCGCCGGGCCTACGCGTCGTGCTGGCGCTGCCGCGCGCGGCCCCGGCGACCCATGCGCCGAGCGCCGCGCCCTCTCCCGCCGTTCCGCTGGCGCCGCCGGCGGAGTGACTCCTCAGTCGAGTTCGAATCTGTCCTTGTAATCCTTGCGCAGCGCGGGGGCCTGATCCTCCTTGCGCAAATGGCAATTGCCGATGACGAGCGTTTCGATCTCCGTGCCCATGAAGCAGGCGAAGGCGTCCTCCGGCTTGCAGACGATCGGCTCGCCCCGCACATTGAAGCTGGTATTGACCAGCACGGGACAGCCCGTCAGCGCATGGAAGGCCGAGATCAGCGCGTGATAGCGCGGATTGGTCTCCTCATGCACCGTCTGCACGCGCGCCGAGCAATCGACATGCGTCACCGCCGGAATGACGCTGCGCGGCCGCTGCAAGCGCTCTATGCCGAACAGCGCCTCATCCTCCGCGCGCGTCGCGAGCCTGTGCTGCGTCGCGACATCGGCGACGAGCAGCATGTAGGGCGAATCCTCATCGAGATCGAACCAATCGGCGACATGCTCGCGTAGAACGGACGGCGCGAAAGGCCGGAAGGATTCGCGATATTTCACTTTGAGATTGAGCGTCCTCTGCATTTGCGGCGAGCGCGGATCGGCGAGAATGGAGCGCCCGCCGAGCGCGCGCGGGCCGAACTCCATGCGGCCCTGGAACCATCCCACCGCTCTGCCATCGGCGAGAGCGCGCGCCGTCGCTGCGATGGTCTCCTCATCCGAGAGCGTCGTGAAGCGCGCGCCGCAATCGGCGAGGCGGCGCTCTATATCGCTCTGCGAATAGGACGGCCCGAGATAGGCGCCCTGCATGGCGTCGCCCTCGCCGCACGCGGCGCGCGGACGTCCGTTGAAGTCATGATAGGCGAGCAGCGCGGCGCCGAGCGCGCCGCCGGCGTCTCCGGCCGCGGGCTGAATCCAAATGCGCTCGAAGCTCTTGTCGCGCAGCACTTTGCCATTGGCGACGCAATTGAGCGCGACGCCGCCGGCGAGGCAGAGATTGCGCGCGCCCGTCTCCGCCGCCAGCGCGCGCGTCAGGCGCAGCACGATCTCCTCCGTCACCGCCTGGATCGACGCGGCTATGTCCATATGACGCTGCGTCAGCTGCTCCTCCGGCGCGCGCGGCGGCCCGCCGAACAGGCGATGCAGCTTCTCGCTCGTCATGCGCAGCCCTGTGCAATAATCGAAATAGGATTGATCGAGACGGAATGTGCCGTCCTTCTTCAGATCGACGATGTGATCGAGAATGAGGCTCGCATATTTCGGCTCGCCATAGGGCGCGAGGCCCATCAGCTTATATTCGCCGCTATTGACCTTGAATCCCGTGTAATAGGTGAAGGCCGAGTAGAGCAGGCCGAGCGAATGCGGAAAGCGCAATTCGCGCTGCAGGGCGAGCGTCGCGCCCGCGCCGAAGGCGACCGATGTCGTCGCCCATTCGCCGACGCCGTCCATGGTCAGCACCACAGCCTCGTCGAAGGGCGATGGATAGAAGGCGCTCGCCGCATGGCTGAGATGATGCTCGGCGAAGAGGAGACGCGCGCGCCAATCGACATTGGGCGCGTGATGCTTCAGCTTTTGCACGAGCAGAGATTTTTGAAACAGCTTGTCGCGCAGCCACACCGGCAGAGCCGTCGCAAAGGACTGAAACCCGCGCGGCGCAAAGGACATATAGGTCTCGAGCAGGCGCTCGAACTTCACGAAAGGCTTGTCGTAGAAGGCGACGTGATCGATGTCCTTCGCCTCGACGCCAGCGGCGGCGAGGCAATAGTCGATGGCGTTGGCGGGGAAGCGCGCATCATGCTTGACGCGAGAGAAGCGCTCTTCCTGCGCGGCGGCGACGATGCGTCCATCCTCGATCAACGCGGCCGCGCTGTCGTGATAGAAGGCGGAAACGCCCAGAATTCGCACGAGCGATCAGAACAGCGTGTAGATGAAAGGAGCGACCGCCGTTCCCTGCAGCAGCATCAGCCCGCCGAGCAGCATCATCACGCCGAGCACCGGCGCCATCCAATATTTCTTGCGGCTCGCGACGAAATCCCACAGCTCGAGAACCATATCCATCGCATTCGTCTCCTGTCAGAAATTGCTTTTCCGGTCAGAATTGCTTGCGCATGTCGGAGGCGCCGTCCGCATCGCCGCGCCGCGTCCAATAGCTCTCCGCCGCATGGTCGAAGCGCAGCGCGAGCGGATCATGCCCGCGCAGCCGAAAGAGGATGGCGATCGGCGTCAGCACGCCGAAGAACATTACGGCCATGACGATCGGATTGACGATTTTGTGAAGCGTCGATCCGAAGGCGAGCCAGAGATCGTTGAGCGCTGCGAGCCGCTTCGGCGCGATGATGGCGAGCGCCGCGAAAACGGCGGCGGCGGCCAGCGCCCAAAGGTGCGGAGAGCCGTTTCGCCACATCGGCGCCAGCGCCAAAATGGTCAGCGCCGCGGCGATCACCAGTCCGAAGGAGCGATCGGAACCACGCTCGACCGGCCGATCCGAAGTGAGGGCTTCATGCGTCATCTTATGGCGCTATCCCCTGAAAAAAACCGTAGAAACGCGTCGTCACCGAAACTTTGCGAGGCTTAGGCGATGAAAAGTAGAGCGTCAATTACGGGGTATCCCCATCCGCGTCCGCAGATAGATGTAGAAGATTGAACGGCAAGACGTTTCGACAATCGCATGACTTTACGCTCTGGCCTCGCGGCGCGGGCGAGCCTGTGGATTACCTTCGAGCAACGGCCCGGCGCCGTGCGAATGAGCGGCCGCAGCGCGCTTTCGGCTTGCGCGCGACAAAAAAAAGGACCTTAATTCATGGGTTGTCGGAAAGGGGCCTGCAATGACCTCATCCCTTTATATCATCAATCCCGCTGCAGATTTTCCAACCTACTTCGGCGCAGAGATTCTCGTCGCGTCCGGCCGGCCTTCCGGCGTGATGATGGCCGATCTCTCATCGACGACCGTCGCTGCGATGGCGCCGCGCGACTTCGCGATCGAGATCGGCGACGAGGGCGTCGCGCCCGTGAATTTCGATCATGAGGCGGATTGGATTTGCGTCACCGGCAAAGTGAGCCAGCGTCGCCGCATGATCGCCATCGCCGACGAATTTCGTCGTCGCGGCAAGAAGGTCATCATCGGCGGGCCATACGCCAGCCTCAGCCCCGATCATCTCGCCGCGCATTGCGACGTGCTGGTGAGCGGGGAGATCGAGGAGATCGCCGAGGAGTTCTTCGCCGATCTGCGCCGCGGGCGTCCGCGTGATCGCTACATCGGCGACAAGCCTTCGCTGGCGACGAGCCCGATCCCACGTTGGGATCTCTATCCCAATCATCGCGCCATGCTCGGCGCCGTGCAGACCTCGCGCGGCTGTCCGTTCGAATGCGAATTCTGCGACGTCATCCAATATCTCGGCCGCAAGCAGCGCCATAAGCCGATCGCCAATGTGATCGCCGAACTCGACGCTCTATGGGCGCATGGCTTTCGCGCGACATTCTTGGCGGATGATAATTTCACCGCCTATCGCGCCCATTGCAAGGAGCTGCTGGAGGCGATGGCGCATTGGCGGCGCAATGGCCATGAGATGGATTTCGTCACGCAAATCTCTATCGACGCGACGCGCGACGCGGAGCTGATGGACATGCTGGTCGAGGCTGGCGTGCATCAAGTGTTCATCGGCATAGAGACGCCCAATCTCGACAGCCTGCGCGAGACCGGCAAGAAGCAGAATTTGAAGATCGATATTCCGAGCGAGGTGCAAAAGCTCATCGACCGCGGCATTTCGGTGATGGGCGGCATGATCGTCGGCTTCGATCACGACGGGCCGAATGTGTTTTCGCAACAATATGAATTCGCCATGTCGACGCCGATCCCTATCTTCAGCCTCGGCGCGCTGATGGCCTCGGAGGCGACGCCGCTCTTCGATCGCATCACGGCCGAGGGACGCCTGCTGCAAGGCACGGTGGAGACGCAGGCGGTGCCCTGGGGCTCCAATATTCGCCCGGTGACGATGAGCATGGACGAGCTGAATTCCGGCCTGCACAATCTCTGCAACGCGCTCTATTCGCCGGCGGCCTTCGGCGAGCGCATGCTGAATTTCATTCACAGCTTCGGCCGCGCGCGCGACACGAGCGGCGCGACGCTGCCGGAGTTCGAGAGCTTTCGCGAGGTTGAGCGACAGGCGATGGACATCGCCGGCGAGGTGCGCCGTCTCGGCGACGCCGAAGGGCGCATGTGGAACAAAGTCTGGGGCGCGGCGCTGCGCAAGCCGGCGACCGCGAAAATCGTCGGGCGCATCATGTTCCAATATGCGCAGGCGCGGCACATGTTCGACCGCGGCAATTATTGGGAGCCGCAGCTGGCCTATGCGCCGCCGCGGCGGGAGATGGCGGAGGCCGCGGCGGAGTGACTGCGGGGCCGCGTCTGTCGTCATTCGCGCGATTTCTCCGCGCTCCCTCTCCCCGCATTGCGGGGAGAGGGAGCGCGCCGAACCATTCAGCCGAAACCGTATGGCGCGCGAGCCTGAAGGCTCGCCTCGCGCAGCGTATCCTCAATGCAGCGACGTCCGCGCGCCTTGCGCCGAAATCGCGCGCGTCGTCGGCCGCACCGGAATGCGCAGCATCGCGATCGTGCCGATCCCGACATGCGAGCGAATGCGCAGCGCGCCGCCATGCAGCGCCATCAGCGAGCGCGCGATGGCGAGGCCGAGGCCGGAGCCTTTCATGCCATTCTCTATGACTGCGATCGGCTGCTCGAAGGGGCGGCCGAGCTTGGGGATGGCGGCCTTCTCTATGCCGCAGCCATCGTCCTCGACGAAAATGGCGACCGAGCGCGCGAGCCGACGCGCACGCACGCGCACGGCGCCGCCAGCCGAGGTGAATTTCAAACTGTTGGAGACGAGCACGCCGATCGACTTCACGATCGCGTCATGATCGCCATAGCAGCGCAGCCCGTCGCAGGCGTCGACGCTGATCTCGACGCGCTTCGTCTCGGCGCTGTGGCGGAAGCGCTCCACCGTCGCGCGCACGGCGCCGGAGACGTCGACCTCGCGCTGATCCAGCCGCACGCGGCCGGCCTCGAGACGCGACATGTCGAGAATATCGGTCAGCACATCGAGCAGATAGCGGCCGCCCTGATGGATATGGTTGCAATATTCGACATATTTGGTCGAGCCGAGCTGACCGAACACCTGCGCCTGCATCATCTCCGTAAAGCCGATGATGGCGTTGAGCGGCGTGCGCAGCTCATGGCTCATATTGGCGAGAAATTCGGATTTGGCCTGATAGGCGGCCTCGGCCTCGCCCTTCTGCAGATGATATTGCTCGGCCAGCGTCGCCAGCTGCTGCGCCTGCGCCTCCAGCGTCTGTCGCGATTTCAGCAGGTCGGCGACGCTCGCCGTCAGCCGGCGCTCGGAATCGATGAGCTTCTCCTGATTGCGCTTCAGCGCGGTGATATCGGCGCCGACCGAGACATAGCCGCCGTCCTTGGTGCGGCGCTCGCTGATCTGCAGCCAGCGGCCGTCCGCCAGCCGCGCCTCATAGGTGCGCTCGCTCGTCGTGGCGCCCTGGTCCGAGACGATCTGCGTCTCGGCCAGAGCGGCGGAAGCGCTCGCCATTATGCGCGCATAGCTCGCGCCCGGCGCGGCGGCCTCGGCGGCAAGACCATGCAGCGTCAAAAACTTCGAATTGCAGGCGACGAGCCGATTATGCGCGTCCCACAGCACGAAGGCTTCTGAGATCGTCTCTATGGCGTCGCGCAGCCGCATATCGGCCGTCGCCGCGCCTTCCACCAGCGCGCGCTGCTCGGAAATATCGACGGCGACGCCGACGAGACGCTTGCCGCCTTCTGGATCGTCGATCAATTCGGCGCAGGCGCGCAGCCATAGAAACTCGCCGCGCGCATTGCGGATGCGGAACTCATGATCCATGCCGCGCGAGCCGGAGGCGACGATCGTCTCGACAATGGCGACGAGATCGCCATCCTGCGGATGCAGCCGCATCTTCAGCTCGCCGAAGGAGAGCGAGCGCTGCTCCGGATCGAGGCCGAGCAGGCCGAACATGGAATCGGACCAATGGATGCGCCCGCGCGCAATGTCCCAATCCCACAGGCCGCAGCGGCCGGAGCCGAGCGCCGCGTCGACACGCCGGCGCAGGTCGATCTGCGCGCGCTCGGCGAGCGCGGCGCGGCGCGCCTCGCGGCGAAAGGCGAAGAGGCCGACAGCAGTGGCGGAAGCCGCAGCGGCGGACAGCGCCGCATAGAGGGCGAGGAGGCCGCGCCATTCGGCCAGCGCCGCGTCATAAGGGAGGATCGCCGCCAGCTGCCCGCCGCCCTGGCCCCCGCCCTGCCCTGGCGCCGGCGAAAGATTGCGCACAGTGGCGAGCGCCTTGCGCCCATCGGCGAGGGTGACGCGCATGACGCCGGCCTTCTCGCCGAATTCGGTCAGCAGCGGCTCGGCGCCGAGCAGGCCGGCGAGCGCGCCGGAGGCGACGAGCGGCGCCGTCGCGGCGACGATATGGCCAGACCCATCGGCGACGGCGACGCGGCGTCCGCGCGTCGCGGCATAGTCCGGCAGCGCAGCCGAGCCGGCGCGCAGCGTCGTCTCCACGTCGCGCGAGACCGCGCGCGCGAAAATCTCGAGCTCCTGCGCCGCCTCGGCCAGAGTGCGCTCATGCGCGGCCTCGGCCAGAAGGAGCAGCAAAGCGCCGAATGCTATGGCGCAGGTTCCGAGCGCGAGCGCCAGCTGGCGCGCGCTCGGCGTTTTTGCAATCAGCCGGCCGATGCTCGAGGAGGCCGTGGCGCTCCATGACGTATCGGCGCAAGTCGTTGTATTGGCCGCGCGCCCACGCGCCATTTTCGCTAATCCCCGCAGTTTGTCGAAGAGGGGGAAAAACGCGCCGCATCCCGCCCCGAATCAGCCCCATTCGAATCCGGCGGCGGGCTTTTGTCCAGACCTTAAAAGGACGTAAAGCCCCTCAGGCGAGCGCGCGCGTCGCTATGTCCGAGACATCGGCCGAGAGATCGGGCGTCGAAAGAATGCGACACAGCGTCGACTCGGCGAGCGCACGGCGGCGCCCCTCCAGCGAGCGCCAGGAGCGCAGCGCCGATAGCAGCCGCGCGGCGAGCTGCGGATTTTTGGGATCGAGCTCCAGCACCACACGCTCGAGCAGCACATAGCCGGAGCCGTCCAGCGCATGGAAGCGCGTCGGATTGCCGTTGGCGAAGGAGCCGACCACGGCGCGCACGCGATTGGGGTTGGTGAAAGAGAAATCCGCATGCTCCATCAGCCGGGCGATGCGGGCGGTCGTCTCCGCCTCCGGAATGGTCGATTGCAGCGAGAACCATTTGTCGAGGACGAGATGGTCCTTCTTGTAGCGCTCATAGAAGGCGGCGAAAGCCTCCTCCCGCGCCGCGCCCGGCACATGCGACAGGGTCGCCAGCGCCGAGATGCGGTCTGTCATATTGGTCGCCTCGGCGAATTGCCGCTCAGCCAGCAGACCGCCCGAGGCCGGATCGCCCGCCGCCAGAAGATCGAGCGCGACATTGCGCATGGCGCGCTGGCCGGCGCTGTCGGCGTCCGGCGAGAAGCCCTCCTGCGCGGCGAAGCGGGCGTGCGCCTCGGTGAGCGCCGCGCCCAAATGGCGGCCGAGATCGCGCTTCAGCCCGGAGCGCGCGGCGAAGATCACATCGGGATCGACGTCCTTGCCGATCTCGCGCGCAATGTCGATCTCGGAAGGCAGAGCCAGCGCCTGGGCGACGAGGCTGGGGTCGCCCTCTCCCGCCTCGACGAGGCGCTTCAGCGAGTCGAAAAAGGCGCGATCATCCGCCGGCGCGCCGCCGCGCGCGGCCTCTATGCGCGAGAAGATGGAGCGTAGCGCGAGGCTCTGCGCCGCCTGCCAGCGATTGAAGGAATCGCTGTCATGGGCGAGCAGACGCTCGAGGTCCTCCGCCGATTGCGGCGGCGCGAGGCGCACGGGCGCGGAGAAGCCGCGCAGCAGCGACACCACCGGGCGCGACGGCACATTCTCGAACACGATTTTGCGCGAGGGCGTCGAAAGCTCGACGACGCCGCGCGCGCATTCCTCCGCGCTGGCGCCGCTCTCGCCGGGCGAAGCGGCGAGCGTCAGCTCGTCGCCATTCTCGCCGATGAGGCCAAGCGCCAGCGGAATGACGAAGGGCTTTTTGTCGCTCTGCCCGGGCGTCGGCGGCGTCGATTGCTCGAGGCTGAGCGTCAGCGTTTTGGCATTGGCGTCATAGTCGCTCGCCACGGTCACGAGCGGCGTGCCGGCCTGCTCATACCAGAGCGAAAACTGCGTCAGATCGCGGCCCGAGGCCTCGGCGAAGCAGGAGAGGAAATCCTCGACCGTCGCGGCCGTCCCGTCGAAACGCGCGAAATAGAGGTCCATGCCGCGACGGAAATCGGCCTCGCCGATCAGCGTCTTCAGCATGCGGACGATCTCCGCGCCCTTCTCATAGACGGTCGCCGTGTAGAAATTATTGATCTCGTGATAGAGATTCGGCCGCACCGGATGGGCGAGCGGGCCGGCATCCTCGGGAAACTGCTGCAGCCGCAGGCCGCGCACGTCGGCGATGCGTTTTACCGCGCGCGAGCGCTGATCGGCCGAGAATTCCTGATCGCGATAGACGGTCAGGCCTTCCTTCAGGCACAGCTGGAACCAATCGCGGCAGGTGATGCGATTGCCGGTCCAATTGTGGAAATACTCATGGGCGATGACCGACTCTATGCCCGCATAGTCGGAGTCGGTCGCCGTCTCGGGCGAGGCCAGAACATATTTGTCGTTGAATATGTTGAGGCCCTTGTTCTCCATCGCGCCCATGTTGAAGTCGGAGACGGCGACGATATTGAACACATCGAGATCATATTCACGCCCGAAGGCCTGCTCGTCCCAGCGCATGGAGCGCACCAGCGAATCCATCGCATAGGAGGCGAAAGGCTCCTTGCCGCGCTCGACATAGATGGCGAGCGCGACGTCGCGGCCGGAGCCGGTGCGGTAGCTCTCTGAAATATGGCCGAGATCGCCGCCGACGAGGGCGAAGAGATAGCAGGGCTTGGGAAACGGATCGCGCCAGACCGCGAAATGTCTCCCGCCTTCGAGATCGCCGGAGGTGATCGGATTGCCATTGCCGAGCAGGACCGGAGCTTCGCTCTTCTCAGCCTCTATCCGCGTCGTGTAGACGCTGAGAACGTCCGGCCGGTCCAGAAAATAGGTGATGCGGCGGAAGCCCTCCGCCTCGCATTGCGTGCAATAGGCGGAGCCGGAGCGATAGAGCCCGCTCAATTGCGTGTTGGCGGAGGGATCGACCTCCGTCTCCAGCTCCAGCGTGAAAGGCCCCTCGGGCGGGGCGTGCAGCACGAAGGAATCGGGCGTCGCCTCATAGCCCTCGGGTGCGAGCGGCGCGCCGTCCAGCGCGGCGCGCCGCAAGACCAGCCCGTCGCCGTCGAGCGCGAGCGGCGCGCCCGCCCGGCCGGCGGGGTTACGCCTTATCGCGAGGCGCGCGACGACGCGCGTCTTGCTTCGATGCAGAGAAATATCGAGATCGACCGCGTCGATCAGATACGCGGGCGGGCGATAATCGGCGAGACGAACGGCCTGGGGGGGTGGGTTGCGCATGGGACCTCGATGCCCGTCACACCTACACGCGGCCGCGCGGCTTCGCAACGGAAACGGAACCGCCGCGGCCGATTCGCGTCACGCATTGCCGCGACGGCCGGCCTCGAACAGGAACCATATCCGCCTCTCGGCCTCGTCGATGTAATTTTCCAGTAGGCTCGCCGTGGCGACGTCGCCGCGCTCGTCGCAGAGGGAATGCGCCTCGCGCATGCGCGCCGCCAGCGCGCCATTGTCGTCGCGCAGCTCCGCCAGCATGTCCTGCGGATCGACATAATCGGCGTCATTGTCGAGGATGCGCTGCAGCCGGGCGATATGGCCGATCGAGCGCAAGCTGGTGCCGCCGACCTTGCGCACGCGCTCGGCGATTTCGTCCGTCGTCGCGAAAATCTGCGCGCCCTGCTCGTCGAGCAGCAGATGATAATCGCGAAAATGCGGGCCGGAGACGTGCCAGTGGAAATTCTTCGTCTTGAGATAAAGGGCGAAAACATCCGCCAGCACGGCGTTGAGCGCGCCGGTGAGATCGCGCGTCGCCTCGGGCGAGAAGCCGGTCGGAGTCTCGAGCGCGGCCTTTTGGCGGGAGCGAATTTCACGATTGGTCATGCGTCAAAACTCCTCGAGCGGAGGGCTGGATCGCTATGACCAGATATGCCGGCGCGCGCGCCTTCCCATGGCTGGGCGCGGATTTTTTGCAGAGCGCGGATTTTTTTTGCGCGCGCGCCTCAGCCGGCGGAGATGCTGGGAAGCTCCCGCGCGGGCTCGGCCGCAGCCGGCTCGGCCGCGGAGCGGCGCGTCGGCAGGCGGTGGATGGTCGCCGATTCATGGTCGTCGTCGCGGTCCATTCGCGACAGATCCTGACGCACCATCAGGACGAAGAGCGCGAAGGCGATGGCCGACATCGTTCCGATGGTCACGTCGAGGACGGAGAAGCGCCATAGCCGCGCCTCCACCACCTGCGGGCCGAGCCAGCAGGCGAAGAGGCTCCAGGCCGCGACCAGAATGCGGAACTCTGTCGCGCCCATGCCGCCATAGGACAGGCGATGCACGCCCGCCGTCGCCACGCGCAGATAAGTGTAGGAGCTCATCAGCAGATAGAGCGAGAGCACGAACAGCGCCGACGGAAGCGTGAAATAGGGTGAGACGCCGAGGCCGACCACGATCAGGCTCTGCGCGATCAGATCGCTCGAATGATCGAGCAGGAAGCCATAGCGCGGACGCTCGATCCCGCGGTAGCGGGCCAGAGTGCCGTCGAGCGAATCGCCGAACCAGTTCAGGAACAGGCCGGCCACCACCAGTGTGAGGAAACCGGCCGACCAATGGGTGAGCGCGAAGCCCGCCGCAGTCATCGCCGCGCCGACCAGTCCTGCCGCCGTCAGATGATCCGGCGTGGTCCAGGCGGGGAGTCGCGGGGCCAGCGCCTGCAGCACGCGCCGCTCGCCCCTCGCCAAAAGGCTCGTGTTCAATCGGTTCGCCAAGAAACCCCCTCGAAAACCAAGCCCGCTGTCGCGACTGCGACAATCTTGCCAGAATCACGACTCTTTTTTGCACTGCAATATCGGCGCCCGAGAGATTGCCCCGCGCCAAACCCCTCCGTCAACCGTTATTGCCACCCTTACGATTGAATTCGGAGAGGACAAGTCCGGCTGCGTCACTTCACCGCAGCGCCGACCGCCGCGCCCTGAATCGCCGGCTGCGTCAGCATGGAAACGAGCTGGAACGCCTTGGCGATCTCGGTCACAGGCGCATTGGACACATACAATATGTCCTTGTCCCGCATCGCGAATCGCCGCGCCGTGAACAAGGAGGCCGGATTGCGCATGTCGAGATGATAGGCGACCGGAATCAGCCGTTGCGAGGCCAGCAGCGGCGACACGGTCGGGTAATCGGCGATCACCGCCGTCGGCTCGTAACGCAGCACGAACAAGCCGCTCGGATCGGCGCGCTGATCGGCGAGGCCGCCGGCCTTGCCGATCGCCTCCTCCAGAGTGATTCCCCGCGCGTCGAAAGGCACCACGGCGTTCGCCCCCGTCGCGCCAGCCACAGTGAAGGTCTGCGGCGTGCGCTCCACCGTCAGCACATCGCCCGGACGCACGAAAATATTCTCGCGCGGATTGGCGAGCAGCGCCTGGATCGGCGCGCGCGCAGTGCGGTCGCCGCGCGTCAGGCTGATGAAGGTCTCATGCACCGGCGAGCGGAAGCCGCCGGCCTGGGCGATGACGTCCATCACGCGGTCGCCGCGCAAGGTCAGCGGCACGCGCGCGCCCTGCGTCACCTCGCCCGTCACCGTCGCCGTATTGCTGATGTTGCGCGACACATTGACCAGCGCCTGCGGCTCGATCGCCTTGCCGCGCAGCCGATCGATGATGACCGCCTCCACCTCCTGCTGGGTGCGGCCGGCGACCTGAATGCGCCCGGCGTAAGGAACGGTCACGGAGCCGTCGCGCCCGACCGTCTGGTCCGGAATCGCCGCCGAGCGCGAGCCCGGACTGGTTCGATCCGTCGCCGGCGAGGAGAACAGGCCGCCCGAGGCCGCCTCCCAAAGAGTGATCTGCAGCGTGTCGCCGACGCCGATCGGCTGCGAGGCCGGCGGACGATAGTCGCCGAAGGAGCCGCGCAGGCCGGGCGCGCCATGCTTGGCCAGCGCCGCCACTACCTGGCCGTCGATCTCGACGAGGGCGAAGGCCGTCTCCGGCTGCGATTCGCTCGGCACGCCCGCGGTCATCACCGCATCGCCCGAAGGGCCGCTGCCCGGAAGCAGGCTGCAGCCCGAAAGCGAAGCAGCCGCAAAAACCCCGAAAATACGAAGCGTCTTCAAAACCACGCCGCCCCCGACCAATGCTCCGAGCCGCTCCCGGAGCTTCGCCGCGCGCCCAAATGACCCCGTCTCTTTGGCGAAGACAAGGCCTCACGCGCCGCGCCGGCTCTTTATCGCGCAGCTGTGGCCCGTTCGCTACAGGGCATGGTTAACAAAATGCAGGCGCCTCGAGATCGGCTGTCTCAAAAGGAATTCGGATTTCGGGCGCGAATTCCGACCGATCGGAGGATTTTCGCTCGCGAGAGAGCGCTCAAGCGGCCGCGACGGCGGCGTCCGTGAAAATATCACCATATATATCGATGGTGCGCCGAAAGCCCTCGGCGATGCCGATGCGCGGACGCCATCCCAGCGTCTCCAGCCGCGTCGTGTCGGGGGCGGAACGCTGAACCACGCTCGGCAGATAGTCCGAGAGCGGAACGCTCAAGCGCAGCGACAGGCCGCGCTCCGGATAGAGACCCACCAAAGTCTCGGCGAGGCTGCGGACGGAAGTGACCGCCTCGCCATTGCCGACATTATAGGCATGGCCGGCCTCGCCATTCAGCAGCACCGCGAAGAAGGCGCGCGCGGCGTCGGCGAGATAGCAGAAGGCGCGCTCGGCCGATCCGTCGCTATTGAGGACGATGTCCCGCCCCGTCACAATGTCGCGCACGAAATCCGCGAAGACGCGGCCGTCGTCGAGCCGCATGCCCGGCCCATAAGTATGGAAGGGCCGCACGATGACGGCTTGCGTCCCATATTGCGCGCAATGGGCGACGCAGAGCGTCTCCCCCATGCGCTTCGACTCGGCGTAGCAGGCGCGCTGCGTCGCCGGATCGAGCCGGCCGAAGACCGTCTCCTCCACCGGCTGGGCCTGCGGCGGCAGCGCGCCATAGACCTCCGAGCTGGAGAAATAGAGGAAACGGGAGGCGTTCTTGCGCCGCGCCAGATCGAGCAGGCGCGAGGTCCCGATCACATTGGGCGCCGCCGTGCCGACCGGATCGACTCCATAATAGCGCGGGCTCGCCTGGCTGGCGGCGTGGACGATCATATCGACCGCGCCAGGCGGATCGAAGGGCTCGACCACATCGCCTTCGACGATCGTCAGAGCGCGATTGTCGAGATGCGCGCGAAAGCGGCGCTCGGCCTTTTCCCGCGAGCGGACCAGCGCCAGCACATTCGGGCTGATGTCGGGGCGGCTCTCGGCGAGGGCGAGCAGAGCGTCGACCATCATCGCCGGCAGAAAGCCATTGGCCCCAGTCACGAGAATGGTGCGCTCGGCGAGCTGCTCCCAGGGCAGATCGGCGGCGAGAATATCGGCGATATCCGCACCATAGAGCGGATGATTCAGCAGAAGCGCGCCATCGGGAGCCGCATTCATGCGCGCGCTCCGATCTTGCGGGCGCCGCGGCCGGCGATGAGCGCGCGCGCCTGCGCGGCGATGGCGGCGGGATCGAGCCCGGCGCGCCGGCGCAGCGTCTCCGTGTCGCCGACGAGGCTCGGAAACGCCTGCGGCGCGGTGAGATCGACGAAGGCCTCGCCCATCCCGCGCGCGAGAAGAGCCTCCATGACGCCGACCGACAGCGGATTGCCGCGATAGCCCTCGAAGACCGACACGACCGGCGCGCCGGTCAGCAGCGCGGCGAAAGCCTCCGTCGGGAACGGCTGGACGATCGGAACGCTGACGACAGCGGCCTCGACCCCCTCCCCCGCCAAAGCCTCCGCGGCGGCGAGACATTGCGTCACCGAGCCGCCGCTCGCCGCCAAGGTCACATCGCCGCCGTGACGGGCCGCGAAGGCCGCCGTCTGCGGCGAGAAGATCGGCGCGCCATAAGATGCGCCGCTCTCGCGGGCGATGCGGAAATAGGCGGGGCGCGGATCGTCGAGCAGCGCCGCGTAACAGCGATCGAGCTCGGCGGCATTGCCCGGATTGGCGACGACGAGATCGGGCAGCGCCGCCATGATCGTGGCGTCCTCGAGCGCGTGGTGAGACGGCCCCAGCGTCCCATAGGAGAAGCCGGCGCCGACGCCGATCAGCCGCACGGCGCGGCGCTGATAGCAGATGTCGTTGCGAATCTGCTCGAGGCAGCGCGCCGTCATGAAGGGCGCGATGGAATAGGCGAAAGGCCGGAAACCGCTGGCGGCCAGCGAGGCGGCGACCGAGACCATATTGGCCTCGGCGACGCCCATATTGACGAAGCGCTCGCCGAGCGCCTGCTCGAGCGGCTCAACAAAGGAGAAGCCGAGATCGCCGGTCAGAAACACGATTCTGGGATCGACGCTGGCGTCCGCCTCAATGAGCTCGATGATCCGCTTGCGCATCAGGCGAGCTCCAGATCCGCGGCGAGCGCCGGCTTGTAATGCGAGGCGACGGTGTTCTCTATACGAGCGACGCCCTTGCCCTTCACCGTATGGGCGAGGATGACGCGCGGACGCCCGCGCGAGGGCCGCTCGAGCGCCGCGACCAGCGCCGCCCAATCATGGCCGTCGAGCTCGATCGTCTCGAATCCGAAGCTGCGCCATTTGGCGCCGAAGGGCTCGAGGTCCATCACCTCGCGCGTCGGCGCCAGCGATTGAATGTGGTTGTAATCGACGATGGCAGTGAGCGAGGAGAGCTTGCGCGCGCCGGCGAAGAGCGCCGCCTCCCAGGTGGAGCCCTCGTCGCATTCGCCGTCGGAGAGAATGCAGAAGACGCGATGATCGCTTCCGCGCAGACGATGGCCGAGCGAAAAGCCCGTCGCCAGCGATAGGCCATGGCCGAGCGAGCCGCTGGTGGCGTCTATGGCGGGGACCGCCTCGGTGAGGCCGACATGTCCCCACAGCGCCGTGCCATTCTGCAGATAGGCGTCGAGCAGGCTCGGCGCGACGAGTCCATATTGCTCGAGCGCGGCGTAATAGGCCATGGCCGCATGGCCCTTGGAGAGAATGACGCGATCACGCTCCGTCGCGCGGGCGGTCGCCGGACGCAGATCGGAGACGGCGAGCACGGCGTCGAGGATTTCGACGACGCCGAGCGAGGAGCCGAGATGCGCGGAATTGGCGCTATAGGACATGGAAATGACGCGTCGCCGCGCTGCAGCGCAACGCGCGGCCGCCGCCGCGCCGTCCTGCGATAGGGGCGAATGTTTCCGGCCCCACGCCGAGCCTGCTCTCGCCATCGGTCATGTCCTCGCCATTTTCACGGCCACTATGCCTTTCGAAAGGTTAACGCTTGGCTTAAGGCCGGCGACTCTCGCTCGGGCTTGCGCGCCGACGCCGATATGCGACAATGGTAAAATCGTCCGAAGCGCAAACGATCGAGCGGAGACAACCGCGGAGTGCGTCGCACATGAAGATCGCCGATCATAAGGCCGGGCATTATCAGAGCTTTCTGGCTCCGGCCGAACAAAGGCTCGTGCGCGCGATCGTGATCGAGCTGCCGGAATCCGTGACGCCTCTGCAGCTGACCCGCATCGGATTGTTCGGCGCCTGCGTCGCCGCAGTGGCGCTCATCGGCTGCCGCTGGTCGGCGCTGTGGATGCCCTTGATTCCGCTCGGCGTCTTTCTCAACTGGTTCGGCGCGGCGCTGGACGGCCGGCTGGCGCTGCATCGCAAGACCGCCGATCCGCGGCTCGGCCTCGTCGAGCACACATTCGATCTCTTCTCGCAAATATTGCTGATCGTCGCCTTCGGCCTCTCGCCCTTCTTGTCGATCGAGTCGGCCTTCGTCGTCCTGATCTGCTATCTGCTCTTCTCGGCCTATACTTATATTCGCGCGATCGTCCGCCACGTTCAGCAAATGGCCTATATCGGCCTCGGCGCGACCGAATTCCGCCTGCTGATGGCGCTCTGGCCCTTCGCCGCCCACGCCATGGGAATAGACGAGACCAATGACGTCGGCGTGTCCCGGCTCGACGCAGCCATCATGATTTTGGCAGGCTTCGCCATTTGCGGGCTCGCGATCAAGGCGCTCTCCGACGCGCGCCGCGTCGCGATGGACGAGAGCGGCCGGGGCGTCTGAGCCCCGCCGCCCGCCGCGGCCATCTCCTCCAAAAAATCGGCTTTGGCTCGAAAGTCTTCGCGCGCCGGCGCGAACGTCGCTATGGACGCCTGCCGAGGAGAGAGGAAAATAGTTTCCGAGCATTTTCTGATTCGCGTCCCGTCGGCGTGCATGTTTTTCCCGCTGGCGAGACGATGCGGATAGAATTGTCTCGGCGGCCGAGACGGGAGAGACGGACCAAGATGAAACTCGATTCGAGAAGCTGGGCTTTGGTCGCGGGCTGCGCGCTCGTCGCGGCTGCAGGCGTGTTCGCTCTGAGCCAGGCCGGCTTTTTCTCGACGCCGGACCCCTCCTCGCTCTGGTCGTGGTCGCTCGACAATTGGGAGACGACGGCCGTCGGCGCCTCCGGTGAGCGCTTTCGCGTCGCCCATGAGCCGCTCGCCCTGGCGCGCAATCTGGCGCTGATCTCCGTCGCCTTCATCGGCGTCGTGCTGGGAACGCCGCGCGTGGTGGAGATCGTCACGCGCTCGGGGCGCGGCGGCGGCGCAGTCGCAGGAGGGGCGCCGGAGGATTTCGCCAAGACGCGGCGGCTGATCGACGGCGAGCTCGGCACGATTCTCACGCTGGTGCGCTCGCATCTCGACAGCAACAAGACCTATTCCGCGGCCCTTGTGAAAGGCCATAAGGAGCTCACCACGACGACGAGCCCGGATCAGATCCGCGCCGCAATCGTGCTGCTGATCGCCGAAAATCAGAAGATGCTGCGCGAGACCGAGGAGCATCAGCGCCGGCTGGAGGACTCGCAGCGGCAGATCACCGAATTGCGCGCCGAGCTGGCCGAGACGCAGGAGCTCAATGTCCGAGATTCGCTGACGCAAGTTTTCACGCGCCGCCATTTCGACGACACGCTGGCGCGCGAGGCGAAGATCGCGGCTTCGTCGGCGAGCTCCTTGAGCCTCATCATGGCCGATATCGATCATTTCAAGAAGATCAACGACGGTCACGGCCATCTCATCGGCGACGAGGTGCTGAAGAACTTCGCCAGGACGATGACCAAGCATGTCGAGGAGAAGGACACGGTCGCGCGCTATGGCGGCGAGGAATTCGCGATCATCATGCCCGCCGTCTCCTTCGCCGAGGCGAAAATGGCGGCCGAGCGCATTCGCACCGAATTCGAGAATAAGAAATGGGCGATCAAGGGCGGCGCGCCGATCGGCCGCATCACCGCCTCCTTCGGCGTCGCCCAGCTGGCCCCGCATGAGAACGCCGAGAGCCTGATCCAGCGCGCCGACGCCAAGCTCTATGTCTCCAAATCGCGCGGGCGCAATCTCGTCACTGTCGACGCCGATCTCTCGCCCCGTTGAATATTTCGACCAGACTGGTAGATTTATCCGGCGTGGCGCGCGAGGCGCTTTTTTCCACCGAAGGCGACGAGCATGGAGACGAGCCGTTCCGGCGCTCCGGCCGACAGCGCGGCGACGATCGCCGAGCTTTTCTATCTGAAGCCGACCGACACAAAGCCGGTCTCCTATACATTCGAGCCGCCGCCGGGCGCGGGCTGGCAGAGCGGCGAATATTTGCCGCAGCAGACCAAGATCGCCGATGCACGCCGCCACGCCGCGGACGCCGCCATCGATCGCGAAGGATTCCAGCTCCTCGAGGCGCCGACTCTGGTCGAGGATTTCTGGAGCGAGGCGCAATTGCGCGCGATCTATTATCCCGAGACCGAGGCGCTGCTGAAACGGGCGCTCGGCGCGCGCGACGTCCATATCTTCGACCATACGCTGCGCAGGCGCATGCGCCCCGGCCCAATGAGCTTTCGGCGCTCGGTCGACGGCTCGCCGCGTGAGCCCGTGGGCCGCGCCCATGTCGATCATACGCACCACTCCGCGCCCAAGCGCCTGCGCGAGATCATGGGGGATGCGGCCGAACGCTTCTCGCGCCCACGCTTCGCCATCATCAATGTGTGGCGGCCTTTGTTCGGCCCGGTGGAGGATGCGCCGCTCGCCGTCTGCGACGCGCGCAGCGTCGCGCCGGGCGATCTCGTCGCCTGCGATCTCGTCTTCCGCGACCGGCGCGGCGAGACCTACGCCCTCGCCTATTCGCCGCAGCAGCGCTGGTTCTATTATCCGCGCATGCGGCGCGGCGAGGTTCTGCTGCTCAAATGCTATGATTCCCGCGCCGATGTGGCGCGCTTTTCGCCTCACACGGCCTTCGACGATCCGGCGACGCCGCAGGGCGCCCGCCCGCGCGAGAGCATAGAGCTGCGCTGCTTCGTCGCTTTCGACGACTGACCCTCGCCGCGCATGCGGCCGAGCCTCGAGGACGAAAAATGAACGATATTCCCTATCGCGCCGCGCTCATCGTCGGCGCCGGCTCCGGCGTCGGCGCCTCGCTGGCGCAGCGCTTTTCCGCCGCCGGGCTGAAGGTGGGCGTCGTCGCCCGCGACGCGCAGCGGCTCGCTCCCATCGCGGCGGCGACCGGCGCCGAGGGCTTTTCCGCCGACGCCACCGATCCCGCTTCGGTCGAGGCGCTGTTCAAAGCGGCGGAGGGCAAGCTCGGCGAGATCGACGTCGTCGTCTACAATGCCGGCGCGCGCATCCGCGGATCGCTCGCCGAGCTCGATCCGGAGGCGGTGCGGCGCGCTTTCGACGTCAACGCTTTCGGCGGATTTCTCGTCGCGCGCGAGGCGGCCAAGCGCTTCGAGAAGCTCGGACGCGGCGCGCTCTTCTTCACCGGCGCGACCTCGAGCCTGAAGGCCTATGCGATCTCCGCCCCCTTCGCCATGGGCAAGTTCGCGCTGCGGGCGCTGGCGCAGAGCGCGGCGCGCGAATTGGGGCCGAAGGGCGTGCATGTCGCCCATGTCGTCATCGACGGCGTGATTCGCGACGCCGGCCGCGTCGATCCCGCCGACGCGACGCTCGAGCCCGCCGCCATCGCCGACGCCTATGTCGATCTCTTGCGCCAAAAGCGCAGCGCCTGGTCCTTCGAGGTCGAGCTTCGGCCCTGGTGCGAGAAATTTTGACAAAAGCTGAATCTGCAGCGCGACAAAATGTCGCAAAGTGGACCAAGGCGTGTTATCGTGAGCCGTCGACCCAGGGCGAGCGCCCGCTAGGCACGGCGCGCTCGTCCCCATAACGACGAATAAAACGGGGAAAGCGCTCATGAACACGATTACGGCTATCCTATCGATCGTCGCGACCTGCGCCGCCGTCACTGCCGCGATCACCGCTTTCGCGAATATGTGACCCGAGCAGTCGTTCGGAGGGCCTGCGAGCGTTCGTTTCTTGCGCAGCCCCGCCTCACTCAGGTCTCGCCGACGCAGATGCGCCGGCGAGGCGCACGGCCGTCGCGGATCACTGAAACGCATCATCCGTCGATGGAGGACGTCAGTGGCGGCTGCAGAAGCCGAGCGCCTCCCGACGCGCTTTCAGCGCATCCGGCATCCGCCATCGGCACGCCGGCACAGCAATCGCCCGCGCTTCGCGGTCGCGTAACCGCGACACGAGCAATTCCGCAAAAGTCAGTCGCGCCCGGCTCTCCATATCGGGAAAGCGATTATCGTCGAGACCGCCGTCGTCTCCGAGAAGAATATTCAGCTGCGCTTCGGCCGCTCCGGCGGCGCCGAGATCGATCAGCAGCGTGGCATAAGCAAAGCGCGCCCTCGGGTCATGCCGGAACTGCGCATATCCCGCCAGAAGCAGCACGGCCGCCAACGCGCCTGTGACCTTCGCCGGATGTTGTCGCACCGATCCGAAGGCCCGGCGCGACCAATTGGCCGCTTCGTCCCGAACAATGTCGGACCAGCTGCGAAAATCGCGCGCCTTTCCGTAGACGAGCGCCCCCTCCATCGCCGCGATCTTTCGCGTGACGGCGCCCTTCGGGTCCGCGATGGTCACGATCTTGAATCCGTCTTCCGGCATCGCATTCAAGATCGCGTTCAGCTGATCCTGCGTCGGCCGGAGCGACCGAGCGCAAGCGACGACGGCGACATAATTCGCAAGCCCGGGCGAAAGCTTCAGCCTCCGTCCGACGAGCCAGACGCTGGCGACGGGAAGATCGGCGAGCGTCGCTCGCAGACGCTCGAGCTCGGCGGCGCCGAGACCATGATCGATGAAATCATCGGTCGGCAGGACATTGGAACGCTCGGCTTCCGCCGCGCTCCGACGCTGGTCGGCCTCCTGCACCGTCTCGACATAGCGGAGGCCCGGCTCGATGTCGCGACGATCGAGGAAATAGGAGGCGAGAATGCGCGCCCCCGGCTCTCGCGCGTCGGGCGACAGCTCCATCGCACGTTCTATGTCCAGAACGCCGTCGTGGTCGCCATCGGCGAGACGCAGCCTTCCGCGCATGAACAACGACGGAGCATGATCCGGCTGGCGCGACAGAGCCGCCTCGACCAAAGGCCGCGCCTGTTCCCGCCCCTCGGCCTCCTCGATCAGCGCCGCATAGTCGAGCAATCCGCTCTCATCGAGCGCATCGACGCTGCCGCTATATTCGGAAACACGCTCCGCGAGCCTCTGATGACGCTCGCGCGCCTGCGACCATTGCTCCCTTATCGCGCTCGACCATTTCGAATTGGCCTCGGCGACGAGACGCTCGCGCAGCTCTCCGAGCAGGACCTCGCCTGCGGAGCGCTGAAGAAGCGCGGGCGGCCGCGGCGTCTCGCCGAGCGCTTGCAGCCGATCGGCGACGCAAGGATGAGTATCCGCCAGCGACGTCCGACGCGCGAGGACGCGCCGCATCGACGCCTCGATCTCGGCGGGCGAGATGCGCCGCAGCGCCAGCAGAGAGCGCGTGAAAGGATCGCTCGGCGGCTCGCTATCGGCCCTGGCCTCCCGGAACAAGGCGGGCCAAAATTCGTTCTGGAGATGGTCGTGGAACACGTCCGAAGCCAAAAGCGCATGCGCGCCCACGGCCGCTCCGACGACCGCCGCGCCGGCGCGGTCCGCGTCATATTCATTGGCGCGCGCCAGCACGAAACTATAGGCGTTGAAATAGGGCGCATACCAATTCAGAAAACGCGTGAAGACGCCGCTCATGAAATTGCCGCCGCCGGACAGCGCCTCGAGAATGCGCGGCCACGCTTGGCGAATGCGATAGATCCAATTTCGAAAACGCGTCTGCTTGCCAGAGAGATGACCGAGCTCGTGGCCCAGAACGAAATCGAGTTCTTCGGGGGTCACGGCTTCGAGGAACGGCAGGCCGATCACCAGATGATTGCGCGGGCGACCGAACACGCCGAAGCTCGGAACCTGCATCACCCCGACATTGAAACTGCCGACATCGACGACGACACGATGAATGGGCGACGCCATCAGCTTCGCGCGCGCTTCGTCTATTCGCGAGAAAAACCGCGGCGCGGATTCGCGCGTGATCTCGAAGCCCTGTGGCGGCTCGATCCGAACCAGCAGCGAGCGGCACAGCAGCCAGGCGATCACGGTCGGAAACAAGGCGAATTTGATTACCGGAAGGTGATTATGCGCGAAGGCGTCGTAGAACAGCAACAGGCCCGCGCCCGCCGAAAGCAGCAGGATCGAGGCGATGAAGGCGAAGCCGAGCGTCGCCAGCAGGAAGACGCGGATGCGATAGGCGCGCGGGTTGCGCTCGGCCAATCGCTCGCAAGCGAAGACGAGCTTCTCGAATTTGAGCAAATCATGCATGAAAAAACGCTTCGGAAAAATGGGTTGCCGCATGGGCGCGCGCGCCGGAATGGCCTCCGACATCGTCGCCCCGGCGCCGAGACTAGCCGAGCCTCGGCGATTTGCAACCTCGCTCTCCAGAGTGTTTTCGAACGAAGTGGAGAAGAGGTTCGCGTGAAGAGAACATGACTCTAGGGAATTTCTTCCACATCCACGAGCCAAGCCGCGGCGCTCGAATCGCTCGGCGCACGCCAGTCGCCGCGCGGCGATAGAGAGCCGCCGGAGCTGACCTTCGGCCCATTGGGCAGAGCCGAGCGCTTGAACTGGCTCGTCGCGAAGAAGCGCCGCGCGAAGACGCCGAGCCAATGCTTGATCTCCTCGACATCATAGGCGCGGCGTTCGTTAGCCGGAACATCGACGGGCCAGCGCCCGGCCGCGGCGTCGCTCCAGGCGTGAAAGGCGAGAAACGCCGTCTTCGACGGCGAGAAGCCGTAGCGCGTCGTGTAGAAGAGATTGAAGTCCTGCAGCGCATAAGGACCGACGACATCCTCCGTGCGCTGCACGCTCGCGCCCGGCACCAGCTCCGGCGAAATCTCCGTGCCGAGAATATCGCGCAGCACGGCGACCGTCTCGCCGCCGAAATGGGCGTCGCGCGCGCACCAGCGGATGAGGTGCTGGATCAGCGTCTTCGGCACCGAGGCGTTCACATTGTAATGCGACATTTGATCGCCGACGCCATAGGTGCACCAGCCGAGCGCGATCTCCGAGAGATCGCCGGTGCCGAGCACCAGCGCGTCATGTCGATTGGCGAGGCGGAACAGGAGAGAGGTGCGCGCGCCGGCCTGCACATTCTCGTAGGTCGTGTCATAGACGGGCTCGCCGTGGGCGGCGGGATGGCCGATGTCCTCGAGCATTTGCCGGCAGGCGGCCGTCACATCGATCTCCTGCGCGGAGACGCCGAGCGCGCGCATCAGCCGCCAGGCGTTGGCCTTGGTGCGATCGGTGGTGGCGAAGGCCGGCAGCGTATAGGCGAGAATATTCTCGCGCGGCAGGCCCAGCGCGTCGAAGGCGGTGACGGCGACCAGCAGCGCGTGAGTGGAATCGAGCCCGCCCGAGACGCCGATGACGAGGCGCTGAAAATTCGCCGCCGCGAGCCGCTGGCGCAGGCCGTGCGACTGAATATTGAAGGCCTCGAAGCACAATTCTGCGAGGCGCGCCTCGTCATCCGGCACGAAGGGAAAGCGCGCCACCTCGCGCAGCAGGCCGAGATTCTTGTCGCGCGGCGCGTGCAGCTCGAAGGCGATGCGGCGAAAGCTGGTCGCGCCCGCCTCTATGTCCGCGCAATCGCCGAAAGTGACCTGGCGCATGCGCTCGGCGGCGAGCGTCCCTAAGTCGATGTCGGCGAGAATCAGCTGCGGCTCATCGGCGAAACGCTTCGCTTTGGCGAGCAGCGCGCCATTCTCATAGATCATCGCCTCGCCGTCCCAAGCGAGATCGGTGGTCGACTCGCCCTGCCCCGCGGCCGAATAGAGATAGGCGGAAAGGCAGCGCGCCGAATGGGCAGAGCAGAGCGTCGCGCGATAATCGGATTTGCCGACGATCGCATTGCTGGCCGAGAGATTGAGCAGCACGGTCGCGCCGGCGAGCGCCGCCCGCGTCGAGGGCGGGATCGGAACCCAAACGTCCTCGCAAATTTCCGTATGGATCACGAGGCCGGGAAAATCGCTCGCCTCCAGCAGCACGTCGGAGCCGAAAGGCGCAGTCTGGCCGGCGATCTCCATGTCCTCGCCGGCGATAAAGGCGCCGGAAGCGAAATGGCGCTTCTCGTAGAACTCGCGATAATTGGGCAGATAGATTTTCGGCGTGACGGCGAGGATCTCGCCGCGCCGCAGGATCACCGCGCAATTATAGAGACGCCCGCGCCAGCGCAGCGGCGCGCCCACCGCGATCAGCGGCTGCAATGCCCGGCTCGCCTCCAGCAATCGCCCGATCGCCGCTTCCACGGCGTCCAGCAGCGCCGTCTGATGCAGGAGGTCGTCGATGGCGTAGGAGCTGAGCCCGAGCTCGGGGAAAAGAACCAGCGACGCGCCTTTCGCGTCCGCCTCGCGGGCCATGTCGATCGTGCGCGCGACATTGAAAGCGGGATCGGCGACGCGCGTGCGCGGGCCAGCCACGGCGACGCGAACGAAGCCATGCGAATGGAGCGAGAAGAAAGGATGCGTCATGCGCGCGATTATAGGGCCGCGGCGGCCATGACGTGAAGGCGCGGCGGCGCGCCTAATTCACTGAGATTAGTTTCGGTGAGATTATTTCGACCATGCGTCCAGCGCATCGGCGAAGACGCGCTCGCCGCCGGGGCCTTTCTCGAGCGAGATCGTCGCCGCACGGCCGTCCTCGAGCTGGAACGGCAGATCGAGCACCATGGGGGAGCGCAGCAGCACGACATTGCGCGCCTCGCGATTGCCGCGCAGCAGGCCGATGAGAAAGGCGTTGTCGGTGATCGGCACGGGAACGCCGGCGACCTGCTCGCCCGACTGCGCCTCCGGCCGGCGCATCTGAATCGGCCCGATCGCCTTTATGCGCTTCAGCTCATTGCCCGGTCCGAGATTGAAAGACAGATTCACCGTATGCGAGGCCGAGAGCGTCGGATCGAGATTCTTCTGAATGACGATCGTCGTCTTCAGCTTGGCGGTCGGGAAATCGATCTCGCCGCGGATCGCCGGCGAGACCGGCTGGCCCGGTCCGGCCGGCATGCTGTCCAGCCGCCAGACGACGGTGCCGGGGAATGTCTTGACCTTGGCGGCCTCCTCCGGCGCGGCGACCCAGAGCTCGGCCTTTTGCGCGACGGCGACCGGCTGGCTCCGCTGCTCCGAGGGCGCGCGCGACGGCGGCGGCGACGCGTCGCTCTCGCCGCCGATGCGATCGGCCAGCTTGCCGCCCTCGCCGCTCTCCACGGCGGAAGGCTCCGGCTGCAGCTTGGCGAGATCCTCCGGCCGCTCGCGGAATTGAAGCGCCAGAACGGCGACCAGCGCCACCACAGCGGCGAGCACGCCGCCGATGACGATGACGCGGCGCGAGACGCTGGTGGGCTCCGGCAGAGGCGGCAGCGGCGCGGGAGGCCGCTGCGGCTGCGTCGGCGCGTCCTCCAGCGGGGCGGGCTTTTCGGCCGGCGGCGCTTTCTCGGCGAGAGGCGCTTTGTCGACAGGGACAGGCTTTTCCGGCTTCGGCTCGGCGAAGGGCTCCGCCGCGACGGGCTCCGCGCTTTTGAGCGGCTCTTTCGTCTCCGGCTCGGGAGCGCGCTTCTCCTTGGGCGCCGGCGCGGCGACGGGCTCTCGCCCGGTCTGCTCGCGGACGACCTCGAGCTCGAGGCGCGCGATGGCCTCGTCCAAAGCGCGGCCTTCGGCCTCTATATCCTCCTCGGCGACGGGAGGCTGAATGCTGCGAAGCTGGTTGAACAGCGCCTTGCGGGCTCGTTCATAGACCGCTTGCCGCGATTCCGGCGCGGATTGCGGCAGAGCGGCGACCGCGCGGGCGAGCAGCGAATAATAGTCGGCCATGGGGCTTCTAAGACCACCTCGGGCGATTCTCGTCAATCCTCGAAAGGATTACGCACGAGAATCGTGTCATCGCGCTCGGGGCTTGTGGAGAGGAGCGCGACCGGAGCGCCGATCAATTCCTCGATGCGGCGCACATATTTGATGGCCTGCGCCGGGAGATCGGCCCAGGAGCGGGCGCCGCCCGTCGTTCCCTGCCATCCCTCGATCGTCTCATAGACGGGAACCACCCGCGCCTGCGCCGATTGCGAGGCCGGCAGGCGATCGATGCGGACGCCGTCCAAGAGATAATGGGTACACACTTCGATCGTCTCGAGACCGTCGAGAATATCGAGCTTGGTCAAAGCGATCCCGTCGATGCCGGAGGTCTTCACGGCCTGGCGCGTCAGCACGGCGTCGAACCAGCCGCAGCGCCGCCGGCGCCCGGTGTTGGTGCCGAACTCATGGCCGCGGTCGCCGATCAGCGTGCCGATCTCGTCGTGCAGCTCAGTGGGGAAAGGCCCGCCGCCGACGCGCGTCGTATAGGCTTTGGCGATGCCGAGCACATAGCCGATCGCCCCCGGTCCGAGGCCGGAGCCGCTGGCCGCCGAGGCGGAGACCGTGTTGGAGGAGGTCACATAAGGATAAGTGCCGTGGTCGACATCGAGCAGCACGCCCTGCGCGCCCTCGAACAAAATGCGCTTTCCGGCGCGGCGGAGATCCTCGAGCAGCTCCCACACCGCATCCATGTAAGGCAGCACCTGCGGCGCGACGGAGAGCAGCTCGTCGCGCACGCTCGCCGGCTCGATCTCCGGCAGACCGAGACCGCGGCGCAACGGATTGTGATGGGCGAGCAGGCGGGTGATCTTTTCGTCCAGCGTATCCGGCTCGGCGAGATCCATCAGGCGGACCGAGCGGCGGCCGACCTTGTCCTCATAGGCGGGGCCGATGCCGCGCTTGGTGGTGCCGATCTTCACGCCATTGCCGGACGCCTCCTCGCGATAGGCGTCGAGCTCGCGATGCAGCGAGAGGATGAGCGGGGCGTTCTCGGCGATCTTGAAATTCTCGGGGCCGATCTCGACGCCCTGCTCGCGCAGACGCTCGATCTCGCCGACGAGAAAATGCGGATCGACGACGACGCCATTGCCGATGACCGAGAGCTTGCCCGGCCGCACTATGCCGGATGGCAGCAGCGCGAGCTTATAGGTCACGCCATTGATGACGAGCGTATGGCCCGCATTGTGGCCGCCCTGGAAGCGCACCACCACATCTGCCTCGAGCGAGAGCCAATCGACGATCTTGCCCTTGCCTTCGTCGCCCCATTGGGCGCCGACCACGACTACATTCGCCATGGCGCTTCAGTCTGCTTTCTCGCGTGAGCCCAAGAAAAAACCCCGGCGGGTAACGCCGGGGCTCGTTACGGCAATCGTTTAGCGCAAATCGCGGAAAGGGTCAAAGGCGGCTCGCGCGTGGGGCCGGCCGGACGCAGAAAGCCTGAGCGCGAACGCCGGATCAGAAGCGGCCGCTCTCGCGCCCCGGCGGCTGTGGCTCTTCCCCTTTGATCGCCGTGCGAGTCATCAATCTCCCACTCTCTGGATCATAGGGGGTCACGCGATGCATAACGCCGGTATTGTCCCAGATCAGCAAATCGCCGACCTGCCACTGGTGCCGATAGACATAGCGAGGCCGCGTCGCCCATTCCATCAGCTCGCGCAGCAGCATGCGGCCTTCATCCGTGTCGGCGCCGTCCACATGCGAGGCGGTGCAGCCGAGCATGAGCGATTTGCGGCCCGATTTTTTGGTCCAGACCAGCGGATGGACCTTCGGCGCATGACTGCGCCAACGACGCAGCTCCTCATAGGAGGGCGTGGGATTGACCAGCCATTGCGCCGTCTCGACATTGTGGACCACATAAAGATCGCCGACAGATTTCTTCACCGAGTCCGGCATTTCCTCCCAGGCGACGCAGCTGTTGCAGAATTCCGTCTGCCCTCCCGTCGTGGACAGCCGCTTCGCATTGAGGACAGAGGCGGCGGTCGGCGCATCGTCGGTGGCGCCGTCTATATGCCAATGGAAGGAGCCCTTCAGATATTCGGCCGCGGCCGGGTTCGCCGCCTGGTCGAGCGTTATCCGCAACAGGCCGTCATCGCCCTGCGGCAAGAGCTCGCCGATCGTTCGGGTGAAGGCGCGCTGCTGCGCGTCGTCGAGATGGAGCCCCCGAAAGACGAGGATGCCGCGTCGCTCCAAAAGATCGCGAATCTCTGCCGCATGACGTCCGCTCATCAGAGCCGCGACATCGATCGCGACCTCGGAGCCGATATGCGGCGTAAGATCCAAAACCTCCAATTTCGCTTCGGCCGAGGGCGACCTCATGGGATGATTCTCCTGGCGGCTGCGAGCCAGAGGGTCGGATCGGCGAGCCTGCCCGGCTCGAGATAGGGCGCGGAGGCGAGCCGGCATCGGCCCCCTCCTCGTCCGAGGCGGGCGCTCGCCCTTCGCCTCACTGCGGCAGGATTAGCACCCATCTTAAAAACCGTCTAGATGGTTTGTTTTTGTGGCAGCCGCATTTCTGCGGGCTTTCTCACATAAAATCAGCAGGCTGCTACTCTCTCGGCCCGGACGGCGCCGGGGAGCCATCGGCATTTTCGGACAGCTCGTCCCAAGAGGCCTCGTCGAGCAGGCGCTCGAACAAGCGGTCGCGCTCCTCCTCGCTGAGCGGGCACATGCCCAGCAGGGCGCTCAACGCCAAGCCGCGCGCCGCCGCCCAGCGCAGCAGCGCCAAATCCGGATCTTTCGCCTCCGCCTTGATCGCCTCCAAAGATTCCGCATCATTCTCGCGCGTGATGGCGAGGAGGCTCGGATCCTGCCCGAGGGCGCCGAAAATGGCGAAAGCCACGGAACGCGGCTCGATCAGCGTTTGGCGCAGCGTCGCAATTTGCGCGGCGAGGCGGGGCGCGGCCTGCCCGGCGCCGTGCTCGGCCATATAGGCGCGCGAAAAATCCGCGAAATATTCGATCTGGTGCTCGAGCAGAGCCTTGAGCACGGCCTCCTTGGTGCGGAACTGATGCATCAGCCCGCCCTTGCTGACGCCGCTCTCACGGGCGATCGCGTCCAGCGTCAAGCGCCCCGGCCCGTCGCGCGCGATGATCGCCAGCGCGGCCTGGATGACCGCCCTGCGGGTTCGTTGCGACCTCGACGCATTATCCATGGCCCCTCGCGTGATCTGCGCCCGCGCCACAGAGTCGGCGCTCTCTCACATATAGCGCGCTACGCGATCCGATTGGACCGCAGAGCGCCAATATTGGAGCGGTTCCATTCGACCGAAAAGCGAAACATCACGGAAAACACTTACCGAAGGCCGCGAGCAGCCGTGGGTCGCCGCGCAGCCTGATCTCGAGTGTGACCAGCGCCCATAGCAGGCTCCGCTCCTTGCGCAGAAAGCGCAGCCAGCTCTGCGCATCGGCGCGGATCACGAGATCCGCCTTTCCGATCAGCCCCTCCCCGACCTCGAGCCGGCCATTGTCGATGCGCACGGTGAGGTCCTTGCGCTCCGCGCCGCTGAAGGCGAAGTGATAGACCGCCGAGAGGCCGGCCGCGCGCTTCTTCTGAAACCGCAGCGACAGGCCCCGCGCGAAGCTCGCTATGGAGGCGGCGCGCATGCCATTGGCGACGCGCTTCACCCTCTTGTGCGGAAAGCGGCGCTTCACATAATCCTCGGCGTCCGATAGCGGCGTCACATAGATTGTCTCCTTCTTCTTCTTCAGCGGATCGACGATGCTCTGCAGAAAACCGCTTCGATCGCCGCGATAAGCGCCGATCACATCCTCGCCCGCCGGACAGACCGCGAGACAATAGGCGGCCTTGTAATTCGGCCCATAGGCGAGGCTCTGCCACATGGAGACGCTCTCCGCATCCTCGACCTTCTCGCGATAGCCGGCGGCGCTTTTCGCATCGGCGATCGTCTCCACCCAATCCATGAAGCCGCCCATGAACTCGCGATAATTATGCGTGTAGCAGGCGGCAAAATCGAAGCCGCCGTCCGGCGCTATCGCGCCCGTCGGACAGACGGCGACGCAGAGCTTGCAGGAGAGACAGGGATTGTAATCGAGCGGGCGCGAATAGGAATCGAGCGCGACATCGACGACCACCGTCCCGAGCAGAATGAAATTGCCGAATTTCGGATGAATGACATTGCGATGCACGCCCATCTTGCCGAGCCCGGCGGCGACGGCGACGGGCTTATGCGAGACGACCCACATTTTGGCTGGCCAGCGCGCCGCCTCCATCGGAAATGCCATTGCAGGATAGGCGGCGCGCACGCCCATATCCTCGAGCATTCGCGTCAGCCGATGCGACACCGCATCGGTCTCGTCGCCGACGCGGTGAAACTCCACATTGGCCAGCGAGCGCGCCGGGCTGCGGATATTCTCGCGATTCATCCGCATCACGAAAGAGACGAGCGTTCGCGCATAGGGAAAGGCGGCGAGAATCTCCGCGCGCTCGAAAGCGATCGCCGGATCGTCGATGGAGACGAAGCCGACATCATCCGCGCCGGCGGAAAGCGCCATCTCGCGCAAGCGTCGCGCCTCGAACGGTTCTCGCGCCGGCGGCGAAGCGATCTCATGAGCCTGCATAGACATGTGCATATGCCCCTTTTTGCGCGTGAGCCGTGCGATGCGCGCGCCTCACGAAAACTGGACCGCGAGCCTTCAGGCACGCTCTCGTTCGCCAAAGATACGCGTCAATCGTCCTGAACCGCCGCGGCGAGCGCGCGCAACTCGCCGACGAGATGCGCCAATCTCTCGGCGCCGAATTTCTCTTCCGCCTTGGTTTGCGCCGCGCGCCAAAGCGGCAGCGCAATGGCGAGAATGGCGCGGCCCTGCTTGGTCAGCGTCACCTCGCGCGTGCGGCGATCCTCGCCGGCCTTCACGCGCAAGAGCCCCCGCTTTTCCATCACCGCCAGATTGCGCGCGAGCGCGCTGCGATCCAGAACGAAAACCTCCGCCAGCTTGCTGACTGTCCAACCTTCCGCCAGCGAGCAGGCGACGAGCAGCGAATATTGCGTCGGCTCGAGATCGAGCCCGGAAAGACTCTCCGCATAGAGCTTGCCGATAGCACGCGCCGCGCGTCGCACATTGGCGACCGCGCAGCTCGCGGCGCAGGCTCTGACTTCGGCCGGATCGGGCTCGTTCATAAGATAGATGCATATGCCCCTATCGTGCCGACGTCAAGCGCGAGCGTCCGCGCCATCGACGAGCGAAGGCTCAGAACGGCAATGGCGCGCGGTCCGGCTCCACCCAGGCCCGCCGGGCGGCGACGCTGAACAGAGTCTCGCGACTCCAATAGGACAAGAGCCAGTCTGGATGACCGAGCGGCGAGGCCATGAGCGATAGAAGCACCGCATGAAGCGGCGCATCCGGGGAGTGAGCGCGCAAATGTTCGGCGGCGGCCCGCATCGAAGCCAGCGTGATGGTGTGATGATAGCCGCTCGCATCCGTATTGGCCGTGTTCGTCGCCTCATTGTAGCGCGTTATGATTTCGCGGATTTCCAGGGGCGTCGCGAGGTCGGGCCGGTTCCGCAAAAGCCATAGCGCCGTCGCGAAATGCGCCGCATGGGTCCATTCCGCCTTCGGCAAGCTTCGATCGATCACTTTCGAAGCGAGCCGTTCGATCGCATCGTCCTCGGATAAAGCCATCGCATCTGGTCCTCTATGAGGAGCCGCCCGTCCATCGTCACGAGCGTCGCGACGAAATCACGTCACCACCGTCAGCTTGCGCGCGGCGCGCGTCACGCCCGTATAGAGCCAGCGCGCGCGATGCTCACGAAAGGCGAAGGACTCGTCGAACAGCGCGACATCGTCCCATTGCGAGCCCTGCGACTTGTGCACGGTGAGGCAATAGCCGAAGTCGAACTCATCCGAATCCTTGCGCTGCGCGTAAGGAATCTCGGCGTCGCCGCCTTCGAAGAATTGCGGCAGCACGCCGACGCGCTGGAATTTCCCCGCCGTCTCCTCCGGCTCGACCAGCAGCCGCACCTTGCCGCGCCGCACCGCGCCGGCGCTCTTCACCTTGAACAGCGCGCCATTGAGCAGGCCCTTCTTGCGATTATTGCGCAGGCAGACCAGCTTCTCGCCCGATTGCGGCAGCGAGCCCGTGAAGCCGCGCAATTGCCGCAGGCGATTATTATAGGCGCGGCGCGTGCGATTGAGGCCGACGAGCACCTGATCGGCATTGGTGATGAGCGCGGGATCGAGCGCGTCGCGCCGCACCACCTGCGTCTCGCCATAGACGCCGTAATCGAGCCGCCCGCCCTCGCGAATGATCATGGAGAGGCGCACGATCGGATTATCCGCCGCCTGGCGATGCACTTCCGTCAGCATCACATCCGGCTCGGCCTCGGTGAAATAGCCGCCCCCCTTCACCGGTGGCAATTGCGCCGGATCGCCCAGCACCAGCACTTTCTTGCCGAAGGAGAGAAGATCGCGGCCGAGCTCCTCATCGACCATGGAGCATTCGTCGATGATGATGAGCTTGGCTTTCGCCGCGTCGCTGTCCTCGTTCAGCTCGAAAGCCGGCTCCTCCGTCTCCGTATCGGTGGCGCGATAGATGAGGCTGTGAATGGTGCGCGCATCCTTGCAGCCCTTGGAGCGCATCACCAGCGCCGCCTTGCCGGTAAAAGCGCCGAAGGCGACATCGCCATCGACGCTCTCGGCGATATATTGCGCCAGCGTCGATTTGCCCGTGCCGGCATAGCCGAACAGACGAAACAGCTGCGCCTTTCCGTCCTTCAGCCATGCGGCGACGGCCGAGAGCGCGCGCTCTTGTTCGTTGGTCCAGACGGGCATGGGAAATTTTTCGACTCGATCGATTGTATCGCGGCCAGGATGGCGGAAGCGGCAGAGTGCGGCAAGTGTCAAAACAATTCACCGCGCCGAATGGACGCCCGCACCGCCCTTGACAAGCTGGTCCCGGGAAAATCAAATAGTTCAGGTTCAACAAAAATAGATTGAGAGCGGCCATGCGAAGTCTGTGGTGCGGAATAGCTATGCTTTTTGTGACTCCTCTACACGCCGACCCTGTCGATTTCGACGCGTTCTTCAACGAAGCAGCGAGCTGCCGTCAATCACAAGCTTTCACGACTCTCCATAAAAATATCGGAGATCGCTACGGCAATGACGCAGACTCCAAGAATACGAAAGTAAACCAGTCGGTTAGCGTAAAAATTCCTCCCGAGATAAGAGCCGGAATTGGCAAAGCGCGATCCGTCAACAAGGGAGAATATACGCAGGTCGTGGTGCCGCTGGACGGATTTTGGCGAGGACTCAAGTTGCAAGAGCTGGAGTTCGCAGTGGGAAATGAAAACGGCGTACAGCAATGGCGGATTCGATTCTCGGAACCGCGTTCCGCGGTGCTCCGCGTTTTCGGAACCGAAGTTTCGGCGGCAAACCGCGCTCTAAAGGCGGACCCGGATCGCGCTCCCTTTGGTCATTCCGCCAAAATTCCGAAGGGATCCAGCGGCGAAATCGTCTGTGACTTTTCGACCTGATCAATAACGGAGACGAACGAGAGATCGCCTATCTGGGCGTTCCCTTCACCAACTTCGCTATTTGTTCAGCTTCCCCTTCACGACCTTCGTCCCCGCCTTGCCCGCCATCGACCGCGGCGCGGGACGCGACAGCGGCCGCGCTTCGCCGCCGCCGAAATTATGCGGACCCATATCGGCGTCGGTCGGCTTGTGCGCGCGTGTGCCGGAGATCGCAGGCGCCTCCCCTCCCCTTCCGCGCGGACGCATCAGCGGATTGGCCTCGGCGAGAAGCTCGGCGCGTTGCAGGCGGGAAATCTCGTCGCGCAGCCTTGCCGCCTCCTCGAAGGCGAGATCGGCGGCGGCCGCCTTCATGCGCTTCTCGAGATCGGCGAGCGTCGCCTGCATATTGTGGCCCGGCGCCAGCTCGGAGAGGCCAGCGTCCACCGTCACATGATCCTGCTCGGCGAGCGAGCCGAGAATATCGGCGATGTCGCGCTTTATGCTCGCTGGCGTGATGCCATGCTCGGCATTATAGGCCTGCTGCTTGGCGCGGCGGCGGTCGGTCTCGTCCATGGCGCGCTGCATGGAGCCGGTGATGTGATCCGCATAGAGGATCACGCGTCCGTCGACATTGCGCGCAGCGCGGCCGATCGTCTGCACCAGCGAGGTCTCGGAGCGCAGGAAACCTTCCTTATCGGCGTCGAGAATAGCGACGAAGCCGCACTCTGGAATGTCCAATCCCTCGCGCAGAAGATTAATGCCGACCAGCACGTCGAAGGCGCCGAGCCTGAGATCGCGAATGATCTCGATACGCTCGATCGTGTCTATGTCCGAATGCATGTAGCGCACGCGCACGCCATTCTCATGCAGATATTCGGTCAAGTCCTCCGCCATGCGCTTGGTCAGCACGGTGACGAGCGAGCGATAGCCCGCGTCACTCACCGCCTTCACCTCGCCGAGAAGATCATCGACCTGCGAGCGCGCCGGACGTATCTCCACCGGCGGATCGATAAGGCCGGTCGGACGAATGACCTGCTCGACGAAGACGCCGCCCGTGCGCTCCATCTCCCAATTGCCCGGCGTCGCCGAGACGGCGACCGATTGCGGGCGCATCGCGTCCCATTCCTCGAAGCGCAGCGGACGATTGTCCATGCAGGACGGCAGGCGAAAGCCATATTCGGCGAGCGTCGCCTTGCGGCGAAAGTCGCCCTTATACATGGCGCCGATCTGCGGAATGCTCACATGGCTCTCGTCGGCGAAGACGATGGAATTGTCCGGCAGATATTCGAACAGAGTCGGCGGCGGCTCACCGGGCCTACGCCCGGTGAGATAGCGCGAATAATTCTCGATGCCGGCGCAAGAGCCGGTCGCCTCCATCATCTCGAGATCATAGCGCGTACGCTGCTCCAATCGCTGCGCCTCGACGAGACGTCCGGCGTTGTTCAGCTCGCCGAGCCGCCCGCGCAATTCGTCCTTGATCGCTTTGATCGATTGCAGCAGCGTCGGACGCGGCGTCACATAATGCGAATTGGCGTAGACCTTCACGAATTCCAGGTCCTGCGTCTTCTTGCCGGTGAGCGGATCGAACTCGCAGATCGACTCGACCTCATCGCCGAAGAAGGAGACGCGCCAGCCGCGGTCTTCATAATGGGCCGGGAAAATATCGACCGTATCGCCGCGCACGCGAAATGTGCCGCGCGTGAAATCGGAGCCGATACGGCGATATTGCAGAGCGACGAGATCAGTGACCAGCTGACGCTGCTCCAGCTTCTCGCCAATGCTGACGCCGAATGTCATCGCCGTATAGGTCTCGACCGAGCCTATGCCGTAGATGCAGGAGACAGAGGCGACGATGATGACGTCGTCGCGCTCGAGCAGCGCGCGCGTGGCGGCGTGGCGCATGCGGTCGATCTGCTCATTCACCGAGGATTCTTTCTCGATGTATGTGTCGGTGCGCGGCACATAGGCCTCGGGCTGATAATAATCGTAGTAGGACACGAAATATTCGACGGCGTTGTTGGGGAAGAAGCTTTTGAACTCGCCATAGAGCTGGGCCGCGAGCGTCTTATTGGGCGCCAGCACCAGCGCCGGCCGCTGCGTGCGCGCGATCACCTGCGCCATTGTGAATGTCTTGCCGGAGCCGGTGACGCCGAGCAGCACCTGATCGCGTTCATTCGCCTCTATGCCGGCGACCAGCTCCTCGATCGCCTGCGGCTGGTCGCCGCGCGGCTGATAATCGGAAACGAGATCGAATTTGACGCCGCCTTCGCTCTTTTGCGGCCGCTCCGGCCGATGCGGCGTCCAGGGCTTTTTCTCGCGCAGATTGGGATCGCCGAGCTTCAGCAGCTGCTCGAGACTCTCCATCGTCGCCGACACGCCGCCCGCGCCGCCGAGATCGAGCCGTTCGGCCAGCTCCCCATCGACCGAGCCGGCGTCATAGGCCGCCTGCGGCGCCTCCTCGAAGCCGGCCTGCCGCTCGGCGAGGCCGGGATTGAGCAGCGCCTGCAAATGCGGCGCGATCGGCGACACCTCGGGCTTGGCGGCCTTGGCGCGCGTCGGGCGAGCAGGGTTTTTCGGCTTTTTCGGAGCAGAGGCCATGGCCGCGAATATGGCCCCGGAATCACGAGGATGGAAGCGCGAAGAAACGCCCCGCGCCACCGCCGGCGCTACAGGCCGCCCAAAAGCTTGGCGAGCAGCCGGTCGAGAGTCTTCTGCTCGTCTTCCGTCAGCGCGGACAAGATCGTAGCTTCGGCCTTCACATGGCGGGGCAAGACCTCGTCGATCAGCGACCTCCCCTGCTCGGTCAGCCCCACCAACGCGGCGCGCCGATCCGTCGGATGCTTGACGCGCGCCACATGGCCGGCTTTTTCCAGCCGATCGATACGCGCCGTCATGCCGCCAGAGGAGATCATCGTCGCCTCATAGAGCGCCGTGGGCGTCAGCGCATAGGGCGGGCCGGCGCGGCGGAGCGTCGCCATTACGTCGAAATCCCCATTCTGCAAGCCGAAAGCGGCGAAGACGGGAGCGAGCCGGTCGCGAGAGATCCGCGACGCCAGCTCGAGCAGCCGACCCAGCGCCTCCATCGGAAAAGTGTCCAAATCGGGCCTTTCGCGGCTCCATTGCCGAGCGGCCAGCGCAGCGCGGTCCTGGTTCATTTTGTGAGTCCGTCCATATATCTTGACATAAAGATACTTATCATCGAGATATTATCCCCCGAATGAATTTGCCGCAAGCGCGCCTCGCCTCCCTTGAAATTGCGAGTGAACACATGACCGTCCCAGCCGATATCGCCGCCGCCGCCGCTTCCGAAACCCGCGCCCGAAACGAGGGGCATGGCTTCACCCTGATCGCGATCCTGTGCCTCGCGCTCAATCTCCGGCCGGTTATGGCCGGACTCGGGCCGATTCTCGACATTATCGAAAATTCCGCGGGGCTGTCTTCGGCGCAAGCCGGACTGCTCACGACCTTGCCGGTGTTTCTCATGGGCGTCGGCGCATTTGCAGGACGGCGTCTGACGCGGCTTCTCGGCGCGAAGACCGGCGTCGCGATCGGAATCGCGATCATTTCCCTCGCCTGCGCGAGCCGATCGGAATGGGCCGACGCCGCCGGAATGCTGATGACGGCGGCGGCGGCTGGCCTCGGCGTCGCCATCGTGCAAGCGCTTCTGCCCGGTTTCGTCAAAGGGCGCTTCGGAGCCGGCGCCGGCCGCGTCATGGCGCTCTACACGACCGGCATAATGGCCGGCGCGGCTTTGTCCGCCGCCACCGCCGCCGGGCTGGAGCGCGACTTCGGCCTGCCCGCCGCGCTGGCCGTCTGGGCGATCCCGGCTTTCGTCGCCGCGCTCGTCTGGCTGCTGCTCCCATTCCCCAGGAGAGGCGCCGGCGGCGGCGTGAGCCGAGCGACCGAGCCCCTGTGGCGTCACGGCCGCACCTGGACGCTGATGCTGTTTTTCGGCGTCGGCACCGGCGCCTTCACGCTGGTCCTCGCCTGGTTGCCGCCCTATTACACGAGCCTCGGCCAGAGCCGCGCCTATAGCGGCTATCTGCTCGCCGGCGTTACCCTCGCGGAAGTGGCCGCGAGCCTCGCTGTCTCCGCTTTCATTGCGCGCTTTCCCGATCGCCGCGGGCCGCTTTTCGTTGTGCTGACGAGCATAACGGCAGGCTTGATCGTCGTGGCCGTGGCGCCTCTGTCGCTCGCATGGCCGGCGGCGATTCTGCTAGGACTCGGCCTCGGCGCATTGTTTCCACTGTCCTTGATCGTCACGCTCGATCATGTCGACGATCCGTCCCGCGCCGGCGAGCTCGCAGCCTTCGTGCAGGGAGGCGGATATATCATCGCCAGCCTGACGCCTTTCGCCGCCGGCGCGATCCGAGACCGTTTCGCCGATCTCACCGGGGCTTGGGAAGCAATGGCGGTCGGCGTTTTTCTGACGATCGCCATCGCTATGCGCTTTTCTCCGCAAAGCCGCCTGAGCGATGATCGCGGCGCGACGCCCCGCTAGAGTGTTTTCGAGCGATGTGGGAACCGGTTCGCGTGAAGAAAATACGACCGAACAAGGAGATCCAGAGTCATTCCGGTTCAATCTGAACCGGAATGACTCTAGCGCTCACGCGGGCAATTCCACCGTCTCGCGTCGCTCGGCCTCGCCGCGCGGCGAGCCTTCCTCATCCGCCTGACGCTGGCGGCGCCACATGGCGGCATAGGCGCCGTTCTTCTCCAACAATTGCAGATGCGCGCCGCGCTCCACGATGCGGCCGTGATCGAGGAACAGAATTTCATCCGCATCCACCACGGTGGAGAGACGATGCGCGATCACGAGCGTCGTGCGGCCGCGCGAGACGCGCGCCAGCGCCTCTTGAATCTCATGCTCGGTGAAGCTGTCGAGCGCCGATGTCGCCTCGTCGAGAATGAGCAGCGGCGGGCCTTTCAAAATCGTGCGCGCTATGGCGACGCGCTGCTTCTCGCCGCCCGAGAGCTTCAGCCCGCGCTCGCCGACCTGGGCGTCATAGCCATCGGGAAGCGAGCGGATGAAGCTGTCGATCTGCGCGAGACGCGCCGCTTCGCGCACCTCCTCCATGCTCGCGTCCCAACGGCCATAGCGTATGTTGTAGGCGATGCTGTCGTTGAACAGCACCGTATCCTGCGGCACCATGCCGATCGCCTCGCGCAGCGAGCGCTGCGTGACCGCGGAAATATCCTGCCCATCTATGGTGATGCGGCCCGCCTGCGGCTCATAGAAGCGGAACATGAGCCGTGAGATCGTCGATTTTCCGGCGCCCGAGGGGCCGACGATGGCGATGGTCGCGCCGGGCTCCGCGGTGAAGCTCACGCCCTGCAGAATCGGCCGCTTGCTGTCATAGGCGAAGACCACATCGTCGAAGACGATGCGCCCTTCCCGCACATCGAGGTCCGCCGCGCCGGGACGATCGGCGATCTCCGGCTGCTGCGAGAGAATGGCGAACATTTTCTCGATATCGACGATCGCCTGCCGTGTTTCGCGATAGAGCGTGCCCATGAAATTCAGCGGCTGATAGAGCTGGATCATCATGGCGTTCACCAGCACGAAATCGCCGACGCTGTTGCGCCCGCTGCGCACGCCCTGCACGCACAGAATCATCATCACCGCGAGGCCGATCGTGTAGATCACCGCCTGGCCGGCGTTCAGCAGAGCGAGCGAGATGTACGAGCGTATGCTGGCGTTCTCGTAGATCGCCATGGATTTGTCATAGCGCTCGGCCTCGCGCCGCTCGGCGACGAAATATTTCACCGTCTCATAGTTCAGCAGGCTGTCGATCGCCTTCACATTGGCGTCGACGTCGCTCTCGTTCATCGAGCGGCGAATGGCGATGCGCCGATTGGTGGCGACGAGCGTGTAGAGCAGAAAAGCCACGATCGTCGCCATGGCGACCAGCGCATAATCCCAATCGAATTGCACAGTGAGCACGCCGACGACGAGCGCGAACTCGACGATGGTCGGGACCGCCGTCGACATGACGAGCCGGGTGAGCGTCTCTATGCCGTCGCGGCCGCGCTCCAGCACGCGCGTCAAGCCGCCGGTCTTGCGGCCGATGTGAAAACGCAGCGACAATTGATGCATATGCACGAAGACATGATTGGCGAGCCGCCGCACCGCATGCATGGCGACGGCCGCGAAAAGCGCGTCGCGCGCCTGCGTCAGCAGCGCATAGAGCGCGCGCAGCACGCCATAGAGAATGGTGAAGCCGACGGCGCCGCCGAGAATGCTCGGAACGGCGGCGTCCGCAGCGAGGCCATCCGCCGCCCATTTGAAGGCGAAAGGAACGGCCATATTCACCAATTTTCCGACGAGCAGCAGAGCGAGCGCGATCAGCACGCGTCGCTCGAGGTCGCGGCGGCCTTTCGGCCATATATAGGGCCACAGGTTGCGAATGGTCGCGACGATGGAATCGCGCCGAAGCGGCTGTTCCTGCGCCTCGACCGTCCCATGTAATGAAACTTGCGCCGAAACCTGTTCTTCTTCGCTATCGACCTGTCGCATCACCCTCTTCCGATCCTTCGCACGGAGGCGCCGCTATGACATCTGGCTTTCATATAAGGGGTTTGAAGAGCGAACGCACGAGCGCCACGCTCACGCCGGCGACATCCACCGGCCTTGACGCGGCCACACCGGCGGGCCATCAAGCAAAAATGAACGACATTCGAAAAATCGAACGTGTCTGCGTCTATTGCGGCTCCTCCACCGGCGATGATCCCGTCTACGCCCATGCCGCGGAAACGCTGGGCGCGGCGCTGGCGCACGAAGGCATGGAGCTCGTCTTCGGCGGCGGCTCCTGCGGCCTGATGGGCGCCGTCGCGAGAGCCACGCTGGCGCAGGGCGGCAAGGTCACTGGAATTATTCCGAGCTTTCTCGACGAGCGCGAAATCGCGCTCTCCTCCGTCACCGAGCTGGAAGTCGTGCCGGACATGCATACGCGCAAGCGTCTGATGTTCGAGAAGTCCGACGCTTTCGTGGCGCTGCCGGGCGGCATAGGCACGCTCGAGGAGCTGACCGAGCAATTGACCTGGATTCAGCTCGGCCGCCACAGCAAGCCGCTCGTCATCGCCGACATAGGCGGCTTCTGGAAGCCGCTGCTCTCGCTCTTCGCGCATATGCATAACGCCGGCTTCATCCGCCCTGGCTATGAGGTGCGCTATATGGTCGCCGAGCGCATAGAGGATGTGATCCCCATGCTGCGCGCGACGCGCGTCGCCAAGAGCGAAGGCGAAGAAACGGCGATAGAAAAGCATTTTTGATCGTAGCGCGCTCCCTTCTTCCACAAAGTGGGAGAAGGAAGAGCTGCTAGACCGCGCCAGACCTCACCAGCTTATAGACGATCGCGTCGACCAGCGCCTCGAAAGAAGCGTCGACGACATTGGGCGAGACGCCGACGGTGGACCATATCTCCCCCTTGGCGTCCGCGCATTCGACCAGCACGCGCGTCACCGCATCCGTGCCGCCCTGGAACACGCGCACGCGATAATCGACGAGCTTCACATCCTCGATGAAGGATTGATATTTGCCGAGATCCTTGCGCAGCGCGACATCGAGCGCATTGATCGGGCCATTGCCCTCGGCGGCGGAAATGGTCGAGCGCCCGTCGATGCGCAGCTTGACGATCGCCTCCGCGCCCGCCTCTTCCGCGCCGAGATTGGCGCCGAAGCGGCGATCCACGGCGACGCTGTAGCGCTCAATGTCGAAATAATGCGGAACATCGCCGAGCACGCGCTTGGCGAGCAGATAAAAAGAGGCGTCGGCGCCTTCATAGGCGTAGCCTTGCGCCTCCTTCTCCTTCACCTCGTCGAGCAGGCGCGTCAGGCGCGGATCGTCTTTCGACAAAGCGATCCCCAATCGCCCCAGCTCGGCGACGATATTGGACTTGCCCGCTTGATCCGACACCAGCACGCGGCGCTGATTGCCGACGCTCTCCGGCGGCACATGCTCGTAAGTGCGCGGATCGGTGAGCACGGCGGAAGCGTGAATGCCGGCCTTGGTGGCGAAGGCGCTTGCGCCGACGTAAGGCGCGTGACGATTGGGCGCGCGATTGAGCAATTCGTCGAGCGCATGGCTGGTGCGCGTCAAATGCGTCAGGCTCTCGCGCGTCACACCGATCTCGAAACGATCCGAGAATTCGCTTTTCAGCAGAAGATTGCCGATGATCGTCGTCAGATTGGCGTTGCCGCAGCGTTCGCCGAGCCCGTTGAGCGCGCCTTGGATCTGCCGCGCGCCGCCGCGCACTGCGGCGAGCGAGACTGCGACCGCCTGCCCCGTATCATCATGCGCGTGAATGCCGAGCTTGGCGCCCGGAATGACGCGCGCGACTTCGGCCACGATGCGCTCCACCTCATTGGGCTGCGAGCCGCCATTGGTGTCGCAGAGCACGATCCAGCGCGCGCCGGCCTCATGCGCGGCATTGGCGCAGGCCAGCGCATAATCGCGATTGTCCTTATAGCCGTCGAAGAAATGCTCGCAATCGACGAGAACTTCCTTGCCGCGCGCGACGGCGGCGGCGACGGATTGGCGAATGCCGTCGAGATTATCCTCGAGCGTGGAGCGCAGCGCGACGCGCACCTGATAATCCCAGGCCTTGGCGACAAAGGTCACGCAATCGCAATCGGCGTCCAGCAGGGCGGCGACGCCGGGATCATTGGAGGCGGAGCGGCCCTGTCGGCGCGTCATGCCGAAGGCGGCGAAATGCGCTCTCAAGGGCGGGCGCTTCGCGAAGAATTCCGTATCGAGCGGATTGGCGCCGGGATAGCCGCCCTCGATGTAATCGAGGCCGAGCTCGTCGAGCATTGCGGCGATCTGGCGCTTGTCGGCGAGCGAGAAATCGACGCCGGTCGTCTGCGCGCCATCGCGCAGCGTGGTGTCGAAGAGCGTCAGCCTCTCCCGTGTCATTGCGTTGCAGCCTTGCTCTCGAGTGTCTTCTTCATCGTGGTGTTGCCGAGCCATTCGCCGCGCAGCTCGCGCATGTTGCGTTGATGGGCGACATAGCCGCGCGCGGCGAAGAAATCGCGCGCTGCGTCGGAAGCGTCGACGCTGATCTCGCGCGTTCCACGCGCGGCCGCGAGCTTTTCCATCGCGTCGGCGAGCGCCGAGGCGACGCCGCGCCGAGCCGCGCGCGGATGCACATAGAGCATGTCGAAGAGCTTATTGTCGCGCAGCGCGGCGAAGCCAGCGATCTCGCCGTCGAGCGAGGCGACGAGTGTGAGCGCGCCGGCGAGCTTCTTGGCGAAAGCCTCTTCGTCATCGGCCGCGGCGGCCCAGGCGGAGAGCTGATCCTCGCCATAATCTTCGGCCGCCAGCGTCTCGACGCTCGCGCGAAACAATTGCGCGAGGCGCGGCGCATCGGTCGGCAAAAAGGGACGAAGCCCGGGAGCGGAAGCGGCGCGCGCCATGGCTAGATCAGCTCGAAGGCCGCGAGCACATGCCATGCGGCGATGGCTGCGAGCGCGAGAATGATGAGCTTGAACACGAGATAAGACGCCCAATGCCCCGGAAAGGGCAGAAATCTGCGCCAGTCGTTCTTAAGCATGGGCGTGGTCTCCTCTCACGAAAGACGGAATCTTCGTGCGCGTCTCCTTCTCCCACTCGGGGGAGAAGGTGGCCCTCGCGTCAGCGAGGGTCGGATGAGGGTCCGCGAACATAGCCAACGATTCCAGCCGCCGCAGCGAGCCCTCATCCGACCCGGCCAAAAGCCCGTCGCTTGCGACGGGCGTCCTCTCGGACGCCCTATGGCCGGGCCACCTTCTCCCCCAAAGCGGGAGAAGGAGTCGCGCGTCTTGATTATTGGATAATGCTCGAGCGCAGTGAAGCTTCATCGCTTCACCTCCCATGTCGTGGTGCCGTCCTTATTGTCCTTCAGCGCGACGCCCATCGCCGCGAGCTCGTCGCGAATGCGGTCGGACTCGGCCCAGTTTTTTGCCGCGCGGGCGGCGAGGCGACTCGAGATCAATGAGGAAACCTGCTCCGCATCGACCGCCTGTTTCGTCTCGCCTTCGACCCATTGCCGATAGGCGCAAATGTCTATGCCGAAGAGCTTCAACGCTCCGTCGAGCGCCGCGGCGTCCAGCTCATGCAGCGATGCGAGCGCGAGTGGCGTATTCAGATCATCGGCGAGCGCATTCAAAACCTCGCCCGCTGCCGCAGGCGCAGCGGAAACCGCGCCGATCTGCGCGCTCCATTTGCGCAGGCTCGCCTCCGCCTCCTCGAGCGCCTTCACGGTAAAATCGATCGGCTGGCGATAATGCGTGCGCAGCATGGCGAGGCGCAGCACCTCGCCGGGCCATTTCCGCCCGCCGAAATTCTCCGTGTGCAGCAGTTCGTTTATCGTCACGAAATTCCCCAGGCTCTTGGACATTTTCTCGCCCTCGACCTGCAGGAATCCATTGTGCATCCAGTAATTCGCCATCGCCTCGTGACCGAAGGCGCAGCGCGTCTGGGCGATCTCGTTCTCGTGATGCGGGAAGACGAGATCGATGCCGCCGCCGTGAATGTCGAACACCTCGCCCAAATGCTTCCACGACATGGCCGAGCATTCGAGATGCCAGCCGGGCCGGCCGCGCCCCCAGGGCGAGTCCCAGCCGGGCTCGCTCTCCTTTGACGGCTTCCACAGCACGAAATCCATGTCGCCGCGCTTATAGGGCGCGACATCGACGCGGGCGCCGGCGATCATCTCGTCGAGCGGACGACGCGACAAGCGGCCATATTCGGCCATGGACGGCACATCGAACAGCACATGACCATCCGCCGCATAGGCGTGGCCGGCGGCGATCATCTTCTCGATGAGCGCGATCATCTCGGCGATATGCTCTGTGGCGCGCGGCTGCACGCTCGGCTCGAGGCAGCCGAGCGCCTTCACATCCTCCTGGAAGATTTTATTGGTGCCCTCAGTCAGTTCGCGGATCGTGATTCCACGCTCGGCGGCGCGCGCGTTGATCTTGTCATCGACGTCGGTGATGTTGCGGACGTAAGTGACATGATCGGCGCCATAGAGATGGCGCAGCAGGCGAAACAGCACGTCGAAAACGATGATCGGCCGCGCATTGCCGATATGGGCGTAGTCATAGACCGTGGGGCCGCAGACATACATGCGCACATTCGCCGGATCGAGAGGACGGAACTCCTCCTTGGCGCGCGACAGCGTATTGTAGAGCTTCAGAACGGGAGCTTCGGACGACATGAATTTCCCTCGGCCTGCCGGCCCGGGGCGTCATTGCGTGTCATGAAGAGAGACGTGACGGCTCCGGCCAGCTTTTGCGCTAGCTGATAATGATCCGACAAAGGATGCAGGAGTGGAGCGTGCTCGTCATAGCGCTAACATGCGCGCTCCGGGGCCGTCCGTCAAGTCGCAGACTCCGCCCATTGGTCCCTGCCCCAGCCCCTCGCCAGAACGCGCCACGGCCGGGAGCGCGGGCTTGCCAGATACATCGTTACACGATATGAATTTGATCGTAGAACGATGCAATTGCGGACGCTCTCCCGCGTCGGCGATCGCGCCCGTTCGCATCCTGACGGCTCATCGCCGGCGGCCGCCCGTTATTCCCTCTCGAGGCGACCGGTCCGCGGAGAAAAGCGGGATGTGGCGCGCGCCGCCTTCGACCGCCCCGCAGGTCGAAGGCGGCGCGCCTGAAACGACCGAAGAAGGCCCGGACGCCCTCGCGATCGTCGCGAGCGACGTTTCGAGAGGCCCGCAATTGGAGGAAACGACAATGAAAATTCGCCTCGTCTTCACCCTCGTCCTCATTGCCGCAGCGGCCGGCGCCGGCCTCGCCCAGGCGACGCCCCATCGGGTCGGCGACCTCGGCTTCTCGCCGCGGCCGATCGAAAAAGTGAGCTGCGACAATCGCGGCGACGACAAGCAGGCGCACTGCATGGAGAGCTGCGACGAGGTCTGGATCAAGGCGTCGCAGGCCTATAATGGCAATATCGACAAAGCCAAGGTCGAGAAGAAGTCCTGCGAGGCCAAATGCGGCTGCTGAGCCGCTGAGCCGTCGTCGCCTCGGGGGAAGGCTTTCCTTGATCCCTTCGCCGGAATAAGTCACAACAGCGCGCGCTGCGGCCCTGCGCCGCGGCGCGAGTCCTTTTTCCGGAACAGGGTCAAATGGCGGAAATTTTGCGCGTCGGCGTCGCGGGCTTGGGCACGGTGGGCGCTTCGGTCGTGCGGCTGCTGCAGAGGCAGGCGCAAGCGCTGGCGGCGCGCACGGGGCGCGAGATCGTCGTCACGGCGGTTTCCGCCCGCGACAAGGGCAAGGACCGCGGCGTCGACCTCGCCGGCGCGACCTTCTATGACGATCCGATCGCCCTCGCCGCCTCCGACGGCATAGATCTTTTCGTCGAGCTGATCGGCGGGTCCGAAGGACCGGCGCGCGTCAGCGTCGAGACCGCGCTCGCCAAAGGCAAATCCGTCGTCACCGCCAATAAGGCGCTGCTCTCCGCCCATGGCTCGGCGCTGGCCGAGCTGGCCGAAAGCCGCCATGTCGCGCTCGCCTTCGAGGCTTCGGTGGCCGGCGGCATTCCGATCGTCAAGACGCTGCGCGAAGGCCTCGCCGGCAATTCGATCGAGCGCGTCTATGGCATTCTCAACGGCACCTGCAATTACATCCTCTCGCGCATGGAGGCGGAGCGCCTCTCCTTCGAGGAATGTCTGAAGGAGGCGCAGCGCTTGGGCTACGCCGAGGCGGACCCGACATTCGACATTGGCGGTTTCGACACGGCGCATAAGCTGTCGATTCTCGCCTCCCTCGCTTTCGGCGCGCGCATCGCGCCCGAGGCGGTCGAGATAGAAGGCATAGAGCGCGTCACCTTGGCCGATATTGACGCGGCCGGGGAGCTGGGCTTCCGCATCAAGCTGCTCGGCGTCGCCCAACGCACGGCCCAGGGCATAGAGCAGCGCGTGCATCCCACAATGGTGCGCAAGACCACCGCCATCGCCCAGGTGATGGGCGTCACCAACGCCGTCACCATAGACGCCGACGCCGTGCATGAGCTGACCTTGGTCGGTCCCGGCGCCGGCGGCGACGCCACCGCCTCCGCCGTCGTCGCCGATATCGCCGATATCGCCAAAGGCGTGCGCTCGGCTCCCTTCGGCCTGCCGAGCGCCTCGCTGCGCAAGCTCGAGCGCGCCCCGGCGGCGCTGCACGAGGGCGGCTATTACATCCGCCTCGCCGTGCCGGACGTGCCCGGCGCCTTCGCCGCCATCGCCACGGCCATGGCCGAGCGCAAAATCTCGCTCGAGAGCATCATGCAGCATGGCGCGCGCGCGGCGCGGCGCAGCGGCGGCGCCCAAGTCGGCGCGCAAGTCGGGGTGATTCTCATCACCCATGCGACGACGGAGCGTCTGGTGCGCGAGGCGCTCGACGCCATCTACGCCGACGGCGTCATCGCCGAGCCGGCGCAGGTCATCCGCATCGAGCGCGAATAGCGCATCGCCGGAGAAAAATGCATGGCGCGCCCCGCATCGGCCGCAGACAAGACCCTCGATCGCAATCTGACCCTCGAGCTCGTCCGTGTCACCGAAAGGGCGGCCGTGGCCGCGGCGCGCTGGCGCGGGCGCGGCGATGAGATGGCGGCTGACCAAGCCGCCGTCGACGCCATGCGCAGCGAGCTGGGTCGGCTGACGATTCGCGGCCGCATCGTCATCGGCGAGGGCGAGCGCGACTCGGCGCCCATGCTGTTCATCGGCGAGGAAGTGGGCGCCGGCGGCGGCCCGCGCGTCGATCTCGCCGTGGCGCCGCTCGAGGGCTCGACGCTCTGCGCCAAGGATATGGCGGGCGCGATCTCCATCGTCGCCATCGCCGCGGCCGGCTCGCTGCTCTATGCGCCGGATGTCTATATGGACAAGATCGCCATCGGCCCCGGCTATCCGCCGGGCGTCGTCGATCTCGACAATGAGCCGGGCGCCAATATCGCCGCCCTCGCCGCAGCCAAGGGCGTCGCGGCGCAGGACGTCACTATCTGCATTCTGGACCGGCCCCGCCATGCCGAGCTGATCGCGCGTTGCCGCGCGGCGGGCGCATGCGTGCGGCTCATCAGCGACGGCGATGTGGCGGGAATCATCTTCACCGCCCAGCCGGCGGAGACCGGCGTCGATATGTATCTCGGCGCTGGCGGCGCGCCGGAGGGCGTGCTGGCGGCCGGCGTGCTGCGCTGCGTCGGCGGCCAGATGCAGGGCCGCCTCGTGCTGGACAGCCCGGCCAAGACGGCGCGCGCGGCCGAAATGGGCGTGCGCGATCCGCGCAAGAAATATGAGCTGGAGGAGCTGGCCTCCGGCGATGTGGTGGTCTGCGCGACCGGCGTCACCGACGGGCCGCTGCTGTTCGGCGTGGTCTTCGGCAAGGATGCGATCGAGACAGAGACGCTGGTCTATCGCTCCTCCACCGGCACGGTGCGGCGCATCAGCGCCCAGCATCGCGTGAGCGGGAAATTCGAATCGGACTGAACGATCTTGTCCACGAAATTTGTTTTGCTCCCCGTATTCGCTCTCGTCGCTCTCGCTCTGGGGCTGCTGGTCGCTCTCGCGCTGTCGCGCATTCGCGCGCTGCGGGGCAAAGTGGTGAAGCCGGCGGATATAGCGCTCAATCGGAACTGGCCGGACCAAATCGCCCAGCTCGCCAATTCCTACGCCAGCCAATTCGAGCTGCCCGTGCTGTTCTACGCGCTGGTCGCGCTGACGCTGGTCACGGAGAAAGCGGACCTTTTATTCGTCGCGCTGGAATGGGCCTTTGTCGCGACGCGTTACGCGCACGCCTCTATTCACGTCACCAGCAATCATGTGCAGCGGCGATTTTTCGCCTTCGCGGCGGGCTTCGCGCTGCTCGCCCTCATGTGGGCGATCTTCGCCGCGCGGATCGTCTTTTCCTGACGATCCGCGGCCGCGAGCTCGAGGCCGAATGACATTCGCTGGCCGCATTATTCATGTTCGGCGGAACATGAATAATGCCTCGTCGCTATCGACTAGAGCGCTTTCCGATCGAACGGAATCGTTCGATCGATCAGAACCACGCGAGAATCTAGCGCTTTTCCTGCCGAAGTGGATGCCGGTTCGGCGTTGGAAAAGCGTCGATCAGGATCTTTCCGCGTTTCGATGAAACATGGAAAGATTCTTCTAGCCCCGACCGGCGGGAAAGGCGTTGCGCAGGCTCCGCTGGAGGGTGCGAACGGACACGCCCAGTTCCTCCGCCACCTCCTGTACCTGCGTCTTCTCCTGCCGTATGGCTTCGAAAGCGTCAGCGATCTGATCGGGGCTGAGCGATTTTGGCCGCCCGAGCGTGCAGCCGCGCGCCCGCGCAGCGGAGAGCCCCGCCCGCGTTCTTTCGCTGATGAGGGAACGCTCGAACTCGGCCAGCGCCGCCATCATATGGAACATCAGCCGGCCGCCCGATGAGGTCGTGTTGATGTTCTCGGTCAGGGACTGAAAATTAATCCCTCGCTTTCCGAGCTTATCCATCAACGCGACGAGACCTGGCAAAGACCGGCCGAGCCGATCCAGACGCCAGACGACCAAAGTGTCGCCGGACTTCAAATTCTGCATCGCTTTCTCCAGACCGGCGCGACTGAAATCAAGTCCTGATCGCCCATGATCCGTAAAAATTTCATCACATCCTACCTTTTCTAAGGCTTTGAGCTGCAGATCGAGTTTTTGCTCGTCTGTTGATACTCGCGCATAGCCGACGATCATTATTTGTTCTCGTGTCTCGATGCCAAAACGGCGCTGCAACGTCGTAAAGAATCGGTTTTTGTCTACCAAACTATCTCATTACGAGACAGAAAGGCTTGACAAAATCGGTCCTTTCTTGCCTGCGCCTTGAAATATGCGCTCGGTTAAAATAATCCTGTAATTACAATGCTAACATGCGCACGATGTCACAGGATTTTTACGCGCTAGTTATGGTCACAAAGGACCGTTTATGCCGCAGAATCGGGAGTTCGACGCTGCAGCCCTGCGCCGACGCGGGGATGAAAAAATGTCTTCTTTCCCTTCGAGCTTCGGCGGCGACGGGCTTGCAGTCCCGGACGAGCGCGCGGCCCACCGCGACCTCGAGGCCAGGGATATCCGCGTGTCTGACACTGTCACCGGAATGATGATCGCCGCAGTCTCCGGCGCGGTCGTCGGGTTTCTGACTGCCGGAGGGGTTGCTTGCGCGGCTCTGGTCTTCGTGTCGGCGATTGTCGGCGCCTATGCGGGCTGGCAGGCGCGAGGCGGCGAATGATGGCGGACCATTCCACACGCGCCTCCGGCGTGGCGCCTTTCGGACGGCGTGGCCTGCGCCGCGACGACGAGCCGGGCAGCCGGCGCCGATCCGGGGACGAGCAGAGCAAGTATCGACGCGTCAGACTGCGGACGCTCGGCGCGGAGCTGACGCTCGTCTATATCGCGGACTTTCAAGGCCTGGCGCCGCAGTTTCTGGTGCGGTTCGACGAAGACGGGCCATATCTTTCCGTCGGGGATCCAGTCGCGTTTTCACTGGCGTCGAAGGAAGAGCCGATCGGTCGTGAATCACCCCGCCGTCCTCGCGTCCTCTCCGACGCCGATTCCGAGCGGAACCGAATCCTGCTCATAGCCGGAGACGAAGACGCGATCGATCGCGCCGCCGCTCAGGCTCCGCAAAGTCGTGGACAAATTCCGCTCGACACAGCGGATATAGCCGTGGACATGCTCATCGGCTATTCGATCGAGGCCGTCGAACGGCGGCTCGTCCTGCGCACATTGCGCCGTTTCAACGGCGATTATCGACAGACCGCCTTCGCTCTGGGACTGTCCACGCAAGAATTGTCGGCAAAACTGCTGGCGCTGCTCTACGCGGACGCATCCTCGACCGCGGAATGACGCTGCGGAACGATCTTCGCCGCGCGGATCGTCTTTTCCTGACGATCCGCAGCGGCGAAGCGAAGCTCAGTATTTGCGGCCGGTCTCGAGCTGCGTCTTGGCGTCGAGCGGCTTCTTCGGCGGCGGGGTCAGGTCGGGCTGCGACTGAGCCGCGCAGGCGGCCAGCGAGAGAGCGAGCAGAATAGCGGCGAACGGACGAAGAGAGCGCATCTTTGGCTTCCGACGGTATGTGTGGAAAACGCCGTGGCTTTCGCGGCGCAGCATGACTTCAGCGAGGCTATTGAGGCCAGATTGTGGCCGTGAGCTCTACCATGGCGATTTTCTGAGACTTTTTGCTTTTCCATGCGCTATCTCACCTCTCGAGGCGCGCTGGCGCTGGCCTGCCGGCCCGCGAGGCCGTAAAGCAAAAGCGACATGACTCCCGCTGCACAAGTCTCCGCCGCCATTGAAATCCTCGCCGAGCTCGCCGAGCGCCGCCGTCCGGCCGCCGATGCGATCAAGGACTGGGGACTTTCGCACCGATTCGCCGGCTCCAAGGACCGCGCGTCCATATCGAGCCTCGTGTTCGACACGCTGCGCAAGCGCGCCTCGGCCGCTTTCCTGATGGGCGACGAATCGCCTCGCGCCGTCGTCATCGGCGCGCTGCGCGAATCGCACGGGCTTTCCGTCGATGAGATCGCGGCGCTGTTTTCCGGCGAGGGCCACGCCCCCGCCCCGCTCACGGCCGAGGAGCGCGAGCGCCTCGCCACAGCGACGCTCGAAGGCGCGCCGGCGCATATTCTCGGCGACTATCCCGAATGGCTGGCCGAGCGCTTCGCCGCCGCCTTCGGCGCGGCCGCCGCCGAGGAGGGCCGCGCTCTCGCCGCGCGCGCGCCGGTCGATCTGCGCGCCAATATTTTGAAGGCCTCGCGCGAGGACGCGCTGCGCCGTCTCGCGCATCTCTCGCCGGAGCCGACGCCTTTGTCGCCGCTCGGCCTGCGCATCGCGCCGCCGGCCAAGGGCCGCGGCCCGGCGCTGACGGCCGAGCCCGCCTATGTCAAAGGCCTGGTCGAGCCGCAGGACGAAGGCTCGCAGCTCGCCGCCCTGCTCTGCGCCGCCGAGCCGGGCGAGCAGGTTTTGGATCTCTGCGCCGGCGGCGGCGGCAAGACGCTGGCGCTGGCCGGGCAGATGCACAATCGCGGGCAGATCTACGCCTATGACGACGACGGCCGCCGCCTCACCCCCATCTATCCGCGGCTCGAGCGGGCCGGCGCGCGCAATGTGCAGGTCCGCGCCCCGCGCGGGAAGACGGATGTGCTCGCCGATCTCGAGGCGCGCTGCGGCCTCGTGCTGATCGACGCGCCCTGCACCGGAACCGGAACCTGGCGCCGCCATCCCGACGCCAAATGGCGCCTCGCCCCAGGCGCGATCGAGCAGCGCATCGCCGAGCAGCGGGAGCTGCTGGACAAGGCCCCGCGCTTCGTGAAGGCGGGCGGGCGCGTGGTCTATGTCACCTGCTCGCTGCTGATCGACGAGAATGAGGCGCAGATCGCGCGCTTTCTCGAGGGACATGCGGAATTTTCCGCCGTTCCGGCGGAGGAAGCGGCGGCCAAGGCCGGGCTGCCGGAGCTAGCGCAATTCGCCTCGCCGCATGGGGCGGGCATTCGCCTGACGCCGCACACGGCAGGGACGGATGGGTTCTATGTGTGCGTGCTGAAGCGCGGGTGAATAGCGAAATTTGTCAAAGCTCGTTATTGCGCTATCTTTGGCCGAAGAAACCTTTGTCCCCGAGCGAGCCCATTGGGAGCGACCCCATGAATGTGAGCCTCACCCCAGAGCTCGAGCAGCTGGTGCATCAGAAGGTGCAGACCGGCCGCTACACATCCGCGAGCGAAGTGGTGCGCGAAGCGCTGCGCCTGATGGAGGAGCGCGACCGGCTGGAGGCCTGGCGCAAGGATGAGATCCGCGCGCAGATCGCTGCGGGCCTCGAGTCGCTGCGGGCCGGAAAAGGCGAGGACGGCGAGGACGTGTTCGATCGGCTGGAAGCGGAGATCGACGCCGAGGAGCCGCGCGGCGCCGAGTGAGCCGCTTTCGCCTTTCGCCGGAAGCCCAGAGCGACCTCGACGCCATAAGGCGCTATCTGACTCGCCGAGGCGGGCCGACGCTCGCCCGGCATGTGCTGGGCGAAATTCGTCGCGCGCTGCGCGTCATCGCCGAGAGCCCGGGGATAGGGCACAAAAGAGAGGACCTCACCGACGAGAAGGTGAAGTTTTGGCCGGTCTTTTCCTATTTGATCGTCTATGAGCCGTCGATGCGTCCAATTGGAATCGTGCGCGTCATTCATGGGGCGCAGGACGCCGAGACGATGTTTTCGGAGAAACCTCCGCAAATGTGAGTGGTCCTCGGCGACAGTGCCTTCGCCTTTCGCAGGCCGGGTCCAACATCCCGGGCGCGCGCCGCGCTCTTGCGCATTGCCGACTGCGAGGGGTAGTCACTAGCTCTCGCGAGCCCCCACACACGAAAGACCAGCATGACCGCCACTGAGAGCTTCCACCACGACATCGCCGATCGCCACGACAAGCTGCTGATCGTCGATTTCGGCTCACAGGTGACGCAGCTCATCGCGCGGCGCGTGCGCGAGGCGGGCGTCTATTGCGAGATCGCGCCCTTCCAGAGCGCCGAGCGCGCCTTCGCCGAAATCCGCCCCAAGGCGGTGATCCTCTCCGGCGGCCCCTGCTCCGTCACCGAGGACGGCTCGCCGCGCGCGCCGCAGAGCATTTTCGACGCGAAAATCCCCGTGCTCGCCATTTGCTACGGCGAGCAATTGCTGGCCGCGCAATTGGGCGGCGCGGTGGAGGGCGGCCATCATCGCGAATTCGGCCGCGCCGAGATCGGCGTCGTCGAGGAGAGCCCGCTCTTTGCCGGCGTGTGGGAAAAGGGTTCCCGCTATCCCGTGTGGATGAGCCATGGCGACCGCGTCACCCGCCTGCCGGAAGGCTTTCGCGTTATCGCCGCCTCCGAGAACGCCCCCATGGGCGCGATCGCCGACGAAGCCCGCCGCTATTACGGCGTGCAATTCCATCTCGAAGTCGCGCATACGCCGGACGGCGCCAAGCTCATCTCCAATTTCGTCCATAATGTCGCCGGGCTGAAATCCGACTGGACCATGTCGGCCTTTCGCGGCGAGGCGATCGAAGCCGTGCGCCGCCAAGTGGGCGCCGGCCGCGTGCTCTGCGGGCTTTCGGGCGGCGTCGATTCCGCCGTCGCCGCCGTGCTGATCCATGAGGCGATCGGCGACGCGCTGACTTGCGTCTTCGTCGATCACGGCCTGCTGCGCGGCGGCGAGGCGGAGGAGGTCGTCACCCTCTTCCGCGATCACTACAACATCCCGCTCGTGCATGTGGAGGCGCAGGAGCTGTTCCTGCAAGCGCTGGAAGGCGTCGAGGACCCGGAGGTCAAGCGCAAGACGATCGGCCGCCTGTTCATCGAGACCTTCGAGGAAGAGGCGAAGAAGATCGCCGCCGACGGGCGCGGCGCGCCGCAATTTCTGGCGCAGGGCACGCTCTATCCAGATGTGATCGAGAGTGTGTCCTTCTCCGGCGGGCCTTCGGTTACGATCAAATCGCATCACAATGTCGGCGGCCTGCCCGAGCGCATGAACATGAAGCTGGTCGAGCCCTTGCGCGAATTGTTCAAGGACGAGGTGCGCGCGCTCGGCCGCGAGCTGGGCCTGCCGGAGGCTTTCGTCGGCCGCCACCCCTTCCCCGGCCCCGGCCTCGCGATCCGCTGCCCCGGCGGGATCAGCCGCGAGAAGCTGGAAATTCTGCGCAAGGCGGACGCCATCTATCTCGACGAGATCCGCAAGGCCGGGCTCTATGATGTGATCTGGCAGGCCTTCGCCGTGCTGCTGCCAGTGCGCACAGTGGGCGTGATGGGTGACGGCCGCAGCTACGACCATGTCTGCGCCCTGCGCGCGGTGACGAGCACCGACGGAATGACCGCGGATTTCTACCCCTTCGACATGAATTTTCTAGGCCGGGCGGCGACGCGCATCATCAATGAGGTGCGCGGGGTGAATCGCGTGGTGTACGACGTGACCAGCAAGCCGCCGGGGACGATCGAGTGGGAATGAATTAGGGTGGTTTCAGACCATCTCGCTCCGTGTCAAAAGTCGCACGAACTCTTTGACTGACAAGGATTATTTTTCCCACCCCGTATCGCTGCATGTCACCCCAACCCGGCCACTTTGTTGGTAGCGATGTTGGTATGGCGCAGGATGGTCGAGAAGCGGGCTTTCGCTACCAACAACTCCTCTTGTTGGTATCCGTTCGCCCCCGGACCGGATGCGGATTTATGGGCGATCTCACTGATAAAGAACTGAAAAATCTGAAGCCAAGGGCCAAGCTCTACAAGGTGACGGACCGCGACGGGATGCACGCGGCCGTCACGCCGACCGGGGTCATATCGTTCCGGTACCAGTACCGGGTGAACGGGCGGCAGGAGGTGTTGACCGTCGGCCGATATAGCGCCGAGGCGGCGCGCAAACTGACACGGGCGCCCGACGCGCTGGAATACGGAATGGAGGTGTCGCTTGCCGAGGCGAGGACGCTGCTGGCGCTCGCCCGGCGTCAGGTCGAGCGGGGCGAGTCGCCGTCGAAAGCCAAGGTGGAGAAGCGCACCGCGTCAGCCGAGGCGTTGACGTTCGGCGGCTGGGCGGAAGCCTACTTCAAGCACAAAGCCGACCCTAAGTCGGGGGCCGAGAAACTGGCCGACAGCACCTTGGCGATGCGCCGATCGGTCTATGATCGCGCCATTGCGGGAGAGTTGTCGAAGCTCAAGCTGGCGGAGGTGACGCCGCAGCGTCTCAAACGTCTGTGCGACGAGGTTAAGGAAAAGCGCGGGCCGGCCGTCGCCGTGCATGTCCGCGAGGTCGTGTTGCTGGTGTTCCGCCACGCCCAAGGATGCGGGCTGGACGTGAGCAACCCGGCCGAGTCGATCCGCACCAGCACTATCGCCACCTTCGAGCCGCGCGAGCGCGCCCTGTCTCCATCGGAGGTCCGCGCGGTCCTGGCGGCGTTGGATCATGTGACGGCGGCGCCTACGTTGCGCTCAGCGGTGAAGTTTGTCCTGCTGACCGGCGTCCGCAAGTCGGAGTTCATCGACGCCACATGGAAGGAAATCGACTTCGCCGCCGCGCGCTGGACGATCCCGGCCGAGCGCATGAAGGCAGGCAAGGCACATGTCGTCCCGCTGAGCGATCAGGCGCTCGACATTCTGACGGCGTTCCGCACCATGTTCGGCGTCAGCCGATACCTGCATCCCGGCCGATACGACGGCGATACGCCCATAAGCAACGCCACGCTCAACCGCGTGATCGACACGGTCGTGGAGCGTATCCGCGAGGATGACACGGACTTTCAGAGCTTCGGCGTTCACGACCTGCGCCGCACGTTTTCGACCGGCCTGAACCGCGCCAAGTTCGATGACCGCTGGATCGAAATGAGCTTGGCCCACGCGCCTCGGAACCGGATCGCGGCCGTCTACAACGTGAACCGCTACCTCGCCGAGCGGAAGATCATGCTTCAGTGCTGGGCTGATATGCTCGACGCTTGGGTGAAGGGCGAATCCGCCAAGGAGCTGATCGCCGAAGCGAAGCGACGTGCCGCCGAGGTCCACGACGACGAACTGGACGACGATCTCTGAACTACGTGCGGCTCGCGTCCATTCTGTCAGTCGTCGTCATTGGTGGCCGCCAGCCGGCGGGATCGGCGATCCAGCGGTCGATGTCGGACTCCTTCCAGCCGGCGCCGTTGGTGCTGATCTTGATCTGGGGTGGGAAAGTGCCCTCGGCGATCTTCCGGTAGATGGTGGACCGGGAAAGGCCAGTGCGTGAAAGAACGGTGTTCAGGCGGATGATACGATCTGATTGGCGCATGGCCGTGCTGCCTCCTCCTGGTCGGTTCTGACGATTACAGAGACCAGACAGAGCAACTATTTCTCGTTGTGCAATAATTATTTAGACATCGTAGTAGTTTGGCGTAGAAACGGCGGTAAATAGGATGGTTCTACAATCCGATTCCCCGGCCTCGTCCGAGGTGATACCGTGGGTGAAAGCCAGTTCGCGGCCAAGGCTGCGGCCTGATTCGATCCCGATACCGAGCCCGGCCTTGCGGCTGGTGAGCATTGCACGATCAACGTGTGAGCGCTGGCTCGGCGATGTAGGGTTGTTGTAGGTTTTGGGATTTTCGCGACATAATATTCGCCATAGATTTGTCCAAAGTTGACAGACGCTATAGTGCTTTGAACTAACCGAGGGCCAGATGCAGCACCGTAAATCACCGTTCCTAGCCGCCTGCCTCGTGGCAGTCTCTGCGTTGATGGCAGTTCCATCCGCGACAAGAGCAGCGGTGTCCGACGCAACGCAAAGCGTCTCCTTGGATCAGGCGACCGTCAGGCAACTGATCGACGGCGTCGCCATCAAGTTACGTGAAGATTACGTGTTTCCAGATAAGGGAGTGCAGGCGGCGGATGCGCTGGAGAAGTCGTTGGCGGAGAACGCCTATGCTGGCGTCACCGATCCGAGCAAGTTTGCGGTGCAACTGACCGAACAGCTCCGAGCGATGACCAAGGATAGCCATATGAGGGTTATCTTTGGCTCGCCGTTCCGCAACCAGCCCCTGCCTTCTGCCCCGCAGGATGCCGGCTTCGAGGTGAAACGGTTAGACGGCAATATCGGATACATCCACTTGGCGCGGTTCGTTCCGCCCGAGGTCTTCAACCCGGCCGCCGACGACGCCATGCGCCGCCTGTCGGATACCGCCGCGCTCATCATCGACATGCAGGACAATGGCGGCGGCCATCCGGCGTCTGTTGCCTACCTCGCCAGCTTCTTCCTCGATCCCGGCACGCGCGTTCATATCAATGATCTCATTTGGCGGAATCGCGGGACTTCGACTTTCAGAACGGAGTCGTTTTGGAGCTCACCGACGCCGGTGAGCTATCTCGGCAAGCCCGTTTATGTAATGGTTGGCCCCAAAACCTATTCGGCAGGCGAGGAGTTTGCCTACGACCTGCAAGTGCTCAAGCGCGTGACCGTGGTTGGTGAAAAGACACGCGGCGGCGCGAATCCGGGCGGTCTGAATGATCTCGGCTCCGACCTCTTTGTTGTTGTGCCGACAGGCAGGGCCGAAAATCCAATCACGCGCGGCAACTGGGGTGGCGTCGGCGTGCATCCTGACGTTCCGGCTACGCCGGAAGCCACTCAGGAGACCGCGATAGCTCTGGCGAAGGGGCAGCCAGTTACGCCGCTGGCAAGTCAGCAATAACTGGCCAATAAGGCTTAAGACCTACTGTCGCGGAAATCCTGAATTTCGGGCGCTGCAAAAGTCCGGTATAAAAATAGAGCAAATATTGGGAGTTTTGCGATGGCACCATTGGTAACAGAATGACGACAATCTACCTTGTAACGCATCCAGAAGTCATGATCGACCCGGCTATCCCCGTGCCTGACTGGCAGCTTTCGGAAAGAGGCTGGTCCCGCATCAAGTCGTTCTGCGCGCGTCCTGAACTTTCGACCGTGAGCGATGTGTTTACGAGCAGCGAGCGGAAGGCGACGGATTGCGCTGAAGCGCTGAAAGCAGAGCGGCGGCTTGAGTTTAAGATCGAGGCGCGCCTTGGTGAGAATGATCGTTCATCGACCGGATACGTAGAACCACCCCGCTTCTGGGAGATAGTGGCTCGCTTCTTTGACAGCCCGCACGAAAGCGTTCTTGGATGGGAGAGAGCGATTGATGCCCAGACGCGGATCAGGGAAGCCGTGGCGGATTGCGTCGCGAGCCGAGAGGGTGGAGGCGACATCTGCATTTTCTCTCACGGCGGGGTCGGCACGCTCCTTCTGTGCGATCTCATGGGCGAACCGATATCGAGGAAACGCGGACAACCTATATCGGGTGGTGGCTGCTACTTTGCATTCGAGGCGGAAAAAAGAACGTTGATTCACGGCTGGCAGGATATCGCGTCGTCTTAGCTTGTCGCGGAAACCCTAACTCCCGCAACAGACCAGCCATCTCTGAAAAACCAGAGCTTTCGTGTCGCATGTCTTTGTCACAGGTGGCGAAACGCCTGCAACATGATTTACGACAGGGCGAACGGCGTTGAACAGGATGGTCCTACAGTCCGATGCTCCGACCTCTGCCAAGGTCGAGACCGTGGGTAAAGGCCAATGCCCGACCGAGACTGCGGCCTGAGTCGAAGTCACCGCCGATTCCGAGGTCTCGCTTGCGGCCGGCGAGGATCGACTCGAGCTGCGGATCGCGTTCGAGGCTCTGCGCCATGTCACCCATCGCCGATCGCGTGGCCTTGTAGCCGGACATGTCCGCCGCCTGATACTGGCGCTGGCTGGTCTGGCCGAGCTCCCGCCAGCGTTCCACGAAGCGATCGGCGCGGCGCTGCGGATCGGTGCGCAGTTCGGTTTCGAGTTGTAGGGCGCGGATGGCGCGGGCGGTGCGCCCCGTGGCGGCTTCCGAGGCGAGTTCCGGGTTCTTCTTGTAGGCGGCTTCGGCATCGTGCGAGCCATAAGGCCGCACCTCCTCGAAGACCTTGCGGGCCTCCTGCAATTCCTTCACCTGCTCCGGGTTGGCCTTGCCGCCTCTCACCTGCATCTCGAAGATCGCATCCACGGCGCGGGCATGGCGGATGAGCGACTTGGTGCGGGCGCGGCGCAGCGCCATTTCCGGGTCTTCCGCTGCCTTCCTTTCCGGCGCTGCCCGTTCCGGCCCCTGTCCGCTATCGGCGGGCACGCGCAGGCCGTCGAACATGCCGCGCACCTTTTCAGGCACCTTGCGCACGATCTCGGCCACTTGGGCGCGGAAGGTGATGCCGCGCCGTTCGGCATAATCGCGCGCCGGCTTGAGCCGCTCGTAATCCGACGCCATATCCTTGGCCCGGTCGCGCGACAGGGCGCCGACAAGCCGATCCTGGCTGGCGAAGTCGTCATGGCCATAATGCAGCTCCATGCCGTCGCGGTGGCGCGACATGGCGACATAGGCGCCGTGGGCGTCCAGGCCCGGCGTGGCCAGAACATGGGTGCGGTCCACGGTCATGCCCTGCGCTTTGTGGATGGTTGCAGCATAGCCGTGGTCGATGCGGTCGTAATCCTTCAGGTCAAAGCGAACGGAACGACCGTCGTCGGTGCGCACGCTCATGCACTGCGTGCTGACCTCTTCGATGGCGCCGAGCGTGCCGTTCTTGACGCCGAGGCCGCGCTCGTTCTGAAGGAACATGACGCGATCTCCGCGCGCGAAGCTTCGCTCACCGCGTTCGACCACCAGGCGCACCTCGTCGCCGAGATTTCCGGCGTCCCGCATTCTGCCGCGCGCGGCCTCGTTCAAAGCGCGCACCTCGTCATTGGTATGGGTGAGGATGATACGGCTGCGGCCCGGCGACGCCTGACGGTCGCGATCCCAGCGGTCGATCAGATCGTCGCGCGCCTGTTCCCGTGTCGCAGCGGCATGGATCATGCCATGTTTGTCATAGGCATGGAGCGCATCGGCGGTTCGGCCGGTCGCCAGATCGCGCGTTGCGTCGCGCTGCCAGTCCTCCCGCTGGCGGCGCACCTCGCTGATCTCCGCTCCACCGTGACTTTGGTGGATAGACCGGAACGCCGCGCCGGCTTCGATGGATTGCAATTGTTGTGGATCGCCGACCAGCACCACCTTGGCGCCGGCCTCGGCGGCATGAGACAGCACGCGCTCCAACTGGCGCGTGCCGACCATGCCCGCCTCGTCGATCACCAGAACATCGCGCGCGGTGAGCACATCGCGGCCCTGTCCCCAACCGTGTTCCAGGCTGGCGATGGTGCGCGACGAGATGCCCGATCCGCTTTCGAGATTCTCGGCGGCGATGCCGGACAGCGCCACGCCTCGAACCTCGTAGCCCGCCGCTTCCCAAGCTTCGCGCGCCACACCCAGCATCGCGCTCTTCCCCGTTCCGGCATAACCAACGACGACGCCAAGATCGCGCCCGTCCGTGACATGCGCCAGCGCGTCGGCCTGCTCTCCCGAAAGGACGAGACCGCGTGCTTCCGCGCGCGCCAGCGCCGCTTCACGGTCCCTGTCACCGACCTCGTGGCGCTCCTTCGCAGCCATGAGGTCGGCAGCGCCGTGCAGGCGTTGCTCGGTCTCGATCATCTGGCGTGTGGTGAAGCGATCCTCGCCTCGTCCATCTTTGCCCAATTGGACGACATCGGGCGCCTCCTGTATCGCGCCCATCACCGCATTGAACTGGTCGCTCCCGTCGCTGTGCCGGTGGGCGAACATCGCCATGTCGCGCCGTGAGAAGGTCGATTGCTGATGCGTGATGGCGTCGAGCGCCAGGGCGGGATCGGCGATGATGCGCTCGCCGTTGCCACGCGCGATCTCGCGATGCATTTCCACGCGGTCGGAAGCCTCGATACCGGCGCCTTCGATGCGATGCGCGGGCGCGCCGATCTGGCTTTGCGGCTCCAGCACGATGCCCTGCGCTTCCAGGCTGCGATGGTCGATGCGGGCGTCGACGTCGAGTTCGGCCAGACGCTCGTTGGCAAGCTCTGCCCAACGCTCTCGCCAGCGTTCGAGCAACTCGGTGCGATTCCATTCCCGCACCTTCGGACCGAAGCCTTTCTCGTCGACCGAGCGCATGGTCAGCATGACATGCGCGTGAGGCTTCGGCATTCCGTCCTCGGCCATATCCCAATGCACATTGAGGTCGGCGATCATGCCCCGGTCTACGAATTCGGACCGCACGAAGTCGCGGGCGAGTTCGATGCCCTGGCGCTCCGTCATCTCGCGAGGAAGGGCGAATTCGACTTCGCGGGCGAGTTGCGCATCCTTCCTGACCTCGAGCGCCTCGACATCGTTCCAAAGTCGTTCGCGGTCCTTCCACGCCTCCGGCGCATTCTCCGGGAGCATCACCTCGGAATGGACGACGCCGCGCTTGGCCGAGAAATCATGACTGCGCCCGAGCCTGTCGTCGCGCAGCCGCGTGGCCGAGCGGTAGGCGGCGGACGCCACCGCGCTGGAGCCGCATTTGCGGCCGATGACCTTGACGTGAAGATGATAGATCGCCATCGCGATCCGAACATCATCACAGCGAAGCGCACGTCGGAACGACGTATAAGCGCGCCCTCCCTCGAAAAATTCTCGGGAGGGACCACGCCGTCCCCAACTGTCCCGGCAACCTTACATCATTTCGGTAGCCGCTCGGCTATCATCGTTCCATCGACAGCATGTGGAGGACATGATGCGCAAGCCACGGGACTTCGACGCGGAATTGAAGTCGCTCGAACACAAGGCGCGAGACCTCAGAAACCGCAAGGTGCAACAGCTTGGCGAGCTGGTCATTTCGACCGGAGCCGACGCACTCAGCGCCCACGAATTGGCGGGCGCTCTGATCATGCTGGCGGAAACCAAGGATGCCGGAAAGAGGGAGGCATGGGCGAAACGTGGGGCCGCGTACTTTCATGGCCGGTCGCGACGAACTGCATCGACGCCTGGCCGCGACAGTGGCGGCGCTTCGGCGCAACAGAGTGGCGCGCAACAGTCATCAGGCGGCGCAGGCGCGGCATGACATGCGCGCCTGGCAGGTCGAGCGCCGCAAGCGCACACGACATCTGATCGAACTCGGCGGCCTCGTCGTCAAAGCCGGAATCGTGGACCTGACCGGCGATGACCGCGCCATCATCTACGGCGCGCTGCTCTGGATGGCCGACAAGCTCCGAAGCGACGAGCGCGAGAAGGCGTTGGCGCTCTGGACTGTGAAAGGGAAAGAGGCGTTCGAGGACGGCCGAAGTGTTGGCATCGACACACATGCCTAGACTCCGAACCGTTCCCGCATTTCCCCGGCCTTCGCCCATTCGTCGCCGGGTATCCGGTCGATCAGTTCCTTCATCACTCGGACAAAGGTGGCCTTGAGCGCTTCGTCGGTCAGGGCCTTGGCGCGTTCCGTCGAAAGCAGCGGGCGCATGTCGGTGAAGAAGGTCGGATTGGCGAGTTTCTGGAACATGCGCTGTTGCGCCTCGGCCCTCGAAATCGCAATCTCCGCCTTTTCGAGGTAAAGGCGGAAACATTCGACGATCCGGGCGGTGTCTAGCCCCTCGAACACGGTGAGCGCGTGATCGAGGTCGAACAGATCGCGGCCCTTGTTGCGCTGAAGCAAGGCCCGCAGTTTGGTCGCCAGCATTTCCTCCCGCGAGAAGGTCGGGATCGCCGCCTCACTGGTGAACCACGGGTTTTCGACGCCGAACGGAATCTCGATGGGCGGATCGTAGGCTTCCCGCTCGCGCGTGTTGATTTCAACCTTTAGGTTGATACGAACGTCGGCGGGCTCGCCTTCTGCATCGACGCGGAAGCGAAGCTTCGGCGCGACGGGGCTTGGATCGGACTTTGCCTTGCCAAGCCACGGTTCCATGACAGCGCGAACGCCATCGAGGACTGGGCCGATCGGGCCGGCGCTCGTCCGCACGAGGTCGATGTCTTCCGAATAGCGCAGCGGCGCGGGGAAATGCAGCTTGTTGAGCGCCGTGCCGCCACGGAAGCGCAGTTCGCCGCGCAGGAACGGATCGGAGAAGATGGCGACAAGCGCGCGGCTGATGATGAGGTCTTGCTCGACCTGCCGCTGGCCGGCCCACGGTACGACGCGGCTCCAGGCGGTGATGTAGTCCTGCGGGATCATTCGTCGATCTCCGGCGGCCGGCGGACGATCACGCGCCAGCGTGCATCGCGTTCGGATGGAGGCGGCGACAAATCGGGATCGCCCACCTGTTTGGGATCGAGTTCGACCCACGGCAGCGGCCCGCGCGCCGACAGCGCCACGACCATCGGCTCCGCAATCTGCGGATGCCCCAGCCTTCCGAGCAGATGCCCAAGGCGTTGCACCACCGCCTTCTCGAAGGCACCCGACAGGGAGGCGAGCTTTTCCGGTTGCAGCCGTTCGGCAAGCTCGGAAAGCACCGTCGCAATATTGTCCAGGCCCGCGCCGGATTGCGGGTAGCGCGTCAGATCGAGCGCCGTGAGTTCCGGCGAGGACAGCTTCATATAGCCCGATTGCGTCTTGCGATCCTCGATCCCCGACGAAACCGCCCCCATGTCCTTGCGGTAGGAAAAGACGATCCGCGTCCGTCCGGCCTCAATGTCGGGCAGGAGTTTGTCCGTGACGACCTGAAACTCCATGACGGCCTGATGGGAGGCGCCGTGAGCCGCCGCCGCGGCCAGTAGCCCCACATAATAGGGCCGCTTTTCGTGCCGCATCAAGGCGTCGATGTACCATTCAGGCGGCGGCGCTCCCGTCGTGGAATGCTGGGGCGGCACGACCACGTAGAAGCCGCGCCGGGGCCGGATGAGATGGCCGCGCCGCTGCAATCGCTCGGCGGCGTCGAGGAATGCGCCCCGACTGATGCCGATCTCTTTCTGCGCTTCATCCGCAGAAAAGACCCCCCGGCCCTTGGCAAGCAGGCCGGAAGCGTAGGTGGACAAGGCTGATCGCTCGACTCGAATCATATCTTATTATCCGCTCTTAGCGCGGAGTTTTCAATATGATTGACCCAGAAAGCCATACGTGGAAATCCGCTTATAAGGCGGACTCTCCTATATGATGATCGTCCCTTGAGCTGACTCGCCTTCAAGAAACTCCGTGCAGAGTTACGCAAAAGTGCGCACCTATGTTGAGAGTTCAGCAGCTCTGAGGTATAGGAAAATTATGAAAACAGCCCGCCTCGGGAATGCCGGTCCGGCAAAAATCTCAGTGCTCCTAACGCCCGAGGAGTCTGCTCGCTTTGACGCGTTTTGTGAGCAGCGCGGTCATAAGAAGAGCACCCTGATTGCCCGCCTGATTCGCGAACACCTGGACCGGGAGCAATTCGCGGTACAGGCGGAAATGTTTGCCGGCGAACCGTCGTTGAGGAAAGGAAGATGAGCCGCCGGCAATCAAGCGCGCTGATCGCCGCTGGAAAACGGCGGTCTCCCAGTCTCCAGTCGGTGCGGCAGAAAATTGCTCGTATTCAGACTGGCGCAAAGCCGCGTGTGCTCGACCTGTTTGCGGGTTGTGGCGGACTCTCGCTCGGATTCCAGGCCGCTGGCTATGAAATAGCCGCTGCGATTGAGTTTGATGCTGATGCCGCCCGTTCACACGGCACCAATTTCCATCCGAAAGATGCCCGTCATGCCGAAGCACGGGATATTACGAAAACTCCGCCAAAAAAGCTGACGGAAGCACTGGCTCTCGGCAAACCGGAGACGGCCTTCGATATTGTCGTGGGAGGCCCACCTTGCCAAGCGTTTGCACGTGTCGGCCGATCCAAGCTGCGCGAAGTGGCCGACCATCCCGAAGCATTTCGCCACGACCCTCGGGCAAGACTCTATATTGAATATATCGAGTACGTGAAAGCCTGCGCGCCTCTGGCTGTTGTTCTTGAGAACGTGCCGGACATGCTGAACTTCGCCGGGCACAACATTGCGCATGAAATCTGCGAGGTGTTGTCGGGTATTGGTTATGCCTGCGGCTATACACTGTTGAATGCTGCGATGTATGGCGTTCCTCAAACGCGGGAGCGAGCCTTTCTGGTGGCAATTCACCGGGAGGTCACGGACACGGTCAGGCTACCAAAGCCGACGCACAAGATCATCCTGCCGCCCGGTTATGAAGGGACACGCGCGGTTGCGCTGAAACTGCTGGCTGACAGTGACACGCTTGGCCCTGACGGTTTCTGGAAACCGATCCCCGGAGCGGAAGCTGATGTGCCGCAAGCCATCACAGTGCGACAGGCGCTCGGAGATTTGCCTGTTATCAATGCTCCGATTGAATTGGAAAATGGTCGTTTGAAGCGCGGCGCAAGGCGCTTCGATATTCCCGTTCCTTACCGGCATACCGATGTCAGATCCGACTATGCCCGGCTAATGAGGGAGTGGCCCGGACTGTCCGCACCGGACACGCTCAAGGACCATGTGATCCGCTACTTGCCTCGGGACTACAAGCTATTCGCCCGCCTTTCGCCAGGGGACCAATATCCTGAAGCCTATCGGATGGCGATGCTCATGTTCGAGGAGAAGCTTACTCAGCATCGAGCTGCGGGCGACGCAATCGAGGAGGGGTCCGATGCCTGGTGGGCCCTGAAAGCCAATATCGTTCCTCCCTACGACCATACCAAATTCCCCAATAAATGGCGAAAAATGGAGCCTGACCGACCCGCCCGCACGTTGATGGCTCATCTCGGCAAAGACAGCTACAGCCACATTCACTACGACAGCGTGCAGGCGCGGACGATTTCGGTTCGGGAGGCTGCACGGCTTCAGTCATTCCCGGATGGCTTCGTGTTCTGTGGCACGATGAATCCCGCCTTCCGACAGATCGGCAATGCCGTCCCGCCGCTGCTGGCCAAGGCGATTGGTACTGAACTTCTTGCGCAAATCAGAACCGCTCTGGCAATCCCGGCCAGAAAGACCGCTGCGGCCGGGAGATGATGTATGGCAGGAGTTGACGCCGCTCCCGAGATCATTGTCGTCCGCTCTCTCGTGGAGTCGGACCTCGGATTGTTCGCGGCTCATCGTGCAGCAGCAACAAGCAAACAGCGTGCACTCAACGTCAATGCGAACATCGCACGCCGCCTTCTGTCCAAGGAAGCTTTCGATGCGGGTGGTGCGAACCTTAACTGCGTTTGCGCCTACGGCGATGTCGTAGTCCGTGAAGCGCGTCGGCTGGGCAAGAGTGGCAAGAATTGGCGGCTGGGTGGTCGCAAGATCGAAGGAAATGCCTTCGCAGAACTGGACTGCAAGGACCTGGCTCTGATCAGAACCACGGCGGGTAATGACGGAACGCAGCCTGTCACCATCGTCTTTATCTCCAAAGCGCGCGATCGCGTGGTGCATGCTGGACTGGCCGCTATCCTGGAAAGACAGCTTGACGGCAGCATGGCCGTTTTCGAGGAAGGCAATACCCAGTTCAATGACCTCGCCATACACTGCGCTGCGCTTCCCTGGGACGACCCGAGTCCTTCTGTGCCGCCGCCCCTATCCCCTGGATTTGGCCCAGGGGAATTGGAAGCCGGCCATTCTGAAAGGACCGGCTAATAAAATGGCTATGGGGGCCTCACAGCTTGCGCAGGAAATCGCCGCCGAGGTGCTCGCTTCCATCCGGGACGGCCGATGATGGCGGACTCCCTCACCAGCGAGCGGCGGAGCTGGAACATGTCGCGTATCAGAGGGCGCGACACAGAGCCGGAAGTGAAGCTCCGATCGCTGCTGCATCGCGCCGGCTATCGCTTCCGCCTTCACGGCAGGAAGCTACCTGGACGACCCGATATCGTGCTACCGAGGTACCGGACGACTATCTTCGTGCATGGATGCTTCTGGCACCGCCACGAAGGATGCAGCAACGCAACGACCCCATCGACGCGGCCGGAATTCTGGAAGGTCAAGTTCGAGCGGAATGTTGCTCGTGATCGCGCCAACGCCGAGCGCCTCTCAGACCTCGGCTGGCGGGTGATTGTCGTCTGGGAGTGCGATCTGAAGAAGGATCCTGGAGGGGTTCTTTCGTCGATCAACAGGTCTCTTTGCGGAGACCACTGATGGCCGAGGATCACCGTCTCCCACCAAGCGCCGCTTGTCTCTCCGCATCCATGCGGGACCTGGGCTATTCGCTGGAGACGGCGGTCGCCGACCTTATCGACAACAGCATTTCGGCAGAGGCCACAAAGGTCGATATCGTATCCGAGATCGCGGTGGCGTCGCCCTATCTCGTGATCGTCGACAACGGGCGGGGCATGTCGCACTCCGAGTTGATCGACGCGATGAAACACGGGAGCGCCAGCCCGAAGACGAAACGCGGGGCGCATGATCTTGGCCGGTTCGGACTCGGCCTGAAGACCGCATCATTCTCTCAGTGCCGGAGCCTCACCGTCATCAGCCTGAAGAAGGGCCAACTCAGCGGTGCAGAGTGGAATCTCGACCGCATCGACCGCGAGGACGACTGGATTCTGTCGATCCTCAACGAGCGGGACATCGCCGCCCTGCCGCATGTCGATCAGCTTGCGGATCACGGCACGGTGGTCATCTGGCGTGAACTCGATCGGCTGTTTGAAGATGAGAGCGGAGGCCGCCGCGATGAGATCGTCAACGAGAAGCTCGATGTTGTCGAACGGCACCTCGGGCTGGTGTTTCATCGCTTCCTGTCAGGTGAGGTGAAGGGCCGCAAACGCATCGCAATCACCCTCAACGGGCATGCCGTTCAAGCGTTCGACCCGCTCTGCCGGAAGAACACGGCGACCCGTCACCTCCCCGAGGACTACGTAATCGTCGACGGCGAGACGGTTACTTTGCAGCCGTACATCCTGCCCCATCACAGCAACCTCACGGCATCCGAGTACGACTTCTATCAGAGCCGCAGCGACTTCATCTCTAACCAGGGCGCCTACATCTACCGCAACGGGCGTCTGATGGCCTGGGGCGACTGGTTTGGCCTGATTCCCAAAGGCGAAGCGACCAAGCTGGCCCGCGTTCAGATCGACTTCCCGAACAGCCTCGATGAGTCATGGACCATCGACATCAAGAAGTCCCGAGCCCGCCCGCCGCTGGCTGTGCGCGAGCGTCTGAAGCAGATCATCGGCCGGGTGACCGGGGCGAGCACGAGGGTTCATCGCGGTCGTGGACAGAAGCTGTTCGATGAAGTCACCGCACCCATGTGGGAGCGCTACGCCGATCACGGCCGCATCCGCTATGCAGTCAACGCAGGTCATCCCCTTGTTGAGCGACTCCGGGCGCGGCTGGGCGCAGACGACACAAGCCTTCTGGGCCTTTTGATCGACGCCGTCGGGGCCTCCATCCCGGTCGAGATGATCTATTCGGACTACTCCCTCCATCCGCGGGAAGTGTCTCAGACCCCCGACGAAAAGGTTGTAGCGCTGGAGCGACTTCGCGCACTCAGGGAAGCATTCTCTGATAACACTACTATCGGGGCCGGGGGATTCCGCGAAATCGTGCGTTCGACGCACCTATTCGATTCCCACATGGACCTCGCCGAGAAATTCATCGCCGAGGAGTTTGTATGAGTGTCAGCCGAACCGATCAGGAAAAGAACTTCATCAGTTCCCTCATCTCCGGGCTAGCAAACCGCTCCGATCCTCCAACCCGCGCCGATGTCGAGAATACGGCGAAGCAATTGGCGGCCGTCTTCGGCTACGCAGGTGACCTCACCAACATTATCGAAGAGGCGCTGATCGCCATTGACACTCGCATGGGTGCAGGCGTTTCGCTGATCGACAACGAGGCTGATCACGATGACGAGTGGGTCTACAAGCGCGAGATCGCCTGGACCTATTCAGACGCCTACGAAGAGTTCCTAAAAAAAGAAAAGTGGCACCCGACCGTGGTGCGCTCACTCAGCGACGTCGGCACCAGGATTCTTGGCCATCTTCAGGATCCGACCAGCGAGGGTTCGTGGAACCGCCGCGGCTTGGTGATCGGGCACGTTCAATCCGGCAAGACCGCCAACTACACAGGCGTCATCGCGAAGGCGGCGGATGCCGGGTATAAGTTCATCATCGTCAGCGCAGGCATCCACAGCAACCTGCGCAGACAGACGCAGGAGCGGATCGACGAAGCCTTTATCGGCCGCTCCAGCGACCCTGGAAACCGGATCACCATCGGCGTGGGACTGGGTGGCAATTACCCCCACCCGGCGACGCTCACTAACATCAACGACGACTTCAATTCGACGACCGCCGCGAAGAGCGGATGGAAGATCAACGACTTCAGCAAGCCGATAATCATCGTCATCAAGAAAAATGTCCGCACGCTGGAATCTCTCTTCAAGTGGCTGAAGGAACTGAACGCTCAGGGTGACGGCCGCATCGGCGACGTTCCGATGCTCTTCATCGACGACGAAGCGGACAACGCTTCGATCAACACCAACAAGCCGGACATCAATCCGACCAGGACAAACGCCATGATCCGGCGTGTCCTCGGACTGTTCACGAAGTCCTGCTACGTCGGCTATACAGCAACCCCATTCGCAAACATCTTCATCAATCCGGATGTCTATGACGACGACGTCCGGGAGGAGCTGTTCCCGCGTCATTTCATCTACAGCCTTGATCCGCCGAACACATACTTCGGGCCCAACAAGGTGTTCCTTGATGACGTCAGCAGCGCGACCATCGTCGAGACTATCCGGGACTGCGAAAACTTCATCCCGATGGGCCACAAGAACGGCGATTCCATTCCGGAGCTTCCGCCCAGCCTCTATGGCGCTCTGAACGAGTTCATCGTCGCACGTGCAATCCGCAACCTGCGCGGCCAGACCGCCAAGCACTGCACGATGCTGATCAACGTCTCGCGCTTCGTTGTCACTCAGCGCGTCGTCCGCGACTTCATCAGCGAGCGGCAGAAGAAGATTTTCGCCGCAGTCAAAGCGAACTACGCGAAACCCCTGCCGGCTTCTGAGACCGATGAATATATGCGCGGCCTCAAGGCCGCGTATGACACCCAGTACGCGGCCTGCGGCTTCACCTGGGTCGAGGTCCGAAAGGAGCTTTTCAGCACCTTCGATCACCTCCGGCTCTATGTCGTGAACAGCAAGAGTGACGAGCAGCTCGACTACAAGAATTACGAGAAGGAAGGCGTCGGCCTCACAGCCATTGCCATCGGCGGCCTCAGCCTCTCTCGCGGTCTTACGCTCGACGGGCTGACCGTTAGCTACATGTACAGAAACACGCGGATGTACGACACGCTTCTCCAGATGGGCCGATGGTTCGGCTACCGGCCGAACTTCGAGGACGTCTGCCGGGTCCATCTCTCCCGCGACTCAATCAATTGGTACGGCCACATCTCGGAAGCGACGGAAGAGCTGCGCGAGCAGATCAAGCGGATGCGGCGAGCCAAGATGACCCCCGAGCAGTTCGGTCTCTATGTGCAGTCGCATCCCGACAGTCTGATGGTCACCGCGGCCAACAAGATGCGCATGGGTCAGAAGATCACGGTCAGTCAGAACCTGACCGGCAAGCTGATGGAGAGCTGGAAGGTCCCCACCGCGCGAGGTCCGAACGAGGACAATGAGAAGCTGATCTCGAAGTTCTGGAGCGACGGTTTCGGCAAGTCGGTCACGCCAACCACCAAAGGCTGGGTCGTCCATGACGTCGATCAGGAGATCATGCAGGACTTCATCGGCGCATTCAAAATCCACAAGGACTTCGCGCCGATCAAGGCGCTGATCATGAGCTATCTCGACCAGATCAAAGACGTGCATCCTGTCGCCGACGTCCTTCTGATCTCCGGCGACAAGGGCGGCGAAAGCGAGACAGATTTCACGCTAGGCGCCCAGGAACGTGTGGCGTCGACGAAGGGCGTGAAGGATGGCGGTTGGATTCTGAACAAGTATCGCGTCGCCAGTCGCGGAGACGAGAAACTTGGCCTGACGCCGACGCAGCTCGCAGCAGCGGTTGCCAATGCGGCGGCGGATGAGGCCAACGAGAGCAAGGACAAAGCGCCGTCCGACTACCACTATCGCGTGGTGCGCAAGAAGCCGCTGTTGATGATCCACGTCCTGGCACCCACCGGAAATCCGGACGTCACAGGCCGCATTCCGGCCTTCGGCGTCAGCTTCCCCGACGGGCTATTCGGCCGGACGGTTGAGATCGTCGCGAACAAGCTCTGGATCGAACAAATGTACGGCCCGATGGATGACGATCCGGATGAAGAGGAGGACTACGATGAGTAGCCGCCTCCCCTGGGATGAGATCGGAATACCAACGACAGACTACACCGTCCGCAAGGTCGCAGCGCCTGGCGTCACCCCCCTATTCTGGGGCCGGGATACGAGGGGGCGCTGCCTTCTCATCGTCGAACTCGAAGGCGATTTCGCGGAGGAGTTTCGACGCGGCGTCGTGGATCTTTACGGCATCAAAGTCGATCTCCGTGAGGGCGAATTACCCGGGCAGCAGCGTCTTGTCCTGACGCTTGATCGCAACGTTGATCAGGACCTATTTGCAGGCCTCTGCCAGACACTGATCAATGCCCTCGAACCCGCCACCGCGTCGCCGGAGGCTCTTGCCGTCAGTCTGACGCATATCCGCCGCTGGCGCGCGTTCCTCGCTGCGCGCAAATCGCGCCGGCTCTCCGACGAGGAGGTTCGCGGCCTCTGGGCCGAACTCCAGTATATGCGCGCGCTCTATGCCCGACGGCTGACATCGGCCGCGACCGTCGATGCCTGGACGGGCGACGACAAGATTCAGCAGGACTTCATCTTCGGCAACACCGCGGTCGAGGTGAAATCGCTCTTGGGTTGCGATCGGAACACGGTGCGGATTTCATCTGAAGATCAGCTCACGACCGTCCTCGACGACCTGTTTCTTGTGACGCACAAACTTACCGCCGCTGCCGACAATTCCGACGCACTTTCGCTGAACGCGCTGGTGGAGGTGATCGAAAGTGAACTTGGCGACGGCGATGCGCTAGAGCAATTTTCACAAAAGCTGGCGGACTTCGGCTATCTGCCGATCGCCGCCTACGATACGCCCGAATTTGTCGTAGCGGATCGTCAAACCTACCGTGTCGAGGGGGCGTTTCCGCGCCTAGTCCGGGCCGAGCTCCCCAATGGCGTGACGCGCGTCTCATATGAAATCGAACTCGAAGCGATCAAGGATTTCGAGACTGACGATGACGAGGTGCTGAAGGAGGGCTGAGTGGAACTGACGGCGGAGGAGTTCTTCCACGACTTCCGGCAGGAGATGCTCGCCGGTGCGGAGGCGAACAGCACCTTCCAACTCATTGCGTTCATGGAGGGGGTCGGCGACGAGCTGGTGGAGACCGGCTTCGTCGAAGGCTTTGAGTTCTGCCACTACCGCGCCCAGCGCGGCATGCGTGTCGATGGCTACTGGTTCGACGACGAGGGAGGCCTTGACCTTTTCGTGGCCGATTTCGAGTGTCGGCAGGAGCTTGCCTCGCTCACCCGCACCGACGTTGAGGCGGCCTTCAAACGTCTCACCTCCTTCTTTGAAGCCTCCCTCCGAAAGGATCTGGCCAAGGAGCTGGAAGTCACCTCGCCGGAATACGGCCTCGCCCGCCAGATAGCAGACCGAAAGGGGCAGCTCCGGCGGATCAATCTGATCCTCGTTTCGGAACGCACGCTCAGCGACCGGCTTCAGAGCATGCCCGATGGTGAAGTCTGCGGCGTGCCTGCCAGCTATCATATCTGGGACATCTCGAGGCTCTTCCGCCAGCGCAGCTCACGCAGCCACAAGGAGGCGCTCGATCTGGACTTCGAGGCGATGTTCAGTGCGGGCATCTCTTGTCTGCCGGCGCACCTGGGGTCAGACGCCTATCCGTCGTATCTCATCGTCATGCCGGCCGACGTTCTGGCGACGCTCTACGGAAAATTCGGCGCTCAGCTTCTTGAGCAGAATGTGCGCTGTTTTCTCCAGGCCAGGGGTAAGGTCAACCAGGGCATCCGGGCGACGATCATCGACGCGCCTTCGATGTTCTTCGCGTACAACAACGGCATCACTGCCACGGCGCAGAGCGTCGAGACGAAGAAGGGGCCGGAGGGCCTCGCCATCACCCGGATCGTTGATCTCCAGATCGTCAACGGCGGCCAGACGACGGCGTCTCTCTTCCACACGAAGCGGCGCGACAAGGCGAAGCTCAACGGTATTTTCGTGCAGATGAAGCTGTCGGTGATCGACACCGAGGAGAGCGACACGGTCGTCCCGCTCATCTCGGAATACGCCAACACCCAGAACCGGGTGAACGCGGCGGACTTCTTCTCCAACAGCCCGTTCCACGTGCGCATGCAGGACTTCTCGCGCCGTCTCTGGGCACCCGCGCAGCAGGGCGCGCAACGCGAGACGAAGTGGTTCTATGAACGTGCGCGCGGGCAATACGCCGACGCGCAGGCCAAGCTGACGCCGGCGGAGCAGCGACGCTTCAAGGCTGAAAATCCCAAGCCTCAGATGTTTACGAAGACCGACCTCGCGAAGTTCGAGAACGTCTGGGATGACCATCCGAAATGGGTGAACCTCGGCGCGCAGAAAAACTTCGCCCGCTACGCCGCGCGGATCGGGGCAGAGTGGAAAAAGTCGTCGGACGGATTCAACGAGTTCTACTTCAAGCGCATCGTTGCCCGCGCGCTCATCTTCCGAGCCTGCGAAAAGCTCGTCTCGGCTCAGCCTTGGTATAACGGCGGCTACCGCGCCAACATCGTCGCCTACACGCTGGCCGTCATAAGCGAGATCGTCCGTCGTCAGGGCAAGGCAGTCGACTGCGGCCGCGTCTGGAACGCTCAAGGCATCAACGGCACCTTTGAACAGGCGTTGGCTGATATCTCCAAGGCGGTGAACGAGGAAATCATCCGGCCGCCTGCGGGCATCTCCAACGTCTCCGAATGGTGCAAAAAGGACGCCTGCTGGGCGGGTCTACAGGGCAAGCTCGACAAATTCGAGCAGCTCCTGTCAGAGGAATTCATCGACGAGCTGTTGTCGGCTGAGGATCGCGCCTCGAAGTCTCAGAGCGCGAAGAAGACCCAGAAGATCGACAACGGCATCGAAGCCCAGCGGCGCGTTCTCGGGATTGCAGCGGATGAATGGGCCAAGGTTCACCAAGTGCTTTCAACCCGCAAACTGCTCTCGACTAAGGAGGCGGGAATCCTCGGCATCGCCATGCAGATGCCAGCGAAGATCCCGACCGAGAAGCAGTGCGCCGTGCTTATCGAGACGCTCGAGAAGGCGCGCCTTGAGGGAGTGTCGCTTTAAGAGCGCAACTCCGTCTCGTTTAGTCTGCATTTTCCCGACGCTCGTTTATGATGCGCGCATGTTTATGGCGGCAAGAACCGCCATATAGAATCCACGAATCCAGCGCCCTTACCTTGGTGGCATCGTGGTTGGTATGGGTTTGGAGCGTGGGTGGAAAGCTCAATAATTACAATGCGAACCAAAATCAGTTGACCATCGAGTGGGAGTGAGGGCTTCGACCGACGCTTCCGATCGATCGGGTTCCACAGGCGCCCGATGTTGAAGCCATATTGGATAACCACGACAGAGCCGATGTGCCTCGGTTACGGCGTCACCGCTCGGTCGGTCGACGACGCCGAGACGCAATTGAGGCGCGTGCTCGCAGACGATCATGCCATCACAAAGATTACACTGCTGCACGATATCCGATCGCTGGATCAGAACCACGTCGCGTGCAACATGGGAAACATGCTTCGCCGGGGCATCTGGTATCCGCTCGGATATGAAAATCCGATGGACTGACGCCGCGCCGCACGCCCTGCCCCATCACATCCCCGTGACCACCGGCTCCCCGGCCTTCTGCCAGCCGATGATGCCGCCGCCGAAATGCGTGCTCACGTCGCGGCGGCCGAAGAGGCGGGCCTGCTCCATGGCGTTCACCGAGCGCTTGCCGGAACGGCAATAGACCACGACCTTCTGGCCCTCGGCCGGAGCCGGAATCTTGCTCGGATCGAAGGCTGACAGCGGCACGAACAAAGCGCCGTCGATATGGCCCTGGGCGTATTCGTCCGCCTCGCGCACATCGACGAGAATGATCGATTTGTCGGCGATGCCGCTCTTCAGATCGTCGAGGCTGATCTCGCTATACCACTCGGCCATTTCGCTCTTCCCAAAATCTCTGCGCGGCCACGCGGGCTTTGGCCGCAGCCGCAAAGGCTCGGGCAGCGGCTTGAAGCGTCGCGCGGGCGCGTTAGGTGGCAAGCCCTCGGGGGCGTTGTTTCCGCCATTTGACACAGGAGCTCCACAAATGTCCAGGAATGCATCGCTCGCGCTCGCGGCCACTGTCGCGCTCGTCGTCGCGGCCTCGCCCGCCTTCGCCGAAGTGCAGATGTTCAAGGGCGATCTCTCCGGCGGCGCGGAAAATCCGCCGAGCGCGAGCAAGGGCGTCGGCTCCATCGCCGTCACGTTGGATCCCAAGACGCGGAAAATCAGCTGGAAGGGCTATTTTGTCGGCCTCGAGGGCCAGGAGCTGAAGGCGCATTTCCACGGTCCCGCCAAGGCCGGCGAGAAAGCCGCGCCGGTGCTGCCGGTCGAGGCCGTGGAGGAGACATTCCAGGGCTCGGCGACGCTCGACGCCAAGCAGGTCAAGCAGCTCGAGGACGGCCAATGGTATTTCAACATCCACTCGGCCAAGCATCCCGAGGGCGAGCTGCGCGGGCAGCTGAACCGCGTCCGGTGACGCCCTGCCCTATTGCGGATTCTCGAGGCTGAAGGTCTGCGCGCCTTCGTCATAGGCGAAAATCTCGCCATAGCGGCCCCAGGTGGTGACGCTACGCAGCGTCATCTCCGCATAGTCCTCGCTCATATAATCCTCGAGCTCCTCGCGGAAGCGGGTGGCCGGCGCGTAATGCGACGGCCGCTCGTCCAGCACGCGGCGGATGCGCTGCGCCAGCGGCACATAGGCGAGCAAATGGTCGCCGAACAGCTTCTTGCGCTGGTCGACGTCCATTTCCGCGAAGCGCTTGCCGGCCGTCGTGAGCTTTATGTCGCCTTCGGCGAGCTCGGCGAAACGCAAGAGCTGCAGCGTTTCGGCGACGGGGAAGAGATCGTCGATCTCGAGCTGCAGGCTGTCGGCGAGCGCAGGGAGATCGGCCTTGCCGTCATAGGGCGGCGCGGCGACCTCCTCGATCATGCCGGCGAGCGTGTTGGTGGAGACCGTCGGCAGCGCCATGCCGAGGCCGAGCCCGGGGAAAGTCCCCTCGCGCTTGGGCGGCTCGGCGCGGCGCGTCATCAGCGCGTAAATCTGGTCCACGAGCTGGCGGAACTCGGGATCGAGCCGATTGCGCGGATGCGCCAGCGTCACGCGAATTTCCGCGGCGATGCGGCCCGGATTGGAGGAGAGCACGACAATGCGGTCGCACATCAGCACCGCCTCCTCGATATTATGCGTCACCATCAATATCGATTTGATCGGCATGCGGCCTTCGACCCACAGATCGAGGAGATCGGTGCGCAAGGTCTCCGCGGTCAGTACGTCGAGCGCCGAGAAGGGCTCGTCCATCAAGAGAATATTGGGCGCGACGACGAGCGCGCGCGCAAAGCCGACGCGCTGGCGCATGCCGCCGGAAATCTCCTTGGGAAAAGCGTTCTCGAAGCCGTCGAGACCGATGATGTCGATCGCCTTCAGCGCGCGGCGGCGCGCGTCCGCCTCGCGCACGCCCTTGGCGCGCAGGCCCAGCTCCACATTGGCGAGCACGGAGAGCCAGGGAAACAGGGCGAAGCTCTGAAACACCATGGCGACGCCATCGACCGGGCCGGCCACCTTCTCGCCGCGATAGAGAACGTCGCCCCCCGTCGGCCGCGCCAGGCCGGAAACGATGCGCAGCAGCGAGGATTTGCCGCAGCCGGAACGCCCGAGCAGGCCGACGATCTCGCCATCGTCGAGCCGCAGCGAGATATCGTCGAGAACGAGCGGGCCTTTTTCGCCGGAAGAGCGGCCATAGGCCTGGAAGACATTGCGGAGCTCGAGCAGAGGCGCTTTCGTCGCGGACATGGCGGAACCCTTCAGGACAGGCGCAGGCGCCGTTCGACGAAGCCGAACAATTGGCGCCAGAAGAGACGGTTGAACAAAATGACGACGACGCTCATCAGCGAGACGCCGAGCACGATCTTCGGATAGTCGCCGGCCGCCGTCGCCGCGGCGATATAGGCGCCTATGCCCTGCGCCTCGATCGTGTCGTCGCCCCATTTCACATATTCGGCGACGATGGAGGCGTTCCAAGAGCCGCCCGAGGCGGTGAGCGCGCCGGTCACATAATAGGGGAAGATCGCCGGCAGAATGACATTCTTCCACCAGGTGAAGCCGCGAATGCGGAAATTCGCGGAGACCTCGCGCAGATCGTTCGGAAAGGCCGAGGCGCCGGCGATGACATTGAACAATATGTACCATTGCGTGCCGAAGATGATCAGCAGCGACAGCCATATGTCGGGATCGAGCCGGAAGGTGAGAATGCCGACCACCGCTATGGGGAAGAGCACATTCGCCGGAAAGGCCGCCAGAAATTGCGCCAGCGGCTGAATCTTCTCGGCGATGCGCGGACGCAGGCCCACCCAGACGCCGATCGGAACCCAGATCAGCGTGGCGAGCGCGATCAGCACGACGACACGGATCAACGTGTAGAAGGTCAGCAGCAGCGCATGGCGAAGCTCGTCCAGGCTGACGGCGCTGCGCACGAATTCGAACACGAGATAGAGCGAATAGAAGAACACCGCGCCGATCGCCGCGAACCAGACGATATCGAAGAGGACGGAGGCCCGCCGGCTCTGCGGCAGGCGCGGCGCCGCAAAGGGCAAGGCCATTTTCCAAAGCGAAGCGCGGCGCAGCAGCGAGGCCGGCCAGGAGGCCGCGACGCGCAGCCAGCGCGTGCGCACGAAGAGATCGCGCACCCAGCTCTCGGCTTCGTCCTGCGAGGCGGAGAGCTCGACGCGGAACTTGCCCGAGAAGGCGACGATGGGCCGAAACAGCAATTGGTCATAAGCGAGAATGATGAGCGCCACCGCGACCACCGCCGCCACGACGCAATCGATGCGCTTGCTCTCGATCGCGAGGGCGAGATAGGAGCCGACGCCCGGCAGACGCACATTCACGTCGCCGACGGTGATCGCCTCCGAGGCGACGACGAAGAACCAGCCGCCGGACATGGACATCATCATGTTCCAGATGAGGCCCGGCATGGCGAAGGGCGCCTCGAGCTGCCAGAATTTCTGCCAGGCTGTGAGACCGAAGCTCTTGGCCACCTCGTCGAGATCGCGCGGCACGGTGCGCAGCGACTGGTGGAAGGAGAAGGCCATGTTCCAGGCCTGACTGGTGAAGATGGCGAAAATCGCCGCGCCCTCCGCGCCCAAAGTCGAGCCGGGGAAGAGGCCGAGGAAGAAGGTCACGGTGAAGGAGAGAAAGCCGAGCACCGGCACCGACTGCAGCACATCGAGCAACGGCACGAGGATCATCTCGGCGCGCCGGCTCTTGGCGGCGAGAGTGGCGTAGACGAGCGTGAAGAGCAGCGAGAAGCCGATCGCCGCGAACATGCGCAGAGTGGTGCGCAGGCCGTAATAGGGCAGCGCCGAATAATCGAGCGACAATTGCGCCGTCTCGGGCGCCTCGAGCGGCAGCGCCATGCCGCTCCAGCCGAAAGCAGCGAGCGCGAAAACGCCGAGGACGAGCGCGAGGGCGACGATATCCCACAGATTGGGCAGAGTGCGGCGGCCGAGCGAGGTGAGCGCGACGAAATTATTGAGCATGAACGACCGGCTTTCGGCGAAGCGAGGCGCAGAGATGGCCGGCGGCTGGGGCTCCGGCGGGAGAGCATGTCGCACAGCCGGATATCGCCGTCACCTCCCGAAAGACGGGAATCGAGCGGCCCCTACGCTACGCGTCGCCGTCCAATGGCCAAGCCAGATGACAATTGCGTGTCGCCGCCGAGCGGGATCGCGGAAAAGCGGTTTCCGGCCGGCTCAGAAATGATTGGGAAATGAATTCCGAGCGCTCAGCGCGCCCCCATGGGCGCGGCGCGGGAGTCGCGGCGGGCCTCTCCCTTGGGCAGAGAGCCGGTCGGCGCGGGATCGATGCGCGCGCTGTCGAGCCGATCGAGCCTTTGCTCGAGCCGCTCCAGCCGCGAGGCGCCCGAATCGCGCGCCGTCTCCAGCGCGCGCAGCCGCGCCCCGGCGCGCAGCGCCTCCTCGTCATGGCGTAGCGATTCGATCAGCGCCCGCGTCGCCCGCGCCTCGTCCAGCAGGCGGGCGATCTCGCGACGCTGCTCGAGCCCGAAGGAGACTTCCGGCTTCCAGTCGAGCGCCTTGGCGAGAGTCTGGCCGTCTATGCTCTGCGCGGCCTGCAGCGCATTTTTGACGCCGGTGCGCGAGCCCAGAGAAAAGCCGGCCGCCGCGCCTGCGCCGATCGATACGGCGACGACGACGAGAAGCCGGGACATTCGGAGGCCATTGGGCCGCGAAGGGGGCGCTGCGCGGCGCGCTGCCATCGACATGAGAGACCTCCTGAGCGACGCCGAGGCGATGTCTCAGTGGTCCGAGTGTCCGCGCCCATGGTTAATGGCGCGTTAAGCGCGAATGGCCGCCGGCGCGAGACGCGTCCGACGGCCGGAACGATGCGTTTCGAAGAGCGCTTCGTCAGTGCGCGCGCTGCTTCATGGCGCGATGCGGAATGTCGCTATAGGGCGCGATGCCATGGCCGCCGACCGAGGAGCGCCACTGATTATTGTAGGAGCGGCCTTGGCTGGAGGAGGAGCGGCCTTGGCTGGAGGAGGAGCGGCCCTGGATCGCCGAACGGCCCTGCGAGCCGCTCTGGCCGGCGACGCGCGCCTTGCCGGGGGCCTTGCCATATTTGGAATATTTCTGAGACGACCAGCTTCCGCCCGCGGCGGAGGAGCGGCCTTTCGCCGCCTTGGAGGCGCGCGAGCCCGGATAGTCCTGATAACGAGCCTTGGCGATATCTGAGGCCGCGCCGGCGGCGAGCGCCGGAGCCGCCGAGGGCAAAGCAAGCGCCGGAGCCGTCATCGCCGGTAGAGAGATGGCCAGCAATCCGAGCGCGACCGCGCCCATTGTCAGATTCGTGAGGTTCATTTGCACACTCCCGTATCGCGAGCCCTGCGTGAGGTCCCGCGGCGGCCCCCCAGGGCGTCACAACGTGCGGGACGCGGGTCGGTTCCCTCGGCTCTCGCCGCGCCCCGCCGCGCTGGAGCCCACCCGAAGGGGCGGCGGAGCGCAAGATTGCAAGTGGAGGCGACGCTACCTATAGTCCGCGCCAATTCCGGCCGCGATCATCAGGTAAAGAGCCGGAGCCCCGCAAAGCCCAAGGGAAGCCCCAAATCATGCTGGAAGGCCTGCGCATCGCCTCGCAACATCGGATCGGCCGCATCATCCTCGGGCTCGTCATGGGCTTTATCGCGCTGAGCTTCGCGGTGTGGGGCATAGGCGACGTGTTCCGCGGCTTCACCTCCACGCGCCTCGCCAAGGTCGGCGCGGGCGAGATTTCGGTCGAAGCCTATCGCAGCGCCTATCAGAACGAGCTGCGCCGCCTGCAGCAGCGCGCCCGCCGCGCCATCACCAATGAGGAGGCCCGCCGCTTCGGCCTCGATCAGCAGGTGCTGCAGCGCATGATCACCGATCTCTCCCTCGACCAGAAGACGAAGGCGCTCGGCCTCGCCATCTCCGAGGACGAGACCTTGCGCCTCACCCGCGACGAGAATGTCTTCAAGGGGCCGACCGGCAAGTTCGACTCCGACCGCTTCAAGCAGCTCATTCGCGACGCCGGCTATACGGAGCGCAGCTTCCTCCTCGAGCAGAAGGGAAGCTATCTGCGCAAGGCGCTGACCGATTCCATCGTCTCCGGCCTGGAGCCGCCGCGCCTCGTGCTGGAGGCGCTGCATCGCTTCCGCAACGAGGTCCGCGAGATCGACTACTTCCTGCTCCCCGCCTCCGCCGTCGGCGAGATCGCCAAGCCGAGCGAGGAAGAGCTGAAGAAATATTTCGCCGATCGCGAGCAGAGCTTCCGCGCCCGCGAATATCGCAAGCTCGCGCTCCTCGCCGTGACGCCGGCCTCGCTCGCCAAGCCGCAGGAGGTCGCCGAGGCCGATGTCCGCAAGCTCTATGACGAGGTGAAGGCCAAGCGCTACGGCACGGCGGAGAAGCGCCATTTGCGCCAGATTCTCTTCGCCTCCAAAGACGAAGCCGAGAAGGCGCTGGAACGTCTGAAGGGCGGCCTCTCCTTCGACGCGCTGGCGGGCGAGCGCAAGCTTTCGCAAAAGGACATAGACCTCGGCCTGCTCGAGGCGCATGACCTCGGCGACAAGCAGATCGCCGAGAAAGTCTTCGCCCCGCGCGAGCCGGGCTTCGTCGGCCCCATTCAGACCGCCTTCGGCGCGGCGATCCTTCAGGTCGAGAAGATCATCCCCAGCGTTTTCACGCGCAGCTATGAGGAGGCCGCCGACGAGCTGCGCCGCGAGATCGCGCAGGAGCGCTCGGCGCCGTCCGTGCGCAAGCTGCATGACGCGATCGAGGATCAGCGCACCGGCGGCAAGACGCTGGCCGAGGCGGCCAAGGCCGCCGGCCTCGATGTCGCGACGATAGAGGCTGTGGATTCGACCGGCCTCGACCCCGCCGGCAAGAACGTTCCCGGCCTCTTCGGCTCCGAGGACATATTGAAGGCGGTGTTCGCCTCCGACGTCGGCGTCGACAATGACACTGTGCCGACGCGCGACGGCGGCTATGTCTGGTTCGAGATCGCCAAGGTGGAGCCGGCGCGCCAGCGCAGCTTCGACGAGGTGAAGGAAGCCGTCGAGACCGCTTTGCGCGGAGAGAAGCAGCAGAAGGCGCTGACCGAGCGCGCCGATGCGCTGACCGCGGAGCTGCGCGGCGGCAAGGCGATAGAGGATGTCGCCAAGGGCGCCGGCGCCGAGGTCCGGCATGTCAGCGATGTGAAGCGCGCGCCGCATCAGGAGCTGTCGACCGCGGCCATCGTCGCCATTTTCGACGTGGCGTCCAAGGGCGCCGGCTCCGCCGCCGTCGATGGCGGGCGCCTCGTCTTCGAGGTGAAGAGCGCGTCGACGCCGGCCTATGATCCCGCCTCCATCGAGGCGAAGGCGGCGGCGGACCAGCTGCGGCCGGCCTTCACCAATGATATTCTCGAGCAATATGTCGGCGCGCTCGAGAAGGTCTTCAACGTCTCGATCAACGAGCATGCGTTGCAGGCGGCGACCGGCGGAGCGGAACAGAACCAGTGAGCGCATTGTCCGAACCTTCGTTCGACGAATTCGCCGCCGCCCATGAGACCGGCCGCGCGTCGCTGGTGGCGACGCGGCTCGTCGCCGATCTGGAGACGCCGGTCGCGGCCTATCTGAAGCTGACGCGCGCGCGGACGGCCAATGTCTTCCTGCTCGAATCGGTGGAGGGCGGCGCCGCGCGCGGCCGCTACTCGATGATCGGGCTCGATCCAGACGTCGTGTTCCGCATCCATGGCGAGAAGGCCGAGATCAATCGCCGCGCGCTGCGTGACGCGAATGCTTTCGAGCCCTGCGCGAAACCGCCGCTCGATGCGCTACGCGAGCTGCTCGCCGAATCCGAGATCGACGAGGTCGCGCATCTGCCGCCCATGGCGGCGGGCGTGTTCGGCTATCTCGGCTATGACACTGTGCGGCTGATGGAGCGCCTCGCCCCGGCCAAGGACGATAAGATCGGCGTGCCCGACGCGATCTTGCTGCGGCCGACCGCCATGGTCGTCTTCGACAATGTGCGCGACGAGATCATCGTGGTGACGCCCGCCCGCCCGGCGGCCGGCGTTTCCGCCCAGGCCGCCTATGAGGCGGCGCTCGCGCGGCTCGATTTGGTGGTCGCGACCTTGGAGGCGCCGCTCGAGCAGCGCGAGGCGGAGGCCGATCCGCATCTTCTCGCCGAGGAGCCGGTCTCCAACACGGCGCCCGAGCGTTTCCTGGAAATGGTCGAGCGCGCCAAGGATTACATTCGCGCCGGCGACATCTTTCAGGTCGTGCTGTCGCAGCGCTTCACCGCGCCTTTCGCTCTGCCGGCCTTCGCGCTCTATCGCGCGCTGCGCCGCGTCAATCCGGCGCCCTTTCTGTGCTTTCTCAATTTCGGCGACTTCCAGATCGTCTGCTCATCGCCGGAGATTCTGGTGCGCGTCGCCGAGGGCAAGGTGACGATCCGCCCCATCGCCGGCACGCGCTGGCGCAGCGCCGTGAAGGCGGAGGACGAGCGCCTCGCCGCCGAGCTTCTCGCCGATGAGAAAGAGCGCGCCGAGCATTTGATGCTGCTCGATCTCGGACGCAATGACGTCGGCCGCGTCGCCGCGACGGGAAGCGTGCGGGTGACGGACAGCTTCACCATCGAGCGCTACAGCCATGTGATGCATATCGTCTCCAATGTGGAAGGCGCGCTCGATCCCGCGCGCGACTGCATAGACGCGCTCGCCGCCGGCTTTCCGGCCGGCACGGTCTCCGGCGCGCCCAAGGTGCGCGCCATGGAGATCATCGACGAATTGGAGACGGACAAGCGCGGCATTTATGGCGGCTGCATCGGCTATTTCGGCGCCGGCGGGCAGATGGACACTTGCATCGTGCTGCGCACGGCGATCGTGAAAGACGGAAAGATGCATGTGCAGGCGGGCGCCGGCGTCGTCTATGACAGCGATCCCGATTACGAGCATCGCGAGACGGTGAACAAATCCAAGGCGCTGTTCCGCGCCGCCGAGGAAGCCGTGCGCTTCGCAACGCGCGCGCGGCGCGGGCAGTAGAGCCGGAGCGAAAGAGGCGGCGCGTGACCGAGCATACGCTCTATGAGGAGGCGGACGACCCTCACCGGCCGATCCGCCTCGGCGACGCGGGCGCGGCCGGCCAATCGGCGCGCTGGGGCCATATGCTCACGCTGTTCATGCGCGTCATGGCGCTGTTCTGGCTGCTCCAAGGCGTGATGCAATGGGTCATCGTGCTCACCGCGAGCAAGCCCATATTCGACGAGACGCCGACCAACGCCGCGATCGCCGTCGTGTTCTTCGCCGTGCTCGATCTCGTCGCCGGCGTCGGCCTCTGGCTGGCGACGCCCTGGGGCGGCGTGCTGTGGCTGCTCATCGCCGGCGCGCAAATCTTCGTGACCTTGAGCGTGCCGGGGTTTTTCGCCGGCGGCTATTGGCTCATCGCCCTCGATCTCGCGCTCATCGGCCTCTATTTCTTCCTCACCTTCGAGGCCGGCCGCGATTATGAGGCCCAGCGCCTGCGCGAGAAGCGCCGCCGGCGGCGCGGTCCCGAGGCCGAGGCCGTCGACGGCCGCTTCAGCCGCCTGCAACGGCAGGCGCGCGCGCTTCTCGCCCGGCTCGGCCGGTGAGGCGCGCGGCCCACGCCGCGACACGGCTAATACAATTCTAACGATTTGATTCACCACCCATTTACCGCATCGACGGTAGTGGAAGTAAACGACGGATTCAGGCTGTTGTTTAAAGCGGTCTTCATTCGCGGCGGATAGGTTCTGGTCCATCGAGACACGGACCGGACTTTCGAATATCCGGCGCAAAAGACGAGACGGAGCTTGTTCATGAATACGGCGTCGAAGACCGAGGCGGCGCAGGTCCGCTCGGAGAAGATCAACGAAATTCGTCCGATCTATCTCGAATCCCTCACTCTGGTGGAGCGTCTGCACCGCCGGCTGCTCGATGTCATCAAAGACGAGTTCGACCGCCGCAATCGCGGCGACGTCAATTCCGTGCAGGCGCTCCTGCTCTACAATATCGGCGACAAGGAGCTCACCGCGAGCGAGCTGCGCACGCGCGGCTATTATCTCGGCTCCAACGTCTCCTACAATGTCAAGAAGCTCGTCGAGATGGGCTATCTCCACCACGCCCGCTCGCGCGTCGATCGTCGCTCCGTGCGCATCAGCCTCACGCCCAAGGGCAAGGAGGTTCATGATATCGTCGCAGCCCTCTACGAGAAGCATGCGACCACGGTGGAGCAGATCGGCGGCGTTTCCACCGCCGAGTTCCGCACCGTCAACACCGCCCTGACGCGCCTCGAGCGCTTCTGGACGGATCAGATTCGCTATCGCCTCTGACGCTTCCTCCTCCTAGACTTTCTCCGCTCCACTCGGGCGATCTTCGCTTCACGCGTCGATCGCCCTTTTTCTTGGCCGCATATCGCGGATTCCTGGCCGAATGTCGCGGATTTCTGCTATGAGGAACCGTCGCGGACGTCACGTCGATAGCGAGGCCTCTTCCATGCGCTGGTCGCTCACGCTCGGCTCGTTCAAGGGCACGGCCGTCCGCATTCACATCACTTTTCTGCTGCTGCTCGCCTGGATCGGCTTTTCCGCCTATCGCAGCGGCGGCGTGCAAGCAGCGCGCGACAGCGTGATCTTCATCACGCTCATTTTCGCCTGCGTCGTGCTGCATGAGTTCGGTCATATTCTGATGGCGCGGCGCTTCGGCATTCTCTCGACCGAGGTCACGCTGCTGCCGATCGGCGGCGTCGCCAATCTCGACCATATGCCGGAAAAACCCTCTCAGGAATTGCTCGTCGCGCTCGCGGGGCCTGCGGTGAACATCGTCATCGCCACGGTCCTATTCGTTGCGCTCGGCGCCTTCCAGCCGGAGACGCTGACGCAGCTCGACGATCCGCATCTCAATGTCCTCGCGCGTCTCGCCGCCGCAAATCTGTTTCTGGCGCTGTTCAACATGATCCCGGCCTTCCCCATGGACGGCGGCCGCGTGCTGCGCGCGGCGCTCGCAATGTGGCTGCCGCGCGGAAAGGCGACGCGCATCGCCGTCTCCATCGGCCAGGGCTTCGCCTTCGCGCTGGGCTTTTTGGGGCTGTTCGGCAACCCCATGCTCGTCTTCATCGCCATTTTCGTCTACATCGCCGCCAGCGGCGAGGCGCAGATGACCGTCGCGAGTGAGGCCGCGCGCGGCCTCACCGTCGCCGACGCGATGGAGACCCGCATCGCCGCTATTGCCTGGGGTGCCGACCTCGGCGAGGCGGTCGAGACTCTGCTCGCCACCTCGCAGGATCAGTTTCCGGTGGTCGCGGCGGACGGCCGCTTCATGGGTCTGCTCGACCGCTCGGACATAATCGAGGCGCTGAAGGCCGACGACCGCAGCGCGCCGATCGCCCCCCATGTGCAGCGCGACGCCCCCACCGTGAGCGCGGCCGCGCCGCTCGACGAGACGATCGAAAAATTCGCCGGCGCCTCGGCCATGGGCGTGCTGGGCGCCGATGGCGCGCTGGTCGGCCTGCTGACGCGCCAGAGCATCGGCGAGATCATGCTGATCGCCAATCTGCGGCCGGACTGGCGGCTGGGCCGGCGCGGCTAGAGGAGCCGGCTCCCCAGCCGAGCGGGCGCGAATGAATTGACTTGAGCGGCCGAAGAGCCGAAAAAATCGAGCCGCGGTGGGAGAGCAAGCCCACGCCGCCGAGAACCGGACCCAAGCGCGAATGACAAAAGTCACGCTCATCGACAATTACGACAGCTTCACCTTCAACCTCGTGCATTATTTCGGCTCGCTCGGGGCCGAGGTGACGGTCAAGCGAAACGATGCGGTCTCGGTCGCCGAAGTGCTCGCCGCCGGCCCGGAGGCCATCGTGCTCTCGCCCGGCCCCTGCACGCCCAAGGAGGCGGGCATCTGCCTCGATCTCATCGCGGCGGCCTGGGCGAAAATTCCGATCTTCGGCGTCTGCCTCGGCCATCAGTCCATCGGCCTGTCCTTCGGCGGCGATGTGATCCGCGCGCCTCTACCGGTGCACGGCAAGATGGCGACGATCCTCCACAAGGGCGAGACGATCTTCCGCGGCATAGAGGGGCCGTTCCAGGCGACGCGCTATCACTCGCTGATCGTCGCGCGCGAGACTTTGCCCTCCTGCCTGCGCGTCACCGCCGAGACGCCGGATGGGCTCATCATGGGCCTCTCGCATGAGAGCGCGCCCGTGCATGGCGTGCAATTCCATCCCGAGAGCATCACCTCGGAGCATGGGCACAAGATTTTGCGCAATTTCCTCGATCTCGCGCAGGAGTGGAACGCGACGCGACGCCCCGCCAAAGTCGCGTGAATCGCTGCGAGCCTGAAGGCTCGCGGTCCAGAGCCCGCCTTGGACCGCGAGCCTTCAGGCTCGCATCCTTCAACCGAGATCTTCGGCCGTGACCGACCTCAAGCCCTATCTCGCCGCCCTCGCCGCCGGCGCGACGCTCTCCCGCCAGGAGGCGCGCGCGGCGATCTCGACCGTGCTCGAAGGCGGCGCGACGCCGGCGCAGCTCGGCGCCTTTCTGATGGGCCTGCGCCAGCGCGGCGAGACGGTGGACGAAATCATCGGCGCGGCGGAGGCCATGCGCGCGGCGATGGCGCCGGTCGCGGGCGCGGAAGATGCGATCGACATTGTCGGGACCGGCGGCGACGGCGCCGGCACCTATAATGTCTCGACGCTCGCGGCGATCATTGTCGCCGGCTGCGGCGTGCGCGTCGCCAAGCATGGCGGAAGGGCCGCCTCCTCGCGCTCCGGCGCCAGCGATGTTCTGGCGGAACTCGGCGTCAAGGTCGGCGTCACGCCCGAGCATGCCGCAATTTGCCTCGCGGAAACAGGTATTTGCTTCATGGCGGCGGCGACGCATCACCGCGCCATGCGCCATGCCGCGCCAGTCCGCGGGGAACTCGGCCTGCGCACGATTTTCAACCTGCTCGGCCCGTTGTGCAATCCGGCGCGGGTGGAAAAGCAGCTGCTCGGCGTCTCCTCGCGCGCGCTGCTCGAGCCGCTGGCGCGCGTCTTGGCGGAGCTCGGCTCCAAGCGCGTCTGGCTCGTCCATGGCGAGGACGGGCTCGACGAATTGACGACGACCGCGCCCTCTCATGTCGTCGCGCTCGAGGACGGCGCCGTCCGAAGCTTCGCGGTGACGCCGGAGGAAGCAGGCTTGGCGCGGGCGGAGCCGCAGGCGCTCGTCGGCGGCGATCCCGCCCATAACGCCCGCGCGCTGCGGGCCGTGCTGGCGGGGGCGCGCGACGCCTATCGCGATATCGCCGTGCTCAACGCCGCGGCGGCGCTGACGGTGGCCGGGGCGGCGGCCGATCTTCGCGAAGGTGCAAATCTCGCTGCTGGGGCGCTGGACAGCGGCGCCGCGCAGGCGAAGCTCGAGGCGCTCATTCGCGTCTCCAATGCGTGAAGGCGCCGCGCCGCCCGAAAAGCCTGCCGCGCGGCCGCGCTGGCGGGAAATGCTTCGTGTCCCTCCTGTCTTCGTGGTAGAAAACCTTTCGAAAGGCGCGAAGGATCAAAAGCGGCATGACCGACATTCTGAGCAAGATCGAAGCCTATAAGCGGACCGAGATCAACGAGGCCAAGGTGCGCATGCCGCTGGCGACGCTCGAGCGCAATGTGCGCGACCACGATCCTCCGCGCGGCTTCGTCCATGCGATCGAGGCCAAGCTCGCGGAAGGGCGCATCGCGCTGATCGCGGAAATCAAGAAGGCGAGCCCGTCCAAAGGCGTGCTGCGCCATGATTTCGATCCGCCGGCGCTGGCGCGCGCCTATGAGGCCGGCGGCGCCGCCTGCCTCTCGGTGCTGACCGACGGCCCCTCCTTCCAGGGCAAGCTCGAGGATCTCGAGGCCGCGCGCAAGGCGGTAAATCTGCCGGCGATTCGCAAGGATTTCCTCTACGATCCCTATCAGGTGTTCGAGGCGCGCGCCCATGGCGCCGATTGCATTTTGATCATCATGGCCGCCGTCTCCGATGAGGAGGCCGCGCGCCTCAACACCACTGCGCATGATCTGCGCATGGATGTTCTCGTCGAAGTGCATAATGAGGAAGAGCTGGATCGCGCGCTGGCGCTGGAGACGCGGCTCATCGGCGTGAACAATCGCAATCTGCATACGTTCGACGTCACGCTGGAGACGACAGAGCGGCTCGTCGAGCGCATTCCCAAGGACAGGATCATCGTCGCGGAGAGCGGCATAACGAGCCATGAGGATTGTCTGCGGCTCGAGAAGGCCGGCGTCTTCACATTCCTCGTCGGCGAGAGCCTCATTCGCAAGGACGATGTGACGACAGCGACGCGCGAGCTGCTGCATGGCTCGGTCAAGGGCGATCACAGGCGGGCGCGCGCATAGATGCTGACGCATCTCTCGAACAAGGGCGAAGCGCATATCGTCGACGTCTCCGACAAGGCGGAGACGAAGCGCGTCGCCATCGCCCGCGGACAGATCGTGATGGACGCCGCGACGCTCGCTCTCGCGGTCGAGGGTCAGGCGAAGAAGGGCGACGTGTTCGGCGTCGCGCGCGTCGCCGGCATTATGGCGGCCAAGAAGACGCATGAGCTGATCCCGCTCTGCCATCCCCTGCCCGTCACCAAGATCGCGGTCGATCTCGAGCCGGACGCCAGCCTTCCCGGCGTGCGCGCGACGGCGGAAGTTTCGGTCACGGGCAAGACCGGCGTGGAAATGGAGGCGCTGACCGCGGTCGGCGTCGCTTTATTGACGATCTACGACATGCTGAAGGCCGTCGATCGCGGCATGCGCATCGAGGGAATCGAGCTGGTCGAGAAGCGCGGCGGACGCTCTGGCGAATGGCGCCGCGACGAAATGGACAAAAATGGCTGACGACAAATTGCTGTCCGTGGACGAGGCCCTCGCCCGCGTGCTCGCCGGCGTGACGCGGCTCTCGGGCGAGGAGGATGTTCCGCTCTTCAAAGCCCTCGGCCGCACTTTGGCGAAGGATCTCGTCTCGCGCCGCACGCAGCCGCCGGTCGCGGTCTCCGCCATGGACGGCTATGCGCTGCGCGCCGCCGATCTTTCAGCGCCCGGCGCGCGTCTGAAGCTCGTCGGCGAGAGCGCCGCGGGCCATGGCTATCACTTGGCCCTCGGCGCCGGCGAGACCGTGCGCATCTTCACCGGCGCGCCGGTTCCCGAGGGCGCGGATACGATCCTCCTGCAGGAGGACGCCACGATCGACGCCTCCGGCGTCGGCGCCGCCTCCCCGCCCCCGCCCGGCCGGCATATTCGCGAGCGCGGGCTCGATTTTCGCGAGGGCGATCCCGCCCTCTTCGCCGGAACGCGCATCGGCCCCAGCGAGCTGGCGCTCGCCGCCGCCATCAATCATCCGCTGCTTCCCGTCGCGCGACGCCCGCGCGTGGCGCTGATCGCCTCGGGCGACGAGCTGGTTCCGCCCGGCGCCGAGCCCGGCCCGGCGCAAATCATCGCCTGCAACGGCTATGCGGTGGCGGCCATCGCCGAAGCCGCTGGCGCCGAGGTGATCGATCTCGGCATTTTCCGCGACGACATCGCCGAGCTGGAAAAAGGCCTGGAGCAGGCGCGCGCGGCCAAGGCCGATATTGTGGTGACGCTGGGCGGCGCCTCGGTCGGCGATCACGATCTGCTGCGGCCGGCCCTCGCCCGCCAGGGCATGGCGCTCGATTTTTGGCGCATCGCCATGCGGCCGGGCAAGCCGCTGATCCATGGAACGCTGGGCGAAGCGCGCATTCTGGGCCTGCCGGGCAATCCGGTCGCGGCTTTCGTCTGCGCGCTGGTCTTCCTCGGCCCGCTCGTTCGCGCGCTGCAAGGCGATCCGCGAGCGGGGGCGGACGAGACGGAGGCCGCCGTCGCCGGCGCGCCGCTGAAGCCCAATAAGGGAAGGCGCGACTATATGCGCGCGACGCTGACGCGCGACGCCCAGGGGCGGCTCGTCGCCACGCCGCAGGCCTTGCAGGATTCCTCGCTGCTGACCGAGCTGGCGCGCTCGCAGGCGCTGCTCATCCGCGAGGCGGGCGATGGCGCTGTGGCGGCTGGCGGCGCGTGCCGGATTTTGAGGTTGCCGGGGGCGTTCGTCTCTTGGGACGCACGGACCTAAAATCCCCCTCATGCTGAGGAGGCGCCGCAGGCGCCGTCTCGAAGCGCGAGGGGCTCGAGAAGGCGGAACCGAATGGCTCCGCGTGCTTCGAGACGCCCGCTTCGTGGGCTCCTCAGCATGAGGGAGAGTCGGCCGCTATGTGAAGGGGCATCTACAGCCCAGTCTTTTACTGTCATTCACTCGGCACGGATATCGCGCAGGCGATAGTCGGTGGATGGCAGGCCGATTTTCCTGCTACAATCCAATCGCCATCGTCAGCAGCAATTGCGAGAAATTTCTTTTGGGAGCCGATTGGAGACCTCCGGTCGAGTTAGCGCAGCCAATCCCACGGGCGGTGAAAAAGAGCCCGTTTTATGTCGCTATGCTTCGTATGCAGATGTTGATCTGCTTCGGAGTAGCGATCGGAATGCCCGGGACCACTGCGTATACGAAGTGGCAAACATATCTTCTGCAAACACGCGGCCTTTCGGCCGAAGGGCATGTGATAGGAGTTTTAGATCACACCAAGCGACGTCAGGCATTACATTCGCTGTCTTATGAGTTTCAGATCGCGTCGGGCAAAATCGTCCAAGGTTGGGATGATGTCGGTCGGAATTATTTTGATCAATTGTCCACTGGATCGCTCGTCGAAATCATCTACGACCCGCAAAAGCCCGAGCGCTCGGCTATTCGTTATCCGGGAATGGAAAAAATTTTCGTCTTCTATCGTTCTTTCGAATTTACCCTTCCGATAGCCATCGGCGCTCTTGCCGTTTACGGCGCGACTGTCTGGCTGTGGCGACGTCAATATTCGCGAGAGGCGCGGCTACTGAGAAACGGCGAAGCGGTTCCTGCAATCGTTACAAACATTCGACGGCGGTCATTCAATGGCTCTTACTGGATTATTTTCGATTATCGCCTGCGAGACGACGGCCCCAATCATCCGGTAACGAAATATAGGATCGGCTCCCGCACAGCGTCTGAGCTGGAAGATTATGTTCGCTCGGCGACAGACCAACCTGTCGCACTGGTCGACCCCCTCGATCACAGCCGCAGCCAGTTGTATGTGCGGGGATATGGCATCGCGACGCTGATCTAAAATGTCTTGTTCGATTGCGAGCCTCGGGCTCGCATTCGTCGATCGGGCGCGCGCGGCCAGCCTTGCGGCAAAAATCGGACGCGCCGAGGTCAGCGCGCCCCGAAAAACCGGAACATGAGCGGAACATCGCCACCCATTCCCCCTTATCGCAATGTGTCGACATCGCGCCCACCGCGAGCGCGGCCGGGACGCGACCGTATGGGAATCGCCCGCCGGACGCGATATCCCGCCGCCGGCGCCGCCCTTCGGATTTTCTTCGCTTTTCCACTGCCTTTCGCGGTAAAAACAACATTCTCGAATCGAGCCCTGCCCGAGGAGCCCAAACCCGCATGACCGACACCGAAGACGGAGCCGCCACGCCGCCCGAATATGGCGCGGATTCCATCAAGGTCCTGCGCGGCCTCGACGCCGTCCGCAAGCGCCCGGGCATGTATATCGGCGACACCGATGACGGCACCGGCCTGCATCACATGGTCTATGAGGTCGTCGACAACGCCATCGACGAAGCGCTCGCCGGCCATGCGACTCTCGTCACCGTGACGCTGAACGCCGACGGCTCCTGCACCGTCACCGACAATGGCCGCGGCGTTCCGACCGGCATTCACAAGGAGGAAGGCGTCTCCGCGGCAGAGGTCATCATGACCCAGCTGCACGCCGGCGGTAAATTCGACCAGAACTCCTACAAGGTCTCGGGCGGCCTGCACGGCGTCGGCGTCTCGGTCGTCAATGCGCTGTCCGTGTGGCTGAAGCTGCGCGTCTGGCAGGAAGGGCGCGAGCATTTCATGGAATTCGCCAATGGCGATTCCGTCGCGCCGCTCGCCGTGGTCGGCGCCGCGCCGATCGAGGGCGGCAAGCCCAAGCGCGGAACGGAAGTCACCTTCCTGCCGTCGCTCGAGACATTCAAGACGGTCGTCGAGTTCGATTATGCGACCATAGAGCATCGCCTGCGCGAGCTCGCCTTTCTGAACTCGGGCGTGCATATCGTGCTCACCGACGCGCGCCATGCGGAGCAAAAGCGCGAGGACCTCTATTATGAGGGCGGGCTCGAGGCTTTCGTGCGCTATCTCGATCGCGCCAAATCGGCGCTGATCGGCGCGCCGATCCTCATCCACGGCCAGCGCGAGCACATCAATGTCGAAGTCGCGCTGTGGTGGAACGATTCCTATCACGAGAATATTCTGGCCTTCACCAACAACATCCCGCAGCGCGACGGCGGCACGCATCTGGCGGGCTTTCGCGCCGCGCTGACGCGGCAGATCACCGGCTATTCCGAGCGCTCCGGCCTCACCAAGCGCGAGAAGGTCGATCTGACCGGCGACGATTGCCGCGAGGGCCTCACCTGCGTCGTCTCCGTGAAGGTGCCGGACCCGAAATTCTCCTCGCAGACGAAGGACAAGCTGGTCTCGTCCGAGGTGCGTCCGGCGGTCGAGAATGTCGTCAATGAGCTGCTCGACCAATGGCTGGAGGAGCATCCGCAGGAGGCGAAGAGCGTCGTCTCCAAAGTCTGCGAGGCCGCCGCCGCGCGCGAGGCGGCGCGCAAGGCGCGCGAGCTGACGCGGCGCAAGGGCGCGCTCGATGTCGCCAACCTTCCCGGCAAGCTCGCCGATTGTCAGGAGCGCGATCCGGCGAAGGCCGAGCTCTTCATCGTCGAGGGCGATTCCGCCGGCGGCACGGCCAAGCAGGGCCGCAATCGTGAGTTTCAGGCCGTGCTGCCGCTACGCGGCAAGATTCTCAATGTGGAGCGCGCGCGCTTCGACAAAATGCTGTCGTCCGAGCAGATCGGCACGCTGATAACCGCGCTCGGCACCGGCATAGGCCGCGACGAGTTCAACGCCGACAAGCTGCGCTATCACAAGATCATCATCATGACCGACGCCGACGTCGACGGCGCCCATATTCGCACGCTGATCCTCACCTTCTTCTATCGGCAGATGCCCCAGCTGATCGATCGCGGCCATGTGTTCATCGCGCAGGCGCCGCTCTACAAGGTGACGAAGGGCAAATCGACGCAATATTTGAAGGACGAGCGCGCGCTCGAGGATTATCTCATCGACTCGCTGCTCGACGGCGCCGTGCTCCGCTGCGGCAATGGCGAGGAGCGCGCCGGCAAGGATTTGCGCGCCGCGCTCGAGGATGCGCGTTCGTTCCGCACCATCATGAGCAGCCTGCATTCGCGCTACGACCGCAATGTGGTGGAGCAGGCGACGATGGCGAATGCGCTGCAATCGCCGCCCGACGAAGCGAAAGCGACCGAGGTCGCCGAGCGCCTCAACGCCATAGCGGAGGAGACCGAGCGCGGCTGGACCGGCGAATTGCGCGAGGGCGGCTATGTCTTCCACCGCACTTTGCGCGGCGTCGCGCAAGCGGTGACGCTGGATGCGGCGCTGCTCGCCTCGAGCGAGGCGCGCAAGCTGCAGGAGCGCGCCGAGAGCCTGCGCGAAATTTTTGCCGGCCCGGCGGCGCTGGCGCGGCGCAGCGACGAGACCGCGCTCTCCGGCCCTCTGGCGCTCTATGACGCAATGGCGGCGCAGGGCCGCAAGGGCCTCACCATTCAGCGCTACAAAGGCCTCGGCGAGATGAACGCCGAGCAATTGTGGGAGACGACGCTCGACCGCGAGGTGCGCTCGCTCTTGCAGGTGAAGGTGAAAGAGGCGGCGGAGGCCGAGGATATTTTCGTGAAGCTGATGGGCGACATCGTCGAGCCGCGCCGTGAGTTCATCCAGGAGAATGCGCTGAACGTCGCGAATTTGGACGTGTGATGGCCGAAACGCCCTGCGTCAAAATCTGCAAGATCGACCAGCCGACCGGCTTTTGCATCGGCTGCGCGCGGACGATGGCCGAGATCGCCGGCTGGCGCGACGCTTCCGAGGCGGAGCGCGAGCGCATTCTCGCCGCCCTGCCGGCGCGACGCGCGCGCCTGCAGAAAGAGCACGCCTCGTCGCAGCCGAAGCGGTCATGAAGCGCCGACGGGGCCGGGGCGCCCACTTGCCAAGGGCGGAGCGTTCAGCCTATAGCTGATCCAATCGCCGGCGGACGGCCGCAGGAACGGGACCTGCGCGAAAAAGCGCTCGATCTTTTTGATTGTATTCCAGAAAACTTCTTCCCTCTCGCGACCTGCCGCCGCCAATTCATCCCTCGACCGAAAGGCGAGACATGACGAAAATTCTGCCGGTCATAATGTGCGGCGGGGCAGGCACGCGCGTATGGCCCGAATCGCGGGAGACGCTCCCGAAACAATTCATTCCGCTCGTCGGCGAGCTGTCGACCTTCCAGACGACCATTCAGACGCTGTCGGACGAGGCGTTCGACAAGCCCGTCATCATCTCCAACGCCGATTATCGCTTCCTCGTCACCGATCAGCTGCGCGCCATCGGCGCCTCGGCCGATGTCGTCCTCGAGCCCACCCGGCGTGATTCGGCCGCCGCGGTCGCCGTCGCCGCCGGCGTCGCCGCGCGCCGCTCGCCGCAGACCATCGTCGTCGTGCTCGCCGCCGATCATGTGGTGCGCGACCCCAAAGGCCTCGTCGCTCTGTGCAAGAAGGCGGCGGCCGCCGCCACGGACGGCTATATCGTCACGCTCGGCGTCAAGCCCGACAATCCGGCCACGGGCTATGGCTATATTCGCCCCGGCGAGCGCATCGCCGGCGACGTTTTCAACCTCGAGGCCTTCGTCGAGAAGCCCGATCGCGAGACCGCGCAGCGCTATATCGACGCCGGCTATTTGTGGAACAGCGGCAATTTCATCTTCCGCGCCGATGTGATGCAGGCGGAGATCGCGCAATTCGAGCCGGCGATCGCCGATGCGGCGGAGAAGGCGATCGACGCAGGCCGCAGCGATCTCGATTTTCTGGTGCTGGACGCCGAATCTTTCGCCCGCGCGCCCAAGACCTCCATCGATTACGCCGTGATGGAGAAGACGCGCAAGGCCGCGGTGATCGAGGCCGACATCGGCTGGTCGGACGTCGGCAATTGGCGCGCCGTGTGGGAGCTGACCGAGCGCGACGAACAGGGCAATTCGGTGCGCGGCAATGGCGTCGTGCGCGATTCGCGCAATGTGCATGTGCGCTCGGACGAGACGCTGACGACCGTCGTCGGCGTCGACGATGTCATTGTGGTGACGACGCCGGATGCGGTGCTGGTGCTGGGTCACGAGCATGGCGACAATGTCAAGCAGCTCGTCGATCAGCTGAAGCGCGAGAACCGCCGCGAGGCGGGCGAGCACAAGCGCATCTTCCGCCCCTGGGGCTTCTACCAGTCGGTCGATTCCGGCGATCGGCATCAGGTGAAGCGCATTGTGGTGAAGCCGGGCGCGCGCCTGTCGCTGCAGAAGCATTTTCACCGCGCCGAGCATTGGATCGTCGTCAAGGGCACGGCGGAGGTCGGCCGCGACGAGGAGACGCTGCTCGTGCATGAGAACGAGTCGGTCTATCTGCCGATCGGCTGCATTCATCGCCTGAGCAATCCGGGCAAGATCGACCTCGAGATCATCGAGGTGCAGACCGGCTCATACCTCGGCGAGGACGATATCGTGCGCCTCGCCGATTTGTATAGCCGCGCCTAGATCGTCTATAGACGGCCGCTCGGCCGATGATAAAAGCCGCGAAAGTGGATTTGAATTAAGAGGGGTGCATGACGAAACGCGCGCTGCTGACGGGCATTACCGGACAGGATGGGGCCTATCTCGCACAGCTTCTGCTCGGCAAAGGGTATGAAGTCTATGGCGTGATCCGCCGCTCCTCGCATCGCGGCGTCGAGGACCATCGCCTGCGCTGGCTCGGCGTCGCCAATGACGTGCAGCTGCTCGACGGCGATCTCGGCGATCTCTCCAGCCTGCTGCGCATCGTCCAGGAGGTGAAGCCCGACGAGGTCTACAATCTCGCCGCGCAATCCTTCGTCGCCTCCTCCTGGCGCCAGCCCATTCTCACCGCCAACATCACCGCCGTCGCCGTCGCCAATGTGCTCGAGGCGCTGCGGCTCGGCGCCCCCGGCGCGCGCTTCTATCAGGCCTCCTCCTCCGAGATGTACGGCCTCATTCAGGAGCCGATGCAGAGCGAGAAGACGCCCTTCTATCCGCGCTCGCCTTACGCCGTCGCCAAGCTCTACGGCCATTGGATCACGGTCAATTACCGCGAGAGCTTCGGCATGCACGCCTCCTCGGGCATTCTCTTCAACCATGAGAGCCCGCTGCGCGGCATAGAATTCGTCACCCGCAAGGTCACGGATAGCGTGGCGCGCATAAAGCTCGGCCTCGCCAAGGAGCTTCGCCTCGGCAACATAGACGCCAAGCGCGACTGGGGCCATGCGCGCGATTATGTGCGGGCCATGTGGCTGATGCTGCAGCAGGAGACGCCGGACGATTATGTGGTGGCGACGGGCGTCACCACCACAGTGCGCGACATGTGCCGCATCGCTTTCGCCCATGCCGGCCTCGACATGGAGGCGCATGTGGTGATCGATCCGAAATTCTACCGCCCGGCGGAGGTCGATATTCTGCTCGGCGACAGCTCCAAGGCGCGCAAGGCGCTGGGCTGGGCGCCCGAGACCTCGCTCGACCAGCTCATCCGCGAGATGGTGGACGCCGATCTCGAGCGGCTGAAGCAGGCGAAAGCCTGAGGGCGCACGTGACCGGGTCGAAAAGTGAGCAGCAAGACGGCGTGGCCTTGTCCTCGGACAGCCTCGCCGCTTTCATTTCTGTAAAAGGCGCGGAGCTGCAATCGCTGCGCACGCGCGATGGCGTGGATTATCTCTGGGCCGGCGAGCCGAGCTGGCCCAAGCATAGTCCGCTGCTGTTTCCGATCGTCGGCCGGCTGGCGCAGGACCGCTATGATTATCGCGGCCACAGCTATGCGATGACGAAGCACGGCTTCGCGCGCGACAGCCTGTTCTCCATCGTCGAGGCCTCTCCGCATTCGGCGCGTTTCGCGCTGCGCGCCAGCGACGCGACGCGCGCGGTTTTCCCTTTCGAGTTTCTGCTCGAGGTGGAATTCACCCTCGACGGTCCGCGTCTCGACATTCGCCACAGCGTGACCAATCTCGGCGACGCGGACATGCATTTTTCCATCGGCGCGCATCCGGCCTTTCGCTGGCCGCTCGGCGACGCCGCCAAGGCGAAGAGCCGCATAAATTTCGAGCGCCATGAGCCGGCGCCGATCCGCAAGCTCACCGGCGGGCTTCTCGGCCGCATGAAGGATTCGCCCGTCGAGGGGCGAACGCTGCCGCTGCGGGAGGAGCTGTTCGCCGATGACGCGATCATCTTCGACACTCTGGCGAGCAAAAGCCTCGTCTATTGCTGCGGCAGCGGACGATCCGTGCAAATCGCCTGGGAAGGCTTCCAGCATCTCGGCCTCTGGTCCAAGCCGGGCGCGGATTTCCTCTGCATAGAGCCGTGGCATGGCTATGATTCGCCGGTCGGCTTCGCCGGCCAGCTCGATGAGAAGCCCGGCATCGCGCATGCGCGCCCCGGCGAGACGCGCGATTTCACTCTGCGCATAGAGATAGACTGAGCATGGGCGTCGCCAAGCGCCATGCGATCAAGCTGCTGCGGCGCTCGCTCGGCCTTCCGACCGGCGATCTCGACATTGTCGGCCGGCTGGACGGCGCCGCCGATGGCGTCGTTCACGGCTGGGCCTATTGTCCCGCCCATTCGGGCCGGCGCGTGCTCGTCGATATTTTCGCCGATGGCGTCTTCGTCGCCCAACAATTGGCGGATCGGCCGCGCGACGATCTCGCCGCCCATGGTTTCGGCGACGGCCGCCACGGCTTCGACGTCAAAATTCCGTCCGCTCTCCTGCGCAGCGCCGAGACGCGAATTCGCGTCCTCGCCCTCGCCGAAACACCGCTCGAGCTGACCGCGACGGAAGAGCGCCCGCTCCTCGCGCGCCGCCTCGGCCGCGAGGATTATCTGCGCACGACTTTCGCAGGCGCCTTTCGCGCCGGAGTCCTCGCCGGCGACGACGCCGCGCGCGCCGAGCGCTCGCCTCTGCGCCGGACGGAGCTTCTGTTCGCGCCGACGCCCGTCCCCGCCCCGCCGCCCATTCTCGGCGAGACGCTCTGCGCCTATCTGGACCAAAATCGCTACAAATGGGACCTCGCCGATAAATTCGACGCGACGATCTCGATCGCCGATCGCGAGGCTTTTCTCGCGCATTATGTGGAATTCTACGGCCGCGCGCGCCGCCCTCTGCGCATACCGCTCTCCGCGCGCGACATAGACTTTCTCTGTGAGGGGCCGACGGCGCAGGATCGCCTCGCGCCGAGCCGGGCGATGCGCCTCTTCGCGCAGACGCCGCAGGATACGAGCGCGACCGCGCGGCTCGAGGCGATATTTCGCTGGGCCGCTTACGGCGCCGCCGCTTTCAATGTCGAGGATTGCCTCATCGCGCCGGCGCATGAGGCGCTGCTGCGCTCACATGAGGACACGGGCGCGCGCTTCCCGCTCTCTGTTTTCATGACGCGCTTTCTCGACGCGCATCCGATTCTGCGCGGCGCCGATCTCGCGCAGGAGAGCGAGCGGCGCGCGGCCTATTTCGCCGTGCTTCTCTTCGCCGCTCGCGCGCCGCATTATCTGCGCTTTATTCCGCCAGATTGGCTCGAGACGTTTTTGACGCCGCAGGCGGGCGCCGCGCCCTTCGATGAAGAGTCGCGACGCCTCTTCGGCGCCGGCGGCGTCGATATCGCGCATTGGCGCGCCGCGATCGAGACGCTGGGCTATGATTTCGGCGCGCGGAACTTTCGTTCGCGCACGCCCGCCGGCCATCGCGCGCATTCGGCGACGCTGCCGGCGCCGGGCGGCGAGAGCGTCGACATTCAGCTCATCGGCCCTTTCAGCCGACAGCTCGGCATAGCGGACAGCTGCCGCGCGCTCGCCGCCGCGCTCGAGCGCCTCGATTATTCGCTGCGGCTCTGCGACTTCACTCTCGATTATCCCAATCGCATTCGCGAAGACGCCGCGCCGCTGCCGACGACGCTGCGACGCGCGAAGATCAATATTCTCCATCTCAATCTCGAGGAGCTGCCGAGCGCCATCGCCTATCTGCCGGACATATGGTCCGAGGGCCGGCTCATCGGCTTTCCCTATCTCGAGATGGCGACGCCGCATCCGGCGCAAATGCTCGGCCTGACGCTCGTCGACGAGCTCTGGTCGGCCTCGGACTTCACAAAAGATACGCTGGCCGTCCATCGGCCGACTCGTACGGTCGGCACATCGGCGCGGCCCGTGCGCAAAAAGGGTCGCGCGGCGGCGCGCGCGCTCGCCTATGCAGACATTGCGCGCGCCGACGATTTCGTCTTTCTTACCTCCTGCGACGCGCTCTCCGGCGTCTATCGCAAGAATCCGCTCGGCGTGATGCGCGCCTTTCTCGCCGCCTTCCCGCATGAGCCGAAGGTCAAGCTCGTCATCAAGACGCATAGCGTCGATCGCGTGCGCGCGCCGCGCGAGATGGATGTGTGGCGCTCCATTCGCAATGTCGTCGCCGAATGCGAGCGCATCGCGCTCGTCGATCGCATTCTCGACGATGAGGAGCAGATGGCGCTGATCGAAGGCGCCGATTGCTATGTCTCGCTACATCGCGCCGAGGGCTTCGGCTATCATATGCTGGAGGCGATGGCGCTGGAGACGCCGGTGATCGCCACCGCCTATTCCGGCAATATGGAATTTTGCGACGATCGCACGGCGTTTCTCGCGCCCTATCGCCTCGTTCCGGTCGGTCCTGGCGAATATCCGCGCATGCGCGGCGATCAGCTCTGGGCGGAGCCCGATCACGCGGGAAGCGTCGCGGCGATGCGCGCCGTCTTCCATGACCGCGCGGCGCGCGAGGCCAAGGTCGCCGCGGCGCGCCTGCTCGCCGAGACGCGATTCTCGACCGACGCTTTCGCACAACGGCTCGACGCGCGCATAAAAGAGATCATGCGCCTCGGCGCGCTCCGCTGAACAGGCCGCGCGCGCTCTTCTCGAGCGCCATGCCGGCGAGCATGGCGACGACGAAGACGATGATCTGCGGATCGAGAAAGGCGAGATCGACAATCGCCGGTCCAGGGCAGACGCCGCCCAGCCCCCAGCCCACGCCGAATATGGCCGAGCCGAACAGCAGCGGCGCGTCTATGGCCTTGCTCGTCGGCAGGCGCATCTCATCGCCGAGCAGCGCGCGCGAGCGGGTGCGGGCGAAGCGAAAGGCGATCAGCCCGACACCTATGGCGCCGCCCATGACGAAGGCCAGCGACGGATCCCAAGCGCCGGCTATGTCGAGAAAGCCTTTCACCTTGCTCGGCAGATTCATGCCGGAGATGCAGAGGCCGAGGCCGAACAACAGGCCGATGGCGAAAGCGGTCATGGTCGATCTCGTCATGGCTCAACCCATTATGTGGCGCAGAATGAAAACAGTGAGCGCGCCGCTCGTCATGAAGGCGGCGGTCGCGGCGAGCGCGCGCGGCGACAGGCGCGACAGGCCGCAGACGCCATGCCCGCTGGTGCAGCCGCCGCCGAGACGCGCGCCGAAGCCGACGAGCAATCCGGCGAGGATGGTCGCGCCATAGCCTATGTCGAAGATCGGCGTTTGCACTGCGCCGAGAAGACGCAAAAACGCAGCAGAAGCGACGAGGCCGAGGACGAAGGCGAGGCGCCAGGCCGCATCGCCCTTTATGGGCTGCAGCAGGCCGGCGACAATGCCGCTGATCCCCGCTATGCGTCCGAGCAGCAGGATCATGAGGCCGGCGGCGAGCCCGATCGCAACGCCGCCCGCCGCCGCGCTCCACGGCGTGAAATTGGCCCAATCGATCTGCATCCTCGTCCCCCGTTCCCCGCCTCGGCTCAATAGCCGCGCGCCGATCCCGCCGCGGAGCGCGGATCATTGACGCCGGTCATCGCGCCCTCGCTGATCTCTATCGCCTCCGATGCGCCGAAGGGCGCGTGATCCTCTATCCTATGCCCCATCGCCTCGAGCCGGCGGCGCGTCTCCTCCGAGAGCGCGCCGGGCTCGGCCAGCACGACATCCGGCAGCCATTGGTGATGAAGGCGCGGCGCCGCCACCGCCTGCGCCAGCGACATGTGATGATCGATGACATTGAGCGCCGTCTGCAGCGTCACCGAGATGATGCGCGGCCCATTGGGGCTGCCGAGAACCAGCGCGACCTTGCCGTCCTTCATCACAATGGTCGGCGACATCGAGGAGAGCGGCCTCTTGCCCGGCGCTATGGCGTTGGCGCTTCCCTGCACGAGGCCGAAGCCATTGGCGGCGCCGAGCGCGGCGGAGAAATCATCCATCTCGTCATTGAGCAGCACGCCCGTCTCCGGCGCCATCACCTGCGCGCCGAAATAGCCGTTGAGCGTATAAGTGACGGAGACCGCGCCGCCCTCGCCGTCGACGATGGAATAATGCGTCGTCTGCAAACGCTCGCGCGGCGCGGCGCCTTGCGCGAGATCGACCGAGCGCGTCGCATGATCGGGAGAGATGCTCGCGCGCAGCTCCGCCGCATAAGATCGCGAGGTGAGACGCGCGACGGGATTGCTGACGAAATCGGGATCGCCGAGCGAACTGTTGCGATCGAAGAAGGCGCGCCGCTCCGCCTCGATGAGAAGATGCGAGGATTGCGGCGTGTGAAAGCCGAGCGCGGCGAGATCATAGCCTTCGAGAATATTCAATATTTCGCACAGCGCGACGCCGCCCGAGCTCGGCGGCGCAGCGGAATAGAAATCATAGCCGCGATAGACGCAATGAATCGGCGTGCGCTCCATGACCTCATAGATCGCGAAATCCTGTTCCGCGATCACGCCATTCTCGGCATGAGCGGCGCGCTCGATCGCCTGCGGAATGCGCCCCTCATAAAAAGCGCGCGGCCCCTGCGCCGCGATCTCGCGCAACAGACGCGCGAGATCGCTCTGAATCAGCCGATCGCCGATCTGCAGAGGCGAGCCGTCTGCGCGGGAGAAGATTTTCGCCGCCGCGGGACTGTACTTCAGCCGCGTCGCCGCGCGCAGCACGCGAATATCGGCCTCCTCGAGAACAAACCCCTGCTCGGCCAGCGCGATCGCCGGCGCGATGATTTTTTCATGCGGCAGGCGGCCGTATTTGGCGTGGGCGGTCTCGAGGCCCATCACCGTCCCCGGAACCGCCACGGCGCGATAGCCGTTGCGGCTCGCATCTTTGTCGACGGCGCCCTTTGCGTCGAGAAAGAGATCGGCGCCGGCGGCCGCGGGCGCGGTCTCGCGAAAATCGAGGAAGCGCGCGCCCTGCCCCGGCAGCTGCGCCAGCAGAAATCCGCCGCCGCCGAGATTGCCGCAGCAAGGATGCGCGACGGCCAGCGCATAGCCGACGGCGACAGCGGCGTCGATGGCGTTGCCGCCCGCCTTCAATATGTCGAGCCCTATGTCGCTGGCGAGATGATGCTCGCTCACCACCATTCCGCGCCGCCCAGTCGCGACCGGCTCGGCGGCGGCGACGAAGGCGAGAGCGGAAAAGCAGAGCGCAAGAATAGATCGCATTCGCGCGTCGCTCATTGTCCGCCGCCTATTCCCGCCGGCGGGCCGATGAGCACGAAGCCGCGGCTGCGTCCTTCATTGCCGGCGTCGATCGTGTTCATCGCGTCGAAAAGCTCTGCGGCCGCGATCCACACCGGCGGATATTTGTAGCGCGCGACATCGAGCAGCAGAAAGCGATCCGTCTTGGCGTCATAGGCGGCGAGCGGCGAGATATGCCCGCTGCGCGTCTGGCCGAGCGCGGCGCGCTGATAATTGACGACGACATGGCGCCGCTTGCGCGAGAGCTGCTCGATTGCGCTGGCGCGAAACGCCGCGAGCGAGCTCTGCACCGCATGCGTGACCTTCGCCTCGAGGCCGAAGCTGGCGACGAGGCCGCCGAACTCGTCCAGCGTCATGCCCCGGCGCAGAATGTTCTCCTGCTTCACCACCGCCTCGGTCTTCTCGCTGAACAGATTGTCCTGCGAGAAGCTCCCCTGCCCCTCGCCGCCGGCGGGCGCGGGAATGTCGAGCGCATTGAGCAGCATCGCCAGAGTGGCGACGCCGCAGAAGGAGCCGTTCTTCTGCGTGACGAATTCCGAGGAGAGCGGCCAATAGGCCTCGCGCGCCTCCGCCTCGAGAAACCATTCGCGCCCCTGCGCGCTGCGCAGATCGACGAGATTATCCGAAAGCGGCAGCCGCTCCGCCAGCGCCGGCGAGACTGCGGCGGCGATCGCGCAAAAGAGAAGCGCGAGAACAGCGGCCGAGCGCCGCCGCGAGATCGTTTCCGCGTGACCGCCCCGGCCGTCATTGCGAGCGAAGCGAAGCAAACCAGAGCCCTGGGGCGGCTCTGGATTGCTTCGTCGCTCCGCTCCTCGCAATGACGATCCCGCGGAATGCGAAGCATTCACACGGAAACCGTATGAGATCGACGTCTTCGTCATTTCGTCCTCGGAGAAACGGACCGTCGAGGTCGCGCCGACACAAGCTAGAGGCGCGACGAGCGCCATGCAATTTTTGACCCGCGAAGGCGGCTTTATTGCGCCTCGAGCGCGGCCAGAAGGCTCGCCTGATCCGGCGCCGCGGCGACGCGCACATTGGCGCAGCCGGCGGCGCGCAGCACGCGCGCGACATCTTCCGACAGAGCGAGATGCGTGACGCGCGCGCGAAGCGTGACCGGGACGCCGGCCGCATCCGCCAGAGCGAGGAAGATCGATGCGCTGCGCGCCGAATAATGCAGCGCGGCCTCCACCTCGCCGGCCGAAAGAGCGGCGCGGGCCTCTTGCCCGAGAGCGGCGACGGCGCGCGCCTCATAGGTCTCGACCACTGTCGCCACATGGCCGCGCGCGCACAAGAAACTTTCGAGATCGTCCTTGCGATCATGGCCGGCGAGATAGAGAAAACGCGCCGGCGCCGCAAAGCGCGCGCCGAGCAGAAGCGTCAGCGCCGCCACATCGGGCGCGCTCGCCTCCACCAGCGCGCCGCGCGCGGAAAGCGCCTGCGCCGTCTTGCCGCCGACGACGAAAAACGGCGCGCGCAAGGCCGCGAGCCCTTCGACGAATTGAATCGCGCGGGCGCTGGTCGCCAGAACCGCGTCGAAGCGCTCGGCCGGAATCGGCGCGCCCGTGGCGGCGATCTCCAGAACCGGCGCGATCAGCGGCGCAAAGCCCCGCCGCCGCAATTCTTCCGCCGTGCGCTCGGCGTCCTCTCTCGCCCGCGTGACGAGAACGCGCCTCATGTGAGACCCGCGACTCCATTGGGCAGGCGCAGCAAAATCTCATTGGCGGCGGCGTCGCCGATCAACGCCGCATCCATGGACGGCCCGCGCCGACGCGCCTCATAGACCTGCGAGCCATCCGCCCGCAGCGCCATGCCGTGGAATTCGATCTCCTCGCCTATGAGCTTGTCGCCGATGATCTTGGCATGGGCGGCGATCGGCGTGCGGCAGGAGCCGTCCAGCACGGTGAGAAAGGCGCGCTCGGCGGCGAGCGCGGCGGCGGTCGCCGGATCGAGAATAGCGGCCAGAGCCTCGCGGACGCTCACATCGCCGGCGCGCTTGGTGACGGCTATGGCGCCCTGTCCGGCGGCAGGAAGAAAATCCTCTATCGGCAGAATGGCGGTGGCGTGGCGCTCGAGGCCGAGCCGCTTGAGCCCGGCGAGCGCCAGCAGCGTGCCGTCCACCTCGCCGCTCTCCACCTTGCGCAGCCTGGTCTCGACATTGCCGCGCAGCAGCACGATGGAGACATCCGGCCGCAGCCGCTTCACCTGCGCGCCGCGCCGCAGCGAGGCCGTGCCCACCACCGCGCCCTTCGGCAGCGCGTCGAGCGTCGCGCCATTGCGGCCGATCCAGGCGTCGCGCACATCCTCGCGTGGGAGATAGCCGGCGATGGCGATCTGAGGCGGCAGATGCGTCGGCAAATCCTTGGAGGAATGCACGGCGAGATCGATGCGCCCCTCGATGAGGGCGACGTCCAGCTCCTTGGTGAACAGCCCTTTGCCGCCCGATTCCGAGAGCGGCCGGTCCTGGATCATGTCTCCCGTGGTGCGGATGACCTCGATCGGCAGCGTCTCCGCCTCGAGGCCGAGCGCCGCGGCCAGCAAGGCCCGCAGCTGCCGCGTCTGCGCCAGAGCGAGAGGGCTGCCGCGTGTGCCGATGCGCAATTGTGTGGTCGTCATAGCCTCGTCCGCCGTGGGAATTGTCGAGGCGGACTATAGGGAAAAGCGGGCGGGCTACAAGCGGGCGGGAGGGGGACGTGGGGCGTCATTGTGCCAGATCGGCCGTATTCCACCGCACTTCGTACGATACCAAACAGCAGAGCGAACAGGCTATTCTTCGCTACCCGGCTCGACAAATTCACTCGTCGTAGGCGTCACCGATGTTGAATCAATGTCAACCGGCACGCTTGCATCGAGCACGATCTCAGTATTATGCGTGTTGAATGAAATCGCTTATCTCGGAATTTTCCTTCGGCTTTGCGCTCTCTCATGAGTTCGTATTGGCGCTCGGCAGTCTTACGGCTGCACCAATATTTCCCTCTCTAATAGAGGAAGGGCGTGCGGGTGGCGGGTATGACGTGAAACTCGAGGCACCCGGAATTCCGCTCTTCCTTCAGTTTAAGCGCTCCGATTGCCTGACTCGGCGAAGCGCTCGCGAGATTCGTGCAGGCGCGCCGTTGGTGCCACCGTTCTATCGGATCGAAATCACTGGAAAGGCCGACTCCGAACAACATGAGATGTTGATAGAACTCGATCAAGCTCCCAACTTCGTCTTCTATGCAGCCCCGATGTTCCATCGTAAGGAAGAATTTGATACCGCCTTCCTCAAAGGCCTCGTCCGGCAACGGTCCTTTTTTGTCCGGCCTCGCATGATCGGAAGCTTCGCGGATGACAAAGCCCATCATCTTTCTTTCGACGGAAGTAGCGCCGTCATAATGTCCAAACCGAAGATGATCAAAGGATATGGAGCCGCCGAGTTGGAGGCACTGTTGAAAAAGCAACTGACCGATGACGCACAGCCGCTCAGGCAAACCATCGGCAAGGCAGTAGAGAAGGCCGAAGCCGCTCGTACTCGCTCCCGCAAGCGAGTCAGTGCCCGCGCTAAGGAAATGGGCGATGACGAAGCGGTTCCGACGGTCGAGGTTTCGCGCGAGAGTCCGAGTGAGCTCTTCCGTAAACGTCAGGAGAGCGCCATTCCACCTGCTACCGTGCCCCCCTCGAAGGCGCATTCGGAGCGTGAACCACTGCGACGACTCGCTGATATTGGATTGCGCGAGTTCAACGCACAGCTTTACGTCGTTCAATCGAAGCCAGAGCTTTAACCTTCTCTTCCAACTTTTCAAGACGGTCCAGCGAGCGAGCGAGTGACGCGACATTTCTCGCGGTTCCGACAAACGCATGATGGTGTTTGTCCGATGTGTGGCTCTCGGCGCTTCGGCTTCGCGCATACGATCACAGGGCAGGAAAAACGCACTTGCTGGTGATCGGGAACAAGAGCAGCACGTCGCCGGTCGGGCGCGGGACGCGGAATCCGACAGCGACGGGTCGCGGCTTGCGGCCCTCGGTCGCGGCCGCCTCGGCCTCATGCGACCACAAGAACGGATAGCGGATGACCGCGCCCGTCGCGAATTCGCGAAAGCTCATTGCTCGTCGGACTCGGCCTCATAGGCCGCGAGCGCCGCCTTGGCGTCGTCGAAAAGATCATCGGGCATGGTCTCGATCCGATGCGCTATTCGGCTATCGGCGCGCGTTCTGAGCCGCTGATAATCCTCATAGCTCAAGAGGACGAGGCGCGGCTTGTTGCGCTGCGTTATGGTGACCGGACGACGCAGCGCCTCGGCGATTATGTCGCCGGATTTGCGCGAGAGGTCGCTGGTCGAGAATGTGCCGAACTCGGACATTTCACCCTCCAACAATGCTGTAATATGCAGCAAATACAGCATTGCGGCACGCCCCCCCTCGTCATGCCTCCATGGCGATCGGGTGAAGGTTTCCTCATCCTGAGGAGCCGCGAAGCGGCGTCTCGAAGGACGAGGAAACCTTCGTGCGCGGCCATCTGGAACTCCCCCTCGTGCTTCGAGACGGCTCCTGCGGAGCCTCCTCAGCATGAGGGGGAGGACTATTGTCCTTCAGCCGATCTCCGTGCTCCTATCGTCATGGCAGCTCAACGCGGCCATGACGGAGACTCCGCCTTCCCCCTCCTTGACACACCTGAAAATATTCCTATGCCCCTCCCACTCCCGCCCACAAAGGGCGCGCTCCTCGGGTCGTGGGGTGCGGGCGGGGGGCGGCTCCATCCGGGATGGCGACCCCCGTCCATGGACAGGCAGCGCGTCGCCGGGCGGCGTTCTTCTCCCGTCCATAGGGAGAAAAAAGAACCGCTCCGTGATCCCAGGCCGTCGGACTCGATCGCGTCTTGATCGAGAAACCCCAGGATTCGCGGGTTCGACCAAGCCTCGGGATGTCGACGAGAACGACAACCGCGTTTCGGGACACTCTGGACCCGATCGAATTTTTTCGCGCAACGGCCGTAAGGGGCCGGAGCGTCCCGAAACGCCCTTTCCCACCCCCGCGCCGCACGGCGCCGGGGCGCGCTCGCGCGGGCGCATAAACACAGTCCCTCACCCTGAGGAGCCTGCGCAGCAGGCGTCTCGAAGGGTCGGCCACGGCGCGCGGAGCATCCTTCGAGGCTTTTTGCGTTCCGCAAAAAGCGCCTCAGGATGAGGGGATTGTTTTCCTAAATCACCAAAAGCTCTGCGGATCGACGTCCACAGCCACGCGCACGCCGCCGCGCTCCTTGGGCGCCGCCGCCAGCATGGCGCGCAGATAGGCCTGCAGATCGGCGCTCTTGGGCGCCTTCACCAGCAGGCGGAAACGATAGCGCCCGCGAATGAGCGAGATGGGCGCCTCGGCCGGGCCGAGCACCACGATCTCATCGGCCTCCGGCAGGCCGCCGGCCGGGGCGACGCGATAGCGATCGGTGGAGGGCAGCGAATGCCCCGCCCGCGCCAGAGCGCGCGCATGGGTCTCGGCGGCGCCGGCGTCCTTGGCCGAGACGATCAGCGCCGCGAGGCGTCCGAAGGGCGGCAGGCCGGCGCGCTCGCGCAATCGCGTCTCCTGCGCGTAGAACGCCTCCGCCTCGCCGGAGAGAATGGCGCGAATGACCGGATGGTCGGCCTGCCAGCTCTGAATCAGCGCGCTGCCCGGCTTGTCGCCGCGGCCGGCGCGGCCGGTCACTTGGTTCAGCAGCTGAAAAGTGCGCTCGGCGGCGCGGGGATCGCCGCTGCCGAGCCCGCTGTCGGCGTCCACCACGCCGACCAGAGTGAGAAAGGGGAAATTATGCCCCTTGGCCACCAATTGCGTGCCGATGACGATATCGAAAGCGCCGGCCGCGATCTCGGCGAGCTCGCGGCGCAAGCGCTCCTGCCCGCCTGGAAAATCCGAGGAGAGCACCAGAGTGCGGGCGTCCGGGAAGAGGATCGCCGCCTCCTCCGCCAGCCGTTCGACGCCCGGCCCGCAGGCGGTGAGCGAATCCTCCGCCTCGCATTCCGGGCATATGTGCGGGCGGCGCTCGACATGGCCGCAATGATGGCAGACCAGCGCGCGGCGAAAGCGATGCTCGACCAGCCAGGCGTCACAATTCTCGCAGCGGAAGCGATGGCCGCAGCTGCGGCACAGAGTGAGCGGCGCATAGCCGCGCCGATTGAGGAAGAAGAGAACCTGCTCGCCGCGCGCGATCGTCTCCTGCGCCTCCGCCACCAGCCGCGGCGCGAGCCAGCGTCCGCGCTCCGGCCCATTGGCGCGCATGTCGATCGCCTCTATCCGCGGCATGGGCCTCGCATTGGCGCGGGCGGTGAGGCGCAGATAGCCGTAGCGGCCGGTCTGCGCATTGACGCGCGTCTCGATGGAGGGCGTGGCCGAGGCGAGCACGATGGTCGCGCCCTCGAGCCTCGAGCGCACCACCGCCATGTCGCGGGCGTGATAGGCGACGCCATCCTCCTGCTTATAGGCGGCCTCATGCTCCTCATCGACGACGATGAGCCGCAAATTCGAGAAGGGCAGGAACAGCGCCGAGCGCGCGCCGGCGACGACCTTCACCTCGCCGAGCGCGACGCCGCGCCACAGCCGCGCGCGCTTGCGCTCGGAGACGCCGGAATGCCATTCGGCGGGCTTGGCCCCGAAACGCGCGGCAAAGCGCTCGAGGAATTGCGCGGTGAGCGCGATTTCCGGCATCAAGACCAGCGCCTGCCCGCCGGCGCGCAGAGCCGCCGCGACGGCCTCGAAATAGACCTCCGTCTTGCCGGCGCCGGTGACGCCCTCCAGCAGAAAGGGCCGATAGCCGCCCTGCTCCACAGCGCTCGTCAGCGCCTCGGCGCCCGCGAGCTGCTCGGCCTCCAGCGGCGCGCGCGCGAAATCGGGATCCAGCGCGCCGGCGACGGGCTCCGGCGGCAGAGCGACGGCCTCGAGCGCGCCGGCGTCGACCAGCGCATCGACGACACCATTGGAGCAGGCCGCCGCGCGGGCGAGCTCGCCCTTGGAGAAAGTGAGGCCGCCCTCCGCCGCCTCTATGACGCGCGCCCGCGCCGCCGTCATGCGCTCGGGCGGCGGACCGGCGAGCCGATAGCCGACGCGGGGCGTCTCCGGCGCCGCCTCCTCCACCGCGCGGGTGGCGAGGCGCAGCGCCATGCCGCGCGGCGCCAAGGTCCAGCGCGCCACCCAATCGACGAAGCTGCGCAACGTCTCGCCCAGCGGCGGCCGGTCATATTTGGCGATGACGGATTTGAGATTGCCCGGCCCGGCGGCGCCCGCCGGCGCGACCGACCAGACGACGCCGAAGGATTTGCGCGTCGCCAGCGGAACCTCGACGCAATCTCCCGGCGAAAGCCGCAGCGCCGGCGGCGCGTAATAGGAATAGGCCATATCGACGGCCACCGGCAGCAGGATCTCGACGATCTGCGCCCCTTCCCTCGTGTCCGCCTCGCCGCTCATGGGCGTTGTCTTAAAGTGTTTTCGAGCGAAGTGGGAATTGGTTCGCTTGAAGAAAACACGACCGAAGGACGAAGCTCCGATATTTTGGGCGGCGGGCGCTCAGCGGGCGGCGATCCGCTTCGCCGCGTCGCGGCGGGGCTGGGCGAATTTCGTCCGGCTCCGCTCGCTCACCGGCCTCTCGCTCGCCGGCTTGGCGCTCACGGGCTTGTCGCTCGCAGGCTTGTCGCTCGCGGGCTTGACGGCGGCCGGGGGCGCTCCCACATCCAGCTCGCTGGTGAAATAACGGGTCAATTCGGAGACGATCATCGACTTCACATCGGCGCCGAGCGCGGTGAGGACGACACGATAGCAAGCGCTCGGAGGACCATAGACCTCATGCGTCTTTTGATCGATCAGCTCGTCACGCCGCATGATCTCGACCAGCTTCTTCTCTTCCAGAGATTTGTCGATGACGGCAAAGAGGCGCGTTCGCGCATCGGCTCTGTCATAGTCGCATTTGACCGCATCGGCGCCGAGCCTGTCCATGCTCGCGGCGTCGAGCGGAAGAAGATGGATCAACCGCTCCACCTCGCGCGGCCCGAGGTTTCGCGCGCGGGCGATGAGATCGCCCATGGAGTTCTTTTTCGCGCCGAGATCGGGGTTGATCTCGAAAGCCTTTTGTCCGAGCGCAAGCTTGAAATCGCCGATCTCGACCGACTGAACCTTGGAGAGCAGCATCAGCGCCGAGTCGGGCCGCTCATAGACGAAGACCCCGGCTGCGGCGGTCGGCGCGCCGATCGCCGTCGCCAGGGTCACGCTCTTGATGAAATCAAAAAGGTTCTTGGCAAAATCGGTCATCGCAATGCTCCGTCCCAATGTCTCTTGCTCGTTTCGAACGCTGAGATATTGCGGGACGGGGCTCCGAGCTTCTGTGCTCGCGCGCACAAGCCGATGAACGAAGCGTTAAGAAATCTCCGGGGGCCGGCGGCCGAGAGCGCGCGAGGGCCGCGCGCGCAAAAGATCGATCTCCTTCGACAGCGGTCCGCCGCGATCGAAAGCGAGCTGCGCGAGCGGCGCGATGAGCGTGTGGCGCGCGCCTCCGCCGAATGCGAATTGCGTGACGCACATCACAGATTCGCCGGTCTCGAAAATAGAGGTGACGATGCAGTCGGGAGAGAGAGCGCCGGTGTGAACGAGGGATTGCGCCTTGCGCCGCAGAATGGGACGCATCCGCGCGCGGGCTGGAAGATAGAGCGACAGGTCGCGCCAGCCCCCCTGGGCGTCGCGCGAGACATGATCCATCTCGAAATCTCCTTTGGGCAAATCTCTCGTGATCCGAGCGTCGCCGATGACCGAATGGACGCCATCATAGATCAGCGCCCTGTCACCGTCCTGTCGGGAGAGCGTATCGTCAAAGGAATTTTTGGAATTTTCGGCTGAAAATCATGTTACGCGAAGGTTATGCGAGGTTCGTGTGAGCTTCGTGAAATATTCGCGTTACGTTATACGCGCTATTACGGAGACGGGCGGCGCGGCTGCTCGCGCGCCGCGCCCATCGACGGCCGCTCAGACGAGCATGGCCGCCGGATGCTCGATCAGCCGCTTGAACTCCGCGAGCAGCGTGGCGCCCAGCGCGCCATCGACGGCGCGATGATCGACGGAGAGGGTGACGCTCATGATCGTCGCCACGGCGGGCGCGCCATTTCTGGCGATGATGCGCTCCTCGCCGGCGCCGACGGCGAGAATCGTCGCATGCGGCGGATTGATCACGGCGGCGAAATTCTTGACGCCGAACATTCCGAGATTGGAGACGGCGGTCGCGCCGCCCTCATATTCATTGGGCTTCAATTTTCGTTCGCGCGCGCGCCGCGCCAAATCCTTCAGCTCGATCGCGATCTCGCGGAAATTCTTGGTCTCGGCGTTGCGCACGATGGGCGTCACCAGCCCGCCGGGGATGGAGACGGCGACGCCGACATCGGAAGATTTGTGCTTCAGCATCGCCGTCTGCGTGAAGGTGACATTGGCGTCGGGAACCTTCTGCAGCGCCAGCGCCATGGCCTTGACGATGATGTCGTTGACCGAGACCTTCCACTCGGGCTCGCCATTCGCGCCCTTGGGCGCGGCGCTGTTGTAATCCTCGCGCAGATGCAGCAGCGCGTCGATCTCGCAATCCGTCTGCAGCGCGAAATGCGGAATCGTGCGCACCGCCTCGACCATGCGCCGCGCGATCGCCTTGCGCATCGAATCATGAGGAACCTCGGTGAAGGAGCCGGGCGCGAAGAGCTGGCGCACCACGGCGTCCGACATTCCGACCGGCGCCTCGATCACCGGGGCGGAAGACGGCGCCGCCACGGGCCGCGCGCCGGAGCCGAGCGCCGATTTCACATCGCGCTCTATGATGCGGCCATGCGGGCCGGAGCCCTTCAGAGCGGAAAGATCGAGTCCGCCTTCCCTGGCCAGCCTGCGCGCCAAGGGGGAAGCGAAGATGCGTCCGTCGGCTCCGCCGGGGGCGAGCCGCTCGTCTCCAGAGAGAGCCATGAGGTCACCTATAGAGAACAGCCTTCGCCGCCGCGATCACATCGGCGACGGAAGGCAGAGCCAGCTTCTCGAGATTGGCGGCATAGGGCATGGGCACGTCCTTGCCGGTGACACGCAGAACGGGGGCGTCGAGATAATCGAAGGCCTCCTCCTGCACGCGGGCGGCGATCTCCGCGCCTATGCCGCATTGCGGCCAGCCCTCCTCCACCGCCACGCAGCGGCCGGTCTTCCTCACCGATTCGATGATGGCGGGAACATCCATCGGCCGCAGCGTGCGCAGATCGACGACCTCCGCCTCTATCCCCTCCTTGGCCAGCGCCTCGGCGGCCGAAAGACAATGGATGACGCCGATGGAGAAGGAAACGAGCGTCACATCCGTTCCCGGCCTCGCGATGCGCGCCTTGCCGATGGGAATGAGGAAATCCTCGAGCATGGGCGTGTCCCATTGCTTGCCGTAGAGAATCTCGTTCTCGAGGAAGACGACGGGATTGGGATCGCGAATGGCGCTCTTCAAGAGCCCCTTGGCGTCGGAGGCGTTGGAGGGTGCGACGACCTTCAGCCCCGGCACTTGCGAGAACCAGGCCGCGTAATCCTGGCTATGCTGCGCGGCGACACGGGCGGCGGCGCCATTGGGGCCGCGAAAGACGATGGGGCAATTGATCTGCCCGCCGGACATATAGAGCGTCTTGGCCGCGGAATTGACGATGTGGTCGATCGCCTGCATGGCGAAATTGAAGGTCATGAATTCGCAGATCGGCCGCAGCCCAGCGAAGGCGGCGCCGACGGCGAGGCCGGCGAAGCCATATTCGGTGATCGGCGTGTCGACGACGCGGCGCGGGCCGAATTCCTGCAGCAGGCCCTGCGTGACCTTATACGCCCCCTGATATTCCGCGACCTCCTCGCCGATGACGAAGACATTTTGGTCGCGGCGCATCTCCTCGGCCATGGCGTCGCGCAGAGCTTCGCGCATGGTCATGGGGAGGAGCGTCGTATCGGCCGGAATTTCGGGGACGGCGACTGCGGGCGAAGGAGCGGCGGGCTCGGCCGCAGTCGCGGCCGGCGCAGCGGGGACGGCGGCGGCGGCAGCCGCCTCCTGCGGAGCGGAGGCTGGAATATCCGGCGCCTTGGCGGGCGCAGGCGCGGCGTTCTCGGTGGGGGCGGCGGCCGGCGTCGAAGGCGGAGCCTCCGCGGGGCCGATCTCCTCGCCCTCCTCGGCGATGACGGCGATGGGCGTGTTGACGGCGACATTCTCGGCGCCGCCCGGCACGAGGATGCGGGCGAGCACGCCCTCGTCCACGGCCTCCACCTCCATCGTCGCCTTATCGGTCTCGATCTCGGCGATGACATCGCCGGCCTTGACCTTGTCGCCTTCGTTCTTGAGCCATTTGGCGAGCTTGCCCTGCTCCATCGTGGGCGACAGCGCGGGCATGAGGACATTCACGGTCATGGATTTATCCGCACAATAAAGAGGGCGCGCGCTCCCTTCTCCCACTTGTGGGAGAAGGTGGCCCGGCGAAGCCGGGTCGGATGAGGGCTATCGCTGCAACAACCGCCTCGGGCCGTAAGTCTCGAAGGAGCAGAAAAATCGCGGGCCCTCATCCGACCCTCGCTGACGCGAGGGCCACCTTCTCCCGCAAGCGGGAGAAGGAGAAGAGCGCGATGAGCCCGCCCTTCCCTCATAGAACCACATCCGTCCACAATTCGCTTGGATCTGGCTCTGGATCATTGGTCGCGAAATCCGCCGCCTCGGACACGATGCGGCGCACGGCGGCGTCGATCTGCTTCAACTCGTCCTCGCCGATCCCGCCGGCCAGCAGACGGGCGCGCACCTGCTCGATGGGATCATGCTCCTCGCGCACGCGCTGCACTTCTTCCTTGGAGCGATATTTGGCAGGATCGGACATGGAATGGCCGCGATAGCGATAGGTCTGCGCCTCGATGAGGAAAGGCCCCTTGCCGGCGCGGCACCAGTCGAGCGCCTCGCGCGCAGCGGCGGCGACGGCGCGCACATCCATGCCGTCGATCTGCCGGCCGGGAATGTTGAAAGCTGTGCCGCGCATGGAAAAATTCGCCTGCGCGGAAGAACGCTCCACCGACGTTCCCATAGCGTAGCGATTATTCTCGACGATGAAGACGATGGGCAGCTTCCAGAGCTCCGCCATATTGAAGCTCTCGTAGACCTGGCCCTGATTGGCGGCGCCGTCGCCGAAGAAGGTCAGCGAGACGGAGCCGTCGCCGCGATAGAGATCGGCGAAAGCGAGGCCGACGCCGAGCGGGGCCGGCGCGCCGACGATGCCATGGCCGCCATAAAAATTCTTCTCGCGCGAGAACATGTGCATGGAGCCGCCCTTCCCTTTGGAATAGCCGCCCCGCCGCCCGGTGAGCTCCGCCATCACCCGCCTCGGCTCCATGCCGCAGGCGAGCATATGGCCGTGGTCGCGATAGCCGGTGATGAATTGATCTGTGGATTTCGCCGACATTCGCGCGCCGACGACCACCGCCTCCTGGCCGATGTAGAGATGGCAGAAGCCGCCGATGAGGCCCATGCCATACATTTGGCCGGCCTTCTCCTCGAAGCGGCGGATCAGCAGCATCGCCCGATAGGCGGATAGCTCCTGCTCGCGCGTGAAGGCCAGAATGCCGCCCTCGGCCTGCGCGCCCTCGGCGGCGCTGGCTACATCGGCGATTTTCGCGTGTCTGTCCGCTGCCGGCATGGCCGCCCGTCCTCGTCGTCGTTTGACAATATCTGGGAGCGCGTGAGGCGAAGAGCGAGCCCTCGTCCCTCCCGCATCGCGGCGAGGGCTCCGCCTTCGGCAGAATAGCTCGAGCGCGCGCCGAAAACGAGCCGTCTCGCGGCGCTGTCCTCAGCGACGCGTCGGCGACGCAGGCGGCGTGAGGATTACAATGTCGTTGCGATGCGCGCGGCCGAGCACCAGGCGCGCCTCCTCGTCCAGAATATCGGCGTCGACGACATCGCCGCGCACCAGCGCCAGCTTACGCTCCCATTGGGAACGCTCGGCCTTCAGCCCGCCGAGCTCGGCGCGCAGCTCGGCGATGCGCTGCTCATATTCGACGCCGGTCTTGAGCCCGCGCTGGCCATTGACGCCGTGCCAGACGAAATAGCTCGCCACGAGCCCCGCCGCTCCGTAGAGCAGCAGGGGGATCACAAAGGAGCGCAGAACATGACGAGCGAACATGCCGCCACTTTGCGCGAACATTGTATAAGCGCCGTTAACGGCCTGGGTCTCGCCGAATCGGGCGGTCAGCGCCGCCCGCGCGCCACCCGCTCGATCTCCGCGCGCACGAGGCGCTCGACGAGATGCGGAAGATTGTCGTCGAGCCATTGCTTCAGCATGGGCCGTAGCATGTCCTGAGCATAGCGCTCGATGAGATCGGCCTCGCTGATGACGATGCTCGCCGCCAGCGCCTGGAAATGCGCGCCGATCGACATGGCCGCATCGGTCGAGACCAGCGGCGTCGGATCGTCATTGGCAGGCTCGAACGGGCTCGGCTCGATGCTCGCGATCATCTGCTCCTCGACCGGCTCATCCGCTATGTCCTGCACATAGGGCTCCTCGGCCGCCGCGACGACGGGCTCGTCGAGCGTTTCATCGACGACCTCCTCCGCCGTGTCCTCGGACCAGCGGCTCTGATCCGCCGATTCGGGAGCCGGCGCGGCTTCCTCTTCGGGAGCGGCGGACGGCCGCAGCCAGAAATCGGCGGGCTTGGCGGGCTCGACCGCGGGAACGGAGACGGGAGCCGGCGCGGCGACGACCGGCGCAGGGGCCGCGGGACGAGCGGCCACAGGCGCGCGCGCGGCGGGCGCAGGCGCGAGCGGCGCCTCCTCGCGCTGCGGCGGCTCGGCCGGGCGCTTCTCCTTGTCGCGCCTCGCGGCCGGCAAAGCGTCGTCGTCGGCGATGATGCGCCGGATCGATGCGAGGATCTCCTCCATCGACGGCTCGTGCGACCGGCGCTCGGCGTCGAGCGCCGGCGCGGTGATCGAAGCGTTCACTGCGCTCATGAGATGTGCTGCTTCCCGTCTCGCGGCGACGGCTCCGCAATATCATCGCCGCGCGCTATTCTTGTCCGCTCACTTCGAGCGTCGAGTCGCATCATCCGATGATTCCCCCCTTTGGTAAAACCACAGGGGTTGTGCGTAAGGGAGTTTGCACACGATTTTTTACGCAGCGCGGCCTTATCGCGCGGCGCTCAGCGCTCGGCGGGCGTGTCGACGCCGATCCACATGCCGCGCACCTGCTCGAAATGCGTCGTCGGATCATAAGCGACGACATCGAGCTTCAAGCTGTCGGCCGAGAGGCGCCCGATGGAGCCGAGCGCCGCGTAAGACGCGACGACGCGCTCGCGCTGCGCGATGATGAGCGAGACGCGCGCATTGAGCAGCGCATATTGCGCATTGAGCACATCGAGCGTGGTGCGCTGTCCGACCTGCGCCTCCTCGCGCACGCCGCGCAGAGCGATTTCCGCCGCCTTGACAGCAGCTTGACCGGAGAGAATCGAAGCGCGCGCAGTGTCGAGCTGCGCATAGCTGGAGACGACGCTGGCGCGCACGCTGTCGCGCTGCAGATCGGCGTTGAAGCGCGCCTGGCCCAATTGCTCCTTGGCTTGTCGAATCGATGCGTATTCGGAGCCGCCCTGATAGATCGGCACGTCGAGCCGTCCGCTCGCGCCGGCGGAGAATTGCCGAGTCGCGGGCGATCCCAGAAAGGAATCATATTGCTGCGATAGCTGCGCGGCGACCGAGAGAGTCGGCGCCAGCGCGCCTTCCGCCACCTTCACCGCAGAAGCGGCGACATCCACCTGATGCTGCGCGGCGACGACGCCCGGATGCTCGACGATGGCGACGGCGATCGCCTGATCGAGCGATTTCGGCAACAGCGATTCGACCGATTGCGCCGGCTGCAGATTTTTCGCCTCGGCGCCGATGATCTGGCGATAAGTGGCGACGCTGGTCTTCAATTGCCCCTGGGCGCCATAGAGCTCGGTGCGCGCCTGAGCGAGAGTCGATTCGGCCTGGGCGACATCGGTGCGCGTCACCTCGCCCACTGCGAATCGATCCCGCGTGCGCTCGAGCTGCTGCTCCAGCACGGCGACATTGTTCTTGCGCAGATCGAGCACCGCCGTGTCGCGCAGAACATTCATATAGGCGGTTGCGCCATTCTGCAGCGTCGCCTGCTCGGTGAGCCGCATCCCCTCGCGCGCGGCGTAGACGCCCGATTCGGCCTGACGCACGGAATTGCCGGTGCGGCCGCCGTCATAGAGAGTCTGCGACAGGCTCAGCGTGGCGCCGCGCGGATAGCCGACATATTCGTCATACATATAGGTGCGCTGGCCGGTCAGCTGGCTGCGGCCGGCCGGAATCTTGATGTTGGAGTTCTGCGGCCCGGCGCTCGCCGAAATGCTCGCTTTGGGACGCATTCCGGCGGCGGCCTTGGGCGCGTCCTCGTCCTTGGCGCGCACATTGGCGCGCTGCTGATTCATGTCTGGATTGCCGCGATAGGCGCGCGCCAGCGCCTCCTTCAGCGTCTCCGCGCCGGCGGCGGACGGAGCCGCGAGGCCGAGGGCCAAAAGCCAAAGCCCGAGCCAGGACGACGGACGCAATTCGACGATACGCATTCCACAAAGACCCGCTCTGGAACAAAGCGCGCCCGGCGCTCGACGAGAGCGCGGGGCGAGCCCTACGGCCTACTCACGGAACACGACGCTCGAAACAGGGTGAATCCAAGCCGAAACAACGAAGGCTTTGGACTGATCGCCCTCAGAACACGAAACCCGGCGCTTTTTCAAAGCCCTCCAGAACGGGAGCGGAAGCGTCGAACAAAGCGCGCGCGCCGGCCGGAGCGCCGCCGGAGCGGTCGAAGCGGGTGACGGCCCAGCCGGCGTCCGGCTCCGCCTTGGCGATGGCGAGCAGCCGGCCGTCAGGGGTGAGCTGCTCGAAGAGACGATCGAGCCCCTCCTCGACCGCGCCTTGCACGACGATGACGTCGAAGGGCGCGGCGGCGGGAACGCCGGCCGTGAGCGGGCCGGTCTCGACGCGCACATTGGTCGCGCCGATGAATTGCAGATAGGAGCGCGCCGTCGCCGTGAGGCGGGCGTCGTCCTCGAGGGCGACGATCTCGCGCGCCAGCGGCGACAGCAGCGCCGAGGAGTAGAAAGTGCCGCCGGCGATATCGAGCACGCGATCGGTCTCGCGAATGCCGGCGTCCTGCAGCAGGCGGGCGAGCACCAGCGGCGGCAGCAGCGCCCGGCCGGGACGGCCATTCTCGTCCTCGAGCGTCAGCGCGAGATCGGAATAGGCGAGCGGGGCGAGATCGTGCGGCAGGAAGAGCTCGCGCGGCACGGCGAGGAAGCGCCGCAGCAGCGGCAAATCCGTCACATCGAATGTGCGCAGCTGCCGCTCGACCATCGTCTGGCGCAGGGTCGCGGTCGCCGCGCCTTGTTGCGAATTCGTCTCTGCGTGGAGCTCAGCAGCTTCGGCCATCGACCTTCCGGCGTCGCGCCGGCCTCTCGCGGGGGGTCTCGACGACGGCCGCCGGTCCGCCGCGGGCGCCCCGCCTCATGAAAGACGCCAAAATTCCAAAGAAGGCGTTCGGACGGGCCGGCACCTCTCGCCGAACGCATTCGCTTCGCCGCGCTGCAAGAGCTCGGCCGTGCGCTTTATAGGTTCGCGCCGCGCCCATGTCCATGGCGGCCCGGCGCGTTCCCCCCTCAATTCCGCTCGAGCTCGCCGAGCAAAGCGCCGGCGGGATCGTCCTGGGCGAGGGCGCGCATCTGCGCCAGCGTGCGATTGTCCAGCACATTGGCGATGGCGTCGCGGGCTTCCAGCATCAGCAGCCGCACGGTGCAGCGGGCCTCGTCCTCGCAATCGTCGCAGCGGCGATAGACCGTGCGGCTGGCGCATTGGATCGGCGCCAGCGGCCCGTCCAGCACCCTTATGATGTTCCCGACGCGTATCTCCTGGGGCGCGCGCGCCAGCGTGTAGCCGCCGCCCTTCCCCTTCTTGGAATGGACGAAGCCGGCGTTGCGCAGCTCGCCGAGGATGGCGTCGAGAAATTTCTTGGGGATTTGATTCGCCGCGGCGATATCGGTGACGAGCGCCGTCCGCCCCGGCTCGAAGCCGGCCAGATAGACCATCGCCTTCAATCCGTATTTCGCTTTCTTCGTCAACATCGAGCGGCGTCTCCTCGCATCCGCCTCGCCGGCGTCAGGGGTTAATTTTTCTCCGGCGAACGGATTCTACAGCAAAATGGCGCCATTGCGCGCCCATTGTCCACTCGCGACCCACTCCCCGGCGCCCGCCGGCGCGCGGGGCCGAATGACATTTTTCTTCTACAGCCTATAAAATACATCGAAAAATCAGACCGAAAGCTCATTCGCCGGCGCGCCGACCGCCTCGCCGCCCTCGACGCGCGAATTCGGCGGCCAGGCCGAGGATGCGTAACGCTAGGGTCACAGCCGCGGCCGACCGGCTCGAGCGTCGCTTCTTACCTTGACATGTTATAGTATTTTTGTGGACTATAGGAAAATCATTCTCGAACGCCACGGACGAGCCAATGGACGCCATCGATCGGCACATTCTTTCGATTCTGCAGGAGGACGCCTCCCTCTCCATCGCCGACATAGCGGCGCAGGTCGGGCTGTCGCAAACGCCCTGCTGGAAGCGCATTCAGCGGCTGGAGGCGAGCGGCGTTCTGCAGGGCCGGGTCGCCCTGCTCTCGCCCGAGAAGCTCGGCCTCGGCCTCAGCGTCTATGTCTCCATCGTGGCCGGCGAGCATTCGGACGCCTGGCTCGACCGCTTCACCGGCGCCGTCGCGGCTATGCCGGAGGTGGTGGAGTTCTATCGCATGGCCGGCGACGTCGATTACATGCTGCGCGTGGTCGTGTCCGACATGGTCGCCTTCGACGAATTCTACAAGCGGCTGATCGCGGTCGCGCCTCTGCGCAATGTCGTGTCGCGCTTCGCCATGGAGCGGATCAAGGCGACGACCGCTCTGCCGCTGGAAACCGCCCCGCCCATCGCTTTTCCCCGCGCGCGCCGGGTGGCCGAAGAAGCCGTTGCAGGATAAGCTCTGCGACAAGCGCGTCAGCGACCAACACTATATTCGAGGAGCAACTCATGTCAGAGGCAGTATCGGCGCCGATTTACATCCCTTCGGAAAAACCGGGGCGCGGCCGCATTTATGATTCGATCACGCAGACCCTCGGCGATACTCCGCTGGTGCGTTTCGACCGTCTCGCCAAAGAGAAGGGCGTCAAAGCCAATCTTCTCGGCAAGCTCGAATTCTTCAATCCGCTCGCCAGCGTGAAAGACCGCATCGGCGTCAATCTCATCGACTCGCTGGAGAAGAGCGGCCGCATCGCGCCGGGCCGCAATCTGCTCATCGAGCCGACCTCCGGCAACACCGGCATAGCGCTCGCCTTCGTCGCCGCCGCGCGCGGCTACCGCCTCGTTCTGGTGATGCCGGAATCCATGTCGATCGAGCGTCGGCGCATTCTCGCCGTGCTCGGCGCCGAGCTGGTGCTGACGCCCGCCGCGCAGGGCATGAAGGGCGCCGTGGCCAAGGCCACCGAGCTCGCCGCCGAAAATCCCGACGCGGTCATTCCGCAGCAATTCGAGAATCCGGCCAATCCCGAGATCCACCGGATCACGACGGCCGAGGAAATCTGGAACGACACCAAAGGAGAGGTCGATTACTTCGTCTCCGGCGTCGGCACGGGCGGCACGATCACCGGCGTCGGCCAGGTGCTGAAGCCGCGCCGGCCCGGCCTCAAGGTCGTCGCCGTGGAGCCCGAGGATTCGGCGGTGCTCTCCGGCCGTCCGCCGGGACCGCATAAGATTCAGGGCATCGGCCCGGGCTTCGTGCCGCCGATCCTCGACCGCACGGTCATCGACGAGATCATCACCATCGGCAATCAGACGGCCTTCGACACAGCGCGCCAGCTCGCCAAATTCGAAGGCATTCCGGTCGGCATCTCGTCCGGCGCCGCCGTCGCGGCCGCGCTCGAAATCGCCGCGCGTCCGGAGGCCGAGGGCAAGAATATCGTGCTGATCATCCCCGACTTCGCGGAGCGCTATCTCTCGACCGCGCTGTTCGAAGGCGTCTGATCCCGGCGGGCGCGATCCGGACATCGGTTCGGGTCGCGCCGCTTCGAGGTCGAGGAGCTTCGAACATGCCGAACGCCGCTCGCAGTCGCGCGATCGCGTTTTTCGCCGCCTTATGCGCGATTCCGGTCATTCTTCACGCGGCGCTCGACGAGCCGAAAGGCGCGGCGCCCGGCGTGGCCGAAGACACGCTCCTCTTGCGTTACGAAAAAGTCGAATTCTTGAATATCCAGCAGTTGCACCCCGACACGACGGGACTTCCTCCGACGATCGACGCGTCGTCGATGATGGTCGAGTTTTATTTTTCGCGCGACGAGCTGTCGCGGATCGAGAAATTTTCGACCGATCACAAGCTGCGCCGAACGGATGTTACGATCGACGATATCGTCGTCGCCTCCGACCTGTTCAGCCCGTTCGCGGGATTGCGCGAAATCGTCGAGCAGGGCCACGCATATCTGGCCGTCGCCACAGGCTCCTTCGACCAGCAAAGGCTGATCGAAGGAAAGGCGCAGCTGCGAATTCGGGTTCGAAAGCCGTAATCCCGGCCGTTCACGTCACATGCGGCGGCGCCGCCTTGCCGCGTCGCTCCAAATGGCGACGACCGAAGCGGCCGCTCCAATAAGCGACGAAGACGATGAAGAAATAGATCAGCAGCATCCAGGGCCAGCGCTCGCTGGCGCTCTCCGCCTTGTCGGAGAATTTGATCCAGCCTTCGAAGAGATATTCGACGCCGAAGCCGAAGATGAAGGTGAGGATCAGCACGGTCTTCCACCAGGACAGGCGAAAAAAGCCGATCGTGAGCGCGACCATCAGGGCGACGACGCCGACGCCATTGATGAACTGCTGCAACAGGCCTTCGAAGAACAATGTGATCAGGCGAACGACCAAGACCATGCGGCGCCCCTCTGCGATCGACGAAACACGCGCATACTACACATTCGGCAGATGCTGCGCGAGCGCCTCCAGCACCGCCATGCGCACGGCGACGCCCATTTCCACCTGATCTCTGATGAGCGAGCGGGGGCCATCGGCCACGCTCGAGTCGATCTCGACGCCGCGATTCATCGGGCCTGGATGCATCACCAGCGCATCGGGCGCGGCATAGGCGAGCTTCTCCTCGTCGAGACCGAAGAAATGGAAATATTCGCGGCTGCTCGGCACGAAGGCGCCATTCATGCGCTCGCGTTGCAGCCTCAGCATCATCACTATGTCCGCGCCGGCGAGCCCCGTCCGCATGTCGTGGAACACTTCGACGCCGAGCCGCGACAGCGAATCGGGCGCGAGAGTGGAGGGGCCGACCGCGCGCAGCCGCGCGCCCAGCGCGCTCAGCAGAATGATGTTGGAACGCGCGACGCGCGAATGCAGCACATCGCCGCAGATCGCCACCGTCAGCCCCTCGATGCGGCCCTTGTGGCGGCGGATCGTCAGCGCGTCCAGCAGCGCCTGCGTCGGATGCTCATGGGCGCCGTCGCCAGCGTTGACCACGGCGCAATCGACCTTGCGCGCCAGCAGATGCACGGCGCCGGCGCGGGCGTGGCGCACCACCAGAATATCCGGCCGCATGGCGTTGAGCGTCATCGCCGTGTCGAGCAGCGTCTCGCCCTTCTTCTCCGAGGAATTGGCGACCGACATGTTCATGACGTCGGCGCCGAGCCTTTTGCCTGCGATCTCGAATGAAGCCTGCGTGCGGGTGGAAGATTCGTAGAAAAGATTGACCTGGGTGCGGCCGCGCAGAGTAGCGCGCTTCTTCTCCACCTGGCGGGAGACCTCGATCGCCTCCTCGGCCATGTCGAGCAGAGTGAGAATGTCGATGCGCGACAGCCCCTCTATGCCGAGCAGATGGCGGTGCGGAAAAGCGGGATGCGGTTTTTGCGGCATGCCGCCGTCTATAACAGTTTCCCACGCGCTGGCCAGCCTTCCCGCCGGACGCTCATGGTTGAGAAATCCTCGAGACGATCGCTCGAAAGCGACGGCGGAACCAAAGGGGATGAAAAAGAGTTCTCGTTTTTGCCCGTCTCAGAGACGCTCTTTCCCAGAATTCTTCGCGAAACAGGAGATCGCCATGCACATTCGGCTCGGCTCGCCGCTCCTCGCGGCGGCCCTCTCCCTCTGCGCCGCCACGGCCATGGCGGCGACCACCGTCGCCACGGACTTCTCCAACATGCGCTCCGGCCCCGGCGCGCGCTGGCCGGTCATCGCCCAAATCCCGGCCGGCGCCAAAATCCGGCTCGACAATTGCGGGCCGGGCTGGAAACACGATTGGTGCCAGATCCGCTACAAGGGCAAGCGCGGCTTCGTCGCCGCCAACACGCTCGAGCCGACGATGAAGAATGTCGTCGTCGCGCCGCTCGTCACCCGCGACACCACGGCCGTGCGCTCCGGCCCCGGCGGAAATTGGAAGGTGGTCGCCAAGATCCCGCCGGGCCAGAAGGTTGCGGCGTCCGCTTGCCAAAAGGGCTGGATGACCAGCTGGTGCAAAGTCACCTATGAGGGCAAGTCCGGCTATGTGGACCGCAATTATCTGAAGCGGAAGGGCGCGGTCTTCGCCCGCTAAAGAGATTTCCCCCCGCGACGAGACAGCCCGCGGCCGCGGGCTTTTTCTCGCGCTTATGCTCTCGCAAGACTATCTTAGACGATGCCCGCTCACGCGCCCTCGAGCCGATTGACATATGCTCAGTGCGAGCATATCTGTAGCGCGAAGAGTGGTTGGCGAGGGTTGCTCAATCCCGCCATGACACTTAAGCTACAAAATAAGCCTCCATCGGGCGGCGCCCGAAGGAGTTTTTGATCGACCGACTTATGCTCGAATTGAGCATAAGTGAGGATGGAGCAAGGTCCATGACCCTCACCTTCCCCGAGAAGAAGCGCCTCGATGCGCCCGCCATCGGCGCGCTCGTCGGAGCGGAGCAGCGCTTTCCGGTGCTGCCCATGCCCAATCTCGCCTGGAACAAGGAGGTCGAGACCGCGACCGCCCATCTCTATGAGCGGGTGGCGAAGGTCATGCCGGCGATCGAATGGGCCTTCCATGCGCCTTATGTGAAGGCGATCAACGAGCTGAAGCGGGAACGCAACGCCGTCATCCTCGCCCACAACTATCAGACGCCGGAGATCTATCACTGCGTCGCCGATTTCGTCGGCGACAGCCTGCAGCTCGCCAAGCTCGCCGCCTCCTCGGACGCCGAGATCATCGTGCAGGGAGGCGTGCATTTCATGGCCGAGACCTCCAAGATTCTGAGCCCCGAGAAAGTGGTGCTGATGCCCGATCTCGAGGCCGGCTGCTCGCTCGCCGCCTCCATCACCGCCGCCGACGTTCGCGCGCTGCGCGCCGAATATCCGGGCGTGCCGATCGTCGCCTATGTCAACACTTCCGCCGAAGTGAAGGCGGAGGTCGACATTTGCTGCACCTCCTCCAATGCGCTGAAGGTCGTCGAGAGCCTCGGCTCCGATCGCGTCATCATGCTGCCGGACCGCTATCTCGCGGAGAATGTCGCCGCGCAGACCAAGGTGAAGATCATCGCCTGGCGCGGCGCCTGCGAAGTGCATGAGCGCTTCACCGCGGAAGAGCTCGAGACCTATCGCGCCGATCATCCGGGCGTGAAGATCATCGCCCATCCCGAATGTCCGCGCGAGGTGGTGGAGATTTCCGATTTCGCCGGCTCGACCGCGGCGATGATCGATTATGTGCGCACGAAAAAGCCGGCGCGCGTGCTGCTCGTGACCGAATGCTCCATGGCCGACAATGTCGCCGCCGAGACGACGGGCACCGAGTTCATCCGCCCCTGCAATTTCTGCCCGCATATGAAGCGCATCACACTGCCGAAGATTCTCGACGCGCTGGTCCATATTCGCGAAGAGGTGACGGTCGATCCGCTGATCGCCGCGCGCGCGCGCGTCTCCGTGCAGCGGATGATCGATCTGGGTTGATGGACGCCCTTCTCCCGCTTGCGGGAGAGGGATACTTCAAGGAGCGCGGCCATGACGGCTCGATACGAGGCTTTGATCGCAGCGATCGACGCCGCCAACGCCGACGATCCGCGCAAGGTGACGATCGACGGCGCCGAGCGCGCTTTCGAGATCGTCTATGCCGAGCGCATGACGGCGCGCCTCTCCGCGCTCTATCCCGAGGCCTCGGAACTGCTGCAAATCGCGACGCGCGCGCAACATTTGCGCCGCTGGGACATTCCGCGCGAGAATTTTCCGCTCGGCCGCCACGGCTATAATGATTGGCGCAAGGAGTGCCGCGTGCATCACGCGCGCCTCGTCGGCGAGCTCATGCGCGCGCAGGGCTATGAGGAAGAAGAGATCGCTCACGTCGGCGCGATCATCCGCAAGGAGAAGCTGAAGAAGGACCGCGACTCCCAGGCGTTGGAGAATGTCGCGGCAATCGTCTTCCTCGAGCATTATTTCGACGATTTCCACGAGAAATACAAAGATTACGACGATGAGAAGATCGTCGACATCCTCGGCAAGACGCTGTGCAAAATGTCGCCCAAGGGCCATGGCGCGGCGCTCGCCCTGCCCTTGCCGGAGCGCACGCGCACGCTGGTGGCGGCGGCGATCGCCAAGGAGAGCGAGGCGCTCGCCAAGCTCGCAACCGTAGCGATCGACTAATGACCGCCGCGCCCCCTCCCCACTCCTCCCCCGCTTCGCGGGAGAGGGCGCAGATTCGGCGTGTCATCGAATTTTCGCGCAACGCGCCGCGCGCATGGGGCTCGCAGTGACGCAGTCTTCTCCCATCCTCATCGTCGGCGGCGGCCTCGCCGGCCTCTTCTGCGCATTGAAGCTCGCGCCGCGTCGCGTCGCTGTGCTGACGCCGGGCTCCATCGACGAAGGCGCGGCCTCCTTCTGGGCGCAGGGCGGCGTCGCGGCGGCGGTGCTCGACACGGATTCGCCAGAGCGCCACGCCGAGGACACGCTGAAGGCAGGCGCCGGCATCGTCGATGCAGAAGTCGCGCTCGGCATGGCGCGCGAAGCCCGCGCGCGCATCGAAGACCTGCTCTCCTATGGCGTGCCCTTCGATCGCGCCGACGGCAAATTCACGCCCTCGCGCGAGGCTGCCCATTCCGAGCGGCGCATCGTGCGCGTGAAGGGCGACACGGCCGGCCGCGCGATAATGGAGACGCTCGTCGCCGCCGTCCGCGCGACGCCCTCGATCGAATTATTGGAAGGCTTTTCCGCGCAGGAATTGCTGACCCATGACGGCCGCGTCATCGGCCTGCGCGCACGCGGCCGCGACGGCCTGCTGCGCGATTTTCTCTCGCCCGCCACAGTGATGGCGACGGGTGGAATCGGCCACCTCTATCGCGTCACCACCAATCCGAATGAGGCGCGCGGAATCGGCCTCGCAATGGCGGCGCGCGCCGGAGCGCTCGTCGCCGATGCGGAATTCGTGCAATTCCATCCGACCGCGATCGACATAGGCGTCGATCCGGCGCCTCTGGCGACGGAATCGCTGCGCGGCGAAGGCGCGATCATCGTCGATCGCTCTGGCCATCGCTTCATGGCCGAGATCGACCCCGCCGCCGAGCTCGCGCCGCGCGATATCGTCGCGCGTGGCGTCTTCGCTTCCATCGCGGCCGGAGGCGGCGCTTTTCTCGATGCGCGCGCCACGGTTGGCGCGGAGTTCCCCGCGCGCTTTCCAACCGTCTATGCGAGCTGCATGGCCGGCGGCGTCGATCCAGTGACGGCGCCGATCCCGATCGCGCCCGCCGCGCATTATCATATGGGCGGCGTCGCCACCGACGCGCGCGGGCGGACGTCGCTCGCCGGACTCTGGGCGGCCGGAGAAGTCGCCTCCACCGGCGTGCATGGAGCCAATCGCCTCGCCTCCAACTCCCTGCTCGAGGCGGTGGTGTTCGCGGCGCGCATCGCAAACGATATCGGCGAGCAGAATGTCGAGGCTGCGCACGCCCCTGCCCCGTCGCCGGACGCAACAGACGCGCCCGAGCAAGGGCTCGTCAACGAGCTGCGCGATGTGATGGCGCGCGATGTCGGCGTCATCCGAGATGCGATAGGGCTCACGCGCGCGGCGCGGGCGATTCTGCGCATAGAGGCGGAAACGCCTCACGCGCAATTGCGAAATATGGCGCTGACCGCGCTATTGGTGACGAGCGCGGCGCTGGCGCGGCGCGAGAGTCGCGGCGCGCATTTCCGCTCGGATTTTCCGCAGGCGGAGGACGCTCTCGCGCATCGCTCCTATATGACAATGGCGCAAGCGCGCGCCATCGCCGAGGAGGCGCTGCAATGACGGCCGCCCCCTGGACGCTCCCCGCTCCGCTCGTCGAAGATGTCGTGCGCGCCGCTCTCGCCGAGGATTTCGGCCGCGCCGGCGACATCACCACTCAGGCGACGATCCCCGAGACCGCCTGCGCCCGCGCTGTCATCGCCGCGCGCGAGGATGGAATCGTCGCGGGCCTCGGCGTAGCGGCTTGCGCCTTTCGCCTCGTCGATCCCGCCGTCACCTTCCGGCCCGCGATGCTGGATGGCGCGCGCGTCGGCAAGGGCGATGTGCTCGCCCATATCGAAGGCCCCGCCCGCGCCATTCTCTCGGCGGAACGCGTCGCTCTGAATTTTCTCGGCCGGCTCTGCGGCATCGCATCGCTCACGGCGCGCTACGCCGAAAAAATCGCGCATACGAAAGCCAGGGTCTGCGACACGCGCAAAACGACGCCGCTGCTGCGCGCTTTCGAGAAATATGCGGTGCGCTGCGGCGGCGGCGCCAATCACCGCTTCGGCCTCGACGATGCGCTGCTGATCAAAGACAATCACATCGCCGTCGCCGGCGGCGTGGGCCGGGCGCTGCGCGCCGCCAAAGCCTTCGCCAGCCATATGACGAAGATAGAGATAGAGGTCGATACGCTGGAGCAGCTCGAGGAGGTCCTCGCCGAAGGCGCGGATATCGTGCTGCTCGACAATATGGCGCCCGAGCTGCTGCGCGCCGCGGTCGCGCTGATCGGCGGACGCATGCTCGCCGAAGCTTCCGGCGGCGTCACGCTGGAGACGATCGCCGCTGTCGCGGAGACGGGCGTCGATCTCATCTCCGTCGGCGCGCTCACGCATTCAGCGAAAACGCTGGATCTCGGCCTCGACATAGAGATCGGCTGATCTTCGACACGAAGGGGATCACACCTCGCGTCTGAGGCGCGCAAGCGCGGCGCTGCGATTGATCATCACCTCCTCGAAGCGCGATGAGAGCAGAAAGGCGAGCTCCTGCTCGCGCGTCACCGTCACCGGGTCTTGCGCGCGCAAATCCTCGTCGACGCGGCCGGGATGGCACATCACGAGATGCCGCTCGCCCGGCGCGCGCAGATAGGTTTCGAATTGCGCGGCGTAATCGCTCTGCGGATCGAAATCGGAAAAACCGGCGAAGCCTTCGTTGAGCAGAAATCCGCGCGCCACCGCCTCGCGCCGATAGCCACGGCCGATGGCGCGCACCACCAGCGCCTTGCGCATGTCGGAGCCGCGAATCACGATGCGATGCATCCGATCGCCGGCGTCGCGCAGCCAGAGCTTCTCGCCCATGAGGCCGCGCTTCTCCAGCGCGTCGAACAGCGCCGTGCGCACGCCGGGCAGCGCATGAACATGCTGATGCCCGTCGAGATGGTCCGGCGCGCGGCCCATCACCGCATAGTAACGGTCGATCTGGCGGTCGATCTCGGCGCTGATCTCCTCCATCGGCAGCTTTCCGCGCATGGCGGCGCGGATCACCTCGCGCAGCGGCGGAAACACGCCTCCGGGCGCGAATTTCGGCATATTGGTGAGCGGACGCCCGAGCGTCAGATTGAAATGCACGCCAATGTCGGCGTCATGCCGGCGGCGCGCCAGCTCCCGCCCCATGGCCGGCCAGCGATCGACATTGGTGAGCGCGGAGACGGCCGTCAGCCTGCCGGCGTCCAGCGCCTCGAGAATGCCGAGGCTGACGCCCATAGAGAGGCCATAATCGTCCGCGCAGAGCGCGATCGAGCGTTGCGCCGCCATTCGTTGTTCCCTTCCCCGCCCCTCTGACGCGCTTGCGCATTTTCGCGCGCCCGCCTAGGTCTTGCCCGGTTCGAACCTATAAGGCGAGCGATGGACGATAAAGCCGAAAATCCGCCTCCGGAGATATCCGTAGCCATCCCTGTCTTCAATGAGGCGGCCAATCTTCGCCCGCTCATCGACAGGCTGAAGCCCGTGCTGGAGCGCTCCGCCGCCTCTTTCGAGATCGTCTTCGTCGACGACGGCTCCTCGGACGAAACGCTCGCGGGATTGCGCGAATTGCATAAAGAGGACGCCCGCGTGAAAGCGGTGTCCTTCAGCCGCAATTTCGGCAAGGAGATCGCCATAGCCGCCGCGCTGGACCATTCCCGCGGCGCGGCCGTGGTGCTAATGGACGCCGATCTGCAGCATCCGCCGGAGACGATCGCGCAATTCATCACCAAATGGCGCGAGGGATATAAAAACGTCTATGGCGTGCGCCGCGACCGCGCCGGCGAGCCGCTGCTGCGCACCCTCTTCGCCAATCTGTTCTACGGCCTGTTCGATCGTTTCGGCGAGACGCCGCTGCCGCGCGGCGCCGGCGATTTCCGCCTGCTCGACCGCCAGGCCATCGACGCGCTCTCGCGCATGCGCGAGCGGGCCCGCTTCTCCAAAGGGCTGTTCGCCTGGATCGGCTTCAAATCGATCGGCGTGCCATTCGAGGTGGAGGAGCGCGCCTCCGGCCGCTCCAAATTCAATTACGCCAAGCTCATCCGCTTCGCGCTCGACGGGCTCATGTCCTTCTCCTCCGTGCCGCTGAAGGTCTGGGCGGTGGTGGGGATCATCGTCTCCACCTTCGCGCTCGCCATGGCCGCTTATTATTTCTGGCGCACGGTGTTTTATGGCGTGGATGTCCCCGGCTACGCCTCGCTGATCGTCTCCATCGCCTTTCTCGGCGGAATGCAGCTGTTCTCGCTCGGCGTGCTCGGCGAGTATATCGCCCTCATTTTCGGCGAGGTGAAAGGACGCCCGCTCTATCTCGTCGCGGAGCGGGTGGGGGTGGAAGAACAATGACGATCCAGCACGCGCGCGCCACCTCCCTCTCGAGGGCCATTGAAAGCACACATCCTCGCCCCCGCGACGTCATGGCCGGGCTTGTCCCGGCCATCCACGCCAGGACGCCGAGGCGGCTTAAGAAGTTTGGCCTGACGCCGAAGCTCCGGCGGCGCCCGCCGTGGGATGAATCCGTCGATAGCGGGCGCTTTCCTTCGGTTTCTCAGCTGCTTGGCGTGGATGGCCGGGACGAGCCCGGCCATGACGGCCACAGCGTCTCGCAATGTGTGAATCTGTTAGCCCTCGAGGGGAGTGTGTATCGCGGGCGCCGCCGCCGATGATTCGCAATCTCCTCTCCGTCGGCGGCTTCACGCTGCTCTCGCGCATCACGGGCTTTCTGCGCGATGTGATGCTGTCCGGCATTCTCGGCGCCGGGCTCGCGGCGGATGCTTTCTTCGTCGCCTTCAAGCTGCCCAATCATTTCCGCGCCATTTTCGGCGAAGGCGCCTTCAACGCCGCTTACGTCCCCTGCTATTCCAAGGCGCTCGAGCAGCAGGGAAAAGACTCGGCGAAAGAATTTTCGAGCGAGGTGTTCACGCTTCTGCTCGCCTCGCAGATCGTGCTGCTCGTTCTGATCTACGCATTCATGCCGCAATTTGTGGCGCTGCTCGCGCCGGGCTTCGACGATCGGCCGGAGAAATTCGAGCTCACCGTTTCGCTGACGCGCATCACCTTTCCCTATCTGCTGTGCATGACTCTGGTGACGCTGCATCAGGGCACGCTCAACGCCAATGGCCGCTTCGCCGCGCCCGCCTTCGCGCCCAATCTGCTCAATCTCTCCATGATGGCGGCGCTCGCGGTCGCCTTTCTATTTCCGAGCGCGGCCTATGCCGCCGCCTGGGGCGTGACCATTTCGGGCGTCTTGCAGCTCGCGCTGCTGATGGCCAACGCGCGCATGATCGGCGTGATGGAGGGCCTCGCGCGGCCGCATTGGACGCGCGTGCGCGAATTCTTCCTGATGCTGGGGCCGGCGGTGATCGGCTCGGCGAGTGGGCAGATCGCCATTTTCGCCGATACGATCATCGCCTCTATGCTGCCCGATGGCGGCGTCTCCTCGATCACTTACGCCGATCGCATCTATCAGCTGCCCAATGGCGTCATCGGCCTCGCGGCCGGCACTGTGCTGCTGCCGGAGATGAGCCGCCGCATCGCCGCCGGCGACGAGGACGGCGCCCATGCCGCGCAAAATCGCGTGATGGCGCTGACCATCGCGCTGGCCGCGCCTTTCTTCATCGCTTTCGTGACGATCCCCGAGCTCATCATGAGCGGCGTCTTCCTGCGCGGCGCCTTCACCCATGCCGACGCCGCCGCGGCGGCGGATGTGCTCGCGGCCTATGGCGGCGGGCTGATGGCGCTGGTGCTGATCGCCTCGGCGCGCGCGAGCTTTCAGGCGCATGGCGACACCAAGACGCCCATGTATGTCGCGCTCGGCGCCGTCGTGGTGAATGTGGGGCTGAAGATCGCGCTCTATGAGCCGATGGGCGCGCCGGGCCTCGCGACGGCGACCTCCGTCGGCCTCTGGATCAATTTAGCGGCGCTGATCGGCCTCGCGCTGCATCGCGGGGCGATGCGCTTCGACGAGACGTTTTTGCGTGTTTCGATCGCGAGCCTTTGCGCCAGCTTACCGCTGCTGGCGACCGCGCTCTATGGCTATGGGCCGGCGATGGCGCTGGCTGGGCGCCTCGGTCCCTTACGCGACATCGCCGCGCTGCTGCTGCTCGGCGCGGCGGGAGCGCTCGTCTATGGAAGCGTTCTCGCCGTCTGCCTGCGCGCCTTCGGTCTGCGCCTGTCGCAGCTGCGACGCAGACAACGCTAACTCGCTTCTGTCCACCGGCTGGACGCTCGGACGAGAGCCGTCTCACAAAAACTGCGACAGCCCCGGCACCGAATCGGTAATTTCCTTCAGCTTCTCCTTGCCGACTAGCCCCTCGGCGTGAGCGAAGAACTCCTTGGCGAGCGCCTGGCTCTGATCCATGGAGAGGCCGACGCTGGAGAGCCGTCCGGCGAGCGCCATCAGATCGCCCTTGGAGCCGCCAACGAGGCCGCCGAGCCCGCCCAGCAAGCCGCCGAGCAGCCCGCCATCCGCAGCCGGAGCCGCCTCGGCCGCGGCGATCGCCTCCTCGGCGCCGGGCAGCTTGGCGATGAGATCGGCGGCCGGACCGTCCGGGAATTCCTTGCGGAAGAAGCCGAGCACATGGCCGGCGGCGAGGCGCGCCGTCTCGGGCTCGACGCCGAGCGCTGTGGAAATGCGGGCGATCAATTCTTCCATGCTCGGCTCCTATTTTTAAAAAGCTCAGTCTCGACAATTACGCGGCGATTGCGACGAATTCGCAGCCGGCCTCACTCGGCGTCGAGGCCGTAGAGCGAATGCAGCGTGCGGACGGCGAGTTCTGTATAAGCGGCGTCGATCAGCACGGAGAATTTGATCTCCGATGTGGTGATGGCGCGAATATTGACGCCCTTGTCGGCGAGCGCCTTGAAGGCGCGGGCGGCGACGCCGGCATGGCTGCGCATGCCGATGCCGATCGCCGAGACCTTCGCCACATCCTTGGCGCCGGTGAGCCCGGCATAGCCGATCGAGGGCTTGGCCTTCTCGAGAATGGAGAGGCAGCGCTCATATTCGGCGGCCGGCACGGTGAAGGTCATGTCGGTCATGGTCGCGTCGGAGGCGACCTGCACGATCATGTCGACATTGACGCCGGCCTCGGCCAGCGGCACGAAGACGGCGGCCGCCACGCCCGGCTTGTCGGCGACGCGGCGAAGCGTGATCTGCGCCTCGTCGCGCGAGAAGGCGATGCCTGTCACGACCTGGGCTTCCACTATATCCTCCTCTTTGCAGATCAGCGTGCCGCTGTTGGGACGGGCCGGATCGTCGAAGGACGAGCGGACGAAGGTGCGGACCCCATGCACCATGGCCACCTCGACCGAGCGCACCTGCAGCACCTTGGCGCCGAGCGAGGCCATCTCCAGCATCTCCTCGAAGGCGATGCGCTCCATGCGCCGCGCCTTGGGAACGACGCGCGGATCGGTGGTGTAAACGCCGTCGACATCCGTATAAATGTCGCAGCGATCCGCCTCTATGGCGGCGGCGACGGCGACGGCGCTGGTGTCCGAGCCGCCGCGGCCGAGCGTGGTGATGCGGCCGCTCGGCTGGTGAACTCCCTGGAAGCCCGCGATGACGGCGACCTCGCCCCGATCGAAGCCGGCGCGCAAAGCGGAGCCGTCGATAGATTGGATGCGCGCCGAGCCATGGGCGTCGCTGGTCAGGATCGGGATTTGCCAGCCGAGCCAGGAGCGCGCCGGAAGACCGAGATTCTGCAAGGCGATGGCGAGCAAGCCGGCAGTCACCTGCTCGCCCGAGGCGACGACGGAATCATATTCGCGCTGATCGTGCAGAGCGGCGGCGTCCTTGCACCAGGCGACCAGCTCATTGGTCTTGCCGGACATGGCCGAGACCACGACAGCGACCTTATATCCCGCCTCCACCTCGCGCTTCACATGGAGCGCGACATTGCGGATGCGCTCCACATTGGCGACCGAGGTGCCGCCGAATTTCATCACCAGACGAGCCATGACCGACCTAGATTGGAAACACGGGCCCGGCTCGGGCGAGCCGGATGGCCGCTCGCATCCGACCAAAAGCGGGCGTATATGTGACGCCCCCGCCGCCGGTGTCAACGCCGCGGCGGGGTTCCGCGTGCTTCGAGACGCCCGCTACGCGGGCTCCTCGGCATGAGGAGCGCCACTGGTGAAGGGAGCAATCCTCTCCCTCATGCTGAGGAGGCTCCGAAGGAGCCGTCTCGAAGCACGAGGGAGAGCTCCAGATCGCGAGAGCGGCCGCCGAGGCCGAACAAAAGAGGACAAGCGTGCCGCAGCATCATGACCGCCCCCATTCCGCCAGCATCGACCCGAAAGACGTCGACCGTTTCGACCGGCTCGGCGAGCTGTGGTGGGACGCCTCGGGCAAGATGGGCATTTTGCACGACATCAACCCGGTTCGCGTCGACTACATCCGCGACCACGCATGCCGCCATTTCCGCACGGATGGTGCGCCGCGCGACCGTCATGACGCGCAACCGCTCGAAGGGCTGCGGCTCGTCGATATCGGCTGCGGCGGCGGCATATTGAGCGAATCCCTGGCTGAGCTGGGCGCGAAGGTGACAGCCGTCGATCCCGCGCCCAATAATATAGAGGTGGCGCGCCGCCATGCGGAACGCTCCGGCCTCGACATCGCCTATCGCAACAGCACCGCCGAGGCGCTGGCCGCGGAAGGCGCGCGCTTCGATATCGTCGTCGCCATGGAGGTGCTGGAGCATGTCGAAGGACAGAGCGACTTCATCGCGACGCTCGCCTCGCTGGTCGAGCCCGGCGGAATGCTGTTTCTCGCCACGATAGACCGCACGCTGAAGAGCTATGCGCTGGCAATTCTCGGCGCCGAATATGTGCTGGGCTGGGTGCCGCGCGGCACGCACAACCACGACAAATTCGTCCGGCCCGACGAATTATCCGCCTGGCTGCGCCGCGCCGGACTGCGCGAGATCGACCGCTCCGGCATGAGCTTCCAGCCGCTGACGCGCAGCTGGCGCAAGAGCCACGACACCGATGTGAATTACATGATGGCGGCGAAAAAGGACGGCTGACGTTCCGCGTCCGAGCGAGCCTCGGCGCGGATGACGCGCCAGGCAAGCCTGACGACAGCTCCGCGCGGCAGACTATGTCCCGTTTGTTTCGGGAGCATAGCCGCATGAGTCTGCATATTTCTCCGCCGTCGCCGCCGGACCTCATCGACACGCTCGGCGTCTGGCGCGCGCGCTTTCCTCGTTTCGCTGAAATGATGGACGCCGGCGAATCACCGGTCAAAGCATTGCGCTATCTCGGCCTCGGCCTCTGGCAGGAGGGCGATGTGACCGGCGCCGTCGCCGCTCTGACGACGGCGGCCTCGCTGACGCCCGAGGACGCCCATCTCCTCGCCGATCTCGGCGCTGTGCTCTGGCTCGACGGCCGCAAGGCCGACGCGCTGCAATGCTTCATCGCCTCGCTCGAGCGCGATCCGAGCCGGGTGCAGGTCTGGCTCACCGTCGCCAGCCTCTGCAACGAGATCGGCGAGACCGCCACCGCCGAGCATTCCTATCTCGCAGCGCTCGATCTCGACCCCGCCTGCGCCGAGGCGGCGACAGGGCTCGGCCTCATCTGCCTCGAGAGCCGCCGCTATGACGAGGCCGTCACGCTGCTGCGCGGCGCGCTGGATCGCGGCGTCGCCACGCCCGGCCTCTACGCCTGCTACGGCCAGACGCTCTATCTGATCGGCGAGTTCGCCGCCGCGCGCGCCGCTCTGGAACAGGCCGCCGCCGCTCTACCGGAGGAAGCCGCGATCGTCCGCAAATATGCGCTCGCCGCTTGCGTGGAAACGGCTTTGGAAGCCTCGCCCGAAGAAGCCTTCGCCGCCTACCGGCGCGCCGCCGGGCTTCACGCGGAGGAGGATGCGCGCATCGGCCGCACCGTCTTCCGCGCTCTCTGCGGCTTCGGCCATAAGGAGGCGGCGATTCGCTTCGGCGAGGCGCTGCTGCGCGCGGCGCCTGAGGATCAGATCATCCCTTTCCATCTCGACGCGCTACGCGGGACGCCGCGCGAGCGCGCCTCGCCGGCCTATATCGCCGCCTGCTTCGATCTCTATGCGCCGGACTTCGACCGTCATCTCACAGAGACGCTCGGCTATCGGCTGCCGGAGACATTGCAGCCGCTGCTGGCGGAAACCGCACGCAGCTTTCCGCGCATTCTCGACCTCGGATGCGGCACCGGCCTCGCGGCGCCCATGCTCGCCGGCTTCGGCGCGCAGATCGTCGGCGTCGACCTCTCCCCGCGCATGCTGGAAAAAGCGCGCGAGCGCGGGCTCTATGCGCAGCTCGTGGAACAGGACGCGCAAGCGTTCCTGGCCGACTGCGACGAGCGCTTCGATCTCGTCGTCGCGCTGGATTTGCTGATCTATCTCGGCGATCTCTCGGCGCTGTTCGACGGCGTGGCGGCGCATCTTGCGCCGGGCGGCGTCTTCGCGTTCAGCTTCGAGACCGGCGCCGGCGCGGATTACACGCTCGACCCCGCAGGCCGCTTCGCGCATGATCCGGCCTATATCGAGACGCTCTCGCAGAAGGACTTCTCCCCGCTCGTCTCGCGGGCGACGACGATCCGCATAGAGGCCAACCAGCCGGTCGATGGCCGGCTGGTCCTGCTGCGGCGGCGCGAAACTCTATAATTCGTCGAGCGCCGCCTTCGCCTGCTTCAGCAGCGCGTCGGCGGCGACGATCTTGTCCTTCTCGGGATCATGGGCGATCGCGTCGAAATCCTTGGCGAGCGCGGCGCTGAAGGCCAGCGCCGCGATCTTCTCGCGGGGATCGCTGGACCATTTGATAGCGATCTGCGCATCGCGGCCGCCGATCGCCGCGGCCAGTTCCGGCGACAGCGCCGCAGCGGTGTCGCGCTCCGAGAAGCGAATGTCGAAGCCGGCGTCCTCGCCGTCGTATGTGCAGGGCAGATAGCCCTCGACGGCGAAGGGCGCGTAGTCGTGATCCAGCGCGACGCCGATCTTGGCGGCGTCGATCGCCTTTTGATGAGCGGCGCGGTCCGGCAATTTGCCGCGCTCGATATAGAGAATGTGCCGTCTGGCCATGGAAACATCCCGTTTCGCGCGCGTCTTTCGCGCGCCCGCGCCAAGCAGGAAACATTCCAGCGATCGGCTTTCATCTGCGACGCCGCCACTGGTTCGCCACAGGCTCGGACGATAGAATTCACGCTATGATTCGCCCTTCTGTCCTCCCCCTCCTTCTCGCCGCCGGCCTCGGCCTCACTGTCGCGGCGCCGGCGCTCGCCAAAGAAAAGCCGGCGGCCGAGGATGCGGCCGCCGAAACCAAGGCCGATAAGAAGAAACCCGCCAAGTCGGAGGCAAAAAAGCCGGAGGCGAAAAAGGCCGAGCCCGCCAAGCCGGGCGAAGCAAAAAAGCCGGACGCCGCCAAAAAGCCCGCGGACGCGAAAAAAGCCGCCGAGGCGAAGAAGCCTGCGGACGCGAAAAAGGCCGCGGCCGCGGATGATTCCGAGGAGCCTGACGCCAAGCCCGCCAAGGACAAGAACGGCAAGCCCGCCAAAGGCGGCAAGGACCAGGCGAGCAAGGACAAGGACGCCAAAGCCGGCAAGGACAAGCCGGCCGAGAAGGAGAAGGCCGGCGCCAAGACGCCGACCGCCATCGGCTCCTATGGCGATTGGAACGCCATGACCGCGCATGGGCAGGGCAAGGACAAGACCTGCTATGCGCTCGCCGAGCCGAAGGATCGCCAGCCGGCGAAGCTGCAGCGCGACAAGGCCTATGTCTTCATCTCGACGCGGCCGGCCGAAGGCGTTCGCAATGAGGTGGCGATCATTCTGGGCTTCGCGGCCAAGGACGGCGGCGCCGCCAGCGCCGACATAGACGGCGACAATTTCGAGCTCGTGACCAAAGGCGCCAACGCCTGGGTGAAGAATCCGGCGAAGGAGAAAGAATTCGTCGAGGCTCTGAAGAACGGCTCCAAGCTCATCGTCAAGGCGCCTTCGGCCAAGGGCAATGCCACGACCGATACTTACTCGCTGAAGGGCCTCTCGGACGCGCTCGGCCGCGTGCAGAAGGAATGCCCGTAGAGGCGCGGAACGTCCCCTCTCCCGCGCAGCGGGCTATCGGATTCGCGCATCGCGAGACACTGCCGCCGTCATGGCCGGGCTTGTCCCGGCCATCCACGCCAAGCAGCTGAGAAAACGAAGGAAAGCGCCCACCATCGACGATCTCACGTCGTGCGCCGCCGGAGCTTCTGCATCACGCCAAACTTCTAAGACGATTCGGCGCGTTGGCGTGGATGGCCGGGACAAGCCCGGCCATGACGTCGCGGCGGCGAAGGTCGGCGAGAATCGCGCGACTCACTTCACGCCGACGACCATCGAATCCGGCCCGAGCAAATGCTCGACGCGCGTCTCGAAGAAGCCGGCCTCGCGCATCCAGCCCTGACAATCCGCGCCGGTGTAATCGAAGCCGCCGGGCGTCTCGATCAGCATATTGAGGCTCATCAGCAGGCCGAAGGCGTTGGTCTTGCGCTCGTCGTCGATCAGCGCCTCATAGACGATGAGCGCCCCGCCCTTCGGCAGCGCCTCATAGGCCTTCGCCAGCAGCAGGCGCTTCTCCTCGAGATTCCAATCGTGGAGAATATGCCCCATGACGATGACGTCGACCTTGGGCAGCGCATCCTTGAAGAAATCGCCCGGATAGAAGCGCAGCCGATCCGATAGGCCGTTCTGCGCGACGAAATCGTCGAACACCGGCTGCGCCTGCGGCAGATCGAAACCGCCGCCGGAAAGATGCGGATGCGCGCGCGCGACCGTGACGGGAACCATGCCCTGCGCGCAGCCGACATCGACGAAGCTCGCATAATCCTTCCACGGGAATTTCGCGGCGATCGCCTGCGCCGGACCGGCGCTTATGCCGCTCATCGCGGTGAGGAAGCCGCGCAGCTTTTGCGGATCGGCGTAGAGCGCGCCGAAGAAATCCCCCTCGGCGGCGTTCTCGCTCTGCGCCGCGCCGGTGCGCAACGCATCGGTGAGGCGGTTCCAGCTCGAGAACAAACGCAGATTGGACATTTCCAATATTTGCCCGACATAGCTCGGCTTGGCGCGATCGAGAAAGAGGTCGGTCTCCGCCGTGTTGCGATAGAGGCCGTTTTCGCGCTCGAGCATTCCGAGCGCCACCAGCGCATCGAAGAAATCGCGCGCCGAACGCTGATGCAGGCCGAGGCGGGCGCGCAGCGTTTCGGCGTCGGCCGGGCCTTCCGCCAGAACGGTGAACAGGCCGAGCTCGACCGCCGAGAGCAAGACTTTCGAGTTCCAAAAGGCGAAGCCGAGACCGAGGATTTTTTCCGGTGAGAGCTGGCTCATCTTTGTCCTCACAAACGAATCTCGCCGCGCGCATCTAAAATAGCGGCTCGTCTTACCATTTCGCGCGACGGCGGTCGACCGCGCCCCTACTGTCCCGTTCGCGTGAACCATTCCTCTTCGCTGATGACCTCGACGCCGAGCTCCTTGGCCTTGGCCAGCTTGGAGCCCGCGCCCGGCCCCGCCACGACGAGATCGGTCTTTTTCGACACGGAGCCGGAGATTTTCGCGCCGAAACGTTCGGCCTGCGCCTTGGCCTCATCGCGCGTCAGCCGCTCCAGCGCGCCGGTGAAGACCACCGTCTTGCCGGCGACGGGCGAGGCGCTCTCGATCTGCGGCATGGGCTCTAGCGTCACATGCGCGAGAAGCGCTTCGATCTCGTCCTCATTGTGTTTCTCGGCGAAGAAGTCATAGAGCGCCTCGGCGACGACGCCGCCAATGCCTTCGATCGTTTCGATACGCTCGCGCGCTTCGCTTCCCGGCGCGGCCTCGCGCGCAGTATCGCGAAGGCTGGCGAAATCGGCGAAATGCCGCGCGAGGCGCTTGGCGTTGGTCTCGCCGACATGGCGAATGCCGAGCGCGAACAGAAAGCGATTGATCGGCACGCTGCGCCGCGCGTCGATCGCGACGAAGAGATTGCGCACCGAGGTCTCGCCATAGCCCTCGCGATTCTCGAGCTTGGTGAGGCTCGCTCGGTTTCGTTCGGCCAAAGTGAAGATTTCGGAGGCCGTGCGAATAAGGCCTTCCTCGAAGAAAGCCTCGATCTGCCTGTCGCCGAGCCCTTCTATGTCCATGGCGTTGCGCGAGGCGAAATGCTTCAGCCGCTCGATCGCCTGCGCCGGACAAACCAGCGAGCCGGTGCAGCGGCGCACGACATCTGCCTCGCCGGTCTTCTCATCGATCTCGCGCACCGCGGCCGAGCCACAGGCCGGGCAGACATGCGGAAACTCATAAGGCTTCGTCCCCTCCGGCCGCTTGTCGAGAACGACCTCCACGATCTGCGGAATGACGTCGCCGGCGCGCTGCACGACGACCGTGTCGCCGACGCGAATATCCTTGCGCGCGATCTCGTCCTCATTGTGCAGCGTGGCGTTGGAGACGACGACGCCGCCGACCGTCACCGGCTCCAGCCGCGCGATCGGCGTCAACGCGCCGGTGCGGCCGACATTTATGTCTATGCCGCGCACGATGGTCTTGGCCTGCTCGGCGGGAAATTTATGCGCCACCGCCCAGCGCGGCGCGCGCGAGACGAATCCGAGACGGATTTGCAGGCCAATGTCATCCACCTTGTAGACGACTCCGTCTATGTCATAGCCGAGCGTGGCGCGGCGCGCTTCTATGTCGCGGAAATGCGCGAGCATCTCCTCGGCGCTGACGCAAATTTTGGTGAGCGGATTGGTCGGCAGGCCGAAGCTCGCCAGCGCCTGCACCATGCCATATTGCGTGTCGGACGGCATGACGCTCACCTCGCCCCAACTATAGGCGAAGAAGCGCAAAGGCCGGCTCGCCGTCACTTTGGGATCGAGCTGGCGCAGCGAGCCCGCGGCGGAATTGCGCGGATTGGCGAAGAGCGGCTTATTCGCCGCCGCCTGCCGCTCATTGAGCGCGAAGAAATCCTCGCGCCGCATATAGACCTCGCCGCGCGCCTCCAGCACATCCGGCCAGCTCTCGCCATGCAGGCGCTGCGGAATTTCTTCGAGCGTGCGGATGTTGGCGGTGATGTCCTCGCCCTCATAGCCATCGCCGCGCGTCGCGGCATAGACGAGCGCGCCTTTCTCATAGCGCAGCGAGCAGGAGAGGCCGTCGATTTTCGGCTCGGCGGTAAAGAAGAGCGGCGCCTCGTCGGAAAAGCCCAGAAAGCGCCGCACGCGCGCGACGAATTCATGGACCTCCTCCTCCGCGAAGACGTTGCCGAGCGAGAGCATCGGCACGACATGTTTTATTTTCGCGAATTTCTCCGCCGGCGCCGAGCCGACCTTCTTGGTCAGCGAAACGTCGGACGAAAGCTCGGGAAAGGCTTTTTCCAAAGCCTCATAGCGCTGGCGCAGCGCGTCATAGTCGGCGTCGCTGACCGCGGGGGAGTCTTCCTGATAATAGCGGCGGTCATATTCGGCGAGCTCTTCCGCGAGCCGCGAATATTCGAGCTTCGCCCGCCGCGGCGAGAGATCTTCGATCGGCGTCAGCGGTCTTGGTCCGCGCTTGCGGGAAGGAGCGTCATCAGAGGCCATGACAACATCCGAGCATCAAAAACCAGCGCGCGCCCCTTCTCCCACTTGTGGGAGAAGGTGGCCCTCGCGTCAGCGAGGGTCGGATGAGGGCTCGCGCCGATCTCGCCGTTTACGATTATTTGCGCGATGACGCAAAGCGTATGGATATTCGAAAGGACCCTCATCCGACCCGACTTCGTCGGGCCACCTTCTCCCCGAGTGGGAGAAGGAGAGTCCCAGCCCTACGCCGCCTCGGGCGCCGCGCCCACCAGCCTTCGCGCCTCCATCGGGCTGATCGGGCGGCCGAAGGCATAGCCCTGCGCATAGGCGCAGCCGAGCTGATAGAGCTCGATAGCGTCCGATTCCGTCTCGGCGCCCTCGGCGACGACATCCATGCCGAGATCATGCGCCAGCGAGATGAGCGAGCGCAGAATCACCGCGCGCGAGCCCTTGCCGGTCTGGCGCGTGAAGGAGCGGCCGATCTTGATCGTGTCGAAGGGGAAGCTCTGCAGATAGGCGAGCGAGGAATAGCCGGAGCCGAAATCGCTCATCGCGAGGCCGGCGCCCAGCTCCTTGATGCGGCCCAGCATTTGCGCGGCATATTCGGGATTTTCCATCACCAGCCCCTCGCCGAGCGCGAGCTTGAGGCTGCCTTTGACGATGTCGTTGCGCATCAGCACGCTCTTCACATCGCGCAAGAGATCGTGCCGCAGCAATTGCCGCGAGCCGATATTGACGCAGGCGAAGATCGGCGGATCGACGGCGAGCGCGCGCTGCCAGGCGGCCAGCTCGCGGGCCGTGCGCTCCAGCGCCAAAAGGCCGAAATCGACGACGAGGCCGGTCTGCTCGGCGACCTGGCCGAACTCGCTCGGATCGAGCTGGCCGAGGCGCGGATGGTCCCAGCGCAGAAGCGCCTCGAAGCCGGCGATGGTGCGATCCTCGAGCCGCACCACGGGCTGGAAGAACACCTTGATCTCGCCGCGCTCCAGCGCGCGGCGCAGATCGGCCTCAAGGGTCAACCGATCGGAGCGTTGCGCGCGCATCGCCGGGCGGAACACCTCTATGCGATTGCCGCCGAGCTTTTTGGCGTGGCGCAGCGCGATCTCGGCGTCCTCCAGCATTTCGTGGCGGTCGGGATGCAATTCCTTGTCGAAGAGCGCCACGCCGATCGACACCGACAGCGAAATCTCGCGATCGGTGAAGCGCACCGGCGTCGCCAGCGTGCGCCGCACCGAATCGGCGAGCGTGATCACATGGTCGACGTCGGTCTCGGAGACGAGGATGATGGCGAAACGATCGCCGTCGAGCCGCGCCAGAGTGTCCTGCTGCTGCAAGAGCCGGGTCAGTCGATGGGCGATGGTGAGCAGGATCGAATCGCCGGTGGCGACGCCCACCTGCTCGTTGATCTGGCGGAAACGGTCGATATCGACGGCGAGCACGGTCGGACGCAGCCCAGCCTCAAGACCGGCGAAGACCAGCGCCACCTCCAGCCGGTCGAAAAACAGCTCGCGATTCGGCAGGCCGGTCAGATTGTCGTGGACGGCGTCATGCAGCAGCCGCTCACGGGCGTTGCGCTCGTCGGTGACGTCGATGAGCGTGCCGACGACGCGGATGACCTCGCCGTCCGGCCCGATGACCGGCCGCGCCCTCAGCCGGTAGCAGAAATAATGGCCGTCGGCGGCGCGCAGCCGGAATTCCTGATTAATGCGCCCGCGCCGCTGCTCGAGCAGCGCGTCCAGGCAGGCGCGATAGCGGTCGTGCTCGAAAGGATGCAGCAGAGCGAGCCAGGAGGAGGCCGCCCCCTCGAGCCCGCCACGGTCGAGGCCTAGCTGCTCCTCCACCTCCGGGCTCACATAGATGTAATCGGCCGGCACGTCCCAGTCGAAGACGATCTCATTGGCGCCGGTCAGCGCCAGCGCCTTGCGTTCCGTGTCGGAGATCGCGCCATGGGCGAGGCCGCCGCTGGCGAAGGCATTTTGCATAACGGTGAAGCCGATCAGCATGACGATCAGCACCAGGCCGCCGACCAGCGCCGGCGAGACCAGATCATTGGTCAGCCAGCCGGCCACGGTGAAGCCCGCCGCGCAGACCCAGAGCAGCAGCAGAAACCATGTCGGAATCAGCATGATGGCGCGGTCGAAGCCATGCGTCGCCAAATACAGGACCAGCACGAAGCCGACGGCCGAGACGGTTGCCAGCGAGATGCGGGCGACGCCCGCGGCCACTGGCGCGTCGAAAATGGCGAGGCCGACGAGATCGGCGAGAATCAGCAGCCAGAGCGCCGCCACATGCCAGGCGCGCACATGCCAGCGGTTGAGGTTGAGATAGGCGAAGAGAAACACCACCAAGGTCGCCGACAGCACCGTCTCGGCGCCGGCGCGCCAAATGCGGTCGGCGTTGGGATCGACGCCGAAAATCTTGGCCCAAAAGCCGAAATCGATGCAGACATAGGCCAGCACCGACCAGGCGAGCGCTGCCGCCGCCGGGAAGATCACCGCGCCTTTGACGACGAAGACGATGGTCAGGAACAGCGCCAGCAGGCCGGCGATGCCGATGACGATGCCCTTATAGAGGGTGAGGCTCGTCACCTTGTCCTTGTAGGAGTCCGGCTCCCACAGATAGAGCTGCGGCAGATTGGGCGTGCGCAGCTCGGCGACATAGGTGATCGTCGTGCCGGGATCGAGGGTCAGGCGAAAAACATCGGCGTCCCCGCTTTCCTCATGCTCCGGCGGGAACCCTTGGCTCGCGGTGATCGCCGAAATGCGCGTCGCGCCGAGATCCGGCCAGATCACTCCCGACCCCTGAAGGCGGAAATGCGGGGCGACGATCAGACGCTCCAGCTGCTCGTCCGTATCATTTGTGAGCGCAAAGACGATCCAGCTCGGGCGGGTGCCTGCTTCCTTGGCGCCCACTTCGATGCGTCGGATGATTCCATCGGAGCCGGGGGCGGTCGACACCTGCAGTCGGTCGCCCTCGGAGGAATATTTCTCGACCGCATGGGTGAGGTCGATGGCGGCGGCGTCCTGCGGCACGCGCACGGAATCGATGGCGAGCGCCCGCGACCCGCAAAGGACGAGAAACATTAGGGCGATCAGATATCTGGATAGCGGCACGAATCTCGTCTCTGGCGCGCAGGCCCAAAAAGTCCGATTGTCGCGGGGCGGACCGGTCGGCTTTCGGATTTCTTCTTGTCTGAATTTTGACTGGTACCGGCTAAGTCGTCGCTCTGCAAGCCGGTATGGTCTTTGCGTGTCGCGGGCGGCCGAGCGGCCGCGCTTGCGGAGGCCGGACGGGGCCAATATACGCTGAAACAGGAACAGGGCAGAAATTTAGAAGTTCTCTAGATTTGGGAGATGCGTCCGCGCAGAGCCCTCGTCTGGCGACTACAGCCTGTCGAAAACTAAGGAAACTGGATGCGTAGCGCTCTCGGCGGACCCCGCTTGCTGCTCCGCCGGCTTCGCGAGGTCATGGCGGAGCCGGTGAGCGCGCAGGCGCGGCTCGACAAGATCGTCGTGCTCATCGCGTCCAATATGGTGGCGGAAGTCTGCTCGGTCTATGTGCTGCGCGCCGATCAGCGGCTCGAGCTCTATGCGACCGAAGGCCTCAATCGCGAGGCGGTGCATCTCACCACAATGCACGCCGGCGAGGGCCTCGTCGGCCTCATCGCCAAAAGCGCCGAGCCTCTGAACCTCTCCGAGGCGCAAGAGCACCCCTCCTTCTCCTACAAGCCGGAGACGGGCGAGGAGATCTACCACTCCTTCCTCGGCGTGCCGATATTGCGCGGCGGCAACACGCTCGGCGTGCTCGTCGTGCAGAACCGCGTGCGGCGCATCTATTCCGAGGAGGAGATAGAGGCGCTGCAGACGACGGCGATGCTGGTCGCCGAGATGATCGCCTCGGGCGAGCTGCGCTCCATCGCCAAGACGCCGGAGAGCTTCGCGCTCGACCGCCCGGTGGCGGTGAAGGGCGCGCCCATGTGCGAGGGCGTCGGGCTCGGCTACGCCGTGCTGCACGAGCCCCGCGTCGTGGTGAAGCAGCTCATCGCCGAGGATATCGCCGCGGAGGTCCAGCGCGTCGATGCGGCGATAGAGGCGATGCGCCTCTCCATCGATGAATTGGTCGCCCATGGCGACCGCATGGGCGCCGGCGAGCATCGCGAGGTGCTGGAGGCGGTGCGCATCTTCGCCAATGACCGCGGCTGGGTGCGGCGCCTGCACGAGGCCGTGCTGAGCGGCCTGACGGCCGAGGCCGCGGTGGAGCGCGTGCAGAACGACGCCCGCGCCAAGCTGCAACGCCAGACCGACCCCTATCTGCGCGATCGGCTCCACGATCTCGACGATCTCGCCAATCGGCTGCTGCATCAGCTCACCGGGCAGAGCTATGTCGCCGAGCGCGAATCGATCCCCGAGAACGCCATTCTCATCGCCCGCAACATGGGGCCGGCCGCGCTGCTCGACTACGACCGCTCGCGGCTGCGCGGCCTCGTGCTCGAGGAAGGCGGCCCGGCGAGCCATGTCGGCATCGTCGCCCGCGCGCTCGGCATCGCCACGGTCGGCCTCGCCGCCAATGTGACCGATCTCGTCGAGGCGGGCGACGCCGTCATCGTGGACGGCGTGACCGGCGACGTCCACATCCGCCCGCCGCCGGATGTGCAGACCGCCTATGGCGAGAAGGCGCGGCTGCGCGCCCGCCGTATGGAGCAATACGCCAAGCTGCGCGACGTGCCCGCCGTCACCAAGGACGGCGTCGAGATCGCGCTGCATATGAATGCCGGGCTCATCGTCGACGTGCCGCATCTGCACGAGACCGGCGCGCGCTCCATCGGCCTGTTCCGCACCGAGCTGCAATTCATGCTGGCGCCACGCTTCCCGCGCATGAACGAGCAGTTCCTGCTCTATAAGGCGGTATTCGACGCCGTGCAGGACCGCCCCGTGACCTTCCGCACGCTCGACATCGGCAGCGATAAAATCCTGCCCTATATGGCGACGATCGAGGAGGAGAATCCCGCGCTCGGCTGGCGCGCCATCCGCATCGGCCTTGATCGGCCGGGCCTGTTGCGGATGCAGATCCGCGCCATGCTGAAAGCGGCCGGCGGACGCGACGTGCGCATCATGTTTCCGATGATCGCCAATGTCGCGGAATTCGAGGCGGCCAAAGCGATCGCGCATCGCGAGCTCGCGCATCTCCAGCGCCACGGCCATATGCCGCCGACCGATGTGCAGCTCGGCGCCATGGTCGAGGTGCCCTCGCTGCTGTGGGAGCTGGACAGCATCGCCGCGCGCGCCGATTTTCTGTCGGTCGGCTCCAATGATCTCGTGCAATATATGTATGCGGCCGATCGCGACAACACGCGCGTCTCCAAGCGCTACGACACGCTCTCCACCCCCGTGCTGCGCGCGTTGGAGCGCATCGCCGCCGCGGGCAAGCGCGCCGGCAAGACGGTGACGCTCTGCGGCGAGATGGGCGGCCGTCCGCTGGAGGCGCTGGCGCTGCTCGCGCTCGGCTATCGCTCGCTGTCCATGTCGCCGTCGTCGATCGGACCGGTGAAGGCGATGATTCTCGCCGTCAATCTCGACGAGGCGGAGGTTTTCCTGGCCTCGCTGCTCGCCAGGGAGGACGGCGCGCCGAGCCTGCGCGAGACTTTGCGCGAATTCGCCGCCGCACGCGATATTCCGGTTTGAGCATGCGCCAAAACGCGAAAGCTGGCCGGGAGAGGCGTTTCCACCTCCCCCTCGAGGGGGGAGGTCGAGCGCCGAAGGCGATCGGGAGGGGGTGTTTCCGCCGAGTCTTTCGCGGGGAACCCCACCCCGGATGGCTTCGCCATCCGACCCTCCCGAGGGTGAACGCGTCGATTTCGGCAATCGCCGCGAAAGACCGGGGCCGCTAGCGACGCTCGCGCCTCGCTCCACGCCATCCCCTACCCTCTCGCTCGGCAAGCCCCATGTTCGCCCAAGACAAGCTCGACCTCATTCTGCGTCGTCACGAGGAGATCGCCGACAGGCTCAGCTCGGGGCCGGACGCGGCGAGCTTCGTCGCGCTGTCTCGCGAGCTCGCCATGCTCGACGATGTCGTCGCCAAGATCAAAATCTATCGCGCGACGCAGGCCGAGATCGCCGGCGCGGGCGAGATGCTCGCCGATCCGGCGATCGATCCCGATATGCGCGCCTTCGTCGAAGGCGAGCTCGATGTCGCGCAGGAAGCGCTGACCAGCGCCGAGCAAGAGCTGAAGCTCGCTTTGCTGCCGAAAGACTCCGCCGACGAGAAGGGCGTCATTCTCGAGGTGCGCGCCGGAACCGGCGGCGACGAGGCCTCGCTCTTCGCCGGCGATCTCTTCCGCGCCTATCAGCGCTACGCCGCCGTCAAGGGCTGGAGCGTCGAGATTCTCTCCGCCAGCGACGGCGCGCTCGGCGGCTATAAGGAGATCGTGGCCGAGATCGCCGGCCGCGGCGTCTATGCGAAATTGAAGTTCGAATCCGGCGTGCATCGCGTGCAGCGCGTGCCGGCGACGGAGACGCAGGGGCGCATTCACACATCCGCAGCGACGGTCGCCGTGCTGCCGCAGGCGGAGGATGTCGATATCGCCATAGACGACAAGGATCTCAACATAGAGACGATGCGCTCGGGCGGCGCCGGCGGCCAGCATGTCAACAAGACCGAATCGGCGATCCGCATCACGCATATTCCATCCGGCATCGTCGTGATGATGCAGGAGGAGCGCTCGCAGCATCGCAACAAGGCCAAGGCGATGGAGGTGCTGCGCTCGCGCCTCTATGACGCCGAGCGCCACCGCCTCGACAGCGCGCGCTCCGCCGATCGCAAGGCGCAGGTCGGCTCGGGCGATCGTTCGGAGCGCATCCGCACCTATAATTTTCCGCAAGGCCGCGTCACCGACCATCGCATCAATCTCACACTCTACAAGCTCGATCGCGTGATGGAAGGCGAGATGGACGAGATTTTCGACGCGCTGACGACGGATCATCAGGCCAAGCTGCTCGCGCAGAGCGAGGAGTGAACCGCTCGGTGCGAAGGCGCACATCCATGGCGCTCGGCGCTTCGTAAGTTCGGGACGTTCACGAGACGCGTGAACGACACCGAGCCACGGAGCGCAAGATGACCAAAAAATTCCTCACCGCCGGCCTGCTGGCCGCCACCATCGCCGCCTCGAACTTCACCGCTTCCACCGCCCAGGCGGACCCCTATTGGCATCACGGTCATCACGGCCACTACTGGGGCGGCGTCGCCGCCGCGGGCGCGCTGACCGCTCTGACGCTCGGCGCCATCGCCGCCTCCGAGGCGCCCAGCAATTGCTACATCGCCCGCCGTCCGGTGACCGATGATTGGGGCAATGTCCTCTATTTTCGCCGCATGCGCGTCTGCGAGTGAGCCAGCGCGGATGAATGAGTCCGAAAAGGCGCGGCCCTTCGATCTCGAAGCGGCTGCGCCTATCGTTCGATCGGAGAGCGCTACCGCGCCCTCTCCCCCGCCCGCTCGTTCAAGCGGCGATAGAGCGTGCTGCGATGCACGCCGAGCACGCGAGCGGCCTTGCTGAAATTGCCGTCGCAGGCGTCGAGCGCCGCGCGCATCGCCGAAAGCTCGGCGTCGCGCAGCCTATGCTCCGCGAGCCGCGCCGAGGGCGGCTCGAAGCAGATGTCCTGCAGCTCCCAGGGACAATCGGTCGGCCGCGCGCGGCAGGCGCCGGGCGTGTTGGCGAGGCCGTAATAGCGCCTTCCGTCGGTCCCGATGATCTCCCCCATTTGCGGCCCGGATCGCAGCGGCTCGAACAGCTCCTCCAATCGCGCCACATCGAGCGCGCACCAATCGCGCTGCACGAAGGAGAGGCCGCGGCGATTGGCGGCGATGAGGCGCTTGTCGTCGTCGAAGGCGAGCAGCCCTTCGCGCGGCGCGCCGACGACGGCCGGGTCGGTGTGGAAGCGCAGCAAGGTGGCCGCCGCGAAAGCGCCGCCGCCGAAGAAGCGATGCTCGATCTGCTCCACGGCGAAGCGCACGAGCCCTAGCGCATGCACGCGATGCACGGCGGCGTGAGCGGCGAGCGCCAGCGCGCCGACGACGACGCCGCGCGGATCGACGATGGGCGCCGCCGCGCCGCTCAAAATATTATGGCTCTCGTAGAAATGCTCGCCGCCATGCACGGCCGTGGCCCGCCGCTCGGCCAGCGCCGCGCCTATGGCGTTGGTGCCGGCGGCGGCCTCGCTCCAATGCGCGCCGGGCTTGAGCGCGATTTGCGCCGCATAGCCGGCGAAGCCGATATCGCCTATGGCGTCGACCACCATGCCCTGCGCATCGGCGAGAATGACGATCGCGCCCGTCTCATGCGCCTCGGCGTTCAGCGCGTCGAGCTCGGGCCGACACAAGCGACGAAGCCGCTCGTGCCGCGCGAGAAACGTCTGCAGCTCGCTCCGCTCGAGCGGCGCGACGCGCGGCGGCCGGGCGGCGTCGAGGCCGAGCTCGGCGCAGCGCAGCCAGGAGCGCAGGATCGGCTGTTTCAGCTCGACTGTCGGCAGCTCGCCGCGGCCGAAGAATTTATCACGCGCCGCCTCCGTCAGGCTGGCGGAATAGAGGGGCATTTGAGACGCCTTTTCACGGCCGCCCGAACACGCGGCGGCGGCAGCCGAACCGTCGCCGGGCCGACCGCCGCTTTTTATTATGAGAGCACACTTACTTTGTGCACCGCACAAATTGTCGCAGGCCGATCCGCTATCCCTTCGATCAGAAAGAGAAAATCGTTCCGGCGACGAGCGCGTTGGTCCTCACCCCCTGCCCCAGCAGATTATGCGAGATCGAGCGCACGAACTCGCTCTGGAAGGTGACCCAATCGGTGAAGCGATATTTCACGAAGCCGATCGTCGAGGCGTTGGCGGAGACGAGCGCGCCATCGCCGAGCCGGCCCGGATAATCGGCGAGATTGGCGTCGAGATAGCTGACGCCATAGCTGCCGCCGAAAGTCAGGCGCTCGAAGATCGTATAGCCGGCCTGGGCGTAATAGCCGGAGGATTTGCGCCGCTCGCCATCATAGCCGACGCCATCGAAATAGAGCCCCGTCGTGCCGAGGCCGACGCCCTTATAGCCATAGCCGACCAGAGTCACAGGGCCGACGTCGAGCCGCCCGCCGGCGTCTATCGCCATGGACCGCACGCCCGCGCCGCGCGGCAGCAATATGGCGTCGCCGGATTCGACGCGATGCCGCTGGGTGAGGCCGGAGGTCCACAGCGTGAGCTTCATCCCCGGCGCGAGCTCGCCGATATATTTCACGCGCGCCTGAAAGCCCGGCTGGTCATGCCCGGTGATAACGCCCGAATAGGGAAGGACGCCGGCGGCCGACACATAGGAGCCGGCGTTGTCGAATTGCTGATAGGGCGAGAAGGCGCCGACCGAAACGGTGACGCCGTGGAAATCCGGCGTCGTATAGGTGAGCTGCGGAATCCAATCCGCATAGACATAGCCGAAGCCGATGCGGCCGAGGCTGGTGTTGGAGGGGCTGGCGTTGGCGGCGATGGTGCCGGCGCCGAACAGCGTGAAGTCGTTGAGAATGGCGTCCGCGGCGAAGAGGCCGAGATCGCGGCCGACCTTCAACGAGCCCAAGTCCGGCGAGCTGATTTCGCCGAACACTTGCCGCAGATCGACGCCCGGCGTGCCGAGCGCCACCGAGGCGCCGGAACTATTGCCATTGAGCAGGCCGACGCGAATATTATTGCCGCCGGCGTAGAGGCCGAGCGAGAAGGAGACCTTATAGCCCTCCTGCTCGGTCGAGAGATTGAGCGCCAAAGCGCTCGGCAGCAGGCCGGAGCGAATGGCGGAGGAGTTATTATAGAGGCTGCCGCCGCCGAGCCCGCCGGCGATGCTCGCCGTTCCCGCCTGCTTGAATTGCTCGGTCGCGAAAAAGGCGAGCTGCCCGGACAGACGCACGTCGACCGCGCCGACGCGCGCGCCGATCCCTTTGTCGAGGCGCGTGATGAAGCGATCCGAAGGCGTCGCGAGCGGCTGCGCAGCTTGGCTCGCCACAGCCGCGCGGGCCGGCGCGGCGGTCTCGGCCGCATGGCGCGCCTTGAGCTTGCGATATTCGCCCTTGGTGAGAATTCCCTTGGCCTTCAGCTGGTCGAGCAGCTGGTCGGTGGTGTCTGCGCGCGCCGGTCCGGCGAAAATAGAAATGAAGGCCAGTCCTGCCGCCATCACATTCGCCGCCTCGAGCCGCTGTGGACGCGGGGCGGCCACATCGCCGGTTCCTGTCATTGGCGTTTCCGTCTTTTTTTCGAAAAGTCCCGGCCGCCCTTCGAAGAGACGGCCGGGAAAGTTAGGGAGGATTGAGTGACCGCTCGTCATCGACCCAGCGGCGCGGGCCTCTTTCCCTGGGAAGGAAAGTGAGGTGACGGCGCGACCCAGCGACGCCGCTCGTGAGAGCAGCGCGACGAGATCTGACCGAAATTGCGGGAGAGCTGCGGCATGAGCGCCATTCGCGAAGGAAAGGCGCGTCAAAATGCGACAGACGGGCGATCGAAAGACTTTCGATCAGATTATTGTCGTCTCGATATCAAGCACAGCTCCCGATCTATGCTCGTCTCGAAAGAGGAGAGCGTCGTCATTGTCGGGATCATTAGGCGCCGTGCGTCGCACAATGGCAATTAGAACTGCCTGAAATCGCCTCGGAATTGTCACGCCATCGGCTGGTCGGCGGCAAAGACTGGCGCAGGCTGCGACAGTTCCCCGCGTTTCGCCGCAAAATGCGACAGCGCGACAATATGCGCAGCGCGGGGGACGCGGCACGATGTCGCGCACCCCGCGCTAAAACAATAGATTACGGAAACATATTGCGCCGCAGCGCAGGCCGGCTCAATGGCGGAAGTGACGCACGCCGGTCAGCACCATGGCGAGGCCGGCCTCATCGGCGGCGGCGATCACATCCTTGTCATTGACCGAGCCGCCCGGCTGAATCACCGCCGTCGCGCCGGCCGAGGCCGCCGCGAGCAGCCCGTCCGGGAAGGGGAAGAAGGCGTCGGACGCGACCACCGAGCCGACGGCGAAGCTCTCCCGCACGCCGGCCTCGCGCGCCGCCTCCTCCGCCTTGAAAGCCGCCGTGCGCGAAGAATCGACGCGCGACATCTGCCCCGCCCCGACGCCCACCGTCGCGAGATCGCGCGCATAGACGATGGCGTTGGACTTCACATGCTTGGCGACGCGAAAGGCGAATTTCAAATCCGCCAGCTCCCTCGAAGTCGGCGCGCGCTTCGTCACCACGGTGAGGGTGAGATCGTCGACGACGCTATTGTCGCGCGACTGCGCCAGAAAGCCGCCCGAGACGCTGCGGAAAGTGAGACCGCCCGCGCGCGGATCGGGCAGGCCGCCGGTGAGCAGCAGACGCAAATTCTTCTTCGCCGCAATAATGCCGATCGCCTCCTCATCCGCCTCCGGCGCGATGATGACCTCGGTGAAAATCTTCACGATCTCGCGCGCCGCCTCGGCGTCGAGCTTGCGATTGAGCGCGACGATGCCGCCAAAAGCCGAGACGGAATCGCAGCGCAGCGCCTTGCGATAGGCCTCGGCGAGGCTCGCGCCTTCGGCGACGCCGCAAGGATTGGAATGCTTGATGATCGCCACCGCCGCCGTGCGCGCGGGATCGAATTCCGCGACCAGCTCGAAGGCCGCGTCGGTGTCGTTGACATTGTTGTAGGAGAGCTGCTTGCCCTGCGCCTGCCTCGCCGTGGCGACGCCGAAGCGCTTCTCTCCCGTCAGATAGAATCCGGCGCTCTGATGCGGATTCTCGCCATAGCGCATGGGCTCGGACAAATGGCCGCCCATCGCGCGCCAGGGCGGGGTCGCCTCGCCGAGCGCGCCGGCCAGCCAATTGGAGATCGCCGCATCATAAGCCGCCGTGCGGGCATAGGCCTTTTGCGCGAGGCGCCGGCGCGTCGCCAGAGTGGCGGCGCCGCCATTGGCGGAAAGCTCGGCGAGAAACCCATCATAATCGGCCGGCTCGACCAGCACGGCGACATCGTCGTGATTCTTGGCGGCGGCGCGAATCATCGCCGGCCCGCCAATGTCGATATTCTCGACGCAGGTCTCGAAAGGCGCGCCTTTGGCCAGCGTCGCCTCGAAGGGGTAGAGATTGACGACGAGCAGATCGATCTGCGGAATGTCATGGGCGAGCATGGCCGCCTCATGCTCGGGATTCTCGCGGATCGCCAGCAGGCCGCCATGCACCTTTGGATGCAGCGTCTTCAGCCGCCCGTCCATCATCTCCGGAAAGCCGGTGACATCGGCGATATCGCGCACCGCAAGGCCCGCCTCGGCCAGCGCCTTGCGCGTGCCGCCGGTGGAGATCAGCTCGACGCCATGCGCGGCGAGAGCCTTCGCCAATTCGACGAGTCCGGTCTTGTCGGAGACGGACAGCAGAGCTCTCGTGATACGGCGCAGATCGACCGGCATTCAGGTCCCTCGTTATGGAGCGAAGATGTCGCGGGGAAAGGGTGTCGACCCGGCGCTTATCATAGATCGCCCGGGGGAGAAACCAAAGCGCGCCGACCGCGCCCTCTCGCAGGAGGCGCGCGCTTTCGCGCCCGGCGCCGAAATTCGGCGCGGGAGGATGGGAGGTCCGGGACGCAGCGGCTCCGTTCGGCCGCAGCGTTGAAAAAAGTCGCGCATCGAAGCCGGAAGCATCCCGGACCACGGCCGCCTTTTCTGTTCGCCGCCTGCGGGCTCAGGGTTGTTTTCCCCTTTCGGGTAGTCTATCCCCGCGCGAGCCTCGGAAATTCGGCCGACTTTCGCATGTGTTCCCACATGCCTCCGCACGAAGGAGAAGCCGTGCCGGCGGCGTGGCGTCGCTCGAGACGAGAGAGGGTCTGCCCCCGCCCTTGCGAACCGCGCCCCCGCCGACGCCGCCTACCCTTCAAGGCGACGCCCCACCGGCGGAGGCAGGAGGAAGATAGGAATTTAGTCCGCTAGCGTCAAGGGGCTTTCCTTCGCGCCCCCACGTGATAATCTAGTCAGAATGACTAGATCGGCCCGACCGACTCCACCAAAGCCGCCTCGCCCGCCGAGCCGTTGGGCGCTGCAGGACGCCAAGGCGCGCTTCAGCGAGCTGGTGCGGCGCGTTCGCAGCGAGGGGCCGCAGCACGTCACCATTCATGGACGCGACGAAGTGGTCGTCGTCGCCGCCGACGAGTTTCGCCGTCTCGAGGGCGAGCGAACCGGCGAGGCCCTGATCGCCGCTATGCAGTCCTCGCCCTACCGCGACATCGATATCGAGCCGAAGCGCGAGCAGGCGCCGGTGCGCGACGTCGAGCTGTGACGGGCTGGCTGCTCGACACGAATATTCTCTCGGAGCTGCGCCGCCCCAGACCCGAAGCGAAGGTCGTCGCCTTCATCGCCGCGCAGCCGCTCGATCTGCTCTATGTCAGCACCGTCACGCTCGCCGAAATTCGCTTTGGCATCGAGCTCGTCGAAGACGCGACACGACGCGCCGAGCTCGGCGACTGGCTGACGCACAGAGTGCGTCCGATGTTCGAGCGGCGCGTGCTGCCTGTGAGCGAGGATGTGATCCTCAAATGGCGGCTGCTCGTCGAGGACGGCCGCAAATCCAGACACACATTCTCGCAAGCGGACCTGTTCATCGCGGCGACGGCGCTGCATCACGGCTTGACAGTGGTGACGCGCGACGCCGCCGAATTCGCGCGGGCGCGGGCGCCCGTGCTCGACCCGTGGCGATGAGGCGGCCTTTTCGCGCCTGACTTTTGTAAAGTGCAAATTGTTGATTGGCCGGGGCTCGATGCAAGTGCCGAAAGTCTTGAGTCTTGCACAGCGATTACATCGGGTCGCGTTCACAGTAGCCGTCTGGTTTTGCCGCTCCCTCTGAAACCATATCGTTGAAAAGCGCACATGCTGCAACCCGAGCACGTTCGGACAAGTCACAAGCTCGCTCCATCGAACCACCTTTAATTTCCCTCTGAACCAATGTGTTAAGGTGGTTGATTCTCAGGCATGCATCCGCCCATGCGGACAATTTCTCGTCGTCAATCATCCTCGGAACCCGGCGGTGAGAGTTTGCGAAAGCCTCAAGTTTTGCACGATATTGGTTGGTCTCAAAAGAGCCTGACCCAACGCCCTGCAAAAAGCAGGGCCACGACCAATAGAAACGCCGCAATGCCTTTACGACCTTCCGCCTCGGCTTTGATACCGAAAACAGAAACCGAAATTCGTTCTCTGGGAGTCATAGGTCACCTTGTGTGTTGGTGACTCCCCATTAAGCACACGCTCAATCTGGGGACAAAAATGTATCTTTATCGTCCCCAAAAAGAGATTCCTCCATCGCGCGAACGAAAACGTCGTTGCCCTCGGCGGCGGCGACTCTGTCGAACATGGCAACAATCGGAGCGAAAACAGGCTTTGCATTTTTATACCGCTTCAGTAGGGTCTCTTCGCTGCCAGAAACTAGATACCGGTCGGCAATGCGTTTGACGGCCTTTCGCTCTGACAGCCCGTCGCGTCTCTTCAGCAATTCGACATGCATCACCAATGAAACGTCGTCGGCTCTCCGCGTGGCAGGCTTTCCACGTCCTCGCGGTGCGCCGATGAAGCCTGGGACATGAACGCGCGCCAGATGCCAGGCGAGGTTGGCCCAAGCGGACGCCATTCTGGGGCCGCCTTCAAATGCGTCGGCGGAATCGATTTCGTAGTGATCAAACAACGCCTTCAATTTCGTATCTATTATGAATGCCAGTTCTTCATCAGTTGGGGTAGTAAGTGTCGTAAATTTTGGCATGGGTTCGACCAAAATCCCCGTGTAAGGCTTCTTATCTGATTTGCGTGACGGCATGGCTAACCATCCAAAATTTCGGCGAAAGCAAAGGCCCGTAAACGACGCGCGGTGTTATAAAATCGCATAACCCGCCAATGTGGAACCGCCTCCTCCCGCCCCTTTCCCAAGGGCCGCCGTCATGGCCGCGCTTGTCGCGGCCATCCACGCCACGCCGCCGCGGCATGGATGAAGGATAAAACGCTCTACACGCGCCTGACGAGCGACCTCTCGCCAAGCGCATTGGCGGACTCGAATCCGCATCGGCCAATCGCCGATAAGGGGAAGCGGCGTGGCGTGGATGGCCGGGACGAGCCCGGCCAGGACGGCCTCCTGGAAAAATTAAGAGGATCGATGGGCGAAGCGGTCCGGTCTCACCCCTCCTCCACCCGCGAAAACGACCACCGCAAATGCGCGTCCTTCACGCCGCGGCCATCCACCACGATCTGCGCGCTTTTGCGCGCTGTGGCCGGGCCGGCGAAGAAGACGCTCTCCTCAACGCTCACATCGGCGTTGGCCTCGAAGACGAGATCGACGCCGAGGCTGCGCAGCAGCACCTTGCGCTTGCCGGCCGCGCTCGCCTGCACATTGGGATGCAGATGGAAGCGCAGCACGAAATTCTCGGCCCGCGCGCCATGGCGCAGCGCGATGAGCCTGTCGTCGCCGAGCAGCTGCGAGCCGTCATGCGCCAGCGCCAGCCTGCGCTCGTGCAATAGGCCGAGCTCGCGCGCATAGCCGTCGTGCGAAAGCTCGAGCTCATGGCTCGTGTCGGTGGAGCGGCGCGCCGCCTTCACTTGCACGGGGCCGGCGACGATGCGCTCCTCCGGCCGGCCGCGTCCCGGCCGCGCCTCTATGCGGCAGGAGGAGCGATCCTCGACGACGAGGGTGGAATGCGCCGCGGTCGAGCGCGCGACGCGGCGCAGCGCGTCGGAGCCGGTGGGCGGCGCGCCGCAATTGACGACGATGCGCTCGGCGCCGATCGAAAATTCGAAGGAGAGGCAGCCGGCGTGGGCCGCTGAGGAGAAGACCGGCGGCGGCGGCGCGCCGGCGTCGACGACGACCGCGGCCGCGCCCGCCTGCAGCCGCCGATAGCCCGAATGCGGGGCGTCGAGAATAGGCGCGCCCGAGGCGTCGGCATGGGCGAGGATCGTCGCCAGACGATCCGGCGGCGCCTGGCCCATTCCGTTGAACAAAGCCAGCGAGCCGTCGCCATGCTTCAGCACGCGCAGGAAGGAGATCATCGCGGCGATGGAGGCGGTGAGCCGTTCCGGCGGCCGGCGCCCGCGCGCGGCATAGGCTTGGCGCAGCGGCAATAGATCGAGCAGCAGATCCACCGGCGTCTCGGGATTGCGGCCGATATGGCCGCCGTCCGGCAGGATTTGGCGGAACAGCTCGGCGTCCAGCAGCGCGGTGGCGCGCATCTCGAATTTGCGGCCGGCGTCGGCGCAGACGCCGAAAGCGGCGAGCGCCACGGCGCAGAGCAGCCGGTCCGAGGCGCGCCGCTCCGAGCCCATGGCGCGCAGCAGAAAGCGAATGTTGCGCGCCAGCGCGCGCATGAAGCGCTCGTAGAAATCTTGATCGGCGCCCTCGAGCAGGATCGGCGATTGCGCCAGAAAGGACAGCGTGCGGCGCGCGACGATGCGCGGCTCATAGGCGGGATCGTCGATGAAATCGGTGCGCGTGCGCAAAAATTCGTCGACCAGCGCGCGGGCGTTGGCGCGCGCGAGGGCGCGATCGGCGGCGCGCAAATGCCGCAGCCAGGAGAAGCCGGCGAGCGAGCGCCGCCAAGCGACGGATGGCGGCGCGATGGAGAAGGGCGAACGCCCATTGGTCTCCACCACCTTGCCGTCGAAGGAAAAATAGCCGGCGTAGATTTCATCCGCGACGGTGGGATCGGCTGTGCGAATGTCCTGCGGCGCCACATAGAGCCGCTCCGGCGCGCGTACGCCCATGGCCTGCACGGCGTAATAAGGCCCGCGCACCGCGCGCGCGAATGAGGCGACGCCACGCGCGGCGGCATTCGCCAATCGCTGTCCAGAGCCTTTGGCCGTCTCGCTCAGAGCGTCCTCCTCGCGCTCCGCGATCTCGTGCGGAGCAAAGCGAATCATGATCGGGATGACACGAAACGCACAAGCGGAAAAGCGGCGGATGCGCGATCCTGCGCCTTCCGTCAGTCCCGCCGCACGAGCCGCGCGGCGAAGAAGCCATCGAGCCCGGCGAGGCGCGCGTCCTCATTCGGCCAATAGGATGGCAGCGTGCGCAAATCGCCGTCCGGCGTCACGAATTCCGCCGGAACGCGATCGGCGGCGGCGTCGATCGGCGCGCGGCGCATCTCGGGATGACGGCGCAGGAAGCTCGCGATTTGCGCCTCGCCCTCCTCCGGCTCCAGCGAGCAGGTGCAATAGACGAGGCGCCCGCCGGGCCGCAGCAGGGCGGCGGTGCGCTCCAAAATGCGCGATTGCAGCGCGACGAGGGAATCGAGATCGCCGGGCTTCTTGATCCAGGGCACGTCGGGATGACGGCGGATCGTCCCCGTCGCCGAGCAAGGCGCATCGAGCAGAATAGCGTCGAAGGGACGCGCGGCGGAATAAGAGGCGGCGTCGCCGACCGCTATGTCGGCGTGCAGGCGGACGCGCTGCAGATTGGCGGCGAGCAGCTTCAGCCGCTCGGCGGAGCGATCGAGCGCCGTCACCTGCGCGCGCGCGAGAGCGAGCTGCGCGGTCTTGCCGCCGGGCGCGGCGCACATGTCGAGCACGCGCTCGTCCGGCTCCACGGCGAGCAAGCGCGCCGGCAGAGCGGCGGCGGCGTCCTGCACCCACCATTCGCCCTCCGCATAAGCGTCGAGCTCGACGATCGGCGTGCGCGCGCGCAGCCGCACCGAGCCGGTCGGCAGAACGATTCCATCGAGACGCTGCGCCCAGCCTTCGGCGTCCGATTTCACCGTGAGGTCGATCGGCGGCTCTTGCATATGGATGGCGGCGATGGCGCGCGCCTGCGCCTCGCCATAGGATTTGATCCAGCGCTGCGCGAGCCAGGCGGGCGTGTCGAGATCGAGCGGATCGGCGCCGAGAAACTCCTCGCGGCGGCGGATGAGATTGCGCAGCACGCCATTCACCAGGCCGGCGAAGGGAGTGGTCTTCGGCTCGAGCCGGACCGCGCGCACGGCGAGATCGACGGCGGCGTGATCGGGAACGTCGAGAAAGAGGATTTGCGCCGCCGCGGCGACGAGCGGCCATTCGAGCCGCGCGGCCTGCTTGGGCAGGCCCTTCTCGAGCAGAAGCGCGAGCGCGTGGCGAATGGCGCCGAGACGGCGAACGCCGACATAGGCGATGGAGCGCGCGAGCCCGATGTCGCGCGGCTCCATTCCTGCGAGGCGGTACGGAACCGCCTGCGGAGAAAAACGTTCGTCCAGCCGGTGGCCGCCTTGCGCGACATCCGCGATCACATTGGCCGCGGCGATGCGCGCCTGCAGCCCCGGGACTTGAGCGGCCTCGGCCTCGCGCGCGGCGTCTGCCGGAAGGAAGCCGGCCCGCGCCTTGGCCTTGGCGGAGAAAGGTCTATTGTCGCGCATTCACACCTTCGACGGGGATCGAATCGTCGTTTATATCACATAAGGAGCTGACCCGAGGCGAGCGCCGATCGCGCGCCCGAGAACCAGCTCTTGTCGGGAGAGTTTCCCGGGACAATTTCCCGGGAGCGTCGCGTTCCGAGGAGGATGAATGGACGAAGCGGAGACACGCTCGGAACGAGCCGCGACCGAGCGGACCCTTCCGCCGGAAGCGCAACGCGCGCTGGCGGAAGCCGAGGAGCGCCGCGAGCGACAGAGGCGTGATCGCGTCTCGACGCAGCGCGAGCTCGGCGGCCGCGGAGGGCTCGATCCCGCTCGCTACGGCGATTGGGAGAGCAAAGGAATAGCCAGCGACTTCTGAACGCCCGGCCCGAGCCCATGCTCGAGACGGGCGCGACGAGCGCCGCCCACGGCGCTTTGAACAATTCGAGGACCCTTGATGTTGGAAAAGCTCGTGGCCTGGTGTCTGCGCCGGCCCTGGACGGTCGTCATCGTCACGCTCGCGCTCACCGTCGCCGGCGCCTATGTGACCGCCACGCGTTTCGCCATCGACACGGATACGGCGCATCTCTTCTCGCCCGAGGTTCCCTGGCGCGCCAATGAGACGCGCCTCTACAAAGCCTTTCCGCAGATCGACGACATCATCGTGGCGGTCGTCGACGCCAAGACCAGCGAGCAGGCGGAAAAAAGCGCCAATGAGCTGCGCGACGCGCTGACCGGCAAGCCGCTCATGTCCCGCGTCTGGCGCCCGGACGATAATAAATATTTTCGCGACAATGGCATTCTCTTCCTCGGCGTCGACGAGATTCGCCGCGACATGAATTCGCTCGTCGCGCAGCGCGAGTTTCTGCAGCCGCTGGCGGAAGACCCCAGCCTGCGCGGCCTGTCGGACGCTCTGCTGTTCGGCCTCAAGCAGGTGGCGACGAGCGAGCGCGGCCTCGCCTCCTTCGCCAAGGGGCTCGATAATTTCACCGACGCTTTCGACGCCGTGCTCGCCGGAAAGCCGGCCAAGGTCTCCTGGGAGAAGCTGCTTTCTGGCGGCCGCGAGCCGGAGGCGCCCTCGGTCGGCCCCAGCGCGGACCCGCGCCGCATCGTGCTCATCAAGCCGATCATCGACTATTCGGCGCTCGAGCCCGGCCATGAGGCGGTGCAGATCATTCGAGACACGGCGAAATCGCTCGGCCTCGTTCCCGACAAGGGCGTGACCGTGCGGCTGACCGGGCAAGTGCCGCTGGCGGATGAGGAATTCGCCACCGTCGCCGAGAACACCGGGCTGAATGTCTCGGCCACGCTGGCGGTGGTGACGCTCATTCTCTGGGCGGCGCTGCGCTCCAAGCGGCTCATCTTCGCCGTGCTGCTGACCATCATCGCCGGCCTCGCCATGACCTCGGGCCTCGGCATAGCGCTGATCGGCCGCTTCAACCTCATCTCGGTCGCCTTCGCGGTTCTGTTCATCGGCCTCGGCGTCGATTTCGGCATTCAGTTCGCGACGCGCTATCGCGAGGAGCGCCACAATGTCGACGATCTGCCGCAAGCTCTGCTGGCGGCGACGCGCGGCATAGGCTGGTCGCTGACGCTCGCCGCCGTCTCGCTGCTCGCCGGCTTCTTCTGCTTCCTGCCGACGGAGTTTCTCGGCGTGGCCGAGCTCGGCCTCATCGCCGGCCTCGGCATGATCATCGCCTATCTGGCGACGCTCACCTTCCTGCCGGCGCTGATCCGCATTCTCGGCCCCAAGGCGGAGACGGCGCCGGTGGAGACCGCCTCGCTGGCCGCCGTCGATCATTGGATCGCCCGCCATCGCGTGCTGGTGCTCGTCGCGACGGCGATCGTCGTGCTCGCCGGCGCGCCCTTCCTGCTACATCTGCGCTTCGACTCCAATCCGATGAATCTGCGCGATCAGACTGTCGAATCGGTCGCGACCTTCCTCGATCTCTCCAAAAACCCGCAGACGGCGCCCAATAAGATCGAGGCGCTCGCGCCCTCTCTGCCCGCCGCGCGCGAGCTGGCCAAAAAAATCGCGGCGCTGCCGGAGGTCGATCATGTGACGACGATCGACCAGCTGATTCCCGCCGATCAGGACGAGAAGCTGCCGCTGCTCGAAAACGCCGCCAATCAGCTGCGCAAGATTCTCGATCCGACGGTCAAGCCCGCGCCGAGCGACGAGGAGGTGAAGAAAGCCCTCGCCCGCGCCGCCAAGACGATCCGCAAGGCCGGCTCCGCGCCCAAGGCCCCGGCCGGCCTCATCCGCTTCGCCGATTCGCTGGATGCGCTGGTCAAGGCCAGCCCGGAGATTCGCAAGGAGGCGCAGACCGCCGCTCTCTCCGATCTCGAGCGCCTCTTCGGCGAGTTGCGCAGAGCGCTCGCCGCGCAGAAGATCACGCCCGACTCGCTGCCGGAGGATCTGCGCTCGGAATGGATCTCCGCCGATGGCGAGGTGCGCGTCGAGGTGACGCCCAAGGGCGACAGCAATGATCGCGAGGTGATGACGCGCTTCGCCGAAGCGGTGCAGACGCTCGCCCCGGACGCCGGCGGCCCGCCGGTGATCGTCGCCGAGGCCGGCAAGACGGTCGTCGACGCCTTTCTGCAGGCCGGCGTGCTGGCCTTCGTGGCCATATTCCTGATTCTCGTCGTCGCGCTGCGGCGGGCGAGCGACGTCGCGCTCACGCTCGGCCCGCTGGTGCTCGCGGGAATCATGAGCCTCGAGGCGGCCGATCTGCTCGGCTTATCGCTCAACTTCGCCAATATCATCGCGCTGCCGCTGATGTTCGGCGTCGGCGTCGCCTTCCACATCTATTACGTCATCGCCTGGCGCAAGGGCGTCTCGGACATGCTCGCCTCGAGCCTGACGCGCGCCATCTTCTTCAGCGCGCTCACCACGGGCACGGCCTTCGGCAGCCTGTTCCTGTCGAGCCATCCGGGCACGGCCAGCATGGGCGCGCTGCTCGCCATCTCGCTGTTCTTCACTTTGCTCGCCGCCTTCATCATCGTGCCGGCCTTCCTCGGCCCGCCGCGGATGGAGGAGGAGGCGGAGGCGATCGGCGATCCGCAGGAGGCCGCCCTCGGCGCGAGCGAAGCGACCGAGCGAACGGCTTCGCCTGTGCAGCCGCCGCGCGGCGTGTTAGGCTCGGAGCCATGATGAAGAAGGCGGCTTTTTCCCTGCTTCTCGCCCTCGTTTCCGCCGCTCCTGCGGCGGCGGCCCCCGCGGAGGCGGCGCCGGCCCCCGCCGCGCCGACCGAGCCGATCTATGGCGTATGGATGCGCGGCGGCCATCAGCAAAAGCTCGAATTCTTCGATTGCGACGGCAAGCTCTGCGCGCGCGGCGTGTTTCCGCCGCCCCCGCCCGGCCAGCAGCCGATGCTGATTCTGCGCCATGCGGCGCGGATCGAGGCCAATCGCTGGAAAGGCGATCTCTTCAATCCAGAGAACGGCAAAATCTATATCGGGATCATCACTTTGGACAGCCCGACCCAGCTCACGCTCACCGGCTGCCTGATCGCATTCTTGTGTCAGAGCGAAAGCTGGAACAAAATGCCCGGCGAGCCGACGCCTTCCCAAAAGACGCCGACGCCGCGGCGAAGAAATTAACAATCCGTAACTTGACCATAACGGCCTCGCCTCGCAGGGTCGAGCGGAGCCGCGGCGAAGGAATCGGTTTTCGGCGGCTCTTCCACGCGCCCTCGCGAGGCCATTTTTGCGGGGTCGAGTGGGATCGGCGCTCTCGATCGAGTCGCGCCGGTGGAAAATTCACGCGCCCGCTTTAACGGCGGCGCTCATTGGTCTAGGCCCTGTCACAGGGCCACGCGCCCGCCCGGGCGCAGATGCGGATAGAACGGAATTGTCCTTGTCTCCGAGACGACGACCACGGCCGCCCCTGTTCCTCGGTCGCGCCGCGGCGCTCGCCGCCGCGACGGCCCTCTCCGGCTGCGTGCTCGATTGGGAGAAGCCGGACGCCACGGTCGAGACCCCGCCCGCCTTCAAGGCCGCCAAGCCGGCCCGCTCGGCCGCGCCGATTCGCGCCGCCAAGGAATGGTCGCAGGGCTTCCGCTCGCCGGAGCTGACCCGCCTCGTCGAAAAGGCGCTCGAGCAAAATCTGGACATAGCCGCCGCGGTGGCGCGCATCCAGCAAGCCGACGCGACCGCGCGGATCAACAGCTCGCCGCTGTGGCCGTCGCTCACGATGAACGACATAGCGCGGCGCACCCAGACGCCGGCGACCATCACCAGCGCGACGAGCACCAGCGCCTCGACCAGCGCCACGACGACGACCGGCGCCGCCGGCTCGAGCGTGCTGCGCACGCGCCGCGCCAATTTCTTGCAGCTGCAGCTCGACGCCAGCTATGAGATCGACTTCTGGGGCAAGAATCAGGACGCCTCCAACGCCGCGCGGCTGCTCGCCGACGCCAGCCGCTTCGATCGCGACGTGGTCGAGATTTCCACCATCGCCTCGGTGGTGAACGCCTATTTTCAGGTGCTGACGGCGGAAGACCGGCTACGCATCGCCCACAACAACATCAAGATCGCCGAAACCGTGCTGAAGGCCATCAAGGCCCGGCTCGACGTCGGCACCGCCACGGCGCTCGACTTTTCGCAGCAGGATTCGGTCGTCGCGCAGCAGCGCGCCTCCGTGCCGCCGCTGGAGCAGACTTTGCGCCAGACGAAGAACACGCTGGCCGTGCTGCTCGGCGTCCCGCCGGAGAGCGCCGTCATCAAGGGCGGCTCGCTGACCCGGCTCAGCTTCCCGAAAGTCTCGCCCGGCCTGCCCTCCGAGCTGCTGCTGCGCCGCCCGGATATCGCAGAGGCCGAGGCCAAGCTCGAATCCGCCGAATTCTCGGTGCTGCAGGCGCGCGCCTCCTTCTTCCCGTCGATCAAGATCACCGGCTATTACGGCGTGCAGAGCATCGCGCTGCGCTCGCTGTTCCGCCCGGAGGCGATCGCCTGGCAGATCGCCGGCAATCTGACGCAGCCGGTCTTCGACGGCTATAATCTGCAGGGCCAATATCTGCTGCAGCAGGGCAAGTTCGCCGAGCTGGCGCAGGCTTACAAAAAACAAATTTTGACGGCCTTCTCGGACGTCGAGAATGCGCTCATCGCCATACAGGAGACCTCTCGCCAGCTGAAGCTGCAGGGCGAGGCGGCGGCCGCGGCGCGACGGGCCTATGAGGTGGCCGAAGCGCGGCTCCGTGAGGGAACGATCGATATCATCACCCTCTCGACCACGGAGACCACCTTGTTCCAGACCGAGGACGCGCTGGCCGTGGTTCGGCTCGCATATTTCCAGGCGGCCACCAGCCTCTATCAGGCGCTCGGCGGCGGCTGGTCCGGCGCGACGCGCGCGCTCGAGATCGCCGCCGAAGATGGCGCCTATGAGTCGGACAAGGGTCCCTGGCCGTGAAACCGCCGCTCTCCTGGCCGGCCGGCTGGCGCGCGAAGCGGCCGTCGCCGCTGGTCGCCCTGGGGGTCATCGCCGCGCTCGCGGCCGGCTATTACGTCGCCCGTCCCTGGATCTTCGGCGACGGGGCGCAAGAATCGGCCGCAGTGTCGGGCGGCAAGCGCGAGGGGCGCCGCCGCAGCCTGGATGGTCCCGTCTCCATAACGGCGACGCCGGTGCGGATCGCCGATGTGCCGGTGACGATCGACGCGGTCGGCACGGCGCAGGCGCTCAACACGGTCACTGTCCGCACGCAGGTCGATGGGCGGCTGATGAAGCTCGGCTTCGACGAGGGGCAGAGCGTCAAGAAGGGCGATATTGTCGCCCTCATCGATCCGACGCTCTATCAGGCCGCCTATGACCAGGCCGTCGCCAAAAAGGCGCAGGACGAAGCCAATCTCGCCAACGCCCGCGTCGATGTGACGCGCTATAAGAAGCTCGCGGCGAGCAATTTCGGCTCTCAGCAGCAATTTGCGACGCAGGAGTCGCTCGTCACCCAGCTCGAGGCGCAGATCCGCGCCGATCAAGGCGCGATCGACAACGCCAAGGCGACGCTGGATTACGCCACCATACGCTCGCCGATCGACGGCCGCACCGGCATAAGGCTCGTGGACGTCGGCAATATTCTGCACAGCTCGGACGCGACCGGCATCGTCGTCATCACCCAGCTGCAGCCGATCTATGTCGTCTTCACCGTGCCGCAGCAGTTTCTGCCCGCGGTGCAGAAGGCGCAGTCCCGCGCCCCGGCGCCGGCGGCCGCCCTCGGCCCGGACAATTCCAGCGTGCTGGACACGGGCGTGGTGACGGTGATCGACAATCAGATCGACCAGACCACCGGCACGGTGAAGATAAAGGCGACCTTCGAGAATAAGGGCCTCGCGCTGTGGCCGGGCCAGTTCGTCAACGTCCGGTTGACAGTCGATGTGCTACACGATGCGCGTGTGGTTCCGAGCTCGGCCATTCAACGCGGCCCCAATGGCGCCTTCGTCTATGCGCTGAACGAGGACGAGACCGTCTCGATGAAGGCGGTCTCCGTCGGACGGCAGGACGAGGTTCAGGCGGTGGTCGTCTCCGGCCTCGAGCCGGGCGAGAAGGTGGCGACGACCGGCTTCTCGCGGCTCGTCGACGGATCGCAGGTCAAGGTGATGGAGCCGACGGCCGATCGCGGCGCGGATGCTGCGAAGCGTCCGCGCAAGGAACAAAAGAGCGAGGCCGGCGGCGAGAAGCGCGGCGACGTCGGCGGCCCGCCGCAACAGAGGTGACGCTCCCGCGATGAGCGTGTCGACGCCCTTCATCGAACGGCCGGTGGCGACCTCGCTGCTGAGCTTCGCCGTGCTCTTGTTCGGCCTGCTCGGCTATGCGCGTCTGTCGATCTCGCCGCTGCCGCAGGTCGACTTCCCGACCATTCAGGTCACGACGCAATTGCCGGGCGCCAATCCCGACACGATGGCGGCGCTGGTGACGGCCTCGCTCGAGCGGCAGTTCGGGCAGATTCCGTCGCTGCAGACCATGTCGTCGCAGAGCTCCTTCGGCCTCTCGCAGATCACGCTGCAATTCGAGCTCGATCGCGACATAGACGCCGCCGCGCAGGATGTGCAATCGGCGATCAACGCCGCCGCCTCGACGCTGCCGCGCACGCTGCCCTATCCGCCCGTCTATTCGAAGGTCAATCCGGCCGACACGCCGGTGGTGACGCTCACCTTGCGCTCCAAGACCGCCAGCATGCGGCAGATGAGCGACGTCGCCGACACGCTGATCGCGCCGCGCCTCTCGGAAGTGCCGGGCGTCGGCCATGTGGCGGTGGAGGGCGGCGTGCGCCCGGCGGTGCGCATTCAGGCCGATCTCGCCCGGCTCGCCGCAAATCGCATGAGCATGGAGGATTTGCGCGCCGCCATCGCCGCCGCCAATGTCGCCGGCGCCAAGGGCTCGCTCGACGGGCTCCACCAATCCTACACGCTCGACGCCAATGACCAGCTGAAAGCGGCGCGGCAGTTCGAGACCGTCGTCGTCGCCTATCGCAATGGCGCGCCGATCATGCTGCGCGATGTGGCGACGGTGCTCGATGGGCTGGAGAACGCCAGGGTCGGCGGCTGGTATCGCGGCGAGCCGGCGATCATCCTCGACGTGCAGCGCCAGCCGGGCGCCAATATCATCAGCACGGTCGATCAGCTCCATAAGGAGCTGCCCAATGTCATGCGCGCGCTGCCCAAGGGCATGTCGCTCGAGGTGGTGAACGACCGCACCCAAACGATCCGCGCCTCGATCGAGGATGTGGAATTCACCCTGGTGCTGGCCACCGCGCTGGTGATTTTGGTGGTGCTGGTGTTTCTGCGCAGCTGGCGGGCGACGGTCATCGCCGGCGTCAGCCTGCCGCTCTCCATCATCGCCACTTTCGCGCTGATGTCGCTCGCCGGCTTCTCGCTCGACAATCTGTCGCTGATGGCGCTGACCATCGGCGCCGGCTTCGTCGTCGACGACGCCATCGTGATGATCGAGAACATCGTCCGCAACATAGAGCTCGGCAAGACGCCGCATCGCGCCGCGCTGGACGGCGCGCGGGAGATCGCCTTCACGGTGATCTCGCTCACCGTCTCGCTGATCGCCGTCTTCATCCCGCTTCTGTTCATGACCGGCCTCGTCGGCCGCATGTTCCGCGAGTTCGCGCTGACGCTCACCGCGCAGGTCGTCGTCTCGGCGATCATCTCGCTGACCTTGACGCCCATGCTCTGCGCCAAGCTGCTGAAGCCGGGCGCGGGCCACGCCTCCCATGCGCCGGAGAGCGGCTTTTCCGCCTGGCTCGACGAATTCTACGCCAAGACTCTCGCCATTGCGCTCGGCCGGCAAAAGCTGATGCTGGTCCTCACCTTCGGCACTCTGGCGCTCACCATCGCGCTCTACGCTTTCATCCCCAAGGGCTTCCTGCCGCGCCAGGACACGAGCCAGCTGAATGTCGTGCTGGAAGCCTCGCCCGATTCCTCCTTCGAGACGATGACGCGGCTGCAGGCCGAGGTCTCGAAAATCTTCGAGGCGGAGCCGGAGGCGACGGGGACCGCCTCGGTGCTCGGCGTCGGCCCGCTCAACGCCACCACCAATGTCGCCCATATGTCGGTGACGCTGCGCCCGCGCGATGTGCGCAGCGTCGGCGCGGACGAGATCGCCGAGCGGCTGAAGAAGGCGGCCGAGCGCATTCCCGGCGCGTCCGTCTACATAGAGCCGGTGCAGGACATACAGATCACGACGCGCGCCAGCCGCTCGCAATATCAATATACGCTCACCGCGCCCGATCAGGCCGAGCTGCAGGACTGGTCGCAGAAGCTGATCGACGCGATCCGCCGCGACGGCGTGTTCCGCAATGTCGCCGCCGAGACGCAGAACGGCGGGCTGCGCACCTTCCTGCACATAGACCGCGAGCTGATGGGGCGGCTCGGCGTCACCGCGCAAAATGTCGACGACACGCTGAACGACGCTTTCGGCCAGCGGCAAATCTCCACCATCTACGCCCAGTCTAACCAATATCGCGTGATATTGGAGGCGGCGCCGCAATATCAGCGCGACCCGACCGCGCTCGACAAGCTCTATGTCTCGCCCTCCAATGGCGGCCCGCAGACGCCGATCTCGACCTTCGTCTCGGTGGAGCAGACGACGGCGCCGCTCGCCGTCGCGCATCAGGAGCAGTTTCCGGCGGCGACGATCAGCTTCGACCTCGCTCCCGGCGCCGCGCTCGGCGATGCGGTGGAGGCGATCGCCCGCATAGAGCGTGAGATCGGCCTGCCCTCCTCCATCATCGGCATGTTCAGCGCCGATGCGGCGGAGTTCCGCAAATCGCTCGCCGGTCAGCCCTGGCTCATTCTGGCGGCGGCCATCGCCATCTATGTGGTGCTGGGCGTGCTCTATGAGAGCTATGCGCATCCCTTCACCGTGCTGACGACGCTGCCCTCGGCCGGCGTCGGCGCGCTGCTGGCGCTGATGGCGACCGGGCTCGACATGTCGCTGGTGGCGCTGATCGGCGTCGTGCTGCTGATGGGCATCGTCAAGAAGAACGCCATCATGATGATCGACTTCGCGCTGGAGGCGGAGAAGGCAGAGGCTCTGACGCCCTTCGACTCCATCGTGCGCGCCTGCCGGCTGCGCTTTCGGCCGATCATGATGACGACGCTGGCCGCGCTGCTCGGCGCGCTGCCGCTGGCGCTGGCGCATGGTCCGGGCAGCGAGCTGCGCATTCCGCTCGGCGTCTCGATCATCGGCGGGCTCATTCTGTCGCAGCTGCTGACGCTCTATACGACGCCGGTCATCTATCTCGCCGTCGATCGCCTGCGCGCGCGGCTGCGCGAATGGCTGCATGGATCGCCGGCGTCGCAGCCGCAGGCCGCCGCCCCGACAGCGCCGCCCTCCGAGCGCAAGGAGGCGGCGGAGTGATGGGGTTTCCCAGCGATTTCGCGCGATGCGAGCCTGAAGGCTCGCGGTCCAGGGCGCGCTTCGGACCGCGAGCCTTCAGGCTCGCCCACCCACGCGCCGATCGAGCCCCGACGCCATGAACATCTCCGAGCCTTTCATCCGCCGGCCGGTGGGCGCGAGCCTGCTCGCGGCGGCGCTGTTCATGGTCGGAGCCGTCGCCTATTTCTTCCTGCCCGTCGCCAGCCTGCCGGCGATCGACTTTCCGGCGATCGGCGTCATAGCGGCGCGGCCGGGCGCCGATCCGGCGACAATGGCGGCGTCCGTCGCCGCGCCGCTGGAGCGCCGCCTCGCCGGCATCTCCGGCGTCACCGAGCTCACCTCGGTCAGCTCGCTCGGCCAGACGCAGATCGTCGCGCAATTCGACATCGGCCGGAACATCGACGCCGCCGCGCGCGACGTGCAGGCGGCGATCAACGCCGCCGCCACGGATCTGCCCTCCGATCTGCCGCTCCTGCCGGTCTTCCGCAAGGCGAGCCAGGCGACGGTGCCCTCCATCGTCCTCGCTCTGACCTCGGAGACCTTGCCGACCAGCGCCATTTTCGACGCCGCCGATACGGTCATCGCCCAGCGCATCTCGCAAGTGCCCGGCGTCGCCGAGGTCCGCATCGCCGGCGCCGAGCAGCCGGCGATCCGCGTGCAGATGGATACGGCGCGCCTCGCCGCAATGGGCCTCGGCGTCGATGCGGTGGCGAACGCCATCGTCTCCGCCAATGTGCTCTCGCCGCTCGGCGCGCTGAATGGCGAGCAGCTCGGCCGCACCATCGGCGCCAGCGATCAGCTGGCGACGCCGCGCGACTTTCGCAATGTCGTCGTCTCGGCGAGCAATGGCGCCGTGGTCAAGCTCGGCGATATCGCCACTGTCGAGCGCGGCGTGCGCAATCGACTGGCGGCCGGCTGGTTCAACGGCAAGCCGGCGGTCATCATCATCGTGACGCGGCAGCCCAACGCCAATGTGATCGCCATGGTCGATCAGGTGAAGGCGCTGCTGCCCGAGCTGCGGACATGGATTCCGAGCGGCGTCGACGTCTCCATCCTCTCCGATCGGACGCAGACGATCCGCGCCAGCGTCTCGGAGATTCAGAACACGCTGCTCGTCTCCATCGCCCTCGTCATGGCGGTGGTGTTCGTCTTCCTGCGCCGGGCGACGCCGGTCTTCGCCGCGGCGGTGACAGTGCCGCTCTCCCTCGTCGGCTCCTGCGCGGCCATGTGGCTCGCCGGCTTCTCGATCAATAATCTGTCGCTGATGGCGCTCACCATCGCGGTCGGCTTCGTCATCGACGACGCCATCGTCATGATCGAGAACATAGAGACCAATGTCGAGCGCGGCATGGACCGGCTGGAGGCGGCGCTCACCGGCGCGAAGCAGATCGGCTTCACCGTCGTCTCGATCAGCCTGTCCTTGATCGCCGTGTTCATTCCGCTGCTGCTGATGGAAGGCATTTTCGGGCGGCTGCTGCGCGAATTCGCCTTCACACTCACCTTCGCCATCGTCATCTCGACCATCGTCTCGCTGACGGTGACGCCGACGATCTGCGCGCATCTGCCCTCGCCCAAGCGAGAGACGCCGTCCCGCTTCGACCGCCTGGTCGAGGGCGCTCTGGCGCGGCTCATCGGCCTCTATGCGCGCAGCTTGCGGCCGGTCGTCGACCATCCTTGGGCGACGCTCGGCGTGATCGTGCTGACGATCGGCTGGACCGTTCACCTCTACGCCTCGGTCCCCAAGGGCAATCTGCCGCAGGACGATATCGGCCTGCTCAACGGCACGACCGAAGCCTCGGCGGATATTTCCTTCGGCGATATGGTCGCGCTGCAGAAGAAGGCCGCCGCCATCGCCGCCGCCGACCCGGACGTCGTCAATGTCGGCTCCTTTATCGGCGGCTCCAATCAGAGCATGTCCGGCAATCAGGGCCGGCTGTTTCTGGCGCTGAAGCCCGCCACCGAACGCAAGGCGTCGAGCTTCGAGGTGCTGGCGCGCCTGCGCCAGGCGTTCGGCAAGATCGCCGGCCTCTCCGTCTATATGACGCCGTCGCAGGATTTGCGCTCCGGCGGGCGCCAGAGCAAAGCGCAATATCAGTTCACCATCACCGCCTCCACGGTCGACGATTTGGAAGAATGGACCCCCAAGCTGCTCGCGCGGCTGCAAAGGCTGCCCGATCTCGCCGACGTGACCACCGATCGGCAGCAGGGCGCGCTGAAGGCCAATGTCGTCATCGACCGCACCGCCGCCTCGCGCATGGGCGTGCCTATTCAGGCGATCGACGCGGCGCTCAACAGCTCCTTCGGCCAGCGTCAGGATTCGATCATCTACACGCAGCGCAATCAATATCGCGTCATCGTCGAGGCGCCGCTGTCGCGCCAGCGCGATCCGCGCGATCTCTCCGGCCTCTATGTCTCGGCCAGCGACGGAACCCAGGTTCCGCTCACCGCTGTCGCCCGCATAGAGCGCGGGACCATGCCGCTCGTCGTCAATCATCAGGGCGTGCTGCCGGCGGCGACCATCACCTTCAACATAGCGCCTGGCCATACGCTGGACGCGGCGGCGAAAGCCATTCTCACGGCGACCGAGGAAATGCAGCTCCCCAATGGGGTGCAGGCGGAATTCGCCGGCGACGCCAAGGATTTTCGCAAGCTCTCATCGGGGATGGCGTGGCTGATCCTGGCCGCGCTGCTCGCCGTCTACATCATCCTCGGCGTGCTCTATGAGAGCCTCGCCCATCCGGTGACGATCATCTCCACCCTGCCCTCGGCCGGGCTCGGCGCGCTGCTGGCGCTCGAGGCCTTCGACACGGAATTCACGATGATCGCCTTCATCGGCATTCTGCTGCTGATCGGCATAGTGAAGAAGAACGGCATCATGCTGGTCGACTTCGCCCTGCACGCCGAGCGCGACAAGGGCTATTCCGTGCGCGATGCGGCGCTGGAGGCGGCCGTGGAGCGCTTTCGGCCGATCTTGATGACGACGCTCGCCGCCATGCTCGGCGCCCTGCCGCTCGCCTTCGCCGGCGGAATCGGCGCGGAAATGCGGCGTCCGCTCGGCGTCACCATCGTCGGCGGGCTGCTGCTCAGCCAGATGCTGACGCTCTACACGACGCCGGTGATCTATCTATTGATGAGCAAGCTGGAGAGCCGGCGGCCGCGGCGGGCGCCCGAAACGCCGAGCCGCGAGGCTGCGATCCCAGAGCCGCAGACGGCAAAAGCGTCGTGAAGCGCGGTCGTCGCTCCACCGAAACATCGGACTTGCAGCGCGGCGGCGTCTGGTGTCCGATGGATCATCGCGACGTCCCCTTCTCCCCGCATGCGGGGAGAAGGAAGACTGCGAAGGTTGCGAGAAGCCCTTTTAAGATCAGTGCGTGAAGTCGCCCTGCGTCTCGAAGAACAGCCGCAGGACTGGATGCTCGCCACAATCCTCGACCGGAATGTGCCAGAATTTCGAGTCCATCTGCGGAAAGCGCGACATGGGAAGATGAATTTCCGTCAGTCGCGAATGATTGTCACGCCCCTCGATCATCGCCTCGCCGAGCAGATGCAGCAGATCTTCCAGTCGATCCGGCACTTCCGCGACAGTGAGCGTTGTCGTGTTCGAGAGAGGGCGGGCCTTATCGTAAACGAGCTCATAATCTGCTGGTTTCATAAATCCGACCCCACGATTGCCGGCCTAATGGCAAGCAAGACGCATACCGCAGGCGGAGCAGCTAGACCATGCTGCAGCGCATCCGCCCTGCGCCTTGCGCTCACTATAGACCCCTCAAGACGAAGGTCAAAAGGAGTGCGCGGCTTTCAGGGTCCAAAAAATCACAAAAGCGTGTCAATTTTGTAACCACCTCAACCCTCGGAATTATTTATGCGATTTCCCCAGCGGTCGGAGAAGATCAATTCCTCGAGCGGCAGGCGCTTGGCCCATTGCCGAATTTCGAGCTCCGGCTGCGCATAGGCCTTGGCGACGCGGCCGACGCAGAGATAGGCCACGATGGCGATTTCCGCAGGGATGTCGAAAATCGCACGTAAATCCTGCTCTCTCAATATGCTCACCCAGCCGACGCCGATTCCTTCCGCCCGCGCCGCCAGCCAGAAATTCTGCACCGCACAAGCGGTGGAGAGGAGATCGGCCTCCGGCTGCTGGGTGCGGCCGAGCCCGGTCTGGCCCTGCCGGGAGCGGTCGCAAGTGATGCAGATATTCAGCGGCGCTTTCAAAATCCCTTGCAGCTTCAAGCTTCGATATTGCGCGCGCCGCTCCGGCGGCAGCAACGCCTCCTCCGCCTCGGCGGCGCGCTCGAAGGCGGCATGCACCGCCTCTCGCAAGCCGCGGTCGCGGATGAGCAGGAAGTTCCAAGGCTGCATGAAGCCCACCGAGGGCGCGTGATGCGCGGCGTCCAGCAGGCGCATCACCTCCTCATGCGACAATTCATCGGGCAGGAATTCGTCGCGAACGTCGCGGCGCGTGTGAATGGCGCGATAGACGGCGGCGCGCTCCTCCTCCGAGAATGGCGCGCTGGCGACGAGCGACGGCTCTGGATCAAAGATCATTTTGTGCGCTCTCCAATGCGCGCTCCAGTCGTTCCCAGGCCGCGGGCGCAGCCGGCAGGCCGAAACGAAGCCGATCCGGCCGCTCGCCGAACCTACGCGTCAATATGCCGCGCCGGGCGAGATGGGCAAACCATCGATCCGCCGCCGCATGGCGAACGAGCCGAAAAAGCGACGTTCCGCTAATGATTTCGAAGCCTGCGGCGGCGAGCAGCCCGTCGAGCCGGACGGCCTCCTGCGCGAGCGCGACGCCGCGACCCGCGAGCCAGGGCGCATCGGCGAGCGCCGCCGCGCCGATCGCCAGCGCCGGGCCGGAGACGCTCCAGGGTCCGAGCGTCGCCCGCAACGGCTCGGCGAGCGCCGCGCCGCAGAGGGCGAAGCCGAGCCGGACGCCCGGCAATCCATAGGCCTTGCCGAAAGAACGCAAAAGCACGAGGCCATCCTCTCCCGCGTGCGGCGCGAGGCTCGCCTCGGCGGGAAGAAAATCGGCGAAAGCCTCATCGACGATGAGCAGCCCGCCCTTCGCCGCCATGGCCCGCGCCGTCTCGGCGAGACACGCGGCAGGCTCGAGGCGGCCGTCGGGATTATTGGGATTGACGACGACGCCGATCTCCGCCGCCGCGATCTCCTCCAGCGTTTCCACGCGCGCGACCTCGGCGCCGGCGGCGCGCCAGGCGGCCGCATGCTCCTCATAAGTGAGGCCGAGGACGGAGACCCGCGTCGCCGGCCTCGAGCGCGGCAGCCAATGCAAGCGCGGCAGGCTTTGAATGAAAGCCTGCGTCCCCGCCCCCGCGACGACCTGCGCCCCAGGCCCGGCGCGATAGGCGGCGGCGGCGATGCGCTCCAGCCCCGCCAGAGCGGCGACATCCGGCAGGCGGGTGAAGACTTCCGGCGCGAGCGGCGGAAACGGATAGGGATAGGGGCTGACGCCGGTCGAGAGATCGATCCAGGGCTCCGGCGCCTGCGGAAAATGCGCCCGCGCGAGATCGAGCCGGCCTCCATGCAGGATCGACGGCAGGATCGGCGGCGAAACGCTCATCGCGCCAGCTCCAACAGCGCGTCCACGTCCAAATGACGCTCGAAATGCTCGGCGAGACCGTCCAACGTCGCCTCGATCGACTGCTCATAGGAGAGGTCCGAGGCGCTCGCGCCATGATCGCGCAGGAAGGCGGCGCGCAGAGAATCATCGGCGAAAAAGCCATGCACATAGACGCCGGCGCAGCGACCATCCACTGAGGCCGCGCCGTCGCACCGCCCATCCTCGAAGCGCAGCAGCGGACGCGCGCAATCTGGCCCCTCGCTGCGGCCGGCATGCATCTCATAGCCGTAGAAGGGGATATTTTCGGCGATGGTCGCGCCTCTCACCTGCTTCAGCACTTTCTCGGTCTCGAAGACCGTCTCCATATCGAGGAGGCCGAGCCCCTCCACCGCGCCGGGCGGCCCCTCGAGCCCTTGCGGATCGGCGATGCGGCGGCCCATCATCTGATAGCCGCCGCAAATGCCGAAAACGCGCCCGCCGCGACGAATATGCGCGGCGAGGTCTATGTGCCAGCCGGCCTCGCGAAAGGCGGAAAGATCGGCGATCGTCGCCTTGGAGCCCGGCAGTATCACGAGCCGCGCCTCCGCCGGCAGCGGCTCGCCCGGCCGCACCAGAATGAAGCGCACGCCCTGCTCCGCCCGCAGCGGATCGAGATCGTCGAAATTGGCGATATTGGGCAGCAGCGGCGCGGCGATCGTCAGACCGCCCTCCCCGCTCGAGGCGCCGGCGCGCAGGCCGAAAGCGTCCTCCGCCGGCAGGCGCGCGGCGTCCGCGAAAAAGGGCGCGAGGCCGAGCGGCCGCCAACCGGTGCGCTCGGCGATGAAACGCATGCCTTCGTCGAAGAGCGAGGGATCGCCGCGGAATTTATTGACGATGAAGCCGCGGATCAGCGCTTCATCATCTGGATCGAGCACGGCCTTGCAGCCGACGAGCTGCGCGATGACGCCGCCGCGGTCTATATCGCCGACGAGCACGACCGGCGCATCGACGCGGCGCGCGAAGCCCATATTGGCGATGTCATTGGCGCGCAGATTGATCTCCGCCGCGCTGCCGGCGCCTTCGACCAGCACGATATCGCAGCTCGCGCGCAGGCGCTCATAGCTCTCCAGCACGGCGGACATGAGCCCCGCCTTCCATTGCTGATATTCGCGCGCGCGCGCCGAGCCGACGATTTTTCCGCGCAGCACGACTTGCGCGCCGGCGGCGCCCTGGGGCTTCAGCAGCACGGGATTCATATCGGCGGTCGGCGCGAGACGGGCGGCGCGCGCCTGCAACGCCTGGGCGCGGCCGATCTCGGCGCCGTCCGCCGTCACCGCGGCGTTGTTGGACATATTCTGCGGCTTGAAGGGCGCGACCCGCAAGCCGCGCCGCGTGAGCGCGCGCGCGAGGCCGGCGACGACCAGCGATTTGCCGACATCCGACCCCGTGCCTTGGAACATCAGAGTGACGCTCATCTAGGCCGCCTCGCAGAAGAGAAAATCGACGGCCGCCGCGACGTCATGAACGATGTGCGCCTCGCCGCCGCGCGGCGGCGTGACCATCACGACCGGCAGGCCGAGCATGCGCGCGGCTTCTATCTTCGCATAGGTCTCGCGGCCGCCGCTGTTCTTGGAGACGATGACATCGACCGCCGAGGCGCGCATCAGGGACAATTCGCTCTCGACTGTGAAAGGACCGCGCTCCAGGATCAATTGGCAGCGTGGCGGAAGGTCGTTCTCCTGCGGCTGATCGATCGTTCGGATCAGATAATAATGCTGCGGCGCACACAGAAAATCCGCGAGCCCCAGACGGCCGATGGTGAGAAAGACGCGCCGCGGCGCCTCGCCCAGCGCGGCCACGGCGCCGGCATTGTCCGCGACCTCGATCCAGCGATCCCCTTCCACGGAGCTCCAAGGCGCGCGCGTGTAGACCAGCAGCGGCAGGCCCAGCGCCGCGCAGGCCGCGCGCGCATTGGCGGAAATTCGCGCCGCAAAAGGATGGGTGGCGTCGATCACGCGCTCGATGCGCTCCTCGACGAGATAGCGCGTCAGCCCCTCGACGCCGCCGAAGCCGCCGATGCGGACCGGCAGCGGCGAGGCGAGCGGCGCGCTGGTGCGGCCCGCCAGCGAGACCACCGCGTCAAGGCGCGCGTCGCCGGCGAGACGGGCGGCGAGCGCGCGCGCCTCGCTGGTCCCGCCCAGAATGAGCGCCCGGATCGGCTCGGCCTTTTGCCGCAGCGCAGCGAGGGGCGCCGCGGCCGGCGTATTGGTCTGAGGCATGGCTTAGCCCTATACTCCCGCCCGTGATTATTCAAACGGAGGCTCGAGATGAAGCGGTCCTGGATGTGCGCGTCGATTTTTTCTGTCGTCGCGACCGCGGCGCTCGCCGATCCGATCGGCGAGTGGCGCGTCGCCGACGGCACCGCGCATATTCAGATCAGCCGCTGCGGGCAAGCGATCTGCGGCAAGATCGCCTGGCTCTCCGAGAAGGGCGTCGACGAGAACAATCCCGACCCCCGCCAGCGCAAGCGCTCGCTGCTCGGCCTGCCGATCCTGAATCTGAAGCTGACCGGCGACAATCAATGGACCGGCACAATCTACAACGCCAAGGACGGCCAGAGCTACGCCGCGAGCCTCGCGCTGCGCAGCGAGAAGGTGCTGCTCCTCGAGGGCTGCGTCAATGGCACCAATATCTGCGGCGGCGAGGAGTGGACGCGGGTGCGGTGAGCGGCTGGAGTGTTTTCGAGCGACGTGGGAACCGGTTCGCGTGAAGAAAACATGACATAAATAAAGGAATCGAGCGCTTTTCCGGTTCGATCTGAACCGGAAAAGCGCTCGGCGCCACTCTATTTTCCGCGCGCGAGATACTCCTCCTTCAGAATGCGTCGCAAAACCTTGCCGACATTGGTCTTGGGCAGGCTGTCGCGGAACTCGAAATGGCGCGGCGCCTTGTAATGCGTCAGCGTCTCGCGGCAGAAATCATGCAGCTCCTTGCCGGTGACGCTGGGATCGCGCGGCACGATGAAGGCGAGCGGCGCCTCGCCCGAATGCGGATCGGGAATGCCGATCACCGCCGCCTCGCTGACCTTGGGATGGCGCGTCAGCACATTCTCGACTTCATTGGGATAGACGTTGAAGCCGGAGACCAGGATCATCTCCTTGAGACGATCGACGATCTTCAATAGTCCGTCGGGCATCATCACAGCGACGTCGCCCGTGCGCAAGAAGCCGTCCTCCGTCGTCGCCGCGACCGTCTCTTCCGGCCTGTTCCAATAGCCGGCCATCACTTGCGGACCTTTGACGCAGAGCTCGCCGCGCTCGCCGAAAGGCGCGGGCTCGCCGGAAGGCAGGCGGATCGAAATTTGCGTCGAGGGATAGGGATAGCCGATGGCGCCGGAAAATTCGACGAGATCGGGGCGGTTGCAGGTGATGACCGGCGATGTCTCCGAAAGGCCATAGCCTTCGATGATGGGATGGCCGGTGATCTCCTTCCATTTGCGCGCGACGACGTCTTGCGTCGCCATGCCGCCGGAGATGCAGAAGATGAGATTGGAGAAATCGACGCGCGGAAAATCGCGATGATTGGCGAGCGCCGCATAGAGCGTGTTGACGCCGGAGATCATGGTGAAGCGCGATTTGCGCAGCGTCTTCACGAAGCCGGGGATATCGCGCGGATTGGCGATGAGCAGGCAGGAGCCGCCGATCTTCACGATCAGCAGGCAGCAGGCGGTGAGGCCGAAGATGTGATAGAGCGGCAGCGCCGTCACCATCACCTGATCGAGCGGCGTCGGCAGATAGGGGCAGAGCCAGGCGGCCGATTGCGTGACATTGGCCGCTATGTTGCGATGCCGCAGCATCGCGCCCTTGGCGACGCCGGTCGTGCCGCCCGTATATTGCAGAAAGGCGAGATCATCCGGGCCGACGTCGGCGTCGCGCAGCGGCGCCCGGGCGCCCGCGCGCAGCACGCGCGAAAAGGGCAGGCTCTGCGGCAGGCGATAGCGCCGCACCGCGCATTTCACATAGCGCGAGACGAAATTCACGATTGGGCCGCGCAGGCCGAGAAGATCGCCCGGAGCGATGACGACGGCTTTCTCGAGGTTCATCGACGGCCATGCGGCCTCGACCGTATGAGCGAAATTCTCCAGCACGAAGATCATGCGCGCGCCGGAATCGTCGATCTGATGCGCGAGCTCCTTGGGCGTGTAGAGCGGATTGACGTTGACGACGATCGCGCCCGTGAAAAGCACGCCGAAGATCAAGGGCGGATAGGCCATCACATTGGGCGCCATGATCGCGATGCGATCGCCCTTGGCGATTCCCTGCGATTGCAGCCAAGCCGCGATCGAGCGCGCGGCGTTGCCGAATTCGGCATAGGTGAGCTTGGCGCCGAAGCTCTCGAGAGCGGTGCGGCCGGAAAATTCGACGACGCTCTGGCGGAACATGTCCACGAGGGTCGAATAGCTCGCCGGGTCGATCTCGGCGGGCACGAAAGGCGGATAGGATGCGACCCAGGGGCGGGTGGCGTAAGGGTCCGACGCGAGAGTGGCGGCAGTCATTCGTGGCCTCCGGGCATGGGCGCGATCGACCGCGGCCCAGCGGTCCGCTCATTGGATTAGCGTTTGCTCGTGATAGCGACAACTCGGGATAGCGCCAATCCGCTCACGAAAATATAGCGCGCCGCGGGCGCGAGCGCAGCCCCGGGCGCGCGACGATCGTCGTCGCAGCGCAGCATCGCCGCGACTTTCGAAATTGGAAGCCTCAGGCGCCGACGGCTCCCGCGCGCATGCCGAGCAGCAGCGTGAGACCGAAGGCGAGCACGAGGAGAGCGGCGAGCAGCTCGCCCGCGCGCAGCAGCGTCTCCGCGCGCGACGATCTGCGCGCGGCGAGACGCGCGGCGAAATCCTTGGCGAAGACGGCCGTGGCCGCCAAGGCGCCGGTGGTGATCGCCGTGCCGGCGGACATCAGCAACGTCGCCCCGGCGCCCGCTATGAAGACGCCTTGTGACAGGGTGAAGACGAGCACGAGTATGGCGCCCGAGCAGGGACGAAGCCCCGCCGCGACGACCGTCCCTAGCGCGTCGCCCCAGCGAAAGCCGGCGCCGAGGCGGGCGGCGTCGATCGCATGCATATGGCCGCAGTCCGGCCCATGAACATGGGCGGGATCGTCGTCGATCGCCTCGCAGGCGAAGGCGCCGCGGCGCGCGACGGCGAGGACAGGCGCCGGCTCCCGCAGCGCGGCGAGCAGCGCGCGCCCTTTGACATAGGCGAGGCGCGCGCCCACGGCGGCGATGGCGGCGTAGCTCGCCGTCTCGATCCATGTCGCCGCCTCGGTCATGCGCTGCGCGGTGAAGCCGAAGACAATGGCCGCCACGCCGACGAGCGCTATGGCCACCACGCCCTGCAGCAGCGCCGCCAGAGCGGCGAGCGTCAGACCGCGCTTCAGCGCCGTTTCATTGGCGATCATATAGGAGGCGAGCACGGCCTTGCCATGACCCGGCCCGGCGGCGTGAAAAACGCCATAGGCAAAGCTCGCGGCCGCCAGAGTGAAGAAGGCGCCGTTGTCGGTCTTCAGCGCGCGCGCAGCGTTCTGCAGCTCCATATGGAATTTGCTCTGCCAGGCGAGCAGCAGCCCGGCGAGGCCGCTCGCCGCGCCGACCGGAGCTTCCGAAGGGCCGACGGCGAAAGGATGACGCGCCGCCTGCGCCAGCGCGGCGTCCTGCGACAGCGCGAGCGCGGCCAGCGCCAGAAGAAGCAGCGCGCGATCCCGCGGAGAAACCCTCACGGGCAGGCCACCACGATGCGCGCGGCGAGCTTCATGCCGAAATCGGCGCCGGGCGACATATTGGCGAAAAAGGCTTCGCTCAGCTTTTGCGTGTCGACGGCGAGCAGCGGCTTCGGCTCCACGACGCTGGTCGAGCAGCCCGCCGGAGCGCCGGCGAGAGTCACCGGATTTTGCTTCTCGAGATCGAAGGCGACAAAGTAGGTCGGATCATAGGTCTGGAAGGAGAAAGGCTTTTGCGCCGGCAGCGGCTTCTCCAGCGGCAGCGTGAAATGCATGGTGACGATGCGCTTGTCGTCGGCCTCGAGCCACACATCCTCCGGCGGGCCGAAGGCGGCCTTGGCGTTCTGATATTTCGCGAAGGTGAAATAATCGAATTCGGCGAGCGATTCGGCGTTGGTCTTGGCGAGCGGCGCGAGCTCCTCGCGGCTCGGCGGCTTGCCGTCCTTGCCGAGCCCTTGCAGCGCGAAGGCGGAATACATTTCGTCGAAGGTCCAGGCGTGGCGCACGCCCTTGATCTTACCGTCCGGCGTGAACACGATCTCGCTGCGCGTGGCGACCCAGACATGCGGATGCGCAGCGGCCGGGACGGCGGCGAGCGCCATGGCGAGGGTCAGCGAAGCGAATGTGAATCTTCTCGGCATAGGGGCTCTCGCCTCGATGGGGCCGCGGCGCTCGTCTCCGGTCCCGCGAATCGCTCCGGCTCCACGCGCGGACCCTCTAGTCGCGGAAGGCGGCGGAAACAGGGCCGGGCGCTCTGTTTCGACAGCTTTTTTGGCGCCCGCGAAGGCTCGCTTGCTGGCGTCGCGCGTCGTGACGTATAATGTCACGCCCGGCGCCGCAAGGACAAGCCGGGCGGGTCGCGCCGGGGGCGGCGGCGGCCGTCCCTCGCGGATGGGATACGGATTTTCACGGATGAGGAGGACGGGAGTCTTTCCGCCGACGCGCAAATCCGCAATATGACTCTTTCGGAAGCGCCTCGCGCGAGAGCTTTCGAGCGGCAACGCTTCATATGGGGAGCCGGCCTCGCGCCGCTCTCCGAGACGATGACGTCGCGCGGCCCTGCGCGAGCGGGGCGCCCCGCGAGGGCATCGCGCCGAGCGAGGAGAGAATACGTATGGCGGATGTAGTCGCCGGCGCCACGACAACCGGCCCCGCCTTCGGCGACGTGTCCCTCGCCGATCGTTTCGATCTTTCCAAGACGCATGTGCTCATCAACGGCACGCAGGCGATCGTGCGTCTTCTGCTGATGCAGAAGGAGATGGATCGTCGCGCCGGCCTGCGCACGGCGGGCCTCGTCTCCGGCTATCGCGGCTCGCCGCTCGGCGGCATGGACGCGCAGCTGCACAAGGCGAAGCCGCTCTTCGACAAGCACGACATTCTCTTCATGCCGGGCCTCAACGAGGATCTCGCCGCCACCGCCATATGGGGCGCGCAGCAGGCGGAGATGCGCGGCGACGGCAAATATGACGGCGTCTTCTCCGTCTGGTACGGCAAGGGTCCGGGCGTCGATCGCTCCGGCGACGCGCTGCGTCATGTCAATCTCGCCGGCTCCTCGCGCAATGGCGGCGTGCTGGCGCTGATGGGCGACGATCACACGGCGGAATCCTCCACCACGGCGCATCAATCCGAATTCGTCTTCGTCGATATGATGATGCCGATCCTCTCGCCGGCCGGCGTGCAGGAGATTCTCGATTACGGCCTCATGGGCTTCGCGCTGTCGCGCTACGCCGGCGTCTGGGTCGGCCTGAAGCTCATCAAGGACACGGTGGAGTCCACCGCCTCCATCGACGGCTCGCTCGATCGCGTGCGCCCGATCGCGCCGCTCGATTTTCTGCTGCCGCCGGGCGGCCTCAACATACGTCCGCGCGATCCGGTGCTGACGCAGGAAGCGCGCATGCAGGAGAGCAAGCGCGACGCCATGCTCGCCTTCATCCGCGCCAATCGCCTCAATCGCATCATCACCTCCGGCGGCCCCGCCGCCAAGATCGGCGTCATCACTGTCGGCAAATCCTATCTCGACGTGCGCCAGGCGATGGACGATCTCGGCATAGACGAGGTGAAGGCCAACGACTACGGCCTGCGCCTCTATAAGATCGCCTGCCCCTGGCCGCTGGAGCCGCAAGGCCTGCGCGAGTTCGTGCGCGGGCTCGATCTCGTCATCGTCGTCGAGGAGAAGCGCTCGCTGATCGAGGTGCAGCTGCGCGAGCAGCTCTATGGCTCCTCGCATCAGCCCATCTGCATCGGCAAGAAGGACGAGGTCGGCGAATGGCTCTTCCCGGTCAAAGGCTCGCTCGACGCCAATGATATCGCCATCGCCATCGGCCGGCGCCTGCTGAATTATGTCCGCTCCGATGATCTCGAAGGGCGCGTGCGCCGGCTCGAGCAAATGCAGGAGCGGCGCAAATCGCTGACCGACGTCGGCGTGCGCGTGCCGCATTTCTGCTCCGGCTGCCCGCATTCGACATCCACCCATGTGCCGGAGGGCATGCGCGCCTACACGGGCATCGGCTGCCATTATATGGCGCAATGGATGGACCGCTCGACCGAGGGCTACACGCATATGGGCGGCGAAGGCGCCAATTGGATCGGCGAGGCGCCCTTCTCGACGCGCAAGCATGTGTTCCAAAATCTCGGCGACGGCACTTACAATCATTCCGGCTCGCTGGCCATTCGCTTCGCCGTTGCGACGAAGACGAACATAACGTTCAAGATTCTCTTCAACGGCGTCGTCGCCATGACCGGCGGACAGGCGCATGAGGGCGATCTCACCGTCGAGGCCATAGCGCATCAGGTGGCGGCCGAAGGCGTCGCCAGAATCGCGCTCGTGTCCGACGAGCCGCATAAATACGCCTCCGATATCCAATGGCCGCCCGGCCTCGACATTTATCACCGCAACGTCATCAACAGCGTGCAGAGCGAGCTGGCCGCAACGGATGGCGTCACCGTTCTGATTTACGATCAGACCTGCGCCACGGAGAAGCGCCGCGGCCGCAAGCGCGGCGAATATCCAGACCCGGATGTGCGCGTCGTCATCAACGAGCTGGTCTGCGAAGGCTGCGGCGATTGCGGCCGCGCCTCCAATTGCGTGTCGGTGCAGCCGCTGGAGACGGAGTTCGGCCGCAAGCGCCGCATCGATCAGTCGAGCTGCAACAAGGATCTCTCCTGCCTCGAGGGCTTCTGCCCGAGCTTCGTCACCGTTCATGGCGCGCGCATGAAGAAAGCCGCGCCGACCAGCGAGACGCAATGTCCGCCGCCGCCGGAGCCCGCCGTTCCGCAGATCGGCGCGGCGCCTTATGGCGTGCTCGTCGCCGGCATAGGCGGGACGGGCGTCGTCACGGTGAGCGCCATTCTCGGCATGGCCGCGCATCTCGAGGGCAAGGGCGTCGGCGTCATCGATATGGCCGGCCTCGCGCAAAAAGGCGGCGCCGTCTATTGCCATGTGAAGATCGGCCGCACGCCCGACGAAGTTCACGCGATCCGCATCGCCGCGGGCGAGGCCGATCTCGTGCTCGGCTGCGATCTCGTCGTCGCCGGCGGCAAGCAGATTCTCGCGGCGATCGATCCCGCGCGCAGCCATGTCGTCGTCAACAGCGCCGAGGTGTTTCCCGGCGATATCGAGCGCGACCCCGATTTCGTGCTGCCGGCGCAGCTCATCGAGCGCGCAATACGCGAGGCCGCCGGCGAGCGCGTCGATTTCCTGAATGTGACGGAGCTGGCGCTGGCGCTGCTCGGCGATTCCATCGCCGCCAATATGTTCATGCTCGGCTACGCATGGCAGAAGGGATTGCTGCCGCTCTCCGAGGCCGCGCTCTTGCGCGCGATCGAGCTGAATGGCGAGGCGGTGGCGATGAATCATTCCGCTTTCGCCTGGGGCCGCCGCGCCGCGCATGATCTTCCGAGCGTGACGACCGTCGTCTCCTCATTGCGCGAGCGCAATCCCGCGCGGGATGTGTCACATTCATTGGAAGAGGCGATCGATCGCCGCGTCGCCTTCCTCACCGATTATCAGAACGCCGCTTACGCCGCCCGCTATCGCGCACGCGTCGACGCCGTCGCGCGCCTCGAGAAGGAGCGCGTTCCGGGAACGAAGGAGCTGACCGAGGCGGTGGCGCGCGGGCTGTTCAAGCTGATGTCGGCCAAGGACGAGTTCGAGGTGGCGCGGCTCTACACGGATGGCTCTTTCCAGCGCCAGCTCGCCGAAATCTTCGAGGGCGATCTGCGCATGGAGCTGCATCTCGCGCCCAATCTCGTCGCCTTCCAGCGCAAGAACGACATTGGCGGATCGCGCAAGATCACCTTCGGCCCGTGGATGTTCCATGTGCTGAAATGGCTGGCGCGCTTCAAGGGCCTGCGCGGCACCATCCTCGATCCCTTCCGTCCCGACAGCGACCGCATCGCCGAGCGCAAGATGCTCGCCGATTATCAATTGCTGCTGGACGATATTCTGCCGCGCCTGTCGCCGGCCAATCATGCGACAGCTGTGGCGCTGGCCCGCATACCGGAGAAGATTCGCGGCTTTGGCCATATACGCGCCCGCAGCGTGCTGGAGGCGCGCGCCGAAATCGCGCGGCTCTATGGCGAATATTACGCGATCAAGCCCGATCTGAAGATGGCGGCGGAGTGAGGGTGAAGAGACCGCAATGAACCCGCTCCACCCTCCCCTTCAGGGGGAGGGTCGGCCGGCGATAGCCCGGCGCTTGCGACGGGCGTTCTTCGCAGAACGCCCTATGGCCGGGACGGGGTGGGGTTCAATGGCAAAGACTCGGGGTTTCACCCCCTCCCGAGCGCCTTCGGCGCTTTCAGCAGAAGCGATCTCCCGCCTCGTCGATCGCCGCATAGAGCGCGTCGAGCTCGCTCGCCTCTATGCAATAGGGCGGCAGAATATAGATCGTGTTGCCGAGCGGTCGCAGCAGCAAGCCGCGCGAGATGAAGAATTCATAGAGCGCCGGCCCGATGGTCGCGAGATAGCCGGCGTCGCGGGCGCGCAGATCGAGCGCCGCTATCGTGCCGATGCGCCGCACATTGGTAAAACGCGCGTCATTCGCGAAGCGCAGCAGCCGCTCCTCCTGCATCGCCGCAAGACGCGCGATGCGGCCGCGCACATCCTCGCTCTCCCATATGTCGAGATTGGCCAGCGCCGCCGCGCAAGCGATGGGATTGGCGGTGAAGGAGCTCGAATGAAAGAAAGTGCGCGAGCGATCGGTGGAATAATGCGCCTCGAAAATCTCCGCCGAGCACATGGTCACGGCGAGCGGCAATGAGCCGCCGGTGATGCCCTTGGCGTAGCAGGCGATATCGGGAACGATTCCCGCCTGCTCGCAAGCGAAGAGCGTTCCGGTGCGGCCGAAGCCGGTCATCACCTCATCGGCGACGAAGAGCACGCCATGCGCGGCGCAGATGCGCCGCATCTCGCGCAGCGTATCGGCGCCATAGATGAGCATGCCGCCGGCGCCGAGCACGAGCGGCTCGACGACGAAAACGGCGGCGTCGGCGCCGCGGCAGGCCGCCTCCAGCGCGTCGAGCGTCTGCTGCTCGCATCCTGCGCTCGGAAACGGAATGCGCGTCACATCGAACAGCAGAGGCTCATAGGCCGCGTTGAAGACGGAGCGCGCGCCGGTGGACATGGCGCCGATCGTGTCGCCGTGATAGCCATGCTCGAGAGCGATGACGCGATTGCGCGCGACGCCGCGATTGCGGAAATAGCCGAGCGCCATTTTGATCGCGACCTCCACCGATGTGGAGCCGCTGTCGGAATAGAACACATAATCGAGCCCCGGCGCCGTCAGCGCGACGAGCCGATGCGCCAACGACTCGGCCGGCTCATGGGTGAAGCCGGCGAAGATGATCTGATCGAGCCGATCCGCCTGATCCTTGATCGCCTGCACGATCCTCGGATGGCGATGGCCATGGGTGATGACCCACCAGGAGGAAATGGCGTCGAGAATGCGGCGGCCATCCGCGCATTCGAGCCAAGCCCCCTCGCCGCGCGCGACGAGGATCGCGTCTTTCTGCAGCGCATGCTGTGTGAAAGGCCGCCAGACCGGCGATGTCATTACCGTCTCCTTTGGCTGTCGTCATTAGAATTCTGGCACCATAGCCTCGATTATATGCGTCCATCGCAAGAATAGCGAGAAAGAGATTATCGGAGACCGCCATGTCATTGGCCCCCTGATGATTTAAAATTGCCGCCATGAAGGATGTTCGACAGGGCCGGCCCACCCCCTGCGAACTGACCATCAAGGTAGCCGCCTTTGAGCGCGGCCAACCACCCCAGCTGTTTCTCAATACCTGTCGTTACTGGATCGCTGGTCATCTCGATCGTCGCACGTTTCAAGCGCACGCTGAGGCCGAAGCTCTCTGCGAGATCATTCGGATCGACCGCCTCCACCGTCTTCGGATCATCGATGTCGCGAAAGCGCACGAGAAACGGGATTTCGTTGTCGATCAGGTCGCCGCCGCCCGTCGAGGACAAGTTTTTCTGGAATGCCGGATCGGCGTCTTGCAGTTTTTCCCCGCGCAGCGCCACAAGCGCCGGCAGATAGGCTGTATGGTCCACTGAGCCGAGCCCGCCATTTTCGCCGCGCCCCGCGAGCAGCGCGAACAGTAGCCCGCGCGCGCCGAGATCGACGACGACCGCCTGGCCCGTCACCTTGTGATTGGTGCGTTTACCCTCGAAATGCGTTTCCCATGTCCGCACCTCGATGACGCTCGAACCTGTCTTCGCGCCTTCCGGCGTCTCGACGTCCAGCGTCAGGCGGTAGCGATACGCCGCGCCGGAACCCGGCTTGTCGCAGCCCGCGAGCGCCAACGCGCCGCCGAGCGACGCCGCAATGGAAAGGAACGAGCGCCGCGCCATCATGCCGCGCGCTCCTCGATGCGGCGCGCATTGTTGTTCGCCGCGACGTAGCCGGAGCGCCGAAGTTCGTCCGCGCGAGGAACGCAGCGACGAAGCAATCCAGGAGCCGCCTCATGGCTCTGGATTGAGTGGCTGCGCTCGCAATGACGAAGGGGCGTCATTGCGGAAGACTCGAATCGAGATCGGCGAGCCGGAAATGCGCGAGAAAAGCCTCGCGCAGCGTCCCGGCGTCGAGCTGCGCGACGAACGGCAGACGGCCGAGAGCGCGCGCGCCGGAGAATTTCGCGATTATTCGCTGCGTATCCTCATTCTCCTCGCCGATGAAGGCGACGCCGAGGATCGGAATGTCGCGCCGTCGCAGCGCCTCGAGCGACAATAGGCTGTGATTGATCGTTCCGAGCGTCGTGCGCGCGCAGAGCACGGCCGGAAGCCGCCAGCGCGCCAGCAGATCGATCGTCAGACACGCTTCCGTCAGCGGCGTCATCAGCCCGCCGGCCGTCTCGACGACGAGCGGCGCGCGATCCGGCGGCGAGAGACGCGCCGGATCGATCTCCACCCCGTCGAGGCGCGCGGAAAGATGCGGCGAGGCCGCCGTGCGGAGGCGATAGGCCTCGGGCAGAAGCCTCTCTTCGGAAAGCCCCGAGAGCCGCGCGACAGCCATTGTATCCGTCTCGCCCTCGAGGCCCGATTGCACGGGCTTCCAATAATAGGCTCCGAGCGCGCCGGCGAGCGCGGCGGCAAACACCGTCTTGCCGACATTGGTGTCGGTTCCCGCGACGACGAGGCGCGTCATGCCGGCAAATCCGCGAGCGCATGCGCCAGATCGTCGACCATAGTGGCGATCTGCGCCTCGCTCACATGCAGAGTGAGCGAGATGCGCAGACGCGCGGTTCCTTCCGCGACGGTCGGCGGGCGGATCGCGCGAATGTCATAGCCCAGCGCCTGCATCGCCGCGGCCAGCGCCAACGCGCGCGCATTGGAGCCGACGATGACGGGCGCGATCTGCGATTGCGGCGGCGCGAGCCCCGCCCCCTCCAATTTGCGCGCGGCGACCGCGACGCGCGAGCGCAATGCGACGCGGCGGCCTTCCGCCTGCTCCACGATCGGCAGCGCGGCGCGAACGCAAGCGGCGACGAGCGGCGACGGCGCCGTCGCGAAGATGAATTGCCGGCAGCGATTGATGAGGAATTCGCGCAGCGTCGCGGGCAGCAGCACGAGGCCGCCGGAGACGCCGAGCGCCTTGCCGCAAGTGTGCAGCGTGACGACGTTCTCGCGACCCTCGAGCGCGGCGGCGAGGCCGCGCCCGCCGGGGCCGTGGACGCCGGTCGCATGGGCCTCGTCGATGAGGAGAAAGCCGTCGTGACGCGCGGCGATCTCGGCGAGCGCGTCGAGCGGCGCAAAATCGCCGTCCATGCTGTAGAGGCTCTCGACGACGACCCAGGGCCGGCCCGTTCCGCCGCCGCGGCGCCATGCGACGATCTGATCCACGAAAGCGTCGGCGTCATTATGCGCGGCGGCGACGCTCTTCGCGCGCGAGAGCCGCATGCCCTCATGCGCGCTGGCGTGCACGAGCGCATCATGGACGATGAGATCGCCCTTTTGCGGCAAGGTCGAGAGCAGCGCCTCATTCGCCGTGAAGCCGGCGCCGAAAAAAAGCGCGCTCTCCGCATGGAAAAAGGCCGCAGCCTCGCGCTCCAGCGCCTGATGCTCCTCATGGTCGCCGCGCAGCAGCCGCGAGCCGCCGGCGCCGACGGGAACGCCGCGCGCCAGCGCCGCGGCGGCGGCGGCGCGCAGTTCCTGCGACTCGGCGAGCGCGAGAAAATCATTGGAGCTGAAGTCGAGCCCACGGCGCGGCGCGAGCGCGCGCAAGCGATCCTGCGCCGAGAGGCTCGCGAGGTCCGCGGCGTAGAAGTCGAGCATTGCGCCCGCGCGATCTGTCGTCACTCGATCCTTCCCGGCTCGCCCGGATGGCCATGCGACTTTCGTCGCGCCGGGGAGGCGGTTAAATAGCCGGGCGGCGACGGGACGGCAAGAAAGCCCGGCGCCCCGCTTTTCATCCGATCGAAACTTGAAAAACCTTCCCGCCAACGCGATCTGAGCAGAAAGAGGATTCCCATGTCCATCGACGACAGCCGAGCCGAGGCCGATCCGCCGTCGCGGATCGCATGGCCGCCTTTGCTGCTCCTCGCGGCGATCGCCGGCGGGGCGCTGCTCGATTTGCTTCTGCCGCTCTCCGAGGGCGCCTGGCCGCTCAGCGCGCGCATCGCCGGCGGCCTCATCGTCGCGCTCGCGCTCGCCAATGATCTCTGGTGCGCGTCGCTGATGCGGCGGCAAGGCACCACGATTCGGCCCGATCGCGCCGTCTCCAGCCTCGTCACCGCAGGGCCTTACCAATGGTCGCGCAACCCCATCTATGTGTCGCATGTAGCGCTGGTCGCGGGCCTCGGCCTCGCCCTCGGCTCGACATGGATGCTCTTGCTCACGCCCGTGGCGGCCTTTCTGCTGCAGCGGCTGGCGATAGAGCGGGAAGAGCGCCATTTGTCGCAACGGTTCGGCGCCGAGTTCGACGCCTATGTCGCGAGAACGCGCCGCTGGTTGTAGACTGAGGCGAGAGGAGCTGATCTGATGGCCGACGCCTCGACTCGCGCAGACTCGCCCGCAGACGCGCATATCTCCTTCGGCGTGCGCGGAATGACCTGCGCCTCCTGCGTTTCTCATGTCGAGAAGGCGCTGCGCGGCGCGCCGGGCGTGCTCTCGGCCTCCGTCAACCTCGCGACGGAGCGCGCCGATGTCACGCTCACGCCGGACGCAGACCTCGCGCAGCTCGCCCGCGCGGTGGACGAGGCCGGCTATGAGCCGGCGCTCGAGACGATCGAATTCGGCGTCGGCGGCATGACCTGCGCCTCCTGCGTCGCCCATGTCGAAAAAGCGCTGCGCGCCGTGCCGGGGGTGATCGCGGCCGAGGTCAATCTCGCGACGGAGCGGGCGCGCGTGCGCGCGCTCGGCGGCGGCGACATGGCCAAGGCGCTGGCCAAGGCGCTGCGCCGCGCCGTGGCGGAAGCCGGATATGAGCCGCGCGAGCTCGAGACCGGCGCGAAAGCCGCAGATCGCGAGAGGGCCGCGCGCGAGCAGGAGGCCGCGTCGCTACGCAAGCGCCTCATCGTCGCGGCGGCGCTCAGCGCGCCAGTCGTCTTCCTCGAGATGGGCGCGCATACGATTCCGGGGCTCGGCGATTGGCTCATGGCCGCCATCGGCCATCAGACCATTCGCTATCTCTCCTTCATTCTCGCGACGCTGGTGCTCGTCGGGCCGGGCCGGCCCTTCTATGAGAAGGGCTTTCCCTCGCTCTGGCGCGGCCATCCCGATATGAACTCGCTCGTCGCCATCGGCACGATGAGCGCCTATCTCTATTCCGTCGTCGCCACTTTTGCGCCGAGCCTGCTGCCGCATGGCGCCGCCGATGTCTATTACGAATCCGCAGTCGTCATCGTCACGCTGATCCTGTTCGGCCGCACGCTGGAGGCGCGCGCCAAGGGCCGCACATCGGAGGCGATCCGCGCGCTCGCCGCGCTGCAGCCCAAGACCGCGCGCGTGCTGCGCGGCGCCGAGCAGATCGAGCTGCCGATCGACGATGTCGTCGTCGGCGATCTCGTCGCCGTGCGGCCGGGCGAGCGCATAGCGACGGATGGAATCGTCATCGACGGCGCCTCTCATATCGATGAATCCATGATTACCGGCGAGCCGGCGCCCGTCGGCAAGCGCAAAGGCTCGGAAGTGACCGGCGCCACGGTGAACACGACCGGCGCCTTCACCTTTCGCGCGACGCGCGTCGGCGCGGATACTGTGCTCGCCGGCGTCATTCGCATGGTGGAGCAAGCGCAAGGCGCCAAGCTGCCGATTCAGGCGCTGGTCGATCGCGTGACCGGCGTCTTCGTGCCCGCCGTGCTCGCCATCGCCTTCATCACCTTCATCGTCTGGCTCGCCTTCGGCCCGCAGCGCGACGTCTCTTATGCTCTGGTCGCGGCGGTCGCTGTGCTCATCATCGCCTGCCCCTGCGCCATGGGCCTGGCGACGCCGGCCGCCATAATGACCGGCACGGGACGCGCGGCCGAGCTCGGCATTTTGTTTCGCAAGGGCGAGGCGTTGCAGAGCCTGCGCGATGTGACGCTGATCGCCTTCGACAAGACCGGCACGCTGACGCGCGGCAAGCCGGAGCTCACCGATCTCGAGGCCACCCCTGGCGTCTCGGCCGATGACGCGCTGCGGCTCGCCGCCAGCGTCGAGGCGCGCTCGGAGCATCCGATCGCCGGCGCTCTGGTCGCCGCTGCGAAAGCGCGGGGGCTTTCCATCGTCGAGGCGCGAGACTTTTCGGCGACGCCCGGAATGGGCGTCGAGGCGACGGCGGACGGGCGCAAGATCGCCGTCGGCGCCGACCGTTTCATGACGGCGCTCGGCCTCGATATTCAAGCATTCAACACAACCGCGGCGCGGCTCTCCGCGGAAGGCAAGACGCCGCTCTATGTCGCGATCGATGGAAAGCTCGCGGCCATTCTCTGCGTCGCCGATGCACTCGAGGAGACGAGCGTCGCCGCCGTCGCCGCCCTGCATGCGCAAGGCGTCGCCACGGCGATGATCACCGGCGACGACGAGCGCACGGCGCGCGCCATTGCGGCGAAGCTGGGCATAGACGAGGTGATCGCCGGCGTGCTGCCGGAGGGCAAGGTGGCCGCGTTGCAGCGCCTACGCGAAGGGCGGAGGATCGCCTTCGTCGGCGATGGCGTCAATGACGCGCCGGCGCTCGCCGCCGCCGATGTCGGGATCGCCATCGGCACGGGAACCGACATTGCGATCGAGGCCGCCGATGTCGTGCTAATGTCCGGCCATGTGTCGAAAGTGCCGGCCGCGCTCGCGCTCTCGCGCGCGACGATGCGCAATATCGCGCAGAATCTCTTCTGGGCCTTCGCCTATAATGTGATTCTGATTCCCGTCGCGGCGGGCGCGCTCTACCCCGTCAATGGAACGCTGCTCTCGCCCATGCTCGGCGCCGGCGCCATGGCGTTTTCCAGCGTCTTCGTGCTGACGAATGCGCTGCGGCTGCGGCGCTTCCAGCCGCCGGTGGGGGCGAGCGCGACGAGCTTTGAAACGCCGAGCGTGGAAGAGAGCGAGCCTGAAGGCGCGCGGTCCATAGCGGCGTCGGACCGCGAGCCTTCAGGCTCGCCGCTGCAAGTCAATGAGGAGGAAAACGATATGACGACGACATTCGACGTTCAGGAAATGTCTTGCGGCAAATGCGTGAAGCATGTGACCGAGGCGGTGCAGAAGGCCGAGCCGCAGGCGCAGGTGAAGATCGACCTCGCCACCGGCAAGGTGGAAGTGTCGCCCTCGCCCAAAGATCCGGAAGGCCTCGCCAAGATCATCACCGACGCCGGCTATCCGGCGCGGGTCGCGGCCTGAGCGCGCGCCCATGGCGGGATCGCTCGCAGGCAAGACTCTGCTCGTCACCGGCGCGAGCCGCGGCATCGGCCTCGCGATAGCGGAGCGCGCGGCGCGCGACGGCGCCAATGTGGCGATCGTCGCCAAAAGCGTCACGGAGCATCCCAAGCTGCCGGGGACCATCTACACCGCCGCCGCCGCAATCGAAAAAGCGGGGGGGCGGGCGCTCGCCCTGCCCTGCGACATTCGCTTCGACGCGCAGGTGGAGGAGGCCTTCGACAAGACGGCGGCGATCTTCGGCGGCGTCGATATTCTCGTCAATAATGCGAGCGCGATCGATCTGCGCGGCGTCGAAGCGATCGAGATGAAGCGCTTCGATCTGATGCATCAGATCAATGCGCGCGGAACCTTCCTCTGCGCCAAGCTCGCCCTGCCCTATCTTAAAAAATCCGCCAATCCGCACATTCTCACCCTGTCGCCGCCGCTCGATATGAGCCCGCGCTGGTTCGCGCCCAATCTCGCTTACACAATGGCGAAATATGGTATGAGCCTCGTCACTCTCGGCCTCGCGCGCGAGCTTTCCGGCAAGGTCGCAGTGAACTCGCTATGGCCGGAGACGGCGATCGCCACGGCCGCGGTGGGCAATCTGCTCGGCGGCGACGCCGTGCTGCGCCGCGCGCGCAAGCCGCAAATCGTGGCCGACGCCGCCCATGCGATATTGACGCGCGCGGCGAGCGCCTGCAGCGGCAATTTCTTCATCGATGTGAATGTGCTCGCCGAGGAAGGCGTGACCAATTTCTCGCCCTATGCGGTCGATCCGAGTCAGCCGGCGATATTGGATTTCTTCCTCGACGCGCCGATCACCGCCGGCGTGCAGAAATTCCCCTTCGGCGGCTGAGCGCGCGCGCTCAGCTCAGCGCTGCAAAGCCCGAATAGAGCGTGTACAGCCCCACGATGGAGATCAGCGCGCTCGAGAAATAGGGCGCCTTGCCGGCGATCTGCTCGAAGCCGGACCAGCGGTCCGAAGCATGACGCACGCCGAGCGCCGCGACGACGCCGACTGCGACCATTGTGAGCGCGAGGCCGATGCTGAAGCACAGCACCAAAGCCGCGCCCAGCGCCATCTGCCCGAGCTGAAGGCAGAGAAGGAGCACGGTGATCGAGGCCGGGCATGGGATGAGCCCGCCGGTGAGGCCGAACACGATGATCTGTCCCGTCGTCACATGGCGGGAGGCGAAGCGTCGCTTTATGTCCTGCGCATGGGCGCGCTCATGCGCGTCCATCGTCTCCTCGTCGAGAAGCAGCGAAGCGCTCTCCGCGGCGGCATGGTCGTGCGCGTGGCGATGCGAATGATCGTGATCGTGGTCGTGTCCATGCGCGTGGTCATGCGAATGATCGTGAGCATACGCGCGCGGACGGTCGCGCCAGATGCGCCATGTCATCCAGGCGGCGACGGAGAGGATCAGCGCGCCGGAGGCGATTTGCAGATAGGGCTCATTGGCCTCTGCGTTCCAATGCGCGCCGAGATAGAGCCCGGTGAGCGCGACGATCCACACGATCGTCGTATGCGAGAGCGTCGCCGAGAGGCCGAGAAGAATCGCCTGACCGACCGTGCCGCGCACCGCGACGATGAAGGCCGCCATCATCGTCTTGGAATGGCCGGGCTCGAGGCCGTGCAGCGCGCCGAGCGCGACCGCCGTCGGCGCGAACAGCCAGGCGTTGGCCGCGCCGTCCCGAAACAAATCCGCGAGATTCGCCATGCGCCCTCTATTCTCCGCCCGTGGCATATACTGACTTTCGGGCCGCCGGTTAAGTCCCTCTTCTGGGCGCGCGGCGCTTTTGCCGCGGTAAGCATGAATAGCGAAATCGCCGTCCGCGCCACATCTAATCCCTGTCCCGCCTCTTGACCGGCCCGTCGCGAGAGCCGAAACTCTCCGCATCGAGCCCGAAAGCCGCACGGTTTCATATGGATCGCCAACTCGCGTCGAGCGCAGCCGCCCAGGAGGCGGCGCGGCGCGCCTTGCGGAGCCGGCGCAGCGGCGGCGAAGGCCCGCGCATCCGTTTCGGAACCGATCGCGCCGGCATGACCGCCGCGGCGCGTAGCGAGAGCCTCACGATCGGCGCCGTCTCGCGGCCGACGCGACGCATTCGCTCGATCATTTTCGACACTGCCGTCAATGATCTGCGCAAGCAGAATATTCAGCTGCGCGGCTATGAGATGCACGGCGCCGCTTTCGTCGAGCTGAGCTGGTCGCGGCCTACGGCGCCGGGCGTGCGCGGCTCTATCGAGCTGCGCGTGCCGACGCTCGAGGTCGGCAAGATGCTCGGCTTCTCCGAGCCGCTGCGCCGCTCGATCGCCGATCGGCCGCTGGAGGCGCGCAGCGTCGCCGAGACGGAGCGACGCGAGCGCCTCGTCGAGCGCGCGCATACGCGCATCGCCGTCTACTTCGACGACGGCTTCGTCGAGTGCGGCGGACGCCGCGCCAATTTCCACGAGATCGAGCTGCAGCTCATCGAGGGCGCCGAGGAAGAATTCTGGAACGTCGCCGCCGAGCTCGCGCCGCGCATGAACGCGCGCTTTCTGCCGATGAGCGAGGCCGAGCTCGCGCTGGCGCGCGCGACCGGCGCCGGCGTCGCGCCGGTGAAAGCGCGGCGACCGACGCTCGCCGAGGACGCTTCGCTGGACGAAGCGATCGTCGCGGCGCTCTCCGCCTGTCTCGATCAATTCGTCGCCAATTGGCCGGCGCTGCAATTTCAGGCGCCGGAAGAAGCCATTCACCAGATGCGCGTCTCGCAGCGACGCTTGCGCGCCGGCGTCGGCATGCTGCGCCGCGGAGTCGTGAGCGAGGCGCTGGAAACCGCCGCCGCGCGCGCGAAGGAAATATCGGCGACGCTCGGCGCGGCGCGCAATCTCGATGTGCTCGTCGATATGCTGGTCTCCGGTCCGCTCGCCCAGGCCAATGGCGAGCCGAGCTTCTATGCGCTGCTCGATGCGGTCGAGCGGCGACGCATAGAGGCGCATGCCGCGGTCGCAGCGCTCGTCGCCGCGCCGCGGACGACGCAATTCGTCGTCGATCTGCGCGCCGCGCTCGCCGCCAGAAATTGGCGCCCGCAACCCGGCGACGACGGTCGCGCAGCGCTCGATACGAGCGCGCCCGGCTCGGCGAAGCAATTCGCCACGCGCTCGCTCGATCGGCTGCATCGCCGCGCGCTGAAGAAGAGCCGAGACCTCGCCGCGCTGACGCCCGAGCAGCGGCACCATGCGCGCATCGCCTTCAAGAAGGCGCGCTACGCCGCCGAGTTTTTCCAGTCCCTCTTCGATTCGCAAGCAAAAGCGCGCCGCTATCTGCGGCGCACGGCCGCGCTGCAGGACGAGCTCGGCGCCTTCAATGATCTCACGGTCGCGGCCGAGCTGCTGCGCGATCTCGGCGAATCCGACGTCGCTCTCGCGCCGGCGAGCGCCTTCGCCGTGGGCTGGTGCGCGCATGCGCGCGGGGGCGCCGCTGCGGACTGGAAGAAGACCGAGAAATCTTTGAAGAAGCTCGAGACCTTCTGGCGCTGAGGCGCGCGCCCGCGACGCGCGAGAGCACGCGCGAGGAACCAAGACGCGCGCGAAGCGTTGACTCTCCAAATGAACACATTGCACCAGCAGTGGCGCGCGCCGATCGAATGGACGCGGCCGCCGCCTCTCAAAATCGCCCAGATCGCGCCATTGATCGAAAGCGTGCCGCCGCGTCTCTATGGCGGAACGGAGCGCATCGTCTCCTTTCTCACCGAGGAGCTCGTCGCGCAGGGCCATGAGGTCACGCTCTTTTCGAGCGGCGGCTCCGTCACTTCCGCGCGACACATCCCCTGCAGCGACCTGCCGCTGCGCCAGATGCGCGCGAGCGATCCGACGCCGAGCTATCTGCTGATGCTCGATCGCGTGCGCCGCATGGCCTCGCGATTCGACATTTTGCATTTTCATATCGATCAGCTGCATTTTCCGCTGTTTCGCGACATTGCGGCGCATACGCTGACGACGCTGCACGGACGCCAGGACCTTCCCGATCTCGAGCGCCTCTACGCCGGCTTTCCGGAAATGCCGCTCGTATCCATATCGGACTCGCAACGCGAAGCGGTTCCGCACGCCAATTTCGTCGGGACTGTAATGAACGGCCTGCCGCTCGATCTGCTCACGCCGACGCTGCGTCCTGCGGGCGATTATCTTGCCTTTCTCGGCCGCGCCTCGCCGGAGAAAGGTCTCGATCACGCAATCGCCATCGCGCGCGCCGTCGGCCTGCCGCTCGAGATCGCGGCCAAGGTCGATCTGCCGGACAAGGCCTATTTCCACGAGCGCATCGAGCCGCTGCTGTCGCTTCCCGGAATCGAGTTCGTCGGCGAGATCGACGACCGTCGCAAGAGCCGCTTTCTCGGCGAGGCGCGCGCGCTGCTGTTTCCGATCGAATGGCCCGAGCCTTTCGGCCTCGTCATGATCGAGGCCATGGCCTGCGGCACGCCAGTGCTGGCCTTTCGTCGCGGCTCCGCGCCGGAGATCATCGAGGAGGGCGTCACCGGCGCGCTGGTGGACAATGTCGAGGAGGCGATCGCGCGCCTCGGACGCGTGCTCGCGCTCGACCGCGCGCAGATCCGGCGACGCTTCGAGATGCGCTTTTCCGCCGCGCGAATGGCGGCGGAATATGTGGCCATCTACCGCCGCCTGCTGCGCGCGCCGGCGCCGGCCGAGCTGCGCGCGCATCCCATTGTGCTGCCGCCGACCTATTTCAGCAGGAATGTCGAGGAACAAATCGAACCGGACGACTCATATCCCCCGCGCTAGCGAGAGCGCGCCAGCGCGCCACGCGCAAGATTCCGGCGCGCCGCCGGACGCCGGCGCCGATGCGCCGCAGGCGCATGAGCTGCAATTCTATATTCCGGCGACCGGCCCGCCCTCGCGGCCGCGCCGCACGCTCAAGCACGACGACACATTCGCCGTATTCGACAGCCATGGCGACATTGGCGCGACGGCGGGCGGGCCGGACGGGCTCTTCGATCACGACACGCGCTATCTCTCGCATCTCGAGCTCTTGATCGAAGGCGCGCAGCCCTTGCTGCTCGACTCCGCCATACGCGACGACAATCTGAGCTTTTATGTCGATCTCACCAATCCCGACATTTTCCGCGACGAGAAGATCGCGCTGCTGAAAGACTCGGTCTATGTCTCGCGCACGCTCTACCTCAAGGACGGCTCGCTGCGCGAACGGCTCGAGGTCTCCAATCAGAGCGCCGAGGAGGTTCGGCTCAATCTGTCGATCGGCTTCGGCAATGATTTCGCCGATATTTTCGAGGTGCGCGGCGTCAGGCGCGCGCAACGCGGACGCGCCTGGGCGCAGCTTCTGGCGGCGGGCGCTGTCGCGCTCTATTATCGCGGGCTCGACGGCGTGCTGCGTGAGACGGCGCTCTCCTTCGAGCCTGATCCTTCGCTGCTCGTCGACAGCGTCGCCACCTATTCGCTGCGCCTCGCGCCGCGCCAGGCGCAAACCATCTTCCTCACCGCCGCGAGCCGCGGACGTCTGCCGAAATCGACGCAATCCTTCTTCAACGGATTGACCGGCCTGCATCGCGAATTGAAAGCCGCCGCCGGCCAGAGCGCGCATGTCGAGACCGCCGATCCGACTTTGAATCAGATTCTCTGGCGCTCGACGGCGGATGTGCGCATGCTGCTCACCAAGACGGCGGACGGCAGCTATCCTTACGCCGGCATTCCCTGGTATTCGACCACGTTCGGACGCGACGGCATCATCACCGCATTGCAGATGCTGTGGTTCGATCCCAGCATCGCCATCGGCGTGCTGAAGCGTCTCGCCGCGCATCAGGCGGAGGATTTCGACGCGCGCGCGGACAGCGAGCCCGGCAAGATTCTGCACGAGATGCGCGACGGCGAGATGGCGGCGCTCGGCGAGGTGCCCTTCGGCCTCTATTACGGCTCAGTGGATTCGACGCCGCTCTTCGTCATTCTCGCCGGCTATTATGCGCGTCGCACGGGGGATTACGCGCTGGTGCGCGAGCTGTGGCCGGCGATCGAGCGCGCGCTCGCCTGGATCGACGGACCAGGCGATCCGGACGGCGACGGCTTCGTCGAATATGCGCGCCATACCGAGCAGGGACTACGCAATCAGGGCTGGAAGGATTCGCATGATTCCGTCTTCCACGCCGATGGACGTCTCGCGGATGGGCCGATCGCGCTGGTCGAGGCGCAGGCCTATGTCTACGCCGCGCGGCGCCTCGCAGCCCATTGCGCGCGCGAGCTCGGCCTGCCCGCGCGCGCCGAGGAGCTGGCGCGCGCCGCCGAAACGCTGCGCGTGCGTTTCGAGGAGGCCTTCTGGTGCGAGGAGATCGGCAGCTATGCGCTGGCGCTGGACGGCGAGAAAAAGCAGTGCAAGGTGCGCACCAGCAATGCGGGACATGCGCTCTATGCAGGCATTGCGCAGCCTGACCGCGCGCAGCGCGTCGCCGATGGGTTGCTCGACTCCAGGTTCTTTTCCGGCTGGGGCTTGCGCACTGTGGCGCGCGGCGAGAGCCGCTACAATCCCATGTCCTATCACAATGGCTCCATATGGCCGCATGACAATGCGCTGATCGCGCATGGGCTCGGCCGCTATGGCTTCAAGGAGGGCGTCGCGGCGATATTCGAGTCGCTGACGCGCGCGGCGAGCTACATGGAGGCGCGCCGCATTCCAGAGCTCTATTGCGGCTTTCGCCGACGCCACGGGCGCGGCCCGACGCTCTATCCCGCCGCCTGCTCGCCGCAAGCCTGGGCCGCGAGCGCGCCTTTCCTCTTCATCCAGACGATGCTCGGCCTCGAGTTCGACCATAAGGCGCGACAAATACGCTTGGTGAATCCGTCCGTGCCGCTCTCGGCGGGTGAGATCGTCATACGCAATCTCTCGCTCGGCGAGGCGCGCGTCGATCTGGCGCTGAAGCAGGATGCGCGCTCGGCCATCTCTCTGCATGTGCTGCGCACGATCGGCGACGTCCAAGTGTCGCTCGTCTTCGATCCCGATGTGCGCGAGCATCCGCTCACGACCAAGGGGTGACGGAGCGCGGAACCTTTCCACAACCGCCGCGTTGCTTCGGGACGATCGCGCCCACAGGAGGAACTGCCGATGGCGAGCGCCAATCCGGACTTCAATCTCGTCTCCAGCGAGGATGTCGAAGGCACGACCGTCTTCGATCGGCTCGGCAATCAGCTTGGAGAAATCGATCATCTGATGATCGACAAAGTCTCGGGCCGCGTGCGCTACGCCGTGATGAGCTTCGGCGGCTTTCTCGGCCTCGGCCACAGCCATTATCCGCTGCCGTGGAACTCACTCTCTTATGACAATGAGCGCGAGGGCTATATCGCCGACATCATCGAGCAGCAGCTGCAGGATGCGCCGGAATTCAGCGACGACAGCTGGACCGATCGCGACTGGGAGAAGCGCGTTCACGAGCATTATCACGCGCGTCCCTATTGGGACGAGCAGCAATCGCCGCAATGGCAGAACGAGCAGCAGCCGCGTCCGCGCGGCTGAGGCGCATCGCCGAGCGCCGCCCTGCGGCTAGCTCGAGGATCGACAGGCTTCGCCGCTATGCGTTAGAAATTTCAGATCGTCGATTCGCTCTGCGCTTTTTCTCGACTCGTGTTTTCGAATGGAGATTTTCACGTGACTCTTCGACGCTTCGCGGCGCGCGGCCTCATCGCCACGCTTCTCATCGCGCCATCGGCCTCCGCTTTCGCGCAGGCCGATGGTTTTTTCGTTCCCGATCTCACCGGGCCTGTGCCGGGAGCGGTTCCGGCGCTGACGCCGGGCGTCCTCACCGCCACGCCCTATTCCTACTATTACCGCTATCCGGCGCCCTATCCTTACGTCTACGCCCGCAATGGCTGTCTCGTGAATGCGGGCGTCTACGACAATTGGGGCGCCTTTCTCGGCTATCAGAGGCTGCGCGTCGCCTGCTGATCGGCCACGCGCTTGTCGAGCAGGACCTGATTGGCGTCCAGCGAAAACTCCTTCCACGCCGCCGCAATGTCGAGCAGCGTGACCTGGAGATAATCCTTGGACGGCTTGTGCTCCTCCGGAAAATTGGAGAGCGCGCAAGAGGTTCGGTTATAGTCGATGACGCCGTCGAGCAGCTCCTGAATGAAGCCGTCGAAGGCCTTTTGCGCCAGCGGCGTCAGATCGGAGCGACCCTTGTCGACGGAGACGACGGAATGATCGAAGGGCAGGCCCTCGAGCACGGCGAGCGCCTCCTTCAGCACCGCCTCCATCGCGCCGAGCATGGCGCGCTGGGTGATCTGCTCTTTCTGGCCGTTGGAGAGGCCGAAATTCAGCCGCTGGCGATAGCTGGCGAAAGTGGGCGCGCGCTTGGCGTTCACCCATTCGCGGAAACGCGCCATGCTGGCTTCGTTGAGCGCCTCGCCCGAGGCGCCTTCGCCGGATATCATCGTCGACGTCTCCTTCTGATCGAGAAGGCGCAGCCTTATGCGCTCGGCCGCGACCAGCGCGCCTTCGAGATAGCCGCCGCCCTCACGCGCGGTCTCGGCGCCGCCGAGATAGAGCTTGCCCTCCCAGAAGGCCTGCCGCAGCAGCGGATCGCCATAGTCGGGGTGCTCGGACGGGGGCGTCAGATCGATCGTCGCGCAGGTGAAGGGCTCGTGCGCCCAATCCTGCACATGCTGCTCGCCATCCTCGACCGACCTGCCGAACAATTGGACGAATTGACTTTCGATCAGCATGGACATGCCGCCGCTGAACGCGTCCCGCAGCTCTGCGGAGAGCGCGAAGAAGCCGCCGATCGCCGCGCGCTCGCCGCTGGCGTCGCAGGCGTCGAAAATCTCGCCGAGAACGGCCTGCTCATGCGTGGCGAAAGCATTGCCGGAATGCCCGTCCGCGCGCCAGGCCGGCGCGCCGGAAAAGCCGACCAGGGCCTTGGCCTGCGCCGCCATCCAGGTCGGCGCGCTGCGCATGGCGTTGCGGCTCAGCGCATCGAGCTCCGGCTGGAAGGCGAGATGCTCGGCCAGCAGGCGCGGCGGCAGCGCCAGCACGGCGCGCTTGGCGGTCACGGTCTCGGTCTTGCCGTCCGACTCGAAGGTCAGCTCCACATGATCGCCGCGATCGGCGATGGCCCGGAGCACGGAAGAGAGATGGATCGCCTCCGCCGGAACCTCGGCCGTCAGCGCCTCGATCAGCGAGGCCATGCCGCCCTCCAGCCGACGCGCGCCGGAATGGAGATTGGGCGTCATGCGCGTCTCGGGCTTTTTGTCGCCGAAGGCGAGCAGCAGCGCCGTGCCCGGATCATATTGCGGAAAATCCGTGAGGCCGAGCTCCTTCACCAGAGCGGTAATGGTCGGCTGCGTGTCCGGCCAGAACCAGGTCGGACCCATATCGACGCGCATTCCCGAGGCTTTGTCCTCGACCGACAACACGCGGCCGCCGAGCCGCGGACGCGCCTCATAGAGCGCAAAGCTCACCCCTGCCCCGGCGAGGCCGCGCGCCAGCGCCAAGCCGCAGGCCCCGCCCCCGACAATCACAACGTCCAGCATCGTTCAGCTCCTGAGCCGTCTGGCCTTTTGCTGAAAGCGACGCAAAGGGCGTGCCGGGATTTTGTCGCTTTTGCGCCCTTTCCGGGCTGGCGCCTCGCGTGCAATAGCGGCAAGCCTCCGATGGAGAGACCGCAGTGACGCAAGACCGCAACCGCCTCGGCGAGGAGACGAGCCCCTATCTCCTCCAGCACAAGGACAATCCCGTCCATTGGCGCGCGTGGTCGGCGGAGACGCTGGCGCTCGCCAAGGCGCAGGGCAAGCCCATACTGCTCTCCAGCGGCTACGCCGCCTGCCATTGGTGCCATGTGATGGCGGCCGAGAGCTTCGAGAGCGAGGCGATCGCCACGCTGATGAACGAGAATTTCGTCAATGTGAAGGTCGATCGCGAGGAGCGGCCGGACATAGACCATCTCTATCAGCAGGCGCTGCAGCTCACCGGAAGGCGCGGCGGCTGGCCTTTGACCATGTTTCTGACGCCGGACGGCGAGCCCTTTTGGGGCGGCACCTATTTCCCGCCGGAGCCGCGCTACGGAATGCCCGGCTTCGCCGATATTCTGAAAGCGATCTCCGAGCTCTGGCGCGAGAAGCCCGAGGTGGTCACGCGCAATGTGACGGCGATCGGCGACGGTCTCACGCGCCTCGCCGAGACCGCGCCAGCGGATCCGATCTCGCCCGATCTCGTCGAGACGATCGCCGAAAAGCTCGACAGCTATATTGACCGCGTCAATGGCGGCGTCGGCGGCGCGCCGAAATTCCCGCAGGCGGCGAGCCTCGAATTTCTATGGCGCGCCTTTAAGCGCACGGGCCGCGCCTCGTATCGCGAGGCCGTGCTGACAACGCTCGATCATATTTGCCAGGGCGGCATTTATGATCATCTCGCGGGCGGCTTCGCGCGCTATTCGACCGATGAGCGCTGGCTCGTCCCGCATTTCGAGAAAATGCTCTATGACAACGCCCAGCTCGTCGATCTGCTGACGCTGGTCTGGCAAGAAGAGAAAAAGCCGCTCTACGCCGCACGCATAGAGGAGACGATCGACTGGGCGCTGCGCGAGATGCGCCTTTCCGAAGGCGTCTTCGCCAGCAGCCTCGACGCCGACAGCGAGCATGAGGAAGGCAAATTCTATGTCTGGACCGCCGCCGAAGCAGACGCCCTTCTCGGCGCGCGCGCCCCGGCCCTCCGCGCCGTCTATGACATAGAAGACGGCGGCAATTGGGAAGGCAAATCCATTCCCAATCGCCTGCATTCGATGGAACTGCTGTCGGCGGAAGAAGAAGCCGCGCTCGCTCTGGATCGCGCGAAGCTATTGGAGGCCCGCGCGGCGCGCGTGCGGCCGGGCCGCGACGACAAGGCCCTCGCCGATTGGAACGGGCTGATGATCGCCGCCATAGCCAGCGCCGCGCAGGTCTTCGAGCGGAACGACTGGCTCGCTGCGGCGACCGCGGCCTTCGATTTCATCGCCGCGAAAATGACGACCGCCGACGGAAGGCTGCTGCACTCCTATGGCGCCGGCCGCGCGAAACATATGGCCGTGCTGGACGATTACGCCGATCTCACACGCGCCGCTCTGGCGCTCCATGAGGCGACCGGCGAAGCGCGCTTCCTCGAGCGCGGACGCGATTGGATCGAGATCGTCGAGACGCATTATCGCGACGCCAGCGCCGGCGGCTATTTCTTCACCGCCGACGACGCGGAAGCGCTGATCCGCCGCTCGAAAATCGCCGAGGACGCCCCCTTGCCGTCTGGCAATGGGACGATGACGCATGTTCTGGCGCAGCTCTATCATCTCACCGGCGACGATCGCTATCGCGCCCGCGCCGAATCCACGCTCGCGGCTTTCGCCAGCGCCGTGCGGCGCGGCATGCTCGGCTATTCCACTCTGCTGAACGGCGCCGAGACTTTGCGCGACGGATTGCAGATCGTCGTCATCGGCGCGCACGAGGCCAGCGATACAGCCGCGCTGCTGCGTATCGTTCATGGCGTGAGCCTGCCCGGCCGCACGCTCGCCATAATGGCGCCGGGCGCCGAGCTGCCTCCAGCGCATCCGGCCGCCGGCAAGACGCAGATCAATGGCCAGGCCGCGGCCTATGTCTGCCGCGGCGCGACCTGCTCGCTGCCCATTGTCGAGGCTGCGGAACTGGAAATGGCGCTACGCGCCCCGCGCTGAAGGCGTCTTCCAAGCGAGCGCCGCCGCATAGCCCGGCGGCGCCTCGAGACGCGCGACGCGAAGATCGCCCCAATCCGCCTCGGCATGGCGCAGATCATAGAGATCGTCCTGCCCCGGCCACACAGAGAAGGCCTGCAGCTTCTCCGTTATGCCGAGGCCGAGCGCCTTCAGCGCCGCCTCCTTGGCCACCCAACGCTCGAAAAAGCCGGCGGCGTCGATCCCTTCGCGCTCTTCTCGCGTCAAGGCGATGGAGGAGAGACCGGCGACATCCACCTTTCGATCCGCGCGCTCTATGTCGACGCCGACATCCCAATGACGCGAGACGGCGATGAGCGCGCATGCGCCGGAATGCGAGACATTGAAGAAGAGGCCCGCGCCGTCGAGCCCGAGCTTTCCGTAAACCCCGGAGTCGAAGCGCAGCGCCGACGGATCGGCGCCCAGCTTCTCGCCGATGAGACGCCGCAGAGCCGCGCGCGTCGAGATCATGCGCAGACGATCCTCATGTCGCAGAAAGCGCAGCGCCCGCGCGCGCTCTTCCGCGCTCAGCGCGTCCCAATCGGCCTCGGACCAAGGCGCGGCGAGATCGAAATCGAGACGCGTGATCTCGATGCGCCCTTCGCTCACCGCGGGAGCCCAAGAATGCGCCACTGCATGCGCTGATGGATGCGTCACGCGCCCTCCCTATCGCTGCGCCTCCGCCGCCGGCGCGGCGAGCGTCTCGATCGCTCTCTCGAAAGCCGAAGCGCTCGCGCTGCGCAATGGACAATAGGGAATGCCATGGCTCTCGCACAAGCTCTTCACTGCGCCGACAGCGCGATGGCTGACGCAATCGACGGGAAAGAACACTGCGTCGGCGCGCCGCACCAGCTCGCTCAGCATGGCGCGATTGTCCTCCACGCCGCCGTCATGATGGATGAGCGACCCATTGCGTTGCTCGACGAGACGCTGCAGCCGGCATACCGTGCGCGGCCGGCCGCCGACATAGAGCAGGCAGCGGCCGCACAGATCCGTCTCGCTCTCACGCGGCTCGTCGGCGACGGGCGCCGCCGCAACGGCGATCTCGGAAACGATCGGAGCCGGGGCGCGCGTCTCCTTCGCCTTCATCCGCTCGAGGCGGCGCTCGAGGCGCGCATGATCCTCGCGCAATTCGGCATGCGAGAGACGAAGCGCCGCGAGCTCGCGCAATGTCTCGTCGCTGCGCTCCGCCGCGCGCAAAATGTCGACCTCGCGGCGCAGACTCTCGCATTCGGCGGCGAGCGTGCGCGCCTCGCGAAGCTGCGCGCCGAGCCGGGCGATCTCGTCGCGCAGCACAGTCAGCTCGTCATTGCGCTCGGCGATGACGCTGGCGAGACGCCGCGCGATCTCGGCCTTCTCGCGTCGCGCTTCGGCCACCTCGCGAGCGTCGCCGCGATGCGCGGCGCCGCTCAGATGCGACATCATGTGAATATCGCCGAAAATGCGCGTCTCCACACCGGGCGTGAGCCGCGGATGGCCGATCAGCGCCCAATAGGCGCCGGGCACGAAGCCATTGTCGACCGCGCTCTCCCAATAGGCGAGCAGCGCCTCCTCGCCGTCGAGCGCCTTGGCCTTACGGATCGCGCCTTCATAGCGCGTGTCGAGATGCTTCTGCACGGCGCGCGAGACGATGTTCTCATCATGCATCTTCTCGACGAAGAGGCCATGCACCTGGTAATCATTGTAGCGCGCTTCCTCGCCGAGGAAGCCGGTGCGCCGCGCGATCTTGCGCAATTCCGCGATCGTCAGACAAGTGCCGACGATCGAGCAATGCGACGCGCCGATGATCTCCCATATGCGGCGGCGTGCGCCCGCCTCCCGCCGCGCGGCGGGCGCGAGCTCGAAGCCCTCGCTCGCCATGGCGGATTTCAGCACGCTCAATGAAACGAGAGGCCGCCGCTCGCTCATGGCGCCGTCTCCACCGCCAAATCGTCACGCGCATTGGTCTGCGCCAGCACGGCGTCGAAACCCTCGAATTCTGGATGGCCGACATAGAGCGGCTTGTTCTTGCCCGCGTCCTTATGCGAATCACGGAATTGCTGCGACGTCGTCCAGGCGAGGAAGCTCGCCTTGGTCTCCCACATCGTATGCGAGGCGTAGAGCGTGTGATCCTCGCGCTCCGGCCCGCGCAGCAGATGGAAGGAGAGGAAGCCCTCCATCTCCTCGAGGCGCGTGCGGCGCGACGCCCAAATCTGCTCGAACGCCTTTTCCTCGCCCTTGACCACCTTGAACCGATTCATTGCGATGAACATGCCGAGCTCCTTTTCGTCGGCCGCGCATGGCGGCCGGAATTGGAGGCCATCGTCGCCCGCCGCCGCGCTGCGATCAAGCCCCGCCTCGGCCGAGGAGGCTGCAAGATTTCCAAAATCCTACTCTGCAAGCTTTCCAGCCGCAGCTCCACGATATCGCCAGAAACGCCGCCATCATCGGCGCGGCGAACGCGAAAGGAGAAGGCCATGTGCGATATAGAAGGCGAGCGGAACAAGATCGACGCTCTGCTCGATGCGGCGGCGCGCGCCGCGCCCGCAGGCGCGCGAAGCGACGAGAGCGCGCTCGCGCGATTTTGTCTCGCCGCCCTCGGCGAGCATTACGCGACCGAATGTCCCGACGAGTGCCTGCGGCGACGCTGCGACGATTTCGCAGCGCGCGTCATGCGCGGCGACGCGATCGCTCAGGAGAACGCCTGAGCGATATCGGCGACGAGATCGTCTGGATGCTCTATGCCGATCGACATGCGCACCAGCGCCGGCGTGATGCCGATCTCGCGTCGCGCCTCCTCCGCCAATCCAGAATGCACGGTGGTCGCTGGATGACACACGAGCGACTCCGTGCCGCCGAGGCTCACCGCCAATTTGAAAATCTGCAGCCGGTTCAAAAAGGCGAAAGCTTCCCTTTCGCCGCCTTCGACATCGAAGGAGAAAGTGGAGCCCGCAGAGCTCGATTGACGCTGCATCAGCGCGCGCGCGGGATGGTCCGGCGGCAGCAGCGGCGGATAATGCACGCGCGCGACCTTCGGATGCGCGGAGAGATATTCGGCGACGATTGCCGCATTGCTGGCCGCGCGGCGCATGCGCAGCGACAATGTCTCCAGCGAGCGCGCCAGCATCCAGCAGGAATGCGGATCGAGCTGCGTGCCTATGGCGTTGCGCATCGTGCGGATCGGCGCCAGCGCCGCATGCGCGCCGATGACGGCGCCGCCGATGAGATCGCTGTGGCCGCCGACATATTTGGTCAGCGAATAGAGCGAGAGATCCGCGCCATGCTCGAGCGGCGATTGAAACACGGGACCGAGCAATGTGTTGTCGCAGCACAGAATCGGACGGCGCCCTTGGCGCGCGCCGATGTCCTGCGCGATGCGCGCCACCATGTCGATGTCGACGAGGCTGTTCATCGGATTGGACGGCGTCTCGACGAAGATCATGGCGACATTGCCCATCGCCATCGCGCGCTCGGCGGCGTTGCGCACGACAGTCTCGTCGAGCCCGTCGGCGAAGCCGACGCTTTTGATATCGAATGGCGCGAGCGTGCGGCCGATCAGCACCTCGGTTCCGCCATAGAGCGGGCGGCTGTGCAAAATCACCTCGCCCGGCTTCGCATAGGCGAGGATCGTCGTGACGATCGCGGACATGCCGGATGAGAAGACGAGGCCCGCCTCCGCATTCTCATGCACGGCGAGGCGATCCTCGAGGATCTCGAGATTGGGATGATTGAAGCGCGAGTAGACGAGCCCCGGCGCCTCATTGCGCGCATGCGCGCCGCGGCCGGCGATATGGTCGAAATAATCGCGTCCATCCTCCGCCGTGCGGAAAGCGAATGTCGATGTGAGAAACACCGGAGGCTTCACCGATCCTTCGGAGAGAGCCGGATCATAGCCATAGCCGAGCATCAGCGTCTCTGCGTGGAGACGATGATCGCCGATGCGGATCTTGTGATAGCGTTCGCTGCTCATGATCTCTCTCCTGTCATCGACGCACGCGCAAATTGCTTTCGATTCGCTATATGAATTCACGCTCGCGCGCGTCTCTTCGACATTCTCCACATAAATGAATACGTAGCTTTTATCGCTAAGGTCGCATGTGCGTCACAGTCACAGAAAATCGATGAAATGTCACGTCGTTGCGGCTCACCGTCGTTGACCGAATCTCGGCGCGCGACTTAGCATTTCAATAGCCGCATTACCCACGGCGAGCGGACAGCGACAGCGCGCGGCCCATGCGGTGACAAAACTTTGTTGAAAAGGATTCCTCGATGAAGAAGTTATTCTCAGCCACCGCGATTGCACTGGCTCTTTCCGCTGGAGCGGCGCTGGCCGCGGACCTGCCGGCCCTCAAGGCTCCGCTGCCGCCCCCGCTGCCGCCGCCGCCCCTGTGGACCGGATTCTATGTCGGTTTGAATGCCGGCTATTCCTGGGGCTCGACGAACAACGTCGAAGTCGGCACGGCCAATCTTTACGACACTTTCGGCAACAATGGCCTGCTTCCTTTCGTGATCGATCCGGGCGCCGGCGCGGCCGCCCTGGCCGCGAGCGGCAATGTGAACGCTCAACGCAACGGCTTCATCGGCGGCGGTCAGGTCGGCTATAATTATCAATTCGGCAACAGCTTCCTGGTCGGTCTCGAAGCCGATTTGCAGGGAACCGGCATCCGCAGCGAGAACAGCTTCACCGGCGGCACCAGCTGGAACGCGTTCAATGTCGCGGCCGGCCCCTTCGGCCTCTCTTTCGATCGCTCCGCCGCCGGCACGACGACGGTGACGACGCGCACTGATTGGCTCGGCACGGTTCGCGGCCGTTTGGGCTACATTTGGGGACCGTCTTTCCTGATCTACGCCACCGGCGGTCTCGCCTACGGCGGCGTGCAGGCGACGACGAACCAGTCGCTTTTGCTCAACAACACCCTCTCTGCGAGCGTCCTCGGCGCGCAGGTGGCCGCCCTCAGCGTGCCCTATGCCTCGATCGGCGGCATCGGACGCTACAACGAGTCGCGCATCGGCTGGACGGTCGGCGGCGGCATCGAATGGCTGTTCGCTCCGAACCTGAGCTTCAAGGCGGAATATCTCTACTATGATCTCGGCGAGGTCCGTTATCTCAATGGCCCGCTCGCCGCGGTCGGCCCGCAGCTGACGGTGCTCGGCTTCACCTCGCCGGCGCTCACCTCGATCAACCAAGGCATCACGCGCGTGAAATTCGACGGACACATCGCGCGCGTCGGCATCAACTATCACTTCGTGTCGGCGCCGCCGGTGGCGGTCGTCGCGAGATATTGATCCGACCTTCGCTTTGAAGTCGCGATAGCCCGGCCGTCACGGCCGGGCTTTTCGTTTGTCGCGCAGAGTTCGGCGTGGATATTTCGGAGCGGTTCGCGCTAGAAGACGGCGACGCAACGAAAGCTCCGCCGCAAATGATCTCCGCTCCCGTGATCTTCGCGCCCGTGATCTTCGCTCCCGCCTGGGCCTGGGTCGCATTCACTCTCTTCGCTGCGGGCGGACAGACGCTGCGCAACGCTCTGCAGCGCGATCTCACCGATAAGCTCGGCGCCGCATGCGCGACCTTCGTGCGCTTTCTTTTCGGCTGTCCCTTCGCCTTTCTCATTCTCGCCGGCGCCTGCGCCATCGCCAATGTCCCGCCGCCGGCGCCTCGAGCGCACACTCTGCTCGTCATCGCAGCGGCGGCCGCGCTGCAGATCGCGGCGACGGCGTTGATGCTCGTCTCGATGAAGGAGCGCTCCTTCGTCATCGTGACGGCGTTGCTGAAGACGGAAGCGGCGCAGCTCGTCGTCTTCGGACTATTGTTCCTCGGCGAGGCTGCGACGCCGGCGCTCGCGCTCGGCGCATTCTGCGCGACATTGGGCGTGCTCGCTCTGTCGCTGCCCGATCCCGCGGCGGCGCTGCGAGGCGCCCCTTGGCGGCCGATTTTCTACGGCCTCGCCGCGGCGGCGCTGTTCGGCGGCTCCACCGTTCTGTATCGCGAGGGCGTGCTGGCGCTCGGCGGCCCCTCCATCATGGTCGCGGCCGCGACCGAGCTGGTTCTCGGCCTCGTCTTGCAAACGGCTCTGATCTTGCTCTATCTGGGCGTCTTCGACCGCGGGGGCCTTTTCGCCATCGTCGCTCAATGGCGGGAATCGCTGTCGGCGGGACTGCTCGGCGCCTTTGCGACGCTGTTCTGGTTCCTGGCCTTCGCTCTCGAAACCGCGCCGCGCGTGCGCACGCTGGCGCTGATCGAAGTCTTGTTCGCGCAAATGGTCACGCGCCGCATGTTCGCGCAAAAGACCGGAGCGCGGGAATGGCTCGGCCTGGCGATGCTGGTCGCCGGCGTCGCGGCCGTGTTGAACGGCGGATAGCGGCCCCTTTGGCCCGCGTCCCCTCAGAATTGCGAGATCAAGAGATGGCGTCCCAGATCGACGGCCCCCGAATTCAGCCCAAGGCCGGCAAGGCCAAGCAGCTCGTCGTCTTCCTCCATGGCTATGGCGCGGACGGCAATGATCTCATCGAGATCGGCCGGCAATGGCGGTCCTTCCTGCCGGACGCCGCCTTCGTCTCCCCCCATGCGCCGGAGCGCTGCGCGCTGTCGCCCAATGGGCGGCAATGGTTTCCGCTGACCATGCGCGACCCCGGCGAGCGCTGGCGCGGCGTGGTGGCGACGCGGCCGCTGCTGGAGAGCTTCCTCGCTGAGGAGCTGGCCAAGAACGAGCTGGACGAGAGCAAGCTCGCTCTGGTCGGCTTCAGCCAGGGGACGATGCTGGCGCTGCATGTGGGCCTGCGGCTGCGCCGCGCGCCGGCAGCGATTCTCGGCTATTCCGGCGTTCTGGTGGCAGGCAGCGAGCCGCCGGATATCCCCCCGCAATTCGGAACCAAGCCGCCGTCGGTCCTGCTCGTCCATGGCGAGGAGGATTCGATGATCCCGGCCGATGCGCTGCTGCTCTCGGCCAATGCGCTGGCCAAGGCCGATGTGCCGACGCAATGGCATCTTTCCGCCGGGCTCGACCATGGCATAGACAATGCCGGCCTGCTGCATGGCGGCCTGTTTCTGGCCAGGAGCTTCGGCCTGTCGGTCGAGTTCGGCCGCCGCGGCGGCGGCGCGCCCCCCCGCTGAGCCTTCCTCAGAGCGCCGGGGCGTCGCGCCCGGCGCCGGCGCCCACCGGGGCCAGCACCTCGTCCAGCGGCGGCAGGGCGCGGCGCACGGCGCGACGCAGGCCGGCCGGCCGATAGAGCTGCTTGGTCGCCTCGACGATATGGACCCCGCCGCCCGGCAGCGAGAAGCGCCCGGCGATTCGCTCGAAGGCGGGAGCCGAGCGCAGCAGCGACGCGCGGGCGAAGGGCGGCACATAGAGCGCCTCGCCCCAGAAGACGGGAAGCAGCAGCGTCTCCTGCAGCAAGCTCTGCAGCTGGCCGCGCGAATAGGGATGGCCATGGCCGAAAGGCGTCGTGTCCACCCGCGCCCACAGGCCCGAGCGGCTGGGGACGACGACGATCACCCGACCGCCGGGCGCGAGAATGCGCCAAATCTCCTCCAATATGTCGCGCGGCGATTCGCCGACCTCGAGCGCATGGACGACGATAACGCGGTCGATGCTGGCGTCGGGCAGCGGCATCATCGTCGTCTCGACCAGCGCCGAGGCCGAGCGGCCGCCATTGGGCCAATGGACGACGCCCTGGGCCGCCGGCATGAAGGCGAGCACGCGCTGCGCCCGCTCCTGAAAATCGACGAGATAGGGCGTGGCGTAGCCGATTCCGAGCACGCGCAGCCCGGAGTGATCCTCCCAGCGGGTCCGCGCCAAGCGCCCGACGAGGCGCAGCGCCACCTGGCCGAGCGGCGAAGCGTAAAAATTCCGCAAGTCGACGACGTCGAGCGACATATCTGCTATTTCGCATTTATCTACGGCGCGACGCAAGCGCGTGAAACGGTCGCGGCCGCGATCGCCTCACTGACCCTAGACGTTTCGACAGGAGCAGCGCAATGAGCGTCGAAGTCGTTCAGTTCATTTGCCTCACCGATAATTTCGGCCTGCTGCTGCGGGACGAGGCGACCGGCGCCGTCGCCTCCATCGACGCGCCCGACGAGCGCGCCATAGCGGCGGAATTGTCGCGGCGCGGCTGGACGCTCACCGATATTCTCGTCACCCATCACCACGCCGACCACATCCAGGGCGTGGCGGGGCTGAAGGCGCTGTTTCCAAAGGCGCGCACCGTCGGCCCGCGCAAGGATCGCGCGCGTATCCCCGGCCTCGACCTCGAGGTCGGCGAGGGCGATTCGGTGATGGTCGGCTCCGCGACGGCTCGGGTGATAGAGGCGCCGGGACACACGACCGGCCATATTCTCTATCATTTCGAGGCGGAGGAGATTCTCTTCGTCGGCGACGTGCTGTTCTCGCTGGGCTGCGGCCGCGTCTTCGAGACGCCGATGGACGTCATGTACGCCTCGCTGGAGAAGATCGCCGAATTGCCGCCGGAGACGCGCGTCTATTGCGGCCATGAATATACGCAGGCCAATGCGCGATTCGCGCGCACCGTCGATCCGGACAATCCTCTGCTCGCCGAGCGCGCCCGCGAGGTCGATGCGTTGCGCGCCGCGGGCGAGCCCACTTTGCCGACGACCATCGCTCTCGAGCTCGCCACAAATCCCTTCCTGCGCGCCGAGGACCCGCAGCTGCGGCGCACGCTCGGCATGGAGACGGCCGATCCGGTCCATGTCTTCACGCAGATCCGCGAAAGAAAGAATGTGTTTCGATGACGATGGATACGAGCCTTTCGGCCGCCGATATCGCGCGGCTGCTCTCCCTCGCGCCGCATCCGGAAGGCGGCTTCTATCGCGAGACCTTTCGTGATTCCCGCGCGGTGGCGGACGGCCGCGCCGCCTCGACGGCCATCTATTATCTGCTCGGCGCGGGCGAGGTCTCCGCCTGGCATCGCGTCGACGCCGCCGAGATTTGGCATTATTACGCCGGCGCGCCGCTCGCCCTCGACATTTCCGCGACGGGCGAAACGAGCGCGCGGCATATACTCGGCGCGCAGGTGACGCAGGGCGAGCAGCCGCAGATCGTCGTGCCGGCCGATCAATGGCAGAGCGCGCGCAGCCTCGGCGCCTGGACGCTGGTCGGCTGCACGGTCGCGCCGGGCTTCGAGTTCTCCCGCTTCGAGCTGGCCTCCGCGGATTTTTCTCCGCTGCGCGACGAAAGCGTGGAATAGGCCGAATCACGCCGATTTTGGATCGCGAATGAGCGAAAACGGGCGATCCTCGCGCGCCGGCCGATGTGGCGCGCCGCGAGCCCGCGGGGCCGCGCCGACCCGCTAAACGACCCGTTTACTTTTGGCCCCCAATACTCGCTGCATCCGTATTCGTTCGATCAGGCCCAACCGATGCAATTGCGCCATCTCGCCGATAAGGCGGTTTCCACGGGATTGCAGGAGCCGGCCTCCTCCCCCACCGCGCCCGCTCCGACCGCGGAGCCGCGCCAGCCCGCGGGACCGGATGCGCTCGACATTCTCGCCTCGATCGGCATGCTCGCCTATACGTGGGACATTGCGACCGATCGGCTCGACTGGGGCGACAATCTCGCCGAGGTGCTGACCAGCTTCGCCGATGTCGATCTCTCGAGCGGGCGCGCCTATGGCGAGCGGCTCGGCGCGCAGAGCGCGACCTCGCGCTTCGACGCCATCGTCACCGCCACCGGCAGCGATGACGGCAATGGCGTGTTTTTCAACGCCATCTACGCGCTCGTGCCGCCACGCGAGACCGGCGGCGGCCCGCTGGTCTGGATCGAGGATTGCGGCAAATGGTTCGCCGGCCGCGACGGCCGCCCGAGCCGCGCCCATGGAGTCGTGCGCGTCATCACCGAGCGCCACGAGATGGAGCGCCGGATGACGCGCAGCGCGCAATTCGACGCGCTCACCGGCGCGATGAGCCGCGCTCTTTTGGCGGAACATTCGCTGCGCCTGCTCGGACAGCCCGAGAAGACGCGCAAGCCTTTCGCCATTCTGCTCGTCGCGCTGGAGAATCTCTTCGCGCTCAATCGCACCTACGGCTATGACGCCGGCGACGAGATCATCGTCGGCCTCGCCTCGCGGCTGCGGACCAATGTGCGCGTCAATGATCTCGTGGCGCGCTACGCCGGCAATAAATTCGCCGTTCTGCTCGAGAATTGCGACGTCGAGCAGGCCAAATCGACGGGCCAGCGGCTCATCGAGGTGATCGCCCAAACGCCTTTCGCGACCGAGGTCGGCGGGGTTTCCGTATCGGCGCGCATCGGCGCCGTCGTCGCGCCGCGCGACGGAAGATCGCCGGCCGTGCTGTTCCAGCACGCCGAGGAGGCGCTCGACGCCGCGCGCCAGCGCAATGCGCATCGGCTCGTCTGCTACGCCACCTCGCTGGCGCGCGACAATGGGCGGCTGCATGCGCTGCAGATTTCCGACAGCGTCGTTTCCGCGCTCAATGAGCGTCGCGTCGAGCTGGCCTTTCAGCCCATCGTGCAAGCGCAGACCGGCGATACGGCCTTTTACGAGGCGCTGCTGCGCGTGCGGCTCGCCGACGGCTCCATCGTCGTGCCCGGCGACATTCTGCCCATCGCCGAGAAATCCGGCCTAGTGCGCCTTCTCGATCAGCGCGTTCTGGAGCTGGCGCTCACGCAGCTGCGCGCCGATCCGTCGCTGCGCATCTCGGTCAACGCCTCGGTCGCCACGCTGCATGATCCCGAATGGCCGGAATGGCTCGCCAACGCCACGCGCGTCTATCCGGGCGTCGCGGATCGCCTCACCATAGAGATCACCGAGACGACGCTGATCGACGATTTCGACAAGACGCGGCAGCTGATCACCGACTGCAAGGGCCTCGGCATCAAATTCGCCATGGATGATTTCGGCGCCGGGCACACATCCTTCCGCAATCTGCGCCTGCTGGACTTCGATTTCGTCAAGATCGACGGCGTCTTCATCCAGAACATCATCAAATCGCAGGATGATCGATTCTTCGTGCGCACCCTCACCGATCTCGCGCGGCATCTCGGCCTGAAGATCGTCGCGGAATGGGTGGAGGACGAGGAGACGGCGCAGCTGCTGCAAGGCTGGGGCGTCGATTACTTCCAGGGCTCGCTGTTCGGCTCGGCGGTGGTGGTCGCGGCGCCGGGCGAGTCGCAGAACGTCTCCCGGCGCGCCTGAGCGGCGCCGGGCCTTTCGTGGGGCTCGCCCCGAGGGCAAAGTCGCCCCGAGCGGCGCCGAGCCTTTCGCGGCTCGCCCGTCGAGGGCGAGCCGACGCGCCGGAAACTCGGCTCAGCCGCTCTTCGTCGACAATTGATCGATGCGCTTGTTCAGCTCGTCGAGCTGACGCTTCATCTCGTCGAGATCGGAACGCGGCGGCTCGGCGGCGGCGGCGGCCGTTGCAGCCTCGGTGGAGGCGGCGGGCGGCTCGGCTGGCAGGCCGAAGGGGTTGAACATGGTCAGCGCATGGCGGAACACCGCCATATTCTTGCGCGCCTGCTCCTCGAGCGACTGAAACGCCTGACGAGTCGGCGCGCCGAAAGGCGCGCCTTCGAGCGCCTGCGACACCTGATCGCGGAATTTCTGCTGATCGCGCGTCAGCCGATCGATGCTGAACTCGAGATAGCTCGGCACCAGCATCTGCATCGAATCGCCATAGAAGCGGATGAGCTGGCGCAAGAAGGCGATCGGCAGCAGGCTCTGGCCATCCTTGCCCTCCTGCTCGAAGATGATCTGCGTCAGCACGGGGCGGGTGATGTCCTCCCCCGTCTTGGCGTCGCAGACGACGAAATCCTCGCCGCGCTTGACCATGGCCGCGAGATCCTCGAGCGTGACATAAGTGCTCGTGCCCGTGTCATAGAGACGCCGATTGGCGTATTTCTTGATCGTCGTCGGCTTTTTTTCGGTGGCCATGTTCCGCCCGCCGCCTCCGTCGTCCTGGCGCGCCGCCACGATCTTCTCGGCTCCGGCGGGCTGAGCGCCGGCTCCCTTCTCATATTTCGGCGTGCGTAGCAAAATTTCCTCGCTTCTCGTCCAGCGACGCGCAGAGCGACCGCGGCTTCTTTCCGAACGATAGCCGCAACCGCACGCATCCCGCAATAAATTCGTCGCGAAAAGGTTTTTTCCTCCCGCAAAGGTCGAATTCGGGGCGCGGGAGCCTCTCGATAAGAGCCGCGGCCTCGGCTATATTGCGAAAGACCATTCGCCGAACGCCCATAGGAGGACGACATGCCGATCACCAAGCTGCTGCTCGCGGCGGCCGCGGCGCTCCTCGTCGGGGCCTGCAACACCACGAGCCTGGCCGAGCAGCGCGCCGCCGATGACATCCGCTGCCGAAATTATGGTTTCCGGCCCGGGACCGACCCATTCTCCAAATGCCTGATGCAGGTGGACCTCGACCGCTCCGCCGATCGACGCGCCGCCCGCTACGACTATCCCTATGGCTATGGGCCGCGCGGCGGCTATTGGGGTCGAGGCTGGTGGTGACGGCGGAAATCTGACGGAAAAAGGGTGATTTTGCGATTTTTCGTCGCAATGCGGCATGCGGTTTCCCGCAGCGCAGCAATAGGCTATGAGAGGCGCAGCGCCGCCGGGAGCCCGAGCGCTTGAGACGCGCTCGACCATATGCGAAACAGCGCGCCGAGGCGGCGCGCGCGGCGGCCGATTCGCCGATCGGCGCCCCGCCCGAGACGGGCGCTAAAGGACGCCGGCGGGAACGAGACAGGCCGGAAACGGAATTGGGCTCATGTTGTTCAACATAGAAGCCGACCGTGGCGACCAGATCGTCGGCTATGTCGTTCCGGACGATTATACCGCCTCGCCGACGCTTCGCATCACTCAGAGCGGCATTCAGATCGCGGAGCTGCCCTGCCGCGAGGCGCGGCCGTCGCTGGTAGCCGCCGGCCGTCACGCCACCGGCCTGTGCGGCTTCACCGTCGACAGCTCGATCGTTCCCGACCTCGTGTCGAATCAGAGCCTCGAGATTCGCGACGCCGAATCCGGCATCATGATCTACCGCCGGCGCAATGGCTCGGAGGTCACGCATCGTCGCGTGTTTCGGCTGGAGACGCATCTCTTTCCGCTGTGGCGGCTGGACGAGAAGGTCGAGCATAGATTTCAGTTCTTCCACAAGGGCGTGGAGCGGCATGGACGTGAGACCGCGCTGCAAGTCTTCATGCTGGAGAACGTCAACTCGCTCTACGTCAGCGGCCGCCTGACCTTCTCGAGCTATTCCAACTATCTGCAAGACAAGTTCAATTCCATCATCCTGATGCACGACCCCTATCTCGAGCTCGCCGAGCGGCTGCTGACGCTCAAGCATGTCTCGCGCTTCGGCGAGGAGCTGCTGGGGCCACGCGACATGCTCACCTATCAGCGGGCGATCGAGTTCGCGCAGCAGATCGAGCCGGACGGCTCCGGCCTGCGGCGCGCTTTCGACTCGATGCCGCGCGACGTCATCGGCGCGCTCGCCAATCCGCTGACGCGGCAGCTCGCCTCCGAGGCGCTGGACGAACCGCCGCCCAAGAACGGCGTCGCCAAGGCGCTCGCCGCTCTCGCCAGCTTTTCCGTGGTCGGGCTGCGGGAGAGTCAGGACCGTTTTCTCGAGGAAGTGGAGGCCCTGCTCGACATAGAGCCCGGCGTTCTGCCGACGCTGCCGCATTTCGCGGCGGTCGGCGAGCTGGCGCGGGAGCTGCGCCGGCTGCCGGAGGTCGATCTGCTGCTGGAGCAGGACCTCGAAATCTACCAAACCGCCAAAGCGGCGATCGAGGAGGCCTTTTGACGAAGATTTCTGACGCGGCAAAGCACGCGCTGACGCAGGCGCGGATCGTCGGCGGGCGCCGATGATCGAGACCAGGCCGCCGCTCGACGACGAGCGCCTCCGCTCGCGCATGGATCCGAAGCTGGAGCCGAAGCTGGAGCCGAAGCCCGCGCGCGCGCTCGTTCCGGCCGCATGGCTGCGGCCGCTCGCCAATGCGCCGGAGACCGCGCGTCAGATCGTCGACCAAGTCGAGCGGATCGCGACGGAGGCCAATCGCGCGCTCGAGAGCCGCACGCGCATTCCGCCGCTCTGGCTGAGCTTCATCGCCTTCGTGATCATTCCGTCCTTCGTGGCGTCGGTCTATTTCGCCTTTTTCGCCGCCGACCAATTCGCGGTCGAGACGCGTTTCGCAGTGCGCGCGATCGAGCTGGAGGCCGTCGCGACGCCCAAGGGCGAATCGGCGGCCTTCACCTTCACGCCGTCCGGGCAGAACGCCTATATCGTCACGAGCTACATCCGCAGCCGGGCGATCGTCAGCGATGTGCTGGCCAAGCTCGATCTGCGCGCCCTCTACCGCCGGCCGGAGGCCGATTTCTGGGCGCGCCTGCGCCGCAACGCCACGATGGAGCAGCTGACCGATTATTGGCAGTCCATGGTCGAGACCACGGTCGACGCCAATTCCAGCCTCGTCACCGTCAATGTCCGCGCCTTCCGCAAGGAGGACGCCTACGCGCTCGCCAACGCCATCGTCGCGGCGAGCGAGGCGCTGGTCAATCGCATCTCCGAGCGCGCCCGCCGCGACGCCACCGCAATGGCGGAAAGAGACGTGCGCCGCGCCTTCGAGGCGGTGCAGGCGACGCTGTCCGATCTGCACAAGTTCCGCGACGAGTTCGGCGTCATCGACCCGACCCTGACCGGAACCGAGATCGGCAAGCTGCTGGCGCCGCTCGTCGCCCAGAAGATCAAGCTCGAGAGCGAGCTTTTCGTCGCCGGACATGAATTATCGCCGGATGCGCCGACAGTGCGCGTGCTGCGCGAGCAGCTCGCCTCCGCCGAGAAACAGATCAAGGAGCTGAAGAGCAAGCTCACCTCCAATGACGGCGCGCGCTCCTCCACCTCCACCGTGGCTGGAATTCTGGCGAAGTTCGAGGAGCTCGAGGTTCGCAAGGCGCTCGCCGAGCGCTTCTACGCCCTCTCCAAGGCCGATCTCGATCGCGCGCAATTGCGCGCCAATCGGCAGAGCATCTATTTGACCGTCTTCGTTCCCCCGGCGGCGCCGGAGATTTCCCGCTATCCGCACCGATTGAGTTACCCCTTGCTGATCTTCCTCGGCTTCGCCATCGTGTGGAGCATCGTCGTGCTGCTGCTGGCGACGATCGAGGATCACAGGCTGTGAGCCGCGCAGGCCCGGCGAAACGCGATAAGCGCTAGTGGGCGGCCGAATCGAAGGGAAAGCGCGAAAGGAGAGGCTTACGATCGATGGCGACGATGGACGGCGATTTCTGGGTCTTCGGCTATGGTTCCTTGATGTGGCGGCCGGGTTTCGAATTTCTCGAAAGCGCCCTCGCCTGGGTGCATGGCTACCACCGATCGCTCTGCGTCTTCTCCCATGTCCACCGCGGAACGCGGGAGCGCCCAGGCCTCGTGCTCGGCCTCGACTATGGCGGCTCCTGCCTCGGCGTCGCCTTTCGGGTCGCCGGAGCGGCGCGCGAGGAGACGATCGCCTATCTGCGCGCCCGCGAATTGGTGACCTCTGTCTATATCGAGCGCAATGTGGGGCTGCGCTTCGCCGAGGGCGGCTCGGCCCGCGCGCTCGCCTTCATCGTCGATCGCGCCCATGAGCAATATGCCGGGCGCCTGTCGATCGACGAGATGACTCGGCTCGTGGAGAGCGGCGTCGGCGCCTCGGGCGACAATCCCTCCTACGTCCGCAACACGCACGCGCATCTCCAGCAGCTCGACATTCACGATCCGGCCCTCGCCGAGATCGTGCGCCGACTTTCCACGCCGACGGCCTCCCTCGCCGAGAGCGCCTGAGAAAGCTCAGTTCAGCAAGGCTTTGGCGAGGTGGCGCGCGACCTCGACCGGCAGAGCGCAAAAGCGCACATGCCATTCGTTCACGCCGAGAGCGATGGCCGCCGCGCGCGCGAGACGGCCGCTCGGCGCATCGAATTCCTCGGTCGAGAGCACGCATACCGGCCGGCGTTCCGTGCCCTCGCGCGCCACGCCGATGACGACGGCGCGGGCGAAGCCCGCCACCAGCGCCTCCTCTTCCGCCGAAAATATCGTGCAGACATAGCGTTCGCCGCGACCGGCGCGCCAGGAATAGAAGCGCTCGCGCAGCGGCGTCGCATGTAGCGCGGCCAATCCGCCTCCGCGAATGACCGACGCTGCGGCAGCCGGCCTTCTGCCCCGGTCCTGGACTCGATCGACCACGAACATGACGCCCCTCACGAAAGGCCTCGAAGAAAGACGAGAACAAACTTAGAACATAAAAGGAACTTTTGTCAAACTGTTCGTGTTCGTCCAGATGGTCCTTTTGGTCTAGGCTGCCGCGGAGCCGCCCTCCGTGCGCAGCCAGGCGGCGCCGCAGGCGCGCGCCAATTCGCGCACGCGCAGAATATAGCTTTGCCGCTCAGTGACGGAGATCACGCCGCGCGCATCCAGCAGATTGAAGGCGTGACTGGCCTTTATGCATTGATCATAGGCGGGCAGCGCCATCAGATGGCGCTCGCCCTCGCCTCTGTCGCCGAAAGCGAGCAGCTTGCGGCATTCGGCCTCGGCGGCGCGGAAATCGGAGAACAGCTTCTCCGTGTCGGCGGCCTCGAAATTATGCCGTGAATATTCCTGCTCGGCCTGCAGGAAAACATCGGCGTAAGTGACCTTGTCCTCGTCGCCGCCGTTGAAATTCAGCTCCATGATCGAATCGACGCCCTGCAGATAGCAGGCGAGCCGCTCGAGCCCATAGGTCAGCTCGCCGGCGACAGGCGCGCAATCGAAGCCCGCCACCTGCTGAAAATAGGTGAATTGCGAGATCTCCATGCCGTCGCACCAGCATTCCCAGCCCAATCCCCAGGCGCCGAGCGTCGGGCTCTCCCAATCATCCTCGACGAAGCGGATGTCATGCAGTTTCGCGTCGACGCCGATCGCCGCCAGCGAGGCGAGATAGAGCGACTGCAGATCCGGCGGCGAGGGCTTCAGAATCACCTGATATTGATAAAAGTGCTGGAGCCGATTGGGGTTTTCGCCATAGCGGCCGTCCTTCGGGCGCCGGCTCGGCTGCACATAAGCGGCCTTCCAGGGCTTGGGGCCGAGCGCCCGCAGAGTGGTGGCGGGGTGAAACGTGCCTGCGCCCATCTCCATATCGTAAGGCTGCAAAATGACGCAGCCCTGCGCCGCCCAGAAATTCTGCAGGGTCAGAATGAGGCCCTGGAACGAGCGGGTGGGAGAAAGTCTGTCTGGCGCGGTCATTTGCATCGATCCTCATGCTGCGGCCGGCAGGCTAGTCGCGGCGCGCGCGCCGGTCAACGCGGCGGGGCGCCCGCAAAAAAGCCGCGCGCTGTCCAGCCGCCCGCGCTATTGTCCAGCCGCCGGCGATGACAAAGGAGCGCAGGGCTGGAATGAGGGGGCGTGATATCGTCTTGGCGATCGGCGGGGCGGCGGCGGCAATTTGGATCGAAGGAGCGAGGCCTGCGCAGGCGCATGCCGTCCTCTCGGAATCGACGCCGCGCGAAGCGCAGATCGTCTTCGGACCCGATCTCGATGTGGAGCTGAGATTCAACTGTCGGATAGACGCGCGCCGCTCGCGGCTGCTGCTGATCTCGCCGGACATGCATGGAACTGTGCTTCCGCTGCTGGAGGGCGCCGCCGCCGATGAGCTGCGCGCCGGGCTGCATGATCTTCGGCGCGGCGCCTATCGGCTGCATTGGCAGGTGCTGAGCGTCGACGGACACATCACCCGCGGCGACATCTCCTTTCGCGTCGGCCGCTGAGCCATGCAGCAATTCATCGAGATCTACGGCTTTCTCAGCGTCATTCTGCGCGGCTCCATCTCGGGGGCGCTGTCGCTCGCCGTCGGCGGCGTCGCCTTTCTCCTGCTCATCGCCGAACCGCTGGCGCCACGGCTCGGCGCGGCGGCGGAGCCCATAGCCGCGCGCGCCGGACGAATCGTTTTTTGGAGCGCGCTCGCCCTCGCCTGCCTCGTCTCTCTCGATGCGGCGGCGCTCGCGACCATGCTCGTCGGCGCGCTGGAGCTCTCCTTCGCGGATGCGCTCACCGCCGATGCGGTGAAGGCCGATGCGCTCGCGGCGGCGCCGGCCCTCGCGCTCGCCTTCACGATTCGCGGCGGCGCGGCGCGGCCCCTGCCCCTCGCCGCCTTCGCGGCGGCTTTGATCTGCGCCCGGCTCGGCGCCACGCACGCCATCAGCCGGCTCGACAATCCGCCGGGCCTCGTCGCCGCCGAGCTCGCACATCTCACCGGCGTCGCTCTGTGGATCGGCGGCATTCCCTATTTCCTCATGGCGCTGGCCCGCGCCCCGGACGGCGAGGCGCAACGCGCCATCGGCCTGCGCTTCTCGCATCTTTCCACGGTCGCCGTGGCGATGATCGCCGCCGGCGGCGTCGCCATGTCGATCGTCTATATCGGCGCGGTCGAGAATTTCTACGGCGCCGCCTATGGCGTGATGGTGGGCGCCAAAACCATCCTCTTCGCCGGCCTGCTGTCGCTCGGCGCGCTCAATTTCCTCGCCGTCCGCCGCTCCCCGGCCGATCGAGGCGCCTTCGCGCGGCTGCGCCGTTTCGCGGAGGTGGAGATCGGCGTCGGCTGGACGGTCGTTTTCGCGGCCGCCTCGCTCTCCTCGCTGCCGCCGGCCGTCGATCTGGCGCGCGACCGGGTGAGCTTCGCCGAGATCGTCGAGCGGCTGACGCCACAATGGCCGCCGCGCCTCGAGAGCCCGGATCACTCCACCCTCTCCGTCTCGCTGCCGCAGGTCCAGACCGCGCGCGCCGAAGATGCGACACAGACGAATGATGCGACCGCCGCCGCCATTGCGGCGCAGCGCAACGCCGAGGATATCGCCTGGTCGGAATATAATCACCACATCGCCGGGCTCTTCGTCGCCGCCATGGGGCTGCTGGCGCTGCTCGAGCATTGGCGCCGCCTTTCCCCCGTCGCGCGCCATTGGCCGATGCTGATGCTGGGCCTCGCCGGCTTCCTGTTTCTGCGCGCCGACGAAGCCGTCTGGCCGCTCGGCCAGCTCGGCCTCATCGAGAGCCTGCGCGACCCCGAGATCGCGCAGCATCGCATCTTCCTCGCGCTCATCATCGGCTTCGGAATCTTCGAGTGGCGCGTGCGGACGCGGCGCGTGAAGGCGCAATGGGCGCCGCTCGCCTTCCCCTTCATCACCGGCGTCGGCGGCGCGCTGCTGCTCGCCCATTCGCATGGGCTCTCCAACATAAGGGAAGAGTTTCTGATCGAGGTCACGCATACGCCGCTGGCGCTGGTCGGCCTGCTCGCCTCCTCGGCCCGCTGGCTGGAGATACGCCTCGAAGGCCGCGGCGCGCGCATCGCCGGCATCGTCTGGCCCATCGCCTTCACTCTGGCCGGCCTGATGCTGCTCGCCTATCGGGAAGCGTGATTTCACTCATGCAGAATGTTCATGCGCCCATGAAAATTCTGCATTTTGGACCCCGAAAGCTCACGACTTAGAAATTCCCGACGGCGAAAAGCCGAATGGCGAAAAGCCGCATGGGAGGAACAAATGACGATTCTCGCGGAAGTCTTGTCAGCGAACGACAAATATGTCGCGGATTTCGGAGACAAGGCGCAGCTCGCTCTGCCGCCGGCGCGGCGCTTCGCGATACTGACCTGCATGGACGCGCGGCTCGACCCGGCCAAATACGCCGGCCTCTCCGAAGGCGACGCGCATGTGATCCGCAACGCCGGCGGGCGCGCGTCCGACGATGCGATCCGCTCGCTGATCATCTCGCACAAGCTGCTCGGCACGCTCGAATGGTTCGTGATCCACCATTCCGATTGCGGCATGGAGCTGTTCTGCGATGAGGTGATGGCCGATCTTCTCGACGACAGCCTGGCGACGGCGGCCTTCGACGGGACCGCATGGTCCAATCCCCAGCATGGCGGCGGCTGCACGGCGGGCCATTTCGTGAAATGGCTCACCATCGAGTCTCAGGAGGAGAGCGTCTATCAGGATGTGAAGCGCATCCGCGAGAATCCGCTGACGCCGAAGAATATTCCGATCTACGGCTTCATCTATGATGTGAAGAGCGGCAAGCTGATCGAGGTCCCCAAGGCGACAGAGGCGGGCCGCGCCTGACGGTCCGAAAGAGCCGAAACCAAGAAGCCCGGCGCCGCACGCTGGGCTTTTATTTTGGGAGCCCCGTGGTATTTCGAGCTGTGTCTCGGCCTATCGGTTTCGTGTTATGGGTAAAAAGCCATTTTCGAAAAGCCCGCCCGATCTCATTCTCGGGCCTTTGCCCGTCAAGATCATAAACCGCGTCCTGGAACTCGAGCTGGAGCCCGGCGTCGTAATCTTGTCGCGTGGAGCGCAGAGGCATGCCTTTCGCCAGCACGGAGAAGATTACGCCAAATGCCAGCCGCACGTCTCGTCGATTGTCGCGGAGCCGCTCTACATTGGCGATGACTTCAAGAACCACGGAAAAATCGAGCTGGTGGGACGCGTGATCGCGGCGGAAATCATCGTGCTCGTGGCGGTCAATATCGAACGCGACCGGCATGGACGATATCATATCGCCAGCTTTTACCCGATCTCTGAGGAGAAGGTTCAGAATCGGAAACGAAAAGGTCATCTCAAATGCGCATTTTAGGCAATCCGCGCCGCGCAAAACGATAAAGGCTCCGCTTTTGGCGGAGCCTTTAGAGTGCGATGTTATCTCGCCGGACGCCCAGCTCCGGATCTCTTCGCCGATAAAACCCCGTCTCAGGACAGAATTTTAGCGCTACTTTGCCATGAGAGCGCTAGACCTCATGGCGCGTGAGGAGGCCGTTCTCACCTCGAAATCTCATCGATACGATATGTAACACTGCGGGACCACGAGTTCAATCCCACGTCGCGACTGGTCGCCGCCGCCACATCACATCTTGCAGTTGGCCGCGCTCGGCAGAATGGAGAGCTCGGTCATCTCGCCAGTGAGCGCGAAATCGCCGTAGTCGAGCTTGAGAGCGCGGGAGACGCCATTCTCATAGAGGTCGAAGGACAGCACATAGACAGGCTGCTCGTCGCGCTTGCCCGGCTCGAAATAGGAGATCGACACCGGCCAGCGCTTGAGCCCTTCGAGCTCCTTGATCTGCGCGGCCTTTTCGGTGACGACGCTGCTGGTCGGCCGGCCGATGACGCTCATCGTGTCGAAGACCTTCTCGCCGTCGCCGGAGCCGTCGAAGACCTTGGCCTCGAGAATGCGCTCATCGGTGAGCGCCGCGGCTAGGATATGGCGCAGATGCTCGGTCGGGAACAGCGCGCCGCCGTCCAGCGAGAGCTGGGACTGCTTGGGCCGGGCGAGATCGACCGAGAGCGCGGCGCCGGTCTTCTTTTTGGCCTTGCCGTCTATGTCCTCGGCCTGGACATTGTCCAGCTTGGTCTCGATGCGGAAACGGAAATCCTTGCCGTCGCCGGCCTCGAAAGTGGCGGAGCGCATGTCGGAGAGGCGCGGCGGGCCTTCGGCGGGCTGCAATTCAGTGATCTGGCGGAAATTCTGCACCCAGCCCTCGCAGGAGGAGCCGGTGAAATCGAAAGCGATGCGGCCGCGCGCCGAGGTCGGCGCCTTGCTGCCCGAGGCCTGCGCCAGCGTCAGATCATAGACGGCGCGATGCGGCGTCAGCTGCGGATGGCCGGCGACGGCCGCCACAGTGGCCGCGCTCTCGGCATGGGCGGCGAGCGCGAGGAAGGAGGCGCAGGCAAGCGTCGCGCCGATGAGATATTTTGGAGCCATTTGGGGTCTTTCTCCCTCTGTCGCGCTCTTGGTTGGTTACGGTCCGGCGTCTCCCGGCGCTTCGCGTCGACGACGACAGGGGCCGGAGGCTCTATCTTCGCTCCGGCGTGTCGTCGCGGCGCGGCGCACGCGCTGCCGACCACTCTATCTCGGGCGAGCAAGATGTCGAGGCGAAGTCTCGCTCGACGCATTGCCTCCCGACCTTGGCCAAATTACGGTCGGCGGCAAAGCTGCAAGTTTCTTCAGAGATTCGGAAAGGATGGCGCAATGTCCGACACAGCGAAGACGCCGCTCGAAAAGCTCGAGGCGCTGGGTCTAACCCTCCCCACCCCGGCGGCGCCGGTCGCCAATTACGTGCCCTGGACGCGCTCCGGCAATCTCGTCTTCGTCTCGGGACAATTGCCGGTCGGCCCCGGCGGCGCGATCGATCCCGCGCATAAGGGCAAGCTCGGCGCATCGGTAGCGCTCGAGGCCGGCCAGGCGGCGGCGCGCGTCTGCGCGCTCAATCTTCTCGCTCAAGCCTCCGTCGCGGCGGGCGGCGATCTCGCCAAGCTGCGCGTGCTGCGGCTCGGCGGCTTCATCAACAGCGCCGGCGATTACGGCCAGATTCCGCAAGTGCTGAACGGCGCCTCGGATCTCGTCGCCGCCGTGCTCGGCGAGAATGGACGCCATGCGCGCTTCGCCGTCGGCGTCGCACAGCTGCCGCTCGACGCCGCGGTGGAGGTGGACGCGACCTTCGAGATTTTGGAGTAGCCGATGAGCCCGGGCGGCGGCGGCCATTACCCTTGGCTCACGGAACACAAAATCGCGCATAGAGGCCTGCACGATCTCGCAAAAGGCGTGGTCGAGAATTCACTGTCGGCGGCGCGCGCCGCCGCCTGCGCCGGCTACGCGATAGAATGCGACGTGCAGGCGAGCGCCGATGGCGAGGTGGTCGTCTTCCACGACGAGACGTTGGAGCGCCTGACCGATGCGACCGGCCGTCTCGACGCGCTGACTCGTTTCGAGATCGCGCGGCTCACATTGCGCGGAACGCGCGAGGGCGCGCCGACGCTGCGCGATCTTCTCACGACGATCGGTGGAAATGTTCCTCTCTTCATCGAGATCAAGAGCCGTTTCGACGGCGATCTCGCTCTCGCGCGCAATGTCGCGGATATTGTCGCGCATTATCGCGGCGCAGCGGCGATCGAGAGCTTCGACCCCGCGCCGATCGCCGAATTGCGCGCGCATTTCGATAGGTTGGGCGTTTCCGGCGTTCCGCTCGGCATTGTCGCGCAGGCGTCTTATGTAGGGCCGGACTGGAGCTTTCTCACCGCCGCGCAGCGGGAGGAGCTCACGCAATTCTCCCATGTCGCGCGCACGCGGCCGGATTTTCTCTCCTGGAACGTCGCCGATCTGCCGCATGCGATTCCGCGCCGCTGCCGCGAGGAGCTCGGCATTCCGGTGACGACATGGACCGTGCGCAGCGCGGAACAGGCGAAGGCCGCGCTCGCCTTCGTCGATCAGATCGTCTTCGAGGGATTTGCGCCCTGAGCGGCCTCGTCCGACGTCGTTTTCCGTCATAAATCTATCGTCGAGTTCGAGCTACGATCGAGCGCTTTTTTTATTTGGAGCTCGAAAATGATTATCGAATCGAAGTTCGACGACGCCGAATTGCGCGACCAGATCCGGTCTGGACAGGCTGCCCCGCATCCGACGCCGGATCCCGCCCGTGTGGTCGACCAGATCGTGCATCGCGTGCGCGCCGGCGCGGGCGTCGATTTCGACGCCTATGAAGCGCTGATCGGCGCGAATGATCTCGTCGAGATCAATTATCTCGAACGCGGCCTCATGGCTGCGCGCGCCGTGTGCCGCATCAACGCCCCGGCCCTCGTCGGCAATGGGAGCGAATGGGGAACGGGCTTTCTGATCGGCCCGCGCCTGCTGCTGACCAATAATCACGTATTGCCCACGCCGGAGGACGCGCTGCGCGCGACGATCGAGTTCGGTTACGAGCTCGACGGCTCGGGCCGGCTGCGCCGCAGCACCCGCTTCGCCCTGTCGCCGCAGGACGGCTTCATCACCAGTCGGAGGGATCGTCTCGACTATACGATCGTCGTCGTCGCCGAGCGAAGCGAGGACGGCGCCGCGCTCGCCGATTTCGGCTATCTGCGTCTCGACGCGCGCACCGGCAAGATCGACACTGGCAATTACGTCACGATCATCCAGCATCCAGACGCGCGCACGAAGCGCATTTCGCTGCGAGAAAACAAGATCGTCAAATATGGCGACGAGAGAGATTCTTCGAAGGACGACTTCCTCTGGTATTCGTCGGACACCGCGCCCGGCTCCTCCGGCGCGCCCGTGTGCACGGACGCTTGGCAGGTCGTCTGCCTCCATCACGCCGGCGTGCCGGAGCGCCTGATCGTCGATGGCGTCGAGCATTGGACGCTCGCCGACGGATCGACCGCCCCGGCGACGGCGGCGCGGCGGCTCGCGGGCGAGAAGATCAAATGGATCGCCAATGAGGGCGTGCGCGTGTCCAAGCTGCTCGCCGACCTCGAGCAGCAGGTCAAATCCTCTGCGACGCCGCACTCGACGCTGATTGGAGACCTGCTCGCCGACGCATCCGGCGTTGCGCCCTTTCCGGGCGCGCAGCCCTTGCAGAGCATCGTCGGCCCGCCGATCATCGGCGCTCCGGCGATCCTCGTCGCGCAATCGGCCGCGCTGGAAGCTGCGCGCGCACCGAAACGGCGCACGCATCCGGCCAATTATTTCGACGGCCGAAAAGGCTATGATCCGAACTTCCTCCCCGCGGCGGTGCCCTTGCCAGCGCTCGGCCCCGACGCGCTGCGCTTCGGCAGCCCGGCCAAGATCGCCGGCGCGTCGGACGACGTTCTGCGCTATCTGCACTTCTCGGTCGTCTTCAATGGCGCTCCCAATCGTAAGCTGGCCTTCTTCACCGCCGTCAACATAGACGGCGCCAAATGGGTCAATCTCGATCGCGGCGCCGACGCCTGGTACTATGACCCGCGCCTGCCCGAGGAATTGCAGATCGGCGACGAGCTCTATGGCAACGAGCCCGTGCCGGGGAAGAACTACTTCGACCGCGGCCATCTGGTGCGCCGGCTGGACCCGGTCTGGGGCGCGATTCGCGAAGCCAAACAGGCGAACGACGACACCTTCCACTGGACCAATTGCTCGCCCCAATATTGGGGCTTCAATCAAGGCGCCGACCTCTGGCAGGGACTCGAGAATTTCATTCTCTACAATACCGACGAGGAAGATATCCGCGCCACCGTCTTCACCGGCCCCCTGTTCCGATCCGACGACGAAGAGCATCGCGGCGTGCTGATCCCGCAGTTCTTCTGGAAAATCGTCATTGTCGCCGACCGCAGGGGCGCGCTCTACTCGAGCGCCTATATCGTCAGCCAGCAGGACTATGCTCTGAACATTCCTTTCGAGCAGCTGCCGGTAGGCCCGAACAGCTCGGAGCCCGGCCAGAACTTTCAGGTTCCGGTGACGAAAATCGAAGCGGAGACGGGACTGCGTTTCCCGGATGTGGTGAGAAGCGCCGACGTCTTCACCGGCCCGGTCGCCGGACGACGGCTGCGCACGCTGGCCGACGTGCAGCATCCGAGACGCTGACCTCGTCTCGGATGCTGCGGAGCATTCAAGGCGTCGAAGGCGCGGCGACCGAGGTCGCGACATGCGCGGCGAGCGCGTCGCGCAGCGCCTGCTCCTTATTGTGATCGAGCGAGGTCTTGAGCACGATGCCGCCGGTGCCCTTCACCGCATCGAGCAGCTTGTCGGCCGTCAGCTTGCGGATCAGCACGAAGAGAGCGGCGTTGCCGGGCTGCAGCGTCTCCGAGAGCTGCTTCATGAAGGCGTCGTTGATGCCGTAGTCGGTGAGCGCGCCGCTGAGCGCGCCCGCGCCCGCGCCGATCGCCGCGCCGAGCAGCGGATTGAGGAAGATGAGCCCGATCAGCGCGCCCCAAAAGGTGCCGCTCACGGCGCCGGCCGCGGTGGTGTTGAGGAGCTGGTTCAGCTTCACATGGCCGCTCGGCTCCTTCACCGCGATGACGGCGTCGCTGATCTCGATGACATATTCCTTCTGCAGCTCGAACAGCTTCTGCCGAATGTCCTCGGCCTTGGCCTCGGTCGGATAGACGATGACAACGAGATCGGACATGAAAGCTCTCCTCTTGTGACACGCATCCTCATTGAAGCGCGTGAACGTGTCGTTGCGACGACCGCGCGAATGCGAGACGACGAACGTGCGCTCCGCCGTCCCCGGCGAAACGCGCGAATGCGCGCATCGTTTCCGCTTCTCTCTATCTAGGGAGCTAGGGCTGAATCGAAACCAGCCGGCGCCATGCTACAGGCAGGCGATCGATAATATCGTCGGCGATGAGGCCGGCGCCGAAGTCATCCGCCGCGGCGGCGTGCATCCACACCGCGCAGGAGGCTGCGGCGAAAGGCTCCATGCCTTGCGCCAGCAGGCCCGCGACAATGCCGGTGAGAACGTCGCCGGAGCCGGCGGTGGCGAGCCAAGGCGAAGCCTCCGCCAATATGGAGGCGCGCCCGTCCGGCGCGGCGACCACAGTGTCCGGCCCTTTGAAAATCACAATGGCGCCGATATCGCGCGCGGCGTCGCGCGTGCGCTCCAGCTTGGAGATGGGCGCGCCGCTGATCGTGCGCTCCCAGCGCTGGCCGTGAAAGAGCCGCGCGAACTCGCCGCCATGCGGCGTCAGCACGACCGGACCCGGCGCAGCGCGAATCGCCTCACGCAGACGATCCGGCGCGAGCGCGAAGCTGGTCAGCGCATCGGCGTCGAGCACCACGGCGCGGCGCTCCGACGATGGCGCGAGCGCGGTCTCGACCAGAGCGCAGCTCGCCTCGCCGACGCCGAGCCCCGGCCCCAGAGCGACGACATTCTTGCGCTTGTCCTCGAGCAGCGCCGAAAGCCCGGCAGGCCCGTCGGCGACGCGCAGCATCACCGCGGTCAGCGCCGGGGCGTTGACGGCGAAGGCCTCCTGCGGCGTCGCCAGAGTGACGAGCCCGGCGCCGCCGCGCAGCGCCGCCAGCGCGGAAAGCCGCGCCGCGCCCGTATGCGAGGCGCCGCCCGAGACCACCACTGCATGGCCGCGCGCATATTTATGACCCTCGACGCTCGGCAGGCGCAAAGCGTCGCGCCAGGCGGCGGGCTCGTTGACGAAGGTCTGCGGCTGGATCGTCTCCAGCACATTCGACCTTATGCCGATATGGGCGCAGGAGATCGTCCCGCAGCGCAGCCGGCCCGGCAACAGCAGATGCCCGCATTTCAGCCGGAAGAAAGTGACCGTCGAATCGGCCTGCACGGCGACGCCGCGAATGGCGCCGCTGGTGCCGTCGACGCCGGACGGAATGTCGATGGCGATGATCTTCTGCTTGGTCTCCTCGCGCCAAGCGTTGAGGCGCAAGATCAGTTCCGCCGTCGGCCCGTCCAGATCACGCGCGAGACCCGTGCCGAACAAAGCGTCGATGACGAGATCGACGCCTTTGAAATCGCAAGTGGCGGCGTCCTCGACGCGGCCGTCCCAGCTCGCCGCGGCCAAGCGCGCGTCGCCATTGAGCGTGTCCGGCGGCGTGAGCGCGGCGACGCGCACCTTGAAGCGCTGGCTGCGCAATATGCGCGCGGCGACATAGCCGTCGCCGCCATTATTGCCCGGCCCGCACAGCACCAGCACACGCCGCCCCGCCGTCTTCACCAGAAAGGCGGTGGCCGCCGCGGCTATGGCGGCGGCGGCCTTCTCCATCAGCGCCATGCCGGCGACGCCGCTCTCTATGGTGAGGCGGTCGGCGCGCGCCATTTGCGCTGTGGTCAAAAGTTCGGGCGGATAGGGTCCGAGCGGCATGGCGCGATGGTGGGCGAAACCGCCCCGCTCCGCAACGCCTTTTCCCCGCTACAGCCCAAACCCGCGCTTTTTTGACGCGTTTGCGCCAGCGGCGCGGCCGGGCGTCGCGCCTCGAGAGCGCGGCGCCGAATCGACGCCGCGCCGAATTGTGGCTCAGGGCGCGCCTTGAGGCTGCACGTCGAAATGCAGCATCATGCCCATGTCCTCATGCTCCACCAGATGGCAGTGATAGGGATAGACCCCCGTATAGCCGCGCGGGAAATGCACGAGCAGCTCGACCAGCTCGTTGGATTGGATCCGCACAGTGTCGTGACGGACGACGCTATCGAAATCGAGCCGCCGCTCTATGCGCGCGAAGACCGAGTTCTCGGAGGCGTCCTTGCGCAGGCGAAAACGCCGCAGCACGACGAAATTCACGAGATGCATATGGAACGGATGCATGTCGGGAAGGCCATCGGCGAGATGCTCCTGATCATTGCCGATATTGGCGACATACCAGCGCTCATAGCTGCCCTCGCGCGGACGGATGACGGCGCGCCCCGCCGCCGGATTGTGCCGATAGAGATGCGCGTAGCGAAAAATGGGCGGATAGCCGGCGGGATCGACATTGTCGGTGGCGAGCGGCCATAGCGGATCGGCATGGCGCGCCGCATGGGGCGGATTGGGATCGGCGGGCTCGAAGAAAAAGGCGCGCGAAACCTGATAGGCGACGCCCGCCGCGGGTTGGCCCTCCTCCCAAGGCGTCGCCAGCTTGGCGTCGAAGGGTACGGCGAAGGCGCTGGCGTCGCCGGCGGGCGCGGTGGAGGGCCGCAGCTCCCACATTTGCGTGTCGCGCCACGGCGCGCCGGTGATCGGATTGACCGGCTCGACATCGGCCTTGCCGGCGGTGTCATTCATCAGCAGCACGAAGCGATTGCGCACCACGGGCGCATCGGCGTTGGCGCGCGTCAATGCGGGCTTGCTGGCGTCCCAGCGGAAGCTCTCGTCGTCGGCGTAGCGCAACAAAATCTTGTCGAGCGTGACGCGATCGAGCGGCGACGCCGCAGCGGCGTGATGCGCCGCCGGCGCAGCAGCGCCCCCGGCCCCATGCGTATGCGCGGCGTCGACGATGCGGAACTCCATCACATTGGCGAGCGGCAGATCGGCATGCGGTCCGTCGCTCTTTTGCGTGAAGGCGATCGCCTTCAGCGCCTCCGGCGTTCCCGGCGCGAAGACGGAATTGGCGTCGTTCTGAAAGATCGGCTCCTGCTCCGGCTGCGCCGGGTCATAGCCGGCGATCGACAGATTGACGAGATGAAGAGAGCCGAGAACGTCATTGTCGATTTGCGTGAGATCGAGCAGGACGTCGAGACGCTCGCCCGGCGCCAGCAAGAGATAATCCAGCTCCTCGAGCTTCTCGCCGCGGCTGAACAGGCCGCCGTCATTGCCGATGGCGGTGAGAAGATCGCCATACCAGATCTTGCCGCCGATCTTGCCATCGGGATCGGCGAGCGTCAGCGCATAGCTGCGGGCGTTGGAGCCATTGAGGATGCGCAGGCGATAGATCTTGGGATTGACATGGGCGTGCGGCCACGGCCGGCCATTGACGAGGATTGTGTCGCCGAGAAATTCCGGCCGAATGAAAGAGCGCTTGCCGGTCGCCGGGTCCTTTTGCAGCGGCACGCCCTTCAAATAGCTCACCCCAGCGCCGTCGGCGTTCAGGCAGCGGTCCTGAATGACGAGCGGCAATTCCTGCGTCTCGTCGCCGATGAGATGGAACAGCTCAGCGTCCGAATTGTCGCGCACGAAATAGAGCCCCGCGAGGCCGGCGTGCACCTGCACCGCCGTATTGTCCATGCCATGATCGTGGAACCACAGCATGGCCGCGCGCTGGTCATTGGGATAGCAATAGGAGCGATAGGCCGGCATTCCATAGGGATTGCCCTCGAAGCTCGCCGGGCTCAGCGGCCAGCCGTCCGAATCTGGCCGCGCCTTGGCGCCGTGCAGATGGGCGACGACGCCGACCGGATAATTCATCGATTTATACTGGTCTATGTCCTCGGCGAGATCCATGGGCGGCGGATCGATCGGCGGCATAGCCAGCGAACGCGCGTCGCCGGGCTTTTCCGCCGGCATGGAGCCGATTCGGTTGATCCAGACCACCTCGAGCGGGCGCCCGCGCGTGACATTGACGATGGGGCCGAGATAATTCTCGAGGCTGACGGCGCGCTCCTGCGGCGAGCCCTGACGAATATAGCACCAGGCGTTGGGCGAAGCCGGCGCGGCGACCGCATCGGTAAATTTGACGCTGCGCGCCTCGACCGAAATGGCGATTTTCCCCCAGCCGCCGGTCTGGCCGGCGCCGATGACGTCGAGGGCGGCGAGCGGCAGGTGATTGTCGAATTTCATGAGCATGAAACGAAATCCTCGAGAGACAAAGAAATCGAACGCAAAACCGCGGACCGGGGAATGATCGCCTATATTATGGCGGACAATGTGGCGAGAATTGATCGCGCCGGCGAAGCTCGACGGATGTCCGACGCTCTGGATTGACGTTGGGCCGCGACTGCCGCAAGCTCCAATGCAATTTCGCGCTCGGTCTCGAATAGTCCCGACTATATCTCGATCGAATTTCGAGGAGATCGCTCCAATGGGAGATTTGACGCAGGATTTCTTCGCCGCTGTGCGCAGCGGCGTGCGTTGGAAGGACGCCTACGATCTCTGCAACGGCATGGACATGTTCGGCATGCTGCGCGCATTCGCTGGACTCGAGCCGCGCTACTTGCAGGAATTGCGCGCCCGCATGAACGAGTTCGACGTGTGGGGCGGTCCCAACATGCCGCGCATCCGTTTCGCCATGGACACGGTGCAGAAGCGCTCCCTGCCGACGCCGCCGCCCGGACTGCCCCAGGATCAGGTCCAGGCGGCGCGACTCTTTCTGGAATCGACGACCGCGCATCCGGTCGGCCCGGGCTCGCCCGCGCGAGCCGTGATCGAGAAATGGGCGAAACGCTTCACGACGGTCGGCATAGATCCCGGCGATCGATTTCTCTATCGCGGCGCGACCCCTTATCTCGCGTTGAAGCACAAGACTCAGGGCGGGATGACGCCGCTCGCGGACAAATGTCACGGGCCGGCGCTCGTCCGAGTGCATGGGCTGGCTGTTCATTGCACAGCGGGCGCGGCGGGACCCGACTGCTACACGGTGTCTCGTTATCGCTGCGTCGACACATGGAACAATAATGGCGCGAGCGCCCATTTCGCCATTTCCGGCAATGGCGACGTCGCGCAATTCATACCGACCAATTACATAGCCTGGGCGCAGGGTCCCGGCAACGACAATTGGATAAGCGTCGAAGTCGACAATGACGGACGCGCGCCGATGACGATCAATCAGCTCACCGCGACGAAACTGCTGTTTCAATGGGTGTGCAAGACATTCGCCACGCCGCGCACGGTGGCGACCGGCCATCTCGTGGGCGATCCGGGCTGGGACGACATCACGCGCGCGATCTGCGACGCTTCGGACGCTTCGGTCTCTATGTCACGCGCGGAAACGCTCGCTTCGCGCGGCCTCTCCTGTCATCGATGGCTGCAATTCGCAGGCGGCAAGCCCTGCCCCGGCAAAGGCATCCTCTCTCAGCTCGCGTCGATCGCCAAGCCCGGCGCCCTCTGCTGACGCGCCTCGACATTCACACCGAGGCGAGGCGGAACGGCGCGTGTGGCCGGCGCTATCGACCGGGCTGACGCCTCGCCCCTCGCGCCTCGGCCGCCGCCGTGCTACCTCCTCCCCATGCCCTCCCTCCCCCCGCAGGCGCGCGCGCTGCTCAAATCCGTGTTCGGCTATGAGGATTTCCGGCCCGGCCAGGCGGAGATCATCGCCGCCGTGCTGGCCGGCGAGCCCGTGCTCGCCATAATGCCCACGGGCAGCGGCAAATCCATGTGCTATCAGCTGCCCGCCCTCGTCGACGGCAAGCTCACCGTGGTCGTCTCGCCGCTCATCGCGCTGATGCGCGATCAGGTGCGGCAGATGCGCGCCTATGGCGTGCCGGCGGCGACGCTCAATTCCATGAACGACGCCGCCGAGAATGACGAGGCGCGCCGCGGCATTCGCTCCGGCGAATTGCGCCTCTTGTTCGTCTCGCCGGAGCGGCTGGTCATGCCCGGCCTCATCGCCGAGCTGCAGCGCGCCGGCGCAGCGCGCCTCGCTATCGACGAGGCGCATTGCGTCTCCGAATGGGGCCATGATTTCCGCCCGGAATATCGCGAGCTCGGCGCGACGGCGGCGACTCTCGGCGCGCAAGTCGTCGGCCTCACCGCCACCGCCGACAAGGCGACGCGCGCCGATATCGCCCAGCGCCTGTTCGCGACCAATCCGCACGTCTTTCTGCACAGCTTCGACCGGCCCAATCTGGCGCTCAATTTCGCCGCCAAGGACAGTCCGCGCCGCCAGCTGCAGCGCTTCCTGGACAAGCATCGCGGCGAGAGCGGCATCGTCTATTGCTCCTCGCGCGACGCGACGGAAAAGCTCGCCGCCTTCTTCGCCGAGCAGGGCCATGACACCATCGCCTATCACGCCGGGCTCGAGCAGACGCTGCGCAACCGCAATGGGGATCGCTTCCTGCAGGAGGACGGGATTATCGCCGTCGCGACCATCGCCTTCGGCATGGGCGTCAACAAGCCGGACGTGCGCTTCGTCGCCCATGCCGACATGCCGTCCAGCGTCGAATCCTATTATCAGGAGATCGGCCGCGCCGGTCGCGACGGATTGCCGGCCGACACGCTCACGCTCTACGGCCTCGACGATATGGCCTTCCGCCGCCGGCAGATCGATCAGAAAGAAGTGCCCGACGAGCGCAAGCGCATAGAGCATGATCGCTTCTCCGCGCTCGCCATGCTCTGTGAGACGCCCTCCTGCCGGCGCCAGACTCTGCTCGCCTATTTCGACGAGGAGAGCCCGCCCTGCGGACGCTGCGACGTCTGTCTCGGCCAAGTTCAGGTCTATGACGGCGCCATAGATGCGCAGAAAGCGCTGTCCGCCGCGATGCGAACGGGCCAGCGCTTCGGCGCCGGCTATCTCGCAGATATTCTCACTGGCGAGGCCAGCGAGGCGGTGCGTCGCAACGGCCATGACGGCATCAAGACCTTCGGCGTCGGCAAGGATCGCTCCAAGCAGGATTGGGGCGCGATCATTCGGCAATTATTCGCCGCGCGCGCTCTCGCGAGCACGGAGCATGGCGGCTTTCGCCTGACGCAAATGGGCGAGGATATTCTCTTCGGCCGCGCGCAGATTTCGCTGCGCCGCGATCCGCTGACAGCGAAGGCGCCGCGCGGCAAGCGCGGCGAGGCTCCGCGCGCGACGCCGCTGGACGAGCAGGAGGAGCGCGTGCTGGCGGCGCTGAAGAAAAAGCGCCTGGAGCTGGCGCGCGACGCCGGCCTGCCCGCCTATATGGTCTTCCCCGATCGCACTTTGATCGAGATGGCGTCGCGTCGTCCAGCGACGCTCGACGAGATGCGCCGCGTGCAAGGCGTCGGCGAGCACAAGCTCGCGCAATATGGCGACGCTTTCCTCGAGGCGCTGTCGGACGCGCTGCGCTGAGCCGGCCCTCTCGGCGACGGCGATATGCGCCGGGCTTCGTCCCGGCCGCCTGTTTCACATGACCTCCGGCAAATTTTCGCGACGCGCTGCGATGTTCCCGTGACATTTGCGCTTCGCCGAAAAGCGCGCGATCTTTTCGTTGCGGCGGAAACGAAACAGGAGGCCATTGATGAATCGCGCAATCTTCGTGTGGCTGCATCGCTGGGCGGGTCTCACGATGGCGGCTTTTCTGATCGTCGTCGGGCTGACCGGCAGCATGCTCGCTTTTCTTCCAGAGCTCGATCATTTCTTCGCGCCGGAAGTTCACCCCGGACGCCACGCCGGCGTCGAGCTCGAGCCAGCGACGCTGCTGCGCCGCGCCGAGGCGATCGCGCCGCAAGCGCGCGTGAACACCGTCTATCTCGGCGAGGAAGGCGTCGCGCAGATCGGCGTCGACGCCCGCCCCGGCGAGCCGCCGCTCTCTTTCGACAGTCTCTCGCTCGATCGCGTCACCGGAGAGGAGCTCGGCGACCGCTTCAAATGGAACGGCCTGCCGACGTCGCGCGCCGGCATAATGCCCTTCGTCTACAGCCTGCATTACGAGCTGGCGATGGGCCGCGTGGGCGCATGGATTCTCGGCATTGTCGCGCTCGTCTGGACGATCGATTGCTTCGTCGCCTTCTATCTCACCCTGCCGCCGCCGAGCCGCGCCAATGCGCGCTCCTATCTCGCACGCTGGAAGCCCGCCTGGCTCGTGAAGACCCGCAGCTCCGCCTATCGCCTCAATTTCGATCTGCATCGCGCCGGCGGCTTGTGGATGTGGGGCGCTCTGCTGATCTTCGCCTGGTCCAGCGTCTATATGGATCTCAATAGCGTCTACATGCGCGTGACGAGCTTGTTCTTCCATTATGAGCAGCCGATCTGGGCCGCGACGCCCGACGTCGCTCCGCCCGCAGACAAGACGCCGCTCGGCTGGGAAATCGCGCAGACGACAGGCGCCCGGCTGATGAACGAACGCGCCGCCGCCGATGGCTTTTCCGTCGGGCCGGTGACGGCCTTCTATCTGTTGCGCGAGAAAGGCGTGTTCGAATATCGCGCGCATTCGTCTCGCGACGTCGGCGACAGGCATGGCGCCACCTCCGTCTTCTTCGACGCCTATACGGGCGAGCTGCGCCGCCTCGATCTGCCGACCGGCCAGCACTCCGGCAATACGATCACCGCTTGGCTCGTCGCTCTGCATATGGCGAGCGTGTTCGGCCTTCCCTATCGCATCTTCGTCTGCGCGCTCGGCCTCGTCATCGCCATGCTGTCCGTCACCGGCGTCTATATTTGGTGGAAGAAGCGCGCGGCGCGCAAAGCGCATTCGGCCGCGCATGCATTTTCAGAAATGTCTCGCGAAAGTAACACGACAGGTTGGTGAAAGATTCGTCGATGAATTTGGTCGTTCGATTGCAGTCGAAAGCGAGTGCGTTATAAGAGAGCGGCATGCTGCGCCGGGGTGAGTTTTGCTCTGTTCAGCAGCGCGTTTCGCCGTGAGGTTCATGTGAGGTTTCATCCTGACGCATATTCTCGGGCGACGCACGCAGAGCGTCGCCCGACGAGCGTAGATCCCTTGTTTTTGCTTGATCGGAGCGAGAGGCGAGACACGCTGTCCAGCGTGCTTTCTTCCTATCGTCTGCGTCGAAGCCTACGCGACATAGCGATGATCTCTGTCTTCGCTCTGCCCGCGCCCGCTCTTTGCGAGGAGGCGACGGAGGAAGCGAGCGTCGGCGTCGCGCAAATGCGACCGGGAGAAAAAAAGGAGAAGGACGACGCTCCGAAGGCGAAGAGTCTCGGCAAGGATGTCGCCGGCGTCTTCGTCAATGCGTCGGTCGCCGATTCCGGCTATTCGCCGGGCTTCGTGATGCGCGGCTTTCCCGGCGGGCTCACCCTGTTCGACGGCGCCGCGCATGGCTTCAGCGCGCAGGACGTCAATCTCTCGACCATCGATCACGTCGAATTCTATAAAGGCCCCTCCGCCATGCTGTTCGGCAAGGCGCTCGGCGGCTATGGCGGCTCGGCGAATTACATTCGCAAGGCGCCGACGACGGACACTTTCGCGCGAGGAACGGCGACGATCGGCGCATATGACGTCTATCGCACGACCTTCGACGTGAATACGCCGCTGAACGACGCCAACACGCTGCTGTTTCGCATGACGGGCTTCGCGCAGAGCGCCGGCAGCTTCGTGGATTATGTGCGCTCGCGCGGCTTTCTCATCGCGCCGTCGGCGGCGCTCATCCTCGACAATGGCGACAAGGCGACATTGCGCGCGGAATATCACGCCGCGCGTTTCGTCTATCGCGACGGCGTCCCCGCCGCGCCGATCTTTCTGCACGCGCCGCGCTCCTTCTACGCCGGCGCGCCGGTCTATGAGCACGAAAATCCGAATTCGGCGGATTTCACCTTCACCTATGAGCACGCCTTCGACTCCGATTGGTCGCTCACATCGGTCGTCGATTATTCGCTGAACGGCAGCACATACGGCTGGTTTCTCGGTTGGGGCTATGACGGCCTCCATTCGGTGACGCTCGGGCGCCCGGTGCAAACGCATCAGGCGTCGCGAAATTTCGATGCGCAATTGCGGCTGAACGGACGCTTCACGACGGGCGATGTCGGGCACAGCGTCTTTCTCGGCCTCGAGCATTGGGATTATTTCTACGGCCATGACGAAAAATTCGCGCGCGATCCGCTGCCGGACATCGACATAGGCGCGCCCGCCTATCCGCTCGGCGTCGATTATTCCGGCGCGCAATGGGCCAATGGCGCAGCGCGCGCATGGAGCCGCTCCGTCTATGCGCAGGATCTCGTCGATCTCTCGCCGCAATGGCGCATTCTGCTCGGCGGCCGCTATGATCTCCTGGCGCAACGCGAGACCGTCTTCGATCCGTTCGGCGCGCTCTCTGGAACCTCCTCCTCCACGCTGGGCAAAGGAACGCGCGGCTATTTCAGCCCGCGCGGCGGCCTATTGTTTCGGCCAGACGAAAAAACGCATTTCTTCGTCGCATACGGCCGCTCGCTCATTCCCAACATATCCGTGCGCGTGAGAGGCGGCGATGCGCCGCCGCCGCAGCAGGACACGCAATATGAGATCGGCTTCGAGCGGCGCTTTCCCGAATATAAAGCGCGTTTCGAAGTCGGCCTGTTCGATGTGACGCGCGATCATGTCGCCATCACCGATCCGGCCGCTCCCAGCGGATTTTACGCCCTCGTCACCGGACGGCAGCACAGCCATGGCGTGGAATTCAACCTCTCGGGCGAAATTCTCCCCGGCCTTCAGGCGAGCGGCGCGGCCACATTTCTGCACGCCGTCGTCGCCAAGGACTCCAATGTCCCCTCGCAAGCGGGCAGCGATCTCCTCGGCGCCCCGCGCCGCGTCTTCAGCGTCAGCCTCGACTACAAGCCGGAATGGGATGCGCTGCGCGGATTGGAGCTGGGCGTGAGCTATTATTACGCCAGCGCGGCGGAGGCGACGCTGCCCAATGTCTATGGCTTCACCCTCGCGCCGCAGCAGATGCTCGGCGCCTCGCTCGGCTATCGTTTCGACGAGCATTGGAAGCTCGATGTGAGCGCCAGCAATCTCACCGATCGGCCGAATTTCACATCCAGCGGCGCGCTCTATCGCGGCGAGCCGCGCTCTATTTCGGCGACATTGTCGTTCAAATATTGAACGCTCACCCGCGCAGCGTCGCGCCGATCAGCACGAGGCAAGGCCCTTCGAGCGTCTCCTGCGCGACGCGCTGCGGCAGATCGCCGATCGTGCCGGCGATGATGCGCTGCTGCGGCGTGCTGGCGCGCTCGATGAGAAAGGCCGGCGTCCCAGGGTCCATGCCTTCCTCGAGCAGGCGCTTCGACAGAGCGGGAAGCGTGCGATTGCCCATATAGACCGCTGTCGTGGCGCGGCGGTCGGCGAGCGCGCGCCAATCTATGTCCTCGGGGAATTTGCCGTCGCTCGTATGCGCGGTGACGAATTGCACGCGGCGCGCCGTGTCGCGATTGGTGAGCGAGACTTCGAGCGCCGCCGCCGCGGCCAGCGCCGCCGTCACGCCGGGCACGATCTCCGCCTCGAGGCCGGCGGCGCGAATGGCGTGGATCTCCTCATTGGCGCGGCCGAAGATCATCGGATCGCCGCCCTTGAGGCGCACGACATTCTTGCCTTCCTTGGCGAGCTTCACCAAGAGAGCGGTGATCTCCTCCTGCTTCACCGAAGGCGCATAGCCGCGCTTGCCGACATTGATGCGCACCGCCTCGCGCCGCGCGAGATCGAGCACGGCGGCGGGCACCAGATCGTCGAAGAGAACGACATCGGCGCCGACGAGCGCGCGCAATCCTTTCAGCGTCAGCAGCTCCGGGTCGCCCGGCCCGGCGCCGACCAGAGTGACGCGGCCGCGCGTGGAAGCTTCATCGGCGCGGCGCGTCTCCTCGAGCAGTGCGTCGAGGTCGCTGTCCTGCGGCGCATGCTCGACGCGCGCAAAGGCTTCGCGGGTGAATCGGCGCCAGAAATCACGGCGCGCGAAAAAATCGAGGCCCGAGGCCATCACGCGCGGACGCCAGGCGCGCGCCGCTCTGGTCCAGGCGGAGAAGCTCGACGGAATCAGCGTCTCGACACGGGCGCGCACGGCCTGGGCGAAGGCCGGCGCCGCGCCGCTGGTGGAGACGCCGATGACCAGCGGCGAGCGATTGACGATGGCGCCCATCAGAAAATCGCTGAGCGCCGGCCGATCGGTGAGATTGACGGGAACGCCCTGCGCTTTCGCGGCGTCGCGAAAGGCCTGCGCCTCGGCGTCGTCCTCGATGACGGCGAGCGCCATGGCCGCGCCGGCGAGATCTTCCGCGCGCCAGCCGCGCTCATGCAGCGTGAGGCGCGCGCGCGCGGCGGCGACGGCCTGCAGGCGCGGCGATGGAGACGCTGCGAAGACATCGACCAAGGCCCCCGCCGCGGCGGCGAGGTCCGCCTTCCAGGCCGCGCCATCCGAGCCGCCGGCGACGACCACGCGCCGCCCCTCCAGCGCGTAGAACACCGGCAGGGTCGCGAGCTCCTGCATCAGCTCGGCTGGGACTTCGTCTGGCTTGCGCGTCAACTCGGCTCTCTCTCCATACGGTCACGAGGGGATTTAGCCCCTATCCGGCAAAAGAAAAAGCGGCCCGCGAGGGCCGCTTTCGCCAACCGAACGAAAGGTTCGGATTACTTCTTCTTGCCGTCGGCGCCGAACTGGCTGAGATAGGCCCAGACATTGTCCTGGTCCGCCTCGGACGGCAGGCCCGGGAACACCATCTTGGTGCCGGCGACCTTGGCCTTCGGATTCTTGACGAACTCCTTGAAGACGGCCTCGTCCCAGGTGATGCCGGCGCCCTTCAGCGCGTCGGAATAGGTGTAGCCCTCGACCGAGGCGGCCTTGCGGCCGTTGATGCCGTTGAGCTCGGGAGCCACGGCGTTCTTCGCCGTCTCGCCGACCTGATGGCAGGCCTTGCACTTGTTGAAGACCTTCTCGCCCGCCGCGGGATCGCCGGCGGCGATCGCCTGGCCGGCCATGGCGGTGAAAACGACGCCCGCAGCGAGCGCCAGTCTGGTCACAGATTTCATCCTCGTTCCTTTCCTCGAAGCGTCGTCCCCTGGGAACCGACTATCTTGGTTTTGCCGGCCCGGGCGTGACGCCAGCGCCGATCGTTCATCCCGCGGCCGGGAAACTATATCGGAGCGCTATTGGTGACAATATGCTCGCCCGCCTGAACGGGGCCTGAAATGTCGTTAGGTAACGCGGCGCAGCGTCAGATTGATGCGTCCGCCCTCGGCGAACAGCGGCGACGCGAGCTTGGGAGCGAACTCCGGCAGCAAGCGATCGACGCCATGAAAGCGCAGCCGCGCCGGGCCGCCCAGCGTCAGCACGTCGCCCGACGACAGAACGAAGCCGCGCGACGAATCGGAGCGCTTCACGCCACCGAGGCGAAATCGGCAATCGGCGCCGAGAGAAATGGAGAGAATCGGCGCCGAAAAATCAGCTTCGTCGCGATCCTGATGCGCGCCCATCTTCGCTTCGCGCCCATAGTAATTCACCAGGCAGGCCTGCGGCGGCTGCGGATGCTCGGCGAGCGCCGCCCAGGCGTCGAGCAGCATTTGCGGCATGGGCGGCCAGGGCTCGCCGGTTTCGGGATGGCGCGCCTCATAACGATAGCCGCGCGCCTGATCGCTGAGCCAGCCCAGCGGGCCGCAATTGGTCATACGCACGGAGAAGGGCTGTCCGGTGCGCGGCATGGTCGGCGTGAACAGAGGCGCGCAAGCGACGATCCGCTCCAGCTCGCGCAGCAGAACGAGCTGCGCCGCCTCGTCGAAATAGCCGCGATAGAGGCGAACGCCGGGCTCCATCTCGGACGTGATCGCTCCATCCGGCGCGGAGCGGCCGCGCATCACCGATCTAGCACTTCCTTGGTCGCGACGGTCGAATCGGAATTGAGCCGGTAAACGATCGGCATGCCGGTGGCGATCTCGAGCGAGGACACCGATTCGGGCGTCAGCCGGTCGAGCACCATAGCCAGAGCGCGCAGCGAATTGCCATGGGCGGCGACCAGCACACGCTCGCCCCGCAGGGCGCGCGGCAGGATCTCCTGGCAATAGAAGGGCAGCACACGCGCCACCGTATCCTTCAGGCTCTCGCCGCCGGGCGGCGCGACGTCATAGGAGCGCCGCCACAGCCGCACCTGCTCCTCACCCCATTGCTGGCGCGCCTCGTCCTTGTTGAGGCCGGAGAGGTCGCCGTAATGCCGCTCATTGAGCGCGCGGCTGCGGATGACGGGCACATCTCTCTGCCCGAGCTCATGAAAGGTGAGATCGAGCGTGTGCTGAGCGCGCAGCAACAGCGAGGTGAAGCCGATATTGAAGCGAAGATCGATGCGCTTCAGCTCCCGACCGGCTCGCCGCGCCTCTTCTATGCCCTTGGGCGTCAGATCGGGATTCTTCCAGCCCGTGAAGAGATTTTTGGCGTTCCACTCGCTTTCGCCATGGCGGAGGAGGACGAGTATACGGTCCATGCGGGCTATGTCCCTCGAATCGAACGATGCGGCGCGCGATCAGGCGCCGGCGAGGCCGAGCACATCGGCCATAGAATAGAGGCCGGCCGGCCGGCCTCGCGTCCAAACTGCAGCGGCGATCGCGCCGCGCGCGAAAATGCCGCGATCCTCGGCGCGATGCGCGAGCTCTATGCGCTCCCCCGCCCCGGCGAAAATAACCGAATGCTCGCCGACCACCGTGCCGCCGCGCAGCGAGGCGAAGCCTATGTCGCCCTCCCGGCGCGCGCCGGTGAGGCCGTCGCGGGCGCGGGCGCTATGCTCGGCGAGCGCGATCTCGCGCCCCCGCGCCGCCGCCTCGCCCAAAAGCAGCGCCGTGCCGGAGGGCGCGTCCACCTTCATGCGGTGGTGCATCTCGACGATCTCAATGTCCCAGGCGGAGCCGAGCGCCTTAGCGGCGCGCTCCACCAGAACGGCGAGAAGATTGACGCCGAGGCTCATATTGCCGGAGCGCACCACAGGAATGCGTTCGGCCGCAACGGCGAGAGTGGCGAGGTCCTCGTCCGAAAATCCGGTGGTGCCGATGACATGGGCGACGCCAGCCGCCGCCGCGAGCCCGGCCAGCGCCACAGTCGTCGCGGGCGTCGAAAAATCAATGGCCACATCGGCCGTCGCCAAAGTGGCCGCCGCATCTGCGGAAAGGCGCACGCCATTGGCGGGGCGCCCCGCCAGCAGGCCGGCGTCCTCTCCGAGGACTGGCGAATCGGCCGCTACGACCGCGCCGGTCAGCGCGACGCCTTTCGTCTCGCCGGCGGCGGCGATCAGCATCCGGCCCATGCGGCCGGCGGCGCCGACGACGACCAGCCGCACATCGCTCATGACGCTCGCCCCCTTTTGAATCCACGCGGCCTCACTCGAGCCGGCGGCCAGTCTATACAGCCCCGATGCGCGAATGAGAAGGGGAGCCGCCCCACCCGATCGGGCGGCTATTTGCCTTTCGGGCGGAAGGCGGCGACGCGCGCCGGATCGGTCTCTATATAGGCCGCTCCGATGAGGTCGAGACAATAGGGCACGGCCGGCATCACGGCGTCGAGACAGAGCTCGATTGCGGCCGGCTTTCCGGGCAGGTTGATGACGAGGCATTTGCCGCGATGCGCGGCCAATTGCCGCGACAATATCGCCGTCGGCGTCTGCGCCAGCGACACTTTGCGCATCAGCTCGCCGAAGCCCGGCAATTCGCGCGGCGCGGCGGCGAGCGTCGCCTCCGGCGTCAGATCGCGCGGCGACGGCCCCGTTCCGCCCGTGGTGACGACGAGATCGCAGCCGATATTGTCGGCGAGTTCGATGAGCGTGTCGCGCACGCTCTCGAAGCCGTCGGGGATGAGGCGCCGCTCTATGCGGAACGGCGTGGTCAGCACCTTCTCGAAATAGGCGGCGATGGCCGGTCCGCTGATGTCCTCATAGACGCCGGCGCTGGCGCGGTCGGAGGCGGTGACGACGCCGATGACGGCTTGCTGTCTCTCAGTCATGCGCTGCACAATAGCGGGTCCGAGGCGCGAGACAACCGAAAGCTCCGTCGGCGACGACGAAGCCGGTTCTCGCATCGAAAGTGATGAAATCGAAATAAGGAGCGCGCCGTCGCCTTGCGAACGCGCCGCTTCGTGGCTGACTTTTCGAGTGTCGAATGAGATCGTCGTCAGCGCATTGCGCGGCGCCGAAACGCGGCCACTGTCTGAAATTCATACACGTAGCGGCGCGAGATATTCGCGCGGCGCATTCGATCGAAAACCGACCGAACGCCATTCGGCGGACGCCTCCTGGGCGCGCGAAATATCGCGCGCCCGGCGGCGTCACGATCGCGAATGCGGGAGCTGCTCCCGGCAGGATTCGCGTCGATCCGGAAGGATCACTCCTTCACCGAAGCCGGCTCGCAGCCGCACTTCTGATAGCAGGCGTCCTTGTCGGACTTGGCCTTCTCGATCGACGCCGGGGTCGAGGAGAAGCGATTCTTGATGGAGATATATTCGAAGTAGCACTTGTCGACGCAGACGCCCTTCGCATCTTCATCCTTGGTGTCGCAGCCGGCGAAAACCGGGCCGACCATGCCGAGCGACAGAGCAGCAGCCGTCACAATGGCGCGAATGTTCATTTGCCGTTTCCCTCTTTTGGACGTTGGAACATTAGTCCCTTATTTTGTTACAGGGCGCATCGTCCCGCGGGGCAAATAGGCTGTTTTCGCTGCGCCTGTCAATGTAATTGACATTTCGGTGTCGCGTGGAAAGCGTCTCGGGAAAAGCCTTGCTGCAACGCAAAAGGAGCTTTTCCCGAGGGTCGCCGAAAAAATCGCCCGCTCGCCTCACTCGGCGACGTAGATTTGCGCGCCCTTCTCCAAGAACTCGGCGCTCTTTTCCGCAAAGCCCTTCTCCCGCTCGGCGATGGCGGCGGCCTCCTCGCGCAGATCGCGCGTGATCTGCATGGAGCAGAATTTCGGCCCGCACATGGAGCAGAAATGCGCGACCTTATGCGCCTCCTTGGGCAGCGTCTCGTCGTGATAGCGGCGCGCCGTGTCGGGATCGAGTCCAATGTCGAACTGATCCTCCCAACGGAAATCGAAACGCGCCCGGCTCATGGCGTTGTCGCGTTCCTGCGCCGCGGGATGGCCCTTGGCGAGATCGGCCGCATGCGCTGCAATGCGATAAGTGATGACGCCGGTCTTCACATCCTCGCGATCGGGCAGGCCGAGATGCTCCTTGGGCGTCACATAGCAGAGCATGGCCGTGCCGAACCAGCCGATCATCGCGGCGCCGATGGCGGAAGTGATGTGATCATAGCCGGGCGCTATGTCGGTGACGAGCGGCCCGAGCGTGTAGAAGGGCGCCTCGCCGCAATCGCGCAGCTGCTTTTCCATATTCACTTTGATCTTGTGCATCGGCACATGGCCGGGGCCTTCGATCATCACCTGACAGCCCTTGTCCCAGGCGATCTTGGTCAATTCGCCCAGCGTCTCCAGCTCGGCGAATTGCGCCGCGTCATTGGCGTCGGCGATGCAGCCCGGACGCAATCCGTCGCCGAGCGAGAAGGAGACGTCATAGCGGCGCATGATGTCGCAGATCTCGTCGAAGCGCTCATAGAGGAAGCTCTCCGAATGTCGCGAGAGGCACCAGCGCGCCATGATCGAGCCGCCGCGCGAGACGATGCCGGTGACGCGATCCGCTGTGAGCGGCACATGGGCGAGGCGCACGCCGGCGTGAATGGTGAAGTAATCGACGCCCTGCTCCGCCTGCTCGATCAGCGTGTCCTTGAACACTTCCCAATCGAGCTTGGTGGCGTCGCCGCCCACCTTCTCCAGCGCCTGATAGATCGGCACTGTGCCGATCGGCACGGGCGCGTTGCGAATGATCCAGTCGCGGATGTTATGGATATTGCGGCCGGTGGAGAGATCCATCACCGTATCGGCGCCCCAGCGGATCGCCCACACCATCTTCTCCACCTCCTCGGCGACCGAGGAGGTGATGGCCGAATTGCCGATATTGGCGTTGACCTTCACCAGGAAATTGCGGCCGATGATCATCGGCTCGGCTTCCGGATGATTGATATTGGCGGGAATGATGGCGCGCCCGCGGGCGATCTCCTCGCGCACGAACTCCGGCGTCACGAAAGCCGGAAGCGCGGCGCCGAAGCCCTCCCCCGCCTCGATCCGCTCCCCCGCCTGCGCGAAGGCGCGCTCGCGGCAGAGATTCTCGCGATGCGCGACATAGATCATCTCCTCGGTGACAATTCCGGCGCGCGCGAATTCGAGCTGCGTCACCGGCGCCGAGCCGGCGGCGCGGCGAATGGCGCGCGGCGCGGGACAGGGCGGAACCAGCCGATCCTCGCCGACGAAGCCATTGTCCTCCGGCTTCACCGCGCGGCCGTCATAGGCCTCGAGCCCGGCGCGGCCGTCGAGCCAGCGCCGCGCCGCCGGCAGGCCGGCCGAAAGATCGGGCGCGAAATCGCCACAGCTATAAGGGCCGGAGGGATCATAGACGCGCAGAGGCGCGTCGCCGGCGGAGGGGTGAAGCGCGATCTCGCGGACGGGAACGCGAATGTCCTCGCGGCCGCGCGGCGCGGAATAGAGCTTGCGCGAGGCGCCGATCGGTCCGGTGGTCACGCTCTGGGGCGTCGTCGGGCGCTTGTCCTGCACGTTCATCGTCGCGCTCCATTGGTTCGGATGGATGGGCAGCGGGCGATGAAGTCGGGCGCGCCGTCCCGAAAGATCGGGCGACGCGTCCTGCTGGCCTTCCCTCGCGCCGGCATTACCCGGATCAGGTTCGATGGGTGCTTCTCAGCCGCTCCTCTCGGAGAGGCGCCCCTCGCCATGCCGTGATTTTATCCGTGGCCTCGGATCGCGGCAAGCCCGGCCGGCCGGGCCGGTCCCGAAAAAGCGGGGACTGATTTTTCGAGCGAAACCTGGACTCGCCGCTCGGCAGAAACCGCTGTTGCAAAAACGTGACAGGATCGGAAATATCGACCAGAGCCCGGGCGACGACGCTGTCGCACGCCGCCCGCTCTGATAGATTCTCGGGCAATAGTGAGTCGTAAGGTGCGAACGCCGCCGGGTTGCCGAGTGCTTCTAAATGGCGTGTGAACGGCGACCGATCTGGGCGGGGCAATAGATAATGAACGGATTTTACTGGCGTAATCTGGCCTCGGCGGCTGCGCTCACCGTCGCTTTGACGGCTCCGTCGCTGGCGGCGGACGGCTATTTTCTGATCGGCTATGGCCCGCGTCAGAAGGCGCTGGGGGGCGCCGGCGTCGCCGATTCGCGGGACGCCATGTCGCTGTCGGTCAATCCGGCCGGCCTCGTCGATCTCGAGCGCCAGATGCAGCTCGGCCTGACCGCCCTTCTGCCGGAGCGCGGCTATTCGACCGACGGCCTGCCCAAGGTGCTCGCGCCGGGCGACGTCCGCAGCGGGCGGCCGATCTTCCCCGTGCCGCATGACGCCTATGCCTCGCCGCTCGACGCCGACTCGGCCTGGGGCACGGCGTCCTACGCCAATGGCGGCATCAACACCTCTTTCGACTTCGGCCATTACCATTCGCCGCTCGGCGGGCCATTCGGCGGCGGCTATGCGGGCGTCGATCTCGAGCAGGCCTTCACCAGCATCGGCTATGCGCGCAAGTTCGGCGCGCTGTCGCTCGGCGTCGCGCCGACGATCGCGGTGCAGACCATCAATCTGCAGGGGCTGAAGACCTTCGCGCCCTATTCCTCCGACATGTATCGCCTGTCCGACAATGGATATGACTGGTCGTTCGGCGGCGGCGTGCGGCTCGGCCTGCAGTGGCGGGTGACGGATCAGTTCCGCATCGGCGTCGCAGGCTCGACGCCCATGTTCATGACCCGCTTCGGCAAATATTCGGGCCTCTTCGCCGACCATGGCAGCTTCGATATTCCGGCCAATATCACCGCCGGCCTCGCCTATGATCTGACGCCCGATCTGACCGTCATGGCCGACTGGCGCCACATCTTCTATTCGGGCGTATCGACCGTGAGCAATGCGAGCTTCCCGGTGCTGCTCCGCTCGCTCGGTTCGTCCGGCGGCCCCGGCTTCGGCTGGAAGGACACTGATTCGGCCTCGTTCGGCGTCGAGTGGCGCATGCAGCCGGGCCTCGCGCTGCGCGCCGGCTATCATTATGTGACCAATCCGATCCCGACCAATTCGGTGACGCTCAACATTCTCGCGCCGATCATCAACGCGCATCACGTCAGCGGCGGTCTCAGCTACGCCGTCACCAAGAATTCGACGCTCGACCTCGCCGTCGTCTACGCTTTCAAGAACAATGTGCGCGGCCCCGAGGCGCTGCCGCAGACGGCGGCGACGCCATTCGGCGCCTATAACCCCGCCGCCAATGTCAATATCTGGCTGCGCGGACTCGAGATTACTGTGGGCTGGAGCTATAAATTCGACCTCGGCGACAATTCGCTGATCCCGACCCATCTCTGACGCCATTCGCGTGAGGCGAGCCTCCGGGCTCGCCCGCGAAAAGCAAAGGCCGCGGCCCGCCAGACGGCGGCCGCGGCCTTTTCGCTTTTTTCAGCCCGGCCTTTTCACATTTCTCAGCCGATGACGATCTTCGGCGGGGCGCGGAGCGATTGAGTCTCCAGCAGGGTCTTCACCTTGGCGGCGAGCTCCTTGTAGATCGCCGCATGCGGGCCTTCCGGCGCGGAGGCGACGACCGGCGTGCCGGCGTCCGAGGTCTGGCGAATGGTGAGATCGAGCGGCACCTCGCCGAGGAAGGGCACGCCCAGCGCCTCGGCGTCCTTCCGCGCGCCGCCATGGGAGAAGATGTCGGTGCGGCCGCCGCAATGCGGGCAGAGGAAATAGCTCATATTCTCGATGATGCCGAGAATGGGCGTCGAGACCTTCTGGAACATGGCCACGCCGCGGCGCGCGTCGATCAGCGCCAGATCCTGCGGCGTCGAGACGACGACCGCGCCGGCGAGCGGCACCTGCTGCGCCATGGTCAGCTGCGCGTCGCCGGTGCCGGGCGGCATGTCGACGACGAGCGCGTCCAGCTCGCCCCAGGCGACCTCGCCCAGCATCTGGCCGAGCGCCTGCGCCACCATCGGCCCGCGCCAGACCATGGGCACATCCTCCTCGACGAGAAAGCCGATGGACATGATCTTGATCCCATAGGCCTCGAGCGGGATCATCTTATTGCCGACGACCTCAGGCTTGCCGCTGAGGCCGAACAGGCGCGGCGCCGAAGGGCCGTAGATATCCGCGTCGAGCAGGCCGACGCGCCAGCCCTGCGCCGCGAGGCCGAGCGCCAGATTGGCGGAGGTTGTCGATTTTCCGACGCCGCCTTTGCCCGAGGAAACCGCGACGATATATTTGATCTTCTCGAGCGCGGCGATGGTCTTGCGCTGCGGCGCCTGACCCGGAGGCGGCGCGGCGGGCGCCGGCGCCCTCTCCGCGGTCAAAGTCACGATCGCCGCCTCTATCCCCGGCACGGTCTTCACGGCGCCCTCCACGGCGACGCGCAGCACCTCGAGCTCCTTGGCCCGCGCCGGATCGCCGGTGAGCGAGACGAAGGCCTTGGCCCCCGACACATTGACTCCGCTGACGAGGCCGGCCGCGACAATCGATTTGCCGTCCGGACCGGCGACGCTCTCCAGCGCTTTCAAGACTGATGCTTCATCGGCCACTGTCTTCGCCCTTTCGCACGAACCCGCATCCGACGCCCTCACGAGGAGGGCGTCTTTTTGGAAGCGTTCTACGCAATCGGTATGCCGATATTCGGCCGATGCGTCTACGGGCTCGCGCGAAGGAGCGTCACGCCCGCTGCTTCTGAACGAGAGCGTTGCGGATGAGGCCGACGATGGCCGTGACGATGGCGCCCGAAACGCCGCCGCCGACGAGCTGTCCGGCGAAAACGGCGATATCGAAGCCATTGCCCGCCGCCCCGGCCAGCGCCGGAATGAGCGAGGTGAGGATGGAGCCGCCGCCCGCGCCGCCGAGCGCGCCGATGATGGCGTTAGCGATGGGGCCGAGATCGAAACTCTTATTGGCCTTAGCGACGCCTGAGCCGCCGGCCGCGCCGGCAAAGAGCTGGATGATGAGATTGATGAGCGTCTCGGACATGGGCTGCGCCTTTCGCTGACGGTTTACGACCGTAACGAACTCGCGCGTGACGACGAATTATCAACCCTGCCGACGCTGAGAGCGACGCTTGCCCGCATCGCGGGCGCCCGAAAGCCGTGAGCGCGGGCGCCGGCTTGCGGCGCCGTAACGGAACTTCGAAAGAAGATTGGTCGGAGTGGCGGGATTCGAACCCACGACCCCTTGTCCCCCAGACAAGTGCGCTAACCGGGCTGCGCTACACTCCGATGGTCGCCCTTATAGAGGCCGGCGAAGCCGCTGGCAACGCATGACAGCGCAGAAGTAGCGAGGAATTCACCGCCGCGTCAGCTCCAGCATGCGCCGGCATTCGGCGAGATCGGCCAGAGCCTGCCGCAGCAGCCGCTCATCCTGCGGGCGCAGGCCGGCGGCCGGCGCCTCGGAAAGGCGCACGGCGGGCAGCGTCAGCATGGGCGGCGGCTCGCGCGCGGCCAGCGCGACCAGAGAGGTGGAGGCTCTCGGCGCTTCCTCCTCATCGATTTCCGACGCGTGAAAGGCGGATGGCGGCTTCGCCCGCGTCGGCGATTCGCCATAAGAGAAGAGCGGAGCCTCGGCCGCGTGCGGCTCGGGCTCGTCGAAATCGGCGCGCTCCGGCCCGGCGCCGCCGCGGGCGCTCTCGATCACCGCGCGCACGCCCTGCTCGCGCAACAGGCGCTGCACGCCTTTGATCGTATAGCCGCGGCCATAGAGCAAATGGCGAATCGCCGCGACCAGCTCGACGTCGCGCGGCCGATAGTAGCGCCGTCCGCCGGCGCGCTTGACGGGCTCGATCTCGGAAAATCGCGTCTCCCAAAAGCGCAGCACATGCGGCGGAAGGTCGAGGCTCTCCGCGACCTCGCCGATCGTGCGGAAGGCGCCATCGGTCTTGGCGGTCAAAATCTGCGCTCCGCTCCCTGCCCGCGCGACGATTCGCGCGCTTCTATTTTCCTCCCTGACGTGGCGTTTTTCAGCCGGAAAATTCTCGCCCTCGGCGTTTCGGTCCCGCGGCCCCGTGGACAAGGGCGCGCGGCTCCCCTTAATTGGCATGCGAGAGCCTCTCACATCGAGCCGCCCCATGACCGACTGGATCCAATTTCCCGCTCCCACGCCCGCCATCGTCGCGCCGCCGAGCGAGGAGAGCGCGACCGATGTGCGCCTGTGGCTGCTCGTCATAGCGGCGCTCGTCTTCGCCATGGTGGTGGTGGGCGGCGCGACGCGGCTCACCGAATCGGGCCTCTCCATTACCGAATGGAAGCCGATAACGGGCGTTCTTCCACCGCTCTCCGAGGCGCAATGGACAGCCGCCTTCGAGGATTACAAAAAAATCCCGCAGTATCGCGAGATGTTCCCCAACATGGACCTCGCGCAGTTCAAGACGATCTTCGCCTGGGAGTGGAGCCATCGTCTGCTCGGCCGTATCATCGGCTTCGCTTTCGCCGTTCCGCTCGCCTGGTTCTGGCTGCGTGGACGGCTGCCGAAAAGCGTGAAGCCGAAGCTCATCGGAATATTGGCGCTGGGCGCGCTGCAGGGCGGCGTCGGCTGGTGGATGGTGTCCTCCGGCCTCGTCAACCGCGTCGAGGTGGCGCAGGAGCGGCTCGCCATTCATCTGCTGCTCGCGGCCTTCATCTTCTCCGCATGTCTGTGGGTCGCGGGCGGGCTCGGCTATGGGACGCGCATCATCGTCGCGAGCGGGCGCCGACGGCTCTCGTTTTTCGCAACGCTGCTGCTCATTCTCGTGCTCGTGCAGATCGGCGCGGGCGCGCTGGTCGCCGGGCTGCGCGCCGGCTACGCCTACAACACTTGGCCGCTGATGGACGATAGCTTCGTTCCGCCCTCGGACGAGCTGCTGCGGCTCTCGCCCTGGTGGAGCAATCTCGTCGATAATGTCGCGCTGGTGCAATTCGATCATCGCATGATCGCGTATGTATTGCTCGCGCTGTCACTGTTTCATCTCATCGACGCGGCCGGCACGGCGGGCGGCCGCGCGGCGCGTGGCGCCGGGCTTTTGTTCGGCCATGTGAGCGCGCAAGTCGTGCTCGGCATAACGACGCTTCTGCTCGTCGTGCCGCTGTGGGCCGGCCTCGCGCATCAGGCGCTGGCGATGGGCGTGCTGGCTGTAGCGACGCTGCATGCGCGTCGTCTGCACACGGCCGAGGCCCCGGCAGACGACGACTGACGTCGAACATTCAAAACCGCGCCTATCGCTCGGCGCGGTCGAATGAAGTCAGCTCACGCTCTCCGACAGCATCAGCGACAGATTCTGCACGGCGGCGCCGGACGCGCCTTTGCCGAGATTGTCGAGCCGAGCGACGAGCAGCGCATGGCGGCTCTCCTCGCGCGCGAAGACGAAAATTTCGAGATCATTGGTTCCGCTCGAGGCGAGCGGATCGAGCCGGCCGGACTTCGGCGCCGGCATGACGCGCACATAAGTCGCGCCCGCATAGTGCCGCGCCAACGCCGCCTCGAGATCCACAGCGCGAGGCCTCGCAGCGAGAGACTCGAGCGCGAGCGGAATCGAGACCAGCATTCCTTGATGAAAATTGCCGACCGAGGGCACGAACAGAGGCGGCGCGGCGAGCCGCGAATAGGCGGCGATCTCCGGCAAATGCTTGTGCTCGAGCGTGAGGCCGTAGAGCTCGAAGGCCGGCGCCTCGCCTTTCTCATAGGCGGCGATCATCTGCTTGCCGCCGCCGGAATAGCCGGAGACGGCGTTGATCGTCAGCGCATCCTGCGCGGCGATCAGCCCTGCGTCGACGAGCGGGCGCAGCAGCGCGATCGCGCCCGTGGCGTAGCAGCCGGGATTGGCGACGCGACGCGCCTTGCGAATGGCCTCCGCCTGGCCGCGCGCGAGCTCGGGAAAACCATAGGTCCAGCCGGGCGCGACGCGATGCGCGGTGGAGGCGTCGAGAATGCGCGGGCCGGCCTCGCCCAATTCATCGGCGAGCGCCACCGTCTCCTTGGCCGCGGCGTCCGGCAGGCAGAGAATGGCGACATCGACGCGCGCGAGAATGTCGCGCTTGGCGGAGACTTCCTTGCGCAGCTCCGGCGCGATGGAGACGAGCTCCAGATTCTTCGCATCCGCGAGCTTCTCGCGGATCTCGAGGCCCGTGGTGCCGCTGTCGCCGTCGATGAAGATTTTCGCCATTGGTCTTGGTTCCGATTCCCGTGAGACAAATAAAAAGGGCGGCTCGCGCCGCCCTTTGTCGCCCGTATCGCCGATCGAGAGATAATCAGCGCTTCGAGAACTGGAAGCTGCGGCGGGCTTTGCGCTTGCCGTATTTCTTACGCTCGACCACGCGCGAGTCGCGGGTCAAGAAGCCCTCGCGCTTCAGCGCGCTGCGGAGCTCGGGCTCATAATGGGTGAGCGCCTTTGCAAGACCATGACGCACCGCGCCGGCCTGGCCGGAGAGGCCGCCGCCGGCAACCGTGACGACGAGATCGTATTGGTCGACGCGATTGGCGACGCCGAGCGGCTGCTGCAGGATCATGCGCAGCACCGGACGCGCGAAATAGACGGCGACGTCGCGGCCGTTGACGGTGATCTTGCCCGTGCCGGGCTTGATCCACACGCGGGCGACGGCGTTCTTGCGCTTGCCGGTGGCGTAGGCGCGGCCGTATTTGTCGAGCTTCTGCTCATATTTCGGCGCGTCGGAAGCTGCTGCGACCGTCGCCTGATTGAGCTCGGAGAGAGAGGAAAGCGTGGTCTCGGCCATGGTCAGGCGCTCTTAGCGTTCTTGCCGTTGCGGGCATTCTTGGGATTGAGGGCGGCGACGTCCAGCGGCTCGGGAGTCTGAGCGACATGCGGATGTTCCGGCCCCTTGTAGACGCGCAGATTGCCGAGCTGCTTGCGGCCGAGCGGGCCGCGCGGCAGCATGCGCTGCACCGCCTTCTCGACGATGCGCTCCGGGAAGCGGCCCTCGAGGATGAACTTGGCCGAGCGCTCCTTGATGCCGCCCGGGAAGCCCGTGTGGTGATAATAGACCTTCTGGTCGCGCTTGCGGCCGGTGAGGATCACCTTGTCGGCGTTCACGACGATAATGTTGTCGCCGTCGTCGACATGGGGGGTGAAGGTCGCCTTGTGCTTGCCGCGCAGACGCAGCGCGATGAGGCTGGCGAGGCGGCCGACGACGAGGCCCTTGGCGTCGATCAGCACCCATTTCTTCTGCACTTCGGCGGGCTTCGCCGAATAGGTCTTGCCAAACATGGGAGAGCTATTTCCGTTCTTTTCGGGTCCACGCCCGTGGGATCGCTGCGTGATAAGCGACCGCGCCGCCCCTGTCAAACGGAATCGGGCGCCCATGAGCGCCCAAAAGCCTGCATTTCCCGGCGATAGACCGCATAGGTATTATCATACCTGCGATCTCACGGCATGACGATGGGCTTGCCGCGCGGGAATTTGGCGATGGTCGCCTCGTCTATGTTGAGATGCTGGGCGACCATGGCCGGCGGCGTATGGGTGAGCCAGTCGGTGAGCGATACGTCGCGGAAATGCGCGGCGCGGAACACCTCGAGAAATTGCAGCTCCGTATCGCCGACATTCTGCACGTAATGCCCATGGGCGCGCTTCACATAGCCGATGTCGCCGGCGTGGAAATCCTGCGTCACCGCCTTCGGTCCGGCGTCGAAGAGCGTCATGCGGCCATGGCCTTTGATCCAATATTGCCATTCGTCGCCATTGGGATGCCAATGCATCTCGCGCAGCGCGCCCGGCGCGAGCGTGACCAGCGCCGCCGCTATGGTGGAGGAGACCTTGAAATTGTCGCTGTCGGCGACGCGCACCTCGCCGCCTTTGGTCTTCTTGGCGGCGGCGCTGCCTTTCAGCGAGAATGTATAGGGATAGGGCGGCGCCCCCTCCCCTTGCGCCGAGGAGGCCTGATCCGCGGCCAAGGGACCAGGGACCTCGCCCTGGAAAATATAGAGCTGATTGAGCGGGATATTGGCGAAGGTCTCGGCCGGGAGGCCGAAATTGGCGGCGAGAATCTCCGGCGGCGTGTGGGCGATCCAGTCGGTCACGAGCAAGGTGTTGTATTCGGTCGCCTTGCCGTCGTCGAAACAGAGCAGGAACTCGCAGCCGTCCGGCCCCAGCCCCTGCAGCGAATGCGGCTGGCCGGCGGGGAAATACCAAATGTCCCCTTCCTTCACATCGGAGACATAGGCGCGGCCCTGATCGTCGAGCACGGTGATGCGGCAGGAGCCATAGGAGACATAGCCCCATTCGGCGGCGAGGTGCCAATGCATCTCCCTTATCCCGCCGGCCGTCAGCCGCATATCGACGCCGGAAATCTCCTCGGCGATGGAGAAATCATATTGCGTCACCTGCCGCGCCCAGCCGCCGTTTTGCACGCGCTTCGGCGCATTGTTGAAGGAGGCCCAGAACATGGGCATGTCGCTGACGTCGGTGGGCGGCGGAAACTGAGCCGAAGGAAACTGCCCGCCGATCGCCTCGCTGCGCGGGCCGGGATCGGTGAGACTGGCCTTGTTCTGCGCATTGATCGCGCCCTGGGGCGGAAGATCGGGATTGCCGAAGGAGGGGATCGGGCGGCGCGCGGCGGTCTCGCGCTTCGATGCAGTGGCCATTTGCTTCTTTCTCCGGGGGAAAAGGGAAGGCGACCGCTTCTGTCAGATTGCGCCGACAGCGCGAGGGTCAACGGCGCGGTGAAAAACGCGGCGATCGCTAAAATCCGAGCGTTCAAATTGGCGGGCGGGCAAAAAGGCCTCGCGCATTCTCGGCCTCGATGGCGAGGGACGCCGCGGCGGCGGGCTGCGGCGCTCCACGCCGGCTTCGGGGGGTCGCGTGGCCTATTTCCTCATTCGCGTCTTGAGTCCGCTCGCTCTGGCGCTCATCGTCTTCAGCGCCTCGGCCGCGCGCGCGGAGGTTCCGCGCGCGAGCTTCGTCGTCACCGGCGAGCCGACCTCCATTCCCTATGGCTGGATGGATTTTTGCGGCCGCCAACCGCAGGAATGCCGACAGACGGTCCTGCCCGCCGCCGATCTCGATCTCTCGCGCGAAGCCTGGGCGCGGCTGAACGAGATCAATCGCGCGGTGAACGCCGCGATCCAGCCGCTCTCCAATCTCGAGCATTGGGGCACGATGGCCGATCATTGGGATTATCCCATCGACGGCAAGGGCGACTGCAAGATCTACGCGCTGCAAAAGCGCCGGCTGCTGATGGAGCTGGGCTTTCCGCGCCAGGCGCTGCTGATGACGATCGTGCGCGACAGGAACGACCAGGGCCATGCGATTCTGACAGCGCGCACCAATCGCGGCGATTTCATCCTCGACAATCTCACCGACGAGCTGAAGCCCTGGGACGCGACCGGCTATCGCTTCGTGAAGCGCCAGTCGCAGCAAGACCCGAATGTGTGGGTGACGATAGAGACGCGGCGGCGCATCGGCGCGCGATAACGACCGCAAATTCCCTCTCCCGCGAGTGGGAGAAGGAGACTCGCCTCTTTTTTCAAGGACTCTTATTTCGGCTACTGCTCCTAGCGTATAGTCCCCCTGCGCCTCTCAGCGCATCGACGCAATCGGAGCCCGATTCTTTGACCACCCCTCCCCGCCGACTGGTGACGCCCGAAAAACGCGACGACGATCCGGACGCCTCGCTGCGTCCGCTCTCGCTCGGCGATTTCACCGGCCAGGAGGCGGCGCGCAAGAATCTCAAAATCTTCATCGAGGCGGCCAAGACGCGCGGCGAGGCGCTCGATCATGTGCTGCTCGTCGGTCCGCCCGGCCTCGGCAAGACGACCATGGCGCAGATCGTCGCCCGCGAGCTGGGGGTCAATTTCCGCTCCACCTCCGGCCCGGTCATCGCCAAAGCCGGCGATCTCGCGGCGCAGCTCACCAATCTCGAGCCGCGCGACGTTCTCTTCATCGACGAGATCCATCGCCTCAATCCGGCGGTGGAGGAAATCCTCTATCCGGCCATGGAGGATTTCCAGCTCGATCTCATCATCGGCGAAGGCCCGGCGGCGCGCTCGGTGAAGATCGATCTCGCCAAATTCACCCTCGTCGGCGCGACGACGCGCGCCGGCCTGCTGACGACGCCGCTGCGCGATCGCTTCGGCATTCCGATCCGGCTCAATTTCTACACGGCGGAAGAATTGGAGCTGATCGTGCGGCGCGGCGCGCGCGTGCTCGGCGTCTCCATGAGCGAGGATGGCGCGCGCGAGATCGCGCGGCGCTCGCGCGGCACGCCGCGCATCGCCGGCCGGCTGCTGCGCCGCGTGCGCGATTTCGCCATCGTCGAGAATGCGGGACAAATCACGCGCGAGCTCGCCGACCGCTCGCTGGCTCTGCTCGAGGTCGACAGCATAGGGCTCGATGTGATGGACCGCCGCTATTTGGAAATGGTGGCCGTCAATTTCGGCGGCGGCCCGGTGGGGATAGAGACGATCGCCGCCGCCCTCTCCGAGCCGCGCGACGCGATCGAGGACATTATCGAGCCCTTCCTGCTGCAGCAGGGTTTCTTGCAGCGCACGCCGCGCGGCCGGCTGCTGACGCCGCACGCCTTCCGCCATCTCGGCCTCGCCGAGCCGTCGCGCCCGGCGGCGCAATTCGGAATGTTCGACGAAGAGGAAGATTGAGCGAGGGCCGCTTCCCCAAGCTCTCAATCACTCACTCACGCACGGCCGCCGCATCGAAATCCAACAGCTCGTTCGTATAAGTCTCGCGCACTTCCGAGACCGGCTTGCCGTCGCCGCCATGCACGATGGCGCGATGCTCGAACAGCGCGTGCGGCGGATCGAGGTCCGCCTTCTTCGGCCGCTCCCGCATGATCGCCTCGCGCGTCTCGCCTTCCCAGCCCGGAGGCAGCGGCGACCATCGCATCTCCGCCGAGAATGTGCGGCGGAACGGCCGCAGCGGCGCGATCACCTTGCCGAAGGGCGCGTCGCTCGTCTCCAGCGCGCGATTCATCTCCGGCGTCAGCCGCGAGGGCACATACCAATTGTCGGCCTCGGAAAGCGTATGCGCGCCGCAGCGAAGAGCGACGCGGCGATATTTCACGGGCTCGTCCGCGCCGACCGCCAGCCGCTCGCGCTGCTCGGCGCTCGGCTCGGCGACGGCGCCCGACGCGACGCGCGCGACGATCTTCGGCTCCGCGGCCATGTGATGGTCGGCGCACCATTTCTCCAGCACCAATGTGGCGCTGCGGCCGGCGAGCAACTCGGCGTTCAGCGTCTCGACCAGCGCCAGCGCCTCGAGACGGCCGACGAAATCATCCGGCCAGGGCGCGCGCGCCAATGCCGGCGCCGCCGACAGAAAAGCGAGCCCCGCGAAAGCCGCTCGTCTCATCCTCGCTCGCATCACAGCGCTCCTCCGCCCGGTCTCGATGTGAATAGCGCAAGCAGCCGCCCCTGTCCCGCGTCGCAGACGGCGGCGATTTCGCGGCGGCCGTGTCGCTGCGTGGCGACTCTGTGACGCTTCGAAGGTATTCCGGCGAAGTCCGTGTTTTTGCTTACTGCCAAGCTTGTGAACCGCAATGCCCTCGCATAGTCCTAGTCACGAACGAGACAAGAGGACGCGATGAAGAACGTCGAATATCGTCTTTTCGCGGCTGCCCTTTGCTTGGCGGCTGCGCCACTATCCTCCTCCACCGCGGAAGCCGGCGTCACCCAGCAGGCGAAATTCTCCGCCGCCGCGCGGCTCGAGCCGACGAAAGTGCTGGTGCTCGGCTCCGAGCGCCGCGCCAACGCCGACCAATACGCCGCGCGTCAAAAGCTCGACGCCGGCTCGCTGAAGCAGTCGCACGCAGCTTCCGGACTCATCCAATGCGGACGCGCGCATGGCGCCGGGCAGCTGACGCTCTCCAACAATGTCATCACCACTGCGGCGCATGTCTTCTTCGACGAGCGCGGCGCCAAGCGCGCGCGCGTCTGCCAATTCGTCACCGAGGTGGATGGCAAGAAGCGTCGCATAGCGGTTGATATGTCGTCGATCGTCGCCGGCTCCGCCAAGCCCTACGCCGTCAAGGCGATCAATGATTGGGCGGTGGCGCGGCTCGCGCAGCCGCTCGACGATGTGAAGCCCTATGAGCTCGCCGATCAGCTCGCCGTCGAGCAGACGGTGGAGTTCGTCTCGCGCGGCCATTCCGATTGGCGCGACGCCGAGACAATGTCCTTCGAGGCCTGCCGCCTGCGCGCGCAGACCAATCAGCTGAAGGGCGGCGCGCGCGAGTTCGCTTTCGATTGCGGCACTGGCGACGGCGCCTCCGGCGGCGCGGTTCTCGCGGGCGAGCAGCGCGCCAAGCTCGGCGCCATTCTGGTCGGCTGGCGCAGCAATGATCCCTCGCACATCGGGCCTTATTCGACGTCGAATTACAATTTCGTCGTCTCGGTCGAAGGCGCCTTCCGCGAGGCGGTGCTCGCCGCCGCCGGCAATGGAACGCCGCCCGCCACCGCCAGCGCGACGCCCGCCGGCGAGAAGGCCGAGGGCGACAAGGCTGCGGACAGCGAGCAGCGCCGCTCCGCCGGCCGCGACTGACAGCAAAGGGATTTGCGAGCCTGAAGGCTCGCGGTCCAGGGCGCGGGTCGGACCGCGAGCCTTCAGGCTCGCATCCCGGACCACGCATTCAAAACGCCCGGCGTCGCTCTCAGCGGCCGCCGGGCGTTTCGATTCCGCCCCCGATTCCGCCCCATGAGTCCTTCACCGCATCGAAATGCGCGGAAGCGTCATAGGCCGCGACGGAGAGGCCGAGCTGCTGCGCCGACAATCGGCCCATCGCCGCCAGCACGGCGTAGGAGGCGACGACCCGGTCCCGCTGCGCGACCACCAGCGCCAGACGCGCGCCGAGCAGCTCCTGCTGCGCGTTCAAAATCTCCAGCGTGGTGCGCTTGCCGGCCTTGGCCTCCTCGCGCACGCCCTCGAGCGCGCGCTCGGCCGCGGCGATCTGCGCGCTGGCGGCGGCGATCTGCGCCTTGGCGGCCTGCAGCCCGCCCCAATTGGCGCGGGTCAGCGCCATCAGCTCGGCGCGCGCGGCGTCGACGTCGAATTTCTTCTGCCCCGCCGTCTCTTTCGCCTGGCGCAGCCGCGCCGAGGTCCCGCCGCCGGAATAGATCGGCACGGATAATTTGCCGAGCACTTGCGCGCCGAGCGCGCGATTGCCGCGGCCGTCGATATCGGACTCGGTGTAGACCTTGCCGACCATGGAGAGGCTGGGCAGAAAATCGCTCTCGATCACCCTTATGTCGAGATCGGCGGCCTCGGCGTCATGCTGCGCCGCGCGCACCACCGGATGCTCGGCGAGCGCGATGCGCTCCGCCGCCTCGCGCGATTTCGGCAGCAGGCGATCGATCGGCTCGGCCGGCGCGAGGCGCCGCGCCTCTGCTCCCATGATTTGCGCATAACGCGCGAGGCCGGCGTCGAGCTCGGCGCGCGCCGTCGCGGCTTGCGAGCGGCCGGCGGAGAGGCGCGCCTCGGCTTGCGCAATGTCGGTCGGCGTGATCTCGCCGGCCGCATAGCGCTCCTTGGTCTGGCGCAGCTGCTCCTCGAGCACGGAAACATGGTTCTGCTGCAAGCGCAGCGCAGCGGTGTCGCGTAGCACGTTCATATAGACGGAGACGGCCTCGAACAGCAGGCGCTGCTCCATGAGCCGCAGCCGCTCGCGTCCCGCATGCACATTGGTCTGCGCGGAAAGCGCGGCGTTATGCGTGCGAAAGCCGTCGAACAATGGCTGCTCGACGCTGAGCACGGCGGAACGCGGCGGCCCGCCGCGATTGTTCTGAATGCTCTCGACCCAGAGCGGCTCGAGACGATTGCCATTGTCGTATTCGAAGGACTTCTGCACCGAACGCCGCCGCTCGACGCCGAGAAAGGCGTCGGTCCTCACGCTGGGGCGGAATTGCGCGAGCGCGCGCGGCACATTCTCGTCATTGGCGCGCTGGCCGGCGCGCGCGGAATTGATCGTCGGATTGAGCTCATAGGCGCGCGCCAGCGCGCCGGCGAGGGTTTCTCCCGAGGCGGCGGCCGGCGTCAGCAGAGCGAGCCCCAGAGCGAAGACTGAAACGCCTCTCATGCGTCGGCGCCTCGCGGCTCGGCGACGACATCCTCCTCCGGCGCAACAACCGCTTCATCGCGGCCGAACAGCGCATAGAGCGCCGGCAGCACGAAGAGCGTGAGCACCGTCGCGCTGACCAGCCCGCCGATCACCACTGTCGCAATGGGCTTTTGCACCTCCGCGCCCGTGCCGGTCGCAAAGGCCATGGGCAGAAAGCCGAGCGAGGCGACGAGCGCCGTCATGGCGACAGGACGCAAGCGCGTCATCGCGCCTTCGACAATGGCCTCGCGTGGCGCGCGCCCCTGCTGCACGAGCTGCAGAATATAGCTGCGCATGACGAGGCCATTGAGCACGGCGACGCCGGAGAGCGCGATAAAGCCGACCGCGGCGGAGACCGACATGGGCATGCCGCGCAGCCATAGCGCGGCGACGCCGCCGGAGAGCGCCAAAGGCACGGCGCTGAACACGATGAGCGCGTCGCGCGCCGAGCCGAGCGCCGAATAGAGCAAGAGGAAAATGAGGAAGAAGCACAGCGGCACGACGAGAACGAGCTTTTGCCGCGCGGCGGCGAGATTCTCGAACTGGCCGCCCCAGGAGAGCCAATCGCCGGCGGCGAGCGTGACTTTCGCTTTCACCTTATCCTGCGCCTCGGAGACGACGGAGGCGATATCGCGCCCGCGCACATTGGCGGTGACGACGACGCGGCGCTTGCCATTCTCGCGCGAAATCTGGTTCGGCCCCTCATGGAAGGAGAAGGAGGCGACCTGCTTCAGCGGCACGGTGCGCGTCTGCCCCGTGTCGTGTCCGCGCACGGAGACGGGCAGATTCTCGAGCGCGCGAATGTCTCGGCGCAATTCGTCCTTCAGACGCACGATGATCGGAAAGCGCCGATCGCCCTCGAAGACGACGCCGGCGCGCTGACCGCCGACAGCAGCGCCGATGACGTCCTGCACTTCCGCGACGCTGAGGCCGAGATGCGCGATCTCGGTCTTGTCGATCTTGATCTCGAGGAAGGGCAAGCCCGCGATCTGCTCGACCTTCACATCCTCGGCGCCGGAGACGCCGCGCAGCACGCCGGCGATCTGCTCGGCCTCCTTGACCATAGAGTCGAAATCCTCGCCGAACACCTTCACCGCCAGATCGCCGCGCACGCCGGCGAGCAGCTCGTTGAAGCGCAGCTGAATGGGCTGCGAAAACTCATAGAGATTGCCGGGCAGCTCGGAGACATGGCCGTCGATGCGGCGGATCAGCTCCTCCTTGGGGAGCTTGGGATCGGCCCATTCGTCGCGCGGCTTCAAGAAAATATAGGTGTCGGTGAGATTGGGCGGCATGGGGTCCGTCGCCGCCTCCGCCGTGCCGGTCTTGGAGAAGACATAGGCGACCTCGGGCGCGCGATGAATGGCGTTCTCGACGTCGTTCTGCATCGCCTGCGATTGGGTGAGCGAGGCGCTCGGAATGCGGCCCGCCTGCATCGCGAGATTCTTCTCGTCGAGCGTCGGGATGAACTCCTGGCCGAGACGCGCGGCGAGCAGCAGCGCCAGCAGAAAAGCGCCGGCGCCGATGGCGATGGGCCTGCGCGGCGACGCGATGGCGCTCTGCAAGCGCGGCAGATAGGCGCGCTTCAAGGCGGCGATGAATTTGTTCTCGCTCTCCTCGACGCGGCCGGAGACGAGAATGGCGATCATCGCCGGCACGAAGGTGAGCGAGAGAATGAAGGCGGCGGCGAGCGCCAATATCACCGTCAGCGCCATGGGGTGGAACATTTTGCCTTCGACGCCCGAAAAGGACAGCAGAGGCACATAGACGAGAATGATGATCGCCTGGCCATAGACGGTCGGTCGGATCATCTCCACGGCGGAGGCGATCACCGTCTGCAGCCGATCCTCGAGCGAGAGCGCGCGGCCGAGCGCATGGCGCCGCTCGAAGAGATGACGCAGGCTGTTCTCGGCGACGATCACCGCGCCATCGGCGATCAGGCCGAAATCCAGCGCGCCCATGCTCATGAGATTGGCGCTGATGCGGCCATAGACCATGCCGGTGGCGAGCAGCAGCATGGTGACGGGAATGACCAGCGCCGTAATCAGCGCCGCGCGGAAATTGCCGAGCAGCAGAAACAGCACGACGATGACCAGCAGCGCGCCCTCGGCGAGATTGGAGGCGACCGTGCGGATCGTCGCATCGACGAGCACGGTGCGGTCGAGAATCGTCTTCGCCTCTATCCCCGGCGGCAGCGACGCCCTTATGACGTCGAGCTTGGCGCCGACGGCGGCGGAGACCGAGCGGCTATTGCCGCCGATCAGCATCAGCGCCGTGCCGATGACGACCTCCTCGCCATCCATGCTGGCGCTGCCGACGCGCATCTCGCGGCCTATGCCGACCTCGGCGATGTCCTTCACGCGCAAAGGCACGCCATTGCGCGTCGAGACAACGACGCGTTCAATATCGTCGATCGTCTCCAGACGGCCGCCGCTGCGCACCACATAGCCTTCGCCATTGCGCTCTATATAGCCGGCGCCGCGGCTCTGATTGTTGCGCTCGAGCGCCGTCGCCACATCGCCGAAGGAGAGGCCGAGCGAATAGAGCTTCATCGCATCGGGCCGCACGTCGAACTGCTTCACAAAGCCGCCGAGGGAATCGATGCTCGCTATATTGGGCACGGTTTTGAGCTGCGGCTTGACGATCCAATCCTGCACCGTGCGCAGATAGGCGGCGCGCTCCAGCTCGTTGCGCAAGAGCTGCCCATCCGGCGTCAGATAGGAGCCGTCATTCTGCCAGCCCGGCTCACCGTCGAGATATTTGCGGCCCGGCGTCTTCGGCGCATAGCGGATCGCCCACATGTAGATTTCGCTGAGGCCGGTGGCGATCGGCCCCATGCGCGCCTCGACGCCGACGGGGAAATTCTCCTTGGCTTCCGCGAGCCGCTCATTCACCTGCTGGCGCGCGAAATAAATGTCGAGCTTCTCGGCGAAAACGGCCGTCACCTGCGAGAAGCCGTTGCGCGAGAGCGAGCGCGTATATTCGAGGCCGGGAATGCCGGCGATCGCGTTCTCTATCGGGAAGGTGATCTGCTTTTCGACCTCGGTCGGCGACAGCGCCGGCGCGATGGCGTTGATCTGCACCTGATTATTGGTGATGTCCGGCACGGCGTCGATCGGCAGGCGATCGAGCGATGAGGCGCCAATGAGGCAGGCGAGCAGAGTCAGCAGCGCGACGAGCCAACGCTGGCGAACCGAAAAGGCGATGCAACGCTCGATCATCTACTGTCACACATTCCCCGTCGCGCGCCGCCGTCATCGACGAGGCGGGCGGTCAGTCCAACCCTTCGAGCCGCGACTTGCCGAGCTCCGCCTTCAGCACGAAGACATTGGTCGCGGCCGCCTGCTCTCCCTCCTCGATCCCGGAGACGATCTCGATCGCCTCATTGTCGCTCGCCCCGGTCTCCACCTTGCGCTTCACGAAGCCTTCGGGCGTGCGCACGAAGATGACCGTCTCGCCCTCGAAAGTGAGCAGCGCCGAGCGCGGCAGGCGCAGCCGCACGTTCTTCTCCTCGAGGGTGATGCGCGCCGTCATCGCCGTGCCGGGACGAAGCGCGAAATCCGCATTGGCGAAAGAAGCGACGGCGCGGCCGGAATGCGTCTCGTGATCGAGCATGGGGCCGATGAAGACGATGCGGCCCGCGGCCTCCTCCTCGCCGTCATGCGAGAGGCGCACGCTCTGCCCCTCGCGGGCCGACGGCAAATCGGCGATGGCGACGGCGATATCGGCGAAGACGGTGGAAAGATCGGCGACGACATAGATCTGCGCATCACCGCCGACCGGCTGGCCGAGATCGGCGCGGCGCTCGATCACCTTGCCGGCGATGGGCGCGCGAATCTCCTTGCGGCGCAATTCGCCGACCGGCTGGCCGGCGAGAGCGGCGATCTCGCCTTCCGAGAGATCGAGCGCGGCGAGCTTCTGGCGCGCCAGCTCGACGCGGAGCCTCGCCTCCTCATAGGCGCCGCGGGCTTTCAGGAAATTCTGCTCGGCGGAGATCTTCTTGTCGAAGAGCCCCTTCTCGCGCTGGAACAGCGCCGATTGCAGATCGAGGCCCACTTTGGCGGCGAGATAGTCGCTCTTGGCGTCGGCGACCTCGCGGCTCTCGACAATGGCGATCACCTCGCCCTTCTCGACCGGATCGCCGAGCCTCTTGCGCAATTCGGCGACCGCGCCGACGACCTTGGCGGCGACGCGGCCGATGCGGTCGGGATCGACCGAGACGACGGCGGGAGCCGCTACATCGCGCGTCAGCACGCCGGGGGCCGCCGCGACCGTGGCGATCTTGGCGGCGGCGATCTGCTCGGCCGTCAGCTTGACGAGGCCCTCCGCGCCCTTGGCGGCAGCGCTCTCGGCGGCTTTCTCGCCAGCGGCGAGCAACGCGCGAATCGGCGCGGAGATTTGCGGAAACAGCGAGCCGAGCATGGCGCTCGCCAGCAGCGCGGCGACGAGCCGCAGAGCGCGCGAGCGCCCCGAATTAGAAGTGCTCCAAACGGGAATGACGCTCGGCCGTCGCGCTTCTGCGTCGGTCGGAACGACGTCGGATACCGCCAGTCGGCGGAGCAAGTGGGCCAAGTCTCGCGCGCGCATCTCAAGACTTCTTTAACCCGTACGGCCGGCTGCGTCCACGCCAGAGCGCCGGAAAAATGGGCGCCGCGCCTGCTTCTCGAACAGGAATCACGCGCAGGACTCACGCGAACGAAAAAAGCCCGGCGCGATGCGCCGGGCTCCTCTCCCCCAATCTCGGAAGAGATCAGTATTTCGCGACCACCGGAGCCGGCGCGCCGAACAGATTGCAGTGATAGTTCAGGCCGACGCGAACGGAGTGGAACGTGTTCTCCACGCCGCGCTGGCCGACGAACAGCACCGGCGGGAAGGTCGGGGTTCCGATCGCATTGCCGCGCTCGAGCTCCGTATAGAGATACTCGACCTTGGCCGACCAGCTCGGCAGGAAGGCCCATTCCACGCCGCCGCCGGCGGTCCAGCCGGTGCGCGTGCCGGACTCGGAGCCGAAGGCGGCGAAGCCGGCGCCATCCGCATAAGAGAAGGTCGTCGAGCCCTGGCCATAGGCGAAGCCGCCCGTGCCATAGACCAGCAGGGTCGGCAGAACGGCGTAGCCGACGCGGCCGCGCACCGTGCCGAACCAGTCGAGACGCTGATTCACGGTCACGCCGGACGGCAGCAGGCCGAAGCCGAAGCCGCCGGTGGAGCCCTTCAGATCGGCGCCCTGGAAATCGGCCTCGAGGCCGACCACGAAGCCCGTGCCGGCGAACTGATAATTATAGCCGAGCTGCACGCCGCCGAGCACGCCGTCGGCGTTGGAGGCGCCATAGGACCAGGCCGAAACCGGCAGCAGGCCGAAGGACGACAGGCCGCTGACATTGTTATTGTCGGTCCAGCCATAGCCGATGTTCACGCCGGCGTAGACGCCGGTCCAGCTGAAGGCCGGCGCGGCCGGAGCGACGAAGGCGGGCGCGCCCTTCTGCGACGGAAGGTCGGCCGCGAAAGCCGGAGCGGCGGCGATGGCCAGCGCGATAGCGCCAACGGCGGAAAGAGTCTTCATAGGTTCCCCTCACAGGATCAGTGCGACCGTCGCTCGTGTCCGTTGCGCCCCCCCGACGCCGGAACCGAGCGGCCGCTGGTGTTGCCGATCGAGCGTGATCTAGGCCCCGGTGCAAAGCCGCGTCAACGCTGGCAGCGCCAATTTGCTTCGTCGCTGCTCCGATTTCATTATGGTTGTGACAATTTCGTCACATTGAATACGCTCTATCGAAATCTATGCTTGACATCTTCGAATGCGCAGATTTCCACTTGCGCGAATCGTGATAGTGTCTAATTTATATAATATTATCAATTATATAATACAGAGGCCACGACGCGCCGCAGCAGCGGAGGCGCAGAGGCGGCCGCCGAAGACGACGAGCGCCATAGAGGCTCGAACAGCGAATGTGAACAAGCGCTTGAAGATAAGTCGCGGCGCGATGGAAGCATCGGAGATGAATATCTCGCCCCGTGCAGCGAGTTTCGCCATCCGAGAACGACTCTTCTTTCAATGATTTGCGCGCTGTCAGCCGCCGCGCCGCTCGCGCCGCAGCCGCTCCCAATAGTCGAGCCGCTTGGCGATCTCGCGCTCGAAGCCGCGCTCCACCGGGCGGTAGAGATTCTGCCGGCCGAGCGCCTCCGGCCAATAATCCTGGCCGGAGAAAGCATCCGGCTCGTCGTGATCGTAGCGATAGCCCTCGCCATAGCCTTCGCTCTTCATCAATTTGGTCGGCGCATTGAGGATGGTCTTGGGCGGCATGGGCGAGCCGCTCTCCTCGGCGAGGCGGCGAGCGGCCTTATAGGCGACATAGCCGGCGTTGGATTTGGGCGCGGTCGCCACATAGAGGACGGCCTGCGCGAGGGCCAGCTCGCCCTCCGGGCTGCCCAAAAAATCATAGGCGTCCTTGGCGGCGTTGGCGACGACCAGCGCCTGCGGATCGGCGAGGCCGATATCCTCCACCGCCATGCGGACGATTCGTCGGGCCAGGAACAGCGGGTCCTCGCCGGCGACCAGCATTCGCGCGAAATAATAGAGGGCGGCGTCCGGGTCCGAGCCGCGCACGCATTTGTGCAGCGCGCTGATGAGATTGTAATGGCCCTCCTGCGCCTTGTCGTAGATGGGCGCGCGCCGCTGCACGATCTCGGCGAGCCGGGCGCGATCGAAGACCTCGCCCTCCCCCGCCGCGCGCCAGACATCCTCGGCGAGGGTCAAAGATGCGCGGCCGTCGCCATCGGCCATGGCCACGAGAGCGGCGCGGGCGTCCTCATCGAGCGGCAGGGGCTTGCCCTCGGCCTGCTCGGCGCGCTGCAGCAGCTTCTCGATCGCCTCGGCGCCCAGCGACTTGAAGGTCAGAACGCGGGCGCGCGACAACAGCGCGGCGTTGAGCTCGAAGGAGGGATTTTCGGTCGTCGCGCCGATGAGCGTGACCGAGCCGTCCTCCATCACCGGCAGGAAGGAATCCTGCTGGCCGCGGTTGAACCGGTGAATCTCGTCGACGAAGAGCAGAGTCCCCTGCCCCATGCCGCGACGGGCGCGCGCCGCCTCGAAAGTCTTCTTCAAATCGGCGACGCCAGTGAAGATCGCCGAGATTTGCACGAAGGAGAGATCGGTCTCATGGGCGAGAAGGCGCGCCACCGTCGTCTTGCCGGTGCCGGGCGGCCCCCAGAAGATCAGCGAGCCGATCGAGCCGGAGCGGATCGCGCGCGTCAGCGCTCCGTCCGGGCCGACGAGATGGTCCTGGCCGGCGACTTCCTCCAGCCGCTGCGGACGCAGGCGGTCGGCCAGCGGATGCGGCGCATTGCGATCGAGCCCGGCGGCGGCGAACAAATCACTCATGGGACGCCTTTATAGACGATCGTCGGCGCCGACGCCCCGCCCGCGCGCCCGCGCCGGCTTAGTTCGTAGTTTCCGAACCTTTACCTTTGCCGGGGCCTATTTAACCGCCGGTTAACCATTCGGAGGCTATTACGATTCTGTAAAATTCTAGCGACCTTCCCCTGTTCTCTCGTGGCGTCCTGGCGGCGTAGGAGCCCTAAACTTTCAACCACAGGTCGATCAGCATGCGCACTATCGCATTCGTCACGCAGAAGGGCGGCGCCGGAAAGAGCACGCTCGCTAGCAGCATCGCCGTCGCCGCAAGTTGCGCGGGCGAACGTGTTTTCATTATCGATTTGGATCCGCTCCAATCATTGGTCAAATGGTCGAAGGCGCGTGAGGCGACCGACGTTCCGGTCGAGCATGTGCCGCCGGCCAAGCTCGGCAAAGCGCTCGCCGCGCTCGAGAAGAAGGGCGTCACCCTCGTCGTCATCGATGCGCCCGGCGCCGACAGCGAATATTCGGACGCCGCCATTCGCGTCGCCGATCTCTGCATCATTCCCGCGCGCCCCAATGTCTTCGATCTGTGGGCATGCGAGCTGACCCGCGCCAGCATCAAGGACAAGAAGAAGGATTACGCCTTTCTTCTCAACCAGTGCCCGCCCGCGCAGCAGAACGCCCGCGTCGATCAGGGCGCGCAAGCGCTGCAGTCGATCGGCGCGCTGCTCTCCCCCGTGGTCTCGGCGCGCGTCGATTATCAGGAGGCGGCCCGCCTCGGACTCGGCGTCTGCGAGCTCAATCCGGAGGGCGTCGCCGCCCAGGAGATGCGCGAATTGTGGCAGTCGGTGAAGCGCCGCCTCAAGAAGGGCTTCACGCCCGTGGCCGCCGCCAAGCCGGAGACGAAGGCGGAAGCTCCGGCCAAGGTCGAGGTGAAGCCTGCCGTCAAGGCGGAAGCCAAGGTCGAGGCCAAGGCGGAGGCGAAGCCTGCGGCCAAGGTCGCCGCCAAAGCGCCCGAGAAGGCCGCGCCCGCCAAGCCGGAGAAGGTCGCGGCCAAGGCGGAGCCGCAGCCCGCGGCGCGCAAGCAGACCGCCGCCGAGGCCGCTGCGGCCGAGAAAGCCGCCAAGCCGCAGGCCAAGCCCGCGGTCAAGAAAGCGGCCTGACGCAAAGACGAACCGCGCGGTCGCCGCGCGGTTCCTCGCCCAAAAGTCAGCCGATCTCGACGATTTTGGCGCTGTGGTGGATCACCTCGACGCCATCGCCGACGCTCTTGCCGAGCAGCGCCTTGGCGAGCGGCGCGACATAGGGGATGAGCCCTTTGGCGGGATCGGCCTCGTCCTCGCCGACCAGGCGAAAGCTCTGACGCTTGCCGGTCTCGTCCTCAATGACGATGCGATGGCCGAAGCGCGCCTGCTCGTGATCGGCGATCGGCCGCACGACCTCGGCGGTGGCGCGCCGCGCCGACCAATAGCGCAGATCGCGCGCCGCCCGCGCCACGGCGCCCTTGTCGTCCTTCGCCTGCGCCGCATCGAGCTCCCCATGCAGACGCGCGAGCTCCGCATCGATCATCGCGAGGCCCTCCGGCGTGACGAGATTGCGATACGGGCTGATGGGACGATCGGGCAGCTCCTGGCGGAGCTCGTCGTCGTCCTGCTCTTTGGTGAAGGCGCTGCTCATTTCATCACGTCCTGTTCGACGCCGCTGCGCGTCAACCGATCTCGATCACCAGCCGGCCTCTGATTTTGCCGGCGACGATCGATCGCGCGCGCTCGAGCGCCTGCGCGAAAGGCGCCGTCTCGGTCATTCTCGCGAGCAATCCTTTGTCGAGATCGCGCGCCAATCGTTCCCAGCCCATGCGTCGCAAGGGCAGACTGGGCCGAACGCTTTCGACGCCGATGAGCGAAACTCCGCGCAGGATGAACGGCGCGACAGTCGTCGGCAGCTCCATTCCCTGCGCATTGCCGCAGGCCGCGACGACGCCGTCGATCGAGGTCTGCGCCAGCACATTGGCGAGCGTCACCGAGCCCACCGTATCGACGCCGCCAGCGAAGCGCTGCTTTTGCAACGGCTTGCCGGGAACGGAAAGCTCGGCGCGATCGACGATCTCCGACGCGCCCAGACCTTTGAGATAGGATTCTTCCTCGGGACGTCCAGTGGATGCGACGACACGCCAGCCGAGCGCCGCCAGCAGCGCCACCGCCACGGAGCCGACGCCGCCCGCCGCGCCCGTCACCACCACCGGCCCGCGCGAGGGCTCGAGCCCCTGTCGCTCCAAGGCCATCACGCAGAGCATGGCCGTGTAGCCGGCGCTGCCGATCGCCATCGCCTGATGCGGCGTCAGCCCCTGCGGCAAATGCACCAGCCAATCGCCGCTGACGCGCGCGCGCTGCGAGAAGCCGCCGAAATGCTGCTCGCCGAGCCCGCAGCCGCCGGCGATCACTTGCTCGCCCGGCCGGAAATTCGGATGGCTCGAGCGCGTGACGACGCCCGCGAAATCGACTCCCGGAATCATCGGAAAGCGCCGCACCACCGGCGCCTTGCCGGTGACGGCGAGGCCGTCCTTGTAATTGACGGTGCTGTGCGTGACCGCGACATCGACGTCGCCCTCCATCAGCTCGCTGTCGGCGAGCTGCGCATAGGCGGCGCGATAGCCGGCCTCGTCCTTGTCGATGCGTATGGCGGTGAATGCGCTCACTGTTCCAAGTCTCCTCTCTCGCCGAGACGCGACGTGGCGCGCCGCCATCCGTGTCTATACGTAAAACTCTATGTAAACGAAAGGTTTCTAAAGCAGGACATTACCAAACATTAAGTTGCTTTTCGGCTGCCGAGAACGAATTGTCTAAGCGTCAAGTCCACCCATTCCCCCCAGGTGAACGCTCATGAAGAAACATCTCCTCGCCGCCGTCGCTGCGGTCGCTCTCACCCTTCCGCTCTCGGCTGGAGTCTTTGCAGAGCCGGCTCCCGGCGAGCATCATCATCCCCAATTCTCGGCGGAGGATCATGCCGCCTTCACCGACGCCAAGATCGCCGCTCTGAAGGCCGGCTTGAAGCTCACCCCCGCCCAGGAGAAGAACTGGCCGGCGGTGGAAGCCTCGCTGCGCGATATCGCCAAGGCGCGCGCCGCCCGCTTCGCCGAGGCCAAGGACAAGATGAAGGAAATCCACGAGCATCGCAGCGTGATCGAAGGCTTGCAGTGGCGCTCCAAGGCGCTCGCGGCGAAAGCCGCCGAGACGGAGAAGCTCGCCGAGGCGGCCAAGCCGCTCTTCGACAGCCTTGACGACGCCCAGAAGCGCCGCTTCGCCGTTCTGCTGCATACGATCGCCAAAGGCCCGCATCACGGCCATGAGTGGGGCGGCCCGCACGACGGCCCCGAGCACGACTGACGCTTCTCTAGAAACCTCGACGCCCCGCACGGCATTCGCCTGCGGGGCGTTTTCGCGTCAATAGGCGCGCTCGACGCAGAAATCGACGACCTCGAGCAGCGCCGACTTCCACGGCGAGGCCGGGAAAATCTCCAGCGCATCGCGCGCGATGGCGCCGTAGTGGCTCGCCCGCTCGACCGTGTCCTTGATGGCGTCGTGCTTTTTCATCAGCGCGCAGGCGGTCTCGACGTCGCCGTCGTTGATCTCGCCCTTCTCCAGCGTGCGGCGCCAGAACTCGCGCTCCGTCTCCGAGCCGCGGCGGAAGGCGAGCACGACCGGAAGCGTGATCTTGCCCTCGCGGAAATCATCGCCGACATTCTTGCCGAGCTTGGACGATTGTCCGCCATAGTCGAGCGCATCATCGATGAGCTGGAAGGCGATTCCGAGATTCATGCCATAGCTGCGGCAGGCCGCCTCGTCAGCCTTGGAGCGGCCGGTCAGCATGGGGCCGACCTCCGCCGCAGCGGCGAACAGCTCCGCCGTCTTGGAGCGGATGACCGCCATATAGGCGTCCTCGGTGGTCTGCGTGTCCTTGGCGGCGTTGAGCTGGAGAATCTCGCCCTCGGCGATGACAGCGGCGGCCTGCGACACGACGGAGAGGCAGGAGAGCACGCCGGGCTCGACCATCATCTTGAAGGCGTGGCCGAGCAGAAAATCGCCGACCAGCACGCAGGTCTCATTGCCCCACAGCATTCGCGCGGCGATCTTGCCGCGGCGCATGTCGCTCTCGTCGACGACATCATCGTGCAGCAGAGTGGCGGTATGCATGAACTCTATGCCGGCCGCGAATTTGATGTGACCGTCGCCTTGATAGCCGGACATGCCGGCAGTGGCGAGCACGAGCATCGGCCGCAGGCGCTTGCCGCCCGCAGAGATGAGATGATTCGCGACCTCGGGGATGGTCGTCACGTCCGAGCCGGTGCGCTGCAGGATCAGCTGGTTGACGCGCTGCAGATCGGGGCCGATCAGCGAAAGCAGATTATCGAGGCCGGCGGACTTTTTTTCCTTTTCCTCCAGCGGTATGACGATGCCCACGTAGACCCCTTTGGCTTGCCTCTGTCGAATGTGAAGGGAACTTAAGGCTTTGCAGGTCTCGCGGCAAGCCGGGATGCGCGCAGGCGCCTCCCGCGCCAAAAGCCTCGCCCGCTCCGCGGCTCGTCGCTGCGGAGGCGGCGTCTCCTCCGTGCGCAGACCAAATCGGCGCAGATCATGAGCGCGCCCGCCGCGCCGCGCGCCGACGGCTTTCTCGGCGGCAAATTGCGGCTGCTGCAGCCCTCGCGCGGCCATAGGGTGGGAACGGACGCCATTCTGCTCGCCGCCGCCGCGCCACGCGCGCTCGGCGGCCTTTTGCTCGACATAGGGGCCGGCGTCGGCGCCGTCGGCCTCATCGCCGCGCTGCGGGCGCCGCTGGCGACGATCGGCCTCGTCGAGATCGACGCTTTGTCCGCTTCGCTCGCGCGCGAGAATGTCGCGGCCAATAGGCTCGGCGAGCGCGCGCGCGTTTTCGAATGCGATGTCCTCTCCGCCGCCGCGCGCCGCGCCGCCGGGCTCGAGGGCGCGAACGCCGATCTGATCCTCACCAACCCGCCCTATCTCACGCCGGGCCGCGCGCGCGTCTCTCCCGATCCGCGACGCGCGCTCGCCCATATGAGCGCGGGCGGGCTGGAGCCCTGGCTGCGCGCCTGCGTCGCGCTGCTGCGCCCGGGCGGCGCGCTCGTGATGATCCATCGCGCCGACGCCCTGCCCGATTGCCTCGCCGGCGTCGGCGCACGGCTCGGCTCGCTCGCACTATTGCCGATCGCACCGCGCGAGGGCGAAGCGGCGACGCGCATGCTGCTGCGTGGCGTCAAAGGCTCGAAGGCGCCGCTGGCGCTCTACCCGCCGCTGATTCTGCATGGCGCCGACGGCGCCTTCACGCCAGAGGCCGAGGCGCTCCATCGCGGCGACGGCGAGCTGCCTTGGCCGTTCTAGGCTATCACATATGTATATACCACAGATGGACTAATTGTTGCGGCATAGCTGAGACTGTGGCTATATTCTAGGTATCTCTACGCAGTCGCGCTGCTCGGCAGGCGCTAAAATCACATTTTTCTAGTATGTTAGAGGCACTAATGCACCATAAGCGGCTCGTCGGACGCAATCCATCGCTCGAGGCTTCCAAGCTCGTTCTCGCTCTCATTCTCGCGGCTTCCGCCTCACGCGACGCTGCGCGCGCCCAAGCGGTGCCGGAAACTGCGCAAATCCAGGACGTGCGCGTCGGCGCCGACGTCAATGACGCAGGACTGACGCGCCAAGAGGAGAAGGTCCTCGTCAAGACGCCGCGCTCCGGCGATTTCGTCAGCGGCCAGAAGGCGCAGGTCGAGCATTTGGAGCGGCTGTCGGATTTCTCGCAGCTCGTTCCCAATTATCGTCCGAACGTCTCCAACCCGCAGACGTCCCGCCCCGCCATTCGCGGCGTCGGCCAGGGCGCCGGGACCGGCAATGGCTCGGAGAACGACACCGGCTTCATCATCGACAATGTGTTCTGGAAGGCCGTCGGCTTCCAATGGTCCGATTTCGTCGAGATCGAGAATTTCGAGCTCGGCCTCGGACCGCAGGGAACCGCCGGCGGCAAGAACACCACTGTCGGCAACATCATCGTGCGCACGCAGCTGCCATCCTTCGAGCGCAAGGCGACATTCGAGACCTCCTTCGGCAATCACACGCATCTCATCGAGAAGCTGAATGTGACCGGGCCGATCATCGACGAGAAGCTCGCCTATCGCGTCACCTTCTTCTACGACAAGGACAATGGCTTCGTGAAAGACCAGGTCACGGGCGCAGGCATTTCTAACGCCAATCGCTGGGGCGCGCGCGGGCAATTATATTACGTCGGCGAGGACGTGACGGACAGGCTCATCTTCAGCTATGCGCGATCGGCCGAATACAACAATAACAATAGCGGCCCCTTCTCCGACTCGCTGCAGATTTTCGCCAATGGCACAGTGGCGTCGAGCTATTCCTCGACGCTCTTCAGGCGGCTCGGCCGCATGGTCCTCACTTTCGATCGCTATCGCCCCTATTACACTCATCTCGGCACGCTGAGCTCGCGCACGATCACCGCCTCCAACGAGCTGAATTGGCAGATCGGCGAGAACACATTCACCTCGATCTCCGCCTGGGGCGAGTTCCGCCTGCTTCCCTACAATAATACCGGCAATCAGCTGATCGACATCAGCGACAGCCACACTAATCAATGGACCGATCAATTTTCGCAGGAGTTTCGCCTCACCTCGCCCAAGGATCAGCCGCTCGAATGGAGCGTCGGACTCTTCGGCCTCTATGAGAAGGTCTTCAACTACAGCGAAACGGAATATGGCTCGGACGCCGCGCAATGGTTCGGCACGCCGACGACCGACAAAGGTCTGCTGTGGGGCGTCGATTATCATACGAACGGCAAGGCGCTGACGATCAACGGCGCCGCCTATGGACAGGCCACCTATCACGTCGACGAGCAGCTCGCTCTGACCTTCGGTCTGCGCAACGGCTATGAGGTGAAGGGCGGATCGAATTTCGGCTGGATACAGCCCGGCTATCTCAGCGGCAATTTCACCTTACAGCAATTGGCCAACGCCGTGCGCGGCGCCAGCTCGACCCAGCAATTCTTCGACACCGGCGGAACGTCGAAGGGCGCCAATCTGCTGACCGGAATCTTCAATCCGTCCTATCGCTACAACGACAATATATTGGTCTATGGGCTCGTCGGGCGCGGCGAGAAGGCATCCGCCGTCAATTTCGCCGTTCCGATCTACGAATCGACCAACGCCTTCAAAGGATTTCAGCCGATCCTCACCAAGCGCGAAGTCTCCTGGGACTATGAGCTCGGCGCCAAGACCAATTGGTTCGACGGCAAGCTCATCGCCAATATCAATCTCTATTGGAACGATCTCTATAATTTCCAATCCAATCAGACCGACACCAGTTATGTCGACGCGACCGGCGCGCCCATCCGCTCCACCTATCTCGGCTCCGTCCCGCATGTGCGGCTGAAGGGCGCCGAATTCACCGGACGGTGGAATCCGATCGAGCGCTTGTGGATCAACGCCTCCGGCGCCTTCACAGAGGCGCGCTATGTGAGCTATCCCGACGCGGCGCCGCCGGCGGACTGGATTTGGACGACCAATATCAACGGGGTGAAGCCGCCGCTCACCATCTCGCGCTCGAACACGCGCTGGGAGAATCTGCCGATATGGGCCTTCAACATCGGCGCGAATTACGAGCATCCGCTCGGCGCCGCCTTCGCCGAATGGGGCGAATGGACCAAGCAGCCTGTGACGGCCTTCGGCTATGTCAATGCGAGCTGGTCGGACAAGATCCTCTTCACCAGCCCGGTCGCGACCAATACTTATTGGCAGGCGCCCTTCACCATTCTCAACACCGGCTTCGGACTGCGCAGCGACGACGAGCGCTGGAGCATCTCGTTCTGGGTGAAAAACCTGCTCGATCGCCGCGAGGTCACCAACGCCACGACCTCCACCAACACCAACGCCGCCAACAACAATAGCGGCTGGTCGCCCGGCTCCGCGACGACGCCCGCGACGATGGCCTTCACCAATCAGCCGCGCAGCTTCGGCGGCAGCCTGCTGGTGAAGCTCTACTGAAGCGCAGCTCTCACGCCGCGAGATCGGCCACCACCGCGTCGAGCACGGGAAACCCTTCCGAGCTCACGCGGATGCGATTGTCGCGGGTCAGCTCCACGAGCCCGTCGCCGATCAGCTCGGCGACGCGCGATTGCGACAGCTTCTTGCCGGTGAGGGCGAAGAAGCGCGCGGGATCTATCCCCTCGCGCAGGCGCAGGCCCATCAGCAGAAACTCGTCACCCTCCTGCTCCGCGGACAGCAGATCGTCCTCGACGAGGCCATGGCCCTCCGTCTCGACGCAGGTGAGCCACATTTCCGGATGCTTCTCGGTCGCTTGGGCGCGGCGGCCGCGCGGCGTGATGAGCCGCCCATGCGCGCCGGGGCCGACGCCGGCATATTCGCCATAGCGCCAATAGACGAGATTATGCCGGCATTCCGAGCCGGGCCGCGCATGGTTGGAGACCTCATAGGCCGGCAGGCCGGCGCGGGCGGTCACTTCCTGCGTCACGTCCCATAGCGCGCGCTGCGTGTCGACATCGGGCAGATCGAGCTTGCCGGCGTCCACCATGCGCTCGAACATCGTCTCCGGCTCAATGGTGAGCTGATAGAGCGAGACATGCTCCGTCACCCGCCCCAGAGCGAGTTCCAGCTCCTTGCGCCAGGCCGCCGGCGTCTGCTGCGGACGGGCGTAGATCAGATCGAACGAGGTGCGCTCGAAAATCTTATTGGCGACATCGAGCGCGGCGAGCGCCTCCGCCACCGAATGCTGGCGGCCGAGCGCGCGCAATTCTATGTCGTTGAGCGCCTGCACGCCGAGCGAGGCGCGATTGACGCCAGCCGCCTTGAAGCTGCGGAAGCGCGAGGCCTCGACGCTGGTGGGGTTCGCCTCGAGCGTGACCTCGCAATCGGCGGCCATGGGCCAATGATCGGCGATCGCTCGGAGGATCGCCTCCAGCGTGGATGGGAGCATCAGCGAGGGCGTGCCGCCGCCGAAGAACACCGAGCGCACCTCGCGTCCCGGCGCCAGCGCGGCGCGATGGGCGATCTCCGTGCGAAAGGCGTCCACAAAGCGATCTTCATCGACCTCGCCCTTGCGGACGTGGCTGTTGAAGTCGCAATAGGGGCACTTCGACAGGCAGAACGGCCAGTGCACATAGACGCCGAAGCCCGGGTCGAACGCGTTTCGAATCGTCGCAGCCATGGGGGCTTTATGCCACGGTAGGCCGAGAAGGTCACGCTGCTGAAACGCGGCCGGAAGCTTTGCCGGGACGAATGGTTTCGCATTGCCGCATTGAAAGGCGTGAAAGCGGCGTTAATTGCCGCTTCGCGGGACGTCCCGCTCGAGATGCCGCGCTGGACATGACCTATTTTCTCAGCTTTTACGGACTTTGGCTCGCCAGCGCTTTCCTCGTCGGCGCCCTCTCCGGCCTCGCCAGCCTGCGCCGTGCGGACGACGATCCCTCGTTGCTGCGCGAAGGAGACTTCTTCCTCGCGCTGACGCTGTGCCTCGTCGCCATTCTCGCCAAGGCCGCGCTCGGCCGCTTCGCGCTCTATCTCGAGGGCGTGTTCGCGCTCTACGCCGCCTTTCTGGCCGGGCTCGGCGCGGCGGCGCTGTGGTCGGGGCCGATCGCGCGCGATCATCTCGGCTGGCGCATCGGCGCCGGCATGGTCGCCGTCATCGCCATTCTCGCCAATAGCGAGGCGGCCAAGAGCCTCGAGGATGCGCTGGGGCATCGCCTCGGCTCGCTGGTGCAGCGGGAGGGCGGCGATCCTTTGAATTTCGAGGTCAGCGGCCGCGATGTCTTCCTGCCCGCCGACGCTTCCGGCCATAGGGCGCTGGCCGAGCGGCTGGCGAGCGCCGCCGGCGTGCGGACGGTCTGGTGGGTAGACTCCCTCTCGCCAGACGCCGCCTCCCAGCGCGAGGAGGCGCTCGCCGCCGTCTCAGCGGAGCAGGACGCCCATCGCGCCGCCGCGGCCGCCTGGGCGGAGCGCGAGCAGGAGCGTGTCGCCGCCGCCCTCGCCGCGCGGCCCCGGCTGGTCGAGGCGCCGTCTCCCCCCAAAAAAGGCCGCAAGGACAAGATCGCCGAAGGCCGCTCGGCCGAGCGGTCCGCGCCCCCCGCCGCGCCGCCGCCGCCGCCGCCGCCGGCCGCGCTCGTCTGGAACAGCCCCAATGACCCGACGCTGCCGGCGCCGGAAGGGCCGAGCCTGCCGCCGCCCGCGTCCGCCGAGGAAAGCTCGCCCTGCCGCACGGCGCTCGCGGCGCTCGCCGCATCGGACAAAATTCGCTTCTCGGCCAAGAGCGTCGCGCTCGGCGCGGGGGCGGAGAAATTCCTCGCGCGGCTCGCCGGCTCGCTGAAGCAATGCCCGGATGCGACGCTCGAGCTGCGCGGCCATTCGGACTCGGTCGGCTCGCCCGAGGACAAGCGCGATTTGTCACAGCGCCGCGCTCGCGCGGTGTTCGACTATCTGCGCCGCATCGGCGTCTCGCGCGAGCGGCTGACCAGCGCCGGCGTCGGCGACGAGCAGCCCATTGTCGCGGGCGATGATCCCGCGAGCCGGGCGGAGAATCGGCGGGTGGAGATTCTGCTGCGCTGAAGCGCCCGCTTTTGTCGGAGCTTCGGCGCGAGCGACGGCCTCGCCGCTTCGCTCGAATCTCCCCAAAATGCAATGGAGCCTTGGATCGAGGCCAGGGCGCTCGGGTGAAGGTTTCCTCATCCTGAGGAGCCGCGAAGCGGCGTCTCGAAGGACGAGGGAACCTTCATGCGCGGCCATCTGGAACTCCCCATCGCGCTTCGAGACGCGCCCTTCGGGCGCTCCTCAGCATGAGGGGGAGGATTATTGACCTTCACCCGATCGCCCTGGGATCGACGCCGTTGTTTTCGGCGACGGACGTCGAACGGAGGCTTCCATGCCCAGAACCAACTCACGGCAAGAGCAGCGGCGGCTCGCATCTGAAGCATTGACGCGCGCAAAGCTCGCGCGCGTCCTTCACGAAGCCCCTGCCCGCCGCAGCGCCCAGGGGCTTTCCTCATGTCAGGCGAGGCAGGCGCGCGCCAAAGCCTGAAAGGCGCGAGCCCGATGCGACAGCGCGCGCGAGCCGTCGCCCGGCAACGCATGCTTTTCGGCCGACATCATCTCGCCGAAGGTGCGATCCAATCCGTCCGGCAGGAAGATCGGATCATAGCCGAAACCCTTCTCGCCGCGTGGCGGAAACACCAGCACGCCATCGACGCGGCCCTCGAACTCTTCCACATGTCCGTCCGGCCAGACGATGGCGAGCGCGCAGATGAAATGCGCGGCGAAAGGCGCCGTCGCGCCGCGCTCATTCAGCTCGCGCTCGACACGGCGGATCGCGGAGGAAAAATCGCGATTATCGCCGCCCCAGCGCGCCGAATAGACACCCGGCGCGCCATCCAGCCCATCGACGCAGAGACCCGAGTCGTCGGCGAAAGCCGGCAGGCCGGTCGCCGCGCAGGAGGCGCGCGCTTTCAAAAGCGCATTGCCGGAGAAGGTCGTCTCCGTCTCCTCCGGCTCGGCGACGCCGAGTTCGCCGGCGGAGACAGCGTCGACGCCATGTGGCTCCAAGAGCTGGCGCAGCTCCCAGAGCTTGCCGGGATTATGCGTCGCGATGACGAGACGACCTTCGATTCTGCGCGTCACGCCAGCGCCGCCTTCTGCATTTGCACGAGCTTCTCGATGCCGCCACGCGCCAGCGTCAGCATGGAGCCGAGATTATCCTCGGAGAAAACGGCGACTTCCGCCGTCGCCTGCACCTCGACGAGCCCGCCCGAGCCGGTGATGACGAAATTGGCGTCGGTCTCGGCGGTCGAGTCCTCCGTGTAATCGAGGTCGATCACGGGAGCGCCATTGCACACGCCGCAGGAGATGGCGGCGACATGGTCGCGCAGCGGATTGTCCTTGATGATGGAGCGCGAGCGCATCCATTGGAAGCAATCATGCAGCGCCAGCCAGGCGCCGGTGATGGAGGCCGTGCGCGTGCCGCCGTCCGCCTGGATGACGTCGCAATCGACGACGATCTGACGCTCGCCCAGCGCCGGCAGATTGGTGACGGCGCGCAGCGAGCGGCCGATGAGACGCTGAATCTCCTGCGTGCGGCCGGACGGCTTGCCGGAGGTCGACTCGCGGCGCGTGCGCGTATGGGTGGCGCGCGGCAGCATGGCGTATTCGGCCGTCACCCAGCCCCGCCCCTGCCCGCGCAGCCACGGCGGCGGCTTGTCCTCGAGCGTCGCGGCGCAAAGGACATGCGTGTTGCCGAATTTGACGAGGCACGAGCCCTCGGCGTAGCGGGCGACGCCCCGTTCGAAACTGACGGGACGCATTTCGTCTGGCGCGCGTTTGCTCGGCCGCATGAAGGCTCCTTGCTAGAGAAGCGGCCTTAGTAACGCGGTTCGGCCGCCAGTGGAAGCCGGGCGGACGGGCAGCCCGCGCGCGCCGGCCCGCCGGTCAGGCTCTGCTGTATTTCTCGAAGAGACGATCGGCGTTGGACCAGCCGGCCGCCGCCATGACGACCTTGACGTAATCGGCCGCTTTCGCGCCGAAATCCATCTGATAGGCGTGCTCGAACATGTCGAGCACGAAGATCGGATCGCCGCCCGCCAGACATTGCGTATGATCATTCGCCCAGCTGTTGACCAGCCGCCCGCCATGCTTGTCATAGGACAGAACCACCCAGCCGGAGCCGCCGCCGAGCGCCTTTCCCATGGCGACGAATTCGGCGCGCCAGCGGTCGAAAGAGCCGAAATCTCGGTCGAACGCCGCGGCGAGCGCCGCCCCCGGCTTGCCGGAGGCGCCGAGCCCGGCGAAATAGACCTCGTGCAGGATCATCGAGTTGGCGGCGATCAGCTCTTCGCGCTTCAGCCCGTTGATCTGAAATCCGGGGGCTTTGTCGAAATCGACGCCAGAGAGCTGATCGAGGATCGCATTCAACCGCTTCACTGCGCCGATGTAATTATTTTCGTAATGCGAGACGAGGATCTTCTCCGACATTCCTTCGACGCGCTTTGGATCGAAGGCCATCGGCTTCGGCTGATGGACGACGGCGGCGCGCTTCACGACGGCGGCTTTCTCCTCGGCGCGCGCCGCGCCGGCGGCCAGTGCGGCCCCGGTCGTCGCCGCTGCGCCCAGAAATTGTCTGCGATGAAAATCCTGCGTCACGCTCTGCCTCCTCGAACCGACGATCTTTCATTCTCCGTGCGCCGGAGCGAATTTGCTCCGAATGACATTCGGCGGCTTCGCGAACGGAGGGGGAGATCGTCTCAAAGTGAATTATCGCATAATTGAGCACAGGAACGACCAATTTCTCGCCGCCACGCCGGATTACGAAAATCGCCTATGGAGGCCCGGGAGAAATGACGAAACGCCTGCCCGATGAGATCGCCGACGCCTTTTCCTTCCAAGCGAAGGCGTGCCGCGATCTCGCCTCGCCCTTCACCGCCGCGCTCTGCGAGACGCTCGTCGCGGGGCTCGACGAGAGCAGCGCCTTCGGCCGCAGGATTTGCGCCTGGGGTCCGCGCGCCAAGGCCGATGCGCTGGCGCTGCGCGCTTGCGGCGCGCTGCATTTTCTGGCGCGATCGGGAAAGGCGCGCGCGCTCGCCGCCGTTTACCCGCCCCATGCGCTCGACGAAGCGCGGCTCGCGAGCGAGATCGCGCGCGCGATAGAGGCGCATGATGATTTTCTCGCGGGCTTTCTCGATCGTCCGCCGCAGACCAATGAAGCGGGCCGCTCCAGCGTTATTCTGGGCGGCGCGCTGATCGTCGCCGCGGCGACCGGCCTGCCGCTGGAGACATTCGAGATCGGCGCCAGCGCCGGCCTCAATCTGCATTTCGATCGTTATGCCTATGATCTCGGCGTCGGCGCTTTCGGCGATCCTTCCGCGCGTCTTCGCCTCTCCTGCGACTGGCGCGGCGCGGCGCCTTCGCTCGATGCGCCGTTGCAGATCGTCGCGCGCGCCGGCTGCGATGTCGATCCGCTCGATCCCGGCGACGCCGCGCATCGCGCGCGGCTGCTCGCCTATGTCTGGCCGGATCAGAACGCACGTCTAACGCGCATGGAGACCGCGCTCGCTCTCGCCGCTCTGCATCGCGAGCGCGTCGAGCGCGCCGACGCCGGCGATTGGCTCGCCGCGCGACTCGCCGCTCCACCTCACCCCAATGTCGCGCGCTTCGTCTATCACTCGGTCGTCTGGCAATATTTGCCGCTCGAGACCAAGCGCCGCGCCACCGCCGGTCTCGAAGCCGCGGGCGCCGCAGCGAGCCGCGAGACGCCGCTCGCGCGGCTGCAAATGGAGGCCGACGGCGACACGCGCTCGGCCGCGCTCACGCTGACGCTCTGGCCGGGCGGCGAGAGCTTTGCGCTCGGCCGCGCGGATTTTCATGGGCGCTGGATCGAGTGGAGCGGCGCCGTCCCGCATCCCGCCGCATAGCTTTCGCCCAGCTCGCATCCATCCGGCGCCGCAGCGCTTTTCATCGCTTGCGCGCCGACCCATGTGGTGGGAGCATCAACCTCGACGGAGCCGACAAGGTTTCCACTCGCCGGCGCCGGGAACGGGAGCAGGACATGAGTGAAACGAGAACGTCCGGCGCGGCGCGAGCCGAAGGCGCGCGACTGATCGCGCTTGTCGGCCCTTTTCAGAGCGGCAAGACCAGCCTTTTCGAGTGCCTGCTCGCGCGCTGCGGAGCCGTGCAGCGGCAAGGGCTGGTGCGCGACGGCTCCACCGTCGGCGACGCCTCTCCAGAAGCGCGCGCCCATGCGATGAGCGTCGAATGCAACATCGGCCGCGCCGACTATCTCGGCGATCGCTACACTTTCGTCGATTGTCCCGGCTCGGTCGAATTCACCCATGAGCAACGCCGCGTCCTCGCCGTGGCCGACGCCGCGATCGTCGTCGCCGAATCCGATCCGCGCAAGCTGCCCGCCTTGCAGCTCGTGCTGCGCGCGGTGGAGGAGGCGCGCGTTCCGCATTTTCTGTTCCTCAACAAGATCGACTCCGCCACAGGCAATCTGCGCGACTCGCTCGCCCTGCTGCAATCAGCCTCGCGCACACCGCTGCTGTTGCGGCAAATCCCGCTTTGGAACAATGGCATTGCGGTCGGCTTCATCGATCTCGCGCTGGAGCGCGCCTATGTCTATCGCGAGCACGCGCCCTCCGAGGTCGTCGCAATGCCCGACGGCGACGCCGTGCTGGAGAAGGAGGCGCGCTATTCCATGTTGGAGCGGCTCGCCGATTACGACGACGCGCTAATGGAGGAATTGCTCAGCGACATAGAGCCGCCGCGCGACCAGATTTTCGACGATCTCGCCAAGGAGCTGCGCTTCGGCCATGTCGCGCCCGTGTTCATCGGCGCGGCGGAGCGCGGCGCCGGCGTCACGCGGCTGCTGAAAGCGTTGCGCCACGAGGCGCCGAGCGTCGCCGCGACACGAGCCCGGCTCGGCGTCGCCGATTCAGGCCCCGCCCTCGCCCATGTGTTCCGCTCCATCCATACGCCGCATGGCGGCAAGCTGTCGCTGGCGCGCGTGCTGCGCGGCTCCTTCTCGGACGGACAGACAGTGATCGGCTCATCCGGCGCGGAGGAGAAGATCAGCGGCGTCTCCTCCATGCTCGGCGCCACGGCGACGCGGCAGGCCAAAGCGGAAGCGGGCGAGACCGTGGCTTTCGGCCGGCTCGACGGCGTCGCAGCGGGCGAGGCTCTGCAGGAAGCGCGCGCCGGCGCGCCGCCCGCCCCGGCGCCGCTGGCCGCGCCGCGCCCCGTCTATGCGCTGGCGCTGTCGGTCGGCGATCGCAAGGACGAGATGCGCCTCGCCGCCGCTCTGGCCAAGCTCATCGACGAGGATCCGTCGCTCGTCTTCCTGCATGATCAGGCGCTCGGCGAGATGAAGCTGCTCGGCCAGGGCGAGATGCATATTCGTGTCGCTTTGGAACGCCTCGCGACGCGCTATGGCGTGACCGTCTCCACGCACGGTCCCGCCATCGGCTATAAGGAGACGATCCGCCATCCGGTGAGCGTGCGCGGCCGCCACAAGAAGCAGTCCGGCGGCCATGGGCAATTCGGCGATGTGGTGCTGGAGGTGGCGCCGCGCGCACGTGGCGAAGGCTTCGCTTTCGCCGAGCGCGTCCATGGCGGCACTGTGCCAAAACAATACTTTTCCTCGGTCGAATCCGGCTGCCGGGACGCGCTGGCGCGCGGGCCGCTCGGCTTTCCGGTCGTCGATGTGGAGGCGGTGCTGGTCGACGGCTCGTATCATAGCGTCGATTCCTCCGACATGGCCTTCCGCACGGCGGCGCGCATCGGCATGATCGAGGCGCTGGGCAGAGCCGAGCCGGTTCTGCTCGAGCCCATGCTCTCCGTGGCGATATTCGCGCCGAGCGAGGCGGTCTCACGCGCGACAGGCATTGTCTCGGCGCGGCGTGGGCAAATATTGGGCTTTGGCCCGCGCCCGGGATGGGAAGGCTGGGACGAGCTCGACGCGCTCATTCCGGAGGCGGAGATCGGCGATCTCATCGTCGAGCTGCGCTCGGCCACCTCGGGCGCCGGATTTTTCGAGGCCGCCTTCGATCATCTGACCGAGGTGGTCGGGCGACAAGCGCATGAGGTCGTGGCCGCGCGCAGCGCTGCGAGCCAATGAGAATGGCGCAGCTTCGACTCGTTTCGGGACGGGTCCTCTGTGGCGCGGTTCTTGATCGGCACAGGTGACGACGAAACATTGTCTCATTTTGACAATGTTCGCATTTGGTCCCATCCGATTGGCGGATCGAAGGCGAGCGGGCGCGCCCTGCAAACCGGAGATAGCGGCGGTCCATACTGGAATGAATAAATGCAGGCTGAGACCGCGACGGAATTCGTGACTCTTCGGTCGCGGAGCGAGCGGCTGTCGCGCCCTTCGGGAATAGAGGGCGCAGGAGATTTGCCGTGGGGCACGCATTTCTGCCAGTTCTTCGATGATGTCGACGATCTCCTCGACATTGTCGCGCCCTATTTCGCGGCCGGTCTCGCGGCCAATGAGCGCTGCATCTGGGTCGCCTCGCCGCCGCTGACTGTCGCCGCCGCCAAGACGCGCCTGGCGACGCTGGTTCCCGATCTCGAGGCCGATCTCACGCTGGGGCGCATCGACATCCTCTCCCCGGAAGAATGGTATCTTCGCGCCGGCCAGCTGGACGAGAACCGGCTGCTGGACGATTGGCGCTCGGCCCATGACTCGGCGCTGCGCGCCGGTTTCGACGGATTGCGCGCCAGCGGCAACGCCTTCGAGGTGGACGCCACGGACTGGTCGATCTTCATGACCTATGAGAACGGGCTCGCCGCCTTGCACGGCTCCGTGCGCATGCTGACGCTCTGCTCCTATTCGCTGCGGCTGATCGGCGCGCCGGAGATCGTCGAGGTGATCGCCCGGCACGAATTCGCGCTGATCCGCCGCGGCGGCCGCTGGAAGACGATCAAGAGCCTCGACTATGAGCGCGCGCGCAAGGCGCTGCGGCAGAGCGAAGAGCATTTCCGCCTGCTGGCCGAGGGCGCGCCGGCTTCGGCGATCTTCTCGCTGGACCGGCAAGAGCGCATCGTCGCCTGGAGCGAGGCGGCCGAACGCATTACCGGCTGGAGCCGCGATGAAATTTTGGGGCGCCGCCTGTCGATCCTTCATTCATCCGACACGCAGGAGGAGCTCGGCGCTCTCGTGGCGCGCAGCGTCGTCAAGCGCCAGGAGCCGCGCCGGCGCCGGGACGGCTCGATCTTTCCCGCCGAGGAGCTGATCGCCCCGCTGCGCGACGACTCCGACAATCTCTATGGCTATGCGGTGATGCTCAGCGATCTCAGCGAGAGATCGCGCGCCGAGCAGGAACGCCGCGCGAGCGAGGCGCGTCTGCGCGCGATCGTCGAAGGCGCGGTCGACGCGATCGTCATCATCGACGGCGAGGGCGTTATTCACGCCGTGAATTCCGCGGCGACGCGGCTCTTTGGCCATGAGGCGGCGGAGGCGATCGGACGCCCGGTCGATATTCTATTTCCGGAGCCGTTCCACGACCCTCGTTTCGCGACGCTGGGCGCCGACGGGGCCGCGCCCGCCGAGGCGGAGCCCGAGCGCATCGGCCGCCGCAAGGATGGCTCGCTGTTTCCGCTGGAGCTCTCCGTCAGCGAGGCGGCGCATGACGGCGAGCGGCTGCTCGTGCTGTTCCTGCGCGATCTCACCGACCGCCGCCGGGCGGAGGCGCAGATGCGCAAGCTGCGCGCCGACCGGCTCGATCTGATGGCGCAAATGGCGGCGAATGTCGCCCATGAGATCAATCAACCGCTCTCGGCGATCTCCACCTATCTCAGCGCCGCACGCCGCGTGCTGCGACGCGCCGAGACCGCGACCGCCGATCTCGAGCCGATTCTCGACAGCGCCGTCGCCCAAGTGACGCGCGCGGCGCAGATCATCAGCCATTTGCGCGGCTTCGTGACGCGCGCCGAGCCGGACAAGACGCTGCAGAGGCTGCACGACATCATCCGCGACGCCTGCGCCTTCACCGACATGGCGCGCAACCATGTCAAGGTCGTCACCACGCTCGATCTCGCGGCGGAGGATGACGCGGTGATCGTCGATCGCGTGCAGATTCGGCAGGTGCTGGTCAATCTGAAGCGCAATGCGCTGGAGGCCATGCAGGGCTCCGAGAAGCGCGAGCTCGTCATCTCGACCCGAATCGACGAGAGCGGCATGATCCGCGTCGATATCGTGGACACGGGCGCGGGCCTCGCCGATGAAGTGGCGGATGAGCTGTTCGAGCCCTTCACCTCGACGAAGAAGCACGCGCTCGGCGTCGGCCTCGCGGTCTCGCGCGCGATCGTGGAGGCGCATTACGGGAAGCTGTGGGCGGAGCAGAACCCCGGCGGCGGCGCGCGTCTGAGCTTCACTCTGCCGCTAGTCGATGATCGGCTGGAGGAGCCGGCCGAAGAGTGATCGGCGCTAGAGTGATTCCGGTTCAGATTGAACCGGGAGCGAATTCTGATCGATCGAACGATACCGTTCGATCGGAACGCGCTCTAGGGCGGCGATCCGCGGCTCTCACAGACGGAAAACGCCCCGAGCCCCTCATCCTCGCCTTCTCCCCGCGCGGGGAGAAGGAAGAAGACGAATATGGCGCGAGGCGATCTCGAGGCGCGCCCGAGCGCTCCCGTCAGGCCAGATACTGGCCGCCATTGATGGTCAGCGTCGAGCCGGTGATGAAGCCGGCGTCGTCCGAAGCGAGGAACACCACGGCGCGCGCGATCTCCTCCGGCTCGCCGAGGCGGCCGACGGCGATATAGGGGATGATGTGCTTGTCGAGCACGTCCTGCGGCACGGCCTTCACCATCTCCGTGGCGATATAGCCGGGCGCGATGGCGTTGACGGTGATGCCCTTGGAGGCGCTCTCCTGCGCCAGCGCCTTGACGAAGCCGATGTCGCCGGCCTTGGAGGCGGAATAGTTCGTCTGACCGGCCTGGCCCTTCTGGCCATTGATCGACGAGATGACGATGATGCGGCCGAAGCCACGGTCACGCATGCCGTTGATGACAGGGCGGGTGACGTTGAACAGCGAGTTGAGGTTGGTGTCGATCACCGCCTGCCACTGCGCCAGCTCCATCTTGTGGAACAGACGGTCCTTGGTGATGCCGGCGTTGTTCACGAGCACATCGACCCCGCCCAGATCCTTCTCGATCTGCGCAATGGCGGCGGCGCTGGCGTCATAGTCCGACACGTCGAACTTATAGACCGGAATGCCGGTCTCCGCCTTGAACTTGTTCGCCGCCTCGTCATTGCCGGCGTAGGTCGCGGCGACATTATAACCCGCAGCCTTCAACGCCTTGGAAATCGCTTCGCCGATGCCGCGCGTGCCGCCCGTCACAACCGCTGTTCTGCCCACCTCGTCCTCCTTCATCGAATTTTCAAAGAATTGGACCGCGAGCCTCTCAGGCGCGCGGTCCTTTTATATTTAGCGCTCGATCGTCAGGGCGACGCCCATGCCGCCGCCGATGCAGAGCGTGGCGAGGCCGCGCTTGCCGCCGCGGCGTCCGAGCTCATAGAGCAGCGTCGTCAGAATGCGCGCGCCCGAGGCGCCGATCGGATGGCCGATGGCGATGGCGCCGCCGTTGACGTTGACGATCGCCGGATCCCAGCCGAGATCCTTGTTCACGGCCAGAGCCTGCGCGGCGAAAGCCTCATTGGCCTCGATGAGATCGAGGTCGGAGATCTTCCAGCCGGCCTTCTCCAGCGCCTTGCGCGAGGCCGGGATCGGGCCGGAGCCCATGAGCGACGGATCGACGCCGGCGGTCGCCCAGGAGGCGATGCGGGCGAGCGGCGTGAGGCCGCGCTTGGCCGCTTCCGCCGCCGTCATGATGACGAGCGCCGCCGCGCCGTCATTGAGGCCGGAAGCGTTGGCCGCCGTCACCGTGCCGTCCTTGGTGAAGGCCGGCTTCAGCTTGGCGACGCCCTCGAGCGTCACGCCATGCTTGATGTATTCGTCCTGATCGACGATCACATCGCCCTTGCGGGAGGAGACGGTGAAGGGGACGATCTCGTCCTTGAACTTGCCGGCCTTCTGCGCCGCCTCGGCCTTGTTCTGCGAGGCGACGGCGAAAGCGTCCTGCTCGGCGCGGCTGATCTGCCACTTGGCCGCGACATTCTCCGCCGTGATGCCCATGTGGTAATTGTTGAAGGCGTCGGTGAGGCCGTCGACGATCATCGTGTCGACGAACTTCACATCGCCCATCTTGGTGCCGGCGCGCATGTGAGCGGAATGCTGCGACAGCGACATGGACTCCTGGCCGCCGGCGACGATGATGCTCGCGTCGCCCGCCTGAATCTGCTGAGCGGCGAGCGCCACGGCGCGCAGGCCCGAGCCGCACACCTGATTAATGCCGAAAGCGGTCTTGTCCTGCGGCACGCCCGCCTTGATGGCGGCCTGACGCGCGGGGTTCTGTCCCTGCGCCGCGCCGAGGACCTGACCCAGGATCACCTCGTCGACGTCGGCGGCCTCCAATTTGGCGCGCTCGATAGCGGCCTTGACAGCGACCGCGCCCAATTCATGGGCGGGCGTTGAACCGAAAGCTCCGTTGAACGATCCCACAGCAGTGCGCGCCGCGGAAACGATCACGATCTCCGTCGTCATATCGTTCTCCTGATTGGTCGGGCTGGCGCCGGCGGACGCCGCTCGCGCACGTTGAGCATTTTGAGTCGCGGCTCGTCAAGCGCCGGACGCGGGCATCGTTGACGCGGCGCGTCAATTCTTCGGGCGGCGGAGGCCGAATTCGGCGGCGAGCCGCTCCAATTCACCCGTCTCGATCTCTGCGAGGCCGGGCTCGAGCAGCGCCCGCAAGCCGAGACCACGCAGCCGATCGACGAAGCCGACCGCCGCAGGATCATCCGCCTCTCGCCCGAAATAGGCGGCGACGCGGCGCGTCAACCCCTGCGCATGGGCGGCGAGGACGGGTCGCAGCTCATCCTCCTCGCTCGCGCCCAGAACGATGGCGAGAAAGAAGCGCATCCGCCCGCGTCCGAGCATGAGATTGCGCAGCGTGTCGAAAAGCTCGTCGGCCTCCTCGGCGGCGCCCGCGCGCTCGGCGCGATCATGCGAGGCCTGCAGCAGAGCGACGAAGAGATCGGCCTTGCGCGGGAAATAATAAGTGAGATGCGACTGCCGCACGCCCGCGGCCTTGGCGACGCGCGGCTGGGTCAGCGCCTCGACGCCGTCCTTTTCGACGATATCGAGCGCGGCGTTCAATATCCGCTGTCTGACGCTGATTTCCGCCGTCACTGCCGATCTTTCCGAGCCCGATGCCGGCTCCCTACCAAAAACCTGCTCGTCTGGGCAATGCGGCGGCGCGCCCTCGCCATCCCTTTCGCATGGGGCCGAGCTTTCGTCGTGGGACGCTTGCCAAACTTGTATTGGTAACTTACCAATAATTTTCGACGATCGAAATGGGGGGGCGAGATGAGTTTTTTTCGGAGAGCCGGATGCGGCGCGGCGCTTTTTTCTCTCCTCCTCGGCGCGAACGTCGCCGTCGCGGCGGCCGGCGATGACGAAGCAGCCGTGAAACATCTCCTCATGCAGACCTTCGACCGTCCCGACTCGCCGCTCGCCGTCGAGCCGATCGTCATCGACGGCGACGTCGCCATCGCCGATTGGGCGCAGGGCGAGCAAGGCGGCCGCGCGCTGCTGCGCCGCAAGGACGGCAAATGGGAGATCTCGCTCTGCGCCGGCGACGCGCTGAAGCAGAGCGCCTCGCTCGAAAAGCTCGGCCTCGCGCGGCCCCGCGCCGAGGCGCTGGCCGCTTCGCTGGCGACGGCGGAGCGCCGTCTCTCCCCCGCCCTGCTCGAGCGCATGTCGCGATTCGACGGCGTGGTCGCTGTGGACGCCGCCGGCGGCCATACGCCGCTCGACCCGCATCATCGCCCGATTCCATGACCACGCTCAGCCGACGCGCGCTGCTCGCCGGAACGAGCCTTCTCGCCGCCGCGCCCGCTCTCGCCGGCGCCGAGACGCAATTCCGCACTCTCTCGGTCGAGCAGAGCGGCGCCGGCGAGCCTCTTGTGCTGATCCCAGGCCTCGCCTGCGGCGCCTGGGCGCTGGAGGAGATCGCCCGCCGGCTTTCCCCGCGCTTCTCGATTCACGCGCTGACGCTGCCGGGCTTCGACGGCCGCCCGCCGATCGAGGCGCCGATGATCCCGCGCATTTGCGCCGATATCGCGGCCTATGTGGCCGCTCTGAAGCGGCCGCTCCTCGTCGGCCATAGCCTCGGCGCCTTCATCGCGCTGAAGACCGCGGCGGCGCATCCCAAGCTGTTCGGCGGAATTGTCACTCTGGATGGCTATCCGGTCTTCCCCGCCCTCGCCGGCGCGACGGCCGAGGAGCGCGCAGGCACAGCGCAGCGCCTCGCCGCGCAATTTGCCGTCGGCGCCGGCGATCCTGCCCGCTTTCGAGAGACGCTGCGCGGCTTTCTCGCCGCGCGCATGAACGATTCGCGGCAGGCCGAGCGTTTCGCCGAGCGCGCCGCGCGCAGCGATCCCGCCGCGACCGCCGCTTATGTCATCGAGATGCTGTCGGCCGATCTGCGGCCGGAGCTCACGCGGCTCGACGCGCCTCTGCTCGCTCTGGCGGCGACCGATTCCTACCTCGCCGGCCGCAGCGAAGAAGAGATATCGGCCTTTTACGCCAATCTTCTCGCCAAGGCGCCGAAAGCCTCGGTCCTGCTCTTGCGCGAGGCCCGCCATTTCGTCGCCGTCGATCGGCCGGACGTCGTCGCCGCAGCGATCGAATCCTTCGCCGCCGGCCTGCGCCTCGGACGCGCCTGACTGTGTCCTCGCGGTCACAACCCTCGGAAATCTCCGTAACGAGCAGCCACAGGCGGCCGCTTCGGCTTGCCTCGCGACTATTGGTCAGTTACCAAGAAAACGAAAGCGGAACCGAGCGACGGTTCGCGCGGCGCGAGAGGCGAATGAACCAGGCGAAGCGGATGATCGAAGCAGGGCGAGGAGCGGCGCGCCGCTCGCACGCGCTCGCCACGATCCTCGCCGTTCTTCCGCTGCTGCTGCAATTGCTGTTCGCCGCGGCGCCTTTCGCCCACGCGACGAATGCGCGGGCGGAAATCGCGCTCGCCGCGCCCGATTGCGCGACGCAGGACCATCGCCAGGCGCCCGCCGGCGAAGGCGCGCATTCGCATTGCTGCCTGCTCTGCGAATGGAGCCTGCGCGACGGCGTCGCCGTCATCGGCTCCTTCATCGTCACGGCTCTGGGCGCCGACGCGCATGCGACGCCGATCCGCGCGACCGCAGATCGCCCGCGACCTGCGCCGATCGGCTGGACGACATCCTGGTCGTCACGGGCGCCGCCACTTTTCTCCTGACAGCAACGCCATGCGGCGAAAGCCGCGTTCCGACTTGGCTTCGAACGGCGCGACGCCGTCTCAGGAGAAACTCTATGTATCGCAGCCTTCTTTCGCGCGGCGTCGCCGCCGGCGCGCTTCTTCTCGCGGCTCCCGCAGCCTTTGCGCAATCGGCGCTGCCGCCGATCGACATCGGCTCCGATGCGCGCTCCGCCAATGCGGCGCCGCAGACGGGCTCGCTCACCGCTCCCTCGGTCGCGGAGCAAAAGCGCCGCATCGAGCAGACTGTCGGCTCGGTCGCTTTCGTCGACGCCGCCTCGCCGGAAATGCAGACGCGCCATATCGCCGATCTGCGCGACGCGCTGAAGGACGTTCCCGGCGTCTTCGTCGATACGCGCTACGGGCAAGAGCTGCGCCTCTCCATGCGCGGCTCCAATCTCACGCGCGATTATCATCTGCGCGGCTTCGAGCTGCTGCAGGACGGCATACCGATGAACTATGCCGACGGCGGCGGCGATTTCTACGAGATCGACCCCAAATATTTCCGCTCGATCGAGGTCTATAAGGGCGGCAACGCGCTCTCCTTCGGCTCCTCGACATTGGGCGGCGCGATCAATTTCGTCTCGCCCACCGCGCGCACGGCGCTCGCGCCCAACATGCTCGCGATCGACGGCGGCAGCTTCGGCTCCATTCGCGGACAGGCGCAGGTGTCGCGCGTCATCGGCGACTTTGATTTCCTCGTCAACGGAACCTTCTCGCATTCGGACGGGTTCCGCACCCATTCGCAATCCGATTATGTGCAGATCAACGGCAATATCGGCTATCGCTTCTCCAACAACATCGAGACGCGCTTCTACTTCGGCGTCTATGACACAAATCAGCAATTGCCCGGCACGCTGACGCTCAATAATGCGCGCAGCAATCCGACGCTCGCGACGCTGCCCTATATCGCCGGCTTCGGCGCGGATGGCTTCGGCGCCGATCAGGCGCGCAATGTCCGCAATCAGCGCATCTCCAACAAGACGACGTTCGAAACGGACATAGGCCGCATCGACGTCGATAGCTGGTTCATTCACAATTACCTCTATCATCCGATCTTCGTCGTCATCGAGCAGGAAGGCGAGAGCTGGGGCTTCGCGCCCAAGCTCACGACGAAATTCGAGATCGCCGGCCACAGAAACGAGCTGACCGTCGGCGGGCGCGTGTGGGGCGGCGGCTCCACCGATAATTGGTATTCCAATTACAATGGCGCGAAGTTCAATCCCTATGGCGCGATACCGGCGAATTTCGCCAATGCGGCCTATTCCTTCCCGCCCTATTCCTTCAACGGCCTCGCGCAATTCGGCGCCGCGGGCACCTGCTTCGGCTTTTGCGGAACCTTCATCAATCCGGGGCTGAGCGCGCAGATCCGCAACAATCGCATGGCGGCGCTCAATCTCGAGGCCTATTTCGAGGATCGCTTCTATATCGCGCCACAGCTCGCTCTGATGTTCGGCGCGAAGATCTTCAGCGACGATCGGCGCTATTCCGTGGTCGGCGGCATCCCCTATGAGCCGCTCGCCAATCACACGGAAAAGAATTATCGCGGCATCGTGCCCAAGGTCGGACTGATGTTCCAGCCGACGCCGGAGATTCAATTCTTCGCCGATATGACCGGCAGCCGCGACGTTCCCGATTTCATCGATCTGACGCAGGGCTTCTTTCCGCCGACGCCCGGCGCCTCCTTCACGCCGCTCGCCTCCCAAAAAGCCTGGACCGGCGAGATCGGCTCGCGCGGCAAATGGGACCGCTTCTCCTGGGACGTGACTTTCTACCACACTGAGCTGCAGGACGAGCTGCTGAAGTTCAGCGCCAATCCCGGCGCGGGCGTGCCGGCGACGACCTTCAACGCCAAGCGCACCATGCATCAGGGCGTCGAGCTCGCCGCCAGCGTCGATCTGTGGCGTAACATCACCGCGCCCGATGATGTGCTGAAGCTGAGCCAAGTCTGGACATGGAGCGACTTCCGTTTCGTTGGCGACGCCAATTACGGAAACAATCCGCTGGCCGGCGTTCCGCGCCATGTGCTGCGCACGACGCTCGCCTACAGCCGGCCCGACGGGCTCTATGTCGCGCCCTCGATCGATTGGGTTCCGGAAGGTTCTTACGTCGATTACATGCACACGCTGCAGACGCCCGGCTATGTGCTGCTCGGCGTTCAGGCGGGCATGAAGCTGCCCTATGGGCTCACCTTCTATATCGATGCGCGCAATCTCGCCGATCGCCACTACATCAGCGATGTGACGACGATCATCGACGCGCGTGCGTCGAACCCGGCCGCCTTTTATCCGGGCTATGGCCGCGCGGTCTACGCCGGGATGAAATGGGCGTTTTGAACGTCATTGCCGCGAAGCGATCCCGCGGGATCGCTTCGCGCATCCCTCTAATCGGCGCGAGCGCAACCGAGCGCATGCGACACGATCGGCGCCTCACTCCATTGCGCAGAAAGCTGTTCGATGGCGGAGGAAATCGTTGTCTTCACATCTTCGGTCACGCGCCACGACTCATTCACATCATCGAAATACGACAAAGCTTTCAAGGTAATCATCGCGGGAACAGCCGGACCGAACAAGGATTTGACGGCGGCGAGGCCATGCGCGAGGCTCTGACCTATCGCCAGCATAGCGGCAATGTCCTGATAGTCTTTTCCCTCTGCGCGATCGTGAATCACTTTCAGCTTATGGGCGAGCAGATCGTCGAGGGAAGCGACGCATAGGACGTCGTCGGCGGTCTTTTCGGGCTCGCCCACACGGCCGTTCGACATCCCGCCGAAGAAAGACAGTTTCACCGGCTCGTCGTCCCGTGAAACGCTCACGGTCAATGTATTCCTCTCGTTTTGCAGCACGGAAACCCTGCCGAGTTTCTGCAGCACTGCGAGAAGCGCGCCCTTGGCGTCATCGTCGAGCGGAACGTCGGAGAAAAAATCGAAATCGACCGACGTGCGATGCCCGAGACGAAGCGCGATCGCGGTGCCGCCGTAGAGCGCATAATGGCGTGGTATCCGTGCGAGCAGTGGCCAGAGACCACGTTGCGGCGCGGGCAGCGCGTCGAGCAGAGGCGTCAGCATTGGCGCTCCATCACGCGAATCTCTTGCGCGCTTTCGGCGGCGCGCCCGGCCGGCCCAATCGATAATGCCAGAACGCCAGCGATCGGCTGGAGATCGCGCCCGGCGGCGGCGATTCGAGCACATCGACGAACAGCTCTGGCCCGATCAGCTCGAGCAGCTCATTGGCGTCCTCCCAGACGCCGAGCTCCATCACATTCACGACGAGGCCTCGCAAGCCGCTCGAGACGACGATCTCCGGCGGCGTGCCCCAAACATATTTCGCCGCCAGACGAAGCGTCGCATCGACTCGCTCTGTCGCGCCCATTTTCGAAAATCCTTTCGGCGTCGCAGAAAAGCTAGCATCAGGACTGCGCGATGTCAGCATCGGCGGCGCCGCTGCTCGATGACAGACCGAGCGTCACGCCCTAGATTTGCGACAGGCTCGCCTCGGATCACGCCCCATGCCGCAGCAACGCTCCTGGCCGTTCTTCCCTTCGCTGCCGCAGGCCATGCTGCGCTACGACGTCGCAGCTGGGCTGACGCTGGCCGCCATCGCCATACCCGAGCAAATGGCGACGGCGCGGCTCGCGGGCTTTCCGCCGCAGATCGGCTTTTTCGCTTTTCTCGCCGGCTCGCTCGCCTTCGCGGCTTTCGGCTCCAACCGCTTCCTCTCCTCCGGCGCGGATTCGACGATCGCGCCGATCTTCGCCGGCGCTCTGGCGCTGCTGGCGACGCGCGGCTCGCCGCAATTCATGGCGCTCGCCTCCTTCCTCGCTCTGCTGGTCGGCGGCATTCTCATTCTCGGCTTTCTGCTGCGCGCCGGCTGGATCGCCGATCTCCTCTCCGTTCCGGTAACGACGGGCTTTCTCGCCGGCATCTCGATTCACATTTTGATCTCGCAGCTTCCCGCGCTGCTGGGCCTGCCGAGCGTCGAGGGCAGCGAATTCTATCGCGTCGCCGAAATGGCGAAGCATTGGCGTGAGGCGAATCCCGCGGCCATCGCCATCGGTCTCGGCTCGCTCGCGACCATTATCATCGGCGAGAAGATCAGCCCCAAGCTGCCGGCCGCGCTGATCGCTCTGGCGGGCGCCGCTTTCGCGGTGCGCTATTTTCATCTCGAGGAGCGCGGCGTCGCTGTGCTCGGCAAGGTCTCGACGGAATTTCCGCATCCGCGCTTTCCCGAGATCGCACCCGCAGATATTCCGCAAATCGTCGGTCTCGCCATCATCATCGCCATGGTGATCATGGTGCAGACGGCGGCGACCTCGCGCTCATTTCCAAATGAGGAAGGCCGCGCGCCGGATGTCGATCGCGACTATCTCGGCGTCGGCGCCGGCTGTGTAATGGCAGGCCTCGTCGGCGCTTTCGCCGTCGACGCCTCGCCGCCGCGCACGGCGATCGTTACGGCGACGGGCGGGCGCTCGCAGCTCTCGTCGATCGTCGCGGCGCTGGTCATCTCGGCTCTGCTGCTGTTCGGCGCCTCGCTACTCGAGCATGTGCCCAACGCCGCGCTCGCCGGCGTATTGATGTTCATCGCGGCGCGCATTTTCCGGCTGCATGTGATGCGCGACATTTTTGCGAAGACGCGCGGCGAATTCGCGCTCGTCGCGCTGACCATGGCGGCCGTCGTCGCGCTGCCGGTGCAGAATGGCGTGTCGCTCTCCATTCTCGCCTCGCTGCTGCATGGCGTCTGGACGACGACGCGCTCGCGCCTCATCACTTTCGCGCGCCTGCCGGGAAGCTCGGTGTGGTGGCCTTGCGCATCCAGCGGAGCTGAGCCTTATGGCGAGCGCCTCGAGGGCGTGCTGGTCACGGCCTTTCAGGCGCCGCTGTCTTTTCTCAACGCCTATGGTTTCCAGAGCGATTTGCGCGAGGCGATAGAGGAAAAGCCGAAGCTCGTCGTGCTGGAGGCGAGCAATATCGTCGAGATCGATTATACGGCGGCGCGCATATTGCGGCAGGCGATCGAGGATTGCCGCGCGGCGGGCGCGGATTTCGCCATAGCGCGACTCGAATCGGTGCGCGCGCATGAGGCGCTGACGCGCTTCGGCGTGATGAAAACGCTCGGCGAAGGGCGCTTGTTTCGCAGCGTCGACGAGGCGACGCGGACGCTCGCGCCCGACGCCGTCGCCTCGAAGATCACGGCTCCCACTCTCGTCGCGCGCAAGAGCCGCGCCTTCAGGCCGCCTTCTGCTTCGGCGTGATGAGCTTGCGGTTCACCAGCACTTCCGCGATCTGCACCGCATTCAGCGCCGCGCCCTTGCGCAGATTGTCCGAGACACACCACAGAACGAGGCCGTTCTCGACGGTCGGATCGTCGCGAATGCGCGAGATATAGGTCGCGTCTTCCCCCGCCGCCTCGTGCGGCGTGATGTAGCCGCCGGGCTCGTGCTTATCGATGACGAGCACGCCAGGCGCCTCGCGCAGAATGTCGCGCGCCTCGTCCGGCGACAGCGGATTCTCGAACTCGATATTGATCGCCTCGCTATGGCCGATGAACACCGGCACGCGCACGCAAGTGGCGACGAGCTTGATCTTTGGGTCCAAAATCTTCTTCGTCTCCACCACCATCTTCCACTCTTCCTTGGTGAAGCCGTCCTCCATGAAGACGTCGATCTGCGGAATGAGGTTGAAGGCGATGCGCTTGGGGAATTTCTTCGATTCCATCGGATCGGAGACGAAGACGGAGCGCGTCTGCGAGAACAGCTCGTCCATGCCCTCCTTGCCCGCGCCCGAGACGGATTGATAGGTCGAGACGACGACGCGCTTGATCTTGGCAGCGTCGTGCAGCGGCTTCAGCGCGACGACGAGCTGCGCCGTGGAGCAATTGGGATTGGCGATGATGTGCTTTTTCGTGAAGCCAGCCGCGGCGTCGGCGTTGACCTCCGGCACCACCAGCGGCACATCCGGGTCCATGCGCCAGGCGGAGCTATTGTCGATGACGACGCAGCCCTTGGCGCCGATGCGCGGCGCCCATTCGCGCGCGACGTCTCCGCCCGCCGACATGAGGCAGATGTCGGTGTCGGAGAAATCATAAGTGTCGAGATGGCGGCATTTGAGAATCTTGTCGCCGAACGACACTTCCGTCCCAATGGACCGGGACGAAGCCAGCGCGACCACTTCCGAGACCGGAAAGCGGCGCTCCGCCAGAATGTCGAGCATCTCGCGGCCCACATTGCCCGTGGCGCCCGCGACGGCGACCTTGTAACCCATGGATGCGCACTCCTTTTGCCCGCTTATGGCGACGGGCGCGCCTTTTGTCGAGGGTATGGACGAGAATAGCGAAGCGACCCCGTAGGCCGTCTGGGCCACGGAGCGGCTTCGCATCGATCTCACAGCATGGCCACGGCGATCACGCCGAGGCCGACGGGCTCAGAAGGGCATACCGACCGACATATTGCCATTATTGCCCATGCTCACCGGCGCCTTGCCGAAACGCGAGCCTTCGTCCTCTTTGTCTTTTTTCTTGGGCGGGGATTTGCCCGGCGACCAGCCCTCGAGCTCGCCGAATTGGCGGTTCTCGACCTTGGCCGGCGGCTTGCCGGGCGCGGCTGGCTGACCAGCCGTCGTCTGCTGCTGCTGTTTGTTTTTCTTCGGCTTCGCCTTGACGGCCCCGGCGGCGGACGTGTCCAGCCGGCTGGGGTCGAGCGCATCCTCCGCTCCCGCGGACAGCGGCAACGCGGACGAAAAGGCGAAAATAGCGGCGACCAAAAGAAGTGGGCGCGATCGCATGGCGGCTACTCCTCGAGCATCGGGCTCCAAAATGCTCCCAGGCCGGAAAAAAGACAAGTTCCGGCGATCCCGTGGCGAAGATTGCGCACAGAAGCAGGCGCCATTACGGCGCCTGCTCCGCTTCCCACGACTTTCGTCATTCGCCGGTCGTCTGCGCGATCGCCAGATTTTTCAGCTCGGCGATCGCCGTCCCCGGCAGCAGGCTCTTCGGACAGGCGTTGGAGCAGTTCAGAATCGTGTGGCAGCGATAGAGGCGGAAAGCGTCATCGACATAGGCGACGCGCTCGGCTGTCGACTCGTCGCGGCTGTCCACCACCCAGCGATAGGCCTGCAGCAGCGCCGCCGGGCCGAGAAAGCGATCGGAATTCCACCAATAGCTGGGGCAGGAGGTGGAGCAGCAGGCGCAGAGGATGCACTCATAGAGCCCGTCCAGCTTGCGGCGATCGTCCGGCGCCTGCAGCCATTCCTTCTCCGGCTCCGGCGTCACCGTCTGCAGCCAGGGCTCGATAGCGGCGTGCTGGGCGTAGAAATCGCTGAGATCGGGCACGAGATCCTTCACCACCGGCATATGCGGCAGCGGATAGAGCTTTATCGTCCCCTCGATCTCATCCATGCCCTTGGTGCAGGCGAGCGTGTTGAGCCCATCGATATTCATCGCGCAGGAGCCGCAAATGCCCTCGCGGCAGGAGCGGCGGAAGGTCAGCGTCGGATCGATCTTGTTCTTGATCCAGATGATCGCGTCCAGAACCATCGGCCCGCAATCGTCGAGATCGACGTAATAGGTGTCCACGCGCGGGTTCGACGCCTCGTCCGGGTCGAAGCGATAGATGCGGAACTCCCTCACCCGGCTCGCGCCCTCGGGTTTCGGCCAGACCTTGCCCTCGACGGGGCGGGAGGATTTGGGAAGGACGAATTCGACCATTGTCTTCAGCTCGCATTCTCGCCGCCGGCCATTCGCGGTTTCCAATCCGCGAGGAGGACGATACGGCTCTTGTGCCCGTTTGCGGCGGCCTTTTCCAGAAATTTGCGGTCGTCGGTCACCAATCTCGCATCGTTCATAGTGGCGCAGGCGAGATACACGCAATCAGGAAAGGGATGACCGAGATTTAGGGCCAAATCAAAAGCGGCGCGCCAACTTGCGCGGGACGGCACGAGCAGAGAAAAGCAGCGCGGAAGGTCTTCCAATGCTTCGAACGCCTGCTCTCTCGTAACTGTTCCTTCCGTGACTTTTCGCCGAAGCGTGTTCGCGACCTCGGTGAGAATCAAATCCGGCGCAGCGAGCAGCTCATTGTCCGCCGCTAAAATCTCGCGCGCCTGCGCGTGCTGAGTTTCGACGACATACCATTTTACCGCCACGCTCGCGTCGATGATCACCACTGGTCGCGCGCCTCCCGGATGATAGTGGTGCTGTCGCTCTGGGCTACGCCTTTCGGAGTCATGGCGGCGATACGATCGATCGCCGCGAGGCGCGCCGCGCGATCCGAGACCGCCGTCTCGAGAATTGCCGCAGCCTCCTCTTCGACGGTGCGATGATGGAGCACGGCGAGCTCCTCGATACGGGCGATCGTTTCAGCCCTGATGGTTTGGATGGTGATCGCGCTCATGCAGCTCTTCCTCGACCAAGCCCTACCCCGCCCTCAATAAACCCGCGCCTTCGGCTCTATATAAGCCACCTCATTGGACAGCGTGTAGCTGTGCACCGGGCGATAATCGATCGCGACGCTCTTGCCCGCCTCGTCGACCGTGGAGAGCGTGTGCTTCATCCAATCGGCGTCGTCGCGGTTCGGAAAATCCTCGCGGGCGTGAGCGCCGCGGGATTCGGTGCGGTTCTTCGCCGAATCCATCGTCACCACCGCCTGCACGATGAGATTGTCATATTCCAGCGTCTCGACGAGATCGGAGTTCCAGATCAGCGAGCGGTCCGAAACCTTGACGTCGTCGCTCTTCTTCCACACCGCATGGATCGCTTGCGATCCCTCCTCCAGCACCTCGCCGGCGCGATAGACGGCGCAATGCGATTGCATCACGCGCTGCATCTCGAGCCGCAGATCGGCGGTCGCGATCGAGCCGGAGGCGAAGCGACGCGCGTCGAGACGCGACAGAGCGAGCTCGGCGGAATCGGCGGGCAGCTCCGGCTGCGTCTGGCCGGGCTTCACCAACTCGGCGGCGCGCTGGCCGGCGGCGCGGCCGAAGACCACGAGATCGACCAGCGAATTGGAGCCGAGGCGATTGGCGCCATGCACGGAGACGCAAGCCGCCTCGCCGATCGCCATCAGGCCCGGCACCACCACATCCGGATTGTCGCCGACGCGGCGCAGCGCCTCGCCGTGAAAATTCGTCGGTATGCCGCCCATGTTGTAATGCACGGTCGGCAGCACCGGAATCGGCTCGCGCGTCACATCGACGCCAGCGAAAATCTTCGCGCTCTCGGAAATGCCCGGCAGGCGCTCGTGCAGGATCGCAGGGTCCAAATGCTCGAGATGCAGATGGATGTGATCCTTCAATTTGCCGACGCCGCGGCCCTCGCGAATCTCCACCGTCATCGCGCGCGAGACCATGTCGCGCGGCGCGAGATCCTTCACCGAAGGCGCATAGCGCTCCATGAAACGCTCGCCTTCGCTATTGGTGAGATATCCGCCCTCGCCGCGCGCGCCCTCGGTGATGAGACAGCCCGCGCCGTAAATGCCGGTCGGATGGAATTGCACGAATTCCATATCCTGCAACGGCAGGCCGGCGCGCAGCGCCATGCCGCCGCCATCGCCCGTGCATGTGTGCGCAGACGTCGCGGAGAGATAAGTGCGGCCATAACCGCCCGTCGCCAGCACGGTCAGCGCGGCGCGGAACCGATGGATCGTTCCGTCATCGAGCTTGAGGCACACGACCCCGCGCACGGCGCCTTCCGCATCGACGATGAGGTCGATGGCGAAATATTCGACGAAGAACTCTGTGTCGTGACGCAGCGCCTGGCCGTAGAGCGTATGCAGCATCGCATGGCCGGTGCGGTCGGCGGCCGCGCAAGTGCGCTGTGCAGGCGGGCCTCTGCCGTAATCCGTGGTCATGCCGCCGAAGGGCCGCTGATAGATGCGTCCATCGTCCGTGCGCGAGAAAGGCACGCCCCAATGCTCGAGCTCATAGACGGCTTGCGGAGCGTTGCGGCAGAGATATTCGATCGCGTCCTGGTCTCCGAGCCAGTCGGAGCCCTTGACGGTGTCGTACATGTGCCATTTCCAATCGTCCGGCCCCATATTGGCCAGCGCCGCGGCGACGCCGCCCTGCGCTGCGACCGTATGCGAACGCGTCGGAAACACTTTGGTGATGCAAGCGGCCTTCAGCCCCGCCTTGGCGCAGCCGACGACGGCGCGCAGTCCCGCGCCGCCTGCGCCGACGACGACGACGTCGAATGTATGATCGACGATCGGATAGGCCCTGCCCCCGATATTCACCGTCGTCTTGCCGTTCGCAGCCATTCCCAATCCTCGTCGATAAAGAGCGCCCGAGCGCGAACGCGCGTCAGCGCGGCGCGGCGATGATCATTATGGCGAGCGTCCAGATCGCCGCGATCGCGATCACCAGCCATTTGTTGACGATGAGCGCCTTCGCCTTCAGCGCTTCGTCGTGAACATAATCCTCGATGATGTTCTCCACGCCGAGCCGCGCGTGATAGGCGACGACGACGATGAAGGCGATGAGCGCTATCGCCGGCAGCGGCTTTCCGATTTCGGCGCGCGCGGCCTCATAGGGCTTGCCGACGAGGCCGACGAGATACCAGATCGAGAGCACAGCGAGCGGCGCCAGCGCGCGCGCGCTGTGACGCATGGCGAGCGCATGCAGCGAACCGGAGCGATCGGAGACGAAAGCGTCTCCCTTGCCGCTGCGGCCGCTCTCAAATCTCGACATATCCGTTTCTCCATCAATCGAGTTCGATATCGGCGAGCCGTCGTGACAGGACGAGCGGCCGCAGGCTCAGCCGAAGAGCGAGGATGCGATCCACAAGAGCGCCGTCAGCGCCACGCCGCCGCCCAAGCTCGCCTTGGTCAGCAGCTCGCGGCCATCGCGATCGAGATAGAGGCCGCGGTCCCATATCGCATGACGCACGCCGCCGAGCAGATGATGAAACAGCGCCCAGCTGAACAGCAGCACGAAGACTCGCCCGACGAGGGAATTGACGATCCAGGACACGGCGTCGAAGGCCGACGGCCCGAGCGCCAATCCGAAGAGATAGAGCGCGAGCAGAAGCACGCCGACATAAAGCGATGCGCCGGTGATGCGATGCGCGATCGACATCGCCATTGTGAGGATCGGCTTGTAGATCGTCAGATGTGGAGAGAGCGGCCGCGCGGCGGCGAGGCTCTCGCTCACGGGATCGGCGTCGGCCATTTTAGGTTTCTCTCCGCTCGAGGCTCGGCTAGGACTGATAATTCAATCGCGTCGCTGCTGCAACACACGTACCCGACATAAGGTTCTGAGCATTTCGCGACTCGTGCAGAGCGGCGAAAGGACGCATGACTTACGTAACGCGTCGCGACGCCCGACGCAATCGATGCGCCGATGCGTAGGATTCGAGTCGAAAAACGTGGCGCGTGCGTTACGATCTGTTAACATGCGCCTGCCGACGTTGCCCGGGACCAGCCGGCGCATCGTCGTTCGCAGCCGGCTTTTTTCTCCACCGGCTGCGGACGTGTCGAGTAGCGTTGAGCGTCATGGTTGGTCTGCGTGCTCGAGAGTTCGTAATGTTGCGTCGGCGCCCCGAGTAAGCGTCGTGTTGCCGTGACGTCGGACTGCCGACTATTTTGTCGGCGGCTTGAGTTCGCTGGTCTCGTCGAATGACTTTTTCGTCAACTCATCTCGCGAGCGATTCATGAATTACAGTGAAACCATCCATATCTTGAACGTCGATCCGATCATCCGCTCGTCTCTGACGAGCGCCTTGGACAAGGCGGATTTCCACATTCGCCTCCATGAGGACGCGGGACGCTTCTTCGAAGCCGTCGAGACCGACAGCCGCGGCTGCGTCATCATCTATGTGGATATGCCCGATATGATCGGGATCGAACTATTGAGAGACGCCAAGGCGCGGCGGATCGAATTGCCGATCATCGTCATCACCGCGCAAGCCAATGTTCGCGGCGCGATCCAAGTGATGAAGGAAGGCGCTTTCGATCTGCTCGAATTGCCTGTCAATGAGGCGAAGCTGCTCACCTCCGTGCAGCAGGCGCTGACCCGCCGGATCGACCACCGCGCCTATCGCGGCCGTGCGCGGACCACGCCCGGCCGGCTCGCCACGCTCACCAACCGCGAGAACGACGTGCTCGCCGGCTTGGTCGAGGGCAAGCTCAACAAGGTCATCGCCCATGAGCTCGGCATCAGCGCCCGCACGGTGGAGACGCATCGCTCGCACATCATGACCAAGATGCGCGTCAAGAGCGTCGCCGATCTCGTGCGAATCTCGCTGGGCGCGCCCCGGCCCGATCCGGCCGTCCGCCTCGGCGCGCCGCGGTCCTCGGCCGATCCGACTGCCCGCCTCGGGACGCCGGCGCCGCGGCCGATGGTCGATTCGAGCGCGGTTTTGCCCCGTCGCTGACGCGATCGACGCGGCAAATCGCCAAAATTAACGACGCCGGGGCATGGCGCATGCTATTGGCCATGCGAACGCCATGCTCCGGCGCTAGAATATTGCCTCATGAGATTCGACCGTTCGGCCCGAGCGCCCCTGAATGAGACCGCCCCCGCCGAGGCGCGCGCGGGGGCGACGCTCACCATCGACCTTGCCGCCCTCGTCGCCAATTGGCGTCGGCTCGCCGCTTGCGCGAGCGAGAGCGAATGCGCGGCCGTGGTCAAGGCCGACGCCTATGGCCTCGGCGCCGAGCCCGCCGTGCGGGCGCTCGCCGCCTCCGGCTGCCGCACTTTTTTCGTCGCCACCGCCGGAGAAGGCGAGCGCATTCGCGCTGTCGCCCCGCGGGCCATCGTCTATGTGCTGGAGGGACTGCCGCCCGGCGGCGCCCGCGCGCTCGCCGCCGGGCGGCTGCGCCCGGTTCTGGCCTCGCTCGAGGAAATCCGTGATTGGGCGGCGTTCGGCCGCTCCATCGGCCGCCGCCTGCCGGCCGCGCTGCAATTCGACACCGGCATGAATCGGCTGGGACTCTCGCTGCGCGACGCCGAAGCCGCGGCCGTGGCGACGCAGGATATCGACCTCACTCTGACGATGAGCCATTTCGTCTGCGCGCAATGGGCCGAGGACCCGCGCAACGCGGGGCAGATCGCCGCTTTCGAGACGGCGCGGCGCGCCTTCCCCGGCGTGCCGGCCTCGCTCAGCAATTCCTCGGGAATTTTCCTGGAGCAGAAGCCCCATTACGATCTGCTGCGCCCCGGCTATGCGCTCTACGGCGGCAATCCGACTCCGGCGGCGCCCAATCCGATGCGAGCCGTCGCCCGGCTCGAGGCGCCGATTCTGGCGACGCGCTGGATCGAGGCCTGCGAGAGCGTCGGCTATGACGGCGTGTGGACGGCGTCGCGGCCGACGCGGCTGGCGACGCTCGGCCTCGGCTATGGCGACGGCTTTCCGGCCGCCATCGGCGGGGCGGGCCGGCCCGTTCCGGAGGCGATCGTTGCCGGGCGGCGCTGCCCGATCGTCGGCCGCGTGTCGATGGATTTCGTCATGCTAGATGTGACCGACGTCCCCGAAGGCGCCGTCTATCGCGGCCAGACGGCGGAGCTTTTGGGCGAGACGATCGGCGTCGACGAGCTGGCGCTGCGCTGCGGGACCATCGGCTATGAGATTTTGACCCGGCTCGGGCGACGCTATGAGAGGGTCTATATCGGCGGGTGAGCGCTCACGCCCGCTCGAACCAGGGCGTCAGCACAGGATAGCCCTCGCCGGCCAGCAACGCGGCGGTCTCATAGAGCGGCAGGCCGACGACGGCCGAATAAGAGCCGATGAGCCGCACCGCGAAAGCGCCCGCGAGTCCCTGAATCGCATAGCCGCCCGCCTTGCCGCGCCATTCGCCGGAAGCGAGATAGGCGTCGATCTCGGTCGACGAGAGGCGCTTGAAGCGCAAGCGCGATTCGACCAGGCGGCGGCGCTCGGCCCCGCGTGGGGTGATCAGCGTGACGCCGGTAAAAACCCGGTGCTGGCGGCCCGAGAGCAGGCGCAGGCAGTCCTCGGCCTGCTCTATGTCCTCGCATTTGGGCAGGATTCGCCGGCCGACCGCCACCACAGTGTCGGCCGCGAGCACATAGCTGCCCTCGAGCTGGGGCTGATAGGCCCTTATCTTTATGGCCGCCGCGGCCTTCTCGCCGGCGAGACGCTGGGCGAGGCTGCGCGGCAGCTCGTTGCGCTGCGGAGTCTCGTCTATGTCGGTCGGCAACAGCGCGTCGGCGTCGAGGCCGATCTGCTGGAGCAGCTCGAGCCTGCGGGGCGAGGCCGAGGCCAGCACCAGCTTGGGCCGCGTATCGGTCGGGTGGGACGTCAAGACGATCGGCTCCGCCATAAATCGAAATTATTTGAAACGATAGGTAATCCGCCCTTTGGTGAGGTCATAGGGCGTCATCTCCACGAGAACCTTGTCCCCGGTGAGCACGCGGATGCGGTTTTTACGCATCTTTCCGGCCGTATGGGCGATGATCTCGTGCTCGTTCTCGAGCTTGACCCGAAACATCGCGCTGGGCAGCAGCTCGGTGACGACTCCGGGAAACTCCAAAAGTTCTTCCTTGGCCATGTGGTTCCTTCTTCAGAGGCCGCGGCGGACCTCGGATAGCGAAAGGCCCGCTTGCGAAGCGGGCGCTCATCAATATGGGATCGAAGCCGGGACGCGCAAATCCGCGCCGGACCCTAATCGAGTACGGCTGATTTGTGAACCTTGCCTTTCGCTCCGTCGCGCGCTTCAGCGCTCCGGGGCGTGGACGATCGAGCCGGCGGCGGGCGGCTCGATCACGCGCGGCTCGGGAGCGGCCTCCGCCGGCGTCGCGACGAGGGCGCCGCCCTTGCCGTCCCCCGCCCAGGCGCTGAGCAGCTCCCAGGCGACCGCGAGTACCACCGGGCCGACGAAAAGGCCAATGATTCCATGCACCAGCACGCCGCCGATGACGCCGACGATAATGACCAGCAGCGGCGTCGTGAGCCCGCGCGCGATGACGATGGGCTTCAGCACATTGTCGACCAGCGTCACCGTCAACATGCAGCAGGAGAAGAGTAGAGCCGGCAAGGTCCGCATCTCCGTCCACGCCCAGATGATGGTGGGCACCACCACCATCAGCGGCCCGATCTGGACGATGGCGAGCACCAATATGCACAGGGTCAGCAGGCTCGCGCCCGGCGCGCCGGCCAGCTGCAGGCCGAGGCCGCCGATCGCCGCCTGCAGCAGCGACACGCCGATGACGCCGCGCGAGACGGTGCGGATCGTCGAGCCGGCGAGCTCGACGAAATGCTCGGCGCGTTTCGAATCGATGCGCGTCACCGCGGTCTTGATCGCGCGCACCAGCGCCGGTCCAGGCGCGAATAGAAAGCCGGCGATGATGACCGAGATCAGGAATTTGAACACGCCGGCGCCGGCGTTCTTGGTCGCGTCCAGCGCGATCTCGCCATAGGGCTTGAGCTGCGGCAACGCCTGGGCGAGCGCGCTGCGCAGATTGGTGGAGGCGAGCTCCCAGAATTCGTACGCCGATTCGCCGATGAAGGGCCAGCTGCGCAAGGTCTCGGGCGGCGGCGGCACCCAGACGCCGCCGGCGTCGATTCGGTCGGCGAGCGCGCGCAGCCCATCGACGACGCCGAGGCCGAGCCAGGTCGCCGGCCCGATGACGAAGAGCAGGCCGAGAAAAGTGATGATCGTCGCCGCCAGCCGCCGGCGTCCGCCGAGCCAGACGGTCATCCATTCGAAGATGGGATAGAGCGCCACGGCGAGAATGGCGCTCCAGGTCACGATGGTGACGAAGGGCCGCACCAGCAGGAAAGACCAATAGGCGAGCGCGCCGAGCGCGCCGAGCCGGATGATCAAGTCGATGAGTGTCGCGTTCAGCCGCCGCCGGCCGGACGCTTCGCGCTGGTCCTCGATCACCGATCTATCCCCAATTTTTTTTGCGCCCCGCCGCTACGGCGCGCCTTCCCCCGGACAACATAGCGCGGATCGGCAATGGTTTCACGCCCGCGGCTGCGTTTCCGCCTACCGCCCGAGCGCCATGGCGAGCCGCGCCGCGACCAGCCGGCCGATGAGCCGCAGCGGAAAGCCGCGAAAGCTCGGCGCGTCCTGCGGCAGCGGCAATCGCGAGCGCCGGCGCGCGACCTTTGTCCGCATCTCGATCGGCGGCAGATCGCCCGTATAGCGCAGCCGATAGGTGGAGACCCAGAAGCCGGGGTCGAATTTCAGGAACATGCCCGTGCTGCAGCAGGAGGCGACCACCCGGCGCGTATGCGATTCGGGCTTCAGCCGGTGATCCTCGAGCAGCTCCTCACCCGCGACGCAACGAAAACGGTCGTCGCGAAAGGTAAGATAAGGCGTGCCTCCGTCGGGATCGCGCAGGATATGGGCATGGGGAAGCGCCTCGATCCTGCGGCCGCCCTCCTGGCAATCGGAGCAATAGCAGACGGCGCTGACGATCGGCTCGCCGACCGCCTCGCAGCGCACGCGCCCGCAGGCGCAGGTGAAGCTTCTGGATGCGTGAGGCACGATCCACATCCTCCGGCGACCCTCTCGCGGCGGGCTCGCCGCGCTTTCCGCATACGATCACCTCATCACAGAAACTTGATGAACTCGCAATCGAGACATTTGCCGAGCTCCGCATAGGCCGCGATCAAAGCCCCGCAAGACGCCAGAATGCCCTTCACCAGATCCTCCAGCCTGAACCCTCTCGACCCGACGAAGGTCAGCTGGCCGAGCTTGTGGATGAGGTTTTGCGTCGCCACGGCGACCGCCATGCTCTCCTTCGAGCATTTCGTCATTTTCTCGGGGGTCGGGTCGCATTTGGCGCGCTCCTGCGCGAGCCGCTTGATGAACTCCATCACCATCTCACGTATATTTTCGATAACGCGCTGCAGCACTTGCCCGGGTGACGGAAGATTCAGCGCCTCGCGCAATTCGTCGACCTTACGGTTCATGAAACGATCGAAGTCTTGCCGCGCGCGTGGGTTGGCGTTCAGCATCGCGACCAGCGCCACATACATCAGAATGATCAATATGAGGATAACAGGGATCGCCACCACCGCGCCGCCTGTGACGGGAACCAGATCACCGACATATTTCGTGATTCTGCGATCGAACTCGTTCAATTGGCGATTTTCGACGCCGGCCAGCTCCAACATCTTCCGCACGTCTTTGATCGCCTCGTCGATCTCTCCCAGGGTCAGCGCCAGCGCCGGAGCGGTATGCGGTCCAATGACGCCATCGGCGATCAGGCCCCTGCTCCGCTGAAATTCGATGACGCGGCCCTTGGTCAGCGGCCCGAAAACTCCATCGACCGCGAGACCGTCGAGCGACGAGGGGGGCGCGGCGTTGAGATAATGCTGGGCTCGCGAGACCTCGGAGCCTCGGCATCCCAAACTCAGCGCCTGCCCGGGCCGCAACCATGTCTGGGCCATGATGATTCCTCTTCGAAAAGCGACGATGGTCGAATTTCCTCGCGGCGCGGCTTCCGCGCATGCATCGAGGCCCATCGGCGAACGATTAAAAACGTCTCCGAGTATTACGCAATTCGTGTCGACTGCAAGGCTTCCGGCGTCGCGCGGAGCTGGGTCTTCCGCCATTCGATCGAGCGCCGCGCATGGTCGATGGCGAGCGAGGACACGGGATATTGATCCGCCGCGGCCTCGCCATCCGCGAGCTTGTTGACGCAATCGGCGACGAGCTCGCGAAACTCGGTCTCGATTCGCTCCAGGCCGGCGCTGTCGGCGGTCAGCGCCTCGTCTGCGAGCGTCAGCAGGCGGAAGATGCGATTTTGGTCCTGCACGAGCCGCCGATTGTTCCATAGGCCGAGCAGCACGGCGACGAGCGAGCCCAAAAGGCTCAGCGGAATGCCGATGATGTAGAAATATTGCTGGAACGAATCGAAAAAGCTCTGATCGCCGCTCGCGAGATAGGCGGCGACGCCAGGGTGGACGGGGAGCAGAGGATTCTGCGCGTCGAGATCGGGCGCCTCGATCTGTGCGCCGCCCGGCGAGAGGGCGGCGAGCTTGGCCTTGGTCTTGAAAATGGAGCGGCCGATCGCCCCCGCCACCACATTGAGCATGGAGAAAGGCGCCACCAGCCGATAGGTGACGGCGAGGCCCTTCACCGTATCGTCGGGCACGGGCGGATGCGCCTTGAAGGCGCCTTCGGGGATATCCACAGACTCGAAGCCGGGAAAGCGCTTCACCAGCGCGTCGGCCTGGTCCATCGGCAGGAGCTGGGGCGGGCTCTTCATGGCCTTCGCGATGGAAGAGACGACATCGACCGCCTGCCCCGGTCCGATCGGCCCGACCGCCAGCGCCGCCGCCGCACGACCCACGCGCAGGGCCGGCCCGATCTCGCCGATCGGCAGGACGAGACGCTTCACGCTCGCCGCGGGGACGTCGAAATAGGCGAGAATATCATCCAGCGCATGCTGATTTTCCGTCTGCAGCGCGCCCTCCGGCACGGCGATGGTCTTGCGGGCGAGGCCGGCGGCGTCCTTGATCGGCGAGCCATGCGGCAGCACGATCGCCACCACGTCGCGGCGCAGAATGGCGATGGTCTGGCCATTGGAGGGCGGCGCGACATCGGTGCGCACGATGGCGAGATTGACCTTGCGGTCCTCGAGCGCCTTGGAGCTGGCCGAAAGATCGGCGACCGGGACCTCCTCCACGCGAAGGAACGGATGCGTCCCGGACACGACATGAATGAAAGTCGAGATGGTGCGCTGGGCCGGCGACATCGCCGGGCCGGTGGTGATGCGCAAGGTCGCCCGCGGCGACAGGTAATAAAAGAGCGATAGCGCCGCCGCGAGAGCGAACAGCAGAACCGCCACCCAGAAGATCAGGCGCGGCGCATGGCCTTTGGGCATTGGGCCTCCTCCCTATGCGAGGAGAAATAGGCCGCCGCGCGCCACAGCCCACGGCCTCCAGGGCGATCCGGTGAACGCCGAATTGGGCGCCTCACCCTCCACTTTAGGGGGAGGGTCGGCCGGCGAAGCCGGACGGGGTGGGGTTCCACGAAGAAGACTCGGCGGAAACACCCCCTCCCGATCGCCTTCGGCGCTCGACCTCCCCCCTCGAGGGGGAGGTGGAAACGCCTCTCCGGGGAGCCTCTTCTCGTTCCCTCCGCGCTCTTCCCATTCGCGCGCGCCGGGCATAAATCTCGGCGCATGAGCGATACGCCCGACCTCCCCGAAACCCTCGACGAGGAAGAGGACCTCACGGAAGAGGCCGAAGGCGCCGCCGCGCCCGAGCTCGCCGCCGATACGCCCGAGAGCGTCAAGCGCGGCGTCGGCGTCATCAAATCCTATTGGAGGAACGCGCCCAACGGGCCGGGCGTCTATCGCATGATCGCCGAGAATGGCGAGGTTCTCTATGTCGGCAAGGCCAAGAATGTCCGCAAGCGCATAGCCAGCTACACGCGCCTCGCCGGCCATGTGAATCGCATCGCGCGGATGATCTCGGCGACCGCCTCGATGATGTTCATCTCGGTCGAGACCGAGACCGAGGCGCTACTGCTCGAGACCAATCTCATCAAGCAGATGAAGCCGCGCTTCAACGTGCTGATGCGCGACGACAAGAGCTTTCCCTATATTCTCATCGCGCGCGACCATGATGCGCCGCAGATCGCCAAGCATCGCGGCGCGCGCTCACGCAAGGGCGATTATTTCGGCCCCTTCGCCAACGCCGGCGCGGTGGGGCGCGCGCTCAATGCGTTGCAGCGGGCGTTTCTGCTGCGCTCCTGCACCGATTCTTTCTACGAGAATCGCACGCGGCCCTGCCTGCTCTATCAGATCAAGCGCTGCGCCGGCCCCTGCACGGGCGAGATATCCATCGCGGATTATTCCGTGCTGGTGCAGGAGGCGCATGACTTCCTCACCGGCAAGAGCCGCTCCGTGCGCGAGCAGCTCGCCACGGAGATGACCGCGGCGGCGGAGCGGCTGGAATTCGAGCGCGCCGCGCGGCTGCGCGACCGCATATCGGCGCTGTCGCTGATCCAGGGAACGCAGGGCGTCAATCCGCACAGCGTCGAGGAGGCCGACGTCTTCGCCATCGCCAAGGAGGCCGGGCGCTTCTGCATCGAGGCGTTTTTCTTTCGCGCCTATCAGAATTGGGGTGATCGCGCCTATTTCCCGCGCGCCGACCAGAGCCTCTCCGAAGAGGAAGTGCTCGGCTCCTTCCTCGCGCAATTCTACGGCGAGCATCCGCCGGCGCCTTTGGTGCTGCTCTCCCATGTGATCGAAGATCGCGAGCTGTTGACGGAAGCGCTGTCGGACAAGCTCGGCCGCAAGGTGGAGATCGCGACGCCGCAGCGCGGCGAGAAGCGCGAGCTGGTCGAGCATGCGCAGACCAACGCCAAGCAGACGCTGACGCGCAAGCTCACCGAGGACGCCAGCCAGGAGAAGCTGCTCATCGCCCTCGGCGAGATGTTCGGCATGGAGAAGCCCCCGCGCCGCGTCGAGGTCTATGACAATTCCCATACGGGCGGCCAACAGGCCATAGGCGCGATGATCGTCGCCGGGCCGACCGGCTTCATGAAGACGCATTATCGCACCTTCAACATAAAGAGCGCCGAGATCACGCCCGGCGACGATTACGCCATGATGCGGGAAGTGCTGACGCGCCGCTTCGCCCGTATCGCGAAAGACGCAGAAAAGCCGGAGGATGAGGCGCCGGACGCTTTTCCGTCCAAGCCCGATCTCGTGATCATCGACGGCGGCCGCGGGCAATTCGACGCAGCGCGCTCCGTCGCGGCGGAGATCGGCCTCGAGGGCGTGACCATCGCCTCCATCGCCAAGGGCGCCGATCGCAACGCCGGCCGCGAGATGTTTTTCGTCGAGGGGCGCGAGCCCTTCCGCCTGCCGCCGCATGATCCGGCGCTCTATTTCGTCCAGCGCCTGCGCGACGAGGCGCATCGATTCGCCATCGGCACGCATCGGGCGCGGCGCAAGAAGGAATTCGCCAAGAACCCGCTGGACGAGATCGCGGGCGTCGGACCGGCCCGCAAAAGGGCGCTGCTGCTCGCCTTCGGCACCGCCAAGGCGGTGGCCGGCGCCGCGCTCTGCGACCTCGAGAATGTGCCGGGCGTGAACAAGGCGACGGCGCGGCTCGTCTTCGACCATTTCCAGCGCGGCTGAAACGGCGAACGGCGAAAATTTGTGCGCGGCTCGGCGACGGTCTCGCCGGCGCGCGCCGAGCGGCAAAATGCCGGTTTTGCCGAAGCTTCCCGCCGCTGCGCGGGAGACCGGACCGGCGGCGGAGGAGCGCGGCGCCGGCGAAGAGTCCGTCTCTTCTATTGACAAGGGAGGCGCTCGCCATGTTCCTTCGCGGCATGACATCGACGGCCATTCCGCCGCGCCGCGGGCGCGCGCTCTCCCTGCCCAATATTCTGACCTATGGCCGGCTCGTCGCCGTGCCCGTGGTCGCGGGCCTGCTGCAATGGCCGGACGAGCATTGGATGCGCTGGACGGCGCTCGGCGTCTTCACCGCCGCCGCCATCACCGACTTCTTCGACGGCTATCTCGCCCGCGCCTGGGCGCAGCAGTCGACGCTCGGCGCCATGCTCGACCCCATAGCCGACAAGCTGCTCGTCGCCGCCACTCTGCTGATGGTGGTCGCCGATCAGACGATCTCCGGCCCGACGATCTGGGCGGCGCTCATCATCCTCTGCCGCGAGATTCTCGTCTCCGGCCTGCGCGAATATCTCGCCGAGCTGAAAGTGCCGCTTCCGGTGAGCGCCATCGCCAAATGGAAGACGACGCTGCAGCTCTTCGCGCTCGGCTTCTTCATCGCCGGCCCGGCCGGCGAGCTGGTGCTGCCGGGCACGGTGAACATCGGCAGCGTGCTGCTGTGGATCGCCGCGCTGCTGACGCTCTACACCGGCTATGACTATATGAGAGCCGGCTGGGCGCATTTCGGATCGGACGAGGCGCAATGAAGGCTCTCTATTTCGCCTGGGTGCGCGAGCGAATCGGCCGCGCCGAGGAGGAGCTCTCCCCTCCCCCGGAGGTGGCGACCGTCGGCGAGCTGATCGCCTGGCTGAAGTCGCGCGACGAGGCCTATGCTCTGGCTTTCGAGAACGCCGCCGTCATTCGCACGGCGATCGACAAGGCCCATGTGCGCCATGAGACGCCGATCGCCGGAGCGCGCGAGATCGCCTTTTTCCCGCCGATGACCGGAGGATAGGGGGCGAGTAGCGAGTAGCGAGTAGCGAATAGTTCTACTCGCTACTCGCTACTCGCTACTCGCTACTCGCTCATGACCCCCACCATCCGCATCCAATCCGCCCCCTTCGATCCCGGCCATGAGGCCGCGCTGATCGAGGACGGCCGCCGCGACATTGGCGCGATCGTCTCCTTCACCGGCCTCTGCCGCGACGAGGATGGGACGCTCGCGGCGCTGGAGCTCGAGCATTATCCCGGCATGGCCGAGGCGGAGATCGCCCGCGTCGCCGAGGAGGCGCTCGCCCGCTGGCCGCTATCGGCGCTCACTGTCATCCATCGCCACGGGCGCATTCTGCCGGGCGAGAGAATCGTGCTCGTCATCACGGCCGCGCGCCATCGCGGCGATGCCTTCGCCGCGGCGGAATTTCTGATGGATTATCTGAAGACGCGCGCCCCCTTCTGGAAGAAGGAGCATCGCGCCGACGGCAGCGTCGGCGACTGGGTCGAGGCCAAGGCCAAGGACGACGCCGCCGCCGAACGCTGGAACAAGTAGCTAGAGCCTCGTCACCGCCCCATCCGCCGTCGTGACGCGAATGTCGGCATAACGGCAGGCGCCGCGACGGCGCTGGAAGGGCGTGACCGCCAGCAGCCAAATATGGCTGATCGCCTTGGCCGGCCCGCCGATATGGGCGGCGTAATCGGCGGCGACGTCGCGCTCCAGCGCCCGCCACTCGCCGAGCCCCGCTGCGCCCGAATCGACGACCATATGAGTCTCGACCGCGCTCCAGCCGGCGAGCGGGCAGCGGAAGACTTTTCCGGTCGGCAGCCCGGCGCTCCAGAAATAGGTGAGGTCCTGCCCGTCCTCGAATTTCACGCCGATCGACAGATAGTCGTGAAAGGGCGGCGCATCCTCCGGCTTCGCAGAAGGAAGCTGGTCGATCTTCCAGCGCCAGCCGAGCTTGGGCCGCGTGCCGAAGGCGAGCGGCAGCGGACGCTCTATGATGGAGGCGCTCCCAGCGCTCTCGCAGACGATCTCGCCATTCGCCTCGCGGCCGAACACTTCGGCGCCGCCGCCGAGACTGAAGAGATCGTTCCAGCCTTGCGGCAATTTGCGGCCGCGTTTCAGCCTGGCGATCTCCGCCGCTATGCGGCCGTCCACATCGCCCGATGCGGCGAGGCTCTCTAGTCCGGCGAGCGCCTCACCCTTCCAGACCAGCGCGACGCCGACGATCTTCACCTCCTGCTTGCGATACTCCGCTTCGGGCGTCCACAGCCTGCCGTCCGCGTCGGCGAATTGCGCGGCGGAGCGGGCGATCTCCAGCGGGCCGTCATGGGCGGCGATCATCGTGCCGGTGTCGACGCCGGGGCTGTAGATCGGCCTTTTGCCGCGCGTGCGGGCATGAAAGACGAGGCCCGGTGAGAACCAGAGGTCATAGGGCCGAGCGATCCACATGCGGCCGGTGACGAGAAAGCTGACCTGCTGACCCTTGGACGCCGTGAGGCCGAGGTCGATCCAGGGCAGATCATCGCCATCGATCTCGAACACACGATAGGAAACGAGCTCGCCCGAATGGGCGCGCGCGATCAGCCCCTCCATGTCGCGTTTGAAAGCGTCGCGCTCGAGAGCGGCGCTCTCGGCCATTGCGGCCGGAGCGATGAAAGGCAGAGCGGCGCCCAGCGCGCCCATCTGCAACATCTCGCGCCGAGACAATCCGGCCGACGCGCGTCCGAGACAATAGAGGCACATATCCAAAAATCCTCCCCGAACTCGGGCAAATCCCCCGATGGATCGGCCTTTGTGAGCCGATAGGGAATGCTATCGTCCGGCCGCTGGCGACGCTTGCCAGCACATGCCGAAAACGCCGTTCGATGGCGCGCGAGGGCAGATGCGACAAACCGGCTACACACGCGCGAGCACGCTGGGGCCGATCGCCGAGGTCGTCGGCGCCACCGGCGGCTCGATCGAGCGCGTGTTTCGCCGCGCTGAGCTCCCGCTCGGCCTGCTCGAATCGCCGGACACGCTGCTGCCGCTGCGCGATCATTTCCGCCTGCTCGCCGCCTCCTCCCGAGAGCTGGCCGACGAGGCCTTCGCCGCCCGTCTCGGCCGCAGGACGTCGATCGCCGGCCTCGGCGTCTATGGCAAATGGGTGACGCTGGCGCCGACGCTGCTCGAAGCCATCCATCGCGCCGGAACGAGCCTGCCGCATATGCTGCAGAGCGCGACGCGGCTGGTCCTGCGACGACAAAGCGAGGAGGTCGTCTGGTCCTATGAGCTGGACGACCCTGCGACGGAGGGCCGGCCGCAGAATGAGATGCTGGCCGTCTGGTATATGATCGCCCTCGTGCGGCATTTCGCCGGCGCGCGCTGGCTGCCGCGCCGCGTGATGTTCGGCGGCCTTCCGGCGAGCGCGCGACGATCGATCGGCGAGCAGATGGGCGCCGACATCGTGCTCTGCGACGGCCCGGGCTCGATCGTCTTTGATCAGCGGCTGCTGATGACGGTCAATCCGCGACTGGGCGAAGGCGATGGACTGGACGCCGAGGAGATCGCCCGCATCTTCGACATTCCGGCGCCGGACGATCTTCCCGGCAGGATCGGCGTGCTCATCGAGCTGGAGCTGCTCGGCGGCCGTCCTACGCTCGAGACCGTCGTGCGGCGGGCCGGGCTGTCGAAGCGCACGCTCCAGCGACGGCTCGGCGATCTCGGGCTCAGCTACGCCGATCTCCTGCGCGACACGCTCCAGCGCAGCGCGATTCGTCTGCTGCGCCGATCGGAGCTATCGATCACCGAGATCGCCGCCCGGCTCGGCTATAGCGATCCAGCGCATTTCACCCGCGCCTTCGAGAAATGGAGCGGCCTCGCGCCCAGCCGCTGGCGCGAATTGGCGAGAACGGCGGATCGATAGGCGAGAGACGAAAAAAGGCGGCCGCTGGGGCCGCCTTTCTCATTTTCTGCGAAAGAAGCTCATTCCGTAAAGGCGAGCGCCCCGCCCGGCAGCTGCTGCTCCACGCCCTTGTAGCGGTTGGAGCGCTGTCCCATCATCGCCTCGAAGGCCTCGTGGACCTCGCTCACCGACTTCGGCTTCATCTTCTTGCCCTGGCGGGCGAAGAAGATCGGCTTATTGGCGCGGGCGGGCCGCGGCAGCAGCTTGGCGGCCGGCGTGTTCGGCGCCTCCTCCACCTTCGCCATGAAGCGGGCGGCGTCGTCCGGCCCCAGGAAGTGGATGAGATAGGTCTCGCCCACGGTCAGCGGACGGCCGATTCGCTCGGCGATGCGCTCGCCGTCGTGCTTCAGCATCTCGGCGGCGAAGACCGCGGAGAGATAGGGGTCGTTGCGCATGGCCAGAATCTCGGAGCGCTTCTGCGGCGCGACGCGATAGGCGCCGTCGATCGCCTCGGCCGCGGCCTCCTGGCCATAGCTACGGCCGAACATGCGCACGGCCTTCAGCCAGGTCGAATCGATGAACTGGAACAGGCCGCTCGCCGAGGAGGTGCTGGCCTTGGCCTTGGGCGCGAAGCTCGACTCCTTGTCGGCGATCGCCATCAGCATGACCGGATCGGAGCCGGTGGTCTTGGCCGCCTGCACCACATGCTCGACAATGGCGCGGGCGACGCGCACCGGGCCGAATTGCAGCACCGCCGGGGCGGCGCCGGAGAGGCTCGCCTGCGCCTCATTGGCGACGTCGGCGGCGCCGGACCAGGCCTTCACCGCCTCGCCCATCGCTTCGGCCGCATCGGCGTCGAGCGGCTGATCGGTGAGGCCGCGATTGGTCAGAAAGAACAAGGGCGGCGGCGCGCGGCGGCTCTGCGCGCCGCCTCGCGACGCCTCCGACAGTCTGAACCGGCCCCAGCCGTCTGGCATAGACAGCAGCGCGGCCACCAGGGCGAAGGCGAGAGCCGTCGCTATGGCGAAAGCGCGAAGGAGCATGTGAACGGATCCGTCGGCCCCCGCGAGGGGGCGGTCCGCGTCTGCGCGGTCGAACACGGGCAGAAAGCGCGACCATTTCGGCGCCGACGCTTCGCCGCGAACGGCAGGAGCTATCGCTTCGAAAGACACTCTGTTTCATTCCTCGCTGTTGTTTGGACGAGACAGAGGCTAGCAACCGCGAGGGGCGAAAAATCGACTGCGCGCGTCACGCGCGCGTCACATTCGGGCGGGGCTCCGTAGTTCCCACAAACCCTTAAAAATGAAGCGATCGGCTACGTACGGAGCCGGCCGGCCGATTCGCCCGCCACATTTGCGCCGAATCGACACAGCCACGCTTGCGATTGAAAAAGCTGGGATTTTTTTCGAATCGTCAGAAGCTGGTCAGCTTCGACAGCATATTGCGGATGAAATTGAACTCGGCCCCGGCCGTGGGCGTCGTGCGGCTGATGAAATCGACGACCTTGCCGTCCTTCAGCCCATAGTCCGCGATGCGCTGGACCTTTTTCGTCTTGTCGAAATAGACGGAGAGAATGTGCTGGTCGGCGACCTCGGGCGGCAGGAAGGCGAGCTCGCGCTCGATGCGCTGGCTGACATAGTACCAGGCGTCGCCGCCGATCGTCGATGTCGTCGAGGGCGTGCCGAGCAGAGCCAGCACTTGCGGAGCCGCCATGCCCACCTTCACCTGCGCGACCTTGCGCTCCTCGATGATGGCGCCGCGATTGATGACGCCGTCATAGCCGAGGCACCCGGCGAGCGGCGCGGCGACCAAAGCGAGCGCGGCGAGGCGGCGGGCCTGCCGCGAGACGACGACGAGCGAAACCCGAGACCGCATTTTTCTCTCCGCGCTACGCCTCTCCCGAGGCCGACCTCTATCGCGACAATGTTCGAGCTTGCCTAACTCTCGCTCTGCGCGAAAGCAAGCAGCGACGCCTCCGGCGCAACCCTCGGGCTGGCGTCCGCGCCTCTTCGACCGTATCAATGGCCGGAAAATGGCGAAGCTTCGACCAATGGGCGCGGCGCCCATCTATATTTCATATTGTCGGCCGAGGCGGCGACGTCCGAGGAGAAGGAGCGGCGAATGAGCGACGATCTGCAATTGCCCGAAACCCCGTTCTCGCGCCCTCTCGCCGCCGTCGACATTCCCGAGGATGGGCTGGAGCTGACCATTTCCGCCGACGCCTCCGAGCGCGCGGCCCTCGCCGAGGCGGATGATCTCGTCGCGCTGAGCCGCCTCGAGGCGAAGCTGAAAGTGACGCGCGCGGGCCGCGGCGGCTTGCGCGTCGCCGGCGAGCTCATCGCCGATGTTCGCCAAACCTGCGTGGTGACGCTCGAGGAGTTCGACTCCCGCGTCGTCGAGCCCATCGACGTGTCCTTTGCGCCGGAGGCCGCCCCCGCCGCCCCGCCCCCGACGGAACGTATGTCCCGGCGCCGGCGCGAAGCGGAGCCCGAGGAGCCGAAAGAGCCGAGAGCGAGCCGGCACATCGCCGATCTCGACGAGGATGCGCCCGATCCGCTCGTCGATGGGCGAATCGATCTCGGCGCCATCGTCGCGGAATTTCTGGCGCTGGCGCTCGATCCCTATCCTCGCAAGCCCGGGGCGCTCTTTGCTCCGCCTGAAGAGAAGGTGGAGGAAGAGAAGCCGCCGGCGAAAGTCTCGCCCTTCGCCGGCCTGCGCGACGCGCTCGGCAAGGGGCGCAGAAACTGAGCCCGGCTTTGCAAAAGCGTGATGGAGAGCCTGTAGATTCGGCGGCATGCGACGATGCGTCGAGACCGGCTCGCTCGTGGGAAGCTGGAGCGACGGCAGGAATTGCTCTTGCGCTGGCGCCGCGCAAATGGCAATTCGTCAGCCGCTGGCGCCTTGGGCCGGCGGCGAGCCCGGTCCGTGACGAGAAATCGCGAGGAACCGAGGGCAAAAGCGGGCCATAGCGGCTCCGCTTCGCCGCATCTTTCGCGCGTCCGGCGGCCCCGTGGGGCGGAGCGTTGCGGGCCGCGCGGACATTCGCAATTCGTATTCAGTTCGGGAGACGAGGCAGAATGGCGCAGCCCATTCGCATAGCGTTGGACGCCATGGGCGGCGATCATGGTCCGAAAGTCACCATAGCCGGCGCCGCCATCGCTCACGATCGTCATCCAGACAGCAGCTTCCTGCTGTTCGGCGACGAAGGGCAGATTCGCGCCGAGCTGGCCGCGCATCCGCGCCTCGCCCATGTCGCGACCGTCCGTCACTGCGACGTCGCCGTGCGCATGGACGACAAGCCCAGCCAGGCGCTGCGCTCCGGCCGCCGCGTCTCCTCCATGTGGCAGGCGATCGAGGCGGTGAAGAAAGGCGAGGCCGATGTCGCCATCTCCGCCGGCAACACCGGCGCGCTGATGGCGATGGCGAAGGTCTGCCTGCGCACAATGGCCAAGATCGAGCGTCCGGCGCTGGCCTGCCTATGGCCTGCCCCGACGGCGCGCGGCTACTCCATCGTGCTCGACGTCGGCGCCTCCATCGGCGCGGACGCGCGCCATCTCGTCGATCTCGCCGTCATGGGCGCGGCGATGGCGCGCTCGCTCTTCGACCTCGAGCGGCCGAGCGTCGGCCTGCTCAATGTCGGCGTCGAGGAGATCAAGGGCGTCGAGGAGGTCAAGACCGCCTCGCGTCTGCTGAAGGAGGCCGAGCTTCCCGATCTCGACTATCACGGCTTCGTCGAGGGCGACGAGATCGGCAAGGGCGTCGTCGATGTCGTCGTCGTCGAGGGCTTCTCCGGCAATATCGCGCTGAAGACCGCCGAGGGCACGGCGACTCAGATCACCAATTATCTGCGCGAGGCGATCGGGCGGAGCTGGCTCGCCAAGCTCGGCTATCTGCTGGCGCGCGGCGCCTTTCGCGAGCTGCGCGACAAGATCGACGTTCGCAACATCAATGGCGGCGTGTTTCTCGGCCTCGAGGGGATCGTCATCAAGAGCCATGGCGGCGCCGATGCGCTGGCCTTCGCCCGCGCGGTCGAGATCGGCTATGAGATGGCGCATCAAGGCCTGCTCTCCAAGATCCGCGACATGCTGGCCTCGAGCCGCCGCGACGACCAGGAAGCCGCTCAGTGACTCTTATCCAGCGCCCTCTGCGCTCTGTCGTCGTCGGCCTCGGCAGCTATCTGCCGAGCCGCATCCTCACCAATGAGGAGCTCGCCGCCACGGTCGACACCAGCGACGAATGGATCACGCAGCGCACCGGCATAAAGGAGCGTCACATCGCCGCGCCCGGCGAGACCACCTCTATGCTCGGCGAGAAAGCGGCGCGCGCCGCGCTGGCCGACGCCGGTCTCGGCCCGGAGGATATCGATCTCGTCATCGTCGGCACATCGACGCCCGACTATACTTTTCCCTCCACGGCGACGCAGATTCAGGCCGCGCTCGGCATGACGCACGGCGCCGCCTTCGATCTTCAGGCGGTGTGCTCGGGTTTCGTCTACGCGCTGACGACGGCGGAGAAGTTTCTTCGCTCCGGCTCGCACAAGCGCGCGCTCGTGATCGGCGCTGAGACATTCTCTCGCATTCTCGACTGGAAAGACCGCACGACCTGCGTGCTGTTCGGCGATGGCGCCGGCGCCATAGTGCTCGAGGCGCGCGAGAGCGAAGGCTCGCTCGCAGAGCGCGGCATATTGACGACGCATTTGCGCTCGGACGGACGCCATCGCGCGAAATTGCATGTCGATGGCGGCCCCTCCTCGACCGGAACGGTCGGCCATTTGCGCATGGAAGGTAAGGAAGTGTTCCGCTTCGCCGTCGGCATGGTGACGGATGTCGTGACGGACGCCTTCGCAGCGACCGGCTTCACGGCGGCCGATCTCTCCTGGTTCGTGCCGCATCAGGCCAATCGCCGCATCATCGACATGTCGGCGACGAAGCTCGGCATCGCGCCGGAAAAAGTCGTCGCCACAGTGCATTTGCACGGCAACACCTCGGCCGCCTCCATTCCCCTCGCATTGTCGGTCGCGCGCGACGACGGACGCATCAAGCGTGACGATCTCGTGATGCTCGAGGCGGTCGGCGGCGGTTTTACATGGGGTTCGGCGCTCATCCGCTGGTGAGGCGCCACGAAATCCCGGTCGTGAAACTGCAACCTGTGCTTGATTTCCTCCGTAGTTTCTGAAAAATAATCAAATTGAGTTTTTCGCTCCTCGCGATCGGGGTCTGCGGCGGCCTGTTGCGATCGTCCGCGACGAACCCTTCTCGCGCGAGAGTTGTCACAAGGCAGAAAAAAAAGTCGAGCTCGACGATGCTAGTTTCGTTTTGAATCGATAAGGCCGATCATGTCGCAAAATGTTTCAGAAAAAGCCCCGCCGGCAGTCGAAGACCTTTCCCGGGACGAAAACGTCATTTCCGAGACGCCAACCTCACAGGGACATCACACGGTGACGCGCGCCGATCTCGCAGACGCCGTGCATCGCCGCATCGGTCTCTCGCGCGCCGAGTCCGGCGAGTTCGTCGAAGCTGTGCTGTCCGAGATTTTCAACGCCATCGTCTCCGGCGATGATGTGAAGCTCTCCTCCTTCGGCTCCTTTCATATTCGCTCCAAAGGCGAGCGCGTCGGACGCAATCCCAAGACAGGCGCCTCGGCGCCGATCACCGCGCGCCGCGTCGTGATGTTCAAAGCGTCCAATGTGCTGCGAGGACGCATCAACGGACATCACGAGACAGAGGATTAGCGCTTTCCGATCGAGCGGCGCCGTTCGATCGGAATTTGCGTCCCCGGATCGTTTCGCTTGCCGAAGCCTCGATCCGCGACGTAGAAGCGCGCCATGAGCGAGCGAGCCAGAGACTCTGCGCAGACGTTCGGACGAGCGTCCATGCCCACCGCCGTCTGGGCGCTGGGCGTCACCTCGCTGTTCATGGATTTCTCCTCCGAGATGATCCATGCGCTGCTGCCGGTCTATCTCGCCGGAACGCTCGGCGTCGCCATCGCCGAAATCGGCTGGATCGAAGGCGCGGCGGAAGCGACGGCGCTCGCCGTGAAGGTGGTCTCGGGCCGCATCTCGGACATGATCGGCCGGCGCAAAGGGCTGGCGCTGTTCGGCTACGGCCTCGCCGCGGCGACCAAGCCGATCTTTCCGCTCGCCGGCGGCGCGGCGGAGGTGATCGCCGCGCGCGTGCTCGACCGTGTGGGCAAAGGATTGCGCGGCGCGCCGCGCGATGCGCTGATCGCCGACGTCACAACGCCAGAGCAGCGCGGGGCCGCCTATGGCCTGCGCCAGACGCTCGATACGGTTGGCGCGGTCATCGGCCCGCTGGCGGCGATCGGCCTGATGCTGGCGACGCATGACGACACGCGCTTCGTCTTTTGGATCGCCTGCCTGCCGGCGCTGATCTGCGTGCTGGTTCTCGCAGTCTTCGTTCACGAGCCGGAGGAGACACGCCCGCCCGCTACGGGCCGCAAGGCGCTGCTCGCCGGATTTTCTGATTTGCCGCGCGCCTTTTGGCTCCTGCTCTCCTTCGGCGCCCTGCTCGCCGCGGCGCGAGTGGGCGAAGCGTTTCTCGTGCTGCGGGCGACGGGCGCCGGCTTGCGCATCGCCTTCGCGCCGCTGACGCTGGTCGCAATGTCCTTCGTCGCCATGCTCGCCGCCTATCCGGCCGGCAAGCTCGTCGATCGCTGGAGCGAGCGCCGGCTGCTCATCGCCGCGAGCGTGACGCTGGCGATCTCCGAGGCCGTGCTCGCGGCGTCGCAGGACCTCGCTTTCATCTTTGTCGGGATCGCGCTCTGGGGCCTACATATAGCGCTGGCGCAAGTGGCCTTCTCGGCTCTGGTCGCCCGCGCCGCGCCGGCGCATTTGCGCGCCACCGGCTTCGGCGTTTTTGGCCTCGCCAACGCCGTGGCGGTGATCGCCGGCAATGTCGCCTTCGGCGCGCTGGCCGAGGCGAGCGGCCAAGGCTTCGCCTATGGCTGCGCCGCCATCGCCGCGCTGGCGCCGCTGGCGCTTCTGCCGGCCATGTCGGGAGAGGACGAAGCGCGCCATGGCTAAAGCACGCCAGAGCTTCGTCTGCCAGAGCTGCGGGGCGGTGACGAACCGCTGGCAGGGCCGCTGCGAATCCTGCAACGAGTGGAACACGATCGTCGAGGAGAATGGCGGCGCCGGCGGCGGCTTCGGTCCGACGGCGCGCGTCGGGCGCGGCCGGCCTTTCGCGCTCGAGGCGCTGGCCGGCGACGCAAGCCCTGCCCCGCGCATCGCCACGGGCATAGAAGAATTCGACCGCGTGACCGGCGGCGGCTTCGTGCCCGGCTCGGTGGCGCTGCTCGGCGGCGAGCCGGGCATCGGCAAATCGACGCTGCTGATCCAGGCCTGCGCGGCCCTCGCGCGGCGGGGCGAGCGCGTCATCTACATTTCCGGCGAGGAGGCTGCGGCGCAGGTGCGGCTGCGCGCCGAGCGGCTCGGCCTTTCCGACGCCCCGGTCGAGCTCGCCGGCGCCACGCAGGTCGAGGATATTCTCGCCACCTGTTCCGCCGGCAAGCGCGCGGCGCTGATCGTCATCGATTCGATTCAGACCATGCATACGGAGGCGGCCGATTCGGCGCCCGGCACGGTGACGCAAGTGCGCGCCAGCGCCCAGGCGCTGCTGCGCCACGCCAAGCTCAGCGGCTCCACCGTGATTCTCGTCGGCCATGTCACCAAGGACGGCCAGGTCGCCGGCCCGCGCGTCGTCGAGCATATGGTCGACGCTGTGCTCTCCTTCGAGGGCGACAGCGCGCATCACTTCCGCATGCTGCGCGCCTCCAAGAACCGATTCGGCGCGACCGGTGAGATCGGCGTCTTCGAGATGACCGGCGCCGGCCTCGCCGAGGTCGCCAACCCCTCCGCCCTGTTTCTCGCCGGCCGCGACGCCGCTGCGCCGGGCGCCGCCGTGCTCGCCGGCATGGAGGGCCAGCGCCCCATGCTGGTGGAGATTCAGGCCCTGGTCGCGCCCACCTCGCTCGGCACGCCGCGCCGCGCCGTCGTCGGCTTCGATTCGAATCGGCTTTCGATGATACTCGCCGTGCTGGAAGCCCATGCCGGGCTGAAGCTCGGCATGCATGATGTCTATCTCAATGTCGCTGGCGGCCTGCGCGCCGATGAGCCGGCCGCCGATCTCGCCGCCGCAGCGGCGCTCGTCTCCTCGCTGACCGGCGCCACTCTGCCCGCCGAGCTGCTGTTTTTCGGCGAGATCGCGCTCTCCGGCGCGGTGCGGCCGGTCATTCACGCCGGCGCACGGCTGAAGGAGGCCGGCAAGCTCGGCTTTCGCCGCGCCGTGCTGCCGCAGGCGCAGCAGACGAGCGAAGACGACAAAGCGTCGGGTGTCGCTTTGTCGCATTGCGGCCATGTCGCCGCGCTGGTCGCCGACATTGCGAAAGATTCGGTCGGCGCGCGCGAGCGTGGACGTCCGCAGCGGCAGAGCTGACGCCGCCGGAAGGCTTTTTCGCGCGCCTGAACGACCGGCGCGGCTGCGCGAACCTCTTTCCACTCCACTCAGAATACGTAGTCACGGCCCTGACAAATAGGTGTTTTTACTTGTCTCCCTCAACAAACATCACAGGAATGACGACGTAGACGCAGAATAATCGGTGCAGCGCCCGGCGGGGATGGTTGCAGAAAATTAACCACGCGCAATAATGATTTCATTCAGCGAATCACGCGTTTTTCAAGTTTCCACGAGGCCGACCAATGCAATCTCGGGAATTTGCGGAGACGAGCAGAGAAATCGCCCGCTGGAGTGAACCATTAGTCGCGGATCGAATATTCAGTGTCTACGAGGCCTGGTTTCGAGGACGTCGACAGATGTGGGACGCTCTGGGACGGCAGCATTGCCGCATGTGGCGCAGCCTGCTCGAGGGCGAGCCGCTCATGGCGCGCGACGCCCGCAACGATCTCGTTCTGCTCGCGCGCCGCGCCAATATAGAAGAGCGCTCGCTCGAGGCCATAGACGAGACGGTGATGGACGAGCTCTTCCGCGTTATCTTGCGCCGCTGGCAGGGCCGCGACGAGGCCCGCCTGCACGGCATGGCGCTGATGATCGCCGCCTCCACCCTGGGAGAGATTCGCCGCGCCGCCTGAGCGCCCATGCGGCAGCCCCGCTTCCTCCGCACGCCGCCTGCGCCGCGCCTCTCGCGGCCATGCCGCCCGCGCGCGCTTCTCGCAAATGCCGCAATCGCGGGGTTTGTAGCGCCTGTTCGCGCGCGCTTGTGGACAAACAGCGCCGCCCGCGCCGGGACGTGACGAATTTGGGCCGCTCCCTTATACTCTGCGCCGAGATTCCGACGGCGATGACGAACGCGCCGGCCTCGAGCTTCAGCTGCGCCTTTCGGAGCGCGGCCCGAGCGCCGAGCGCGACCCAAGGGATTCACGTTAGAGCGCCCGACCGCGCTCTAGAGCAGACGAAACACGAGAGGCCTTGCACATGCCGTCCTATCTCGATCTCGCCGTCACCATAGTGGTGCTGGTCTCGGGCCTGCTCGCGCTGCTGCGCGGCTTCACGCGCGAGGTGCTGGCCATTTTGTCCTGGGTGGCGGCCGCAGCGGCGGCCTACTACTTGCATCCGTTGCTCGTGCCTTATGTGAAACCCTATGTGCCGAAGGATAATATCGCCCTGCTGGCGGCGGCGGCGGTCGTGTTCTTCGCAACGCTGGTGGTCGTGTCCTTGTTCACCGTGAAGCTCTCGGACGTCATTCTCGACTCCAAGATCGGCGCGCTGGACCGCACGCTGGGCTTCCTCTTCGGCGCGGCGCGCGGCTTGCTGCTCGCCGTGGTGGCCTTCCTGTTCTATGCTTGGCTGGTGCCGGACGCGAGCCAGCCGGAGTGGATCAAGAACGCCCGCACCAAGCCGGTGCTGCAGGCCTCCGGCGACAAGCTGCGGGAATATCTGCCCGACGACATCGAGGGGTTGGTCGCCAAGATCAAGACGAAGAAGGGCGTCGGCGCGGAAGAGCCGCCGGCCGAGTCCGACGGCGACGCCGGCAAGAGCGACGCCGAGACTGCGCCCGAAAAGCGCGGCGATCTTACAAATCATCCGTCCGTCGCCACATATGGCGCGAACGAGCAACAGAAACTGGACGCCCTCGTCTCCGGGCGAAAAGCACGCTGAGCGTGGGCGAGTGGGCGAGACGCCCGAGGAGAGAAGCGAATGAGCGGTTCGGACTTGGACGGCGGCGGCGGGCGTCCTTCCATGTCGGACGATGATCTCGACGGCGACCGGCTCCGCGAATATTGCGGGGTCTTCGGCATATTCGATCATCCCGAGGCGACGGTTCTGACCGCGCTCGGACTGCATGCGCTGCAGCATCGCGGACAGGAGGCGGCGGGCATCGTCGCCTTCGATGGCAAGCGCTTCAACTCGGAGCGCCGCCTCGGCCTCGTCGGCGATCATTTCTCGCATGAGAGCACGATCAAGCGCCTGCCAGGCAATTCGGCGATCGGCCATGTCCGCTACGCCACGACCGGCGAGACGATCCTGCGCAATGTGCAGCCGCTGTTCGCCGAGCTCAACACGGGCGGCTTCGCCATCGGCCACAATGGCAATCTCACCAACGCCCATACGCTGCGCCGCGATCTGATCGAGGAAGGCGCGATCTTCCAATCGACCTCCGACACAGAGGTGATTCTCCATCTCGTGGCGCGCAGCCGCAAGACGCGGCTGGTCGAGCGTTTCATCGAGGCGCTGCGCTCCATAGAGGGCGCCTATGCGCTGGTGGTGCTGTCCAACAAGAAGCTGATCGGCGCGCGCGATCCGCTCGGCATTCGCCCGCTCGTCATCGGCGAGCTGGACGGCAAATATATTCTCGCCTCGGAGACCTGCGCGCTGGACATCATCGGCGCGCGCTTCGTCCGCGACGTCGAGAATGGCGAGGTCGTCATCATCTCGGAGGAAGGGCTGGAGAGCGTCAAGCCTTTCCCGCCGCAGGCGATGCGTCCCTGCATCTTCGAATACATTTATTTCGCGCGTCCCGATTCCATCGTCCACGGCCGGCCCGTCTATGAGGTGCGCAAGGCTATGGGCGCGGAGCTCGCCCGCGAGCGGAGGATCGAGGCGGATGTCGTCGTGCCCGTGCCGGATTCCGGCGTGCCGGCGGCGCTCGGCTATGCGCGCGAGTCGGGCATTCCCTTCGAGCTCGGCATCATCCGCAATCATTATGTCGGCCGCACATTCATTCAGCCGACGCAGACCGTGCGCGAGATCGGCGTGCGCCTGAAGCACAGCGCCAATCGCTCCGTCGTCTCCGGCAAGCGCGTGATCCTGATCGACGATTCGATCGTGCGCGGCACCACCTCGGTGAAGATCGTGCAGATGATGCGCGACGCCGGCGCGCGTGAGGTGCATTTCCTCATCTCCTCGCCGCCGATCACCAATCCCGATTATTACGGGATCGACACGCCGCAGAAGGAGAAGCTGCTCGCCGCGACGCATACGCTCGAGGAGATGCGGCAATATATCGGCTCGGACAGCCTGGCCTTTCTGTCGATCAACGGCATCTACCGCGCCATGGGCGAGGAGAAGCGCGATCCCGTGCGGCCGCAATTCACCGACCATTGCTTCACGGGCGACTATCCGACGACGCTCACCGATGTGACGGAGGAGCGCGTGAGGACGCAGCTGTCGCTGCTGGCGGAGGCGAGCTGAGCGCATAGATTGCCGGAATTGCGCTGGCGACGAGCGCGCGGCTCGTCACGCGCGATTTCGCGGATCTCGACTCAGAGATGACGAATCCTCGGAGCGAATGCGCGCCTGCGGCGGCGCAAATCGCCGCCCCCGAAATTCGGGGGCGGCGCAGCCGATTATTCACCAGCTGTATTTCAGCCCGCCCTTGCCGCCATAGCTGCGCGTCAGATCCGAAAACTCGCCCTGGAAATCCACGAAGAGCGCGAGCCGATCTTCGAGATAGAGCTGCGCGCCGGCCTTGATCTGCGCGAGATTATAGGCCTCCCGCGGACCGAAGACGGAAAAGCTCGCCCCCGGCAGCGCGACCAGCGTATTGGTCATGCGTCGCTGCGGGAAGAACTCATGCACCCAAGCGACGCTGCCCGTGGGCGTGACGCGCCAGCCATTGTCGAGGCGGAAGCTGTCGGAGAAACGCAGGCCGAGGAAGGTCGGCAGCGAGGTCGTCGATTGGCCTCTATTCGTCAGCGCCAGCGGGCTCGCCGGATTGAGGCCCTTCTCGGTGAAGGCGTCGGATTCGTAGAAGGCGACCTCCGCCGCGGCGAAGGGCGTCAGCTTCATGCGGCCTATGTCATAGCCATGGCCGATCTCGCCACGCGTGCGATATTCGCGCGAGGAGAAATCCGCCGTGAGCTTGTCATAGGGCAGGAAGCCGAAGCCGCCGGCCGTGCGCGTCGTCGAATTCTGGAAGACGCTGAAAGTCTCGCTCAATTCGACATAGGAACGGCCGAAGAGACGGCTCGTATAGACGCCGCCGTGGAAAGCGGTGATCTCGCCGCTGCTCTGCTGCGACGCGACGGAGAAGTTCGATGAGCTGCCGCCCGCCGCGACGCCGATGAGCCAATCGGGATCGATCTGATAATCGAGGCCGATGATTCCGCCATAATAATTGGCCTTGGCGGAAGGCGCGCCGAGGCCGGCGTCCGCCGAGGTGTCCACCGCGCCGCCGAAGAAGGAGCCCCAGGCGCGCCAGGTGCGGGTGAAGGCCGGCGGGCTCTTCACGACGATGGGGCCTTTGCGCGATTCGAGCTTCGTATAGTTGAGCGCGCCGGCGACGCTCTCGCGCGAGGTGATTCCGGTGACGTCGCTCATCTCGCCGGAGCGCCAGAAGGCGGCCTGATCGGCGATCGCCGAGCTCGCCAGCGCGCCGACATGGATCGCGGTCGATTGCGCGCCCGCGAGGCCGGCGCCGCTCAGCGTGTCGAAGCTCGCTTGCGCGCCCTGCGCCGTCTGCAGATAGAGCGTGTTGAACAGGCTCGCGCCCGCTGCGCCATAGGGGCCAATGCTCGCCGCCGTCAGCGCATTGGCCACGGCGCGCTGATTGGCGCTCGCCGCCACCGCGCCGAAGGCGAGATCATTGCGGTTCAAGCTCAGATAGACATTATTCGCGTCATAGCCGAGCCGCGGCGTCAGAAAGGCGAGATTGGTTCCGACGCTCGAGAAGCTCCCCGACACGCCGCCCTGGGCGTTGAGGATGGTGTAGGACGTGCTCGGCAGATAGAGGCCAGAGCCGGCGAGAACATTCACCGAGCCGTTGAGCGCGGCCGTCCCCGTGACATTGGTCCGATCCGCGAGCAGAGGCGTCGCGCGCACCGAATAGATCGAGCCCGGCTGGAAGGCGAGAGCGCCTTTGACGGTCAGCGTCCCGATCGTGTCCACAGCGCCGGGCGCGAGCGTTCCGCCCGCATTCACCGTCACATTGCCGACCGTGCCGGCGCCGGCCAGCGTGCCGCCCGCATTCACCGTGCTTGCCGAGACGATAGAGCCGGCGACTTCCAGCGTGCCGCCATTGACGATGGTCGGACCCGTGTAAGTGTCCGATCCGGTGAGCGTCAGACGGCCGGTTCCATTCAATGTGAGGCCGCCCACGCCGGAAATGTCGTTGTTCCAGGAATCGCTCGCATTGAAGCCGCCGAGCGCCGCATTCATCGTCACGGAGACCTGCGAGCCGAAGGAGCCATAGCCATCTGCGGCGGCGAAAAGATTGAGCCGCGCATAGCCCGAGCCGTCGTCGAGCGGCTGGCCGGAGGCGAGCTCCGTCGTCGCCAGCACGTCGCGCAGCTGCGCAGAGGTGAGATAAGGAAAGCGGCTGGCGATCAGCACTTCCGCGCCGACGGGCACGACCGGCGCGAGATTGGTGGCGCCGACCGGCGAGAGGCCATAGGTCAGCCAATAGGTGAAATTGGCCTTGTCGGTCGAAATGCTGCTGAAGCGATCCGTCGCCGATGTCGTCGCGCAAGCGGCGACGCCGCCCGAGCATGTGCTCAGCAGCGCGCGAAGATCGCTCTGCGCCGCAGAGAACAGCGCGGGAAAATTGCTGGTCGTGGTGATGGTCCCGCCGAGCAGGCCCGGCACGGTCCGATTGGCGTAATCGGAATTGCCGTTCAATATCTGCACCAGATCATAATAGGTCTGGATGCGCGCGCCGATCACGTCGAGCGGATAATGCGCGCCGAGCACGATGCGGCTGTTGCCGAATTCGGCGCCGCGCGTGATGAGCTGCTGATAGCGCTCGGGAACCATGATTGCGAGCAGAAGGCTGGAGGTGAAGCCATAGGTGGAGTGGCCACTCGGGAAGGAGGCGTTGCTCTTCAGCGTCGGAATGATCGCGGTGGCGGAATTGGTCGAGACGCCGAAATAGTCATTGGCGACGAAGGTCTGAATCTGCGTCGGCGCCACCTGCGCCGGACGGCTGTCGCCCACGGTGTTGGCGTTGGCGGGCAGCGGATTATAGGCCTTGTCATAGACATTGAACTGGCCGCCGGCCGGCAGCGAGACGCCGACCGCCTGATGCGCCGGATTGCCATCCGTGCTGCCATTGGCGAAATAATTCTTGGTGAAGGCCGAGTCGCCCGCCGTGATCAGCGTGTTGATCTGGGTGAAGAGGCTGGAGAAATTCGTCGACAGGCTCGTCGCGGTGAAATTGGCCGCGACGGAGTCCTTGGTCGCGAAAACGGCGAAAAGCTTGGAGCCGAGGCCGTCCGCCACCGACATGCCATTCTGCATGGAGCCGACGAGCGAGGCGATCGTATTGTCGGAAATCGCCTGCGCCCGCACTGCCGCGGAAGAATTATTGTTGATGCTGATCGCGGTGGCGAGATTTTGATTCAGAACAGTGACGCCCGCCGGCGTGTTGCCGAGAAGGCTGAAGCCGGAGAGCAGATTGGCATTGGCGATATTGGTCGCCGATTGCGCCATGGCGGCATTAGGCGCAATGCCGAAGGCGCCGGCGAAGGCCGCCGAGGCCAAGAGACGTCGTTTCATTTTTGCGGCTCTCCTCATGAACTTAGCTGGAACTTTGCTGTTCGCTTGCCCCTATTGCTCCTTCGTGTATGCCTGATGACATCGCGGCCGAGACAACGCGGCCCCGCTCTTGCTTCGCACGCGATCGGAAAGGCCCTCGATGACGCCCGAAGCAGACGACAAACGCCTCTACGCCCCCGCCGCCGCGCGCAATCGCGGACCGATCCTCGACGTGCTGCGCGAGGAGCTGCCGGCGGAAGGGCTCGTGCTGGAGATCGCCAGTGGCACGGGCGAGCATTCCGCGCATTTCGCGGCGCATCTGCCGGGCCTCGTGTTTCAGCCCACGGACCGCGACGAAAGAGCGCGGGAGAGCGTCGCCGCCTGGGTCGCAGCGATGGGGCTTCCCAATCTCCGCGCGCCGCTCGCGCTGGATGCGACTCAGCAGCCTTGGCCGGTCACGCAGGCGGATGCGATCGTCTGCATCAACATGATCCATATCTCGCCTTGGGCGTCGACGGAGAGCCTCTTCGCCACGGCGGCGGCGATGCTGCCGGAGGGCGCGCCTGTCTGCCTCTACGGCCCCTATAAGCGCGGCGGCGCCCATACCGCGCCCAGCAATGAGGAGTTCGACGCCAGCCTGCGCGCCAACAATCCCGCCTGGGGCGTGCGCGACATAGAGACGGTGATCGCCTGCGCGCAGAAAAACGGGTTTTCCGAGCCGCGCATCGTGGAGATGCCGGCCAATAATCTGACCCTCGTGTTTCGCCTGCTCCGTGCTAGATAGGCGCTCATGACAGCGCCCGCCCGCGAGCCGATGACGATAGCGGACTTCCTCGCCTGGTCGGAACGGCATGAGGAAGGCCGTTATGAGCTCGTCGATGGCGAGATCGTCCCCATGCCGCGCGAGCCGTCGGAGCATGTGGCGGCCAAGGGCAAGATCTGGCGCGTGATCGCCGAGGCTCTGGCCCGCGCCGGCGCGCCTTGCGAGGCCTATGTCGGCGGCCTGGGCGTCGCGGTGGATGCGCATAATGTCTATGAGCCCGACATTCTGGTGAATTGCGGCGCTCCCGTCGCCACGGAAGACATGCTGGCCCCTGCCCCCGTCGTCGTCGTCACTGTTCTCGGCCCCTCCTCCGACACGAACGACGAGAGCGTGAAGCGGGAGGGCTATTTCCGTGTGGCGAGCCTCGCCCATTATCTCATCGTCGATCTCGCCCGCCGCGCCGTGACGCATTGCCGCCGTGACGGCGCGGCGGCAATGCGGGAAGAGACCGTGACCGAAGGGTCGATCCGGCTCGACCCGCCGGGCCTCGACCTCGCGCTGAAGGATATTTTCGCATGACTCTGGAAGGCCGCGTCGCCCTCGTCACCGGCGCCTCGCGCGGCATAGGCCGCGCGCTCGCCGTCGCTCTCGCGCGCGAGGGCGCGCATGTCGTCGCGCTGGCGCGCGGGCAAGGCGCGCTGGAATTCCTCTATGACGAGATCGTCGGCTTCGGCGGCCAGGCCACGATCGTCCCGCTCGACGTCACCGAATTCGACAATCTCGACCGGCTCGGCGCCTGCATTCACGAGCGCTGGAAGAAGCTCGACATTCTGGTCGGCAACGCCGGCCTGCTCGGCCCGGTGACGCCGCTTCCGCATGTCGATCCGCCGCAATGGAGCCGTCTCTTCGACGTGAATGTCACCGCCAATTGGCGGCTCATTCGCGCGATGGATGTTCTCTTGCGCTCGTCCGATGCGGGACGCGCGGTGTTCGTCACCTCCGGCGCGGCGCATCGCATCAAGCCCTATTGGGGGCCTTACGCCGTCACCAAAGCGGCGCTGAACGCGCTCGGCCGCACTTACGCCGCCGAGACGCAGAACACCTCACAAGTGAAGGTGATGCTGGCCAACCCCGGCCCGCTGCGCACGCAGATGCGCGCCGCCGCAATGCCGGGCGAAGATCCGATGACGCTGCGCACGCCCGAGGAATTGGCGCCCAAGCTCGTCGCTCTGTGCCGCCCGGATTGGACCGAGACAGGCAAGCTCTACGACTTTCCGACCGACAGCATCATCGATTTCGCGTGAGCGCCCGAAAGGCGCCCACGCCACTCCGCCTCACCCTCAGCGGTGATGGTGATGATGATGGTGGTGGTGATGATGGCGGTGGCAGAAATGGCCGTGATGGCGGCCGTGGCGACCGACCGGCTCCGGCGCGTAGCGCAGGCTGAGATGGCCGACGCCAGCCGAGAGAATGAGACCCGTATTCGCCTCGACCGAAATCGGCTGCAGCGTCACAGTGTCATTGGAGCCGCCGACGAGAACCGAGCCGCCGCCGCCGACGCCGAGCGCGAAAGAGCCATGCGCGCCGACATAATCGCCGGCGAGAGCGCCCGGACCCGAGGCGCCGCTCGCCGCCACCACGCCCCAAGCGAGCTCGCCCGGACCGCCGACGCCGATCACCGCGCCAACATTGGTGACGCTGCCGACATAATGGACCGGCGGCGCGCCGCTCTCATCCTCGAAAAGACAATCGACCGTGCGCTCCTCGACGACGATGGCGACCTTGTCGCCGGAGAGCTTGCACTCCAGCACGCCGGCGCGGCCATGCGCCGAGGCGGAAACCGGCGCGAGCGTCGCCAACAGAGCCGCGACGCCGACCGGCGCGGCCGCCAAACGAAACAGAGACTTGAGATAAGCCGTCATAGTCACCTCCCCTTTGTCGCCGCGCCCCCCGCCCTCTGCGGGAAAACATGCGCGGCGCTTTCGAAAGCCCGTCTTGTGCTTCGCCGTCACATAAGGACAGAGAAGGCCCTCTGAAAGTGCGTCCCCGCACAGGGCCGCGCTCGCCCTTGCAGCGCGGGCTTTTTCATCCGATCTTAGCGGCCGGGGCGGGAGCGATCGGAGAGGAAAAACAAGCGTGTCGCAGGCACTTCCCGTCGTGATCGAGCGGCCGATGACGGAGGCCGACCGCGCCGCTCTGCAAGCGGCGGTCGAAATTCTGGAGCGCGAGAGCTTCGCCGAGCGGCTCACCGCGCTGGCCGGACGGCAGATCGGCTTCGCCGGCCGCATCATTCCGACGGCGCTGCAGGAAGTGGCCGCGAGCGCGACCCGCCGCGGCATCAAATCGGCCCTACGCGTCGCGATCTCGAGCCTCGATCCCGCCGCCCCGGCGCGCGACGCCTCGCGGCTGCATCTGCGCCTCGCCGCGGCGAGCGGCGCGATCGGCGGCGCCATCGGCCTCGCCAGCCTGCCGATCGAGCTGCCGGTCTCCACCGTGATCATGCTGCGCTCGATCGCCGACATCGCCCGCAGCGAGGGCGAGAACCTCGCCGATCCAGAATCGACGATCGCCTGCCTGCAGGTCTTCGCGCTCGGCGGCCATGCGGAGGAAGGCAATATCCTAGAGGGCGGCTATCTCGCCATTCGCGGCCTGCTCGCCAAAACGGTGAGCGACGCCGCGCATTATGTCGCCGCGACCGCGGTCGCCGACGAGACGGCGCCGGTGCTGGCGCGGCTCATCGCGCAAATTTCGACGCGCTTCGGCGTCGTCGTCTCGCAAAAGGCCGCGGCGCAAGCGGCGCCCATACTCGGCGCTCTCGGCGGCGCGGCGGTCAATATCGCCTTCACACGGCATTTCCAATCACTGGCGCGCGGCCATTTCACCGTGCGGCGATTGGAGCGCGCGTATGGCCGCGAAATCGTCTTCGGCGAATATGCGCGAATGGCCGGACGCGCGGCGTCCGCTTGATCGGCGAGTAGCGAATAGCGAGTAGAGCTTCTTACTATTCGCTATTCGCTATTCGCTACTTCGCCACCTCGACCGGATGCAGCGCGCGCCAGAGATTTTCCACCTGGCTCAACGTGCCGATATTGGCCTCGTTCTCCTCGAGCAAAATAGCGTCGGCTTCTTCCGCGCTGGCGCGCAGCTCGGCGAGATCGGCCGGCCGCCGCTCGCCATTGCCGGTCTCGCCGGGCGCGGTGTGATAGCGGACGAGATCGAAGTCATCATTGGCGAGCCGCATGGAGAACCAATAATCGATCTGCGGCGGACAAGGCGCCGCGGCGAGCGAGACGATGATCTCGCGCACGAAGCTGCCGCCGAGCGCGAGCAGCTTTGGCGCGCGCGCGCATTGCGCCTTCGCGTCGGGCGCGCGCAGAATGGTCGCGACGGGATAATGCGGATCCGGCCAGAGAAGATTGAGCAGATCGAGCAGATCGCGATCCGTTCCCAAAGCGACATTGTCGCGACGCCAGTCGAAATCGAAGCGGCCGAGGCCTGCGTCCGCGCCGATGAGTTGCGTCGCCTCGCGCGTCGCCAGCGCCGCGCCGAGCAGATTCCAATGCGTGCCGCCACGCGGGAAAAAGTCGATGTCGAAATCCTTTTTGCGCGCATCGAGCAGCGCCGACGAATCGACGAAGCGCAGCCCGCGCGCCTCTAGCGCCGCGCGATAGGGCGCGAGCTTGTCGATGGTTCCACGCGCCTGCGCAGGACATTTCATTCCGGCGGGAAAATATTGCGGATATTGCGAAGCCTTGGACGGCGAGATCACATAGGCGAAGCCTTTTCCGCGCGCATGGGCGGCGGCCTCGTTCTCGGCGACGCGCTGCGCCCAGCGCGTCAGCGTCGCCTCGCTCGGCGGCGCGCCGCGGCGGCAGAATTCGTCGATATAGAAACGCTCGAACAATTGCGCGTCGCGCCCGATGACGAGGCCCGGCGCCCCCGAGGCGCCGAACAGCGAATAGAGCAGCTGATTGCGCGCGCGCACGGCGAAGGGAAACACCGGCAGCGATTGCGCGAGATTGTCCGAGAAGCTCTTCTGCGTCTCGCCGGAGAGGATTTTCGCGAGCGAAACCTCCGTCGGCGCCGGCTTGGCGACGCCGGCGAGCGGATTTGCGCTGCGCAGCCGCAATTTCGGATAGTCGCGCTCGACCGCGTAATTCCAAAGGCTCGCGAGAAAGAAGAATAGGACGGCGCCGGCGGCGGCGTAGATGGGCGAGCGATGCAGAAGCGTGCGGCGCATCGTCAGAACCGGAAATAGATGAAGGGCTTGAACGGATCGGCGAGCCCCTTGCCAACGGCGCAGACAAAGAGCAGCGCGAGAAAAGCGTTGAGCGCAAAGGCGTGACGCTGCGCCAGCAGGCTCGAGGAGAGCCTGTCGCCGAAGGAGAGATAGAGCCGCTGCGAAACACAGATCGCCGCCGCCATGGCGAGCACGACGAAATGATAGGCGGGAATAGCGATCGGCTCGGCGCCGCCCGCGAAAGGCCGCGCCATTGCGAGGTAGAAGGCGCCCGCCTGCTCGAGGGAAGAAGCGCGAAACACGGTCCAGCCGATCGTCACCACGACGAAAGTCAGAAGATTGGCGAGGAAGACCGGGCGGCGCTTCAGCCAATCGAGCAGGAACAGCCGATCGAGCACCAGGAAGAGACCGTTATAGGCGCCCCAGGCGACATAGGTCCAAGCCGCGCCGTGCCACAGGCCCGAGGCGAGGAAGCAGAGCCAGAGATTGACCTGCGTGCGCGTTTCGCCGCGCCGATTGCCGCCGAGCGGAATGTAGAGATAGTCGCGAATCCAGGAGGTGAGCGACATGTGCCATCGGCGCCAGAATTCGCTGACGCTCGCCGCCACATAGGGCATTTCGAAATTCTCCTGCAGCCGAAAGCCGAACATGCGCGCGAGGCCGATCGCCATGTCGGAATAGCCGGAGAAATCGAAATAGATCTGGAAGGTGAAGAACAGCACGCCAGCCCATGCGTCGAGAAAGCCGATGCGCGACGCGTCTTGCGAGAAGACGAGATCGGCGCCGCCGGCGAGCGTGTCGGCGATGAGCAGCTTCTTGCCGACGCCGAGCATGAAGCGCGAGAAGCCCTCAGTGAAATCCTCGCTCGTCGCATGGCGGAATCGCGCCAATTGCTCGGCGATATCGTGATATTTCACGATCGGCCCGGCGAGGAGCTTCGGAAAGAAGAACACATAGAAAGCGTAGAGCGAGAGGCTCTGCGCCGGTTTGGTCACGCCGCGATGCACGTCGACGAGAAAGGTGATCTTCTCGAAGACGATGAAGGAGACGCCGATCGGCAGAGCGACCGACGCGAAGGCGAGCCCCGGCATGGTGAGCGCGCGTAAGATCACGTCGAGATTGGCGACGAGAAAGCCCGCATATTTGAAATAGACGAGCAGGCCGAGATTGGCGGAGACGCCGAGCGCGAGCCAGAGCTTGCGCGATTTCTGCTCGGGCGGAAGCGCTGCTATGCGGCGCGCGATGAAGACATCGGCGAAAGCGGAGCCGAGCACGACGAAGACGAAGAGCGGCTCGCTCCACGCGTAGAAGAAAAGGCTCGCCGCGAGCAGAATGGCGAGGCGCGCGCCGCGATTGCCGCCGACGAGCAGATAGAGGCCATAGACCGCGGGAGCGAAGAGAAACAGGAACAGCGGTTCGTAAAAGAGCATCCTCTCGTCCGCGGCCCTTTCCCTCGATGACGACTGCGTCTTAGCAGAGTGGCGGGGCGCGAACAATCCATCGCGCCAATGCCGAGCTCACGCTCGCTTCGTGACTTAAGCCACATCGGCGTCGCGCCCCCTCCTCCTAGGATCGAAACGGCTCGGCGAGATCGGCCGAGGATTTCGAAGGAGAGGACCATGCCGCGGGGGATTGCCGACGTCGTTTCAGAACATTCGCTCACCAACAAGGGTCTGGCGACGATGATGCACATCGTCTTCGCAATGTGGCAGTCCGGCTACGAGCCCGAAGATTATAAGACGCTGCTCGACCGGCAGGATCGCGAGATGCAGAGCCGCCTGCGGCGCGCCATTGCCGGCGGCCTCGTGGAGCTGAATGCGGCGATCGAGCTATTGGACGGCGCGGAAGGGCTGGTCGCCCTATTCGCCAAGCATTCCTCCGGCACGATCTACAGCGCTCTGCTGAATGATCTGCAGCAGGAAAAGGCGAAGCGAGAACAGGCGGCGGTGACGATACAGCGCGCCTTCCGCAGCCACCAGGTCGCGCAGCGCCAGCAGAGCCTCGGCGTCAGCGGGGTCATGGCTTGCACGGCGCGGCAGATTCCGATCGCCGAGCTGACCGCCGTCGAGAAGCAGCTCGTGGGAATCCTGCAGCAGCTGCATCAGGAGGCGAATGAGGCCGTGACAAATGCGGCCGACAAGAAAATCGGCGAGAGAAGCCGCGCCGCGAAGGCTGCGGTGAGAGCGGAAAAGGACGTCGAAACCTATTTCAAAACGCTCGAGCAGCGCGTCCAGCGCCGCATCCTCGAGAAAAATGCCGTCGCCCTGTTTCCGGCGGCGCTGCCGCAGACGAAAACTCATCAGATCGCCCTTTTCAACGCCGCGCATGCGGAGCCGTTCAACGCATCGAGCTTCCTCCTCGCAGTCGACAGCTTCTTCTCCTATCGAACGACCGGCGTCGATGCGCTCGCCTGCAAGGCCTATGCGGATCATTGGCTCGCTATGCTGCCGAAATGGAAGATGTTGGAAGACACCGCCAAGCGCAAAGCCTATGCGAAGCTCTGGTGCTGCGAGGCCCACAAAGCGGCGAAGCTCGTCAAGATTCCCTCCGCCCATTTGGACGTGCTGTTCAAGCAGACGACTATTCCGGCTTCCACGATTTTGACGGCCTGCGAGCCGTTCTGGGAAAATCTGCACCGGCTCAAGGTCGAGAAAATCATCGGCATCGTCTCGAGGTGCCAATCGAACGGCGTCGGCGTTGCGCCGCTGCAGGTCTTTCAGTTCATGGCGGATCATTGGAGCGAGAGCGAGCTTCCGAAATTCATCGCCCGCAACAGCGAGTTCGCCGTTTGGGCCGTCAAATATCAGACGAGCTGGCCCTGGACGTTTCTGAAAAAGTTCAAATTCGAGACTCTATCGACCGCCAATGATGGCAAGCAGTTTCCCAATGGATTTCATCCGCGCTTCAGGACCTACGCCCTCCACCACTTTATGACGCGCCACACCTACGCTTGTTTCGACCCGAAAAAATACAAGGAGGCGCCGCTCGCCGAGCGCACTGGGTTCTTCGACGAGGGAGCCACGCTACAAAGTGTCGGCCTGCTGTTGCAGAACGTCATCGGAACCGTCGATGTCGGCAGTCAGCCCGGCGGACGACGCTACATAAACTTAAATCAAGAGCGCTATTGCTTCGGTTACAGCGGCGCGCATGTGAACCAATTCTACCGATGCACCGAAGGCGAAACGACTTGGACGAGAGAGCAGCTGCTCCAGCTCTGCAGCATTCTCGATCCGCCGGCGGAGATGGCGGTGAGCATCGGCTGAGCGGTCTCGACAGGCGCGAGCGGTCACGCGCGGCTGGCGCTTCGCCCGCGGGGCGCTATCTGGCTCCGCGACGCTCGCCCACCGGAGGCCGGGATGGATCTCGACTATCTCGTCTCGGCCTTTGTGACGCTGCTCGTCGTCGTCGAGCCGCTCGGCCTCGCGCCCGTCTTCGTCGCCGCGACCTCCGGCCTCGAAGCGCGGACCAAACGCGCAATCGCCTTTCGCGCCAGTGTTTATGCGCTCGCGATTCTGGCGGGCTCGGCGCTGATCGGCCAGCGGCTGCTCGGGGCCATGGGCATTTCCATTCCGGCCTTCCGCATCGCCGGCGGATTTCTTTTGTTTTCGATCGCCTCCGAAATGGTCTTCGGCGTGCGCATACAGCGCGACTCCAAGGCGGCGGAAAAAGCGCTCGCCGAGCATGTGCACAATATCGCCGCCTATCCGCTGGCCATTCCGCTGATGGCCGGCCCCGGCGCGATCACCGCGACCGTGCTGCTGGCCAGCGACGCGCATGGCAGCGTGACGCTGATCGCGACGCTGATCGCGGTCATCGCCGCCATAATGGCGATTTGCCTAGTCTTCTGCCTGATCGCGGGAGAGGTGGCGCAATTCTTCGGCACGGCGGCCAATGTCGTGCTCACGCGCTTGCTGGGCGTGCTGCTCGCCGCCCTCGCCGTGCAATTCGTCGCCGATGGCGTGCGGGCGTTTCTGCAAGGGTGAACGGCGACGCGATCTCTCGGGATCGCGTCGCCGTGTCGCGTCAATGGTGGACGTTCGCCCAGATCTTGCGCTTGGTGAAATACACCAGGAAGGACAGGACGATCAGGAAGCCGACCACCTTCAGGCCGATCGACTTGCGCTCCTCGAGATGCGGCTCGGCGGCCCACATCAGGAAAGCGCTGACATCCTTCGCATATTGGGCCGTCGTCTGCGGCGTTCCATCGTCATAGGTAACGACGCCGTCCGAGAGTGGCGGCGGCATGCCGGTGCGGCGGCCGGGCATGTAGAGGTTGTAATATTGGCCGGGCGCCAGCTCGACGCCCTGCGGCGCATCCACATAGCCGGTGAGCAGAGCGACGATATAATCGACGCCATGCTCCTGATAGGAGAAGCCGGGCAAAGCGTCGGCGAGGAACAGCGGGAAGCCGCGCGAATAGCCGCGCGCCTTGGCGAGAACCGACATGTCCGGCGGATAGGCGCCGTTGAGCGCCGCCCGCGCCGCCTGCTCATTGGGGAAAGGCGGCGGGACGCGGTCGCTGAGCCGGCCGGGGCGCTCGTAATAATCGCCGGCGTCGTTGGGGCCGTCCTTGATCTTATAGCTCTCGGCCAGCGCCTTGGCCTCCGCCTCGGAGATCTCCGGCCCGCCCTTCTCGGCGAAATTGCGGAAGGCGAGGCGCGAGATCGAGTGGCAGCTCGAGCAGACCTCCCTATAGACCTTGTAGCCGCGGCGCAGCTGCGCATTTTCGTAATGGCCGAAGGCGCCGGCGAAGCTCCATTCCTGCCGCGGCGGCTTGGGCTGCGAATGCGCGCCGCCCTCCTCGGCCAGAGCGGCGCCCGCCGCGCCGGCGAGGGCCGCCGCCATGATGATCGATTTCATGATCGATGCTCTCTGTCGCGCGTCACGCATGGGGCTTCTCCTCCGTAGCGGCCTCGCCGAGCGAGGCGGCGATCGACCGCGGCTCCGGCAGGGTCTGCTCATATTTGCCGAGCAGCGGCAGCACGACGAGGAAGTGCAGGAAGTAATAGGCCATCAATATGCGGGCGGCGATGAGATAGACGCCCTCCGCCGGCTGCGCGCCGAGATAGCCGAGGCCGACCGACACGAAGACGAAGACCCAGTAGAACTTCTTGAAGGCCGGACGATAGACGCCCGAGCGCACTTTGGAAGTGTCGAGCCAGGGCAGCGCCGCCACGATGAGGATAGAGGCGAAGAGCGCGATGACGCCGACGAGCTTGTTGGGGATGGCGCGCAGGATCGCGTAGAAGGGTAGGAAATACCATTCCGGCACGATATGCGGCGGCGTCACCAGCGGATTGGCCTCGATGTAATTATCGGGATGGCCCGTATAATTCGGCACGAAGAAGGTGAGCCAAGCGAAGAGCCCGATGAAGACCACGAGGCCGACAGCGTCCTTCAGCGTCGCATAGGGCGTGAAGGGCACGGTCTCTTTCTTTATGTCCTTCACCTCGACGCCCGTCGGATTGTTCTGCCCCGTCACATGCAGCGCCCAGACATGCAGGCCGACAATGGCCACGATGACGAAGGGCAGGAGATAATGCAGCGCGAAGAAGCGGTTGAGCGTGGCGTTGTCGACCGAATAGCCGCCGAGCAGCCAGATGGTGATGGTATTGCCCACATAGGGAATGGCGGTGAAGAGATTGGTGATCACCGTCGCCGCCCAGAAGGACATCTGGCCCCAGGGCAGCACATAGCCCAGGAAGCCGGTCGCCATCATCAGCATGAAGATCACGACGCCGAGAATCCACAGCACCTCGCGCGGCTCCTTGTAGGAGCCGTAATACATGCCGCGAAAGATGTGGATATAGACGGCGAGGAAGAACATGGAGGCGCCATTGGCGTGCGCATAGCGCAGCGCCCAGCCCCAATTCACATCGCGCATGATGTGCTCGATCGAATCGAAGGCGAGCGTCGTCTCCGGCGTATAATGCATCGCCAGAACAATGCCGGTCACGATCTGCGCGACCAGCATAAAGGAGAGGATCGCGCCGAAGGTCCAAAGATAGTTGAGATTCTTCGGAACGGGATAGGCGACGAAGGATTCGTGGATGAAGCCGAGGATCGGCAGGCGCCGCTCGAGCCAGCGCGCAAAGCCGCTCTTCGGCGTGTAAGTCGAATGTCCGGTCATGAATGTCGTCTCGGAGGTTGGGACGGCGACGGGGCCGCGATCAGCCGATCTTGATCTTGGTGTCGCTCAGGAAGGCGTAATCGGGCACTTCGAGATTGCTCGGAGCCGGACCGCTGCGAATGCGGCCGGAGGTGTCGTAGGTGGAGCCGTGGCAGGGGCAGAACCATCCGTGGAACTCGCCCTCATGGCCGGTGGGGATGCAGCCCAAATGGGTGCAGACGCCGACGACGACCAGCCACTCCGCCTTCTTCACGCGCGCCGAATCGGCCTGCGGATCGGGAAGCTCGGCGAGCGGGACGTTCTGCGCGGCCTCGATCTCCTGCTTGGTGCGGTGCCGCACGAAGACCGGCTTGCCGCGCCATTTGACGGTGACGATCTGCCCCTCGGGAATGGCCGAGATGTCGAGCTCCGTCGAGGCCAGCGCCAGCGTCGAAGCATCCGGATTCATCTGCGCGATCAACGGCCATACGGCGGCGCCCGCTGCGACCGTCGCCGCAGCTCCCGTGGCGAGGAACAAAATATCCCGGCGGCTCGGCTCCGCCTTTGTCGCATTGCTCACTTTCTGGAACCTCTCTCGCGAGTTCGACCCTGACCCCTGCCTCGGCAACGCGAATAGAAACAAATCCATCCGCAAAGGGCGCGCTTGTTTTGAGCAGTTTGGCGTGAGACCGCAAGCGGCCTTCGCGTCGCTGCGACAAATTGCGCGCTTGCCGCCGCCTCGAGGATCAGTGACCCAGCACGCCGCTCTTGTCCACAAACGGCCCTTAGGAAATTTTGTCAACCGCCGGAAGCGTCGCGCCGGCGTCGTCCCTTGACGCGAGCGCCAGCGGCGGGGCTCATGCAGGGAACTCTGAGGAGGCGCGTGAGGACGTGAGCGGCCGTTATCTGGTTTTCGTGGCGACGGTGGTCAGCCTCATCGCGGTTCCGGGGCCGGACATGCTCTATGTGCTCGGCCGCGCCCTGGCCTCGGGAGCGCGAGCGGGACGCTTCTCCGCCGCCGGCATAGCCTTCGGCTATGCGCTGCTCACTCTATTGGTGGCGGCCGGCTTTCAGCTCGTCTTCGCGGCCTTTCCGGCGCTGTTTCTCGCCCTCAAATATATCGGCGTCGCCTATCTCTCCTGGCTGGCCTTTCGGCTCATCCGCTCGGACGGCGGCTTCGAGGCGCTGAGCCGCGGCCCCGGACGCACGGATTGGGCGGCTTTTTCGGCCGGCGTCGGCACCAGCCTGCTCAATCCCAAAGGGCTCTTGTTCTATTTCGCGATACTGCCGCAGTTTTTCGACGCCGCCGACGGGCCGTTCTGGCGGCATGCGCTCGTCTATGGCTGGACGACGAGCTTTCTGTGCCTGACGCTCTATTCCGCGCTCGCCCATGCGGCGAGCTATGGCGCCCGGCGCTGGACGCCAGAGCCGGCGGCGAGCCGCAATCTCTCGCGTCTCGCCGGCGTTCTGCTGCTGATGTCGGTGCTGGCCATGCTCGGCGCCGAATGGAGCAGCGCCATAGACTCTCGCTGACGCGCCCACGGCCGCAAACGCCGCGGGCTCGACGAGAATGGGCTCATTCGGTCACGATCGGCGCGGCCGTGGGAGCGGCCGGCGTCGTGAAGTGATAATTGAGGCCGCCGCGCACGATATGGCCGGCGCTCTTCACATTGATCGGCACGGCGCCGAAATTGGTGGAATAGCTGACGCCCGAATCGGCGAGTTCTGTGTAGAGATATTCGCCCTTCACCGAGATCTTGTCCGACCAAGCGTATTCGAAGCCCGCGCCCGCGGTCCAGCCGGCGCGCACCGTCGTTCCCGTGCTCAGCTGGCCGATGGTCAGCGGAAGGACCGAGGTGAAGCCGGTCGGCGCGAAATCCGTCCCGTAGGCGAAGCCCGCCGTTCCATAAACGAGCCATTTCGGCGTGAAGGCGTAGCCGACGCGGCCGCGGAATGTGCCGAACACGCCCGTATCGGTCGGGCTCGGCGTGTTCCAGCCGCCCGTCTCGGCGTTGATCGCGCCGCGATAGCCGAAATCGGCCTCGAGGCCGAGGACGATGGTCGGCGACCATTGCCAATTATAGCCGAGCGTGCCGCCGCCGACGAAGCCCGAGCCGCGCTGAGGCGTGTCGCGGAAATAGGTGAAGGTCCCCTCGCCCAGAAGGGCGCCGGCATAGGCGCCGATATAGGCGCCCTGCCAGCTGAAGACCGGCGCCGGCGGCGGGGCCGGCGCGGCCTTGGTCGACGGGAGGTCCGCCGCAGCGGCCCCGCCCGCCGTGATCGCCGCCGCGAGGGCGACGATCGCGCGGAAGCTTTTCGTCCAATTCGACATGATACAACTCCTCATACTTTCTGCTTGTCAGTAGAGCTTGACTTTCAACGTCGCCCCGTAAGCGCGGAAAGCGTTGTCGCCGAACGTCACCGTCTGCGCCGCCGTGCTCGTGCCGATGGTCTGCGCGACGACATATCGCTGGTCGAAGAGATTCTTCGCCCAGAAATGCAGGCTGTAACGATCGTCGTCGGTCCGCAGGCCGATGCCGAAATTGACGACGGAATAGGAAGGCTGGAACACCGAATAGAGCGAGCCCGGCTGCGAGAGCTGCGTCTTGTATTTCCAGGCGAGGTTTCCATAGACGAATGCGGTGACGGGGACATCCGCGACGCCGCCGAGCCCTTCGAAGATCCGGCCGAGCGGATGTTCGTAATTCGCGCCTATGTTGAACGAATAAGGCGCGACGGGGCTGTTGCCGGAGACGCCGCCGGTGATGCGCTGACCGGAGAGATCGACGGAGAGCGGCGCCGCCACGCCATTGACGTTGGCGGATGTCGGCCAAGTCCAATCCGGAGCCGGAGCGGCGTTCTTATAGTTGATATAGCGAGCTTCCGTCAGCGCGCCGGACAGGGTGATCGACAGCCGCTCGAGCGGACTCCAACGGCCGTCGAACTCGAAGCCGCGCAGACGCACATGGCCGATATTGCCGAGATAAGTCTTGCGCAGCGGAATGCCGGTCACGTCGACGATGCTGGTGTTCACCAGGATCGACTGGAAGTCGTAGATGTCGTTCCAATAGAGATTGCCGTTCAAGGTGAGCTTGTTGTCGAACCAATTGGTCTTGATTCCGAGCTCATAGTCCCATGACACCTCCGGCTTGGTGACGACCGGCTGCCATTCCTTGAAATTACCCTTGCTGTCGGTGATCGGCAGCGCGCCGGTATTGATGGCGCCCGACTTCTCGCCACGCGCGGCGGAGCCGTAGACGAGAATGTTCTCGCTATATTTGTAGGACGGATTGATGAGGCCCGAAAGCGAGTTGCGCGTCGCCTTCTGTCCGCCGGTGTCGAAGAAGGTCGCGCCATAAGCGGTCTGCATCGCCGCCGCCTGCGCCGCCGTGTAGACGCCGCTCGCCCAGCCGAAATCCGAGCCGCCCCTGATCTCGAACGTGTCGCGCAGACCCGCGGTCAGCGACCATTGCTCATCTATGTGCCAGGTCGCCTGACCGAATTCCGCGAGGCTGAAGGTGCGCGCCTTGCCGTCCGTATGCTCCGACGTGCCGTTGAGCAGCGCCGGATTCGCGTTGAAATTATTGAGCAGCCATTGCGACGCTTGATAGCCATAGTCGGTGTGCTGATAGGACGACACCGTCTCGTATAGACTATAGACGCCCACTTGCCATTCGAGCGTCTGATCCTTGGGCGAGGCGAGGCGAACCTCCTGCGAATATTGATCGACCTTCACGTCATAGGCGTTGCCGCTGATCTGGGTGTAATTATTGCCGAGCGAGTTGCGCGGATGCAGGATGAACTCGCGCCAGGCGGAGATCGCCGTGAGCGTGTGCTCGCCGAGCTGCACATTGATCTCGTTGGAGACGCCCGTCGTGCGCTGGTCGAGATTGCCTAGGCGCGACATGACCGGCGAATAAGGGCTATTGACGAGCATCGGATAATGCAGACGCGACGCGAGATTTTGCGCATAGGTCGTGTTGGCCGCGCCATTGGCCCATACGGGGAAACTATTGCCGATGACGCCGCTGTAATTGTTGTACTCGTCCGAGCGCAGGCGATCGAAGATCAGACGGTCGGTGAAATTGTCGCCGACATAATAGAGCTGGCCGCGCACGCCCCAACGATTATTGTTGAGCAGATCGGCGCCGGTGAGCGCGTCATTGATCGCGCCGTCGCCCTTGTCCAGGAAGAAGGTGACGCGATAGGCGAGCTTATCGTCGATGATCGGCCCGCTGATATTCGTCTTCTCGATGATGCGGCTGCGATTGGCGAAGGAGGTCTCGAAGCTCGCCTCCGGCGTGAAGGACGGCAGCTGTGTGTGAATGACGACGGCGCCGACCGTCGTGTTCTTGCCGAGCAGCGTGCCCTGCGGGCCGCGCGCCACCTCGAGGCTCTGCAGATCGACGAAATCGGCCCATTGGAAGCCGACATGCGTGTAGAACACATTGTCGACGATGAGGCCGACCGCCGATTCCGAGCCATCGGCGCCGCCGGAAATGCCCGAAATGCCGCGGATCGCCATGGCGGAGGTGCGCGGATTGGTGACATAGGGAACGAAGTTCGGCACCTTCTGCGCGAAATCGCCCAGACGCTCGATATGCTCGCGCTCGGCGGTCTTTCTGCCGACGACGCTGACCGGCAGCGGCACGTCCTGGGCTTTCTCCTCGCGCAGTCGCGCGGTCACGGTCACATCGTCGACCTGCGCATTGGCGGCCGCGGCGGCGTCGGCCTGGGCGACCGCAGCGTCGGCGGCCGGCGCAGGCGCCGATTGCGCAGTCGAAGGGCCGGCCGAAACCACTCCGTAGGCCAGAACGCCCGCCGCGGCCAATGAGGCGAAACCGACGCTGCGCAACAAATTCGCACGCGACTCTCTCTTTGCTCCACTCGCTCTCGACATCACCACAGTTTCCCCATGTCCCGTCGCACGCGGCCCCTTGCGGAGCCGCGGCGACGGTCTACGCAGCGCTCCCCCATGGCGCGCTTACGTATAATATCTATAGACTACGTAGATTTAGTAGGGGACGTCAACAGCTTCGCTCGCCCTTCCCGGCGAGCGGCGGCCTTTCGCGCATCGCCTGTGGCGCCACTGCAACAGGGAGATTGCGCGCGCGCAAAAAAAATGCCCCGCCTCCTCACGGAGACGGGGTATTTTTCTCTCAACCCTATGATGAAAATAGAGAGTTCCGGCCGGAGCGGACGCCTGTCAGGCGGTTTGCGCAGCGCGTCTGGCGCGCCTTTCGCCGCTCGCCGCCTGGGGGACGGGAATGGAGCGCCGCAGGCGCCGCCATGCCAGCACCACGGCGCTGGCGCTCAGCGCGACGCCGAAGGAGACCCAGACGCCCATCCAGCCCCACCAGAGCCAATGATTGCGGAACCAGCCGAAATCCCAATGATGCACGGCCGAATAGACCCAGCGATAGACGCGCCGGCTCGTGTCGAATTTCGCGAGCAGGCGGCCGTCTGTCGGATCGACATAGAGAGACGTATGCTCGGCGTCGGCGAAATCGACGCGCAGCACGGGCAAGGGCTTGTCGAGCGCCGTCTGCCGATGATTGGCGAAATAATAGGAATCGTAATCGGCGAGCGTCTCGGCGCCGGCGATGGCGACGCCCTCCTTCAGCCGAGTCGCGGCGGCGAGAAGCGATTGCTCGCCGAGGCCGGCGACGGCGCCCGGAACGGCGACGGCGCGGCGCGCGCCGTCACGCGATTGCGCGAGCAGCAGCGCCTCCTCGCCGAGGCGGCTCCAGGACAGCTCGACGACATCGGCGGCGAGGCCGAGCGCGGCTGTGGGCCGCCAATCGGCGAAAGCCTGCGGAAGCGCGGCGCCGCGATAGCGCGCCAGCTCCTCCCGGCTCGCGGTCGCCTGCGAGAAGATCTGCCCGGGATTGGTGGAGAGAAAGCCGCTCGCCGCCCAGAAGAAAGCGAAAGTCCCGCCGATGAGTCCGGCCCAGAAATGATATTTCAGCCAGGTCTCGCGATAGGGCTGCGTGCGTCCGCGCGCATAGGTCGGACGGCCGAAAAATCCCGGCTTCCATTTGATCCAGCCGATGACGATGCCGCTGAAGGCGCCGATGGCGGCGAAAAATCCGACATAGGTCAGCGCGTCGCGGCGATAATCGCCGGCGCCGAGCACATCCAGCCAGCGGAAGAGATGCAGCCAATTGCCGGCGTAGATGAAAGCGCGCTCGACTCGCGTCGATACTTGCGCGACCTCGCCCGTGCGCGCCGAGACGATGATCTGCGTGCCCGCGGCGTCGCCCGTCGCGAATCGATGCAGCGGCTTCAGCGACTCGGCGTTGCGCACGCCGACGGCCGCATCCACCGTGTCGAGATAGAGCAGCGAGGGCGCGCCGAGCCAGTCGCGGGCGATTCGTTCCGCCGCCTGCAGGTCGACCTCGACCAGCGCGCCATTCGTCGCCGACAGGGCGAAGCGCCGGCCGGCGCCGTCCTCGATGAGCCAGATCGGCTCCTCGCCCAGCCGCAGCAGCCGCGCGTCGGCGAGGCCACTCTCGGCCTTGGCGCCACCGCCATGCGCGTGACGGCCTCCGCCTCCCGTTCCACCGCCATGCCCCATTCCGCCGCCGGCAGCCTCGCCACCGGCCTTGACGGCCTGCGCGCGGGCCGCAGCGCTGGCGCTCAGCGCCTCGCCCAGCGAGAGCCAGCCGTCCTGCGGAAGAAGCGCCGGCGCATGCGCCAGCCGCTGCGCGCGATCGATTGTCGGCGAGCCGATGAAGGCGATGGAAAATCCGGTCGAGAACCAGACGAGCATGAACAGCGCCAATACGACGCCCACCCATCGGTGCAGAAAGAGCAAGATCGACATTCGTGACGCTCCGCCTCGCGCTGAATGGCCGCGGCGGCGGTTCCGCCCACGGCGAAATCAGGAAAAAATCGCCGCGAAATTTAATTGATAAACACGACTAGGTAAATAGGAATATATCCGCTTTTCCCCGCCTTCGCAGGGCGATGGACGCCGAGCGCCGCCGCGCCGGCAGCCCCCTCCCCGCGCAGGATTGCGTGTTCGCCACAGGGGGAATCTCCACAATCGCGAAGCCGTCGTCTTCGGCGCTAGCGTTTCTCCTGCGCCTCGGACGCTCGCGACATTTCATGAGATCGCGATCGATGAGCCGAGCGCTCTGCGGAGGAGCGGCGTGGGCACCTATATTGCGCATACGCGACGCAAGACGAAGCCGAGCAAGGCGGAGACGTCGACGATCGACGCGGAGGCGATGGCGGCGCGCGAGCAGGCGCTCGCAGCGCTGCGCGAGCAGCAGCGCATAGAGGCGGAGCGCCAGCGCGCCGAGAAGGCCGCGCGCGCCCTGCGCCGCGCCGTGAGCAAGCGCATGGCCCCCACCGATCCAGACACATCGGGACGGCGCCGCACGGCGACGCGCGCCGCCGGCATCATGCTGATCTCGGCGACCGGCGGCTTGCGCACACACAGCGTCTCGCTGTTTCGCGGCTCTGGACGCGCCGGCTCCGATCTCTGGCTCGCCGATGTGCAATTCGAGCAGGAGAAAGGCGTCGCCCATTTCATCAATGATCTCGCGACGCCGGCCGACAAGGATGCGCTGCATGCGATGCGCGCGCTCGCGCCGCGAATCGCCGAGCACATTTTCCTCGGCGCGCCGCCGCAGGACGGCGTCGATGACCGCAATATGAACACCGCCTTTCGTCTGGCGCAGTCCTTCATGCACAAGACGCATTACACCGCCTCGCTCTCAGAAGAGGAGAAGCAGCGGCTGAGCTTCTCCATCTTCGAGGAGCTGCAATCGGTCACAGCGATGCGGCTGCGGCATTTGCAAAAGGAGCTGGAGCGCACCGTCGAGATTCTCATGCACAAGACGAAATTGTCGCGCTCGGAATGCAACGGCCTGCTCGCGCCGATCTACGAGGGATATGAGGAATTCCGCCGCGCCGAACAGGAAGGCGGGCCGCGGCGCGCGCCGCAGCACGAGGCGCCGGCGCCGATCGAGCCGCTCGAGGAAGACCTCCCCGCGACGGGCACGCATGGTCGGTGAAGCGGTCGCGACAAGCGCGATCGTCGCGCCGCGTCAGCCGATCGCGAGATAGACGACGAATCCCGAGCCGAGCAGCAGCAGAGCGGCGAGAACGACAAGCTCGAACACGCCAGCGTCGAAACCATGCTGCGCCTCGTCGGCGATGAGACGCCGCGTGCGGATGAAACGCACGGTTGCGACGACGATCAGCGCGACTCCTCCGAGCACCAGCAGGCCGCCGCCTCCACCGCTCGTCAATGGTCCCGACAATTTTTCGAAACGCTGCAAGATCGGACCGCGCTCTACCTCCGGTAGCGTGATGCTGATCGTATGCACGAAAAGGTCGAATTTTTCGATCACGAAGCCGAGCGCCATGATCGCAATGCCGGTGCGAACCCATGCGAGAAACGTCCGCTCATTGGCGGCGTGGCTGACATAATCGCGAATCATGGCGTCTCCTCTCTCGCGGCCGGGGAACGCGATTCGCGCGGTCGCGGGCGCGACGAGTCGACGCGTATTGAACCCCTTCGACGACGCGATAGATAGCCCGGGGTCGATCCGCAGACATCTTCGGAGCATCCGTCATGATTTATCCGATGCGAAGCCTCACGGCCGCCATTGTGATCGCCGCGAGCGCCGCCGCCGCCCAGGATTGTCGATCGACGAACGACTCCGGCGCCACGCGATGCGTGGCGGGCGTGCTCTACCGATGCACATGCACGCGCGGAATCGGCGCGACCACCTGCACATGGGACAATGCGGCGGCGCTGTGCTCGGCGCTCTCCGCCAATCGCGCGCCGACGGGCGACATAGAAGCGAAGGAGGAGCCGGCGGCGAGCGCCCCCGAGCTGGCGCCGTGACGCTCGACCGTGACGATCAGATGCCGGCGCCGAAGGTGAAGGATTCGCTCAGCGGCTTCGCCTGCGTGACATTGCTGCCCGCCGGCACGCCATGCGTCAGCCAGACATTGCCGCCGATCACCGAGCCGCGGCCGATAGTGATGCGGCCGAGCACTGTGGCGCCGGCGTAGATCACCACATCGTCCTCTATGATCGGGTGACGCGCGCCGCCCTTCACCAGCGCGCCGTCCGCATCGACCTCGAATCGCTTGGCGCCCAGCGTCACCGCCTGATAGAGCCGCACATTCTTGCCGATGACGGCGGTCTCGCCGATGACGACGCCGGTGCCGTGATCGATGAAGAAGGCTTCGCCGATCTCCGCGCCGGGATGAATGTCGATTCCCGTCGCCGAATGCGCGATCTCCGAGACGAGCCGCGCGAGCATGGGCGCGCCGAGCAGATAGAGACGATGCGCGAGCCTGTGGCGAATGATCGCCGAAAGGCCGGGATAGGAGAACACCACCTCGTCGAGGCTCTTGGCCGCAGGATCGCCCTCATAGGCGGCGCGAATATCGGTGTCGAGCAGCGCGCGTATCCGCGGCAGCGCCTGCGCGAATGCATCGACGATCTCATGCGCGTGCGAGCGATGGTCGATGGTTCCGTCGTCGGAGCCATTGGCCAGCAATTGCAGCTCGCGCCGCACCTGCTCGCGCAAGGCGCGCAGGCTCTTGTCCAGCGTGTAGAGCACGAAGCCGTCGGCGCCGTCGGTGGTCAGCTCCGGCGGACCGAAATGGCGCGGATAGAGGCTCGCCGCGAGCCCATCGATGATTTCCATCGTCGCCTCGCGCGAGGGCAGCTCGGGCAGGCGCCCGTCGCGATAGCGGCGCTTCTGCGCGGCGCGGCGCAATTCGCCGAGCTCCGCGACGATGCGGCCGAGCTGCGGAAAGCCGCTGAGCTCGGACCCATTTCCTGCATGCGGCCCATGCTTTGCTTCCGTCACCGCGCCGCTCCTTCGACAGGCGGCGGAAACCGTCGCCTCATTATATTCAGTCTATAAATCTACTACACTACTAAAGGATCGACAACAACCGCCGAGTCGGCTGGCGCGTCGGCCTCCGAGCCCTTAAATCTCCCGCGAAGTCCGAGGGATCCGATGACGACCGAAAATCCGCTGCTCTCCGCCTCGACCAAAGCTTTCGGCCTGCCGGCCTTCGGCGCGCTGAAGGCCGAGCACTACCGTCCCGCCTTCGAGGCCGCCATGGCGGAAAATCTGGCCGAGATCGCGCGCATCGCCGATGATCCTTCGCCGCCCGATTTCGAGAACACGATCGCCGCTCTCGAGCGCTCCGGCCGCCTCCTCGCGCGCGTCGGCGGCGTCTTCTGGAATGTCGCCGCGACCGACACCACGCCCGAGCTGCAGGAGATCGAGCGCGACATATCCGGCGCGCTGGCGCGGCACGAGAATGAAATATTGCTGAATGCCGCGCTGTTTTCCCGCGTCGATGCGCTCTATGCCCGCCGCGACGCGCTGGCGCTGACCGACGAGCAGGCGCGCGTGCTGGAGCTGACGCATAAGCGCTTCCTGCGCGCCGGCGCGAAGCTCGACGAGACGGCGAAGCGCCGCATGGCCGAAATATCCGAGCGCCTCGCCAATCTCACCACCGCTTTCGCGCAGAATGTTCTCGCCGACGAGGCCGATTATCTTCTGCTGCTCGACGAGACCGATCTCAACGGCCTCTCCGAGGATTTTCGCGCCGCCGCCGCCAATGTCGCGCGCGAGCGCGGCGTGCCGGGCAAATTTGGCGTCACTCTGGCGCGCTCGAGCGTCGAGATTTTTCTGCAGAGCTCGACGCGCCGCGATCTGCGCGAGACCGCCTTCCGCGCCTGGGCCAGCCGCGGCGAGAATGGCGGCGCGACCGATAATCGCGCGCTGATCGCCGAGATTTTGCGCCTGCGCGAGGAGCGCGCGCAGCTCAACGGCTTTGCGAATTTCGCCGCCTATAAGCTCGACGACACGATGGCGAAGACGCCGACAGCGGTGCGCGAACTCTTGGATCGCGTCTGGGCGCCGGCGCTGGCGGCGGCGAAGGCGGAGCGCGACGATCTGCAGGCGCTCGCCGAACGCGACGGCGCCAATGTCGCGATCGGCGCCTCCGACTGGCGCCATTACGCCGAGCGCGTGCGCAAGGAGCGCTATGATCTCGACCAGGCGGAGCTGCGTCCCTATTTCCAGCTCGATCAGATGATCGCTGCGGCATTTCATGTCGCAACACGTTTGTTCGGCCTCTCCTTCGTCGAGGTGGAAGGCCTCGATCTCTATCACCCGAGCGTGCGCGCCTTCGATGTCCGCGATGCGAAGGGCGAGCATGTCGCGCTCTTCCTCGGCGATTATTTCGCGCGCCCCTCCAAGCGCGGCGGCGCCTGGATGTCGGAATTCCGTAGCCAGGAAAATCTCAGCGGACGCATTCGTCCCATCGTCGTCAATGTGCTGAACTTCTCACGCGCGCCCGATGGCGCGCCGACGCTGCTCAGCCTCGACGACGCGCACACTTTGTTCCATGAGTTCGGCCATGCGCTGCACGGCATGTTGTCGGACGTCACCTATCCGCTCGTCGCCGGCACCAATGTCGCGCGCGATTTCGTCGAGCTGCCCTCGCAGCTCTACGAGCATTGGCTGCTGGAGCCGGAAATTCTCCGTAGCTTCGCGCGCCACGCCGAGACCGGCGCGCCCATGCCGGAGGAATTGCTCGAGCGCATCCAAAAGTCGCGGCACTTCAACCAGGGCTTCGCCAGCGTCGAATTCTGCGCCTCCGCCTATGTCGATCTCGATCTGCACGAAAGCGCCATAGACGAGAGCTTCGACGCGCCTCGCTTCGAGCGCGAGAGCCTCGCGCGCATATCGATGCCGGAAGAGATCGTGATGCGCCACAGGACGCCGCATTTCACCCATGTCTTCGCCGGCGACGGCTATTCGGCCGGCTATTACTCCTATCTCTGGGCGGAGACGCTCGACGCCGACGCCTATGAGGCTTTCCTCGAGGCCGGCGATCCTTTCGCGCCCGACATTGCCGAACGCTTGCGCCGTCACATCTACGCCGCCGGCGGAACGCAGGACCCGGCCGAGGCCTATGTCGCCTTCCGCGGCCGCATGCCGAATGTCGATGCGCTGCTGCGCCAGCGCGGCTTCGCCCGTTAGCCGAACGAGAGCGCAGCGGCGCGCCCCACGAATGTCATATTCGTCGCCGCTATGCTGATCGCATGACGACGCCTCCCTCCCCTTCCAAACGCAGCGCCATCGCGCCCTTCATCGCGATGGATGTGCTGAGCGAAACGCGCGAGCTCGAGCGGCAGGGCCGCCGCATCGTCCATATGGAGCTGGGCGAGCCCGGCGCGCCGGCGCCGCTCGCCGTGCGCGAGGCCGCGGCGCGCGCGCTCGCCGAAGGCGCCATCGGCTATGCGGAAGCGCTCGGCCGGCCAGCGCTACGCCAGCGCATCGCGCGCCATTATGGCGAGGCCTATGGCGTCGAAGTCTCGCCGGAGCGCGTCATCGTCACCACCGGATCGTCGGGCGCTTTTCTGCTGGCCTTTCTCGCTGGTTTCGATCCGGGCGCGCGCATCGCCATGACGGCGCCGGGCTATCCGGCCTACGCCAATATCCTCGCCTCGCTCGGCCTCGAGCCCGTGCTGATCGATGTCGGCGCCGACACGCGCTATTCGCCGACCGCCGCTCTGCTCGAGGCGGCGCATCGCGCAAAGCGCCTCGACGGCGCGCTGCTGGCGAGCCCGGCCAATCCGACCGGAGCGATGATTCCGAGCGACGAATTTGAAAAAATCTGCGCCTTTTGCGAGGACGCCGGAATTCTTTTCGTCTCCGACGAGATCTATCACGGCCTCTCCTATGAGCGCGCTTGCGAGACGGCGCTGGCGCATTCGCGCAACGCCATCGTCGTGAACAGTTTCTCCAAATATTACGCGATGACCGGCTGGAGGCTCGGCTGGCTGGTCGCGCCAGAATCCTTGGTGCGGCCGATGGAGCGGCTGCAACAATCGCTCGCCATCTCCGCGCCGACGCTGGCGCAGATCGCCGCGCTCGAGGCTTTCGACGCGAAGGCGGAGCTCGAGGCGGTGAAGGCCGGCTATGCGCGCAGCCGCGCGCTCTTGCTGGAACGGCTGCCACAATTGGGCTTCGCCGATTTCGCGCCGCCGGACGGCGCCTTTTACATCTACGCCGATATCTCGCGCTTTTCCGCGGATTCGGCCGCCTTCTGCAAGCGCATGCTGGAGGAGGCCGGCGTCGCCGTCACACCCGGAATCGATTTCGATCGCGCGCGCGGCAAGCGCATGCTGCGCTTCTCCTACGCCGGGCCGGAGAGCGAGGTGCGTCTCGGCCTCGAGCGTCTCGCAGCCTGGCTCGGAAAGTGAACCGACCTTTTAAAACAAAGGCAGCGTAACGGCGACGCGCGCGCCGCCTTTCGAGGCACGGCCGATCGTCACCTCGCCGCCATGCGCCTCGACGAGCGCGCGCACAATGGCGAGGCCGAGGCCGGCGCCGCCCGCGCCGCGACTGCGCGATGTCTCCAGCCGGCTGAACGGCTCCAGCATCAGCGCGCGCTGCGCCTCCGGGATTCCCGGCCCTTCGTCCTCGACGGCGATCTCGACGCAGGCGCCGCGCAATGTGAGAGAAGCGTGCGCGGCATGGCCATATTTCAGCGCATTGTCGATAAGATTGGCGAAGACGCGACGTAGCGCCAATCGATCTCCGAGAACGATCGCATCGGCGACGCCGCCCAAATCTATATCGACAGCTGCGCTCTGCGCGCGATCCTCGATCTCGGCGCGAAGCAGCGCCGCGACATCGATCATCTCGCGCGCGAGCTCACCCGCGCCGGCGCGGCTCGAGAGAAGCGCATCGTCGAGCAGCCGGATCATATCGTCTATATCCGCAATGGCGCGGCTCCGCTCGCCATCGTCGGCGATCGCTTCGACGCGCAGCCGCAGGCGCGTCGCGAATGTGCGCACGTCATGCGAAATGCCGCCGATCAGCGCCATGCGCGCGCGCAGGAGACCGAAGAGCCGCGCCTGCAATCGCTCGAAGGCGGCGACGAGCGCGCGCACTTCCGGCGCATTGCCGCGCTGGCGCGGCAGCGGCGCCGGCTCGCCGGAAAGATCGATCGCGTCGACCGCGGCGGCGAGACGCGCGATCGGCTTCGTCTCGCGATGCATGACGAGCAGCGCGGCGAGCGCCACGAGCGTGCCGAAAAGGCCGGCGAGCAGCCCGACCGGAACGCCCGAACGCGCCACCATCATCGCGCCGCGCGTGTCGATGAGCAGAGTCTCGCCGCCGCTCAATGAGATGCGGAACTCGAGCGCATTAGAGAGCGCGCCCGCGAGACGCGGAAATCGGCGGCCGATCGGCAAAGTGGGGCGCCATTCCAAAACCAGCGCGCGGCCGTCCAGCGCGGCGGCATAGTCGCGGCGAATGTCTTCCGCGACGAGCGGACCGGACGGCGTCGCGACCACGCCGGCCGGCAGAAGCCGCGGCGCGAATAGCGGCGACGCCACCGCCTCCAGCGCCAGCGCGCGCATTTGCGGCGGCGTGCGCTCGATCAGCTCGACGACGGCGGCGACATGTTCGGGGGTCGGCCGTGCGCGCGCGCTCTCATCCGCGGTGAAGCGATAGAGAGCGGCGATGGCGGCGACCCAAACGGCGGTCAGGCTCACGATGACGATGAGCGTGAGGCGCGCGGCTATGGTCCAGCGCGACATCATGAGAGGCGCCGAACCTCGGCTTTGAACAAATAGCCGCCATTGCGCACAGTGGCGATGAGATCGCCGCTCGCGCCCGCCGCATCGAGCTTCTTGCGCAGGCGCGAGACCAGCATGTCGATCGCGCGATCGAAAGGATCGGCGTTGCGGCCATGCGTCCAATCGAGCAATTGATCGCGCGTCAGCACGCGGCGCGGATGCTGGGCGAAACAGGCGAGCAAATCGAATTCCGCGCTGGTCAGCGCGATCGGCGCGCCGGCGGATTCGAAGTTGCGCGCGTCGAGATCGAGCACGAAGCGATCGAAAGAATAGCGCCGGCTCGCCGGCCGGCTCGGCTCCGCCTGCGCACGGCGCAGCAGCGCGCGCACGCGGGCGAGCAATTCGCGCGGCCCGAAAGGCTTCGTCAGATAATCATCGGCGCCCATTTCGAGGCCGACGACGCGATCGATCTCGTCGCTTTTCGCCGTCAGCATCAGGATCGGCAGAGAATCGCTCGCGCGCAAGCGCCGGCAGATGGAGAGGCCGTCCTCGCCCGGCAGCATCAGATCGAGGATCAACAAATCCGGCCGCGCGAGAGAGAGCGATTCGTCCATCGCTCGCGCGTCCTGCGCGAGAATGAGCTCGAAGCCCTCGCGGCGCAAAAAATCGCCGACCAGCCGGCCGATCTCTGGATCGTCCTCCACCATCAGAATTCGGGCCGCGGGCGCGCTCATGAGGCAAATGTCGATCCACCGCGCCTTTCAGGCAAGAGCGCGAGAGGCGCTGTTACACGATGTTACGAAAGCGCGACAAAAGGAGACGAAAAGTCGCGCGGCGGTGATCGGCGCAGGACGAAGCGCGCGCATCCTCATCCTCACGTCGAAGCATCGACGGCAAGAGGAAGAGGAGATTTCACATGTTTCGATCCATCGCCGCTCCGGCTCTGGCCGCGCTGATGACATTCGCCGCCGTGTCCGAGGCCGACGCCTGGACGCGCAGCGGCTCTTTCACCGGTCCGCGCGGGACGAGCAATTGGGGCTCCTCGCGAAGCTGCGCCGGCGGCTCGTGCTCCTGGAGCGGCGGCGGTTCCGGCCCTCGCGGAGCCTGGAGCCGTTCCGGCTCGGCGAATTGCGGCGGCGGCTCCTGCAATGTCAGCAGCCAAGGCTCTGGTCCGCGCGGCCGCTCCTATGACTACACGCGCTCCGTCTCGCGTTGAGAGCAGGAGACCCATCATGCCGCAACTCACCAATTCCCCGATCGACCTCCATGCGAGGCTGATCATTCTCGCCGCCGCCATCGGCTTCATGGCGCTCGAATATGCATTCGCGCGTTTTACCGCGCACGAGCGTCACGATCTGCGCGAGAGCGCCGCTTCGCTGGGCGTAGCGCTCGGGCGCTCGCTGCTGCGCGGGGCCGAGGCGCTGATCATGGCCGGGCCTTACGCCTTCGCCTATGAGCATCGCCTCCTCGATTTCGATCCGACCAGCGCGCTCGCTCTCGTCGCGCTCTTCATCGGCGTCGAATTCTTCTATTATTGGGACCATCGCGCCTCGCATCGCGTGCGCTGGCTGTGGGCGACGCATAGCGTTCATCATTCACCGACGCGCATGAATTATACGGCGGCGGTGCGGCTCGGATGGACGGCGGGGCTCTCGGGCAATTTCCTGTTCTTCCTGCCGCTCGCCTTCATCGGCTTCCACCCCATCGCCATAGCGCTGATGCTGACCGGCAATCTGCTCTACCAGTTCTTCATCCATACGGAGTTCTGCCCGCGCTTGGGCGCGCTGGAATATGTGCTGAACACGCCGGCGCATCATCGCGTGCATCACGCCTCCAACGAATCCTGTCTCGACAGGAATTACGGCGGCGTGCTGATCGTCTTCGATCGCCTGTTCGGCACATTCGCCGAGGCGCCGAAGCAGGAAGCGCTGCGCTACGGGCTCGTCGGCGGAACGCCGAGCTTCAATCCGCTGAAGATCGCGCTCGGTGAATGGGCCGCAATGTTCCGCGACGCCGCCGCCGCCGCCGATTGGCGCGCTGCGCTGCGGGCATTGTTCGCGCCGCCCGGCGCATCCGAGGAAACGCCCCGCCACAGAGAGGCGAAGGCCATCACAGCCTGAGTTTTTTCAAAAAGAGGAGAATGACGATGAATAAAACGACGCTTTACGCCCTCGCCGCAGTGGCGCTCGCCCTGGCCGCGGGTCCGGCCGCAGCGCAGACGGCGCCCGCCGGCGCCAAGGCCGATGCGATGAAGAAAGCCTGCAAGGAGGATTATCAGCGCTTCTGCAGCGGCGTCATGCCGGGCGGCGGCCGCATCATGGCCTGCCTGCAGAACCATGCGTCGGAACTCGGGCCGGATTGCGCGAAGGCGCTCGGCAAGTAACTCGGCACGTAAGCTCGCGGAAAAGATAGGCGCGACGGCGAGGCCGTCGCGCTTTTTTCGTCATTCGCCGCCGAGCGAGGCCTTGGCCCGCTGCCACCAGCCGCCCTTCTTGGGGCGATTGGGGTCGGCCTCGGTGATGATCGTCTCGGTCGGCTTGCGCGGCGGAGCCGGCGGAGCGTCGGCCTCATGCACGATCGGAGACGGCGGAGCCGCAGGCTCCGGCGCAGGGGCCGCGGGAGCCTCGGGCGCAGGCGCGCTAGGGGCGGCGGCCGCGACAGGCGGAGCCGAATCGGCAGGGGCTTCCGAGGCCGAGGCTTCCGGGACCGGAGCCTCCGGGACCAACGCCTCGACGATCGGAGCAGCCTCCGTCACGACGGGAGCCGGAGGCGCCTCGGTCGCCTCATAAGGCGGGATATGCGCCTCGGCCGGGGAAACAGCCGCGTCGGCGGCGCCCTCGTCGAGCGGGAAAGCGCCCTGCTCGCGAAATTCGGGCGGCAGCGGCGAGGAGCGCGTCCAACGGCCGGCGCGGCGACCGCGTCCGCCGCGGCTGCCGCGTTCGGCAGGACGCGGAACCTCATTGGAGGGCGCTGTGGGAACGCCATCGATCTCCGCGACAATGGCGAGGCCTTCATCCGACGGCTGCTCGGCGCCCGGCGCCGGCGCTTCTCCGCCGGAGAGTCCGCCGCCGCGTCCGCGACGACGGCGCCGACGGCGCGCCCGCGGCTGGTCCTCGCCCTCGCCCTCTTCCTCGGCGAAGGGCGGACGCGCCGAGCGTTCCTCGCGACGCGCGACCTCGGGCCGGCGCTCGACGATCTCATCATCCTCGGCGCCCGCATCGGCCTCGGCCTCGACCTCGATCTCGTCCTCGAGATCGGCGAGCGAATCGACGCGCAGCGCGTTCTGGGCCGGAAGCTCGCGCACGCCGGTGGCCGGCTCGCCGCGCTCCAGCGCATGATAAGAGGTGCCGGTCAGGCTGTCGTCGGCGGAGACGGTGATGGCGACGCCGAAGCGGCGCTCCAGAGCCTGCAGATGGTTGCGCTTCTGATTGAGAATATAGAGCGCCACCACAGTGCGCGTGCGCAGGCTGATGTCATGCGCTGCGCTCTTGATGAGCGCATCCTCGAGCACGCGCAGCACATGCAGCGCGATCGAGGCGGTGGAGCGCACCGTGCCGGCGCCGGCGCAATGCGGGCAAGGCACGGTCGAGCCCTCGAGCACGCCGGCGCGAATGCGCTGGCGCGACATTTCGAGCAGGCCGAAATGCGAGATGCGGCCGACCTGAATGCGGGCGCGGTCGTTCTTCAGCGCATCCTTCAAGCGGCGCTCGACGGCGCGATTGTTGCGGCTCTCCTCCATGTCGATGAAATCGACGACGATGAGGCCGGCGAGATCGCGCAGGCGCAACTGGCGGGCGACCTCGTCGGCCGCCTCCAGATTGGTGCGCAGCGCCGTGTCCTCGATATTATGCTCGCGGGTGGAGCGGCCCGAGTTCACGTCTATGGCGACCAGCGCCTCGGTCTGATTGATGACCAGATAGCCGCCCGACTTCAGCGTCACCTGATTGGAGAATAGCGCGTCGAGCTGCGCCTCCGCGCCGGCCGAGGCGAAGATCGGATTGGGATCGCGATAGAGGCGGACATTCTTGGCGTGGCTCGGAATGAGCATGCGCATGAAGTCCTTCGCCTCGCGATAGGACTCCTCGCCAGAGACGATGACCTCCTCGACGTCGCGGCCGTAGAGGTCGCGGATGGCGCGCTTGATGAGCGAGCCTTCCTCATAGACCAGCGTCGGCGCGCTGGAGCGCAGGGTCAATTCGCGCACGCTCTCCCACATGCGCAGGAGATATTCGAAGTCGCGCTTGACCTCGGCCTTGGTGCGGGTGGCGCCGGCGGTGCGCAGAATGACGCCCATGCCCTCCGGAACCTCGAGCTCCTGCACGATCTCCTTCAGGCGCTTGCGATCGGCGCCGTCGGTGATCTTGCGGGAGATGCCGCCGCCGCGCGCGGTGTTGGGCATCAGCACGGAATAGCGGCCGGCGAGCGAGAGATAGGTGGTCAGCGCCGCGCCCTTGTTGCCGCGCTCCTCCTTGACGACCTGCACGAGCAGAACCTGGCGGCGCTTGATGACCTCCTGGATCTTATATTGACGGCGCGAGCGCGAGGGCCGGTGCGGCACCTCTTCCATAGCGTCGCCGCCGATATGCTCGACGTGCTCTTCCTCGTCCTCGTGCTCTTCCTCGTCGTCATGGTCGTCGTCGCGGCGGCGGCGGGCCTCGGCCTCCTCGCGCTCGACCTCATGCTCCACATAGCGCTCGCTCTGGTCCCGCTCGTCCTGACGACGGGCCTTGACCTCGTGATCGGCCTCGGCCGGCTCGGCCGGCGTTTCCTCGACATGGCCGACCTCGACGACGCCGAAGCCCTGCGGATCGATGGCGATCGGCTCGGCCTCGTCGGCCTCCTGCGGGCTCGCCTCGGCAGAAGGGCTCTCGGCGAGCGATTCGGGCTCCGCGCTCTCGGCGCGGATCTCTTCCGCCGGCGCCTCGGCCGACACAGCCTCCTCGGCGGCGTCGGTCTCCTCGCTCTCGGAAGCGCTCTCGGAAATCACCTCGTCGGAATTGGCGCGCTTCTCGGCGCCGTCCGAATGGCGGCGGCGCGAGCGGCGACGACCTCCGCCACCGCCATGGGAGCGCGGCTCCTCGTCCTCCTGCTGATGGACGCGGCTCTCCTCCTCGAGCAGAGCGATCCGATCGGCGACGGGAATCTGATAATAATCAGGATGAATTTCGGCGAAGGCCAGAAAGCCGTGGCGATTGCCGCCGTAATCCACGAAGGCGGCCTGGAGCGAAGGCTCCACACGCGTGACCTTGGCGAGATAGATATTGCCGCGCAGAGGCCTTTTGTCGGCGGCTTCGAAGTCGAATTCCTGAACGCGATTGCCACGTAGCACGACTACGCGGGTTTCCTCCGGGTGGGAGGCGTCGATGAGCATTTTGTTGGCCATGAGAAACTCTTTGCGGCGCGACGCGAGGCGACGCCGGCGGTCTCGAGCGAACGTCCCGTGAGGGACGATGCGACCGCGGTCCGGCGAAGCGTCGGAGCGTCGACGCGTGTCTTCTGGGAGTTGGTGTCGATCGCGAAACATCGGATACGCGAACCGGCGCGACCGCCGGCGAACTGGGCGAGAGGCCCGACCGGCCGCCGAAGCGGGACCGACCAGGAGCCGAAGTGACGACGGCTCGGCGCGACAGCGCGAATCGATACGCCCCCCGGCGCGCGATACTCTCGCGCGGAGCGGGGCCTCGATTGGCGGCATGTCATGGACTTCGCCATGAGCTCGTCACAAAAACCTTATGTCACAGCGCCTTACGGCGGCGCCCGCCCGTCCGGAACCCGCGCGCGAGGCGTGCATTCGAACGTAATTCGTTCCGCGGAAAAAACGCCGTCCGTCCCGAGACGGTTCCCGGCGCCGTAAAATGCCGAAATTGCGCGAGGCGTATTTCGAACCCTTCCACGGAACGTTTCCATACATAATGTCTCGAAGGCGACACCGCAAGTTGGCCGAAGGCTCCGCCCACAGGCTGGCGCCCGAAATGGCCGAAAAAGCGCGCAATTCTCTTTTTTTCGAAGCGAATTCCGAGCGATCGGACGATTCCGCGCCATTGATCGCTTTTGGGGCGCGAGTTCCGATCTATCGAACGAACCCGTTCGATCGGAACGCGCCATCATTCTCTTTTGTCGAGCGAATTCTGATCGATCGAACGAATTCCTTTCGATCGGAACGCGCTCTAACGTCGCGTTAACCAGTTATCCTCAGAAAGATTTCGGGGTCGCGCGCATGCGCGAGCCGCGCCATATTATCAACGGGCGAACGCGCAAGCGGGGCGATTCAGAACATGGACGAGAAGCGACCGACGGGGGCCGGGCCTTCGCGGAGAGGCGGGCGACGTGCGCCTGCGCTGCGATTTGCGGCGGCGGCCCTCTGTCTCGCCCTCGCCGGCTCGCCCGCAGCGGCCGGGCCGGCCGCGCCCGAGCCGCTCTCGGCCATCGCCGTCCGCATGGAGCAGCAGAAGGACCACGCCCGTCTGGTCTTCGAGACGACGGCGGAGGTGAATCCGACGGTATTTCCGGTCGCCGATCCCTATCGAATCGTCGTCGATCTCCCGGAGATGGCCTTCCGCCTCGACCCGGAGATCGGCCGCCCGGCCAAGGACAAGCGCGGCGGCGACGATCTCGTGACCTCCTTCCGATTCGGTCATTTCGCGCCCGGACGCTCGCGAATCGTCATCGACCTCGCGCGGCCGGCCAAGATCATTCGCGCCGCGAGCGATTCGAAGCTCGGGACCCCGCGCCTCGTCATCGAGCTCGAGCCCACCGATGCGGCGAGCTTCGCCGCCGAGGCGTCCCGGCTCGCCCCTGCCCCCGCCGCCAGAACCGCGGCCGAGGCGCCGCCCCCCGCGGCCGACGCCAAGCCGCTGCTGGTCATCGATCCCGGCCATGGCGGAGTCGATGTCGGCGCCGCCGGCCCGCATGGCGAGCAGGAGAAGACCATCGTCCTCGAATTCGCCCGCGCGCTGAAGGGCAAGCTCGAGGCGGACGGCAAGATGCGCGTGCTGCTCACCCGCAATGAGGACGCCTTCATGGCGCTCGACGAGCGCGTGCGCGTCGCGCGCCAGGCCGGGGCGGAGCTGTTCCTTTCGATCCACGCCGACACGCTGGGCGAGACCAGCGTGGAGGGGGCGACGGTCTATACCGTCTCCGCCCGCGCCTCCGACGCCGAGGCGGCCAAGATCGCCGAGAAGGAAAATTTCGCCGATCGCGCCGCCGGGCTCGAGCGCAAATCCGAGGAAGCGGGCGAGGTCGGCGACATTCTCTATGATCTCACCCGCCGCGAGACGCGCGCCTATAGCCATGTCTTCGCCCGCACGCTGATCGCCTATTGGCAGACCGTCGGCCATCTCAACAAGAATCCGAGCCGCTCGGCCGGCTTCGTCGTGCTGAAAGCCTTCGATATTCCGTCCGTTCTGCTGGAGCTCGGCTATTTGTCCAGCAACCGCGATCTCTCGCGACTGCTGTCGCCGGAATGGCGCGAGCGCGCCGCGGACGCCACGGCGCAGGCGATCGAGCGCTATTTCGACGAACGCCGGGAACCGGCGCAGCTTCAGGCCAGCGCGCCCTCTCAGGCCGTGGCCACGACACAGCGCCCACAATAAAACATAAAAATTGGGATAAGGATGGGGATGGTGGGAGGCCGATTCGGGTTTCCGTCACGACAAAATATGCTCTAAACGGGACGCCGTCGGCGCGACGCGCTCCAGATTTGAAGCAACGCGTCTCCCTCGAGGATCATCCTTCATGCGTCTGCTCGTCCGGTTCTTCGGCTTCCTCTTCGCGACCGGCGCCATCGTGTTCCTGATCGCCGTGACCGGGGCGGCCGGCGTCGTCTACGTGTTCTCGAAGGATCTGCCGGACACGGCGCAATTGCGCAATTACGAGCCGCCGGTCACGACGCGCATCCACGCCAATGACGGCTCCATCCTCGCCGAATATTCGCGCGAGCGCCGGCTGTTCCTACCGACCTCGGCGATTCCGCCGCTCGTCAAGCAGGCCTTCATCTCGGCCGAGGACAAGAATTTCTACACGCATAATGGCGTCGATTTCGAGGGCATCGCCCGCGCAGCCTCGATCCTCGCCCAGGGCGGCCGGCACATGCAAGGCGCCTCCACCATCACCCAGCAGGTGGCCAAGAACTTCCTCGTCGGCAATGAGCGCAGCTTCGAGCGCAAGATTCGCGAGGCGCTGATTTCCTTCCGCATAGAGGCGGCCTATCCCAAGGACCGCATCCTCGAGCTCTATCTCAACGAGATCTATCTCGGCCTCGGCAATTATGGCGTCGCCGCCGCGGCGCTGAATTATTTCAACAAATCGGTCTATGAGCTGACGATACCGGAGGCGGCCTATCTCGCCGCCCTGCCCAAGGCGCCGAACAACTACCATCCGTTCCAGCATCGCGACCGCGCGCTCGAGCGCCGCAATTACGTCATCGACCGCATGGTCGCCGACGGCTTCGTCTCGCAGAAGGACGGCGACAAGGCCAAGACCGAGCCGCTCGGCGTCAATCCGCGCGTGACCTCGCCCAACACCTATGTCGCCGGCTATTTCGCCGAGGAGGTGCGCCGCGAGCTGCTCGACAAATATGGGGATAAGAAGCTCTATGAGGGCGGCCTCTCGGTACGCTCGACGCTCGACCCCAAGATGCAGGCCATCACCCGCAAGGCGCTGGCAGACGGTCTGGTGCGCTTCGACGAGGCGCATGGCTTCCGCGGGCCGATGCGCCATATCGACATCTCCTATGATTGGGGCCTGCCGCTCGCCGATATTCCCGCGCTCGGCGATGTGAAGCCCTGGCGTCTCGCCGTGGTGCTGGAGACGAATGACAGCTTCGCCCGCATCGGCCTGCAGCCCGGACGCGAGAAATCCGGCGAGGTGGCGCGCGAGCGCGAGACCGGCCAGCTCTCGCAAGAGGGCATGCGCTGGGCCGGCCGCAGCGTTCGCGCCGCAGTGACGCCGGGCGACGTCATCTATGTCGAGCCGCTCTCCGGCCGGCCGGGGCAGTATCGGCTGCGCCAAATCCCGGAAATCTCCGGCGCCATGGTGGCGATGGACCCGTATACGGGCCGCGTCTTCGCCATGGTCGGCGGCTTTTCCTATGATCAGTCGGAGTTCAACCGCGCGACGCAGGCGCTGCGCCAGCCGGGCTCCTCCTTCAAGCCCTTCGTCTACGCCACCGCGCTCGACAATGGCTACACGCCCTCCTCCTCCATCCTCGACGAGCCGATCACCATCGTGCAGGCCAATGGCGAGAGCTGGACGCCGGAGAATTTCGAGGGCGCCCACGGCACTGGCGCGCATCCGCTGCGCTATGGCGTCGAGCACTCCAAGAATATGATGACCGTGCGCCTCGCCAAGGATGTCGGCATGCCGCTGATCGCCGAATACGCCAAGCGCTTCGGCATTTACGACGACATGCCGCTCTATCTGCCCATGGCGCTCGGCGCCGGCGAGACGACGGTGATGCGCATGGTGACCGCCTATTCCATGCTCTGCAATGGCGGCAAACGCGTGAAGGCGACGCTGATCGACCGCATTCAGGACCGCTGGGGCAAGACGATCTATCGCCATGACGAGCGCCAGTGCCTGGGCTGCGACGCCCCCAAATGGGAGAGCCAGAACGAGCCCAAGCTGATCGACAAGCGCGAGCAGGTGCTCGATCCGCTGACCGCCTATCAGATCACCTCCATCATGGAAGGCGTCATCGAGCGCGGCACCGGCCAGTCGATCAAAGCTGTGGGCAAGCATCTCGCCGGCAAGACGGGCACGACCAACGAGGCCAAGGACCTGTGGTTCGTCGGCTTCTCGCCCGATCTCGCCGTCGGCGTCTATATCGGCTACGACCGCCCCCGCCCGGTCGGCGAGGGCAAGAGCGCCCAGGCGGCGACCTATGCCGCGCCGATCTTCCGCGACTTCATGACGGTGGCGCTGAAGGACAAGCCCGACGTGCCTTTCCGCGTGCCGCCGGGCATCAAGCTGATCTCGGTCGATCCGCATTCGGGCCTGCGCTCGAAGGGCTCCGGCTCCATCCTCGAGGCCTTCAAGCCCGGCACCGCGCCGCCGGACTCCTATTCCCCGGCCGGCAGCGACGGCGGATTGCAGTCCGGCGCCGCGCAGGATGTGGACAAGCAGGTCGGCAGCGGGACGGGCGGGTTGTACTGAAGCGGGGCGGGAGTTCGGATCAGGATACCAGCCGCCCGATCTCGCTTATGAGCTTTTCCTCCCGGCCGTGAAAACTTTCGATCATGGCGGCGAGGAAGGACTCCGCTTTCAGTCTGTGCAGCTTCGGCGTGCGCCCCGCGTGATCGGCGAGGAGCGCAAAAAAACGCGCGTTGCGCCCGGCCGTTGCCGTCTCGAAACGGATGAACGGCGTTGAGCTCCGATAAGAAGCGAGCGGATCGCGCGGCAAAGAGATCGACGGGCAAGTCCCTGAGACAGCCGTCGTTTCGAAGGCCGTCGAATATCCGCGCCATTTCGGCGGCGATATGCTCCAGGTAGCAGAACATGCTCGCGCCCTTGGCGATTCTCACGGAAAGGAAACAGCCGGCCCAGCGATAGACGTCTCCGAAAATATGGCGATGGACGGCGCGATAATGTCGAACGCCGAAGCGCCCCGTCGGCAGCGGTTCGGAAAACCGTTGCGCCGTCGCATCCGCTTCGAATGCGTCGAGATCGGCCTGCGCGCGAAGTCCAAGACGATTTTTCAGAACCCTCGTTCCGCTATAGCAATAGGGATCGACGACGGCGCGATACACTGCGCCTTAAGCTTTTTTCGCGTGCTTTTCGTAGATCGCGCAGCGACGCTCCGCATCGGTCAAGCCACGACGCTCGAAATTGGCGAACATTCTCTTGCTGTCGGCGTCGAGACGCACGCCCTCGACAGCGCTGATGCGCGAAAAGCCCACCAGCCCCAAGGTAAGGGACCGCCGCCGGGCAATAGGATTGTCTCGCTTCGTCATTTGCGAAGACTATCACGAAGTCGCCCAGCAGAAACAGCTATCGCCGTTCCCGCCTCTACTCCCCCGCGCTCCGCAGCGCCGCCGCCGCGGCGAAAGGGCACAGCGCCAGCGCGCCGAGGCTGATCGCGCATAAAATGGCGAAAGGCGCGGCGAAGGACACGGTGCCGCCTGTCGCCGCCTCCGCCGCCGAGACGCCGAAAATCAGCACCGGAATCGTCAGCGGCAGCACCAGCAGCGCCATCAGCAGGCCGCCGCGGCGCAGCGTCACCGTCGCCGCCGCGCCAATGGCGCCGATCAGCGTCAGCGCCGGCGTGCCGGCCAGAAGCGTCAGCGTCACGGCGGCGAGCGCCGTCTCCTCCTGCTGGAGCATCAGGCCGAGAAAGGGCGCGGCGAGCGTCAACGGCAGGCCGGTCGTCACCCAATGGGCGGCGCATTTCACCAGAACCGCCAGCTCGAGCGGCGCGCGGCCGAGGTGAAAGAGATCGAGAGAGCCGTCCTCGAGATCGGCCTGAAACAGCCGATCGAGGCAGAGAAGGCTCGCCAGCAGCGCCGCGATCCACAAGATCGCCGGGCCGATGCGGGCGAGGAGATTGGGGTCCGGGCCGATGGCGAAGGGCGCGATCGACACCATCACCAGAAAAAACACGACGCCCATGGTCGCCGAGCCGCCGATGCGGCGGGCGACGCGCAAATCGCGCAGGAAGAGAGCGAGAAGCGGAGAATTCACGAATTCGCTCCCAGCGCCAGCTCGCGCGCATCCTCGAAGCCGAGCGGCTCGTGAGTGGCGGCGATGATCATTCCGCCGAGCGCCCGGTGCTCCGTCATCAGCCGCGCGAGCCGCACCCGCGAGGCGGCGTCGAGCGCGCTGGTCGGCTCGTCGAGCAGCCATAGCGGCCGGAAAACCACCAGCAGACGGGCGAGCGCGATGCGGCGCTTCTGCCCGGCGGAGAGCATGGCGACCGGCGTCTCCGAAAGATGCGCGAGCCCGACCCGCTCCAGCGCCTCCGCCGGTGGGAGGCTGCGCCGATCCGGCTCCTCCCCCAGAAATTGCGCCCAGAACTCCAGATTCTCGCGGGAGGTGAGCGGCGCCTTCAGCCCATCGGCATGGGCGAGATAATGCAGCAGCATCGCCGGCTCTTCCGCCTCCGCGGCGCCCTCGATCGCGATGCGGCCGGAAAGGCGCGGCAAGAGCCCGGCGAGCGCGCGCAAAAGCGTCGATTTGCCGGCGCCATTGCGGCCGGTGACGATCAGCGCCTCGCCGCTCGCGAGCGAGAAGCCGAGGCCCGCGAGCACGCGTCGCCCGCCACGGGCGACGGCGAGATCCTCCACCCGCAGGCGCAGGGCGGAGGCGCGCTCGGCATGGGGACGGGACGGAGGATGCGGAATGTCGGTCATCGGCAGAGCCAATAGAGCAACTCCGCCGCAGGGGAAATCCCCGCCTCTGGCGCGCCGGCGGAGGAGGACTTCCCCCGCGCCACGATGCTTTCGCTGGCGCTATGGCGCCGAAGGGTGCTAAGCCTGCGGGCCGACCGCGGACGTTCCGAGGAATCGGGCGTCCTCTTCCAATGCGGCGCCGCGAGACGCGCGCGCGGCCGCAGACTCGAGGGATGACGCACTAAGTGGCGAAGCATAACAGCCTTTCGGATTACGCATCGAGACGATTTCGTTTCGCCGGCAATGCGCTCCTCCAATATCACGATCCCTTCTTCGCGCAGATCGATCGGCTTCGCGCCGATTTCGAGGCGAAGGGGACGCATTTCGTCAGCTTCGCCAATTACGACTATCTCGGCCTCGCCAATCACCCCAAGATTCTGGAGGAGGCCGATCACGAGCTGCATCGGCTCGGCGTCGGCGCGCTGGCCTCGCGCCTCGTCGGCGGCGAGCGCTCGACGCACAAGCCCTTCGAGGCGGAGATCGCCGAATTTCTCGGCATGGAGGCGGCGCTGACGCTGGTCTCCGGCTATCTCGCCAATGTGACGACCATCTCCTGGCTGCTCGGCAAGCGCGACGCTCTGTTCATCGACGAGCTCGCCCACAACAGCATCGTCGCCGGCTGCGAAGCCTCTTCGGCGGAGGTGATCAAATTCCGCCACAACGACTTCGAGCATCTGGACCATCTTCTCGCCAAGAAGCGCGAAGACTTCCGCCATGTGCTCATTGTCGTCGAGGGCATATACAGCATGGACGGCGACACCGCCGATCTGCCGCGCCTCGTGGAGCTGAAAGAGCGCCATGACGCCTGGCTGATGGTCGATGAGGCGCATTCGCTCGGCGTGCTGGGCGAGACGGGCCGCGGCCTCGCCGAGCTGCAGGGCGTCGATCCCGGCCGGCTCGATCTCGTCGTCGGCACCATGTCCAAGACGCTCGCCTCCTGCGGCGGCTTCGTCTGCGCGAAGAAGCCGGTCATCGACTGGTTCCGCTATACTCTGCCGGGCTTCGTCTATAGCGTCGGCCTGTCGCCTGTTATCCTCGCCGCCGCACGCACCGCCCTGCGGCTGATGCAGGAGGAGAGCTGGCGCGTGGGCAAGCTCGCGCGCAATGCGGAGCTGTTCCGCGACTACGCCCACGCCAATGGGCTGAGCACCGGGCCGGCGATCGGCCGCGGCGTGGTGCCGATTCTGTTCCAGGACAGCGTCGAGACCATGTGGGCTTCGCAGCATCTGCTCGGCCTCGGCTTCTATGTGCCGCCGATCGTGCAGATCGGCGTGCCCAAGGACCAGCCGCGTCTGCGTTTCTTCCTCTCCGCCAATCATTCCGAGGATGAGATTCGCGCCGTGCTCGACGCGCTGCGCGATCTGCCGCCGGTGGCCGCAGAGGCGCATGAATTGGTGAAAAAGGCGATGGCGGGCGCGAGCCTGTGAGGGAAATGAGGGAGTGAGCGGGGAATAGAGAAAACGCAGGCCGCCGCTCGCGACTGCCTGCCGCCTGCCCCCACTCGCTCCGCTCTCCCGCGTCGATATGCCAGCTTTCGCTCGCTTCTCTAGCTCGATAGGTGTTCGCCATGGCCGGCATCGAGATTGTTCCTGTCGATAATCTTTCGCGATTCCTGACCTTCTGCAAGCTGCCGCGTCTCATCTATAAGGGCCAGAAAGGCTTCGCGCCTTCGCTCGACGTCGAGCGCTGGAATCTCTACAGCCACAAGCTCAATCCGCATTTCAAGCATGTGGAGGCGCAGGAATTTCTGGCGCGCAAGGACGGCAAATGGGTCGGCCGCATCGGCGCGCAGGTCTATAAGCCCGAGATTCAGCCCGTCTCCACCTCGCGCTGGCAATTCGGCTCGCTCGACGCCATCGACGACATAGAGGTGGTGCGCGCATTGACGCAGGCCGCAGAGGAATGGCTGCGCGCGCGCGGCGCGGAGACCATCGTCGGCCCCTTCGCACCGGACATCAATGGCGAAAGCGGCATGCTGATCGACGGCTTCGAAGCGACGCCGATGTTTCTGATGCCCTGGCATCCGCCCTATCTGTCGCGGCTCATCGAGGCGCTGGGCTATGACAAGGCGAAGGATCTGATCTCCTACCGGCATCTCTCCGCGGAGCAGGATCTCAGCAAGGAACGCCGCATCGCGGATCGCCCCGAATGGCGCAACCGCTTGAAGATTCGCCAGCTCGATCGCGATCATCTGAAGCAGGGCGAAACCGCGCTGATGTCCGATCTCTTCAACGACGCCTGGCGCGGCAATTGGGGCTTCGTGCCGCTCGGCAAGGACGAGCTCGACGGCTTCGCGGACCTCATGAAATATGTGATGCCGCCGGAATTCGGCATTGTGCTCGAATTCGACGGCGAGCCGGTCTCCTTCGCGGTGGCGCTGCCCAATCTGCACGAGATCACCGCCGATTTCGACGGCAAGCTCCTGCCCTTCAATCTGTTCAAGCTGATCTCGCGCATCCGCAAGCACAAATTCTCGACCGCGCGCCTGCTGCTGCTCGGCACGCGCAAGACGCTGCAGAACAGCGCGACGGGCGGCGCGATCCTGCTGTCGCTGATCGAGGACATGCGGCGGCGCAGCTGCGTCGACGCCAGCATCGTCGCCCTCGAGGCCGGCTGGGTGCTCGAGGACAATATGGGCATGCGCAAGCCGATCGAAATGTTCGGCGGCAAGATCGACAAGATTCACCGCGTCTATGAAAAGCGCGTGGCGGGCGCGCCGCCCGCTGCAACCGAGGCTGTGAGAGAAGAGGCGACGCCATGAATGTCATCTCGATTTCTTCGACGTCCTCCGCCGATCGCTCGCATGTCGAGCGTCGCCGCCTCATTCTCGAGGCGCATCCGGAAGTGAGGACGCTGTTCGGCAAGGACGATCTCACCTTCAAGATCACCGCCGGCATATTCGCCGGCCAGCTGACGATCGCCGCCATTCTCGGCTGGCTCGGCCCCTCCTATTGGCCGCTCGCCCTGCTGCTGGCCATTTGCGTCGGCGCCTTCGCCAATCATGCGGCTTTCGTCGCCATTCACGACGCGATCCACAATTGCGTGTTCGAGAACACGCTCTACAACAAGCTCACCGCTCTGCTCGCCGATCTCCCCAACGCCTTTCCGACGGCGATGGGCTTTCGCTGCTATCACATCAAGCATCACTCGCATCTGTCGGCCTATGATTACGACGCCGACATTCCTAGCCATTGGGAGGTGGAGTGGGTGGGCAACAGCACATGGCGCAAGGCGCTGTGGCTGTTCTTCTTCCCGGCGATCCAGCTGGCGCGCCTCTCGCGGCTGAAGGGCACTGTGCCGATCATGGGCCTGTGGACCTATATCAACACGGCCGTCATCCTGCTCTTCGACGTCTTCGTGCTCTGGGCCTTCGGCCCCAATGCGCTGCTCTATCTCGTGCTGTCCTTCTGGTTCTCGGTCGGCGGGCTGCATCCTCTGAGCGCGCGCTGGGTGCAGGAGCATTTCGCCTTCGGCCCCAATCAGGGCACGTTCGACTATTACGGCCCGCTCAACAAGGTCGCGCTCAATATCGGCTATCACAACGAGCATCACGACTTTCACGAGATTCCGTGGCGACGTCTGCCGGAGCTCACCGAAATGGCGCCCGAGTTCTACAAGCCGCTCGGCGCCCATTATTCGTGGTTCGCCCTGCTCGTCACCTTTGTCTTCGACCCGCGCTATTCGCTGCAGACGCGCTCCGCCAATGTGGAGACCGCCAGCGCCGCGCAGCTCGTTCCCGTCCCGGCGGAGTAGAGTTTCCCATGACTGCCACTGAACACGAGACGCTCGACGCATCGCCGCGCCTCTTCGAGAGCGACCTTCTCGACAAATATTCGCGCGTCCATCATCTGACCCCGCCGCTCGTCTATGGGCCGATCATTCTCTGGCTCATCGCCTATGCGAGCAATTATGCGAGCGCGGGCTATATCCTCCTCGCCTTCGTCGCCGGCTATGTGGCCTGGACGCTGACCGAATATTTCGGCCATCGCTTCCTGTTCCACACGGTGTTTCCGCTGCCCTTCGGGCTCGGGCCGCGCTTCCAATTCCTCATCCACGGCGTGCATCACATCTATCCGAGCGATCCGCTGCGGCTCGTCATGCCGCCGCTGCTGTCGACGCCGATCATGCTGATCGCGCTCTCGCTCATCCGCCTCGTCTTCGGCGGCGATTTCGCCTGGCCCATGCTGGCGGGCTTCATCGCCGGCTATGTGCTCTATGACTGCGTGCATTATTGGACGCATCACGGCCAGCCCAAATCCAAGCTCGGCCATCTGGTGCGCCGGCTGCATATGCTGCACCATTTCCGTGATCCGGAGCGCGGCTTCGGCGTCCATGCGATCTGGTGGGATTACGTCTTCGGCACCAATTACGAGCAGGGCCAGACGCCCGGAAACCGCGCGGTGTGACGCACTTATCGTCGCAGGACCTTCCATGCGCCGCTTTCGGTCATAAATGAGCCGGAGAGCGCGCGCATAGGGCGCGAAGGCCCGGCGCCCGCCGCGTCTCGAGCGAGCCGAACCATGTCGAGCCTCAAAGGTCCGCCTTCGCCTGCGGCGAGTTCCGATCTGCCTCGCGCCGAGCATGGCCGTATCCGCACGATCTTCGCCACGCTCGCGCCGCAGCTCGTACGCTGGTATCGCTCCCCGCTGCCCTGGCGCATCGCCATCGGCGTGCTCGCCGCGGCCGCGGGAGTCGTCTGGCGGCTGCTGATCGCCGGCGAGAGCGGCGGCCACACCTATGTCACCTTCTATCTTCCCGTCCTCGTCGCTTCCTTCACCGGCGGCGCGGTCTCCGGCGCGCTGACGCTGGTCATCAGCGCCGCCGTCGCCCAGCTCTGGCTCGCGCGGATCGAGGGCCTCGAGGATGCGCTCGCCTTCGCGACATTCCTCACGACCAACAGCCTCATCGTCGTTGTCGGCGAAGCCTTCCAGCGCACGCTGACGCATGTCGACAATCTGGAGACGCGCCATGCGATGGAGCGGCTCGCGGCGCAGAATGCGCGGCTCGTCGAGCAGTTCGGCAATGTCGCGCTGGCGGCGCCCGGCGTCGTCTTCTCCTTCCGGCTCGACACCGGCGGCTTCAGCTCCTGCCCTTATCTCGCGGAGAATGTGCGCAATGTCTTCGGCGTCGCGCCGGAGGAGATTTGCGACAACGCCGCGCCAATGCTCCGCCGCATAGACGGCGCCGACAATGAGCGCATGCGCGCGAGCTTCGCGCGCTCGGCGGCGCAGATGACGCTTCTGCGCGAGCAGTTCCGCTACGACCACCCCTCCAAGGGGACGATCTGGCTGGAAACGCAAGCGCAGCCTGTGCGCCAGGCCGACGGCTCCACCATCTGGCACGGCTATGCGCAGGATGTGACCGAGCGCCGGCGCGAGGAGGCGGCCCGGCTCGCGGCCGAGCGCGCGCTAGAGCAGCGCATCGTCGAGCTCGAGCGCGTCAATGAACGGCTCGCCCGCTTCGCCTATGTCGCCTCGCATGATCTGCAGGAGCCGCTGCGCAAGATCGTCGCCTTCTCGCAAATGCTCGACGCCGCCGTCTCCTCCTCCGATCAGAAGGACATTTCCTATGCGAGCGAGGTGATGCGCGGCTCGGCGCTGCGCGCGCGGGAGCTGGTCGAGGATCTGCTCGTCTATTCGCGCGTCGTCGAGGCGCCGCTCAAAGTGCAGCGGCGCGATCTGCGCGTCGAGATCCAATCGGCGCTGACCGATCTCTCCGAGCTGATCGAGGAATCGGGCGCCGATGTCAGCCTCGACGCGCCCTGCGTGGAGTTCGAGGCGGACCCGCCGCAATTCGCACGTCTCATGCATAATCTCGTCAGCAATGCGATAAAATTTCGCCGGCCGGGCGAGACGCCCCGCATCGCCATCCACGCGAATGTCGAGGACTCTCTGCTGCGCCTCTCCGTCTCCGATGACGGCGTCGGCTTCGAGGCGAAATATGCGAGCGCCATTTTCGAGCCGTTCAAGCGCCTGCATAGCAAGGCGGAATATCCGGGCACCGGAATCGGCCTCGCCATTTGCAAAACGATCGCCGATCGCCATGGCTGGACGCTGGCCGCACGGTCGCAGCCGCTACAGGGCGCTACATTCGAATTGACGATGCGGCTGCCGAGCTGACGGCCGCGCTCACGAATGAGACGAGCATCCATGCATGAGCTTTTTGCGCTGGCCGCGCGCTCGCGGGCTCTGCCCATTTGGGCGCGCTTTCTCGGAGCGTCCGGCCTCTCCCTGGGCGCGTTCGCGCTGCAGACATTGCTGCATGAGAGATTGCCGCCGGGACAGCTGCTCCTTTTCATTCCCGCCGTGATGTTCTCGGCGCTGCTCTTCGGCGGCGAGGCGGGCGGCTGGTCGATGGCCTTCGGCGCGGCGCTCGCCGCTTATTTTTTGTTTCCGGGCGAAGGCTTCGCCGTTTCTGACCCGGCGGAAGCCCTCGCTCTGGTTCTGTTCATCGCCGTCGCTCTCGCCATCGTCTTCGTGATGCAGGAGCTCTCGGGCGTGATCGATCGCAGCGACAACGAGGCCGCCGCCGCCCAGACGCTGGCGACCAAGACCGAGCGATTGAAGAAGCTCTATCTCCAGGAAATGGCGCATCGCACGAAGAACGATCTGCAATTCGTCTGCTCAATGCTGCAGACCGAGGCGCGCGCGCTCGAGGACGACAATGCGCGCGCCTCATTGCTCGCGGCGTCGAGCCGCGTCGCCGTGGTGAGCCGCGTCTATGCGCTGCTCCAGCATGACGGGGGGCGCGATGTTTGGATGCGGCCGCTCATCGACGATCTCTGCGCCAATCTTCGGCTGGCGCTCATCGGCGAGCGGCCGATCGCGCTGCGGACCGAGGTCGCCGATTGCGCGCTCGAGGTGGACGAGGCGCGCGCGGTCGCGCTGATCGTCAACGAGCTCGTCGTCAATGCGCTGAAATACGCCTTTCCCGATGAGCGCGCGGGTACGGTGAAGGTGCGGCTGACGCGCGAGGGCGACGATCTCGCCCTCACCGTGGAAGACGATGGCGTCGGCCCCGCCTCGATGGAAGCGATGGGCCTCGGCTCGGGTCACAAGCTGGTGCGCTCGCTCGGTCAGCAGCTCGGCGGCGCCGCCATCATAGAGCCCGGCGCCGACAGCGGCCTGCGCTGCGAGCTCCGCTTCCCGGCGCCGCCGGAGTGAGCTTTCACCCCGCCTTTTGCTCTATCTCCTCCATATCCTCGTCGGAGAGGCCGAAGTGATGGCCGATCTCATGCACGAGGACATGGGTGATGATCTCTTGCAGCGTGTCCTCGCCATCCGCCCAATAATCGATGATCGGACGGCGGTAGAGCCAGATCATATTGGGCGGCTCGCCGGTTTGCGCCGCGGCTTCGCGCTGGGCGAGGCCCTGGCCACGGAAAAGCCCCAGGAGATCGAATTCGGTCTCGCATTCCATCTCCTCGAGGATTTCCTCGTCCGGGAAATCCTCGACATGAATCACGAGACCTTCGCAGAGCCGCGTGAAGCGCGACGGCAGCGAGGCGAAAGCCGCATCGGCCAGCACCTCGAGGTCCTCGAGCGAAGGGGCGCGGAGCTGGGCGAGAGCGCTATCGTCGAGAGGCGAGGCCATGCGAGACTTACCTCCAGCTGCGAACGTCCACGAAATGGCCGGCGATGGCCGCCGCCGCCGCCATGGCGGGCGACACGAGATGGGTGCGGCCCTTGAAGCCCTGGCGGCCCTCGAAATTGCGGTTCGAGGTCGAGGCGCAGCGCTCGCCCGGCTCGAGACGATCCGGATTCATCGCGAGGCACATCGAGCAGCCCGGCTCGCGCCATTCGAAGCCGGCCGCAGTGAACACCTTGTCCAGCCCCTCCGCCTCGGCCTGCGCCTTCACGAGGCCGGAGCCCGGCACAACGATGGCGTTGACCTTGGCGTTGATCTGCTTGCCGGCGATGACCGCCGCGGCGGCGCGAAGATCCTCGATGCGGCCATTGGTGCAGGAGCCGATGAAGACGCGATCGATGGCGATGTCGCTGGCCTTCTCGCCGCCCTTGAGCCCCATATACTCGAGCGCGCGGGCGATGGCCTGACGCTTGGCCGGATTGGCGACGCTGTCCGGCGTCGGCACCAAGCCGGAGATCGGCATCACATCCTCGGGCGAGGTGCCCCAGGTGAGGGTCGGCGGCAGAGCGGCGGCGTCGAGCACGATCACGCGGTCGTAATGCGCGCCCTCGTCGGAGCGCAGCGTCTCCCAATAGCGGACGGCGGCGTCGAAGATCTCGCCCTGCGGGGCCTTGGGCCGGCCGCGGAGATATTCGTATGTCTTCTCGTCCGGCGCGACGAGGCCGGCGCGGGCGCCGCCTTCGATCGACATGTTGCAGACGGTCATGCGGCCCTCGACCGAAAGATCGCGGATCGCCTCGCCCGCATATTCGATCACATGGCCGGTGCCGCCGGCGGTGCCGATCTCGCCGATGATGGCCAGAATAATATCCTTGGCGGTCGCGCCCTCGGCCAGCTTGCCGTCGACGCGCACCAGCATGTTGGCGGCCTTTTTCTGGATCAGCGTCTGCGTCGCCAGAACATGCTCGACCTCCGACGTGCCGATGCCATGGGCGAGCGCGCCGAAGGCGCCATGCGTGGAGGTGTGGCTGTCGCCGCAGACGATCGTCGTGCCGGGCAGGGTGAAGCCCTGCTCCGGGCCGACGATATGCACGACGCCCTGACGCGAATCATGCTCATTATAATATTCGACGCCGAATTCCGCGGCGTTGATGGCGAGCTGCTCGACCTGCGCCTTGCTCTCAGGATCGGTGATCGGCAGAGAGCGGTCGGTCGTCGGCACATTATGGTCGACGACGGCCAGCGTCTTGCCCGGCGCGCGGACCTTCCGGCCGGAGGTGCGCAGCCCCTCGAAGGCCTGCGGGCTCGTCACCTCATGAATCAAATGGCGATCGATGTAGATGAGGGACGCGCCGTCCTCCTGCTCGTGAACCACATGATCGTCCCAGATCTTGTCGTAGAGCGTGCGCGGGCGTCCTGCCATTTGTCTCGTTCCTGCTCCGAGCCGTAAAAAGAACCGTAATTCGGCCTCGACCGAACCGGGTAGGCTGTTCTACTCGCAACATGGGCGGCTTGGAAGCATGTAATCTCGCCGACGCCCCAGCGGGAGGTCCCTTCGACGTGACGCGAATATCGACGGCGCCGCCACAAGCGCTGACGGCGGCGCTGGAGCGCCTGTTGGACGAGCGCTCGCGCCGGGCTCTGGCGGAGCGGGCGGCGCGCATTTCCGCCCTCTATCGCTCCGGCGGAACGACGGCGCAGGCGATCCTCTGCGAGGACGACGCTCTCGCCTACGCCCTTTATCGGCTCCCGGCGACCTATGCGGCGACCATCCATGTTCTCGGCCGGCTCGCCGAACGGGCGCCGGATTTTTCGCCGCGGCGCATGCTGGACCTCGGCGCAGGGCTCGGGACCGCGAGCCTCGCCGCGCGCGCGCTCTGGCCGCAAATCGACGAGAATGTGCTGCTCGACCGCAGCGAGCCATTTCTCGCGCTCGCCCGCCGGCTCGCCGGCGAAGCGCTAGAGAAGGCGCGAATCGTCGCCGGCGATCTTTCCGCGCCGCCCGATCTCGGCGCGCCATTCGATCTCGTCGTCGCCAGCTATGCATCGACGGAAATCGCCGAGGACCGTCTCGATCGCGCCATGGACGCCGCCTGGCGCCTTTGCGCGGGGACGCTGATTCTCGTCGAGCCCGGCACGCCGCGCGATTATGCGCGGCTGATGCGGATGCGGGCGCGGCTCATCGCGTCGGGCGCGCGCGTCTCCCTGCCCTGCCCGCATTCGGCGCCCTGCCCGCTGGAGCCGCCGGACTGGTGTCATTTCTCGGTGCGGCTCGCCCGCTCGCGTGACCATAAGCTGCTCAAAGGCGCCGACGCGCCCTTCGAGGACGAGAAATTCGCCTATCTGGCAGCGACGAGAGAGGAAGCGGCGATCGCTCCGGCCCCGGCTCGGATGCTGGCGCGGCCGGAGGTCCTAAAGCATGGATTAAGGATAAAGCTTTGCACCATGGCGGGAATCGAAGAAGTTACGGTGGCGAAGCGCGATAAAGCGGTTTTCGCGCCTATAAAAAAGAAAGACTGGGGCGACGAAGTCGTCCAAGGGGAAACACCGGCGAGGGAATGACATGCAGCGCCCGAGGGTCGCGCCCTATCTCACCGTCTCGCCGGCCGCCGGCGCGATCGCTTTCTACACCGCCGCCTTCGGCGCGCAGCAACGGGCGCTGATGCCTTCCGTCGACGGAATGCGCATCGCCCATTGCGAGCTGACCATCAATGGCGGCTCGGTCATGCTCGCCGACGTCTTTCCGGAATTGGGCCACGCCCGCATGCCGCTGCCCGGCGAGCAGGTCACCGCCTCGGTGAGCCTGGAATATGACAAAGCGCATGAGGTGGACGAGATCGTCACCCGCGCGACCCAGCTCGGCGCAAAGGTCGAGACGCAGCCGACTAATACTTTTTGGGGCACGCGCTACGCCGCGCTGCGCGATCCATTCGGCCACAGATGGATATTGAACGCGCCGCTCGATTCCTCGGGCGGCTGATCCTCGGCGAAAGCCAGAGTCAAGGCTCGACGAAGAAAGACCGCCGCATCGAGGTCCAGGTTTCGAGCGCCAGCTCGATCTCCGACGGCGATTCGCAGCAGAATTGCGCGAGCGGCGAGGCGTCGCCGACCAGAATGGACGGCACCACCGCCGCCCGCGCCGGCAGCACGGCGCCGGACACGCTGGCGGCGATGACGAAAGCCTGATCGAAAGGCCGCGCGGCCTCGATCGCCCGCGTCAACGGCTCCGCGCCCTCGCCGGCGTCATGGAGCCCGGCGAAGCGACCGGCGAGGCCCAGCCCTTCCGCCACAGCGGCGAGGTCCTGCGTCCCTGCCGCAAATGCGATATGGGTCCAGCCCTTGGCGGCCAGCGCCTCGAGCGTCTCCCCCGCGCCCTCCACGAGCCGCCAATCCGGATCGCGGCGCGCGACGACGCCCTCGAAATCCCAAAACAGGATTTTGCTCATCGATTCTCTCACATAGAGACAACAAAGCGATCCTGCGGCCTACCGCCGGATCGCTCCGCCACGCTCGCGATATTGGGACAGGCTCCGGGAGCCTTACTCGGCCGCGGGGGCCGGCTTGTCCTTGGCCTTCGCCTTATTGTCGATGCGCTCGGCGATGCGGGCGGATTTGCCGCGACGGTCGCGCAGATAATAGAGCTTGGCGCGGCGGACCTTGCCGCGGCGGACCAGCTTGATCGAGTCGATGAGCGGCGAATGGAGGGGGAACACGCGCTCTACGCCCTCGCCATAGGAAATCTTGCGGACGGTGAAGGCCTCGTTGATGCCGCCGCCCTGGCGGGAGATCACCACGCCCTCATAGGCCTGAATGCGGGAGCGCTCGCCTTCCTTCACCTTCACATTGACGATGACGGTGTCGCCGGGGCGGAATTCCGGGATCGACTTGCCTTCGAGAAGGCGGGCCGATTGCTCGGCGTCGAGTTGCTCGATGATGGAGGGCATGAAAAAAACTCCTGCCGTTTCGCCTGTTGCCGCCGCGGCGGCTCTGGCGAGCGTTTCGGGACGCTGTTTTGATTTGGACGCGTCGCCATACACGAGGCGGCGCCGATTGTCGAGAGACGGGGGACGCGTTCTAGGGCGATCGAGTGAAGGCCAGCAAACCTCCCCCTCATGCTGAGGAGCGCCCGAAGGGCGCGTCTCGAAGCGCGAGGGGGAGCTCCAGATGGCCGCGCATGAAGGTTTCCTCGTCCTTCGAGACGCCGCTTCGCGGCTCCTCAGGATGAGGAAATCTTCACCCGAGCGCCCTGGACCGCGTTCACCCTCCCTCCCGATCGCCTACGGCGCTCGGGAGGGAGGTAAAACCGCCCTCTTCTCTCAGCTCTTCTCGTTCGGTCGGTTGGCCCCGTCTTCGCATGGCGCGGCCGGAGCGGCGCCGAGGGCGCCTTTGAAAGCGCGAGACCGAACAATGGCGCAAGACTTTCGCAGGATCGACGTCGCCGCCGCGCGCGACGTGATGAGCCGCGGCGAGACGCTCGTCCTCGACGTGCGCGACCCGCAATCCTTCGCGCGCGGCCACATAGAGGGCGCGGAGAACGCCTCCCAGGACGACATGACCTATTATCTCTTCGAGACGCCGAAGGACAAGCCGGTCATCGTCTGCTGCTATCACGGCAATTCCAGCCAGTCCTACGCCCGCATCTTCGCCGATATGGGCTTTGCCGAGGTCTACAGCCTGGACGGCGGCTATGAAGCCTGGGCGGCGGCCGAGCGGGCTTGAGGCGGGATAGTTGCGCTCGGGTTCTTGCGCTCGGGCGCCCGCATTGTCATAAGGACCGCCGGCCTCAACCACTCGGCGCTCCTCATGACCAGCTTTCCGCAGCGCGTCTTCTCCGGCGTGCAGTCCACCGGCAATCTGCATCTCGGCAATTATCTCGGCGCGATCGTCAAATTCGTCGAGCTGCAGCAAAGCTTCGACTGCCTTTATTGCGTCGTGGACTTGCACGCCATCACCGTGCCGCAGGACCCGATCGCGCTGCGCAACAACACGCGCGAGATCGCCGCGGCCTTCATCGCCTGCGGAATCGATCCGAAGAAGAACATCGTCTTCAATCAGAGCCAGGTGGCCGAGCACGCCGAGCTCGCCTGGGTCTTGAATTGCGTCGCCCGCATCGGCTGGCTGAACCGCATGACGCAGTTCAAGGACAAGGCCGGCAAGGATCGCGAGAACGCCTCCATGGGCCTGCTCGACTATCCGGTGCTGATGGCCGCCGACATTCTGCTCTATCGCGCCACCCATGTGCCGGTCGGCGAGGATCAGAAGCAGCATTTGGAGCTTTCCCGCGACATTGCGCAGAAGTTCAACAACGACTTCGCCGAATCGATCGCCCGCAACGGCTTCAACGACGCTTTCTTCCCGCTGCCGGAGCCGCTGATCTCCGGCCCGGCGACGCGCGTGATGAGCCTGCGCGACGGCACGAAGAAAATGTCGAAATCCGACGCTTCCGATTATTCGCGCATAAATCTCTCCGACGACGCCGACCAGATCGCGCAAAAAGTGCGCAAGGCCAAGACCGATCCCGACGCGCTTCCTTCGGAAGAAAAGGGCCTCGAGGGACGCCCCGAGGCGGATAATCTCGTCGGCATTTTCGCGGCGCTGTCGCAGCGCACGAAAGCCGATGTCCTCGGCGAATTCGGCGGCTCCAATTTCTCGACCTTCAAAGTCGCTCTCGTCGACCTCGCCGTGACGAAGCTCTCGCCGATCACCGCCGAGATGCGCAAGCTGATGGCGGACGCAGCCTATATCGACGATGTGCTGCGCGACGGCTCCGCGCGGGCGCGGGAACTGGCGCGCGCCAATATGGATGCGGTGAAGGATATCGTCGGTTTTCTGCGCTGAGGCGCGAAAACCCGGCCGTCATTGCAAGGAGCGCAGCAACGAAGCGATCCAGAGCAGCGAGGCGGCCCCTGGATCGCTTCGCTACGCTCGCGATGACGGAAACGGCGACGGCCCGCCGCTCGCCCAATCGAGCAATTGCACAGTGTGCACGATCGGGATTTCCGTCCCCTGCCCGATCTGAATCATGCAGCCGAGATTGCCCGCGGCAATCGCTCGAGGCGCGACCAATTGGATATTGGCCACTTTGCGCTCTCGCAGCGCGCTCGCCAGCTCGCCCTGCAAGAGATTGTAAGTCCCGGCCGAGCCGCAGCAGATATGGCTCTCGGGCACGGGAACGACGTCGAAGCCCGCTCGACGCAGCAGCTCCATCGGCAGATCGGCGATCTTCTGCCCGTGCTGCAACGAGCAGGCCGAATGATAGGCGACGCGCAGCCGTCCGACATCGACCGACGGCGCGAAATCGAGCGCGGCGATCACCTCTGTCACGTCGCGCGCCATAGCGGCGATGCGCGCGGCTTTTTCCGCGAGCGCAGGATCGTCGCGGAACATATGGCCATAATCTTTGACCGTCGTTCCGCAGCCGGATGTGTCGATCACAATATGATCGAGCCCGCCGCGCTCGATCTCGCGCGTCCAGGCCTCGATATTGCGGCGCGCGAGCGCATGTGAGTCCGCGCTCTTCCCGAGATGATGCGGCAGCGCGCCGCAACAGCCAGCGCCCTCCGCCACCACTATTTCCGCGCCGAGACGCGTCAGCAGACGCGCGGTCGCTTCATGAATTTTCGTGTCGAGCACGGTCTGCGCGCAGCCGCTCAGCAGAGCGACGCGCATTTTGCGCGCGCCCTGCGCGGCGACGATTTGCGGGCGATCGATCGGCGAAGGCGCAGGCAAATGCGCCGGCGCCATTGCGATCATGTCTCGCATGCGTCGCGGCAGCAGGCCGGCGAAAGGACGCGCCAACGCCGCGGCGCGCATCGACTGGCGGAACAGCGCCGGCCGCGTCAGCACAAAAGCGAGCGTCGCGCGCAACATGCAATCGAGGAGCGGACGCCGATAGGTCTTCTCTATATGCGCGCGCGCATGATCGACGAGATGCATATAATGCACGCTCGACGGGCATGTCGTCATGCAGGAGAGGCAGGAGAGGCAGCGGTCGACATGGCGCACGGTGCGCTCGTCTGCGGCGCGGCCGTTCTCCAGCATCTCCTTCATGAGATAGATGCGCCCGCGCGGCGAATCGAGCTCATCGCCTGTCAGCAGATAGGTCGGGCATGTCGCCGTGCAGAAGCCGCAATGCACGCAGGCGCGCAGAATCTTCTCCGACTGCGACATGTCGGAATCGGCGAGAAGCTCAGGAGAGAATTGCGTCAGCATCGTCGCTTCAGAACTCCGCGCGCAAGCGGCCGCGCTCCAGAATGAAGCGCGGATCGAAAGCCTCCTTCACGCGCCGTGTGAGCGACGCCAACGCAGAAGGCTGCGGATGGAACACATCGACGCGCGCGCGCGTCGCCGCATCGGCGCGAATGAGCGTCGCATGGCCGCCGAGCGCATCGACAATGGCGCGTATGGCCGTCGCATGCGCGTCGGCCGCCGTCTCGAGGCGCAGCCAGACGAGGCCGCCGGCCCAATCATAGAAATGCGCGATCAGCGGCGCGCCGGCGCTGCGCAGCCGCTCGACGAAAGCGAAACCATTGGTCGGCGCGAGCGAGATGCGCCATATGACGCCCTCCCCCGCGATCGGCTCGGCGTCCCGAATGCGCGTCCAGAATGCGCGGCTTTCGTCTGCCGCGAGAACGCTCGTCGCGCCGCCGAAATCACCAAGAAAGCGCATGAGATCGTCGCGGCGCGTCGTGACGGAAATCTGTGGCCCCTCGAGCCGCAGCGCAGCGGCGTCGGCCTGCGGATCATAGGCGAGGCTCGACACTTCATAAGGCGAGCCCGACGCCTTGCGCAGCGCCGCGAGGCCCTTCTCCTCGCCGAGGCCGGAGAGCAGCAAGGTCTCTTCCGTCTCCGCCTTGGGCAGAACCTTCAGCGTCAGCTCGGTGAGCGCGGCGAGCGTGCCATAGGAGCCGGCGACGAGCTTGGAGAGATCATAGCCGGTGACATTCTTCATCACGCGGCCGCCGGATTTGACGATCTCGCCACGGCCGGTGACGCTGCGAAAGCCGAGCAGATGATCGCGCGCCGCGCCCGCCTTTATCCGTCGCGGGCCGGAGGCGTTGGTCGCGATCACGCCGCCGATGGTGGCGTGATCGCGCGCGCCGCCGAGCAGCGCCGCATGATCCATCGGCTCGAAGGCCAATTGCTGATTTTGCGCATCGAGCAAAGCGACGATCTCGCGCAAGGGCGTGCCGGCGCGGGCCGTCAGCACCAGCTCCTGCGGCTCATAGAGCGTGACGCCCGTGAGCGCGGCGAGCGAGAGCACGCGCTCGCGCTGCGTCGCGCGGCCGAGCGCGGCTTTGGAGCCATGCCCTTCGATCGACAAAGGCGCATCTTGCGCGAGCGCGGCGCGGATGGCTTCGGCGACATCGGCTTCGTCTCTCGGAGTCAGCGGCATATGACGCTGTTCCCATCACAGGACGCGCGACTCCTTCTCCCGCCTGCGGGAGAAGGTGGCCCCGCAAAGCGGGGTCGGATGAGGGTCCTCGACCGTTTGTGAAAAAATATCGTCTTCCCTTTCGAGCGCGCGAATTTTGCGCGGACCCTCATCCGACCCGGCTGCGCCGGGCCACCTTCTCCCACGAGTGGGAGAAGGAGTGCACACGGAGATTGTGGGAAATCGGCATTCATCGCGCTCAAAACCTCGGCAGCTCTGGAAACGGCAGCTTGCCGCTCTGCACATGCATCATGCCGAGCTCGGCGCAGCGATGCAGAGTCGGAAACACTTTTCCCGGATTGAGCCTGTGCTGTGGATCGAAGGCGCATTTGACGCGCTGCTGTTGCTCCAGATCGGTCTCGTCGAACATTTCGCCCATCAGATCGCGCTTCTCGACGCCGACGCCATGCTCGCCGGTCAGCACGCCGCCGACCTCGACGCACAGGCGCAGAATATCGGCGCCGAGCTTTTCGGCGCGTTCTATATCGCCCTCCTTGGAGGCGTCATAGAGAATGAGCGGATGCAGATTGCCGTCGCCGGCGTGGAACACATTGGCGACGCGAAGGCCGTGAAACTTCGCCAGTCCGTCCATGCGCGTGAGCACCTCCGGAAGGCGGCCGCGCGGTATGGTTCCGTCCATGCAGAGATAATCCGGCCCGATGCAGCTCACCGCCGGAAAAGCGTTCTTGCGCCCCGCCCAGAAGCGCAGCCGCTCGGCCTCGCTCTGCGAGGCGCGCGTCTCTGTCGCGCCTTCTTCGCGGGCGATGCTCTCGACGACGGCGACGAGATGATCGACCTCGGCCGGCGTGCCGTCCAGCTCCACGATGACGATGGCGCCGGCGTCGAGCGGATAGCCGCAGGGCTGGAAATTTTCGACAGCGCCAATGGTGGCGGCGTCCATCATCTCGAGCCCGCCCGGAATAATGCCATGCGCGATAATGGCGCCGACGCAGCGCGCGCCGGCCTCCACAGTCGGAAAAGCGAGCAGCAGGCCGCGGGCGGATACGGGCTTTTGCAGCAGCCGCACCGTCACTTCCGTCACCACGCCGAGCAGACCTTCGGAGCCCGTCATCAGCCCCATGAGATCATAGAGCTCGCTGTCCAGATGCTTGCCGCCGAGGCGCAGCACCTCGCCGCCCATCAGCACCATCTCGAGGCCGAGTATGTTGTTGGTGGTGAGGCCATATTTGAGGCAATGCACGCCGCCGGCGTTCTCGCCGACATTGCCGCCTATGGTGCAGGCGATCTGTGAGGAGGGATCGGGCGCATAATAGAAGCCCGCAAATTCGACCGCTTTCGAGATGGCGAGATTTTGCACGCCGGGCTGCACGCGCGCGCAGCGATTCTCGAAATCCACCTCCAATATGCGGTTGAACTTGGCCATTCCGAGCAGAATGCCGTCCTCGAGCGGCAGCGCGCCGCCGGAGAGCGAGGTGCCGGCGCCGCGCGGCACCACTTTCACATTCATCTCCTGCGCCAGCGCCATGATCGCGCTCACCTGCGCCACCGTCTCCGGCAGCGCCACGACCAGCGGCAAAGCGCGATACATGACCAGCGCGTCGCATTCATAGGCGCGGCGCGCGGTCTCGTCCGCAATGACATTGGCGGCGGGCAGAATGGCGCGCAGGCGCGCGAGAAGCTCCTCGCGGCGCGCCATTATCGCCTGCTCGGGTAGCGGCATGAGGAGGGACATGCGGTCTCACTGACAATGCCGAAACTGTGGCTCGGCGCTGCAGCCGGCTTGCGCGCGCCGGCCGTTTCGTGCTCGTAACCTCCCTATTCGAGCGGGCGCCGGCGCGCAAGCCCGCCGCTCGCCGCGGCCGCGAAGGTGAGGACCCGTAACGATGAAAACCAGATTTGCGCTCACTCTCGCCGACGCTCGGCGCGTCGCCGCCGCGGCGGAGGCCGAAGCGGTGAGGAATGACTGGAGCGTCGTCGTCGCCATCGTCGACGAGGGCGGGCATCTCGTGCTCTTGCAGCGTCTGGACGGCACGCAGACGGCCTCCGCCGAGATCGCAACGCAGAAAGCGCGCACAGCGGCTTTGTTCAATCGTCCGAGCAAGGCGCTCGAGGACATCGTCGCCGGCGGACGCGTCGCCATGCTCAGCCTGCCCGGGATCACGGCCGTGGAAGGCGGACTGCCGCTCGTCTATCGCGGCGATATTGTGGGAGCGATCGGCGTCTCCGGCGTGCAATCCTTCCAGGACGGAATCATCGCGAAAGCGGGGGCGGATAGCCTGGATGATGGGCAATCATGACGAAAAACGGCGGCGATTCGGCGCTTCGACTTTGTTGCGCCGCTTTCGCGCCTCAATCCATTATGGGACCGGATAGCGCCGCCAGCGCCGCGACGACGCTCTCGGGCGAAATATTTTCTCCGCTGGCGAAATCGATGAGCAGCGGCTCGTCGCCGCAAATATGCGCGAGCAGAGCGATCTGAAAGCCTTCCTCGCCCATCAGCGCGCGAATATCGCCAGGATCGACGCCGGTGAGCGCCAGAAAACGACCCATGCGATCATCATCCGCAGCCAGAAAGACCAATGATCGCAAGGCTATAGATCGCGCATCCGATTTCGATGGCGCAGCCGCCCGCTTTTCGCCACCGAGACGGTGTCTAGTCTTTTCGATTTTCATTTCATCAATCTTCATCTGCTAACCCGAAGGCGAGATCGTCTTCGAATGCACCGGCTTTCGATTTCGAGACGAGACGGAACCTTCCGCCGCCGCCTTCGGGAACGAGACGCCAATGGGCGCGAGCCGCGCCGAAACGAGAGCAGAATCGCGAGAGCGGAGCCAATGCCCAAAACCGTCCTCATCGTAGAGGATAACGAGCTCAACATGAAGCTCTTCAACGATCTCCTCGAGGCCAATGGGCATTCGACGCTGCAGACCAAGAGCGGCGTCGAGGCGATCGCGCTGGCGCGCAGCCACTCGCCGGACCTCATATTGATGGACATTCAGCTGCCGGAGATCTCGGGTCTCGAGGTCACGCGCTGGCTCAAGGACGACGAGCAGCTGCGCTCCATCCCCATCATCGCGATCACCGCCTTCGCGATGAAGGGGGACGAGGAGAAAATTCGCCAGGGCGGCTGCGAGGCCTATCTCTCGAAGCCGATCTCCGTGGCCCGCTTTCTGGAAACCGTGAACGCATTTTTGGCGGACAGGTGAGAGGCCGAGCGTCATGACCGCACGCATTCTGATCGTCGACGATCTTCTGCCCAATATCAAATTGCTCGAGGCGCGTCTGACGGCCGAATATTTCGACGTCCTCTCGACGACCAACGGGCCGGAGGCGATCGCGCTCTGCCGCGAGGAACGTTGCGACATCGTGCTGCTGGATGTGATGATGCCGGGCATGGATGGCTTCGAGGTGTGCAGGCGCCTGAAGGCCGACCCCATCACCGCGCATATTCCGGTCGTGATGGTCACGGCGCTCGATCAGCCGGCCGACCGGCTGCGCGGCCTCGAGGCCGGCGCCGACGATTTCCTCACCAAGCCCGTCGACGAGATCGCCCTCATCGCGCGCGTTCGGTCGCTCGCCCGCCTCAAGGTGATGCTCGACGAATTGCGCGCCCGCGCAGACACTTCCGCCAGCCTCGGCCTCGGCGACAAGGGCGCGCGCGCAATGGCCGACGCCGGCAAGAACGGCCGCATTCTCGTGCTCGAGGATCGCGGCGGCTCGGCCGAGCGAATCACCATGGCGCTGCGCGATCAGCATGAGGTGACGATCGTCTCCGATCCGCAGGACGCGCTGTTCCGCGCCGCGGAAGGGAATTTCGACCTCATCGCCGTCAGCCTCGACCTCAAGGGATTCGACGCGCTGCGCTTCTGTAGCCAGATTCGCTCGCTCGAGCGCACGCGCGCGCTGCCCATTCTCGTCATGGCCGATATGGACGATCGCAGCCGCATATTGCGCGGCCTCGATCTCGGCGTGAACGACTACATCGTGCGGCCGGTCGATCGCAACGAGCTGGTCGCCCGCGTGCGCAGCCAGCTGCGCCGCAAGCGCTACGCCGATAGCCTGCGTTCCGATCTGCAGGCCGCCATTGAGCTCGCCGCCGTCGATTCGCTGACCGGCCTCAACAACAGGCGCTATCTCGAGACGCATCTCGCCGCTCTGCTCGATCAGTCCGCGCACAAAGGCCGCGCGCTGACGCTGATGATGCTCGACATCGACCATTTCAAAGCGGTCAACGACACCCATGGCCATGACGCCGGCGACGAGGTGCTGAAGCATTTCGCGCAGCGCATGCGTCGCGTGGTGCGCAGCGCCGATCTCATCTGCCGGCTCGGCGGCGAGGAATTCGTCATCGTGATGCCGGACACGCCGCTGGTCGTCGCCGCCAAAGTGGCGGAGCGCGTGCGCGCCGCCATACAGTCCGAGCCCTTCTGCATCGATCGCAACGGCGGCGCCATTCCCGTCACCACCTCGATCGGCATCGCCGAGCGCGGCAAGGACGCCAACGCCGAGGCGCTGCTGCGGCGCGCCGACAAGGCGCTCTATGAGTCGAAGAGCGGCGGCCGCAATCGCGTCACCGCCGCCGCGGCCTGACTTCCCGCTCCCCCGCCAAAAAAAGACCCGCCCGAGACCATCGTCATCGGGCGGGGTTGAAAGTTGGGAGCCCCACTCGGAGGAGAGCTTCCGAGTGAAGAGGAGAGGCGCGCGCCATTCTAGAGGCGCTGCGCCGATGGGATCGCCTGATGAGCCAGCGAGCCCACGCGTTCGAGACGCGCGATCGCTCAGCGAGACACAGGCGGAAATTCATCGATTGAAGGACGGGTAAGAGCCGATCGCTCTCTAAACCCGCTTTCAGGCGTCGCGATCGGCGGCGAGAAGCGCTTCGATCGTCAGACGCGGCCTGTTCCCGGCTCGGGGACGGCGAAATGCGCCCCCCGATGTCACAATGGGATCAGGCGAGGGCGGCGGGTGGAGCGCGTGGCGAGAGGGGCCGCAATTCCGGCGGCGCAGCGGCGGCCACGGCCGTCCGATCGTCGAAGATCGGGGGAGAGGCCGCGGGGAAGTCGAAAGCGAGGACGATGACCACCGCATCGGAGCCATCGACCTCGGCCGCCGAGCTGCAATGGAGCATGCAGCAAGGGCCGACATGCTTCTCGACAGGCGCGGTGTCGGAGGAGGGAGAACCCGGCTGAGCGGTGACGCAGACGACGCCGAAAGCGCCGTCCTGGGCCATGGCCCCGGTGGCGAAGCCGACCGCCACGATCTGCAGCAGAAGGACAGCAGCCGCCAGCATGCCGACGACGGCTCTCTCCATTCTGAAGATCTTGCGAGTCTCGACTTGCACGGGCCGCCTTCTCCGAGCTGCGAGCCTCAACGCTAGGGGAGCGGCGGCGAAGGGTCAAGGCGCCCGCCGAGGCTCTCCTGCGGCAAGTTGTCGCGTGGAAAAGCAAAATCTCAGCGATAGCCTTCCTCGGCCAGCACCTGCCGCACAGTGGGACGCGTCTTCATCAGCTCGTAATGCGCGCGGCAATTGACCGGCAGCTCCATGCCGATCTTGTCGGCCCAGAACTCCACATAGAACAGGCCGGCGTCGGCGATAGAGAAGGCGCCCGCCGCATAGCTCTTGCCGTCGAGCTCGCCGCTCACTTTCGCGAGCGCCTCGGCGACGATCTCACGACCCTGCGCCTTCACCGCCTCAATATCGCCGGCGACGGCGTAGCGCTCCGGCGTGAACACGCGGCGGAAGCCCTCGCCGTGAATGTAGCGCGTCGCGAAATTCAGCACTTCCATCGCCCGCTCCTTGCCGGCGAGATCCTCGGGCAGCAGCTTGCGGCGCGGATAGGTCTCGGCGAGCCATGTCGCGATCGAGACAAAATCGCAGAGCGCCGTGCCGTCGTCGCGCACCAGCGTCGGAATCGTGCCATGCGGATTAATGGCGAGATATTCGGGCTTGAGATGATCGCCCCGCGGCAGATTGAGGATATAAGCCTCGAAGACGAGGCCGATCTCCTCGAGCAGAATGTGAATTCCGGTCGAGCAGGACCCCGGCGTCATATAGAATTTCATTGCGCGCCTCCGGCTCGCGAGAAGCAAGTTGCGCGCCGAAGGACCCTCATCCGTCGCGCCTTCGCGCGACACCTTCTCCCACGAGTGGGAGAAGGAGACCGCCCCTTTTTGAAAGACGACAGGAATTTAAAGACGCGGCGCGTCCTTCTCCCGCTTGCGGGAGAAGGCAGCCTCGCGAAGCGAGGTCGGATGAGGGCGCATGCCGCGCCCCCATCTCACGCCGCCTTTTCGGCCCCGAAGCTCCGCCGTCCGATCGGCCGTCCATCCAGCGTCAGCCCCTGGCTGTCGGTGGAGACCCACACGGTGGAGCCGTCGACGATCTCGCCGCCGAGCAGCGCCTCGGCGAGCGGGTCCTGCAGCTCCTTCTGGATCACGCGCTTCAGCGGACGCGCGCCATAGGCGGGGTCGTAGCCCTTGGCGGCGAGCAGCGCCCGCGCCTTCTCGTCGAGCTTCAGCGTGATCTTGCGATCGTCCAGCAGCTTTTGCAGCCGCAGGATCTGAATATCGACGATCGCGCCTATATCCTCGCGCCGCAGGCGGTGGAACAGGACGATCTCATCGACGCGGTTCAAGAACTCTGGCCTAAAATGCGCGCGCACCACCTGCATCACCTCGGCATGCACGGCGGAGGAATCCTCGCCCTCCTGCTGCATCACCAGGAATTCGGAGCCGAGATTCGACGTCATGATGATGAGCGTGTTCTTGAAATCGACGGTGCGGCCTTGGCCGTCGGTGAGACGGCCATCGTCCAGCACCTGCAGCAGGACGTTGAACACATCCGGATGCGCCTTCTCGATCTCGTCGAACAGCACGACCTGATAGGGCCGACGCCGCACCGCCTCGGTGAGCGCCCCGCCCTCCTCATAGCCGACATAGCCGGGAGGCGCGCCGATGAGGCGCGCGACCGAATGCTTCTCCATATATTCCGACATGTCGAGACGCACCAAAGCGGTCTCGTCGTCGAAGAGAAAATTGGCGAGCGCCTTGGTCAGCTCCGTCTTGCCGACGCCGGTCGGCCCCAAGAAGATGAAGGAGCCGATCGGACGGTTGGGGTCCTGCAGTCCGGCGCGGGCGCGGCGCACGGCGGTGGAGACGGCGGCGACCGCCTCCCTCTGCCCGACGACGCGGCGCGCCAGCTCGTCTTCCATATGCAGCAGCTTCTCGCGCTCGCCCTCGAGCATCTTATCGACCGGAATTCCAGTCCAGCGCGAGACGACCTGCGCGACATGCTCGGGCGTCACCTCCTCCTCGAGCATTTTCTGCGCGCCTTCCTTCTCGCTCGAGGCGAGCTTGCGCTCGAGATCGGGGATCAGGCCATAGGCGAGCTCGCCGGCGCGCTGAAACTCGCCGCGGCGCTGCGCCTGCGCCAGCTCGTTGCGGGCGTTCTCGAGCTGCTCCTTCAATTTCTGGGCGACGCCGAGCTTGTCCTTCTCGGACTTCCAGCGCTGCGTGAGCGCCGATGATTTCTCTGTCAGCTCGGCGAGCTCGGTCTCCAATTTGGTGAGACGATCTTTCGAGGCCGGATCGGTCTCCTTGCGCAGAGCCTCCTGCTCTATGCGCAGCTGAATGATGCGCCGGTCGAGCTCGTCCAATTCCTCGGGCTTGGAGTCGATCTGCATGCGCAGGCGCGAGCCCGCCTCATCGACGAGATCGATCGCCTTGTCCGGCAGAAAACGATCGGAGATGTAACGATTGGAGAGCGTCGCCGCCGCCACGATCGCAGCGTCGGTGATACGCACGCCATGGTGCATCTCGTATTTTTCTTTCAGCCCGCGCAGAATGGAGATGGTGTCCTCCACGGTCGGCTCGTCGACGAACACCGGCTGGAAGCGCCGCGCCAGCGCCGCGTCTTTCTCCACATGCTTGCGATATTCGTCGAGCGTGGTCGCGCCGACGCAATGCAGCTCGCCGCGCGCCAATGCGGGCTTCAGCAGATTGGAGGCGTCCATCGCGCCATCCGCCTTGCCGGCGCCGACCAGCGTGTGCATCTCGTCGATGAACAATATGATCCCGCCCTGCGCGGCGGTGATCTCGTTCAGCACGGCTTTCAAGCGCTCCTCGAACTCGCCGCGATATTTCGCGCCGGCGATCAGCGAGCCCATGTCGAGCGCGAGCAGCTTCTTGTCCTGCAGCGATTCGGGCACGTCGCCATTGACGATGCGCAGCGCCAGCCCCTCGATGATCGCCGTCTTGCCGACGCCGGGCTCGCCGATCAGCACGGGATTATTCTTGGTGCGGCGCGACAGCACCTGAATCGTGCGGCGAATTTCTTCGTCACGGCCGATCACCGGATCGAGCTTGCCTTCCCGCGCGGCCTCGGTGAGATCGCGCGCATATTTCTTCAGCGAATCATAAGCGCTCTCGGCCGAGGCGGAATCGGCGGTGCGGCCCTTGCGCAAATCTTCGATCGCCGAATTGAGCGTCTGCGGCGTCACGCCGGCCTCGCTCAAAATGCGCGCTGCGTCGGTTCCCTTCTCGAGCGCGATGGCGAGCAGCAATCGCTCGACGGTGACGTAGGAATCGCTGGCCTTTTGCGCGAGCTTCTCCGCATTGTCGAAGAGCCGCGCGGTGGCCTGATTGAGCGAGGGCTGTCCGGCGCCGCCGCCGGAGACTTTCGGCAGCTTGGCGAGCGCGGCTTCCGTCTTGGCGAGCGCCTCTCGCGAGCGACCGCCCGCGCGATCGATGAGTCCGGCGGACAGGCCCTGCTCATCGTCGAGCAGCACTTTCAAAACATGCTCGGGCGTGAGCTGCGGATTGCCCTCACGCGTGGCGAGCGACAGCGCGGCCTGCACGAAGCCCTGCGCGCGCGTCGTGTATTTGTCGAAATTCATGGAAACCCTCCGGTCTCGAGACGCCACGCAAAGCGGCGCGCCTCGTCCCTATATGGCGTGAAAACGGCCCCTTGCGGCGACCTTCACGGCCGATATGGGAAAGACCCTCGCGCTCGAAAAGAGGGTGCGACGACTGGAGCGCGAGGATTCCCGCTCGAACAGCGAGGGCGAAGCGGCGTTTTTGCGCTCACGCGATCGTTGCCGACCCGAAAGGGGGGACTCGCGGGACGGCGACGGCGCGGCTATGCTCGCATCTATGCCTTACTTGGAAATTGCCGTCGTCATCGCCTTGACCATGGTCAATGGCGCGCTCGCGATGGCGGAGCTCGCCGTCGTATCGGCGCGCCCTGCGCGCCTCAGAGCGTCGGCGGAGCGCGGGGTTCCCGGCGCGCGCGCCGCCCTCGACCTGGCTTCCGATCCTGGAAAATTTCTCTCCGCCGTTCAAATCGGCATCACGCTGATCGGCGTGCTGTCCGGCGCCTTCTCCGGCGCGACTCTCGGCGCGCGGCTCTCCGAATGGATCGCGTCACAAGGCCTGTCTCCGGCCATGTCGGAGACGCTCGGCGTCGGTGTCGTCGTCGCGGCGATCACCTATGTGTCGCTGATCGTCGGGGAGCTCGTGCCCAAGCAGATCGCCCTGCGCGACCCCGAACGGATCGCCGCAGCCGTCGCTCCGGTCATGAGCGTGCTGGCTCGGCTCGCCGCGCCGCTCGTCTTCCTTCTCGATCTCTCTGGACGCGCGCTTCTGCGCGCGCTCGGCCATGGCGCGGCGGGCGCGCATCTCGTTTCGGACGAGGAGATCAGGGCGCTCGTCGCCGAGGCCGAGACGGCCGGCGTTCTGGAGCCGGGCGAGCGCGCGATGATCGCCGGCGTCATGCGTCTCGGCGATCGTCCGGTTCGCGGCGTGATGACGCCGCGCGGCGAGGTCGACATGATCGATCTCGACGATTCGCCGGAGACGATCCGTGCGGCGATCATCGCCAGCGTCCATTCACGGTTGCCAGCCTATCGCGGCAAGACCGAGAACATGCTCGGCGTCCTACAGGCGAAGGACCTGCTCGACGCCTATCTGCGCGGCGAGAGCCCGCAGCCGAGCGAATTCGTGCGCCAGGCTCCGATCGTCCCGGCCTCCGCCGACGCGCTGGACGTGGTCGAGATGATCAAGCGCGCCTCCGTCCATGTCGCGCTGATCTTCGACGAATATGGCCATTTCCAGGGGATCGTGACCGACGCCGACATTCTGGAGGCGATCGCCGGCGGATTCGGGACGGCGGACGGCCCGCCCGAGCCTCACGCCGTGCAGCGCGACGACGGCTCATGGCTCATCTCCGGCGGCATGCCCGCCGATGAAATGCTGGAGCTTCTCTCTATGCCCGCGTCCGAGGACCGGAGCTATCAGACGGCCGCCGGCTTCGTTCTGGCGCATGCCGGCCATCTGCCGGAGATCGGCGAGAGCTTCGACGCGCATGGCTGGCGCTTCGAAGTTCTCGACAAGGACGGCCGGCGGATCGACAAAATTCTCGCCCAGCGAGCGCTGCGCGGGCAAAGACGCGCGGCGCTCTGACGAAGCGCCGCGGCGTCACGCTCAATCGGCGAGCGGCAGTTCGCCCGTCCGCGGCGTCTCGTCGGCGACATTGCCATTCGCCTCCTCGCCCTGCGCGCGAGTGCGGCGGCGGCGGCGCTGGTTCAGATGAAAGCCGGCGGCGGCTTCCTCATGCTCGCGAACGACAGCGCGCTCGGAACGTGCGAAAGCCTCGCCCTCCTCCGGGCCGGCGGCGCGAATCGGCGCGGTGATAAAGGACGGCAGAGCGGCGGCGGGCGCCTCCTCCTGCGCGGCGGGCTGCACGCGCGGCGGGAAGCGACGCTCGCGATTGCGGTCGAAATTCTGGCGATGCGGACGCTCGCCGCCGCCTTCGGCGCTCTGTTCGCCGCCATTGTTGCGGTCGCGACGATCGCGAAAGCCGCCGCGATCTTGCCCACCACGATCCTGCCCCCCGCGATCTTGACGCGGCTGGCGCTCATAGCGCGGCTCGTTGACCGGACGCTCGCCGATCGGACGCTCCTCATAGGGTTGCGGCTGCGGCTGCAACTGCGGCTGCGGCGCGAATTGCGGCTGCGCCACGGGCTGCGGCGCATAGGGCGCGGAAGCATAAGGCTGCGGCGGCGGCTGATAGCCGGCGGTCTGGGGCAAGCGCTCGGAGAGAGGCGCGAAACGATCCGAGATTCCGCTGAAATCATCATCGTCGTCGATGTCGGATTCGGTCGCCTCATAGGTGCGGCCATAGCCGCCCTGCGCCTGCTGCTGCGCCGTCTGAGCCGCGGCGATCAGGCGGAAATAATGCTCGGCGTGCTGGAGCAGGCTCTCGGCCATGATGGTGTCGCCGGAGGATTGCGCGTCTCGGGCGAGCTGAAGATATTTCTCGGCGACATGCTGAGCAGTGCCGCGGATTTTGACGTCGGGACCGTTCGACTCGTAGGAACGCGTGAGGGGATTGGGTCCTTTACGGCCGCCATTACGGCCGCGGATGCGTTTATTCTGTCCTGGTCTCATCGAATATCCCCAAGAAGGTCCTAACGCTTTGCCGGCTCGGCGTGTCGTGCTTCGGCAGAACACGCCGAAAGGGACGAACGCTCGAAACTGCGTCAGAGGCGGAAGCCGGGCGCGGCCATTGCCGCAAGAGCCCGATCCAACGGAGCGGCTCCGCTCGACCTCGAGCGGCGCATCTGTCCGTTCTGTCGCTTGCGCGATCCCGGCATGGATCGCGCGCCCGGCGCGGCGTTCTGGTGGAACGGCCTGCGCCGAATTCTCTATTTCACCCGAGCGCACTTCACCCGAGCGCCTCGCTCCGAGCCGATCCCGCATCACGCGGCCTCGAGAGGCGGCGTCGAAGCCGTTCGGCTCGCGGCGAGCGAGTTGCGTGTCTCACGCCGTCTTCGCGGTCATAGCCAGATCACGAAACCGTCGCTCACGCTCGATTGCTCGAACACATTAGTGTCGCGCCGAACACCCGACCATGCAGTCTTCTCGCATCGTCTTGTCTGGTTCGAACGGCGGCGCCGGACTCCGGCCTCTGCGGCGCGGGATGCGCGCCATCGGCTAAATTTCGGGGACCGGCCGTATTCCCCCTCATCCGCGCTCGGCGTCGCTCACGACGTTCAGCGTCTTTTCGCGAGCGACTATAGTCCACCGGGGAAGCCTCGCCAAGGGCGCGAACGTTCCATCGCTCACATAAATAGGGGGTGTAGCCAATTTGTCACGACTTGCGGATGCGTCAGCTGCGGCGACGCGCCGCGACGGCGCGCTCGCGTCCGCCAGCGTCCCTGCGAATTCCGGCGGCCTCGAGGCCTTTCTCCGCCATCAGCGCGGCGACGCTACGCGCCTGCCCGTCTCCCGCCTCGAGCACCGCGGCGCCCTGCGCCGCCAGCAGGCGCGGCAGATCGTCGATGATCTCGCGATAGCAGGCGAGGCCGTCGGCGCCGCCGTCGAGCGCGAGGCGCGGATCATAAAGACGCACCTCCGGCTCGAGCGCATCCAATTCGCCGCTTTCAATATAGGGCGGGTTGGAGACGATGAGATCGAAACGCGCGCCGAGCGCATCCGCCCAGCGGCCGCGCAGCAATGAGGCGCGATAAGCAAAGCCGCAGCGCGAGAGATTGAGCGCTGCGGCTTTGCAAGCCTCCGCGGAAAGATCGACGCCTATCGCCCGCGCTGCGGGAAATTCGGCGAGCAAAGCGCAGAGAATCGCGCCCGAGCCGACGCCGAGCTCGAGAATCAGCAATGGCTCGCGGCGCCGCTCGCGCATGAGCTCGAGCGAAAGCTCGATCAGCGTTTCCGTGTCCGGGCGCGGATCGAGCACATGCGGCGCGACGACGAGATCCTGCGTCCAAAAGCCGCGCATGCCCAGAATGCGCGACACGGGCTCGCGCGCCGCTCGGCGCCGCGCATGATCGCGCAAGGTCGCGAGCGCCGCTTCGCCCATCTTCGCCGTCGGCTCGAGCAGCAGTTCCGCCGCGCCGAAGCCGCCTGCGGCGAACAGCAGCGCGCGCGCATCGCGTCGCGCATCCTCGATTCCGCTGCGCTCGAGAAAGGCCGCGACCTCCTCGAGCGCTGCGGCGCGGCTCGCATCCTCGAGCGCGGGAGCGATCATGCGGCCGCGTCAGCCTTTCGCGAGCAGAGCGGCGACGCGCTTGGCGAAAGCGGCGGCGTCGATCGGCGCCTCGCCATCGGCGATGCGCGCCGTGTCGAGCAGCAGCCAGAGGCCATCCTCGGCGCCGACGCGATCGGCCTTGGCCTTTTGCGCCAGAGCCAGCACCGCCTCATGGCTGGGATTGATCTCGAGCACCGGCTTGCCGAAGGCGCCCTTATTGCCGCTCTCCTGCAGCATGCGCGCGAGTTGCAGATCGAAGCCGTGATCGGCGGCGATGAGACAGGCGGGACTTTCGCGCAGGCGCGTCGAGACTCGCACATCGTCGATATGCTCGGCGAGCGTCTCCTTCAGCACGGCGGTGAGCAGCGCGACATCGGCGCTCGCCTCGGCGGGCGGCGTCTCGGAGCCTTCCGGCGCCGGCACGGCGTCTATGTCGGCGGCGCCCTGCGTCACCGATTTGAAGGGCTTGCCATCATAGCCGACGGCGCTCGTCACCCAGAAGGCGTCGACCGGTTCGTCCAGCAGCAGAACGTCTATGCCCTTGGCGCGATAGCCCTCGAGCTGCGGGCTGGAGGCGAGCCGCTTTTTGTCGTCGCCGGTGATGTAATAGATCGCGGTCTGATTGGGCCGCAGATTTTCGACATAATCCTTCAGGCTGCGCGCGCCGTCCTGATGCTGCGACGTCGAAAATCGCGCAATGGCGAAAATCTCGTCGCGGCGCACCGGGTCGTCGTGCAGGCCCTCCTTGAGCACGGCTCCGAAATTCTTCCACACGGCGGCGAATTTCTCCGCGTCATTGGCGGCGAGATCGGCGAGCTCCTTGAGCACGCGCGTGCCGATCGCCTTGCGGATGGCGCCGATGATCGGATTGTTCTGCACCATCTCGCGCGAGACGTTGAGCGGCAGATCGGCGCTGTCGACGACAATGCGCATGAAACGCAGCCAGGACGGCAGAATATCGGCCTCGCGCGAGATCAGCACGCGGCGCACATAGAGCTTGGAGCGGCTCTTGCGCTGCGGATCGAAGAGATCATAGGGCCGCGAGCCGGGCGCGAAAGCGAGCACCGTATATTCGGTGCGTCCTTCCGCGCGCCAATGAATGGTGAGCGCCGGCTCGTCGAACTGGCCGGAGATCTGCTGATAGAAATCCTTATAGTCCTGCTCGCTGATTTCCGATTTCGGCCGCGTCCACAGCGCAACGCCGTCGGTGAGGCGACGCGGCTCCTTGCCCTTCTCCTCCACGAGATCGATCGGTATGGCGATGGCGCCCGAATGCTCGCGCAAAATCTGCTCGATGCGATAGGGCTCGAGGAACTCGTCCGATTCCGCATTGAGATGCAGCGTGACGCGCGTGCCGACGGCGGGCGCGTCCTCCGCGGCCAGCGGCGCGATCTGGAACGAGCCCTTGCCTTCCGACGTCCACAAAAATGCTTCCGCAGCGCCCGCGCGCCGCGTCGCCACTTCTATGCGATCGGCGACCATGAAGGCCGAATAGAAGCCGATGCCGAAGCGCCCGATCAGCGAGCCGCCTTTGTCGGCGACGCCCTTGGCCTCGAGATCGTCGAGAAAGGCGCGGGTGCCGGAGCTGGCGATGGTGCCGAGCGCGGCGACGAGATCCTCGCGCGACATGCCGACGCCATTGTCCGAGACGCTGAGCGTGCGCTCCTCCTTATCGAGCGCGATAGTGACGAGCGGCGCGCCGGCCTGCGCCGCCAGCCCCTCGTTCGCCACAGCCTCGAAGCGCAGCTTCTCGATCGCATCGGCCGAATTGGACACGAGCTCGCGCAAGAAAATGTCACGCTCCGAATAGACGGAATGCGTCATGAGCTCCAAGAGCCGCGCGACATCGGCCTGGAAGCCGTAGTCGCTGCGCTCGGCGGCGTCGATCGTCTGTGTTTCGGCGTGGTCGGTCACGGGCTCGTCTCCGCTTTTTTTGTCGGCTCCGCCGCGCGCGCCGCTTTCCGCAAATGGAAGCATGGCCGACGGCGCGCTGGCTCTGGCCGGGATATAGAGATCGTCATTGATCGGCAATGGCGTCCGTCGAGCCGCCTCGAGCGGAACGCGAGAGTGATATCGGAGATCGTCCACGAAGTTGCAAGACGGCCGCCATGGGTCGCGCGACTCGATCGCGCGAGATTTGCGAGAGCGTGGAGAGAAGAGGCGCGTGGGGGAGAAGCCCGAAACAAGACGGGCCGCCCGAGCGTCGCCCGGCCGGCCCGTCCATCGCCACGAACTCATGTGCTCGAAAAGCGCCCTTCCGGGGGGCTGGGGGGCTGACGAAATCCGGAAAAACGGCTTCCCGAGCGTGTCGAGGCAATGGGCTAGATATTGGTCGGCTCCTTTGGCGGACAAGGGGCTCGATATTGGCGAAAATGTGAAATCTCGGCTCGGCGCGCGCGGGCCATCGTCGTCTCATTGTCATCTTTGTCTTGCCCTCGCGCATTTGCCGCGCGATCATGCCCATGAAATGAGGAAAGCGGCATGAGCGAGACGGAGACGACCGATCCCAGCCGGCGGCGCGGCCTGCTCTCTGTGGTGGCAGGCCGCGCGACGAATGAAGCGGACCGGGCCAGGGCCGCGCCCGAGCGCAGCGCTCCGCTCGTGTCCTTCGATCGGCGTGAGCTGCGACTGCTGCTCGATCTCTATGGCGCCAAGGTCGCCGCCGGCGAATGGCGCGATTACGCCATCGATTTCTCGCCCGCCAAGGCGGTGTTCTCGGTCTTCCGCCGCGCCAGCGAGGCGCCCCTCTACCGCATCGAGAAAAATCCCGAGCTCGCGCGCCGTCAGGGCGCCTATTGCGTCGTCGCCGCGGGCGGCCTCGTCATGCGCCGCGGCCATGATCTCTCGCGCGTCGTCGCAGTGCTGCAAAAGAAGCTGGAATTGGTGCGCGACTGAGCGAATTGGCGCGCGCCCGGCAAAAGAAAAGGCCCCGCCGGAGCGGGGCCTTCCTTTATCCCGGATCGGATCGATCGTCCGATCAGTCGTTGCGCTCGCCGAAGAGATAGAGCAGCGACTGGAACATGTTGATGAAGTCGAGATAGAGCGACAGAGCGCCGAAGATGCTCTGCTTCTGCACCATCTCCTGGCCATAGCCGGCGTTCTGATAATAGCCGTCCTTGATCGACTGCGTGTCCCAGGCGGTGAGGCCCGCGAAGATGAACACCGACAGGATCGACAAGGCGAACTGCATCGCGCTGCTCTGGAAGAACAGATTGACGAGGCTCGCGAGCACGAGGCCCCACAGGCCCATCACCAGGAAGGAGCCGAAGGCAGAGAGATCGCGCTTCGTCATATAGCCATAGAGGCTGAGGCCGCCGAAGGCCGCCGCGGTGATGAAGAACACCTTGGCGATCGACGCGCCGGTGAAGACGATCATGATCGACGACAATGACAAGCCCATCACCGCCGAGAAGGCGAGAAACAGGTTGCGAGCCGTCGCCGCGGAGACGCGGTCGGCGCGATAGCCCAGGAAGAACACGAAGGCCAGCGGCGCCAGCATCACCACCCATTTCAGCGGGCTGGTGTAGAGCATCTGACCGAAAGGCGTGAGCGCGATCTGCCGCCCGCCTTCCTTGGCCACGGCGAGCATATGCGTGCCGAGCGCGACGACGCCGGTGACGCCGAGACCCAGGACCATATAATTATAGACGCCGAGCATATAGGCGCGCAGGCCCTGGTCGATCTCGGCCGTGCCGGCTCTGGAGACCCCGCCCCGGTAGCCGAAGCTCGTGTTGCGGTCGAAATTGGACATAGCATCCTCTCGAAAAAGGCCGCGCGGCCCGGTCTATCCGGCCAATCGGCGCGGTCCTCGCCGTCGAATATGGCGTGCGGCCCGCGGAAAAACAAGAGTCCGCGGGCGCAATGCGGCAAAGTTCACGCCATGCCGAGCAAAACGCAAGCAAAAGGCGCAGTATAGGACTCGCGACGGGCCGCAATTCTATGCCGGGAGGCGGACAAAAGCCGAGCCCGTTCACGCTCTTGCCGCTCCGTGAGAATGCGCTAACATGCCGCATTGTCGCAGGCGGCGAGCGACCGGGTCGGCCGAACCGGCTCTCGCTTCGTCGTCGGAGCGAAGGCGCCCACGGAACGAGGCCCGCAACACATGATCCATGGGGGAATCATCATGTCCGACAGCGGTCTTGCCCCGTTCTGGCGGTCGATCGATGGGTTTCTGCGTCCTGCGACTCGTTCCGCGCCGCCCGTTCTTCTCGTCCTTCTGCTGACGCTTCTCGGCGCCGCGGCCCCCGCCTCGGCCCATGGCCGGCTCGGCTCCGCGGAGGGGCGGTGCCGGCTGTTCATCGGGCCGGACATTATGAACTTCACCGGCTATCTGCCGGACGCCTCCAAGAATGAGTTCTGCGAGGATATTCCCGCGACCGGCCACACGATCATCGCGCTCGACGCCGAGCAGGACGAGCTGCGCGACATGGCGGTGGAGATCAGAATCGTCAGGGATATCGGCAGCGAGGAGAAAGAGAACGCCGACCTAGACGCTGTGACCGTCGCCTATCGCGGTCCGCGAACCTATCCGACCGGCACGATCAATTTCGAGCACGACTTTCCCGACGCGGGCTATTTCGTCGGCATAGTGACCGTGACCGGCGACCATGGCGAGCGCTGGGTGTCGCGCTTCCCCTTCTCCGTGGGCAAGAGCTTCATGCGCACCCTGCCCCTCTATCTGCTCATGGGCGTCGGCGTCATCGCCATGTTCTTCATCTATCTACGGCACCGGCCGATCCATTCGCTGAAGACGGCCGACGCCGAGCCGGCGGAGTAAGCCCTCCGCAGACCATGCCGAAAAGCGGCCGCCTCATCGCGGAGCATCTATTCCCGATGATCGCGGAGCGTCTATTCCTGATGAGCGCGTGTCGCTCGCGCCTTTGATCTTATCGGCGAGCAGGGCGATGGTCTTGGAATAGACTTTCGCCTTGTTCCACTCGAGCAGCGCCGGAAAATTCGGCTCGCCCTCGTCCCAGCCCGCGCCCGGCTTCCAGCCGTAGCCATGTAGAAAATTGGCGGTGGAGGCGAGCACATCCGCCGTGTTGTGAACGAGATCGCGCTTGCCGTCGCCGTCGAAATCCACTGCGAATTTCAGATAGGACGACGGCATGAACTGCGTCTGGCCGATCTCGCCCGCCCAGGCCCCGCGCATTTGCGCGGGATCGAGATCGCCGCGCTCCACGATGCGCAGCGCATCCAGCAGCTCGGCGCGGAACTTGTCGGCGCGGCGGCAATCATAGGCGAGCGTCGCCAGCGCGCGAATCGTCGAAAAGTCGCCGAGATAAGAGCCGAAATCCGTCTCCAGCCCCCAGATGGCGACAATGACCGGCCCCGGCACGCCATATTTCTGCTCGATGCGCTTGAACAGCGCCGCATGCTTCTGCAGCAGCGCGCGTCCCTTGCTCACGCGGAAGGAATTGGCCATGCGCGCCGAGAATTGCTCGAATGTCTGGCGGAACACTTTCTGCCCGCGATCATGCGAGATCACCGAGCGGTCGTAATAGACGTCGCGGAGCGACGAATCGATCGCCGCCTTGGAAATTCCGGCCGCGGCGGCTTCCTTCTCGAAGCTGCTGAGCCAGGCCTCGAATCCCTCGCCATTGCGTCCGCATTCGGCCGCTTGCGCCTTCGGCGCGCCGAAGCCGATCGCCAGCGCCAAAGCCGCGGCGCCGAGCGCCCTCGTCATCCGTTTGTTCTGAGACATATCGCCGACCCCATCTCTCGGGCGAAGCCCTTTGCGCTCTCGAGGGCGATATCCCCCGGCGCGAATTTCTGATCGATCGAACGGCCCCGTCCGATCGGAAAGCGCTCTTAGCTCACGAGAGCGCGGCCGCACGATGGCGACGCTTCCGCGAGAGCTGAAATTGCCGATCCTCAAAACCGGCCTCAGACTAGCTCTCGCCGGTTAGCGGCCGGTTGCCGAAGCATGGCCAATTTTCGTTCTCATATTGTTCTTGCGGAGGCGAAATCGCGCGTCTACTATGGCGGCGTTTGCGTCAGAGCGATATCGGGGTCTCGGAGCTTTCGTCATGGTGGTCAGAGTCGCGACGGTCGCCTTCGAGGGCATAGAGGCCAAGCCCGTCGACGTTCAGGTGCAGATCGCCAGCGGCAATGTCGTGTTCACCCTCGTCGGCCTCGCCGACAAGGCGGTCGCCGAATCGCGGGAGCGGGTGCGGGCGGCGCTCGTCGCCTCCGGCCTCGCCCTGCCGGCCAAGCGCATCACCGTCAATCTCGCGCCGGCCGACATGCCCAAGGAGGGCAGCCATTATGATCTGCCGATCGCGCTCGGCGTGATGGCGGCGATCGGCGCCATCCCCTCGGATGCGCTGGACGGCTTCACCGTGCTCGGCGAATTGGGGCTCGACGGGGCCATCGCGCCGGTCGCCGGCGTTCTGCCCGCGGCGGTCGCCGCCAACACGCGCGGCCATGGGCTCATCTGCCCGCGCCAATGCGGGCCGGAGGCGGCCTGGGCGTCGAGCGACATGGAGGTGATCGCGCCGCGCTCGCTGATCCAGCTCGTCAATCATCTCAAAGGCGTTCAGGCGCTCTCGCGGCCCGAGCCGGCCGTGCGCGCGGCGGCGACGGCGCTGCCGGACCTCTCCGACATAAAGGGCCAGGAGAGCGCCAAGCGGGCGCTGGAGATCGCGGCGGCCGGCGGCCATAATCTCCTGATGAACGGCCCGCCCGGCGCCGGCAAATCCATGCTGGCGGCGCGCCTTCCCTCCATTCTGCCGCCATTGTCGCCGCGCGAGCTTCTGGAAGTCTCGATGATCCATTCCGTCGCGGGCGAGATCGCCGGCGGCGAGCTCACCGATCGGCGCCCGTTTCGCGCGCCGCATCATTCCGCCTCCATGCCGGCGCTGGTCGGCGGCGGCTCCCATGCGCGTCCGGGCGAGATCTCGCTCGCCCATAATGGCGTGCTGTTCCTCGACGAGCTGCCGGAGTTCCAGGCGCAGGCGCTCGATGGCCTGCGCCAGCCACTGGAGACCGGCGAGGTCGCCGTGTCCCGCGCCAATCATCGCGCCGTCTATCCGGCCCGCTTCCAGCTCGTCGCGGCGATGAACCCCTGCCGCTGCGGCCATGCGCTGGAGCCGGGCTTCGCCTGCCGCCGCCAGCCCAATGAGCGCTGCATCGCCCAATATCAGGCGCGGCTCTCTGGCCCGCTGATCGACCGTTTCGACCTCAGGATCGAGGTTCCGGCGGTCTCGGCGGCCGATCTCGTGCTGCCGCCGCCGGCCGAAGGCTCGGCCGAGGTGGCGGCGCGCGTCGCCGCGGCGCGCGAACGCCAAAGCCGACGCTATGCGGCTCTCGGCCTTCCCGGCTCCACCACCAACGCCAGCGCGCCGGCCAGCGCGATCGAAAAAGCCGCCGCGCTCGACGCCTCCGGAACGGCGCTGATTCGCGAGGCGGCCGAGCGCCTCGGCCTCTCGGCGCGCGGCTTCCATCGCGCGCTGAAGCTCGCTCGCACCATCGCCGATCTCGACGGCTCGGACGCCATAGCGCGCCGCCATCTCGCCGAAGCTCTCGCCTATCGCGGCGGCTCCGCCGGAGCCCGCGTCGCCGCCTGAGCCCAATTCATACTTTTCTGTGGATTGCCGTGAAATAATTGCATCTTCGTCGAATGGCTCTGGACCATCCCGCATGCCCGCTGTTCCTCCTTGCGTTTTTGTCGTTCTCGCTTTTTTCGCCGCTCTCGCGCCGGGCGTCTGGCTATGGCTCGTGCGCGCGCGCCGGGCGCGCCGCCGCCGCGCGGTCGAGACAGAGCTAGAAGGATTGCGCGACGAAATCTGGGAGCTGCGCGCCGCCGCCGCCGCGCGCGACCGCGCCGAGGCGGCAAGCCAGGCCAAATCGCGCTTTCTCGCCACGGTGAGCCATGAGATTCGCACGCCGCTCAATGGCGTGCTCGGCCTCGCGCAATTGCTCGCGGCGACGCGGCTCGACGCCGAGCAGGCGAGCTATGTCGAGGCGATCGCCGCCTCCGGCCGCTCGCTCGCCCAGCTCATCGACGATATTCTGGACTTCTCGAAGATCGAGGCCGGCAAGATCGAGCTTTCGGTCGAGCCCTTCGCGCTTGCGCCGCTCGTCGAGGGCGTCGTCGAGCTGCTGGCGCCGCGCGCCCAGGCCAAGCATCTCGAGATCGCGAGCTATATCGCGCCGGACGCGCCGGAGATCGTCGCCGGCGACGCCGCGCGCGTGCGCCAGGTGCTGGTCAATCTCGCCGGCAATGCGGTGAACTTCACCGCGAGCGGCGGCGTCGGCCTGCGCGTCGAGCGCGACGCCAAAGGCGCGCTGCTGTTTCGCGTCGCCGACACGGGGCCGGGCGTCGCGCCGGCGGCCCGCGAGATCATCTTCGAGGAGTTCGAGCAAGGCGACGGCTCGTCGACGCGGCGCCATGGCGGCACCGGCCTCGGCCTCGCCATCTCGCGCCATCTCGCCGCGCTGATGGGCGGCCGGCTGGAGATAGAGGAGGCGGCGGGCGCCGGCGCGATCTTCGCCTTCACCCTGCCGCGCGGGCCGCATGCCCTCTTCGACGACCGCACGCGTGAGCGCAAGCGGCCGCTCGCCGGCTCGAGCGTTCTGATCGTCTCGCCGACGATCTTCGAAGGGCCGTTCATGGCCGAGATCCTGCGCGGGGCCGGCGCGCAGACCGAGATCGCGCGGGAGGAGACGCATGGCGCGCGCCGTCTGGACGGCGAGCCGGATGGCCGTTTCGACGCCGTCATCGTCGATTGCGCCTTCGGCGAGGAGGCGACCGAGCGTCTCGCCGACGAGGCGCGCCGCGCCGGCGCCGGCCGCGTGTTCCTGATGTTCTCGCCCATGGAGCGACGCGCCTTCGGCGAGGCGGCGCTGCGCCATTTCGACGGCTGGCTGGTGAAGCCGGTGCGCGCCGCCTCGCTGGTCGAGCGCCTGTCCGCCGCCCCGCCGCCGACGCGCAACGACGAGGATTTCGTCGCGCCCGAGCGCACGCTCGCCGGCCGGCGCGTGCTCGTCGTCGAGGACAATGACGTCAATGCGCTGATCGTCTGCCGCCATCTCGAGAAGCTCGGCGCGCTGGTGACGCGCGTCGAGGATGGCGCGCGCGCCGTCGAGCTGGCGCGCTCCTCCATCGGCGGGCGGCTGCGGCCCTTCGACGCCATTTTGATGGACGTCTTCATGCCCGAGCTCGACGGCCTCGAGGCGACGCGCCTCATTCGGGCGGAGGAGGCGCGCATGGGCGCGCGGCGGCTGCCGATCATCGCGCTGACCGCCAGCGCGCTCGAGGAGGACGAGCGCGCCGCGCGCGGAGCCGGGGTCGATTTCCTGCTGACCAAGCCCGTCGAGTTCGACGCCTTGTCGAGGACGATCCTCGAGGCGATCGACGCCGCGCGCCGCCGCGCGAATGGCGATCGCGAGGCGATCTGACGGCGCGCGCCGCCATAGCCACAAAAAAGAAAAAATTTCGCCCCGCGCGCAGGTCACAACGGCAGCGCGGGGATTGCGATGGCTCACGCCCTTGTCGGGAGAACACAATGTCGAGACGAAAAAATTTGCTGCTCGCGGGGCTGATGACGCCGTCGCTGGCGCTCGGCCCGCAAGCCGGAATTGCGCCGGCCGCGGCCAGCGAAGCCCTATTGCTGGCGCAGGCCGCGCCGCAAGGCTTTGATCCAAATCACGAAAAGCGCCCCCCGGCGCAGCGGCCGGCCCAACCGGCGCCAGCTCCCCACCCAGCCCCGGCGGCCCCGCCCGCGGCGCCTTTCCATCCGGCGCCCATTCAGCATGCGCCCTCCGCGCCGCCGCCCTCCCCCTATCCCGGAGCCGGCGCCCCGCCGTTTCCGCGCCCGCAGCTGCGCGCGGCGCCGCCGGCCCCGCCCGCCCCCGCCATAATCCATCCGCCGCAGCAGGCCGCGCCGATTCGGCAAGCTCCGCCGCCGCATCCTACGGCGGCGCCTGCGGCCATCCCCATTCCCCATCCGATCGCGCCCGCCAATCCGGCCGCCGCCCAGAGCCCCTCGCCGTCCATCCCGCATGAGAATCGCGCTCCCGCGGCCGGCCGGCCCCCTGTTCCCGCCCCGAGCGGCGACCATGGCCCCGGCGCCGGCGCGCCCGCCGCCCGCATCGCGCCGGCCGCTCCGATCGTCACGCCCGCTATTGGACAGCAGCCTCCCGCCTCGCCCGCCGTCCCCGCCCCGCCGGCGCATTCCGCGACCCCGCCAGCCGGCGGCGGCCAAAACCTTCCGCCCAATGGCTCGAATGGAGCGCCGGCGCATCTCGGCGGACCGCATCCCACACCAGCGGCCGGCGGCGCGCCCGAGGCGCCGGCGCCGCATGGACAGCCGCCCGCCGGGACGCCGGCGCAGGGCGGAAACTTCCTGCCGTCCACGGCCCAGCCCGGCGCCGCGCCGCGTCCCAATGGCCCGCCGCCCGGCGCTGCTCCGGCCGGAGATCATGCGGGCGCGCCGCCGGCCGCAGGTCCTGGGGGACGCTTTCTGCCGCCTGGACAGCAAGGCGCGATCCCGCCCGGCGCGCCTCCCGGCGCCGGCTCCGTCCCGCCCCATGTTCCACCGCAAGCCGGAGGCGCCGCCTATGGCGTCCCGCCGGCAGGTGGGCCGCCCCCCTCTGGAGCCGCCTATGGCGCCCCGCCGGCTCCGCCGCATGGCGCGCCACCGGCGGGCGGCGGACCGCGCGTGTCGCCGGCCGCAGCGGCGGCGATCGGCGCGGCGGCCGGCCTCGTCGGCGGCTTCGTGCTGAGCCAGCCGGGCGCGCATCGGCTCGACGATGTCCACGCACGTCGCCAGCAATTCGAGCGCGACGGCGTGACGGTCGTGCAGGAGCCCGGCCGCACCATCGTGCGCGAGAGCGGCGGCGCCTTCATCCGTCACGACGAGAACGAGCGCTTCCGCGAGCTCGGCGGCAATCTGCGCAGCGAGCGTCGCGGCGAGGAATATGTGAGCGTCTACGCCCGCCGCGACGGCGGCGAGGTGCTCACCTACACCGACGCCAATGGCGTGCTGCTGCGTCGCTTGCGCCGCTTCCCCGACGGCCGAGAGATCATTCTCATCGACAATGGCTTCCGCGGTCCGCCGCGCGGCTTTGCGGAGGAGGTGGTGGTGCTGCCGCCGCCGCCGATCGAGATCGCTCCGGAGGCTTATGTCGTCGATTACGGCGCCGCGGATGAGCGTCTGATCTATGAGACGCTGACGGCGCCGCCGCTCGCGCCCATGCAGCGCCGCTACACTCTGGACGAGATTCGCTACAGCCCGTCCGTGCGCGCCTATACGCGCAGCGTCGATATCGACACGATCAATTTCGACACGGGCTCCTGGGCGATCACGCCGGATCAAGCGCAACGTCTCGTAACGGTCGCAGAGGCGCTCAACGAAGCGATCAAGCGCAATCCCGCCGAAGTGTTCCTCATCGAAGGCCACACGGATGCGGTGGGCTCGGACGTCGACAATCTGTCGCTCTCCGATCGGCGCGCGCAGTCGGTGGCGACGATATTGTCGCGCGACTTCGGCGTGCCGCCGGAAAATCTGACGACGCAAGGCTATGGCGAGCAATATCTCAAAGTGCAGACGCAAGGTCCCTCGCGCGAGAATCGCCGCGTGACCGTGCGTCGAATAACGCCGCTGCTGAGCGGCCCACAGGCCGAGACGCATCGGCGCTGAGGAAAGACAAACGAGACGGCGCGCATCTTCGCGCGCCGTCTCCATGAGCTATTTGCGCACGATGCGAGCCTGAAGGCTCGCGATCCGGAACGCCGCAGGTCGTCACAAAAGCTTCGCCCGCCCGTGATCTAACGCTTCGATCGCAAGCGCTCGAAAAGCGCGAGCGCGACACGAGCGGAGACGATACGCGACATGTGGGCGATCCACGCCGACGCCGGCCGCAAGATCATCGCAGGCGCCTTTCCCCTGCTGAAGCCGCAAAATCTCCTGAAGCCGAAAAAGAAGAAGCATGGCGGGCTCGAAGGCCCGCTCGCGCTGCTCGGCTCGCTCGAGGTGCGGCTCGCCTGCAGCAAGAAGGAAATCCGCAAGGCGCAGCGGCTGCGCTTCAAGGTTTTTTTCCGCAAGGGCGGCGCAATTCCCGACGCCAAGGCCGCGATCACGCGGCGCGACGCCGATCGCTTCGACAAATTCTGCGATCATCTCATCGTAATCGATCATGCGGCGCGCAATCGCTTCGGCAAGATCAAGCCCAAGGTCGTCGGCGCCTATCGCCTGCTACGCCGCGATGTCGCGGAGAAGAAGGGCGGATTCTATTCGGCCGGAGAATATGACATTGCCCCGCTGCTCGCCCGTCACGATGGAACGCGCTTTCTCGAGCTCGGCCGCTCCTGCGTGCTCGAGCAATATCGCGGCAAGCGCACGATCGAGCTTTTGTGGCGCGGCATACTCGCTTATGTCCGGCATCATCGCATCGATGCAATGATCGGCTGCGCGAGTCTCGAGGGCGCCAATCCGCTCGCCCATGCGGCGGCGCTGAGCTTCCTCGCGCATCATGCGCGCGCCGACGAAGATTGGCGCGTGAGCGCACGGCGCGAAATGCATGTGCCGATGGAGATGCTGGCGAAAGAGGCCGTCGATCCGCGCAAGGCGATGAGCGCGCTGCCGCCGCTGATAAAGGGCTATCTGCGCTGCGGCGCCAAATTCGGCGACGGCGCCGTGGTCGATCGCAAGTTCAACACGACGGATGTGTTCGTCGTCTTGCGCGTCGCCGAAATCGATGCGCGCTATCTCGATTATTTCGGCCCCGCGGAAGCGCGCGACGCGGCCTGAGCGGTCGAGTTTCTTTGGTCACTCTCGACGCGCGCATTGCGCGCGATCGGGAGTCGGTCCACGCGCTCAGCCGAAGGCGAAGCCGGAGATCGCCTTGCCCACGGCCGCATCGTGAAAGACGCGGCGTCCCACATCCGCTCCAGCCGCGCCGGCGACCACCATCAACGGCAGAAGATGCTCCTCGCGCGGATGGCAAGCGCGCGCGAACGGCGCCTCGCTCCACTGCGCGAGCAGCGCATTGCGTTCCTCGGGGTTCGGCTTCGTCGCGGCATCTGTCAGCCAAGCGTCGAAACCGGCGGCGGCCTTCGCCTCGCCGTTGAAGAATGTGCGCAGATTATGGAAACTGTTGCCGCTGCCGAGGATGAGAACGCCGTCATCGCGCAGAGGCGCGAGCGCCGCGCCGACGCCGATGTGAAAGGCGGGATCGAGATCGTCACGCAAAGACAGAGTGAGAATCGGAATCGTCGCGCCGGGCTCGACGATCAGCATGGGCACGAAGACGCCGTGATCGAAGCCGCGCGCGGCGTCCAGCGCCGTCTCGACGCCGGTCGCAGCCAGCAGCGCGCGCGCCTGCTCGGCGAGATGCGGCGCACCGGGCGCGGGATAGCTCAGGCGATAGGTGTGCTCGGGGAAGCCGTAATAATCGAAGATCATGCCGGGCGCTTTCGCCGCGCCGAGAGTGACCCGCTTCTCCTCCCAATGCGCCGAGACGATGAGAATGGCGCGCGGACGTTCCGGCAGAGACGCGAGCAGGCCGCAGAGATAGGCCTTCAGCCCGTCGAAGGCGCGGGCCATCGGGCCATCCACCCAAAAGCAGGGGCCGCCGCCGTGAGAGATGAAAATCGCCGGCTGCCGCATCCAAGCCTCCGCTGCGTGTGATCTGCAGATAGGCCGAGCGGGGCGCGGCCGCAATGCGGCGCGCCCTTTTCCCCGCCGCGCGCGCTTTTATATGAGCGCACCGAGGATTTCTGGAGGACGAAACGATGGACTCCCAAATCACCGGATTGAAAGTGGCGGCGGTTATTTTCGGCCTTATGGCGCTCGGACAGGCGGGGCGGCTGGCGACGCAGCCGGACATTCAGGTCGGCGGCGCCTCCATGCCGCTATGGCCGAGCGCGGTGGCGCTGATCGTTCTGCTCGGCTTGTGCCTGTGGCTGTGGCGGCTGGCCAAGCCGCAGTGAAGGCGCGGATTCGGACGAAGGCCGGGTCGCGTCGCAACTTAGCAATACGAGGTCATCGCCCGGCGGCCTCGGCGGCCCACGCCTACGCCTTGGTGGCGAGACATGTTTCCATCGCCCGCGACGCATAGGCGCCGCGGCGGGTGGCCCGGCCATCACGACGGTCGCGCCAGAAGCACATTGCCGCCGGGATTCGGCTATTGACGGCGTCGGATATTCGAATCGACGATGCCGCCGATACGAAGTTGGACAAGAAATGAAAGAAACGCAGCACTTTTTAACGAGCGTCCATCTCGCGAACGAGCGCGCGATATGGGTGCGAGAGCCGGGGAATAAGGCCTCGAACGTGACGGTGTTTTTGGATGCGGAGCTCTACCGGGACCGTGTAGGGGCGACCTCGATCATCGACGCCCTCGAGTCCCAGGGCGACATCGATAGCTCACTTTTCGTCTTTGTCTCTGTGGAGAGCGCCGCATCCCGGTGGGTGGAATGCCCCTGCTATTCTCCTTTCGCTCGCTTCATCGAAGAAGAGCTGTTCCCATGGCTGGAGAGAGCCTATCCGAGCGCGCTCGAAGCCCAGGAGCGCGTGATCGCCGGTCTCAGCTATACTGGTCTGACCGCGGCTTATGTCTCTATGATGTGCCCGTCCCGATTCACCAAGGTGATCGCCCAGTCCGGCTCGTTCTGGTCGAACGACTGCTGGATTATCGATTACTTCGAGACGCTGGATCGCAAACCAAAAACAGAATTCTACCTGGATGTCGGCCTTAGAGAAACGCAGGAAAACGTTCTGCACAAAGAGGATGTTTTTCAGGCGGTCTCCCAGATCGAAGGGGTGAAGAGATTTCGAGACGCATTGCTACGACACGGCTACCAACCTCATTATGTCGAATTCGATGGAGGTCACGACTTCGCAGCCTGGAGCCTTACGCTGCCAGATGCGCTGCGATGGGCGCTGCCTTCTACGAGGACCGAGCCCGACCCCGCGAATGCGGCAGAGCCGCATCGCTGACCGCCGCGTCCGCCGGGCTTTGTCGCACGGGCTTGCCAACCTCCTGTCTTTCCGCTTATAAGCCGCGCTTCCGAACCGCCCGGCCAGTGATGGGCTGCCGTGGCGGTTCTTTTCGCTCGCGCGAATAAAGCGCCGGGAAACCGGCGCGCAGAACAGGGCCTTGCGCCCAGGAGAGCAAAATGCCCAAGCTGAAGACCAAATCGGGCGCCAAAAAGCGCTTCAAGATCACCGGCACCGGCAAGGTGGTCTATGCCCAGAAGGGCAAGCGCCACGGCATGATCAAGCGCACCAACAAGCAGATCCGAAATCTGCGCGGGACGTCCGTCCTGTTCAAGACGGACGGCGACAACGTCAAGAAGTATTTCCTGCCCAACGGCTGAGCTTCTCCCCTTCCCCCGATTTCGGATTTCCTGAAAGGATCATGTCATGGCTCGCGTCAAACGCGGCGTCACCTCGCACGCCAAGCACAAGAAGACCCTGGATGCCGCCAAAGGCTTCTACGGCCGTCGCAAGAACACCATCCGCGCCGCCAAGGCCGCGGTCGATCGCTCGATGCAATATGCGACGCGCGACCGCAAGGCCAAGAAGCGCGTCTTCCGCGCCCTGTGGATTCAGCGCCTCAACGCCGCCGTGCGTGAGCTGGGCCTGACCTACAGCCGCTTCATCGACGGCCTCGCCAAGGCCGGCGTCACGGTGGACCGCAAGGTTCTGTCCGAGCTCGCCATCACCCAGCCGGAGGCCTTCAAGGCCATCGTCGAGAAGGCCAAGGCCGCGCTGCCGCAGACGGCCTGATCCATCGGCGCCGACGCTTCGACGCGGGAATCCTTTCGGATGAAATGGTATTCCTGCCTGAATGCGTCGGCTCTCGACCGCTACGCCGAGCATTTGCGCGTCGCCGTCCGCACGGCGATCGACCTAGCGGGGCTCGAGCCGCATCTCGTCTTCGACGGCGAGGCGGACCGGCTCCGCGCCATTCTCGGCCATGACGCGCCCGTCCATATCCACAGCCGGCGCTCCGGCCTCATCGAGGCCATAGAGGCGACGCCGGAGACGCCGGACTGGAGCCGCTCCATCGCCGCCGGCGCCTTTCTGCGGCTCGAAATTCCCCTCATCGAGACGAAGGACGATTTCGTCCTCTACACTGATTGCGACGTGCTGTTCGCCCGGCGGGTCGAGCTTTCGCCGCTGCGGCCGCGCTATTTCGCCGCCGCGCCCCAGCACGAGCCGCATGAGTGGTCGCAATTCTGCTCGGGCGTGCTGCTCCTCAACGTCCCGGCCATGCGCGCCGAATATGAGCCGCTGATACGGAGCGCGCGCGCCGCGCTCGGCCTGCCGCATCATTACGATCAAGAGGCGCTCAACGCGCATTTCGCAGGGCGCTGGGACCATCTGCCGCTCGCCATGCATTGGAAGCCCTATTGGGGCGTCGAATGGGGCGCTTCCATCGTGCATTTCCATGGCCCCAAGGCCGAGGATGCGCGCCGCCTCGCGGCCGCGCCGGCGGGGACCGATCTGCTCTCGCAGCTCTACGCCCGCGATCCGCGGGGCTATGCGCATTTTCTGCGCTTCTACGACATCGCCGCCGAGGCCGATCGGCGCGGCGCGCGCATCGGCGCGGCGGAGCTGGCGCCGATGCGGCTGGAGGCGGCGGCGGAGTCCGGCGGCCGCGCCTTGCGCCGCGCCCTCGCCTTTTTGCGCGAGCTGCGCCCGCTGACCCCGCGCGAGGCTGCGCCTTCGCCCATTTTGCCGCCGGAGGCGAGCTTCGCGCAAATCGCGACGCTCGAGAATTTCGACGAGCGCGCCTATCTCTACGCCAATCCCGATGTCGCCGATAAGGTGCGCAGCGGGAGCATTCTCTCCGGCCGCGCGCATTTCGCGCGCTATGGCCGCTACGAGGGGCGCGTGCAGATGATCCCGCGCGACCGGCCCGCCACGCCGGAGGATTTCGACGCCGAGGCCTATGTCGCGCGCAATCCCGACGTCGCCTTTCTGATCGCGCGCGGCCGCTATCCTTCCGCCCGCGCGCATTTCGAGCGGCGCGGGCGCGCGGAACTGCGCCGGCAGCTGACGCGGCCCTGACGCCCCGCGCCTATGGCGCCCGGCGCGCGCATCGGCCACATATGAGAGCGCAGCGGCTCGAAGGGAATCATTCGAGCGGCGCCGGCGGTCGCGAGGGTTCCATGGCCAATTCTTATGATCTCATCGTCATCGGCGGCGGGCCGGGCGGCTATGTCGCCGCCATCCGCGCCGCGCAGCTCGGGCTGAAGACGGCCATTGTCGAGCGCGAGCATTTGGGCGGCATTTGCCTCAATTGGGGCTGCATTCCCACCAAGGCCCTGCTGCGCTCGGCCGATGTCTTTCGTCTCGCAAAACATGCGAAGGATTTCGGCCTGCGCATAGAGGGCGAGGTCTCCTTCGACGCCGAAGCGCTGGTGAAGCGCTCGCGCGCTGTCGCCGGGCGGCTCAACGCCGGCGTCGAGTTCCTGTGCAAGAAGAACAAGATCGATGTGATCTGGGGCGAGGCCGCGCTCACCGCGCCGGGCGAGATTCGCGTCGCCGCGCCCAAGGGTTTCGGCGCGCGGCCGCAACTCCCCAAGCCGAAGAACATCCTCGGCGAAGGCGTCTATTCGGCCAAGCACATCATCGTCGCGACCGGGGCGCGGCCGCGCGCTCTGCCGGGCCTCGAGCCGGACGGCGAGCGCGTCTGGACCTATTTCGAGGCGCTGCTGCCGCCTTCCATGCCGAAATCACTACTCGTCGTCGGCGGCGGCGCGATCGGCGTCGAATTCGCGTCCTTCTACTCGACCTTCGGGGCGCAGGTGACTCTGGTGGAGGCGCTGCCGCAAATCCTGCCGGCGGAAGACGCCGAGATCGCCGCGCTGGCGCGCAAATCCTTCGAGAAGCAAGGGATAAAAATCATCACCAGCGCCAAGCTCGCGAAGCTCGACAAGAGCGACAATGGCGTCGTCGCGACGATCGCGACCGAGAGCGGCGAGCAGAGCATAGAGGCCGAGCGCGTCATCTCCGCCGTCGGAGTCGTTCCCAATAGCGAGGGGCTGGGGCTGGAGGCTCTGGGCGTGAATACCGATCGCGGCGTCATTCTCACCGACGGCCTCGGCCGCACCAATGTCTCAGGTATTTATGCGATCGGCGATGTCGCCGGCCCGCCAATGCTCGCCCATAAGGCGGAGCATGAGGGTGTCGTCTGCGTCGAGGCGATCGCCGGCCTGTCGCCGCATCCGATCGAGCGCACGCGCATTCCCGCCTGCACCTATTGCCATCCGCAGATCGCCTCGGTCGGCCTCACGGAAGCGGCGGCGAAAGCGGCGGGACATGAGCTGAAGATCGGGCGCTTTCCCTATATCGCCAATGGCAAGGCCATCGCCATGGGCGAGACGGAGGGCCTGGTGAAGACCGTTTTCGACGCGAAGAGCGGACGCCTGCTCGGCGCGCATCTCATCGGCGCCGAGGTGACGGAGCTGATTCAAGGCTTCGTGATCGCGATGAATCTGGAGACGACCGAGGCGGAGCTGATGGAGACCATCTTCCCGCATCCGACGCTCTCCGAGACCATGCATGAGAGCGCGCTCGACGCCTTCGGGCGGGCGATTCATATTTGACGGAGGACGCCGAGCGAGCCTGACGGCTAGCGGCGTTTAGCCCGCTAGCCGTCAGGCTCGCATCAAATCAATGGCGCCCCTCCAGCGCCGCGCCTTCCCAATAGGGCGCCGCGCCGTAATGCTGGTGGATGCGCGTCTCCCAGTCGCGATCGGTCCAGCTCGCCTCGCTATATTCCGGCGCCTTCTCCAGCATCTGCTCCGTCACAGAAGTCGTATAACGACGCCTGTCCTGGTCGTAGCAGAGCGCCTTCCACGGCACGGCGTGATGGCCCTTGCGCAGGCACATGAAGCCGCAGAAATCGACGATGGCGTAGCGCGCCTGGCCGGTGATGGGATCGATCATCAGATGATCGATCTCGCCGATTTCCTTGCCGCTCTGATCGAAGATTTTCGCGCCGACGATATGCTCGCTCGAGATCATTTGGAGTTCAGGGATAGCGGTCGCCATTTCGACCTCCCGTGTGAGCCCCCGGCCCTCGGATGGATGGAAACGCCCGGCGCGGCGAAAAGTTGCCGAAGGTCACAGCCGCCATGCGCCGTAGGCGATGGTGATCAGCGTGAGCGGCGCGCCCACTTTGAAATAGGCCCAGAAGCCGATGGAGACGCCCGCGGCGCGAGCGCGCTCGGCGACGATGAGATTGGCGACGGAGCCGATGAGCGTCAGATTGCCGGCGAGCGTCGAGGCCATGGCGACGACGAGCCAGGCGCGCTGCGGATCGGCCGCGCCGGCGATGAAGGGCTTCAACGCCAGCACCGCCGGCACATTGCTGACGACATTGGAGAGCACCGCGGAAACCGCCGACAGAACGCCCGCATCGGACAGATCGAAATTGCCGATGGAGGCGACGGCCTGCGGCGTCAGCACCGTCGTCTCGAGCCCTTCGACGACGATGAACAGGCCGACGAACATCAAGAGAAGCGGCCAATCGATCTCGCGATAGACCTTCTCCGCCTTCACATGGCGGGTGACGAGCAGCAGCGCGCCGCCGACGATGGCCACTTTCGCGACCGGCTGGCCGGCGAAGAAAAGCGCCATCATGGCGAGCGTCACCAGCACCGATTTGACGACGAGAAATCCGCGCGCCCGCGCCGGCGCCGGCGCCGCCTCGGGCAGTCTCTCGCGCGTGAGAAACTCGCCGCGGTAGAACAGCGCCACCAGCACGAAAGTGGCGAGAAGGCCAAAGGCGGCGACCGGCCAAAGCGCCGCGGCGAAGGCGCCATAGGGAATATGCGACAGGCCGCCGATAATCATGTTCTGCGGATTGCCGGTGATCGTCGCCACGCTGCCGACATTGGAGGCCATGGGCACGGCGAGCAGATAGGGCAGAGGATCGCGCTTCAGGCGTCTGGTCAGCTCGAGGGTGAGCGGCGTCATCACGAGGCAGATGGCGTCATTGACGAGAAAGGCGGAAAAAGCGCCCGTCACCAGCACGATTGCGGCGAGCAGAGCGAGCGGCGTCTTCGCACGCGCGACGACGAAATTGCTCGCCAGCCGAAAAAAGCCGGAGAGACGCAAATTGGCGACGACGATCATCATGCCGAGCAGAAGAGTGATCGTATCGAAATCGATGGCGCGATAGGCCGCGTCCAGCGGCAGCACGCCGAGCCCGACCATAAGGCTGGCGCCGAGCAGCGCCGCGCCGGCGCGATCGAGCCGCAAGCCCGGCGCCTCGCCGAGCGCGATGACGACATAGGTCCCGGCGAAGACGATGATGGCGATAGCGTGCGTCCAGGCCGGCGACGCGCCGCCCGCGAGCAGCGCCGGAAGCGAGGCGAGAAGCGTCGCGCCGGCCCCAGCTGCGAGCGCGCCGACGAAGACGAGCGCGACCGCCAGCAGCGCCGCGACAAAGGGCGAGCGTTCTTTTTCAGCCATTCGGACTCACGCGTTCAAGCGGCGGATCGCTCTGGCTTAGCGCTTTCCGGCATGCCGAGCCAGAGCAGCAGAAAAGCGAGCGCCGCGACGGCGGAGAGAAACAGAAAAGCGGCATTGAAACCGGCGGTGTCGACGAGCGCGCCGGCGACGACATTGCTGAGCGCGGCGCCCGCGCCCCAGCAGGCGCCGGAGGCGCCGAGCGCGAGGCTGTAATGGCCCGTCCCCTCGGTGAGATCGTCGATCACGATGAAGAACAGAGCGCCGAAGAGGCCCGCGCCGACGCCATCGAGCAATTGGATGGAGACGAGATAGAGCGGATCGTCGAACAGCGTGTAGAGCAGCCCACGAATCGGCAGCACGGCGAAGCCGGCGAGCAGCAGCGGCTTGCGGCCCCAGCGATCGGCCTTGGCGCCGACGAGGGCCGCCATGGGGATCATGACCGCCTGCGCGGCGATGACGCAGGCGGCCATGAACAGCGAGCCGGTCTGATCGCGCCCCTCGCTCAGCCTTTCGCCAACCAGCGGCAGCATTGCGGCATTGGCGAAGTGAAATAGCGTGATCGCTGCGGTGAAGATCAGCAGAGGACGCGATTCGAAGATCACGCGCAGCCCGCTCGGGCGCTCGCCATCGGCGGGATCGTCGTCGCCATCTGAAAGACCGCGCGCGGCGCGATGGTCGATCTCGCGCGCGTCGATCATCACCAGCGCGAGGGCGCTGGCGCAGGCGAGCAGCACGACGAGCCACAACACGGCGACCGGCGCGATCAGCCAACCGGCGAGCCCCGCCGCGATCGCCGTCACCACATTGCCGGCATGGTTGAAGGCCTCATTGCGGCCGATGCGCTCGGCGAAAAGCGCGCGGCCGACGACGCCGAGGCTGATCGCCGCTATGGCCGGCGGAAACACCGCGTCGCAGGCGCCGATGATGGTCTGCGCCGCCGCCGCGGGCCAGAAAAACGGAAAAAGACCGAGCGCCGCAGAGCCCGCCGCGACGAGCAGCGCGCCCGCGGCGATGAGCCCGCGCTTGCCGCGCGTCCAATCGACCAGCGCGCCGGCGGGAGCGCGCGCGGCCACTGTCGCCGCGCCCGCGATGGTCATGATGACGCCGATATGGGTGGCGTCCCAATGCTGGCTCGACCACAGATAAATGGCCAGAAACGGCCCGACGCCGCTCTGCACATCGGCGAGCAGAAAGCTCACCCAGTCGAGCCCTCTCTCGCTACGCATGGCTCGCGGCGCGCTTCACCGCTCCGGGCGTCGCGCGAAAGGAGATGGCGATGCGATTATAGGCGTTCATCAGGCCGATCGCGATCGTCAGATCGGCGAGCTCCTTCTCGGAAAACTGCGTCGAGACCGCGGCGAACTCCTCATCGGGAACGCCGGTCTCGGCGACGCGCGTCACCGTCTCCGCCCAGGCGAGAGCGGCGCGCTCGCGCTCGCTGAACAGCGCCTCCGCCTCGCGCCACACGGAGACCAGCGCGAGCTTCTCCACGGTGAAGCCTTCACTGATGAGCGCGCGCGTGTGCAGATCGAGGCAATAGGCGCAGCCGTTGATCTGCGACACGCGCAAATAGGCGAGCTCGATGAGCGCTTTGCCGAGTCCGCTGGCGGCGACATAGGAATGCGCGACGCCGAGCGCTTTCATACCTTCGGGCGCGGCGTGAGCGTAATCGAGACGGCTGGTCATTCTCTCTCTCCTGCTGGGACGTCGGGAAGCGTCAGAAATGTCTCGCTCGAATCGTCGACGAATATAGTGAGCAAACGCGCCCGCTCTGTGTCGCCGGCGCTCTCGCTCACCGGATGGAGCGCGCCCGGCGGCTCGAACCAACTCTGCCCGGCGCGGAAAAGTTCCTTCGCCGATGCGCGGTCACGGCGTGGTCGCGACACAAACGAAACTCGACGATGCGCGCGGCACGAAGTCGAGCTCACGCGGTTTTTCGGCGCGAATTCTCGCGACGATCGCCCTCACGAATTCGATTTCGGCGTCGCCGATCGCGGCGCCGGCCAACGCCTCCCTTACCCAGTCGCGGCCCATTTCTTCTTCCAGAAAATCGATGTCGTAGGTCTCGATCGGATCGAGACGCACGCGATCATTCGACCATATGCGAATATTCTCGAGCCCCGCCCGCGCCAGCAGGGTCGGCAGACGCAGACCGATATCCTGGTCGCCTCTGCGGATTTTGACGAAATCAACGAACCTGACCCAGACGCCATAGAAGGCGGCGCGTTCAGACGGCGTCAGAAAATGCGTCAATTCGAACGTCTGCGCCCAATTCAAATGATTGACCGGCTCGACGCAGACGATCGTTCCGCCGCGCTTCGCCACGCGACGCATTTCCGCGACGATTTTTTCCGGCGCGAGGCTGTGCATCAGCAAAGTCTGCGCGGTGACGATGTCGAAAGAGCCGCCGGGCAGGCCGGTGTCGCTCACATCCGATTCGACAGCGCGATAGGCGATATGCGGCGCGCGCTCAGCATATTTTTTTGCGGAGCGCTCGCACCATTCGCGCTCCCGATCGACGCCCGTCACTTCCCGCAGATCGACGAAGGCGTCGAGAAGGCCGAGGCTCCAATGCCCTTCGCCGACGCCGAAATCGGCGAGGCTCGTCACGATCTCGTCGCCTATGGCGCGCGACTTCAGCAGGCGGAGAAAATCGCGGCTCCACCAATCGAAGCGATCGTCGTGAATGTAATCCGCCGAATGCGGCGCCTCCGACATGATCGCTCCTCCGCAATGACATGAGGCCCGCGCCAATCGAAGCGGCGCGGCTCTGCAATGAATTGGACGCGCCGTCGCGGCTCGCTCACAGCTTGCGCAGCGCGACTTCCTCTATGCGATGGTCCGCGCCTTTGGTCAGCACCAGGCTGGCGCGCGGACGCGTCGGCGAGATGTTGCGGCGCAGATTTTCGAGATTGATGCGCGTCCAAATATCTTTGGCGACGCGCATGGTCTCCGCATCGTCGAGATCGGCGTATTTCTTGAAATAGGAGAGCGGATCGCGGAAGGCCGTCTCGCGCAGGCGCTGGAAGCGCTCCACATACCATTGCTCGAGCACATTCTCCTCGGCGTGCAGATAGACCGAGAAGTCGAAGAAATCCGAGACGAAGGGAATCTCGCGCCCATCGCCGCGCGGACGGCTGGCGAGCAATACGTTCACGCCTTCTACGATGAGAATATCCGGCCGATCGACATAGAAGAACTCGTCCGGCACCACATCATAGATGAGATGCGAATAGACCGGCGCGGCGACATTGCGCTGGCCGGCCTTCACATCGGAGAGAAAGCGCAGCAGCGCGCGATTGTCGTAGCTCTCGGGAAAGCCCTTCTTGTCCATCAGCCCGTCGCGCTCGAGCACGGCGTTGGGATAGAGAAAGCCGTCGGTGGTGACGAGCTCGACCTTCGGCGTGTTGGGCCAGCGCGACAGCAGCGCCTTGAGAATGCGCGCCGTCGTGGACTTGCCCACGGCGACCGAGCCGGCGACGCCGATGATATAGGGCATCTTGCCGTCCTCGGCGCCCAGAAATCGCTGCGTCGCCTTGAACAGGCCTTGCGTCGCCGCGACATAGAGCGCGAGCAGGCGCGAGAGCGGCAGATAAATCTCGATGACCTCTTCCAGCGAGATCGGATCGTCGAGCGATTTGAGCCGCGTCAAATCGTCGATCGTGAGCGTGAGCGGCGTGTCGGCGCGCAGGCTCGCCCATTCGGCGCGGGTGAAGCGCCGATAGGGCGACAGCGCGACGCCGGCTCCCAGATAAGCCTCGGCGTTCATTTCCGCTCTCCGCGCGACGCTTTTTCCGCATGGCCGGATTGGACGGTGCGCGTCTCCAGCTCAGCGAGAACTTCCGCGAGCGAGACGCCGCCCGCCTCCAGCAGCACGAGCAGATGATAGAGCGTGTCTGCGGCCTCGCTCGTCAGATTCTTGCGGTCGCCCTCCATGGCGGCGATGACGGTCTCCACCGCCTCCTCGCCGAATTTCTTGGCGATGCGGGGCGTTCCGGCCTCGAACAAGCTCTTGGTGTAGGATTGCGCGGCGTCTGCGCCCCGCTTCGATGCGATGATCTTCGCGAGATCGGCGAGGGTGAAATCGCTCATGAGGACTCCAGGCCGTCGAGACGCATCGGAATGCCCGCTTTCGCCATATATCGCTTCGCCTGCGGGATGGTGAACTCGCCGAAGTGGAAAATAGACGCCGCGAGAACGGCGGAAGCATGGCCTTCGCGCACGCCTTCGACGAGATGATCCAGCGTTCCGACTCCGCCCGAGGCGATGACCGGCACATCGACCGCATCCGCAACGGCGCGCGTCAGCTCTATGTCGAAGCCGATTTTCGCGCCGTCACGGTCCATGGAGGTGAGCAATATTTCCCCCGCGCCGAGGCTCGTGACCTCCTTGGCGTATTCGACCGCATCTATGCCCGTCGGGCGGCGGCCGCCGTGGGTGAAGATTTCCCAGTGATCACCGACGCGCTTGGCGTCTATGGCGACGACGATGCATTGCGAGCCGAATTTCTCCGCCGCCTCGCGCACGAATTGCCGATCCGCCACGGCGGCGGAATTGATCGAGGCCTTGTCGGCGCCGGCGAGCAGGAGATTGCGAATATCATCCTCGACGCGCACGCCGCCGCCGACGGTGAGCGGCATGAAGCAGGCCTCCGCCGTGCGCCGCACGACGTCGAGCATGATGCCGCGATTCTCGTGGCTCGCGGTGATGTCGAGAAAGCAGAGCTCGTCGGCGCCGGCGGCGTCATAGGCGATGGCGCATTCGACCGGATCTCCGGCGTCGCGCAGATCGACGAAATTGACGCCTTTGACGACGCGGCCCTCTTTCACGTCGAGGCAGGGGATAACGCGGGATTTGAGCATCAGGCGGCCGAGGATTCCGGAGACTGCGGGCGATTGATGAAGTCCCAGATAATTCTCGGGAGCCAGCCGCCCTTCTTCTTCGTCTCGATTTCCGTAACGATGAATCGAACGTCAGGGATCACCTCTTCCCTGATCTGCGCTGCGAGCCACCGCGCGTCGCGCTCGGACGAGATGCAGAAAGTATTGTCGAAGACGGCGTACCAGTTCGTGATCTCCGCAATCTTGTCCAGGCGCCGGGACACGAGGTCGCGCGACGTCCTCGAACTATCGTAAACCAGGAGAAAAGCGTTCACGGTTGCTCTCCTTCGCTCGGATCCACCTCGATCACATTGGGAAGCTCCAAGCCTTCTCCTTCGATTTTCTGCGGAAGACCGCTCTTGCTTCGGGACTCGATCCAAAGCTCGTGCTGCCGCACCACAAACTCTTCGGACTGAAGGCGATCTGGGCTTTTCAACATAAAGTAGAAATGCGTGATGACAAAGACGACGCTCGGAACGGCGGCAAAGAAGACGAATACATACTTCAACACCGGGTCGGCTTGGAATTCGTAGGCCGCCGTCAGAAAGGCGAGCGTCCCCACCGTCATGAACCACAAGACATGGTTCATGACGTTTCTCACGCGCACCACCCCGGCGCGGGACGTCAAGCGGGCGATGACGTCTTCCGGCCTCATGCCGCCTCCGTCGCCGCCCGGATCAGCGCCAGCGCTTCCGCCGGATCGAGCCGTCCGTCATAGAGCGCGCGGCCGGTGATCGCGCCCGCGAGCTTCTTGCAGTCGGGCTGCAGCAGCCGCTCTATGTCGGCAAGCGAGGCGAGGCCGCCCGAGGCGATGACCGGAATGCTCAGCGCGTCAGCGAGCGCCAGCGTCGCCTCTATGTTGAGCCCCTTCAGCACGCCGTCGCGCGAAATATCAGTGTAGACGATGGCGGCGACGCCGGCGTCCTCGAAGCTGCGGCCGAGATCCTGCGCCGAGACATGGGTGCGGCGCGCCCAGCCCTCGACGGCGACAAAGCCGTCCTTGGCGTCTATGCCCACCGCTATGCGGCCTGGATAGAGCCGCGCCGCCTCGCGCACTAGCGTCGGATCCCGCACCGCCGCCGTGCCGATGATGACGCGCGAAATCCCCTTGTCGAGCCAGCGCGAGATGGTGCGCATCTCGCGAATGCCGCCGCCGAGCTGCACGGGGATTTTGATATTGGCGAGAATGCCCTCCACGGCGAGCGCATTCATCGGCGCGCCGGCGAAGGCGCCGTCGAGATCGACGACATGCAGATATTCGAAACCTTGGGCGGCGAAGGCCTGCGCCTGCGCGGTCGGATCGTCGTTGAACACGGTCGCCGAGGACATTTCGCCCTCGACGAGGCGCACGCATTGACCCTCTTTGAGATCGATCGCAGGAAACAGGATCACGGACGCCACCTCAGAAAATTCGCGATGAGAGCGAGGCCGAGCCTCTGGCTCTTCTCGGGATGGAATTGCGTGCCGACGAGATTGTCGCGCGCCACAGCCGCGGTCAGCGGGGCGCCGTAATCGGTCGTCGCCACGATATGGTCGGGCGAAGCGGGCAGGAATTGGTAGGAGTGCACGAAATAGGCGTGCAGCCCGTCCTTTCCGGTGGGGATGCCGGAAAAGAGCGCATGCGGGCGCGTCAGCTCCAGCGTGTTCCAGCCCATATGGGGGATTTTCAGGTTCTTGTCCGCGGGCTCGATGACCGCGACATCGCCGGCGATCCAGCCGAGGCCGGCCGCCTCGCCATGCTCGAGGCCGCGCGTCGCCATCAGCTGCATGCCGACGCATATGCCGAGGAACGGCCGGCCGCGCTCGATCACCGCCTCGCGCAGCGCCTCGTCCAGCCCGGCGAGCGCCGAAAGGCCGCTGCGGCAATCGCGAAAGGCGCCGACGCCCGGCAGGCAGATGCGCTCCGCACGGCGCACCACTTCGGGATCATTGGTGACGGTGATCTGCGCCCCCTCGCCTTCCCGCGCGGCGCGCTCGAAGGCCTTGGCGGCGGAGTGAAGATTGCCCGATCCGTAATCGATGATCGCCGTGGTCACGCGCGCGGCTCCTCGAACAGGCCGCCGATGACGGAGCGCATCGCCGCCCGGCCGCCGCGCGGCGCCTTCGCTGTCGTCGGGAGGACGCCGGAGGGGCGCCAATTGGCGAAAAACACGTCCTCGGCCTCATCGATCCTAGCCGCGACCATTACGGCGCTCTCCGTGTAACCCTTGCGCTCGAGCGACCAGGCGACGAGCCGCGGCCCCTCGAGGCCGAGCAGCAGGCCGAGCGCAAGCTGCAAGACCGAGGCCGCCGCGGGATTGATCCCGAGAGCCGCGCCGCCGCCGAGGATCAGCGCGAGCGCGGCTGTCCATAGGACGGCCGGCAGCCACGCACGCCGCCACAGCAGCCACAAAGGCCCGAAGAGAAAGGCCGGCGTCGAGAAGCCGTCGCGCAGAAAGACGATTCGCTCCGGCGGCGGAGCCTCGCCCGGCGCGGCCTTGGGTATAAGGACGGTGTAGACGGCCATAGGCCCGCCTCCCTTTCAGCCGGTGAGCGTGCCTTTGGTGGAGGGCACCACGCCGCCGCGGCGCGGATCGGGCGCTGTCGCCTTGCCCAAGGCGCGGGCGAAGCCCTTGAAGCAGCACTCCGCGATATGATGCGAATTGACGCCGCGCAGCGCCTCCACATGCAGGCCGATGCGCGCATTGGTGGCGAAAGCCTGGAAGAACTCGCGCACCAGCTCGGTGTCGAACTCGCCGATCTTGGCCGCGGGAAAGGCGACGTCGAAGACGAGGAAAGGCCGGCCGGAGACGTCCACCACGACGCGGGAGAGCGCCTCGTCCAGTGGCACATGGGCGTCGCCATAGCGGGCGATGCCCTTGCGGTCGCCGAGCGCCTGATCCACCGCCTTGCCGAGCGCAATGCCCACATCCTCGACCGTATGATGGCCGTCTATGTGCAGATCGCCCTTGGCCGCGACGGTGAGGTCGAGCGGCGCGTGGCGCGCGATCTGGTCGAGCATATGGTCGAAAAAGCCGATCCCGGTCGAAATGTCGGATGTGCCCTCGCCGTCGAGATCGACGGCGACGGCGATACGGGTCTCTTTCGTGTCGCGCTCGTATTTGGCGCTGCGCATGGCTCGACTGGCTCGCGGTGAATCTCGAGGGGCTGGAACGGAATATAGACCGCTCCCTGCGCGGCTTGTAGCAATTCGACGGGCGCATGGCCAGAAGCGTGGGCGATCGGCGTGAACCACCCTCTACTGCGGCCCGTCCAATTGTCCCAGCCCCCACAGCCCGGCGAGCCGGGAAACGCGCGCCGTCAGGCGGGGCGGGTCCAGCGCCTCGCACTCCCACAGGATCGCGACGCGAAACCCGAGCGCCCTCAGAGCCTTGGCCTTGCGGGCGTCGCGAGCGCGATTGGCGGCGAATTTCTCCAGCCAGAAGGCGTTGTTCTGTTTGGGGATCGTGCCGCGGCGGCAATTCTTATGGTGGTGCCAGTAGCAGCCATTGACGAAGAGCGCCCAGCGCCGGCTGCGATTGACGAAATCCGGCGCGCCGGGCAGGCCCTTGGCGTTGCGCCGGTAATGGAGCCCGGCAAGCCGCAGCGCCGCGGCGACCGCCTCCTCCGCCCCGGTGCGGGACTGCCGCACCCGCTTCATCAGCGCTGCGCGCGCCGGATCGCTGGCCGGCGGCGTCCTCATTGGGCGGCGGCGAGGCCGGGGCCGGCGCGCATCGCCTCGAGATGAGCGGCCACCGCCTCCCGAAATCCGGGCTCGAATCGCAGCTTCGCCCGCATGGTGCGGGCGAGAAACCCAGCGCTCGCGCGCTCGGACAGCGGCTTGCCCTTATGCTGCAGAAAAACATGCAGCGGCTCGCGCTCGCGCCAGACGGGAAAGGCCGAAATCTCGACGCCGAGGCGCCGCTCGCCGTCATAGCGCGCGGCGCGGGGCCAGCGGGCGCCCTCCTCCAGAACCGGGCCGTCGCGGGCCGGATCATAGCGCCCCGGCGCCTCGAGCCGGCCGCCGACCCATTCGGCCACCGGCGCGCTCACCGCATTGCCGACCAGCGACCAGCGCCAGCCGGGACGGCCCAGCGCCTCGGCCGGCGCGGTCCAGTCCGCAGGAAAACCCTGCAGCCGCTCGGCGTCACGAATATCGGGCGTCACCACCTCTCCTGAAGGCAGCAGAATCGCCGGCGGCGAGGCGATGCCGAGCGTCGAGCCGTTCTTCAATGTCGGCACGCAATCTTGCCCCCAGCCGAGGCCGCGCACGCCCTCCGTCCAATAAAAGCCATGGGCGTGCGTCGCCAGCGCCGTGGCGCGCGGGCGCGGCGTCGCCTCGTCCACGAGCAGAATATCGGCCGGATCGGCGAGGCGCGAGGCCAGAAACAGCACGCGCTCGCGCCGCTGCGGCAGAAAGGCCAGAGTGTTGACGACGCGATAGGCCCAGAGATAGCCGCGCTCCTCGAAAGCCGAGACGAGCCGCGCCATGGCGCGTCCGCGATCGAGGCTCAGCATGAAGGAGACATTCTCGAGCAACGCATGCGGCGAGCGCGTCTCGTCGAGCAGGCGGAACACATGCTCGACCAGAGAGGATTTGCGCCCGCCAATGCCCTGCGTGCGGCCGGCCTGGCTCAAATCCTGGCAAGGAAAGCCGGCCGTGACCAGTTCCGTCTCGCCCGGCAGCGCGCGCAGCGCAGCGACATCGCCCACATTGGGCGTCTGCGGAAAATGCGTCGCCAGCACCTTTGCGGCCAGCGGCCAGTTTTCGGAGAACATGAGACAATCATGTCCGGCGCGAGCGAGCCCGAGCTCGAGCCCGCCTATGCCGGCGAAGAGGCCGACGACTTTCATGGATACGGCCTCGCGGCCGAGGGCCGTCGTGCGATTCGTCTGCGCATGAGCGGAGTTGATCGCCACGGACGAAGGAGTGTCAAGCCGCGGCGCGAACGCGCATCGCCCGCCAAGACATGCTCGCATGTCGCGACGATGACGAAAGGCGCGAATTCCTTTGCCGAGAAAGCCGTCGCGCGGCTGGACTCGTCGGCCCGCTCTGCCTAGTCTCGCGACGCTTTTTTCCGCGTGTGAAACGCCCAGCCCTACGAGTCCGATGCGCGCCATTCTTCCGCTCAAAGCCTCGACCCTTTCGAAACGCCGCGCGCTTCGCTCCGCGCGCGCCGGCTACACGCTCGTCGAGATGCTGGTCGTGCTCGCGATCATCGGCTCGATCGTCGGCCTCGTCGGCCCGCGCGTGCTGAACTATCTCTCCGAGTCGAAGGTGAAGACCGCGCAGATTCAGATGGAGAATATTTCGAGCGCGCTCGATCTTTTCTATCTCGACGTCGGCCGCTATCCCGCGACGGAAGAAGGCCTCTCCGCGCTCGCGCGGCGGCCCGCCGGCGCCTCTGTGTGGAACGGCCCCTATCTGAAATCCGCCAATGTGCCGAAGGATCCTTGGGGACATGATTATCTCTATCGCGCTCCCGGACAGAACGGGCCTTATGACATAGGCTCGCTCGGCCCCGACGGCCGCGAGGGCGGCCCCGGATCGCTCACGCGCAGCCGCGACACGGCGGCGCGCTGACCATATTCGTCGCTCGCATGATGCATGGCCGAAAGATCGCCGAGAGAAAAGGCTTCGCGCTTCTCATCGTGATCTTCGGCCTCGGGGTCATAATTCTGCTGATGACCTCCTTCATGGCGACGGCGCGCTTGCGCCTGCGCAGCGCCGTCGATAATTCCGCATCGATCAAGACGCGGCTCATCGCCGAAGGCGCCGTCAATCTCGCGATTTTCGGATTGATCGCCGAGCAGCGGCCATCCAATGCGCAGCAGGCCGAGCCACCCGTTCACGATGGCGCGCCGCGCCTCTGCTCACTCGCCGGCGCCGCTGTCGCAATCTCGATCGAGGATGAGAGCGGCAAGCTCGATCTCAACGCCGCATCTCCCCAGCTTCTCGAAGCGGCGCTGCGCGGATTCGGCGCGGCCGACCCCAACGCCTTGTCCCGCGCGATCATCGCTTTTCGCGAGGCGCAAACTTCCGAATTCGCGCGGCTCGCAGCGCCGCCGCCCTCCTCCGACCGGCCATTCGCGCCAAAGCATGCGCCCTTCCAAACCGCGCTCGAGCTGGATCAGGTCGAGGGCATGGAGCCGCAGCTGCTGCGCGCGCTGCTGCCGGTCGTCACCATTCATTCGCATAGCGTCGGAGTCGATGCGCGCACGGCGCCGCCGGCATTGTTCGCAGCGCTGGCGCGCTATTCGGCGGCGGATGTTCTCGCTTTTTCCGCCAAGCCTTTTCCCAATGGCCTCGATCGCCGCGATCCGCGCTTTCCGCCGGAATATCGCCAGAACGGCGTCTTTAGCGGCGGAACCTATTCGATTCACGCGGAGGCCGCTCTGCTCAATGGCGCGATCGGCGTCGTGGAAATGGTCGTGACGCTGCGGCCGAACGAGCGTCTCCCCTTCACCGTGCTGGAGACGCGCCGCGCGCCGGCGCGCAATCAGAACCTGCTCGGCGCCGGCGGCGCAGCGGCGCCCTGCTGACGAAATTCATTTCTACTCGTCCAGCAGAATGCGCCGCGCCGTGCCTTCGATATTATGCGGACGCACCTTCGCGCGCGTCGATATATTCAGCAGCTTGCGCTTATATTCGTCGGTAATGTCGCGCGCCTCGCCGAGCGTGCGCACCACATGCGGCGTTATCATGATGAGCAGCTCGGTCTTGCCCGAGGAATCGGTCTTGTCCTTGAAGGCGTTGCCGATCAAAGGCACGTCGCCGAGCAGGGGCACCTGCGACGAGCCGCGTGTGCGCGAATCCTGAATGAGGCCGCCGAGCATCAGCGATTCCGCGTCATTGACGACGACCTGCGTCTTCACGCGGCGCTGCTGGATCGTCGGCGTCGTCGTCGTCGAGCTCGCGCCGGAGGCGACATTGGAAACCTCTTGCTCGAGCTCCAGCATCACGCGGCCGCTCTCGTTGATATGCGGCGTGATGGCGAGAATGACGCCGGTGTCGCGATAATTCACCGAATTGAATGTGGTGATGCCGCCTTGCGCCGTCGCGCCGGAGAGCGTCGTCACCGGCACCTGATCGCCGACCTGCAGAACCGCCTGACGATTGTCGAGCACGGTGAGCGAGGGCGTCGAGACGATGTTGACGTTGGTGATCTGATTGAGCGCGTTGAGCGTAACTTGCGCATTGGTGGCGCGCAATGCGTAGGCGAAGCCGGGCGACGCCGCGCCGACCGCAGTGCCGAGCAGATTATTGCCGAGCGTGTCATTGGCCGCCGGCGTGCCGGCGTCGCCGTTGGAAAAGCCGGAGAGCGAGGATTTTTTCTGCAAGAACCAGCGCACGCCGAAATGCAGATCGTCGTTGAGCGAAACTTCTGCGATCGTCGCCTCGATGAACACCTGATTGGGCAGCACGTCGAGCTTCTCGATGACGCGCAGCAGACGCTTGTAGTCCTCCGGAGTCGCCATCACCACAATGGCGTTCTTGGCCTCGTCCACGGCGATCTTGAAACGGCTGTCCTCGCCGAGCGCGGAAGCCGTCGATGACGACTGATCCTGCGCGCTATTGGAATTGGCGGCGCTATTCGCCGCGCCGCCGCCGAAGGCAGAGCCGCCGCCCGAGCCGCCCGAATTCAATGGCGCGATCGAGCCGAGCTGTCCCGAGGAGGAGCCGTTCGACGAGCCGAGACCGCCAGAAGAGCCGAGACCGCCTGAGGTTCCGAGGCTTGAAGAGCCGAAGCCGCCGCCGCCCGCGCCCGACGACAGGCCGCTCGAGGAAGTGGAGAGCGCCGAGGAGCCGAAACGCGGCGAGACCTCATTGCTCTTGGAGACGCCGGCGTCGCGCCCGAACATAGACGCGACGACCTGCACCATCTCCTTGGCCGGGCGATTCTGCACGCGATAGCTGAAGAACTGCTTCTGAACGCCTTCCGCCCGCGCGTCGAGACGCTCGATCCAGGCTCGCGCCCGCGCGAGATAGCCGGGCTGCGGCGTGATCGCCAATATGGCCGACAAATGCTTGTTGCCGATGAACTGGATCATGCCGTTCATCGGCCCTTCGCGCTCCGAGCCGAAAACCTTGCGCAAATTCTCGGCGAGCGCGTCTGGATCGGCGCTCGTCACCGGCACGACGGCGAAGGACATGCCGCGCATCGTGTCGACGTCGAAGAGCGCGATGGCGTCCTCCATCGCCGCGATCTCTTGCGCGCTGCCTGTCAAAGTCAACGTGCGGCGCTGATCGTCGGCGCGCACGACGGCGCCCTGGCGCGTGATCGGCTCCAGCACGCGCTTGAGCTCCGACGCCGAGACATAGCGCAGACGCACGATGCGCGCGCCGCTGCCGAGACGCTCCGACTCGAGCGGCTGCGGCGCGACGGAGAGCGTGGAGCCGGCCGCCGCCTGATCCAGCGGCACGATCTTGTAGATGCCGTCATTCTCGACAATGGCGGCGCCGGAGACGCGCAAGGCCGATTGGAACAAGTCGATCGCGACGGACTTCTTGACGGGCCGCGCCGTATGCACGGTCACTCTGCCGTCGATGCGCGGATCGACGACATAATCGACGCCGACGATATCGCCCAGCACCACTTTCGCCGCTTGCGCGATGGGCAGATTGGCGAGATTGAGGCTGACGCCTTCCTTCTCGTCGCGGGCGTCGTCCTTGCGGCGCGCCACGCTCTCGCCGACGAAACGCCCGCTGCCGACGATCGCCTCCGCGGGAAGGCGTCCGCGCGCGGCGGGGACGCCGCTTTTCGTCCCGCCCTTGGAAGCGGCGGCGACGTCGAGCGATTCTCGGCTCCATTCGGCGATGGGAGGGTCGCTCGCACTCTGACAACCAGAGACTGCGACGAGGGCGATCAGGCTCGAATGGAATAAAGGCAGACGCACATTCGCCTCTGGGACGCTACCGAATAGATAAGCTCACGCCACGTAACATGATTGTCGGTCACACGCCACACGCCTCCTCGCGCAAAGTGACGGAGAATCATTGCGATTGCTCTGGATAAAGTTGCAGGCGCGCCGATTGCGCGCCATTGACGAGCTTCAATTCCAGCTCGCCGACCTCGGCGACCGTCCAGCCCTGCACGGTTTCGCCGGGGATGAGCCAGCGGCCTTCGGGATCGTCGCTGGACACGACGAAAGCGCGCACAGACGCGCCGGAGCGCACGATCGCCGAGACCGCGAGGCCGGCGGGCGCGGTGGGAATTCCGGCAAAGCCGTCACGATCGGATTTGGCGACCGCCGGGCGCGGACGCCGCGATTTCCAGAAGATCGGGCGCGACAATGTCTGCGCGTCCTCGCGCGCGAGCGGCGCCGGCCCGGAGGCGGACGAGAGCACGCTGGGCGGGCGCCAATCCGATGTCGCCGGCGGCGCCGATTCGTCCAGGCCGATCCATGCGAGAAGCGCGAAAGCGAGAGCGGCGACGTCCAACGCCGCCAACGACGCGAGCAGCATCGCGGCGAGCGGCGACAAACGCAGCTCACGCATGAGCGTGCGAATGCGCGCGGCGAGCGCGCGCGTCATGAGCGCTCCTTCGGCGAGGCGCCGCCGAAGACGTCGAATTGCGCGGCGAGCATGCCGTCATTGGTGGATTGCGCGCCCCAGATCGGCATTTGACGACGCAGCGACGCCGTCAGCACCAGCAGCAGCGGCGTCTCATTCTCGAGCGAGCGGAGCAGCGCATGCAGCGATTCGATCGAGCCGCTCACATCGAGCCGCGCGCCGACCAGCGACGCGCCATTCACCGTCTTGGCGGGCAGCATGCGAATAGAGTTCACCGTGGCGCCGGACCGATCCGCCGCGGCCTTCAGCAGCGCTTGCAGATTGGCGTCGACGACGCCTTCCGTCGCGCCGGAGAGCAATTCACCCTGCGCATTGCTCTCCGCCACCTGCTGCGCATAGAGCCGCACCGCCTTCTCCTGCGTGGCGACGGCCGCATAGCGCGCGAGCGTGGCGCGCCGATCGACGATTCCCTCGGCGCGCTCGGCGAGCAAGGCGCGCAGCGGCTCGACGACGATGAAATAGATCAGCAGCGCCGCCAGCGCATTGGCGCCGAAGAACAACGCGCGCCGCGACCATTGCGGATGCGAGAGAGATGTCGGGCTCAGCGCCATCGGCGTGACCGGCTCATGGATTGCGTCTCACTTTGGCCTGCAGCGAGAATGTCTCGCGCTTCTCGATCGGATCGGGCGTGATCGGCGCCGTCAGCTTAGCGTCCACGAACAAAGCCGAGCGATCGAACAGCGCGGGAAGGCTGGCGGCGGAATCGGCGAGGCCGACGATCTCGATGGAACGCTCGCCCTCGCGCGCCTCGACGAGGCGCATGTCGGAAACGAAGGCGCCGTCCGGCAGAAGGCGCGAGACCTCCTCCCAGAGATCGGCGAAGGCCGGATATTTCGCGCGCTCCCCACGCAGCGTGGCGAGGAGGCGGCTCTCGGAGGCGGCCTGCTCGGCGATCTTGCGCGCATCTGCGGCGCGGCGCGACACTTCGGCGATCTCGACATCGAGCGCCGCGGCGTCGACGTCCTGCCGCCACAGCGTGACGCCGACGCCGAAGAGAAGAAAGGCGATGGCGACGACAGACAGGATCAGCGCCGCCGCGCGCTCCCGATGCGGCGCCTCCACCGCGCGGCCGAGCGCGAGAGCGGGAATGAGCGCAGCGCCCTCGAGCGCCGGCTGCACAATGTCGAGATCGTCGATGGACAGGCCGGAGCCGTCGAGAAGAGCCGGCAGCAGATCGCGGCGTAAAATCCATTGCTCGACGACGAGCTTGCTCGGCGATTGCGGATGCGGCTGGGCGATATGGCCATGCACGATATCGGCGAGCAGGAAGGGTGTCTTGCGCTCCACTTCCGCCGCGAGAAGACGCGGCAGATCGGACTGCGCGGCGAGCGGCGCGTCGAAGCGTCGAACGAAAAACGCCTCGCGCGGAATTTCCGCGACGATCTTCGTCGCAGCGCGCGTCGCGCCGCGACGCTCCAGCGCTTCGTCGATCGAGGAGCGCGACAGCTCATCCGCCGAAACGGGCTCGGCGAGCGCCTGTCCATCCGCGGACAGCAATTGCAGCGGCTCGCGCCCGCGCCCGACGCGAAGCAGCAGACGCCGCTCGCCGCGATCGAGCAGCCATGCGAGCGTCGCTGGAGAAAAGAGCGCGAAGAACTCGGCGCGATACCAGTTCCACGCGCGGCTGGCGGAACTCGCGAGCGAGCCTTCGAAGAGTTCTCTACGCCAGATGGACGATGACGACGACATCGAGGCTCCGACGCGCATGAACTCATCTACATGGAACGGGGAGCGGCGTCGCGCTCCCCGTCGAATTTCGTCAGCCAGCGTTCATTGGACCGCGGGCAGCGTGCTCAGAACCGGCGTTCCATTGCCCACGCCGACGCAGTTGGGATGCCCCCAGCCGCTGGCGCTGGCGCCGCCCGAAATGTCGAAGATGATGTTGTCGGGCCGCGTCGCGTCCGTGGCGTTCACGCCGCCGACGCCCGACAAATAATCCAGATTGAGGCTGTGGCGCGCTCGCCAGGCGACCATGTGATCGGTGCAAGATGTGTCGCCGCTCACTCCGATGCCGCCGATCTTGACGCCATTCGGCCCATAGAGAGCGAGGCCGCCGCCGAAGACGTTGACGCCGCCGATCGCATCGCCGACCATCGGATCGTTCGGCTGGCCGAAGGTCGCAGCATCTGCCGGTCGGCCGTTCCTCTGCTCATAAGCGGCGTCCGGATCGACTGGATTGCTGAACTGCAGGCCGAACAGGCTGCCGCCCGGCTGAACCGCCGAATAAAGGTTGGCGGTCGACAGCGCGAGACCGTTCGTTCCCACGGCGCTGCCGCTCGGCGTGACGCCCTTGCTCAGGCTGAGGCCGTTGGCGGCATTGGCTTTCTGCGCCGAGATGACGCGGCTCGCGAGCCATTGGCTGCGGTAGTCGGAGCCGGTGAAGGCGACGGCGCAGACGGTTCCGTCATTGGCGACGATCGTCGCCCACATGTGCAAGCCGAGGCCGTTGTTGCCGGCCACGCCGCGCGCTCCGATCAGCGCCGAACGCAATTGGGACCAGCTCGGCAGGTTCGAGCAAGAATTCTGTCGGCCATGGGCCGAAGCCGTCGCCGACGACAGCGCAATAAAAGCTCCGGCGAGCATCAGTTTCTTAGCGATTTTCATCTTGGCGATTTTCATGGCGTCTCCCCAAACAGTTCATTTTCAAGTGCAGAATGATATACGCCGCGGTCTTAGCACAGTCGCGCTCTAGTCGCCAATCCCAGCGACGCTCCGCTCGCCGGACGACAAAGTCAGTCGATGAAAGGCGCCGCGCGCAGGCGTTGGCGACGCGCCGCGGAAGATTCGCGCCGCGCCGGGCCGACATCGTCGCGCGGCGGCGACGCGTCGATATCGACCACCTCTTCGTCGATGTTCTGCGAGGCCTCCTCCGCCGCGCCCTTCGCTTTCGCATGAAAGCGTCCGGCTGGCAGAATGGGCGTGAAACCTACGGCGAAATGCGGCATGGGCTCGATCGCACGGGAGATCGGCTGCGCCGTGAATGTGCGCGGCGGCGTCTCGACGGCGAGGATCGGCGTGACCTTCGGCTCGCCGCCGGTCACGATCTCGACTCCGAGCAATGTCGGCCGATAGGCCTCCTCGGCGCCGGCGTCTTTTTCGCATAGACGATACTTCGCTTCGCATTTCCACCGCGCCTGGAAACGCGCGATGCGCTCGCGCAATTCGATCAGCGAATTGCCGAATGCATGCGCGCACCCCTGTCGCGAGAATCGCCCGGAAGCGATGCAGGCCTCCGCCGTAGCGAATAAATATGACGTTCCCGCCACAGCGCCCGGCGCAACGAGACAAACGGACGCGATCGCCGCGAAAAATAACAAAATATGAGACGCGCGCCGGCCCCTTCCGAGGGGGCGGCGCCTCGGCTCCACCGACGCCGACGACATTGACGCTCGCTCGTTCGCTGCTCGGCGCGATTGCGCCTGGAACGCTGCGAGGCTACCATCCGATCCCGCATAGCGCCAGAGCCTCGACAGCAGAGGGCGGCGGGGATATTCCGAGCTTTTCCCAACGAGTGGTCGCGATGATGGACGGCGCATATTCGCAAGGAACGTCTTCGCAAGCGACGTCGCCGCGGCCGAACGCGCAGAGCGGCGCGCTGCTGGAGGAATTCGGCGCCTATCTGCTGAGCGAGAAGGTCGTCGACGAGCTGGCGCTGCAACGCTCGCAGCGCGCCGCGCGGCAGAGCGGCGAGCGTTTCGACCATGTGCTGACCAAGCTTGGACTCGTGTCCGAGAATGATCTCTGCATTCATCTCGGCAGATTTCTGCGCATTCCCGTGATGTCGGCGGAGGAGACGCCCGGCGAGCCGGTGCTCGAGGCAAAAATCCCCAAGAAGTTCATTCGCGCCAATGGCATTCTCCCGCTCGCCGCGACGCATGAGCGGCTGACGCTCGCCGTCACCGATCCGCTGGAGAACGGCCCGATGGAGGCGCTCGCCTATTCCACGGGCCTCGCGCTCGAATTGCGCATCGCGACGCCGGCGCTGTTCGAGAAAGCCTGGGCCAGCCTCTATGGCGAGCGCTCCGAGGGATCGGCGCTCGTCGAGACCGATATACGTGCGGAAGACGCCAGCGATTTCGATCTGCAGCGCCTGCGCGACATCGCCAATGAGGCGCCGGTCATTCGGCGCGTCAATCAGATCGTCGGCGGCGCGATCGAGGCGCGCGCCTCGGATATTCACATCGAGCCCGGGCTCGACGCGGTGCAGGTGCGCTATCGCATCGACGGCGCGCTGCGCACGGTCGACACATTGCCGCCGGGACTCAAAGCGGCCATCACCTCGCGCATAAAAATCATGGCGCGGCTCGATATCGCCGAGCGGCGATTGCCGCAGGACGGGCGCATAAAGCTCGCCGTGCGCGGCGTCGATATCGATTTTCGCGTCTCCACCATTCCGACCGCGCATGGCGAGAGCATCGTGCTGCGCATTCTCGACCGCAGCCAAGTGGCGCTCGATTTCGAGGCTCTCGGCTTCGATCCCGGCGTCATCGCCTCGCTGCGCAAGGTGATGCGCAGCCCCAATGGAATCGCGCTCGTCACCGGCCCGACCGGCAGCGGCAAGACGACGACGCTGTACACGGCGCTCAAGGAGCTGGCCAATCCGGAAGTGAAGGTGTTCACCGTCGAGGACCCGATCGAATATCAGCTCGCCGGCGTCAATCAGGTGCAGGTGCAGCCGGCCATCGGCCTCGATTTTCCGAGCAGCCTGCGCGCCATGCTGCGCCAGGATCCGGATATCATCATGATCGGCGAGATACGCGACGCCGAGACGGCGAAGATCGCCATACAATCGTCATTGACCGGCCATCTCGTCTTCTCGACCCTGCACACCAATAGCGCGGTGGGCTCGATCACGCGCCTCATCGACATGGGCGTCGAGCCCTATCTCATCGCCTCGACAGTGAAGGCGATCATGGCGCAACGTCTGGTGCGGCGTCTCTGCCCATCCTGCAGCACCCCACTGCCGGAGCGCGCGAGCTGGCGCAGCCGCCTCGCCGGCGAAGGCTTCACGCGCGAGCCGGAGCGGCTCAGGCAGCCGGTCGGCTGTCCCGCCTGCCGCCACACGGGCTATGCCGGCCGCTCGACCATCGCGGAAATGCTCATCATGACCGAGCCCATGCGACGGCTCGTCTGCGAGGCGGCGCCCGAGGCGACGATGGCGGCGGCGGCGCGCGAAGCCGGCATGACGACGATGTATCAATGCGGCATGGGCAAGGCCTGGCGCGGCGAGACCAGCGTCGACGAAGTGCTGCGCGTGACGCAGGTCGATTGACATGTCCAATTTTCGCTATCGCGCCTATTCGTCGATCGGCGATCTGATCGAGGGCGACATAGAAGCGCGCTCGAGCGAGGACGCCGAGGACGCATTGTGGCGACGCGGGCTCACGCCGCTCTCGCTGCGCGAGACGCGCGCCGGCGCCAAGGGCTCGCTGCTGTCTCTGCAACTCGGCGCGCGCAAGCCCTCGCCCGCCGACATCGCCTCCTTCACGCGCGAGTTCGCGACGCTGGAGCAGGCCGATGTGCCGCTCGACCACAGCCTGCGCCTGCTGGCGACGCAGAGCGCGACGTCGGCCTTGCGGGCGCTGGCGGATGAGATATTGCGGCGCGTCGTCGATGGCGCGTCTCTCTCCGACGCTCTGGCGACGCGCGCCGATCTCTTCGGCCCCGATTACATCAACATCGTGCGCGCCGGCGAGACCATGGGCGCCGCCGCGCAGGCGCTCGGCGATATGGCCGATATATTGGAGCGCCGCCTCGAGATGCGCGCGCGCATTCAGAGCGGGCTCGTCTATCCGGCGCTGCTGATCGTGCTTGCCATCGTCTCCACGGCTGTGGTGCTGAGCGCGCTCGTCCCCAATATCGCGCCGATCTTCGTCGACAGCGGCCAGCCCATGCCGGCGGGCCTGCAATTCGTCATCGATGTCGCGGCGCATTGGCGATGGGCCGTCGGCGCGCTCGCGCTCCTCATCGCGCTCATCGTCTCGCTGCGCCGATATGCGGCGGCGAGCCCGGAGTTCGGCGTGCGTTTCGATCGCGCGCTGCTCGCTCTGCCCTATGCCGGGCCGCTGAGCGCCAAATTGCAGATGGCGCGCTTCGCCTACACGCTCGGCTCCTCGCTGAAGGCCGGCGTGCCGCTGCTGCAAGGCCTCGAAAGCGCGCGCGCCGTGCTGTCGGATCGCTATTTCTCGGCGGAGCTGGCCAAGGTGATCGAGGCGGTGCGCGGCGGCGGCGCGCTGAGCACCGCGCTGGAGCGGGTCGAGCGCCTGCCGCCGACGACGGCGACAATGGCGCGCATCGGCGAGGAGGCGGGGCGGCTCGACGACATGCTGCTGCGGCTCGCGGCGATGTTCGAGCGGCAGACGCAGCGCAGCCTGGAGCGCGCCGTCGGCCTCATCACGCCGACCCTCACCATCTTCATCGCCGCCGTCGTCGGCGGGCTGGTGATGACCGTGATGGACGCCGTTCTCGGCATCAATGATCTCGCTCTGCGATGAGGCCGCCTGTGACGCGCAGCGCGCGGCGCCGGCGCGGCTTCTCCTTGCTGGAGACGCTCGCCATTCTGCTAATCGTCGCGCTGCTCGCCGGAATGGCGGGCCAATTCGCGCGCCGGCCGTCGCCGCGTCTACGCGTCGAAAGCGCGACGCGCGCGCTCTGCGCCGGGCTGCGCGCGACGCGCATGCGCGCCATCTCCACCGCCAGCGAGCAGGCGTTGACGATCGATCTGCGGCGCAAAGCCTTCTTCTCCCCCGCCGTCGCCGAGACGGCGCTGCCGGAGGACGCCGCCATAGAGCTGGCCGTTTCGGCGCGGGAGCGGACGGAGCCCTCGCGCGGGGCCATCGCCTTTTTCCCCGATGGCGGCTCCTCGGGCGGCGGGCTGACGATCGGCGTCGCCGGCGCGCGCGCGGAGATCGACGTCAATTGGCTCACCGGAGCGACGCGATGCGCCTTCCATTAGCACGGCGCGGCTTCGCGCTGATCGAGGCGCTGGCAGCCTTTCTGATCCTCGCGCTGGTGCTGGGCGGTCTGCTGCAGGGCGTCGGCTTCGGCGCCCGCAATGAGAGCCGCGGCGATTTCCTGCTGCGCGCGACGCGGCAGGGACGCTCGCAGCTGGAGGCGCTGGGCGTCGCGGCGCCGCTCACCATGGGCGAAAGCGCCGGGCGCTATGCGGACGGACTCGTCTGGAGCCTTTCGGTCGGCCCGTGCCGCTCGTCCGCCGACCCCGGCGGTCTCGGCGAGATCGTCGCCTGCCCCGTGGCGCTCGCCATACGCCGACCGGGCGACGCCGCCCCCGGCGACGCGCTGACGCTGCGCACGGTCAAAATCGACGCAAATCGGCCGGCGCGATGAGAATTCCGCGCCGCGCCCGCGGCTTCACCCTGATCGAGGCGCTGCTCTCCATCGCGCTGATGTCGCTGATCGTCGGGACCATCGCCGGCGGCTTTCGGCTCGGCAAGCGCGTCTGGGAGACCGGCCGTGATTATGAAGGCGTGCAGGAGGTGGAGGAGGCCGCCGGCGCGCTGGAGGCGATCTTGTCCCGCGCCTTTCCCGTTCAGCTGGACAGGCGGGACGGCCGACCGACGGTCGCCTTCGAAGGCCGCGCGAACCGCATTCGCCTGGTGACGACGAGCGATGGCGGCGCGGATTGGGGCGGCCTGGCGCTGACCGAGATTTCCGCCTCCGGCGACGATCTGGACGTGCGCTCCGGGGTGCTGCGGCAGGAGGCCTGGTTCGGCGGCGGCGGCCGGTCGCGCTCCGCCACCGCGCTGCGCGGCCTCGCCACCTTCGAGCTTTCCTATTTCGGCGCGCCGGAGCCCAATGCTCCACCCGTCTGGACCCATGAGTGGGTGGGTCGCGACACGCCGCCGAAGCTCATCGCAGTGCGGCTGGCGGGAACACGCCGCGGCAAGCGCATCGACGCCTCCTTCACCGTGCGCATTCGTCAAAACCCGCTCTGAGCGGCCTCCAGCGGCCCGAGGCTCCAGCAGAGCCAAAAGCCGAGCGCGAGATGCGGACCGAAGGGGATGGGCTGCGCCATATGGCCGAGCGCGCCGTCACGCGCCGCAATCAGCGCCGAGAGGAAGGCCGAGACCACCGCTATGAGCAGGCAGCCGGGCAGAGCCGCCGGCCCCAGCCACAGGCCCGCGAGGCCCAGCAGATGCGCGTCCGCGAGGCCGAGCCCGGCGCGCCCCCGCAGCAGCCGATAGGACATATCGATCGCCCGCAGAGTCGCATAGCCGCCCGCCGCGCCCGCGAGACGCAGCGCCGCCTCTTCGCCATCGGACGGCAGCAGTGCGAGGCCGAGCAGCAGCAGGACGATCAGCGGCCCATCGGGAATGATGAGGAAGCGCGCGTCGAAGACAGAGGCGAAAGCCAGCGCGGCGAATAGAACCAGCGTCGGCGCCGCCCAATATCCGAGCTGCGCGAGATCGAGAAAGGCGAAGGCGAGAGCGGCGAGCGCGATCCAGACGACATGCGCCAGCGCGCGCCCCTCCCCGCGCGCAGTCGCCGCCCGGATGGCCGTCTCGACGAGCGCAGCGCGGCGGCGCGCCGGAACGTTCAAATATCGACGTAGATCTCGCAGCCGAAGGCCGAGACGGGAAGACGCGCTTCGTCGAGAATCTTGGTCCAGCATCGTCCAACGCCGCTGATCATTCGAAACAGATAGACGCCGGTCTCGTCCTCGAGACGCCGCTCCAGGACATGACGATGGCCGAGATAGTTGAAATAGGAGATGGCGACGTCGCCGTGACAGCGATAGAGGATCTGGCGCGACAGGACATAGACGAAGCTGCGGTCCTTCGCCTCGTTGACGCAATAGGAATAATGCGCGAGCGCCTCCGGCTCCACGCTGACGCCGGACGGCGCCGCAAAGCAGGGCGCGCCGAGCGTAAGGGCGCAGATCGATATGACGCTCGCGGCTCCGCGCATCGAAACGCCCCATTCCGCAAAGAGACCGCCAATGCGAAACGCGCTGACGTCCGGCAATTCTATTAGGTGAAAGCCGCCGGCGGATCAAGAAGCTCCGCGTTTCGCGGCGCCGGCCCGGCCAATCTTGCCGCGGCCCGAGGATTGCGATATCGAATCGATCTGCTGGAACGCCGGGCTCGATCGCGCTTCCGCGCCGCACGGGCGCCATATTCGAAACCTATTCGAGGCGATATCCTTCGCCCCTGATCCGCGCGCTCCGGCCGGGAGATCGCCAAACCCGAGTGGAGGCAGCCCATGTACGCCACGCAGAGCGCGACATCGGAGTTTCGGGACGCGTTTCGGCGCCAGCGCCTCGTGCTGTTCGCCTTGATGCTGCGCAATATTCGCACGCGCTTCTTCGGTCATGGCCTCGGCTATCTGGTCGCGATCGCTTGGCCGCTCGTGCATACGCTGGTTATCATCCTGCTCTTTGTTTTCAATTCCCGCATGGCTCCCGTTGGAGAGAGCACCCTGCTTTTCGTGGCGACCGGCGCTGTGCCTTTTCAAGTACAGGCCTATCTCTCCACCTTCATGATGATGTCAGTCCTTCAGAGCCGACCTCTCTTCGCCTTTCCAGAAGTCAAGGTGATGGACGCGCTGATCTCCAGCATTCTGCTCGAAATCCTCTCCTCCTGCACCGTCGTGCTGATCTTGCTCATCCTCGGATCGGCGTTCGGCGAGAATTTGGCGCCGCGCGACATAGAGCAGGCGGCGCTCGCCTATGCCGCCGCGATCATATTGGGCGTCGGCATTGGATTCTTCAACGGCACGCTGGCTCTCGCCATGCCGATGTGGGCGCTGATGTTCTCGCTGCTCCGCATTTTGCTCTGGTTCGCTTCGGGCACCGTTTTTCTGCCGGACAATCTGCCGGAGCCCTATCGCACGATGCAATCCTATAATCCGATCGCGCAATCGATCGAATGGATGCGCTACGCGTACTACGACGGCGTGGGCGCCGGGTTCCTGGACCGCGCCTATGTGCTCGAGTTCGGCGTCGGCATGATTTTCGTGAGCCTGCTGATCGAGCGCATGACCCGCGGCCATCTGCTGTCGCTACGCTGATCGTCATCAAACCGTATCGAAGCCGCGATAGGCGGGAAGTTTCGCGGCTTCACGGATGATGAGACGATGCGGACTTATATCGATCCGGCGCGCCGGGCGCGGATCGAGCTCACGGCGCTGATCGCGATCACCGTCGCATCAGGCTTCGCCGGTCTCGGCTATGAGATCGTCTGGACTCGCATGGCGAGCCTCGTCGTCGGCTCCGAGATGATGGCCGTGCTCGGCGTGATCGCCGGATTTTTCGCCGGCCTCGCCCTCGGCGCCTTCCTCCTCGACGGGTTCATCCGCAACACGCCTTCGCCCTTTCTCGCCTATGCGCTGCTGGAAGCGGCCATAGGACTCTGGGGCGCGGCGAGCGTCCTCGTCCTCGAGCAGGCGGCGCACCTAGCGCCAGCGCTGCTCGGCGTCGACCCCTCCCCCGCCGCGCTATGGGCCTTCGGCTTCGCCCTGCCGGCCTTGCTGCTGCTTCCCGCGACGACAGCGATGGGCGGAACGCTGACCGCGCTCGCGCGCATGACCAAGGCGCTGTCGGGCGATGCGCGCGTCTCCGCCGGCGTCTATGGCGCCAATACGGCGGGCGCGGTGCTCGGCGCGCTTGCTTCGGCCTTCGCGCTGATGCCGCAGCTCGGCCTGTCACGAACATTGCTCGTTCTCGCCTGCGTGAACGCCGCCTGCGCGATCGGCGCCGTCGCGCTGCAGAGAAGGGTGGAGCCGAGCCCCTCCCCCCGCATGCCGCGCGCGACCGCCACGCGCCTGCTCTGCGCTCTTTTCGCGACCGGCTTTCTCGGCATCGCCTTCGAGATGACGATCGTGCGACTCGCCGCGCAAGTCCTCGAGGACACCGTCTACACATTCGCCAGCCTGCTCGCCGCCTATCTTCTCGGCTCCGCCGTCGGCGGCTTGGCGTGGCAGAAATTCGGACGGCGCTTCGGCGACGCCAGCATAGGCTGGCTGCTCGCCGCCACAGCCGCCGCCTGCCTTTCGACGACGGCGCTCGCGCCGAGCGTGCTGCACGCCGCCGAAAGCGCCAGCGGATTCGGCGCCGCCGGCGAGCTCCTCGCCGCCTTCGCGCTTTTCGCCTTGCCCTCCATCGCCATGGGCGCGCTATTCGGCCATTTGGCGCAGAAGGCGCAGGATTTGCGCGGCTCTCTCGGTTTCGCGGTCGGCGTCAACAGTCTCGGCGCCGCGCTCGCGCCCTTTGTGACGGCGCAATTTCTCATACCGACATTCGGCGCATGGCGCGCGACCATACCGATCGCGCTCGGCTATCTGCTACTGCTGCGTCCCCGACTCACATCGCTCGCGCCCATGGCGGCGCCGATGCTCGCCGGCGCTCTGCTGTTCGCCCTCGCCGCGCCCAACTTCATCCGCGCGCCGCAAGGCGGACGCGTTCTGGCGACGCTCGACGGACCGACTGTCACCGCCAGCGTCGTCGTCGACGCCGCCAGCGTGCGCTATCTCGACGTCAACGGCCATTTTCGCATGGGCGGCACCAGTTCGGTGCGCTCCGACTTTCGGCAGGCCATGCTGCCGCTGCTGCTGCATCCGGAGCCGCGCAAAGCGCTCTTCCTCGGCGTCGGGACCGGAGCCACTCTCATCGGCGGCGCCATGACGCCCGGCGTCGAGGCGCAGGGCGTCGAGCTGTCGCCGGAGGTCGTGGCGCTCCTGCCATGGTTCGCCGATGAAACGCGCTCGCTAGAGCCGAAAGTGCATGTCGCCGACGCCCGCCGCTACATTCTCGCCGATCGCGCGAAATATGACGTGATCGTCGCCGATCTGTTTCATCCGGCGCTGGATGGAAGCGGCGCGCTCTACACGGTGGAGCATTTCGCGGCGACGCGCGAGCGGCTCGCGCCCGGCGGTCTCTTCTGCCAATGGCTGCCGCTCTATCAGCTCGATCTGCCGTCCCTGCGCGCGATCATTCGCAGCTTTCGCGCCGTCTATCCCGGCGCCTCCGCCTGGCTCAATCATTACAGCGTGCGCACGCCCATGCTCGCGCTCGTCGGACGCAGCGACGATGCGCCTCTCGACATAGACGCTCTTGCCGCGCGACTGAACGAGCCTGCGATGGCCGCAGTCGTGAGGCCGCTCGGCTTCGCCGCGCCGATCGATCTGCTCGGCCAATACGCCGGCGGCCCGCATGCGCTCGCGGCTTTCGCCGGCTCTGGACCGCTCAATGTCGATGATGCGCCTTTCGTGACCTTCGACGCGCGCCGCAATGTTCGCGCGCTGACGGCGCCGCCCTGGACAACTCTGCTCGCCGTCATGCGCGAGATGACGCCCGACGCCGCAGAGCTCGCGCGCGAGGACGACGCTCTCGCGCAGCGCCTCGCCGCCTATTGGCGCGCACGAAACCACTTCCTCGAGGTCGGCGCCGCTCTGCCCGGCGATCCGCGCGGCCGCGCGCTCGTCGACGCCGCCGCGCCGGGATTGCTGGAGACGCTTCGTATCAGCCCGGAATTCGATCCCGCCTATGCGCCGCTGATCTCCATGGCGCGATCGCTCGTGGCGTCGAGCGGCGAAGAGGCGGCGCGTCTACTGCAGGCGATCGACGAGGCCGCGCCGCAAAGACGCAAGGCGCGCGAAACAATGACGCGCGAGAACGGCGGCGAATGAACGCGCGCCATTCTCACGGAGCGAATTTGATCTGATAGCCCCAGCAGTCGAGACGATCGGGGATCGCGTTGAAGGCGACCGTCACGCGCACGCCGCCCTGATTCCGCGGCACCTCGTGATAGAGATAGCTCGGAAAGAGAATGAGATCGCCCGGCTCCGCCTCGGGAACCACATATTTTCCGGCATTGAACGGCCCCATCGCCGCAGAGCGCGTGTGATGCCGAAAATTGAACTCGAATCCGCCGGGCGGCCGCACGAAAGCGGTGCGGCTGCCGGGATGCGAGGGCGTGAGATAGAAGACGCCCGAGGCGAAGCTGTTGGCGTGCGAATGCAGCGCCTGACTGCCGCCGGGCTCGAGAACATTGGTCCACATTTCCTTGACCATCCATTCCAGCCGCTCTCCGAAGAGGAGCCCGCCGAAATCGACGAGCTTGGGAATGGCGAGATCCGACATGCGACGGAACAGCTCGTCGCTGCGTGGGTCGGCGATCTCCGTATGAAACAGCTGCTCCGAGCGAAGGTTTTTCTCTATGCGCGCATTGCCGATCGCTTCGACGGCGGCCTCGACGAGCGCCGCGTCCAAAAGGCCGGGACAGCGCATGAGCGGAATGGGAAAAAGCGGCTCGATCTGATCCATCTTCCATCCTCGGCCTATTTTCGCGCTTTGTCGCGCATGGGCTTCTTCTCCGCGCTCGGAACGGGCGCCGGCGCGGCGGGCGTCTCGTCCGGTCGCAGCACGCCGAGCGTTTCCCCCGGCTGCAGCTGATGCCGCAGCTCGCGCACCTCATCGAACGCCGCCGCCGCCCAATAGAGGCAGTCGTCGAACTCGCCATTGCCGGCCTCGGCCATCGACTGATGCAGATGGCGCTCCGCAAAGTAGCGCGAGGGATGCTCCTTCGGCAGAGCATTGGCGAGCGCCTGCGCCTTATCCACTGCGGCGACGCAATCCTCTCGGGTCGGCTCGGCGTCCTCCGACGCTGTCGTCTCGATGGCCGCAGCGGCGGGCGCGGCGGGCGCGCTCGGCGTCGCGGGCGGCTCCCGCCGCGCTGCGAGCAGCAAGGCCGCGCAAACGAAAATGTTCGCCATGAAAACAAGCAGAAGCCGCATCGTCGAACAACCCGCAAAACGAGAAAGCCGGCGACGATAAATCGCCGCCGGCGTTTAAGCTACGCTAAAAAAGCGCGATCAATGGCGCTCGGCGTGTTCCCGCTCGGCGTGCTCCTCACGCCAGCGATCGAAACCGTGCTGGAAAGCGAGACGCCGCGCGAGCTCGGCGTTCTGCTCGACGAGCAGCTTCGGCGAGCCGACGGGACGCAGGAAAATCGGGTTCCCATAGAACCAGAGATTCGACCAAGCCTGCACGTCATGGGTCACTTTCTTGACGCCATTGACGGATTCGAGATGCGCCGGGCAGGAGCTGTCCGTGCAGCTGACCGCCGCATTATTGGCGTCGAGCAGCGGATTGCCGGCGCTATCCGTCACATTGGGGGTCGCGACCGGAATATTGGTGCCGCGCGCGCGAATATAGCCCGGCTCCGATCCCATGGTGAATGTGGTCTCGAAGGAGAGGCGCGTCGAGCCGTCGCGCTGCTTCTTGACCTTCATGTTCCGCCAATTGATCTGCTTGGCGATCGCCGCGGTGGGATTATAGACGATCGACGCGCCGGCGACGCCAGCGGCGTTGGCCACGGCGTAATTGGGCGCGCTCGGCGACACGACGCCGGTGATCTTGCCGGTGATGAGATCGATGTGATCGATCGACGGCTTGTTCAGCGGCTGATGCTGGCCGATCTGCGCCAGCAGAGGATTGTCGAAGCTATAAGGGCTGTTGTTCGTCGCCGGAACGGTCAGCTCGACTTCGAGCACGATCTTCTCGCCGGGATGCGCGACGATCGTCTCGCCCATTGTCTTCCACTGGCCATGCGCGCTGGCGCGGAACTCGAAGTCCGGTCCGATGACATCGCCATTCACCGAATAGCTGTTGCCGGAGCGCATGCCGTCGATGATCGACTGATTGCGGAAGCCGCCCGTATGCGGGACATAGAGCTTCGTATATTCGCCCGGAATGAAGTCCGCCGTGGTGTAGCGATCACGCGCGCCGAAAGCGCCGCGGCTATGCCAGTCCGAGCTGATGAACATGAAGAAGTTGCGGCCTTCCGCGAGCAGGCCGTCCCAGAGTCCGCCGACCTTCGCCGTATAGACGCCGACCATGCCGTAAGTGCCGCCGCCGACCGCGCCGGAGCCATAGGAGCCCGAGCCGCCGGTCAAGCCGCCTTCCGCCATATGGCCGGGAGACTCGATGCCGAAAGCGACCGTCGGGGCCGCATTGTTGAAGTCGCGGAAATGCTCGATATTGTAACCTTTGCTGGCCGTCGCTGAGAACGGCCCCTGGCGCTCCGTATGCGTCGGGATGGCGTAGGACTGCAGCGGGTAGTTCGCCTGCAGCCATTTGACGCCTTCCAGCGCCTTTCCATGGCCGGCGGTTCCTGCATTGTTGACATTGTCCTTGCCGGGCCACAGCGGATTATTGCTGACGTCGACCGGGCCGATGCTGTCGGTGTCGGCGCGGTCGAAGCGAAACTCGAACTCCGCCATCTTGTCGGCGTCGCCGCCATGACGCGGATGCTGGCCGGCGATCACCGCCACATCCGTATGCTCATGGCCCGGAACGATCCATTCGAGACCTTCGACGAGCACCTTGTCATATTGCGCGGAACGATTGACGATGATCGGATATTCGACCTCGCCGATCGACTGCCAGCGCCACATGTTCGAGCCATTCGCCGAGCCTTTCAGGCCGGTGATGGTGATGCCCTGAATCGTCTGGCCGAGGGTTTGCGACCAAGTGGTGGTCGTCTCGCCCGGAATATTGGCGCTGGTGTCGGCGAAGCGGCAATCGCGATTGCCCGAGCCGCCATGATTGCCGAGCGTGAACCAATCGAGATCGAAATTGGTTCCGCCGGCGGCGGCCTGACCGGTTCCGACCGCGCGATCGATCGTGTAGCCCGCAGCGACAGACCCGTCGGTGCAGGTGTTGTGGTTGTGCATGTCGCCTGCGACATATGGATTATGCTTGCGCGACTCCTCGCCGAATCCCCCGGCGGACGCCGATTGACCCAAAGCGAGCGAGACAGACGCAGCAGTCAACAAAACGGCAGATTTCGAACGGTGCATGCCAATCCCCCGCAAAAACCTAGACGAGCCCCCCGGCGTCGAGCGACGCATCGGCGCGCGGAATATGGAAGAACGACAACGACAGTCTTGTGACTGTTTCATTACAAGGACGCGCTTTTATTCTTGCTGAAACACGCTTTTTTCATCATGGCGCAGATGACAAAAGGCATGCGCCGATGCATAAGGCTGCCCTTGTGACGCACTCGAAAAGCATATGGGCTCGATGGTGAAGTCCCTCTCCTTCGCTCTCCTTCGGAGTCGGCTCGGCGATGCGGCGTCGGCGGGCCGCGCTTCGGCGCAGCGCCTTCGAAGCGAGCCTCTCCTGCATTTTCTGGCGATCGGCGCGCTCGTCTTCGCCGCCGACGCCGCGCTGCATCCCCCGCCCAAGGACGAGCGCGTCATCACGGTGAGCAAGGCGCTGCGCCAATCCTTCATCGATAATTTCGACGAGGACAAAGCGCGCGCCCCCTCGGACGCGCAGCTGCAGACGATGATCGACAGCTGGGTGGCGAGCGAGATTCTCTATCGCGAAGGCAAGTCGCTCGGCGTCGATCGCGGCGACGACATGATCCGCGACCGCATCGCCTATAAGCTGCAACTGCTCATCTTCGATCAGATCAAGCTGCCGCAGCCGAGCGAGGAGCGATTGCGCGCCTGGTTCGAGCAAAATCACGAACGCTTCGACGAGCCGGAGCGTGTGGGATTCTATCTCACGCCCGCCGCCGATTCCGCCGAGGCCACACATTGGCTCGAGGACATCTCGGCCGGCCATGAATCGGAGGAGCTTCGCGAGCGCACGCGCGCCATTCTCGCGCGCCCCGTCACCAGCCTCGCGCCCGCCTTCGGCGAGAAATTTCGCGACGATCTGCTCGCGCTGCCGCAAGGAACTTGGGCCAAGCTCCAATCGAAAGAAGGCTGGCACATCGTCCGCCTCGACTCGCGCCGTCCCAGCGATCCCGCGCATTTCGAGGATGTACGGGACGAGGTCTTGCGGCAATGGCGCGTCGATGAGACGCGTTCGCGCGCATGGGAAGCGGTCAACCGGCTGAAGGCCTCCTACACCGTGCGGATGGAGCCGTGAGACGAGCGATGCGACTGCTCGCGGCATGGATCGTCGCGGCGACGCTGCTCGCGCCCGCCGCGCTGCTGGCGCATGAATCATCGCTCGGCGTTCTGGAATTGCGCGAGGTGCGGCAGGGCGCCTATGTCGGCCGCTGGACAATGGAGCCGACGATCGGCGCCGCGCGCGTCGATCTGCGCGCGCCGCCGCATTGCTTTCTGAGCATGCCGCAGCTCGAATGCGGCGCAAAGGGCCTCGTCGGCGCGATGACGATCGGCAATCTCGGCTCGCGCATGTCTGCAGCGCTGATCAAGATCATCCCGCTGCAAGGCGAGACGCGCAGCTACACCATCACATCCGCCAATCCGACCGTGTCGATTCTCGGCCCCGAGGCGCCGACGCTCGAGAGCTGGATAACGCTCGGCGCGACCTATCTGAATTACGGCGTCGACCATATATTGCTCGGCGCCGATCATCTTCTCTTCGTTTTCGGACTGATCTGGATCGTCGGCGTCGGCCGGCGGCTCGTTACGACGATCACCGCTTTCACCATCGGGCACAGCATATCGCTCGCGGCGGCGGCCTTCGGCGTGATCGGCGTGCCGGAGCGGCCGCTCAACGCCTGCATCGCGCTCAGCATCGTCTTTGTCGGCGTCGAGATCGTGAAGCAGCGGCGCGGCGAAGCGGGATTGACGGCCCGCTATCCTTGGGCGGTCGCGGGCGGCTTCGGCCTCGTTCACGGAATCGGCTTCGCGAGCGCGCTCGCCGGGCTCGGCATCGAAAAGCGATTGCTGCCGGCGGCGCTCGCTTTCTTCAATATCGGCGTCGAGATCGGACAGCTCGCCTTCGTGCTTCTCACTCTCGCGCTCATCTGGGCGCATCGCCGCCTCGGCGCCGTTCTCCCCGGCTCGCGCGATCTTCTTCCCGGCTATGCGATCGGCTCGGTCGCGGCCTTCTGGTTCATCGGTCGCCTTCTTCGCGTGCTTGCGATCGATTGAGGAGCGCTCTGCCCATGTCGTCTCGCCTCCGCCTCTTCGTTACCGCTGTTCTCGCCAGCGTCGCGCTCGCTTCGCCCGCTCTCGCGCATGACGGCGAAGGCGTGGCGGGCGGCCTCGCCAGCGGATTTCTGCATCCGTTGACGGGCGCAGATCATCTCGTCGCAATGATCGCCGTGGGTCTTTGGGGCGCGCAGCTCGGCGCGCCGGCGATCTTTCTGCTGCCCATCGCCTTTCCTCTCGTCTTGGCTTTGGGCGGCGTGCTCGGCGTTCTGCACATTGCCTTGCCGGCGCCTGAAATGATGATCGCGCTCTCGGCGCTTCTTCTCGGCGCCGCCGTCGCGATGCGCATCCGGCCGCCTGTCGTCGTCGCCGCGCTCATCGTCGCGCTCTTCGCAATATTCCACGGCCATGCGCATGGCGCCGAGCTGCCCGGCGCCGCCGACCCAATGGCCTATGGCGTCGGCTTCGTCACCGCCACAGGGCTCTTGCACGGATTTGGAATCCTCATCGGCGCCCTATCGCGATGGCCCCTCGGCGCACGCGTCATCCAGGGCCTCGGCGCGACGATCGCGATGCTCGGCGGCTATTTTCTGTTCATCGGCGCGGGCGTCGCAGGATGATCGGCCGCTCGCGACAGGCCGGCGTCGGCGCGCTCTTTCTGCTGCTCTCGGCGACGAGCGCGAAGGCGCATATCATCGGCGCGCGGCTCGGCGATTTCTATGCCGGCGCGGCGCATCCTCTCACCGATCTGAAGGATGTGACGCTTTGGGTCGCATTGGGCATGCTCGCCGGATCGCTCGGCGCATCGAAAGCGCGGCCGCTGCTGCTGCTTTTCCCCTTCGGCCTCGCCGCCGGAGTGACGAGCGCAATGACGCTGAATGCGACATCGGAGGGCGTGCTGATCGCCGCCGGCGCTCTGGTGCTGCTCGGCGCGCTGCTGGCGTCGGAACTGCGCATTCCCGCCGCCGCGCTGGGCGGGCTCGCATTGGTTCTCGCGGCGATGCGCGGCGCGGCCAACGCCGCCGCTATCGGGCCGGAGACCAATCGGCTGCTATTCGTCGCCGGCCTTTCCATCGCCGGCTATGTGGTCGTCACGCTGGTGTCGGCGGCGACGCTCGCATTTCGTGGCGAGCGCGCCGATGCGCGAGCTTGGCGCTCTATCGCCATTCGCGCGCTCGGCAGCTGGCTAGCCGCGCTCGGACTGATGATGGGCGGACTGGCCTTGGCGTCCTGACGCCTCATCGGCGACGATATTTTTCTATGAGATCCGCGGCGAGCAGGCGGTTTCCCTCGCCGTTGAAATGCACATCGGCCCAGAAATACAGATCGCGCACAAAATCTGCATTCCCGCCCTTATATTGGAAGAAGGCGGGAAAATGATCGAAGTAGCGCTTGCATTTTCCGGCGCACCAATCGCGCCAGATTTGCGCCTGACGCGAATTCTCGACATCGTAGAGAAGCTGATGCGGCCAGGGATAGACGCCGACCGAGAGCGCTATTCCGCGCGCCGCCAGCAGCTCGTGAACACGATCCATCTGCTGCAGCGCCTTGCGCACGCCGCCGGCCACGCCTGCATCGCCATAGCAGCTCGCCGCATCGTCGAAGGTCCAGGAGGCGCGGCTCCAATCGCGGCTATAGACGCGCCCCGGCCACATCAGCTCCGACAGGCTGGCGCTGGCGTTCGCCGCATTGGCTTTCTTGACGAATAGAAGATTGGAAACGAATTCGGCGACGAAGGATCGTTTCTCCAGCCACCCTGGCGGCGAGCGCGGCAGCAGCTGATAGGCGCTCGGCAGACATTTTTCTGGATTTGGCGTGAAGACGCCGAGCTCCAAGACGCCGTTATCGTCATAGCGATAGGAGATGGCCTCGTCTTGAATGTCGGAAATATCGATGTAGACGATCGCCTCGTCGAATTTCAGTCCCTTGTCGAGATAAAATTTCAGCTTCTCGTAATAGGCGGAGGGCGCATAGCTCGAGACGCCGGCGTTCAGCACGTCGATCTCGGGAAAAGCCTGCGCGAAGCGGCCGACGAAAGTCTGCTCATAAGGCAGACCGACTCCCTCGGTGAAGGAATCGCCGATGAAGACGATCCGCTGACGATCGGAGCTCGCGGGAACGCTGCGCGCCGCCGCATCCTTGAAGCCGAGCGAATTGGTGAATATGCGCGGCGTGTGCGGCCCCCACACGTCATAGCCGTCGAAATTGGGGCGCAGCGTATGGGTGAAGACGGGATCGCGCGACCGCAGCGCATTCTCGCCGTGATCGAGGAAAGGATTGGTCCAATTATAGACGCGATGGAGAATGAATTCCGTCGCCGCGAGCAGGCCGATCGCCAACGCCACATTGACGAGAACGACGCCTGAGAGACGCAATGCGCGCGCCCTTGTGGTCGAGACCGCCATCGCCTCCTCCGCTCGTCGCGGACGTCTTTCGACGTCGATGCGAGGAGGCTTAGGCGACGAGAGAGGCGCGCGTCAATTCGCGATGATTACGTGATGCGAGCGGCCGATCGCCGCCGCTCGCGTCGTCTCGTGCCTCACGCCGCGGCGTCGGCGATCGCCTCGCGCGCCGAGGCGCTCGCGGAAATCTCTATATCGATCTCGAGCAGCGACATGTCGTCGCCCTCACGCAGCTTGACCTCTACCTTGTCCGGGTCGATCTCTATGTGCTTGGAGACGGCGGCGAGCACCTCTCTGTGCAAGAGAGCGACGAGATTGGAGTTGGACACGGACGCGCGCTCATGCGCGAGGAGAATCTGCAGACGCTCGCGCGCGACCGGCGCAGATGCGCGGCGATTGAAAAAGTTGAACAGCTTCATGCCGCCCTCCGACCAAACAATCTGACGAGAAGTCCCTTTTTGTCGGACGGTATGTCCATCGGCACCTCGGCGCCGCAGAGGCGCCGCGCCGCATCGGCGTAGGCGCGCGACGGCGCGCTCGTGCCGCTGTGGAGCGTGACCGGAGACCCGACATTGGAGGCGCGCAGGACATCCTCGCTCTCGGGAATGATTCCGAGCAGCGGGATCGACAGAATTTCCAGCACGTCGTCGACATTCAGCATCTCGCCGCGCGCGGCGCGGCCGGCGTCGTAGCGCGTCAGCAGCAGATGCTTCTCCATGCGGCCGCCCTTTTCGGCGATCTCGGTCTTGGCGTCGAGCAGACCGATGATGCGATCCGAATCGCGCACCGAGGAGACTTCCGGATTGGCGACGACGACGGCCACATCGGCGAAGCGCATGGCGAGCGTCGCCCCGCGCTCTATGCCCGCCGGGCTGTCGCAGACGATCCAGTCGAAGCGCTCGCGCAATTCGTCGATGACGCGGCGCACGCCCTCCTCGGTGAGCGCGTCCTTGTCGCGGGTCTGGGAGGCCGGAAGCAGATAGAGATTGTCGAGCCGCTTGTCGCGAATGAGCGCCTGATGCAGCTTGGCGTCGCCCTGCGCGACATTGATGAGGTCATAGACGACCCGCCGCTCCGCGCCCATGACGAGATCGAGATTGCGCAGGCCGACGTCGAAATCGACGACCGCGACCTTCTGATTCGACTGAGCCAGCGCCGCGCCGAGCGCGGCGGTCGACGTCGTTTTGCCGACGCCCCCTTTGCCGGAAGTGACGACCAATATCTTGGGCATTTTTTACCGTCCCTCTCAGTCGAGCTTTGTGATCTTGATCGTTTCGTCCTCGAGCCTTGCGTGAACCGCGCGTCCACGCACATCGTCTCGAATTTCGTCGGCCGTCATATAGAAGCCCCCGACAGCGAGAAGCTCCGCCTCGAGGCGGCGGCAGAAAATGCGCGCGCGCGAATCGCCATAGGCGCCGGCCATGATTCGGCCGCGCACCGTTCCATAGACATGGACCGAGCCGCCCGCGACGATATCGGCGCCGGAGGAGACCGAGCCGATGACGATCACATCGCCATCGGGATGGAAGATCGACTGACCCGAGCGCACCGCCGTGTCGACGATGAGCGGCGCGGCGCTGCGCTCGGGCTCGTGCGTCTGCTCCTCGGCGCCGCCGGCGAGCGCCTGGGCGATCTCGTCGAAGGCGGCGCGCTCGCTCGGCGTCAGGCTCGGCGCATCCTCGCCACCCTCGGCGGGCGCCTCCTCGGCGACGATAGAGCGGCCATTGGTGAGAATCGGCGGCAGGTCGTCGCACGCCCAAGAGGGATCGACGCCGGTCAGCCCCATGATGCGGACGCCGCGGCCGGAAAGCTGCTCCACCAGCTCCCCGACGGTCTCGCGATCGAGTCCGAGCTTGGTGACGTCGATGACGATCGCCTTGCGGGAGAAGAAGGCAGGCGAATGCTCGAGGCAGGCGTCGAGCCGCTCGAACCATCCGGCGATCGGCGCATCCGGCTCCAGGGCCAGGACGGGAAAGGATCGGCCACGAAAACGAATGTGAGTCGAAGGTTGGGTCAACGGCGGACTCGGCTCCAGCTGCGCCGTCATCTCACGCCGTCATGGTTAACAATAGGTTAAATTACCTAAAGGTAAATTCGTGAGCCGTGTGGATCGGCCGAGCCAGCGCGCGTCGTCGACCAGATCGAATGGTCCGAAGCGTGCATGTCGCAAGGCGCGAGATCGACCATCGGCGCCCCCGCTGGTTGGTTATGACCTCGCCTCCGCGTAGTCCATCACGTCGTCGAGTCGAATTTCGGCGATCGGCTGCCTCGCGCATGGGCGCGCCGCAAACAAAGCGAGCGCCGCTCGCCCGTTCGCTAGGCGCCGTCGTCCTCGTCAGCGACACGAAATGTCGTCGTCGCTCGATTCGCGAGCCTCGATCTGCATCGGCGCACGTGGCGTGGAGGACATGTCATGTGCTTCGATAACAATGGAGGCTCATTGACATATCCACTGCTCACTTTATACATCTTGCACTGTGAGCTGGCAAAAATGGAAGGCTCTTATGAATAAAGTGATATCGGTGACGGAGAAGCGACGCCTTTCGGAATTCGCGCATGCGCTCGTCACTCGCGCGAGATCGCAACCACAGAGCGAAACATCGAGCGAGCTACCGCCTCTCACATTCACGAGCGGCGTTTCGACAATGGATTCTCTGCTGCTTCATTTGACCGAACAACGAAACTACCTTCTCAAATTCTCGGCGCAGATTTCCGCGCAGATCCTGACCCTCTCCTCCACCATCGATCGCCTGTCCACGGAAGTCGCCAAGGTCGCCGGCGAGGTGGATGGCTTGAGACGCGAGCGAGAGACGCTGCAGCAGGCTCTCGAGGACGCCAAGCAGGAGATGAACGACGTCGCCGAAGCCGTCGTCGCCGGCGTCACGCAGCAATTGGAGCAGCAGATGGAGGTGTTTGGACCTCTCGCGCGCGCTCCGTCGTCGACGGAGACGGAAGCCTCGGGGCTTTGATGCGTCGCTTCTCCGGAACGATGGAGAGCGGCTCGATCGCACGGACGGTATTTTCGAGCGGGCCGCTTCGCTCCCTGTCACGGGGGCTCGATTTCAAAACATCTGTCTGGTGAGGATGAATGTCACGTGTTGTTCAATATCATCCCTCGGTAATTAGCGCCGACGCGATCGGCGCCTCGATTTCCTCGCTGCATCAGATCCTACGGGAACGAGGCGTGGCGTCCTATGTGGCGTGCTCGGATTCCAATATCGCTATCAGCGATTATGCGACGCTGTCGGTCTCCATGCTGAAGCGCATGGCTTGGAGCGATACGGATCTGCTGCTGCTGCATTATTCGTTCTTCAACGAAGATCTCGAAGCTCTGCTGGACCTGCCCGTCCGCAAGATACTCATCTATCACAATGTCACGCCGGGCCATTTTTTCCGCGGCCAGGGCTCGATGAGCTGGCTCGGAGACATGTGCGATCATTCGCGCGCGCAGATGCGGCGCTTCGCCGGCGCATTCGAGAAAGGCGTCGGCGATTCGGACTTTAACACCGCCGAGCTGAGAGAGTTCGGCTTTCGGGATCCCGTGACGATCCCCGTGTTCTTCAACGACGCCTTTTTCTCGTCGCGCGAGCTCGACAATCAGCTCTACTTCGACATAAAGGCGGCCTCCGAGGTCAATATCGTCTTCGTCGGGCGCTTCGTTCCCAATAAGCGGCACGATCTTCTGATCGACACTCTGGCCGCCTATAAGAGGCTCTTCGGCCGTTCGGCCTCGCTGCATCTCGGCGGCAAGATTTGGGGCGACGAATATTTCCATGCGCTGCTCGGCCGGGCGGTGCAGGGCGGCGTCCTCGCCGACATCAAAATCTATCAGAATGCGACCGGCCTCGCGATCAAGACGCTGTTCGCCGCCGCCGACGCCTATATTTCCATGAGCGAGCACGAGGGCTTCATGGTGCCCGTGCTGGAGGCCTTCACGGTCGGCTGTCCGGTGCTGGCCTATGCCGGAACCGCAGTGGGCGAGACGATGGGGCCGGCCGGCATCAAATTCGACACGCTCGATCCATCGATTCCTGCAGGCTATCTGGAGCTCCTGCGCCGCGATAAGACGCTGCGCAACAATATCGTTCGCGAGCAGGCGGACCGTGCGACCGACTTCTACTCCGAAGCGACCGCGAGACGGTGGCTCTCATTCTTGGAGGGATTCGTCGACATCTCCGCGGGGTTGCACTCATGATCATCGCATATGACGCCGGCGCCTTTCAGCAATCGATCAGCGGTGGAATTTTCAATGTATCCGTCGGATTTCTGAACGCCGCCGCCAGGGTCGCCCCCGACACCGAATTCGTTTTCGTCGCCGACCCGTTTTTCGGCGAGGTGCGGCCCGACGCCATGGCGGCCCTGACCTTCACGCCGCGGGTGATCTATCGCAGCGTGCTGAAATCATCCGGCTCCTTCTCTCTGCGCACAAATCGGGAGCGCGCGCGCTTCGAGGTCGACGGCCGGATCATGCCGACGACGCAGACCGCGACGCCGGACGGCATGTGGTATTATTATGAAGGCGCGACGCCCCGGCATGCGATGTTTCTGCGCAGCCGAGCGGCCCGTCCTTGCGACACGATGAACTCGCCGGACAGACGCAGCCTCGGCGTCGCCGTCAGCAAGATCGTCATCGAATCGGAGAAGGGCTCGCAGGAATTCTCCTTCGACGACGCCCGCCTCACCAATGGCTATCACGATCCGGAGAGCGCTTGGCGCTGGACGAACGGCGCCGCCGAAATCCCGCTCGAATTTTTCCCGCGCGTCGAAAGAGCGCGCATCGGAGTGCACATCAGGCACAAGGTCGTCTATAGCCTCGCGGACGGCCGTTTCGATCGTCGCTACAATGGGGTCGTGCAAGCTGCGATCGAGCAGCGGCGCGCCTTCAATTTGCAGGAGCTGGGCCGTGAGCTGCGTGAAATGGGCGCGACCGTCTATTTCGCGAATCATTTCATTCCGATCGCCATCCCCGGCCTCGCTCTCGCGAGCTGGGCGCATGACGTGATCCCGATCCTGTTTCCGAACTTCTTCGGCAAGGACGCGATCGAAAATTTCGCCAATGTCATCGATGTGTTCAAGCGCGCCGATCATATTTTCTGCAACTCCGAGACGACCCGCAAGGACATTATCGAAAATGTCGGCGTCTCTCCCGAGCGTCTGACGACCTCATGGATCGGACCCGGCGCGATCGGGCCGCGCCCTGCTCCCGTGGTCGACGCCGCGATCGCCAAATTCGGCCTTCGTCGAGACTATATTCTCAACGTCGGGACGCTGGAGCCGCGTAAAAACCATGTTCGTCTGGTTCAGGCCTATGATGAATTTCGCCGCGGCGTCGAGCATCCGCCGCAGCTGGCCATCGTCGGCTCCCATGGGTGGGGATATGACGAATTGGTGAGGCTGATCGCCAACAGCGGACTCTCCGAGCATGTGAAAGTGCTGAGCGGCGTCGACAATGAGGATTTGTCGGCGCTCTACTCGGGCGCGATGTTCGTCGCCTATCCCAGCGTCTATGAAGGATTCGGCATGCCGGTGCTGGAGGCCATGGCCTGCGGCGTCCCGGTCTTGACCTCACAGGAAACCAGCATGCAGGACATAGCGAAGAACGCCGCCGTTCTCGTGGATCCTTTGTCGGTGAGCTCGATCGCTCAAGGGCTGAGCGAGCTCTCGCTCAATTCCGAGCTGCGCTCGCGCCTCGCCTCCAAGGCGAAGGAAGCCGCGTCGCGCTTCGACTGGGACCGCGTGGCCGCAACCATCGTCGATGTCTTGAAGGGAACGCGCCGATGAAGATCGTTGTCCTTTCCACATTCGACATCACCCCGGTCCGCGACGGTGGGCAGACGCGTTACGTCTCGGTCTACAAGAACATCGCGAAAGAGCATGACGTCACGCTCATCGCCTATGATTTCAAGCAGACCGATCACATCAGGCGCTATAAGCTCGCCGATCGTTTCGACGTGATCGTCTTCCCCGCGGCGCCCGGCGACCAGCATCACGTCTGGCACATAATGGAAAAGACGCGGCGCCTCGCGCATGATGTTCTCTGCATCAGAGAATATCATTTCTCGGACGAGTTGGTGCGCGATGCGCGGCAGATCATCGGCGTGGCGGATGTCGTCGTCGCCTCGCATCCCTATCTCGCGCTTCTGGGCTTCGGCTTCGCCAAGCGGAACGCCATCAAGATATATGAGGCGCACAATGTCGAATATGACATAAAGGAGCAGCATTTCCGCGGCGGCCTGGGCGCAGCGCAGCTCGATTCCTTCGTGGATACTGTGTACCACGGCGAGAGAATGGCCTGTCGCGAGGCGAATTTCGTGACGACAGTGAGCGCCCATGACGCCGACCGCATGGCGCAATTATACGACGTGCCGAGAAGCAACATCACTGTCGCGCCCAATGGCGTCGATTGCTCGCAATATCCGATCTGGGACAAGGCGAGCCGCGACGAGCTTCGCAGCAAGCTGCAGATCGGCGACAAGACGCTGGCCGTCTTTTTGGGCAGCGGCTATGGGCCGAATGTCGAATCCTATTTCAAGGCGCGGCAGCTGCTGGCGGAGGCCGGGTTCGACGGCGCCGTCGCCTTGATCGGCTCGATCGCGCAGGCCGACCGCACCGGCTGGCCCGATGTCCCCTTCGACGAGCTCTGGTTCGATTACGTCGAGGACGATCTCAAGATCGCGCTCTTGAGCTCGGCGGACATCGCTCTGCAGCTGCTGTTTTCCGGCGGCGGGACCAATTTGAAGCTCTTCGACTATATGGCCGCCGGATGTCTGGTCGTCGCCAATGACTTCGGCGCGCGCGGAGTCTCCGCGGACGGATGGCATGTAGCGGCTCAGAATGCGAGCGAGCTGCAGACCTTGCTGCGGGAGCGCGTTTGGGAAACTGAACGCGGCGAGGCGATCCGCGCCAAGGCGCGCGCCATCGCCAAGGAGCAATTCGACTGGTCGATCATCGCCAAGAAGATCACCTCGCTCTTCAGCCCGCGTCTCGACATGGCTGCCGCCGAAATTGCTGCCGCCGACATGGCTGCTCCCGCCATCATCGACGAGTCCGAGCAGACGCCGAATAGAGAGGCCCTATCGGCATAGACGGCGAGCGCCGCAAATGCGGGAAACATCGCCCGACCGCCAGCGGCGAGCGAGCGATGTTTTCCGAGCTCCGCCAAAAATTCGTCCCCGAATTCACGATCAGCGTGAAGGGCCGAACACAACGTCGATCGCCACATTCATCTCCCGCGGCGGAGGTCCGAAGGGCATGCTCGACCGCACCGTCTTCAACGCGCTGACGTCGAGACGCTCCTGACCGCTCGTCGCAACGATCTTGAGCGTTTCTTCGCGGATTTGTCCGCTCGCGAGAATGCCGAAGGAGACTTTTGCGACGCCTCGCAGCCCAGCGCGACGCCCCTCCTCCGGATAGACGAGCCGCGTGTGAATGCGCTTCGACAATTGCCGTATATAGACGCGAATGCGGTCCTCCTCGGTTTCCGCGCGGCGAGAGATGGTGCGCGCGACCTGCTGCTCCTGCGCGCCGGCCACATTGGCGGAACCGGCCGGATCGGGCTTCGACTGCGAAGGGGCCGCCGCGGCGACAGCGGCTGCATTGGCCTCGCCTTCATCCGCCTGCTCGCGCTGCTCGACAGGCTTCGCCACGGTCGCCTGCGTCGCGGTCTGGTGTGTCTCGCCGGCATTATCCTGCTGCAGCTTCTCATCGGTCTGCTCATCATCGACGAGACCATCGAGCTCGAAGACGAGAACCGAAGCCTCCTCTTCCGTCGTGTAGAGACGATGCAGGACGTAAGGCGCGCATAGCAGGGCGTGCAGCGCCAAGGAGAGCGCGAGACCGTGATAGAGCGAGAAGCGGCTCGCCGGTCTCGCAATTTTCGTGGGCGCGGACGCCGCCAGGAAAGCCATTTCGACGCCTCTCACTTCGGACTGTTCTTGGTCTGCACGGCGACTTTGGTGAAGCTCATGCGCTTGAGCAGCTCGGCGACGTCGATGAAGCTCTGCAAGGCCACAGCGCGATCGGCGCGAATGAGGAAGCCCGTTTCCGGCGGCAACCCTGTGAGCCGGCTCCGCAACTCATCCTTGGTTGCGACATGGCCGTCGAAATAGACGCTTCCATCGGCGGCGATCTCGATCGTCTTGTCCTTCTGGCGGTCGACCTGCGTCTGCGCAGCTTGCGGCAAGGCGACCGGTATGCGGCCTGTCGCGATGAAATTCGCCGTCGTCAGCACCATTGTGAGAAGCACCAGCATGACATCGACGAGAGGAATGACGTTGAGCGTCTCGAAAGGCTTCTCATCCATTGGCGATCTCCCACTTCAGCAGCAGCACCTTCGTCTTACGCAAAAGGACGTTGTAGGAGACCACCGACAATAGCGCGACGACGAGCCCGACCGCCGTCGCCTTGAGGGCGAGCGCGAGGCCGGCCATGATCTTGCTGGCGTCCGCCGAAGCGTCGAGACCCAAATTATAGAAGGTCAGCATGATGCCGAGCACGGTGCCGAGCAGGCCGATATAAGGCGCATTGGAGGCGACGGATGCGATGACGATGAGCCGCTTGCTCAGCTCGAGTTCCAGCGCCTTGATGCTGGTAAAAGTCGTAATGTCGATCGCCCGGTAGAAGAAATGCCGTTCCAGCGCCACAGCGACGACGATGACGCTGAGCGCGGCCAGCAGCCCGATGACGCCGAAATCGATCGCCGTCGACAACCATTCCATTTGCATTGCGCAATTCTCCAGCAGCGGCGATCGACGACGAATGTCGAGAGCCCGATGCGCGTCGCTCTCGACATTCGCCAGCCCATGATGAGCCCGCCTCGTCGCCGCGATATCTATATTCAATACATTGCGAATCCGCCGAGATCGCGTCAACGGGAAAATTCGGGCGCAGACAAAGACGCCGGAGACAGGCGCCTGATTTTCAGCCAGCCACTATAACGTGTCTCTGCGCTGGGCGACCGACGTAAGTCTAAAGTAATGAGGAAATAATCGCCGCGACGACAGAATGCAAAGCTCGATCGAAACGGCCGGCCGCGGCGATATTGTCAGTTTCTCGCACAGGTTGCATCTTTTTTGGTAATTTGCGGAAATTTCTTGCAATAGCCGATTGCGCCTTTCGGCGACCCGCTCCGAGCAGCGAAAGCCGAGTGAGACGGCTCAGGCCCGAACGCAAAAGAGAGAGCCGACGCGAAGGCCGGCCTTCTCCCAATGCTCGCGAATCGCCTGCTCGGGCGTCGCAAGGCCTCTATTCGAAATGATAGTTGACGCCGGCGCGCACGATATGGCCCGCGAGGCGCGTCGAGGAAATCACCGCCGACGCATAGAGCCCGGGATTGCCGGCCGCGGTGAGGTTGTAGCCCGCCATATCGCCGTAAGCGCCCTGATTGCCGAGGTCATAGCGGAGATATTCCAGCTTGGCGCTCCAATTCTGACGGAACATCCATTCGCCGCCCGCGCCCGCGCTCCACCCGATGCGGATCGACGAGGAGCCGATGGTTCCGCTATTCGGCGCGAAGGACGCCGAGGTGGAGACCTGCGTCAAGGAGGTCGAGAAACCGCCTTCGCCATAGGCGAGACCGGCGGTGAGATAGGGCAGCAGCGTCGGCGTCACGAGATAGCCGATGCGTCCGCGCGCCGTGCCGAGATAGGAGAGGCTCTTCGTCGCCTTGGTCGCCGTCACGACATTCGCGCCCGTGACCGGCTCGGTCGCCGAGCGCAACGCCGAGCCCGACGCGCTCGCCCCCGCCACTCCCTGCAGATCCGCCTCGAAGCCGCCGATCACATCGGGACGCAAGCGCCAATTATAGCCGAGCTGCGCGCCGCCGATTCCGCCGCCGATTCCCATCGGGATCGTGCTCGCCGCGCTCGAGGCGCTCGCGCGGCCGAAGAAGGTCGCCGGGCGACCGACCGCGCCCTTGTCGTCGCCGCCGTCGCCGAGAATGGTGGAGGTGCCGGGAACCGTGTTGACCCCATGGCCGTCGCCGAAGACGCCGCCGGCGTTGAGACCGGCGTAGAGCCCGCTCCAGGGCGACGGCGAGTCGTCGGCCGTCGCCAGCCACGCCATGCCCGGAAGCGGCGCGGGCGAGGAATGCTCGCCCCAGGAGAGCTTGAGCTCCGAGCCCCAGACGGCGCCCCAGGCCTTGTAGGTGTAGATCGTCTCATAGCGCTTATTGGTGATGTTGCGGCCGTAGAAGGTGAGCCGCGCGTCCCAATCCATGAGCTGGAAATTATAGGCGATGTTCGCGTCGAGCGTCGTGTAGTTGCCGACCTGGTGATAGGCGTTGTCGACGGCGAAGCCATTGGACCAGTACATGGAGACATGATTGAGCGCGACCGTGCCGGTGAACCTATCCCAGGCATGGGTGAGCGCGAAGTTGATCTGCGTCCTCGGCGTCTGGAAGCGATAGGGGTTCAGCCAGTCATAGGTTCCCAGCGAATTGCTGTAGACCTCGGTCAGCCGCGTGTAGCTGCCGCGATAGGTCGTCTTGCCGAGCAGTTCGTCCTGCAGCACGCCGGTCGCGACAGCCTCTATTCCCTTGCGCGACGTGTTGCCCTGAGTCCAGTAAGTGACGTTGTTGTTGTTCACCGTGACGGTGCGCGAGGGCTGCTTATTGTTCTGAATCTCGGTGTCGAAATAGGTCACTTCCGGCGTGAACCAGCGGAAGACCGGGATTTTGACTCCCGCCTCGTATTTGTCCTGCTTCTCCGGCAGCAGAGTGACGTTGGCGTCCGCGATGACGCCGGACATGTCGCTCTGCTCAGTGTGCGAATAGCGGCCGCTGAAGGCCACATTCGCGAGGCCCGCGAGCGGATTGAAATCGCCGAGGGAGGCGCCCAACTCGCCGATCCCCCATCCTTGCAGGGGCTTCACCGTGGCGCCACCCGCATAATTCACTGCGAGCGGGAAGCCGCGATTGTAGAAATATTTCGTCGTTCCGGCCGTATCGACTCCGATGTAATCGAAGTGATTGTCCAGGCGGAAGCTCGCGTCGAAGATCAGGCGATCGGAGAGCAGCTTCTGCTCGAAATTGCCATAGCCACTGAGCGTATCCTCCTTGCGCGCATAATTGGCGTAATTGGTCTGTCCGCTGGGGCTCGCCCAATTCACATATTGCAGGCCGAGCTGCGCCAATGTGCCGTCATAGGTGAAGCTGTGCCGCGCATTGATCTGGCCGGTGTAGCCCTGCTCATTGGCCACCGTCAGATTCGGACTATTGAAGGAGGCGAGGACGTTGTTGTCCTCCGTCCGCGTATAGGCGAGCGTGAGCAGGCTGACATTGTGCTCGTCCCAGCGGAACGTCGAATTCCAGGAGAGGAATGTCGATTCGATCGGCGAATAGCCCCACTTCTGCGCGAGCGTGCTCGCCGTTTGCTCCCCGAAGGTTCCCTGCTGAAAGCCGTAGCGCGTGCTCGACTGAAACAGGGTGAAGCTGGTGTCGAGCGGACCGACGGTGAATCCGCCTTTGAGCAGACCGGCGACCGTGTCGTTCCAATTGGAGCCGTTCGCCGGCCCGTCGTCGGAGCTCTTCTTAATGAAACCCGAGATAAAGGCCGGAATCTCGCCCGGCTTCTTCCCGAAGACATAGCCGCCATAGGCGCTGCCGAGCACGCCGCCATAGCTCTGCGCCGCTGTGCGCAGCTCCATTTCATTCTCTTGCGGCGTATGCGTGCGCACGACGACGAAGCCGCTGTTCAACGCGCCGGAGGAGGAGCCGAAGTCGACGAGCGGGCCGAGCGTCAGCGCCGAAGCGTCGCGCACGACATCGACCTGATCGAGCGCTGAAACGGGCAGCGACTGCATCATCAGGCCCGCGGTCTGCGCGCTCACATAGGCGCCGTCGACGATGAAGCCGAAATTGCCGTCGCCGCGGAATTTCAGATTGTTCGGGAATTTGCGACCCTGATAGGTGACGAGGATGCTGGTCGCATTGCGCAGCAGGCCGAACACGTCCTGCGGGTTCAGCTCCTGTATGTCCTGCCGCGTGAATGTCTGCGTATGGGAGCGGCTGCTGGTGGCGACGCGCGCGGCATTGGCGACATTGTCGGGCTGGAGATCCGGCCGGGCGAGTTGCGGCGCCAGCGGAGCTCCCGAGGCGGCGGCGTTGGAGCCGGCCGATGTCCCGCCGATCTCGATCGCCGGCAAAGCCTCCTGAGCCGATGCGGCGACAGTCAGGACGACCGACAGAGCGAGCGCGGAACTGGTGGAGTAAACCGCATCACGTGAATGCCGCGTCGCAGCGCTGCTCATTGTCATTGCACCCCTTGCTTGTGTTCCGCACAAAACGGTTGCGCCACGACGAGCAGAAGCAGCCCCGCCGAGCACGCGATATATTTGCAATATACGTAGTGACAGCAGACGCGCTTCCGCAAGCCGATAATCGAGGCAATTCGCCTAAATCGTGGACTTATCGAGGCTTTTTCGGGAATGACGAAGGCGTGGGTTCGGTATTCCATCTGACTGCCGAAGGCGACGATCGAGCCATCCAGCGATGATCGTTTCACGATGAGAAACTAACCTACATTATAGCCTATCAAAACTGGACGCTGCTCGAAACGCCATAGACGAGCATGTTACCTTTCGATGCTCAATTCTGTGCTCGAAATCGCGATTGCTGGAACGCCGCCGATCGAACGGCAGCGCCCGATTGCCATGAATGATGACGACTCGCGGCTTATTTCTCTCGCGCCTTGTGCGCGCGATACTGCGCGACCTTGTCACGATTTCCGCAGATCGCCATCGTGCACCAGCGGCGAATATTGTTCCGCCCGCGATCGTAGAACACCATCGAGCAGGCGGGATTGGCGCAACGCTTCATTCGAGCGGGCTCCGCCTCGCAAACGAATTGCGCGAAATCGCGCGCGACCGTCGTCGCCACCACATCCTTCTCGATACGCGCTTCCTCGGCGAGCGCCACATGACCGTCGCGTAGAATCAATCGCTCGCGAATCGCGACCGAGCCGAGCAGACGATCGATCGGCTCGAGGCGCCGGGCGGAGATCGCCTCTCCTGCGGAGATCTTGTCGAAGAGCTCGCGGAGCGCCGCGCGCGTTTCCCACGCCGACTTAAGCTCCACTTTCGTGGCTTGCTCGAACCATCGATCCCCGCCGCGCGCGCCCATTTCGCCAGCCCCTCGGCGTTAGAGAGAAAATCGATCGCCTCGCCGTTCATCACCGGCGTCGTGTTGAGAAAGTCGATCCACAGCGCGCCTCCGAAGGAGGGCATGCCATCTCGCCACTCGCTCGCCTCGATCGTTGTCGCCTCGCCCTCTCCCCATGCGCAACCGGCAAGCCTGCATAACCGTTATATGCACATTACATCGGTTACAGGAGATCCCATGTTCCTCGCCTCCAATCCCCTCCTCACGCTCGCGGCCGTGTCGGCGGCCACTATCGCGACCGCCATGCCCCTCCCGTCCATGCGAAGCAGCGGCTCGGTGGTTTTCATGTCGGAGAGTTCGGCGTTGACGCCGAAGGCGTCGCTCGCCGCAGTGGGAACGATTTCGCCGAGCGCGGCGTCGGGGATGGCGTGCAGGTGAACGCCGTGCTGCCCGGCCCGGTGATGACCGACCGCCGTCGCGCCATGCTCGCGCGCTACGGCGAGGCGAAAGGCCTATCGCTCGACGCTGCGATCGACGCCTTTGCTGCGGAGACCAGGATCGCGCGCTACGGAACGCCGGAAGACATCGCCGAGCTGATCGCCGTCGCCGTGTCGCCGGCGGCGCGTTGGATGACGGGCGTGACCCTGCGGATGGATGGCGGCGAGATCAAATCGCTATGACGGCGCCCTGCCCTGCGCTCGCGCGCAGCTCCTGCACTTGCGCTTCGAGCGCGGCGATGCGCGCGTCTCGCTCCGCGAGCGCAGCGGCGACATCGGACGCCTCGAAGCGTTGCGGAATGTGGCTGGGGCAATTCACGTCCAAGGCGAGGACAGAAAAAAGGATCGCGCGTTCGACACGCGCCGCATAATCCGCCGGCGTGAGCCGCGCGATCAGCTCGGCGTCGTCTTCCATCACGCGCGCCGTTCCCCAGATCTTCACGCGACGGCGGCGCGAATAGTCGATCAGAAAGAGATAGGCTTTCGGATTGTCGGCGAGATTGCCGATCGTCACATATTGGCGATTTCCCGAGAAATCAGCGAAGCCGATGGTCGTCTCATCGAGCGTCTTCAGAAAACCGGCGGGGCCGCCGCGGTGCTGAATATAGGGCTGCATCTCCCTATTCGCCGTCGCGAGAAAGACGCTCGTCTGCTGTGCGATGAACGCCACTATATCCGGCGTCAGGCTCGTTCGCCACGAATGTTCCTCCTCCATGCGCGCATAGGCGCGGCGCGAGCCCTCACGCGTCTGGATAGATTTGATAGTGGGCGTGAAGGCGATGTCGCTGGAATAGGTCATGTCGATTTCCTCCCGAGGCGCGAGAAGAGGATCATCGCCACGCGAGCGCAATGAACGCGCTCGCGTGGCGCCGATCAAAGACCGAGGTCGGTCAGACCCGGATGCTCGTCCGGTCGCCGGCCGAGCGGCCAATGGAACTTGCGATCTGCCTCGGCGATCGCGAGATCGTTGATCGAGGCGATGCGCAAGCGCATGAGGCCATGCTCGTCGAACTCCCAATTCTCATTGCCATAGGAACGGAACCAGGCGCCGCTGTCGTCGCGCCATTCATAAGCGAAACGCACGGCGATGCGGTTCTCGCGGAAGGCCCACAGCTCCTTGATGAGGCGATAGTCCAGTTCGCGCGACCATTTGCGCCCGAGAAAGGCTTCGATCTGGTCGCGGCCGACGATGAATTCGGCGCGATTGCGCCAGCGGCTCTCCGGCGTATAGGCCAGCGCGACCTTCTGCGGATCGCGGCTGTTCCAGCCGTCCTCGGCGAGGCGCACCTTTTGCGTCGCGGTTTCGAGCGTGAAGGGGGGAAGCGGCGGTCTCGACATGGCTCAGTCCTCAGATGAAAGCCGCGCCCGGATCGGCTCCGAGCGCGCAGCCCATTTACGCCACACGGCGCGTTTCGAGCACGGGAAAATCAACGAGCGTATCGGCGACTTCGTTGATGTAATTCGTCAGCGTGTTGAGCCCGACATGGAAGATGATTTCGATGATCTCGCCCTCGCCGAATCTGGCTGTTGATTTCCACTGAGAGCTGACCCAGGCAGCACGAGTTTTTCCACCGAGAACTGACCCCTGTTCGAACCTTTCCCCCTCGAGCGTCGCGGGGGACCTTGGAGTGATCGACATGGAGTTATTGAGCGTCATCCGACGCTGGCGATATCGGCAGGAGTTCTCGATCCGGGAGATTGCGCGACGCACGGGGCTGTCGCGCAATACGGTGCGCAAATACCTGCGTTCGGACAGCGTCGAGCCGCGGTTCGCCACGCCCGATCGACCGAGCCGGCTCGACCCGTTCGCCGATAAGCTGGCGCACATGCTGCGTCAGGAGGCCGCAAAATCGCGCAAGCAGAAGCGGACGGTCAAGCAGTTGCANGCGGATCTGGTCGCCCTCGGCTACGACGGTTCCTACAATCGCGTGGCGGCCTTCGCGCGCGAGTGGAAGGCGGCGCGGCATCGGGAGCAGCAGACCTGCGTGCGCGGCGCGTTCGTGCCGCTGACGTTTCTGCCCGGCGAGGCGTTCCAGTTCGACTGGTCGGAGGATTGGGCGATCATCGCGGGCGAACGGACGAAGTTGCAGGTCGCCCAGTTCAAGCTCTCCTACAGCCGCGCATTCTTCCTCCGCGCCTACCCGCAACAGACGCATGAGATGCTGTTCGACGCCCACAATCACGCCTTCCGCGTGCTGGGCAGCGCGCCCCGGCGAGGCGTCTACGACAACATGCGCACCGCGATCGACAAGGTCGGGCGCGGCAAAGAACGCCAGGTCAACGCCCGCTTCGCCGCCATGGTCGGCCATTTTCTGTTCGAGGCCGCATTCTGCAATCCGGCCTCTGGCTGGGAAAAGGGGCAAATCGAGAAGAACGTTCAGGATGCTCGTCATCGCCTCTGGCAGCCGATCCCGAGCTTTCCGTCGCTGGCGGCGCTCAACGACTGGCTGGAGGCGCGATGCCGCGAGCTGTGGACCGAGATTGGGCACAGCGCGCAGCCGGGGACGATCGCGGAGGCCAAATCCCGCGGAGGCTTGGCGCGAGGAGGTTCCGCAACTGATGCAGCCTCCGCGGCCATTCGACGGCTTCGTCGAACACACCAAGCGGGTCACGCCGACGTGCCTGATCCATCTGGACCGCAATCGCTACAGCGTGCCGGCCTCCTTCGCCAATCGCCCCGTCAGCGTGCGGGTCTACCCTGAGCGCGTCGTCGTCGCCGCCGAGGGGCAGATCGTGTGCGAGCACTCCCGCGTCTTCGCCCGGTCGCATAACGACAAGAGCGTGACGGTCTACGACTGGCGGCATTATCTCTCCGTCATCCAGCGCAAGCCGGGCGCGCTGCGCAACGGCGCGCCCTTCGCCGAACTGCCGGTCGCCTTTCGGACGCTGCAACAGCGCATGCTCGAGAAGCCGGGCGGCGACCGTGAGATGGTCGAGATTTTGGCTCTGGTCCTACAGCACGACGAGCAGGCCGTGCTGACCGCCGTCCAATTGGCGCTGGAGGCCGGCGCGCCGACCAAGACGCACATCTTGAACCTGTTGCATCGCTTGGTGGACGGCAAGCCGGTCGACGCGCCGCCCGTGAAGCCGCCCAACGCGCTGACGCTCCCCACCGAGCCGCAGGCCAATGTCGAGCGTTACGACGCGCTGCGCAAAGGTCGGGAGGCGCGCCATGCGTCATAATCCCGCCGCCGGCGCCATCGTCATCATGCTGCGCAGTCTCAAAATGCACGGCATGGCGCAAGCCGTCAGCGAGCTGACCGAGCAAGGCTCCCCGGCCTTCGAGGCCGCGCTGCCGATCCTGTCGCAACTCTTGAAGGCGGAGACCGCCGACCGGGAGGTGAGATCGATCGCCTACCAGCTCGAGGCCGCGCGGTTCCCGAACTATCGCGATCTCGCCGGCTTCGACTTCGCCAGCAGTGAGGTCAATGAGGCGCTCGCGCGCCAGCTTCATCGCTGCGAGTTCCTCGAGGATGCGCATAACGCCGTCCTGGTCGGGGGACCTGGTACGGGCAAGACGCATCTGGCGACAGCGATCGGCATCCAGGCGATCCAGCATCACAGAAAGCGCGTGCGGTTCTTCTCCACCGTCGAGCTCGTCAACGCGCTCGAAACCGAAAAGCACCAGGGCAAGTCGGGCCAAGTCGCGGCGCGGCTCGTTCATTCCGATCTCGTCATCCTCGATGAGCTCGGCTACCTGCCGTTCAGCGGCTCCGGCGGGGCGCTGCTGTTCCATCTGCTGAGCAAGCTCTACGAGCGGACCAGCGTCATCATCACGACAAATCTCAGCTTCGGCGAATGGGCCGCCGTCTTCGGGGACGCCAAGATGACGACGGCTCTGCTCGATCGCCTCACTCACCGCTGCCACATCCTCGAAACCGGGAACGACAGCTTCCGGTTCAAGGACAGCTCCGCGAAGGCGGACAAACCTGCAAAGGAGAAGACCAAAACTTGACGACTGACTGACCCGCAAGCCATCTTCAACCCGGGTCGGTTCTCAACGGAAATCCTGGGTCAAATCTCGACGGAAATCGACACGCTGGCCTATGAGTGGCGCCGCGCCAGGGCCGCCATCGCCCGACATGAGAGCAACCTCGGCCTCCCGCTGCGCTCTTGCCCTGCCGACGCGCCCGCCTTCCGCCCGCGCGTTCGTCCCGAGCCGGCGCAAACCCGCGTCCAGCACTTTGGCTCGCTTCATCTCTTTGCCGGCCCCGGCGCTCACGCCGCCGCGGTCGACGACGCCGCGAACCGCGTCGCCGGCAATTTCCAGCGCTCCCGCAACGGCGGGCGCCACGCCGCCCACGTCGCCTAAACGAAGAAAGGAAGCCCACATGACGACGCACATCGAATACGACATCTTCGAGCCGACCAAGATCCTACGGATGATAGAGTTTCCCGAAGGAGTCATCCCGTTCGTGCCGAACATCTTCGCGACACCCGCGCGCGCGTTGCGACGCGCCAAGCCGGCCATAATAATCCCCTTCCCCGCGCATCATGAACGAGAGGCGAGACATGCCGCGAAAGCCGAGAAGTGGACCGACACAAGCAGAGATCCTGCGCGCTATCAAGGCGGTTCAGGCCTGTGGCTTGACGGTGACGGGCGTCAAAATTGAAGGTTCGGAGCTTTCGATATTGACAGCCGCGCCAGAGCCGCCAAAGCCGAAAAGTGCGCTTCGAGAATGGCTAGCGAAGCAGGACGCAGCTACCAGGGCTGAACTTGGGGGAGACTGATTGGCGCAGCCGCCTACGTCGTCTTGCCTGTTTGCGCGGGCGAGAGGCGTTTTGCGCACTCGCCGATTAGAGGCACGAATTGAAGGGCGGCCTTGTCCGGCCCCCACATCGAAGAGGCGACATTGATTTCCACGCGTGTCGTTTTTTCCGTCGCCCGAGTGAAGCGGACTTCCCACCCTTTCAGATCGCTGAAGTACCACGCAAGTCAAGACTGCCCCCGGTCCGGGAGGTCGGCTTTCTGAATGTTGCCCGCGTGCTTCACGTCGCCTTCGAGGAAATCGGATTCGATCGCAGTGAAACTGCATGCGGCCAGGGGTGAAGTAAGCATTCGCCGTAGGCCGCAGGACGACGTATTCGACGCTGACGGCGGAGCGGCCAGCGCGGGCCATTTACGCTGCATTGGCGGCGGTATAAAATGCGCCTTCCCTGCTCCAGGACAGAAGTTCGTTAATGCGTTTTGCGGCAACTTCGCAAGGACGTCGCAAGCAAAGCTTCCCGGGGCGACAGTTCTCCAAGTCGTAAGTTAGCAGACTCGAACGGTTTTGAAGGGGTCAGCGCTCTTGAGCACGCTCGAGGAGATGAAGCGAGACGGTCGCTCAACGGCAGAGTTGATAGCGGCTTCATTGGCGCAGATCGATGATGAGGACGGGAAGAGTGCTACTTGTAATCCCTTAGCAGTGTTGGAAGCTCGGGGGACAAGAGAGGTCGTCGACGCCGCGATCGCACTGTCTGGCGCGCGGGATCCGAAGTCACGAAGGCTCGGGGTTACCATTCTAGGCCAGTTGGGCTCACCCGCGCGCACCTTTCCAGAGGAATGCTGCGACGCCCTCCTCGAGATTATTCACCGCGAACAGGACAGAGATGTCTTGATAGCGACTGTGTTCGCCTTTGGCCATCTCGGAAACCGTCGTTGCGAGGGTGCTCTGATCGGGCTGCGCAACCATTCTGACGACGACGTCCGCCACGGCGTGGCGTTCTCCCTCTGTGGTGCGACTTCGGATGCGGCGGTAGGCGCTCTGCTGGAGTTGATGGACGATCCATATGAAAGGGCGCGAGATTGGGCCGCCACAAGTATCGGCCAGACCGTTTCGATTGACGGCCCCGAGATTCGGGATGCGCTGCTGCGACGGGTAAATGACGCTGACGTCTTCGTAAGAGCCGAGGCGCTCCATGGCTTGGCTCGCAGGCGCGACGACCGCGTCGTGCCTTACTTGGTCGCCGAAATCTCGGCGGCGGGCGAGCACGAAGGACTCTTCGTGGACGCCGCCAAATCATATCTCGGCTTCAGCGTCGATCCCGACATGGATTCCGAGGCGCTCGCGAGATTGCTGCAATTGCCGAACAGGCAATCGTAAAGCAAGCGCTCATCGTGGACGCAGGATCCTCGCGTCAGCGCTCTCGGTGCGACTTCATCTCTTTGTGGATTTTGATGAGCTCGACGAGGTTCTCGACACCGAAGTCGGTGAAGGCCAGGATCTCGAGGTCGCCGAGGCCATAGACCCAGATCACGCCATCCTCGGGCTCCATTTCATTGGCGACGTCATGGAGGAAGTCGACACTTTCGCCGAGCTGCGCAGCGATGCGATCGATGGTCGTGACGTGAGAGACCTTGTTGACGTGCATGGTCAGGCCGCCAGCGCCGGCGCGGCTTTATCCTTCTGGCTCCAGTTCCACGGCAGCAATTCATCGAGCCGATGCGCCGGATGCGCGGCGATGCGCGCGAGGACGTCGGCGAGCCAGGCCTGCGGATCGAGGCCGTTCATCTTCGCTGTGACGATGAGCCCATACATGGCGGCGGCGCGCTCGCCTCCGCGATCAGACCCGCAGAACAGCCATGATTTTCGTCCCAGAGCAATTCCGCGCAGTCCACGCTCGGCGGCATTGTTCGACACGCAAACGCGCCCGTCGTCGAGGAACAGCGTGAAGGCCGGCCATCGCTTCAGCATATATTGCATCGCTTTGGCGAGGTCATGTCCACGCGAGAGCTTGGCGAGCTGTTCGCGCATATAGCTTTCCAGCGCGTCGACGAGAGGTCGGCTCGACGCCCGGCGAACGGCGAGGCGTTCTTGCGCGCTCTTGCTGTTGATCGACCTCTCGATCTCGAACAGCGCGTCGATGCGGCGCACGATCTCCATGGCGATCGGCGACAGTGGAATCTCCTTTTTTCCCGCCGCCTTACGACGAACGTTCGCATCGATATCGGCCATGACGAAGAACGGGCGCCGCGCGTGCGCCCAACACGCCGCTTCGAGAATCGGACCAGGCTTGCGCTCCGCTGCATACAGCTTGTTGTAGCCGTCATAGGCGTCCGCTTGCAGAATGCCGAAGTAGTTCGCCAAATGGGTCTGCGGATGTTCGCCTTTGCGATCACGCGAGTAATAGAAAATCGCAGCGGGCGGTCCGGCGCCGCCGAAGGGCGCATCGTCGCGCACATAGACCCAGCAGCGGCCGGTGTCGGTTTTGCCCTTCGCCAGCACGGGCACGATCGTATCGTCGCCATGCAGGCGCTCGGCAGAGAGAACATGCTCTTCTATGAGAAGGCGCAGAGGCTCGAGCGCGGCGCAAATGGAGCCGATCGCATCAGCCATGGTCGACAAAGCGATCGGCGCACCTTCGAGCGCATAACGCTCCGCCTGACGGTTCAAAGGCTGATGCTGGCCGAACTTCTCGAAAGCGATCATCGCCAAAAGGCTCGGCCCCGCCCAGCCGCGCGGAACGACATGGAATGGCGCGGGCGGCTGCGTGATCTTCTCGCAGTCCCGGCAGGAGAACTTCTCCCGCACGGTCTCGATCACTTTCCACTGACACGGCGTCGTTTCCAATGTCTGCGTCACGTCTTCGCCGAGCTTGCGCAGGCGCTGGCCGCCACAGCAGGCGCAGCTCGTCGGCGTCTCGATCATGACGCGCTCGCGCGGTAGATGTTCCGGGAATGTATTGCGATCCGGCCGTTTGCGCGTGAAGCCGGCGACCGCCGTCGTTTTCGCGACCGCCTGTTCCGCGGCGATCTCGTCTTCCGTCGCGCTCGCTTCCAGCTCTTCGAACATGAGCGCCAATTGCTCGAGAAGACGCGCCGACCGCTCCGATTTCTGCCCGTATATCTGGCGCTCCAGCTTGGCGATCTGAAGCTTTTGCGCGGCGATCAGCGCCATGTCTTCCGACGCCTTCGCGCGCGCGACGGCGAGCTCGGCTCTCAGTGCGGCGTTTTCGTCCAACAGGGCTTTGCCGACGGCGTCCATATAGCGAGTGAATCACAAATCTTTCGATTTGTGGCGCCCCAAAATGCGTCCGACCCCAGCTTTTTCGCTCATCCCGCGCTTGCTGGACGCCATGTCGATTGCGGATTTCGCCAATCAATTCCCTCGAGCATATAGGCCATCTGGGCGGCCGAAATCGACACGGCGCCCGCGCTCGCCGAGGGCCAGATGAACTTTCCGCGGTCGAGCCGCTTGGCGTAGAGCGACAGGCCGATCCCGTCATGCCAAAGGATTTTCGCGAGATCGCCTCGGCGTCCTCGGAAGATGTAGAGGTCGCCGGCGTGAGGGTCCCGTTGCAACTGCTCTTGAACCTGAAGCGCCAAGCCCTGCATGCCGCGTCGCATATCCGTATGGCCGGTCGCGATCCAGACCCGGCAACCAGCTGGCAATGGAATCATGAGCGTAGCGCCTTCAAAGTCGCGGCGATCACGGAAGACGGCGCCGTGGCGCTGATCTTCACACGCACGTCCTTCAGCTCGACCTCGACGACGCCGGCCGCGGCGTCTTGCGGCGGGTGTTCCTGTGACGCCGCCACTCGCGGCGCGGGCTCGATGATCACCGGCGAAAATCCGCATAAAGCGGCGCTTTGCTCCCGCTGCGCTGCGCGCCGCCATTTGTAGACGAGGCTCGTGCAAACGTCCTCACGGCGCGCCACATCGGCGACCACCGCGCCCGGCTCGGCGATCGCCGCCAATATCCGCGTCCGGTCCTCGTCTCTCCATCGGCGCCGCCGCTCGCGGCCCGTGATCAATGTCATCCGACCCATGCTGTGCAGCTTGCCTCGCTCATAAAGCCGACTTAGCTGCGCAGCTTCGCTCTATTCCCTCGATTTTGAAAAGGCGGCCCACGGCGTAGGGATACGGGGTGAATAGGCCGCATCGATGATCGCGACATAGACCGGCTCCAAACCGCCCGTCTCTCGCCCGCCCGTGTGACAGGCGACGAGGAAGCAAGCCGGCGCGGCAAACGCTGCAGCGCGGATGATTGCACAGATCGACATGCGCCCTCTCTGAAACACAACCATTAATCAACCTAAATGCTACAGTTACAGCTTATACGACGTCAATGAGGCCACAAGCGGTCATTCACGGCCGAGGTCACTCCATTTCGGCCTAGGAAGTGAGAGGCCTTCGTTTCACAGGCTGCTTTTCTTGAAGGATCGGAATCATGTGGAAGAGGATTGGAAAAGCCGCGCTATGGGCGGTACTTTTCGCTACGGCTTGGCACGCAGGTCATCGCCATGGCGTGCAGTGGGAGCGCGAGGTCTATGAGCAGGTCGAGCAGGACATGTTCCCGATGAACGTCAGGATAGCGGCGGGGCGCGCCTACCGCTGCGGCTATGACCAGGCCGAGTCCGATCGGGCGCGGATGCTGACCGGGAAAGGGACTTGGGTCGACTCTTGGTGCAGCGAGCTGAAGGGGCCGTAGCTAACCGAGAAACCTCGAGCACCTGAGCGAACACCGGCGAGAAGGCGCTTCGCTGGAAGCTGAAATATATCGAGGCGTTCAACCGCATAGAGACCGAGTTAGGTGCCGGAGCCGGCATGGCGTTGACGTCGAGAAGCCTTGTCCGCCTCCCCGACGCCGGATGCAGCGCCTGCGAGAAGTGGAAAAGAATTACATTTTGGTAGGATTCAGCTGTTCGGCGGAAGGCGCTAAGAGAACTCGCAGCGCTCCAGCCTTGACCAATCTTTCATTATGAACAATGCGAACTTTGATGTTTCCTTCCGCTCGTATTTCAAGTGGAGATAGAATGAAGTTACGCGTTACGAATGCAAGCCTCAACACATCTGGATCACTGTCGGGAACAAACGGCTCAAACGCATCCACTCCATCAGGAGGCAATGCAATATTCTCCGCTATGGACGGCTTGTCATCCGGATCCAAAGGCAAAAAGACTTTAATCTCGAACTGCCTTAGTTTTTCCATAGCTGAAATACAGGTAATTGAGAGACCGAATTTTGGAATTATTATTGGAAAATGACCACTAACCAGCATGACCCCACTATAGCAGCCAATTAACGAAATTTTTCCGCCCACTTCCGACCGAATGTCGTCACAAAAAATGGTATAACCAGTTGGTTCCATTTCTGACTTCCTAAAGCGCCGACTCTACAACACTCGTCGGTCCGGTTGACTGCACGTGAGTTACGGTGGTACGCGGCCAGTGAATTCCGACATGGCGCTTTTCGACAACGGGCTGCTCCGCACCGTGGTTCTGGCCTGGGACCGACTCAGGCTTTTCGAGTCGGAAGACAATTTCCCGGTCCAGAGCCCACGCCAGATCAGAGATCGTTCTCAGAGTCAGGTTTTCTTCGCCTTTTAAAATGCGATTCACTTGTGAGCGATGGATCCCGAGAGCCTGCGCAACTTGCTCTTGAGTCAAACCACGCGCTTGCTTTTCGCTCGTGAAAGCCTTGATTATTTCGTCTCGCACCCTGCCGATGAAGCGGCCAGCCTTCCGTTGGCGCGGGTCGAGCTTAAGAAGAAAGGACATCGAAAATCCCCCCGCTCAGAAACTTGGGCACATCGAGATCTAAGAGGTCCCTTCGTCGTCGAACCTGATCCCGGTAACCGTCGTAAAGGCCGCGTTCCTTGCAGAAAACAGCCGTGACCACGTCCGCCGCAATGAAGTTGTCCACTGCAGGAAACCAGCCGAAAAACCTTATATCCGCTGTCTTGATTTCGAAGACTCCGCATTCGCTAGGCACCATAATGTGAGCACGCTTATAATGGCAAAGGTCGGCTCCTCTGATGAAATCGTAGAGGAGGAAGTCGACCTGCTCAGCTGGGCTTTGCCTGCCTTCGTCTAGGACAGATTCAAGCGTCGGAAGCATTTTTTCGAGCCACTCGATGACATGCGGAAAGGCATAGAAGGCCCGGACGGGAATCTCCCGTCGACCGAGGTCGACGGTTACCTTCTGCAGCGCTCCTCGAAGGCATAAGGTAGGGATCGTTGCCATATAAGTCAACAAATGAGAGAGGCTTAGCCCGATGTGGTCACTTCGTATCGTAAGCGACCAATAAACACGTGCCAACCAGCGAACAAAGCCTCCGTTCCAAACGATGGACGCCGAATTCGCCCCGTAGGAAAAGTGAGGGTAGGTGGAAGCTCGACCAGCAGGTCCGCTACGGGTCCGGTATAATTTTCATCAACCACCTTCCGTCACACAAGTTATTGATTTAATTGGTGCGGTTGCAGGAGCCGAATTACGCCAATAAAGTGCTGATTTAATGCGTTATTTCTGAGAACGAAAAATATTTGTTCCAACAAATATACCAACTAAATTCTCGGCAGGGCCAAAGGCGCGCTCGCTGATTTGCCCCCTAAGCCGAAAAAATCTCCGCGTGCCACTTCCCCCGGCTATCGGCTCGCCGCTTCCGCGAGAGATTTACCCGCCCCCTGTCCCGCTCGACGTCCCGATTGACGCAGCCGGCGACTCCGCGTCTATCTTGGCCCCTGCTGCAAATCCAAAGGGTCCCGACCTTGAGTCAGCTTCTCATTAACCAATTCCTCGCCGAGCTGGACCGTCTCCGCGCCATTTCCGGCTCCAAACGCGAAAGCGTCGTGCGCGAGGCCTTCAAGGATTTGCTCAAGGCCTGGGCCAAGCAATATGATCTCGTCTTCATCCCCGAGTTCGAGTTCGAGACGCCCGCGAGGGAACGCCGATACGTCGATGGCGCCCTGCTCTACTCCCTTCGCGTGCCGTTCGGCTATTGGGAAGCCAAGGACGAAGACGACGACCTCGACAAGGAAATCGACAAGAAGAAGCGCAAGGGCTATCCGCAGGACAATATCATTTTCGAGGATTCGCGTCGCGCGGTCCTGATTCAGAACAAGCAGGAAGTCGCGCGCGTCGCCTATGACGACCCGCGTGGGCTCGAACGCCTGCTCGATCTGTTCTTCAGCTATGAGCGGCCGGAAGTCGCGGAGTTCCGCAAGGCGGTCGAGCAATTCAAGACCGACCTGCCCGCCGTGCTGACGGCGCTGCGCGAGAAAATCGAGCAGGCGAGCAAAAGCAACAAGGCCTTCGCCAAAGCGGAAAAGAAATTCCTCGACCACGCCCGCGACACGATCAATCCTATCGTCACGCCCGATGACGTGCGCGAGATGCTGATTCAGCACATTCTGACGGAAGACATTTTCGCGCGCGTTTTCGACGACGGCGATTTCCATCGCCAGAATAACATCGCCAAGGAGCTGTATGCGCTGGAGGAAAAATTCTTCACCGGCAGCGCGAAGAAGAACGCCTTGAAGCAGCTCGAGCCCTATTACGCCGCCATTCGCACGGCGGCGTCGCAGATTCCGAGCCATGCGGAGAAGCAGACCTTCCTGAAGGTCATCTATGAAAATTTCTACAAGGTCTACAATCCCAAAGCCGCCGATCGGCTTGGCGTGATTTATACGCCCAATGAAATCGTGCGCTTCATGATCGAAAGCGCCGACTGGCTATGCGAGAAGCATTTCGGCAAGAGCCTCGTCGACAAGGGCGTCGAGATTCTCGATCCGGCGACGGGAACCGGCACTTTCATCTGCGAATTGCTGGAGCATTTTCGCGGTCAGAAGCAAAAGCTCGCGCATAAATACAAGGAGGAATTGCACGCCAATGAGGTGGCGATCCTGCCCTATTACGTCGCCAATCTGAACATCGAGGCGACCTATGCGGCGATCACCGGCCAATATGCGGAGTTCCCCAATCTCTGCTTCGTCGACACGCTGGACAATGTCGCCGGGCTCGACAAATTTTCCGGCCATCAGGAAGAGCTTTTCGGCGCGATGAGCGAGGAGAATGTCGAGCGCATCAAGCGGCAGAACCAGCGTAAAATTTCCGTCATCATCGGCAATCCGCCCTATAACGCCAATCAGCAAAACGAAAACGACAACAACAAGAACCGCGCCTATCCGCGCATCGATCTACGCATCAAGGACACCTACATCAAGGAAAGCACAGCGCAGAAGACGAAGCTCTACGACATGTATGCGCGTTTTTTTCGCTGGGCGTCGGATCGGCTAAAGGACGAAGGAATTATTGCTTTCGTTACGAACAGAAGTTTCCTCGACGCGCGCACCTTTGACGGCTTTCGCAAGATCGTCGCGCGGGATTTTAGCGAGATTTGGGTTATTGATCTCGGCGGCGACGTGCGCGCCAATCCGAAATTGTCGGGAACGAAAAATAATGTTTTCGGAATTCAGACCGGGGTTGCGATATCGTTTTTGGTTAAGCGTAAACAAGCAGCGGAGCGCGCGAGACTTTCGTATGCCCGCCGGCCAGAGTTGGAGACGCGCGACGACAAGCTCAGCTTTCTGGCGACGACGAAACTCTCATCGCTCGAAATGACGGACATAAAGCCCGACGCCAAACAGACTTGGCTCAATCAGGCCGATAATGATTTCGACAATTTTACTCCAATCGCGTCGAAAGCGACGAAAGCGGCAAAGACGGAAAAAGATGAGCGCGCAATTTTCAAGATTTACTCCCTTGGGGTGGCCACCAATCGAGACGATTGGGTCTACGACTTTGATAGCCGCTCCTTGACTACAAAAATCCACTTCCTTATTGACACATACAATAGAGATTTATTTCACTTTAATACGCTTAAAACAACAGACAAGAATGCCGCATTAAAATATGTTGACAACTCAATAAAATGGACCCGCTCTGTGAAAAGAAATCTTATTGCAGGAATTAAGTATGAATTTTCAGAAAATAATATTGTCGTTGCAAATTATCGCCCTTTTATTTCAAAATTTATGTATAGAGAAAATCACCTCAATGAGATGCCAAATCTCACAGAACGGATTTTCGCTGATGGAAAAATTCATAATCAATGCATTACGATAATGGGCGATTCGTCGGGAAAACCATATTTCAGTTTCGCGATCGACCTCATCCCTGATTTGAATTTTGTCAGTCCAGCGTCCGGCGGTAGCCAAACATTCGCGATTAAACGGATCGGCTCTGACGGTGCCCGCCTCGACAATATCACCGACTGGGCGCTGGCCCAATTCACAACGCGTTACAAGAAGCTCAAACGCCCCATCACCAAGGACGCGATCTTCCATTACGTGTACGCCGTGTTGCATGACCCGGTCTATCGGGAAAAATATGCGCTCAATCTGACGCGCGAATTTCCGCGCATTCCCTTTTACGCGGATTTCTGGCGTTGGGCGGAATGGGGAGAAAAGCTCGTGGCTCTGCATATCCGCTATGAGAGCATCGAGCCTTGGCCACTGCAACGCATCGACGCCAAAGACGAGAAAGCCGCCCGCGCCCGCGTCGCGCCCATATGCGTGCTGCGCGCCGACAAGGAGCATGGGATCATCACTCTCGATAGCGAGACGCAACTCGGCGGCGTGCCCGTGAGCGCCTGGGATTACAGGCTCGGCAATCGCAGCGGGCTCGAATGGATTCTCGACCAATACAAAGAGAAGACGCCCAAAGACCCGACCATCCGCGAAAAGTTCAACACCTATCGTTTCGCGGACTACAAGGAGAAGGTCGTCGACCTTCTCCAGCGCGTGACGCGCGTGTCCGTCGAGACGATGGAAATCATCGACGCGATGAAGGCGCTGAAGCGCGATTGACGCGCCGCGTTCAGCGAGTTGCTGCTCGATGCTCCATTTGATCCGCGAGACGACGCAGCGCGTCCGCCGTGATCGCGTCGCCCTTCCGTACGCCGCCGCGCGCCAAGCCGCGAATAATCTCCGCCTGCCGATGCGGCGGAAGCGTCCCGTAGCTGCAAAAGGTCGTGAGGCAAGACTCATGTCCGAGGTTCTGCGACCATGCTTTGTACTCCTCGGCATTGAGCCCCAAATCATAGGCCATTTGGGCGAGCGTGTTGCGGAACAGGTGCGGGTGGAAATAGGGCAGTCCGGCCCGTGGGAAGGCGTCCTTCAAGATCGCCCGCACAGGGTCCGCATTGGCCCAATGGGCGCGGTCGAGTTCCCGCGCGCCGAATTCATGCTCCGCGCCCGGCGCGAGGCGTGTCTTCGGAAAGAGTGGGTCTTCCGGCCCAAAGCCTTTTTCGGTTCGCAGAAAGCCCACCCAATCGACGACGATTTGCCGAATGTCGTCGCCGACGGGGAAGAACCAGGTGGTGAAGGTCTTGGCGCGCTTGGTGCGCACGTCGCGCGCATCCTGCGCGAGCAAATCGTGCTCTATGTCTATGTGCTTCAACTTGAAGGAGACGATGGCGCGGTCGCGCGCGCCGGTCAGAATGGCGAAGGCGACGAGCGAGCGGTCGCGGCGTTCAGCCTCGGTCTCCGTCGGCATTGCGTCCAGAACGGCGCGAATTTGCGCCAGCGTCGGGCATGGCTTGTGCCGATGCGCCGTCGCGATGCGCGCCAGATTGTCGGGCGGGTTGAAATAATCCGCATCGGCAGATTTGAGTCGCGATCGATATTCCGGCTCGCCGGCGAGCCATTTGAAGAAGCCTTTGAGCGCCGCGAGCGTCGAGCAGACGGTCGAGGCCGACAAGGGCGCGCCGGTTCGCGCGTTGCGCTGCTCGGCGAGTTGCGCCTTGAATCCGCGCGCCTGCTCTATGTGGAATTTCTTGAAATCGCGCCGGCGATTATACTCGTCGAAGCGCTCGATGGCCTTGGCGACCGCATCGAGCGAAGCCTCGTCGCGGCCCCTGGTGTCCTTCAGAAAATGCAGATAGGCGCGCTTCACGCGCTCATTGGCGGGCGTTCGTTTGGGGGTCATTTTTCGTCCTTCGGAAAGTGAACATTCGAGAGGGCGGAGCGGCTGTCGCCTAGGCGTTGTTGCGGTGGCTGGCGCGTGACGTCCAAATTGCCGCTCGCGGCGGCGAGCGACGCCTGTCTCGTCACGCGATGCATGAGCGCATTGCACACCGGGCAAATGCCGCGGAGCAGGCCGCTCGTCGCTGATTTGGGGATATAATCGGCCATGTCGCCGGCCGGGCGCCGAGGCGTCCGGCAAGCTACGCAATAGATTTCGCCGGGACGGCATGGTTGCGGGGCTGGCCGGCTCGCCTTCAAGAAAGCGCGCAAGTCGCCTCCTTGAATGAGATACGGCCGCTTCTGCTCAATGAGGGGAAGACCGCGGGCTATCCATCGGTTGACCGTGAGCTTATGCACGCCCAGAAGCGTCGCCGCCTCTGAGATTGTGTAGCTCCGATGGATTTTGACGCGGCGGACGTCGTGCCGCCTCGCCATGCGTCACCGCGGATTGTCTATGAGGGCGTTTACGTCTTCTGCTCGCCACACGGTGATACGCGGGCCGAGCTTTACGGGCTTGGGAAAGCGTCCGTCCTTGACCCCCGCCCACCAAGTGGAGCGGCTGACGGGAATGGGTCCCGTCGGCGCGAGGATCGAAGAGAGACGGAGAAAGCCCGTTTGGGGGAATGAGGGGTTGGTCTTTTGGCGATTATCGCCCGAGAGGCTATGTTCGGTCATCCTATCCTTTTCACCGATTATACGGCGAACCGGAGGATCGAAGGCTTTACTGCCGTCGGCCCTCCGGGGTAGGCTCGGACCCGCTCCAAGCAGAGCGCGGGTTCAAACCCACCGAGCCGCATTGACCCTTGCAGGGGTTGGTGCGGCTTTTTGGTCTCGCCTTCGTCGGAACGCGACCCGCGCCACGCGATTCATCATCCGACAATGCACAATAGCATCCCATGCAATCGCGCTAAGACGCGACGCCCAGTTGTCCACAACCATCGGAAGTTTACGAATTGAATTTCTTTCTTCTACGTTGTTTCACGTAGCGTCCGATTCGGTATTCGCTCAGCCTCTCAAAGCAACAACGACGCCTCCGCGTCGCAGTTCTTCACATCGCTCCGCCCACCAATCCATCATGCGCACGCGCTCTTCCCAATAGTCGGCGCGCGCATAGGCGCGGCGGACAGCGTCCGTATCGACATGCGCCAATTGCCGTTCGATCGCGTCGACGTTCCACAGGCCGCTTTCATTCAACATAGAAGACGCCGCGGCGCGAAAGCCGTGGCCGCACATTTCCTCCTTTTCGAAGCCGAGCCGGCGCAACGCTGCATTGACCGTATTCTCGCTCATGCAACGGTCGGCCGAGCGGACCGAGGGGAAAAGGAAGCGGCCGTGTCCGGTAAGGGCTTTCAAATCGCGCAAGATCGCGACGGCGCGCGGCGAGAGCGGAACGCGATGCGGCCGGCGCATCTTCATCTTTTCGCCCGGTATCGCCCAAACCGCCTTGTCGAGGTCGAATTCCGCCCATTCGGCCGAGCGCAGCTCGCCCGGGCGGACGAAGGTCAAGGTCATGAGTTCGAGCGCGACGCAAGTCTCGGGCGCGCCCTCATAGCTCGCAATGGCGCGGAGAAGCCCGCCGAAAGCTTTGGGCTCTATGATGGCGGCGCGGTGCTGGACGATCGGCGTCGCGATGGCCCCTTTGAGCGCTCCCGTGGGGTCGCCCTCGGCGCGGCCCGTCGCGACGGCGAAGCGGAAGACTTCGCCGATCGTCCCGCGAAGGCGCGCCGCGGTTTCGAGCCGGCCCCGCGACTCGACCTTGCGCAAGACGGCGAGAATTTCCGGCGCAGTGATTTCGGCGATCGGCCGCGCGCCGATCATCGGGCGAGCGAGGCCGAGCAGCCATTCCAGCTTGGAGAGAGTTCGCTCGGCTTTCGCCTCACGGCGCTTCTTGTCGAGCAGCTCGCCCGCGAGCGCGTCGAAAGTATTGGCCGAGGCGGAGGCCTTCGCAGCCTTCGCCATCTTCTTGACGAGCGACGGGTCGCGTCCCTCGGCGAGCGAGCGCTTGGCCTGCTCCCGCGCCTCGCGCGCCTCTTTGAGGCCGACCGCGGGGTATACGCCGATCGCCAGCGCCTTTTGGGCTCCGGCGAAGCGATAGGCCATGCGCCAGCGCTTCGCGCCATCGGGGTAGACCCACAATTGCAGGCCGCCGCCATCGGACAGCTTGAACAGTGAGTCGCGGGGCTTGGCGGCGCGGAGTTCGAGGTCGGTGAGAGGCATGTTGGTATCCGCCGGAACGGGGTTTCGCAGAGACCAACAAAAATACCAACCTTTGCGAAGGATACCAACACGCCCCGCGAGACGTCCTCGGACGCCATTTCGCCGATAATTGCTTGTTTTTCAGGGTTTTTTGGACGTCATCGGACGATCTTGGACGGGGAGATGGTGCCGGTTGCAGGATTCGAACCCGCGACCTACTGATTACAAATCAGTTGCTCTACCAGCTGAGCTAAACCGGCCCCTCGACCGAACGGTTTGCGTTGCGGCGTCGGGCCTCTCTATACGCTGCCGTGTCGTTTCGGAAAAGAGCGCAGCCGCTGGCTCAGGCGGGCTTTCCGTTTCGAGTGAAATGCTCGAGCGCTCAAATTCACTCCGGGCGCCGGCGGCGTCTCACGGCCGTCGCGAGGGGGAAGCGGCGGCGTTGCGCGGCGCGGGTCGAGGTGCTATCTGAAACCGCAGCGCCGCCACGAATCGCAATTCGAGAACACGCTGTTTTTCGGGGCTATGCAGGGCGCTCGCATGGAAAGCCGCAGAATTCTCGTCACCGGTGGCGCTGGTTTTCTCGGGTCGCATCTTTGTGAGCGGCTGCTCGCCGCGGGACACGAGGTCCTCTGCGTCGATAATTTCTTCACCGGCCAGCGCAGAAACGTTCATCACCTGCTCGATCACAACAATTTCGAGCTGCTGCGCCACGATATAACCTTTCCGCTCTTCGTCGAGGTCGACGAGATCTATAATCTCGCCTGCCCCGCCTCGCCGATCCATTACCAATTCGATCCGGTGCAGACGACCAAGACCAGCGTGATCGGCGCGATCAACATGCTGGGCCTCGCCAAACGGCTGAAGGTCAAGGTGTTTCAGGCGTCCACATCGGAGGTCTACGGCGACCCTTCCGTGCATCCGCAGCCGGAATCCTATTGGGGCAATGTCAATCCGCTGGGACCGCGCGCTTGCTATGACGAAGGAAAGCGCTGCGCCGAGACCTTGTTCTTCGACTATCATCGGCAGCATAGGCTGAAGATCAAGGTCGTGCGCATCTTCAATACCTATGGGCCGCGCATGCACGCCCGCGACGGGCGCGTCGTCTCCAATTTCATCGTGCAGGCGCTCAAGGGCGAGCCCATCACCATCTATGGCGAAGGCCAGCAGACGCGCTCCTTCTGCTATGTCGACGATCTCATCGGCGGCTTCACCGCGCTCATGGATTCGCCCGACGATATCGTCGGCCCCATCAACATCGGCAATCCGAATGAATTCACCATTCGGCAGCTCGCCGAGCAGGTGATCGACCTCACCGGCTCCTCCTCCAAGCTCGTCTTCGAGCCGCTGCCGGCGGACGATCCCAAGCAGCGCCGGCCGGATATTTCTGCGGCGGAGCGCCTGCTCGGCTGGGGACCGACAATTCAATTGCGCGAGGGGCTGCTGCGCACCATTGCTTATTTCGACGAGCTGCTGGGCGAGGCCTGAGCCGCGTTCTGACGGCGAGGCCGGGCGAGTAGCGACGATTTTCGGCGCGCGCGCCGGCGTTATGAGAATGCGCGCGAGACCGTCTCATATTCAAAGCTGCGCGGCGGATATATTGCATCCATCGGTCGTTTCCGCCGCGGATTTTACCCATGCACAGATCAGCGCCGCCGCAATTCGAACGCCTGGCCGATCGCATTTACGAGGCCGCTGTCGTTCCAGAGCTGTGGCCGGAGGTGCTGGACGCCATCTCGACTCTCAGCGGCGCTTTCGGCGGTATTCTGTTCGCGGCCAATTCGCAATTCTCCGGCTGGACCGCCTCGCCGCGCATTGCGCCCATGTTCGCGGAATTCATCGAGCAGGGATGGGCGGCGCGCAATCCGCGACCGGCGCGCGGGCTCTCCTTCGGCGCCGCGGGCTTCCTCAGCGACCCTGAGATGTTCTCGCCCGAGGAAATGGACGCCGATCCGACCTACGCCTATCTGCGGAGCCTCGGGCTCGGCTGGTGCGCCGGCCGGATCGCCGCCCCGCCCTCGGGCGACATGCTGATCTTCAGCTGGGAAAAGCGCTTCGTCGACGGCCCCTTCGATCGCGCCATGCTCGATGCGCTGGACACGATCGGCGGCCATCTCGCCCGCGCCGCGCTGATCGCCGCCCGGCTCGGCCTCGAGCGCGCGCGCGCCGCTGCGGAGACGATGCGCGCGCTCGGCCTGCCGGCGGCCGTGCTGTCGCGCGCGCATCGGCTGCTGCTCGCTAATGATCTCTTCGCGCGCTTCGTGCCGTCGCTGGTGCAGGATCGGCGCGAGCGCGCCGTGATCGCCGATCCGCGCGCCGATGCGCTGTTCGCGCAGGCGCTCGCCCGGCTGCGCGTCGTCGGCGCGCCTGCCGGGGTGCAATCCCTGCCTGTGCCTGCTCGCGAGGGCGGGCCGCCGCTGGTCCTGCATCTCGCGCCGATCCGTGGCGCCGCTCAGGATGTGTTCGCGGCCGGCGAGCTGCTGCTGATCGTCACCGAGCTGACCATCTGCGCCCCGCCCAGCGCCGGCCTGCTGCAAGGGCTGTTCGACCTCACCCCCGCGGAGGCGCGCGTCGCCCGCGCCATTGCGGCAGGCCGCGCCGCATCCGAGATCGCGCGGGAGCACGGCGTCTCGGGCGAGACCATTCGCTCGCAGTTGCGCGCCATCTTCGCCAAGACCGGCGTGTCGCGTCAGGTGGAGCTGGTGCGCCTGCTGTCGGGCGCGACGCTGCCCTGATCGCTTCTCCTCCATTCGGGGGATACGCCGAAAGCGCGACCGCTATAGGAGAGAATGCAGCATTCTCGCAGAAAGCGCGCGCGACGCGCTTCAGCGCACGAGACGGCGTGCGGAGACCCTTGTGATCGACGGCCGACTGGACGATGGCGAATGGGCGCTCTGCGCGGGCTTCGTTATCGAAACGGGGACTAAGCGCGGGCGGCCGCCGCGCGACCACCGCCGCGTCATGGACGGCGTGCTGTGGATCGCGCGGACGGGAAGCGCCTGGCGCGATCTGCCGCCGCACTATGGCAATTGGAGCACGGTCTACCGGCAGTTTCTGCGCTGGTCGGACGCCGGCCAGTGGAGTCTGCTGCGCGAAGCTGCGAAAGCCGCCGGCAGCGCGGAGCTGGAGACCGCGCTCGCCGCCGTTTACGTTCTGCCCGGCCGCCGCAAGGCGCGCTGATCAGAAGCTCGGGTCTATGCCGCCCGTCGCCAGAAAATGCTCGAGCCAGTGGATGTCATAGACGCCATTCTGCACATCGGCGTTGCGCACCAGCGTGCGGAACAGCGGCAGCGTCGTATCCACGCCGTCGATGATGAACTCGTCCAGCGAGCGCCGCAGCCGCATCAGCGCCTCGGTGCGGTTGCGGCCGTGGACGATGAGCTTGCCGATCAGCGAATCATAATTGGGCGGGATCGTATAGCCCTGATAGGCGGAGGAATCGACGCGCACGCCGACGCCGCCCGGCGGATGGTAATAGGCGATGCGCCCGGGCGAGGGCCGAAAGCTCGACGGATGCTCGGCGTTCACGCGGCATTCGATCGCATGGCCCCAGAACCAGATATCCTCCTGCCGCAGCGACAAGGGCGAGCCGGCGGCGACGCGGATCTGCTCGCTGACGAGATCGACGCCGGTCACGGCCTCCGTCACCGGATGCTCGACCTGGATCCGCGTGTTCATCTCGATGAAATAGAAGGAGCCATTCTCGTAGAGGAACTCGACCGTGCCGGCGCCGGCGTATTGCATCTCGCGCATCGCCTTGGCGCAGATCTCGCCGATCTCGCCGCGCTGCTCGTCATTGAGCGCGGGCGAAGGGCTCTCCTCCCACACCTTTTGGTGCCGGCGCTGCAGCGAGCAATCGCGCTCGCCGAGATGGATCGCCTGCCCCTTGCCGTCGCCGAAAATCTGAATCTCGATATGGCGCGGCTTGTCGAGATATTTCTCGAGATAGACGGTGTCGTCGCCGAAGGCGGCCTTGGCCTCGGCGCGCGCGGTGGCGATGGCGGAATGCAGCTCGGCCTCGCTGCGGGCGACCTTCATGCCGCGGCCGCCGCCGCCGGAGGCCGCCTTCACCAGCACCGGATAGCCGATCTTCGCGGCGACCTTGGCGCCCTCTTTCCCATCGGTGATGGGGCCGTCGGAGCCCGGCACGCAGGGAATGCCGAGACGCCTCGCGGTCGCCTTGGCCTCGATCTTGTCGCCCATCAGGCGAATATGCTCGGCCTTGGGACCGATGAAGGTGAGGCCGTGCTCGGAAACGATCTCGGCGAAACGGGCGTTCTCCGAGAGAAAGCCATAGCCCGGATGCACCGCGTCGGCGCCGGTGATCTCGCAGGCGGAGAGCAGCGCCGGAATGTTGAGATAGGATTCGCGCGCCGCCGGCGGCCCGATGCAGACCGATTCGTCGGCGAGCTTCACATGCATGGCGTCGGCGTCCGCCGTCGAATGCACGGCCACTGTGGCGATGCCGAGCTCCTTGGCGGCGCGCAGAATGCGAAGCGCGATCTCGCCGCGATTGGCGATGAGGATTTTGTCGAACATGGGCACCCTACTCGATCACGAGGAGCGGTTCGCCATATTCGACCGGCTGTCCGTCTTCGACCAATATGGCCGTCACCACGCCGCCCTTGGGCGCGACAATGTCGTTGAAGGTCTTCATCGCCTCGATGAGCAGCAGCTTGTCGCCGGCGGTGACGCGGGCGCCCACCTCGATGAAAGGCTTGGCGTCCGGGCTCGGCCGCAGATAGGCGGTGCCGACCATGGGCGATTTCAGCGCATCGGCGTGCTCGGCCGGCGCGGGCGCAGCGGGCCGGGCTGCGGGCGCCGGAGCGGCGATCGGCGCCGGCGCATAGGCTGCGGCCGGCAGAGCGATGGTCGCATGGGCGGGCGCGGCCGGCGTGCGCGCGGCGCGAATGCGCAGATCGCCCTTCTCGACCTCGATCTCGGTCAGATCGCTCTCGGCGAGCAGGCGCGCGATCTCACGCAGCAGCTCGGTGTCGACGCCGGCGGCTCCGGCGGCGGCTTTGGGTTTTGCGGCAGGGGTGGAGGGGCGACGAGTTTGAACTTTGCGCGCCATGATTGCTCAGGTCTTTCTTTCTTCTCGATCGAACAATGCGTTCAACGCCAACACATAGGAATCGGCTCCGAAACCGGCGATGACGCCGCGAGCCACAGGCGCGATGTAGGAGTGCCGCCGAAAGCTCTCCCGTGCATGCACATTGGAGAGATGCACCTCGACGACGGTCGCTCCCGAGCCCTTTATGGCGTCGTGGAGCGCGATCGACGTATGGGTGAAGGCTCCGGCGTTCAGAATGACCGGCGCGCCGGCCTTGCCCGCCTCTTGTATCCAATCCACGAGGTCGCCCTCATGGTTGGACTGCCGGAACAAAAGCTCGATCCCGCGGGCGGCGCAAATCTCGGCCAGCCGCGTTTTTATATCGTCGAGCGTCGCGCGGCCGTAGACGTCGGGCTCGCGCGTCCCGAGCAGATTGAGATTTGGACCGTTTAGAACGTGGACGGCGGGCATAAAGGGTCCTGACGAAGGGCGCGCGCCGCGCCGGCGCGCCCCTTCTAGCGTCATTGCCGCCGCGAAGGAAGCCCCGCCTCCGTCAGCAGACGGTCTTGCCGCATTTGCGAGTATTTTCGATCTTGGCTTTGAGCGGCTGGAAGCCGACCGCGCCAATGATCACTTCCTTGCCCAGAACCCAGGAGGGCGTGCCGGTCAGATTGAGGCTGTCGGCCAGCTCCATCACCTCTTTGATCGAGGCCTTGACCTCGGGGCTCTTGGAATCTTTCTCGAGCTTGGCGGTGTCGACGCCCAGCTCCTTGGCGACGGCGATCGCCTGCGCCTTGCCGACGGCGCCGCGCGTATTGAGCAGCTTGCGGTGGAATTCGTAGAATTTCTCCGGCTTGAGCTGCAGGCGCGCCGCGGTCGCGATCTCCGCCGCCTCGACCGAGCCGGCGCCGAGCACCGGGAAATCCTTCAGCACGACGCGCAGCTTGGGGTCGCCCTCGATGAGCTTGGCGACATCGTCCAGCGCGCGTTTGCAATAGCCGCAGTTATAGTCGAAGAATTCGACCAGGGTGACGTCGCCGGACGGATTGCCGATCACCGCCTGGCTGGCGGAGTTGAACAATTTGTCCGCGCCTTGAGCCACCGCCTTCTGCCGCGAATCGGCTTCCGCGACCTTCTGGCGGCGGTCGAGCTCGTCTATGGCGTCCCGAATCACCTCCGGATTGGCGAGGAGATAGTCGTGGACGATCTTCTCGATCTCGGCCTTTTGCGGAACGGCGGTCTCGGCGCGCAGCGGCGCGGCGATGGCGGCGAGGCCGATGACCGCGGCGGCCGCGGCGCGGGCCAGAGCGCTCTGGTCGAAGATTTTGGCGAGCCGCAGCGGCATGGGAAATCTCCTCGAAGGGTTCGGAACGTCGTCACGACGTTCGCTCGTCAGGGCTGAGTGCGCACGCCGTCATTGAGCTGGAGCGAGCCGAGCCCGTAGTTGAACTTGGCGTCGCCCAGCGTGCGCAATTGCAGCGACACCATGATCGTCTGGTTCCGCGAGAGTCCGCTCGAGGTGTTCCCTTGGAAAACCGACGAATAATTGATGGAGAAGGTGGTGCACTCGTCCTTGTAGCCGCCCCCCAGGCCTAGCGCGGCGACCGAGAACAGCGGAGCCGATCCCGTGATGGTGCTGCCCGTCAGCGTGATATTCGTCGCCGGCGAGACGGTCAAGGAATTGTAGAGATAGCGGCTCATGTCGAAAGTGGCGGAGCCGGTGAGAAAATAATTCTTGGTGATATCGTAGCGGCCGTTCACCGACATGCCCTGCCGGCGCTGGTCGAAGCCGATGACCGCCTGCGACGCGTAATTGGCGTATTGCAGATTGACCGTGAGCGGATCGAGCTTGAACGAGGCGACGACATCTATGCGCCGGCCGCGCAATCCGTCCGGATCGAAGCGCCCTTTGCCGACGATGCTGAAGAATGAGGTGGGCGCGATGGCGAGGCGGCCGACCCAGTCCGATGTGCGCGTGTCGAGGCCGGAGGCGAGGCCCACATTGGCCGCATCCGCGGTGGAATAGCCGTTCTTGCCGGCGAGCTGCCGCGACTGGCCGGCGAGCGCGTTGACGAAGCCGCCATTGGCGAAAGTCATGGTCGCCTGGCCGCCGTAATTGATGCGCGTGCCGGTCTCGAAACGGTCGTAGCCGGAATATTTGCTCCATTCGAACAGGTTGGAATCGTCGAAGACGAGGCTCTGCGCGTCCATGTTGACGAGCGAGGGGATCGACGACTGATTCGGCCGCGCCACCACCTGGGCGATCGGCTCGACGACGAGATCGCCGAGACTGCTGCGCGCGAGAATGGGATAGCGCCATTCGACGCCGCCGCCCGGCGTCGCCTGACCGCGAAACACGCTGTCCGAGCCATTGACGAACAGCGACTGCGCCGAATTGGGAATCGGCTGCCAATAGCTGTTGTAGGCGGCGTAGGAATTACTGGTGTCGTAGTTGAGATAGGAGCCCGTCACGCGCGTGAAGGCGAAAGGCGTCCAGGAGCCGCCGAGCGGATCGATGATTCGGCGCTGCCAGGAGGCCATCGCCGTGGCGTGCTCGTAATTGCCGCCAACGCCGCGCAGCAGACAGCCACTCTTATAGGGGTCGGCCGAGGGCGAGTAGAGCTGGCAGACATTGTAGAGGCCATAGGCCGAATCGAGCGTGCGCGGCTGAATCGACTCGTAATTGGCGATGCTGGCCGAGGTGCTGGTGAAATTGGCGTCCAGCGTGATCTGCCCGCCAATGCCGAATGTCTTGGCCGGATCGACGTCGAAAGCGCGATTATAGTCGAGCAGCGGATGCACGACCGGCTGCTGCGCCTGCACGTCGGTCGCGGACAGTCCCTGGAAGTAATAGCCGCGCAGGTCGAAATAGCTGCGCGGCCCCTGCCCCGTCAGATAGACGGTGGAGGACGCCTCGCGGAAGAAGTAGTTCTGCAGGAAGCTGTTGTACTGCTTGTAGTCCTGCAGGAAATAGCGATCGCTGAGCGCGGTGACGTCCCAGCCGAAGCGCCAATTGTCATTGAGCGCGAATTCGCCATTCGAATAGATCGAGCCGCGCCAACGTTCGTTGCGCGCGCCATAGGGCGCGATGGTGAAGGCGCTGGGGTCGCTGACATGCGTGCCCTCGGCGCGGATAATATAGGAGCCGTTCTCCAGCCGCTGGCGGAACTCGGCCGAGAGGAAGGCCCCCTGCCGGGTGAAGCCGGTCGGCGTGATGGTGAGGTCGTAATCGGGCGCGATCGCCCAATAATAGGGCACGCCGACGCCGAAGCCGAGCTGCTGGCGATAGGTCAGCTGCGGGTTGAGAAAGCCGGACTTGCGCTTGACCGAGGGATCGGCCGACCAGAAATAGGGGAGATAGGCGATCGGCGTCCCGAACAATTCGAGCGAGGCGTCCTCGTAATAGATCACCTTCTCGTCATTGTCGTGGATGATGCGCTTAGCGTGCACCGTCCACAGCCGCGGCTTGGTCGGATCGTCCTGACAGGCGTCGCAGGCCGTGTAGGCGCCCTGGTCGAAGGTCGTGACATCGCCCGTGCGCTCGGCGTGGGGCGCGGTGAAATGGGTGCTTTCGGCGCTCTCGACCTGCAGGCTTTCGATGAAGCCGTTCTTGAAGTCGTCGGTGAAGTCGAAGCGCTCGGCATAGGCGACCGTTCCGTCCTTCTCCGTCAGCTTGGCGTGGCCCTCGGCGAAGACGCGCTGCGTATTGCGGTCATAGATGACGCGATCCGCCTCCAGCACCCGGCCCTTGTAGTAGATCTGCACGGAGCCGCGCGCGGTGACGACATTGCGGCGCTCGTCATAGGCGAGCTCCTTGGCCTCCACCACCATGCGCTGCGCGCTCTGCGGCGGCGGCGCGGCCAAAGGCTGCGCGCGCGCGGCGATGGGCGCGGCGGCGAGGAGCGCGGCCAGGGCCGGCAAAAGAATGGGGATGATGTTTGAGACGCGACGCGACGAGGCTTGCGCGGAGCGGATGCGCTCCGCGCTCGGCCTATGTTCGCGAGTGCGGCGACGACGGCGAAGGCCCATCAGCCGTCCTCCGAATGCAAGAGAGCGAGCGCACCCAACATGCTTCCGACGAGAGCAGGCGACCAAGCAGCGACGAGCGGGCTTATGACGCCTGCGCCACCCAGATCGGAAAAGATTTTCGTGCCGATATAAAGCACGAAGCCCGACGCGACGCCACCCGAAATGGTCCGCGCGATTCCGCCGAATCGAAAGAATCTTAATGAAAAGGAAGCGGCCACGAGAACCATGGCGACGAGCAGCAGCGGTCGCGCGAGAAGTGTCTGAAACTGCAGCGCATAGCCGGTCGGATCGAGACCGGCGTCGCGGCTGCTGTCGCCGAGTCGCGGCAGATCCCAGAAGGGCGCCCCCTGCGGCGGCGTGGCGGCGGAGGCGAGCTGCTCGGGCGTCAGATCGGTGGCCAGCAGATAGGAGCCGACGGCGCGCGATTCCTCCCCCGGCGCGCTGACGCGGGCGTCCTCGAGCACGAAGACCCCGGCCTGCAGCCGCGCCCGATGCGCCTCGACGCGCTCCAGGAAGACTCCGTCCTTCTGATAGACATTGACGCTGACGCCATCGAGCGCGAGCCCCCCTGCCCGCACATCGACCGCATGCATGATCGCCTGGCCGTCGACGCCATTGAGGCGGAACCATTTGCCGTGATCGATGCGCACGCTGCCCTCGACGCCGAAAAGATCCAGCTCCATCTGGTCGGAGCGCATCTTCATCATGGCGGAGACAGGATTATAGAGTGTGACCGAGACGATCCCGATCGTCGCCGCCACCAGCGCCGGCGGCAGCAGGAACTGCCAGACCGACATGCCGGAGGCGCGGGCCACCACCAGCTCGAGCTTGCGGGTGAGGTCGACGAAGGTCGCCATGGAGCCGAACAGGACAGCGAAGGGGAGAATCATCTCCGCCGTGGCCGGGACGCGCAGCAGCGTCATCAGCGCCACCGTGCCGGCTCCCGCCTGCGGAACGTCGCCGGCGCGCCGCAGCAGCTCCACGAAATAGACGACGAACATCAGGCAGAACATGGTGACGAAGATCGCCATGATCGTCTTGGTGAAGCGCGCGGCGAGATAGCGCGTGATGGTGACGCCGATCATGCGGCCCTCGCGCGGCGCGACGGCGCCGGCACATGTCGCGCAGAATCGATCGCCATCGCCTGTCGCCGCCCTCCCCCGATGCGCCCCGCCGTCGGCGCGCCTGTTCCGAGCCGCTTGGCTAGACGCTCCGCCGTCGCGGCGCAAGCCGAGGCCGGCGCCAGGGTCGATCGGCAGCCAAGGCAAGCTGCCCCCCGCTCGAGGCTTTTCCTGGGCAAAGCGCCCGCCCGCCGCCGCTACCCTCAGGAATATCGCCGCGCCCCTCCCCATCGCTTCGGCCGGATGTCGGCCTCCCCGGCTCGATGAGCTGTTCGGCGCCCTCCTGCCGCGTCGATTCCGCTTGCGGACGCCAATATCTCTCCGCATGCGAGCATGCCGCCGGTCAGCTCGACAATGACGAGAAATCCCGCCATCGCCGAGCCCACCCAGCGATGCGCCCGCGCCCGGAGGGCGCGAGAGACCGTCAGAACTCCATGCGGATGGAGCCCTTGAATGTTCGCGGCGTTCCGACGCCAATCTGGAACTGACCTCGGTTGCCGGTGGGGTAATAGCGCGTGTCGGCCAGATTTTCGACATTGAGCTGCGCGGTCAGCTTGGTCCCGTAGAGGTTCCAGCTATAGGACGCGAGCAGATTGAAGATGGCGTAGCCGGGAACATGATAGCTGTTCAGGCTATCGCCATAGGATTTGCTGCGGGCGTTGACGCCGCCGCCGAATTTCAGGCCCTTCCAATCGCCGTCCTGCAATTCGTAGGTCGTGAACAGATTGCCCATGTGGCGGGACACATCCGCCGGGATGAAGCCGGTGAAGCCCTTGAAGCTGACCGTATTGCCGAGCGGATCGCTGACGACGCCCTCGTCCTTGGCGACGATCGAGTCGATATAGGAATAGCCGCCGATCACCTTCCAACCGGGCAGAATCTCGCCTGCGACATCTAGCTCCACGCCTCTGTTGCGAATCTCGCCCGTCGCGACGCGGTAGCCGAGAGCGGCTCTGGTCGGATCGGGGTCCGACACGCCGACATGCTGCTTGATGAGATTGTAATAGGCCAAAGTCGCGGTGAGGCGCTTGTCGAACAGCTCGGTTTTGACGCCGACCTCCCATTGCTGGGCAGTCTCCGAAGGCAGAATTTGCTGTGTCGGCCCGGCGGGGCCGGAGACGCCGCCGGCGGAGCCGAAGTTTTCGAGATAGCTGCCATAGAGGCTCACTTCCTCGATCGGCCGCCACAGCAGGCCGAAGCGCGGCGTGACACGCTGAGAATTATTGCCGAGCTGCTCGCCGTTTCCGTCATAGGCGTTCGAATGCGTGATGGCGCGGTCGTAGCGAGCCCCGGCCAACACGAACAGATTATAGGGAAGCTTGAGCTGATCCTGAACATAGAATCCGTACCAGTCTTCTCGGTTGATCGAGGTCGAGCCGGGAAGGAAGCTATTGTATTGGCCGAGAGTGGTCGGCGTGACGCTATGGATCGGAAACAGATAGTCGATGTTCGACTGCCGAATTTTCGATGCGCCGAAAAACGGATTGAACGCCCGATTGGAGAGGTAATCGCCGCCGACCAGCACCGAATGCTCGACGCCATAGGTTTCGAATCTTCCCGTGAGATCGAGATTTAAATTCACGCTGTCTCGCACGCCGCTATTGGCGATCGCGACGCGGCTCAGTTGCGTCGGCGAATTGGCGGCGAATCCGACCGGAACCACCAAGTAATTATCCGAGTGATAGACAATGCCTTCGAAGCGATTGGTCAGCGTCCAATCCTCCGAGAATTTATGCGAGAAATTATAACCGTATTTCACGGTCTCGACATTCATCGAGGAGTTCGGATCGTTGAATGCGCGCTCGCGCGGCAGAAAGGCCGCCGGACCCACGCCGAACACCAATGAGAGCGGATCGTATTTGGTGAATCCGAACGTGCCGACATCGAAGGGAATGGCTTGACGGCCATATTGCAGATTGAATGTTATTTGTGTCGCGGCGTCGATATTCCACCGCACGACCGGCGAGACGAAGTAATTTCGTGAATAGTTCGTCTCGTGAAAGGAATGCTCGAGATCCGCCTCCGCCGTCAGCCGATAGAGCAGCGTATCGTCTTTCGTCAGAGGACCGGTGGCGTCCAGCGTCGTTCGGTAGGAATCATACGAACCGATTTGCTGCTGGATGACGTAATGCGGAACCGCCTCGGGCTGCTTGGTGACGACGTTGACGATGCCGCCCGGGTCCGCGCGGCCATAGAGGATGGAGGCCGGCCCCTTGAGAACCTCGACCTTCTCGACATTGATCAGTGACGACGTTCCGGGCAGGCCGCTCTGCAACCGCAGCCCATCGGTATAGACATAGGGGGTCGTGAAGCCGCGGATCTGAAATTGATCATTGCCGCCGATATAGCCGGAATCGAATGAGCGAACGCCGCTGACATTGTCCACCGCGCGCGCCAGCGTCGTCGCCTGTTGATCCAGCAGCACCTGCTGCGGCACGACTTGCACCGAGACCGGCGTCTCCATGATGGACGTATTGGTCTTGAGCGCCGTTGTTGCGCTTTTGGGGTGGTAGCTGGTCTTTTCCGCCTCGGCGCGCGCAGACTGCGCTGTGGGCCGCACTGGCCCCGCCGCAGCGCCAATGTCGATCGCCGGCAACGACTCCTGCGCCAGAGCGGGATGGATCGAGGACAAGGCCATGAGCGCGCCGGCGGATGCGCCGCGCAACAGGATGGAACGAAGCATAGAATATCTCCTTGCGCGGCGATCGACGCCCGCATGAACGGTGACGAGATGGTTGGACCCGAGGGTCTTCGTTCAGCCGGTCAGGAGAAAATCGGCGGCGCCTGTGACGACCAGGAGCTGGCCCAACCCGTGGGCGGGCGAACCCTTGTCTCACGCTGCCGAACCGCAGCGACGACGAGCGCCGGCCGAGGCGCGAACGCCTCGCTCTTCTGCGTCGCGCCAGCGAGCGTCGCGCCGTCGAAATCGCGCGCGCCGCAGAGGACGCAGCACTGGGAATGATCGCCAGTTTTTGCGGGAGGCGCATCACTCCTATGCCGGTCGGCCAGGCAAGGAGCGCCGCGAAAGGAGATGGCGAAACCGCCATCGCCGACCCGCGCGAGAGACGGGATCGAAGACGGCCCCGCGGCGAGGCTGAGGAATACGAAGGACAGAGCCAAAATGCCGAAGAGGAACGCAGAAAACGCCGGTCGTCGGCGCCTTTCCGCTTGCTGGCCCTCTCGCGCGATCATCATGACTGCCCATGTCTCAAAAGACCCGTTCGGCCAATGCCATAGCATGTTTGCCTCCGGCTTTGGCCAGGGCGACGCCTCGGGTCGTGAGCTCGAGCATTAAGAGCGAAGTGTCTCGGGAACCTCGCGGCCCTAAAAATACATCAAAAAGGCGGAAGCTGTGGCGCCGGCGCCACAGTCTCGAGGCCGACGTGTATGAGACTCGCTCCATAACGCATCTCGCCGAGCGCTTTTCCCGGCGGCTCTCCTTCGATATGAAAACGGAGGATGCGTATTTCGGACGCTCGTCGCTCGAGCCGCGCATCGATGACAGCTGGGAGCGGCGCCCATGCGAATTCTTTTGGTGGAAGATCATGCGGCCTTGGCGTCCGAAGTGACGGCCAGGATCGAGCGCGCCGGCTATGGCGTCGATCGAGTCGGCACGAAAGAGGATGCCGCCATCGCGCTCGAGGATCATGCTTATTCGCTCGCCTTGCTGGATAGGCGACTACCCGACGGAGACGGCATCTCTCTGATCGCCCTGCTGCGAAAGAAGCAGCCGGCGATCCGCATTCTGATGCTGACCGCGCTCGATGCGATCGACGATAAAATCGACGGACTGGAGGCCGGAGCCGACGATTATCTCACCAAGCCGTTCAACCTCGACGAAATGATCGCCCGCATTCGCGCGCATCTTCGAAGGCGCAGGGATCAGCCGAGTCCGCCGATCGAGCTCGGGACGCTGTCCCTCGATTTGGACGAGCGCACAGTGTCGATCGCCGGTCGACCCGCTCTGTTCCCACGCAGCGAGCTGATCCTATTGGAGACTTTGCTGCGTCGCGCCAATTGCGTCGTTTCGCGAGAAGCGCTCAACGCCCAGCTCTACGGAAACGAGATCGAGGCGCAGGACCACGCGCTGACGTCGCAGGTGTCGCGCCTGCGCGTTCGCCTGACCCAATTGAAAGCCGGCGTCGAAATTCATTCGGCTCGCTCCCTCGGCTACATCATTCGGGAATCGAAATCGAATGAGGACGAGGCGTGACCAACGCCCCGTCGCTCGCATTGCGCGTTACCGTTCTGCTGACGGCCGCGCAAATTCCCGCATTCGTGTTCGCCTGGATCGTGATGTTCGTTCTAGGACTGGCCAATGTCGGCGGGTTCAATGCGTCATTCGATGAAATGGCGTCTGTTCGCGTAACCGCTCTCGTGGACAACTCATTAGCGCGCGGAGAGGACGGCCTCGGAAAAATCGAGCCGACGCGCGGCCTGCAACTCGAAATGCAGCGCGTTCCCGGCCTGCTCTTCGCCGTGTTCGATCCGGTGCGGATGCGGCCTTTGGCGGGCTCGTCCCCGAAGCTCGTCTCCAAATTGGCGAGCTTGGCCGAGATCCGCGCCGATCATCTCCATTTCACCATGGGCGACGACCAATGGCCGGGCAGCTCCGGTCATATGATGTTTCGCAAGACGCCCATAGGCCTGATGCAAGTTGCGCTCTATGGACAAAAATTTCGGCCCGAAGACATATTTTTCTCCCTTAAGAACGATCTCGCCTGGGTCAGCGCCTATCTGATCGTCGGCATGCTGACGACAGTCGGAGTCGCTTGGATCGTCGTGCGGCGCGGCCTGACGCCCTTGCGAGCGATCGTCGGCGAAGTCGCGCGAATCGACATGAACTCATTGCGCCAGCGATTGCCGACGAGCGGAGTTCCCGTCGAAATCGCGCCTTTGGTGGAGGGAATGAACGAGGCGCTGATGCGCCTCGATGCGGGGGTGGAGCGACAGCGGCGCTTCACCGCCAATGCGGCGCATGAATTGCGCACGCCGCTCGCCATAATGCGCGCGCGCTTGGAGAATGCGAAAGCGTCCACGCTCAAGAGCGAATTGCTGGGCGAGGCGAGCCAGCTTCGGTCGATCGTCGAACAAATGCTGGTCGCCGCGCGGCTGACGGAAGGCCAGACGACGCTCGATCAAAGCATCGATCTCGAGCGATCGGTTCGGCAAATAGTGTCCAACTTTCTGCCGCTCGCGATGGATTGCAATCGATTCATCGATTTCGAGAGCAGCGGGGCGTCGATGCTCGTGCGTGGAAATCAGCGTGCGATCGACTGCGTCGTGACGAATCTCATCGACAATGCGCTTCGCGCCGAGCCGAAAGACGGAACGATTGTGGTTCGAGTCGATGATGACGGAATCGTCGCGATCATCGATCATGGAGAAGGCGTCGCGCCCGCCCTTCGCGAAATGGTCTTCGAAGCCTTCTGGCGAAAAACCGAAACGACGTCCGGCACGGGCCTCGGCCTCGCGATCGCCAAAGAAATTATGGACGCTCATGGCGGCCGCATCTGGGTCGAAGACACTCCCGGCGGCGGCGCGACGTTCAAAATCGCGCTGACGCTATCGCAGTGACAGAAATTCTGATCGGCTCAGCGCCATCTGACGAATGATGGGGAATAGCGCGATCGCGGCAGGCCGCGGGCGTGGCGGCACAGACGCCGAATCTGGACGCCGGTCCACGGACGCGCCACGGCCTCGGGCGCGAGACTAAATTCCAACCGCTTGATTTTATTGGCGCTCCCTACCGGACTCGAACCGGTGTTTTCGCCGTGAGAGGGCGACGTCCTGGGCCACTAGACGAAGGGAGCGGACGAGGGGGTCTATAGACTGCTCCGGTCGGTCGAGCAAGAGGTTATCCGAACCAAATTGCTCGTCATTCACCGCCCCGCCGAAGCCCGGCGGGGCGGCCGGTCTCGTCAGGCCTCGTAATAATCCTTCACCAAGCGGTCCAGCAGCCGCACGCCCCAGCCAGAAGCCCAGCTCTGGTTGATGTCGGAGGCCGGGGAGCCCATGCCCGTGCCGGCGATGTCGAGATGCGCCCAAGGGGTCTTGTCGACGAAGCGCTCCAGAAATTGCGCCGCCGTGATCGAGCCGGCGTGGCGGCCGCCCGTGTTTTTCATATCGGCGAATTTCGAATCGACGAGCTTGTCATAGGCCGGCCCCATCGGCAGCCGCCAGAGCTTCTCGCCGGTCGCCTTCCCCGCGTCGAGGATGCGGCCGGCGAGCTCGTCATTGTTGGAGAAGAGGCCGGCGTGCTCCTGGCCCAGCGCCACCAGAATGGCGCCCGTCAGCGTCGCCAGATCGATGATGAAGGCGGGCTTGTATTTGTCCTTCACGTGCCAGAGCGCGTCGGCGAGCACGAGGCGGCCTTCCGCATCGGTGTTGATGATCTCGATCGTCTGGCCGGAGAGCGAGGTGACGATGTCGCCCGGCCGCTGCGCCTCGCCCGAGGGCATGTTCTCGACGAGGCCGAGCACGCCGATGACATTGGCCTTGGCCTTGCGCGTGGCGAGCGCGTGGAGAAGGCCGGTCACGGCCGCGGCGCCGGCCATGTCGCCCTTCATATCCTCCATGCTGGCGGCGGGCTTGATGGAGATGCCGCCGGTGTCGAAGCAGACGCCCTTGCCGACGAAGGCGATGGGCTGCGCGCCGGGGGCGCCGCCGTTCCAGCGCAGCACCACCACGCGGCTCGGATGGACGGAGCCCTGGCCGACGCCCAGCAGCGCGCGGAAGCCCAGCGCCTGCAGCGCCGGAACGTCCAGAATCTCCACCTCGACGCCGAGAGCGGCGAGCTTGGCGGCGCGGCGCGCGAACTCTTCCGGGAAGAGGACGTTGGCCGGCTCATTGACGAGATCGCGGGCGATGACGACGCCCTCGGCGAGGCCGAGCGATTGCCCGACCGCGGCGCGCGCGGCGTCAGGATCGGCGATGGCGAGCGCTATGTCGCTCGCGCCGTCGCGCTCCGTATCGTCTTTCTTCTTCTTGGTGCGGTAGAGGTCGAACTTATAGGCGCGCAGCTCCGCGCCGAGCGCGAATTGGCCGGCCGCCGCGGCGGGATCGGCCGGGGCCTCCGGCGGATCGAAGACGACGAGCGCATTCTGGCCCTGGCCGAGCTTGGCGGCCAGCTGGCCGCCGAGGCCGAGGAAATCGTCGAAAACCTCGGCCTTGTCGGCCGAATCGCCCTCAGTGGCGGCGCCGACCCCGATGACGAGCAGACGGCCGACAGAGGGAAGCCCCTGCGGCGCGTAGAGATCGAGCGAGGTTCCGCGCTTGCCGGTGAATTTCGCCGCGGCGGCGGCGCGGCTCAGCTGCGGAAGCGCCTCTTTGAGAATGGTCTCGGATTCCGAGCCGAAGCGAAGCTTGGCGCCGGCGAGAGCGACGAGGACGAGAGGTTTGCCGCCGTCCTCCGGAGCCGCCGCAAGGCGTCGCTCCACCTCGCCGAAAGACACAGTCTCGATTTTCACATAGGCGGACATCTTCTAACCTCTCATAGGGAAAACAGGCGCTTGCCGCGGTTACGCGGAGTCGTTGCCGCACTATCGTCCCGACGGCGCCGAGGGTCAACGCTCGTCAGAATTCGACCGCGGTCTCCGCCGGCGACGCCCTCGTCCAGAGCGGGGCCGTAAATAAGTCGAAGGCGGCCGTCGCCGGCCGCCTTCGCGTCGAGGGGAAATCGTCTCGGTTCAGCGCGCCGCCGTCTTGGTCTTGGCCGCCTTGACCTCGGCATAGAGCCATTTGACGAAGCGCTCGGATGTCTGCTCCGCATTGGGAACCTTGGAGTCGAACTCGGCCGTCGGCTTTGCCACGATGGTCTCCTCGAGCGTCTTGCCCTGATCGATGAGCGCGGCGACCTTGTCGCGAACGGCGATGATGAGATCGCGCTGGGCGATGAGCGCATCGCGACCGACGATCGCGCCATGGCCCGGCACGACCTTGGTGTTGGGACCGGCGCGGCCGATGGTGGCGCCGAGCCCGTCTATGATGCCGGCGAGCGTGCCGCCATTGTTGAGATCGACGACCGGATAGCCCGTGCTGCGGAAATAATCGCCGACGGCGAGAATGTCGTGCTCGGGGAAGAAGACCAGCGTGTCGCCATCCGTATGCGCGTTGCGGATGGGAATGAGCCGCACATGCTCGCCGTCGATATGAATCGTGACCTGATTGTCATAGGTGACAACCGGCAGCGCCTCGGCGACCGCGGGCTTGCCGGGCGTTCCATCCGGCGCCGGATTGGGGTTCTGGAGGCGAGCGCGCAGCTGATCGCGCGCGAAGATCACCGCGCCGAGCTTGGCCAGATTCTCATTGCCGCCCACATGATCGCCATGCACATGCGTGTTGACGAGGAAGCGGATCGGCTTGTCGGAGATCTTCTTGATCGCCTCGACGATCTTGTCGGTCAGCGGCGCGAATTGCGAGTCGACGAGCAGCACGCCCTCGGGACCGCTCAAAACGCTGATCGCGCCGCCCTGCCCTTCCAGAACGTGGAAATTCGGCGCGAGCTGCGTCGTCTTGATTTCGACCTTGCTGAAGTCGGGGCGCTGCTGCGCCACGGCCGCGAGAGCGAAAACGCTCGCGGCGAGAACGAGGGAGGCGCGGGCGATCTTATGCATCGTCTGGAGGCTCCATTAGCTGACTAATATACTAGGAAATAGACATATGCGATCCACGCCGACAAGCGATTTTTTGGCGAGGCCGTTTATTCTCGCCGACAAAAGCAGGAGAGAATAATCGAGCGACGACGCGCGCGCGGCGCGGCGATTTTCCTCCCCTCGGCGACGACGCGCGCGTCTTCGGGTGGACGACGAAGGCTTTGCCTTTTATGAATCGCCGCCTCGGACGGCGTGCAGCCCCGAGTCGGAATTCCCTCCGTTCAGCCGCGTCCTCGCGCGCTCAGAGGGAGAAAGGCGTCACCCTTGAGCAGATCCGTCGCCGATCGGCCGGAGGCCGGCGCGCCCGCATTTCCCGTGCTGGGCGCGATCAGCTTCTCCCATTTTCTGAACGATATGATGCAATCGCTGCTGCCGGCGATCTATCCGCTGCTGAAAGGCGGGTTCGATCTCGACTTCGGACAGATCGGCCTGCTCAGCCTCGCCTATCAGATCACCGCCTCGCTGCTGCAGCCGCTGGTCGGCCTCTACACCGATCGCCGCCCGCAGCCTTTTTCGCTTGTCGTCGGCATGGGCTCGACCCTGTGCGGCCTGCTCGGCCTCGCCTTCGCGCCGAGCTATCCGGCGCTGCTCGCAGCGGCGATGCTGCTCGGCGTCGGCTCCTCCATCTTCCATCCCGAATCCTCGCGCATCGCCCGCATCGCCTCGGGCGGCGCGCATGGCCTCGCGCAATCGCTGTTTCAGGTCGGCGGCAATTTCGGCTCCTCGCTCGGACCATTGCTCGCGGCTTTCTTCATTCTGCCGCGCGGACAGAGCAGCCTCGCCTGGTTCGCGCTCGTCGCGCTCGGCGGCATTTGCGTGGTGACGCCGCTCGGACATTGGATTCGCAACAATGGCCATGCGCGCAACCGGTCCGGCGCGGCGACGCGCGCCAGCGTGGGGCTCTCACCGGCGCAGCGCCGCCGCACGCTCGCTGTTCTCATCGCGCTGATGTTCTCGAAATTCGTCTATCTCGCCGGGCTCAGCAATTATTATGTCTTCTATCTGATGAGCCGCTTCGACACGTCGCCGCAGGACTCGCAAATCTATCTGTTCGTCTTTCTCGCCACATCGGCGGGAGGCACGGTCATCGGCGGCGCCATGGGCGATCGGCTCGGCCGCAAGCGCGTGATCTGGGGCTCCATTCTCGGCGTCCTGCCCTTCACTCTCGCCCTGCCCTATGTCGGCCTGCCGGCGACGGTCGGCCTCAGCGCGGTGATCGGCTTCATGCTGTCCTCGGCGTTTCCGGCGATTCTCGTCTATGCGCAGGAGCTGACGCCCAATCGCATCGGCGCGGTCTCGGGCCTCTTCTTCGGCTTCGCATTCGGCATGAGCGGCCTCGGCGCAGCGGCGCTCGGCGCGCTCGCGGATCGGACGAGCATAGAATTCGTCTATCAGATCTGCTCCTTCCTGCCGCTGATCGGACTGCTCGCGATCTTCCTTCCGGCAGGCGACGCAAAGCCGCGCAATGATCGAGCGTGATCGCTCGCGCTCTCCTCGGCCTCTCGATCAGCCGATGGTTTCGATCGAGGCGCGTCGAATCTTGTCCGCTATGGCGCCGATATCGATGAAATCATCCGCCTGGCGTCGCAATTCCTCGGCGATGATCGGCGGATGCGTCTTGATCGTGGAAGCGACGGAGACTCGCACGCCCTTGCGCTGGACCGCGCCGATGAGCGATCGGTAGGCGCCATTGCCCGACACCAATGTCATCGCATCGACATGCTCGGCCATCGCCATGGCGGCGACGGCGAGATCGACGTCTATGCTGCCTTTGAATCGACGGCGGCCGAAGCCATCGACCGTTTCCGCGATCGGCTTCGCGACGACGATATATCCATTATAGGCGAGCCAGTCCGTCAGCCGATTTATGGCTCCATTGGATTGCGAGTCGCTCAACGCCACATAATAGAAAGCCTGGGCGGAGGACGCCTTTCCGCGAAGCGCGCGCAGAAGCCGGGCGTAGTCGAGATCTATGCCGAGACAGCTGACCGTCAGATGAAGATTCGCGCCGTCGATGAATATTGCGCTTCGATCGAAATATCGCATTTTCTGTCTCGTATTCGCATGCGCCGCTCGGACGGCGACGTCAAAAAAGCTCAAAGACGAGAGCTCCGAGAATCAGCAGAAAGCCGGCGAGATCGACGACGACGAGCCCATTGGCCAAGAGCTGGAGAATGCCGTCGGCTTTCTCGACCAGCGGCTGGATCATCATGATGATCGATAGATTCATGCAAGCTCCTCTTGCAGGATGTTTCAAAAAGCGCTCGGCTCATCGGCCATGCGCGGCGAAGCCGGGCGCGCTCGCCGCGCCGACGATTCGCGCCTGATAGGCGTCTCTCGTCACCAGCTCCAGCAGCGCGTCCGCGGCGTCGTCCCATGTGAGGTAAGAGGCTTCGCCGCGCATCGGCGCCTCGCGCGAGAGGCGCAGAATTTCGTGGGCGAGATCGACCGGATCGAGAAGATCGAAGTAGCGGACATCGGGTCCGGCGATTTCATGAAAGACCGGAATATCCGAGGCGATGACGGGAATACCACGCCGGCCGGCCTCGACGAGCGGCAGGCCGAATCCTTCGACCATGGACGGAAAGATCAAGCCGCGGGCATGCTCATAGCAATGTCGAAGATCGGCGTCGCTCGCATCGTTCAGCCAGAAGAGACGGCGGCCGAGCTCGGGATGATCTTTTATGTCGCGCTGAAGCGCCTCGCTCTGCCAGCCGGGACGGCCGATGATGACATAGCGCGCGTCGAGGACATTGGAGCGCCAAAGAATATCGAAGGCCTCGAGCGCGATCGGATAGGCTTTTCTGGGCTCGAGCGTGCCGACGCTCAAGAAGATGGGCGTGTCGTCCGCTGTTATCTCACGCGCCTCGGCGGAGACGGATTTTTCGGCCTGCTCGTCGAAATCCGCGCCGAGCCGCCACCAGCCGACGCGCAGATCCGGCTTCGTCCGCGCGCCCTCACGCGAGATATAGGCGACGACGTCATCGGCCACGCTTCGCGATATGCAGAGGATGCGATCGCTCTTCAGCACGATGGATTCGAACCATGTCTTGAATTGATCCGTCATCGGCGCGGCGACGCTGAGCGGCTGCGTCAGCGGGATGAGATCATAGACCAAAGTGACGAGCTGTCCGCCGGCGGCCGTCAGCTTTTCGATGATCGGAACATATTCGTCCGTCACCAGCCAGCTCGCGTCCAAGATCAGGAATTTGTCGCCCTTGCGAAACTCTATCGGCGGCAGCGGCGCGCGGCGCTCGAAATAAGGCGCGAGCCGTCCATTCTGGATCACCACGGGAAGCGCGCCTTCGCCGCGCATCGAACGCTTGGCGATCTCGCGAACGACGCGCTGAATCCCCTGATTGCCGCCATGTCGATAGGTCGGCGTCACATCGATGAAGAGCCGTGGCGATGTGGAGTCGAGAATGGCGCAAGTCGGATCGTCGCCGCCGAGCGGATTGCGCGGATGCGACGGAGCGGGAATGCGCTTGCGCGTGCCGTCATGCAGATGCGCCAAGCCGAGGAGGCGCGTCGCGGTCCAGATGAATTCCTTGATCTTCAGATAGCAATGCGCGGTGACGGGATCGATGGCGCCGGCGACGCGCTGGCGATGAAGCTCGAGATGCTCCTTCTGGATCTGCGCAGCGAGATAGAGCGCGATCCGCGTCGCATCGTCCTGCTGGCGCGCGATGTCGTCGGAGAGCCCCGCAGAGCCTGCGTTTTTCAGAAAATCCGGCATTGCATGCATGTTCATGGCTCGAAGTTTCCCGAATGCTCCGACGATCGCCGTCGTCTCGCGCCTCTCGACCCGAGCCATCGTCGGCAGTTCGTCGGGAACGCGCGTTTCAAGCGTGACATTCGCCCGCTTCGCCGGCCCTTCGCGCAGCGTGGGAAAATATCCCACGCACTCTGCGAACAAAAATCCACCCTGTCAAGAGCACGTGGGATTGTATCCCACGCGCCGCCGGGTTACCTTCGATCATGGCCGATAGCGAGGACAATGGGCTTACCGACGCCGCGCGTCTGCAACAGCCGATCGCCCGGCTGCTGCGTCCGCTCGTGCGGCTGCTCATTCGCTACGGCGCGACATTTCCCGCGCTCTGCGATCTGCTGCGCGAGCTCTATGTGAATGTCGCGGTTCACGACTTCGCTCTGCCGGACAAAGAGCAGACCGACAGCCGCATCAGCCTGCTCACCGGCATTCACCGCAAGGAGGTCCGGCGCCTCAGAGAGGCCGGCGCGCCGGTGCGGACCGTTCCCGCCAGCGTCTCGCGCACGTCGCAGATCGTCGCGCTATGGCTCGGCGATCGGCGCTTCACCGATAGGAAGGGCGCCCCGGCGCCGCTGCGGCGCGCGGGATCGCAAGGGCGCGGTCCGACCTTCGAATCGCTGGTCGAGGAAGTGACGCGCGACGTGCGCCCGCGCGCCGTGCTCGACGAATGGCTCGATCGCAAAATCGCATCGCTCGATGCGGATGGACGCGTCGTGCTCGGCGAGGCGGCGATCGCGCCCAACAAGGGCGACGAGCGTCAGCTCTACTATTTCGGCCGCAATCTCCACGATCACATAGCGGCGGCGGCCGCCAATATCATTCAGGAGCCGGCGCCCTTCATGGAGCGCGCCGTTCATTATGAAGGCCTCTCGGAGGATGGCGCACGGCGCCTCGAGGCGCTGTCGCGCGAGCTGGCGATGGAAGGGCTGATCGCGGCAAATCGCGAAGCGCAGACGCTCCAGCGCAGCGGCGAGGAGGGACGCTGGCGCTGGACCTTCGGCGTCTATGTGTATCGCGAGGATGAGCGGCCTTCGGGCGAGTCGGCGAGCGGAAAGAAGGGCGCGCGCTCGTGAGCCCGTTCCGCCATCCGACCCGACGGCAGTTGGCGACGCTGCTCGTCTCGCTTCTCTCTTCCGCCGTGACGCGCGTGCAGGCGGCCGGAGACAAGCCCAAGGACAATGGCATTGGCGGAACCGGCTATATCTCCGTCATACCCGACCGCGACAATGGCATTGGCGGAACCGGCGTCGTCGGAACCATTCGCGCTTTCGGCAGCATCATCGTCAACGGGCTTCGCGTCTCCTATCCTGCGGACGCCGAGGTGCGCATCGACGGCCGCGCGGCGAGCGTCGGCGATCTGCGCATCGGCCATGTCGTCTCGCTGGTGGCCTTCAACGACGGCGGACGATCGACCACGAATAAAATTCAGATTCTGCGCGAGGTCGTCGGGCCGGTGGAGCAAGTCTTCGACCATGGCTTGCGCGTTCTCGGGCAAAGAATCGAATTCGGACGTGGCGCCAGAATCGAGAAGCCGAGCGCCTTCGCCATCGGCCAGCAAGTGGCGGTGAGCGGTCTTCGCCTGCCGGATCAGACGATCGTCGCGAGCCTCGTGGAAAGAGTGGAGCCCGGCGCCGCCCAGCTCGTGGGCGTCGTCGCGCGCGCGTCGGATCGCCGGCTCGCGATCGGCGCGCAGACCTTGTCCGGCGTCGCGGAGGCCATGCTCGGCCAGCGCATATTGGTGCGCGGCGCGGCTGCGGATGGAACTCTGGATGTGACCTCGACATCCGCCGACGCCTGGCTCCCGCGCGGGCCGAGCAATTTTCTGGTGGAGACCTATCTCGAGCGGCGCGGCGCGACAGTGAAGACCGCGAGCGGCCTGACGCTCGGCGGCGGCCATGATCTTTCCTTCCAGGGCGTGGCGCGCGCGGTCGTCGACATAGATGCGACAGCGGCGGGCGGCTGGTCGATTCGCTCGCTCAGAACGAGCGAGACGCTCGGCAAGCGCGGCGCCGCCAAGGAGCAGCGCGAGAACCTCGAGCCGCCGAGCCCGACGCGCCGGCCCGCGGACGCATCCCCTGGCGTCGGCGTCCAATTTCCATCCGGCCTAGACTCTCCGGGCGCGCCGGGCGGCTACGGGACTCCTGCAATTCCGACGGGTCCGGTCGGTCACGGCTTTCCGTCTGGGCCGGGCGGCTTCGGCGGCGGCGGCGCGCCGAGCCCCGGCGTCGGACGGCCGGGGCGGTGATTTGCGCGTGTAAAATCGGAGGCGGCGGCGGAGGGTCGCGACGCAGCTAGAGCGCGTTGCGAGCGACTGACAAATTCACGCGCGGAGAGACAGCGCCGAACGGCGAGATTCGAGACCGCGCCAGCCACGTCACGGCTGCGCCCGCGGAAGCCAAGAGCCTCTATTTTTCAGCAGCTTGAATGGTACCGCCACCCCGACTTGAACGGGGGACCCCCAGATCCACAATCTGGTGCTCTAACCAACTGAGCTATGGCGGCACGTCGGCGGGGCGGAAACTAGAAGCATCGTCGCGCCAATGCAATGCAGAAATGCAGGAAGGGAAGCGAAAATTTCCGCGTTTCGCGATCGCCGCGCCGGTCTAGAATGTCGCCTCCCATGGCGGCGGCGCCGCCCCCTCCAGCCCGTGAGACGTGAAGCGATGAAAGTCACCCTGGTCCAGATGAATTCGGTCAGCGACAAAGCCGCCAATCTCGCCGCCGCCCGGGCGCTCATCGACCAGGCCGTTCGCGAGGAGCGGCCGGACTGGATCTGTCTGCCGGAGGTTTTCGACTTCATCGGCGGCAATCGCGCCGACAAGGCCGCCGCCGCCGAGGAGCTGCCCGGCGGCCCCGCCTATTCGCTCTGCAGCGCCCTCGCCCGCGAATATGGCGTCTTCATCCACGCCGGCTCCATTCTCGAGAAGGTCCCCGGCGAGGAGCGCCTCCACAACACCACGGTCGCCTTCGACCGCAGCGGCAAGGAAGTGGCCCGCTACCGCAAGATTCACATGTTCGACATCACCGCCCCGGACGGCGCGCAATATCGCGAGAGCGCCGCCTTCAAGCCCGGCGATGCGGTCGTCACCTATGATTGCGAGGGCCTCACCATCGGCTGCGCCATTTGCTACGATCTGCGCTTTCCCTATCTTTTCCAGGCGCTCGCCGACAAGGGCGCCGATATCGTCGCCCTCCCTTCCGCCTTCACCCTCGTCACCGGCAAGGATCATTGGGAGGTGCTGGCCCGCGCCCGGGCGATCGAGATCCAGGCCTATTTCTGCGCCCCGAATCAGACCGGCGCGCATAAGGCGGGACACGAGACCCGCGCGAGCTATGGCAATTCGTTGATCGCCGACCCCTGGGGCCATGTCGTCGCCCGCGCTTCGGAAGGCGTCGGCCTCGTCTCGACGCGAATCGACCGTGACCGCATCCGTAAGGTCCGCGCCATGATTCCCGTCGCGAGCCATAGGGTGAGCCTGCCCGTTTGAACGGGCGGGGGCGCTGCGTTTACGATCTAACCAGCGGAGCCTTCAGGGGAAATCCCAGGCGCTCTTGCGCGATTCGGCAAAGTGTGGCTACATTATTGTTTAGACTGCCGACAATCCGCAAAACAGGATCGGCGCGCCGCAAAAAAGGCGCCGGCAGAGGGGGGAGCAAAAAATAATGGCCTCGCGAACCAAAAGCCGCGAAGCGGGCAGGCTTGCGCCCGCATCCGTAGCATGACGAAGAAAATCGAGCCAGGGCGCACTTTGACGCGGGCGTCCCTGCGCGAGGCCGTGTACAGCTGTTGTCCAACGCTGTCGCGCGCCGAAGCCCGCCAGATCCTCGACGCCACCTTCGAGGAGATCAGCGAAGCCCTCGTGCGAGGGGAATCGGTCAAGCTGCGATCCTTCGGCAGCTTCAACGTTCGCGCCAAGCGCGAGCGTGTCGGCCGCAATCCCAAGACCGGCGTGGAGGCGCCGATCTGCTCGCGCAAGGTGTTGACCTTCAAGGCCTCGCCCGTGCTCATCGCGCAGGTGAACGGGCTGCCGATCGAGCATTTGGAAGAGGCGGACTGACCGCCGCTTCCACTCGATCGATCGGGGAGGAACGCAAATATGCGAGTGGGGCCGGTCGGCCCCCTCGCCTCTCAGCCCGACAGCTTGGCGACCAGAGCGTCCGACACCTCGAAATTGGCGTAGACGTTCTGCACGTCGTCATTGTCCTCGAGGGCGCCGATCAGCTTGAGGATTTTCTCGCCCGCCTCATCATCGACGGCGACGGAATTCTGCGGCCGCCAAACCAGCGCGGCCTTTTTCGGCTCGCCGAATTTGGCCTCCAGCGCCTTGGCGACGTCGCGCAGGCCCTCGACCGAGGTGATGATGTCATGCGTCTCCTCGCCGACGGCCACATCCTCGGCCCCGGCCTCGATCGCCGCCTCCATCATCGCGTCCTCGGAGGCCGCCTTGCGCGGAAACTCGATGAGGCCGACGCGATCGAACATGAAGGAGACGGCGCCGGTCTCCGCCAGCGCGCCGCCCGCCTTGGTGAAATAGGAGCGAATCTCGCCAGCGGTGCGATTGCGATTGTCGGTCAGCGCCTCGATGATGACGGCGACGCCGCCCGGCGCATAGCCCTCATAGCGCACCTCGTCGTAATTCTCGGCGTCGGCGCCCGAGGCCTTTTTGATGGCGCGCTCGATATTGTCCTTGGGCATATTCTCGGCGCGGGCCGCGAGCACGGCGGCGCGCAGGCGGGCGTTCATATTGGGGTCGGGCAGGCCCATTTTGGCGGCGACGGTGATTTCGCGGGCGAGCTTGGAGAAGAGCTTGGAGCGGATCGCGTCCTGCTTGCCCTTCTTATGCATTATGTTCTTGAACTGACTATGTCCCGCCATCGTCCCGGCCCTTGAAATTCCGCTTTCCTGCCCCGCAGGGCGTCGCCGCGTCATATACGCCGGCGCCGCGCGGAAATAAAGGAAGGCGAAGCAGCGTGAAAACGCGGCCTCGAGCTTTCGCCGTCACAGGCACCGCTCACGAGAGCAGCGGCGTCTCCCTTTCGAAAGTGGAGGAGCCGATCTGATAGAGCCAGAAGCCTTTCGACTCGCCCTCCGCGATGATCGCATGCGCCTCGGCGATATCGACCTTGTCTGGAATATCGACGCTCAGCAGCAGCTTGCGCCCGACGTTGAGGTCGATATGCATGCTCTCATAGGAGCAGCCCATCGCCTTGAGCAGCCGCCAGTCGGAGCCGGCCAGAACCTCCTCGCCGTCGATCAGCAGCATATAGGTCGAATGGCCGCCGCTCCGCACCAAGCCCTTGAAGTCGAAGACATGGCCGTCGGCCCTGGGGACGGCGATCACAATGTCGCGGAACGACACTCCGGTCACGAAATAAGGGGAGTTCAACAGCCGGAACCGCGTCCAGCCGCTTCCTTCCACCGGCTCGGCCCAGAGCGTTTCCGACGCATGGCCGTGCCAGTCCTCGGGGTCCAGCGGAAACAAGACTTTCGGCTTGCTTTCCACCCTCGCCCCTTCCCTGAAATGCAAGTCTCGGAAGATAAGGAGAAACCCTAGCCGAGCCGGGGGCTCGACGTCAATTCGTCGCCTGCCGCCGCGCCATTTTCGGCTCACAGGCTCCGCCCCAAGTCAGATCGACGTCTCGCGTCAACGGTCACGTCAAGGGCAATGCACTTTGACGGAGAATCCGCCTTTCTCAAGCAGTGCAGAGAAAACCCAGCTTCTCCCTAACTGCGAGTTTTCGCTAAATTCAGCACAGCTTCGCGAACCTCGCGCGCTTCGGTATCGTTCACCTCTGGTTGCAATAAAGCATAGGGCTCAGCGATTCTGTAGAAACTGGACACAGGTCCACGTGCCGATCGCGAAAAATTTGTCAACCGATTAGCATTTTCAAGAACTTCCTTGATCAAAGGCCATTTACTATCGGCCAGCAAACGCCCTCCCTGATCATTGGAGCCCTCTCGAATAAAATGGTTCATTGCAAAATATAGCATCAATTTATCGAAATACTTTATAATATCGTTGTTTTGCTCATTTTCCTCTTGTAAATTAATCGACACACGAGACAACCAATCTGATATTTTTTGTGGATCGCGCTCCACATGTAAAACATTTTCTGCTTTTTGGCGATGCAGCGCCATAACAGTTGGATATGTAACCCCAAATCTAGTGTAATCATCGACAACGAGAGCTACCGCATTAGTTTCCTCGAATATCACTGAACGCAGGTCACAAGACCTCACATCCAGCTGAGCTATGTCGCACCGTATTAGCTTGCGGGCAGGAATAACTCCTCCCCATCGAACATTATCCGCCTGAATATCTTCATAAACACTCGCCGAATCGCTCTCGATCGCAAAACTCCGCTGGGCTGACGCCAAAGCCAGCGTTCCGATATTTAACCCCAAGCGGGTTGAACTAGCCTCTCTTCTAAATATATTACGGATATTTAAGACAATTTTATTTGAGTCCACCTCGGAGCAATCATTCAATACTTTAGAAAAAGCCTCAAGCATATCGAGCCCTAAATGAATGCGTCTCAAAAACGGCGGCACACGTTCTTCGAGAATTCCCCTTAATATCGCCCGAGCGAGAAAATGATTGAATATCGCTTCATTAGGAAACGCCCGCGAGCCAGCTTCTTCATTGCCGTCGCTGGGGATGGACGGCGGCTCAAGAAGCGCTATCGAATCCAACCGATGTTGCAGCGCCCTAAGTTGTTCCGGTGGAGCAACATCTTCAAAAGCCACCTCGCAATAGAACGATAGCACATCAATACCAATACTATTACGCTCCCGCTCGGCCATATCTGCCGCAGCTTCAGAATAGAGTACATCTAGGCGCCTCTCAACCAAGTCTCGATCGACTGCCAATGCAGGCGCAATGATGTCCGCCTCTCGCTTCACAAAATTTTTGGCGATAAACAACCAGGGATCTTTGCCAACTTCGATCAGAGGATCGAAGCTTTTAAGAGGCGCTAGACTCTTCAAAAAAAATGGGCGGAGCAAAATTGACCCCTCCGCCAAGTAAGAACGCACTTCACTATTTCCAGAAATAGTCAACGACCATCCCTGATTGTTAAGCCACTCAACAGCTTGCGCTTGCGATGTCGACGAAAGCCGAACGGTCTCTATCTCTGGACGAGACCCGAACCGTTCTAGCGACGTTCGGAATTTCTGCGCATCAAAGAATGTGTCGCGTCCGGCGAGAATCAATGCTCCTGAATCGCCTATTTGCTCTAGGAACACGGACAAAGCATACCATGCGTTTTTGTAACCATCCGGATCGGCGAATTCATCAAATCCATCAATCGCAAGCTGGAGAAGCCCATGCCTGACCAATATCGGAACCTGTGCGTATCCGAAAGAAAAAATATTTAGCTTCTGGATCGATACAGCTATTGCATCGTCTATGGATACAAGCCGACGTCCACGAGATGTTACGTGCAAAATTGGCACTCGTGGCCCGCGGCCTGCAGCTCGATCAGCCACAAGCCGGCTGATCAGTGAGGTCTTACCGACTCCCGCCGGACCATCGACCATTACAAGTCGTTGACGGCACCCCTCGGACGGCTCTATGCGGGTCCGCAAATCGATGTAAGCAAGTCGACGGGGGATCGCTCCGCTAGTTTCTGCTATTAGGTAACCTTCTGGTTCGATATAATCATCAAAGCTATTTGCTGGATATACCCGCGCTTGCGTTACCAAAAGACGCTCGATATCAGCAAACTCGTCGGAGCCAAAGAGCGCTGCGACTGAGTTGAAAGTCCTATCATTTGCATGTCTTGCCGTGATTCTTCCAGATATCGGATCAATAAAATATATCCGCTGACCATTACGCTCCATTCTAACCTGAATAGCCTTGATATTCGGCGAATGAATCACCTCGACATTTGTCCCAATGTCAGCAAACCTAGAGAAGTCGACTCGTAGCCGGTCGGTGTCCAGCATTTCATTGTCCTCAGATCAAGACGAGTTCAGGAGTCGGATAGGGAGTAACCTCCGATAGCGACTTCACTTCCGATCGGAGCAATATGACATCGTGGCCAGCAGCTGTAGCCGTGAATACGGGCGGGAGTAAATCATCATCCCCGCCTATTATGACAGCAAGATCATAAATAGATGCATTTAGGCCGTAAAGTAAATCGCAGGCTATAGCAGTATCTACCATTTTCTGCCGATCCCCTCTGAATGTATACCAGAGCGGCTTGTGAGGCGTGTTACAAATCAATTCATCTCCAAATTCAATTTCATCCTGAAAAGAGACAGACCCAATTCGTCTTCCTATGCCCCTAAGATACTCTCGTCCATAAAACGCCCCTCTAAGGGGAACGGTTTCTTGTGTACTAAACAGCTTCCTCCATCCATGATATAACCTCAAGCGCACGATATACCGCACTGCTAAATTCAATTTTTGAATTTCTTTTGCTACTATTTCTTGAATTGCAAAAACCAATCCGGGTATCGCTTTTCGTTGAGCAGTCCCATATAAATCCACTTTGAACATTTTTGCAGCACTTTCCAAGTCGACCAATACGGCGCATCGGACGACTTTCTTTGCTTGCTCATGACGCATAGCACGAACTTTCTAACCAGCGTTACCAAGTTGAAACGCGACTGCTACATCTTGCAACCTTACCAATGGCCCGCGGATGACGCAATGATTAACAAGGTCAATTTGTCGTAGCGGAGCACTCATGCGGGCGTAACCGATCGGGACCGCAATGCTAGGACCATCGCGCGACATATTCAGTCACATGGTCGCGCCGCATCGACGCGGCAGCGCCGCGCCCTAAGTGAGCAGCGTCGCTATGGCCCCTCGGGATCATGGCGCCCCAGCTTCTGCCAAGGAGGATGAAAAATGGGTCTGCTGGACGGAATCATCGGCGGCGCGATCGGCGTCGAGCTCGCCACTCTGATCAACGGCTATATCGAGAAGCGCGGCGGCTTGCAGAACGTGCTCCAAGACTTCGAGAAGAGCGGCTATGGCGAGAAGGTCAAGTCCTGGGTCGGCACCGGCCCGAACATGCCCATCTCCGCCGAGCAGGTGCAGCAGACGCTGGGCTCCGATCGGGTGAAGGAGCTCGGCAATAAATTCGGCATTCCGCTGGACAAGGTCTCGGCGGCGCTGGCCGAGTATCTGCCCAAGGTCGTCGACAAGGCGACGCCGGAAGGCAAGCTGCCGCCCCAGCAGCACTAGAGTGTTTTCGAGCGAAGTGGGAACCGGTTCGCGTGAAGAAAACACGACAGAACAAGGAGATCGAAAGTGATTCCGGTTCAATATGAACCGGAATCACTCTGAAGGCTCGGAAGAACGCCGGGCGGGGCTAAAGCTCCGCTCGTGCTCGCTTCAGGCCCGCTTCGACTGGGCCGCTTCGCCGGGATCGGCGGCCGTGGCGGCGGCGATCTCCGCCATTCTGGCGCCGAGATCGACGATCGCCTGCCGCAGAACCAGCACCTCGCGGTCGCCGCCCGTCGCCGCCGCCTCGGCGGGCGCTGCGGCCGGGGCCGCCGCCATCGTCTCGCGCAGGCTCGCATGCTCCTTGCGCAGCGCGTCCATCGTCCCTTGCAGCAGCGCATTGTCGGAACGCGCCGTCTCCAACCGATCGGCGTGGTCGCGCTCCTCCGCGCGGGCGACGCGCAGAGCCGCCTCGAGATGCGCGATCTCGGCCGCGGAGCTGTGCTCCGACGCCGCCAACCGCGCGCGGGTCTCGTCGAGATCCTTCTTCAGATCGGCCGTCTCCAGCACGGCGGCGTCGAGCTCGCGCGTCGTGCGCGCCAGCACGCCATCGACGGCGGACAGACGCTCCGCCACGGCGGAGGCGGTTGCGAATTCCATCTGCAGCGCGTCCAGCCGCTGGCGCAGCTCGGCGTTCTGCACATGCAGGCTGGCGATGCTCGACTCATGGGTCACGACCTCGGCCCGGCTCTCCTCGCTGAGGCGGGCGAGCTGCTCCTTGTCCATCTCCACATTGCGCAGATTGTAGATCAACGTCTCGACGCGATCGGTCATGTCGTGCAGCGCGGTTTCCGTCGATTGCAGCAACGCTGTGCGCTCCTCGAGGAAGCCGCTGGTCTCGTTGAACTTGCGCTCGAACTCATCGCCGCGCGCGAGAGCCTGCGTCAGCTCGCCGTCGAGCTGCGCGACGCGCGCGGCGTTGCGGCCGATCTCGACCATATCCTGCGCCTTGGTCGATCGGACCGTCGCCATCTGCTGCTCGAGCCGGCGATAGCGCACGGCCAGCTCGCCGCGCAGCAGATCGCGCTCCGCCACCATTTTCTCGATCGAGAGGGGCGTCAGCATATTCAGCCGGCGCAGCGACAGACGCATGGCCCGCCGCCAGAAGGCGGGCAGGAACATCAATGTGAACAGCCCGGCCGCGAGGAACCCGAGCGCGAAAAACATCGCTTGTTCGATCAAGACGCGGCGTTCCTTCGCTCTGGCTCGGGCGCTGTCATTTCCCTTCGGGGCGCCGAATGTCGCGCCGCGACAATGCCACGTCGCCGACTTGAAATCAAAGCGCTCGGCCGCGCCCGGACTTAAGGGTTTTTCCGCGTCCCGCGCCGATCAGCCGCGGCCGAACAGCTTTTCTATGTCGGCGAGCTTCAACTCCACATAGGTCGGCCGGCCGTGATTGCACTGGCCGGCGCCCGGCGTTTTCTCCATCTCGCGCAGCAGCGCATTCATCTCCTCGGCCGTAAGCCGGCGGCCGGCGCGCACCGAATGGTGACAGGCGACGCGCGCCAAAAGCGCATCGAGCCGCCGCGTCAACCCACGCGCGTCGCCCTCCTCGGCGAGGAGATCGGCGATATCCTCGATGAGCCTTCCGACATCTATGTCGCCGAGCGCCGCCGGCGTCTCCCGCACCAGCGCGGCGCCCGGCCCGAAAGGCTCCAGCGCCAGGCCGAGGGCGGAAAGCTCCTCCTGCGCCGACAGCAGCGCGTCGAGCCGCGTCGCATCCAGCTCGACGACGCGCGGAACCAGCAGCAGCTGGCGGGCGACGCCCTCCGCCTCGCGCTGCGCCTTCAATTTCTCATAGACGAGCCGCTCATGGGCGGCGTGCTGATCGACGATGACGAGCCCGTCCTTGGTCTGCGCGACGATATAGGTCTCGTGCAGCTGCGCCCGCGCCGCGCCGAGCGGGTTCTCCACAGCGGCGGCCGCGGGCGGCGCGGCGGCGGGCCGCGCGTCGGCCGAAGGCGGCCCCACATCGAAAGCCGCTTGCGGCGGCTCCGCAAAGCCGGCCGGGGCGCTGGGCGAGCTGCGCAAATTCCAGTCGAGCGGCTGGCGGCGCGGCGGCCCGCCGAAGGAAGAGAAGCCCGCGCCGGAAGCGGCCGACCATTCCCGCCCGGGCGCCGTTCTGGCCCGCTCGGCCAGCACATCCAGCGCGGCGCGGGCCGGCGTGTCGGCGCTGCGATGGAGCGCCGAGGCCAGCGCCTCCTTCAGCGCGCCCACCACCAGGCCGCGCGCGCGGCCGGGATCGGAAAAGCGCACCTCCGCCTTGGCTGGATGGACGTTCACATCGACGACGCGCGGATCGCATTCGAGGAACAGCGCCAGCGCCGGATGGCGGTCATGCGAGAGAAAATCGAGATAGGCGGCCCGAATCGCGCCCGAGAACAGCTTGTCGCGCACCGGGCGGCCGTTCACATAGACATATTGCATCAGCGCATTGGCGCGATGAAAGGTCGGCAGGCCGGCGAGCCCCTCGAGGCGAAACGCCTCGCGCTCCGCATGCAGCGCGATCGCATTATCGGCGAATTCCGTCCCCAGCGCCTGGGCGATGCGCCGCGCCCGCCCCTCCTCGGAGGCACCGCAGGCGGGATAATCGAAGGAGGCGCCCATATCCGCCGCGAAGGAGAAGCGCACGGCCGGATTGGCCATGGCCAGCCGTTTGACCACATCGGCGACGGCCGCCGTCTCCGCCCGCTCGGTTTTCAAAAATTTGAGCCGCGCCGGCGTCGCCGCGAAGAGATCGCGCGCCTCCACCCGCGCGCCCTTGGGCCAATTGCTGGGTTTGAGCCCGCGCTTCTCGCCCGCCTCCACCCTTATCTGCGCGCCGACCTCGGCGCCGGCGGCGCGCGCGTCGATCGTCAGATCGGCGACGGCGGCGATGGAGGGCAGCGCCTCGCCGCGAAAGCCGAGCGTCGCTATGGCGGTCAGATCGCCATCGGGGATTTTCGAGGTGGCGTGACGCTCGACGGCGAGCGCCAAATCCTCGGCGCTCATGCCGCATCCATCGTCGATGACGCGAATGAGCCGCCGCCCGCCCGCCTCTATGGCGACGTCGATGCGCGCGGCGCCGGCGTCGAGCGCATTCTCGACCAGCTCCTTGACGGCGGAAGCCGGCCGCTCGATCACCTCGCCGGCGGCGATGCGATCGACGAGAATGGGATCGAGACGGCGAACGCGCATGAAGGGAGCCGGCGGTGAATGGAGCGCGGCAATCTATAGGAGGGGAGCGATTCGGTGAAATGGGGGCGGGACGCCGGCCTATCGTCGCCGTCTCTGCTCTCGGGCGATGGCCTGGTCCAAGGCCTGAAGGAACTGCGACCGGGCGGCCGAAGAAAACGGCGGCGGCCCGCCAGTGGCCTCGCCCGTCGAGCGTATATGCTCCATGAGCGAGCGCTGCGCGAGCGCCAGACCGATCGAATCCTTGGTGAAGGCGCGGCCATAGGGCGCGATGGCGTGCGCGTCCTTCGCCAATACACGTGCGGCCAAAGGAATATCGGCGGTGACGACCACATCTCCGGCGGCGACCTGCTCGGCGATCCAATTATCGGCCGCGTCGGCTCCGGCCTCGACGATGATCCGCGAGATCATCGGCGATCGCGGGATTTGCATGAAGCTGTTGGAGACGACGAAAGTCTGCAGCCCATAGCGAGAGGCGACCTTATACGTCTCATCCTTCACAGGGCATGCGTCGCCGTCGATGTAGATTTTGATCGTCATGACGCTTTCTAGCCGATCGGGCGGCGGTCGTCGCCCGATCGGGAGCGAGGTCCCGTTCATTCATTGCCGTACACGCCCGGCGATGTCGCGCCAATTTCGGTCATTGAAAGACGACTGCCGCGGAACTTCTGCTGAGCCGCGGCAGTTGAGCATTTTACGCCAAGTCTTGCAGTTGGGCCTCCCCACTATGCAAGAAACAAGCTTTTGTGAATAGCCCTAACTCAACCAGATTGGGCAGGCGGATGTCCCGGATATCCGGTAGTCGTTTACTCTCTGGATTAAACGAACGGTCAATCTGGGATATGAAACCCAGGACAACACCCGACTCTCTGGCGAAATTTCGAAGAGCAAGAACTTGCTCAGAAAGCACTGGCTTGCTACGCTGCTGATCTAATATTTGCAGATAGTCGATGACGGCAACCGTTCCGCGCTTCGATCCCGACAAATGGCGGATAATGTAATCCGCGCTGATTTCATCCGACGTGACAATCTCCAACCTGCCTCCAACGAGAGGCTCCTTTTCCAGAGACTGGATGTGTTTCCTCACCTGCTCCTCCGTGGACTCTAATGTGAAGAACACAGCCTTCCGGTTGTCGCTGGCGGAATTAAGCAATAGCTGAAGACCAAGGGTAGTTTTGCCGTGACCAGGACGACCGGCCAACAACAGCAAATCACCATCATCTAGCCGAGATAAAATCGTTTTCGACAGAGTTGCCGCTCCGACTTGCGACGAAAGCAGGCTCCAGCGCGCAAAACCCTCCTCATGCGCAACTTGATCCAAAGCTTTGTGCAAAGGGACATTGTTAGTCCGAGCCATCAACTTGGCTCGACGCTTCAATTGGAATATCGGGGCAGAAAGTTTCATCAAGACCCTCCATTCCGAGCTGAATGCGCAACCCCTCCTCATGCGACGCTCGAACGGATGGTTCGATGATGGTATTGCCCTGTATGTGCGATACTTCCCCAAAAGGAGGGGGGAGGCGCGGGTCGAGCCTGTGGACGTGAGATTAACGAGGCCCGTGATTCGCTGCAAGGATCGACCTCAGCTTCCTCGATCATGATCGGCAAAGTCGCGCCATAAGGAGACGTTCGTCGCGGACGGCCAGAGGGTCCGCTTTGCCTGGATTTCGCGGACGTTCGCCGCGCAGGATTGGTAGGTAATAGGCAAGTGTGTCCCGGCTGAAGTTCTCGGGATAGGCGGAGACGGCGCCGTACAAGATTCGGAAATTCCACGAATTTCGCTCTTGAACGGACGGGATTCGCTTCGCATCGCCGGCGATATGGTTCGTATCCAGCTCTTCGGATCGCGCTTCTTCTATCTTCGCGTTCGGCTCGAACATCTGCGGCAGAGTGATCGCGAATGTCGCTCCGCCTCCGTGATCGAAATCCACCGTGGTGCTCGACGATCTCCCTGCTGATCGCGAGCCCGAGGCCGGCTCCTGGCGATGCATTGCTCTTTCGCCAGAACGGCTAGAAAATCCCCTCGCGATCGTCGGCGGCGACGCACTCGCCATGGCCGACGATTTGTAAGCGTCGTTTTCAGGCCACGGCCTGTTCGGGCGCGTTCTTGATGTAGGCGAAGGGCAGGAGCTCGTCGATGCGGCTCATGGGATGGCGAGCGACGATCTTCGAGAGGACGTCGGTGAGATAGGCCTGCGGATCGATTTCATTTCTTTTGCACGTCTCGACGAGTGAAGCGAGAATGGCCCAATGCTCGGCTCCGCCGTCGGAGCCGGCAAAAAGATGATTTTTACGCGCATGGCGCGTTCGACGGCGTTGGAGTCGATGTCGACGCGGCCGTCGTCGAGGAAGCGAACGAGCCCGTCCCATCGCGACAAGGCATAGCGAATGGCGACGGCGAGCGTGGATTTGCCTGAGATCGTTGTGAGCTTGGCCTCCAGCCACGGCTTCATCGCCTCGACGATCGGCTTGGCGCGGGCCTGGCGGGCGCTCTTGCGAGTTTCGGCGCTCTTGCCGTGAATGTCGCGCTCGATATCATAGAGCGCGCCGATGCGTGTGAGCATCTCTGCGGCGATCGGCGCGGGCGTCGCCGCCTGGATCTCGAAGAAACGGCGGCGCACATGCGCCCAACAAAAGGCGAGCATGACATCGCCGCCTCTCGCCAAAGCCTCATAGGCGCCATAGCCGTCGACCTGCAACAGGCCTTCGAAGCCGGCGAGATGAGCGGCGGGCCGTTCGTGCTTGCGGTCCGGCGCATAGATGTAGGCGACGCCGGGCGGCTCGGGACCATTCCAAGGGCGATCGTCGCGGGCATAGGCCCAGAATTGGCCGATCTTGGTTCGTCCTCGACCAGGTTCGAGCACCGGCGCCGGCGTTTCGTCGGCGAAAAGCCGCGTCGAGCTCTTCAGTGTTTCGAGCAGGCGCTCATGAACGGGCCGTAGCTCATAGGCGGTGCGGCCGACCCAATCGGCGAGCGTCGAGCGATCGAGATCGACGCCCTGTCGCGCGTAAATCTGCGCCTGTCGATAGAGGGGCAGATGATCGGCGTATTTGGAGACGACGACATGCGCGACGAGCGCCTCGGTCGGAACGCCGCCCTCGATCAGCCGCTCTTGCGCCGGCGCCTGCGCGACCTCGCCCTCGCAGCTCCGGCAAGCGTATTTTGGACGGCGTGTGACGATGACCTTGAACCGCGCCGGCGTCACATCGAGCCGCTCGGACACGTCCTCGCCGATCACATGCCGCAATCCCTTGCAGCAGGGACAGCTCTTGTCGTCGATGTCGACGACGATCTCCTCACGGGGCAGATGGGCGGGAAGCGCGCCACGATTGATGCGGCGCTTGCGTCGCGCTTCCTTCTGCTCGCCGGTCAGCTTCTTCTCGGATTCCGCGGTCGCCGCAGCCAGAGTCTGCTCTGCGTCCTCGAGCATCAAGGCGAGCTGATCGGCGTCGATCTTCTCCGACCGAGCGCCGAAGCGATGGCGCTGCAACTCCTTGATGATGGTGGTCAGGCGCGCGATGTTCTGATCCGCCGCCGCGAGCTCCTCGGCATGCTTTTCCCGCTCCGCGAGAAGCAGAGCGCGCAAAGCGTCAGGATCTGTCGGAAGAGGATCGGCGAAGCTCACGAAGCGCATGGAAGCACATTCGCAAAAGCTTGTCGCGCGCGATCATTCGACATGCCGCGCATGAGTCGTTTTGTCGCGTTCACAGCACGGCTTTCGGAGCCGCCACGCGAACGGCGCGCACGCGCGTCCAATCGAGACCTTCGAGCAACGCCGAGAGCTGCCCCGGCGACAAACGCATCACGGCGTCCGAAATCGAGGGCCATCGAAAGGAGCAATGCTCCAAGCGCTTCGTGACAAGCACGAGACCCGTTCCGTCCCAATACAGCAGCTTCAATCTGTCGGCCCGCTTCGACCGAAACACATAGATCACGCCGCCGTGAGGATCGTGCGAAAGCGTTTCCTTCACGATCGCCGAAAGCCCGTCCATCCCCTTTCGGAAGTCAACGGGCTTCGTCGCGATCAAGACTTTCACATTGCTCGCTGGGACGATCATGACACGGCCTTCAAGATGCGCAAGGCCATCTTCAAGGTCGCGGCGTCCGCATTCGGCGGAACACGAACCAGCGCCGCGCCTATGACGATCTCGATCATCGCATGATCCGTCGCCGCGGCGCTCGTGTTCGCCGCATCGACGACGACGCGCACGAACGAGGAACCTTCAGGCACATCGGCGCCTGCTTGCTGCCGCGCTTCCCGCCGCCAGCCGAATAGCTGCTGCGGCGTCACTCCATGCCGGCGAGCGATATGCGAAACAATCGCGTCCGGCGCCAGCGTCTCTTCGACAATGCGCGCCTTCTCCTCGCGCGACCATGCTCGCCGCCGCCCGGTCCCCGTGATCAACTCGAGCCGCCGGACCGCTTTCGGTTCGAGCTTATCATCATGCGTATGCACAAGCCGATCTCCGTATCAGAGACCAAAGCCTCGCAAATCACGCGAAAAATTGGAATGTGGGATCAAAGCTACGCTTACGACGATTTCGATCGTCGCGCCAGAACGGACGCGAACGACCACGGTCCCTCCTTCGGGTTCTGCTCGACATGCGTTCTCGATGAGATTCACGACCACTCGCTCGATGGCGTGACGGTCGCAAGGCAGGATGATCGGCGTGGAGGGTCGATCGAGCTCGATGTCTTGCTCGTGTCGGCTTACCCGCCCGTTAATGTGACAACGCCCTTACGACGGCGGCATTTGGCGCAAGGTCGCGATCGTCTCCAGATCGAGCACCGCACGATATTCTACGGGCGTGCCGCAATGAATGATTTCGAATTTCTCTATGGGAGCGAAACGGATATCGTAACCTTCGGCGATCAGACAATTGTACAGTGGCGCAACATATCGCTCTCCGCCCTGCAACTCGGCGGGGTCGCGCGTTTCGATGCATCCGTACGCGCGTAGGAACAATTCGGTCGCCCGAAAATGGTATAGACCTGAGGAACAATAAGGCGATATGCGGCGCTTTTCGGCCACTTCGGCCACACGGCGCTCTGGATCTCCGTCCGCCAGAGGTTTCACAAACGACCAATGGTCTCCAAGCCCGACGAACGTTTCGAGATAACCGTCGATACGAGAGAGATCTAGATCATTAGGATAAGAAAACCCAGGTCGAAAAGTGTCGATATTGAAGATGGTGAGCGGCTCTTCCGCGCGAATGCCTCCGTGCAAAAGTCCAAGCATCACAGTTTCGGCTTGTCCGGTCGTCGTCGCATCGAGCTCGACAATCCGGACACGCTTTGGCGGTATCCCTATACGCTTACTTCGTGACCGGATAAATTCCCCAGCATCGTAGCAGCGTAATGTCACGAAGAGAAAGTCTTCGGTGCCGAAATATTTCGAGAAGCCGACGACCGAGTGCTCGAACATCGAAGCGCCATGCGCCTCAAGCGAAAATTTTGGCTTGTCGTACCCGGCGATACGAAACCGGTTGCTGAGACCAGCCATGGCGAAGAGAAACATATTCAACTCCGCTTTCGTGTCGGACGGGGCTTTAGGATGTCAGCTCACGATGAATGAGCAAACCATTGGAAAAAAACTTGTTCTGACGCAGAGGCGCTTCCGCGTGCATCGGCAACATTGAAAGGAACAGCAGTCCCTCGATCGCGCGAATCTCTGGACCGAGACAAGACAAGCCGCCCATGCTAAGAGCGCCAAAGTCCTCGCTCAGGGCTTTCAGGTCGTCTCGATCGCTGCGGCTGAATTCATATTCCATAGGCCCGAACTCTCTGAATTTTGTAGATCCCAAAAGGATATGGTCATATTGACCGTGCACTGAATGCGCTAACTTGGCGAGATCATATCTCCAATCGCCCCACAGCGTGGGCTTACCCGTATCGATATGGCCGCGGGGATCGACGACGCGCACGCGTTTGGCGCGGAAGTCATAAAACATATTACCGAAAAAGAGGTCCCCGTGCATGAGCGAGTAGGTTTCCGAACTCGTCGAGGGAATCATCGAAATCAAATCGTCCAGCACGTCCTCGAGACGAGGCGTGCGCACGCCGTTCAATGTGATGCGGTTCGAGAGCGCGATATTTCTCGTGGCCAGAAAGTCCTCGATACGTCTCCTCGACTTCTTCTTCACTAGAGAATCGAAGAGTTCGCGTCGCTCGCTGAACGCCTCGTCCGATTCGGGTCGAATCTGGCGGCAGGCTTCAATGAACTCCAGACATTTCGCGATGATCTGCCGCCAGACATACCGCGGCAGACGACCGAAAACGAAGAGCTCGGCAAGTGTTGGCTGGTAAAGATACTCCAAACGATAGCCGATCTCGAATTCGTCCGGCAAATTCTCCCTGACTACGCCCAGGAAATGCGGAGTAAATGCACGCATAGAAGACGGCAGCTGTTCATACCAGGCGATTTCCGCGGTAATCTTGTCTTTTTGCCGGCTTGTCTTGACGACGCTCACGCCGTCGCACGTGAGCGTATTGAATGCGCGGCTAACGAGAATTTCGCGTCTCGACCGCATCATGCGCGACAAACTGCCGAAATCGTACCATCTCTGCGCTTTGACCGCGCGCAGCGGAACCCGCCGGCCGTAACTGTCGACGGCCGAAATAAAATCGGGGCAAGCGTTCAACGCATCTCGAAAAGCGGAGGAGTTCGTGAAACTGAATAGCCCACTCGCGACCAGCCGTGAACGAGCGCCGTCGCCATAGCTCGTTTCCAGAGACAGACCCTGTTCTGGCTTCGCAGAGTTGACCACATCCGCCCAAGGGTAGAAATCATCCGTTTCATCCACGACGATGACGTCGTCGAGTGTCTCGCTCCCGATATCGACGAGCGTGTCGCCGTGTAGCAAGACCAAGGATCCTCGCACATCCAAAGCTTCCAAAATAAACTGGGTGGCGGTGGCCAAGGAGAGCGAGACCGGAGACCGGACGATCCGTACCCGCAGATCCTCGAGTCGCGTCTCGTCCGATCGTGTCATTTGGAAATCTGCCGGGATCGTGAGGAGAATGGTCGATGTTCGTTCGCGCGCAAATGCCACCTGCCGCACATAAAGCGGCTCCGACCCAATCGGCAAGAAAGCCGGTGGCAGACGTCCAAATTCAGCGGCAATGTCCGAAGTAACATAGGCGCCGGAGAGGATCACGAATATCGGTTCCTCTGGTACCGGGACCGATTGGGACTGTACGTCAGCGTTGCTGGGCAAAGCGCACCTCATCTGCCAACAAGTCCGTTATCTCTTCGAATGACAGACGGAGGAATTCGGAAGGACGGACGGCTCGATCGTCGATGTAAAATCCCTCGCGCCCGCACCAAGGCTTGCCGATCCAAATTTCATCGTAAGGCACGCCGTGCCGCTCCAGCCAATCGGTGACGATAGGCAAGGTCCTCGCGGCGATCTTTCCCATACTGTTCTCGTACGAACGCATGTTACGGCTTGTATGAATGGCGATCTCGAAACCCATTTTGCGGTAATCACGAAGACGCGCGATCATTTCTAGATTTGGCGTAGCCTGACGATAGTCGTCGGTCTCTCCGATCGTGAGTGTGTTGTCGAGATCGACGATCAGCCGCTTCATATTGTAATCTCACAATCGGCCTGGACGCATCACGAAGGGTTGTGGGGGTGTAACGCGTCTGCCTGGGCCGCGGCTAGCAGCGCCAAAACAGCCTTGCGTCGCGCATCACTGTTTTGATGCTGCAAATCTTCCATGATTGCGTCGACAATAAAATGAGGAGAAAGCGTCGACTGCTCGACCAATGGACCCCAGTCAATATCTGCCTTTTTGACATTGATATTTTGACCAGCGAGAATATTTGCTGCATTATAGTGAGGCCCCCATTCGTCGCTCAGCCCCCATGTTCTAATGCCCGACAACAACCCGACCTCCTCATATATATTTATGCTTCTTTGCACGCGAGCCGCGGCACCCATATAGAACTGATCCCCAACACAAAATCCTACACCGAAATGTAGAAAATATCCAATATCTGAATATACAACGTCATTAAATAAGCACTCATTAATATGTTCAAACATTCTGTCAATATCAACATGATGTATTACTTTATCTGGCCTCAATCGTATAATTATGTCATACGCTAGTCCCGTGTCTACAATGCTTTTAATTACAGACGATACCTTATAGTGCATCATTTTTGAGCCATTCCATCCCGTGAACGAGTTGTCAGTTTCATCTTCTATAACAATATTTTGCGTATTATATACTTCTGCCAATCTGCCTGCGTCTACAATGCTTCTATTGCTTATGCATCGAAACAATGTTCTAAGCATTTGCTTTATATCGGCAATCCCATACAGATCGATTGCTTCGAGATACTCATTGAGAAACCGGCCACTAAATATACGCGCAGCGTGGCCACCCTCAGGTTCACGACCGCCGATACCCTTCCACGTGTGAACAAAATAATCTATCTCCCCTAGTCTTTCTAAATCCTTCCAGCTCTTATGCGCGATTTCATACCCGCGCATCTGGCCGGAGACCCCGATTGCGATACGCAAAGGCCGTCGCCTTACCGACGGAGGCACGGACCGCCTAAGGGGTTCCCGCTGATTCAATTGCCGAAACACAGCTTCCTTGGAGAGTTTGTCGAAAACCCGAGACCTGCGATCAAATCTGTGGAAAATATAGTAGTAAAGCAAGTTCATTACGTCAGGTCTCGTGACCGACATATTGGCATCCGCTCGCGTGAGCGCGGCAACGCATAGTCCCTCCAGCGCGCCATGAATATTCTTATATCCACGACGAAAATCATCATTTATATAATCAATGCACTCAATTTGTAATATAAATAGCAGGCCATATAAACTATTTGCTAATATCCACGGCGTCTCATCGTTGCACGCCAGTAGCACGGAATCTGATGTAAATATAACATGATAGTCCTTGATAAATAGCTCGTCGGCGTGGGCCGCCAACAGCCTGTTCAATTCGTTTGGATCTAAATTTTCCGTATGAATTAAATAATTGACTGCGATATTCTTTTTTCTGCGCTCTCCGACGCCTGAGCGGTGCTGCTCTATAAACTGACGCATCCATCCGCTGATAATCGCCGAGTTTGCAGAGCCCATAGAATGCGGATGATAAAAAATTGAAGCAAATGAATATTGTCTGTAAATATGTTCATTGGCGGATTGCTCGACAATAGCATCGAACAACAACGGCCGAACGTCAGTACGAAGTTGGTTCTCAATCAAGTGCGACGCAAGGCGCCGTATGATTTTATCTGCCAAAAATAAATCGTCTATCGTAACACTGCGTCCTATCGAAAAGATGCTCTGCATAGCGACACATGCGGCGGCGACAGAGCCTCGCTCGAGAAAATTGGCGCTCAAGGACGCAAGTCGCCCGCCGGATAAGCCGCTACTCATGCAGCTCTTTATGAGATCGACGTCGTCACCGCTAAGCCTTAAACCTAGCAGCTCGTCGTCAACAATATCCGGCATCGATTCCATCTCGATCGCCCTAGGTCAAATTGTCGACACTGAAACACACAATACAAATATCCGCCCACAATCAAAATAAGCCAGACCGGCACCGTCAGCAAGCTATTAGTCAAGCTATTAGTTTTGAATTACCACGCCAGCATCTTATTACAATATAGTATAATTACGCTATAGACAGCCACTTTTGGAGTGCTTTATAAACGATTGGTTAGTTTGCCTTAGAGTCTGTCCGTTAACTTCATACTTGATTACAAAGCCTTCTGAGCATGAGGCGGATGGAGGCGAGGTGAAGAAACGCCAGCGCCTTGCGATTGAGGTTTTCGAAGTCCTTGGCCAGCCTTCGGCAGCGACCGAGCCAAGAAAAGGTTCTTTCGACGACCCATCGGCGAGGCAGCACTTTGAAACCTTTGGCCGCATCGGAGCGCTTGACGATCTCGGTGTCGACAAACGGCAAGGCCTTCTTCTGTGCGTCGCGGAACTGCGGGCCTTGATAGCCGCCGTCGGCAAACAGCTTTTGCAGAAACGGGAATTTTCCAAACATCGTGCGCAGGACCAGAACGCCGCCATCGCGATCCTGAATGTCGGCCGGATGAACGAGCGCGTGAAGCAGCAAGCCTATCGTATCGACGAGAATGTGCCGCTTCTTGCCCTTGATCTTTTTTCCTGCATCGTAGCCATGCGGATCGATGCGATGCCCCCTTTTTCTGCGCTCTTCACGCTCTGGCTGTCGATGACCGCGGCTGTTGGGCTGGCCTCGCGCCCTGCCGCTTCGCGACACTTCACGTAGAGAGCATGATGGATGCGATCGAGCGTTCCGTCGTATGTCCAAAGATCGAAATAGCCATGGACCGTGCTCTTGGGCGGCAAATCCTTGGGGATCGCGCGCCATTGGCAACCGGTCGAGAGCACATACATCAAGCCGTTCACGACCGCGCGCATCTCGACCGTGCGCTTCCCGCCGCCCCGTTTCGCCGGTGGGATCAGCGGTCCGACGAGCGCCCATTCCGCGTCCGTCACGTCGCTCGGGTAGCGCAATTTGCTACGATCGTAGCGCGTGCGATTTTCATTCGTCCACATCGGCGGTCTCCGCGAGAATCAGGCCGCCTCTATTGAATCACAAGCGATTCATCCGATTCAACTTGTCTTCGGACCGACACTTAAAGGCTTGCGCGATGACGCGCGCAAGCGGCACGCAATAGATTTTCGACGGGGATGCTCGCGGCGGGCTGCGAAAAGAATTCAATTTACGGATAAGTGTCGCGAGAACTCGACAAGCCGTCATGGTGGGCTCGCGGACGGACAGACGGCAAAGCCCAAGAACAGCGATGTAATGCGGCCCCGCCCGCCTCATGACCCAGCGTGGCTCGGTCCGCCCGCCTCGGCGGGATTTCGGACCGCAATTCAAAATTGCGACACCATTGCCGGGGGCTCGACCTCAATGTTCAAACTCGATCGATTATCAGTCGCGATCAGGCCAATCGGAGCGGCCACACATAAGCGATACTCAGTGAGTTTCGACTACGACTGGTACACGACAACATATCGAGACATTCTGGTTCGCGACATCGGGATCAACCGTCCCCTCGCGACTTGCAAGGAGGCATTGGCTCATTACCTACGGAGTGGATGGAGGTCGGGACTCAATCCGTCGCCTTATTTCGATCTTGCCTGGTACCTCGAGCACAATCCCAGCTTACGCGAGCGGAATATCGAGCCGCTCGGGCATTATTTGACCGAAGGGTGGCGAAAGGGTGCGTCTCCTAGCGTTTACTTCAATCCGCGCTGGTATTTGAGCCAGAATCCAGATGTCGCCCGGGCGGAGGTTGAACCGCTGCAACACTTTCTCGCCTTTGGCTGGCGCGAGGGACGATCCCCGAACGCATATTTCGACCCTCAATGGTATCTGGATCAAAATGCCGACGTTGCGCTCTCGAGAATGGATCCATTTCGGCACTATGTGATGTTCGGCTGGCGCGAAGGGCGAGCGCCGAGTATCTATTTCGATCCCGTCGCTTATTACGAGCGAAATGCAAACACCACTCGCGCGGAGCCTTTGCGAGATTATTTAACGCGCGGTTGGCTGGAGGGACGCGCAATTAGTAAATATTTCGACACGCAATGGTATCTCGACAGCTATCTGGTTGTCCGCGGTCTACAGACCGAGCCGCTGCTGCACTATCTCTCGGTCGGTTGGCGCGATGGTTTTTCGCCCAATCCTTGGTTCAGCCCCCGGGAGTATTGCCTTCGACATCCAGAATGTTTGGCACGCGGTTTCGAGCCCCTGAAGCATCACCTGACCCGGGAGACGCGCAATCAGGAGGTTACTGGTAAGGCGATCGCTGGAGGGAAGAGAGCTACAGCGCCGCTCCAGGCTCGTTACTTTTCCCTGTCGTTAGCCCCGCTCGTTTCTATCATAATTCCTAACTTCAATGGAGCTCGTCACCTACACGAACTTTTTGCGAGTCTTGCCATACAGACCTACAAGAATTTCGAAGTGATTTTCGTCGATGACAATTCATCGGACAACTCTGTCGAAATTGCGGCGCAATTCGGCGTGAAGCATATTGTGGAGAGCAAGAAGTCGCTCGGCTTCGCTGAGGCGAATAACGTTGCGTTACCTTTTTGCTCTGGCGAGCTGCTCGCTTTGCTCAACAATGATACCCGAGTCGACGCAAATTGGCTGGAGTCGATGGTGACGACAATCCGCGGGGATCCGCTGATCGCAGCCGTGGCGCCAAAAATTCGGTTTTGGACCAAATTCCAGCTATTGAGGTTCGAAAGCGCATATGCTTTCGAACTGGATCTTCCGAGACTGCTCGAATCCTTGGCCTATAAGAAATACTTTTCCGTCTGGGCTCATGCGCCCGCAGATTCGCTGCGCTCGAAAACTACTGGATCTAGCAATCGCGAAGAATTGATTCTCCACGTTTCGGTTCAGGACGAGCCGATCAATCTGCATCTTCGGGGTCTTGAGGGACAGGCTGTCGAATTACATGTCGGTATGAGAACGAAAAGCCTGGTTCTTGTCGCTGGCGCGATCGATATTGAATACAGTTTCACGGACGTTGACCGCAAAGCGTCGTATTATATAATTAACAACGCAGGATCTGCGCTAGACGCGACAGGCAATCCCTATGATCGCGGCTTTGGCTTCGTTGACGGAGGCGAATTCGATACGCCGGCGGACGTCGAGCTTTTCTGCGGCGGGGCCGTGCTGCTCCGTAGGGATGCGCTGCATGGACGAGAGCTATTCATTTCCGAATTCGAAGCATATTATGAAGACTCCGAGCTCTCTCGATGGCTCGGACAGAAAGGATACAGGATCGTCTATAATCCCATGGCCGTCGTCTACCATAAGCATGCTTCGACAACGAAGGAGAACTCACTCTTCTGGCTGAAGCATACCACACGCAATAAAATTCTCTACGATTATATTTATGCAGACAAACTCTCAAATGCGGCCATTTTGGAGCAGCACCGCCTTCATCTGAACCATCTCACCCACTGGGCGCAGTCAAGTCTCGACGCAAAAGAGCATGACCGGCAATACGCATTGATGATCCCGGAAATTCTGCGAGACATCGAACGTATCGTTCCGTTGATCGACAATAAGGAGACGCCACGGCGCTCTGGATTGCGCATCGGAGTCTACAACAGTTATTGGCGCACACTCGGCGGAGGAGAGGCGCATGCCCTCGATCTGACAGCGGCGCTCTGCCGCTTCGGACAGGTCGAACTCATCGCGGAGGGCGACTTCGATATGGCCTACATGATGGAGTATTTCGGCCATTCAAACCTCAATGTACGGAAGAGATTGATATCGGCATTTTCGCCTGACTTGACCCATGACTACGATATTTTTGTCAATTCTACCTATCTGAGCAGAGCGCCGTCTTTTGCTGCCAAGTCGTTTTACGTCGTGTCTTTTCCGTTTCGGGAGGCATCAGCGCAATTCCTCTCAAGCTACTACTTTCTGGCAAACTCTAGCTTCACGCTGGATTGGATGAAAACCTATTGGGGGGCTAACACTTTTTCTGGAACTGTATTGTATCCGACTATTCCAAAAGCCTATGCAGCCATAGGCTCAGATAAAATGCTCCTGAAGAACAAATCGATATTGTCAGTTGGCCGTTTTGTCGCCCGAGGGCATACGAAAAATCAGCTGGAGATCGTCGAAGGATTTCGAGCGTTCATCGAACGGTATCCTAGGATTGCAAGAGGCTGGACGCTTAAACTGATCGGCACGGTCAACGATCCTGAATATCTGGCGCAAGTCTTACGTGCGAGTGATGGGTTGGACATTAGCATCACCACGGACGTCGATTTTAACGCGGTGCGTGAGGCATATTTCGCGGCTAGGATATATGTGCATGCATCAGGCTTCGGGCGTGACGCACAAACAGAGCCAGAGCTTTGCGAGCACTTCGGAATTGCGGTAATTCAGGCGTTGAGCTGTGGTTGCATCCCTGTAGTCTTCGACTCGGCGGGGCCCAAGGAAATCGTCGAGAAAGTTGGCGTCGGCTGCACTTGGCGAACTGTGGACGAATTGGTCGAGACGCTGAGGGAAACCGCCGAAGCGTTCCACGACAATGGCGGCGATGACTTGGTCGGGAAGGCGATAGAGAGCGTTGCACCCTTCTGGCCCGATCAAATGAATGCGATGCTCGAACGCTTGATTGTGAATGGCGATGTCATGTCTGGACGGCGCCTTCCCGGCAAGGCGACACTGCGAGCTTACGATGGTTCGTGAGCACGTTGCGAAGATCGAATTCGAGTCCCGTGCGCCGGCAGCCGGTCGGGCTCGCTGACGCTCTTCTGTTCAAGAAGCCCGGCCGCTTGAGCGCGGCGGTGACGCTTCATTTGGCCTACAATTGCGTGGTCGCGGCCGGTTTCCGGTTTGCTCTGACCGATGAATGTTCTCCGCACCGAGGAAGGCCGCGCCGATCAAATCGAGCGCCGGAGTTGATGTCGAGAGCGAGAGAGAACGGCTACACTGCTCGGCCAAAGCGAATTCATATATCGCTCTCGCGCGGAGGGATTGATCGACCTTCGAAATCAAAAGAATGACGTAAGTTCCAGCGGATTCGACCGGGAATGCCAGTCTTCATTCTTTCGCACGTACCAACGGCCGGGTTACGCCTTCGCCATGACACCCGAATGTCCGCTACGGGCGGAACCTGCCGTTGGCGGTTCGGGGAGAATGGGGCCGTTGAGGGTCAAAGTTCCTCGTCGCCGTACGAGGAGGATGCGCCAAGAGCCGACGTTCCAACCGAGTCCCCGCCTTCACGATAATCGCCTCGCCGCGCCTAATTGGTGGCGCGAAATTTGGCGTTGATCCGCGTCACGAAACGATGGCCTACCGGAGACCAGAATTCGAGAAAAGCATCGAATGCCGCCGGCATCTTGTTTTTTCTTGCATTCATAACGCTGTCGAAGTCTGAGACGACGAGCTTTACTTCTCTCGTTTCTCCGCTCGTCAATGCGTTATCCGAGTCGATAGACGCGGCCGACGTGTAGACGAGTTGCAGGGGATAGTTTCTTACCGGCGCAGTATAGATCCTGGGATTTAGAAAGCGGCGTTCGTCGACGATCAGTTCCCCGAATTTGACCATTTCGTCGCCGACGTTGCGGGCCTGAAATTCGAGCGTGAGCGTTTTCGCCGCCGCGTCGTAAGCGGCGTCCTTGACGATGGCTTGAATGGCCGGCGGCGCATGAGCGGGGTCGAGCGCGTCGAGAAACTGGCGCTTGAGCTTTTGGTCTTGCGCAGTCTCCGCTGTCTCGGAGGCCGGCGTTTCGACGGCTTTATCGATGCGGACGGCGTAGCGGCGTCCCGCGGATGAAAAGAACGCGAGATATCCGTTTATCCTTATCGAGGAGCCTCGGCGGGAACGTGCGTTGCGTTTGCTCTGGAGGAGGCGATCGAACTCGCCGATCTTCAACGTCGCCTCCCGCGTGCCGTTCGGGTAAATCGGAACCTCGCTATCGAGGCTCGCCGACCGGACAACGAATTTTTCGGGATAGGGCACAGGGAGCTTGAAAAGCGCCGGGTCGAGAAAGCGGAAACCGTCCGCGACCAGTTCCCCGAAGCGCACCGCTTCCGCGCCGGCGTTGGTGACCGACAAGGCGATGACGAGTTCGTGTGTCGATGGAGAATATTTGGCGTCGCGAACGGCGACCTTTATCTTTCCCGCGGCGTCGCTGGACGTCAGGCTGGAAAGGAATTGCTTTACCTGTTGTTCGTCGGCCAATGCCGAGCCTTTCGACGTTTGCGCGTCGCCAGGCGTCGTCGGGACAATTCCGAAAAAGATGGTGAGAAGGAAAAACGTCTTTGCAACGAGTTCAGCGCGCATTGAATGTCTCGCATGTGTGTAGACTGACATCAAGACAGGAGGCGAGCAGAAGCACAAGTTTCGCGCGCGCTGGAAGCCCCGCCTTCGAAATTGAAACCTCGTCGAACTCGACAAAATTCGAAACGAGATAAGTCGTCGAGAGAGTGTCGCCACGACAGCGCTGCCGACCCTGGCGGATGCCTACCCCGAATGTCTCCTCGCGGTCGAGTTCCCCCTTCGCCGTCCCGAGCGGGGAGGCGGCGCTATGAGCCGACCTTCGCCCGATACCCGAAGGCGACTTTCAGCTCAGCTCGCACGGCGCCGACTATTGCGAAGATCAAAAATCAGGAAACATAAACAAAGGCCTATTATCGCTTCTCAGGCGTGGGCGCCAATCTGGAGGCAACTGTATTTCTATCCACGCCTGCTGAAAAACACGCCGATTGGATTGGAGCGCGCCCGGAGGAATGTGTGGCGTGTTTGCATCGAACACGATAACGTCCCATGGTTTCGGGCTTACGGCGTATCCATTCTTTTGCGATAGACTCAGCAGCTCGGTCTTGTAGATGCGACCATCGTCGATCCTGTGTGAATCGAGAATGGATTCTATATTTTCTTGGTCTGTCAAATCGATAAAAGTTGCTGCTGCGCTGGAAACGCAGAGCAATCGTAAACAAATAATTCTCTCTTCTCTAAGCTGCTCTGACGCCCCCCTCATATCCGAGTGCAGATTTGTATCGAGGCCGCCAAAGGTTGATTGACCAATTCCGATCTGTGACGAAATGACACCGATTCTGTTATTCTCGAGTATGGTCGCTCCCCAACGTATAAAACTGATCGCGGCGCCGCTAACAAATTTTGCAAATGGGCGGATTGGTTCTGGGACGCCGTTTTGCCACCAATCATTGTAAGATTCGCGCCGATCGCTGGAAGCGTAAGAAGCCACGACTTTCCGCTGTTCTTCAGTCAACGAGCCGAGAATACGGGGCGGGACGCCATTCAACGTTAGAAGTGAAGTCATATTGCATCATAACATGAATTTATCGGTCGCGCCCCTCCGGTGGAGTAGCAGTCCGGGCGTCCGACTTGATCTGAACTGTGACGATGGGGCTTCGGGTCGCAGCTCTTCCCTTCGCCGTCTGACCCTCGTCCGGCCCCGCTTTGCGGGAGGACCCGCGCATTCGATCGCCCGCGCGCGGGAGAAGGAGATGCGCTGGGGTCCACCTCGGCTCGAGAGCCGAATCGCCTCTATGTCGGCCCTTGACGTGTCCTGAAAATATTCCTATCTTCCTCTCGCTCCCGTCGACGAAAGGGCGCGTTCCTCGGGTCGTGGAACGCGGGCGGGGGCCGGCTCCATCCGGGACGGCGACCCCCGTCCCTGGACAGGCGGCGCGTCGCCGGACCGGCGTTTCTCTCCCGTCCATAGGGAGGGCGAGAGCCGTTCCGTGATCCCAGGCATTTGGAAGCGATCGGGTCCTGAATGTGAAAACCCAGGATTCGCGGGTCCGAAAACGCCTCGGGACGTCGACGAGAAGGCGAAGCCGCGTTTCGGGACGCTCCGAAACCACGCATATTTCCTCGCGCTGCGGCCGAAAGGGGTCGGAGCGTCCCGAACCGCCCCTCCTTCCCCGCCGCCGCGAGGCGCCGGGCGCTTCGGCGCGGACGGATGATAATCCTATCTTCGAGCCGTCGCGGATGAGAATGTTTTCGAGAAGTAGGGAAAAGGCTCGCGTGACGAAAACACGACCGAGCAAAGAGATGAGAGTCATTCCGGTTCGATCTGAACCGGAATGACTTCAGAGGGAGCGAGACGCCCCGCCTCACACGGTCGGCGTCGGCACCAGCATATGAACGATCATGCCGTGCAGAAAGGACGTCGCTATGCCGAGCACCAGGGCCGCCGCTGTGTAGACGTCCGAATATTCCTCCTTGCTGCGCATCATTCGCGAGACGCCGACATAGAAGAGATAGACCGCGAAGACTCCGAGCACGTCGAGCCAGCGCAGGCCCGGAATGAGGCCGAATATCTCGGCGAGCCAGATGGGCGTGTAGGAATAGGCGATGAGCTTCAGCGCGCGCAGATCGTCGCGCTTGCCCTCGAAGCTGGGCGCCAGCATCGAGATCACCAGAGCCACGCCATAGAGCAGCAGCAGGCCGAGCCCATATTGCAGCGCCGCGCGGATGAGGCCGGTGAAGAAGGAGTAATGCACGATATTGGAGCCGCGCGAAAAGCCGAACAGCCAGCCGCCGAGGAAATTGGCGATCGCCGGCACCGCCGCGAGATAGAGGATGTAATTGCGATAGAGATCGAGAGCGGTCGTCTGCTCCGCCTCGATCGCCGCCCACTCCGTCTTGGGCGACGATATGATGCGCTTGGCGCGCTCTAGAATGTCCCGGAGCCGCTCCTTGATGTCCATGCTTTTCTCCCCTGCCTCGCCCTGTTGCGCCGCGGCGGGAGACTGGCCCAAGGCGCGCGCCGAAACAAGCTCGCGCTTGCGCCATGGCGGGGGATCAGTCGACGCCGGTCCACTCCCGCGCCAGCTCCTCCGCCCCCATCAGCCGCGCGAAGCAGGAGAGGAGCGGCAGCGCCGCGGCGCTCTCCTCCTCTCCGTCGAGCGGAGAGGGCGAGGCGTCCTTCACCACTATGATCGGATGGCCGGCGAGAAATCCGTCGATCGCGGTCTCCAGAGCGAGATCGCCGAGCGCATCGCCGAGCAGAATCAGCAGCGGGCCGCCGAGGCCCTCGAACAGCCGCAGGAAGCCGGCGTCGCGCAGCAGCGAGGGCGCCTCGGCGCGCAGCAGCGACGGCTCGCCAGCCGCCGCGCCGACGGAATCCGCCCGCTCCAGAGCGAGATCGCGCTCGACGAAGACGGTCGGCAGGCCGGCCGCCTCCCATCGTCGCAGCAGTCTCGCGCCAGCCGTTTCGAGAGCGCCAGGCTTTCGCGTCGGCCGCGGCTCGCGCGGACGGCGCCTCTCGGCGATGCAAACCAATATGGCCCTTGGTCGCGGGTCGAGGATCGGCGATCGAAACACAGTCGGATCCGTTCCAAAATGCGGCCTTGGCCGTCCGGCGCCGTCGCCGGTCTTTCGAGGCCTGCGTGAAATCTCGTAATTTTCTACCTATACGTGAAGGATAGCAGAGCCTGCGCCTCGCCGCATCATCCATCGCCCCTCGCCTCGTCCCTCGCCTCGCTCTGGCCCTCAGCCTCGCGCTCGGCCCGCGGCGCCTGCACCAGCGACATGCGCACCAGCTCCGGCAGGCTGCCGGCCTGCATCTTGGCCATCACATTGGCGCGATGCACCTCCACCGTGCGCACGCTTATGCCGAGCTCATGGGCGATGATCTTATTGGGCTGGCCCCGCAGCAGAGCGGCCAGCACCTCGTTCTCGCGGCTCGTCAGCGTGGTGAGCCGGCGCTGAATCTCCTGCGCCTGCAAATCACGCGCACGCTTGCCGCTGTCATAGGCGAGCGCCTGGCGCACGGCGGAGAGGAGCGATTCATCGGTGAAGGGCTTTTCCAGAAGATCGAGCGCGCCTTCCTTCATCGCCTGCACGGCGAGCGGCACATCGGCATGGGCGGAGATCACCACCACCGGCAGCGACAACCCCATGTTCTTCACCTTCAGCAGCAGCTCAATGCCGGTCATCTCCGGCATGCGCACGTCGGTGACGATGCAGCCCGTGGCGGCGCGATCGACTCCGGCGAGAAAATCGACGGCCGATCCATGCGTCGTCACCTCATGGCCTTCGGTCCTCAATAGCAAGCGCAGCGCGTCGCGGACGGCGGCGTCGTCGTCGATGACATGCACGGTCGGCTCGCTCACTCTTGCTCCTCCATCGCGGCCAGCGGCAGCGTGAAGCTGAATGTCGCGCCGCCGTCGCTATTGGGACCGGCCCAGATTTTTCCGTAATGCGCCTCGACGATGGAGCGCGCGATGGTGAGGCCGACTCCGAGCCCGTTCGGCTTGGTCGTCGCGAAGGGCTCGAAGAGGCTCGCGCGCGCTTCCGCGGAGAGCCCCGCGCCCGTGTCGGCCACATCCACCCGCACCATCGATCGGCCGCAGAGCGCGGTCGAGATCGTCATCCGACGCGTGCGCGAAGCGCTCATCGCGTCGCGCGCATTGCGCATGAGATTGACCAGCACCTGCTTGATCTGCACGCGATCGGCGAGAATGCGATCGTCGGCGGCGTCGAGGCGAAAGACGACATTTATGCCCGACTGCTTGGCTTCGACGATGACGAGCTCTTGCGCCTCGTCGAGGATGTCGTGCAAATTCTGCAATGTCTTGTCCGGCTCGCCGCGCGAGATGAACTCGCGCAGATGCGCGATGATCTGGCCGGCGCGCACGATCTGCGTCGCGGCGTTGTCGAGCGCGTCCTCCACATTGGCGGGGCGCTGCTCGACCGGCATTTGCAGCAGGCGGCGCGCCGCCTTCAGATAGATGGCCGTGGCAGAGAGCGGCTGATTGAGCTCATGCGCGAGGCCGGCCGCGAGCTCGCCCACCGCGTCCAGCCGCTCAGCGTGCAGCTTCTGCATGCGCGCCTCGATCTTGCTCCGCTCGGTGAGGTCGCGGATGAAGGCGATATAGAGCCGGCGGCCATGATAGGAGGCTTCGCTGACCGCGAGATCGACGGGAAAGAGCCCGCCGTCCTTGCGACGACCCTGCGTCTCCACGACATTGCCGAGCGACTCCCGCTCTTCCATGAAGCAGGCGCCGGCGCCGGCCTTGCGGCCGCCGAAGAGGCGCACCGGCACCAGAGTCTCGACATGCGCGCCGATCGCCTCCGCCTTCGCATAGCCGAACATGCGCACGGCGGCGCAGTTGAGCGATTGGATCGCGCCTTTCTCATCGACGGTGAGGATGGCGTCATGCGCCCCCTCCACCGTGGCGTAGAGGCGCGCCTCCTTGTCCACCAGCGCCTGCTCTATGCGCTTGCGCTCGGTGACGTCCTGCAGATAGCCGTGCCACAGAGTCGCGCCATCGGGCTCGCGCGTCGGCTTCGATTGCGCATCCACCCATATCCAGCCCTTGCGCGGATGATTATAGCGATAGCTCTCGCGCCATACGCTCATCGAGCGCGCCGATTCGGCGATGCTGGCGAGCACGCGCGGCAGATCGTCGGCATGGACGCGCGCGAACTTGCCGTCGACGCCCTGCCGCAATGTCTCGGCGTCCATGCCGTAAATGTCTTCCACATTGGGTGAGGTATAAGGCATCGAGGCCCTGCCGTCGGGGCCGAGCCGATAAGAGGCGATGAGGCCCGGCACGGAGGCGGCGATGCCGGCGAGCTGATCGGCGAGCCGCGCCTTCTCGCGCAATTCGGACTCGATCGCCTTTTTCTCGGTGATGTCGCTGACGACGCCGATGAGCCGCACGGCGCGGCCGTTCTCCACCAAGGCCTGGGCGCGACATGCGATCCAGCGCAGAGCGCCGTCGCTCTTTCTGTGGATGCGGAACTCTGCCTGATAGCGCCCCTCGCCGTGCGGATCGACCGCCGAGCGCATCGATTGGCGCACCGACGCGACATCATCCTCATGCACGATGGCGAAGACCACCTCCGGCGAGAGCGGCTGATCGGCGGGAAAGCCATAGATCTCGCGATATTTCTGATCGGCCTCGGTGACGTCCGCTGCGATGTCGTATTCCCAGCTGCCGATCGCGCCGGCGGCGAGCGCGAGACGCAGGCGCTCATTGCTGCGCCGCAGAGAATCCTCGATCTCGCGGCGGTCGGTCACATCGATGGCGGCGCCGATCGCGCGCGTCGCGACGACGCCGCGCGCGGTGCGGCGGAACTCGAATTGTCCGGCGAGGGCGATCCAGCGCAAGGCGCCGTCCATGCGCCTGATGCGCATCTCATGGCTCCACTCGCCATTCTTGGCGCCCGCGCAGGCCTCGAGAAACTTGCGCTCGAAATCGCTCTTGTCGGCCTCCAGCAGCATGGCCCCCGCCTCGGCGAAGCAGAGCGTCTGATCCGGCGCCAATCCCAGAATCTCATGCATGGTGACGGAGAAGCGGCTCGTCCCGGTGACGAGATCGACGTCGAAAGTGCCGACGCCGCCAGCGGCCACGGCGAGCCGCGACCATTTCTCGCGCTCGCGCAACGCCTCATTGGCGGCGAAGGAGCGCTCCATCCATTTCGTCTGGGTGAGATCTGTGACGATGGCGAGGCGCGGCCGCGCATCCTCGGCCGGCGCGCCCAGCTCGACGCTCGCCGACAGCAGCGAGCCGTCGGCGCGGCGAATCTCGAACTCGCGGCTCGCCGCCTCCGGCGCCGCGAAGAAAGCGGCGAAGCGCTCGGCCTGATCCGGCGCGATATGATCGAGCATGTTGTCGCCGATGAGCTGCGCCGCCGGGCGGCCGATCATCTCGCGAAACTGGCGATTGCAATGCAGGATCACGCCCTCGGGCGAAAGCTCGATCGAGCCTTCGCGCATCTGCTCAAGCAGACGACGGCAGAAATGCTCGGCGCCCTCGCTCGACGATGGGGACGCAGCCGGCGCCGTTCGCGCTCCGAGACGCTCGCGGCTCTGCCCGGCCTCGAGAAGAAGCCGCCGCAGATCCTCGATATCCTGAAGCTGATCGCCCAGTTCGTCCACCGACTTCCTCTCCCCCTTCCGAGACGCGAGCGTCGTTGGACGCCCGAACCGGGAAGGTGTTCGCGCGACACCGCAGCCGCGGACCGCGCTTTTTGCGGACGTCGCGTTCGAGCCGTCGGCGACGCGCTTTAGAGGCGAGAGTTCGCGCCTCGCTTAGGGATTCGGTGGCTTGTAAGGCAGGCGCGGCCGACAGGCTTCCTGTGGAAACTACTTAGCGCGCTCTTTGCTCTATTATGCCGGAAGCGCGAAAAAATATGCGCCAGATCAATCATCTGGCGCATATTGTGAAAGAAGCGACCTATATTTCGTTCGCATTCGAACGATCAGAACTCTTCCCAGCTCTCATCCGCGGACGGAGCCGAGGCGCCGCGACCGCCGGCCGAAGCGACGCGCCGCCTCGCCGGCGCCGCCTCGACGCGCCGCTCGCTCGCGCGCGGAACGGCCGCCGGACGCGCGCTCTCGCCGCGCTCGATGCGGAAAACGGAGATGAGGCTCGAGAGCTCTTCCGCCTCATGGCTGAGGCTGTGGCTCGCCGCCGTCGTCTCCTCGACCATTGTGGCGTTCTGCTGCGTCATGCTGTCGAGCTGGCCGACCGCGCGATTGACCTCGGTGAGGCCGGTCGCCTGCTCGCGCGAGCCTGCGGCGATGTCCGTCACCACGCGGCTCACCTCGCCGACCTGCGAGACGATGCGCTCCAGCGCCGCGCCGGTCTCCGTCACCAGCACCACGCCATTCTCGACCTGCGAGGTCGAGGCGGCGATCAGCGCCTTGATCTCCTTGGCCGCCTCCGCCGAGCGCTGCGCCAGCGCGCGCACTTCCGAGGCGACGACGGCGAAGCCGCGTCCCGCCTCGCCGGCGCGCGCCGCCTCGACGCCGGCGTTGAGCGCCAGAAGATTGGTCTGGAAGGCGATCTCGTCGATGACGCCGATGATCTTGCCGATATCGCGCGTCGAATTCTCGATGCGCCGCATCGCCTCCACGGCGTCGCGCACGATGGCGCCGCCCTTCTCGGCGTCGGAGCGCGTCACCTCGAAGACCTCGCTCGCATGGCGCGTGCTGTCGGCGGTCTTGTTCACCGTCGCGGTGATCTCCTCGAGCGCGGCGGCCGTCTCCTCGAGATTGGCGGCCTGCGCCTCGGTGCGGCGCGCGAGATTGTCGGAGGCTTTGGCGATCTCGACGCTCGATGAACGGATGGCGCTCGCAGAATCGCCCACATCGGCGAAGGCCGTGGCGAGCTTGGCGGCCGCATTGTTGAAGTCTTCCTTGATCTTGTCGAAGCCGCCATCGAGCTTGTCGACGACGCGCCGCTGCAGATCGCCGCGGGCGAGCTCCTCGAGCGCATGGGCCATCACGTCGATCGCATGGCGCTGATGCGCCTCGGCCTCCGCGCGCTGCGCCTCGGCGGTGCGGCGCTCTTCGCGCAGCACGTCGAGATAGACCGACACGGAGAGATTCATGTCGAGGAACACCGCCTTGACAAGCGCTGCGACGCCGCGGGAGGTGCGATCGACGCGCGTCTTGCCGGCGAGCATGGAGCCCGAGAGATTGTCCTCGACAATGGCTTGGATCAGACGCTCGGTGATGAGGGCATAGGCGGAAATATAGAAGCTCGGCTCCAAGCCGATGCGGGCGTGCGCCTGGCCGACGGCCGTCACCATGCGCACATATTCCGCGCCGAACTCGGCCTCGGTGATCTGCGCCCAATGGCGCATCTGCGCGGATTTCGCCGCCGCCATATGGCGCTCGTCGGAGAAGAAGCCGCGCAGCTTCACGTCGCCGCGAACCTTCTCGTAAAAAGCGTCGAGAGCCGGGCCGAGGGCCTTCGAGATGACAGGCTTGACTTGGCGCAAGGCGCCGCGGGCCGCCTCGTTCATCTCCATGAACGCCAAACTGTCGTCCAGAGACGAGCTGCTCTTCGAAGACTCGGCCATCTTTTGCTCCCGCAATTCGTTAACCATCGGGCGCGCTGCCTCCGCGAATCAAATTCGCGCATTCCCGTGATGATGGATTAAGCGATATGGGAAGTTTCGGCATTACTAACACGTCACAATTCGTCATTGCATCGCACAGTCCTGCGGCGCTGAAATATTATCACATCAGTAAAATATTGGACGTCAGTTCGAGACAAGCTCGCCTCGCTAGTCGAAATCTTCGTCCCTCTGCGTCGAGGCTAGCTCGTTGAAATCGAAACAGCAGAAACGACATGTGGCCGCCGCGCCGCAGCCCGCCGATGCGAGCGAATTGCTCGCCGATCTCATGGCGAGCCTGCGAGCGGACGATCTCGCGACCGCATTGCGTAAAATCGACGCATCCCGCGCGCTCGTCGACCGACATGCGTTCGCGAGCTATCTCGCCGGCCTCGTCCGCGTCTCGCTCGGACAGGACGAAGCGGCGATCGATCATTTCGGCAAAGCGATCGCCATCGATCCCGATCATGCGCAAGCGCTCTACGGCCGCGCGGTGGCGTTGCAAAAATCCGGACGGCCGGAGGCGGCCGTAACCGACCACGCGCGATCGCTGCGGCTCGATCCCGGCAATGTCGAGGGATGGCTGAATTACGGCGTCGCTCTGCAAATGGCCGGACGCAGCGCCGAGGCCGTCGAGGCCTATGGGCAATTGCTGGCGCGCGCGCCCGACCATGCGCAGGGCTTCGCCAATCGCGGCCTCTCGCTGCATGCGATCGGCGAGGATGCGCGCGCGATCGAAGATTACGATCGCGCCGTCGCGCTTCTCCCCGCCGATCCCGTGCCGCTGCGCAACAAGGCCGTCTCGCTCGCGCGTCTCGCGCGGCATGAGGAAGCGCTCGATTGCTTCGCGCGCGCCTTCGCGCTCGATCCCTCCTGTCTCGACGCCGCCGATGGCGCGCTCGCGGCGCTCGTCGCCCTGCGCCTCTACGAGGACGCCGCCTCTTTCTGCGACACTGTGCTGAGCCTTTCGCCCGGCCATGTTCCGGCACTGCTGACCAAGGCCAATGCGCTGCACGAAACCAAGCGCTACGCCGCCGCGCTCGCAATATTCGACGAAGCGCTCGCGCGCGCGCCGCAGGACCCGAAGCTGCTGACCAATCGCGGCATGTGCCTGTTCGAGCTCGGCAGGCTCGAGGAGGCGCAGTCTTGCGCGCTCGCCGCCATCGCCGCCGATCCGACCTTCGCGCTCGCCTGGCGCTGTCGCGGCATGGTCGAGATGCGCCGCTCCGATCTCGACGACGCCCTCGCCTCCTTCGACGAGGCGCTGCGCCTCGCCGATGATGAGCCGGACGTGCATTGCGGCCGCGGCATCGTGCTGAAGGAGCTCGGCCGCTTCGACGAGGCGCGCGCGCAATTCGACCATGCGCTCGCGATCGATCCGCGCCATGCGGAGACGAAAGCCAATAAGGGCACTCTGCTGCTGCTGCGCGGCGAGTTCGAGCAAGGCCTAGAGCTGTTCGAGCATCGCTGGGTGCTGGACGATCGCCCCAAGACCGAGGTCGCCTATCGTTGGCCGGAATGGCGCGGCGAGCCGCTGGCCGGCAAGTCGCTCCTCATTCTCGACGAGGCGGGCCTCGGCGACGCGCTGCAATTCATCCGCTATGCGCCTTTGCTGGCGAAGGCGGGCGCCAAGGTCACCTATCATTGCCGCCCCGCGCTGCTGCGCCTGATGCGCGGCCTCGGCGAGAATGTCGAGATCATCGCCGCTCCGGCGCAGGATGCGGCCTATGATTATTGCGTCACTCTGTGCAGCCTGCCGCGCGCCTTCGGCACGCGCGCGGAGACGATACCGGGCGAATCCTATCTTCATGCGGAGCCGGAACGCGCCGCTTTGTGGCGCGAGCGTCTCGCCGGCGAAGGGCTGAAGGTCGGAATCGCCTGGCAGGGCAGCGCGCATTCGCGCTCCGACCATGCGCGCGCCGCGCCGCTCGCGGCCTTCGCGCCGCTCGGCGCCATTGCGGGCGTGCGGCTCTATAGCCTGCAGAAGAATTTCGGCGCCGATCAATTGCGCGGCGCACCCATGCGCGTCATGTCCTTCGGCGCGGATTTCGACGCCGGCGCGGATGCTTTCGTCGATACGGCGGCGGTCATCGAAAATCTCGATCTCGTCGTGACGATCGACACATCCATCGCCCATCTCGCCGGGGCGCTCGGCAAGCCGGTGTGGATCGCGATCAAGCATGCGCCGGAATGGCGCTGGCAATTGGAGCGCGAGGACAGTCCCTGGTATCACAGCGCGCGCCTGTTCCGTCAGGAGAAGCGCGGCGATTGGAGCGACGTCTTCGCGCGCATGGCGCGTGAGCTGGAAGCGCTCGCGGCGCCGCATGCGCGGCCGGCCGAGGCGGACGCCATTCTCATTCCCGGCTCGGTGGGCGATCTCATCGACCGCATCACGATTCTCGAGATAAAGGCGCGCAAGATCGCCGACGCCGAAAAGCTCGCCAATGTGGCGCGCGAGCTGGCCTTGCTGAAGGGACTGCGCGACGAGCGCGGCTTCGTCGGCGGCGCGCTGGACGCGCTGGCGCGCGAGCTGGAGGAGACCAATCTCGCGCTGTGGAATATCGAGGACGATATTCGCAATTGCGAGAAGCGGGGCGATTTCGGCGATGAGTTCATCGCGCTGGCGCGCAGCGTCTATCAGCGCAACGACCATCGCGCGGCGCTGAAGAAGTGCATCAACCTCGCCTGCGGCTCATTGATCGTGGAAGAGAAATCCTACGACGAGACGCCGCGCGCCTCGTGAGCTTTCGCTGACCGTGGCTCGCACGGCCTTCGCCGCCTTCCTTCTCCCCGCATGCGGGGAGAAGGTGAGGATGAGGGGCTCGGGGCGTTAGCCGCCGACGGAAAACGTCATCAGCGGCGCGCTCAAATTCCGCTCGATTTCGACGAGAACTCGAAACCTTCGATCAGCATGGGCGGGGCCGAGATCGCCGCGCCGCCCATCTCGGTCTTCACGCGCTCGCTCGCGCCGATCGCCGCTATGCGGGAGAAGGCCCCGTGGAGATTCTCGTTGAAGCGCATGTTGCGCACGGGCGCGACAATCTCGCCATTCTCGATGAGGAAATTGCCGTCGCGCGTCAGCCCGGTGAGCAGCAGCCCGCGCGGCTCGACCATATTCGTGTACCAGAAGCGCGTCACCAATATGCCGCGCCGCACGCCGCGGATCATCTCCTCGAGGGGAGTCGTCCCGCCGGCGACGGTGAAATTATGCGCCGCGGGAATGGCCTCGGCGCCGGTCTTTTGCGCCCAATAGCGCGGGCGCGCGAGCGTCTTCAGCACGCCCTTGTCCACCCACAGCCGCGCCTCTTGCGCGAGACCTTCCTCGCCGAAGGGCGCCTCTGGCGCGATCGCGTCGCGCGGATCGGAGCGCATCGAGAAATCGGCGCTGAACAGAGCGTCGCCGAGCTTGGTTCCTCCGCCGGCGCGCGAGAAGAAGCTGCGGCCCTCGTCGGCCGGGCGCGCGCGCAGCATCCACATCAGCCATTGCGCGAGCTCGCCCACCGCCGTCGGCTCCAGTATCACCGTATAGCGTCCGGGCTCGAGATCGAGCGGCTCCTCGTCGCGCGCGGCCTTCAGCGCGGCGCGGCGGCCGATGTCGGCGGGATCGAGCTGCGCGACCGAAAAATGGCGGGCGCCGGCCCAGCCGGACCAGCCGTCGCTCTTATGGCGCGCCGTGGTCGAGAGATCGACGAAGCTCTCGCGATCATAGGCGAAGAGGCTGGCGCTCGAGGCCAGCGCCGAAAAGCGGCGGCCGGCCGCCGCGCAGCCGAACATATTCACGCCTCGCGCCGTCCCCTCGGCGACGACGCGCGCGGTCGCCTCGGCGAGAAAGCGAAGATCGAGCGCTCCGGTCGCCTCGTCATAGCGGGCGCTCTCGGGATAGGCCTGCGCGCCGAGCGGCGGCAGAAATTCTGGGTCCGTCGGCAGGAGACGCGCGATCTCCTCCGAGCGCGCCACGGCGCGGGCGAGCTCCTCCCATTCGAGCCCGCCGACCGAGACCGAGCCGACCCGCCCGCCGACATGCGACTCTATGCGCGTGTTCACGCGCGCCGTCGCGACATTGGTGGTGACGCCGCCGCCGGCGAAGCGCAGGCTCTGCGCCTCCTCGCCCTCGATACGGATCACGCAGGACTCCGCCGCGGACAGGGACCGCAGACGATCGGCGAGGGCGAGGGCGTCGTCTCGCGTCAGGAACATGGCCGGCCTTTCTCATTCGACGGGTCCGGCGGCGGCCGGCAGTCGCATGATAAGATGGTTGTCCGCCGTTCGAAAGCGTCTGGCGCGGCCGCGACTGTGGCCGCCGCGCAACAGCGGCTCGGATATTCGGCCGCAGCGGCCCCGGATCATTGACCCGGGAATTCCAGCGGACCTATTTTTGCGCCCGATGAGGACATTCTCCTCCATGCGCCGCCCGGCGCGCCGGCTCCTCGCCTGCGCAACGGTGATTCTCGCCCTATTGCAGGCCGTCGCCCTCTTCGGCTCGATAGCGCGCGCGCATGGCGATGTCGGCTTCTCCTCCGCTCTCTCGGCCAGCGCGCTCTGCGCCGCCGCCCGCGACAGCGACGGAACGCCACTCGCCCATCACGCCGGCGAGCATCATTGCGTCCTGTGCTCGGATCGCGGCGCCGAGCCGCCCGCCCTCGCGCCCATCGCCGCGCCGCTTTCGCTGCGGCCGGACGGCGTCGCCAGCATAGGCGCGCGGGCGCTGTCGCCGCGCGCGCCGCCGCTCGGCTGGGCGAGCTCCTGGTCCTCACGCGCGCCGCCATCGGCCTGAAAATCGAATGCCGCCGCCCCTCGGGCGAGCGGCCGGTCTCGACTTTTCGGTTCCATCGCGCTCGCGCGCCAGCCAGGGCGTTTCCTTTGTCTCGATCGATCTCGTCGCGCGGCGATCGGCCTGCGGACGCCAAACCTTGGCGGTTTCGCGAGCTGTTCCTCGCCCATAAGCGCGATCTCTTCGGCTTTCTCGTGCGCAAGGTCGGCGCCGTCGATGCGCCGGATCTGCTGCAGGAGACGTTCCTGCGCATGGTCCGCCACGACCGGCCCGAGACCATCGAGGACCCGCCCGCCTTTCTGAAGCAGATCGCGGTCAATCTCGCCCGCGATTTCGCCCGCCGCCGCAAGACCGAGGAGAGCCGTCTCCAATTCGGCGACTATGTGATCGACCCGCCGGCGCCGGAAACGCCGATCGAGGAGCGGCTCGACTATGAGCGGCGCTCGGCGCTGCTGAAGACGGCCATAGAGACATTGCCGCCGCGCTGCCGCGAGGCCTTCGAGCTGCATATCTATAATGACGTCCCGCTCGCCGAGGTGGCGCGACGGATGGAAATATCCGACCGCATGGCGCGCAAGCATGTGAGCCTCGCGCTGCGCGCCTGCCGCGCCGCGCTGCGGAGCGACGCCGAGTGATTTTTTCCCGCTTCGAGGTTCCGCCTCGCGCCGGGGCCGCGTCATCTATACTGTCGCGCGCGACGCCTCGAGGACGGATGGAGAGATGACCGGGGAACAGGCGAGAGAACCCGCGCCGGACGAAGCCGGGGACGCCGCGATCGAATGGTTCGTGCGCATGCGCGAGGGGAAGCTCTCGGCCGAGGAGACGGCCGCCTTCGAGGCCTGGCGCGCCGAGCCGACGCATGCCGCCGCCTTCGACGACGTGCTGCATATGTACGGCCACCTCGCCGGCATGAGCCCTGCCCACCGCATGCGGCCGGCGCCGCGCGCCGCGCGCGAGATGCGGGCGGCGGCCCTCGCCTTCGCCGCGGCGGCGGCTGTCGCGGTCTTCGCCTCTTATGATGAAATCGTCCTGCGGCTCGAGGCGGACCACTTCACCGGCGTCGGCGAGAAGCGGCTGGTGACGCTGGACGACGGCTCGCATGCGCTGCTCGACTCGCGCTCCGCAATCGCTTTGCGCTATTCGGCGGGCGAGCGGCGGCTCCGCCTCCTCTCGGGCGAGGCCTGGTTCGACGTCGCGCCCGACGCTTCGCGCCCCTTTGTCGTCGAGGCGGGCGACGGCCGCGTCACCGCGCTCGGCACCGCCTTCGATGTGGCGCTGGAAAAGAGCGGCGCGCGCGTCACTGTGACGGAGCACCGCGTCGGCGTCGCCAGCGGCGGCAAGACCACGATCGTCGAAGAGGGCCAGCAGACCGCCTTCGAGCGCGACGCGCCGGCGCGCGCGCCCGAGACGATCGATATCGACACGGCGACCGCCTGGCGGCGCGGCAAGCTCATCGTCAATCGGCAGCCGCTCGGCGATGTGCTCGCCGCGCTCGGCCGCTATCATCGCGGCTATATTTATTGCGTCGATCGCGCGATCTGCGCGCGGCGCATCTCCGGCGTCTTCGGCGCGCAGGAGGACGCGCTGCAATCCTTGGCGGAAATAGAGGCCTCGCTCGGCCTGCGCGCCATCCATGTCACCAGCTATCTGATCCTGCTGTATTGAATTCGAACGCTTCATCGGCGCGCGAATTTTTTCGAGCGAGGGAGGTTCCGCTTTTTCCGCCTGCTGCGTCCTGTTCCCGAGAGCCCGAACTCTATGGCGGGCGTTGCGACGGCGGGACGAAATGGCCATGGCGAGGAAGAAGTCGGTAGGCGAGGGCGTGAATATGAGTTCGACGGCGATCGCCTTGGCGCTGAGCGCGATGACGCTCGGGGCCGAGGCTCCGGTGACGAGCGCGCAGGCCTCCATCTCGCCGCAGGAGCGCGACGGGGCGCTGCGCGACTATCGCATTCCTGCCGGCGCCATGGAGACGGCGCTCAACGCTTTCGCCGACCGCAGCGGCCTGCATATCGTCTTCGACGTCGGCCTCACAGAGGCGATGAGAACGCGCGGCGTCGTCGGCGCCTATTCGGTGCGCGACGGGCTCGACCGGCTGCTCTCGGGAACCGGCCTCTCCTATCGGCTGTCGGAGAATGGGCGCTCCGTCTCCATCATTCTCGCGCAGGCTGCGCGCGGAACCATGACCGACGCCAACGGAGCCGAGCTGCCGCCCATCGACATAGGCGCGGAGCAAAAGCGCGCGAGCGGCGTCTCCACCGCGCCGGGCTTCGACGCCGAACGCGCCAAGCTGCCGATCTATCGCGACCCGCCGGGGCAGACGGTCACGACAGTCGATCACAAATTCCTCGAAACGACGCCGATGCAGACTGTGCAGGACATGCTGCAATACAGTCCCGGCGTCTCCATCTCGCAAGGCACGATGCCGCGCGAGCTGCTGCCGTCGATCCGCGGCTCCGGCAATCGGCTCGGCATGACCTATCCCTTCTCCGTCCGCAATATCATGCTCTATGAGGACGGATTCCCCATCGTCACCGCGGACGGCAATGGCCGCACCGACATGCTGGACCCGCACTCCTTCTCGGGAGTCGACGTCTATCGCGGCCCCTCCTCCGCAATGTTCGGCAATTACGCCTATGGCGGCGCGATCAATTTCCGCAGCCTGACGGGCAAGGAGATCGACGGCGTCGAGACCGGCTCGGAATTTGGCAGCTTCGGCTATTTCAACAATTATCTGCGCGTCGGAAAGAAATTCACCGACCGCGATCTCGGCGATCTCGACATTGCGATCTTCGGCTCCGACACACGCGGCGACGGCTATCTCGCGCGCGGCGCGCATGAGTTCGACCAGGGCAAGGTCCTGGCCACTTGGACGCCGGTTCCGACCGATCGGCTGACGTTCAAATTTCTCGCCAGCAGCTCCTTCGCGGAATTCATGAACCGCAGCTCGCTGACGCAATTCTACACCAACCCTTATGGCAAGAATGTCAATTGCCGCATAGCGACGCCCGCCAATCTTCCCTTCTGCAACAATCTCAATGTGCCGGCGAATGGCTCCTTCACCAGCGCGACGTCCGGACTTTCCAATCAGAGCGTCTGGCAGCTCGGCACGCATTGGCATGTGATGCGCGATATCGTCGGCTTGCGCTATGAGCACGACTTCGACAACGCCACCACATGGCGCACGCAATTTTCCTATGATTATCTCGATTACATCAACAGCACCTGGCCGCCGCCGAAGGTCGGCCCCGCCGTTTTCGGCGGCCTCGGCGGGCCGGTCGCGATCCGCGGTCCGTCCTATGGCCTCAGCGCCTCGACCGACATCACCAATCATGGCGCGATCTTCGGCCTACCGGCGACGCATTATCTCGGCTTCTTCTACGACGGTCTCAAAAGCGTCAATCCGCTGTATTCGCAAGTTCCCAATGTGTGGGGTTACGGCGCGATCGGCGGCGCGGTCGGCAATATCGAATCCAATCACTCCAATCTGAGCATTCGCGCGCGCGAAGAGATTGCGCTGACGCCGCAGCTCACCGCGGCGATCGGCTTCAGCTCCAATTGGAACAGAATCTCCGGCGTCTACACCGTCTATAATTACGCGAGCAATGGAACCATGACGCGGCCGACGCAGGTCGGCGTCGACAATGAGTATTGGAACACGGCGCCGGAGGCTTCGCTCACCTATCGCTACAGCCCGGAATGGCAATTCCGCGCGCGCTATGCGACGGGCTATGGAACGCCGAATTTCATGTATCTCACCAATACGCCGACGGGCGCAGGCAACAACACCTCGCTGAAGGCGCAGACCAATATGGGCGTCGATCTCGGCGTCGATTGGACTCCCGCGAAAAATCTAACGGCGAGCGTCACGCTCTATCACGAATGGTTCCGCAACGAGATACTCACTCAATCGAATGGTCTCGTCAGCTATCAGCTCAACGCGCCCTCCTCGATCCATCGCGGCGTCGAGGCGAGCGTCGATTGGCGGCCTTTCGATGGTTGGCGTTTCATCGCGGCCTATGCCTATAACGACCAGTATTTCACCAATTTCTGGGACAATCTCTCATCGACCGTCTCCTATAATCGCGCAGGAAATCGCATCCCCAATGTGCCGACGCATACTCTGACGAGCCGCGCCGGCTATGACATTGCGGACGGCGATTTCAAAGGGCTCGGCGCTTTCGTCGAATATGTGTTCAAGAGCTCTTACACGATCGACAACGCCAATCTGACGTCGATCCCGGGCTATGGACTCGTCAATCTCAATGTGCATTACAGCCGCGCCATCGCGGACAGCTATGTGAAGAACATAGAGGTCTATTTCGATGTGAAGAATCTCTTCGACCGCACCTATGTGGCCGGCGCCAATGTGCTGACCAACACGCTGATGACGGGAACCGCCGTGCAGACGCCGGCGATATTGCTCGCCAATTCGACCGGCGCATCGATCATCGCCGGCTCGCCGCGGGCTTTCATCGGAGGGGTGAAGTTCAAATTCTAAGTGTCGGTCCGAAGACAAGTTGAATCGGATGAATCGCTTGTGATTCAATAGAGGCGGCCTGATTCTCGCGGAGACCGCCGATGTGGACGAATGAAAATCGCACGCGCTACGATCGTAGCAAATTGCGCTACCCGAGCGACGTGACGGACGCGGAATGGGCGCTCGTCGGACCGCTGATCCCACCGGCGAAACGGGGCGGCGGGAAGCGCACGGTCGAGATGCGCGCGGTCGTGAACGGCTTGATGTATGTGCTCTCGACCGGCTGCCAATGGCGCGCGATCCCCAAGGATTTGCCGCCCAAGAGCACGGTCCATGGCTATTTCGATCTTTGGACATACGACGGAACGCTCGATCGCATCCATCATGCTCTCTACGTGAAGTGTCGCGAAGCGGCAGGGCGCGAGGCCAGCCCAACAGCCGCGGTCATCGACAGCCAGAGCGTGAAGAGCGCAGAAAAAGGGGGCATCGCATCGATCCGCATGGCTACGATGCAGGAAAAAAGATCAAGGGCAAGAAGCGGCACATTCTCGTCGATACGATAGGCTTGCTGCTTCACGCGCTCGTTCATCCGGCCGACATTCAGGATCGCGATGGCGGCGTTCTGGTCCTGCGCACGATGTTTGGAAAATTCCCGTTTCTGCAAAAGCTGTTTGCCGACGGCGGCTATCAAGGCCCGCAGTTCCGCGACGCACAGAAGAAGGCCTTGCCGTTTGTCGACACCGAGATCGTCAAGCGCTCCGATGCGGCCAAAGGTTTCAAAGTGCTGCCTCGCCGATGGGTCGTCGAAAGAACCTTTTCTTGGCTCGGTCGCTGCCGAAGGCTGGCCAAGGACTTCGAAAACCTCAATCGCAAGGCGCTGGCGTTTCTTCACCTCGCCTCCATCCGCCTCATGCTCAGAAGGCTTTGTAATCAAGTATGAAGTTAACGGACAGACTCTAAAGGCGCACAACGTCATTGCGAGCCACATGCGAAGCAATCGAGTGGCTTCGCGCGATGATAGCGAATGTGCTCGAGCCCCCTCCCCAGCCCTCCCCCGCTTCGCGGGAGAGGGGGCAGATTGCGCGCTTCATGGAGATTTCGTGTAGCGTTTGCCGCCTCCCTCTCCCGCGCAGCGGCGGAGGGTGAGGGAGGGGGCCTTCGCCGTGAAGGATTTCAGTCGCGCGCGGTGTTCAGCACCGTCACGCCGCGGAAACGCGCCGCCGGCGCGCCATGCGAGACCGGCGCGAGCTGCATCGGCTCGGCCTTGCCGCAAGTGAAGGTGCCGCACAGCCGGTAGGTGGAGGCGTCGCCGAGTCCGTCGAGCGAATTCCAAAACGGAATGGTGCGGCCCTGATAGGCCGCGTCGCGCACCGGCTCGCCGAGCTTGCCGTCGCGGATCTCGTAGAACATCTGGCCGCCGAATTGGAAATTGTCGCGCTGCTGATCGATGCTCCAGCTTCCCGCGCCGACGATATAGAGCCCCTTCTCGACGCCGCCGATCAGCTCCTCGAGCTTGCAGGCATCAGGATTGGGCGCCAGCGAGATATTGGGCATGCGCTGAATGGGAAAGGCGGTCGGATCATCCGCATAGGCGCAGCCGTTGGAGCGCTCGGCGCCGATGAGATGCGCCTGACCGAGCGCCATTTGGAAATTGCGGAACACGCCATTGGAGACGATCTCGAATTCCGCGCGCTCGCGCGGCGCGCCATCGTCGTCGAAGGCGATGCTGGCGAGGCCGCCCTCCTGCGAGCGATCCGCCTTGATCGTCATCAGCTCGCTGCCGAAGCGCAGATTGTCGAGCATATGCGGCTTGACGAAAGAGGTGCCGGCGAAATTCGCCTCCCAGCCGAGCGCGCGATCGAGCTCGGTGGAATGGCCGACCGTCTCGTGAATGGTGAGCCAGAGATTGGTGGGGTCGATGACGACATCGGTCACGCCCGCCTCGACGGGCTTGGCGCCCAGCTTTTGCCGCGCGTCCTCGACGGCCTGCCGCGCCTCGCCGAGGAGATCGCAGGAGAGCGCATGCTCCCAGCCGGCGGCGCGCGCCGGAGCGAGACTCTCGCGCGTCGCGAAACGGCCGGAGGCCTTGTCGATCAGCGTGACCTCGAAAGAGGGCTGCGTGCGCGTGCGCGACTGGAAGATGCGGCTGCCGCGGCTGTCGGCGAAGAGTCGCTCCTCCGTGGCGAAGGCGAAGGAGGAAACGCAATAATCCGCGCCCGCCGCCAGCGCCGCGGCGTTGATCGCCACGAGGCGCTCGACCTTGGCGGGCGCATCGACGGCGAAAGGATCGACGCCGAGCGGCATGATCCATTCGGCGACATGCGGCTCGGTCTCCTCGATCTGCACGGGCGCGACGCGGATGGGCGCGACGGCGCGCGCGTTGTGAATCGCGCGCTCCACCGCCGCGGCTATGGCGCCTCGCTCCAGCGAGCCCGCGCCATAAAAGCCCCAGCAGCCATCGACGAGCACGCGCAGGCCGAAGCCGGGGCTGACGCTCTCGAAAAATTCGTCGAGCCGATCTTCCTTCGCCTGGACGAATTGGCGGCGCGTCTCGCCGAGGCGAATATCGGCGTAGCTCGCTCCGGCGCGGCGCGCGGTGGCGAGCGCTGTCTCCGCCAGCTCGGCGAGACGGGCGCGGTCGAGGCGAAACGGCGCGGCCGTCCGCGAAAGGTCTTTGGGATTATGCGCTACGGTCATGGTTCCCTCGCCGCCGAAGGATAGACTGGGAGCGGCGGCGAGGGAAAGCCGTTTCAGTGCAGAACGGCGAAGCCCTGCTTCTTGTAGAAGCCGGCGGCCTCCGGACCCTTCAGAAAGGCGAAGAATTTCGCCGCCGAGTCACTCGTCGAGGAGGCGGTCAGCGCGAAGGGATAGACGATCGGCGGGTGCGACGAGGCCGGGAAGGTCGCGACGACCGAGACCTTGGGATCCGAATGCGCGTCGGTCAGATAGACGATGCCGAGCGGCGCCTCGTCACGCGCGACGAAGAGGAGCGCGGCGCGCACATTTTCGGCGAAGGCGAAGCGCGATTCCAAATCCTCCCACAGGCCGAGCTTCTGCAGCGCCGCCTTGGCGTATTTGCCGACAGGGACGGAGGCCGGATCGCCGGTGGCGATGCGTCCGCTGTCGCCGAGCGCGCCCAGCAGCGAGGCCTTATCCAGCGTGAGCTTCTTCGTGCTGGCGATCTTGGGCGCGATGAGCACGAGGCTATTGCCGAGCAGATCGGTGCGCGAGCCCTCCTTCAGCAGCCCGCGCGAGGAGAGATAATCGGCGGAGGCGGTGTCGGCCGAAATGAAGATGTCGGCCGGCGCGCCCGATTCGATCTGCTTGGCCAGCGGCAGGGAGGCCGCATAGCTGATGGAGACCTCGACGCCGGTCTTCTTCTTGAAGGCCGCAGCGGCGTCATCCAATGCATTCTTGAGGCTCGCCGCCGCGAACACAGTCACCGTCTTGGCGCCGGTAGCCTTATCGGCCGCGGGAGCCTCTGCAGAGGCCGGGGTGAAATTCAGCGACAGAAAAGCGGCGACGAGCGCCAGACTTGCCAGTTTGACCATGAGAACCACTCCGATGATCGGCTCGGATGGATGAGCCTTGTCTTACTTATGCATATATTTTGCCTATTTGTGAGTCTTTCACATAATTTCGCATAGGAATAGCAAATTGCGACTGGCTCTGGATCGCGCGCCTTTGTTGGTGGTGCGGGATAATTGGGAGATTGTCGCCGAAGGCTGGCTATGTTAATTTTCCGCATCTCGGAAAAAACACACAATGTCTGAATTTCTCACCACGCGCGAGCTCGCCGCGCTGCTGCGCGTCAAGGAGCGCAAGGTCTATGACCTCGCCGCGGAAGGCGCCTTGCCTGTACGCCGCGTCACCGGCAAGCTGCTGTTTCCCCGCATCGAGATCGAGGAGTGGCTGGCCGCGGGCGCGAGCGGCCGGGCTCCGCGCGGCGAAGGCTCGGCGACGCGTCCGCTCGTCGTCGCCGGCGGCCATGATCCGCTGCTCGAATGGGCGTTGCGCGAATCGCGCTGCGGCGTCGCGGCGCTGCTCGACGGCGCGCTGGACGGGCTCGAGCGCGCCGCCGCGGGCGGCTGCATCGCCGCCGGACTGCATATTCCAGAGCCGGACGACGGCTGGAATGTCGAGACGGTGGAGAGACGGCTCGCGGGCGAGCCGATCGTCGTCGTGGAATGGGCCAAGCGCCGCCGCGGGCTGATGTTTCGCAAGGGCCTCGCCCGGCGCATCGACGGGCTCGCCGATGTGCGCGACCTCGCCTTCCAATCACGCCAGCCGGAGGCGGGCAGCGAGCTCGTCCTCACCCAGCTGCTCGCGCAGGCGGGGATGAAGCGCGAGCATCTGCGCCTTGTTCCCGCCGTGGAGCGCTCGGAAACCGATCTCGCCTCCGCCATCGCCGCCGGCGGCGCCGACGTCGGCCTCGGCCTCGAGGCTTGCGCGCGCCAGTTCGGCCTCGATTTCGCGCCGCAGATCGTCGAGCGCTTCGATCTCGTGGTCTGGCGCAAGGCCTATTTCGATCCGCCCTGGCAGACGCTCATGCGCTTTTGCGCGAGCGAGGCGTTTCAGGAGCGCGCCGCGCGGCTCGGCGGCTATGACATCTCGCAATTGGGCGCCGTGCGCTTCAACGCGGATTAGAGCGTTTCCAGCCGAAGTGGACACCGGTTCGGCGTTGGAAGCACGTCAAAACAAAGACTCTGGCTGAGCGCGCGCTGGCGCCCGCCGCTGTATCGCTGAAGGAATAGGAGGAGAGACAATGTCAGCTTCCACCGAAGCGACCGCCGAGCCGACGACGCTCGAGGCCGCGATCACGACCTGCGTGCGCGCCTTCTACGACAAAGGCTTGGCCGATCCCCTGCTGGGGCCGATTTTCAGCGCGATCCCGGAGCTCGACCAGCATCTCGATATCATCGCAAATTTCTGGTCCAAATCGCTGCTGGGCACGGATCGCTATCAGGGCCATCCTTTCGCCGTTCACATAAACCTGCCCGTCGAGCCGGAGCATTTCGCCCGCTGGGTGGAGCTGTTCACGCAATCGGCGCGCGAGAACCTTCCCGCGGCGCAGGCCGAGGAGGCCATCGCCAAGGCGACACATATGTCACAATGTTTCCAAGGCGGGCTGTTTCCCTTCACCGGCGCAGATGGCAAGCCCTCGCGCCTCCCCCCGCACTGAAGTTGTAGGGCGGCCGCTCAGATCGAGAGGCCGCCGCCGCCTTCCAGAAACGCGTCCCAGGAGAAGGGCGTCCAGCCTTCCGCCTGCATCTCGATCGCAAAGGAGACGCCGCGCGCGATGAGTCGGTTGCGCGCCGTCATGCCGGCGACCTGAGCGCCGGCCGAGGCGGCGATATCGGCGAGCGGCGTGCCTTTGGCGACCGCCCTGCCCTGCTTGATGATGCCACGAATGCGGCCGCCATAGGGGGCCGGCACGGGAGCGCCGTCGATCTCCCCGAAAGCCTCTCCCGCCTCGACGATATTGCCTATTTCCTTGTGCATTTTGAAGAGTCCGGAGACGGGAGCGCGCACCGGCTCGGCCTCCGGCGGGTCCGCCTCGTAGCTCGGGCCGGGGCCTTCGCCGGGGCGCCGTATCGCGCCCGGATCCTTGCCATAAGCGTCTATGGCGAGATCGCAATTCTCGCCCGGGATCGAGCCCGGCGCGACGCCGATGGTGAGGCCGGCGAGATTTTTGACGGAGAACGGGTCCTTGCGCGGATTCATCTCCGCATCGACGACGACTTCCCAAGGCCAACGCTCGAGAATTTCGTTGAGCGGATGCGTCAGCACCGGCACGAACATGCGGCTGCGCAGGCCGAGCATGAATTCGGCGACGAGATCGGCGCGGCGCGCCTCCACGCCCTCGAGAACGCTGGAGCCGTCGAACCAGGCGTCCGAAAACGTCATCTTACGGCGGAGATCGGGCGGCGGCGCCGCCTCGTGGACGGCGACGATATGATCGGCGAGGAACAGCTCACGCGCTATCGCGGACGCGGTTTCGCCGATGCCGAGAACGAGAACGCAGGAATGTCTTTCTGACATGACGGGCTCACTTCGGCTGAGGTGATACGGATTAGGGGCCTTAGCAAGAATCTGGCCTTTGTCGCGAAAACGGCGCCACTCGGACCCGCGCGCCTCGCCTCCGGGCGCCGCGCCAGAGTGACCTAATGCCGCAGGCGCGGACCGCCAGTCTGGAACTTTTGCAATATAGTTTGGTATACGGCTCGCATAGAACGAAACGTCTCGGGCGGAGACGCCGGCTCGGCCGGCCCGTCGATGGCCCGACAATTCGGAGAGCGCCGCGAGCCGGCGATATGGAGGACGATGTGCAACCGAATGTTTCTTCAGAGGTCTCGACCGAAGCCGGCCATGTTGTCACGAATATTCCTGCGGCTGTCGAGCCGGTGGAAAAGGACGCCAGCGTCGCGACCGCGGTGGGCGACGGCGTCATCATCATGGTGCGCTTCCGCCCTGATACGACCGTCTGGGAAATCAATGGCCTTCCCGCCCATCTCGACAAGCAGGCATGGTACAAGCTGCTGTGCCAGCGCGCCGGCGACAAATACGAGACGCGCGCGGGCGGCCGCGGCTATTTCCGCCTGACCCGCGAGCAATATGAGGCGATCGCCGCTCGCAATCCGAACTGAGCATTTCGAAGCGGGCGCCGCCGAGCGGCGTCCGTGTTCCGAGCGAAAAACCGCCGAACGACGCCTTTTCAGCGTCAAAACGGGCGTTTTTCCCAGTAAAATGTGAGATTGGCGTATTTCTCGCTAGTTCGGCGATCATGCTGGACAAGACAACGCCGCTCTTTGCGCAGACCCACCATTACGTATCGATTTTCCCGGCGCGCGTGCTGCGGCACGAGCCGGAGGCCGGCCTCTCCACGCTGTTTTTCGCCGGCGGGGAATTGCGCGTGCCTATGGTCGACGCCATCGTCGGAACCGCCATAGAGGTGGAGATCGACGCGCGCGACGTCTCCATCGCCCTCTCGCGGCCGATGGATGTCTCCATACTCAATCGCCTTCCCGGCACCATCCTCGAGCTGGATTTTCTGCCGCCGCCCTTCACGCGCGCGCGCCTTTCGCTCGGCGGCGCCCGCGTGGACGCGCTGATCACGCATGAATCGGTCGAACGGCTCGCCCTGGTCGAGGGACTCTCGGCCTGGGCGATGATCAAGACGGTCGCCGTCAGCGGCCGGACGCTCGATCCCGACGCGGCTCCGTTTCCGCGTCAGTGGCCGACTTCTGGTAGGACCAGTCGAGCGCCCCGATGATCTCGTCCAGCGTTCGCTTGGCCGAATTGGCCGCGTGACGCTCGATCGATCGATAGACGCCCACCAGCCGCTCGCCGAAAGGCGTGATCTCCGCCCCGCCCTCGCGCCGGCCGGGGAAGGTCGCCACCACCGGACTTTCGAAAGTCCGATTGAGCGCATCCACCGAAAGCCAGCATTTGCGATAGGATAGGCCGAGCGCCCGGCTCGCGCCGATGATCGAGCGTTCCTTGCGCAGCGCGTCGATCAGCTCGAGATCCGCGGGAGCGAGAACCCCGCCATTGGGCAGCTTCAAAATAACGCCGACCTGCGGCGCATCCACTTCTGTTCGCATCGTTCCGCGCCTCCTACGACGCCGCGATCTGTATCGAACAAAATATAGCTGAAAGACGACGATCCTGTCACATTGGCGACAGGATTGTCAGTGGGCGACGAAAGGCCCTGCGATCGGCGTCGCCTCGCGCTTGGCGAGCTCGATGCGGATCGCCCGGCCGACGGCGCTCGCGACCAGCCCCGATCGCTCGTCTATGCCGGTCCATTTGGCGGAGCGGCCGCGCGGATCGATCTCCAGCAGCTTGACCCCGGCCGGGATGTGGAGGCCGTCGCGGATGACCCCGCGCAGCACGCCGTCCAGCGGCGCCATCACCGGCTCGCCGTCCAAATGGCCGACGACGAAATCCTTGAACACACGGACGCCGATATCGATCGCCGAATGCCACAGGCCGGGCTTGCTGGAATAGGCGAAACGCTCCTCGCCGACATCGCCGAGGCGGTTCGGCACATGGTCGGCCGGCTCGGTCTCGCCCTCCTGGACGATGAGGCCCGCCTGCGAAGGCTTGGTCTCGATCGCGATGTCGCAATTGCGGCCGACGGCGAAATTCGGCCCGAGGCCCACCGCGACCTTGGCGAGATGCCGCAAATCCGGCGTCGCGCGATATTTCTGCATGCGCGCGTCGACGAGCGCATGGGCCGTGCGAACCGCCGCGAGATCGTGGAACTGCAGCGGCGTCACCGCGACCTTGGTCGTGAAGTCGAGGATTTCGACCAGTTCCATGGTCGAATCGGCGCGCTCGGCCTCGACCTCCTCGAGCGTGATGCGCTCGCCATAGAGGCAATCGTGAAAGGCCATCTGGCGGCGGATGACGGGTGGGAAGGCGTCATGGCTCAGCACGCAGGCCCAGCCGATCCGGTTCATATGCACGGCGACCGCCGAGGCGATCTCGTTCGTTCCCAATATGACGGCCAGCGGTCGCTTCCGCCGCGGCGTCTCAAATTCGTGTCGAGGGCGCATCGCTCACTCCTGATCTGTACAGGAGGTAGCAAGCGGCGCGCCACCGCTCATGCAATGATTTTCTATTTTAATTTCAGATATCTATGAAATTATGCGACACCACGGCGGGAAGCGCACCTATATTGTCACGTATATAACAGTGACGGTTTTCGACCGTTTGTCGCTGCATCAGGCTCCCTCGGCGCGAAAATGGACAGCGAGCCAGACCGTCGGCAGCGTCTCATCCGTCCATTCGACGCGATGACGCCGATGCGCGGCGATCTCGAGATAGTCGCCCGGGGCGAGCGTCAGCACCTCGTCATGGCCCTCGAAACGCAGTCCGGCCGATCCGGCGAGCAGGATCACCCATTCCGCCTCCTCCTGATCGTGCCAAAATCCGGGCGGGCTCGCCTGGCCGAAGGAGACGATGCGCTCGACGCGCATGTTCGAGCCGGCGAGCAGCGGCAGAAACTGCTCCTGCTCCGCTTTTTCCGGCAGATCGGCGAAAATATTTTCCAGTCGCATGCGTCTTCCCGCGGCTCGCGCCGCGCCGCGGGGCGTCGCTCTCGCGACTATTCCGCGGCGTCGCGCAGACGCGCGCGGGCGACCGCGCGCAAATCGTCGATCGGCGCGAGGCCCTCGCCCGATTCGAAATGCCAGAAAGTCCAGCCATTGCAAGCGGGCAGGCCCTGCACCAAGGCGCCCGTCTTGTGAATCGAGCCGACGATGGCGCCGATCGACAGCGCGCCATCCGCGCGAACGACCGCTTTGTGGCGGCCCTTTGCGTCGGTGAGCGTCGCGCCGGGAGCGACGAGGCCCGCCTCAACGACGCTGGCGAAAGCGATTCGCGGCTCATTGCGCTTGGAGGGCGCCGGCGCCACCGCCTCGGCCGGCAGCGGCGAGATCGCCGCAATGCGCGCGCGCGCCGCAGCGGCGTAGATCTGCTCGCGCTCTATGCCGAGATAATCGCGGCCGAGCAGCCGGGCCGCCGCGCCCGTGGTGCCGGAGCCGAAGAAAGGATCGAGCACCAGATCGCCGGGATTGGTGGCGGCGAGCATGATGCGGGCGAGCAGAGCCTCTGGCTTTTGCGTCGGATGCGTCTTGCGGCCGCTCGAATCCTTCAGGCGTTCGCCGCCCGAGCAAATCGGCAGCAGCCAGTCCGAGCGCATCTGGCAATCCTCATTGCCGGCCTTCAACGCCTCGTAATGGAAAGTGTAATTTCGCGCCGAAGCGTCGCGCGCCGCCCAGATCAGCGTCTCATGCGCATTGGTGAAGCGACGGCCGCGAAAATTCGGCATGGGATTGTTTTTCCGCCACACAATGTCGTTCAGGATCCAGAACCCGAGGTCCTGCATGATCGCGCCGACGCGGAATATATTGTGATAGGAGCCGATGACGAAAATAGTGGCGTTGGGCTTCATGGCCCGCCGCGCAGCCGCCAGCCAGTCGCGGGTGAAGGCGTCATAGGCGGCGAAATCGGCGAATTTGTCCCAATCATCATCGACCGCGTCGACGACGCTCTGATCCGGCCGGGTGAGCCGGTTGGCCAGCTGCAGATTATAAGGTGGATCGGCGAAAACGAGATCGACGCTCGCCTCCGGCAGGCCGAGCATGACCTCGACGCTGTCTCCGACGACGACCTCGTTACGCGACATCGCGCGAGGCGACCCGAAATTCGACGTCCCAGTACGCGAGACCTTTATCTGGGACTTGGGGCGGGCCGCCCCGACGCGCGCGCTACTCATGAACAATCACCGGCTACGCAACCAACGATGCGAACAATGCCCGATCGCGGTAAAAGCCGGGTTTAGAAAGCCCGTGCGCGGCTGTCCCTTTTCCGCACGCCTTCGTTAAGAAATTCCATTTTCACCAGATGTTTACGAACGCTCATGGGAGGTGCGAGCGCTTGGGCGCGCGCTCACGGGGCGAGCTCTGGGCGCGCTTCGCTCAGCTCCCGCAGCGGCGCGAAGCTCATGCGGTGAAAGGGCGTCGGCCCATGGGTTTCGAGAGCGGCGAGATGCTCGCGCGTGCCATAGCCGGCGTTGGTCTCGAATCCGTAATGGGGATAGAGCCGGGCGAGGCGGCGCATCTGGCGATCACGCGCAACCTTGGCGACAATCGACGCGGCGGCGATGGAAAGAGAAAGCGCGTCGCCTTTCACGATCGCCTCGCCCGGGCAGGCGAGTTCCGGCAGGTCGCGGCCGTCGACCAGCACGAAGCCCGGCGCGACATGGAGCGCGGCGACGGCGCGCGCCATGGCCAGCAGCGCCGCGCGGCGAATGTTCAGCCGGTCGATTTCCTCGACGCTGGCGAAGGCGACGCCGATGGCCAGCGCGCTGGAGACGATTCGCTCGAAGGCGGCGTCCCGCGCCTTGGCCGACAGAGCTTTCGAATCATCGACGCCGTCCGGCAGCCGGTTCGGGTCGAGAATCACGGCCGCGGCCGCAACCGGCCCGGCGAGCGGCCCGCGCCCGACCTCGTCGACGCCGGCGATGGGCCGAGCGCCGCCGCGCAGAACGCGCGTCTCGGTGAGAAAATGGGGGGGCATGCTCGCTCGGCTCGTCGAAAAGGGGCGACTGAAAAAAACACAGCGGCGGGATCGGAGCAATCGATCCCTACGCGCCTTTTTAAAAAAGGCTCAGCTGCTCGGCGTCGCTGCGGGGCGGCCGGAACAGATCGGCGCGCAGCCGCGTGCGCGAAAAGCCGAGACGCTGCGCGGCAAGCTCGAAGCGGCGTCCGATCATCCAGGCGTAGGGGCCGTCGCCGGTCATGCGCTTATCGAAGGACGGGTCATAGAGCTTGCCGTCGCGCGCCGAGCGCACCAGCGAGAGCACATGCCGGGCCTTGGCCGGAAAATGGGTGACGAGCCATTCGCTGAACAATTCGCGCAGCTCGAGCGGCAGCCGCAGCATCACATAGCCGGCCTCGCGCGCGCCGGCGGCATGGGCGCGCGTCAATATGGTCTCGATCTCGGCGTCATTGACCGCCGGAATGATCGGCGCGACCAGAACAGCGACCGGAATTCCCGCCTCGGCCAGCCGCTCGATCGTTGCGAGCCGTCGCTCGGGCGATGCGGCGCGCGGCTCCATCGCCCGCGCCAAGGCCGGATCGAGCGTCGTCAGCGAGATCGCGACCTTGACCAGGCCCTTGCGCGCCATGGGCGCGAGAATGTCGATGTCGCGAACGACCAGCGAGGATTTCGTCACTATGCCGATCGGATGATCGGCGCGGCTCGCCACCTCGAGCAGGCCGCGGGTGACGCGATAGCGCTTTTCGAGCGGCTGATAGGGGTCGGTATTGGCGCCGATGGCGATGGTCTTGGGCGAATAATTGCGCGCCGACAATTCGCGCTCGAGCAATTGCGCCGCGCCTTCCTTGACGAAAATCTCCGTCTCGAAATCGAGCCCCGGCGAGAGGCCCATATAGGCGTGGCTAGGCCGCGCATAGCAATAGACACAGCCATGCTCGCAGCCGCGATAGGGATTGATGGAGCGGTCGAAGGAAATATCCGGCGAGTCGTTGCGCGTGATGATCGTCTTCGCCCGCTCGACATGGACATTGGTGCGGAACTCGCCGAGCTCCTCCAGCCCATTCCAGCCGTCATCGGCCTCGACGCGCCGCTCGCGCTCGAAACGGCCGCTCTCATTGGAGAGCGCGCCACGCCCGCGCCGCCGCGCCGGATCGACGATCGGACGCTCCTCGCTGGAAAAATTCACGACCGCGCCGATCGCCTCACGGCTCAGCTGCGCCGCCCGGCGCCAGTCGCTCTTCTCCGATTTCTCGATCAGACGTTTCGCCGAGCTCGCCATGGCGATGATCTCCTTGCCGGCCCTGCGGCCGGCGTCTCGCCGGGCGCCGGCCTCGCTTCGGCTCCCGGCGCGAGACGCCCATGCGCGACACTGGGGCGCCTCGCGACCGCGAGCCTCGATGCGACGCTTACAACGGCTACTTACAACTCTAGGGGACTTGTTTACGCACGCTCGGAACATTTGACGAACAAGAGAACGTATACGGAACAAACGAGGCCGAGTCAAGCGGCGGCGGCGCAGCCGATCACAAAGAGAATGGAACGGAGAAAAGGCGCCCGGAGCACGCCGCCGACAGCGCGCGCTTGTCCACAGGCTGCGCGACGCAGTTGAACGCGCGGCGCGAATCGATATGACTCCGCGCCATGATCTTTCCCCCCTTCACGGCCGGAGGGGCGCCGCGATGACGGCGCCCGCCAAGGTTTCCATCGATCTCGGGACCCGCGCCGATGGCGGCGTCGCAACGCTCGATCTCGAGGAGCTGCTGGCGACGCGCCTTCTGGTGCAGGGCAATTCCGGCTCCGGCAAATCGCATCTGCTGCGCCGCCTGCTGGAGCAGAGCGCGCCCTGGGTGCAGCAGGCGATCATCGATCCGGAGGGCGATTTCGTCACGCTGGCGGAGCGTTACGGCCATGTGGTGGTGGACGCCCGCTGCGGCATCGCCGATCTCACGCGCATCGCCGCGCGGGCGCGCCAGCACCGCGTCTCCGTGGTGCTCGATCTCGAAGGGCTGGACGCCGAGCAGCAGATGCACGCCGCCGCCGCCTTTCTCGGCGGGCTTTTCGACGCCGAGCGCGACCAATGGTATCCGCTGCTCGTCGTGGTGGACGAGGCGCAGCTCTTCGCGCCCGCCGTCGCCGGCGAAGTGTCGGACGAGGCGCGCAAAGCCTCGCTCGGCGCCATGACCAATCTCATGTGTCGCGGCCGCAAGCGAGGTCTCGCCGGCGTCATCGCCACGCAGCGCCTCGCCAAGCTCGCCAAGAATGTCGCGGCGGAGGCGTCCAATTTTCTCATGGGCCGCACCTTTCTCGACATAGACATGGCGCGCGCCGCCGATCTGCTCGGCATGGAGCGGCGGCAGGCGGAAATGTTCCGCGATTTGCAGAGCGGCAATTTCGTCGCCCTCGGCCCGGCCATGGCGCGCCGGCCGCTGCCCGTGCGCATCGGCCCGGTGGAGACTTCCGCGCGCAATGTCAGCCCCAGGCTGCTGCCGCTGCCGGAGGCCGGCGCCGACGACGCGCATCTCATTTTCACGCCCGGCGCCAATGAAGCGCGCTTCGAGGCCCCGCGCCGGCCGCCGCCGCCCGCGCCGACCGCCGATGTGCTGGCGCGGCTCGCCCGCAGCGCGCCGCCGGCGCCGCCCGCCGCCGAGTCGCCGCCGAGCATTTCGCCCGAGCAGCGTCAGGCTGCGATCGATTCGGCGCTGCGCGAGATTTTGAGCGACAGCGACGCCAACTTCCGCACCATCGCCGTGCTCTATCAGGATTTTCTGGTGCGCTGCCGGATTCGCCGCATCGGCGGCGAGCCCTTGAGCCTGCCCGCCTTCCGCCGCCGCCTCGCCGTGGCCCATGCCGGCATTGAGCTCGCGGAAGCCGAGTCCGCGGATTCGCCCTGGGCCGAGGTGCTCGCAATGGCCGGCGCTCTGCCGGAGGATATGCAGGGCGTTTTTCTATCGCTGGCGCGCGCGGCCTTCGACCATCGCCCCTGCCCTTCCGACGCCGATGTCGCCAGCGCCTATGGCACGCGCTCGCCCGGACGGGCGCGGCGGCTGCTCGCCTATATGGAGGAACAGCAGGCGATCGTCTGCCGTCTCGACCAGCGCGGCTGGCGGATCGTCGCCATTCCCGGCGTCGCTTGGGAGACAGAGCCTGGCGATCCGGGCGCCGCAGCGACGACGACCGAGGCGAGTTCCGCCTGACGATTTCTGAGGATTGCTGTCGCCCGGCCTATGCCGCCTTCCTTCTCCCCGCATGCGGGGAGAAGGTGCGGATGAGGGGCCGGGGGCGTTTTCCGTCGGTGGCTGACGCCCCGAGCCCCTCACCCCGGCCCTCTCCCCGCGAACGGGCAGAGGAGGAAATTTCCCTTACTGCCGAATCGTCTCCCGCTGCGCATAGCCGAGACGGACGTTCAGCTCTTGCAGCACTTTCTCGGCGGCTTCCGGAATATTGGTGCCGGGCGGGAAGATCGCCGCGGCGCCGGCGTCATAGAGCGCTTGGAAATCCTGCTCGGGAATGACGCCGCCGACGACCATCATCACCTCCTCGCGCCCGGCCGCCTTCAGCGCGTCGCGCAATTCCGGCGTCAGAGCGAGATGGCCGGCGGTCATCGTGTTCACGCCGACGATATGCACTTGTTCTTCCGCGGCGCGCTTGGCCACTTCTTCCGGCGTCGCGAAGAGATCGCCGATGACGACCTCGAAACCCAAATCCGTGAAGGCGGAGGCGATGACCTTCTGGCCGCGGTCATGGCCGTCCTGGCCGAGCTTGGCGACGAGAATCTTCGGCTTGCGCTTGTCATTCTCGGCGAAGGCCGCCGTCATGCTGCGCACGCGCGCGACCTTGTCGCAATCGGCGCCAGCCTCGCGCGCATAGACGCCGGAAATGACATTGGCCTTGGGCTTATGGCGGTCGAAGACTTTTTCAAGCGCATAGGAGATTTCGCCGACGCTCGCCTTGGCGCGCGCGGCCTCGATGGCGAGCGCGAGAAGATTGCCGTCGCCCTTCGCGCCCTCGGTCAGCGCATCGAGCGCTGCTTGCGTCTTCGCCTCGTCACGCTCGGCGCGCAGGCGTTGGAGCTTGGCGATCTGCGCGGCGCGCACGGCGGAATTATCGACCTTCAGCACATCCGGCGCGACGTCGCTGTCCGGGCGGAACTTGTTCACGCCGACGACGACCTGCTGTCCCGTGTCGATGCGCGCCTGCGTCTTCGCCGCGACCTCCTCGATGCGCTGCTTGGGCAGGCCCGCGGCGATCGCCTTGGCCATGCCGCCGAGGCTCTCGATCTCCTCTATGTGCTTCCACGCCGCCTCGGCGAGCTCGGCGGTCAGCCTCTCCACATAGAAGGAGCCGCCCCAAGGATCGATGATGCGCGTCGTGCCGCTCTCCTCCTGCAACACGATTTGCGTGTTGCGGGCGATGCGGGCGGAAAAGTCGGTCGGCAGCGCCAGCGCCTCGTCCAGCGCATTGGTGTGCAGCGATTGCGTATGGCCCTGCGTCGCCGCCATCGCCTCGACGCTGGTGCGGATGGCGTTGACGTAAACATCTTGCGCGGTGAGCGACCAGCCCGACGTCTGGCAATGGGTGCGCAGAGTCATGCTCTTCTCGGTCTTGGCGCCGAGGTCTTTCATCAGCCGCGCCCACAGCAGGCGCGCGGCGCGGAGCTTCGCCACTTCCATGAAGAAATTCATGCCGATGGCGAAGAAGAAGGAGAGCCGCGGCGCGAAAGCGTCGATATCGAGCCCCGCGGCGACGCCGGCGCGCACATATTCGACGCCATCGGCGAGCGTGTAGCCCAATTCCAGATCGGCCGAGGCGCCCGCCTCCTGCATGTGATAGCCGGAGATGGAGATGGAGTTGAACTTCGGCATATTCTTGCTGGTGTAGGCGAATATGTCCGAGACGATGCGCATCGATGGAAACGGCGGGTAGATATAGGTGTTGCGCACCATGAATTCTTTGAGGATGTCGTTCTGAATCGTGCCGGTGAGCTGCGCCGGCGGCACGCCCTGCTCCTCGCCCGCCACGATGAACAGCGCGAGCACCGGAAGAACGGCGCCGTTCATCGTCATCGACACGCTCATCTGATCGAGCGGAATGCCGTCGAACAAAGTGCGCATGTCATAGATGGAATCGATGGCGACGCCCGCCATGCCGACATCGCCGGAAACGCGCGGATGATCGCTGTCATAGCCGCGATGGGTGGCGAGATCGAAGGCGATGGAGAGGCCCTTCTGCCCGGCGGCGAGATTGCGGCGGTAGAAGGCGTTGCTATCCTCGGCCGTGGAGAAGCCCGCATATTGGCGGATGGTCCAGGGCTGAGCGACATACATGGTCGGATACGGCCCGCGCACATAGGGCGCGACGCCGGGGAAGCCGTCGATGAAGGAGAGGCCGTCTATGTCCTGCGGGCCGTAGGAATTCTTGACTTCTATGCCCTCGGGCGTTCTCCAGCGGCGCGGCTCGGCGGCCTCGGCCGGGGTCGCGGCGACGGGAGCGAAGGCGATTTTGCTGAAGTCGGGAATTTGGGACATTTCTTTCCTCTGACGGCTCCGTCAGTCTATTAGCGAAAAGCGGCGGCCGGCGCAAAGGCCGGCCACGGCGCGAGGACCGCGGCGGGACGAACCCTCAACCGAGCGCTCTGGCGATCAGCGCGTCGAACGCCCTCTGAGGCAGGATTTTCTTCAAAACCAGCACGATGCGCTGGAAGAACGGCCCCACGAAATAATAGCCTTTCGGATGATCGCTGGTCAGGATCTTTTCGATCAGCGCGGCGACGGGCTCCGGCGTCGACATGTTCTTCATGAACTTGTCTTTGCCTTTCAGAAACTTGGCGAAATCTCCGGCATAGGCGCCATGCAGCGTCCCCTCCGAGATGACGACATTCTCCGTCATCCGCGTCTTGAACAGGCCCGGCGACACATCGACCACCCGGACGCCCAAGGGGGCCAGCTCCCGACGCAGGCTTTCCGTCAAGCCGCGAACAGCGAATTTGGAGGCGGCGTAATGGCCGCCGAACTGCGTGCCGATCGATCCGCCGAAAGAGCTGATGTTGACGATGACGCCCTTGCTCGCGCGAATGGCGGGCAAGGTCGCCTGGCACACCCTCAGCACGCCGAATAGGTTGGTCTCCATGATTTGGCGAGCTTCCGCCATCGGAACATCCTCGACCGATCCGCGCGTGCTGACGCCCCCACTATTGACGACAGCGTCGATGCGACCGCTTTTCTCGAGAATGAGCGCCACGCCGTCGCGGACGGAGTCGTCGTCCTCTATGTCGATCCGCAGCGTTTCATAAGCCTCCGCCGGCGGCGCCGACCTCGATGCGCCGAAAACGCGCCAGCCCGAAGCCGCCAGCCGTTCCGCGCAGCATTTTCCGATTCCCGAGGAAGCGCCAATGATCAAAACGGTTTTTCGATCCGAACTCGAAACGCTCATCGACTATCTCTTTTTTGAAGTCGCCGTCGAAATATTTGAAAAATGCATCGACGACACGGCCGAGAAACGCTCTTGCGAGCGACATATTTCAGAAACAATACAAAATTTACGTGAGAATGCAACTATCTACGCCGCCCGACGCGGCGCTTTGCTATCCAGATGCGGCATTTCATACGGGAAAGTCGAGCGAAGAAAAGCGCTCTCGAAGAAAGACGCTACCTCCCCACCGCCTTCCATCGCGGCCCCTCCGCCCCGAAATCCAGCTCCCAACGAAACCGGCTCAAAACATCGAAGCCGAGTATGATCGGCGCCTCGCCGCCGAGCGCCTCGCGCAAAGGCCCAAAATCATAGGAGACGAAGACGACGTCCTTCAGCACGCGTCCCGCGCCTATGTCTATCTCCTTGGCCTTATAGACTTTCGTGTCGATCTTCTTGCCGGAGGCCTCGCTCACCTTGGCCTTTTTCTTCACCGGGACGAAGAGCGCTCTGTGCCGCTCCAGAAAGCGGCGGTCGACAGCGGAGATTTCCGCCCCCGTGTCGAAGAGCCCGACCGCCTCCGTCTTGCCGATGCGCGCCTCGAGGCCGACGAGCTTTTGATCCGGCCAGAGCTTGCGGAAGGACCGCCAACCCGCGCCATCACTCTGCGGGAAGAAGACCATCTCGCCGCTCTCGAGATCGAGCGAGAAGCGCGCGCCTTGGAAGAAATCGAGCCCGAGCAGATCATCCCCATCCGAGGTCGCGCAGCGGGTGACGCGATATTTGGCCCGGCCGATATTATTGCCCTGCGCCGCCTTCAGCTCGACATTGGCCGCCTCCACATCCTCGCAGCGGGAAGCGACGCCCAGAGCGCTGGTGGACACGCTGGCGCCCAACGCCGGAAAGCCGGCGTTCCAGGGCGCGAGCTTGATGCGGCTGGTGGAGGCGGCTGTGTCGAGCCGCATCGGCCCCATCACATTGCCGAAACGCATTGTGACATAGGCGCGGCCGCCGCCATCGGCGCCATGGACCACATCGAGAGGAACGATGGAGCGTTCCGTGGCGCGCTCCTGCGCGCGCGCCGGAACGGCGCAGACGAGAGCGAGCAAAGGAAAAAGCAGAAAGCGCGGAAGAGTTTTCGGCATGACGCGGCGGCTCCGTTCCGGCGGGGAAGGCGTCTATAGCGCGGCGCGGCTCTCTCGTCTGCCGCGGAAAACCGCGCCGTCCGCGCAAAGGCCGTGCTATTGCAGAGCTGCCGGTCCTCGCCGCGGGCGAGACGGCGGCAGGCTCTGGAGGTCATCTCATGCGACATGCGGCGATCCGGCTCGCGACGGTCGGACTATTGGCCTTGGTTTCGAGCGCGACGCTCGCGCAGCAGCATCGCCCGCGTGGCGTTCCCGGGGATGCGCCCCGCGCGGGCGGAGGCGGCGGCGGCCCGGATGATGTGCTCGCCACATCGAGCGAATGGGGCGGCGCCGGCGGCGTCTATACTTGCGAGCAGTGGAAGCAATATCTCGAGCGCATGTTCCGCCTCGCCGACAAGCGCAAGCGTGGATTCATCGACGCGCAGGATTTCGAGGTTATTCCGCGCCTCAGCCCGGTGTTTCACGCAGCGACCTTCGATTATTTCGACATGGCCGGCAAAGGCCGCGTCACCCGCGCGGAATTCCTGTCCTTTCCGAGCCCTTTCTTCGCACGCTACGACCGGAAGAAGAGCTGCCGCGTCTTCCAGGAAGAGCTGGCGCGGGCGCAGACGCCGAGCGCTGCGCCGCAATCGCCGGCGCCGAACGAGGGCGGCGGCTTCCCCGGCAGGGGCGGCGGCAGTTTCGGCGGCGGCTATGGCGGGGGCGGCTTCGGCGGCGGCGCGGGCGGCGGCGGCTTCGGGCGCTGAGCCGGGGGTGATGTGAAGCCCCGTCCCCCGCTATACGGGAGAGGGGGCAGATTCCGCGTGTGATGAAGGTTTCGTGACGGGAGGGGGCCTCAGAACTCGGCCCACTCTTCCTCCTGCGGCGCCTCCTTGCGCACGGCGGAGCCGGAACGCGAGCTCGCGACGCGCTTCAGCATGGGCCGCGACGGCGCGCGCGTCTCGACCTCGCCGATCTTGAAGCGCGCGACGAGCTGCACCAGCTCGGCGCTGTCCTCGGCGAGCGAGCGGGTCGCCGCATTGGTCTCCTCGGACATTGCGGCGTTCTTCTGCGTGACCTGATCGATCTCCTGCACCGCCGTGTTCACCTCGCGCAGGCCGGTCGATTGCGTCTCCGCGCTCGACGCTATGCCGGTGACGACCACATCGATGCGATTGACCTGCTCGACGATGCGATGAAGCGAGGCGCCGGTCTCGGCCACCAGCGCGACGCCATCCTGCACGCGCGTGTTGGAGGCGGCGATGAGATCCTTGATCTCCTTGGCGGCCTCGGCCGAGCGCTGGGCGAGCGAGCGCACTTCCGTCGCCACCACGGCGAAGCCGCGGCCGGCCTCGCCCGCGCGCGCCGCCTCGACGCCGGCGTTGAGCGCGAGGAGATTGGTCTGGAAGGCGATCTCGTCGATGACGCCGATGATCTGGCCGATCTGCTCGGATGATTTCTCTATGCCGCTCATCGCCTCTATCGCGTCGCCGACGATCTTCTCGCCCTTGACCGCATCCGATTTGGCGTCGCCGACGATCACGCGCGCATGGACGACGCTCTCGGCCGCTTTGCGCACCGTGTCGGTGATCTGTCCGACGGCCGCGGCCGTCTCCGCCAGCGTCGCCGCCTGCTGCTCATTGCGCTGCGACAAATCCTCGGCCGCGCGGGCGATCTCGCGCGTGCTGGAGCCGATCGCGCCGCTCGTCGTCACAATGCCGCGCAGCGTGTGCTGCATGCGCTCCACGGCGGTGTTGAAGCGCGCGCGCAGCTTCTCGTAATCCTTGATGAACTCCTTCTCGAGCCGCACCTCGAGATCGCCCTCTGCGAGGCGCTCCATGGCGGCGGTATATTCGGAGAAGAAGAAATCGCGGTTCTCGATATACCATTTCGCGCCGGCGGCTTTTTCTTCCAGCTTGGCGGCGGCGGCGGCGTTCTGCTCGGCGGAGCGCGTCTCGGCGAGACGCACCTCCTCGAGCTTGTCGCGGAATATGGCGACAGCGTCCCGCATTTCGCCGATCTCGTCGCTGCGGCTCATCACGGGCGGCTTGTCCAATGTCTGGCCGCGCGCGAGCCTGGACGTGTAATTGGCGAGCGTGACGATCGGCCTCACGACATGGCGATGCGCGATCAGGCCCGCGCCGGCGAGAAGGCACAAAATAGCGATCGTGGCCGCGAGGCTCGCAATGTCGGAGCGATCGCCGAGCAGAGCGGCGTCCTTCTCCGTCGAAGCGGCGAAAGCATTCGCCGCTTCGAGCTGGCGCGTCTCGAATGCGCGATAGGCGATGAAGCTGGCGTCGAGACGATCCATGGAGGCGGCCACGCCGGCGCCGTCGCCGCGCTCGAGCGCCGGAAGAAACGCGTCGATCTCACGCCAAAAGGCGTCGGCCGCGTCGGTCGCCGGCCCTTTGGCGAGCGTCATCAGCTCGGCCGGCAGCAGCTTCGACTTGGACCAGAAGGCGCGACGCTCCTCATATTGCTTGCGCAAGGAAGCGAGGCGCGTCTTCGCCTCACGTGCGTCGATCCTGTAGGTAGCGGCGAGCTCGACGTCGAGATAGGCTTCCAAAAGGGAGAATGGAGGCGGCAGCGCATCCGCGACGAGATCCTTGCCCGCGGCAATCTTCTGATAGGCGTGTCCGCCGATGCGCAGCTCGTCGAGAATATAGCGCCCGGCGCCGGCGGTTGCGAGGAAAGCGAGAAAAGCGACGGCGGCGAGCAGGCTCGCGGCGCGAGAAATCGACAGGCGCATGAAGTGCCTCCGGGAGAAGAGCCGCTCGGAGACGATGAAAGTCCTGGCGGCGGAATGTCGGATGGGAGAGAGACGGCTCGCGGAGATCTTCCGCGATCGAGCACAGCCGGATCGGCGCCGGAATGAAGAAGCGGCGTCATGCCTTCGAGCGCACGCCCGCCGCATGCGCTCGATCCTCCATGCGACGAAATTACGCAGCAGGCATTAAGAAATTATGCAAAGCGCTGGCGTCGGCGTCACTTGCGCTGGATCGACGCAATGTAGTCGAGCAGCGCCTCTATTTGCGCCGGCGAGAATTCGAAGCGCGGCATATCGAGCCCGCCATGGCCGACGACTATGCCTTCGGCCAGCGCCTCCTCGAGATTTTCGAGCGGATATTTCTTGGTCAGCGTGCGGAAGGGCGGCGAGGCGGGATTGGGGCTTTTTCCCTGCGCCCCAGTCGCATGACAGCGGCTGCAATTGGCATTGGCGATCGCGCGGCCGCGCTCGATCTGCTTATCCTGCGGCTTATCCAGCGCGAAAGCCGCGCTCGCCGCGAGGACGGCGGCGATCACCACCAGAGCGTAACGCATTGAAGCCCTCCCCTCGCTGCGGCGGTCGCGCGCGTCAGCCGCGCGCCTGCAACGGCACGACATTGTGCAGAGTCGTCTCCGCGCCCTCGAAGAAGCGGCGCAGATTGCGCGCCGCCTGGCGAATGCGCTGCTCATTCTCGACCAGCGCGAGACGAAGATAGCCCTCGCCATGCTCGCCGAAGCCGACGCCCGGCGCGACGGCGACATCCGCCTTCTCGATGAGGAGCTTGGAAAATTCGAGGCTGGTCATGCCGGAAAAGCGCTCCGGGATCGGCGCCCAGACGAACATGGAGGCGGAAGGCGCAGGGATCGGCCAGCCGGCCTGAGCGAAGCTCTCCACCATCACGTCGCGGCGCTTCTTGTAGATAGCGCGCATTTCCTTGATGCAATCGTCCGGCCCATTCAGCGCGGCGGTCGCCGCCACCTGCACCGGCGTGAAGGCGCCATAGTCGAGATAGCTCTTCACCCGCGCCAGCGCCGCGCAGAGGCGCTCATTGCCGACCGCGAAGCCGATGCGCCAGCCGGCCATGGAGAAGGTCTTCGACAAAGACGAGAACTCGACGGCTATGTCCATCGCGCCATTGACCTGAAGGATCGACGGCGGCGGATTATCGTCGAAATAGACCTCCGCATAGGCGATGTCGGAGAGCACGAAGATATCGTGCCGCTTCGCGAAGGCGACGAGATCCTTGTAGAAATCGAGCGAGGCGACCGTCGCCGTCGGATTGGCCGGATAGCAGACGACGATGGCGATGGGCTTTGGAATCGAATGCGCGACCGCCTTCTCCAGCGCATGGAAGAGCTGCGGCGTCGGATCGGCCGGCACGGAGCGGATGACGCCGCCGGCCATCAGAAAGCCGAAGGCGTGAATGGGATAAGACGGGTTGGGGGCGAGGATCACATCGCCGGGCGCGGTGATCGCCTGCGCCATATTGGCGAAGCCTTCCTTGGAGCCGAGCGTCGCCACCACCTGCGTCTCGGGATCGAGCTTCACGCCGAAGCGGCGCTCGTAATAGCCAGCCTGGGCGCGACGCAGCCCGGCGATGCCCTTGGAGGCCGAATAGCGATCGGTGCGCGGTCGGCCGGCCGTCTCGACGAGCTTCTCGATCACATGGCGCGGCGCGGGCAGATCGGGATTGCCCATGCCGAGATCGATGATATCGGCGCCGCCGGCGCGCGCCTTGGCCTTGAGCCGATTGACCTGCTCGAAAACATAAGGGGGAAGCCGCTTGATGCGATAGAAGTCCGACATCGCCTATTTCCGTTGAAAGCTCCGCCCGCCCCTATTTCGAGGCGCGACGGACGATTGTGACGCGAAACCCTTTCGAAAGAGCTAGAGCGCTGTCCGCTCGAACGGGATGTTCGAAACGATCAGAATTCGCGTCCAACGAAAGAATCTAGCGCTCTAGCGCTGTTTCGTCTCGGCGCGCCGTTCTTTCGGCGCGTCGGGAATTTTGACGCGGGCGCCGCGGGCGCGATTGGAGGCCGCGGCGGCGACGAGCTCCTTCTCGACCGCAGCGGCGCGGGCGGCGCTCTTCTTGGCGTCCGCCTTGACGTCGGCCGCCGGCGTGGGCGCGGCGAAGGGCGTGTAGCCGGTCGCGCCCGTCCGCGAGCGCTCGACGAAATCGGCCGGCGCCGGCGGCGGACGCCGCATTTCCATTCCCTCGAAGAATTTGCCGATCGACTCGCCCGCGGTCTCCGACCCGGCCTCCTGCGCGCGCGCGCCGCCCGTGGCGACGGCGAACAGGACTAGGCAGATCGCGAGGCGACAAATCATCGGCTTCTCCGGATTCTGGCGTTCGTCATAGAGCGACAATGCGGCTTTGATAAGGGGGCGCCGATAAGGAGGCTCCCGCCCTTCCGCGACGCATCGCCGCGCTTAAGTATTGGAGGAAGCGCTTTTCTCCGCGAGAGATGGTTTCCGAACCTTCGCGGGATATGCTCTAAGGAAGTGACGAGGCCGGCGGCGCCGAGCCGCCGAGGACAGGACCGCCGATGACCGCACAAAGACGTTCGCCAGCCGGAGCCAAACGGCGGCCGCAGCTTCACGCCGCGGCCGAGCCTCAGGCCGAGCTCCGAGCCGCGCCCCAAGCCGCGCCCGAGGCGCCGAAGGGGCGCGCCGCGGCAGGCGAGCGAACGTCGACGCTCACGCTGCAGGGCGGCGCGCCCAAAGGCGGCGGCGCGGTGAAAAAGCCTGTGGTCGCGGCGCCGGCGAAACCGGCGGCGAAAGCAAAACCGAAAAAGCCAACCCCGGCCGCAGCCGCGCCGGCGCCCCGCCCCGCCGTCGCAAAGGACGCGGAGAACGATCGTCACGCCGCGCTCGAGGCCGCGGCCGCGCTGCTGGCCGGCGCCGTCGAGGAATTGTCCGAGGAGCAGCGCCGCCGGCTCGTCGACCGGCTCGCGCCCCGAGCGCCGGAGCCGGAGCCCACGCCGGCCGCCGCGCGGCTAAAGCCGCCGACGCTGAACGCGGCGGCGCCCAACGCTCATGATTTCGAGATTTTCGCGGAGAATCTGGCTCGCCTCGTCGATCAGGGCCGCAAGGCGCTGGCCGCCGCCATAGGCGGCATGGAGCCGGGCGACACGCGCAGCGAATTGGCCAGCAATGTCGCCGACGCCGTCAAGACGCTGGGCGTCGTCGCCGAGCGCTGGATGGCCAAGCCGGATCAGGCCTACGCCGCCCAGGCGACGCTCGTCTCCGGCCTCACCGATATTTGGAGCCAGACGCTGCGCCGCTTCTCCGGCGAGGACACGCCGCCGATCGTGCCGCCGGACCCCAATGACAAGCGCTTCGCTGCGCCGGAGTGGAACGACAATCCCTTCTTCGACTGGCTGCGCCAATCCTATGCGCTGACGACGCGCTGGGCCGGCGAGACAGTGGAGAGCACCGAAGGGCTCGACCCGCAGGTGAAGGCAAAGGCCGGCTTCTATACGCGGCTCATCGCCAGCGCGTTGTCGCCCTCCAATTTCGTCGCCACAAATCCCGAGCTGCTGCGCGCCACGCTGGACGCGCGCGGCGAAAATCTCGTGCGCGGCATGAAGATGCTGACCGAAGACCTCTCCGCCGGCCATGGCATGTTGAAGCTGCGTCAGAGCGACGAGAGCAAGTTCGAGCTCGGCGTCGACATGGCCACGACGCCCGGCAAGGTCGTCTATCGCACGCAGGTGATGGAGCTCATCCAATATGCGCCCTCGACGTCGACGGTCTATGAGCGCCCGCTGCTGATCGTGCCGCCGTGGATCAATAAATTCTATGTGCTCGATCTCAATCGCGAGAAGAGCTTCGTGCGCTGGGCGACGGCGCAGGGCCTCACCGTCTTCGTCATCTCCTGGGTCAATCCCGACGAGAGCCAGGCGGAGAAGGGCTTCGACGCTTATATGAAGGAAGGCGTGCTCGCCGCGCTGGACGCGGTGCAGCAGGCGACCGGCGCGCGACATGTGGCGGCGGCCGGCTATTGCGTCGGCGGCACAATGCTCGCCGCCACGCTCGCCTATATGGCCGAGAAGGGCGACGATCGCATCGACAGCGTGACCTTTTTGGCGACTCAGGTGGATTTCACCGACGCCGGCGACATGCAGGTGTTCATCGACGAGGCGCGCCTCGCCGCGCTCGACGAAGCCATGTCCCGCACCGGCTATCTCGAAGGCGTCAAAATGGCGACGACCTTCAATATGCTGCGTCCGAACGAATTGTTCTGGACCTATTTCGTCAACAATTACATGAAGGGCGTCGAGCCCGCGGCTTTCGATCTCCTCACCTGGAACTCGGACTGCACGCGCATTCCGCGCGCGAACCATCTCTTCTATCTGCGCTATTGCTACATAGAGAATGCGCTGTCACAGGGCCGCATGGTGATCGACGGCGTCACGCTCAATCTGCGCAAGGTGAAGATCCCGATCTATGAGCTGGCGGCGAAGGAAGACCATATCGCGCCGGCGCGTTCCGTCTTCACGGGGGCGAAATATTTCGGCGGCGAGGTGCGCTATGTGCTCGCCGGCGCCGGCCACATAGCGGGCGTCGTCAATCCGCCGGCCAAGAACAAATATCAATATTGGACCGGCGGCCCGCCCGTGGGCGTCTATGAGGATTGGGCGAAGACCGCCCATGAAAACAAGGGCTCCTGGTGGGGCGACTGGCTCGCCTGGATCACCGCGCAAGCGCCGCAGCGCGTGCCGGCGCGCATCCCCGGCGGCGGGAGGCTGAAGCCGCTGTGCGACGCACCGGGGGAATATGTGCGGGTGCGGGGGTGAAGGAGTTCATGCCTTCACAATGTCAGAGCGCGCTCCCTCCCCTTTCGGGGTCCGCGCTCACAATTCCTCCGGCCATTTTTGAGCCGCATGCATGACAGTCAAAATTTCGACATCGCTCAATGTGACGCGATACGGGATGATGTAGGGAATATCGGCCAACGCCAGCTCGCGCGTGCCGTTGAGACGTCCCGTGCGGCCGATCGCCCCCAACGGATCGAGCGGCGCCTCATGCCGTGCGGGCGGGCTTCACATATTTCTGGATTATCTTGGCCAGTTCCGCCTCAGAGGCGAAATCTCCGCGCTCGGCGTCGGCCAATCCGGCGTCGATCTCGGCGAGCCGCCACGCCTCGCGCTCCACAAAATCCTCGATCGCCTGCGCCGCGACGAATGAGCGGGAACGGTCGAGCTTCTTGGCCAGCTTCTCGAGCTTGGCGGCAGTGGCGTCCGTCACACGGACGGTAAAGGCGGTCATAGGCGATGCCTTCATTGGGCCGTACAGATTATTATGTGAATCAGATTGGTTCGATCAACGGCTTCCGCGCCGCCCGCGACCTTCCTCCCCCTACCCAAAACCGCGCGGCTCCAATATAGCTGCGCGCAGCCAACCGACCGCTCGAGGGACTCCCCGCCATGTCGCACGATTCCACACCGCACTTCCACAATCAGCCGGGCGTCGCCAAGATCAAGGTCGGCTCCAAGGAATTCATGTGCATCGGCGCGCTGCCGCCCTTCGACCATCCGCATGTCTTCATCGACATGGGCGCGGCGGACGAGGCGGTCTGCCCCTATTGCTCGACGCATTATGTGTTCGACGCCGCCCTCGGCCATGGCGCGGCCGATCCGGCCGAATGCGTCTACCATTCCGAGACCGTTCTCGACCCGACCGCCTGACGCCGCGCGAATGGGCGCTCCCTTCATCGTCGTCGGCGCCGGCATAGGCGGGCTCGCCGCGGCGATCGCTCTGGCGCGCGCCGGCAAAAGAACGCTCGTCCTCGAGCAGGCCGAGCGCATAGAGGAAGTGGGCGCCGGCCTGCAAATCTCGCCCAACGCCGGGCGAATTCTGCAGGGTTTCGGCATGCGCCCGGCGCTGGACGCCGTCGCCCTCGAGCCCCGCGCCCTCAATATTCGCCGCGCCGCCGACGGCGCCGTTCTGGCGCGCCTGCCGCTCGCCGAGGCGCGCGACCGCTGGGGCGCGCCCTTTCGCGTCTTCCACCGCGCCGATTTGCAGAAGGCGCTGCTCGACGAGGCGCTGCGTCTCGGCGTCGAGACGCGCACCGCCGCGCGCTGCGAGGGCTTCACGCAGGACGAGGGCTGCGTGCGGCCGGTGATCGGCGAGGCGACTCTGGAGGCTGAGGCGCTGATCGGCGCCGATGGGCTGCGCTCGACGATTCGCGATGCGCTCGGCCTCGTCGCAGACGACGCGCCCCGCCCGGCGCGGCTCACCGCCTGGCGGACGCTGATGCCGATCGATTCGGCGCCCGCCGCCCTGCGCGAGCGCGAGACTCATATTTGGCTCGGACCGGGCGGCCATATCGTCCATTATCCGCTGCGCGATGCGAGCATCGTCAGCGCCGTCGCCATTATCGAGGATCGCGCCGATCGCGGCCCCGCCGCCGAGACGCGCACCGGCGAGGAGCTGGTCCGCGCCATGGGCTTTGGACGCTGGAGCCGCGATCTGCGCGCTCTGCTGGAGGCCGGCGGCGCTTGGCGACGCTGGCCGCTCTACGCCCGGCCGGAGATCACGCGCTGGGGCCGCGGCCGCGTGGCGCTGCTCGGCGACGCCGCGCATCCCATGGTTCCCTTCCTCGCCCAAGGCGCGGCGCAGGCGATAGAGGACGCCGCAGCGCTCGGCCATGCCTTCACGGATGCGCGCGCGGAAGTGGAGACGGCGCTCCACGCCTATCAATCGGCGCGAATCGAGCGGGCGATCCGCATTCAGCGCGCCTCGCTGCGCCAGGGCGCCAATTGCCATTTCTCGGGGCCGATGGCGCTCGCGCGCGACGTCGCCGTGCGGCTGATGGGCGGCGAGGGCGTGCTGTCCCGCAACGCCTGGATCTATCGCTGATTCTGTATCTATCGCGGACCGGCGACGACCTTCTCTATGCGCGGGTCGGGCGTGAACCACATGATCGCGACGCCCACATAGATGGCGAGCGCCAGCAGCGGAGAAACGAAATATCCCCCGGCGATGGCGCAAAAATACAGCGCGATCGACGCTTTGGTCTTCACATCGCGGCCGAGCGCGCCGGCGAGCGGCGAGGCCGGGCCGTCCGCCCGCAATATCGCCAATGTCAGCAGATAATAGGCGATCGCCGGCAGCAGCAGCGCGAGGCCATAGAGAATGGTGGGCGCGCGGGCGAAGTCATTGTCCGCCATCCAGGCGGTGGCGAAGGGGATGAGCGACAGCCAGAATAGAAGATGCGTGTTGGCCCATAGCACGCGACCATCCACCCGCGAGACCGCGTAGAGCAGATGATGGTGATTGTTCCAATAGATGGCGACATAGACGAAGCTCAGCGCATAGCTGGCGAAAGTCGGCGCCAGAGGAAGGAGCGCGGACCATTCTGCGCTGTGCGGCGCCTTCAGCTCCAACACCATTATGGTGACGATGATCGCGACGACTCCGTCGCTGAAAGCCGCCAGCCTGTCCTTTTCCATCGCTCCGCTCCGATCGCGCCCGGTGGACGCATGACGGCGAAAAAGTGGCCGCGCCTCCACGGACTTGGCAGCTTCGCCCGCCGGCTGATAATAATGATGACGAATTGGTTACGCTGCAACGAGGGTCCCGCCATGCCTCGCGCCCACGCCGCGATGATCGGCCTTCTCGCCTGTGTCGGCCTTGCCGGCACAGCCCCTTTTGCGCATGCGGAAGAGCAGCGCGCGCAAGGCCTGAGCGCACAAGACATACAGGCGCAAGACCTGCGCATGCCGGAGCCCCCTGCTCGGACGCCCATATTCGCCGCGGCGGACCAGGGTTGGATCGTGACGGTGGGCGTCATGGGCGCCCTGACCCCGAGCTTCCCGGGCTCGAGCACGCTGCGTCCCTATCCGTTTCCCTCGATCAGCTTCCGACGCATCGGCGAGCCGGAGCTGTTCTCGACGCCCGATGACGGATTCGGCTTCGCCATTCTCGACTCCAACGGCTTTCGCGCCGGTCCCGTGGCCAATTTCGTGTTCAAGCGCGGCCACCGCGACGGGCTCACCGGCGTGCACACCGTCGAGCTCACTCATGAGATCGGCGGCTTCGCCGAATATCAGGGCGAGCATTTCCGCACGCGCGCCGAGCTGCGTCAGGGCATAGACGGGCACAAGGGCTTCGTCGCCTCGCTGGGGGCCGATCTCTATGGCGGCGACGGCCGCGCGACGCTCTCCTTCGGACCGCGCCTCAGCCTCGGCGACAATCGATACGCCAACGCCTATTTCTCGGTGACGCCTTTCGAATCTCTGGCCAATGGCCGCATCGAGCCCTATGAGGCCAATGGCGGATTCACCGCCGCCGGCGGGCTCGCCACCTTCCGCTATGATTTCACCAAGGACACCAACGCCACCATTTACGGCGGCCTGCAGCGGCTGACCGGCAGCGTCGGCGCGAGCCCGATTCCCAATGAGATCGGCTCCCGCAATCAATTCACCGCTGGCCTCTCCATCGCCCGCTCCTTCGAGCTGCGCGGCTTTTCTTGGTGAAGCGCCGCTCGCGCTCTCCTTGACTCTTACAACGATGAATGCAAGTCTCTTTCACCATGGCCGATAGATTACGCTCGACCTTTTTCCAGCGACTGGCGCTGGGGCTCTATACGCTGACGATCATCGTCGGCGCGCTGGGCTTCGCGTCGCATCGCGGCCATGGTGGAGCAGGCGTCAGCATTTTCGAGGATCGCGCCGCTTTCTGCCAGGACTTCCAAAAGGCCCATGGCGCGCCCGAGACGCCCTTCGTCGTCTGCTGCGACGCATGCGTCTCCAGCGCGCCGCCGACTCTGCCGGCGACCATCACGCATATCGTTTATCGTTTCGAGATTTCCACACGCTTCGATTTTGCCTCTCGCCTCGGTCGGGACCTCGATGAGAGCCCGGACAATCTCCGCTCGCGAGCGCCGCCTGCCTTCGTCTGATGTCGATGCGGCCCTCCCGGACGCTATGCGTCCGGCTTGTCTCCTAAGATTCGTTCCTCGTTTCTCTCGCGTCTGAACGCGCGGGCGTCACGTAGGCCACAGGAACAAGAAACACGAATTGTCGCGCTCTTCTCCCGAGAGTCGTGACGATTCGAGCGGACTTCCGCGAGCGCTCGCCGTCTCAGATGGCGGACCCCGCAATTGCGTCACCCATGTCTCATCCTCGACGCGCCTTTCCCCGAGGCGCGGAATCTCCCCCCGATGCGAGGCGGGCCATGGCGACGGAAAAGCGGTTCAGGGCCGGCGAGGCTCGCGGAATCTGTCGACCGACTTGAAAGGCGAAGATCGGACCTCCCTCCGATCAGCTGCGCCTCTCGAGCGAGCGCCGAGCGGACCACTCCGGTCCATGCCGCCTCGCTCCTCTCGTCGGCCGCCACTGCGCGGCGCTCCCTTCTCCCCCCGGAGGGAGCGCCGCCCTTGGGCGGCCTCACGGTGAAAAAGATATTGTCCCCTCACTCCTAAATCTCGCTCGCTGCGACCACCTCCTGCTCGATCGCGCCAAAGATCGAATGGCCGGCGGAATCGCGCATCTCGATGCGGATGCGGTCGCCCGGCAGCAAAAATCGCGTGCGCGCCGCGCCGCCGAGCAGGCTCTCGACGACGCGCTGCTCGGCGAGGCAGGAATAGCCCACCCCGCCATCGGCGATCGGCCGGCCCGGCCCGCCATCGGCGGCGCGATTCGACACAGTGCCGGAGCCGATGATGGCGCCGGCGCACAGCGCGCGCGTGCGCGCCGCATGGGCGATGAGGCGGCCGAAATCAAAAGTCATGTCGACGCCGGCGTCGGGCCGGCCGAGCGGCGCGCCATTGATGAAGGAGAGCAGCGGCGCGGAGAGCGTCGCGCCATCCCATGCGGCGCCGAGCTCGTCCGGCGTCACGGCGACGGGGGAAAAGGCCGAGGCGGGCTTGGATTGAAAAAAGCCGAAGCCCTTGGCCAGCTCGCTGGCGGTGAGGCCGCGCAAGGTCACATCATTGGCCAGCATGACGAGCGCGATGTGGGCGCGCGCCGCCTCGGCGCCGAGGCCGAGCGGAACATCGTCGGTGACGACGGCGACCTCCGCCTCGAGATCGAGGCCGAATTTCTCGTCGAGAAAAGGGATGGGATCGCGCGGGCCGAGAAACCCGTCCGAGCCGCCCTGATAGATCAGCGGATCGCTCCAAAAGGAGGGCGGCATCTCCACGCCGCGCGCCTTTCGCACCAGAGCGACGTGATTCACATAGGCCGAGCCGTCGGCCCATTGATAGGCGCGCGGCAGCGGCGAAGCGCACTCATGCTCGCGAAAGCGAAAGGAGGGGAGCAGCCCCGCCTCCAGCCGCGCGGCGATCTCGGCGAGCTGCGGCGCGATGCGCGGCCAATCATCCAGCGCCGCCTGCAGAGTGGACGCGACCTCCGTCGCCTCTGTGGCGCACGTCAAATCCCGCGAGACGACGACGAGCCTGCCATCGCGTCCGGCTTTCAAAGATGCGAGCTTCATCGCTTGTCCTCACGGCGTCCCGTCGAAGCGGCGCGCGAGCCCCGCCCAGCAATCGGCATAGTCTTTCTGCAATGTCGCGAGCGTCGCGGCGTAGCGCGTCACATGCTGCGGCAGCCGCGTCTCCAGCATGAAGGCGAGCGTCCCCTCGAGCTTTTGCGGGGCCAGCGCCTCCGCGCTCGCCTGCGCGAAGCTCTGCGCATCCGGCCCATGCGGCAGCATGCTGTTGTGCAGAGAGACGCCGCCGGGCGAGAACCCCTCCTGCTTGGCGTCATAGCGCCCATAGATCAGCCCCATGAATTCGCTCATCACATTGATATGGAACCAGGGCGGACGAAACGTATGCTCGGCGACGAGCCAACGCTCGGGGAAAATCAGAAAATCGATATTGGCCGTTCCCTCCCGCTCCGAGGGCGCCGTCAGCACGCAGAAGATCGACGGATCGGGATGGTCGAAGAGCAGCGCGCCGACCGGCGCAAAGCGCCGAAGATCATATTTGTAGGGCGCGTAATTGCCGTGCCAGGCGACGACGTCGAGCGGCGAATGATCGAGCCCGCAGATAAAGAATTTGCCGCCCCATTTCACCGTGAGCCGGCACGGCCGCTCGACGTCCTCGAAAGCGGCGACGGGCGTCTCGAGATCGCGGGCGTTGGCGAGGCAATTGGCGCCGATCGGCCCGCGATTCGGTAGAGTGAAAGGCGCGCCGTAATTTTCGCACAGATAGCCGCGCGCCGGCCCGGCGACCAGCTCCGCTTTGAATTTCACGCCGCGCGGCACGACGCCGATTTCGCCGGGCGCGATTTCCATCACGCCGAATTCGGTGACGAGACGCAACGCGCCTTCCTGCGGCAGCAGCAGCAATTCGCCGTCGGCGTCGTAGAAATAATCGTCCGTCATCGAGCGCGTGACGAAATAGAGCCCCGCCGCCATGCCGCTCTGCGCATCGGCGTCGCCGGCCGTCGTCATCATGCGCACGCCAGCGAGAAAAGTGAGCGCGCCATCGGGCATGGGCGGCGGCCCCCAGCGATAGCGGCCGAGCGGAAGATCATGCTCCTCGCGCAAAGGCGCGCTTTTCCAGAAGGGAAGCTCGAGCCGCTCGAAACGCCCGACATGCCGCACGGAAGGGCGAATGCGATAGAGCCAGCTGCGCGTATTGGCGCCGCGCGGCGCGGTGAAGGGCGAGCCCGACAATTGCTCTGCATAGAGCTTATAGGGGCAATGCTGCGGCGAGTTCTGCCCGACAGGCAGAGCGCCGGGAAGCGCCTCGCTGGCGAACTCATTGCCGAAGCCGGACATGTAGCGGAGAGTCATGGCTCAATCTCCGAATGACGGCGAGTCTTTGCTGCGTCACCCCCTCCCCGGCCCTCCCCCGCTTTGCGGGAGAGGGAGCAGACGCCGCGCTTCATCGAAACTCGCGTAACGCCGGCCGCCTTCCCTCTCCCGCAAAGCGGGGGAGGGTGAGGGAGGGGGCGTCGCACGAACGACACGCATCCACCCCTCACCCTCCCGCGCGCAGCACGCCGCGCTTCACCTGATCGTCCTCGATCGACTGGAACAAAGCGCGGAAATTGCCCTCGCCGAATCCCTCGTCGCCCTTGCGCTCGATGAACTCGAAGAAGATCGGCCCGATCACCGTCTTCGAGAAAATCTGCAGCAGCAGCTTGCGCCCCTCGCCGTCGATGAGAATTCCCAGCTCGCGCAATCGGTCCAGCCGCTCGCCATGGCCGGGAAGCCGCTCCTCGACGCGCGCGTAATAAGACTCCGGCGGCGCCGGCATGAATTGCAGCCCGCGCGCCCGCAGCGCCGTCACCGTGCGATAAATGTCGTCGCAAGCGCAGGCGACATGCTGAATGCCCTCTCCCCTATAAGCGACGAGATATTCCTCGATCTGACTCTTGTCGTCGACGCTCTCGTTGATCGGAATTCGTATCTTCCCGCAAGGACTGGTCATGGCGCGCGAATGCAGGCCGGTGAGTTTTCCCTCTATGTCGAAATAGCGAATCTGCCGAAAGGAGAAGAAGCGCTCGTACCAGCCGGCCCATTCGTCCATATGGCCGCGATAGACATTATGGGTGAGGTGGTCGACGACCGTGAGGCCGACTCCTTCTGGATGCGGATCGCGCGCCCCAGTCCAGCGAAAATCGACGTCGAAGATCGAGCCGCGCTCGCCATAGCGATCGACGAGATAGATCAATGCGCCGCCGACGCCGATGAGCGCCGGGATCTTCAATTCCATCGGCCCGATCTTGGTCTCCGCCGCGCTCGCGCCCAAGGCGAGCGCGCGCTCATAGGCGACGCGCGCATCCGCCACGCGAAAGCCCATGGCGCAGGCGCAAGGCCCGTGCGCGCGCGCGAAATCCGCAGCGAAACTGTCCGGCTCGGCGTTGAGCACATAATTCACATCGCCCTGACGATAGAGCGTCACATGCTTGGAGCGATGACGCGCGACGGCGACGAAGCCCATTTGCTCGAGCAGAGCCGCGAGCTTCGCCGGCTCAGGATGGGCGAACTCGACGAATTCGAAACCATCCGTCCCCATCGGATTTTCCGGCGAAGGCGACATTGCGGCCTCCTTGCGAATGACGCTCTCCTTCAACATATTGCGCGCGGCCAGCGAATCCAGAGCGGGCGGCGGCGGAGGCGACGGCGATGAAGCTCTATGACTACTTCCGTTCCTCGGCCGCCTATCGCGTGCGCATCGCGATCGAGCTGAAAGGCTTGGACGTCGAGCGCATCCCCGTGCATCTCGCACGCGGCGAGCAGCGCCGAGCGGATTATCTCGCGAAGAATCCGCAAGGCCTCGCGCCGGCGCTCGAGCTCGACGACGGGACCATCGTCACCCAATCATTGGCGATCATCGATTATCTCGACACGCTCGCGCCGCAGCCGCTGCTGACGCCAAAAGACCCGCTGCTCGCGGCCAAGGTGCGCGGAGTCGCTCTCGCCATCGCCTGCGACATTCATCCGCTCAACAATCGCCGCGTGCTGGACTATTTGCGCGAGCGGCTCGGGCAGGACGATTCCGGCGTCGACGCCTGGATCCATCATTGGGTCCTGCAGGGCGGGCTCGATGCGGTGGAGCGGCTCGTCCAGCCCGGTCCCTTCTGCTTCGGCGCGCAGCCGACGCTCGCCGATGTCTGCCTCATCCCGCAGCTCTTCGCCGCGCGGCGCTTCTCGACGCCGCTCGATACGCTGCCGAAGCTTCTCGCCATAGAGGCGCATTGCCTCGCCCATCCCGCCTTCGCCGCAGCGGAGCCGTCGCGACAGGCGGACGCCGAATAAATCCGACGAGACCTTGGCTTTTCGCCGCCGGCTCTGCGATGATCGACGACGAGTCGGCCGAGCCTGTCACGCCCGCGCCGCCGCTCCATATGGCTTAGTGGCGAGGATGCGCCGTCGCTGGCGGCGCCGTTCCGCTTTTCGCCTTTTTCGTCGTCGACAAAGACCGTCGGAATCGATCGGATACACGTCATGTCGCTTCGTCTGCGTCTCGTCCTCGGCGTCGCCGCTCTGCTCGCCAATGCGGGCTCTGCGACCGCGCAATATTATTTCTGGCCGGAGTCGACCCAGAACGGCGCGGCGGCCGATCCCGACGCCGAGGCGCAGCCGCGCCGCCAGCGCGCGCGCGCCAATTGGCCGTTCGACGAGGAGCGCCGCGAAGCTCCGCGAGCGCGCGGCAGGGAAAATCGCGAGCGTGACGATCGCGACCGGGACCGCCTCGCCGCCCTGCCGCCCGACGCCGACCCGAATTACTCGACGCCGATCGACTATGACGACGACGTCGACATGCGGCAGACGCGGCGCCGTTTCATAGGCGACCCCACCGCAGAGGACCCCGGCACGCTGACGATCGACACGCGCGCACGGCGTCTCTATCTCTCGCTCGAGGACGGCAAGGCGGTGGAATATGCGATCGGCGTCGGCCGTACGGGCTTCGCCTGGAAGGGCGAGGCGAAGATCGGCCGCAAAGCCTTCTGGCCGGGCTGGACGCCGCCGCCGGAAATGCTGGAGCGCCGCCCCGATCTGCCCGAGCATATGGACGGCGGGCTGAAAAATCCGCTCGGCGCGCGGGCGCTGTATCTGTTCCAGGGGCAGAAGGACACTTTGTTCCGCATTCACGGAACCAATGAGCCGGAGAGCATCGGACGCGCGGTGTCTTCCGGCTGCATCCGCATGCTCAATGCGGATGTGATCGATCTCTATAAGCGCGTCGCCAAAGGCGCCCGCGTCGTGGTGCGATGATCACGCCGCCCGCGGGCGCGCCTCGGCCTGGAGCAGATCGCCGATGAGCGCGGCGATCGTCCCCATGGTCGCCATGCTGCGACGCTGCAGCATGGACTTGGGAAACTCCACATCGAGCGTGGCCTCGAGCCACAGCATCACCTGAATGGCGCAGAAGGGCGAGAGCCCGGCGGCGTAGAGATCGGCCTCGGCGGAAAGGCTCGCCGCGGCGACCGGCAGACTGCCCTTGGCGTCCATGGCGCGGCGGATGATCTCGATCGACGTTTCGCTGTTCTTGATTTCGGTCTTCACGGCCCCGTCCCCTCGCTTCGCGCTCTCGTCTCGTCGAGCGTGAGAGAAGCATAGGACGCGCCATCCAGAGCGGCTGTGCGCCTGCGCACGAGCCTTGCCGCGAGCCTTGCCGCGAGCGAGGCTGTCGCCGATTGCCGACGCACCGGCGCGGCCTATATGGCCGGCTGTTCGACGGCGCCGAAAAAGGCGCGACCTTTGCCCCAGGATGAGAGCCGATGGCGACGCGGCCGATGGCGCGACCGGATTTGGCTTCGCCTCCACATGGCGACCCTCCCCTCGAGACGTCTCCCGTCGAGACTTGCCGCGCCCGGCTCGCGGCGACGCGCGCGCGCACTCTGGCGCTCGCCGAGCCGCTCGGCCCCGAGGATATGGCGGCGCAGGCGATCGAGGAGGCGAGCCCCACAAAATGGCATCTCGCCCATACGAGCTGGTTCTTCGAGACTTTCGTGCTGGCGCGCTTTCTGCCCGGCTATCGCCTCTTCGATCCCGCCTTCGGCTATTGCTTCAACTCCTATTACGAGGGAGCCGGAGCCAGGCAGCCGCGGCCGCGACGCGGCCTGCTGAGCCAGCCTTCGATCGAGCGCGTCATGGCCTATCGCCGCCATGTCGAGGAGGCGCTGGAGCGGCTCTTCGACTCCGGCCTCGCGCCGCAGAGCGAGGCGGCGAGGCTGCTGGAGCTCGGCCTGCAGCATGAGCAGCAGCATCAGGAGCTGATCCTCAGCGATATTCTCGCGCTCTTCGCCGCCAATCCGCTGCGGCCGGCCTATCGCGCCGCGCCGCCGCGCGCCCTTTGCAGCGCGCCGGAGCCGCTGCGCTGGATCGGCTACGCGGGCGGAATCGTGCGCATCGGAAGCGACGCCAACACGGATTTCGCCTTCGACAATGAGGCGCCGCGCCATGACGCGCTGATTCATCCTTTCGAGATCGCCGATCGGCCGGTGACCAACGCCGAATGGCTGGAGTTCATCGAGGACGGCGGCTATGGCGATCCCGCCTTCTGGCTCTTCGACGGCTGGGAGACCATCCAGCGCGAGGGCTGGGAGGCGCCGGCCTATTGGGAGCGGCGCGGCGGCCTCTGGCTCGCCATGACGCTGGAAGGATTGCGGCCGCTGGAGCCCGCCGCCCCTGTCGTCCATGTGAGCTTCTATGAGGCAGACGCTTTCGCCCGCTGGGCCGGCGCACGCCTGCCCACCGAATTCGAATGGGAGGCGGTGGCGCAGCAGGAGGCGGTCACCGGCAATCTGCTCGAGGACGGTGCGCTACGTCCGCTGCCGCCGGCGGAGACATTCCAGGGCCATGCGCGCCAGCTCTTCGGCGACGTGTGGGAGTGGACGTGCAGCGCCTATCTCCCCTACCCCGCCTATCGCCGGCCGGCCGGCGCCATAGGCGAATACAACGCCAAATTCATGTGCGACCAGCATGTGCTGCGTGGCGGCTGCTGCGCGACGCCGCAGAGCCATATTCGCGCGAGCTATCGCAACTTCCTCTATGCGCGCCAACGCTGGCTCTTCGCCGGCCTGCGCCTCGCCAGGGATGTCGGCCGATGACCAATGATATCGATCGCGCGGAGCCAGCCGCGCCGAAGGGCCACGGCTTCGCCGCAGATGTGCTCGACGGTCTCTCACGGGCCGAGAAGCGCCTTTCCTGCCTCTATTTCTACGATGCGGTGGGCAGCGAATTATTCGACGAGATCACGCGTCTGCCGGATTATTATCCGACGCGCGTCGAGACGGACATACTCGCCACGCATGGCGAGGAGATGCTCGACGGCGCCGGAGAGGACGCAGCGCTGGTCGAGTTCGGCTCCGGCTCCAGCCGCAAGACCGAAATTCTGCTCGAGAGCGCGCCGCGCCTCGCGGTCTATGCGCCGATCGACGTCTGCGCCAGCGCGCTGGAGAAAGCGCGCGCACGTCTTTCCGCACGTTTCCCGCATTTGCGCGTCTGCCCCATCGTCGCCGATTTCTCGCGGCCGGCGCCGCTCCCCGCCGCGCTCGCCGATCGACGCCGCATCGGCTTCTTCCCCGGCTCGACGATCGGCAATTTCACGCCGGACGAAGCGCGCGCATTGCTGCTGGCCATGCGCGTATTGCTCGGGCCGGGCGGCCGGCTCATCGTCGGCGTCGATCTGAAGAAGGACCCGTCGCGGCTCATCGCCGCCTATAATGACGCGCATGGCGTGACGGCGGCCTTCAATCTCAATCTCCTCGCGCGCATAAATCGCGAGCTCGGCGGCGGCTTCGATCTCTCGGGCTTCGGCCATCAGGCGATCTATGACGCGCGCGCCGGCCGCATAGAGATGCGCCTCGTCAGCCGCCGCCGCCAGACGGCGAAGATCGGCGGCCGCGACTTCGCCTTCTCGCGCGGCGAGGCGATCCATACGGAAGATTGCTACAAATATGGCGTGGACGAGTTTCGCGTCACGGCGAGCGACGCCGGCTGGGCGCCCGGCCGCGTATGGACGGATGCGGAGGCGCTGTTCAGCGTGCATGAGCTGCGGGCGCCGTAGGGGGAGATAGCCGCGGCCGCGCGGCTCTGCTAAGCTCCGAGCTTCGGAGAATCCACCATGGCCGCCAAGCAGCAATTCAGCGTCACCTTGCCGCCCGACATGGCCGAGGTCGTGGAAGAAAAGCTGCGCCGCGGCGAATACGATTCGGCGAGCGCATTGATGAGCGAGGGCGTGCAGGCTCTGCTGGACCGTGATGCTTCGCTCGAGACATGGCTACGCGATGTCGTCGTCCCCGGCCATGCGGAATATCTCGCCGACCCCTCCAGGGCCGTTCCGGCCGAAGAATTGCTCGCACGGATAAAGGCGCGGCGCGCAGCGGGGCGATAGCTCGCGTGACGAAGGTCGTCTTCACGCCCGCGGCGGAGCGCGAGGTCGATCGTCTGCACGCCTGGATTTCTGACCGGGCGGGCGAAAGCGTCGCCGACGCCTTCATCCTGCGAATCGTCGCCTATTGCCAGGGATTCTCCACCTTCCCCGAGCGAGGGCGAAGGCGTGACGATCTCTTGCCCGGCTTGCGGACGATCGGCTTCGAACGCCGCGTCACCATCGCATTCATCATAGATCGGGACGTCGTCTCGATCGAAGGCGGTTTCTATCGGGGACGCGACATAGAGACGAGATTTGCCCGCGAGCAATGACAGAATGCGGCTTCGACGCCGTTTCCCTAAGCGCGGCAGATCGCGCATGGCGCATCCCCGACTCGCGGTATAAATTTCCACGGTCTCTGCGGGACGCCGCGCGCGGTCATTAGCATTTCATGAAATAGGCGACATAAGCCCTCACCTCCACAGGAGCGACCGCGGATGAACATCGTCTCCCCCACCGTCATTTCGCCGCCGCTCGCAGAAGCGACGCCGCGGGAGATCGACCGTAGCGGCGAAATCCCCTCCTTCGACACGCTGGATCGCGCCGCCCGCGCCTTCACGGCGCGCATCACGCATGGCGTCTCGCCGCTGGCGCAAATGTCGGCCTGGCTCGATTGGGCAACGCATCTGACACGCGCGCCAGGACGGCAGATCGAATTATCGCTCGCCGCCATGCAGGACGCCGCCAGATACGCGCACTTCGTCGCTCATGCGGCGCGCGGCGAGACCGTCGCGGCGCCCTTCGCGCCCGCGCCTTTCGACAAGCGTTTCGACGATCCCGCCTGGGACGCGCCGCCTTTCGCCTTTTGGAAGCAGGGTTTTCTCGCGAGCGAGCATTGGTGGCGGCAGGCGACGCGCGAGGCGCGCGGCATGACGCCCAATGACGCCGCGCGCGTCGCCTTCATGGCGCAGCAATGGCTGGCGCTGTTCTCGCCCTCCAACGCCTTCTGGCTCAATCCCACGGTCATCGACCGCACGATGAAGGAAGGCGGCGCCAATCTCCTGCGCGGCGCGGAAAATTTCATCGAGGACTATACACGCGCGCTTCTGAACACGCCCAATGGCGGCAATGGCTTTCGCGTCGGAATCGATGTGGCGGCGACGCCGGGCGAGGTGATCTTCCGCAATGAGCTGATCGAGCTCATCCAATACGGCCCCTCGACCGAGACCGTCCACGCCGAGCCGATATTGATCGTCCCGGCCTGGATCATGAAATATTACGTGCTCGATCTGCGGCCGCAGAATTCGCTGGCGCGTTATCTCGTCTCGCAGGGCTTTACCGTCTTCATGATCTCCTGGCGCAATCCGACGCCGGAAGATCGCGATCTCTCCTTCGACGATTATCGCGTCTCCGGCGTGCTCGCCGCGCTGAATGCGATCGACGCCGTGCTGCCCGGCCGCAAGGTCCACGGCTGCGGCTATTGCCTCGGCGGCACGCTGCTCTCCATCGCCGCGGCGGCGATGGCGCGCGATCACGACGAGCGTCTCGCCAGCCTCACTCTGCTCGCCGCGCAGACCGATTTCAGCGAGCCCGGCGAGCTGATGCTGTTCGTCGATGCGGCGCAAGTGGCGTTTTTGGAAGACATGATGTGGGACCAGGGCGTGCTCGACACGCGGCAGATGGCGGGCGCCTTCGCTGCGCTGCGCTCCAATGAGCTGGTCTGGGCCAAGGCGGTGCGCGAATATCTGCTCGGCGAGCGGCAGAAGCCCAATGATCTGATGGCCTGGAGCGCCGATCAGACGCGAATGCCCTATCGCATGCATTCGCAATATTTGCGCGGCCTGTTCCTCGAGAACCGCCTCACCGCCGGCCGCTACGCCGTGGAGGGCGAGGTGGTGGCGCTGAAGGATATTTCCGCGCCAATGTTCGTCATCGGCACGGAAACCGACCATATCGCGCCCTGGCGCTCCGTGTATAAGGTCCATCTCTTCACCGACAATGAGCTGACCTTCGCGCTCACCACCGGCGGCCATAACGCCGGAGTGGTCTCGGAGCCCGGCCGTCGCGGCCGCTCCTATCATGTCGGCCTGCGCCCGGCGGGCGGCCACTATGTCTCCGCCGACAAATGGCTGGCCGCGGCGCGGCGGGAGGAAGGCTCCTGGTGGCCGCTCTGGGCGGAATGGCTCGCCGCGCGCGGCTCGGCGGGGCGCGTTTCGCCGCCGCCCATGGGAGCGGCGATGCAGGGTTTCGCGCCGCTCTGCGCCGCGCCTGGAAACTATGTCCACGAACAGTGAGCGCTTTCCCCTCGACGCGCGGCGAAATACTCGTCAAAGTGCGATTGTGGCTCTGGGCGGGGCGATACCGTGTCGAATTCTTTGTTACGCATTGCTTATTTCGAGGGGCTCGACCCCGCCGAGGCGGAGCGGATCGCCCGCAAATGCATTTGGCGGCGCGTCGATGAGCGCGAGCTCGTCGTCGATTACGACGACCGCTCGACCGACGTCTATTTCATCGTCTCCGGCGATCTGCGCGTGCTCATCCGCACGCCGGCGGGCAAGGAGGTCATTCTCTGCGACCTCCATCCCGGCCAGATTTTCGGGGAGATGGCGGCGATCGACGGCGCGGAGCGCTCGGCCAATGTCTCGGCTCTGACAAAATCCGAGCTGTGCATCATGCCGTCGAGTGTGTTCAAAACCGTGCTGTTCAGCCAGCCGGCGGTCTGCGAGAAGGTGCTGCGCCTGCTGACGAAGCGCATTCGCGATCTCAACTCGCGTCTGTTCGAGCGCTCCGTGCTCGATCTGCGCCACCGGCTCTATGCCGAGCTGCTGCGTCTCGCTCTGCCGCGCAAGGGCCATGAGGGCCAGTCGATCATCTCGCCGCCGCCGTTGCAGCACGATCTCGCCGCCCGCATCGGCTGCCGGCGCGAGCAGGTCAATCGCGAGGTGCAGGCGATGATCCACGAGGGCCTCGCCGAGAAGATTCGCGGCGGGCTGGTGCTGCTGCGCCCCTCGACGCTGGAGCAGCGTCTGACCGCCTGCCTCGAGCAGGCCGGCTGAACCCGCCTCTGTGCGCTCTCGCACAGAGGCACGGCGGCGCGCCGCTTAGTGTGGCGAGGCTCGCCCCATGCGAGCATTCGACCCGCTAGACGAGCCCGCAATGTCCTTCGCCCTCATTCCGCTTTCCCGATGCGCCGCGCTCTGCGGGCTCGGCCCCCATGAGATGATCGACGGCGCGACGCCCTCGCCTTTTCATCAGTCACTCTATGAGAGCTATCTGATGCTCTGCGATCGCGGCGCGGATTTCGTCCGTGATCTCATCGTTTCCGACATGCGCAGGGCGCTCGACATCGGCGCGACCCGGCTCGCCGCGGAATTGCTGCTGGTGCTCCGGCGCTTCCTCGCGGTTCCGCGCGGCGCTCCGCGCTTCCGGGCGACGCCGCCGGACGCGATGGCGCTCGACGCGGCCCTCGGCGTCATCGAGAGGCTCGCGGCGATGCGTCCCGCGTCCAGCTCGTCGCGTCTCTCCCGATCCGGTCTCGCGCAGGGCGGCCAGCGACAACCGAGAGGTTATTCCGTGGCGCGCCGAGGCGTGGCTTGCGCCCGGCTGCGATTCGAGTCAGCTTGACCGCGCCTTCGGCGAAATTTCTTTTTCTTTCCGCGCCATTGCCGGCGCCGACGAATTTCGCGAGGGGCGGGGCCGTGGTGGATTTGTTTCGACAGACGACTTTGACGGCCGTCCTGCTGTGCGGGGCCATCGTCGCAGGGCCGGCGGCGGCGGAGCCAGAAGAGCGCGCGGAACAGACGCGCCTGTCCGACCATTTGCGGCGGCATCCGACCGACTATGCCGCGACCTATCGTTACGCGCTGATCTCGCGCGATCTCGGCGACCATGAGGCGGCCATTGGCGCGCTGGAGCGCCTCCTCGCCTTCGATCCGTCGCTGGCGCGAGCGCGCAAGGAGCTGGGCCTGCTCTACGCCCGCCTCGGCGCCTATCAGACCGCCGCGCTGCATTTGCGCGCCGCGCTCGAGGCGCCCGATCTCGATCCCGCGCAAAAGGCGCAGATCGAGGGCGTGCTGCCGGATGTCGAGCGGCAGACCGAATCGAGCCGCTGGTCGGCGCGGCTGCAGACGGGGCTGCGCTCGCAGTCCAACGCCTCTTTCTTTCCGACCGATGGGCTGTTCATGGTCAGCGGCGTCGGTGTGCTGTCGCCTGCGCCGCGCCGCGCCGATTTCAACGCATTCGAGCGCGTCGACATCGCCAATGACACGGATCTCGACGCCGCGCGCTCGGCGCAGCTGGAGACACGCTTCAAGGGCTACGCCACGCAGCAATTCCATCTGGCGAGCTATAATGTCGGGGTCTTTGGCCTCTCCGCCGGGCCGCGCTTCGCGCTCGAGGAGAATTTTCTCCCCGGCGCCAGCGTCAAGCCCTATGTCACCGGCCTCACCTCTTATGTCGGCGGCGGCAATTTCCTCAATTCCGGCGGCGCCGGCGTCGTCGCGCGGCTGCCACTCGCCGGCGCGGCGCTCACCCTCGAGCCCGGCGTCGAATATCGCTATCTCGGCGTCTCCATCGGCGGCCCCTTCGCCTCGCTGAGCGCCATCTCCACCGGCAGCGCCATCACCGCCTCGATCGGGACGATCTGGCGTCATTCCGACGCGCTGCGGCTGGAGACGCGCGCCGCCTTCACGCGCCACAGCGCCGATCTGCGCTCGCAATCCTTCGACGAGATCGACGCGCAGGCGCTGGCGCGGATCGATTTCGATCCGCCTTTCGCCGCGCTCGGCCTCAAATGGTCGATCGCGCCCTATGGCCGCATTTTCCAGCTCGCCTTCGGCGCCGTCGATCCGATGGTCGATCCCTGGCGGCCGCGCCGCGATGTCGGCTGGGCGGCGGGCGTGCTGGTGGAGGCGCCGGTCACGCGCGAGATCGGCCTCTCGGCCGCTTTCGAATACGCCCGCAACGAGTCCAACCTGCCGAATTTCCGCACGGATAATCTTTCCGTATGGTTCGGCCCGGTGGCGCGATTCTGAAGGAGGAGGCCCGATGTCCAGAATGGCGCAGAGAATCGCTATAGCGGCTCTGCTCGCGGCGACCGCCTCCGGCGCCCTGGCCGAGGCGGTCGGCAATGTCGGCGCGGTCAATCAGAGCGCGAAGAGCGCGCCTCCCGGAGCGCCGGCCCGACCGCTGACGCTGGGCGCCGATATCGTCGATCGCGAGCGCGTCGAGACCGGCGCCGAAGGCGGCGCGCAAATCGTCTTTCGCGATTCCTCCACTTTGTCGATCGGCCGTAGCAGCCAGGTGACGATCGACCGTTTCGTCTATTCGGGCGGCGGCGGCGAGCAGGCCGTGTCCATGGCCAAGGGCGCGCTGCGCTTCGTCGGCGGCGGCGTCAGCCATGGCGGCGGCGCCGAGCTGCGCATCCCTTCGGCGACGATCGGCGTGCGCGGCGGCGCGGCGCTGATCGCGCTCGACGAGCCGGGCTGCGGCGCGCTCGTCATCAATCAGTACGGCGTGCTGACCATCGCCGCGCGAGGCGCGGCCCGCAGTCTGTCGCGCCCAGGCGTCGGCCTGTGCGTCTCCGCCGAGGGCGAGCTGGGCGAGCCCGCCCTCTTCGGCATCGAGACGATCCGCCGGCTGACCGCCCGGCTGGCGAGCGGCCCCGGCCAGCACGCCGGGGCGAAGCGCGCGCCATCGGCGCAGGAGGCCGAGCTCGGATTGGACGACGCCCGCCCGCCGCTCGGCCTCGCCGCCATCGATCAGCAGCCGGGGCTCGAGACTCTGAGCCCGTTCTGGACGGGGCAGGCGCTGGCGCGCAGCAAGGCGAGCGTCCATCATCAGCCCCTGCCGCCGACCGAGCCGAGCGAGGACTACTATTATTACGCCCCGCCCGATCCCGGCGGCCCGGTTCTATAAGCGATCTGACGAAGACTCGTTCCGAGAAGGGAGGCGCGATTGAAACGGTCGCGGCGACGCAGGCCGGCCTATCTCCTCGCGACGGCCGCAGCGGCGCTCGGCATCGTTGCGATCGGCCGGCTGCAGCCGCCGGCGCTGGACGATCTGCGCAATTTCGTCTTCGACTCGTTTCAGCGCCTCGCTCCGCGCCCTTATGATCCCGGCCTTCCCGTGCGCGTGATCGCGGTGGACGAGGAGAGCCTCGCCGCCTTCGGCCAATGGCCGTGGCCGCGCACGCGGCTCGCCGCGCTCGTCGATAAGCTCGCCGAAGCGGGCGCGGCGGCCGTCGCCTTCGATATCGTCTTCGCCGAGACGGATCAGACGAGCCTCGATCATTATGCGCAACGCCTGCCGGACGGTCCCGCCAAGACGCAGATCGCCGCCATCGCCGCCGACGCCATTCCCAATGACCAGATTTTCGCGCGATCCATCGCCGCCGCGCCGGCGGCGCTCGGCCTCACCCTCTCCGGCGCCGGGCAAAAGCGAGCGCCGCCGCAAAAGGCGGGCGTCGCCATCGCCGGCGACGATCCTTCCGCCTTCCTCGCCGAATTCCCCGCCGCCGTCGCGCCGATCGCGGAGCTGGCGGCGGCGGCGCGCGGCCTCGGCGCGACCAATTGGGCGCCCGATCGCGACGGCGTCGTGCGCCGCATTCCGCTGCTCGCCATAGGACCCGGCGGCGGCGTCACGCCCTCCCTCGCTCTAGAGGCGCTGCGCGTCGCCCAGGGCGCCTCGACGATCATCGTCCGCTCCTCCAACGCCAGCGGCGAGACGGCCTTCGGAAAGCAGACCGGCGTCAATGCGGTCAAGGTCGGCGCCTTCGAGATCGCCGTCGGCGCCGCAGCGGACATTCGCCCGCGCTATGGCGCCGAGGCGCCTCGGCGTCTCGTCTCGGCGGCCGCCATTCTCGAGGATCGCGCCCCGCGCGACGAGATCGACGGGCGCATCCTCTTCATCGGCACCACCGCCGTCGGCCTCGGCGATATTCGCGCGACGCCGTTGCAGCCGACCATTCCCGGCGTCGAAATTCATGCGCAGATTCTCGAATCGCTGCTCTCGGGCGCGCTGCTGTCGCGGCCCGATTGGGCCAATGGCCTCGAGCTCGTCGTCGCCGGCGCCGCTTTCATCCTCATCGCTGCGCTGCTGCCGCTGGTCGCGCCTTTGATTTCGGCGCTCGCCGCGACCGGCTTGATCGGCGCGCTCTTCGCAGCGTCTTTCCTTGCTTTCGATCGCTACGGCCTGCTCATCGATGCCGCCTTCTCCAGCCTCTCGGTCGCGCTCGCCTATGGCGTCGGCGCTGTGGCGCTATGGCGCCAGGATCAAGCCGCGCGGCGCCATGTGCATATGGCCTTCGGCAAATTCATCGCGCCCGCCGTCGTCGAAGGCCTCGTCGAGCATCCCGAGCGGCTGGTGCTCGGCGGCGAGACGCGCGAGCTCACCGTGCTGTTCTCCGATCTGCGCGATTTTTCGACCATCTCCGAGGGACTGAGCGCGCAAGAGCTCACACATTTCATGAACGCCTATCTGACGCCGATGACCGACGCCATTCTCGATCGCGAAGGCACGGTCGACAAATATATCGGCGACGCCATCATGGCGTTCTGGAACGCGCCGCTCGATATCGCCGATCATCCGCGCAAGGCCATTCGCGCCGCGCTCGAGATGCGCGCGGCGATGACGCGCTTCAACGGCGAGCGCGCGGCCGAGGCCGGGCGCGAAGGACGCGCCTATCGGAAGGCGGCGATGGGCATAGGACTCAATCTGGGGCCGTGCAGCGTCGGCAATATGGGCTCGACGCGACGCTTCGACTATTCGATCCTCGGCGACGTGGTGAACCTCACATCGCGGCTCGAAGGACTGTGTAAATGGTTTCGCGTGGATATTCTCGTTTCCGGCGATTTGCGTGACGCCGCCGCTGATTTCGCCTGGCTCGATCTCGGCGCGGCGCAAGTCGTCGGACGCTCGACGCCGACGCGCATCTACGCGCTCGCCGGCGACGAGAACTTTGCGGCGAGCGAAGCCTTCGTGGCGTGGCGTGACGATCATGTGACGATGATGCGCTATCATGCCGAATGGGACTTCGCCCGCGCCCGCGTCGCGGCGGCGGATTTGAAGGCGTCGGTCGAACCGCATTGGAGTGGTTGCTATATGGCTATGGAACAGCGGCTCGCGGCTCTCGAGGCGGCTCCGCCGGCGAGGACTGGAGGCGCGCCCTTTTGGAAGATGGACAGCAAATGACGGGCGCGACAGTGGAAAACGCGGATGAGACGCGCAGGCTGCGCTATTGGCGGCAAATCGCGGAGGCGCATGAGCCGGGCGCCTATCAGGCGCTCGACGAAGCCTATCGCCAGCCGCATCGCGCCTATCACAGCTGGGCGCATATAGACGAGCTGCTGACAGGGCTCGAGCGTTTCGATTCGCTCGCCACGCGGCCCGATCTCATCGCCGCCGCCATCTTCTGGCACGACGCCGTGCATCTGGCGCGCGACCCGGATGGAAAGACGCGGCTCGACCGGCAGAATGTGCGCGACAGCGTCTCGGCCTTCCGCCGCCACACGGTTCTCACGGGCGGCGAGGCGCAGGCCGTCGAAGATCTGGTGATGGCGACCTCCGATCACGCGCGCGCGCGCGCGACGACGGAGCATTACGCCGGCTTCTCCGGCGATCTCGATCTCTTCGTCGATCTCGATCTCAGCCCGCTCGCCGCGCCTTGGGAAATCTTCGCCGCCAACACGCAGAAGATTCGCTCGGAATCCATCGGCGTCGAGGAGGCCGAATTCGCCGCCAATCAAGCGAAGATGCTGGAGGGGCTGGCGCAGGGCGACAGGCCGGTGTTTCGCCGCGCGGAGACGCGCGCGGCATGGGACGCGACCGCGCGCGTCAATCTCGCGCGCTGCATCGCCGGGCTGCGCGCCGCGGGACGCTGACGCAAAAAGCCCCATCGAGAGGCGCGAAAAAAGAAAGCCCGGCTCGCGCCGGGCTTTTTTGCTTTCGAGGAAATCCGATCAGACCGGATGCGGCTCCAGCCCATCGGCGTCCGGCTCCGGCGAGGGGCGCGCGCCGGCCGTCGGCACGGGCGAAGGACGCGCGGGCGGCGCGGCCGGCGGCACATCCTCGCGCACCGGTATCCTGCCTTGCAGCAGGCCGATCAGCTCCTCGCCGGTCAGCGTCTCGAACTCCAGCAGGCCATTGGCCAGCACGTCGAGGTCGGCGCGCTTCTCGGTGAGGATGCGCTTGGCGTCGTCATAGCCTTCCTGCACCAGACGCCGCACCTCCGAGTCGATCGTCTGCTGCGTCGCCTCGGAGAGCGTCTGCGTGCGGCCCATCGAATAGCCGAGGAACTGCTCCTGCTGCGGCTCGGCATAGGCCACTGTGCCGAGCTTGTCGGAGAATCCGAGCTGCGTCACCATCGCCCGCGCGATGCGCGTGCATTGCTGAATGTCGCTCGCCGCGCCCGACGTCACCTTGTCGTGGCCGAACACCAGCTCTTCCGCCACGCGCCCGCCCATCGCCAATGCGAGCATGGCGATGAGCTGCTCATAGCTCTGCGAGATCTGGTCGCGCTCCGGCAGGCCCTGCACCATGCCCAGCGCGCGGCCGCGCGGGATGATCGTCGCCTTATGGATCGGGATAGAGCCCGGCATGTTGAGCTGCACCAGCGCATGGCCGCCCTCGTGGAAGGCGGTGAGGCGCTTCTCCTCCTCCGTCATCACCAGAGTGCGACGCTCGGCGCCCATCATGATCTTGTCGCGCGAGTCCTCGAACTCCTGTCGCGTGACGATGCGCTTGCTGCGTCTTGCAGCCAGCAGCGCCGCCTCATTGACGAGGTTCATCAGATCGGCGCCCGAGAAGCCCGGCGTGCCGCGCGCGACGACCTTCAGATCCACATCCGGCGCCAGCGGCACCTTGCGGGCGTGAACCTTGAGGATCTTCTCGCGGCCGATGAAGTCGGGGTTCGGCACATTGATCTGACGATCGAAGCGGCCCGGACGCATCAAGGCCGGATCGAGCACGTCGGGGCGGTTGGTCGCGGCGATGAGGATGATGCCCTCATTGGCTTCAAAACCGTCCATCTCGACGAGCAGCTGATTGAGCGTCTGCTCGCGCTCGTCATTGCCGCCGCCGAGGCCGGCGCCGCGGTGACGACCAACCGCGTCGATCTCATCGACGAAGATGATGCAGGGCGCATTTTTCTTGGCCTGCTCGAACATGTCGCGCACGCGGGAAGCGCCGACGCCGACGAACATTTCGACGAAGTCCGAGCCCGAGATGGTGAAGAAGGGCACATTGGCCTCGCCGGCGATGGCGCGGGCGAGCAGCGTCTTACCCGTGCCGGGTGGTCCGACGAGCAGCACGCCGCGCGGAATGCGTCCGCCGAGGCGCTGGAATTTCTGCGGATCGCGCAGAAACTCGACGATCTCCTGAAGGTCTTCCTTGGCCTCGTCGACGCCGGCGACATCCTCGAAGGTGACGCGGCCTTGCGTTTCCGTCAGCAGCTTCGCCTTGGACTTGCCGAAGCCGAGCGCGCGGCCGCCGGCGCCGCCCTGCATCTGGCGGGCGAGAAAAATCCACACGCCGAGGAAGGCGATGAGCGGCAGCGCATTCAAGAACAAGGTCATCCACCAGCTGCCGCCGTCGCTCGCTGGACGCGCGCTGATGGCGACATTCTTCGCGGTCAGCCGCTGCACCAGCGACGGATCATTGGGCGCGTAAGTGGTGAAGGAGCGATTATCCGCGAAATGCCCGCTGATCTCGCTGCCGGCGATGGTCACATCATGGACGCGGCCGAGATCGATCTGCGCCAGCAATTCGCTGAAGTTGATGTCGCGTCCGGCCGTGCGCTGGTTGCGCTGATCGAACAGCATGGCCAAAGCGACAGCGAGCAGCGCGACTATCGCGAATATCATGAAGGGCTTGTAATTCACTTTCATCGACGACCTCCGACGGACCGTCAGCCGGCCGCGGGAGACACATTTCCCGCGTCGACGGCGCGTGTCGCTTTTATGACCTTACGACAGCATTCCCAAGTCGCCAAATTAAATGCAGTCATGAGCCATGACGAGAAATCATGAGCCGGGCCGCTGATCCGAGCGTCATCTTCGCCGCAGCCGCGCTCCGCCGCGCGGCCGAGACAAAAGGTCGCAGCGCCGCGGCGTCGCGGACGCCTTTTCCCGAGCCTGCGCTCGAACAGATATGATCTGTAAAGGAGAGCGGCGAATGGACGACCGGCTCACGAGCGTCGGCTCTGCGACGCTCGGCTTCCGCGCGCGCGGGATGCATTGCCACGGCTGCGAGCGCGCCATAGAGCGCGCCGTCGTCGAGCTCCCCGGCATTATGAGCGTGAAAGCCGATTATCCGACCGAGCGCGTGAGCGTGGCCTATGACCCCGCCGCCGTCACGCCAGAGGCGATCCGCGCCACGGTCGAGCGCCAGGGCTATCGCGCCGTCTCGACGGAGGAGCCCGGCGGCGGCCGCCTCGCCAAGATTCTCGGCGTCCTCCTCGGCCTCGCGGGCGTCGCTCTGCTGATCTTCATCGACACGCATTGGATCGGCGAGGCCGGCGCGCCCGATATTGGCCGCCATATGAGCCTCGAGCTGATTTTCCTGCTCGGCCTGCTCACCGGCTTTCATTGCATCGGAATGTGCGGCGGCTTCGTGCTGAGCTATACGGCGGATGACGCGCGGCTCGGGCGTCCATCCTATCGCTCGCATCTGCTCTATGGCGCGGGCAAGACGATCTCCTACACGGCGATCGGCGCCTTGTTCGGCCTCGTCGGCGCCTTCATCGCCTTCACGCCCATGCTGCGCGGCGTCGCCGGCGTCATGGCCGGCGCGTTTCTGATCGTCTTCGGCCTCAACATGCTCGGCCTGTTCGAGCCGCTGCGGCGCTTTCGCTTCGCCCTGCCCGCGCCCCTTCAGCGCTATGTCGATCGGCGCGCGTCGGGCTCGCATCGGCCCTTCGTCATCGGCCTCTTCAACGGGCTGATGATCGCCTGCGGGCCTCTGCAGGCGATGTATGTGATGGCGGCGGGAACCGGCAGCGCGCTCGAGGGCGCGAAAATGCTGCTCGCCTTCGGGCTCGGCACGCTGCCCGTCATGCTGAGCTTCGGCGCGCTGTCGACGCTGGTCTCCGCCTCGCTGACGCATCGCCTGCTGATGGCCTCCGGCGCGATCGTCGTGGCGCTCGGCGCGGTGATGATCAATCGTGGCATGATCCTCACCGGCTGGGGCTATGATTTGCAATCCATGATCGGAACATTGCGCGGCGCGGAGGAACGCCCGATCCTTTCACCCTCGCCTGCGCCCGCAGCCCCGCCGAGCGCGCCCGCCGCGGCGGAGCCGCAAGCTTCGGTGCAGCATCCGCGCGCCGCCTATCAGACGATCGAGATGGATGTCGTCGCCACGGGCTTCTCGCCCAATCGCTTCGCGCTCATTGCGGGCGTCCCCGTGCATTGGGTGATCGACGGCAAGGAGATCACCAATTGCAACAAGCGCATCGTCGTTCCGAGCCTCGCCCTCGAATTCGACGTGAAGCCCGGCGCGCAGACGATCGAGTTCACGCCGCGCGAGGCCGGCGTCATTCACTGGAGCTGCTGGATGGGCATGCTGCGCGGCGAGTTCGACGTGCAGGACGCGCCCGCCCCGGCCATCGCCGCGACGACGACGCCGCTACAAAAGCCTGCGGATGAGAGGCCGAGCGCGCGCTCAATGGCGCATGACGTCTATCGGGCGCATGACGACGTCTATCGCATCGCCGCCGGCGACACGCTGCGCGGCATCGCCGTGAAGCTCTATGGCGACGGCGCGCGCTGGAAGGAGATTCTCGCCGCCAATCCGAGGCTCGATCCGCGACGGCTGAAGCCGGGCGAGACGATCCACGCTCCAGGACGGTGAGACGCGACCGCTCACACCAGATATTTCGGCAGCTCGCGCTCGAATTCCGGAAAATACAGCGAAATCACGCTCACATCGAATTGCCCGAGGATCTGCTCCTTGGGCTCGCGCTCGAGCAGAAAGCGAAAGGCGGCGTCGAGACATTGCTCGGCGCTGGAGACGCCGCCGCCCAATCGCTCGGCGAGCACGTGCGACATGGTCACGCGATGGCGCGACTTGCTCGCCGCATCGCGCACCACGACATCGAAGGTGAGGGTCTTGGGAGCGCCATTTTCGCGGCGCGCAATATCGATCGCGATGGTCATGCAGCCTCCGCCAGAAGCGTCTCTATATCCGCCGCGATCGCCTGCGGCCTGTCGGTCGGCGCATAGCGCTTCACGACGCAGCCCTGTCGATCGACGAGAAATTTGGTGAAATTCCATTTGATCGCCTGCGTGCCGAAAATTCCGGGCGCCTGCGCCTTCAAGAAACGATAGAGCGGATGCGCCTTCTCGCCATTCACGTCGATCTTGGCGAAGAGCGGAAAGGTGACGTCATAGCTCGCCGAGCAAAAGGCGCCGATGGCGGCTTCGTCACCGAGCTCCTGATGGCCGAATTGGTTGCAGGGAAAGCCGAGCACGGCGAAGCCGCGGTCGCGATAGGCGCGCCACAGCGCCTCGAGCCCCTGATATTGCGGGGTGAAGCCGCATTTGCTCGCGACGTTGACGATCAGCAGCGCCTGGCCGGCCCAATCGGCGAGGCTCGCGCTTTCGCCGTTCAGGCGACGCGCTTCGAAATCATGGACGCGATTCTCGCGGACAGGGCTCATGGCCGAGGCGACCTCTCGACATATCGCCTCGATCGCGGCGCGCGAGGGGCTCCCCGAACCGGCCGCTGAACGGCGGATCGGCGGAGCCCACTCGACCAATATGGCGCAGACTCGCGATTTCGTCACTCCGCCCGTCGGCTTCACCCATTGGGGGGAGCCGATGGCGGGCGCTTTCCGCCTCTCACGCCTCGGCGAGCAGAGCGTGAATGTCGGGCTCCATCTGGCGCGGCGTGTTGGTCGCCTGGAAGCGCTTCACCACATTGCCCTTGCGGTCGATGAGGAATTTGGTGAAGTTCCACTTCACGTCTTCGGCCGGACCCGGGTCCTTCTCCTTCAGCAGCTTGTAGAGCGGGTGCTGATTTTCGCCATTCACCTCGATCTTGCTGAACAGCGGGAAGGTCACGATGAAGCGGGTCGAGCAGAAGGTCTTGATCTCCTCGTCCGTTCCCGGCTCCTGATTGCTGAACTGGTTGCAAGGGAAGCCCAGAATGACGAACCCCTTGTCGCGGTTCTCGTTCCAGATCGCCTCGAGGCCATTGTATTGCAGCGTGAAGCCGCATCTGCTCGCCACATTGACGATCAGGATCACCTTGCCGGCGTAGTCGCCGATCTTGACGGTTTCGCCGTCGATCGTGCGCGCTTCGATATCATAGAGCTCGGACATGACTGAGAAGGTCTCCGTTCTGCGCGCCGGCGCCCGAGAGCGCGCGGCGCATTCTGGGCGCAGAATGGCCGCGAGCGGTTCCTTGGGCAAGCCGGGAAACGCCTAAATTCGCGGCGCCTTCGCCTCTTCAGGCGGCGTCCACATTCTCGTCCATCTCCTCGCCGAGCCCGTACTCCTTCATTTTGCGGTAGAGCGTCGAGCGGCCTATGCCCAGACGACGCGCAATCTCGGACATCTGGCCGCGATAATGGACGAGGGCGAATTTGATGACCTCGGCCTCCAGCTCCTCGAGACGGCGCATGTCGCCATGCGGTCCGAGCAGCGCCATCACATTTGGATCGCGAATCTCGACGCGGACGATCTCCCGCTCCGGCGTGGGGCCGGCCGAGACGGGCGCGGGCGCCGGCGGCACGCGGGCGGAAAAGCCGTCCACATGGGCGGCGATCTGCGGGAACTCGTTGACCGTCAGCTCGTCGCCATCGGCCAGCACCACGGCGCGGAACACGGCGTTCTCGAGCTGGCGGACATTGCCCGGCCAGTCATAGCTGGCGAGCAGCGTCGTCGCCTCATGCGATATGCCGCGCAGGCGCTTGTTCTCCTCCGCCGCGAAGCGGATGGCGAAGCGGCGCGCCAGATCGCCGATATCGTCGCGGCGCGCGCGCAGCGGCGGAATGGTGATGGGGAAGACATTGAGGCGGTAGAACAGATCCTCGCGGAACTGGCCGCGCTTCACCTGCTCGATCAAATTTTGATTGGTCGCCGAGATGAGGCGAATGTCGACGCGCACCGGACGCTTGGCGCCGACGGGGTCGATCTCCCCCTCCTGCAAGGCGCGCAGCAGCTTCACCTGCGTCTCGAGCGGCAATTCGCCGATCTCGTCGAGGAAGAGCGTGCCGCCATTGGCCTCGAGGAATTTGCCCGAATGCTTCTCGGTCGCGCCGGTGAAGGCGCCCTTCTCATGGCCGAAGAGGATGGATTCCACCAGATTGGCCGGCAGCGCCCCGCAATTGACCGTGACGAAGGCCTTGCCGCGGCGATCCGAGCCGCCCTGAATGGCGCGCGCGACGATCTCCTTGCCGACGCCCGACTCGCCCTCGATGAGCACCGGAATATTGGAATGGGCGGCGCGCTCGCCGAGGCGAATGACGCGCGCCATCTCCTCGCTGCGCGAGACGAGATCGCGGAAGGTCAGCGCGCCGTCCCTGCGGCGATTGACGCGGCGCAGCTCGCCGGCGAGGGCGTCTGCGGACAGCGCATTCTTGATGGAGACCTGCAAGCGCTCGGCGCCGACCGGCTTCACGACGAAATCATGCGCGCCGGCGCGCATCGCCGAGATCACCGTCTCTATGGAGCCATTGGCGGTCTGCACGATGACGGGCACGTCGATCTTGAGGTCGCGCATGCGAGTGAGCACGCCCATGCCGTCGAGATCGGGCATGACGAGATCGAGAATCAGCAGATCGACCGGCGTCGCGCCATTCTGCGTCAGCCGCGCCAGCGCCTGCTCGCCGCCCTCGACAGTCTCCACCTCATAGCCGAAGCGCCGCGCCGAAGCCTCGAGCAAGCGGCGCTGGACCGGATCGTCGTCGGCGATCAGAATCGTAGAAGTCATTGATCCTCTTGAAATCTCTTAGGCCTGCGCGGCGTGGGCTCGGGCGGATCGCGACGATCCGCAGCGTGCAATAGAGGACGTGGACGACGCCACCTTCCGGCCATGCTCGGAGATCAGGGTAAAGGCGCCGTTAACGTGAGCCTCGCCGTCGGGACGAATCCGAAGGCCGGGGACGGGAAAAGCTCCTGTGCGGCCTGCGACCAGGCGGCCTGCGACTTGCATTTTTTCCGTTCCGTGCCCGATATTCGGCGAAGCGCCCTTCATCCTCAACTCCCGGTTCGAACCATGCCGCATCTTCACGCCTGCGTCCAAGCCCCTCTTCGCGACGCCGCCTCCGAGGCTCAGGCCGGCGGCTCCGGCCCCGCGCTCCCCGAATGGAATCTCGCCGATCTCTATGCCGCGCCCGATTCGCCGGCGCTGGCCGCCGACATTGCGGCGGCGGAGAAGGAAGCCTTAGCCTTCGCAGCCGAGCTTCGCGGCCGCCTGAGCGAACTGGCGAGCGGCGCGGCGGCGAGCGAGACGCTCGGCGAGGCCGTGCGGCGTTATGAGGCGCTACAGGACCTGTTGGGCCGAATCATGTCCTATGCGGGACTGATCTACGCCGGCGACACCACCGATCCGGCCCGCGCCAAATTCTATGGCGACATTCAGGACAAGATCACCGAAATCTCCACGCAGCTGCTGTTCTTCCAGCTCGAGCTCAATCGCATCGACGACGCTGTTCTCGACGCCGCCGCGGCGACGGCGCCGCTCGCGCATTGGAAGCCCTGGCTCGAAGATATTCGCATGGAGAAGCCCTATGAGCTCTCCGACGAGCTGGAGCGTCTCTTCCACGAAAAATCCGTCACCGGCCGCGCCGCCTGGAACCGTCTCTTCGACGAGACCATCGCCTCGCTGCGCTTTTCGATCGGCGGCAAGGAGCTGACGATCGAGCCTGCGCTCAATCTAATGCAGGATTCGCGCGAGGAGGTGCGGCGCGAAGCCGCGCTCGCCGTCGGCGCGACGCTGAAAGCCAATCTGCGCACATTCGCGCTCGTCACCAACACGCTCGCCAAGGACAAGGAGATCGGCGATCGTTGGCGCGGCTTCAAAGACGTCGCCGACTCGCGCCATCTCTCCAACCGCGTCGAGCCGGAGGTGGTGGAGGCGCTGGTCGCGAGCGTCACAGCCGCGCATCCGCGGCTCTCGCATCGCTATTACAAGCTCAAGGCCAAATGGTTCGGCAAGGAGGCGCTGGACTATTGGGACCGCAACGCGCCGCTGCCCTCCGTGCCTTCGCATAATTACAGCTGGGACGAGGCGCGCGACATCGTTCTCACCGCCTATTCGAGCTTCGCGCCGCAAATGGCGGAGATCGCCTCGCGCTTCTTCGATAAGAGCTGGATCGACGCGCCGGTGCGGCCCGGCAAGGCGCCGGGCGCTTTCGCGCATCCGACCGTGCCTTCCGCGCATCCTTATGTGCTGGTCAATTTCCAGGGCAAGACGCGCGATGTGATGACGCTCGCCCATGAGCTCGGCCATGGCGTGCATCAGGTGCTGGCCTCGCGCCAAGGCGCTCTGATGGCGCCGACGCCGCTGACGCTCGCCGAGACGGCCTCCGTCTTCGGCGAGATGCTGACCTTCCGCTCGCTATTGGCGCAAACGACCGACGTCGAGAAGAAACGCGCTTTGCTCGCCGCCAAAGTGGAGGACATGCTCAACACTGTGGTGCGGCAGATCGCCTTCTATTCCTTCGAGCGCAAGGTCCACACCGAGCGCAAGAATGGCGAGCTCACCGCCGATAAGCTCTGCGAGCTGTGGATGAGCGTGCAGAGCGACAGCCTCGGCCCGGCCATTCGGCTCGGCGAAGGATATGAATCCTTCTGGGCCTATATTCCGCACTTCGTGCATTCGCCCTTCTATGTCTACGCCTACGCCTTCGGCGATTGTCTCGTGAACTCGCTCTATGGCGTCTATCAAAAGGCGGAGACGGGTTTCGCCGAGCGCTATTTCGGCCTGCTCGAGGCCGGCGGCGCCAAGCCCTATAACGAGTTGCTCGCGCCCTTCGGCCTGGATGCGCGCGATCCCGCCTTTTGGGGCATAGGCCTCGAGATGATCGAAGGGCTCATCGCGGAGCTGGAGGCGATGGAGGGGTAATTGGTGGACCCATCGCGAGGAGTGGAGCGACGAAGCAGACTGCAAACGAGGCAATGTCCAGGCGATCGCTTTACAGCAGGGCGATCGGGTGAAGGTTTCCTCATCCTGAGGAGCCCGCGCAGCGGGCGTCTCGAAGGACGAGAAAACCTTCATGCGCCGCCTTCTGGAGCTTGCCCTCGTGCTTCGAGACGGCTCCTGCGGAGCCTCCTCAGCATGAGGGCGAGGGTGCTTGCTCTTCACCCGATTGCCTTGCTTCGGACAGGCGTTCTTCTTGACGCCTTGTTTCGTTGCAGGAATCGAGTCGCAAGTTAAACGCTATTCCAAAGCGGACTGGTCCTCATCATTTGACCATATACCGTCTAATTCCCCGATGAACGTTGGCATGATATCCGAGATGCGGTTGTATGCGTACTCGAACACCCCGAGAGAACCCAGCACACTGTTTATTAGCATTTTTTTCGTTTGTTCCGCGCCCCTCATTCCCCGACCAAACGTCGTGACCATTTTCGTGTAATCGGTATCCGAATACAGTCCAAAGACCCCTCGCCAGTTCGGATGCGCAAATTCGCAGAGGCTATCATAGCTAGCTCGGATGCCCGGTATTTGCTTGTCCACTCGATCTATACACGTCAAGACATTGAACGCCTCTGGGAAATCCTCCCACAGTCGTGAACCCATCAACAGGCGCATCAAGATTGCGTCAAATTCCGATGCCGAGTGCTTCTCCCGATCGTCCAGCGCTTCCATGAGCCTCCAAGCAAGCGCACTACTTTCGGTTATTGCGCGGCAAAGGATGGCCGCCACCGCAAAGTCATTGCGTTCGATAGCATCACAAGCATTTCTCGACAGTTCCTCAGTCCGCCAGATCAGGGCTTCTCGTGCACAAAGCAGCTTCATTGGAGCCTTTGATCTTACACCCAACGCGGCCACGTCAACCGAAGTGGGCAGACTGTCTCGCAACCTATCAGCGAACTCTCTCACTTCGGACAAGTCGTCTCGTTGCATTGGTCCAAATCTCCTCCGAGTAATCAATCAAGTGGCAAGTATGTCGGATGATTCACGATCACCAACGCTGCAGGGAGTGAGGTTCACAGCAAAGATCGCGACGAAGGCCGCCAATTTGAAGGTCGATATTCTCCACTGGCCAATCATGACGCAGTTCGCTCTCGGCAGCTTCCTGTTAGCCGCGATGAAAATTCACGCGCTGAAGCGCGAGCCGCATTCACTCCACATTCTGCGCGATGCGCCACAGCACGCCCGATGGATCGTGCAGCGTGAAATCTCGCATACGCCAAGGTTGGAGCCGCACCTCTGAAACCGCGACGCCATAGCGCGCGGCGATTCCCACCTCCTCGACTTTCGCCCGCCACGCGTCGACATCCTCGACGAGCAGATGCAGCATCAAATTCTCGGCGAATTCCTTCACGTAGAAATTCTGCAGCAGGAAGCTCACAGTCTCGTGATGGAAATAGGCGACGCCGTCGCCGTCGGAGGCGAGCGTGAAGCCCAAATCCTGATAGAAGCGCTTGGAGAGCTCATAATCCTTCGCAGGAACGAATGCCTTCAATTCGATCGTTCGCAAATTGGACATGAACAGCCCCCGAGAAACGGAACGCCGCTCATCCTATCAGGAAAAGCGCATCAGCTCCCGCGATCCGGCCCGCCCCACAGCCAAGCCGCGCCGCGCACGCCGCCCGAGTCGCCATGGACATTGCGCAATATGCGCGTGTCGATGGCGTCCGAGAACGCCTGCTTCTCGACCAGATCGCGCAGACCCTCATAGATGAAATCGATATTGGATACGCCGCCGCCGAGCACGATGACATCCGGATCGAGCAGATTGACGATGCCCGCCAGCGCGCGCGACAGGCGGTCGCGATAGACTTCTAGCGCATGGCGCGCCGCCGCCTCGCCCGCTGCGGCGCGCGCGGCGATCTCCTCGCCATTCGCCTGCGCGCCGCTGCGCTGGCCATAATCGAAGGCGAGCGCCGGGCCGGAGAGAAAGGTCTCCACACAGCCGTAATGGCCGCAATAGCAGAGGCGCCCGGGAAATTCGTCCGGCGTCATCCAGGGCAGCGGCGTATGGCCCCATTCGCCCGCCACCTTGTTGACGCCCTGCAGAACCTCGCCATCGACGACGATGCCGCCGCCGACGCCGGTCCCCAATATCACGCCGAAAACACTGCGCGCCCCCGCCCCGGCGCCGTCGACTGCCTCCGACAGGGCGAAGCAATTGGCGTCATTCTCGAGCCGCACCGGGCGCTCGAGCAGCGCCTCGAGATCCTTGTCGAGCGGCCTGCCGTTGAGCCCTGTGGTGTTGGAGTTCTTCACGAGGCCGGTGCGCGGCGAGATCACGCCCGGCGTGCCGACGCCGACGCTGCCGCGCCCGCCGATCTCGCGCTCGAGGTCGAGCACGAGGCCGCCGATGGTCGCCAGAACGGCGGCGTAATCATGAGCGGGCGTCGGGGCGCGCCGACGCGCCAGCGTCTCGCCCGTGGGACCCATGGCGATCGCCTCGGTCTTGGTGCCGCCGAGATCGACGCCGATGCGGAAGGGTTCTCTTGTCATCGCCCTTCGTTCATCTATGGCGGCGGCGCGATCGGGCAGCCCCCGCCCCTATAGTCTTTCGCCTCGGCGCGTTTCCAAAGCTATTGCAGATAGGCGCGATCGAGATCGACCGCGCCCTTCAGCGTCGCGGCTACGCCTCTGTCGATCCTCACGGAATCGAGCGACAGGCCCTCGGCCTTGGTTCCCTCGAAGCGGGCGCCGGTGAAATCCGCGCCGGCGGCGTCGACATCCTTCAGCGAGGCCTTGTCGAAGATCGCGCCCGGCGCCCGCGCATAGCGCATGTCGGCGCGGGAGAGATCGGCGTCGTCGAAATGCGCGCCGTCGAGCTGGGCGGAGCGCAGAACGGCGCGCATCAGCCCCATGGATTGGTTCTTCATATCGGCGGACATATCCGCGCCGCGGAAGGAGGCGCCGCGCAGATCGGCGCCCGAGAGATTGGCGGCCACGCGGCTCTTGGAAAAATCCGCCCCCTCGGCGCGGGCGCGCTGCAGCTGCGTCGCGAAGACATGCGCGCCGCGCAGGCTGGCGCCGGAGAGATCGGCCTCGAGCAGCCAGGCCTGATCGAGGATAGCGCCGTCGAGCTTGGCCCCGGCGAGCCGCGCCTTCACCAGCCGCGCGGCGCGCAGATTGACGCCGGAGAGATCGAGGCCGGAGAGATCGAGCCCGTTGAGGCTGCGCATGGAGAGATCGAGCGTCTCGCCCGGCTTCGTCGCCGCGAGGCGCGCCTCTATGTCGGCGCGCGTGAATTCGGACTGCGAATAGGCGGGCTGGGCGAGATCGACATTGCGCAGCATGTCCTGCGCCGGCGCCTCCGCAGCGACGACGCAGAGCAGCAGCGACGCTCCGAGAAGATGCCCGCCTCTCATTGCGCCTGCGCCCGCTCTGCGGCCGGGGCGCTCCTGGCGGCGGCGAGCTCCTTGGCCTGCGCCACCCAGCGGCCGCGCTCGGGACGACCGGGAACCGCGAGCGTCGCGCCGATCCAGGCGACATTCTCGGAGGACCAGCCGGCGATCTGATCGAAATGATAGACGCCGAGCCCGTGCAGCTTCTCGACGCTTTTCGGCCCGAGGCCCTTGATCTTGGCGAGATCGTCCGCCCGGCCGCCGCGCGGTCCCGGCAGGCCTTCCGGCCGCTGGCCCGGCGCCTTGCGCTCGTTCTCAGCGGGACGCGGCGATCCGGCGCGACGCCGCGGCTCGGCGACCGGAGCCGGAGCCTCGGTGAGCGCGGTTTCGGGCGCGGGCGGCTCGGCTGCGGCGATCGGGTCCACGGCGACGGGAGCAGGACCCGGCGCATTCTCGACCAGCGTCGCCGCGGCGCCGCGAAGCGCCACATGGGAGACATCCGCATGCGGCTTTCGCTTCGCCGGCGCGGCGGGAGCGGCGGCCCCGAACAGCAGCCTGACGCCGCCGCCGAAGGGCAGGCCGATCAGATAGGCCGTGGCGAGCAGCAGCCCCAATTCGAAGAGGAGGCCGTTGCGGCCGGGAATGGTCTGCAGATTGGCGAGCAAAAAGCCGCCGGCGAGCGCGAAGGCCGAGGCCACCACGACGCCATGGCCGGCGAATATCGCGCCGGCCTCTTTTTTCGTCGTCCAAAAGCCGATGACGAGCCCCAGCGCGAGCGCGGCGGCGAGCCATTGCGTGGAGGCGGCGAGCAGATAGAACATGGGTGTTCTCCCTCGAAAGCCCCGGATCACCGGATCGAGAATTCGATGCGACGGCCGCTCTCGTCGACCGCCGCAGCGCCCGAGGCGGAGAGTCGCGCCGCTTCGACGCCCGCCTCGATGAGATAAGCGCGAACCGCCTCGGCGCGATGGAGGCCGATGGCCTCATTCTCCGCATTCGAGCCGGCGCCCGCGAAAAGTCCGACGATATCGACGGCCGCGCCCGGGCTGCGCAGCAGCACGAAAGCGAGAGCGTCGACGACTGGGAAGGATGTTTCCGCAATCGTGTTGTCCGCGCCGAAGGAGAGCCCTTTGGCCGCGGTCTCCGACAGAGCGGCGTAGAGCTGTGTCGGCGGAATCTCGTCCTTCGTCGCGAGGCCGAGCCGCGCGGCGTGCTCATAGCCCTCCGGCAGCTCGCGGAAGAGGCGCGCGCGAATGTCATATTGCGCCTTGGCGTTATAGGCCGCGCCTTCCACCGCCAGCTTGCGGTCGGAGAGCGCCGCGACGCCGGAGTCGAGCCGCGCCAGCGCCCGCAGAGCCGCGCTCGCCGCCTCGGCGAAGCCCTTGGGCGCGCCATCGGCTATTGCGAGATCGACCTCCACCGCATCGCCGAAATCACGCTTGGCCTGCTCGGCGATGCGCGCGCGCGTCGCCGCGTCCGGCGCGAAGCCGGCGAGCGAGAGCCCGCTCTCCTGCTTGCGCGCGGTGAGCACGAAAGGCGAGACCGCGCCCGCCGCCACGCTCACCTTGCCGAGGCCAAAGCTCTTCGGCAGCGCCGAGCGCAGGCTCGCCTCGACGGCAGAGGCGCCGACATTGGTCTTGCCCGAGCCTTCGATGGAGACGACGCCATCGGCGATGGAGGCCTTGCCGCTCGACAGCTTCGCGAGCTCGTGCAGAGCCGCGCTCGCCGCTGCGGCGAAATCGCCGGGCGCGCCGCCGGCGACGCGCGTCTGATCGCTCGCCTTGCCGAGACTGGCCGCCTCGGCGATGAGAGTCTCGCGCGTCGTCTCGCTCGGCGCATAGCCGAACAGCGAGACGATCTCGCCGGCCTTGGCGGCGCTCCAGACGAAAGGCGAGACGCGCGGCGGCGCGATCTCCGCCTTTACCACAACGCCCTCGGGCGGGGCTTTCAGCGCCGCCTCGGCGCGATCATAGCCCTCGAAGCTGGCGGCGGCGCCGGTGACGGAAAGCGAAGCGTCGCTGACCGACACTCTGCCGTCGCCGATGGCGTCCAGCAGAGCGACGCCATAGGATGTGAGCGCAGCGTAATTCTTGGGCGCGCCCAGCGCCGAGATGGACGTGTCGGAAAGCTCGAGGCCCTTGCCCGCCGCCGCGTCGCGAACGGCCGCGCGCTCGCCGGGGACGGGCGCATTGCCGGAGAGAGCGAGCGTCTTGCCCTTGCGCTCCAACGCGAAGACGAAAGGCTTGGCGAGAGGCGGGGGCGTGGTGGCGTCTAAGATGGAGCGCACGCCCTCCTGCAATTCGACGGTCCGGACGGCTTCGGCGACGGCGGCCGGCGAGAGGACGACGCCGGACAGGCGAATGTCGCGCCCGTCCACGGCGACGCTTGCGCCTTCGATCGCGCCGGGGGATTTGTCGAGCGCCGCGCGGACGCGATCGCCCAAATCTTTTTCGATCTTCTCGACGTCCGACGTCGCGACGATCGTGAACAAAGCGGCCAGCACGGGCAGGCCGATCCACCATTTCGTCGGCTGGATCATGGCTTCCGTCGCTCCCTGGGGCGAGAATCATTACGTAACCGGCACAGTTCTACCAGTCGAGAGGCCGCAGACCAACTCGAGGGAAGCGCGTTGCCGCGTCGCAGGAAGCCGATTCAGCCCTTTTTCTTGGACGGCTGCTCGCCCGGCTGGGGCGGCGGCGCGGGGTAGAGATCGATCGCCCGATCGATCGTCCAGAAGCAATCCAGCGCGCCGGAGGGGCGCACGCACCACAGCGGGCCGTCGCGCTGATCGACGTCAACCTTCTGATCGCGCATGAGCTGCACGCATTGGCCGGCCTGGAGCTTGCCGCGGAAATAGGCGGGGTCGTCCTTGGCCGCCTTGTCCGCGGCCGGACGAAAGGCGCGTTTTATGTCCGCCTGATCGCGGCAGGCGAGAACTGCGCCGCGCGCGGCCGCCGCCTGCGCCGCCGAGGCGAGGCCGAGCGTGGCGAGAATGGTGACGGCGACGACGGCGCAACGGGCGTACATGCCGCGAATCTAACGCATTGGCGCGGGCATTTCCAGCCGTGTCCGCGCTTGGAAATTCGGTGATTTTCGGCGCCGATCACGATTTTGCGGGGCCGGTCCGCCGCTCGATCTCGGTTTTCACCCTTTTCCACAGATCGATCGCGCGCGGCTTGGCCCATTCATAGCCCTCGATGGCGCGCGGACGCCCCCAATCATAGAGCGCGACGCTCCATTCGCCGAGCAGCCGGCCCGTCGCCTTGGCGAAATCGACGCCCTTGTCGAACCAGGGCAGGAATTGGCTGTCCGCCGGAATCTTGGCCCGCGCCCAGGCGACGGCGTCCGCGACGATCTGCGAGATCGCGCGCCAGAGCTGGTTCCAGGGCTCGTCCACCGGCGTGCTCGTCACCTTGTCGCGGTAACGCGCGAACTCTCCCGCGAGCGTCGACTTGGCGCGGCGCTCGTCGTCGAGCTGGCGCTGCAAAGCGGCGGCGCGCTTTTCCGCCTCCTGCGCCTGGCGCAGGCCGCCCTCGGCCTTTTGCGCGTTGCGCTTGGCCTCGAGCTGAGCGTCGTCGATCTCGCGGGTCGATTCGTCGACCTGCAGCGCCATCGACTCATATTTGGAGAGCACGTCGTCGCGCTGCTCGATGACGCTGCGCAGTAGCGAGACGAGCGCGTCGCGCCCGAGCTTGTCGTAATCCTCGCCGGCGGTCGGGGTCGCGGCCGCCACAGCGGCGCTTCTATTGCGATTGTCGGACAGTTCGGCCTCCATCGACTTTTTCGCGCCGCGGCCTATGCGCCGGCGCTTCGCCGATGTGGTTAGATAAGGAGGCGGCTGCCGCCGACCAGCCGTGCCTTCCCGTCACGACGGCGCGAGGAGAAACGCCTCACGGCGCGCGCTGGAACAGGCCGAAGGTCAAGAGCGCGCCAATGACGACCACGATGATGCGCAGCCATTTGTCTGGAATGTGATGCAACATGCGCGCGCCGGCCACGCCGCCGATCGTGGCGCCGAGCGAGGTGACGAGCGCCTGGAGAAGGTGCAGATCCGGCGAGAACAGAAATATCGCCACGGCCGAGGCGTTCATCACCGCGGCGAGCACATTTTTGGTCGCGGCGGCGATGCGCACATTCTGCCCCGCCATGGTCAGCGCCGCGACCATCAGAAAGCCGATGCCGCCGCCGAAATAGCCGCCATAGACGGAGATGAGGAATTGCGCCACGCCGGCGCCGCGCGTCGAAAGATGCGCATTGGCCTCGCCGGGCTTGCGCAGAAAGCTGCCATAAGCGAACACCACGGTCGCGAACAGAACCAGCCAGGGCACAAGCTTGGCGAAGAAGGCGGGCGGCGTCAGCAGCAAGATCACCGCGCCGACCGCCCCGCCGACGATGCTGATGATGAACAGCGTGCGCAGGCCGAGGCCCGCCGCGCCGCGCGAGAGATCGCGGCCCGTCCAGCCGGTGGCGACCTGCGCGGGAAACAGCGCGACGCAGGATGTGACATTGGCGGCGCGGGCGTCCATGCCGGTGAGCATGAGCATCGGCAAAGTGAGAAAGGAGCCGCCGCCGGCCAGCGCATTTTGCGCGCCCGCCCACATTGCGACGAAAAAGAGCAGAAACAGCAGCATGGATCGGGGCGCCTTTTAAACTTCCCAAACCCGATATTTCAGGTCGGGCTCTGGAAGGCAAGCCATAGCTCGAAATCAGTCTTTTCGGGACGCTTCGCCGCAGGGCCGCGCGGTCGATCCAGCCGCGAAGGCGCGCACCAGCCGCTCGAGCTCGCCCTCCAGCGCCGCCTCGGACATTGGCGCGAGCTTCTCCTCGAGGCCCAGCGAGACGACGCCATGCACGGCGGAAAACAGGGTGCGCGCGAGCAGGACGCGCGAGGCCGCGGGCTCCTCCGGCAGCAGTCGCGCCAACGGCGCCTCGACCAAAGCGAAAAGCCGACCTTGATCCTCGAGATACCAGGCCGGCGCGGCGCGGCCGCCGGCGAGCCTATGCTCGAACAGCGCCCGCCACAGCGCCTTATTGGCGCGGGCGAAGGAGAGATAGAAGCGCGACAGCCGCAGCAGCTCTTCCGCCGGCTCGGGCGCCGGGCCGGGCGGCGCCGCGAGGCCCTGCTCCAGACGCGCGAGCGTATCCGCGCCGATGCGCAGGATCAGATCGTCGAGATCGTCGAACACATTGTAGATCGCGCCGACGGCGCAGCCCGCGGCGGCGGCGAGATCGCGCGCCTTCAAATTCTGCAGCCCGCCCTCGGCTATGGCCGCGCGGCCCGCCGCCACCAGCCGCGCGCGCAGATCGGCGCGGCGCGCTGAGGTCTTGGCGCCGGGGCGTTCCGCGGATTCGGATTCAGTTTTTTGAACGTCGTTCATTTTTCTCTTGAGCGCTGTTCAGATCGTGCTATGGTCACGCCTGAACGATGTTCATAACAGGAGGCCACGAATGTTCAAGCCGCCTTTTCGATGACAGTGCGCGCGCTCGCGCCCCCTCCCCGACCCTCCCCCGCTTCGCGGGAGAGGGGGCAGACTCGGCGCTTCATCGAAAATTTCGCGTCACGTGCCGCTTTCCCTCTCCCGCCAAGCGGGGGAGGGTGAGGGAGGGGGCCGCCAGCTCCCGAGAATCTCATCGCCGCGGGCCGCGCCCGCGGCGTAGTATGTGCGGGCGCGCAACGCCTGCCGACCAACCCATCCTTAAACAGAATCGGCGAAACCTGCATGTTCTCGCCGCGCGCCGACGGAATTCACCCATGTCCGATCATCTGCTCCTCACCAAACGTTTCGCACCTTTGTTCTGGTGCCAGTTTTTCGCCGCCTTCAACGACAACTTCCTCAAGAACGCGCTCGTTCTGCTCATATTGTTCAAGATCGGCGGGCATGAGGGCGAGTCGCTCGTCACGCTGGCCGGCGCCATTTTCATCGCGCCCTATTTCGTTCTCTCGGCGCTCGGCGGACAGATCGCCGACAAATACGACAAGGCGCTGGTCGCGCGTCGCTTGAAATTCGTCGAGATGGGCGCGGCGCTGATCGCCGTCGCCGGCTTCGCGCTCTCCTCCGTTCCCGTGCTCTTCGCCGCGCTGTTTTCCTTCGGCGTGCTCGGCGCGCTGTTCGGCCCGGTGAAATACGGCATTCTTCCCGATCATCTGCGCCAGGAGGAATTGCCGGCCGGCAATGCGCTGGTGGAAGGCGCGACCTTCCTCGCCATACTCACCGGCACCATCGCCGGCGGCCTCGCCATGCATGGCGGCGGCGAACCGCTCATCACCACCATCGGCGTCACCGCCGCGGCCGTGGCCGCCTGGGGCGCCGCGCGGCTCATTCCCTCCACCGAGCGCGCCGCGCCCGATCTGCGCATCGACCCCAATATTCTGCGCTCCACCGCCGTGCTGCTGCGCGAATTGTGGAAGGACAAGCGGCTGTGGCGCGTCGGCGTGGTGACGGGAATTTTCTGGCTCGTCGGCGTCATCGCAATGTCGCTGCTGGCGCCGCTGGTGACGCATGTGATGCATGGCTCGGAGCTGGTCGTCACTCTGTTCCTCGCGGTCTTCGCCATCTCCATCGCGGTGGGCTCCGGCCTCGCCTCCTTCCTGCTCGCGGGCCGCATCGTGCTGCTGCCGGCGGCGATCGGCGCGGCGATCATCGCCGGCGCCTCGCTCGATCTCGGCTGGACTCTCGCGACGCTCACGCCGCAGGAGGCGACGACGCCGCTCGAGATCGCCGAATTCTTCGAGCTCTCCGGCGCCTGGCGCGTGACCATCGATCTCGCTTCTCTCGCCATCGCCGGCGGGCTGATGATCGTGCCGAGCTTCGCCGCGCTGCAGGCCTTTGCGCCGGCGCAAGAGCGCTCGCGCATCATCGCCGCGGTCAATGTGCTCAACGCCGCCTTCATGGCCGGCGGCGCCTTCGCCGTCGCGCTGCTGCAGAGCAAGGGCGTCTCCGTGCCGGATCTCTTCCTCGGCATGGGCGTCCTCATGGCGCTCGCTGCGATATGGATCTACAAAGCGGTCGTCGTCTCCCCTTTTCGTGACGCCCTGTCGATCATCTTCCGCGCCTTCTATCGGCTCGAGGTGAAAGGCTTCGGCAATTTCGCCAGGGCGGGCAAGAATCCGATCATCGCGCTCAATCATGTGAGCTTCCTCGACGCCGCCGCCATTCTCTGCGTGCTGCCGGTCGATCCCGTCTTCGCCATCGACTCGACGATCGCGACGAAATGGTGGGTGCGGCCCTTCCTGCGCTATGTGCGCGCCATTCCGCTCGATCCGACGCGCCCGCTCGGCACGCGCACGCTGGTCAATGCGGTGAAGAACGGCGATCCGCTGATCATCTTCCCCGAGGGACGCCTCACCGTCACTGGCAGCCTGATGAAGGTCTATGACGGCGCCGGACTCATCGCGGAAAAATCCGGCGCCTGGGTCGTGCCAGTGCGCATCGAAGGACCGGAAGCGACGATGTTCTCGCGTTTGACCCGCGAGCAGGCGCGCCGCCGCTTCTTCCCCAAATTCACGCTCACCGTGCTGGAGCCGACGCGGCTCGAGGTCGATCCCGCATTGCGCGGCAAGGCGCGGCGCATCGCCTCCGGCGCGGCGCTCTATGAGATCATGTCCGATCTCGTCTTCCGCACCAGCCCCATCGACCGCACGCTGCATCAGGCGCTCGTCGACGCAGCGCGCGAGCATGGCGCCGGCCGCGTCGCGATCCAGGACCCGATCACCGGCGCGCTCACCTATAAGCGCATCATGATCGGCGCCCATGCGCTCGGCCGCAAGCTGCAGCGCATTTCGCAAACGGGCGAGGCGCTCGGCGTCATGCTGCCCAATTCCAACGCCGCCGGCGTGACGATCTTCGCCGTCGTCGGCGCCGGGCGCGTCGCGGCCATGGTGAATTTCACCGCCGGCGCGGCGAACATCGCCTCGGGTCTCAAATCCGCGCAGGCGACGACGCTGCTGACCTCGCGCGCCTTTGTGGAGAAGGGCAAGCTCGACGCGCTGATCGCCGCGCTCGATAAGGAGTTCCGCATCGTCTATCTCGAGGATGTGCGCGGCGAGATCACGCGCGCCGACAAGCTCTCCGCTCTGCTGCGCCACAAGCGTCCGCTGGAGAAGCGGAGCCCCGACGATCCGGCGGCCATTCTCTTCACCTCCGGCTCGGAAGGCGCGCCCAAGGGCGTCGTGCTCTCGCACAAAAACCTGCTCGCCAACGCCGCCCAGGCTGCGGCGCGCATAGACTTCGGCCGCACCGACAAATTGTTCAGCGTGCTGCCGGTGTTCCATTGCTTCGGCCTCAATGTCGGCTTCATCCTGCCGATCGTCTCCGGCGTGCCGGTCTATTTCTACCCCTCGCCGCTGCACTATAAGATCGTGCCGGAGCTGGTCTACAACGCCAACGCCACAGTGCTGCTCGGCACCGACACATTCCTCAACGGCTATGCGCGCGTCGCGCATTCTTACGACTTCCGCTCGCTGCGCTATGTCATCGCCGGCGCCGAGCCGGTGAAGCAGGGAACGCGCGACGTCTATCTCGAGAAATTCGGCATTCGCATTCTCGAGGGCTATGGCGTCACCGAGACGGCGCCGGCGTTGGCGCTCAACACGCCCATGTTCAACCGCTTCGGCAGCGTCGGCCGGCTGCTGCCGGGCATGGAGCTGCGCCTCGAGACTGTTCCCGGCGTCGCCGAGGGCGGACGTCTCTTCGTGCGCGGCCCCAATGTGATGCTCGGCTATCTTTTGGCGGATAATCCCGGCGTGCTCGTGCCGCCGGCGCAAGGCTGGCACGACACGGGCGACATCGTCACCGTCGATGCGCAGGGCTATATAAAAATTCAGGGCCGCGCCAAGCGCTTCGCCAAGATCGGCGGCGAGATGATCTCGCTCGCCGCTGTGGAGACGCTCGCCGCGGAGCTGTGGCCCAATTCGCTGTCGGCAGCGGCGCGCGAGCTCGATCCGCGCAAGGGCGAGCGCATCGTGCTGGTGACGCAGCAAAAGGACGCCACACGTCCCGAGTTCCTCGCCTTCGCCAAATCGAAAGGCGCGTCAGAGCTGATGGTTCCGGCGGAATTCATGATCGTCGACAAATTGCCGCTGCTCGGCTCCGGCAAGCTCGACTTCGCGGGCGTCGCCACAATGGTGCGCGACCGCAACCGTTATGTTCTGCCCAGCCCACGCATTCCGAACGGCCTCGGCCGCATCGTCGGCGATGCGACGACGCAGAACGCCTGAGACGAAAGGTCGAAGACAATGGACTATCGCAAATTGGGCCGCACTGATCTTCGCGTGTCGGCGATCATGCTCGGCACCATGACCTGGGGCCAGCAGAACACCGAAGCGGAGGGACATGCGCAGCTCGACTATGCGCTCGATCGCGGCGTCAATTTCATCGACACGGCGGAAATCTACTCCATCCCGCCGCGCGCCGAGACGCAGGGCTCGACCGAGCGCATCATCGGCTCCTGGCTCGCGGCGCGAAAGAACCGCGACAAGGTGATATTGGCGACGAAAGTCTCCGGCCGCAGCGACAGCGCCTATCTGCGTCCCGAGGGCAAGGGAACCAGGCTCGATCGCAAGAACATCGGATATGCGATCGACGGATCGCTGAAGCGCCTGCAGACCGATTATGTCGATCTCTATCAGCTGCATTGGCCGGATCGCCCGCTGCCGCTGTTCGGCGCCGGCGGGACCATCTATCGCGCGCCGCCGAAACTCGATGAAATTCCCGTCGAGGAGACGTTGGAAGCGCTCGCCGATCTGGTGAAGGCCGGCAAGATTCGCCATGTCGCTTTGTCGAACGAGACGAGCTGGGGCGTCGCGCGCTTTTTGAGCGCGGCGGAGAAAGGCCATGGGCCGCGCGTCGTCTCGATCCAGAACGCCTACAACCTCATCAATCGCACTTTCGAGATCGGCCTCGCCGAATTCGCGACGCGCGAAGATGTGGGGCTTCTCGCCTATTCGCCTCTGGCGCAAGGCTATCTCACCGGCAAATACCAGAATGGCGCGCGTCCCGCCGGCGCGCGCACCACTCTGTTCGAGCGCGGCCAGCGCTATGAGAAGCCCGGCGTCACGCAGGCGATCGACGCCTATCTCGCGCTGGCGAAAGAGATCGGCGTGTCGCCGGCGAAGCTCGCCCTCGCCTTCGTCACCTCGCGTCCCTTCGTGACGTCGAACATCATCGGCGCGACGACGATGGCGCAATTGCAGGAAGATTTGGATTCGGTCGAGGTGACGATCACGCAGGAGATCGAAGCGCGCATCGACGAGATTCATCAGCTGCACAGCAATCCCGCGCCGTGAGGCGCAAGAGGAAAGCGCATCATGGACGTGCGACTGCGGCTCGCGCCGCTCGAGGAAAAGCGAGAGATCGCCGCTCTGCTGCGGCGCTATCTCATCGAGCTCGGCCCTTGGGGCTATGACGAGCCCGACAATTATCCTTTTCTCGATTCCTATTGGCGCGAGCCGCGTCGCTCTCCTTACGTGATCGAAGCCGATGGCGTCGCCGCCGGCTTCACCCTCGTCAACGCCATCTCTATCTCCGGCTATCCGGTCGAAGCTTCCATAGCGGAATTCTACGTGCTGCCGCATCTGCGCCGCGGCGGCTGCGGCGGCGCGGCGGCGCGCCAAGCCTTTCGCACGCGCGCCGGCTGGTGGGAGCTCTCTTTCCATCGCGACAATGCGGCGGCGTGCGCCTTCTGGCCGACGACCGCCGAACGCGCCGGCGGCAAGCGCATTCAGTTTTTCGACGTCGGCGAGAGCCGCATATTGCGCTTTCGTATGGCGCGCTGATCACTTCACCGGAATGAGCAGATCGGTGATCAGCCCTTCGGGCGGCGCGTCATAAGGCGTGTTGCGATAGATCTCGAGCGCCGGCCGATCGTCAGGCTCATGGCCGCTCGTCGGCAGCCATTCGCCATAGAGCCTCTGAAAGGCCACGGCGATGCCGCTATAAGGGCCGATGTGACGGTAGGAGGCGTAGCGCCCGCCGGGAATCTCGGCGATCGTCACCTCGCCCGAGGCCGCGACGCCATCTGGAAAAACCAGGCCGGCGCAATAGCGAAAGCCGCAATCTTCTTCCGGGTCGCCATAGCAGACGCCGATCGGATAGAGCGCCCGCCCGGCGAGGCCCGCCTGCATATGCCAGCGCCACAGGCTCGCCCATGTCTCCGGTATCGACGCCACCGGCCCCTTGTGCTCGAGGAGATGCGCGCGGATCGGCGCCAGCTCGACGATCTCGACATTCATGGCTGCGTCCTTTCTCATGACGACGATGGGGGAAGGCAAAGTGAAATCGGCGGCGGCGCGATGCGTCGCGCGAAACTGCGTAGGGCTCATGGCGACGAAGCCGCGAAAGGCGCGCGCGAAGCTCTGCGCATTCTCATAGCCCGCTTCCAATGCGATATCGGTGACGCTGCGCGCGCTCATCGCCAGCGCCCGCGCGGCGAGGGTGAGGCGGGCGCGGCGAATCGTGTCGGCGATGCTTTCGCCCTGCATGGCGCGATAGACGCGATGAAAATGAAAGGGCGAAAAATTGGCGAGCGCCGCCCACTCCTCGAGCGCGCGCGCTCGCGCGGGATCGCGAAAGATCGCCTCGGTGACGCGCGCGATGCGCCGCGCATAATCATTGCGTGTCGTCTGCTTCATGGATTTCACGAATAAATCAGCGCCGCGCCGGGCGCGTTGCAAGGATTGCTGATTTTCGTCCAATGCGCAAAAACCGCAATTGTCTCGGAATTATCGCATTTGTCGCGATGATCGCATCTCGGGCCGGGGCGAGCGAGAAGGATTTTGAAAATGCGTCTCATCGGAATGCTGGATTCGCCCTATGTCAGACGCGTCGCCGTATCGCTGAACGCATTCGGCCTGCCCTTCGTGCATGAGCCATTGTCGGTGTTTCGCGATTTCGACGCCTTCGCCGGAATTAATCCGATCGTAAAGGCGCCGACGCTGATCACCAACGAAGGGGTGACGCTGCTCGATTCGACTCTGATCCTCGATTATCTGGAACGCCTCGTCCCCGCCGAGCGGAGGCTCACGCCGGAACGGCCGGAGCATTTCTTGCGCGCGCAACGAATCATCGGGCTGGCGCTGGCGGCGAATGAGAAGACCGTGCAGCTCGTCTATGAGTCGAAGCGGCCCGACGAGAGGCGGCACGAGCCCTGGGTCGAGCGCGTCGAAGGCCAGCTTTTGGCGGCCTATCGCCTGCTGGAAAAAGAGGTCGCCGAGGTCGGGGAGAGCTTTCTCTTCGGCGCGCGCCTGCTGCAGCCGGATATAACGACGGCCGTCGCCTGGCGCTTCTCGCGCTTCGTGCTCGCCGATCGCCTCGAGCCTGCCGATTATCCGGCTCTCGCGAATTTTTCCCTACGCGCGGAGGCGCTGCCGGAATTCATCGCCGCGGATTTCGACTGAGGAATGCGAGCCTGAAGGCTCGCGGTCCGAAACGTCTCGGCCCCCGCGAGCCTTTCGGCGAAAATCAGCGGCCGATCTTCCCCAGCAGCCAGTCGAGCGCCTCGGGGAACACCAGCTCTTGCGTCGAGGCGATCTCCTCCGCGCTCCACCAATTCCAGCCGAGCACGTCGCTGCGCTCTATCTCGGTGAAGCCGCGCGTGTCGGGCGTGAACTCGCCCGTGCGAATGGCGTAGAAACGCTCGTCCGCCTGGAACCAATCCTCGCCGAGCTGCATCGGAAACTCGCGCGAGAAGACGATATCGCCGATCTCGACGTCGGTGAGCCCGGTCTCCTCGGCGAGCTCGCGGCGGGCGGCGGCGTCGAAGGTCTCGCCGGGCTCCAAAGCGCCGCCGATCGAGCCCCAGAAATGTGAATGTCCCTGCGCCACGAACACCGGCGACAGGCGCGTCGAATAGCGGAACAGAAGAACGCGATTCTGCTCGTCCAAAGGCAGCAGCCGCGCGGCCGGACGGCGCTCCAGCTTGCGCCCGTCATAGGGCATGACGACGCGCTCGCGCGCGCCCTCCTCCGCCCAGCGCTCGAGCGTCCAGCGTCCGTCCTCATAGAGGAACCAATTGGGCGCGGCGTGGAGCACGGGCGGATCGCGCTTCTCGGAGAGGCCGAGACCAGTCGCGAGGCGATAGCCTATGTCCAGCACGCCCGCATGGGCGACGACGAGCACCGTCTCGCCCGGATGCCGCGCAGCTATGGCGGTCAGCTCATCGCCGACGCGCGCGGCGAAAGCGGAGAGTGTCTCGCCGCCGGGAATGAGAAAATCCGCCTGACGCTGGCGATGCTTGGCGTGCTCGCTCGGAAAGGCGCGGTCGACATCGTCGAAAGTCATGCCGTGCCAGTCGCCATCGTCCTTCTCGCGCAGCGCGACGCTCGTCTCAATGGGTAGGCCGAGCCGGCGCGCCAGCGGCGTGACGGTCTGCACGGCGCGCTTGAGATCGCTGCTGTAGATGCGGTCGAAACGGGTGGAGTCGAGCTCGCGCGCCAGCGCCTCGGCCTGCGCCAGTCCTCTCACATTCAGGGGGATGTTCAGCTGCCCCTGAACGCGCCTCTCGAGATTCCAATTGGTTTCGCCGTGCCGTGCGAGACAGATGCGCGTGCGCGCCATTGACATTCTCCGGGATAGCCGCACGTCCTAGCGATGAAACGCCGTTCCGTCCAGCGGGACTGTGCGCCGCACAATGGCGGGCGACAAATCCTATGGGCGTCGCCGATTTCCTCCGTCGGCGCGCCGCGAGCGAACGGCCGCGTCCAAGCCGGCGCGAGAGCGCAGCCGCGGCCGCCCGCATCACTACAGCATTCTAGTGAATTAGTGATCCGCTCGCAGCACAAAGCGCGCGCGCAGGCGACGGAGCCCTTTCAGCGGCAGAATTTTTCCGCCCGGCGGCGGATTCGATGCTGGCGTTTTCCTTCTTGCGTGATAGTCGATATATCTATTCTATCCGCTTCGCCGTCATGGGTTTCGGCGCGCTCCCCTCGCGTTTCGCCATCGCGAAATCGCCTCGCTCGAGGCGCAGATCGCGAGACAGCCCATGGGGTTTGCCGACTTGCCGGAGGCGAGGCTCGCGCTCACTGCGGCGCGCGGACGGGAGAGATTGCGAACCGATGCTGTCCAACAAAGCGAAATACGGGCTCAAGGCGCTGATCCATCTCGCCGGCGCCGAAGGCCAGTGCCTCGCCGGCGACATGGCGGCGCAGAACAACATCCCGCGCAAGTTCCTCGACGCGATTCTGCTGGAATTGCGCAACGCCGGCATTCTCAACAGCAAGAAGGGCAAGGGCGGCGGCTATAATCTCGCCCGTCCGGCCGACAAGATCACCGTCGGCCAGATCATCCGCATTCTGGACGGGCCGCTCGCGCCCATCGCCTGCGCCAGCCGCACCGCCTATCAGCGCTGCAACGACTGCCCGGACGAGGACGCCTGCGCGATTCGCGATCTGATGCTGGATGTGCGCGACGCCATGGCGCTGATCCTCGATCGCACCAGCATCGCCTCGCTGCGCGGTAGGGGACGGCGATCGGCGCAAATCCTGCGCTGAGTCAGAGTCGTTTCGGTTCGAACCGAAACGACTCTATATCTCTTTGTTTGATCGTGTTTTCTTCACGCGAACCGGTTCCCGCTTCGCTCGAAAACACTCTACCCTCTCCATAAAGACTGGAGAAGGTGGGGCGGCCCGCGCCCCGCGCCGAGCGCGAGCGTGTCGGCAGCGCCGAGCGCCTCTGTCAGAAAATCCTTGGCCGAGCGAATCGCCGGGACCAGCTCGGCGCCATGCGCCAGATGCGCCGCTATGGCGGAGGAGAGCGCGCAGCCCGTGCCGTGCAGATTCCGCGTCGCCACGCGCGCCCCGTGGAACTCGTGAACATCCTCGCCCTCGACGAGAATATCGAGCGGCTCGCCCGAAAGATGCCCGCCCTTCATCAGCACGGCCCGGGCGCCGCGCGCCACGAGCGCCCTTCCCTGCTCCAACATCTCCCGCGGCGTGGCGGCCTCTGGCGCGCCGAGCAGGGCGGCCGCCTCCGGCAGATTGGGCGTGACCAGAGCCGCGAGCGGAAAGAGCCGCGCGATCACGGCCTCGACCAGCCCGGCGGAGGAGAGCGAATCCCCGCTCGTCGCGACCAGCACGGGATCGAGAACGATGCGCTGCGCGCCGGCGCGGGCGAGGGAGTCCGCCGCCGCCTGCGCTATGGCGGGCTCGGCCAGCATGCCGATCTTGACCGCATCCACTTCGATATCGGCGAAGATCGCGTCGATCTGCGCGGCGACAACCGGAGCCGGAACCGCATGGACGAGGCTGACGCCGCGCGTGTTCTGCGCGGTCAGCGCCGTGATCGCCGCCATGCCATAGCAGCGCAGCGCCGAAAATGTCTTGAGATCGCCCTGCACGCCGGCGCCGCCGCTCGGATCGGAACCGGCGATCGACAGAACCTTGGGAATTTGGGCGGCCATCTCGCCTCCCGCTCTTTGTCTTATTTTTTCGGCAGCGTCAGCACGCCGGCGACGCCATTCTCGGCGCCGACGAGGAGCCGCGTTCCCTTGGCGTCCCAGCTCAGAGCCGAAATGCGCGCCGGCTCGCCTCGGTCCGGCGCGCGCACCAGCAGCTCGGAGGCGTCGGTGAGGCGGCAGAGCATTACCATTCCATCCTCATAGCCGATCGCCACGGCGAGCGCGCTCGGATGGAAGGCGACGCGCGTCACCTTCACCTCCGGCCGCACGCCACATTCGCGCGGCGGCTCGCCCATCGGCCCGTCCTTGGATTGGAAGGGCCAGACGACGCAGGCGTCGGCGCCGGAAGTGGCGAGCCATTTGCCGTCATGCGACCAGGAGAGCGAACGCGTCTTCGCCGGATAGCCGGCCATGCGCATATTCTTGCCGTCGGAAACGCGCCAGCCATGCAGCATGTTCTCCTGCATGGTGGTGAGCACGAATTTACCGTCCGGTGAGACCGTCGCGTCGATATGCGAGCCCTTCCACTCCAGAAACTCCGGCGCGCCCGCATTGGGGAACCACAGCGAGACGCCGTTGTAATGAGCGATGGCGAGCCGATAGCCCTTGGGAAAAAAGGCGATTCCGCGCGAGCTCGACGGCAGCGGCAGCGTCTTGACCTCGCCCTTTGGCGTGCGCGCGCGCAGCTCTCGGCCGACGGACCAGGCGAGCGTCCCCTCGAAGCGGGCGGCGACGGCGTCGATCCATTTGCCCTTCTCATCGGCGATGATCTCGCGGCCGCCGGCGCTGTCGGACGCGACGACGAGGCCGTCGTCGCCGCCGGTGATCAGCCGCCGCCCGTCGATGGCCGCCGCCAATATGGCGCCGTCCGCATGGGCGACGAGATGGCGAATCTCGTCCCCATTCGGAAAGGCGAGCCGTCCATCGGCCAGCGCCAGCACGGGCGTCTCCCCGAGAAAGGCGGCGGCGACGACCTCCGCGCCGGCGTCGAAGGGCGTGAAAGCGGAAGTGAGGGAGGGAGCAGCGCCAAAGGTCACGATCAGGAACGCCTCGGGAAAAGCCGCGGCGGCGCGGCCCCTTCTCTATAACGGATTTGCGGGGCCGGGCTCAAATGGCGCGGCGGTGGCGCCGTTCTTTCATGCAAGCTGGGTTTCGAGCCGGCAGGGAGGAGCCCAATGCAGCAAAAGCCCGACAGCGACGATTATCTCGCTCTTTTCGGCCGCTACAAGGAGGATTTCGGGGACGTCTACATGGACCCGGAGGACGAGCGCTTCCGGCTGCTCTTCGACCAGATCTGCCGCATGCTCATGCAGCCTTCCTCTTTCAACCTCAGCCTGCCCGAGCAATTTCGAACGACCGCCTCCCGCTATCTGGCCGGCGACCCTCACACGGTCGCCCATATGAAGACGATCGAGAACCGCCATTTCATGCTCAGCGACCTTTTCGACTACATCCATCTCGTGAAGACGATGGGCGGCTCCTGGGATCAGCGCGGCCGGTGACTCTATATTTCTTTGTTCGGTCACGCGGCGGAGGCCGCCGTCGGCGCCGACGCGTCGGCGGCCATTGCGAGAAAAGCGCCGAGCGGCATCGGCCGGCCGAACAGAAAGCCCTGCAGGCGCTGGCAGCCGGCTAGGCCGAGCACGTAAGCCTGCTCCTCTGTCTCCACGCCCTCGGCGGTCACGGCCATGTCGAGCGCATTGGCCATGTGAATGGCGCCGGCGACGAGCACGCCGGTCGATTTCTCGATCGTCACCCGATCGACGAGCGATTTGTCCAGCTTGATACGGTCGAAGCCATATTTCCGCAGATAGGCGATGCTGGTGTAGCCGGCGCCGAAATCATCCAGCGCCACGGCGACGCCCAGCGTCTTCAAAAAGGCGATCACCGCCGCCGCCCGCTGCGGATGGTCGATCAGATAGCCCTCCGTGACCTCGAGCTCGAGACGCGCGGAGGAAAAGCCGGTCTCCAGCAATGTCCGCATCACCGCGCGCTCGAAATCAGGATCGCGGAACTGGGCCGGCGAGACATTGACGGCGACCTTGATCGCCTCGACATCGAGAAAATCCTCGCAGGCCCGGCGCAGCACGAAGAGGCCGAGCTGATTGATGAGCCCGCTGCGTTCGGCGACCGGCACGAATTGATCGGGCGTGAGCTCGCCCTCCGGCCGCCGCGGCCAGCGCACCAGCGCCTCGACGGCGACGACGCGATTTTCCGCCGCGCCGACGATGGGCTGATAGACCACATCGAGCTCGTCGGCGCGGAGGGCGCGGCGCAGCTGATCCTCTATGTCCTGCTGGCGCTGGCGCTCGAGATCGAGATCGGGCGTGTAGATCCTCATGCCCGATTTGCCATTGGCCTTGACGTGATACATAGCGATATCAGCGCGGCGGAACAGCTCCTGCGCGTCGCAGCCGTCCGCCTCCGTGCAGCAGACGCCGACGCTCGCGCCGATCTGCACCGCGCGATCGCCGATACGGATCGGACGCGCGAGAACCGTGAGCGCGCCGCTGGCGAAGGCGCGCGCCGCGCGCTCGGCGTCCGCGGCCGAGACCACCGCCGCGAACTCGTCGCCGCCGACGCGCGCCAGCATCGCGCCCTCGGGCAGAACGCGGAGGAACTCTTTGGCCACTATGTCGATCAGCCGATCGCCGGTCGAATGTCCGTAAGTGTCGTTGACGTCCTTGAAGCCATCGAGATCGATATAGACGACGGCGGTCGGCGGCGCGCCGGCGCCGCGGCTGCACTGGTCGAGCCTGGTCATCAGCGCGCGGCGATTGGGCAGGCCGCTCAGAGCGTCCATATTGGCGAGACGCGAATTCTCGTCGCTGAGCCGCTGCGTCTCCGCCTGCTTCTCGAGCAGCGAGCGGCGCGAGGCCACGAGATGCGCGAAATCGCGATAATAGATCATCAATATCGCGATCATGCCGACGGCGGCGAGCGCCAGATTGACCGCCGCCGCGCGAAAATGCCCATCATCGGCGAAGAAGAAGAACAGGCTGAAAGGCGCGACGCCGACCAAGGTCACGTTGAGCGCCGCCGACCGAAGATGCATCAGGCAGAAGTTGCAGCTGATCATCGTCAAGGCCAGGAAGAAGACGATCTGCGCCTTCGCATAGGCGTCGCCCTCGCCATAGGTGTAGAGCGACAGGCCCCAGGCGGTGAAGGCCACGGCGATGAAGAAAGCCAGTCTATTGGTGCGCTGCATGTGGCGGATGGCGATGTCGTCCGGCACTTGCGAGCGCCCGATCCGCCACCAGGCGACGCCACGCAGAAGGCAAAGGGCGCAGAGCGCGCTCGGCGCATAGACGGATAGCCAAGGATGACCGAATTTCGCGAAGGTGAACATCACAGCGAGCGCATTGGTCGCCAGGATGAAATAGAGAAGCGGGATCTGCCGCGCGAATGCGCGAAACTGCGCGCGAATCAGCTCCACGTCGTCGGTCGGAACGCTGAACAAATAATGTAGTTTTCTGATGAGATTATTCTTCAAGATCAACGACCTTTCAGGCGCTCGTCACCCGTAAATCGAAAAATGGCCGCACCGGAAGCTTAGACAGGAACGGTGGCGAACTGGTTAAGATCGAGAAAACAATTCCACTGCGACGATGCAACGCGACGTCGCCCGGCGGAGGCCTGGACGAAACGCGAAACGGACCAATGTCATGCGGGGGCCGGCTCCCCCGTCGGAGAGCCGTCGCCTCGCGGCATTCGAAAATTCCGAGGAGCCAAGCATGAGCACGAGCAGCGTATCCGGCGATCCGTTTCGCGGCAGCCCGTTCGATCTGAACAAGCTCGAGGCGAAGAACGCTATTCTCGCCCATAATTGGTGGGCTATCGGCCTGCGCGGCCTCGCGGCGATCATCTTCGGGCTCATCGCCGTGTTCCAGCCCGGCGTGACCATATTGTCGCTGGTGCTGGTCTTCGCGATCTTCGCGGCCGTGGACGGCATAGCGACGATCGTCGCCGCCGTGCGCGCCGCGCGGCAGGGCGAGGCTTGGCTGTTTCTCTTCCTCGCCGGATTGGTGAAGATCGCCGCCGGCGCCTTCGCGGCCTTCTGGCCGGGCATCACCGCCCTCATCTTCGTGGCCGTTTTCGGCGCGGGCGAGGTCGTCGGCGGCGCGCTGACCTTCGGCTCGGCGCTCGATCTGAAGGAGGATCACGGCCGCTGGTGGCTGGCGCTGGGCGGCCTGCTGGCCGTGGTGTTCGGCCTGTTCCTGCTGCTGACGCCGGTCATCGGCGCGGTGGTGCTCACCTGGTGGGTCGGCATCTACGCCATAGCGCTCGGCATTGTGGAGCTGATCCTGGCCTTCCGGCTGCACGCCCGCCATGTCGAGCATCCGCCGCTGGCGCATCCGCAGGGCGCGTGATCGCCGGATCGGACAAAAAAATCGGGGCGCCCGCAGCCACAGGCGCCCCGTGCCCCCTTCCCGCCCCCGCGGAAAGCTCGAAAAATCAGTCGATCGAGGAAATCTTGATCGGCGAATCGAGATCGGCGTGCACGACCTTGAGGCCCGCCTTGGCGACGGCGGCCTCATCGGCGTACCAGGTCGACTCATGGTCGAGTCCGCCGTATTTGTTGAAGACCATCACATATTTGGCCTTCAGATCCACCTCGCAGCGCAGCCCTTTGCCGGGCTGGCCGATGGGCCGCATCTTGCCGTCCCAATCGATGAAATAGCCCCCGGTCTCTTCGGACATTTCCTGTTCCCTTTCGGACATTTGTCTCCGTGTCCGCGAGGAAGCACGTTTCAGGCCAGAGAGGTCGGGAGCGATTATTCGCTGCTCGCTCATATTGCAGAGCCCCTCGCATTTCCCTAACTTCCGCTCATGACTCTCTCCCCCGCCCTTTCCATCACCCGCGATCTCCTTCGCTGCCCCTCCGTCACCCCGGCCGACGCCGGCGCGCTCGGCGTGCTCGAGCAGCGCTTGAAAGAGGCGGGCTTCACGACGCATCGGCTCGTCTTCAAAGAGGAAGGCACGCCGGATATCGACAATCTCTTCGCCAAGATCGGCGAGGGCCGGCCGCATCTCGTCTTCGCCGGCCATACGGATGTGGTGCCGAGCGGCAATCCCGAGCGCTGGCGCTTCGATCCCTTTTCCGGCGAGATCGCCGACGGCAAGATTTTCGGCCGCGGCGCCTCCGATATGAAGGGCGGCATCGCCGCCTTCGCCGCCGCCGCAATCGATTATGTGAAGGAGCATGGCGCTCCCAAGGGCGCCATCTCCTTCCTCATCACCGGCGACGAGGAAGGCCCCGCCGTCAATGGCACGGTGAAGATGCTCGATTGGGCGAAAGCGCATGGCGAGGTCTTCGACCATTGCATCGTGGGCGAGCCGACCAATGTCAAAGAGCTCGGCGACACGATCAAGATCGGCCGGCGCGGCTCGCTCAACGGACGCCTCACCGTGCGCGGCAAGCAGGGCCATTCCGCCCATCCGCATCGCGCCGACAATCCCACGCCCGCCGTGGCGCGCATCGTCACCGCTCTTTCGACTCATGTCTTCGACGAAGGAACGGAGCATTTCGACCGCTCCAATCTCGAGGTGACGTCGATCGACATCGGCAATCAGGCGGCCAATGTCATCCCCGGCGAAGCGCGCGCGCGCTTCAACATTCGCTTCAACAATGTGTGGACGCTGGAAACGCTGCAGGCGGAAATCCGCCGCGTGATCGAGACGGCCGCGGGGGGCGCGAAAGTGGAGGTGGAGTTCCTGCCCTGCAATTCTCTGCCCTTCCTCACAGCGCCGGGCGATTTCAGCACGCTGGTCGCCGGCGCGATCGAGGAGATGACGGGCCGCCGTCCGGGCCTTTCGACCAGCGGCGGAACCTCGGATGCGCGCTTCATCACGCGCGATTGCCCGGTGCTGGAGTTCGGCCTCCTCAACGAGTCGATCCATGCGGTGGACGAGCATGCGTGCGTCGCGGATGTCGATGGGCTGACGGCGATCTACAAGCGCATCATCGAGACTTATTTCACGCGCTGAGGCCCCGAAACAACAAAGGTTCGCGCTCCCTTCTCCCGCGCAGGGGGAGAAGGTGGCCCGACGAAGTCGGGTCGGATGAGGGCTCGCGCCGCCACAGCATTATCTACAATTCAGAGCGCAGCAAACCCGCAGCGGCCCTCATCCGACCTCGCTTCGCGAGGCCACCTTCTCCCACAAGTGGGAGAAGGGGAGCACGCCCTCACTGCGCCAGCGCCTGCGCCGCCGGCACGGCGAGCGTCCATTCGAAGCCGTCGGGCGGAAAGCCGATCGTCGCCTCGCCGCCCAGCGCCTGCGCGACGAGGCGCTTGATGACCTTGTGGCCGAAGCCTTCGGACGGCGCCTCGGAAACAACCGGACCGCCGAACTCGCGCCACTCCACCACAAAGCGCCCGTCCTCGAGGCGCCAATGCAGCTCAATGCGCCCGTCCGGCTGCGCCAGCGAGCCATGCGTCAGCGCATTCACCGAAAGCTCGTGCAATGCGAGGCCGATGTTCTGCGCGGCCTCCGGCTTCAGCATAAGATCGGGACCGCCGGCGCGCGTCTGCTCCTCGACGCAGCCGACGTCGAGACAATAGGACAATTGCGCGCGCGCCAGCTCGACCATGGATGCGCCGCGCCAGTCCTGCGACACGAGAAGATCATGCGCCATGGAGAGCGCCTGCAGACGCGCGGCGAATTTGCGTTGGAAATCGGCGAGCGAAGGCGCGCCCGCCGCCGTCTGCCGCGCCATGGCCTGCACCACGGCGAGAAGATTTTTGGAGCGATGCACCAGCTCGCGCAGCAGCACATGGACATGATCCTCGCGCCGCTTGCGATCGGTTATGTCGCGCGCCGTGCCGATGATGCGCGCGGCGCGTCCGCCTTCGAAGAAAGTGCGGCCGCGCACCGCGATCCAGCGCTCGACGCCGTCGGTCTGGCCGATGACGCGATATTCCGCCTCATAATCGCCGAGCTCGCCGGGATCGAGCGCGGCCTGAACGGCCTCGCGCGTCTGCGCCTTATCGTCCTTGTGCTTGTCGTCCTTATGCATCGCATTGCGGAAAATCTCGAAGCTGCCCGGCGCATCGTCCGGCAGCGCCCAGAGCGCGCGCACGCGCGAATCGAGATGCACCTCGCCGGTGACGAGATCCCAATCCCAAATTCCGGTGAGGCTCGCGTCGAGCGCCATGCGCATGCGCTCGAGCGCCAGAGCTTCGTCGCGATCGTCCCGCCGCTGCGGCGCAGACGACTCGCTTCTTCCGTCGATGTCCGTCAAGCTCGACCTCTCGACGCCCGCCGCCCGCTTCGAGTGGCGCGGACCATAGCCCAATGGCCTCCGGCGGGCGAGAAAATCATTTCCAAATCACTCGTCGCCAATGCGCTCCCAATGCGCTCCATTGCACGAAACGGTAAACGTCGCCGCCCGGGCCGCGGTTCCCGCGTCACACATCCAATTCCGTGGCGAAAGCGGCGCGCTCCTGAATGAAGGCGAAACGCGCCTCTGGCTTGGCGCCCATCAGCCGCTCGACGCAATCGGCGGTCTCCTCGCGCTCGTCGCCGGCGATCACGACCTTGAGCAATGTGCGCTTCTTGGCGTCCATCGTCGTTTCCTTGAGCTGCGCCGGCATCATCTCGCCGAGGCCTTTGAAGCGGCTCGTCTCGATCTTGCCCTTGCCGGTCAGCACTTTCTTCACCAGCTCGTCGCGATGCGCGTCGTCGCGCGCATAGACGGTCTTGGCGCCTTGCGTCAGCTTGTAGAGCGGCGGCACGGCGAGATAGAGATGGCCGCCGTCGATGAGCTTGGGCATTTGCCGAAAGAAAAAGGTGATGAGCAACGACGCGATATGCGCGCCGTCGACATCGGCGTCGGTCATCACGATGATCTTGTCGTAGCGCAAATCCTCGTCGCGATAATGCGAGCCGATTCCGCAGCCGAGCGCCTGCACCAGATCGGCGAGCTGCTGATTGGCGGCGAGCTTCTCGCGCCCCGCCGAGGCGACATTGAGAATCTTGCCGCGCAAAGGCAGCACGGCCTGGCTGGCGCGGTCGCGCGCGGCCTTGGCGGAGCCGCCAGCGGAATCGCCCTCGACGATGAAAATCTCCGAGCCTTGCGATGACGTATTGGTGCAATCGGCGAGCTTGCCCGGCAGGCGCAATTTGCGCGTCGGGGATTTCCTGGCCTGCTCCTTCTCGGCGCGTCGGCGAAGCCGCTCCTCGGAGCGCTCCACCGCGAAATCGAGGAGCTTGGTCGCCTGCGACGGCGCGCCGGCGAGCCAATGGTCGAAAGCGTCGCGCACCGTCCCTTCGACGAGGCGCGAAGCCTCGACATTCATCAACCGCGTCTTGTTCTGGCCCTGGAATTCCGGCTCGCGAATAAAGACGGAGATCATCGCCGCCGACTGGCCCATGAGGTCCTCGGCCGTCACATTGGCGGCGCGCTTGGCCTGGCCGATGCGCTCGGCGTGATCCTTCAAGCCGCGCAGCAGAGCGAGGCGAAAGCCCGCCTCATGCGTGCCGCCGTCCGGCGTCGGAATCGTGTTGCAATAGGAGTGGGAAAAACCGTCCTCATTGGAGAACCAGGCGATGGCCCATTCGAGCGAGCCATGGCCGCCCTCGCGCTGCACCTTGCCGACGAAGGGCTGATCGGCGACCAGCTCCTTGCCCTCGGTCTCGCGCGTGAGATAATCGCGCAACCCGCCGGGGAAACGCAGCACGGCCTCGGCCGGCACATCCGAGCCCGGCTCGATCAGCGCCGGAGCGCAATGCCAGCGAATCTCGACGCCGCCGAAGAGATAGGCCTTGGAGCGCGCCATGCGGAACAGCCGCGCCGGGCGCCAATGCGTCGCCGGGCCGAAGATTTCCGCGTCCGGCTTGAAGCGCACCTTAGTGCCGCGGCGATTGGCGATGCGGCCGAGCTTTTCAAACTTGCTGGCGACGAGGCCGCGCGAGAAGACCTGACGATAGAGCTGCTGCTCTCTGGCCACCTCGACCTCAACCCTCTCCGACAGGGCGTTGACTACGGACACGCCGACACCATGCAGGCCGCCGGAGGTTTGATAGGCCCCCGAATCGAATTTGCCGCCGGCGTGCAGCATGGTCATCGCGACTTCGAGCCCGGTCTTGTCCGGAAACCGCGGGTGTCGATCGATCGGAAAACCGCGGCCATTATCCACGACGGTGAGCCAGCCCCCCGGCTCGAGCGTCACCTCTATGAAGCTGGCGTGGCCGGCGACGGCCTCGTCCATCGCATTGTCCAGCACCTCGGCGAAGAGGTGATGCATGGCGGCCTCGTCCTTGCCGCCGATATACATGCCGGGTCGCCGCCGGACCGGCTCCAGCCCCTCGAGCACCTCGATAGAGGCGGCGTCATATTCCGCCGGCGCCTTGGGCGCTTTCGCGGCGGGAGCGGCGGCGGCGGGCTTGCGCGGAGCACCGCCGAAGAGATCATCGGATTTGGCCATGGAGGGATTTTAGCGATTCGCGAGGGGGAGCGCGAGGGGGTATGAGAACATACAATGAACTTCTTTGAATTGGGACGTCCGCCTATCTCGCGCTCTGCCTGTTCCAGCCGACCAGAACGAAAGCTGCGCCGGACCTGGAGAAGAATCGGGTTGAGGTTTCCTCATCCTGAGGAGGCGGCGCAGCCGCCGTCTCGAAGGACGAGAAAACCGTCAGCGCCGCCTTCTGGAGATCGCCCTCGTGCTTCGAGACGGTCGCTTCGCGACCTCCTCAGCATGATGGCGAGGGGGATTGCCCTTCGCGCGCCCGCCTCACCCAGCAATTGATCGAAAATCTCCCAGCGGCAAATGCGCTCGCGCAGCGCGTCGGCCGCACCTCGTGAAACGCGGCGGAGGGAAAAGCGACGAGACGATCATAGACCGGCGCTATGTCCGCAAAGCCGTCCAGCGAAAAGAGCCGCAGCGCGCCGCCCTCGAAACGCTTGGGCAGCGCGTGAAAATAATAGACGAGCGTGAGCGCCCGCACGCTGTCGTGTCCGTCTGGCCGCGGCGGCGCATCGGCGTGGCGCTTGAAGAAGCCGCCATCGCCATAGCGCACCATCTCGATCTCTTTTTTCGTTTCGGACGGCAGACAAACATTCAGCTCGCGCGTCAAACGCGCGAGAACCACATCGACCGATGCGGCGAAAGCCGCGCGCAGCGGGCCGAGCTCGAGAAGATGCGAAGAATCGCGCACCGACGTATCGACGCGCGCCTCGCGCTCGGCTGTATAGAAACGCGATTGGTGAAATTCGCTCTCATGCTCCAGCGCGAATTGCATCAGCTCGCCGGCGCGCGCCGCGCCGAGAAAGCCGTCGATGACGACATGCGCAGGCGTGGCGGCGGCGGTCATAGGCGCATCCATTGCGGCGACAGAAGCGCTCGATAGAGCACAGAAAGCCGCACCTTAAAAAGCCGCGCCGCGCTCAGCCATGCAAAGCCGCGAAACGCGCCTTTCGCTCGGCGAAACGCGGCGATACGAACTCGACCAGCGCTGCGCCCGCCATCTCTGGACGCCCGCTGTCGAAAGGCGGCGCCGGCGCATATTCGATCGACAATTGGATCGCGCGCGCGACCTGCTCGCCAGCGATATCGGCTGCGAGCGTCAAAGCGAAATCAATGCCCGCCGTCACGCCGCCGCCGGTGACGACACGGCCGTCACGCACGACGCGCGCGGCGTCTGGAACGGCGCCGAACAATGGCAGAAGATCGCGCCAGGCCCAATGGCAGGCGGCGCGCTTGCCGCGCAGCAGGCCTGCGGCGCCGAGCAGCAGCGAGCCGTTGCAGACCGAGGTCACATAGCGCGCGCCTTCCGCGAGCCGCGCGATCTGCTCGAGAAATTCGCGATCGACCGACGCCGCCTCGACGCCGGGGCCGCCGGGAACGCAGAGGAGATCGCAGCGCTCCACGCCGGCGAGCATGCGCGTCGAGCCGAATTCGAGTCCCGTGTCCGAAGCGACGCCGCCGCCCTCGCGCGAGGCGACGACGACCTCCGCGCCGGTCAGCCGCGACAGCACCTCGAAAGGCCCGGTGAAATCGAGCTGGGTGAGACGCGGAAAAATCGCGAAGACGATGCGAAAGCTTTGGTCGGACATTGCGAGCCTCCCCTTGTTGACGAAGGCAGAGTAGCGCCGCTAGGCTCTGTCTCAAATGACGGTTTTCCAACTTTTTCGGACAGAGCCATGAGCGCGCGGATCATCGCTCTGCTGATCTTCGAGGATTTTCAGATTCTCGACGCCGCGGGTCCGATCGCCGCATTCGAGATCGCCGCGCGCATCGTCCCCGGCGCCTATGCGATACGGACCATCGCCGCCGCGCCCGGCCTCGTGCGCTCCTCTTCCGGCGTCGCCATTGCAGCCGCGGGCTTCGCCGCGGCGCGACGCTGCGACACGCTGCTGATCGCCGGAGGCCTCGGCACGCGCGGCGCCGCCACGGACAAAGCAACGCTCGCTTTCGTCGCCCGCGCAGCGACGCGCGCGCGACGTGTGGCGAGCGTGTGCTCGGGCGCCTATGTGCTGGCGGCGGCCGGGCTGCTCGACGGCCGCAGAGCCACGACGCATTGGAGCCGCAGCGGCGATTTTCAGCGACGTTTTCCGAAGGTTCGGCTGGAGCCGGATTTGATCTTCGTACGCGACGGGCCGATCTGGACCTCCGCCGGAATCACCGCGGGGATCGATCTCGCGCTGGCGATGATCGACGACGATCTCGGCGAGGATATCGCGCGCGCCGTGGCGCGGCAGCTCGTCGTCTATCATCGGCGCCCCGGCGGCCAATCGCAATTTTCCGCGCTGCTGGAATTGGAGAGCCGGCAAGACAAATTCGCGACGCTGCTGCGCTGGGCGAGCGAGCGTCTGCAACATCGCCTCACCGTGGAGGAGCTTGCCGAGCAGGCCGCGATGAGCCCACGCAATTTCGCGCGCGCCTTCTCCCGCGCGACCGGCGCGACGCCGGCCAAGGCGATCGAGCGCCTGCGGCTCGACCGAGCGAAGAGCGCGCTGGAGAGCGGCGCCGACGCGATCGAGCAAATCGCGCGCGACAGCGGCTTTCGCGATCCAGAACGAATGCGACGGGCGTTTCTGCGCGTTTACGGGCAGCCGCCGCAAGCGTTTCGGCGTGGGGGGCGGAGCCGGGCATGATTTTGTTCCACACGTTTGGGGCGGCTGATATATTTCCGCGCACTGACCTTGATGACCTTGGGATCGTTCGAATGGATGAAAAGGCATTTTCTGCGGCAATCGAGAAATTAAATCATGCTAATAGAAAGCTCAGGGATATGGAAGCGGCCAAAACTTTAGATCAACTTGCTTTGCTCTGGGAAGAATTTCTGATAGCGCAGAATGGCGTGTACACACGCTTAAAAAAGGCGACCGAGCTTGGAAGCGCCAAAGGCTGGTTTGACAGAATATCAAACGAGCGTAGTTCAGATGAGCTATTGAGATACCTTCTGCACGCCAGAAACGCAGCGGAACATGGAATTGAAAGGATTACCAGTCAGGAACCAGGAAACGTGACGCTTAACAGCGAACCAGGAAAACCTCTGCATATCAAACGTCTTGAAATACGATCTGGCCATGATGGCATGAGAATAATTGGAGATAGGGAAACGCTTAGCCAACTCCGTATTGGCTTTACCCCCGGTGAAGTGCGGCTAATAGCGGTTAAAGATCGTGGCATCATTTATCTACCGCCGAACATGCACTTTGGAAAACCGATCCAGAACGTCAGTCCCGTCGTATGTGCGAATTTAGGAATCGCTTACCTGACGTCAAAGGTCTCTGAGGCAAGAGCAAATTGGTTCCAGAACTCGCTACCGCCGTCCTGAACGATGGCGACCCGGAAAAATGCGCCGACGCTCGGACTCGAACGAACAGCTTCCATTCGCGCACCCTGCAGCGAGGCATCGAACTGGCGGAAGTGGTGTCCGCCGAACTATCGATCCATCGCGTCTCACTGAAAATCACCCTGACGCAATAAGCCAATGAAATATTGGATTATCTGTTTCATGGCGTCTTCCCATGAGTCACGCTATCGCTTATAAGCGCAGTCCATAAGTGGGGCCGGTAGTGGGGCCAAATGTGGGCGGGGCCGATGGCTCGGGCAAGAAATAAGCTAACGGCGCGGCAGGCGGCGGCGCTCACAAAGCCGGGCCGACACTCGGACGGCGGCGGGCTCTATCTGGTCATCGACGGCGAGGGCGCGGCCATGCGCCGACGCTGGCTCTATCTCTTCCCCTGGAGCGGGAAGCGTCGAGAGATGGGCCTCGGCGGCTTCCCTGCGGTCTCGCTCGCCGACGCCCGCAAGGCTCGCGACGACGCCGAGCACGTTGCCCGAGAGGGCCGAGACCCGATCGCGGCGCGCGACCAAAGTCGGGAAGTTCCTGCCAGCAAGCCGACCTTTGGGGAAGTCGCTGATGCGCTCATTGCCGCCAAAGAGGGCGAGTGGCGCAATTCCAAGCATCGCGAACAATGGAAGATGACGCTCCTCAAATATGCCGCGCCGCTGCGTACGCGCCCGGTCGACGAAATCGACACGGCAGCCGTGCTCGACGTGCTGAAACCCTTGTGGACGGCAAAGCCGGAAACCGCGTCCCGCCTTCGCGGCCGGATCGAGGCCGTTCTCGATGCCGCCAAGGCTCAGGGCCAGCGCTCCGGTGAAAACCCCGCCGCATGGCGCGGCCACCTGTCTCACCTTCTTCCGAAGCGCCAGAAGCTCTCGCGCGGCCATCACGCCGCAATGGCCTACGCCGATATGCCGGCGTTTATGGCCAGCCTGCGCGGTCGCGACGCGATGGCGGCGCTGGCGCTGGAGTTCTGCATTTTGACCGCGACGCGCTCGGGGGAAACGCTCGGCGCGCAGTGGTGCGAGATCGACACAGAGAAAAAGGTCTGGACCGTTCCGGCCAAGCGCATGAAGGCCGCACGCGAGCATCGCATACCATTGTCGGATCGCGCCTTGGCGATCGTGAAAACGCTCGAAGAGGGAAAGGCCGGAGACTTCGTGTTCCCTGGACGGAAGGCAACCCGTCCCCTTTCGAACATGGCAATGGAAATGATGCTGCGCCGTATGAAGGTCGAAGACATAACAGTCCACGGATTTCGATCGGCGTTCCGCGATTGGGCTGGAAACGAAACCCATTTCCCGCGCGAGATTGCGGAAGCGGCGCTTGCGCATGTCGTCGGCGACAAGGCAGAACAAGCATATCGGCGCAGCGATGCGCTGGAAAAGCGCCGAGCGCTCATGGCCGCCTGGGCGAGCCATTGCGAGCCGAAGACGGGCGGCAACATTCTGAAATTCGAGAGATCGAGCGGCAATCCAGCCGCTTGAAAGTGACCGAACAAGATGTTCGCGCATCTGGCGCAATGGCGATAAATCCGCTGGAGCTCGCCTGCAAGGACTACTTCGCGCATCTGACGACGCGCCATTTCATCGAGAAGGCGGCGAAAAGCGACATCAAGATACCGATCGTCCGCATGGAAGCGTCGAGCCAGAAGGCGGCACGGGGCGTCCATATCGACGATCTTGCGAATTGGATCGACGCTCAGCGCGAGGCTGCGACGAAAGAGCTGAAGGCGATGACAAGCTAATCTCCGCAGCAGCACGACGCGACCAGATCGACCAACTGGGCACGGAGCGAACCCGCTTCCGTGCCCAGACTGCTTTTGAGCCGCAGATACGCACATCGCGTCCATCGTCGGCTTGCGCGCTGAGGAAGGGCAACTGATTCGAGGCGGCACAAAAAGACACGCCAAGGCCTTCTTGGATATTTTCAAATATACGAAAATCAAACGACCGGAACATGCAGCATTTTTGTTTTGCCAGATTGCGCGTTGTTTCGCGACATTTCAGCGAAGTGCAATTTTATGCTTTGAGGAACTCTCAAATCGAGTGACCATGCCTGCGATCAAATGATCAAGCAGTTTCTCCATAGCTCGCAGGAGACGATAGATGACTGACAACAACACCGCCCGCAAACTCGTCCCGATCCCCGAAGCCCGCGCGCAGCTCGGCGGCGTGAGCCACGCGACTATCTATCGTTGGGCACGCCGTGGCCAAATCAACTTTGTTCGCATCGGGGGTAGGACGTTCGTGAGCGCCGCAGAGATCGCGCGTCTGGCGCGTGGCGACGAGCCCGCTCAGGCCGCCTAAATGCAAAAACGCCCGCTGGGGGCAAAGCCAGCGGGCGCTTACGATTTATGATGCAGGGCAGAGAAATGAATATCGAATGCTCTAATTTCCGTCAAGCTGCCGAACTGCGACGCCGCGCCTTCACAATTTTTGCAGCGACCCCGCGCCTGCATGAGTGCCAAGACGCAATCGACTCGACGGTCAGCAAAACCTTTAATCGCTTGAGGCTCCTCGAACGAGGCCGAACTCCGGGCATGAATGACGAGCCTTTCGAGCATCGTCGATTTTCACGCCTCTCTTTCGAAGAGCGTGAGCGCATCGCCGCCGAAATCTATCTCGCCGTCGATGATTGCGGCTTATCACTCGACGACGCCGAGGATGTAATAGTTGGTGTCCTTATCGCGGTCCTTCACTGAGGAGGACGGCGTGCTCGCTTCGGATATCGACGTTTTCGATCCGCTCGCCTATGCGCCGCCGACCTCTGCGCTCGACGAGCTGCGCGCTATTCCGCACTGGGTCTCGTGGAAATATTTCCATCGACCCGGCGCGCCGAAGCCGACCAAGCCGCCCGTCGATCCGAACACGGGCGGCGCTGGCAATCACAGCGATCCGAAGACCTGGGCGGCCTACGAGAAGGCGTGCTGGCGCACGCGCATCGCGCGCCTCGCTGGCGTCGGCTTCGTTCTCACGGATGGCGACGGGCTCACTGGCATAGACCTCGACGCCTGCAGAAACGTCGAGACTGGCGAGCTGGAGACGTGGGCGGCCGAGATCGTCGAGCTTGCGGAAACCTACGCCGAGGTCAGCCCGAGCGGCACAGGCGTCCGCCTCCTGGCCAGAGGGAAAGTCGAGAGCACGACGAAATGCGATCCGGCGCATGTCGAGATTTACGGCTCGCATCGCTATCTGACGATCACCGGCAACCACATCGAGGATACCCCAGAGGATATCCGCCCTGCCCCGCAGACGATCGAGCGGCTGCTCGCGCGCGTCGCGGCGCACGCTCCTCAGCCAGCGCCAGAGCGCAAGCCTGCGGTGATCCGAGCGGCCGAGAAGCTGCCGGCCGGCGACGGCAAGAGCTTCTTCCGCGCGGTGAATGAGCGCGCGCTCGCCAATCTCGACCTGTGGGTCACGGCGATCTTCCCGCGCGCCACGAAGCAGGGATCGGGCGGGTTCAGGGTCAAATCGAAAGACCTCGGCCGCGATTTGCAGGAAGACATAGGCTTTGACCCAGGCGGGATTATCGACTTCGGCGTGGCCGACATGGGTGACCCGAACCACGGCAAGCGCACGGCCATCGACATGGCGATCGAATGGGGTGGGGCCGAGGATGCGACCGCCGCAGCGCACTGGCTCTGCGACAGGCTCGGCGTGACGCCGGAAGCGCTCGGCTGGCGCGACGAGCAAGCGGAGATCGCGGCGCTTGCCGCAGAGATCGGGCGCACCTTGAACCAGGATGGCGCGGTCGAGCCAGGAATGGCAGCCGGCGCGCCTTTGAACCGGCGGGCGCATGATATTCCAGTCATTCGCGCCACGCCCTTTCGCTGGCCAGACTGCTCTTCGATACCCCCGCGCGAGTGGGTCTATGGCGACCATCTCATCCGAGGATTTGTCTCCGCCACGGTGGCTCCGGGCGGCGTCGGCAAGTCTTCTCTGCTCTTTGCCGAGGCGGCGTCCATGGCGAGCGGACGCGCATTGCTTCACGGCGTCGCGCCAGCCACTCCGCTGAACGTATGGATTTGGAACGGCGAAGACCCGACGGTCGAACTCGAACGTCGACTTTCGGCAACGATGAAGTTCTACGGAATTCGGCGGCAGGACTGTCAGGGGCAACTGTATATCGACTCCGGTCGCGAAATGAAGATCGTGATCGCCGAGACGCAAAAGTCTGGAACGGTCATAATCCGTCCGGTTGTCGATGCGATCAAGGCGGCGATCATCGAACATAAGATCGACGTGGTTGTCATCGACCCGTTTGTGTCGAGCCATCGGGTCCCGGAAAACGACAATACGTCGATCGACGCCATAGCACGCGAGTGGGCCGACATAGCCGACAAGACGAATTGCGCCATCGAGCTTGTTCACCATGTCAGGAAGGTCGGCGACGTCGAGGTAACGGTAGAGATGGCGCGTGGAGCCTCGGCTCTGATTTCGGCGGCGCGCAGCGCTCGCGTTCTCAACCAGATGACATCCGACGAAGGCGAAAAGGCAGGCGTCGAAAATCGACGCCTTCATTTCCGCGTCAATAGCGGAAAGTCGAATATGTCGCCGTCATCCGAGAAGGCCACATGGTTCCGCATGTGCTCTGTCGATTTGGATAACGGCGGTCAGCTACCGTTCGGCGACTCAATCGGAGTTGTGACGGCGTGGAGGTGGCCCGATCCTCTCGACGACATAACGGCAAGAGACCTTATCGCCGTTCAGAGTGCTATTTCCACGGGCGAATGGCGCGAGAATTCGCAGGCGAAGGATTGGGCCGGACACGCCGTCGCAGACGCTCTCAAGCTCGACGTGGGAAATAAGCAGTGCAAGTCCAAAATCGCCGGGCTTCTCAAAATATGGATAAAAAACGGCGCGCTGGTCGTCATCAGGCGGCCTGACAAGAACGGCGACGAACGACCGTTCATCGAAGTCGGGAGGCCAGCCGATGAATGATCGCGATCGGCTTACCCGCACCTTCAAAGGTGCGGTGCGGATATGTGCGGAAGGTGCGGGTTTTTGACCGCCCGCGCTACCCGCACCCGCACCCCCTTATAGGGGTGTGGGGTGCGGTGCGGGTAAGAAACCCAGGATCGAGAGTCGAGAGTGAGGTGCGGGTGCTGCACGGGTTCGACGCCCATGCGGCGGAAGACACGAAAACGAGAGGAGCGATGATATGGCCCGCGATGACCTTAATGCAAAACAGCGTGCTTTCGTTTTTGAATATCTTGTCGATTTAAACGCCACTCAAGCGGCCATCCGAGCCGGATACTCCAAGCGCACGGCGCGGCAGATCGGCGAGGAAAACCTGACTAAACCGTCCATCAAGGAAGCCCTGGCAAAAGCGATGTCCGAACGCGAATGCCGCACAAAAATAAGTCAAGATAGGGTGCTGATCGAGCTGGCTCGACTTGCGTTCTTTGATATCGGTAAAGCTTTTACTACCGATGGCACCTTGCGGCCTATTCACGAGATCGACGAAGATACTCGTCGCGCGCTCATTGGGCTCGAAATCGTGGAGCTGCGCGCCGCCGATGACGCGCCGGCAGGCACGCTCAAGAAGGTCAAGCTCGCGAACAAGATCGAAGCGCTCGACAAGCTCATGAAGCACCTGGGCATGTTCTCGCCTGTGCGTGTGAAGTTCGACGATCCTATCAGCGTGCTCGTCAAACAGGTGCAGGGCTCGTCTTTCAAGACGACCGAGACGAATGAGCAGCCGGCCGCGCTGGTTCAAGGAGACGGCAACTGAAAACGAATATCGGGCCTACCGACGAAAGCAGCCCGTGCCACAGTAGCCGAACTTTGCGGCCGCCCCGCGTCTCCGCCGCGCCCAAAACCCCACACCGGCCGCCGCTCTCCGCGGGATCGAGCGTCGGAGGCGCGATTTGACGACTCGCCCGCTTTCATGAAAAGTTGCTCAGAGGCGTCTCAGTCGTCACAACAGCCTCAATGAGATCAATCACTTCGTTTATCGAACACCCAATGGAATCACTCGATGGCGGGCGCGCGTAACGGTGGGGGCGACCTCGATTTCGAGGCGGAGCTTTTCAAGGCGGCCGACAAGCTGCGGGGTAATCTGGAGCCCTCGGAATATAAGCACGTCGCCCTCGGCCTCATCTTCCTCAAATATATCTCCGACGCTTTCGAGCTTCAGCACGCCAAGCTGCAGCAGGAGGAATTCGCCGATCCCGAGGACCCGGAGGAATATCTCGCCGCCCGCGTCTTCTGGGTGCCGGAGATCGCCCGCTGGTCCTATCTGAAGGCCAACGCCCGCGCCCGCGACCTGGAAATCGATGATCCCGCCACGGGCAAGCCGCGCCGCGTCGACATAGGCGGGCTCATTGACGCCGCCATGGAGGCGATCGAGCAGGCGAACGAATCGACGCTTCAAGGCGTCCTGCCCAAGGATTACGGCCGGCCGGCGCTCGACAAGCAGATGATCGGCGATCTCGTCGAGCTGTTCTCCGACATCGGCATGCATGAGGAGGGTGAGGAAACCAAGGACCTCCTCGGCCGCGCCTATGAATATTTCCTCTCGGGCTTCGCGGGGGCGGAGGGGCGGCGCGGCGGCGAGTTCTTCACGCCGCGCTCGGTCGTGCGCGTGCTCGTCGAGATGCTGGAGCCCTATAAGGGCCGCGTCTATGATCCCTGCTGCGGCTCGGGCGGCATGTTCGTGCAATCGGAGAAATTCGTCGACGAGCACGGCGGACGGCTCAACGACATTTCCATCTATGGGCAGGAGCGCAACAACACCACATGGCGCTTGGCCAAGATGAATCTCGCCGTGCGCAGCATAGACGCGGACATCAAATGGAACAATGAAGGCTCCTTCGTCCGCGACGAATTCTCCAACGTGAAATTCGACTTCATCCTCGCCAATCCGCCCTTCAACGTCTCCGATTGGTGGCGCGCCAGCCTCGAGGAGGATATTCGCTGGAGCGCCTTCGGGACGCCGCCGCAGGGCAACGCCAATTATGCGTGGCTGTCGCATATCTATCACCACCTCGCGCCGCGCGGGACGGCGGGCGTGGTGCTCGCCAATGGCTCCATGTCCTCGCAGCAATCGGGCGAGGGCGACATTCGCAAGCGAATGGTCGAGGCCGACGCCATCGACTGCATGGTGGCCCTGCCGGGCCAGCTCTTCTTCTCGACGCAGATTCCCGCCTGCCTGTGGTTTCTCGCGCGCAACAAGAGCGCCAACGGCCACAGGGACCGGCGCGGGCAAATCCTCTTCATCGACGCACGCAATCTCGGCCGCATGATCGACCGCACGCGGCGGGAGTTCTCGCCGGAGGATATAGAGAAGATCGCCGGAACCTATCACCGCTGGCGCGCCAAGGGCGGGGATTGCGGGCTTTATGAGGATGTGCCGGGGTTTTGCAAATCGGCGACCGTGGAGGAGATCGCGAAGCATGGGTTTGTGCTGACGCCGGGGCGGTATGTCGGGGCGGCGGATGTGGAGGACGATGGTGTTCCGTTCGAGGAGCGGATCGGGTCGTTACGGGCGGAGTTGGAAAAGCATTTCACGGAGGGGCGTGATCTCGAAAGAAGGATCATTGAAGCTTTGGGGCGTGTAAATGCCTCCGCTTGACTGGCGCGAACTCCGAATAGGTGACCTTGTTGCTTCTGGAGCCTTGTTGGTTTCGGACGGGTATCGAATGAAAAACGAGGAACTTGCAATAACTGGTATCCCGTTCGTTCGTGGAGGGGATATCGAAGGCGGTTGGATCAACACCAACACGACGGATCATATCAGGGCAGATTTGATCGAGAAAATTCGATCGAAACTGACTAGACCAGGAGATACGGCCTTCATCACGAAGGGAACCGTAGGGCGAGCCGGATTTCTACGAGAGGGACAACCTCCTGTCGTTTTTGCGCCTCAAGTCGCATATTGGCGATCGCTAGACCCGTCCAAATTAGCGCCTCGATTCTTATACTATTTGATGAAGAGTTCGGCTTTCATTGCCGCTCTCGACGCAGACAAAACGCATGGCGCGATGGCTGCCGATTATGTGAGCATTTCGCAGCAACTCAATTTTCGATTCATCTTTCCGCCTGTGCGCGAGCAACAAGAGATTGCCTCCGTTCTGGGCGCCCTCGACGACAAGATCGAACTGAACCGGCGGATGAACGAGACGCTGGGGCAAATGGCGCAGGCGATTTTCAAGGATTGGTTCGTCGATTTCGGCCCCGTCCGCCGCAAGCAGCAAGGCGCGACCGATCCCATCGCCATCATGGGCGGGCTCGTGCAGAATGCGCACCGCGCGGCGGAACTCGCAGCGCTTTTCCCGGAGTTGCTTGGCGGTGATGGTTTGCCGGAAGGATGGACAAACCAAGCAATCGGAGCCCTTGTCGAGACTGTCGGCGGCGCAACTCCGAGCACTTCAGACGCTTCGCTGTGGGAGGCTGGTGAGCATTTTTGGGCGACACCGAAGGACTTATCAACCAATTCGGACCCGGTCTTATTCGCGACGGAACGACGAATCAGTAGTGCGGGTCTCGCTCGTATCTCATCGGGCCTGCTGCCTGTAGGAACAGTCTTGCTCTCTTCGCGCGCGCCGATTGGATACTTGACCATTGCACAAGTTCCCGTTGCGATAAACCAGGGTTTCATCGCGTTGAAACCAAACAGCGCCCTGGGAAGCTCTTTCCTATACCTATGGTGCAAAGCGAATATGGACAAAATTATAGCCAACGCGAATGGCTCGACGTTTCAGGAAATCAGCAAAAAGAATTTTAGACCGATCGCGAGCCCGTTTCCCGATAAAATGGAAGTGTTGCAGGCGATAAACGGCTTGATCGACCCATTGTTTGCGCGCATCGCGGGTTCTGTGGCCGAGACGCGCACCCTCGCCGGAACCCGTGACTACCTTCTTCCGAAACTCATGTCAGGCGAAGTGCGCGTGCGCGACGCCGAATCCTTCTTGTAAGGCGTTGAATTATGGAATATTTTCGTCAACGCTTTAAAGACAGTCTGGACCAGAATTGGCCGGTCAGGATTGGCGAGTTTAGTTGGCCGAGCGCTGATGTTTTTGAGGCGATGGCCGGAGGCGATTATGAGGCCTCTTTTTCAGAGTGGGTCCAGCGCCAAAAGCAGGAAGCAAAAGATCGAGCAAAAGAGTTTCTCGAAGCAACCCGGTGCCTGGAACGATTTCGTACTCTTACGCACCGATTCAAATCCGGGCATGTAATCCCATTTGTCGGAGCAGGTCTCTCGATACCCAGCGGCTTTCGACCGTGGGGCGCGTTCTTGATTTCATTGTTGGCAGATGCGCCTCAGCTTAGAAGGCAGGTTGATCTATTACTATCGCAAGGTCATTACGAAGAAGTCGCCCAACTTGTCCACGACACGTTAGGGGCCGGCGTTTTTGCAGAAGAGATTCACAATCAACTAGGCAGTCATTACCGTACGGTCCTCGGCCCTGTCGCGCTTTTGCCACATCTGTTCCGGGAAGAAGTAATCACGACAAATTTTGATTACGTGCTGAAATACGCCTACACAAACGCTGAACTCCCTTTTTCAAATGATTTTTGCGGACGCCGATTGAGAGAGGCGAGGCAGAGGATCGGCAATGAGCCACACAGTCTGTTACGCCTGCACGGCGAAGCCGACGTAGAAGATGGTCGAGTGTTGACGCAGCGCGAATATGATGACGCTTATAATGGCAGTGTGACGCTGACGAACATTCTCGGCGGTCTTTTGGGGGCCAGAAGCCTCCTTTTCATGGGCAGCAGTCTGCAATCTGACCGGACTTATTCGGCTTTATGCGACTTGAAAGCGGCGGCGAGCGACTCTCCGACAAGGCATTACGCATTCTTGCCGTGCCCAATAGATGACGAACGCGGTGCGCGGCGTGCCTTTCTCGCGAACGCTGGAATCCACCCGATTTACTATCCTGCAGATGATCACGATGAGCGAATTGAAGACTTGCTCGTCACGCTTATGGAAGGAGGCGTAGATGACTGATCGCTCGGTCTCCGGCTTCTCCGAAGCCCATGTCGAGCACGCCGGCATAGAGACGCTGAAATCGCTCGGCTGGAATTATTTCCACGGCGGCGATATTTCGCCGGAAGGCGTGGCGCCGCAGCGCCCGACCTTTCGCGAGGCCATTCTCGTCAAGCGCCTCGAATCCTGCGTCGCCGGCATCAATCCGACCATTCCCGAGGAGGCGCGCGCCGCCGCGATCCGCAAAATCCTCGCCGCCGAGACGCCCGATCTCGTAGAGGAGAACCGCCGCCTGCATCGGCTCGTCACCGAGGGCGTCGATGTCGAATATAAGGACAAGGGCCGCATCGTCAGCGCCAAAGTCTGGCTCGTCGATTTTTCCGACCCCGCGGCCAATGACTGGCTCGTCGTCAATCAATTCACCATGATCGAGAAGCGCAACAATCGGCGCGCCGATGTCGTGCTCTTCGTCAATGGCCTGCCGCTCGCCGTGCTGGAGCTGAAAAATCCCGGCGACGAGACTGCGACGCTCGGCGCCGCCGTCCGCCAGATCGAGACCTATAAGGAGCAAATCCCCTCGCTGTTTCGCGCCAATGGGGCGCTCGTCGTCTCCGACGGCGTCAGAGCGCGCATCGGCTCGCTGACGGCCGATGAAGAGCGATACATGCCATGGCGCACGGTGAACGGCGAGGATTACGCGCCGCCCGGCGCGCCCGAGCTGGACACGCTGCTGCGCGGCGTCTTCGACCATCGCAATTTTCTGGACCTCCTCCGCGACTTCACCGTCTTCGGCGATAAGGGCGAAGGGCCATTCAAGATCATCGCCGGCTATCACCAGTTTCATGGCGCGAAGAAAGCCATAAGGCACGCGGTGGAGGCCTCGCGTCCCGATGGCGACCGCAAGATCGGCGTCATCTGGCACACTCAGGGCTCGGGCAAGAGCTTTCTGATGGCCTTTTTCGCCGGCCTCGCCGTGCGCTCGCGGGAGTTGGCCAATCCGACGCTCCTCGTGCTGACCGACCGCAATGACCTCGACGACCAGCTCTTTGCGACCTTCAGCCTGTGCCGCGACCTCATTCGCCAGACGCCCGAGCAGGCGACGAGCCGCGAGGATTTGAAGCGCCTTCTCGACCGCTCGGCCGGCGGCGTCGTCTTCACCACCTTGCAGAAATTCTCGCCCGCGCCCGGCGAGGAGAATTTCCCGCTGCTCACCGACCGCCGCAATGTCATCGTCATCGCCGACGAGGCGCATCGCAGCCAATATGGGCTCGACGCGCGGTTGAACACGAAGACGGGCCTCCGCCGCTATGGCTACGCCCATTATCTGCGGCAGGCCTTGCCCAACGCCTCCTTCATCGGCTTCACGGGAACGCCGGTCGAAGGGGAGGACCGCAACACGCCGGCGATTTTCGGCGACTATATCGACATCTACGATATTTCCCGCGCGGTGGAGGATCGCGCGACCGTGCCGATCTATTACGAGAGCCGCGTCGCCCGCATTCAGCTCGACGAGGAGGAGAAGCCGAAGATCGACGCCGAAATCGAGGAGATGCTCGAAGACGAGACGCTGACCGAGGCGGAGAAGTTCAAGGCGAAATGGTCGACGATCGAGGCGCTCGTCGGCTCCGACAAGCGGATCGAGCAGATCGCTGCCGACCTCGTGCGGCATTTGGAGGCGCGCCTCTCGGCCTTGCAGGGCAAGGCGATGGCGGTTTGCATGAGCCGCCGCATCTGCGTGAAGCTCTATGACGAGATCATCGCGCTCCGGCCGGACTGGCATTCCGACGACGACGCCGAGGGCGCTGTGAAGATCGTCATGACGGGCGCCGCCTCCGATCCGCTCGCATGGCAAAAGCATATCGGCGGGAAGCGACGACGCGATGCGCTCGCCAAGCGCGCGCGCAACCCCGACGATCCGCTGAAGCTCGTCATCGTGCGCGACATGTGGCTCACCGGCTTCGACGCGCCTTGCATGAACACGATGTATATCGACAAGCCGATGCGCGGCCATGGGCTCATGCAGGCCATCGCCCGCGTCAATCGCGTGTTTCGCGACAAGGAAGGCGGCCTCGTCGTCGACTATATCGGCATAGCGCAGAATCTTCGGAAAGCGCTCGCCGATTACAGCGATTCCGATCGCGACAAGACGGGCGTCGATGAAGAAGCCGCCGTCGCAAAAATGCTGGAATGCGTCGAGCGCATCCGCGGCGTGTTTCACGGTTTCGACTATGCGGATGGCCTGGCCGGAGCGCCGCAGCAACGCCTCGCGGCGCTCGCAGGCGCGATCGACTGGGTCTTGAAATGGCAGGAGAGCGAAGCCGCCAAAAAGACCAGCGACGAGGACAAAAAGCGCGCTCATCGCGCCTATCAGGACATGACGCTGGAGCTGACAAAGGCCTATTCGCTGTCGTCAGCGAACGACGCCGCGGCGGAGCTTCGCGACGAGGTCGGCTTCTTTCAGACCGTGCGCGCCGCCATCGCCAAGACGACTTTGCGCGGAGAAATCGGCAAGGCCGAAAGAGCGCTCGCCGTCCAGCAGCTCATCGACCGCGCCATCGCCTCCTCGGAAGTCGTCGACATTCTGAAGGCGGCGGGCCTCTCCTCCCCAGACATATCGATCCTCTCGGACGAGTTCTTGGCCGAAATTCAAGGCATGAAGCGCAAGAACCTCGCGCTGGAGGCGCTGAAGAAGCTCTTGAACGGCGAGATCGTGAGTCGCTCGAAATCCAATCTGGTCGAGAGCCGCAAGTTCTCCAAGCGCCTCGAGGAGGCCGTCGCCCGCTACCACGTCAACGCGATTTCGGCGCTCGAATTGATCAATGAATTGATCGCGCTCGCCAAAGACATGCAGGCGGCGCGTGTGCGCGGCGAAGAGATGGGCCTCTCGCCGGAAGAGAAGGCCTTCTATGAGGCGCTCGCCGAGAATGAGAGCGCCGTTCAGGCCATGGGCGACACGAAATTGCGTGTGATCGCGCATGAGCTGCTCGAAAGCCTGCGAAAGAATGTGACCGTCGATTGGGCGAAGCGCGAAAGCGCGAGAGCGAATATGCGCGTTCTCATAAAGCGTATATTGAAGAAATACGGCTATCCGCCAGACCTCGCCGACGAGGCGGTTCAAACAGTGATTGCTCAGGCGGAGAACTTGCTGCAGGAAATCGTATAGCGTTTGAAGCCCTCCGACGTCGGAAAATTTTTGGAATTTAGCAGGTCTCTGCTCCGCTACCATTCTCTCTGAGCTCTATTGCTTTTATCAATTCGTCTGCGGCGTGACTGAGCACGATTTCCTCCAATTGGGTGTAAAATGGAGCCTTAATATCGATTACAGGTGTTGGCTGTGCATCACCCGTCGTCCGACCAAATTGGATGAATTCGCCGTGTTCGCCTTTGCGTTTTTCTCGTTCGAATAATTCGCGATAGCGTCGAGGCGTCACGCCGTGAAAATGCTCAAATACGACTGTAGGAAAGCCAGAATATGAACCTCGATCTTCGCCCTCGATTTCCAACGCGTCACAGTGCAGTTCAGAAGCGAGACTCTTAGGATAAGGCTCAAGGAAAATGACCTTCTTTATCCCGGATGCGATAATGTGCTTTGCACACATATGACAAGGAAATGTCGTGCAATAAAGCACCGCATTTTCAAGAGCGCGACCGACACGTGCTGCATCGCAGATTGCCGACATTTCTGCATGAACAATTCGACCATATTCGAGGGCGCCCATGAACTGCGAGTCTCGGATACTCTTTTTTGCCGCAAGTTCGCGGGCATCAATATCTGGTCTATCCGTTTCAGTTTTAATCAAACCTATCAGCTCGGCAAGCAATTCCTGTTTGCGTTTATCATTCGAATCAAAACCGCGTTTATATTCACGATCATCGATTTCCTCATGGGGCCAATAAGAGCCTCCGCCTGCTTTTGGGACCTCATTTGATCCAAGCGCTATCACCTCGCCCTTTACACCAAAAATTGCTGCACCAACTTGTCGTGAGAGGTCTAGGCTTTGCATGGCCGCCGCCTTCGCGACAAACAGACCGTACTCCGTCCGCGTTGGCGATGTGGCGTTCGACGAAAAAATCAGATCGCAAAATCTCTCAACCTGCTTGTCGGTGCCACCGGCTCGATCGTCGAGACTGATAATAAAATCGGCATCATGAAATATTTTTCCGACTCTCTGCCCGTGGCCAACGCCACGCTCATCTTCGTCTCGCTGGATAAGCGCTTCTGCGCCGCTGCGATAACTCCGTGCATCTGCAGAGTTTTCGCTATTCGCAAATTTCCGTGAAAGATAGTCGACGCGAGCGCCTCGCCTCGAATAAATCGATACCTGAAAAAAAAGACGCCCGTAGACCGAACGCAAAAGCTCAATTTCCTCCTTGCGCTTAAATTGATGCATCAAAAAAACGGTCTTGCTGAATTTAGCATCATCGGCACGATTGAGACGAAGGCGCTGGCGAATAACTCGGCAAATTGCCGAAACCGCAAGGGTTTCATCGCCGAACGTTGCGCGGAGCTGATTTCCATACGCGATGTGCGTCTCATACCGCTTTTGCAGCGGGCGCTTAAGGAGCGGCTTTTCAGGCGCATGATATGTTGCGAAGGCCGGGAAAATATCGGTGACCTTAATCTCAACGACGTCATATTTTCTGGCCTCGAAATAGGATTTGAACGATTGCAATGTGTCGCTTATGTCAGCGCCAATCGGCGCAACGAAGCCGAAAAAAAGCTCAGGGAACGGAATTCGCGGTATTGAATTTTTCATTATATCCCCGTTAAAAAAGCTGAAGCGAGCTTTTTCCGATTCACCCGTTGAGACCGCGGCGCATGGCAAAAACGCAATCGACGGCAAAAACGCCACAGCAGATCAGGGCCGGCACTGAGAAGCTGATTAATCGGCATCGGGCCAGCGTTCAAGGCTGGCTTTCGGCGCATCATCCGGGCGTCACGATAGGCGACCGGAATTCGACGTCGACCTCCCAGGCCGGCGATCTCGGCACCGTGCCGCAAAAGGCGCGCAATTAGGATTTGAAAAGTCGTTAGGCACGGGGTCAAGAACGCTGGACATTACCAGTGTTGACCGAACGGCCCCCTTCAACCACCAAATCAACTTCCGTCACCATCTGAAGCGTTGAGGGATGCTATCCCTGTTTCGCGATTCCTGGTCGCTCAAGCCAGGAGGAAGTTGATCGGCGAAGCGCCGATCTCGGGAGGCGGGAGCGTCCTTGGCGCATTACGCCTCAGCGCGTCTCACCAAATCTCAAGCCGAAAGTGGGGCCTAAAGTGGGGCCAATTTCAAAATATCTCACAAACCATTGATTTTAAATCATCACTGGCGGAAGGGGTGGGATTCGAACCCACGGTGAAGTTTCCCCCACGGCGGTTTTCAAGACCGCTGCCTTAAACCACTCGGCCACCCTTCCGAACCCGGAGCCGGACCGGACTCGCGGCGAAGCCTATCGCTTCTCTATGACCGCGCGTCAACCGGCCGCGCGCGTCTAGCGGAACCAGACATAGACGATCGCCGCCGCCAGAGCCAGGACGAGGCCGATCGCCGTGTTGCGCAGAAAGCCGCCTTCGAACTCGTCCATTCCGTCTTCCCTTCTCGCCCTCGCGGCGATTCGACGCATTTCTAAAACTGCATCCAACGCTGAGAATAGTCGATGAGGGCGGTTAATTCCCAGGGGCCGCTCTCGGTTGGGAGCCCGGCGCAGGCCGGGCTCTTTTTCTTTCCGCGAGGGGCGCCCGCGGCGCCTCGCCCGCCGCGGCGCTATGCGCTAAGGTCCGCCGCCGCTCGGAAAGACCACATGCCTCTCTATTTCGCCTATGGCGCCAATATGGACGTCGCCGCAATGGCCGTCCGCTGTCCCCATTCGCGGCCGCTCGGCCTCGGCCGGCTGGCGCGCTATCGTTTCACCATTTTGGAGACGGGCTACGCCACTGTCGTGCCCGATGCGCGGGCGCAGGTCCATGGCCTGCTCTATGACCTCGCCGTGGCGGATGTGCCGGCGCTCGACCGTTACGAGGAGATCGGCCGCCGGCTCTACCGCAAGGTGGTGCAGCCGGTGCTGCGCGCGCCGGTGGGCTCGGCGCGGGCGCTCGTCTATATCGGAACCGCGACGCGCGAGGGGCTGGCGGCGCCGGGCTATGTCGAGAATATCGTCGCCTCGGCGCGCGCGCTCGGCCTGCCGAGCGCCTATATCGCCTTTCTGGAGAGCCATGCGCCCAATGCGCAGCAGAGGATGAGCCGAAGATGAGCGCTTTTCCCGTTCCCACCGTCCATACGCTGGCCGAGCTGCGCGAGCGCGTCGCGCAATGGCGCGCGCGCGGCGAGCGCGTCGGCTTCGTCCCCACCATGGGCGCGCTGCACAAGGGCCATCTCGCTCTGGTGGAGGAGGCGCGCCGGCGCGCCGATCGCGTGATGGTCTCGGTCTTCGTCAACCCGACGCAATTCGGCGCAGGCGAGGATTTCGACCGCTATCCGCGCACGCTCGCGGCCGATGTCGAGAAGCTCGCGAGCGTTGCGGCCGATCTCTGCTATGCGCCGGCGGTGGAGGAGATGTATCCGCCGGGCTTTTCCACCACGGTCGCGGTGGGCGGGCCGGCGGTCGCCGATCTCGAGGATCATTTCCGGCCGACGCATTTCGCCGGCGTCGCGCTCATCGTCGCCAAGCTGCTCAATCAGGCCGATTGCGACGTCGCCGTCTTCGGCGAGAAGGATTATCAGCAATTGCTGGTGATAAAGCGCCTGGCGCGCGATCTCGATCTGCGCGCGGAGATCATCGGCGCGCCCACTTTGCGCGAGGCGGACGGCCTCGCAATGTCCTCGCGCAACATTTATCTCTCTGCCGAGGAGCGGCGCATCGCGCCGGCGCTGCATCGCGCGCTGAACGAGGCCGCGCAGCGCATCGCCGCGGGCGAGCCGATCGGCCATGTGATGGCGGAGGCGCGCGAGCAGATCGCCGCCAAAGGCTTCCTCATCGACTATCTCGAGGCGCGCCACGCGCAGACTCTGGCGCGCGTCGCCCGCCGTCACGAGGGACCGATCCGCCTGCTTGTCGCGGCGAAGCTCGGCGCGACGCGGCTCATCGACAATATCGCCGTGGAGGCGGCGCAATGAGCGAGAGGCGCCGCGTGTTCCGCATCATCGTGCGCGGGCGCGTGCAGGGCGTCGGCTTTCGCGCCTTTGTGGCGCGGGAGGCCGGGCGCCTCGCGCTCGCCGGCTGGGCGCGCAATTGCGACGATGGCGCGGTGGAGATCGTCGCCGCCGGGCCGCAGGGCGCGCTGCAAGCGCTGGTGGAGGCGGCGCGGCGCGGACCGCCCGCGGGACGCGTCGACGATCTGCGCGCGGAAGAGACGAACGAGGCCGCTCTCGTCGAGCGGCGCGGCGATTTGGAGTTCTAAAAGGCGTGCGGCTCGAGAGCGACGACGATTTCGACGCGCTGGCGGCGGCTTTCGCCGATCTGGCGACCCGCGCCGGCGCCATTGCGATGGGTGTTCTCGCCGCGCCGACGATCGACGCGCGCGCAAAGAAGGATGCGAGCCCGGTCTGCGAGGCGGATGAGAGGATCGAGGCCTTTCTGACGCCGCGTCTCGCCGAGCTGCTGCCCGGCCTTCCCATCGTCGCGGAAGAAGCCGCCGCCGCGGGCGCCGATTTCGCCCGCGCCGAGACTTTCCTGCTCGTCGATCCGCTCGACGGCACGCGCGAGTTTCTGGCGCGCAGCGGCGAGTTCACCGTCAATATCGGCCTTATCGTCGCGGGCGCGCCGCGCGCCGGCGCGGTCTATGCTCCGGCGCTCCGGCGATTATGGTTCGCCGGCGCGCGGGCCTTCGGCGCCGAGGCTGCGCCCGGCCTGCCGGCGCCGCCGCGCGCGGCCTGGCGCCCGTTGCGCGTGCGCGCCCTACCGGCCGAAGGGCCGACGGCACTGGTCAGCCGCTCGCATCTCGACGCGGCGACCACGGCCTTTCTGGAGACGCATCGCGTCGCCGCGACGCGCGACGTCGGCTCCTCGATCAAATTTTGCCTTCTGGCGGAGGGCGCGGCCGATCTCTATCCGCGCTTCGGCCCGACAATGGAATGGGACACGGCGGCCGGCGACGCCGTGCTGCGCGCGGCCGGCGGCGGCGTCATCGATCCCACGGGCCGCCCGCTTCTCTACGGCAAGGCGGGCGAAGCCTATCGCAACGGGCCTTTCATCGCTTTCGGCGATCCCGCCGCCGCAAGACTTTATTAAGAACGCAGCGAGATTCTTCCTCTCGCGAAGAAGAGCCGTCGCGGCGCCACAGGCGCGACACGATCGCATCGAAACTTCGGCAGATCGATTCGCAAACGCCCAATGGGGAAGCTTCGTCATGCGCGCCGCAGATTCAACTCGCCGAGAAACGCGCACAACGCGCAGAGAAGCGACGCTCGCAACGCGCAGAGAGATGCTGGCTCTCGCCACGGCCGCCGCGCTGTCGCCGCTGGCGCCGGCGCGCGCCGCCTATGACGTGCGGGCGGAGCCGAGACCCGAGCCCATGTCCGGCGACGAGGTGGTCCGCAGCGGCCATCGCTTCTTCGGCGCCATAGCGCGCGACCTCGCCCAGGGCGTCGAGCAATTGGCGCGACGCTGGGGACGGCCCAACGCCTATGTGCTCGGCCAGGAGGGCTCGGGCGCCTTCGTCGGCGGCCTGCGCTATGGCGAGGGGGTGATGTACACGCGCAACGCCGGCCAGCGCCGCGTCTTTTGGCAGGGGCCTTCGCTCGGCTTCGACGCCGGCGCCGATGGCGACCGCACCATGATGCTGATCTATAATCTGCCCTCGGTGGACGCCATCTACACGCGCTTCGGCGGCGTCGCCGGTTCGGCCTATCTGGTCGGCGGATTGGGCTTCACCGAGCTGTCGGCCGACGGCGTCGTCGTCGCGCCGATCCGCGCCGGGCTCGGCGCGCGCCTCGGCCTCAATCTCGGTTATTTGAAATTCACGCCGGAAGCGACCTGGAATCCGTTCTGACGCATCGCGCGATGACGATCTGCGTCTCGCCATAGCGGCGACGCTCTTTCTCGACGACGCCCTCCGGCAGCGATAACGGCGCGTCCGCCGCCTCCTCGACGACGATCAGCGCGCTCTCGGCGAGCCAGCCGCCTTCGATCAGCGAGCGCAGCGCGCGCGAGGCGAGATCGCGCCCATAGGGCGGATCGAGAAAAGCGAGCGTGAACAATTCGCCCGGCGGCGCGAGGCCGAGCTTGGTCGCGTCCCGCCGAAAGACGCGCGTCACGCCGCCCGCGCCCAGCGCCTCGACATTGGCGCGCAGCAGCGCGCGCGCCTCGGCGCCATCGTCGATGAAGAGGATTTTCGCAGCGCCGCGCGACAAGGCCTCGAGGCCGAGCGCGCCCGTGCCGGCGAAGAGATCGACGACGCGTGCGCCCGGAACCGGATCGTCATAGGCATGGGCGAGAATGTCGAAGACGGATTCGCGCAGGCGATCCGAAGTGGGACGGATCGCCTGCGATTGCGGCGTCTTCAGCACGCGGCCGCGAAAGCTGCCGGCGACGATGCGCATGGGCTAGCGCGGCTTGCGCGGCGCGCCGCCCGGCTTGCGCGGCCCCTTGCCGGGGCCTTTGCCCGCTGGCCCTTTGCCCGGTCCGCCTCTGCCAGGAGCCGCTCTGCCCGGAGCCGCTCTGCCCGGCTCCTTGCCCGCGCCGCTCCGCGGCGGACCGCGACGCTCGCCCGACGGCGGACGCGCATCCCCGTCACGACGCGGCGGGCGCCCCTCGCCTTCCTTGCGCGGCGCGCGCTCGCCCCGCGGCGCGTCGCCGGAGTCGAAACGCTTGCCGGCGCCCTTGCCCGCGAAGCTCTTGCCAGCGCCGAAGCTCTTGCGTTCGCCGAAGCTCTTGCCAGCGCCGGACGTCTTGCCGGCGCCGAAACTCTTGCGCTCGCCACGCTCGAAACGCTCGCCAGAGGGCGCACGGGCGGCCGCTCCCTCGCGACGCGGCGGACGCTCCTCGCCCTCACGACGCGGCGCGCGCTCACGGCGCGGCCCATCGCCAGCGCCGAAGCTCGACCCGCGACGCTCGCCCCGATCGAAACGCTCCGTCCGCTCGCCGCTGCGCGAACGCTGCTCCACCCCCTCGCGACGCGGCGGACGACCCTCGCCCTCGCGACGCGGCGCGCGCTCACGGCGCGGCCCATCGCCGGCGCTAAAGCTCGACCCGCGACGCTCGGCACGATCGAAACGCTCGGTCCGCTCGCCCGTGCGCGGACGCTGCTCCGCCCCCTCGCGACGCGGAGGACGCCCCTCGCCCTCGCGACGCGGCGCGCGCTCACGGCGCGGGCCATCGCTAGCGCCGAAACTCGAACCGCGACGCTCGCCACGATCGAAACGCTCCGTTCGCTCGCCAGCGCGCGGACGCTGCTCCGCGCCCTCACGACGCGGCGGACGCCCCTCGCCCTCACGACGCGGCGCGCGCTCACCGCGCGGCCCATCGCCGGCGCCGAAGCTCGAACCGCGACGCTCGCCACGATCAAAACGCTCCGTCCGCTCGCCCGATGCGGCGCGCGCCGGCATTCCTTCGCGCCGTGGCGCGCGACCCTCGCCCTCACGCCGCGGCGGACGACCTTCGCCCTCGCGACGAGGCGCACGCTCACGACGCGGCCCATCGCCGGCGCCGAAGCTCGGACCGCGACGCTCGCCGCGATCGAAACGCTCGGTCCGCTCGCCAGCGCGCGGACGCGCAGCAGCGCCCTCGCGACGCGGCGGACGTCCTTCGCCCTCGCGCCGAGGGGCGCGCTCGCCCCGCTCGAATCGCTCCTTGCGCTCTCCGCCAGAGGCCCGCGCATCATCGTCACGGCGCGGCGGGCGGCGCTCGCCGGCAAAACGCGCAGGACCCGCCTCGCCCTCGGCCCTCTCGGCGCGGAAGCGGCGGGCGTTGCGCGTCGTCGCCGGCTCCTCGGCGCGGCGCACCGGCACGATCTTCTCCACCGGCACGGCGCGACCCTTGCGGTCGCTGGTCGCGGCGCGCTCGATGCGGGCGCGCGGGCCTTTGCCGCGCGTCTCCTCGCGCTCTGCGCGCAAGGTCGTCACATGCTTGCGCGTGCGCGTCTTGGCGCGCTGGCGCGCCTCCTCGGCGGCGACATGCGGCGGCTCGTCCGAGTCGCGGCGGGACGACGAAAAATCGACGCCGGCGAGCTCGGCCAAGCCCTTGCCGAGCTGCTCGCGCAACGTCTTCAGCTTCACCTCCTCGACGACGCCCTCCTCCAGCTCGCCGAGCTGGAAGGGGCCGAAGGAGATGCGAATCAGCCGATTGACGTCGAGCCCCAAATGCTCGAGCACGCGCTTGATCTCGCGATTCTTGCCCTCGCGCAGCGCCATGCTGATCCAGACATTGGCGCCCTGCACGCGATCGAGCTTGGCGTCGATCGGCGCGTAATCGACATCGTCGACGGTGACGCCCTTCTTCAACTCATCGAGTTGCGCCTGGTCGATCTCGCCATGGGCGCGGACGCGATAGCGGCGCGTCCAGCCCGTCGCCGGAAGCTCGAGCGTGCGCGCGAGGCCGCCGTCATTGGTCAGCAGCAGCAGGCCTTCCGTATTGATGTCGAGCCGCCCGACGCTGACGAGGCGCGGCAGATCGGGAAAGCGCTCCTCGAGGAAGCCGAAGACGGTCTCCCGCCCCTCCGGGTCCTTGGCGCTGGTGACGAGGCCGGCCGGCTTGTGGAACAAAAACAAGCGCGTCGGCTCACGCTCGGCGAGCGGCTGGCCGTCCACCTCTATGCGGTCGCCCTCCTGCACATTGAAGGCGGGGCTGTCCAGCACGCGGCCGTTGACGGAAACGCGCCCTTCCGTGACCCAGATCTCGGCGTCGCGGCGCGAGCATGCGCCGGCGCGCGCCATGACCTTGGCGATGCGCTCGCCCTCGAAGGCGCTGGCGGCGGCGTCGGGCTCGGCCGCTGCCGGTTTCTTGGCCGGGATGCGGCGACGCGGCGGCTGGTCGCCGCCGTCCTTACGGCGGGCGGGTCTTTCTGGCTTTTTGTCGGTCATCACGCCCTGATAGCAGGTCGCGGGGCCAAAGAGAAAGGCGCGACGGCCGCTTTTTCACTCGTCATTCGCCATGAATCCGAGTTATGGCCTCGAATCCACGTAGGGAGTCGGCCGCAGCCCCGCGAAAGCCGGCCGCGGTCCCCTATTTCGGCGCATAGAGGCAACAGACGTCTGGAGGCGGTATGGCTCATCTGATCGTGCATGGCGGACGTCCGCTCAGCGGCAGGATCATCCCTTCCGCGAATAAGAACGCCGTGCTGCCCATTCTCTGCGCCACGCTGCTGACCAGAGAGCCGCTGCGCATCCATGGCGTGCCGGAGATCACCGACGTCAAGAAGATCCTCGAATTGTTCCGCACGCTCGGCAGCGACGTGCGGATGGATTTTGCGACCGGCCTGCTCGAGCTGCGCCATGAGGACACGCGCTTCGATCCGTCGATCCATCGACTGCCGGCGGAGATGCGCTCCTCCATCATGCTGGCCCCGCCGCTGCTGGCGCGCTTCGGCGTCGCGCGCATAGAGGACGATGTGAAGGGCTGCACGCTCGGCGCGCGCGAGATCGACCCGCATATAGAAGTGCTGAAATCCTTCGGCGCGACGATCGAGCGCAGCGATGATTCGCTCGTCATCCGCTCCGACGGCCCGCTGCGGGCGACGCGACATTGGCTCGATTACGCGTCCGTCACCACGACGGAGAATTTCGTGCTGTGCGCGGCGCTGGCGAGCGGCCAGTCCAAGCTCAACAACGCCGCCTCCGAGCCGCATGTGCAGGAGTTCTGCGCCTTCATGGAGACGCTCGGCGCGCGCATCTCCGGCATCGGCACCTCGCAGCTCACCATAGACGGGGTCGACTCCCTCACTGGCGGCGAGTTCCATCTCACGGAAGACTTCCACGAGGTCGCGACCTTTCTGGCGCTGGGCGCGATCACCGGCGGCGGCGTCGAGGTGAAGAATTCCGCGCCCGACCAGTTTCCGCTGATCGACCGCACTTTCGCGAAATTCGGCGTGCATGTCGTCCATGAGGACGGCTGGTCCAAGACCAGGGCCAATGGCCCGCTGAAAGTGGCGGAGCCCTTCACCCGCAATGTGCTGCAGAAAGTGGAGGCGGCGCCCTGGCCCTATCTGCCGGTCGATCTTCTGCCCATCTTCATCGCGCTCGGCGTCAAGGCCGAAGGCAGCGTGATGTTCTGGAACAAGGTCTATGACGGCGCGCTCGGCTGGACCGGCGAGCTCTCCAAATTCGGCGCGCATGTGTTTCTGTCGGACCCGCATCGGCTCATCGCCTTCGGCGGCAAGCCGCTGGTCCCGGCGCAGGTGGAGAGCCCCTATATCATCCGCGTCGCCATCGCTCTGCTGATGCTGGCGGCGAGCATAGAAGGGCGCTCGATGATCCATAACGCCACGCCGATCAAGCGCGCGCATCCGCGCTTCGTCGAGAATTTGCGCATGCTCGGCGCGGAGGTGGAATGGACCGGCGGGGATTGAGGCGGCGGCGCGCCCATCGCGGCTAGAACGCGATCGCCCCAACGAAAGAATGCGAGACTAACCACGATCCTAAAAATAATTTCCGCAGGGAAACAAGAGCTCGATGAAAATTGATCCTGAGATGGCGATGTCTTTATTGACATACTACATAATATCAGGAGTTCCGATCGCAATGCTGGTTCCGGCATTGGCGACTCATAGCTCCCTGTGCCCGCTTGATAGTGATTTTCTCAAGAATGGGATTTTTTTGCAGTTTTCACAGCATGGCGTCGTATCAAGCACCGAAATTTGCACATTCCGATGCTTATTTATCGTATACGTTATTGCAACAACTATTTTTGTCATTTTTTTACGAAAACCTTTGCAGGTTGCCATCAGCCGGCGGCAAATGCGCTTGGAAGGTGAGGTGAAAGGCACGACCGCGATATTTGTCAGCTTTCTCATGCTAGGCTTATTCGCGCTTGTTCCTTCATTTTTGCCAAATTTACTTCCACTGAGAGGAGACGCTGACATTTACTTTGAGCAAAAAAGCGCACATATGCTTATGTTTTCGCTTTGCGCGGCCGTTTGGTCATTCGGCTTTGCTTTTCTCCATTGGGGCCGAATTCTCGATCCAGATGCCTAAACAAGTTCCAGCTCAATCGGATAGCGCTCTAGAAGATCGCTTCTATGCCCTTACGGCGGATGAGGTCGAGCAGAACGAGCGCGGGGCCGGTCGGCCGCTTCGCGCCGCGCTCGAGCTGAGAGACATAGCCCACCGTAAGGTTGAGATAGCGGGCGAAGACCGCTTGGCTCAACCGCGCCTTTTCGCGGAGGTCGCGGATTTCCTCGCCCGTGATCGGCGCGGGCGCTGGCGCGCGGTCCTTGTCCAGTTGACGCAATGTGATCTTTGCGTGACTCGCCTCGTCCATGATGCCGAGGCGGCGCATGTCTCCCGCAGTTTCGAGAATGGCGTCACGCAAACGGCTCGTAGCCTCGCTAGGCGTCGCTTTCTTTGTCATGCCGCACCTCCTGAATTGCTCCATCCTCGAGAGCCGCCTCGATGCGTTCCGATGTCGCTTCGAGCCATCCGCGCGCCACGAGGCGCAAATCCTCCAATTCGTCCGGCTCGATATTTTCCCTTTCGTTCTTGGCGAAGCCGTAAAGAAAAACGGCGCGCTCCTCGACGCGAAAAGCGATGATCATGCGATAGCCGCCGGAACGTCCTCGGCCCCGTCTGGCGACGCGCTGCTTGATGAGGCCGCCGCCCAAATCAGCGTCGATGAGGCCGCGCGCGGCGCGCCCGATCGCTTCGCTCAAGTTCTCGTCGTCGATCCGCTCGCTGCGGGCGAACCGCGCAAACCATCTGATTTTGAAGACGCGCACCACGGCCCCATAGTTCTACGAACTATAGCTCTTTGAACTATAATTTCAAGCAGCCGATCGGGCGGCCGACAGTTCAGCCGCTTGATTCGCGTCGGGCCGTGTTCGATATTCAGCGCGCTCGGCCGACGAGAGCCCTGTGGCGCCCATTTGGCGCGAGACCAAGCGAACAGGGCGAATGACCGACCCCCTCACCGCCGCCTTCGACGCCGCGCGCGAAGCCTTCGCGGCGAATGAGGTGCCCGTCGGCGCGACGATAGCGCGCAATGGCGAAATCATCGCCGTCGCGGGCAATCGCACTTTGCGCGACAAGGACCCCACGGCTCATGCGGAGATGCTCGCCATACGCGCCGCCTGCGTGGCGCTCGGGAGCGAGCGGCTCGTCGATTGCGATCTCTATGTCACGCTCGAGCCCTGCGCCATGTGCGCGGCGGCGATCTCCTTCGCGCGCATTCGCCGGCTCTATTATTCGGCGGAAGACTTGAAGGGCGGCGGCGTCGATCATGGCGCGCGCTTCTTCTCGCAGAAGACCTGCCATCATGCGCCGGAGGTCTATGGCGGCTTGCGCGAGAGCGAGGCGGCCGAGCTGCTGCGCGCCTTTTTTCAGGCGCGGCGCTGAAGCGAAAGCCGCGCGGCGGCGCTCTGCAATCCTTCGATCACCTCCGCGCGGCAGGCGTCGCCCGCCTCGAAGATGCGCTTGGCCTTGAAGAGATCCAGCGCGAGATATTGATTGACCGCGGGCGAGATCAGAACGTCGGGCGGGCTCTCCTCGATCATGCGCTCGCTGATGGCGTTCATCATGATCTGGCTGGCGACGATGATCGTCTCTATCGGCGAGGGCGGCCGATTACGCGCGCGTCCGCTCGCTGTTCCCGAGACATCGACGGCGAGCACGATATCGGCGCGGCCGGCGAGATGATTATACGGCAGCGGATTGACGAGGCCGCCGTCGATCAGAAAGCTGTCGCCATAGGCGACCGGACGCACCAGGCCCGGAATCGCCATGGAGCCGCCGACCGCCGGACGCAGCAAACCAGACGAGATCGCCGCCTCACGGCGCAGGCGAAAATCCGTTGTCACGGCGGTGAAGGGAATTTGCAGCACTTCGAATGTCTCCGGCATGCCCTGCGGCCAAAAGGCGTCGAGGAAACGCTCGGCGTCGATGAGCGCCGGATGCGCGAGATCGGAGAAGGTGCGCGCCCGTCGTCGTGCCCGCGAGCGCAGCAGGCGCCGCGCGAGACGCATGCGGTTGCGGAACGCAGCCTCCGCATGGGCGCGCAATTGCGCGCCGGAAAAGCCCGCGGCGTAAGCGGCGCCGATGATCGCGCCGATCGACGTGCCGGCGATGGCGCAGGGGCGCACGCCCAATTCGTCCAGCGTCTCCAGCACCGAAATATGGGCGAGGCCGCGCGCGCCGCCGCCGCCGAGCGCCACAGCGACGCTGAAGGGAAAATCGCTCACAGAAAAAGGTCGAGCGCGGCGAATGTCGCCTCGGGCGCCTCCTCGGCGAGATAATGGCCGCTGTCGATCTCAACGCCGTGAAGATCATCCGCCCATTCGCGCCATTGCTCGAGCAGAGCGGCGCCATGGCCGGAAAAGCTCGCCGCGCCCCATAGCGCCAGAGTGGGGACGACGATCTTCTCGCCCGCCGCGCGATCGGCGAGATCGAGCTCGCGATCCGGCCCCGCGCCGGCGCGAAAATCCTCGCAAAAGGCGTGGATGCGCGAGGGCTCGTCGAAGGCGGCGCGATAATGGGCGAAGGCCCGCGCATCGAAAGCGTCGAGCGTTCCGCTCTTGGTTCCGCTCGCCAGCGTATCGGCGAGAAAGGCTTTCGGATCTAGGCCGATCAATTGCTCGGGCTTGGGCGCCGGCTGCGACAAGAGCCGCGCGCGGCCGAGGCGCTTGAGATTTGCATCGCCGAGCGATTCCTCGAGCGGAGCTATATCGAGCAGAGCGAGCTTCTCCAGCCGCCCCGGATGATCGAGCGCCAGACGAAAGCCGACGCGCGCGCCGCGATCATGGCCGATGAGCGAGAAACGCACATGGCCGAGCTGCTCCATCACGACAATGACGTCCTCGCCCTGCGCGCGCTTCGTATAGGCCTCGCCCTTCTCGCTCGCAGGCGCGGAGGACCAGCCATAGCCGCGCAGATCCATGGCGACGACGAAGAAGCGCTCGGCGAGCCGCGGGGCGATCTTCTCGAAGGCGACATGAGTCTCGCCGAAGCCGTGCAGCAGCAGCAGCGGCGGACCGGAGCCGCCGGAGCGGGCGAAAATCGAGCCGGCGGGCGCATCGATCCAATGCGAGGCGAAGCCGGGAAAAAGATCTGGGAGATCTGACATCTGACCTTAGCCCTTCCGTTGGAGGCGCGAAGATTCGGCGCGAAGATTCGTCTGAAGCCTTTCTCAGCGCGAAAGATTTTCAAAAGAGCCGGGCGCGAGCATGCTCCAGGTCTTGCCGTGTCTCTTATCCACAACAAATAATCTGGTGCGGCCGAACGGCCGTGGCGCGCGATTTGCGAAGTCTCCGTGATCCCCGAGACCGCTGTCGGAAAACCGACAAAGGCCTCTAGCCAGAACCGGAACGGTACGTTAAGCTACTGAAATCACAGCTAGTTTACAACCCTTCCAAACTAGGTGCGGAGATGATCGTCTGCTCTTGCAATGTGCTCTCGGACGGGCAAGTCCGCGAGGTTCTCGGAGGAAGATCGGATCGCCCCAGCGTCGGCGCGATCTTCCGGCATATGGGGTGCGAGCCGCGCTGTGGCCGATGCGCGCGCAACATCAGCGCGATCGTCGATCAGCATGCGGCGATCCCCTCCGATCATTGCAGTGGGGCCGGCGAATGCGATAATTGTCGCGCCGACGAATTGGCTGCATGACCCGGTCCGCTCTGGCCGGGCGGAAGGGGGAACCATGCGCGGTGACGCGAAGCTCATCGAATATCTGAACCGTGGCGTCCGCGCCGAGCTGACGGCGATCAATCAATATTGGCTGCATTATCGTATCCTCGATAATTGGGGCTTCAAGGAGCTCGGCAAGAAGTGGCGTCACGAATCCATCGAGGAGATGGAGCACGCCGATAAATTCGTGCATCGCATCCTCTTCCTCGAAGGCTTCCCGAACATGCAGAGTCTCGATCCTCTGCGCATCGGCCAGTCCGTCGAGGAGATCATCCGCCTCGATCTCGCCACGGAAGTCGACGCCCGCGCGCTCTATCTCGAGGCGGCGGCCTATGCGCTGTCGATCAACGACCGCGTCAGCAAGCTGCTGTTCGAAGAGGTCGTCGAGAGCGAGGAGCGCCATATCGACTTCCTGGAGACGCAGCTCGAGCTGATCAAGCAGCTCGGCGTGCAGCTCTACTCGCAAAAGCACATGGGCGACCTCTCGTAAGAGGCGCCCGGGAGCCCGCGCCGATCGCGGGTTTACCCGAGCTCCGCATGACAATGCCCAAGTCGGGCGAGCCCGACTTGGGTGCGAGCGTCTCAAAAGGAGGCTTCATGCGCCGCCGCTCAAGCGCGTGAATGCTCGGGCTCGGCGTGAGCGTTCCGCGCCGCTTCCGTCCGAGCGTGACGGCCGGCGCAGAGATGCGCCACCGCGAAGGAGAGCAGCAGGCCGAGAAAGGCCGCCGCCGCCATCGCCAAATAGGCGCGCTCCCCCGCCTGCGCATAGAGCGGTCCGGACAGGAAGGTGAGCAGGCTATTGCCGCCGGCGATGGCCGCCGCCAGCCAGGCTTGCGATTGCGCGAGGCGCTCCTTGCCGCCGAGCTCGGCGAGCAGATAGGCGGGGCCGATCTGCACCGCCGCGCATGAGGCGCCATGCAGCGCCTGGGCGAAGAAAATCCCATAGGGGCCGGGATCGGCCGACATCAGCAGCCAGCGCAGCACGGCGCCGATCGCGCCGACGAGCAGAAAGGCGCCCGCTTTCGACTCGCCGCCGAACCAGCGCGCCGCCATCAGAAAAGCGATCACCTCGGTGGCGAGCGCCGCGACCCAGGCGAAAGAGACGAAAGTGTCGCTATGGCCCTGCTCTTTCCAATGCAGCGCGCCGAATGTGTTCACCATCGAATGCGAGCTCTGCACCAGCGCCGCGGCGACGATGACCAGCGCCACCAGCTCCGGCCGCGCGATGCGGCCGACGGATTGCCGCTCCTCTCTCGCTCCCGACGAGCCGAAGCCGATCAGCGAGCCCATGCAGGCGAGGCAGGCGAAGGCTCCGACAGCGGTGAGCAGCCAGACGATATCCTCCACCGCGAGCGCGCCGGCGACCGGCCCGCTGGCGGCGAGAAAGACCAGGATCGACATGGAGCCCCAGCCGCGCACCCATGAATAATGCAGCTGCGGCAGGCCGGCCTCGCGCCGGCGCCGCGCCTCGCCGAAGGTGACGCCATCGGCGAGCGGCGCCAGCGGCCCCTGCGCCAGCGCCACCATGGCCCCGGCGACGAGCAATGCGAAGAAGCCGGAGGAGAGCCCCATCACCGCATAGGCCGCGGCCACGGCGGCCATGCAGCCGACGAGCAGCGCGCCATGATCGCCATGCTGATCGGCCCGGCGCGAGGCGAGCAGCATGGAGCCGATGCGAATGACCGGCTGCACGGCGAGAACGGCGGCGATCTCGAAAGCATCGAGCCCGCGCGCCGACAGCCAGATGGAGAAGAAGGGCAGCTGGACCCCGACAATGGCGTAGATGGAGGCCTGCAGCAGCGACAGCCTCAGCTCCGCATGGCGCCCGGCCGCCGTCTCGCCGCTCGGTAGTTTCGTCAAATGGTCACTCCATCGCGGCCGCTTTGAGAATGCAGACCATGGTTGCATGGGCGGCGCTCCGCCCCAGATTGCGGATCACATGCGGGCGGTCGCAGCGGTAACGCAACGTCTCGCCCGCGCGCACGATCTCCTTGGCGCCGGCGACCTCCACCTCGAGCTCGCCCTCGCGCATGGACAGGCTCTCGACAGAGCCGCGCTGATGCGCGTCGGATTCGAGAACTCCCCCCGGATCGGCGGAGAATTCATAACATTGCAGCCATTCTACGGTCTTGATCCATCCGATGATCTCGAGCCGGCACTTGCCGTCGTCGGAGACGAGAATCGGCGTGTCCGCTCGGCTGGTCTTCTCGAGGAAGGGCTCGTCCTCCGTCGTCTGCAGCACACGCTCGATGGACACATCGAGAGCCTGGGCGAGGCGCCAGATCGTGGCGAGCGTCGGATTGGTCTCGTTGCGCTCGATCTGGCTGATGATCGATTTGGCGACGCCGGACTGCTGGGAGAGTTCCGACAGCGACAGATTATAGGCCTTGCGCAGACGCTGGACAGTCGCGCCGAGCTGCCCGGACAAAGCCAAGGCTCCGGCTTCCAGAATCTTCTGCTTTTCCCGGCCTTCCACGCCCATGACGCCCGTTCCTTTCGACATGATCGCGTTGATAATCGAATTCGTTCGAAATATCGAACGGGAAATTCGCCACGACTCCGCGCGCCTCGCGCGGTGTCATCGTTACGCAACAAGAATCTGGTGGGAAGGAGACGCTGCGGCACAAAAAGAGGCGGGCGCGTCAAAATGACCGCAATCGATTCATTGGCCGATTCGCAGAGCGCCAAGCGCTTCAGGACACTGTTCCTGTCGGATCTCCATCTCGGCACGAGAGGGCTTCAAGCCGAGCTTCTGCTCGACTTTCTGAAGCATCACGACGCCGACACCATCTATCTCGTCGGCGATATCGTCGACGGCTGGCGCTTGAAGGGCGGCTGGTATTGGCCGCAGGCGCACAATGACGTCGTGCAGAAGCTGCTGCGCAAGGCGCGCAAGGGCGCGCGCGTCGTCTATGTGCCCGGCAATCACGACGAATTCGCCCGCGACTATACGGGCATGGAGTTCGGCGGCGTCGAGGTCGCGGAGACCGATATTCACGAGACCGCCGACGGCAAGAAAATGCTCGTCATCCATGGCGATCAGTTCGACATAGTGGTGCGCCATGCGCGCTGGCTCGCCTTTCTCGGCGACTGGGCCTATGAGGCCGCGCTCTTCGCCAACACCTGGGCCAATCGCGTGCGCCGCCTGTTCGGCGTCGATTATTGGTCCTTCTCCGCCTGGGCCAAGCTGAAGGTAAAGAACGCCGTGAACTTCATCGGCGATTTCGAGCAGACGCTGGCGGCGGAAGCGGCGCGGCGCGGCGTGGACGGCGTCGTCTGCGGCCACATTCATCACGCGACGATCCGCCACATAGAGGGCATGCTCTATGTGAACACCGGCGATTTCGTCGAGAGCTGCACGGCGATCGCCGAGCATGCCGACGGACGCTTCGAGATCCTCTATTGGCGGAAGACCGCCAAGGAGCAGGAGGCGGCGGCAGAAGCCGCCGCGCAGCAGCCGCCGGCCCTGCCGCAGGCGAGGGCCGCCGCCTGATGCGGATATTGATCGCGACGGACGCCTGGCGTCCGCAAGTCAACGGTGTCGTGCGTTCCTTGGAGGCGATGGCGAGCGCGGCGAGCGCGCTCGGCGCGTCGATCGATTTCCTGACCCCGCAGGATTTCTCCTCCATCCCCATGCCGACCTATCCGGAAATTCAGCTCGCCTTCGCCTCGGCGGGAGCGGTGGCGAAGCGTCTGGCGCAGGGCTACGACCATGTCCATATCGCCACCGAAGGGCCGGTGGGCATGGCGACGCGCGCCTGCTGCCTGCGCCAGGGGCGGCGCTTCACCACGAGCTATCACACGCGCTTTCCCGAATATATTCACGCCCGCACGCGCTTTCCGGTCGGCGTGACCTATGCGCTGCTGCGCCGCTTCCACAATAGCGGCGCGGGGACGATGGTCTCGACGCAGACGCTGGCGCAGGAGCTCTCCGCGAGAGGCTTCCGCCGGCTAATGCGCTGGTCGCGCGGCGTCGATCACCAGCTCTTTCACCCAGATAAGGCGGTCGATCTCGGCTATCCGCGGCCGCTCTATCTCTATGCCGGCCGGCTCGCGGTGGAGAAGAACATCGAGGCGTTCCTCGCGCTCGATCTGCCGGGCACCAAGCTCGTCGCCGGCGACGGGCCGGCGCGCGCGGCGCTCGAGGCGGCCTATCCGCAGGCGCGCTTTCTCGGCGTGAAGACCAGCGCGGAACTGGCCACGCTCTACGCCAGCTCGGATGTGTTCGTCTTTCCGAGCCGCACCGACACTTTCGGAATGGTGCTGCTGGAGGCAATGGCCTGCGGCCTGCCGGTCGCCGCTTTTCCAGTAGCGGGGCCGCTGGATGTGGTCGGCGCGAGCGGCGCCGGCGTGCTGAGCGAGGATTTGCAGGCGGCCTGTCTCGCGGCGACGGAGATTCCCTCAGCCGTGCCGCGCGCCCATGCGCTGACCTTCACCTGGGAAGCGAGCGCGCAGCAGTTTCTCGGCAATGTCGCGCTCGCGCATCAGAACGGCGTGGATGCGGCGGCGGCTCAGGCGGCCGCCGGCAAGGCCTGCTCAGCCAAACAGCCGAAGCTTTTCGTGCAGGGAGAGATGATCGAGCCGTGACAGCGCCACGAGGCGCGGATCGACCGGCAGCGCCGGTTCGGTCTTCGCCGGCGTGGTCTTCGGAAGGCTGATCTTGGGCGAGCCGGATTCGCGCGCGCCGAATTTGGGCGCATCGATGCGTGGCGCATCGAGTTCGACCGGCGCAGTCTCCTCCGGCAGAATCGCGCGAGCGACGAATTCCTCGAACACGATCTCATTGGACGCCGGCTCGGCGGCAACGGCAGATTCTGTGATCTCTATCGCCTGCGGCGGCTCCTCCAGCTGCGCGACGCGCTCGGGCTCGAAAGCGACAGGCTCAAAATCGACAGGCTCGGGCTCGGAAGCGACGGCCTCGATCTCGATCGGCTCGGCGACGACAGATTCCATCTCGAAGGATTCGACCAAGATCGGCTCGGCGTCGATCGGCTCCGCCTCCACGAGAGTCTCGACCTCGGCGATTTCTATCGGCTCATCCGCCACCTCGATCTCGAGAATCGGCTCGACGCGCTCCTCTTGGATTCGATGCGGCTCGTCGATGATCTCGATCGTCGCGGACTCGATGATCGCGCGCGGCGCTTCTTCCGGCTCCGCGGCGGGCGCGTCGAGCAATTTGGAGAATTGCTCGACCAGCGCATCGGCCTGCGCGCAGAGCTTCTCCTCGACGCCGCTGGCGCGCAGCGTGCGCGCGAATTCCTGCGCGCGCTCGACGAGGCGTCGCGGCAGGCGCCAATCGGAGGCGGCCTCCTGCTCCTCTGCGCGCTCCTCCGCGCGCGCAGCGATGCGCTCCAGACGATCCACCGCGAGCACGAGCCGCTCGGTCTCCTCGACGCGCTGACGGCGCGCATATTCGAGCAGGAACCAGCGGCCGCGCACGGTCTCCATCACCGCGGCTTCGATTCTCTCATAGTCTTCGGGATAGAGTCCGGTGGGCGGGGCCGGTAGGTTCATAGGCGGTCCTTGCGGGACAAAGCGCCGAATCAGCGCCTGTTCAAGGAAAGTCTGCGACGGCGTTTTATGCAAGCGCGAAAACGCTTTCACGCGGATCACGCGTGCGTTTCGGCGATGGTGAGAAAGGGCCAGCGCGCGCGAAGGCTCGCGGCTTTCGCCGCGAACAGCTCCGGCCGCGGATTGAGCGGATTGGGGCGCAGCACGCCGGCGAAGAGATCGTCGAGACGCGCCGGCGCATAGAGCTCCAGCGCGTCGTCCACACGCCGCGCGGCGACGCGCGTGCATTCGATGAGAAAACGATCGACGCCATCGGCGCTGCTGCGCAGCTGCGGATAGCCCGGACCGAAGCGCTCGCCATACCAAAGATGCACGCGCGCCTGATTCTTCAAATCGACGCGAATGGGAAGATCGGCGAAGAGCGCGCGAGCGCGGCGAATGGCGCGATCCTCCGCCTCATAGGAGATATCCTCGTCGAAATAGAAAATGTCGTAATCGAATATGTCCTGCGTCGCCGGCCGGCCGCTGTCGAGATTCCAAACCGTCTGGAACAGGCAGCCGGCGACGAGCCAGGCGTCCGCGAGGCGAAGGCTCGGCAGACGCTCGAGGATGACGGCATTATGCGGATTGCTCTGGATCGCCATAGCGAGACGCTCTTGCGCCTCTGGCGCCAGAGTTTCGAGGCGAGGCGGCGTCATCTTCTCCTCCGATTTCGCGCTCGCCGCGAAGCTGCTAAATATCACGACGAACGCGGCCGCCGCGTGAGCTTCGGCGCAGGAAAAACGACATGAGCCTCTCAGCCGAAGAAATCGAGCGCTACGCGCGCCATATCGTTCTGCGCGAGGTCGGCGGGCCGGGCCAGCAGCGGCTGAAGAAAGCGCGCGTGCTCGTCGTCGGCGCGGGCGGGCTCGGGTCGCCGCTGCTGCAATATCTCGCGGCGGGCGGCGTCGGCGTGCTGGGCATTGTCGATGACGACGAGGTCTCGCTGTCCAATCTGCAGCGGCAGGTGATTCACCATACCACCGCCGTCGGGCGGCTGAAGGTGGACAGCGCCAAGGACGCCATCCATCGGCTCAACCCGCATGTGCATGTCGAGCCCCATGCGCTGCGCCTCACGGAGCACAATGCGCGAGCGCTGATAGCGGGTTACGACATCATCGCCGACGGCTCCGATAATTTTTCGACGCGCTATCTCGTCTCGGACGCCTGCTTCTTCGAAAAAAAGCCGCTCGTCACGGCGGCGGTCGGCGGCTTCGACGCCTCGCTGACGACGCTGCGCCCCTTCGAGAACGACGCCGAGGGCCGCCCCAACCCGACCTATCGCTGCCTCTTCCCGGCGGCGCCGCCAGCGGGCGCCGTGCCGAGCTGCGAGGAGGCCGGCGTGCTCGGCGCGCTCACCGGAATCGTCGGCGCGATGATGGCGCTGGAAATCATCCGCGAGATCGTCGGCTTCGGCGAGGGGCTGGTCGGGCGCCTGCTGCTGATGGACGCCCGCTCCATGCGCTTCGAGACCTTGCGCTACGCCTATGATCCCGACAATCCCCTGACCGGCGTCACAGCGCCGCGATGACGGCGATCTCGACCTTTCGGTCAACGCGCCTCGAACGCTCAATTCGAACCAAACACGGATTTGTGCCAGTAAGTGGTTTCATCATCGAACCACAATTTGTTGGCGTCATTGCGAAATTGTCGCAGCCACTTCATATCCAGCCCGTAGCGGGTCGCAAGCCCGATCAACTCGCGTAAACTGTGCTCATCGACCGGATCCGTCAATGTAATTTCGAGTCCACTTGGACAGCCGACAAAACCATGCACCGCGTCGATCGATTTGAGCCAATAAAAGAAACTGTCCTCGTCACCATTCGAGAAAAATGGGATCGGCTCCCCTATTATAATTTTCATATATTCCTCGGCGTGTCGTCAAAGTTTGCCCCGGCCGTATCGATAGACCGCCCGGAGCCAAATTTTCTGCCGAGCGCGACAAACGCGCCCTGAATCGTCAACCGGCGTCACAGCGCCGCGATGACGGCGATCTCGACCTTGTAATCGGGCGTGACGAGCTTCGCCTCCACGGTCGCGCGCGCCGGCGGATTGCTCTTGTCGACCCAGACGTCCCACACCGAGTTCATCTCGGCGAAAGTGGCGATATCGGCGAGATAGATGGTGGCGGAGAGAATCTTCGCCTTCTCGCTGCCGGCCTCCTGCAGAATCGTGTCGATGAGGCCGAGAATCTCGCGCGTCTGATCGGCGACCGCGCCGCCCTTGGCCGCCTCGGCCACCTGGCCCGCCGTATAGATCACGCCGCCATGCACGACGGCCTTGCTCATGCGCGCGCCGGCGCCGATCCGCTTGATGGACATTTTCGAGTTTCTCCGAAGGTTGCGAGTGGGCTCGGGGAAGAGCTGCGGCGGCGGGGAGCCGCTTCATAGGCAGGAGCTATCTATCGAGTGAAAAGCTCTATCATAGCTCTACATACACAAAGAGCGGGGACGGCCCTTGCCTCTCCCCACTCTTTGGTACCCGTCCTTTGACCGGACTCGTCTATAGGCGCCATCCGCGAGAATAGTGTGGAGCGTCTCGCGAGACGTGCAGAGTTCCGGCGTCCTCCCCGACTTGGACCTCAGCCAGCGATTGGTCGAACGCATTCTGCGTTCATATGTTTTTAGCCAGCTCGGCGAAGGGGACATTATGACAGCCGTGGCGTTTTGTCACCCAAAAAAGCCTGCCGCTGGAATGAAATTGTGCGGAGGGCGCCCGCCTTCGGGGCAGGCTGTTCTCCGCTCGAGCGAAAAGGCGCGCCGACCCACCCGGGGAGCCGGCGCGCGATACTATCCGAATAGGCAGGTTAAATATTTGCCGAGCGCTAGAGAAGTCACTCGCCCCAGCGAGAGGGCTGTCGATCGCGCTCAATGCCCTTCGATTTTCGCGATGGCGCGATCGAACCTCAACGCGGCCAAACTGTCCCGTGAAATCGTAAAAGTGAGATTGCCCATGTCCCACCACATGAACCGCGGTCCGCTGCCATCGCTTCCCAGTTGCAGAAGCAAGACGGAGTCGGATTCGATATCTTCCTGAATCACATGCGAATGCCCGAGCATCCGGTGTCCACTTCCCCCGGGCGAAAAATTATTCCCGGGATGCGCGGCGTCGACCTCGTTGGAGAAGGATGCCGCCAATTCTGGAGAGTCCAGCAATAGAGTCGCCATCGAAAGAGTGGCCGCGAGCCGGAGATTGGGCCAGATGTGACATCCGAGGGCTTTCATACGGTCGGAATTCTCGGCGACCAAGCCACGCACCAGCCGCCTTTCGTCGTCTTTCAACAGCGCCGAACGCCCGCGCGCGACAAGCTCGGCACACGTCCGTTTCACGCGCGTCAGCCAATCGCCATACTCCATGCGAACCCTTTCGCGGTCCTCTGCGCTCACACTCATGAGATCGTAGCGGCGAGCGAACAGATCATCGAAAGACAGAACGCCTTCCCGCCACTGGTTGCGCGCATGAAACAGATTTAAGAGAGCATCCTCGACTCTGAGCGGCAAATCGCTTTCGGCATATTCGAAGGTCGTTGGCGTCCTATGCTCGCCCGGCCAAGCTTCGACGAGTCGCAGCCACTCTCGGACATCGTCCCCGTAAGGAATGCCGTCGGGACGCTTCCAGCTCGGAGCGGCGACCGCGCGAACGGGACAATAGGGAAACAGGCCCTTGTCTGAGGCGCCGGGATCGCGATATTCGGCGGCCTCTGTTCGCGTATAGTCGACATCATCCAGGAACCAGCCGGCGTCAGAGGGCGGCGCTCGGAAAGGAAAGCTCGACACGTCGCCGCGGTAATAAAGAACGCGCCAAGCGTCCGGGCCAAACGTGTCGAGAGGTTCCGCTGTCAGCGCCAGCGCGAAGAAGAATAAGACTCCCTCTTGCGGTAGCAGCTCGCGGTCGGGCACGTCTGGCAAATCCTCGAGGCGAATCTGGGCGAGAAAATCCAGCGAAGCGGTGACACCTTCGAATTCGTCGCCATCCGGGAAGGCAATGCGCGGCCACTCCCAACCGTCCGGCAAATTCGGGCGTCCTCCAATATGGGAGACCCAGCCGTCAGGTGTATCTCTCGGCGGCCAAATCCGATCGAGAAAAACGCCCATCTTTTTCGACGCATCTGGGTTCCACATTATATGTTCCTCTCGAAATCCATTCGGCCTACCGCCTCTGAAGACCGACTTCTCTCAATCTCGACACACTAACCATTCCTGCTCGACCGAAACTAGTCGAGCAGGAAGAAAATCAACGATGGCGGCGCCTCCGCCCGGAGGACACGGGCACGGCCGTCGAAAACCGACGGCCCCCCCCCCCCCGCAGCGCGCCTAGAGCGGGATATTGTCGTGCTTCTTCCAGGGATTTTCCAATTCCTTGTGGCGCAGCAGGGCGAGCGCGCGGGCGATGCGCTTGCGTGTCGCGCTCGGCATGATGACCTCGTCTATGTAGCCGCGCTCGGCGGCGACGAAGGGCGACAGGAAGCGGTCCTCATATTCCTTGGTGCGCTGGGCGATCTTCTCCGCGTCGCCGATATCGGCGCGAAAGATGATCTCGACGGCGCCCTTGGCGCCCATGACGGCGATCTGCGCCGAAGGCCATGCGTAATTCACATCGCCGCGCAAATGCTTGGAGGCCATGACGTCATAGGCGCCGCCAAAGGCTTTGCGGGTGATGAGCGTCACTTTCGGCACAGTGGCCTCGGCATAGGCGAAGAGCAGCTTGGCGCCATGCTTGATGAGGCCGCCATATTCCTGCGCCGTGCCCGGCAGGAAGCCCGGAACGTCGACGAAGGTGACGATCGGAATATTGAAGCAATCACAGAAGCGCACGAAGCGCGCCGCCTTCTTGGAGGCGTCGATGTCGAGCACGCCGGCCAGCACCATGGGCTGATTGGCGACGAAGCCGACCGTGCGGCCCTCGATGCGGCCGAAGCCGACGACGATGTTCTTGGCGTGCGTCTCCTGAATCTCGAAGAAATCGCCCTCATCGGCGATCTTCGTGATCAGCTCCTTGATATCATAGGGCTTGTTTGGATTGTCGGGGACCAGAGTATCCAGCGAGGCGTCGAGGCGCTCGGCCTCGTCGAAGCTCGGCCACTCCGGCGGCTCCTCCTTATTCGAGGAGGGGAGGAAATCGATGAGCCGGCGCATCTGCAGCAGCGCCTCGACGTCATTGTCGAAGGCCTTGTCGGCGATGGAGCTCTTTGTGGTGTGGACCGAAGCGCCGCCGAGCTCCTCCGCCGTCACCGTCTCATTGGTCACGGTCTTCACGACGTCCGGGCCGGTGACGAACATATAGCTCGTGTCGCGCACCATGAAGATGAAGTCGGTCATGGCCGGCGAATAGACGTCGCCGCCGGCGCAGGGTCCCATGATGACGGAAATCTGCGGAATGACGCCCGAGGCCATCACATTGCGCTGGAACACCTCGCCATAGCCGCCGAGCGCCGCGACGCCCTCCTGAATGCGCGCGCCGCCGGCGTCGAACAGGCCGATGATCGGCGCCCGGTTCTTGAGCGCCATATCCTGCAGCTTGGTGATTTTCTGGGCGTGGGTCTCCGAAAGAGAGCCGCCGAAGACGGTGAAATCCTTGGCGAAGACGAAGACGGCGCGGCCATTGACCGTGCCCCAGCCGGTGACGACGCCGTCGCCGGAGATTTTCTCGCCCTTGTCCATGCCGAAATCGGCGCAGCGGTGCTCGACGAACATGTCGAACTCCTCGAAGGAGCCGTGATCGAGCAGCAGCTCGATACGCTCGCGCGCCGTGAGCTTGCCGCGCGCATGCTGCGCGTCGATGCGCTTGACGCCGCCGCCGAGACGCGCCGAGGCGCGCCGCTGCTCGAGACCTTCGATGATATGTTTCATGGAACGACCGATCCTGCAGGTTGAATGGATGCGCCGAGGAATTCCCCGCTCGACGGCTCTTTTACAGCTTTGGCGAGCCGAGCCGCCAGCGGGCGATCTCGGCGGCGGAAAGAAGGTGAACGCGATCCGGCGAGGTGCGCTCCGCCAATGCGATGAGATCGCGGCTGACGCCCATGGAATCGCTGTAGCGGGTGAGCGTGCGGCGCATCCCGCCATCGTCGTAGCGGCGCTCGCGCAGCGTCTCGCCGCTCGTCGGATCGACGCCATCGACATAATTGAACATGCGATGGACGCCGACGCGGCTCTGGCGCGGGATCACCCGCTTGCGGCCGCCCATTAGCGCATAGACGCAGGCGGAATAGCAGCGGCCGGAAACCAGCGCGCCGCTCGCCGGCTCGACGCGGGCGACGATCACCGCCATGCCGAGGCGGCGCAGCGCCTGGCCGAGCTGCATGGAGGCGAGCACACGGCCGCCGGGCGAGTCGAGCAGCACGATGCTGCGCAGCTCGGTCTCGCGTCCCTGCTCGCGCAGAAAGCCCACAAAAGCGTCGGCCGTGTCCTCGACGATCTCGCCCTCCGCCACGATGACGCGCGGGCAATGGTCGGCGCAGCGGGCGTTCGCCGTCGTCGCGAGATGGAACGACATCTCCTCGGCGCGGGCCGAAGGCGCCGCGAGCAATGCGGCCATGGCGAGGAGAAGGACGAAATTTCGGCTCATGCTCTCGGCGCTGCGTCTCTCATCCCTTGCGGCCAACTCCCGCCCTTCCGCGCGCTCCCGGCGCGGCCGAATGACGGGGTCTCTCCCGAGCGCGGCGTGGTGGGCGGTGACGGGCTCGAACCGCCGACATTCTCGGTGTAAACGAGACGCTCTACCAACTGAGCTAACCGCCCGCGCGCCGACCGGGATCGACGCCGCATTGTTTACGGGAGGGCGCCCCCTCCGCGCAAGACGCGTTGCGCAGGCGTTTTGAAACGACAATGCCGCCGGCGACGTTCGCGCCCCGGCGGCGAGCCTAGAAATCCGGTCGAAAGGGGGAATCGGCGCGGCAGGCCAGCCTTGCTCGGCTCACTTGGTCTTGTTGAGCGCCGCTTTGAGCGTGGCGCCGGGCTTGAAACGGGCGCTCTTGGAAGCGGGGATCTTGATCTCTTCGCCGGTCGCGGGATTACGGCCCTTGCCGGCCGCGCGCTTCTTGACCGAAAAGGTGCCGAAACCAACGAGACGCACCTCTTCGCCCTTCTTGAGGGCCAAAGTGATGCCGTCGATCACTGCGTCGATGGCGGCGGCGGCGGCGGCCTTCGAGGTTTCGGTCGCCTCGGCGACGTGCTCGACCAGTTCCAATTTATTGACCATGGTCTCATCCCTTCTGCTTCCGCCGGGAGCCGGTCGTCGACACGGGCTGAGCGCCGAAAATCGAGCGGCGTCGAATCGTTCGGACCCGGCACAGAGGAGTGATGTGCCGGAATGTCAGCAAAAGCAAGGGTTAGAAGAAAAGGCGCCGCCGGAATCCCTGGAATTCCGGACGCCTGAGAGCGAGACTATGGGGAAATCTGCGGAAAGCCGGGCTTCGAGCGGCCGAGCCCGAGGGCGGCGGCCCCTCCCCCGCGGCAGAGCCGCAGGCAGAGGGGCCGAAGCCTTCAGTGGGCGCGCACGCCGGCCGCGTCGTCCTCGACGACCGCCTTGGCGATCTGAGCCGTGGGCTCCTCCCAGACGATCGGCGTCGGCTGACGCACGAGCGCATGGGCGAGCACCTCGTCCATTCGAGACACCGGCACGACCTCGAGGCCATTCTTCACCGAGTCCGGAATATCGGCCAAATCCTTGGCGTTCTCTTCCGGGATCAGCACCTTCTTGAGGCCGCCGCGCAGCGCCGCGAGCAGCTTCTCCTTCAGGCCGCCGATCGGCAGCACGCGGCCGCGCAGCGTGATCTCGCCGGTCATGGCGATGTCGCGGCGCACCGGAATGCCGGTGAGGATCGAAACGATCGTCGTCGCCATCGCCGTGCCGGCCGAGGGGCCGTCCTTGGGCGTCGCGCCTTCCGGCACATGCACATGGATGTCGCGGCGGTCGAACAAAGGCGGCTCGATGCCGAAATCGACAGCGCGGGAGCGCACATAAGAGGCGGCCGCGGAGATCGACTCCTTCATCACCTCCTGCAGATTGCCGGTCACGGTCATCTTGCCCTTGCCGGGCATCATCACGCCTTCGATCGTCAGCAGCTCGCCGCCGACGCCGGTGACGGCGAGGCCGGTGACGACGCCCACCTGATCCTCGAGCTCCGCCTCGCCGTAGCGATATTTGTGGACGCCGAGATAGTCGGTGATGTTGTCATTGGTGACGTGGACCTTCTTGCCCTTTTCCTTGGACAGCAGGATTTCCTTCACCGCCTTGCGGGCGAGATTGGAGAGTTCGCGCTCGAGATTACGCACGCCGGCTTCCCGCGTGTAGCGGCGCACCAGCGTCAGCAGCGCTTCGTCGTCGATCGACCATTCGTCGGCGGCGAGGCCATGCTTCTTGACCGCGTTCGGAATGAGATGCTTGCGCGCGATCTCGGCCTTCTCGTCCTCCGTGTAGCCGGCGATACGGATGAGCTCCATGCGGTCCATCAAGGGCGCAGGGATGTTCAGCGTGTTCGACGTCGTCACGAACATGACATTGGACAGGTCGTAATCGACCTCGAGATAGTGATCCGCGAAAGTGGCGTTCTGCTCCGGATCGAGCACCTCGAGCAGAGCGGACGACGGATCGCCGCGGAAATCCATGCCCATCTTGTCGATCTCGTCGAGCAGGAAGAGCGGGTTGGACGTCTTCGCCTTGCGCATCGACTGGATGATCTTGCCGGGCATGGAGCCGATATAGGTGCGGCGATGGCCGCGGATCTCCGCCTCATCGCGCACGCCGCCGAGCGACATACGCACGAACTCGCGGCCCGTGGCCTTGGCGATCGACTTGCCGAGCGAGGTCTTGCCGACGCCGGGCGGGCCGACGAGGCACAGGATCGGGCCGGTCAGCTTATTGGCGCGGCTCTGCACGGCGAGATATTCGAGAATGCGCTCCTTGACCTTCTCCAGGCCGAAGTGATCGGAGTCGAGAACGCCCTGCGCAGCCTCGAGATCGCGCTTGATCTTGGACTTCTTGCCCCAGGGCAGCGCCAGCACCCAATCGAGATAATTGCGCACCACCGTCGCTTCCGCGGACATGGGCGACATCTGACGCAGCTTCTTGAACTCGGCGACAGCCTTGTCGCGCGCCTCCTTGGAGAGCTTGGTGTTCTTGATGCGCTCCTCGAGCTCGGCGAGATCGTCCTTGCCGTCCTCGTCGCCCAGCTCCTTCTGGATCGCCTTCATCTGCTCGTTGAGATAGTACTCGCGCTGCGTCTTCTCCATCTGGCGCTTGACGCGCGTGCGGATGCGCTTCTCCACCTGCAGCACGGAGATCTCGCTCTCCATCAGCGCGAGGCATTTCTCGAGACGCTTGGCGACGGCGATCGTCTCCAGCACGTCCTGCTTCTCGGCGATCTTCACCGAGAGATGCGAGGCGACCGTGTCGGCGAGCTTGGAGAAATCGTCGATCTGCGTGACCGCAGCGGCGATCTCCGGCGAGACCTTCTTGTTGAGCTTCACATAAGAGTCGAACTCGGCGATGACGGAGCGGCCGAGCGCCTCCACCTCGACGGGCTGATCGATCTCGTCGCCGAGCGCCTCGGCGTCGGCCTCGTGATATTCATCGACGCGCGTGTAGTTGCGCACCTTGGCGCGGCCGACGCCTTCCACCAGCACTTTGACAGTGCCGTCGGGCAGCTTCAGCAGCTGAAGCACGGAAGCGAGCGTGCCGATGGAATAGATCGCGTCGGGAGCCGGATCGTCGTCGCCCGCATTCTTCTGCGTCGCGAGCAGAATGAGCCGCTCGGATTTCGTCACCTCTTCCAGCGCGCGGATCGACTTGTCGCGCGCGACGAAGAGCGGAACGATCATATGCGGAAAGACCACTATGTCGCGCAGCGGCAGAACCGGATAACTGTCGATTGCGCCGGGAACGATGGAATTGCGCTTTTCGTTCGTCATATCTTTTTTCCTGTTCCGTTTCGCTCCCCGCAGGGGAAGCGGGGCGAGGCGACGCTCTGACGCAAAGGGACGCTTCTGACGTTAAAGGGACGCTTGCAAGTTCCAGGCCCGACGCTCCGGCGGAAATCCGCCTTCCGAGAGACCCGCTCACGCACGAACGGCGTCGAAGGCGACTACGCAACAAATGGGCCTAGCGGCAGAACGATTCAAGATACTGGAAAAGCAGACGTATCTGGCAGAAAGGGCGGGGGCTGCGAAAGAAGTCGCGCTCCCCCGCCCAAAAAAGCGTCAGGCGCTCGCGCCGCCGCTCTTCTCGTTGCGCTCTGCATAAATGTAGAGCGGACGCGCCTTGCCCTCGACCACCTCGGGGCCGATGACGACCTGCTCGACGCCCTCGAGGCCCGGCAGCTCGAACATGGTGTCGAGCAGAATGCCTTCCATGATGGAGCGAAGGCCGCGCGCGCCAGTGTGACGCTCGATCGCCTTGCGGGCGACGGAAGACAGCGCCTCGTCCTGGAAGGTGAGCTCGGTGCTCTCCATCTCGAACAGCCGTTGATACTGCTTGACCAGCGCATTCTTCGGCTCGGTGAGGATGCGCTTCAGCGCCTCCTCGTCGAGATCCTCGAGCGTCGCGATCACCGGCAGACGGCCGACGAATTCCGGAATCAATCCGAACTTCAGCAGATCCTCCGGCTGCACATGGCGGAAGATGTCGCCCGTGCGGCGCTCGTCCGGCGCCTGCACATTGGCGCCGAAGCCGATGGAGGTGCCCCGACCGCGCGAGGAGATGATCTTCTCGAGGCCGGCGAAGGCGCCGCCGCAGATGAAGAGGATGTTGGTCGTGTCGACCTGCAGAAACTCCTGCTGCGGATGCTTGCGCCCGCCCTGCGGCGGCACGGAGGCGATGGTGCCTTCCATGATCTTCAGCAGCGCCTGCTGCACGCCCTCGCCCGACACATCGCGCGTGATCGACGGGTTGTCGGATTTGCGCGAGATCTTGTCGATCTCGTCGACATAGACGATGCCGCGCTGCGCGCGCTCGACATTATAGTCGGAGGCCTGCAGCAGCTTGAGGATGATGTTCTCGACATCCTCGCCGACATAGCCCGCTTCGGTGAGCGTCGTTGCGTCGGCCATGGTGAAGGGCACATCGAGGATGCGCGCCAGCGTCTGCGCCAGCATCGTCTTGCCGACGCCCGTCGGGCCGATGAGCAGAATGTTGGATTTCGCCAGCTCGACGTCGCCATGCTTGGCGGCATGGTTGAGGCGCTTGTAGTGATTATGCACGGCGACAGACAGCACGCGCTTGGCCTGCGCCTGGCCGATCACATAATCGTCGAGGACCTTGCAGATTTCACGCGGCGTCGGAATGCCGTCGCGCTGCTTGACGATGGACTTGTTCTCCTCGCGGATGATGTCCATGCAGAGCTCGACGCATTCGTCGCAGATGAAAACCGTCGGACCGGCGATGAGCTTGCGCACCTCATGCTGGCTCTTGCCACAAAATGAGCAGTAGAGCGTGTTCTTCGAATCGCTGCTGCCGACCTTGCTCATGTCTCGTCTCCTGACCGATCGGCCCGCTGTGGCGAATCGAACCAACCTCACTCGATATCAGCGAGGGCCTAACAAAAGGTGCAAACAGGCTTCGCCCGCCGCTCTCCCCCGTCCCCCAGCCTCCGGCGTCTACCGCGGATGCCAGTCTATAAGTCCCGGCCCGCAATGCAACCACGACGCCCGCATATAAATCAAGCAAGAATCGCGCCTTGGGAAGAGGGCCTGCGCCTTTTCTCGGCGCCTCCCCCTTCTAAATAGTAAATTCCCTGGAAATCAAGCTCTTGACCCAGGGCGTCGCCGAATGTGCGACAGTCTCGAGACGTTACGTTCTCAGTTTTTTGGCGACAGGATTCAAGCGGAGCCTATACGCGTCCGGCATTCCCGAGCCGAGCAGAGGACGCAGATAAAGCCGGAAGGCGTCAGTGACATCCGTGCCATCCGCTGTCAGAAATTCGGCCGGCATCACCTTGGTCTTGCCGGCGACCTCCACGAGCGGCGTGAGCCGATAATCCACAGAGTAGAATCCCGTGCGGTGAATCGTCACGGAGCCGTCGCGATCGCCCCATAGCGCGAACTGCACCGCCTTCTCGCCGACCTCGCGCGCCTCGCGCTGATCCACATCGGAGACGCAGCCGACGAAGCTGCGCTGCACATAGCCGAAAGTGTCGGCGCGCACGCGCTTCAAGCCGAGCTTCGTCTTGACGAGCTCGGTCAGCATATCGGCGAGAGCGCCGCCGCCCAGATGCACATTGCCATGCGCGTCCTTCTCCACCTGCTCGGCGAGCTTGACCGCGATCGGCGTATGGTTCTCGTCGGAGATTCCCTCCGAGACGGCCACGACGCAGCGCCCATATTTGTCCATCGTCGCTTTGACGTCGGCGAGAAAACGCTCCGTGTCGAAGGCGCGCTCGGGCACATAGATGAGATGCGGTCCGTCGTCCGGGAATTTCTTGCCGAGCGCGGAGGCGGCGGTCAGAAAGCCGGCATGGCGGCCCATGACCACGGCGATATAGACGCCGGGCAGCGCCCAATTGTCGAGATTGGCGCCGGCGAAGGCCTGTGCGACCCAGCGCGCCGCGGAGGGAAAGCCCGGCGTATGATCGTTGATCATCAGATCATTGTCGATCGTCTTCGGAATATGCACGACGCGCAGCGGATAATCGGCCTTGATGGCTTCCTCGGAAACGATGCGCACCGTGTCGGAGCTGTCGTTTCCGCCAATATAGAAGAAGCAGCCGATCTCATGCGCGCGCAGCACCTCGAAGATCTCGTGGCAATATTTGAGATCGGGCTTGTCGCGCGTCGAGCCCAGCGCCGAGGAAGGCGTGCAGGCGACCATCTCGAGATTATGCGTCGTCTCTTGCGTCAGATCGACGAAATCCTCATTCACGATGCCGCGCACGCCGTGATAGGCGCCATAGACGCGATCCACCGCGCGGAACTTGCGCGACTCCAGCACGGCGCCGACGAGAGACTGATTGATGACGGCGGTCGGTCCGCCGCCTTGCGCGATGAGGACCTTGGAGAAATCGATCTTCGACACGAGGAATGCTCCGAGAGAGTAGTCAGTCGTGAGTGACGAGCAGCGGCGAGCGAGCGTGAGTTACGCCGCTCACCACCCGCTGCTCATTGCGTTTCTCACACCAATGCGCCGTGGCAGTGCTTGAACTTCTTGCCCGAGCCGCAGGGGCAGGGCTCGTTGCGGCCGACCTTGCCCCAGGTCGCGGGGTTCGCGGGATCGCGCGCGGCCTCGGCCTCCGCCACGCCGCCGCTCGTCGCCTGCGACGAAAAATCGGCGGCGGCAAGGCGGGCGTTGAGCTCGGCGAGCGCGCTCTCTCCGCCGCCGGCCGCGTTCGGGTCAGGATGCACATATTCCATCGGCGGCAATTCGGCCGGGGTCGGCGGCGCCTCGAATGAAACCTCGACGCGCATCAGCTGCGAGACGACGGTCTCGTCCCAATGCGTCATCAGGCTACGGAACAGCTCGAGCGCCTCGGACTTATATTCGTTGAGCGGATCGCGCTGCGCCAGGCCGCGCCAGCCGATCACCTGACGGAGATGATCGAGCACGACGAGATGATCGCGCCACAGATGATCGAGCGCCTGCAGCACCACCTGCTTCTCGATCATGCGCGAGAGCTGCTCGGTGTTGCGCTCGACGCGCTCGGCATAGGACCGGTTCGCCGCGGTGAGCAGGCGCTCCTTGATCTCCTCGTCGGCGATGCCTTCTTCCTTCGCCCAATCCTCGATCGGCAGATCGAGATTGAGCTGCGCGCGCGCCGCCTCGGCGAGCCCTTCGACGTCCCAGGCCTCGGCATAGGCATTCGGCGGAATGTGCTTCGTGACGAGCTCGGCGACGACATCCTCGCGCATCTCGTTCACCGTCTCCTCGACGCTCTCCTCCGCCATGATCTCGCGCCGGCGCTCGAAGATCACCTTGCGCTGGTCGTTCATGACATTGTCGAACTTGAGGATGTTCTTGCGAATGTCGAAGTTGCGCGCCTCGACCTTGTGCTGCGCCTTCTCCAGCGCCTTGTTGATCCAGGGATGGACGATCGCCTCGCCCTCCTGCAGGCCGAGCTTCACCAGCATCGACTCCATGCGCTCGGAGCCGAAGATGCGCATGAGATCGTCTTGCAGCGACAGGAAGAATTTCGAGCGGCCGGGATCGCCCTGACGGCCCGAGCGGCCGCGCAGCTGATTGTCGATGCGGCGGCTCTCGTGGCGCTCCGTGCCGATGATGTAGAGGCCGCCGGCGGCCAGCGCCTTCTCCTTGAAATCGGAGACCTCGGCGCGAATTTCCGTCTCCTTCGCCTCGAGCGCGGCGCCCTCGAGCCCGGCGCATTCCTGCGAGACGCGCATTTCGATGTTGCCGCCGAGCTGAATGTCGGTGCCGCGGCCGGCCATGTTGGTGGCGATGGTGATCGCGCCCGGCACGCCGGCCTCGGCGACGATATAGGCCTCCTGCTCGTGGAAGCGCGCGTTGAGCACGGCGAATTGCCGCGACGGCTGGCCGCTGCGCGCCGCCTCATAGAGCTTGGCGAGCGCCTTGGTCGGCTCGGAGAAGTCGATCTGCTTATAGCCCTTGGAGAGCAGGAATTCGGCGAGCTGCTCGGACTTCTCGATCGACGTCGTGCCGACGAGCAGCGGCTGCATCTTGGCGTTCGCCTCCTCGATCTCGTGCGCGATGGCGTCGAGCTTCTCGCGGCCGGTGCGATAGACCTCGTCGTCCTCGTCGATACGCTGCACCGGGCGATTGGTCGGAATCTCGATGACGTCGAGCTTGTAGATCTCGGCGAACTCGTCGGCCTCCGTCGAGGCCGTGCCGGTCATGCCGGCGAGCTTCTCATAGAGGCGGAAATAATTCTGGAAGGTGATGGAGGCGAGCGTGACGTTCTCGGGCTGGACCGCCTGCCGCTCCTTGGCCTCGAGCGCCTGATGCAGCCCTTCCGAATAGCGCCGGCCCGGCATCATGCGGCCGGTGAACTCGTCGATGATGACGACCTCGCCCTTGCGGACGATGTAATCCTTGTCGCGCTGAAACAGCTTGTGCGCGCGCAAGCCTTGATTGACATGGTGAACGAGCGTGACGTTCTGCGCCTCGTAGAGCGCGCCGTCGGCGAGCACGCCGGCCTCGGCCAGCAGCTCCTCCATATGCTCATTGCCGGCCTCCGTCAGATTGACGGTGCGCTGCTTCTCGTCGAGCTCGTAATCTTCCTTGTCGAGCTTGGGGATCAGCTTGTCTATGGCGTTGTAGAGATCGGATTTGTCGTCCGAATGGCCAGAGATGATGAGCGGCGTGCGCGCCTCGTCGATGAGGATCGAATCCACCTCGTCGACGATGGCGTAGACATGCGGGCGCTGCACCATTTGCGCCAGCTCATATTTCATATTGTCGCGCAGATAGTCGAAGCCGAACTCGTTATTGGTGCCGTAGGTGATGTCGCTGGCGTAGGCTTCGGCGCGGTCCTCGTCGGAAATATCATGGACGATGACGCCGACGCTGAGGCCGAGGAAGCGATAGACCCGGCCCATCCATTCGGCGTCGCGGCGGGCGAGATAGTCGTTGACGGTGACGACATGGACGCCGCGGCTGGGCAGCGCGTTGAGATAAACCGCGAGCGTCGCCACCAGCGTCTTGCCCTCGCCGGTGCGCATCTCGGCGATGGCGCCCTCGTGCAGGACCATGCCGCCGATCAGCTGGACGTCGAAATGCCTCTGGCCGAGCACGCGCTTGGCCGCCTCGCGGACGGTGGCGAAGGCCGGAACGAGCAGATCGTCGAGTCGCGCGCCGTTCGCGAGCTGTTCGCGGAACGCCTCGGTGCGCCCGCGCAGCGCCTCATCGGACAAAGCAGCGAGCTCGGGTTCCAAAGCGTTGATCGCCTTGACCTTCGGCTGATAGGTCTTGAGCCGGCGGTCGTTGGCCGAGCCGAAAATCTTCTTGGCGAGAGCGCCGAGCATGCGCAAACCTTTCTAGATGAGCCTCCGGCGATGAGCCGGCGGAGGCCGCCTTTTCGCACATGTTCCTTTCGATTTGCCAATTTCTTTTCGAAAGGTCGGCGGGCGCGGCCGCGCGCTCGCGCTCACGGTTGCGGCGCGACGACGGGCGAGAGATAAGAGGCGGCCGAACCCTTGTCAATGTAAGGGGAAGCTTACCCGAGAGGGCGAGATCAGCGCTTTGGAACCAGCAGCGGCTCATAGTCCCTGGCGCCCCAGAGGACATGCAGGACAACCACCGCCTCGTCCAAGACTTGATAGAAAATCAAATAATTGCCGTGGACCAGTCGGCGAATGCCGCTCGCTTCTCGACCTGCGAGCAGAGGATAGGCCAGAGGCGTCGCCGGCAATGCGCGGCAGCGCGCTTCGAGCTCTTCGACGAAGGTGAACGCCCGCGCAGGGCTGTCATGCGCGATAAAATCGCCGATCTGGAGAAGATCGGCGCGCGCCTCGGCCGAGAAGACGAGCTTCATTCCTGGCGAGGACCCGCTCGGCCGCCATAGCGCGAGCGAAGCTCGGCGAACACCTCGTCGGCGGGACGCGTGCGACCGGCTCGAGCGTCGGCGAGGCCGCGCTGCAACGCGGCGTCCAGCTTCGCCATTCGGTCTTCGCGCTCTTGGAGCAGCCGGACTCCTTCGCGGATCACCTCGCTCTTGGAGCGATAGCGGCCGCTCGACACCAGAAGGTCGATCGCGCTCTCCAGGTCCCGCTCGAGCGAAAGGTTGCTAGGCATCGCATGTCTCCTTGCCGACGATTATGACAAAGCGTGAGAGGCTTTGCAAAACGCGCTCACTCCGGCGCCTCCTCGATCCGCCGGAACGGCTGCGGCAGCCGGCCCTGCTCCAACAGTCTCGAGAACAGCCGCAGCCCGGCCGGCTCATTGCCATTGGGATGCACCAGCACGATGGAGCCGTCCCGCGGCGGCGGCGACAGCACCAGCCAGGCGTCCGCGCCGAGCGCGATCAGATGGCGGCGGCGCAGCTCCTCCATCAGCCGCGCGTCGGCGACGAGGCCGGGGAAGCGGAAAAACGCCGAGGGCGTCGCGCCGCGCTCGATCAGCAGCCGCTCCACCCGGAAAATCTCCGCGTCGAGATCGACGCCCGGCCGCAGCAGATAATTCTGCCCATCCGCGAGGCGGGGAACATAAGGGTGGCTGTAGGAATGGCCGACCCAGTCGATCCGCAGCGTTCCGCTCGCCGCCTCATCCATCAGCCAGTCGAAATCCGCCCCATGGCGCTCGATCCAGAGCCCCGACACGGAGAGCGCGACCGGCGCGCCGGGGGCGAGCTCGGCCAGGCGGCGCAGAAAGTCGCGGTCGAGCGGTCGCTGGCTCGGGCAGAGATCGCCGGTCAGAAAAGAGCCCGCCCCCGCCCCATGGCCGAGCCCCGCGCTGATCGACAGGCTGCGGCCGGCGGCGGCGAGGCGCGGCTCGTCGGGATCGCCCGTCCGCGGCCGCAAGGCGCGCAAAAAGCGCGTGTCCTTCTGCTCCGCCTCGGTCGTCTCCCGGCAGCGCCAAACGCTCTCCGCCTCGAGACTCGTCTCCAGCGTCGCCGGATCGACCGTCAGCGCGACCGCCTCGCCGTCGAGCCGCATGCGGCGAATGGCGAGGCGCTTCTCGCCCGCCGGCCCATGGCATTCGAGAAAGACAGGCCGATAATCCGCGAGACGGCGCGCCGTCTCCCGCGCCTCGGCGCGCGGCGCGATTGCGGCGAGAGCGGCGAGCGCCCAGAATAAAAGCGCCGCGTTCCTTCGCGGGGGATGGCCCATGACCGACAAAACTCCTCTCCAAAACAATTCGGCCGCCGCGGAGACGCTTTCCGTCGTCTTCCACGATCTCGCCCGCGAGAGCCCGGCCGTCGCGGCGGCGCTCGGCGGCGAGATCGCCGCGAGCTTCCGCCCCCGCGACGAGGCGCCCTTCTCCATCATCGCCCATGACGAGAAGGGCGCGCTGATCGGCGGGCTCAACGGCGTCTCGCACTGGCGCTGGCTCTATATAAGGCACTTATGGGTCGCGCCGGAGCGTCGCGGCATAGGTCTCGGGACCGCCCTGCTGCGCCGCGCGGAGGCGGAAGCCCGTGCGCGCGCCTGCCTCGGCCTCTATATCGACAGTTTCGATCCGCGCGCGGCGGCGCTCTATGAGCGCTTCGGCTTCACCCGCTTCGGCGAGATCGCCGATTTTCCGCCCGGCCATAGCCGCATGTTCTTCTCCAAGAGGATCGCCGGCGCATGACGGAAACAACCGCCATGGTCCTGCGGCGGCCGGGAACGCCGCTGGAAGCCGAGCGCCGCCCCCTGCCCCGCCCCGGCCCCGGCGAATTGCTGCTCGAGGTCGAGGCCTGCGGCGTCTGCCGCACCGATCTCCATGTCGTCGACGGCGAGCTCGAGCATCCGAAACTGCCGATCGTTCCTGGCCATGAGATCGTCGGCCGCGTGGCGGCGATCGGCGCCGGCGTCACGGGCTTCGCTGTTGGAGAGCGAGTCGGCGTCCCCTGGCTCGGCCGCACTTGCGGCTGCTGCCCCTATTGCTCCAGCGGCCGCGAGAATCTCTGCGACGATCCGCTCTTCACCGGCTACACGCGCGACGGCGGCTACGCCACGCATACGGTCGCCGACGCTTCCTATTGCTTCCCGATGCCGTCCGATGGCGATGCGGCGGCTCTGGCGCCGCTGCTCTGCGCCGGGCTCATCGGCTGGCGCTCGCTGAAGATGACCGGCGACGCGCGCGATATCGGCATTTACGGCTTCGGCGCCGCGGCGCATATCGTCGCGCAAGTCGCGATCGCGCAGGGGCGGCGCATCTTCGCCTTCGTGCGCCCCGGCGATGTGGCGGCGCGCGATTTCGCGCTCTCGCTCGGCGCCGTCTGGGCCGGCGGCTCCGACGACACGCCGCCGGAAAAGCTCGACGCCGCGATCATCTTCGCGCCCGTCGGCGCGCTGGTTCCGCGCGCGCTCGCAGCGGTGCGCAAAGGCGGAATCGTCGTCTGCGGCGGCATTCACATGAGCGACATTCCCGCTTTTCCCTATTCGCTGCTGTGGGAGGAGCGCCGGCTGGTCTCCGTCGCCAATCTCACGCGCGAGGACGCGCGCGAATTTCTGGCGCTCGCGCCGCAGATTGGAATCGACACGCATGTCGTGCGCTATCCGCTGACTGCGGCCAATGAAGCGCTCGCGGATTTGCGCGAGGGGCGTCTGCAAGGCGCGGCGGTGCTGATTCCGTGAGGCCTACTCCTTCTCCTGCAAAGCGGGAGAGGGCTGCAGAGAGGGCTGTCGCGCGGCGATCTCCTGCGCGATCACACCCACCTCGTGCGTAGCATCGACTCGCGTCCATCGCATCTCGCCGAGATCATAATTGCGCTGCCGCGCCGCTATCTCCTGCGTCGCATCCGACACATCGCCCTGCCGCGCGCCGACGCGGGACACGCGAAGCGGCCCATCCGCCTCGAGCCAAAAGCCCGCGAAAGGAACGCCCACGCGCTTCGCCGCCTCCTCCAGCGCATCGCGCTCGCTCTCGCGCGCATAAACGGCGTCGACGATGACGCACCAGCCGAAAGAGGCGACGCGCGACGCCTCATTCTGCATCGCCTCATAGACCCGCGCGGAAACGGCCGCCGTATAGGCCTCCTGCGGCAGCGGCGATGTAGGCGCAACGCCGAACAGCTTTTTGCGCAATCGATCGCTGTTGAGCGTTCGCGCGCCGGGCGCGGCGCCGACGAGCGGAGCCAAAGCCGCCGCGACGCTGGACTTGCCGGAGCCGCTGAGCCCGCCGATCGCGACGATGCGCGGCGTCGCGGGCCGCAGAAGCGCGCGCGAGAGATCGAAATAATCGCGCGTCTCCTCGTTCAGGGCAGCATGATCTGCGTCGGCGTCGAGCGCGCGCGCGGCGGCGACATCGGCGCGGATCGCAGCGCGCAGAGCCATGAAAAAGGGCAGCAGCGGTAGCCCCTCCACCTCGTCGCAATTATCCAGATAGCGATTGAGCGCGAAAGCGGCGAGCGCATCCAGTCCCCGCCGGCGCAGATCCATCAGCAGAAAAGCGAGGTCGTAGAGAACATCGATCGTCGCAAGATCGTCGGAGAATTCGATGCAATCGAATGGCGTCGGCTCGCCGTCGACGAGGCAGATGTTGCGCAGGGTGAGATCGCCATGGCAACGCCGCACCTTGCCGGCGTCGCGCCGACGATCGAGCAGCGCGCCATGCGTCTGCGCCACAGCGCGCAGCTCATCGGCGAGCGCACGGCGCTCCTGCGCCGAGACAACGGGCGATTTGGCGAGCGAGCTCGCATCGCCGAGATCGAGCAGCGAGGCCATGACCAAAGCGCCGCCGCGCCCTTCGATCACTTCCGCGCCATCGTGAAATTGCGCTATGCGCGCGGCGAGACGCTCGACGAGCGGCGCAGAGAGACGGCTGGCGACGGCGAGATTATCGAGGAGATTTTCTTCCTCGAAGCGCCGCATCTCGACGACGGCGTCGATGAGCGCGCCATCGCCGTCGAAACACAGCGCGCCATCGCCCCCGCGCGTGATGCGGCGCACGGCGAGATAGAGCTGCGGCGCCGTGCGGCGGTTGAGCGCGTATTCGCGCTCGCACATCGCCGAGCGAATCTGCGGCGTATGAAAATCGAGATAGGGGAAGACGACGTCGCGCTTGAGCTTATAGACGCGCTCCTTCGTCAGCACGACGATCGAGATGTGCGTTACGATCGTCCGCGCGTCCTCGCCCTGCGCCATGAGAAAGCGGACGGTCTCTTCCTGCGCGCCGAATGTCATGATCCGAGGGCTCCCGAAATCTCGCAGAACGCGCGCCCCTTCTCCCACTTGTGGGAGAAGGTGGCCCTCGCGTCAGCGAGGGTCGGATGAGGGCTCACGACCGCATTCGGATTACTCGTCATTTTCGCTGTCATTCGCAGCGAGCCCTCATCCGACCCGACTACGTCGGGCCGCCTTCTCCCGCGAGCGGGAGAAGGAGTCGCGCACCGAGATTTCGCAAATGACTTCGCGCTCATCACATTCCCCATTTCTTCACGAACCAGCTCTTCACCAAATGCGCCAGCACCGAATAGCAGATCAGGAATGAGAAAATCGCCGGCCAATAGAGCGGCGGCAGCGGCGTGAAGCCGAAGACGCCGGCGATCGGCGAAAAGGGAAGCGCCGCGCCGATGAGGCAGACGACGAGCGTCGTCAGCAGCAGCGCATTGCTCGCGCGGCTCTCGATGAAGGGAATCCGCGCTGTGCGGATGATGTGGATGATGAGCGTCTGCGTCAGCAGCGATTCGACGAACCAGCCGCTCTGGAACAGCGCCGGATCGGCCAAGGCGCCGAAGCCGTAGATCATCAGCGCGAAAGTCGCATAATCGAAGATCGAGCTGATCGGCCCGACGCAGAGCACGAATTTGGCGATATTGTCTATGTCCCAGCGGCGCGGCCGCTCGAGATATTCGGCGTCGACATTATCGGTCGGGATCGCCGTCTGCGAAAAATCATAGAGCAGATTATTGGTGAGCACCTGAATCGGCGTCATCGGCAAAAAGGGCAGGAACACGCTCGCGCCGAGCACGCTGAACATATTGCCGAAGTTCGAGCTCGCGCCCATCTTGATATATTTGTTGATGTTAGCGAACACTTTGCGGCCCTCGAGCACGCCATCGCCGAGCACGGCGAGGCTCTTCTCGAGCAAAATGATATCGGCCGTCTCCTTGGCGACGTCGACCGCCGTGTCGACGGAAATGCCGACATCGGCCGCCTTCAGCGCCGGCCCGTCATTGATGCCGTCGCCGAGATAGCCGACGACATGGCCCTTGCGATGCAACGCATCAATGACCCGCGCCTTTTGCGGCGGCGACAGCTTGGCGAAAACGCTTGCCTCCGCCGCCAGCGTCGACAAGTCTTCATCACTCATCGACTCTATCTCGGACCCGAGCGCGATGCGTCCGACCTCGAGCCCCACATCCTTGCAGATCTTGCGCGTCACAATGTCATTATCGCCGGTCAAGATCTTCACCGCGACGCCGGCTTTGGCGAGCGCCGCTATGGCCGGCGCCGCGCTCTCCTTGGGCGGATCGAGAAAAGCGATATAGCCGAGCAGCGTCAACGCGGTCTCGTCGGCGACGGAAAAGCTCGTCTGCTCCGGCGGCAGCTCCTTATAGGCGACGGCGACGACGCGGAAACCATCCGCATTCAGCTCCTCGGTCTCGCGCTGCGCCGCCTCGAGATGCGAAGGATCGAGCGCGCCGCAATCTTTCGCCGTCTCATAGCGCGCCGAAATGGCGAAAAGCTCCTCCACAGCGCCTTTGCAAATGAGCAAATGCGGGCCGTCGTCGCGGCGCACGACGACGGACAGGCGGCGCCGCTCGAAGTCGAAGGGAATTTCGTCGATCTTCTCGAATTCATGATCAGGTCGCAGCGCGGTCGCCAATTCGTGATGGTCGAGCACGGCGCGATCGAGCAGATTCTTCAAGCCCGATTGAAAATGGCTGTTGAGAAAGGCGAATTCGAGAACGCGCTCCGACTCCTCGCCGAATATGTCGAGATGGCGCTTCAATATGATGCGGTCCTGCGTCAGCGTGCCGGTCTTGTCGGTGCAGAGCACATCCATCGCGCCGAAATTCTGGATGGAGTTGAGCCGCTTCACGATCACTTTCTTGCTCGCTATGGCGATCGCGCCTTTGGCGAGATTGACCGTCACGATCATCGGCAGCATTTCCGGCGTGAGGCCCACGGCGACGGAGACGGCGAAGAGCAGCGCCTCCAGCCAGTCGCCCTTGGTGACGCCATTGATGACGAACACCGCCGGCGCCATCACCGCCATGAAGCAGACCATCAGCAGCGTGAAGCGCGTTAGCCCCTTGTCGAAGCTCGTCTCGACGCGCGCGCCGGCCATTTTGTCGGCGAGCGCGCCGAGGCATGTGCGCCGTCCCGTCTCGATGACGATTGCCGTCGCATAGCCGCTGACCACATTCGCGCCCATCAGCGCGAGATTTTGCGCGGCGAAAGGATCGCTCGCCGGCGCGGCATGCGCGAATTTTTCTACCGGCATGGATTCGCCGGTCAGCGCCGATTGATTGACGAAAAGGTCCTTGGCCTCCAGCAGGCGCAGATCGGCGGGGATCATGTCGCCGGCGGAGAGGCGCACGATGTCGCCGGGCGCGAGCCGTTCGATCGGCTCCTCGACGAAATTATCCGCCGTATGCGCGCCCGGCCGGCGCACGGAGGCGTGCGTGCGCACCATCGCCTGCAAGCGCGCGGCGGCCTCGTTGGAGCGATGCTCCTGAGAAAAGGCGAGACCGACGCTCAGCACGACCATCGCCGCGATGACGACCGAAGCGCGCAAATCGCCGAGCGCGTAGGAAGCGACGGCGAGAGCGAGAAGCAGCGCGTTGAGCGGATTCTTCGCGCGGCCGGCGATCTCGCGCATCACGCTCGGGCGCCGCTCATGCGCGATGCGGTTGAGCCCGACGCGCCGCAGCCGATGCGCCGCCTCGCGCACGTTCAACCCCGCGCGCGAGCTGTGCAGGGAAACGAGAACCGCCTCGCCCTCGGCCTCCGCGGCGCGTAGCAGCGCGCCGTCGAGCTGCTTCTCATGCAGGAGGCGCGTCGCCGAAAATCGCTGGTTCATCTCTTGCAAATTCCCGATTCGGGCGGGGAGCGGAAGAAGCGAAGCTGTTTCATCGCGGGCCGGCAAGGGCGCATGATGTCGCTTCGCTATCAAGTTCAGGTCACGCTTTCTTAACCATGACGAGGCTAGCAAATTCACAAGGCGCCGTCCTCACCTCGCGCGCGTCGCGCCCCAAGGCGCGCGACATCCTGGATCGTTCCGATATGGGACAAGCGATGACCGAGGCCGCGGCGGCCGCGCCACAGCCTCGCTGGACTCTGAACTATCCGCGGCTGCTCAACGCGCTGTTCTGGATCACCGCCTTTTCCGGCTCGGTGGTGTTCATCGAGCCCTCGCCCTATGACGGGCTCATTCTGCTGACGCTCATCGTCTGGGTGCTGGGCGGCGTGCGCGTTCATCGCGCCGTTCTGCCGGGCGTCGCCCTGCTCGTGCTATGGGCGCTCGGCGGCTACATCTCGCTCATTCCCTATTGGAACGAGCCCGATCCCGTCGAGTTCATGACGCATACGCTGTTCATCTCGACGACCGGCGTCTTCTATATGCTGTTCTTCTCGGAGAACACGTCGAAGCGCTTCGATCTCTGCATGAGCGGCTATGCGGCGAGCTGCATGCTCGCGGCCGTCATCGCTGTCGGCTCCTGGGCCGGCCTGTTCGGCAATCCGTTGACGATGACGCTCGACGGCCGCGCCATGGCGCCCTTCAAGGATCCCAATGTTCTGGGCTCCTATATGGTGCCGGGCGTGCTCTATTTCGTGCAGCGCCTGCTGCTCGGCCGCTGGGCCTATTGGCCGGTGACGCTCGCCGGCCTTGCGCTCTCGGGCGCGGCGCTGTTCACCTCCTTCTCGCGCGGCTCCTGGGGCGCGGCGGTGGTGTCCATCGCACTGATGACGATCATGTCGGTGGTGACGGCCGATTCGCGCAAGATGCGGATGCGCATCGGCTTCATGGCGCTCGCCGTCGTCGGCGTGGTCGTGGTGGGCGTCGGCGCGGCGCTCACCGAGCCCTCGGTGCGCGAGTTCTTCTTCAAACGCGCCTCGGCGACACAGGACTATGACGAAGGCCCCACGGGCCGCTTCGGCAATCAGAAGCGCTCGCTGCCCATGCTGGTGGAACGGCCCAACGGCATGGGTCCGCTGCGCTTTCGCCTCATCTTCGGGCTGGAGCCACATAACAGCTACATCAACGCCTTCGCCTCCAATGGCTGGCTCGGCGGCTTCGCCTTTCTCGGCCTCGTGCTGACGACGACCTTCGTCGGCTTCCGCCTGTCGCTGACGCGCTCGCCCTATCTGCGGCACGGGCAGCTCATCTGGTCGGCGATGTTCGTGTTCTTTCTGCAGGCGCTGCAGATCGACATCGACCATTGGCGCTATTTCTTCATCTATCTCGGCGCCGTCTGGGGCCTCGAGGTCGGCCGCGTGAAATGGGCCGAGCAAGAGCGCCGCGAGAGCGTTATCCGATCCAATCGGATCGGATAACGCTCTCATTTCTCTATTGGGAGCGAATTCTGATCGATCGAACGCTTCCGTTCGATCGGAAAGCGCTCTACGGCTCGAAGCGAAGACCGCCCATGATGACATTGGCGGTGAAATTGGAGTTCGCCGTCGAGCTGACGAGGCGCTGCCAGAAATAGCTGCCTTTGATCGAGATGGAGCGGGTGAGCTTATATTCGAGCTTCACGCCCGCCGTGCCGACCTGCTCGAACGTATCCGCGCCCTGATAATTATTGGTCTGATAGCTGCCGGTGGCGGTGATGGTGAAATTGCGGAACATCGCATGCGTCACATCGAATGTGACATTGCGCGAGAGCACGCCCGCCGCGCCTTGCAGCGTCGTCTCGGAGAGCGTCGTTCCGGCGCGCAGCGTGATCGTGGTGAGCGGCGTCGCCGTATAGATGATGGCGGCGTCGATGATCGGCCCGCGCAAGCGCGGCAGGCGCGGATCGGCATAGTCGCGCTGCGCATAGCCGCCCGAGGCCTCGCCGGTGACGAGATCGGTGATCTTGAACGTGCTGCCGGCGCGGCCGGAGACGCCGGTGCTGTCGCGCGCATAGCCATAAGGGTCGAGCCAGCTGTCATGGACGCGCTTGTCGAGCGTCGCCTCGACATAGGGCTTCATCGACGGGGTGAGCTCATAGGAGATGCGCGGATTGATGCCCGGATCATTATAGCTCGTGCTCATCAGATTGAGCGTCGAGCCGTCATTGTAATAGGCGTTCTGGAATATCCAGCGGTCGAAGGTTCCGCGCATCGTCACATCCAGCCGGCCGAAGCTCTGCGTCACGCCGGCCGCCGTGCCCAGCGAGACGATGAGCGGCCGATTGACGACCGTGACATTGGGCAGGCTGGTGACGAGGCCCGGCGCGCCCGGGCGCTGCGAATCGAGCGTGAACTTGCCCTCGAATTTCACCTTGGTGTCGCGCGCGACGTCCCACCGATAGAAGGCATCGCCGACGCCATCGGGCCGATCGGCGTTGTCGACGCTGAAATAATCCACATAGCCGAGCCGCAGATTCCCCTGAATCTCGTCGCGGCTCCATTCCGAGCGCAAGCGCAGGCCGGCGTCGACGCGGAAAAATTTCGAGCCCTGGTAGCCGGAGGTCAGGCGATTCGGGTTGGTGTCATAGCCATAGGTCGGCTCGGCATAGGGGTAGAGGCGCAGCGAGCCGACGCCGAGGCCGAGCGGCGCATAGGGATTGGCGTCGATGCGCGGCTTCGGCTTCGCCGGAATTTGCGCCGGAAGCGCGACATTGGGCGGCGGCGGCCGCTCGGCCGGCAAATCCAACGCGCCGCGGAAGCCGCGCATGCGCAGCTTGGCCTGGCGCTTGATCTTGGCCTTGGCCTGGACCGAGGTCTTATAGGCCTCGAGCGGCGGCAGCGGATGCGCCGGGGAGAGCGGCGGCGGCTTCAAGGGCGCGGGCGGCGGATTGGGCTTGGGCAAGCGGGCGCGCACGCGCGGCAATCCGTAATTCGGCGCGCCGGAGGAGAGTTCCGGCGCGGCCCGGCGCTCCTGCGTCATCGGCTGGGAGACCGAGGGCGGCGCGGCGCCCAGCCCCGGAATGGAGGGGACCGTCGGCAGATCGCGCAGCGGGGTGATATCGAGCGAGGAGGGCGAGAGCGTCTGGCCGGCGGCCGGACGCGACGGGGCCACCGCCGCCGGCGCAGCCAGCGACAGGGCGATCAGCGTCGTTGCCGCGGCGCGGCTCTGAAACTTGGCGGAAGCCACTCGTTCCCTCGCGCGGACGCCCGGTCGAAGCGGGCGCGATGGAAACGAGCGTTAAGGAGTTATGGTTAACGGAGGCTTACCAGCGAAGCTCGAGACTGAGGGCTCAATCGCCCAGCGCGGCCATATAGAGCTCGAGAATCTCTTCCTCTTCCGCCCGCTTATGCTTGTCCTGGCGGCGCAGCGAGACGATCTTGCGCATGATTTTGGGATCGAAGCCGGTGCTTTTGGCCTCGCCATAGACGTCCTTGATATCGTCGGAGATGGCGCGCTTCTCCTCCTCGAGCCGCTCTATGCGCTCGATGAAGGAGCGCAAATGCCCCCCATTCACTTCGCCGGTCGGATCGATCCCGGCGCTGGCCTCCATCTCTCGGGCGGCGACCCTGTTGCTGGCCATGATCTTCTCCTAAAGGGCTCGGGGGAACTTCGGCGCTCTGGGGGGGGGAGCCGCGCGGCGTCCAATCCAGGCGTCCATGTCCAGGACGAAGGCGAGGCATGCCAAGCCGCAGACCTCGCCGTCAAGCGCGCTCGGAAATAATCCCCGCTTTCCTCCCGTCCGAGCTTGACGCCCGCCCCCTCGTCCCCGACATCAAGCCCGCAAAACCCGCAGAAGGGGAGAGGATACGCAAATGTACGACGCCGGCGGCGACGGCCGCCTCTATCCGGTCTCGCCGGGCCTGCCGCCGCGGGAGGCGCTCGCCGGCGTGCGCACGCGCCGCATTCTCGCCCTCTGCCTCGATTTTTTTGTCGTGGCGCTGCTGTCGGCGGGTCTGTGGCTCGGATTGCTGGTGCTGAGCTTCGGCCTCTCGGCCTTTCTGCTGCCGCCGCTGTTTCCGGTGGTCGCCTTCTTCTACAACGGCCTCACCGTCTCCGGCTGGCGGCGGGCGACGCCGGGAATGCGCGCCATGGACCTCGAGGTGCGGCTCGCCGATGGCGCTCCGGCGCCCTTCCTCAACGCGGCCGTCCAGGGCGTGCTCTTTTATGTGAGCTGGCTGTTCCCGCCGCTGCTGCTCGTCACCTTCATCACCTCGGACAAGCGTTGCCTGCACGACATTCTGGCCGATGTCATCGTCTTGCGGCGGGCGGATTGAGGCCGGGACGCGAAAAATTCTTGGCGCGCCGCGGGCAAAAATTCTTGGCGCGCCGCGGGCGTCGATTCTAATATCGCGGTCTGTCCGCGCTGGAAGGCGTCGGAGCGTGCGGTATATCGAATTCGGCGACAGGACCAGACAGCGTGACGAGAGAGCCCCGCGACGCGCCGCAATTCTATCTCACCTCGCCGGCGCCGTGCCCCTATCTCCCGGGGCGCGACGAGCGCAAGGTGTTTACCCATTTGATCGGCCGGCGCGCGCCGGCGCTCAACGACACTTTGACGCAATCGGGCTTCCGCCGCTCGCAGACCATCGCCTATCGGCCGGCCTGCGAGACCTGCCGATCCTGTGTCTCGGTGCGCGTGAAGGTCGAAGAGTTCCAGCAATCCAAAGGTTTGCGCCGGGTGGCGCGGCGCAACGCGGATCTCTTCGCCGAGGCCCGCCGCCCCCATGCGGCGAGCGAGCAATATGCGCTGTTCCGCGCCTATGTGGGCGCGCGGCACAATGACGGCGGCATGGCCGATATGAGCATGGTCGACTATCAGATGATGGTCGAGGACAGCCACGTCGAGACGCGGCTGATCGAATATCGCATGCCGGCCGAGAATGGCGGACCGGGCCGGCTGGTCGCCTGCTGCCTCACCGATTATCTCGCCGACGGCCTGTCGATGGTCTATTCCTTCTACGATCCTTCGATGGACGAGCGCTCGCTCGGCGCCTTCATGATTCTCGACCATGTGGAGCGGGTGCGCCGCGCCGCGCTGCCGCATCTCTATCTCGGCTATTGGGTCGATGGTTCCCGCAAAATGGCCTATAAGGCCCGCTTCCTGCCGCAGGAGCGGCTGGGCATGGACGGCTGGAAGCGCGTCGACTGATTCGTTTTCTCGACGCTTTCCTGAAGGCCAGATGAACGAAGCGGCCATACGCCGTTCAGCTTCGCCGCATTAACCTTTGCTTCGTCATCAGGAATTTCCGGCCGGCGCTCGGCGCGGCCGAATGAAGCGAAGGAGAGCGTCCATGGGCGCGAGGATCACAAAAATCGCCGCACTCGCGGTCGCCGGCGTCGTTGCTGCGACGACCATCGGCGCCGCCACTCCGGCTCTCGCCGACGGCTGGGGCCATCACGGCGGTTGGGGCCACGGCGGAGGCTGGGGCCATGGCGGCGGCTGGGGCCGTCCCGGATACGCCGGCTATGGCTGGCGCGGCGGCCATCGCGGCTACGGCTGGGGCGCTCCGGTCGCAGCCGGCGTGCTCGGCGCTCTGGCGGTCGGCGCGATCGCGGGCGCCGCCTCGCAGCCCTATTACGGCTACAGCGGCTATGGCTATGGCGGCTGCTATCCGGCCAATCAGCCCGTCCTCGACGACTGGGGCAATGTCGTCGCCTATCGCCGCGTGCAAGTCTGCAACTGACGCGATCGAATAGAGATTCGGCGAATTAACAGAATTCGGCGCCCGGTCAGCCAGGGGCGCCGATGCCCGCCGCCGCCTCCCCGCCCCCTCTCGCGCGACGGCGAGTATAGGCCTCCCGGACTCCCCTCCGGGGGGCCTTTTTTTCGTCAGAGCCGGCGCAGCGACAGCGCCTTGCCTTCCTTGGCGTCGCGTCGCCAGAGCCCATCAGCCTCGAGGTCGAAATGCGCCTTATGGCCCTTGCGGGCGGTGAGCGCGAGGCGGCCGCGCTCCATGGACCAGCCCACCGGATCGAAGATGACCACGCCTTGGTCGCGGCAGGCCGGCGCCAGCTGGGCGCGGAAGCCGCCCGGCCCATGGGCGCGATCGTCGAGCGTCAGCATGCAGCCCGTGTCCTTGTCGCCGGCGCGAAGGATCGCATAGCGGCCGGCGACGCTGGGCGGCGCCGCTAGGGCGGGCGCGGCCTCTATGGCGACGAACGTCAGGCCGACGAAGGCGAGAAGCTTCGCAGAACGATAAAAAAGCGACATTGAAGGCTCCAAGGAGCATTGAGAATCGAGGAAGAATATTGCCCTGCGCACGCCTCTCGACCAAGCCTCGAGGCAAAAAAAACGCACGGCGTCGTCGGAACCAGCGCGTTTTATTAAAACGCCTCCCCACTTTCTTCCGCCTCTGCTCCGCGCCGCAGCCCGCGCGCCGGTCGCGAGGCGGAGCGCGCCGAAGCGCCAGCGGTCGATCTGTCGAGGATTTTCATGCGCAGTCCCTAAAGCTCCGCCACATCCGATATTTGCAAAAGGCGCGTTAACGAATTGCTCTATCTCGGCCATTGACCCGGCCGTCGCGGCGCGACAATCGGGCCGCTCCGCCGCCCGACGGTCTTGCGCTTTTGCGCCTCGCGCCCCAAAGGACTAATCTCGAGCAAAAGGCCGGGGTTCGCGGCCTTCCTCCACACTGGAGCCGGCAAGATGACCAGCGCCTCTCTCGCTCTCGCCGAACGTTCGGCGCCGCGTTACACGAGCTATCCCACCGCCCCGCATTTCTCGGCGGACATCGGGCCGGATCAGGCTGCGCGCTGGCTCGCCGAACTCTCGCCTTCGACCAATCTGTCGCTCTATCTGCATGTGCCCTTCTGCCCGGCGATCTGCACCTATTGCGGCTGCCATACCAAGGCGCTGCGTCAGGACGCGCCGCTCACCTCCTATAAGGAGACGCTGCTGCGCGAGATCGAGCTGGTCGCGGCCTCGACGCCGGCGCGCCATGTGCGCTCGATCCATTGGGGCGGCGGCACGCCGAGCATGCTCGGTCCCTCGCGCTTTCGCGAGGTGGCGCATGTGCTCGGCGAGCAGTTCGACATCGCCCGCGACGTCGAGCATGCGATCGAGCTCGATCCACGTCTCGTGGACGCCGCGCTCGCCGACGCGCTGGTCGCGTCGGGCGTCAATCGCGTCTCGCTCGGCGTGCAGGATTTCAACAGCCATGTGCAGAAAGCCGCCGGCCGCGAGCAGCCCTATGAGGTGGTGGAGCGCTGCGTCGCGCTGCTGCGCGCCGCCGGCCTCGAGGCGATCAATTTCGATCTGATGTACGGCCTGCCGGAGCAGAGCGTCGACGATGTGATCCGCACCGCCAAGCTCGCCGTGGGCCTCTCGCCGAGCCGCCTCGCCGTTTTCGGCTATGCGCATGTGCCTTGGTTCGCCGTGCATCAAAAGCTGATCGATCAGGCCGCGCTCGCCGGCGCCAACGAGCGCCTCGCGCAGGCGGAGGCGGTGCGCGCGACGCTGGAGGCCGAAGGCTTCGAGACCATCGGCCTCGATCATTTCGCGCGGCCGCAGGACACGATGGCGCAGGCCGCGCGCGAAGGCCGATTGCACCGCAATTTCCAAGGCTACACGACCGACGCGGCCGATGCGCTCATCGGCCTCGGCGTGTCCTCCATCGGCCGGCTGCCGCAGGGCTATGTGGGCAATATCGGCGACACCGGCAATTGGCGCCGCTCCGTCGAGGCGGAGCGCCTGCCCATCTCGCGCGGTCTCGCCTTCACCGCGGAAGACAAAGCGCGCGGCGCCGTGATCGAACGACTGATGTGTGATTTCTCAGTGGATTTCGGCGCGGTCGCCGCGGCGCATGATTTTCGCGAGGACGCTTTCGACGACGCAGTGCCGCGCCTTTCGACGCTAATCGACGAAGGCCTCGTCGCGCTCGATGGTCGCCGCCTCACCATCGCGCCGCGCGGTCGTCCTTTCGCGCGTCTCGCCGCCGCCGCCTTCGACGCCTATCTCGAAGCGAAGGTCGCGCGGCACTCTGTCGCTGTGTAGGGCGCGCACCGATCGACCAACCAAAAAATGCCTCCACGCGATGCATGCGACGCATCGACTCGTCGCCATCGCGTGTGTTATTTCGGATATGTTTCTTATCCCCGGCTCAATTTCGTTCGGCCCTGGGCCGGCATTGACAAAGCGACCGTAACCTCGAATTGTCTCAATATGAAATAAGTACTATCGCCTAGGCGATTCTCACAGCTTTCGTCTCACAGCGTCGCGTGCCGTCACGAGTCCGCACAAGACGCGTAGCGTTTATCATTCCGAGGAATCAGCATAATGCTCGCATCGCCGCTCGTTCTGGTCGGAGCCGACAAGGGCGGAGTCGGCAAGACGACGGTGACGCGGCTGCTGATCGATTTCCTGCAGCTGGCGAACCGCGCGGTGCGAGTCTACGACACGCAATCGCCGACCGGCGCGCTGAAGCGCTTCTATCCCGATATCGCGCAGATCATCGACATTCGCGACGTGCGCCATCAGGCGCGTCTCGTCGAGAGCCTCACCGAGCACAGCGCCGTCACCATCGTCGACATAAAGGCGGGGCAGCTCACGCGCACGCTGCGCTTCATGGAGGATGTCGGCCTGCTCGACGCCGCGTCGCGCGGCGAGGCGCGTGTGATGGTGCTGCATCTCATCGGCGCCTCGGTCGCCTCGCTCTCCGAGCTCGAGGAGGTCGAACCCTTCAAGACCAAATGCGAGTATCGCATCGTCAAGAACTTCATCAACGCCTCCAACTTTTTTCAAGAGAACGCCCACTTCTCCGAACGCTATCTCGGCGAGAGCGATACGAGCCGCGAGATCATCGTGCCGCGTCTCGATCCGCTCGCCTATGAGGCGGTGGAGCTTACCGGGCTGCCATTTTCCTCTTTCGTGTTCGACGAGCCTGCGCGCAACGCCGAAAATCGTCCGCGCTCCTTCGTCCTGCGCGGCTATGTGCGCACATGGCTCGAACGTTCATGGACCAATTTCGAGGCCGCGGGGCTGCGCAGCTATGTCGCTCCCGTTTCCGAGAAAATCTAATTCCAAGAAGCCGGTAAACGGCGCAACAAAGGAGACCACCGTGATGAAAGACTTCCGACCTGAAGAAAAGAATGTCGTCTATATCGGAGAAGGCGTGACGCTGACGGGTTCCGTCAAAGCGCAGGACACGATCGTCGTCGACGGCGCCGTCGATGGCGAGATCTCTTGCAGCCAGCTGATCGTCGGCCCGTCGGGCGTCGTCAATGGCGCGATCTCCGTCTCCGACGCGGACATCTATGGCCGCATCGGCACGGATATCACCATCAAGCAGCTGCTGATCGTGCGCTCCACCGGCCGCGTCGAAGGCAAGTGGATCTATGGCGAGATCGAGGTCGAGAAGGGCGGCGTGCTGTTCGGCACGGCGGAATCGACCGAGATCCGTTCCGAGCGCAAGCCCGTGAACGCGAAGGAAGAAAAGGCCTCCTTCAAGAGCTTCGAGAAGCCCGCGCTGGTCGCCTCCAATGACGCCGACGCCGAAGCCGCGCCCGTCACCAGCATCTCGTCCCGCGCGCTGCGCGATCGCCGCAAGGCCTGACGTTCAGAGCCGCCAGGCTCGGGACTGAAAGGCTCAGGGCAGAGCTGCGCGCAAGAGCTTGCCATTGCGATTGCGCGGCAGCGCCTCCAGAAAAACGATCTGTCGCGGCCGCTTATAGGCCGCGAGATGATCCGCGCAATGGGCGAGGATATCCTCCTCGCCCAGCGTCGCGCCATCGCGCAAAATCACATAGGCTTTGATGATCGTCTGATCGTCGCGGCCCGGACGCTCCGCGACAGCGGCGTCGGCGACGAGCGGATGCGCCAGCAGGCATTTCTCCACTTCCGCCGGCGAGACGCGATAGCCGAGTGCGTTCATCACCTCATCCGCGCGGCCATGGTGCCACATATAGCCATCGGCGTCGAACTCGACGAGATCGCCGGAGACGAACCAGTCGCCGCGAAAGGCTTCCCTTTCTTCGTCCGGCCGGTTCCAATAACGCAACATCAGGCCCGGCTCGTCGCGGCGCACGGCGAGCACACCGGTCTCGCCGAGGCCGAGCGGCTCGGTCCCCTCCTCGCGCGGCAGAGCGGCGACGAAGCGCCCCGGCTGCGGGCGACCCGGCGAGCCCGGCCGCACCGGAACGCTCGGCGCGCTGGAAATGAAGGTCGAAATCTCGCTCATGCCGAAGGCCTCGTAGAGCTCGGTCTTGGCGCGCGCGCGCCATTCCTCTAGCAGGCTCGGCGACAGAGCGGCGCCGGCGGTGAGGCCATGCCGCAGGCTCGAGAGATCATGCGTCTCCAGCGCCGCATATTTGAGAATCTGGCGATAGACGCCAGGCACGGCGGCGAAGATGGTCGCGCGATGGCGCGCAATGAGCCGCGGCCAGACTTGCGGATCGGGGCGGCCATTGTAGAGCACCGCCGCGGCGCCATTGGCCAGCGGATCGACCACGCCGACGCCGAGCGTGTAGGTCCAATTCATCGCGCCGGCATGCAGCATCACATCGGCCGCAGAAAGGCCCTGCCAATGCGAATACATGGGCCGCCGCGCCCAGGCGGCGCGATGCGCATGCAGCACGCCCTTGGGCCGGCTCGTCGTGCCGGACGTGTAGACGAGATAGGCGGGATCGTCGGCCGCCGTGTCGGCGTATTCGTCCAGCGGCGCGTCTTTCGTCAGCCGCGCGAGATCCTCGCCGCGCAAGACGAAGACGCCGGCGCGCAAATGCGCCTCGCCCTCGAAATCGCGGCCGAGCACCAGCGCGGTCGCGCCGCAATCTTCCAGCAGGAAGGAGGCCTCCTCGAAAGTGAGCTGCGAGGAGGCGAGCAGCGCGACATAGCCGGCGGCGATGGCGGCAAAATAGGAGAGGACCGCGCCGGCCTCATTGCCCATGCGGATCATCACCCGCGCGCCGGGCGAAAGGCCGAGATCGCGAAAGCCGGCGGCGAGCGCGCGCACGTCGCGATCGAGCACGCCATAGGTCCAGCTCGTCTCGCTCTCGTCGCCGACGATGACGATCGCTGTCTTGTCGGGATGAACGCGCGCGTGATCGGCGATGCAATAGCGGGCGAGATTGAAGCGTGCGGGAACAGGCTCGATCATGTGCTCACAAACTCTCGACGCGGCGCGCGCTCTCTCGTCCACTCGCGGGAACAGACGGCCCTCGCGTCAGCGAGGGCTTTCGCTTTGATCGCGCCCTGCGGCGCGCGCCATCAATCGAACAGGCTCGACACGCTCTCCTCGCGCGCCGTGCGGGCGATGGCCTCGCCGATCAGAGGACCGATCGGGATGAAGCGGATGTTGCGCGCTCCCTGCACGGCGGGCGTCGCCGCGATCGTGTCGGTCAGCACCAGCTCTTTCAGCTTGGAGGCAGCGACGCGCTCGGCCGCCGCGCCGGACAGCACGCCATGGGTGATATAGGCGGAGACCGAGGTCGCGCCCTGCGCCAGCAGCGCCTCGGCGGCGTTGCACAGAGTGCCGCCCGAATCGACGATATCGTCGACGAGAATGCAATTGCGGCCGGAGACGTCGCCGATGATGTTCATCACCTCCGATTCGCCGGCGCGCTCGCGGCGCTTGTCGACGATGGCCAGCGGCGCGTCGATGCGCTTGGCGAGCGCGCGGGCGCGCACCACGCCGCCCGTATCCGGCGAGACCACCATCGCATTGGGCACTTTGGCGTGCGATTTGATATCCGCCACCATGACCGGCGCCGCGAAGAGATTGTCGGTCGGAATGTCGAAGAAGCCCTGAATCTGCCCGGCGTGGAGATCGACGGTCAGCACGCGGTCGGCGCCCGCGCGGGTGATGAGATTAGCCACGAGCTTGGCCGAGATCGGCGTGCGCGACGTGCCTTTGCGGTCTTGCCGCGCATAGCCGAAATAGGGAATGACCGCGGTGATGCGGCGCGCCGACGCGCGGCGCAGCGCGTCGATCATGATGAGCAGCTCCATCAGATGATCGTTCGAAGGCGCGGAGGTCGACTGGACGACGAAAGTGTCCTGCCCGCGCACATTCTCCTGAATCTCGACGAAGACCTCCATATCGGCGAAGCGCCGCACCTGCGCCCGACACAAAGGCACGCCGACATAGGCTGCGATCGTCTCGGCGAGCGCGCGATTAGAGTTGCCTGCGAGAATTTTCATCGCCGCCATCGAAACGCCTCGACCCTCACCAGTGACACGGCGGCCTCTTAGCAGCGATGCGGCCGTCGGACAATACGGCAGCAATATGACACTGCTCTCGTCACGCCTCGCCGCGGCGGCAGACGATCTTGAGATATTCCTCTCCCTCGCGCGGCGCGAGCGTCGTGCGGGCGATCGTCGCCTGCCCGAGGAGGCCGCATTGCGCCTGGCTCGCCACCCTCGGCCCCCGGACGACGTCTATCGCCGTCTCCGGGCGGCAGTCGCTCGGCGAGACCTGTAGCGAGCAGACGAGGATCATCACGGAATAGAGCATGCGCTTTCTCCCCCGCTGGAGGTCAAATCCTCGGGCCGGTCGAAACCTCTCTGACGACGAAGCTAGGGCATGTTCCATGCCACTGCGATGAGATAAAAGCGGCAGAACCGCCTTCTTTCGACCCTGAGACAAAAATGTCACAACCGCAGCCTCCGGCCCCGCTCTCGGCGCCTTTCGTCGCTCCCACGCGAACGCGCCTCTCCGGCCGGCTCACCAATCTCGTCCCGCTCGCAGCGGCCCATGCCGACGATCTCTATGCGGCGACGCACGAGCAGCCCCGCGCCGAGGATCGCGAGGCGCTGTGGCGCTATCTCTTCATCGGCCCCTTCCCCGACCGCGCCGCCTTCCGCGCCGCCGTCGAGAAAATGGCGGCCGCGACCGATGCGGTCTGGTTCGCCGTGCTCGACGGCGACGGCCGCGCTGTCGGCTTCCAGTCCTATATGAACATCGAGCCGGCCAATCGCGCCGTCGAAGTGGGCGGCGTGCTCTATTCCCCGGCTCTGCAGCGCAGCGCCGGGGCGACCGAGGCGCAATATTTATTCGCCGCCCACGCCTTCGAGACGCTCGGCTGCCGCCGCTATGTCTGGAAATGCGACAACGCCAATGAGAAGTCCAAGGCGGCGGCGCTGCGGCTCGGCTTTTCGCCGGAGGGGCTCTTCCGCCAGCATATGATCGTCAAGGGCCGCAATCGCGACACCGCCTGGTTTTCCATGCTGGACAGCGAATGGCCGGCGCGCCGAGCCGCCTTCGAGGCATTCCTCGATCCCGGCAATTTCGACGCCTTCGGCCGCCAGAAAACGCCGCTTTCGGCCTTGAACGGGCAGGCCCGCGCGGCAGATAGGGACTGACGGCGGCAGGGCCGAGCCCGGCTCGGACGGATTGCCTCGCCGAACGGATGATGGTTTACAATGAATTGCGAGACGTTGGCGCGGATTTGAAGCTTCCGCCGGCGGTTCTCGCGCAACGCTCTTCGGACGGTCAAAGAAAATGACGACGGCCGGCGCCAGCCTACTCAACAGCCTCGATCTGCCCAAGCCGCCGGGCGAGACGCGGGTCGTCGTGGCCATGTCCGGCGGCGTCGACTCCAGCGTCGTCGCCGCTCTGCTGCGCGAGGAAGGCTATGACGTCGTGGGCGTCACGCTGCAACTCTACGACCATGGCGAGGCCACGCATCGCAAGGGCGCCTGCTGCGCCGGCCAGGACATCCAAGACGCCCGCCAGGTGGCGGCGCGGCTCGGCATTCCGCATTACGTGCTCGACTATGAGAGCCGCTTCCGCGAGACCGTCATCGACACTTTCGCGCAGAGCTACGCCAGCGGCGAGACGCCGGTTCCCTGCGTCGCCTGCAATCAATTCGTGAAATTCGTCGATCTCTTCGAGACCGCCAAGGATCTCGGCGCCGACGCTCTCGCCACCGGCCATTACATCGCCTCGCGCGAGGACGGCTTCGGCGGCCGCGCGCTCTATCGCGCCTTCGACGCCTCCCGCGATCAGAGCTATTTCCTCTTCGCCACGACGCGCGCGCAGCTCGACATGCTGCGCTTTCCGCTCGGCGAATACGCCAAATCCGAGGTGCGCGAGCTGGCCCGCCGTTTCGGTCTCGACATCGCCGAGAAGCCGGACAGCCAGGACATCTGCTTCGTCCCCAGCGGCCATTACACCGATCTCGTCGAGCGCCTGTCGCCCGGCGCCGCCGTGCCGGGCGACATCGTCCATGTGGACGGGCGCGTGCTCGGGCGCCATGCCGGGGTCATCCATTACACCATCGGCCAGCGGCGCGGCCTCGGCCTCGGCGCCGCCGTCTCCGGCCGCGCGGCCGAGCCGCTCTTCGTCGTGCGGCTCGACGCCGCCAAGGCGCAGGTCGTCGTCGGCCCGCGCGAGGCGCTGGAGACCCGCCGCGTCGCTTTGCGCGACGTGAATTGGATCGGCCCGGGCGATCTTTCCGATCTGCCGGCCGAGGGGCTGCCGATTTCCGCGCGCGTGCGCTCCACCCGTCCGCCGACGGCGGCGCTGCTGCGGCCGCTGCCGGGCGGCGGGGCGGAGGTCGTGTTCGAAACCGGCGAGTTCGGCGTCTCGCCGGGCCAGGCTTGCGTCTTCTATGAGCGCGACGACACGCGCGGCCGTGTGCTCGGCGGCGGCTTCATCGCGCACGCCGAAGTGGAGCCCCCCGCGCCAGAGCCGGCGCTCGAGCTCGATCGGAGTGCGTGATGAGCGATGCGCGTGGCGTTTCCGGCTTCAATTTCTTCGAGCACGGCCTCGATCGCCAGGCGATAGAGGCCGCCTACGCCCGCTGGGCGCCCGTCTATGATCTCGTCTTCTCCCATATGCTCGGCCCCGGCCGGCGCGCCGTGGCGACGATCGCCTCGCGCGCCGATGGGCGCATATTGGACGTCGGGGTCGGCACCGGCCTCGAGCTGCCCATGTTCCGCGACAAGGCGCGGGTCGTCGGCGTCGATCTCTCCGAGCCTATGCTGCAACGCGCCTCCGCCCGCGTCGCCCGCGAGGGACTGAAGAACATCGCCGGCCTCGCCCGCATGGACGCGAGCCGCCTCGCCTTCTGCGACGCCAGCTTCGCCTGCGTGGTGGCGCCCTATCTGCTGACCGTTGTACCCGACCCGGAGGAGACTCTGGACGAGCTCGCCCGCGTGCTGCGGCCGGGCGGCGAGATCGTGCTGGTCAATCATGTCAGCTCGCCGGATTGGCCGATGTCGGCGCTGGAGGAGTTCATCGGCGAGAGCTTTTCCGTCACTCTCGGCTGGCGCCCGCAATTCCCGTGGTCGATCATCGGAGACTGGATCGACTCCCGCACCGACATGCGCCTCACCGAGCGCCGCGTGCTGCCGCCCTTCGGCCTGTTCACGCTGACGCGCATCGAACGCCTCGCCCGCTGGGGCGAGCACTCGCGCCGGCCCTATGACGAGCATCGTCGGCCGTTCGAGCACGCGTGAGCGGTCACACCAATTCGAAGCGCAAGCGCCGGCCGACGACCTTCGCCGCACGCACCAGAGTATCGAGCGTGGCGCTATCGTTCTTCGGATCGAGCAGCCGATCGATCTGAGCGCGGCTCGTCTCCATCATCTCGGCCATCCGCGCTTTGGTGATTCCTTTCTTCTTCATTTCGGCGGCGAGTTGCGCGGCGATCACCTCCTTGATCGCTGCGGCCGTGACTTCCTCGCGAATGCCCTGCTCGTCCAGCCAGCTGTCGAAAGTCGAGCCGAGGTGAGGATTTTCTCCGACGCCCGGCGCAGGGTTTTGCTTTTTCGTCACCATGATGCGACCTTTTTCAGCCTCTGGCGCGCGAGCGTCAGCTCATCCGCCGGCGTGCGTTGCGTCTTCTCGATGAATGCATGGAGCGCGATCAGCGCGCCCTCGTGAAAGCCGAAGAAGACGCGCGCCTCTCGCTTGCTCGGCAAGGACGACCGGACCTCCCACAAGCCGCCGCTCAACGCTCGGCACAAGGGCAGGCCCATCGGCCAGCCGAACTGGACCTTCATCATGTCGCGCCCGACGGCGCGACGATCGTCGAGCGGCAATTCATTCAGCCATTCCCGCACTGGCTCTCGGCCCGCGAGAGTCCGCCAGAAGCGGAGGGGAATGGCCTCGAGAGCCTCGGTCATAGAATTAGGGCAATGTATCAAAAAAGATACCAGCCCACAAGCATCGCCACGTCGGCCTCTGGCGTTCTCGCCCGCGTGGGATTACATTGCTCTCGCGGCGCTGCGGGGTGCGTGACGGACTTTAATTCCCCGGGGCCTTATCGATCTCTAAGGGAGCTGTCCCTGGCCTTGCCCGTGGGCTCGGTCACTACGGCGCCCACCTACGTTGTAGGTTCCCGGGATCGATGTCCCACGGCTCACGCGGCCCGCGCTATTGCATCTCGGACGATTAAACGCCCCAATGACCGTCGACGCCAAGACCGAACTGCGCCGGCGGACGCTCTCCCGCCGCGATCTCGTCTCTCATGAGGAGGCGCACGCCGCCTCGCTCGAAGTCGCCGAGCGCGCGCTGGCGCTGGTGCGTCGATTCGCGCCGCGCGGCTCCGAGACCGGCGAGGTGGTCTCCGTCTATTGGCCGATCCGCAGCGAGCTGAACACGCGCCCTCTGCTGGAGATTCTGGCGGCGGAGAAAATCGCCACGGCGCTGCCGGTGATGACGGCGGTGAAGCGCCCGCTGATCTTCCGCGCCTTCACGCCCGGCGACGATCTGATGAAAGGTCCCTTCGGCCTCTCCGAGCCGGCCGAGACGCAGCCCTCCTTCGAGCCCGACATCGTCTTCTCGCCGCTCGCCGCCTTCGACCGCAAGGGCTATCGGCTGGGCTATGGCGGCGGCATTTATGACGCGACGCTCTCTCAGCTGCGCGCCAAGAAGCGCATCGTCGCCGTCGGCGTCGCCTACGCCTGCCAGGAGACCGATTCCGTGCCGACCGAGCCGCACGACCAGAAGCTGGATTTTCTGCTGACGGAGCGAGAGCTGATCGAATTTTCGTGACGCGCGTTTGCGTCGCCGCGTTCGGCCGAATCTCGCCGCGCGACTCCTTCTCCCGCAGGAGGGAGAAGGAAGCGCGCAATTCTGAGAGGCGTCGCTGCGCAGGCAACGGACGAAAATGACGCAGACGAATTCCCGCTCGCTCCTCTCCCGCGCCCTCCGCGTCATCGAGCCGATCGACCATGCGCAAGCCGCGGCCGCGCTGGCGCGCGTGCTGGAGAGCGACGCCGATGGCGCGCTCGCCACCGTTCTCGCTGTGCATGGAAAAGCACGCCCTCTACTCGAGGGCGTCCTCGGCTCCTCGCCTTTTCTCACCGAGCTGTCCGCGCGTGATCCCGCCCGGCTCGCGCGCCTGCTGAGCGACGAGCCCGACGCCAGCCTCGCGCGGCTCGTGGAGGCCACATGCAACGCCGCCAAGGGCGTCACGGATGAAGCCGAGCTGATGCGCGCATTGCGGCGCGCCAAGCAGGAGGGCGCGCTGCTGGTCGCGCTCGCCGATCTTTCCAAAGTCTGGGACACGATGCAGGCGACCGATGCGCTCACGCGCCTCGCCGACGCCGCGCTCGCCGCTTCCATCGCCTTCACGCTGCGCGAGGCCGCCGCCGCCGGCAAGCTCGAGCTCTATGATCAGCGCATGCCGGAGCGCGGCTGCGGCTGGATATTCCTCGCCATGGGCAAGGAAGGCGCCTATGAGCTCAACTACTCTTCCGACATAGACATCATCGTCCTCTTCGACCGCGCCCGCGCCCGCGTCGCGCAGCCGAGCGAGGATGTCGATCTCTTCGTCAAAATGACGAAGCGTGTCGTGCGCATTCTCTCGGAGATCACGCCCGACGGCTATGTGTTCCGCGTCGATCTGCGGCTGCGGCCCGATCCCGGCGCGACGCCCATCGCCATACCGCTCGAGGCGGCCTTCTCTTACTATGAGAGCATGGGCCAGAATTGGGAGCGCGCCGCCTTCATCAAGGCGCGCGCGGCGGCCGGCGACATTCCGGCCGGCGAGGCTTTTCTGAAAGAGCTGTCTCCTTTCGTCTGGCGCAAGAATTTCGATTTCGCCGCCATCGCCGACGTGCATTCGATCAAGCGGCAGATTCACGCTTTCAAAGGCCATGGCGAGATCGCCGCGCTGGGGCATGATCTCAAGCTCGGCCGCGGCGGCATTCGCGAGATCGAGTTTTTCGCGCAGACGCAGCAGCTCATCACCGGCGGACGCAATCCCGCATTGCGCGGCCGCGCGACATTGGAGACGCTCGACGCGCTCCTCGCCAATGGCTGGATCGAGCCGCGCGTGCGCGACGAGCTGCGCGCGGCTTACGTCTTTCTGCGCGATATCGAGCATCGCATTCAAATGGTCGCCGACAAGCAGACCCATGTTCTGCCGCGCGACGAGAAGGAGGCGCTGCGCATCGCGCGCATGGCCGGCTTCGCCACGCTCGAGGATTTCACGCAGGCGCTGGTCGCGCATCTCGAGACGGTGCAGAGCCATTATTCGCATCTCTTCGAGAGCGCGCCGCAGCTTTCCTCGCAGACCGGCAATCTCGTCTTCACCGGCGGCGAGGACGATCCCGGCACGCTCGAAACGCTGTCGCGTCTCGGCTTCGCGCATCCCAAGACAGTGACGGAGACGATACGCGGCTGGCATTTCGGCCGCTACGCCGCGACGCGCTCCACCAAGGCGCGCGAGCGCCTGACCGAGCTGACGCCGGCGCTGCTGGAGGCGCTCGCCGCGACGGAGAACGCCGATCGGGCCTTTCTCGCTTTCGACAAATTGCTCGCCGGGCTTCCGGCCGGCGTGCAATTGTTTTCCGTGCTCCTCGCCAATCCGACGCTGCTGTCTTTGCTGACGGCGATCACCGGCGCCGCGCCCAAGCTCGCCGCCACCATCTCGCGGCGCCCGCGCGTGCTCGACGCCGTGCTGGAGCCTGCCTTTTTCGAGCATTTGCCCGATGAATCGGAGCTCGCCGCGGCGCTCACGCGCAGCCTCGCCGAGACGCGCTCCTATGAGGAGGCGCTCGACGCCGCGCGAGTCTTCGGACAGGAGCAGAAATTTCTCGTCGGCGTGCGCATTCTGACCGGCGCGCTCTCTGTGGCGGAAGCCGGCCTCGCCTATGCGCGGCTCGCCGAACGCCTCATCGGCGCTCTGCTGCCGCGCGTCGAGGCGGAGCTCGCGCGCACGCATGGACGCCTGGAGGGCGGCCGCGCTTGCGTCGTCGCGCTCGGCAAGCTCGGCGGACGCGAGATGACCGCCGCCTCCGATCTCGATCTCATGCTGCTCTATGACGCCGATCCGAACGCCGAGTCGGATGGCGAGCGCCCGCTCGCCACGCCCGCCTATTATGCGCGGCTGACGCAGCGGCTCATTTCCGCGTTGTCCGCGCCAATGGCGCAGGGGCTGCTCTACGAGGTCGATTTTCGTCTGCGGCCATCCGGAAGCAAAGGGCCGCTGGCGGTGAGCCTGAAGGCTTTCGAGGATTATCACGCGCATGAGGCGTGGAGCTGGGAGCATATGGCGCTGACGCGCGCGCGCGTCGTCGCCGGGGCGAGCGATTTCGCGACGATCGTGGAAGAGGCGATAAGCGCCGCGCTGACGCGTCCGCGCGACGTCGAAAAGCTGCGCCAGGACGTCGCCGACATGCGCGCCCGTCTCGAGCGCGAGAAGCCGGCGAAGAGCCTCTGGGATTTGAAGCAGGCGCCGGGCGGGCTGATCGATGTGGAGTTCATCGCGCAATATTTGCAGCTTCGCCATGCGAACGCGCATCCGGCGTGCCTCTCTGCCATGACATCGACGGCGCTGGAGCGTCTTTCCGATCTCTCCCTATTGGACCCGAACGAAGCGGCGACATTGATCGAAGCCTCGCGCCTCTATCAGAGCCTCACGCAATTGCTGCGGCTCTCGATCGACGCTGATTTCGATCCTGCGCATGCGCCGCGCGGCCTCGTCGAGCTGCTGCTGCGCGGCGGCGAGGCGGTGGATATCGCGCATCTCGAAGCGCAGATCGTGGAGACGCAGCGCGCGACGCGGGCGATTTTCGTGTCTACGCTTCGCTGATCGCTTCGCGCAGCGCGCGACGCCTTCCCTTCTCCCCGCTCGCGGGGAGAGGGAGAAAAGCGCAAGGCGGATCGGCTGTATTCATCACCGATCGACGAGCCGCGATGGAATGGCGATGATGACGAGCATCGCGCTCATCGCCATGAACAGCGCCAGCGCATAGAGTCCATAATCGGCGCGCTGCGTCTGATCCTTGATGAAGCCGACCATATAGGGGCTGGCGAAGCCCGCGAGATTTCCGACCGAATTGATGAGCGCTATGCCGCCCGCCGCGGCGACGCCGCGCAGAAAGGCGGTCGGGCAGCTCCAGAACAATGGCAGCGCCGTCATCGTGCCGGCGCTCGCCACAGTGAGCGCGATCAGCGCCGTCGCCGTGTCGGCGGCGAAGAGCCCGCTGGCGACGAGGCCAACGGCGCCCAATGCGCAAGGCAGAGCGAGATGCCAGCGGCGCTCGCGATATTTATCGGCGCTGATTCCGCCCAATAGCATGGCGACGCTGGCGACGGCGTAGGGCGCGGCCGACAAGAGGCCGATGTCGAGCGGCCGGCTGACGCCCGTCGCCTGGACCAAAGTCGGCAACCAGAAACCGACGCCATAAAGCCCCATCACAATTCCGAAATAGACGAGACATAAAACCCAGACCTTGGCGTCGCGCATCGCATCGCGGAAGGAATGGGACGCATGGGCGGCGTGATCCTTTTCGAGATTGCCGACCAGCAGGCGCTTCTCGGCGGCGGAGAGCCAAGCGGCGTTTTCGATATCGTCCTCCAGCGCGAGGAAAACGATCGCGCCGACGAGAATCGATGGAAGCCCTTCGATGAGGAACATCCAGCGCCATCCGGCCAGCCCGTGAACGCCGTCGAGATTCTGCAAGATCCAGCCCGAGAGCGGTCCGCCGACGACGCCTGCGAGCGGAACCGCCATTATCAGCAATGCGGTGATGCGTCCGCGGCGCGCGGCGGGAAACCAATAGGTGAGATAAAGGATCGCGCCGGGAAAGAAGCCGGCCTCGGCCACGCCGAGCAGAAAGCGCATGACGTAGAACATGAGCGGCGTCGAGACGAGCATGGTCGTCGCCGAGGCCAGCCCCCAGGTGACGAGGATGCGTGCGATCCAGCGCCGCGCGCCCACGCGATGCAGGATCAGATTGCTGGGAATCTCGAACAGGAAATAGCCGATGAAGAAGACGCCGGCGCCGAGCCCATAGACGCTCTCGCTGAATTTCAGATCGCCGACCATCTGCAGCTTGGCGAAGCCGACATTCACGCGATCGAGATAGGCGAGGATGTAGCAGAGAAAGAGCAGCGGCAGCACGCGCCGTGTGACCTTGGCGTAGACGCGCTGCTCGAGAGCGGCCGACGAAGCGTCGCCGTGGAGCGGCGGAACGAGAGTCATGACGATATTTCCCAAAGGCTCGAAGCGGCGACCGCTATCGTTAAAGCTTTCCCGACCGGAACCGGAAGAACCTCCCGGCCCGAGCGCGAGCGGCGTTGCGCGACCCTCGACCCTTGCAATATAATCTTGACCAATTCCATCGAGACGACGCCGGCGCCGCGCGTCGCGCCCAAATTTCCGTGTTCCCCTTTGCGGAGTCTTGCTCTAGTGGAACGCTGTTCGCGACAGGCCTCCCCGCCTGTCGCTCTTTTGTTGGAGACCATCATGCCTCACCTCAAGACCACGCGTCTCGGCAGCCGGGGCGTCCTCGCCGCGATCGGCGTCCTCGCTCTGCTGGCGATGGGCGCGGCCCCGGCGCAGGCCAAGGTCCTCGCCAAGGTCAATGGCGTCGACATCACCGACGAAGACGTGAAAATCGCGCTCGACGATCTCGGGGCTGGTCTGCCGCGGCAGCTGGAGGGCAAGGCGCGCGAGAATTATATTCTCGATTTCCTCATCGATGAGCAGCTCGTGGTGCAGAAGGCGCAGCGCGACAAGCTGGGCGAGACGCCCGATTTCGCCAAGAAGCTCGCCTATTTGCGCGACAAGGCGCTGATGGAGGCGCTGCTCGGCAAGGTCTCCAAGGACGCCACCACCGAGGCCGCCGTCAAGAAGACCTATGACGAGGCCGCCAAGAATCAAAAGCCCGAGACCGAGATCCACGCGCACCATATTCTGGTGACGACGGAGGACGAGGCCAAGGCGGCGCAAAAGCGCGTGAAGGGCGGCGAGGATTTCGGCAAGGTCGCGACCGAGCTGTCCAAGGACACGGGCGCCCAGGGCGGCGATCTCGGCTGGTTCACCAAGGACCGCATGGTGCCGGAATTCGGCGAGGCCGCCTTCAAGATGGAGCCGGGACAGATCTCCGATCCGGTGAAGACGCAATTCGGCTGGCATATCATCAAGCTGGACGAGAAGCGCCCGAAGGTGTTCCCGCCGCTGGACCAGGTGCGCGACCAGGTCTCCCGCTATGTGGCGCAGAAGGCCCAGTCGGACCTGATCGTCGAGCTGCGCCAGGGCGCCAAGATCGAGCGCACCGAGCCGCCGGCGGCCGAAGCCAAGCCGGGCGACAAGCCCGCCGAGGCCAAGCCTGCCGAGAAGAAGAAATAGTCATGAGGCGGTAGTGAGCGGGGAGTAGGGAAGCGCGGCTCGCCGCGCCCGCCCTGCTCGCTCGCCGCGCCCGCTCACTGCTCACCATCCTGCTCCCACCCCTTGCTTTTCAGGACCTATACCGCCCCATGGCCAAGGCCGCCCCCATTTCGCCGCTCGCCCCCAAGACCTATCCCGACATTCCGCCGATCGCCGGCGTCCGCTTCGCGGTGGCGCAGGCCGGCATACGCTATGCCGGACGCACCGACGCCATGCTCGCCCTCTTCGACGAGGGCACGCAGGTCGCCGGGGTGTTCACGCGCTCCAAATGCCCCTCGGCCCCGGTCGACTGGTGCCGGGCGCGGCTCGAGGGCGGCAAGGCGCGGGCGCTGCTCGTCAATTCCGGCAACGCCAACGCCTTCACCGGCAAAGCCGGCAAGGAGGCGGCCAAGCTCTCCGCCAAGCTCGTCGCCGCCGCCGCCCGCGTGCCCGAGAAGCAGATCTTCCTCGCCTCCACAGGCGTCATCGGCGAGCCGCTCGACGCCACGAAATTCGAGCCCGTGCTGGGCAAGCTCGTGGCCGAGGCGCGCGGCGACGCCTGGCGCGAGGCCGCCTCGGCGATCATGACCACCGACACCTATCCCAAGCTCTCGACGCGCGTCGCCAAGCTCGGCGACGTCGAGGTGCGCCTAGCGGGCGTCGCCAAGGGCGCGGGCATGATCGCGCCCGATATGGCGACCATGCTCTCCTTCGTCTTCACCGACGCGCCGATCGACGCCGAGGTTCTGCAGAGCCTCTTGTCGAAATCGGTGCAGACCTCGTTCAACGCCATCACCGTGGACAGCGACACCTCGACCTCGGACACGCTGCTGCTCTTCGCGACAGGCGCGGCGGCGGAGCGCGGCGCGCCGCACATCGAGAAGACGAGCGACCGCCGCCTCGAGGATTTCCGCCGCGCGCTGGACGAGGTTCTGCTCGATCTCGCGCATCAGGTGGTGAAGGACGGCGAAGGCGCGCGCAAATTCGTCGAGGTGACGGTGATGGGCGCCGAGAGCCCCAAGGCGGCCAAGCGCATCGCCCTCTCCATCGCCAATTCGCCGCTGGTGAAGACGGCGGTGGCCGGCGAGGACGCCAATTGGGGCCGCGTGGTGATGGCGGTCGGCAAATCCGGCGAGGCCGCGGATCGCGACAAGCTGGCCATTTGGTTCGGCGACATTCGCGTCGCGCACAAGGGCCTGCGCGATCCCGATTATGATGAGGCGGAAGTCTCGCAGATCATGAAGCGCGACGAGATCGCCATTCATGTCGACATCGGCCTCGGCTCCGGCGCCGCGCGCGTGTGGACCTGCGATCTGACCAAGGAATATGTCGCCATCAACGGCGACTATCGCAGCTGATCGTTTTCCCTCCCGAGCCTTTCCTTCTCCCGCCTGCGGGAGAAGGAAAGCGCGCGCCTGACATGGGCTCGTGACCTGTTCGTCATCGCAGCGTTTCGAGAATCGGCTTCTACTCGCCTCGGCTCGGGCGGCGAGGAAGCGGACTTATGGTTTTCCCCCATGCTATAGAAGCAGTGCTCTTCGACATGGACGGCACGCTGCTCGACACGGAGCGGCTCTATGTCGACGCCTGGATCGCCGCCGGCCGCGCCGTCGGCTATGAGATCACCGAGGCGTTTTGCCATCGCATGATCGGCAAGCCCATGCAGGATTGCGAGACGATGATGATCGAGCGCTTCGGCGCCGATTTCCCGCTCGACGCCTGCATCGAAGCCTGCGGCGCCTTCGTCGCCCGCGCCTCGCGCTCCGGCGTGCCGCTGAAGGAGGGCGCGCGCGAGCTGGTCGACTATCTCACGGCGATGAATATTCCGCTCGCCATCGCCACCTCCTCGCGGCGCCCGACCGCCGAGCATCATCTGAGCCGTTGCGGACTGCTCTCGCATTTCTCCGCTCTGGTGACGCGCGACGATGTTCTGCGCGGCAAGCCGCATCCCGAATCTTATCTGCGCGCCGCGCGCGCGCTCGGCAAGGAGCCGCGGCGCTGCCTCGCGCTCGAGGATTCGCCGACCGGGCTGCGCTCGGCCGCCGCCTCCGGCGCAATGACGATCATGGCCCCCGATGTTCTGCAGCCCTCCGCCGAGGAGCGCGCCCTCTGCCTCGCCGTCGTCGCCAGCCTGCGCGACGTGCTCGAAATGCTGCGCGCGCATGCGGACACGCAGCGGCCCCTAGGCGCCATTGCGCGATGACGCGCTTCGTTTCGGTTTTTAGACTTCATGCCGAGGCGACACGCTCGCGAAGAGACGAAGATCATGCCCCCGCGCCATCCGCTTTTGGTCATCGCTCCTTTCGGCTTGTCATTATCGCTCGCCGCCTGCGCCGGCGCCTATGAGGAGGCGCGCGACTACGCCGCCGCCTCCGGCGTCGTCGTGGAGAAGAGCGTGGACGCTTCCACTAAGAAAGCCAAAGCGAAAAAGACCGGAAAAAAGACCGCCGGCAAGAAGAAGCCCGCCGAGAAAGCGGCGGTCGAGAAGGACGCGAAGGCTCCGCCCGCCGTCGGCGCCTGCGTCACCTATCAGTTCATGGGCGGAGCCGATTGCGAGGAAGCGGTCACCAAGCGCAACTGCTACGACAAGCGGAGCAATGTCGTCGATTGGCGCAAGGAAATGAGCTGCGCCGCCGCCTTTCTCTCGCCGCCGGAGAAGAAACCTTAAAACACTCTCGAGCCTTGTTCTGTCGTGTTTTCTTCACGCGAACCGGTTCCCACTTCGCTCGAAAACACTCTAGAGCCTTGCCTCGGCCGGACGAAGCGGCGACATTGGCCGCGCTTTCGCCCAACGAGGCCATTCCGCATGCGTTCCGCCGTACTCTGCGTCGCCCTCGCGCCGCTCGCTCTTTCCGCCTGCAACAGCGCCGCGCCCGAAATGCGCTTCGATGCCGCCGAGGCCGCCTTCATAAAGCAGGAGGGCAAGGCGACGATCGAGGGTCAGGCCTTTCTGCGCGACCAGCAGGGCAAGATGAATGTGCGCTACGCCGCCGGCGAGGTGGTGCGGCTCATCCCGGCGACCGCCTATGCGCAGGCGCGCATCTCGCAATTCTACGGCAAGCGCAAGTTCATCGCCGCCCTCTTCATGCCGACGCCGACGCAGGAGGCCGAATACGTCGCCTATACGCGCACGACCAAGGCGGGCGCGACCGGCCGCTTCACCTTCGACAAGGTCGCGCCGGGCCGCTATTTCGTGACGACGCAGCTCACCTGGGTTCCGAAGGGCGGCTTGCTGAGCGAGGGCGGCGCGATGTACGACGAGATCACCGTCACCGGCAAGGAGACCGATCCGATCGAGGTCGTGCTCTCCGGCAATTGAGGGAAACGCTTTGTCTCTGCTTCTCGTGGTCGCCGCAGCGCTCGTCGATCCGCAAGGCCGCGTGCTGATCGCCCAGCGTCCGCAGGGCAAGCAGCTCGCAGGCCTGTGGGAGTTCCCCGGCGGCAAGCTCGACCCCGGCGAGCGGCCGGAGCAGGCGCTCGTGCGCGAGCTGGCCGAGGAGCTGGGCATAGAGGTGGAGACAGCCGATCTCGCGCCGCTGACCTTCGCCAGCCACGCCTATGAGGCGTTTCATCTGTTGATGCCGCTCTACCTCTGCCGGCGCTGGCGCGGCGCGCCGCACGCCCGCGAGGGCCAGACGCTCGCCTGGATGCGGCCGAGCGAGCTCGATGCGGCGCAAATGCCGCCCGCCGATGCGCCGCTGATCGCCCCGCTGGCGGCGTTGCTCGGGTGAGCGGGCTTCGCCGACGCCTCAGAGCGGCAAATTCTTCCAGTCTCGCTTGTCGGCGTAGGCGTGATGAATGCGGATCGCATTCTCCACCTCGTGAAATTTCTCGCTGCCGGCGATCGCCTCGTAAAAGCCCATGCCGCGGGCGACGGCGGCGAGATCATAGCACCAATAGAGCGCCATCAGCGCATTGATGAACAGCTCCGTGCCTCTTGTGCGCTCCGTGTCGTGCCGATTCCCGAAACCGCCGCGGATCGCCGAGGCAATCGAATTGGCCACGATGCTCTTGGAATTGGGCTGGCGCTCGTTGAGATAATCGACGGCGTCGAGCAGCGCGTCGCCCTCGGGCGTCCCCGGCGACACCGAGACGCAGCCGAGGTATCCGCCGGAACGGATCAGCTCGGCCGTGTTCTCGAGAAAAGAATGATGGCAGACGCCGTGATAATGATCGACGCCGAAGCCGAGGCAGACGAGAAATTTGCGGACGCCCTCGAGCTGATGGACAGCGGCGATCGAGAGAGCGTCCTCCTCTATCGTGCCGAGCGCCGCCTCGTCGCCCTTCATCAGACTGTCGGTCCCGCCGTCGACGAGGATGATCGTGTCGACCTTCAACAGCGTGACGAGCGCTTCATAGGATTGCCGCAGCGGTCTCACGCCGGTCTTCTCGAAGGCGAAGACCTTGGGCTCGCAGCCACGCGCCGCGAGCCAGTCGACGAGATGGCGCTCGGGAAAATAGCCCTGCATGCGGCTGTCGAGATCGACGAGCCGCCCCGCGGGACCGATCTTCTTGCGGGAGGCGAGATCGACGCGCGCGAAAGACAGATTGGCGAGAAAGACATTCTTGCCCGCATTGCGCAGAAAGACATGGAGCGGCAGGCCGCTGACGATGTCGAAGCCTCCGCCGCAGCCGGCGATGAGAATGCGCTGCGAGTCCTCGAGCGCGCGGAAAAAAGGGATTTGCATTATTTCGTCTCTCTCCAAGGCGTGAAAAGCCTATCGCCTCTTCCGCGGTCTCGAAACAATTTCTCGAGCCGGCGGCGAGGCGTGATGCGCGGCGGCGCTCCCGGCGGAGGGCCGAGGCGCCGCCGCCGAGCATTTTTCTTGCGCCGGCGCGCGATCCGGGTGTATAAGCGCCTCGTTCTATCTCATAACGGTCATTCTCGGATGATCGCTGCTTGAGAGTGGGGCCCGGCCGGGACCCGCTCTTTTTTGTTTGCACCGGCCGGAAATTCTCGCAAGACAGGATGAGCCGCTTGGCAGAAACGCCCGCCGCCGGCGCCGTGGAGGCGCCCTCCCTGCTCGATGAGCCGCGCCTTTGCGGCGAGACGGGCGTTGCGGCGCGCATCGCCCATACCGCCGAGCCCGTTCTGGCGCAGCTCGGCTTTCGTCTCGTGCGTGCGCGCATTCTCTCGCAGAACGGCATGGTTCTGCAGATCATGGCCGAGCGTCCCGACGGAACCATGACCATCGACGATTGCGAGGCCGCGAGCCAGGCGCTCTCGCCGGAGCTGGACGTGGAGGACGTCATCTCGGACGCCTATCGGCTGGAGCTGTCCTCCCCCGGCATAGATCGCCCGCTGGTGCGAGTCTCGGATTTTCGTCGCGCGATCGGCCATGAGGCGAAGATCGAGCTGACGCAGCCGCTCGCCTCTGGCCGCAAGCGTTTTCGGGGCAATATTGTCTCCGTCGAGGGAGACGGCCGCGACGCCGTGGTGACGCTCGAGCGCGACGACGCCCCGCCGGACGAAGACAAGATCGTGCAAATGCCGCTGCGCGATCTCGACGAGGCCAAGCTGATGCTGACCGACGCGCTGATCCGCGAGGCGCTGCGCGCCGGCAAGGCGCAGCTCGAGGACGACGGTCCGAGCGAGGAAGAGGCCGCGCCGCAAGAGGACACGCGGCCCCGCCGTGGGCCGGGCCGTTTCGCCATGGCGCGCGGCAATAAGGCCAAGCCGCTGGTTCCGGCCGGCGTGCAGACCGGATTCAAGAAAAAAGGCAGCGGACCCGGCCGTCGCGGCGACGCGTAGGGCCGACGTTTTTGGGAGCAAGATATGGCCGTCAGCGCCAACAGGTTGGAAATCCTGCAGATCGCCGATGCGGTCGCGCGCGAGAAATCGATCGACCGCTCGATCGTCATCGCCTCCATGGAGGACGCGCTGCAAAAGGCCGCGCGCTCCCGCTATGGGCAGGAGACCGAGGTCCGCGCCGAGATCAATCCGAAGAGCGGCGAAGTGCGCTTCTCGCGTCTGCTGCTGGTCGTCGATCTCATCGATAATGACGCGACGCAGATTTCCATCGAGGACGCGCGCAAGCGCAATCCGGCGGCGCAGGTCGGCGACTGGATTTCCGAGACGTTGCCGCCCTTCGATTTCGGCCGCATCGCCGCGCAATCGGCGAAGCAGATCATCGTGCAGAAGGTGCGCGAGGCGGAGCGCGACCGCCAATACGAAGAATTCAAGGACCGCATCGGCGAGATCGTCAACGGCGTCGTCAAGCGCGTCGAATATGGCAATGTGATCATCGATCTCGGCCGCGGCGAGGCGATCATCCGCCGCGACGAGATGATCCCGCGTGAGACATTCCGTCCGGGCGATCGCGTGCGCGCCTATGTCTATGACGTGCGCCGCGAGCAGCGCGGTCCGCAGATTTTCCTGTCGCGCACGCATCCGCAATTCATGGCCAAGCTGTTCCGCCAGGAAGTGCCGGAGATCTATGACGGCGTGATCGAGGTGAAGTCGGTCGCGCGCGATCCGGGCTCGCGCGCCAAGATCGCCGTCATCTCGCGCGATTCCTCCATTGATCCCGTCGGCGCCTGCGTCGGCATGCGCGGCTCGCGCGTGCAGGCCGTGGTCGGCGAATTGCAGGGCGAGCGCATCGACATCATCCCCTGGTCGGCGGATGCGGCGACGTTCATCGTCAATGCGCTGCAGCCGGCCGAGGTGGTGAAGGTCGTGCTCGACGAGGATTCCGCGCGCATCGAGGTGGTGGTGCCGGACGATCAGCTGTCGCTGGCCATCGGCCGCCGCGGCCAGAATGTGCGCCTCGCCTCGCAGCTCACCGGCTGGGACATCGACATTCTGACCGAGGCCGAAGAATCGGAGCGCCGTCAGCGCGAGTTCGTCGAGCGCACCAAAGTGTTCATGAACGCCATCGACGTCGATGAGGTGGTCGGCCGGCTGCTCGCTTCGGAAGGCTTTCAATCGGTCGAGGAGCTGGCATTCGTCGATCTCGGCGAGCTGGCGACGATCGAAGGCTTCGACGAGGACACCGCCGCCGAGATTCAAAACCGCGCCCGCAATTATCTCGAGCGAGTCGAGGCGGAGAACGAGGCGCGTCGCCTCGAGCTCGGCGTGCTCGACGAGCTGAAGGAGCTCGACGGCGTCACCACGGCGATGCTGGTCAAGCTCGGCGAGAATGACGTGAAGTCGATCGAGGATCTCGCCGGCTGCGTGCCGGACGATCTCGTCGGCTGGACCGAGAAGAAGGATGGCGAGACGGTCAAGCAGACCGGCTTCCTCGACGGGATCGACCTTTCCCGCGAGGAGGCGGAGGCGCTGATCATGGATGCGCGCGTGCGCGCCGGCTGGATCGAAGCGCCGGAGCCAGAGGCGGAAGCCGAGGAGACCGAATCCGCTGAGCCGACGGAATCGCAGCAGGCAGAGGCGCAGCAGACCGAGGCGCAGTGACGAAACGAGACGGCGAGCGAATGAGAGAGGCCGAGGCGAGCGAACGGACCTGCATCGTCACCCGCCGGCGCGACGCGCCGGAGGGGATGATCCGTTTCGTGCGCGCGCCGGACGGCGTTCTCACGCCGGACATAAGGTCACGCCTGCCCGGCCGCGGGGCCTGGGTGACGGCGCGCGCCGATGTCGTGGCCGAAGCGTTGAAGAAGCGCGCCTTCGCGCGCCAATTGAAGGCCGAGGTTTCGGCGTCGCCGTCGCTTCCTGCGGACGTCGATCGGCTGCTGGAGGCCGATTGCCTGCAATCGCTGGCGATGGCCAATAAGGCGGGCGCGGTGGTCGCCGGCTTCGGCAAGGTGTGCGAGGCGCTGGAGAAAGGCGCCGTCGCCGCTGTGCTGGAGGCGCGCGACGGCTCGGCGGATGGACGGCGCAAGCTCGCCCAGGCGGCGCGGCGCGCGGCCACGGCGCGCGGATGCGGCGAGAGGGTCACAGAGACGATCTCTCTGTTCGATTCTCTTCAATTGGATTTGGCTTTGGGCCGCACAAATGTGATACATGCAGCCCTCGCGCCGGGCGGACCGACGCAAGCCTTTTTGGCGCGCTGCCGCCGCCTCGCCGCCTATAGAGGCGAGAGCGCATCTGGCGACGCGCAGACTCTGAACAGCGAGCGGACCGACGAGCTCGGCCCGCTGAAAGACGTAACCGAACAGGCGCAGCCCGAGGATCGGAAACTGGATGAGTGAGACCGAGACCGAGAACAGCGGCGACAAGACGCTGACCGTCACGCCGTCGAAGACGTTGCATTTGAAGCAGCGTCCGACCGAGCATGGCGGAATGGTGCGCCAGAGCTTCTCCCACGGCCGCTCCAAGGTGGTCGTGGTCGAGAAGGTGAAGCGTCGCGCGCCCGGACATGTCGAGACCAAGCCAGCGGCTCCGGCGACAGCGGCGCCCGCCGCGCCGGCGGCCCCCGTGACCCCGCCGCCGCCTCCGCCGCCGACAGCCCCTGTCGCCGCCGCGCCGCCGCCGCCGCCGCCGAGAGCCGAGACCCCGCGCCCGCAGCCTGCGCCCAAGCGCGGCTCCGGCATGGTGCTGCGCGCGCTGACCGACGATGAACGCGAGGCCCGCGCCCGCGCCCTGGTCGACGCCCGCACCCGCGAAGAGGAAGATCGCCGCCGCGCGGTGGCGGAAGCCAAGGCGCGCGCCGAGCGCGAGGAGCGCGAGCGCGAGGAGCGCGCCGCCGCAGAAGCCCGCAAGCGCGAGGAAGAGGAGCGCCTTGCCCGCGACGCCGAGTCGAAGCGCCGTTCCGAGGAAGAGGCGCGCCGTCGCCTCGCCGGAGGCGGCGCTCCCGAGCCGCATGCTCTAACGCCCGCCACCGCACGCCCGGCCCAGCCGCGTCCGGCTCCGACCGCCGGCGGAGAAGCGCCGCGCCCCGCCGCCGCCACGACGGAAGACGCCGAAAAGCGCGTCGTGCGTCGTCCCGCCGGCGTCATCGCCGTCAAGGCGCCGCCGCCGCCGCCCCGTCCGACGCCCTCGCGCGGCGGCGCGCAGAAGGACCGCGGCCGCCTCACCGTCTCCACCGCGACGTCCGAGCAAGAAGAGCGCACGCGCTCCGTCGCCGCCTTCCGCCGCCGCACGCAGCGCCTCAAATCCTTCGGCCAGGCCGAGCAGAAGGAGAAGATCACCCGCGAGGTCATCCTCCCGGAGACGATCACCATCCAGGAGCTCGCCAACCGCATGTCGGAGCGCGGCGTCGATGTGATTCGCCTGCTGATGAAGCAGGGCGCGCTGCACAAGATCACCGACGTCATCGACGCCGATACGGCGCAGCTCGTCGCCGAAGAGCTCGGCCATGCGGTCAAGCGCGTCGCCGAGTCCGATGTCGAGGAGGGCCTGTTCGACGAGCCCGACGCCGAGGGTGAGCTCGAGTCGCGGCCGCCGGTCGTCACCATCATGGGCCATGTCGACCACGGCAAGACCTCGCTGCTCGACGCGATCCGCCACGCCAATGTCGTGGCCGGAGAGGCGGGCGGCATCACGCAGCATATCGGCGCCTATCAGGTGAAGGCGCCCAATGGCGCGCCGATCACCTTCATCGACACCCCCGGCCACGCGGCCTTCACCGCCATGCGCGCCCGCGGCGCCAAGGTCACGGACATTGTGATCCTGGTCGTCGCGGCGGATGACGGCGTGATGCCGCAGACGATCGAGGCGATCCACCACGCCAAGGCGGCGGAGGTTCCGATCATCGTCGCGATCAACAAGATCGACAAGCCCGACGCCAAGCCCGAGCGCGTGCGCACCGAGCTGCTGCAGCACGAGGTGCAGACGGAGACATTCGGCGGCGACACGCTCGAGGTGGAGGTCTCCGCCAAGGAGAGGCTCAATCTCGACAAGCTGCTCGACGCCATCACCCTTCAGTCGGAAGTGCTCGACCTCAAGGCCAATCCCGAGCGCTCCGCCGAAGGCACGGTGATCGAGGCGCGGCTCGACAAGGGCCGCGGCCCGGTCGCCACCGTGCTGGTGCAGCGCGGCACGCTAGAGGTCGGCGACATCATCGTCGCCGGCTCGCAATGGGGCCGCGTGCGCGCGCTGCTCGACGACAAGGGCGTCGTGGTGCAAACCGCCGGCCCGTCCTTCCCGGTCGAGATCCTCGGCTTCTCCGGCACGCCGGAAGCCGGCGACCGCGTCGCCGTGGTGGAGACGGAAGCCCGCGCGAGAGAGATCACCGAATATCGCGAGCGTCAGCGTCGCGACAAGCTGGCCGCGCGCGGCGGCAGCGCCCGCACCTCGCTCACCGATATGATGAGCCAGCTGAAGACCGCCGGCCGCAAGGAGTTCCCGCTCGTCATCAAGGGCGATGTGCAGGGCTCGGTGGAAGCGATCGTCGCGGCGCTCGACAAGCTCGGCACAGACGAGGTCGGCGCGCGCATCGTGCATGCGGGCGTCGGCGGCATCTCCGAATCCGACATTGCGCTCGGCGAAGCGTCCAACGCCGTCGTCATCGGCTTCAACGTGCGCGCCCATAAGGAAGCGCGCGAGGCGTCGGAGCGCGGCGGCATTGAAATCCGCTATTACAACATCATCTACAATCTCGTTGACGATGTGAAGGCGGCGATGTCCGGCCTGCTCGCGCCCACTCTGCGCGAGACCATGCTGGGCAATGCGCAGATTCTCGAGGTGTTCGACATTTCCAAGGTCGGCAAGGTGGCGGGTTGCCGCGTGACCGACGGCTCGGTGGAGCGTGGCGCCAATGTGCGTCTCATCCGCGACAATGTCGTCGTCCACGAGGGCAAGCTGTCGACGCTCAAGCGCTTCAAGGACGAGGTCAAGGAAGTGCAGTCCGGACAGGAATGCGGCATGGCTTTCGAGAACTATCAGGACATGCGCGCCGGCGACGTCATCGAGTGCTATCGCGTCGAGGAGATCAAGCGGACGCTGTGATCGCGTCTCGCTGATCTCCACCGAACTTTCAACCAAGCCTTCGGCGCGCCGCCGTCCTCGACTGCAAAGCGAGTGACGGCCGCGCAACGTTGGGAGCGCGCGAACAGCGCGAATATCCATGTCCAGAGCCCATCACGCCCATGGGGCGGAGCCGTCGCAGCGCATGTTGCGCGTCGCCGAGCTCGTCCGCCATCAGATCGCTTCGATGCTTTCGCGCGGGGATATCGCAGATCCCGTGCTCGAGCAGCATGTCGTCACCGTCTCGCGTGTGACGATGAGCCCGGATTTGAAGCTCGCCACCGTCTATGTCATGCCGCTCGGCGGCAAGGACGAGCCGGAGGTGTTGCGCGCTTTCGACCGCCATAAAAAATATCTGCGCAGCGAGATCGCCAAGGGCGTCAATCTCAAATTCGCCCCGGAGGTGCGTTTCCGCATCGACGATAGTTTCGACAATGTCGCGCGCATCGACGCGCTGCTGAACTCCGAGCGCGTGCGCCGCGATCTCGATCAGCCTCAAACCGACGAAGAGAACGGCGCCCAGCAATGAACGGAAGAAAATCGACCCGCGCCGTCGTCGACGGCTGGGTGGTGCTCGACAAACCTGTCGGCATGACCTCGACGCACGCCGTCTCGCGCTTGAAGCGCATCTATAATGGCAAGAAGGCTGGACACGCTGGCACGCTGGACCCGCTCGCCTCCGGCATCTTGCCGGTCGCTTTCGGCGAGGCGACCAAGACCGTGCCTTTCGTGCAGGATGGCGAGAAGGCCTATAGCTTCACCGTGCGCTGGGGCGTCGAGACCGACACGGACGACGCCGACGGCAAATCCGTGCGCGAGAGCGAGGAGCGGCCGACGATCGCTGAGATCGAGGCGCTGCTGCCGCGCTTTATCGGCGACATCATGCAGGTGCCGCCGCAATATTCCGCCATCAAGATCGCCGGCGAGCGCGCCTATGATCTCGCGCGCGAAGGCGAGACGGTAGAGCTGAAGCCGCGCCCCGTCACCATCCATCGCCTCTCCATCGTCGATGCGACGGAGGAGGAGACCAAGCTCGTCATGGAATGCGGCAAGGGCGCCTATGTGCGCTCCATCGCGCGCGATCTCGGGCGGCTGCTCGGCTGCTTCGGCCATGTGACCGCGCTACGCCGCACACGCGTCGGGCCCTTCCTCGAGGAGGACAGCTTCACGCTGGACGAGATCGAGGGCGGCGAGGCGGCCAATGCGCTTCTCTCGGTCGAGGCGGGCCTCACCGAGCTGCCCTGCGTCGTCGTCGATCGCGACGCTGCGGCGCGGCTGCGGCGGGGCGGCTCGCTGATCCTGCGCGGCCGCGACGCGCCAGCGGGCGGCATCGTCTATGCGGCCTGCGGTGGCGTTCCCGTCGCTTTCGGCGAGGTGGTCGAAGGCGCGCTGGAGCCCTCGCGCGTGTTCAACCTGCCGTTCTGACGCGAGGTTGATCTTCGCGGGGGAACGGGTTTCTATTCTTGGCGAAGCCCCCTCCCCACCCCTCCCCCGCTTCGCGGGAGAGGGGGCAGAGTCGGGGACGTCAGGACACTGCGAGCCGACCGCCCCTCATGACGCCCCCCGTCCCCAAAATCCTCGTCTTCGACTCCGGGCTCGGCGGCCTCACCGTCTTCACCGAAGTCGCCAAGCTGCGCCCGCATGCGACGCTGCTCTATTGCGCCGATGACGCCGGCTTCCCCTATGGCCCGCTCTCCGAGACGGCGCTGGTCGCGCGCGTCATGGAGGTGATGGAAAGATTGATCGCCGAGCTGGCGCCCGATCTCGTCGTCATCGCCTGCAACACGGCCTCCACGCGCGCGCTTCCCCCTTTGCGGGCGCGCTGGCCGCAGCTTCCCTTCGTCGGCACAGTGCCGGCGATAAAGCCCGCCGCCGAGCGCTCGCGCTCGCGCCTCGTCTCCGTGCTGGCGACGCCCGGCACTGTGGCGCGCGATTACACGCGCGCGCTCATCGCCAGCTTCGCGGAAGATTGCGCGGTGACACTGATCGGCTCGACGCGCCTCGCCCCGCTCGCCGAGGATTTTATGCGCGGCGCCGCTGTTTCAGACGCGGAAATCGCCCGCGAGATCGCGCCCTGCTTCGTCACGCGCGAGGAGGCGCGAACGGATGTCGTCGTGCTCGCCTGCACGCATTACCCGCTGCTGCTGGATTTTTTCCGGCGCCTCGCGCCCTGGCCGGTCGAATGGATCGACCCCGCCCCCGCCATCGCGCGCCAGGCCGATCGGCTGCTCGTCGAGCGCTTCGGCCCCGACCGCGAAGCCACGGCGCCGACGCCTCGCGCAATCTTCACCAGCGGGGCGCGCCCCGAGCCGGCGCTGGCCGCAGCGCTGACGCGAATGGGCTTTTCCTCCGAATGAGCGACGCCCGTCGTCGCGCGAATGCGCTACGGATGAGGACTGCAACGGCTCTGGGCGGGGAAAAGTTCGAGATTGCGGAGCGGATAGGACCCACATCCGACCCGGCTACGCCGCGCCGCCGTCTCCCGCAGAGCGGGAGAAGGAACGCGCCGCGCCGCCCGATTGCAGCCCCGCCCCCGTTTTTCCTTGATTATGTCGGCAGCTCTTGCTGTAACGCGCCGCACAATAAATTCTCGAACTCCAAGAGGTGAGCGAAATGGCAGACTGGCCCGTCCATGCGAAGATTACCGGCCCGATCGTTCTGATCGGCTTCGGCTCCATCGGACGTGGCATCTTGCCGCTCATCGAACGCCATTTCGACTATGACAAGAGCCGTTTCACCGTTATCGACCCCGTCGATACGCATCGCGAAATGCTGGATATTCGCGGCATCGCGTTTCAGAAGACGGCGCTGACCAAGGATAATTATCGCGAGGTGCTCACCCCCCTGCTCACCAAGGGCGAGGGACAGGGCTTCGTCGTCAATCTCTCGGTCGACACCTCCTCGCTCGACATTATGAAGCTCGCCCGCGAGCTGGGCTGCCTCTATGTCGACACCGTCGTCGAGCCTTGGACCGGCTTTTATTTCGACACCACCCTCGGCAATGAATCGCGCACCAATTACGCGCTGCGCGAGACCGTGCTGGAGGAGCGTCGCCGCAATCCGGGCGGGCCTACCGCCGTCTCCTGCTGCGGCGCCAATCCGGGCATGGTGTCCTGGTTCGTGAAGCAGGCGCTTCTCAACATCGCCGCCGACACCGGCCTCTCCATCGAGGAGCCGAAGTCGCGCGCCGATTGGGGCGCGTTGGCGCAGAAGCTCGGCGTCAAGGGCATTCACATCGCCGAGCGCGACACGCAGCGCGCCACGACCCCCAAGCCGCGCGATGTCTTCGTCAACACCTGGTCGGTGGAAGGCTTCGTCTCCGAGGGTCAGCAGCCGGCCGAGCTCGGCTGGGGCACGCATGAGAAATCGCTGCCGGACATCGCCGGGACGCATTCCTCCGGCTGTGGCGCGGCGATCTATCTGAAGTCGCCGGGCGCCAACACGCGCGTGCGCAGCTGGACGCCGACGCCCGGGCCGCAATTCGGCTTCCTCGTCACCCATAACGAGTCGATCTCGATCGCGGATTTTCTCACCGTGCGCGACGATTCCGGCAAGGTGGCTTACCGGCCGACCTGCCATTACGCCTATCATCCCGCCGACGACGCCGTTCTGTCGCTGCACGAGATGTTCGGCCGCGCCGGCAAGATGCAGGCGAGCTGGAAGATTCTCGACGAGAACGAGATCGTCGACGGCATAGACGAGCTCGGCGTGCTGCTCTACGGCCACGCCAAGAACGCCTATTGGTACGGCTCCCGCCTCTCCATCGAGGAGACGCGCGAGCTCGCGCCCTATCAGAACGCCACTGGCCTACAGGTGAGCTCGGCCGCCCTCGCCGGCATGGTGTGGGCGCTGGAAAACCCCACCGCCGGCATTGTCGAGGCGGATGAGGTGGATTTCCGCCGCTGCCTCGAGGTTCAGACGCCCTATCTCGGCCCCGTCGAGGGGGTCTACACGGATTGGACGCCGCTCGAAGGCCGCCCGGGTCTCTTCCCGGAGGATATCGACGAGAACGACCCCTGGCAGTTCAAGAATATTCTGGTTCGGTAAGTAATCGGCGATCCCCGTCGAATCCGAAAGCTTTCAGCGCGCCTGTTGCAAAATCGCGACAGGCGCGCGCATTTTCATTGGTGAGCGCCCCGAGCCGACGCAATCGGCGCTTTGGTCTCTGATACAAATCGCATTGCTATGCTGCAGCCCATGCCGGCGTCGAAGGAGCGTCCTTCGAGACAGCGCCGTCGGGGTCCAGCCTCTCCAAAAAGACAAGGGAGACAGCAATGCTCACGTCGAAGTCGGCCTTCATCCTGGCGATGGCGATGATGTGCTCGATCGCGCAGGCCCAAACGAAACGCTCGGAAGATTTGCCACGGCCCCGCGACTCGCAGACCACCGAGACCAGCTCGGGACCGGACCGCGAACGCCAGAAATATAACTTCTCGGGCACGGTCGGACGGCTGGGCCTCGGCGCCGATCCCACGCGGCCAGAAGGCCCCGGCAATATCTCCAACTAGAGTCGTTCCGGTTCAGATCGAACCAGAGCGCTTTTGTGTTTTCTTCATGCGAACCGGTTCCCAATTCGCTCGAAAACACTCTCGCCTTCAAGCCGCCGGTATGAGCGCCGGCGGCAGGCCTGCGGATCGACGATTCCACATGGATTGATAGAGGCCTTCGAGATCGCGCGTATAGGCGGGAACATCGAAGAGCGCGGCGCTCGCCCGATTATCCGAGAGCGTCGCCTTGATCTTCGCGAGGCCGGCGGGATCGGTGGCCAGCCGATAGGCGAGATCGAAATAATCGTCGAGATCCGCAGCGATCAGCTCCGTCAGCCCGACCGCGCGCAGCAGGCTGCCGGCGACGCGCGAAGGAAATGTGGAGCCGCTGCAAGTGACGATCGGCACGCCGGCCCAGAGAGCGTCGCTCGCCGTGGTGTGGGCGTTGTAGGGCGCTGTGTCGAGCACGAGATCGGCGAGCTGAATCCGCGCGAGATGCTCGCCTTGGGCCATATCCGGCGCGAAGACGAGACGCGCCCCGTTCACGCCGCGGTTCCACGCCTCATTGCGCAGATTGCCTTCCGCCATAGGCGCGGCGAGCAACCAAAGGACGCTGCCGGGCACAGCGTCGAGCAGACGGCACCAGACGTCGAAAATCTCCGGCGTGAATTTATAGGCCTGGTTGAAGCAGCAAAAGACGACGCCCTGCTCGGGCAGCCCCACGGCCTCGCGCGTCGGTATTGTCCCGATCGGCCCGGCGCGGCCGCGCGGCTGATAGCTATTCGGCATATAGGCGAAGGATTCGGAATAATCGCCGGCGGAGGCGAGCGGCGTCACATAATCGTCGGTGACGATGTAGTCGCAGATATCCTCGCCGAGCGTGCCCGGATAGCCGAGATAATTCACCTGCACGGGCGCCGGGCGCAGCATCAGAATGCCGCTGCGCGCATTGGCGGTGAAGCCTTTGAGATCGATGAGAATGTCCACCTCGTCGTGATGGATCGCCCGGGCGGCGTCGCCGTCGGAGAGCGCCTCTATGTCGACGAAGGAGTCGAAAGCGCCCATGAGCCGTCGGCGCATGGTCTTGCCGTCATCGGCCCCATAGGAATAGGCGTTCACGCAAAAGCGCTCGCGATCATGCGCCTCCAACGTCTCGATCAGCAGCAGCGCGGTCGCGTGATCGTGGAAATCATTGGAGAGATAGCCGAGCCTGATCTTCCGCCCCTCGGCGGCGCTGAAGCGGAAGTCGAGCGCGAGCCGCGCCGCGACCGCGGCGGCGCGCCGATCGCGCGTCCACAGCTCAGAGCAGCGCCGCTGATCTGCCGCGTCGACGCCCGGCTGCGAGAGAAAGAGAAAAGGCGGCAGCGCGCCAGACCCGTCGGCCGCGAGAAGATCGTCGAGCGCTTTGGCGTCGCCTGCGAAGTCATCCCAAGCGCACATGCTGCGGCTGCGTCCGAGCGATCGCATCGCCATCTCCCAGGTCGAAGTTCCTTCGCCTGGGCATGAAGGCGCGTGTCGCCTACCGGATCAGACAAGAAAGACAAGCAATCCATGCGCCAAAAGGCGAACATCGCCGCCGCGCCCCTTCTCCCGCGCGCGGGAGAAGGATTCGCGCGGCTTGGTCGCCCCTATATCCCCGCGCCGTCGCCGAGCGTCTCCTCGGCCGCGGTCGAGAAAATCCGCACATTGTTCAACGACAGCGGCACGCTGCTGCCGAGCGTCGTTCCGGCCCGATCAACCGTGTCGACCTCGACCGTCTGGTCATAGCCGGGGATGGAGATCGACGCGCGCAAGCCCGCAGCCGTGCGGCGCACCGCCTCGACCCGGCCCTCGAGCGCGCCGATCTGGCCGCCATGCAGAGCGATGTCGGCAGGACGGAAATAGACGCGCGCCGGTCCATTGCGCAGATTTTCCGAGGAGACGTGCAGCTCCTTGCCTTGGAAGATCACTTTGCCGTCGGCGACCTGCACCGGCAGCGCCAGCGCCTCGCCGACGAAGGAGAGCACGAAGGGCGAGGCCGGCCGATCATAGAGCTCGTCCGGCGTGCCGATCTGCTCGATGCGGCCCTTGTCCAGCACGACCACGCGATCGGCGAGCTCCATCGCCTCGTCCTGGTCATGCGTCACAAAGACCGTGGTGAGGCCGGTCTGCCGATGCACCTCGCGCAGCCAGCGGCGCAGATCCTTGCGCACGCGCGCGTCCAGAGCGCCGAAAGGCTCGTCGAGCAGCAGAACGCGCGGCTCGATGGCGAGGGCGCGCGCGAGCGCCACGCGCTGCCGCTGTCCGCCGGAGAGCTGCGCCGGATAGCGCGCGCCGAGCCCGTCGAGCTGCACGAATTCGAGCAGCTCGGCTGCGCGCGCGGCGATCTCGGCGCGGGAGGGACGCGAGCGGCGCGGGCGAACCTTCAGCCCATAGGCGATATTATCGGCGACGGTCAGATGCTTGAACAGCGCGTAATTCTGGAACACGAAGCCGACGCGCCGCTCCTGCACCGACAAAGTGGTGGCGTCCTCGGAATCGAAGAGAATGCGGCCGCGATCGGGATTGGAGAGGCCGGCGATGGCGCGCAGCAGCGTCGTCTTGCCGGAGCCCGAGGGTCCCAGCAGCGCGACGAGCTCGCCCGGCGCGATCGTCAGATTGACGTCGCGCAAAGCGGGATAGTCGCCGAAATCCTTCTCGACGCGCTCGATCCGGATCTCCACGCCATGCGGGCGCGGCGTCTCCTCAGTGACGGCGCCGACCGGCGATTTGGCCGGCGTAGCGCCATTCGAGGAGCGTCTTGAATCCAAGAGTGACGAGAGCCAGCCCAGCCAGGAGGGAGGCGAGGGCGAACGCCGAGACGATGTTATACTCATTGTAGAGGATCTCCACCTGGAGAGGTATCGTGTTGGTCAGGCCACGAATATGGCCGGAGACGACCGAGACCGCGCCGAACTCGCCCATGGCGCGGGCGTTGGCGAGGAGCACGCCATAGAGCAGGCCCCATTTGATGTTGGGCAATGTCACCGTGAGAAAAGTGCGGAAGCCGCTCGCCCCGAGCGTCAGCGCCGCCTCCTCCTCCACCGTTCCCTGCTCCTGCATCAGCGGGATCAGCTCCCGCGCGACGAAGGGGAAGGTGACGAAGATCGTCGCGAGAACAATGCCGGGGATGGCGAAGACGACCTGAATTCCATAGGCCGCGAATGTGGGGCCGAGCAGCCCCTGCGAGCCGAAGACCAGCACATAGACGAGGCCGGACACCACCGGGGAGACGGAGAAGGGCAGATCGATGAGCGTGATGAGCACGCTCTTGCCCGGAAAGGAGAATTTGGAGATCGCCCAGGCCGCGCAAACGCCGAAGAGCGCATTGAGCGGCACGACGATCGCCGCGACGATGAGCGTGAGGCGGATCGCCGCGCGCGCGTCCGGCTCCTCGAAAGTGGCGAAGAACGCCCCGGCCCCCTTGGCGCAAGCCTCGGTGAAGACGACCGCGAGCGGAAGCAGCAGGAAGAGGCCGAGAAAGGCCACGGCGACGCCGATCAGCACATTGCGCGTGAGCGGCGTCTCCTCCGTCACGCTGCGCGGCGCCGCGACCGCAATGACCGGCGCGAGCGCCGCAGATGGGATCGCCTCAGACATGACCGAACCTCTTCTGGCTCCAGGCCTGGATCAGATTGATCGCCAGCAGCACGGAAAAGGAGATGGCGAGCATGATGGTCGCAATGCCCGTCGCGCCGGCATAGTCGAACTGCTCGAGCTTGACGATGATCAGCAAGGGCGCGATTTCCGAGATATAGGCGAGATTGCCGGCGATGAAGATCACCGAGCCATATTCGCCGACGCTCCGCGCAAAAGCCAGAGCGAAACCTGTGAGCAGCGCCGGCAGGATCGGCGGCAGCAGCACGCGCCATACCGTCTGCGCGCGGCTCGCGCCGAGCGTCGCCGACGCCTCCTCGAGCTCCGCGTCGATTTCGGCGAGCAGCGGCTGCACCGTGCGCACGACGAAGGGCAGGCCGACGAACACCAGAGCGACCAGAATGCCCCAACGCGTGTAAGCGATCTTTATGTCGTAATCGGCGAGCGGCTCGCCGAGCCAGCCATTGGGCGCGTAGAGCGCCGCGAGCGCGATGCCGGCGACGGCTGTGGGCAGAGCGAAGGGCAGATCGACGATGGCGTCGAGAAAACGCCGGCCCGGAAACTCATAGCGCGTCAGCACCCAGGCGGTGATGAGGCCAAAAACGACATCGATCGCCGCCGCCGCGAAGGAGATGAAAAAGCTGGTGCGCAGCGCCGCGGCGACGCGCGGCTCCACCGCTATTCCATAGAGGCCGGAAAGTCCGAGCGAGGAGGCGCGGAAAATCAGCAGCGACAGAGGAAACAGGACGACCAGGCTCAGATAAAAGATGGTGAAGCCGAAGGTCGCCCGGAATCCCGGGATGACGCTCGGAGCCGTGAAGCTCCGAGCCTTCTTGTTCGCAACGGGCGCAGCGGCGCTCATGAGAATTCCTTGGGCCTTTACTGCTTCTGAATATCGTCGAAGACGCCGCCATCGGCGAAATGCGTCTTCTGCGCTTTCGTCCAACCGCCGAAGACTTGATCGACGGTGAAGAGCTCGAGCTTGGGAAGGCGCTTCAGATCATCCTTGGCCGCGAATTCGGGATGCGCGGGACGATAGTAATTCTTGGCGATGATCGCCTGCGCGGCCGGCGTGTAGAGGAAGTTCACATAGGCCTCGGCGGCCTTGCGCGTGCCCTTCGCGTCGACATTGCCATCGACGACCGCGACCGGGGGCTCGGCGAGGATCGATGTGGTGGGAACGATGATCTCGAATTTATCCTTGCCGAACTCCTCGAAGGCGAGGAAGGCCTCGTTCTCCCAGGCGATCAGCACATCGCCGAGACCACGCTGAGCGAAGGTGATCGTCGAGCCGCGCGCGCCCGTGTCGAGCACCGGGGCGTTCTTATAAATCGCCTTGACGAATTCCTTGGTCTTCGCCTCGTCGCCGCCGAATTTTTTGAGCGCATAGCCCCAAGCGCCGAGATAGTTCCAGCGCGCGCCGCCGGAGGTCTTCGGATTGGGGGTGACGACGGCGACGCCGGGCTTGGCCAGATCGTCCCAATTCTTGATCTTCTTCGGATTGCCCTTGCGCACCAGAAAGACGATCGTCGACGTGTAGGGCGAGGCGTTGTTCGGCAGCTTCTTCTGCCAATCCGGCGCGATTTTGCCGCTCTTGTTCACGATCGCGTCTATGTCGGCGGCGAGCGCGAGAGTCACGACATCGGCCGCGAGGCCGTCGATCACCGCGCGCGCCTGCGCGCCCGAACCGGCATGAGAGGCCTGAAGCTCGATCGTCTCGCCGGTCTTCGCCTTCCAATCGGCGGCGAAGGCGGGATTGATCGCCTTATAGAGCTCACGTGTCGGATCATAGGAGACATTGAGCAGCGAACTCGCCGCCTGCGCCGTCGCATCGACGAAAGTCGACAGGCTCGCGGCGAGCGCGACGACCGCGCCAAAGCGGCGCCGCGAGATTGAAACGCTCCTCATACCGGTCTCCTTCTATGGTCTATAAATTCACTCATGTAATGGACTAATATATTTTAATGAGGCTGTAAACCGTGTCTCCGACGCGCAGAACGCCGAATTCATACTTTTTCAGCAGGAGATGAGCGCGTCGCGCCGAGTCGATCAGCGCCGGGAGCCCGCAGGCTTCGACCGGCTGGAGACGAACAGAAACGCGGCGAGCAAGCCGGCGGCGGCGATCAGATAATAGGGGCTGATGTCGAAGCGCCGCTTGCCCACGGAAAAGGGAAAGCGCGCTGTCCAATGCTCGCCGGCCGCGCCGTCGATGGTGACGACGCCGATGAAATCGCCCGGCTGGGTGAAGACATGGGCGAAAGAAAATGTCCCTTTTGGATAGATCTGCGGAGGCAGCGAGGCGACGGTCGCCGCCTCCATGCTCGACGCATCCTCGCTGTCGTCGCTCTGCAGCAAAATGCGAAAGCCGGCCTTCATCTCGCGAAGCTCGGGGGCCGCATAGTCGAAGACGAAGATCGTCTCTCCCGATTGGGGAGCATCCTCGCAGAATTTTTTCTGCTGCGCCGCGCCGGGCTGGTAGCCCGCAAAATAGATGAGCTCGGGACCGATCTTCAGCACGCAGCTGTCTTTGTCGGGAAGGAGATCGCCGCGCGCCAGCGCCGAATGAGCGGCGCTCATCGCAACGAGAGCGGCCGGCAAGAGCAATTGCGCGATACGACGACGCGACATGCGCTTTCCCCCGATGAGCGCAGAGCTTCAGACTGCAATTAATCCGCTATCGCACGCGCTGCAAGACGCTGCGCGAAGAAGAAAACGTCAATGCGCAAAAAGAAACCGGCCGGGCGCGAGGCCCGGCCGGCGATATTTTCAGCCTTCAGAGAGTTCGATCAGGGCATGTCGCCGGCGACGAACTTCGGAATGACCGGGCCGCCGATTTCGGTGGCGTAGCGCTTGCCCGACGGGCCGAAGAAGAACAGCAGACCGCCGATCTGGCTGTCCGTGTCATAGGCGAGGTCGGAGAGACGCTCGATGTCCCAACGCGCGTCCTGCACCTTGATCTCGATCGTCTTCGTCTCACCCGGCGCGATCGGCGTCGGATCCGTCGACAGACCACGGTCCGCCAGCAGATAGTCGGGGAACTCCGGCTTCGTCGTGAACACGTCGGGGTTCAGGAAGCGGAGACCCGCCGCCGTATACTCGCCGAGCTTCAGCGGCTCATCCGTCTTGTTCGTGATCTTCACCTGAACCGTCAGCTCGCGGCCCGGCACCTTGTAGACGCCGCCCTTGAGATCCGCCGTCACGATCTTCGTGCCGACGCCCACAGTGCCTTCCTCGGTGATCGGCGTCAGCGGCTTCTGCAAGCCGGCCTGAAGCGGGATCGTGCGCGGGAAGGTGCTGTTGGTGACAGCGTAGCCGATGATCGTCGCCAGGATCGTCACCGCCAGAACGATAGCGCCGACGCGACGGTCGTCGTCACCGATCTGCTCGTCTTCCTTGCCTTCGCTGACGCGCAGGTAGGAGGCGATGATGCCCTTCTTGAAGAACCAGTAGAGGATCCAGGCCGCAGCCGCGATCATCCACGGGAAGTGCCAAGCATAGATGCGGTCGATGCCGTAGGTCTCGAGGTCCACGGTCGTGCCGTCCAGCAGCGTGACCGGGTCCTTGAAGTCGGCCATGTCGCCCTTGATCTCGATCCACTGGCCGGGTCCGATGATCGGGCCGCCGCCTTCGACGTTGATCTGCGCATGAACGTGCCAACGGCCCGCGCGGCGCGCCTTCAGGTCGATCTGGAACGCATAGTCCTTGCCGACCTCGAGCGACACAGAGCGCGGAGCGAACTGCTCGCCGATGAACTGAGCCGTGCGAACCAGAACCGGACCCGGCTCGCCGGCGTTCAGGAACGACGACTTCGGGTTCGCGACGGCCTGCGGCCAAGCCGAGAACACGTGCACCTTGCCCGAAAGCACCATCGACTCGTTGACGTTCAGCGAGGTCTTCGACCACTTCACGTCATACCAGTTCAGCGTGCGCATGCGCAGGAACGCCTGCTGCGACTTCTCGCCGTGCGCCGACGCCGGAGCGACGGAGCCCATCGTCGCGGCGACCGCAGCCGCCATGCCCAGGCCGAAGAGCCGAGCGACGCGTCCCGTCGCCAGCACGGCCATTCTCTCCAACAGTTTCATGGAACAACCTCCCAAGTTTCTCTTCGCGGACCGGCCCGTCGGGCCGGATGTCCGCTGTCGTCCTTGCCGGAGCGGCTCGCTCCCGGGCTCTCTTGCAGGAGCCCTTCGCAGCCGCCCCTCCTCGCTTTGAGCGATCGCTCGATCCGTCCAGCCTTACGGCCGATCAGATCTTGGTGATCACCTTCGTGGTGGAGTACCACTTACCGACGAACCACCACAGGAAGTAGACGAGCATCGACACGAAGCCCGAGAAGAACGCGGCCACCGGCACGACGTCCTTACCGAAGGTGCGCAGCGTGCCGCGCTCGACCATGCGGATGTATTCCGGCATCGAGGTGCGGACGAAGTGGAGGCCGATCAGATCAGCCAGGGACATCAGCTGACCATGCTGCTCGGTCGCCTGATGGAAGGCGGCGATCGCCGGCCAGTTGTTCGGGTAGAACAGCAGACCCCAGCCCAGGGCGCCGACCACAGCCGTGATCACATAGGAGCCCGACAGCAGCAGGATGATGTCCAGCCACAGGGCCGGAACGACCAGAGCCGACGGGAACACCAGGCTGATCGGGAAGTAGGTCCAGCCCCAGAAGTTCACATAGCGGTTGATCCACTCGCCGATGAGCAGACCCAGAACCGCGAAGGTCGCGCCGAACGGGAGACGGAAGTTCTCCCACAGGAACGCCTGAGCGGCGGCCGCGAAGGTCACGCCCAGGATCGGGATGACGGTCGGCCACATACGACGGTCTTTCCAGTCGACCCAGAAGTCCCAGTCGCCAGCCGTCAGCATGAAGTGAATATGATAGCCGCCCAGCACTGCCAGAAACAGCAGCGTCAGAATCAGCCAATCGGAGGTCTTAACGCATCCCGCCGCTTCCGCGACAGAATGGAAAGGCCCGATTGCCCCCCCGCTCTTCGATGTAGACATCACTCTTCTCCTTGGTGTCTGTCCGCCCGGCGTCTTCGCGCCGGCGTCTCGAGACCTGCCTCCGGCTCTCTCGCGCCGGATTGTCCTTTGGAATTCGCCCCGCCGATCTCCCGCCGATCCCTCTCCGAAACCCCGTCCGAACCGCCGCCGCGCGGCCGTCCGGACGAAGCCTCGTTCCGGGAGCATTCGGAAAAATTCGCCGGAGGCGGCCGTCCGCGACACTGCGCGGGCGGCCGATATTCAGGCCGCTATCAGCCGATCAGCGCCGCAACGCCGTCCTTGCCGAGCAGGCGCTTCACGCCAGCCAGGATCTGCAGGACGACGCCGAACACGCCCAGAGCCATCCAGCCGAAGAACACGAAGCCCCAATGCAGCGGAGCGACGAACAGCTCTTCCATGAACCAGAAGGTGTGGCCCCACTCGTTCAGGCCGACGTTCGGGATGATCATGAACGGACCGATGGCCACGATCAGGAACGCCAGCGAATAGCCGTGCGCGAAGAACGGAATGCGGGTCTTGGCGTAGAAGAACGAGCCCACGCCCATGATCGAGTAGATCGGGTAGCTGAGATAGAACTCGATGATGTGCGACGGGGTGAAGTCCGTGTCGCGAATCACGGTCATGTGCCAGGTGCCGTCCTGCTCCGTGAAGAAGCTGGCGCCCCAGTAGATGGCCACCGAGTAGACCGTCAGCCACTGCAGCAGCACGACGTGACGACGAAGCTCCTCACGCGGAGAAACCGCGTCGACATTGCGGTCGCGGGTCTTCCACAGATAGCCGGCGAGGCCGAGACCGGCGACGAGCTCCAGCGGAATCTCCGTCCACAGCATCGTCAGCCAATACGTCTGGAACTCCGGAGCGAACGAGTCGAGACCCGCGCGCCAGCCGAAGATCTGCTCATAGATACGGATGAACAGGTAGAAAATGTTGAGGACGGCGATGCCGATCCACATGGTCTTCAGGTCCACGATGGCATCTGAGCCGGCGGCTGCGCCGGCCGATGTCTCTGTCGTTACGCTCATCTCAATTCCTCCTAAGTGCTCCCAGGGATTCTCGAAGCGTTTTCGCCGCGTCCCGCCTCCCTGCTCGGCACGCGCCTTCGTCTCCAACGGTTGATTGTCGTCGCTGCGGCCTCGTGCTCGACGAGCCGCTGTCCCGACCTCCCGCTCTCACCGCCCAGCGACCCCTCTCAAAAGGACCCGCCGACGGCATTTTTCTTCTTTGCTCGGAGACGAATTTTCTCGAAACCGCCGCGCGAAACGAAAGCCCCAGACCCCCCGGCGCCTCCCAGCGCCAAAACATCCAAAACGCCCTCGTTCGGCGAGCCGCAACCATTTCCGTTCCGCCTCGTAATGACAATATCCAATGGGGTAGTATATGGCAATCTATTGAGGGGTATCGAAAACGTTTTTGGGCAGGACATGCCTTGCCTGAACGGACGATATACCCACCCTTAAGCACATTGATAGATTTCTTCTATCAATCATTATATATAGGTAAATCAACAATTTATGTTTTTAATTCGGACCTGTAGCGGAGCCCTGCCCAGACGGATGACATCACTACCCTATAGAACTGTGGCGTCATGGCTCATCGGGCGTCGGTGGACTTTTCCTCCCAAATTCCGATCCCCTCCGCCGCCGCTTCGGCGGCCGCGCGCGCGATGGAGGCGCCGTCGAGCGTCAGGTCGGGGCCGATCTCCGCCAGTGGCTTCAGCACAAAAGCACGGGAAAACAGCTCCTTATGCGGCAAGGTGAGCTCAGGATCATCCATCGTATGATCGCCGAGAAAGAGAATATCGACGTCGATCAGCCGCGGCCCCCAGCGGCGAGTAGGCGTGCGGCCCATATCGGCCTCTATCGTCTTGACCGCGGCGAGCAGCTCATAGGGCGACAGACGGGTCCAGCCGAGCGCGCAGGCGTTGGCGAAATCGCCCTGATCGAGATCGCCCCAAGGGGGCGTCCGATAGATGCGCGAGACAGCGTCGAGGCGCGCGATCCCACGCTCCCCGACCAGCGCGACCGCGCGCCGAATATTGGCGGGCTTGTCCCCGAGATTGCTGCCGAAGCCAAAGCCGACCCGCGTCTCAGCCGTCGTCATATGCGTCCTTTTCCCTGTGTCAGAGTGTCGAGCACGGCGAAGGCCGCCCGGTGCTCGGCGGCGTCGTGGACGCGGAAAATCCGCGCGCCCTCCAGCGCCGCGATCAGATTCGCCGCCACTGTGGCGATGAGGCGCGCATCCACCTCGGCGCCGAGCAACGCGCCGAACAAGCGTTTTCTCGACACGCCGATGAGCACCGGCCGCCCGAATCGCATGAGCTGCGGCACGCCGCGCAGCGCTGCGAAATCCTGCTCGCGCGTCTTGCCGAAGCCGACGCCCGGATCGAGAATCACGCGCGATTCCGGCACGCCGGCGGCGGCGGCGATCTCCAGCGAACGCTCGAAAAAGCCGAGCATGTCCGAGACGATGTCGATATCGGGCGCGACCTCGGCGCGATTATGCATGACGACGACGCCGGCGCCGGCCTCCGCGATTGCCGGAGCCATATCGGGGTCGCGCTGCAGGCCCCAGATATCATTGATGATCGTCACGCCGGCCGCGAGCGCCCGGCGCGCCGTCTGCGCCTTATAGGTGTCGATGGAGACCGGAACGCCGCATTGCGCGACCAGCGTCTCGAGCAGCGGCGCGAGGCGCGTCCACTCTTCGTCGGCGGTCAGCGGCGTATGGCCTGGGCGGGTCGATTCGGCGCCGACATCGACAATGTCCGCGCCGTCGGCGGCGAGCTTTTGCGCCTGCGCCAGCGCGGCCTGCGGCGCGAAGAAGCGGCCGCCGTCGGAAAAGGAATCGGGCGTCACATTGACGATGCCCATGATGACCGGCCGCGCCGCGACGAGCGAAAAGAATCGCTCGCGCGACGATTCAATCGTCGTCGTCACTCTGGTCTCCGGGGATGAGCCTGTCAGTCGTATTTGATATAGGCGAAGCGCTGGTCGGTCTCGGGCGTGCCCTCGAGCGCGCCGCCCTCCTTGCCGGGACGCCAGGACACGACGTCCTCGATCTTGTGCGCCAGCTCGAAATCCTTGTCGGTCACGCCCTTGGCCGTATGGGTCATCAGCTTCAACTCGACCCATGCGTAGGAGGCGGCTATGTCGGGATGGTGCCAGGCGGCCTCGGCCAGATGGCCGACCGTGTTGACGACCATCAGCGTGCCCTTCCAGCCGTGGGTCTTGAACTTGCGGCGAATCCAGCCGTTCTCGAGCCGCCAATGCGGCAGCTCGGCGGCGAGGCGGGCTGTTATCTCTTCTGGCGAATATGCGCGCTCCTCGGCGGCCATGGCGTCCCCCTCTCTCGCTCGTTCGTTCTCGCGCGTCCGCCCGGACGAGCTCCTGTTCACCGGACGAGCTCTCGTTCACTGCACGAGCTCTTGTTCACTGCACAAGCTCTTGCCTTCGCACGCGCGGCGCCTTACTCGGCCTAGTCGAATGCGCGCGAGCCCCGTCGACAACGGCGTGAAACCGCGCCGGGAAGCGAGATATAGCGGATATTCCGCATAAAGTCCGAAAATGAGGCTCCATGCCGATCAGCGTGAGCGTCGTCGCCGCGGCGAGATTGCATCTCGGCTTCTTGGACATGAATGGCGCGCTCGGCCGCAAATTCGGCGGGCTCGGCCTCTCCATAGACGCGCCGGCGACGCGGTTGACGCTGCAGCCGGCTGAAAAGATGGAGGCTTCCGGCCCGGACGCCGAACGCGCGCTCGCTCTGCTCGAAAAGGCGACCGCCGCGCTCGCGCCGGGCAAGCGCTATCGGCTCGACATTGGAGAGGCGATCCCGCCGCATTCGGGCCTCGGCTCGGGCACGCAGCTGGCGCTGGCCATAGCCGCCGCGCTGCGTCGCCTCGAAGCCATGCCTCAGAATGTGGAGGCGGACGCCGCTCTGCTGCAACGCGGCGCGCGCTCCGGGCTCGGGGCGGGGCTGTTCACGCGTGGGGGGCTCGTGGTCGACGGCGGCCGCGGCGCCGATACGATGACCCCGCCGGTGGTCTCGCGCCTCGCTTTTCCGGAAGATTGGCGCATTCTCCTCGTCTCGGACCCGGCCTCGATCGGCCTGCATGGCGCCGAGGAGCGCAAGGCCTTCGCCGAGCTGCCGCCCTTCTCGGAGGAGGATGCGGGGAAATTGTGCCGGCTGGTGCTGATGCAGGCGCTACCGGCGGCGGCGGAGGCGGATTTCTCGGGCTTCGGCGCGGCGATCACCGCCATTCAGGCGATCGTCGGGGATTATTTCGCGCCAGCGCAGGGCGGGCGGCGCTTCACCAGCGCGGCGGTCGAAGCTCTGCTCGCACGGCTGGCGCAAGGCGGCGCGACCGGCCTCGGCCAGACCTCCTGGGGGCCGACCGGCTTCGCCTTCGCGCGCGGCGAAGCGGAAGCGCGTCGCCTCGAGGCTCTGGCGCGCGGCGCGGCGGAGGCGAGCGGATTGACGCTCGCCGTCGTCGCGGGCTCCGATCGGGGCGCGCGCATAGACGCGGTCTAGAGCGTTATCCGATCCAATTGGATCGGATAACGCTCTCATTTCTCTATCGGGAGCGAATTCTGATCGATCGAACGATTCCGTTCGATCGGAAAGCGCTCTATGCGAAGATCGCCTGACCTCACGAACGGCCGAGAACCAGCTCCAGCAGCCCTTTCATATCCGGTGCGACCACATCCGGCACGACGCCGAGCTTTTCCGCCGGCAGGCCGAAGCGGTTGACCCAAATGGTCGGATAGCCGAAGGCCTTGGCGCCATAGGCGTCCCAGCTGCCGAAAGCGGCGAAGAGAATCTCCTCCTTAGCGAGATGCAGCCGCTCCATTCCCAGCGCATAGGCCTTGGGATCGGGCTTATAGGTCGCATTGACCTCGGTGCTCAGCAATTCGTCGAAATAGAAGGTGAGGCCGGCGCGCTCCGCATTGGCCGACAGCATCTTTCCACTGAAATTCGCGATTGTGACGACGCGCACGCCGGCGGCCTTCAGCCGGCGCAGCGCATCCAGAGTATCGGGCCAGGGGGTGAGCGTCAGATAGGCGTTCATGAGACGCTCGCGGGTCGCCGGCGGCAGATCGAGCTTCATCGCCTGGGCGGCATAGGCGAGCGCGTCGCCCGTCACCTCGAAAAAATCCGCATGGCGGCCGGTGATCGAGCGCAGGAAGCAATATTCGAACTGCTTGGCGCGCCAGAGCTTGGTGAATTCCATGCCTTTGCCCGGATAGGCGGCCTCGACCGCGGGAACCACCGAATTGGCGTCGAAGAGCACGAAATAGTCGAAAGCCACCGCTTTGAAGCGCGGCGCCGGCGCCGTCTCGGCGCGCGCGAGCCCGGAAACGACCAGGCAGAAGAGCGAGAGCAGAAGGAATCTGTGCAATTTCATGAAGCTTTCTCCACCGCGCCGCGCCCATGCGGCGCATGAGTGACGTTCGCGAATCGCATGTCTCGCGTTTCGTCCCACGCAGAAAAAAGTCGCGCGCCCCCGGCGAGATCGCAAGATCGGCCGAGCGCGCCGCCGAGGCGAATGCTCAGATGAGAGCGCCACGGAGGATGGAATGGGGAAAACGGCGCTCGAGAATTATCAGGCCCGGATGCGGCGCGTGCTGGATCATATCGACCGGCATCTCGACGAAGATCTCAGCCTCGATGTTCTCAGTGACGTGGCGGCTTTCTCGAAGCATCACTTCCACCGGCAGTTCGGCGCGACTTTCGGCGTCTCGGCGCATCGCTATGTCCAGCTCGCCCGCATGAAGCGGGCATCCTATCGGCTGGCCTTTCACGCGGACGACAATGTGACGGCGATCGCTCTCGACTCTGGATATGAGGCGCCTGACGGCTTCGCCCGCGCCTTTCGGGAATGCGTCGGGCAAACGCCATCGGCCTTCCGCAAATCGCCCGACTGGGAGCAGTGGCTCGCGGCCTTGGAGCCGCTCGATCGAGCCCGGAGCGCGAATATGACCTACTCCCCCGCTGATGTGACCGTGAGAGACTTTCCCCCGACGCCGGTCGCCATTCTGACCCATAGGGGCGATCCCGCGCGCGTCTATGAGAGCGTGCGGCGTTTCATCGAATGGCGCCGGTCGGTGGGCCTCTCCCGCGATATCGCGGCGACCTTCACCATTTTTCCTTGCGATCCGCGCATCACGGCGCCGGAGGCGTTCCGCATCGATCTCTGCGCGGCGAGCGATCGGCCGATCGCCGCCAATGCGGCGGGCGTGACATCCGGGCTGATACCGGGCGGCCGCTGCGCCGTGTTGCGCGTCATCGGCTCCAGCGAAAATCTGGAGCGGCCGGCGCTCTTCCTCTATCGCGACTGGCTGCCGGCGAGCGGCGAGGAGCCGCGCGACTTTCCCCTGTTCTGCCAGAGAATCGGCTTCTATCCGGATGTCCCGGAGCATGAGACGATCACCGATCTCTTTCTGCCGATCCGATGAATGCGCCCCACATGAGACGCCGTCATCGCACGGACAAGAAGTTTCGGGTAGAAAGCCGTACGCCGAAGCGCGCGGCCGGGCGGCCCGGGGACTGCGCGTAATCGAAAATGACGGCCGCCGGAACCAGCTCATATGAAGAAAACCGCCGCGATCCTTTCGGTTCTCGCTCTGCTCTGCGCGCCCGCAGCCGCGCGCGAGGGCTTTGTGACGCCCGAGCAGAGCCATCCGCTCGAAATTCTCGCGACCCCGCCCGCACCGCATTCGCCGAAGAGCGACGCCGAGCTCGCCGAGCTGCATCGCATCGAGAATGCGCGCACCGCGGAGCAGGCCGCGCGCGCCAAAGCGGACGACGAGAATCAGACCATCTTCCTCTATCACACGGTCTTCGGCGAGAAATTCACCAAGGAGAATCTGCCGGCGGTCGAAGCTCTCGGCGCACGGCTGAAGGCCGACGAATCCGCCAATACGGGCGCCGCCAAGGACGCCTTCCATCGCATCCGGCCTTATAATGTCGACAAGACGCTGCATCCCGTCTGCAAGACCAAGACGAAGGACGATTCCTATCCGAGCGGCCATACGACCGTCGGTTATCTCATGGGCCTGGCGCTGATCGACATCGCGCCCGAGCGTCGCGACGAAATCCTCGCGCGGGCGGATGATTACGGCCACAATCGGCTCGTCTGCGGCGTGCATTTCCCCAGCGACGTCGCTGCGGCGCGGCTCGTCGCCTATGCGGTGCATGCGATCATGGAGCTCGACCCCGCCTATCGCAAGGACATAGAAGCCGCGCGGACGGAGCTGCGCAATGCCCTGGGTCTCGCCCGCGCCAACTGACCGTCAAAAAAATCGTGGACGCGAAGCTCTGCGCTTCGCGTCCTTGGCAATCTCAGTAATTATAATAGGCGACGCAGACGCGATTGCCGTAATAGTCCCAGCCCCAGCGGGCGCATTGCTGCGGCGGGGCAGTCGCCGCGCCGACGACGGCGCCGGTCGCCGCACCGATCGCCGCCCCTGCGAGCGTGCCGCCCGCGCGGCCGCCGGAGGCCGCGGCGCCGATCGCCGCTCCGCCCGCGCCGCCGATGAGGGCGCCGCCAGCGGCGCGCTCGCCGGGCGTATTGCAGCCTGCGAGCGACGCGGCCATGGCCAGCGCCGCCGCCGTCACGAAAATCTTCTTCATGGAGTATCCTTCCCTCCGTATGAGCCCATGCGAGGCGCCCGGCGGCCGCGATTTCGTCTATGCGACGCGGGATCGCTGCGGCCGAGCCCGAGACAACTTTCCGAAACCGGCGAAAAGATGACCTCTACCAAAGCAACGCCCTATAAATCCCACGCTTTCGACGCAGATGACAGAGGAGAATTTCTCCTCCCACGCGCTCTGGGCTTGCTCGCGCTCGGCGCGCTGTTCTTCTGCGGGCCGGCGCGCGCCGAGGACTCCTATCGCTGGCTGCAGGCCGCCGCCGATGGATGGGAGGCGCGCGCCATAACGCAGAGCGACGCCTGCCCCGCCGCCGAGATCGACGGCCGCGCCATCGCCATGACGCCGCGCGCGCGGCCGGGAGAAGACTTTCCGATCACGGTCTGCGCCGTGAGGGTTCCGAAAGGAACACGAAGCCTCACAATCGCCGGCGCGCCGCTGCGCCCTCCGCCGGAGCGCATCGACAAGGCCCTGGTCCTCGGCGATACCGGTTGCCGACTCAAAGGCATATTCGTGCAGGATTGCAATTCTGCGGAAGCCTGGCCCTTCCGCCGAGTCGCCGAGACCGCTGCAAAATTTGCCCCGGACATCGTGATCCATGTCGGCGATTATCATTATCGCGAGACCGCGTGCCTCCCCGGCATGGCGCGCTGCGCCGGCTCGCCTCATGGCGACAATTGGGAGGCCTGGAAGGCGGATTTCTTCGAGCCTGGCGACGCTCTGCTGCGCGCCGCCCCTTTGGCGCTCGTGCGCGGCAATCACGAAATCTGCAAGCGCGCCGGCCGAGGCTGGACGCGGACGCTCTCGCCACTGCCGCTGAGCGAGAATCCCCAATGCGTCGAGCGCGAGCAGGCCTATCGCGTCGATATCGCCGATCCGACGCTCTACATTCTCGACACGACCGAAGCGGAAGAGCGCACTGTGGTCATCGAGCAGGCAGCTTTTCTACGCAGCCAGCTCACTGTCGCCAAGGACGCGCCCGGCCCGGTCTGGTATGCGTTCCACAAGCCGATCTTCTCGCTGTTTCGATCGCGGATCGGCGAAACGATCGGCATCAATGAAACGCTGGCCGCCGCCGCCCATGACAATATTCCGGCGAGCGTGCAGGCCATCCTGTCGGGCCATCTCCACGCTTTCGAAGCTCTGAGCTTTCGGGAGGACCGGCCGGCGCAATTCATTGTCGGCGTCGGCGGCACCGCCATGGACCCGCGCATACCGACCAATTTCGATGGAGCGACGATCGGCGAGGCTACGGTCGCGCAAGGCCGCGGCGTCGCCGCCACCTTCGGCTTCGCGACATTCGAACGCGGCGACGGCGAATGGATCGTCACCAATTACGACGCCGAAGCGACGCCGCGTCTGCGCTGCCATTTGCGGGGACGCCAGCTCGATTGCGAGTGAAGAAGTCCCGCGCTCTCCTTTGTCCTCGCGGCAAGCGCGAAGACAAAAGGCGAGCGCTTTGGGTTCAGTGCTCCAACGCCTGCTCGATCGCCGCGCTGACGGCGTCGACCGGCTCCATGCCGTCGACCTGCTTCAGCTCGCCCTTGCCGGAATAATAATCCGACACTGGCGCAGTTTGCGTGCGATAAGCGTCCAGCCGCGTCTTGAACGCTTCTGGATTGTCGTCGGCGCGCACCTCGCCGCCGCGGGCGCGCGTCTCATCGACGCGATTCTGCATGCGCGCGAGCAGCGCATTCTCATCGACGCTGAGCTCTATGACCGCATCGAGCTTCAGCCCCTCGCGGTCCAGCAGCTGATCGAGCGCCTGAGCCTGCGCCACCGTGCGCGGGAAACCATCGAGAATGAAGCCGTTGGCGGCGTCCTTCTCCTTGATGCGCTGGCCAATGATGCCGACGACGACAGCGTCGGGCACCAGCGCGCCGCGATCCATGATCTCCTTGGCCTCGAGGCCGATCGGCGTCCTCGCCTCGACGGCGGCGCGCAGCATGTCGCCGGTCGAGAGCTGCGGGATCGAATATTTCGCGACGAGCCGAGCCGATTGCGTGCCCTTGCCCGCGCCCGGCGGTCCGAGCAGCACCAGCCTCATTTGCGTCGCCCGCGAAGTTTCGTCTTGCGGATCAGGCCCTCATATTGATGAGCCTGGAGATGACCGTGGACCTGCGCCACCGTATCCATCGTCACGCTCACCACGATGAGCAGCGAGGTGCCGCCGAAATAAAACGGCAGATTGGCGTAGGAGATCAGCATTTCCGGCAGCAGGCAGATTACCGCGAGATAGGCGGCGCCGAGCACGGTGATGCGCATCAGCACATCGTCGATGAACTTCGCCGTGCGCTCACCCGGCCGAATGCCGGGGATGAAGCCGCCATGCTTCTTCAGATTATCGGCCGTCTCCGTCGGATTGAAGACGATGGCCGTGTAGAAGAAAGCGAAGAACACGATCAGCCCGACATAGGACAGCATATAGAGCGGCCGCCCATGCCCGAAATAGGCCGAGATGGTCGCAAAAATATTGTCCGTGCCCTGCGTCTGATAGAAATTCGCGATCGTCGTCGGCAGCAGCAGCAGCGACGAGGCGAAGATCGGCGGAATGACGCCCGAGGTGTTGAGCTTCAGCGGCAGGAAGGAGGTCTGGCCCTCATAGACACGATTGCCGTGCTGTCGCTTGGGATAGGTGATGAGCAATCGCCTCTGCGCTCGCTCCATATAGACGATGAAGGCGATGACGAAGAAGGACATGGCGATCACGCCGAGGATGACGCCAGTCGAGATCGCGCCCTGCTTGCCGAGCTCGAGAGTGCTGAGGATCGCCGCCGGAAAGGCCGCGACAATGCCCGCGAAAATAATCAGCGAGGAGCCATTGCCGATGCCGCGCGACGTGATCTGCTCGCCGAGCCACATCAGGAACATCGTGCCGCCGACGAGCGTGCAGACGGTCGTGAGGCGAAAGAACAGCCCTGGCTCTGTCACGACGCCTTGCTGTCCCTCGAGGCCGATCGCCATGCCATAGGCCTGGAAGGTCGCCAGAATGACGGTGAGATAGCGCGTATATTGGTTGAGGACCTTGCGGCCCTGCTCGCCTTCCTTCTTCACCTGCTCGAGCGACGGAATCACCGTCGTGAGAAGCTGAATGATGATGGAGGCGGAAATATAAGGCATGATGTTCAACGCGAAGATCGCGCTACGCTGAACCGCGCCGCCGGCGAACATGTTGAACAGCTCGAGCACGCCCTTCGACTGGCCGAAGAAGCTCTTGGCGAAGGCGTCCGGGTCGATGCCCGGCAGCGGCACATAAGTGCCGAGGCGATAGACGATCAGCGCGCCGAGCGTGAACCAGATGCGTTTCTTGAGCTCATCCGCTTTGCCGAAAGCGGAAAAATTGACGTTGGCCGCAAGCTGTTCGGCTGCCGATGCCATGGGCGAGGCTCCCTCGTCGCGCGCCGCGCGGTTTTCTTTTAGACGAGCGTCGAAGCGACGCAGCGCTGCCCGCCGCGACGCCGCGCTCTGTTTTCGGCCCAGCCCATTCGAGGGGCCGGACCCGGCGCATGTCTATCGCACGATGTCGGCGAAAAAAAAGTCTAGCCTCTTCTCGCCGGCTCGCACAGGCGACTCCGTATCACGACGGATGGGCGGATCGCCAGTTTTTTGGTCGATACGATTAACCTCGAGGCGGCGAAAAATGCGCCCCCTCGAGCTGACGCCCGGCCTACGCGTCGCGGGCCGGGCGGCGGCTTCAGGCCGAGGCGGGCTCTTCCGCGGCGACGAGCAGCTTGACCGAGCCGCCGGCGGCCTCGATAGCGGCCACTGCCGATTTCGAAGCGGCGGCGACCTCGAAGGCGAGCTTCGCCTCGAGCTTGCCATTGCCGAGGATCTTCACGCCGTCGCGCGGCTTGGAGACCACGCCGGCGGCGATCAGCGCGTCGATCGTCACCGGAGCGGCGGCGTCGAGCTTGCCGGCCTCCACCGCCTGCTGAATGCGGCCGAGATTGACCTCATTATAGTCGGTCGAGAAGGGATTGAAGAACCCGCGCTTGGGCAGGCGACGATGCAGCGGCATCTGGCCGCCTTCGAAGCCTTTCACAGCGACGCCGGTGCGGGCCTTCTGGCCCTTGACGCCGCGACCCGCGGTCTTGCCCTTGCCGGAGCCGATGCCGCGGCCCACGCGCATGCGATTCTTGCTGGAGCCGGGATTGTCGGAGAGATCGTTGAGCTTCACCATTGTCCCGCCCCTCACTTCTCGTCGACGATTTTGACGAGATGCGCGACTTTCGCGATCATCCCGCGCACAGCGGGCGTGTCCTCGAGCGTGCGACGCTTGCCGATGCGCGTGAGGCCGAGGCCGGTCAGCGTTCTATGCTGACGCTCGGGACGGCCGATGGCGCTGCCGGTCTGCTCGACGGTGATTTTCTTATCGCTCATCGCAAGCCCTCCCCTCAAGCGTCGACGGCTTCGGCTTCGGCGCCCTGACGGCGCGCCTGCAGCGCGGAGACCTTGAGAGAACGACGAGCGGCGACCGAACGCGGAGAATCTTCGCGCTCGAGCGCGTCGAACGTCGCGCGAATCATGTTGTAGGGATTCGAGGAGCCCTGGCTCTTGGCCACGACGTCGTGAACGCCCAGCGTCTCGAAAACGGCGCGCATCGGGCCGCCGGCGATGATGCCGGTGCCGGGAGGCGCGGCGCGCAGCACGACGCGGCCCGCGCCATGGCGGCCGTTGACGTCATGATGCAGCGTGCGGCCTTCGCGCAGCGGCACGCGGATGAGCGCGCGCTTGGCGGCTTCCGTCGCCTTGCGGATCGCTTCCGGCACTTCGCGCGCCTTGCCGTGGCCATAGCCGACGCGGCCCTTCTGGTCGCCGACGACGACGAGCGCCGCAAATCCGAAACGCCGACCGCCCTTCACCACTTTGGCGACGCGGTTGATGTGGACGAGACGGTCCACGAACTCATTGTCGCGGTCGTCCCGATCCCGGTCGCGGCCGCGGCCGCCTTCTGGTTCACGAGCCATTTTCTCTTCCGTCACTTACGCGGCAATAGCGCCGCTCGCTTGGGGTTTGCTTCCTCTCCCGCATACAGGAGAGGGGCTGCACGACGCAAGGTCGGCGAGAGCCTTTCGACCATCGCCTCGCTACGCCGCGCCAGCCCTCATTCGCCGCGCCGATGCGCGAAGTCTCCCCCCGCCAGCGGGAGGAGGCGCATCAGAACTGCAGGCCGCCCTCGCGAGCGCCCTCGGCCAGCGCCTGAACGCGGCCGTGATAGATATAGGCCCCGCGATCGAACACCACTTCCGTGATGCCCTTGGCGGCGGCGCGCTCGGCGAGCTGCTTGCCGACCAGATGCGCCGCTTCCTTGTTGGCGCCCGTCTTCAGCGTCTCGCGATTGGCCTTTTCGAGCGTCGAGGCGGAGACGATGGTCACGCCCTTCTCGTCGTCGATGATCTGCGCATAGATCTGCTCCGAAGAGCGGAACACCGACAGACGCGGGCGGCCATAGGCGCGCGCGCGAATGCTCCGACGGACCCGGGCCTTGCGCCGGGCGGCTGCATTTACGTCCTTTGCCATGGCTCGCGTCCTTACTTCTTCTTGCCTTCCTTACGGAAGATGAATTCGCCGGCGTATTTCACGCCCTTGCCCTTATAGGGCTCGGGGCCGCGCAACGCGCGGATCTCGGCGGCGACCTGACCGACCTGGCGCTTGTCCACGCCGGAGATGGTGATCTCCGTGGGCTTGGGCGTCACGATCGCTATGCCGGCCGGGATCGGATAGTTCACGTCATGCGAATAGCCGAGCGCGAGCTGCAGATTCTTGCCGGCGACCGCGGCGCGATAACCGACGCCGTTGATCTCGAGTTTCTTCTCGAAGCCGGCGGTGACGCCGACCACGAGATTGTTCACCTGAGCGCGCGACGTGCCCCACAGCGCGCGAGCGCGCTTGCTGTTGGAGCGTGGGTCGACCTTGATCGAATTGCCGTCCTGAGTCACCGCGACATCGTCGGGAACCCGGAACTGCAGCTCGCCCTTCGCGCCCTTCACCTGGACGAGCTGGCCGTCGACCTTGGCGGTCACGCCGGCCGGCACGATGACGGGCTTCTTGCCGATACGAGACATGGTTGAAGTCCTATCCCAATTCCTGCGAGCTTCGGTCAGAAGACCTTGGCAAGCACCTCGCCGCCGACATTGTTCTCGCGGGCCTTGTGATCGGCCATGACGCCTTTGGGCGTCGACACGATGGTGATGCCGAGGCCATTGGCCACGCGCGGCGTCTTATCGACGCCCGCATAGACCCGGCGGCCTGGACGCGAGACGCGCTCGATCGTCTTGATGACCGGCTCGCCGTCGAAATATTTCAGCTCGATCTCGAACTCGGTGCGGCCATTGCCGAAATCCGTGGTCGTGTAGCCGCGGATGTAGCCTTCTTCCTTCAGCACGTCGAGAACATGGCCGCGCAGGCGCGAGCCCGGCGTCTGGACCTTGTCCTTGCGGCGCATCTGCGCATTGCGGATACGGGTGAGCAGATCGCCCAACGGATCGCTGATCGACATTCGCTCTCTCCCTTACCAGCTGGACTTCACGAGACCGGGAATGAGGCCGCGCGAGCCGAGCTCACGCAGCGCCACGCGCGACAGCTTCAGCTTGCGATAGAAAGCGCGCGGACGTCCCGAAACCTCGCAGCGATTGCGAATGCGAATCGCCGCGGAATTGCGCGGCAGCTCGGCGAGCTTGAGACGCGCCTCGAACCGCTCCTCGGCGGTGAGCGCCTCGTCATTCGCCTTCGCCTTCAGCCGCTCGCGGCGGCCCGCATAGGCCTTGGCGAGCTTCGCCCTGCGCTTGTTGTTCTCGATCGAACTCTTCTTGGCCATTTTCTATGCCTTCGGTTTCCGCGTCTGAGACTTACCGTCTCACTGCCGGAACGGGAAATTGAACGCGCGCAGGAGCGCGCGCGCCTCGTCGTCCGTCTTCGCCGTCGTCACGACGATGACGTCCATGCCGAGGATCGACTCGGCCTTGTCATAGTCGATCTCGGGAAACACGATATGCTCCTTGATGCCGAGGGCGTAGGAGCCGCGTCCGTCGAAGGACTTGGGATTGAGGCCGCGGAAATCGCGAACGCGCGGCAGCGCGATCGTGATCAGACGGTCCAGAAATTCATACATGCGCGTCTTGCGCAGCGTGACCTTGGCGCCGATCGGCATATTCTCGCGCACCTTGAAGGTCGAGATCGCCTTGCGGGCGCGCGTCACCACCGGCTTCTGGCCCGCGATCAACGCGAGGTCGCCGGCGGCCGCCGTCACCTTCTTGCTGTCGTTGACCGCCTCGCCGACGCCCATGTTCAGCACGATCTTCTCGATCGCCGGCACCTCGAAAGCGTTCTTATAGCCGAACTCTTCCATGAGCTTGGCGCGAACCACTTCCTCATAGTGCTTTTTCAGCCGCACCTCATAGGCGCCCTCGGGGAGCGACTTCGGCCCAGCGGAACGTCGCTCGCCGCCTTCATGCGACGCAGACTCGGGAGCGGACTTCGCCTTGCCGGCCTTCTTGGCCTCGCCGTCCGCCTTCGGAGCCTTGGCGGCTTTCGGCTTCTTTTCCTCAGCCATCGATCTGTTCTCCGGAACGCTTGGCGATGCGGACCTTGCGGCCGTCATCGAGAGTCTTGAAACCGACGCGCGTCGGCTTGCCGTCCTTGGGATCGGCGATCGCGATGTTGGACAGGTCGAGCGCCGCCGCCTTGGTGACGATCCCCGCCTCCTGCTGGCGCGTCTGGCGCTGGTGGCGCTTGACGAGATTCACGCCTTCCACCACGGCGCGACCTTCCGTCGGCATCACCTGGATAACCTGACCCGTGCGGCCCTTGTCGCGACCGGCGAGAACGACGACCTTGTCGCCTTTCTTGATTTTCGCGGCCATTACAGCACCTCCGGCGCGAGCGAAATGATCTTCATATGGTTCTTGGCGCGCAGCTCGCGCGGCACGGGTCCGAAGATACGCGTGCCGATCGGCTCCTTCTGATTGTTGATCAGAACCGCAGCATTGGAATCGAAGCGGATCACCGAGCCGTCGGCGCGCTTGATGTCTTTGGCCGTGCGGACGACAACCGCCTTGAGCACGTCGCCTTTCTTCACGCGACCGCGCGGAATCGCCTCTTTGATCGAGACGACGATAATGTCGCCGACACCGGCGTATTTGCGCTTGGAGCCGCCCAGCACCTTGATGCACATGACGCGGCGGGCGCCAGAATTATCGGCGACATCGAGATTTGTCTGCATCTGTATCATGGCTTATCCCGCCTTTCGTCTCGGTCTGGTTTCGGTCCCCCGACTTCGTCCGAGAAAACCATTTCACACGTCTCGTCTTTTTGAAGGCCTCAGGCCTTGTCGGCGGCTTCGACCACTCGCCAGCGCTTCAGCCGCGAAATCGGAGCCGTCTCCTCGATCGTGACCTCGTCGCCGACCTTGAAGGTCTGCGCCTCGTCATGCGCATGATAATTTTTCGTGCGACGAACAGTCTTCTTGAACAGCGGATGGGTGAAGCGGCGCTCCACCTTCACCACCACGGTTTTGTTCTGCTTGTCGCTGACGACGACGCCCTGGAGAATTCGCTTCGGCATTGGCGCTCTCTCAACTCTGTTGTTCAGCGCGCTTCTGCGCGGCGATGGATTTGGCGCGGGCGATGTCGCGACGAACGACGCGCACGCGCGCAGTGTTCTCGAGCTGGCCAGTCGCCCGCTGGAAACGCAGATTGAACTGCTCTTTCTTCAGCTTCAGCACTTCCTCGTCCAGCTGATCGAAGGAGAGGCCGCGGAGGTCGGAGACGCGTTGCTTGTTCGTGCTCATTGTCGCAATCCTCACTCGGCGATGCGTTCGATGAAGCGCGTCTTGATCGGCAGCTTCGCGGCGGCGAGCGTCAGAGCCTCGCGCGCGAGCTCGCCGGAGACGCCGTCGACCTCGAACATGATGCGGCCCGGGGCGACACGCACGGCCCAGAGTTCCGGCGCGCCCTTGCCCTTACCCATGCGCACTTCGGTCGGCTTCTTGGAAACCGGCACGTCGGGGAAGATGCGGATCCACACGCGGCCAGCGCGCTTCATATGGCGCGTCATGGCGCGGCGGGCCGCCTCGATCTGGCGCGCAGTGATGCGCTCCGGCTCGAGAGCCTTGAGGCCGAACTGCCCGAAATTCAGGGAAAAGCCGCCCTTGGCGTTTCCGTGAATGCGGCCTTTGAAGGCCTTGCGGAACCTGGTGCGTTTGGGTTGCAACATGATGTCGAACTCTCGAAATTAGGCCGCGTCACGCGGCTCGCGCGGCTCGCGACGGCGACGCTCGCCATGATGTTCGCGCTCACCGCCGCCGGCGGCCTGCTCGGCCAGACGCTTGTCCTGCGCCATCGGATCATGCTCGAGGATCTCGCCCTTGAAGATCCAGACCTTGATGCCGCAAGCGCCATAAGCGGTATGCGCGGTGGCGACGCCATAGTCGACATCGGCGCGCAGCGTATGCAGCGGCACGCGGCCCTCGCGATACCATTCCAGGCGCGCGATCTCCGCGCCGCCGAGACGGCCCGAGCAATTGATGCGAATGCCTTGCGCCCCAAGCCGGATCGCCGACTGCACGGCGCGCTTCATCGCGCGGCGGAAGGCGACGCGGCGCTCGAGCTGCTGAGCGATCGAATCCGCGACCAGAGTGGCCTCGACCTCGGGCTTACGCACCTCGACGATGTTGATCACCACTTCGCTGCCGGTGAGCTTGCCGACCAGCTTGCGGATCTTGTCGATATCCGCGCCCTTCTTGCCGATGACGACGCCCGGACGCGCCGAGTGAATCGTCACGCGGCACTTCTTGTGCGGACGCTCGATGATGATGCGCGACACCGCCGCCTGCTTGAGATTCTTGGCCACCGCTGCGCGAATGGCGAGATCCTCGTGCAGGAGCTTGGCGTATTCGCCCTTGCTCGCGAACCAGCGCGAGTCCCAGGTGCGGTTGACGCCGAGGCGCAGCCCGATCGGATTGACCTTCTGACCCATCGTTGGCTCCCTTTAGGCTTTCGCCGGCGTTTCGACTTCGCGGACGATGATCGTCAGATTCGCGAAGGGCTTCTCGATACGGCTCGAGCGACCGCGGGCGCGCGCCGCGAAGCGCCGCATCACCAGCGACTTGCCGACGAAGGCCTGCGCGACGATCAGATCGTCGACGTCGAGACCATGATTGTTCTCGGCGTTGGCGATGGCGCTCTCCAAGGTCTTCTTCACCTCGTGAGCGATGCGCTTGCGCGAGAACTCGAGATCGGCGAGAGCGCGATCCACCTTCTTGCCGCGGATGAGCTGGGCGAGAAGATTGAGCTTCTGCGGGGAGACGCGCAGCGTGTTGGCGACGGCTTTCGCCTCATTGTCGGCCAGCGCGCGCGGATTGCTCGGCTTGGACATGTTCGTCAGCCCCTCTTCGACTTCTTGTCCGCCGCATGACCATGGAAGGTCCGCGTCGGAGAGAATTCGCCGAACTTGTGCCCGATCATGTCTTCGCTGACAGACACCGGCACATGCTTGTGGCCATTATGCACGCCGAAGGTGAGACCCACGAACTGCGGCAGAATGGTGGAGCGGCGGCTCCAAATCTTGATGATATCGCTGCGTCCCGAGCCGCGCGCGGTCTCCGCCTTCTTCAGCAGATAGCCGTCGACGAACGGGCCTTTCCAGATAGAGCGAGCCATGGATCAGCCCTTCTTCTTCTTGGCGTGCCGCGAGGACACGATGAATTTGTCGGTCTTCTTGTTCGTGCGGGTCTTCTTGCCCTTGGTCGGCTTGCCCCAGGGCGTGACCGGATGACGGCCGCCCGAGGTGCGGCCTTCGCCGCCGCCGTGCGGATGGTCGACCGGGTTCATGGTGACGCCGCGGTTATGCGGGCGACGGCCGAGCCAGCGCGAACGACCCGCCTTGCCGAGCGAGATGTTCATGTGATCCGGGTTCGACACCGCGCCAATGGTCGCGAAGCACTGACCATGAACGAGGCGCTGCTCGCCCGAGTTCAGGCGAATGATCACATAACCCTGATCGCGGCCGACGATCTGCGCATAATTGCCCGCCGAGCGCGCGATCGCGCCGCCCTTGCCGATCTTGATCTCGACATTGTGGACGATCGTGCCGACCGGAATATTGCCGATCGGCATGGCGTTGCCAGGCTTCACATCGACCTGAGCGCCCGAGATCACCTCGTCGCCGACCGAAAGACGCTGCGGCGCGAGAATATAGGACAGCTCGTCATCCGCATAACGGATGAGCGCGATGAAGGCGGTGCGGTTCGGGTCATATTCGATCCGATCCACCTTGCCGACGACGTCGAGCTTGCGGCGCTTGAAGTCGACGAGGCGATAGGCCTGCTTGTGGCCGCCGCCGCGGAAGCGCACGGTGATGCGCCCATTGTTGTTGCGGCCGCCCTTGGACGTCTTGCCCTCGGTGAGGGTCTTGACGGGCTTGCCCTTGTAGAGATCGCTGCGGTCGACGATGACGAGCTGACGAAGGCTCGGCGTGACCGGCTTGAATGTCTTCAGCGCCATGGTTTTGTCCTCGAGCCTACCTTTAGAGTCCCGTCGTCACGTCGATCTTATGGCCTTCGGCCAGTGTGACGACCGCCTTCTTCACATCCGACTGGCGGCCGCGCACGCCCTTGAAGGCGCGCAGCTTGCCCTTGCGCAGCAGAGTATTGACGGCCTCCACCTTCACATCGAAGAGCCCCTCCACCGCCGCCTTGATCTGCGGCTTGGTGGCGGTCTTGGCGACATTGAAGACCACTTTGTTCTGCTCGGAAGCGATCGTCGCCTTCTCGGTGATGACCGGGGAGACGATCACGTCGTAATGGCGCACATCCTTGCTCATTTCAGGCGCGCCTCCAGCGCATCGATCGCCGCGCGGGTCAGCACCAGCTTCTCCCGGCGCAGAATGTCATAGACATTGACGCCCTGGACCGGCAGCACGTCGATCCGCGGCAGATTGCGCGCGGCCAGCGCGAAATTGGCCTGCGGCTCCGCGCCGTCGATAATGAGCGCGCTGGAAAGCCCGGTCTTATCGAAACCAGCCTTGAGCAGCTTGGTCTTCGGCTCGGTGAGCGAAGCGCTCTCCCAGACGATGATGGCGCCGTCCTTGGCTTTGGCCGAGAGCGCGTGCTTCAGAGCGAGAACGCGCACCTTCTTGGGCAGGTCGTGCTCATGACTGCGCACCACCGGACCGAAGGCGCGACCACCGCCGATGAATTGCGGCGCGCGCCGCGATCCATGACGAGCGCCGCCCGTGCCCTTCTGCTTATGCAGCTTCTTGCCGGTGCGGGCGATGTCCGCGCGGTTCTTCACCGCATGCGTGCCCGCCCGCCGCTTGGCGAGCTGCCAGCGGATCATGCGGAAGATGAGATCCTGTCGCGGTTCGAGCCCGAAAATCTCGTCCGCCAGCTCGATCGAGCCGGCATCCTGGCCGTCGTACGACGTGACGCTAATCTGCACCACGGCTCAGTCCTCCTTCTTGTCTTCTTGCGCGGCGGGAGCTTCCGCCAGACGGTATTTGCCGGGCTGCGGCGCGTCGGCCGGCAGCGCCCGCTTCACCGCGTCGCGCACAAAAATCCAGCCGCCGGCGTGTCCGGGCACGGAGCCCTCGACCAGCAGCAGCCCGCGCTCGACGTCGGTCTGCACGACCCGCAGATTCAGCGTGGTCACGCGGTCGACGCCCATATGCCCGGCCATTTTCTTGTTCTTGAAGGTCTTGCCCGGGTCCTGACGGCCACCGGTCGAACCATGCGAGCGATGCGAGATCGACACGCCGTGAGTGGCGCGCAGACCACCGAAGTTCCAGCGCTTCATCGCGCCGGCGAAGCCCTTGCCGATGGTCGTGCCGGTCACGTCGACGAACTGGCCGACGACAAAATGATCGGCCGTGATCTCGGCGCCGACGGGAAGCAGCTCCGTCTCCTCGACGCGAAACTCGGCGAGCTTCAGCTTCGGCTCGACCTTGGCGACGGCGAAACGGCCGCGCTCGGCCTTGGAGACGTTCTTCACCTTGGCGTGGCCGATGCCGAGCTGCACGGCCGTGTAGCCGTTCTGCTCCTTGGTCCGATGGGCGACGACTTGGCAGCCGTCGAGCTTCAGCACCGTGACCGGCACATGCTCGCCCGCTTCGGTGAAAACGCGGGTCATTCCGACCTTTTGCGCGATGACGCCAGACCGCATGATCTCTTCCTTCGAAAGGCGCATCGCTCTCGTCGCGAGAGGCGCCCGGTTCATTTTTATTAGAGCTTGATTTCGACGTCGACGCCGGCGGCGAGATCGAGCTTCATCAGCGCGTCCACCGTTTGCGGGGTCGGATCGACGATATCGAGCACGCGCTTGTGAGTCCGGATTTCGAACTGCTCACGCGATTTCTTGTCGATGTGCGGCGAACGGTTCACCGTGAACTTCTCGATCTTCGTCGGCAGCGGGATCGGACCACGCACCTGAGCGCCCGTGCGCTTGGCGGTGGAGACGATCTCTTTCGTCGACGTATCGAGAATCCGGTGATCGAACGCCTTCAGGCGAATCCGGATATTCTGTCCGTTCATCAGCGTCTTCCTCTTGGACCGCGAGCCGCGGCGCGCTCTGGGCCGCGAGCCGCGAGGGCTCGCAGGCCGTTTCTCGAATGCGAGGCGAGACGCCCCGCGGTCCAAATTCCTTATTCGATGATCGAGGCGACGACGCCGGCGCCGACGGTGCGGCCGCCTTCGCGGATGGCGAAGCGCAGCTTCTCCTCCATGGCGATCGGAACGATGAGGTTCACCTCCATCGCCACATTATCGCCCGGCATCACCATCTCGACGCCCTCGGGGAGCGTCACAATGCCGGTCACATCCGTCGTGCGGAAGTAGAACTGCGGACGATAGTTGGTGAAGAACGGCGTATGACGGCCGCCCTCTTCCTTCGTCAGAATATAGGCTTCCGCCTTGAACTTGGTGTGCGGCTTCACCGAGCCGGGCTTCGACAGAACCTGGCCGCGCTCCACGTCCTCGCGCTTGGTGCCGCGCAGCAGCGCGCCGATATTGTCGCCCGCCTCGCCCTGATCGAGCAGCTTGCGGAACATTTCCACGCCCGTCACCGTCGTCTTGATCGTCGGGCGAATGCCGACGACCTCGACTTCCTCGCCGACCTTGACAATGCCGCGCTCGACGCGGCCCGTCACCACCGTGCCGCGGCCAGAGATCGAGAACACGTCCTCGACCGGCATCAGGAAGGGCTGATCCTTCGGACGCTCCGGCTGCGGGATGTATTCGTCGACCGTCTGCATCAGCTTCAGGATCGCGTCATGGCCGATCTCGGGCGTCTTGTTCTCGAGCGCCGCCAGGGCCGAGCCCTTGGTGATCGGAATATCGTCGCCGGGGAACTCGTATTTCGACAGCAGCTCGCGAACCTCGAGCTCGACGAGCTCGAGCAGTTCCGGATCGTCGACCATGTCGACCTTGTTCAGGAACACGACGAGCGCCGGCACGCCGACCTGGCGGGCGAGCAGGATGTGCTCGCGGGTCTGCGGCATCGGGCCGTCGGCGGCGGAGACGACGAGGATGGCGCCGTCCATCTGCGCGGCGCCGGTGATCATGTTCTTCACATAATCGGCGTGGCCGGGGCAGTCGACATGGGCGTAATGGCGATTGGCGGTCTCATACTCGACGTGCGCCGTCGAGATGGTGATGCCGCGGGCGCGCTCTTCCGGGGCCTTGTCGATCTGGTCATAGGCCGTGAAGGTCGCGCCGCCCGTCTCGGCCAGAACCTTGGTGATCGCCGCCGTCAGCGACGTCTTGCCATGGTCCACGTGACCGATCGTGCCGATGTTGCAATGCGGCTTCGTGCGTGAGAATTTTTCCTTGGCCATGGCCACACTCCTTTAGAGACTGATTCCGCGACGTTGAGACGATCAGGCGTATTTCGCCTGAACCTTCTTCGACTCCGCCTCGGGGACCTGGTCGTAGTGGTCGAATTGCATCGTGTAGTTCGCGCGTCCCTGGGTGAAGGAACGCAGCTGATTGACATAGCCGAACATATTGGCGAGCGGCACCATCGCATCGACGACGACCGCATTGCCGCGCATGTCCTGACCCTGGATCTGCCCGCGCCGCGAGTTGATGTCGCCGATGACCGAGCCCGTATATTCCTCGGGCGTCACCACCTCGACCTTCATGATCGGCTCGAGCAGCACCGAGCCGCCCTTCTGCAGCGCGTCGCGGAAGGCGGCGCGCGAAGCGATTTCGAAGGCGAGCACCGACGAGTCGACGTCGTGGAAGCCGCCGTCGATCAGCGTCGCCTTGACATCGACGACCGGGAAGCCCGCGAGAATGCCGGATCCCATCACGCTGTTGATGCCCTTCTCGACGCCGGGGATATATTCCTTCGGCACCGAGCCGCCGACGATCTTCGACTCGAAGACATTGCCGGCGCCGGCTTCGTTCGGCTCGAAAATAATGATGACGCGGGCGAACTGGCCCGTGCCGCCGGTCTGCTTCTTATGCGTGTAGTCGATCTCGACGCGCTTCGTCAGCCGCTCGCGATAAGCGACCTGCGGCGCGCCGATATTGGCGTCGACCTTATAGGTGCGCTTCAGAATATCGACCTTGATGTCGAGATGCAGCTCGCCCATTCCCTTCAGAATGGTCTGGCCGCTCTCCTGATCGGTCGAGACGCGGAAGGACGGGTCCTCGGCGGCGAGCTTCTGGAGCGCGATGCCGAGCTTCTCCTGATCGGCCTTCGACTTCGGCTCGATGGCGATCTCGATGACCGGCTCCGGGAACTCCATGCGCTCCAGAATCGCCGGCTTCAGCATGTCGCAGAGCGTGTCGCCGGTGCGGGTCTCCTTGAGGCCAGCGAGAGCGACGATGTCGCCCGCAAAGGCTTCCTTGATGTCCTCGCGGTTATTGGCGTGCATCAGCAGCATGCGGCCGACGCGCTCTTTCTTGTCTTTGGTCGAGTTGAGCACGGTCGTGCCCGAGTCGATCTTGCCGGAATAGACGCGGCAGAAGGTGATGGTGCCGACGAAGGGGTCGTCCATGATCTTGAAGGCGAGCATGGAGAAAGGCTCGCTATCGGACGGATTGCGCACCAGCTCGTCGCCCGTGTTCATATCGACGCCCTTGATCGCCTCGCGATCGACGGGCGACGGCAGATAGTCGACAACGGCGTCGAGCAAAGGCTGCACGCCCTTGTTCTTGAAGGCCGAGCCGCAGAACACCGGATGGAACGCGGTATAACGCACAGCCTTGCGGACGAGGCGCTTCAGCGTCTCTTCGCTCGGCTCCTGGCCGTCGAGATAGGCGGCCATGGCGTCGTCGTCGAGCTCGACCGCCGCCTCGATCAGCGTGGTGCGATACTCTTTCGCCTTTTCGACGAGATCGGCCGGGATCTCTTCGTCGTGATATTTCGCGCCGAGACCCTCGTCGTCCCAGACCACCGCCTTCATGCGGACCAGATCGACAATGCCCTTGAACAGATTCTCAGAGCCGATCGGCAGCTGCAGGCAGACCGGCTTGCCGCCGACCTTGGTGACGATATCGTCGACGCAGCGATAGAAATCGGCGCCGATCTTGTCCATCTTATTGACGAAGACGACGCGCGGAACCGCATATTTGTCGGCCTGACGCCACACGGTCTCGGTCTGCGGCTCGACGCCCTGATTGCCGTCGAGAACGCAGACGGCGCCGTCGAGCACGCGCAGCGAACGCTCCACCTCGATGGTGAAGTCGACGTGGCCGGGCGTGTCGATGATGTTCAGGCGCTTGCCGTTCCAGAAGGTCGTCGTCGCGGCGGAGGTGATCGTGATGCCGCGCTCTTGCTCCTGCTCCATCCAATCCATCGTCGCGGCGCCTTCATGCACCTCGCCGATCTTATGGCTCTTGCCGGAGTAATAGAGAATACGCTCCGTCGTCGTCGTCTTGCCCGCGTCGATGTGGGCCATGATGCCGAAGTTGCGATAGTCTTCGATGGGATGGCTACGGGGCATTTGAGATGTCCTCGATCAGAGGGCGACGAAAAGGGTTACCAGCGATAGTGCGAGAAGGCGCGGTTCGCTTCCGCCATGCGGTGCGTGTCCTCGCGCTTCTTCACCGCATTGCCGCGGTTGTTGGAAGCGTCGAGCAGCTCCGCCGAAAGACGATCGACCATCGTCTTGTCGTTGCGGGCGCGCGCCGCCGTGATGATCCAGCGGATCGCCAGCGCCTGACGGCGCTCGTTGCGAACCTCGACCGGCACCTGATAGGTGGCGCCGCCGACGCGCCGCGAGCGAACCTCGATGGCCGGCGCGACATTCTCGAGCGCCGATTTGAACACCTGCAGAGGATCGCTCTTGGCCTTGGCCTCGATGATGTCGAAGGCTCCGTAGACGATCGCCTCGGCGACCGACTTCTTGCCGTCGTACATGATCGAGTTCATGAACTTGGTGACGACGGAATCGCCGAACTTGGCGTCCTCGATGATTTCCCGCTTCTCGGCGCGATGGCGACGCGACATGTCTCTCGCTCCTTACTTCGGACGCTTCGCGCCGTATTTCGAACGGCGTTGCTTACGATCCTTGACGCCCTGCGTGTCGAGCACGCCGCGCAGAATGTGATAGCGGACGCCCGGAAGGTCCTTCACGCGGCCGCCGCGGATCATGACCACCGAGTGCTCCTGGAGGTTATGGCCCTCGCCGGGGATGTAGCCGATGACCTCGAAGCCATTGGTCAGGCGCACCTTGGCGACCTTACGGAGAGCCGAGTTCGGCTTCTTCGGCGTCGTCGTATAGACGCGCGTGCAGACGCCGCGCTTCTGGGGGCAGGCCCCGAGATGGCGGGACTTCTCGCGGTAGGTCTTCGGTTGCCGCGGCTTGCGGATCAACTGGCTGATCGTCGGCATTCCAGTTCCTTCGCTCCAGATCCTGAGCGCTCGTCCTCGCGCGCCCGGCGAATTGGCGAATAATAGATACCCCGCTCGCATTCGCTAGAACGCAAGCGAGCTGAGCGCCCTCGGCCCTCCGGCCCAAGGCGCTCCTCATGCAGAGGACCCCGTTTCCGGGGTCGTGCCTTCCTGGAGGACGCTCGCGCGCCCCATGATTACCAACTGCTTGGCAGTCTCAGGTGAGGCCGACAGCGTTTAAGTTCGAAGGGTTGCGAGCGCGGCGCTTGCAACGACGTGAACTTACTGCCTGTCGAAAGTGGGCGGAACCTAATGGCGCGTTACCGCCGCGTCAAGCGCAGATTGTGTCATGTAGAAGAAAATTAGTGGTTCGCGGAAATGGAGGCGAAAGCCGCGCCTTAGAGAGAACGCGAGCGCAGGCGCGCCCTATTCCCTCCGCGGAAAAGACCGGCTATCGCTGCGGCCATTCCCTTACGAGAAAGAGCCGCACGATGAAACTCCCCAACCAATTCTATCGCCCGCTCGCCATTGGCGCGCCGCCGCCCTTGCGCGAGCTTCCGGTGAAGGTCGAGCGGATGATCCATTTCGTCCCGCCCCATTTGGAGAAGCTGCGCGCCAAGGTGCCCGAGCTCGTCCGCCAAGTGGACGTTGTGCTCGGCAATCTCGAGGACGCCATTCCCGCCGACGCCAAGGAAGCCGCCCGCAAAGGCTTCATCGAGATGGCGAAGTCGACGGAGTTCGGCTCCACCGGCCTGTGGACGCGCATCAATTCATTGAACTCGCCCTGGATTCTCGACGATCTGATCGAGATCGTCGCCGCCGTCGGCAATAAGCTCGATGTGGTGATGTTGCCCAAGGTCGAAGGGCCGTGGGACATTCACTATCTCGATCAGCTGCTCGCGCAGCTCGAAGCCCGCAATGGCGTGACCAAGCCGATTCTCATTCACGCCATCCTCGAGACGGCCGAGGGCGTGAAGAATGTGGACGCCATCGCCGCAGCGAGCCCGCGCATGCATGGCATCAGCCTCGGCCCGGCCGATCTCGCCGCCTCGCGCGCGATGAAGACGACGCGCGTCGGCGGCGGCCATCCCGATTATCGCGTGCTGGCGGACGCCGATCCGGGCCAGGGGCTGCGCCCGTCCTATCAGCAGGATTTGTGGCACTACACCATCGCCAAGATGGTCGACGCCTGCGCCTCGGCGGGCATCAAGGCGTTTTATGGCCCGTTCGGCGATTTCTCCGATTCGCCGGCCTGCGAATCGCAGTTCCGCAACGCCTTCCTGCTCGGCTGCGCGGGCGCCTGGTCGCTGCATCCGACGCAGATCGCCATCGCCAAGCGCGTCTTCTCGCCCGATCCGGCGGAAGTGGCCTTCGCTCGCCGCGTGCTGGAGGCGATGCCGGACGGCACGGGCGCGGTGATGATCGACGGCCGCATGCAGGACGACGCCACCTGGAAACAGTGCAAGGTCGTCGTCGATCTCGCCCGTCAGGTCGCCGCCAATGATCCGGATTATGCGGCGATCTACGGTTTCTGAGCCCTGCGCGCGGGCGGCCGGCCGCCCGCGCTTTACAGCGTTGACGCCAATGGCGGCGCTGCGCTACCGTTTCTATCGGTATGAAGCGTAACAGATGGCGTCGATCGATATGACGAGAGAATGTAGCGCCAAATTCACGATCGGGCAGGTCGTCAAGCACCGTCGCTATCCGTTTCGCGGCGTGATCTACGACGTCGATCCCGAATTCGCCAATACGGAAGAATGGTGGCTGTCCATTCCGGAGGAAGTCCGGCCGCGCAAGGATCAGCCCTTCTACCATTTATTCGCCGAGAATTCGGAGACGGAATACGTCGCCTATGTCTCGGAGCAGAATCTCCTGCCCGACAATTCCGGCGATCCGGTGCGCCATCCGCAGGTCGAGGAGACCTTCGAGCGCTCCTCCGACGGCTATTATCGCGTGAAGTCGGCCAAGCGGCACTGAGAGACGGCCGCTAGAGAGGCGTCGTTGCTCTGGATTCCCGGTCGGGCCTGCGGCCTGCCGGGCGTGACGGCGTCATCGCGATTTCGAACCCACTTCCGTCATTGCGAGCGAAGCGAAGCAATCCAGAGCCGCTGGGCGGCCCCTGGATTGCTTCGTCGTCGCTGCGCTCCTCGCAATGACGGCCGAGGGGACGAGCCCCGGCGCTCGCCCCCATCGGGAGATCGAAACGCCGGCGCCTGCGAATGTCACTTCCCGGCGGGCGCGGCCGGCTTCTGCTGGCTCTCGAGCTTCTTGCGCTCTTCGTCGGCCTTCTTCTGCAGCTCTTCCTGCAGCTTCTTCTGCTGCTCCTCGAGCACCTTGGGGTCGACGGGCGGGCCGTCATAGGACTTGCCGAAACCCGTCAGCGGCAGAAGGAAGGTCACTTCATTGTTGACCTGATTCTTGACCACTATGGTCATCTTGTCGGCTTTCTTCATCTGGTCGATGAGCGCCGTCTTGACCTTGGCCTGCGCGAAGCAGCCATTGGGGAAGCAGATCTCGAACTCGCCGGCGTCCAGCGCGCCGGCGCCGACGGCGAAGCGGAAGCCCGGCTTCAGCAGCAAGCCCGGCGGCAGCAGCAGACGGATGATCTTGCTGTCGTCGCCCTTGGGGTCATAGACGGCGAGCGCCAGCAGAGGCTGATCGGCCTGAGCGCCGAAATCGCGCGTCGTGTAGCAGATTTCCTTCTTCGACTGCTGATCCGCGCCGCAGACCTTGGTCCACTCCGGCTGCACGGGGACGAGATCGGCCTTGATCGGCCCTTGCGGAGCCTGCTGCTGCGCGGGCGCGCCCGGCTGCGCCGGAGCGGTGGGGGCAGGGGCTGGAGCCGCGGGCCTTGGGGCCGGCTTCTGCTGAGCCTGCGCCACGCCCGCCGAAACGAGGAGAGCCCCCGTCAGAACCGCAGCGACGATCCGCGGAAATTGAATTGGCATAAGTCGTCCTTTCGAGTAGTGCACGATCGAGTGGGCGCACGGGGCGTCATTCGCGCGAGGAAAGAGCCTCTTACCTCCCCGTCCTCGGTCTTCGCCCTGGGACGGGGCGAAAGGTAGACGGCTAGCCTCATACAAAATCGACGCGCCGAATTCCAGCGGCCTGCGCGAGCCTCGAGCGAGACCGCCCCGCGCCGGGAGACGAGACGCCCAAGCCTATGCAGCCCTCGTATTTCCAAGAACATATGTGAATACCCCGAGTCCGTCGGAGACGTCTTGTCCCGGTCCACCCGCCCTGGAATATGGTCCACCCATGACGATTCGAGCGATTCGCGCCGCAATTCTCGCCACGCTTTTCCCCTTGTTCTTCGCAGGGGCGCAAGGCGCGAGCGTCATCGCCGCCGAGAGCCACGGCCTCGCCATGCATGGCGAGCCGGCTCTGCCGGCCGATTTCGATCATCTCCCCTATGCCGATCCGCAGGCCAAGCCGGGCGGACGGCTGCGAATCGGCCTGCAGGGCGCCTTCGACAGCCTCAATCCCTTCAACCTCAAGGCCGGCTCCACCGCGCAAGGGCTCGAGGGCAATGTCATTCAGCGGCTGATGGCGCGCTCGCTGGACGAGCCCTTCACCGTCTATGGCGTGCTGGCGCGCTCGATCGAGGTCGATGATTCGCGCGAGCATGTGACCTTTCGTCTCGACCCGCGCGCCCGCTTCTCCGATGGCGCGCCGCTGACCTCGGCGGATGTGCGCTTCTCCTTCGATCTGCTGAAGGCCAAGGGCCGCCCGCAGCAGCGCAGCGCCTATGGGCTGGTGAAGCGCGTCGAGACGCCGGACGCGCAGACGATCAGCTTCGATCTCACCGGCGCCAATGATCGCGAGCTGCCGCTGATCCTCGGCTTTTTGCCGGTGCTGCCGAAGCACGCGACCGATGTCGAGCATTTCACCGACGCCACGCTGAAGCCGCCGATCGGCTCCGGCCCCTATGTGGTCGAGGAGGTGGAGCCCGGCGCGCGGCTCGTGCTGAAGCGCGATCCCGCCTATTGGGGCAAGGACCTGCCCATGCAGCGCGGGCTCTATAGTTTCGATCAGATCGACGTGAATTATTTCCGCGACGCCAATTCTCTGTTCGAGGCTTTCAAGGCCGGCGTCGTCGATTATCGCGAGGAGGCGAACACCACGCGCTGGGCCAGCGGCTATGATTTCCCCGCCGTGCGCGACGGGCGCGTCGCCGTGGAGACTCTGCCGAGCCCCGGCCCCAAAGGCATGGAAGGCTTCGTCTTCAACACGCGGCGGCCGATGTTCCAGGACGCGCGGCTGCGCGAGGCGCTGGGCCTGATGTTCGATTTCGAATGGATCAACGCCAATCTCTATTCCGGCCTCTACACGCGCACCAAGAGCTTCTTCGACGAATCGGAGCTCGCCTCCACCGGCCGCCCGGCGAGCGAGGCGGAGCGCGCGCTGCTCGCCCCCTTCCCCGGCGCCGTGCGCGAGGACATTCTGGAAGGGCGCTGGCGCCCGCCCGTCCATGACGGCACCGGCCGCGACCGCGAGCCCGCCCGCCGCGCGCTGGAGCTGCTCGGCGAGGCCGGCTACAAGCTCGTCGACAATCGGCTGGTGAAGAACGGCGATCCCCTCTCCTTCGAGATCATGGTCGCCAATCGCGATCAGGAGCGTCTGGCTCTGTTCTTCGTCTCCTCGCTGCAGCGCATCGGCGTGACGGCGAGCGTGCGCCTCGTCGACGAGGTGCAATATCAGCGTCGCCGGCAAAAGTTCGAATTCGACGTGATGTTCGGAACCTGGACCGCCTCCGCCTCGCCCGGCAATGAGCAGCGCATGCGCTGGGGCTCCGCAAGCGCCACGCAAGAAGGCTCCTATAATCTCGCGGGAGCCTCCTCTCCGGCGATAGACGCGCTCATCGCAGCGCTGCTGTCTGCGCGCGGGCGCGAGGATTTCGTCGCCGCCGTGCGCGCCTACGACCGCGCGCTACTCTCCGGTTTTTACATCGTGCCGCTCTATCACTCCTCGACGCAATGGATCGCTCACTCGACGAAAATCGCGAGGCCGTCGAAATTGCCCCGCCACTCTCCCTTGTTTGGCGCCACGCTCGAAACTTGGTGGAGGACGGAGCCGTGACGCTCGCCGATAGTTCCGGCCGCGCGCTCTCCCGCGCGCATCCGCTGACCATGTTCGGCCTCGACGCGCTGATCGCCGGCGCGGCGCGGCTGCGCCCCATGCGCCTCGCCGCCGCCGACGCCTCGACCGGCGCGGCGATCGACCACGCCGAGCTCGACCGCCGCGTCGCCGCCTTTCGCGCCGATCTGCGCAGCTTCGATTTTCAGCCCGGCGAGCGCATCATGCTCTTCGCCGCGCCGACCAGCGCGACTCTGATCGCGCTCATCGGAATCATCTCCGCCGGCCTCGAGCCCGTGGCGGCGCCGCTCGGCCTCTCGGTCGGCGCGCTGGCGGCGGGCGCGCGCGCCGTCGCGGCAGCGGCGCTCATCGCGCCGGCCTCGATCGGCGGCGAGAGCCTCGAGGAGCTGGTCTTCGGCGTCGCCTCGCAAGCGCCTTCGATAAGGCTCATCGGCTCGCTCGACGGAACCATAGACGGCGCAGTCGATTTCGGTCCGCGCTCGCGCAGCGAGAATGATTCGTCCGCCTCGACGCGCGCCGCGCCGGGCAAAAAAGTGCTGATCGCCGCGCTGGACCAATATGGCGCGCCACATTTCCACGAGCAGGCGGGACTCGTCTCCAGCGGCCTCGGCCTCATCGCCAAGGCGCATGTCAATGGCTCGGCGCCTCTGCTGTCGCTGGTCTCCCCGGGCTCGATCGGCGGCCTCGTCGCCGGGCCGCTCGCCGCGCTGCTCTCCGGCGCAGCGCTGCATTTCCTCGCGCCTTTCGACGGCGCCGATTTCCTCGCGACGCTCGACGCGCTCGGCCCGCTGCGCCTCGTCGCGCCGCGCGCGGCGATGGCTGATCTCGATGCGGCCGGCCTGCTGACGAGCGGCGCGCTGCTCGCCTGCGTCGCCGTCCATCGCGCCGGCGAGGACGAGCCCGCCTTCGAGCCCTCGCATCCCTATTCCTGCCCGATCATCGAGATCGGCGCGGACGGCGCCCTCCGTGCGCCCGCGCGCCCCGTGGCAGGCCGCGCCGCTTACTGAGCGAGGCGGCTCGAGGTCGCCGCGTCCCGCGCGCCGCCGCAGCAGCGCGCGATCGCTTCCGCGAACAGCGTTTCCTGCGGCGCCGCTTCGGCGAAGAGCGTCATGGAGGATTTGAATTTGAGATCGTCCGGCGCGCCGAAAACCCCGGCGAGCGGACGCTTTGCGGCGAGAACCAGACGCGTGCAGGCGCGCAGCCTCTCGCCCAAAATCTCATGCGCGAGAAACGCGCGCGCCTCCGCCGCCGAGCGGATCGCATAGCGCATCGCCATAGGGCTGGAGCCCAGCCCCTCGATCTGCGGAAAGACGAACCACATCCAATGCGTTCGCTTGCGCCCGGCGGCGAGCTCCGCCATCGCCGCCTCGATGACGGGAGCCTGCGCCTCGATGAAACGGCGTAGATCGAAGGGATCGTCGTCCGACATGCTTCGCCTCCGTCGGCGCGGGAAGGCCCGCTCTCCCGCTATTTCGCGCGCGCCCGCCGCCCGACGAGCGCCGCCAGCGCTACGCCCTCGCGCTCCAGCGTCTCCAAAATCCCGCTCTTGATGCGCCCGACCAGCCCCGGCCCCTCATAGACCAGCGCGCTATAGAGCTGCACCAGGCTCGCCCCCGCCTCGATTTTGGCGAGCGCCGCCGCCGCCGAATCGACGCCCCCGACGCCGATGAGCGGAAACTGCCCCTCGACGCGCAAAAAGGTCTCGGCGAGCATTTTCGTCGAGAGATCGAAGAGCGGCGCGCCCGAGAGCCCGCCCGCCTCTCTCGCGAAAGGCGAGGCCAAACTCTCCGGCCGCGCCAGAGTGGTGTTGGAGACGATCATTCCGTCGATCTCTCGCGCGCGCGCGACGCTCACCACATCGTCGAGCTGCTCGAGCGAAAGATCCGGCGCGATCTTCAACAATACGGGGCGCCGGCGCCTGGCCCGCTCGCGCGCCGAGAGCACCCGCGCCAACAGCTCGGAGAGCGCCGTCTTCTCCTGCAGATCGCGCAGGCCTGGCGTGTTGGGCGAGGAGACATTGATGGTGAAATAGCTCGCCAGCTCGGAGAAGGCCGCAATGCCGCGCTCATAATCGGCGATGCGGTCGGCGGCGTCCTTATTGGCGCCGATGTTGACGCCGACGATTCCGCCACGCGAACGTCGGGCGAGCAGCCGCTCATAGGCGAGCGTATGGCCGACATTGTTGAAGCCGTAGCGATTGACGATTCCGCGATCCTCGGCCAGCCGAAACACGCGCGGGCGGGCGTTGCCGGCCTGCGGCTTCGGCGTCAGCGTGCCGACCTCCGCAGAGCCGAAGCCCATGGCCAGCATGGCGTCGGGAACCTCGGCATTTTTGTCGAAGCCGGCGGCGAGGCCGATCGGATTGGGAAAATCGAGGCCGAAGGCGCGCGCAGCGAGGCGCGGATCGTCGCGCGGGGGCTTCGGCGCCGGCATCAGCTGCAAGGCCGCGATCGTCGCCTGATGCGCCGTCTCCGGCGGCAGGCGGCGGAACAGCGCGGTGGCGAGATCGCCGAAGAAAACCTCGATCATTCGAGGAGCCCCGCGAAATCATGGCCGCCATCCTCGCGCATCGGCAGGGCCGCCACTCTGGCGACGCGCTCGACGGGCAAAGTTCCATAGAGGTGCGGGAAGAGATCGCCGCCGCGCGAGGGCTCCAATTTCAGCGCGTCGCCGAGAGGCTCGGCCTCCACGGCGACGAGCAGAAGATCGGCGACGCCGTTGAAGTAACGCGCCGCCGTCTCCTCGACCTGCGCGCTGGTCGAGAAATGAATGTAGCCGTCGGCAAGATCGATCCCGGCGCCGGCGAAAACGCCCGCCGCCTCGGCCTCACGCCAGAGGGAAGCGGGGAGGAGCTTGTAGATGAGTGTCATGTCGGAGAGATAGCAGGCGTTCGGGGCGCCGCGGTAGGGGGTCGAATGAAGGGCTTGACCGCCGCCGACACAACGATATATCTTAGATCGATCAAAATATGAACGATCCTTCATCTTCAAACTTCGGCTCGATCCAATCCTCGAGCCTTCGAACCCGGCGCGAACGCAAAACGAGCGCCGAACGAACAGGTGAAACTCCACTCATGCAAGACACATCTTCCAGGCGCATCGCGCCCATTCTCGGAGCGCTCGGCGCTCTTGGGCCGCTGTCGATCGATATGTATCTGCCGGCCATGCCGCAGATCGCGGCGAGTCTGAATGTCGGCGAAGGACAGGTGCAATTCAGCCTCATGTCCTTCTTCGCCGGCCTCATGATCGGCCAGCTCTTCTACGGCCCGATCTCCGACTCCATCGGCCGCAAGCCGGTCATCTATGCCGGGCTCCTGCTGTTCATCATCGGCTCCATCGGCAGCATCACCGCCGCAACGGCCGAGCAGCTCGCCGCCTGGCGCTTCATCCATGGGCTCGGCGGCTCGGCCGGCATGGTGATGGGCCTCGCCATCGTGCGCGACCGGTACACGGGGCAGATGGCCGCCAAGCTCATCGCGATGATGATGCTCGTCTTCGGCGTCGCGCCGATTCTCGCGCCTCTATTGGGCTCGGCGATCATCGCCGTCGCGCCATGGCAGGCTCTGTTCGGCGCGCTGGCGCTGTTCGGCGTCGCCGATCTCGTCCTCGTGTGGATCGCATTGCCGGAGACGCGCATGGAAGAGCTTCGCGCCGCCAGCCGCCCGCTCGACGCCGCGCGAAACTACGCGCATCTTCTCGCCAGCCGCCGCTTTCTCCCCTATGTGGCGGTGACGGCATTCTCGCAGGCTGGATTTTTCGCCTATCTCGCCGGCTCGTCCTTCGTCTTCATTTCGCTGCATGGCCTGACGCCCGCCGCCTATAGCGCTATCTTCGCCGTCAACTCCATCGGCCTGATGGCGGCCGCGCAGACCGCGCCGTGGCTGATGGGCCGTTTCCAGCCGCAAACGATCGTGCGCGCCTCTGTCGTGATCTATGCGGCGACGGCTGTCTTGCTGGCGGCGGTCGATATGGCCGGCGGCGCGAGTCTCGCCATGCTCGCCGTGTCGCTCTTCATCATCATCGCCGCCAGGGCTGTCGTCATGCCCATTTGCAGCGTCATGGCGCTCGAATCCTATGGCGCGATTTCCGGCACGGCCTCGGCGCTGCTCGGAGCGCTTCAATTCGGCGCCGGAACATTCGCGTCCTTCATCGTCGGCGCAACGGCCAATGGCGCCGCACTGCCGATGATCGCCGCTATCGCCGCTTGCGGAATCGCCGCATGTATCGTGGCGTTCGCCGCCTTTCCCAAGCCGGCTTCCGCTCTTTCGCAGGAGCGGCGCCCGGAGCCCGCGTCGGCCCCATGACCCCAGCCCAATTCCACGCCTCCCTCGCCGCAGAGACGCCCCCTGCCCTCTCGCCGCCGCTGCTCGCGCTGTGGAAAAACGCCAAAGGCGATTGGGACGGCGCGCATAAATGCGTCGATAGCTCCGGCGAGGCGGACGCCATGTGGGTGCATGCGTTTCTGCATCGGGCGGAAGGCGATCTCGGCAACGCCGCCTATTGGTATGCGCGCGCTGGCAAGCCGTCCGCGACCGGCCCGCTCGGGCAAGAATTCGAAGCGATTCTCGCCGCTCTGCTAGGGCGATAAGGACCAGCCCCTCACCCTGAGGAGCCGGCGAAGCCGGCGTCTCGAAGGGTCGGACGCCCCGCCTTCTGGATCATCCTTCGAGGCTTTTTGCTGCGCAAAAAGCGCCTCAGGATGAGGGGGCTGTATGTCTCGCGGCCAGAATCTCGCGCGCCTTCGCCGCGTCGTCCCGCATTTGCGCGGTGAGCGCGTCGAGCGAGGGGAACTTCGCCTCGCCGCGAATGAAGCCGATGAAGGCGACCTCCACCGTCTTGCCGTAGAGATCCCCGTCGAAATCGAAGACGAAGACCTCGAGCAGCGGCGCGCCCTCCGCCTCCACCGTGGGCCGGCGGCCGAAATTGGCGACGCCCTCGCGCACCACGCCGTCCGCCTCCAGCGTCACCGCGTAAATGCCGTGGCGCAGCTTGTTAGAGGGGTCGAGCGCGATATTGGCGGTCGGAAAGCCCAGCGTGCGGCCGAGCTGGCGGCCTCGGGTCACGACGCCCTCGACGAAATAAGGATGGCCGAGCAGTTTCGTCGCCAGCGCGACGTCGCCGGCGGCGAGCGCCTCGCGCGTCGCGGTGGAGGAGACGGCCTCGAGGCTGCCGGCCTCGTCCTGCGTGATTCGCGGCACGATCTCGACGATGAAGCCCAGCCGCTCGCCCTCGGAGCGCAAAAACTCGGGATTGCCGGCGCGCTTGGCGCCGAAGCAGAAATCATAGCCCGCCACCGCCGCCGAGACGCCGAGCCGCTTGCGGAGAATCTCCTGCGTGAACTCCTGCGGCGGACGCGCGGCGAAGTCCTTGTCGAAGGTGAGGATCACCATGCCGTCGAGGCCGAGGCGGGCGAGCAGCGCAGCCTTGGCGTCCGGCGGCGTCAGCCGGAAGATGATCGATTTGCCGGCGAAGCAATCGGCCGGATGCGGCTCGAAAGTGAGCAGCGCGCAGGGCTTTCCGAGCTTTTGCGCCAGAGCCTGCGCATGGGCGATCACGCCGCGATGGCCGCGATGCAGCCCGTCGAAATTGCCGATGGCGACAACGGCCCCCTCGAGCCCCGGCGGCGGGGCGAGCGGATCGCGGGCGACGATGAAAGGATGCGCGGAAGACAAGGCGGCGTCCAAGGCTTTGTGCGGTGCAGGAGCCGGCTCACTTTGGTTCGGATGACGCGCCATGTCCAGAGCGAGAGGGTCGCAGGGCGTTCGAGACCGCTGCGCAACCCTCCCCCTCATGCTGAGGAGGCTCCGCAGGAGCCGTCTCGAAGCGGGAGGGGGAGGCTCCAGTAGACAGCGCAATGAAGCCGCCCACGTCCTTCGAGACGCCCGCTTCGCGGGCTCCTCAGGATGAGGGCGTCTTCACCCGATCGTCTCGGAACCGCAAGAGCCTCTTCTTCGCGGCAAATTAACCTTTCTCCCCTTGCATCACGGCGCCGCCCCTTTCGGCCGGGCGAAAGGCGATCTCGAAAGCGATGACGCGCAGCAGAAAGAGACGATGCCTCGCCTTTATCATCGTCCTCACCGCCGCCGCAGGCGCGCTCTGGCCGCATGTCGCCGGCGCCGCGGCGATGGCGCTCGCTTTTGTCGGCGTATTGCATCTCGCCGTGCTCGCCTATGAGGAGATCGCCTTTCCGCAATATAGCGAGGCGATGAGCCCGGAGGATTACGAGCATTTCTGCGCGGCGCTGCTGCGCGAGGCGAGATGGAGCGCGCGGGTCACGCGGCTCAGCGGCGATCAGGGCGTCGATATCGTCGCGGAGAAGCGAGGCCGCAGGATCGTCGTCCAGTGCAAGAAATATTCGAAGCCAGTCGGCAACAGGGCCGTGCAGGAGATCGTCGCCGCCATCGCCCATGAGGAGGCCGAGCGCGGCATAGTCGTCGCCACCAAGGGCTATACGGCGAGCGCAGTGCAGCTCGCCGCCTCCAATGAGGTGCTGCTGCTGCATCATTGCGAGCTGACGAAGATCGACCGCCTGCTCAGGCGACCTCTTCTATCGGCGTGACGCTGACGCGCACATCGAGCTTCTGCTTGCCGGCGGCGAAAATGACGCCGTCGATCGGCGAGACATCGGCGTAATCGCGGCCTCGCGCGATGACGACATGATCGTTCATAGCCAGAATGGCGTTGGTCGGATCGACGCCGAGCCAGCCGAACTCGCGCCCGCACCAGACGGAAATCCAGGCGTGCGAGGCGTCGGCCCCCTCGAGCTTCACCGCCCCCGGCGCCGGAATGGTGCGGATATAGCCGCTGACATAGGCCGCCGGCAGGCCGAGCCCGCGCAGCGCGGCGATCATGATGTGGGTGAAATCCTGGCAGACGCCGCTGCGCTTGTCGAAGGCGCGGGCCAGCGGCATTGCGACATGGGTGGCGTTCGGATCGTAGAGAAAATCGCGATGGATGCGCCGCATCAGCTCGACCGCGCCGGCCAGCATCGGCCGGCCGGGCGGAAAGCTCTCGCGCGCATAGGCCGTCGCTGGCTCGTAGAGCGGCGCGAGCCGGCTCGGAAAAATGAAATGCGCCGGCGCGTCGGGGCCGAGCGAGGGCGTCTCCAGCGCTTGGCGGCGGACGACCTCCCAAGGCGGCGTCAGCGCCTCGGCGGGCGGGGCGGCGCGCTCGACGCGCACGCGCGCGCTCATCGCTATGCCGAGCTTCACATGGGGGGCGTCGAGCTGCGCCTCGGCGACGCGATTGCCGTAGAAATCGACGCGCTCGCGCCAGTCGTGCGGCGCAGGCGTGATGTCGATGCGGCCGAAGACGACGCGCTGGCCGGCGTCATCGCGCGGCAATAAGCGCAAAGCGCAGCGCGCCGCGGCGACGGGCGCCTCGTAGCTATAGGTCGTCACATGGGTGATGTCGTAGATCACGCTAACCGGATCGGCTCTTCGAAATGGGCCGCATTGGAGCCCTGGAGGAAGTAGCGGGCGGCGAGCGCATCCGCAAGGCTCATCAAGCGCTGCTCCAGGGTGAAGATTTTGGCGGCGTCCAGCTCGGCGGCGTTCGCCACCTCTATCTCGGCGCGCAATTTCACGGCGAGACGGCGCGGCGCCTCCAGCAGGCCGTCGTGACGCAGCGTCGGCAGAGAGGAGAGATGCTCCTCTATCTTGGCCACCTGAAAGCCGACCGAGCGCGGATTATAGGGATCGAGCACAGCCATATCGAGCACGGGCGCGAGAGCGGCGCCGGCGAGATAGCGGGAGCGATAGGTGATCTGCGAATCGATCAGCTCGAGCAGAGTGTCGAGACTGTCGATGGTCGCGCCCTCGTCGGCGAATTGGCGGGAGAAGCGGCAGGCGTTGATCGCCCGCTCGACCCGCTTGCCGAGATCGAGAAAGCACCAGCCGGCGACGCGGTTGAAATTCTCGTCGATGAGGCCGGAGAGCGCCGCCAATATATGCAGCGATTGCTCGACGCCCTCGAGCACTTCCGGCTCCGAGGCCGGGCCGTGCGAGAAATCGTCGAGCCGCGCCTCCAGCAGGCGGACGAGATGCCAAATATCCTGCGACAGGCGCTCGCGCACGATCGAGGCGGCGTGCTTGGCCGCGCGGGCGATGGAGAGGGCGGAGCCTGCCGTCTCGGCGCCGCTGGCGGCGGCGAGGGCGAGCTCGGCCGCCGAGAGGCGCGGGTCGCGCGTCGGCGCAGCGCCCCAGGCGAGCAGCACGCGCTCCAGCCGCTCGATCGGCTGGCGGCCGCTGTAATTGGGAGCGTCCGCCTCGGTCAGGCGATTGCAGAGCGAGCGCACCAGCCGCAGCGTCGCCTCGGCCCGCTCGAAATAGCGGCCCATCCAGAAGAGATTGTCGGCGGCGCGGCTCGGCAGATCGCCGACCATGCGGACGATCTCTATGTCGTCGCTCGTCGGCAGGAGAGTGGAGTTGCCGGTCGGCCGATCGCCGAGCACCCAGACATCGGCCGATTGCGCGCCCGCCCCCATGGAGATGGCGCGCACATCGAGACGATCCGACACGCGGCAGAAACCGCCCGGCATCACGCGCCAGCCATCCGCCGTGGCGGCGGCGAAGACACGCAGCGCGAAGGGGCGCGGAACCAGCGCGCCATCCTTCCAGACCGGCGTCGTGGAGAGCTGCACGACCTCCTGGCCGACATAATCCATGCCGCGGGCGCGCATCGCCTCGGTGAGACGCGCCCGCTCGGCGGCGTCGAACTCGGCCCCTAGCGCCACGCGGCGGCCGGGAAAGCCGGCGAGATGCTCGCCGAAGGCGGGGGCGACGGCGCGGTCCTCGAGCGAGCCGAGCACGGCGTCGCGGGCCTCGTCCTGCCCGCACCACCAAGTGGCGATATTGGCGAGGCGCAGATCCTCGCCGAGCAGCCGGCGCGCGATGGCCGGCAGGAAAGAGAGCAGAGCGCGCGATTCGATGAGGCCGGCGCCCGGCATGTTGGCAATGGTGACATTGCCCTCACGAATCGTGTCGAGCAGGCCCGGCACGCCGAGCTGCGAGGCGGCGTTCAGCTCCAGCGGATCGCACCAATCGGCGTCGACCCTGCGCCACACCACATCGACGCGCTTCAGCCCGGCGATGGTGCGCACATGCAGCTTGCGCTCGCTGGTGACGAGATCGGCGCCCTCGACCAGCAGTAGGCCGAGATAGCGCGCGAGGCTCACCTGCTCGGAATAGGATTCGCTGAACGGGCCGGGCGTCAGCAGGCAGATGCGCGGGTCCTTCTGCTGCGCGGCCTTGGCGAGGGCGGCGCGGAAATCGCGGAAGAAAGGCGCGAGCCGCTCGACCTTCATGTCGCGGTAGAGGCGCGGGAAGGTGCGCGCCATCACCAGCCGATTCTCCAGCGCATAGCCGGCGCCCGAGGGCGCCTGGGCGCGATCGCCCAGCACCCACCAGCGCCCGTCCGGACCCCGGCCGATCTCGGCGGCGTAGAAGCGCAGCCAGCGGCCGCCGGGCGGAGTCGCGCCGCTCATGGCGCGGACATAATCGGGCGAGCCGGCGACGACCGCCGCCGGCAGCGCGCCTTCCTCGACGAGGCGCTGCTCGCCATAGACGTCGCGCAGCACCATGTCGAGCAGCTCGGCGCGCTGGGCGACGCCGGCGGCGATCTCCCGCCATTCGGCCTGCGGCAGCAGCAGCGGCAACCGGCTCAACGGCCAAGTGCGCTCCTTGGTCTCGCCGAGCACGCGATAGGAGACGCCCATGTCGCGGATGCGCCGCCCGGCGGCGGCGAAGCGATCGTCTATATCCTCGCGGCTGAGGCCCCCGAGCGTGTCGAGCAGGCTCGCCCAATGGGCGCGCACGCGCCCGTCCGGCCCGACGAGCTCGTCCGGCACGCCGTCCAGCGGCGCATAGCGGGCGATCCAGGAGGCGACGCGACGCGACGCTTCTCCCGTGCTCGCATCGATAAACCGCTCAGCCGGCACAACTCCTCCGCAGGTCCAAAGTCAGCGGGAACTCGCCCGCCGGCTCCTCGCGCGGCGGCCGCACCCTGCCGGGCGTATGGCCGTGATCCTGGAACCGCGACAGCCTGCGAGCCTCCGCCTCATGCGAGTTTACCGGAAAAGTGTCGTAGCTGCGACCGCCCGGATGCGCCGTGTGATAGACGCAGCCCCCTAACGAGCGCTCGCTCCAGCTGTCGATGACATCGAAGGTCAGAGGCGCGTGATCGGGGATGGTCGGGTGCATGCCGGAGGGCGGCTGCCATGCCTTGAAGCGCACGCCCGCGACCGCCTCGCCCGAGGCGCCGGCGCTGGCCATCGGCACACGGCGGCCGTTGCAGGCGATGACATGCCGGCCGGGGACGAAGCCCTTGGCCTTCACCTCGACGCGCTCCACCGAGGAATCGACGAAACGCGCGGTGCCGCCGGCGACGCCTTCCTCACCCAGCACATTCCAGGGCTCCAGCGCCTGCCGGATTTCCAGCTCCACTCCGCCATGCTCGACGCGTCCGGCGAGCGGGCAGCGGAACTCCTTCTGCGCCTCGAACCATTCCGGCTCGAAAGCGTAGCCCGCCCCCTGCAGATCACCGAGCACGTCGAGGAAATCGCGCCAAACGAAATGCGGCAGCATGAAGCGGTCGTGCAGCGCCGTGCCCCAGCGCACGAAGCCGCCGCTCTGCGGCTCGCGCCAGAACCAGGCGACGAGCGCGCGCAGCAGCAATTGCTGCGCGAGGCTCATGCGCGCGTCGGGCGGCATCTCGAAGCTGCGGAACTCGACGAGGCCGAGCCGGCCGGTCGGCCCATCCGGCGAATAGAGCTTGTCGATGCAGATTTCGGCGCGATGCGTGTTGCCGGTGACGTCCACGAGCAGATTGCGGAACAGCCGATCGACGAGCCAGGGCGGGAAATTCGTTTCGCCCGCCGGCGGCACATTGGAGATGGCGATCTCCAGCTCGTAGAGCGCGTCGTGCCGCGCCTCGTCCACGCGCGGAGCCTGGCTGGTCGGGCCGATGAAGAGGCCCGAGAAGAAATAGGAGAGCGCGGGATGGCGCTGCCAATAGAGCACGAGGCTCTTCAATATGTCCGGACGGCGCAGGAAGGGCGAATCGAAGGGCGTCCGGCCGCCGAGCACGACATGATTGCCGCCGCCCGAGCCGGTCTGGCGCCCGTCGATGAGGAATTTGTCGGCGGTGAGCCGCGACTGCCGCGCATCCTCATAGAGGCCGGTCGTCGTCGCCACGGCGTCGCGCCATGTGTCGCCCGGATGGATGTTCACCTCGATGACGCCGGGATCGGGCGTCACCTTGATGACCTCGAGGCGCGGATCGACGGGCGGCGGATAGCCCTCGATATGGATGGGAAGGTCCATCGCCTTCGCCGTCGTCTCCACCGCCGTCAACAGCTCGAGATAACCCTCCAGCGTTTCGACCGGCGGCATGAAGACGCAGAGCGCGCCCTCGCGCGGCTCGATGGCGAGCGCCGTGCGCACCGCGCCCTCGACGATGACCTGCTCGCTGGGCTCCTGGCGGTCCTTCGGCTCCTGACGTTTCTGGAGTTCCTGGCGGTTCTGCAGCGCCCGGCTCTCGTAGATCTTCCGGAAAAGGGCGGGGTCCGGCAGCGGACCGCGCGGCTCGGTCGGGTCCTGCGGATAGGAGTAGGGATAGGCGCTCGGCGGCACCCAGGGCAGCGAGCTGATCGGCAGGCGCAGGCCGATCGGCGAATCGCCCGGCGCCAGAAAGAGCCGTCCGCGCCGCAAAGGCCAGCGCTCCGAGACCCAACGACGCCGGTCGGCGCGCGCGTTCCAGCGCTGCACCGGCAGAACATAGCCCACCGGATTGGCCAGGCCGCGCTCGAAGGCGCGCAACATGCGGACGCGCTCCTCGGCGTCGTCGATCTTCGAATCGAACGGATCGACATTGATGGGCAGCGCGCCCTCCTTCAGCAGCCAGTGCGAGGGGTCCTCATAGGCGGGGATCACATAGCCCCGCTCGAGACCGAGCCGCTCGGCGAGATCGACGGTGAACGCCTCGCTCTGCTGCGCCGTCGGCGCCGAGGACGCGCCGATGCGGGCGGCGAGCTCGGGATCGCGCCAGACGGGCAGGCCGTCCTTGCGCCAATAGATGGCGAAGGCCCAGCGCGGCAGGCTCTCCCCCGGATACCATTTGCCCTGCCCGTAATGAAGGAAGCCGCCCTTGGCGAAGCGTTGCTGCAGGCGGCGCACGAGATCGTCGGCGCGCGCCTTCTTGGTGGGGCCGACGGCGGCGATCGTCCATTCCGGCGCCTGGAAATCGTCGATGGAGACGAAGGTCGGCTCACCGCCCATGGTGAGGCGCACGTCTTGCGCCCGCAAATCCTCGTCGACCTTCTCGCCGAGCGCGTCGAGACGCGCCCAGGCTTCGTCCGAGAAAGGCGCGGTGATGCGCGGCGCCTCGCGAATGCGCTGCACCCACATCTCGAAGCCGAACTGGACCTCCGCCGGCTCGACGAGGCCGGAGAGCGGCGCCGCCGAGCGATAATGCGGCGCGCTGCATAGCGGCAAATGACCTTCGCCGCAGAAGAGGCCCGAGGTGGCGTCGAGGCCGATCCAGCCGGCGCCGGGGATATAGACCTCGGCCCAGGCGTGCAGATCGGTGAAATCGTGGTCGGTTCCCTTGGGACCCTCGATCGGATCGACATCCGCTTTCAATTGGATGAGATAGCCGGAGACGAAACGCGCCGCGAGGCCGAGGCTGCGGAATATCTGCACGAGCAGCCAGGCCGAATCGCGGCAGGAGCCCGTGCCGGCGGCGAGCGTCTCGTCCGGCGTCTGCACGCCGGGCTCCATGCGGATCACATAGCGAATGTCGCGCTGCAGCCTGGCGTTGAGATCGACGAGAAAGGGAACGATCGCCATCGCCTGCGACGGACGCACGCTGTTCACGAACGCCTTGGTCAGCGGCCCGAGCGGCTCCACCTCGAGGCAGGAGGCGAGCTCGGTCCGCAGCTCCTCCGGATAGGCGAAGGGGAAGGTCTCCGCATAGGGCTCGACGAAAAAGTCGAAGGGATTGTAGACGGCGATCTCGGCATGGAGGTCCACCTCGATGCGGAACTCCTCCGCCTTCTCCGGAAAGACGAGGCGCGCCAGCCAATTGCCGTGCGGGTCCTGCTGCCAGTTGATGAAATGATTGGCCGGCGCGATCTTGAGCGAATAGCTCGGCACGCGGGTGCGGCAATGCGGAGCGGGCCGCAGCCGGATCACCTGCGGCCCGAGCGCGACCGGCCGATCATATTTGTAATGGGTGAGATGGTGGAGCGCGACCTTGATCGACACGGAGCTGCTTCGCCTCCTCATAACGACGCCGGGAAAGCGGCGACAGGCGATTAGCTTACGCGCTCGGCGGCGTGTCAATCGCGCGCGCCGAAAAGCTCGGCTCTTTGCCGGAAATTGCCGCATGACGCATTCTGCCGGGGCGGCGGGCGCCGCGGCTTTCGGCGCCCGCTCTCCCCGTCACGAATCATTGGCGGCGGAGGGCGGGAGCGGCGCGTCCGCGAAGACGACGCCGCCGCGGCCGCCGCGCTTCATCTGGTAGAGCGCCGCATCGGCGCTGGCGATGAGCTGCTCGAGAGCGGCGCCGTCGCGGGGCGCGAGCGCGACGCCGATGCTCACGCCGATCTGAATGCTGCGGCCCTCGATCTCATAGGGGGCGCCGAGAACGCGGATGATGCGGCGGGCGAGCAGCAGCGCCTCGTCCGGGTGGCGGACGCCGGTCTGGACGATGACGAACTCGTCGCCGCCGAGCCGCGCCGCCGTATCCTCCCGCCGCACCATGGTCAGCAGACGCGAGGTGGCGGCGCAGAGCAGGAGATCGCCGGTCAAATGGCCATAGGCGTCGTTGACGGCCTTGAAACGGTCGAGGTCGAGGCAGTGAATCGCCAAATATTCATTCGGTCCGAGGCGCGCCGAAGCCTCGTCGAAACGGTCGCGCAGCTCGACGCGATTGGCGAGGCCGGTCAAATCGTCATGACGCGCCATTTTCGCGAAATCGAGCTTGGAGATGATTTGCCGGCGCGTCGCCGCATGCGTGTCGGCCGCCCAAAAGAGACCGACGACGGCGAAAGCGGAAAGAAGCACCGCCTGCAGGACGAAGCCCAAGAGAACGTGGATGTCGCTCGCCTCCATCGCGCGATCGACGAGGCCGATGACCGTCGGCGTCGCCGACAAGGCGAGGCCGATCGCGCAGAGAAGCGGGCGGAAGGCGACATTGGACACGACCCCGCCGGCGAAGACGAAGGCCAGCCCGGATGTCAGCATCGGCACCAGCGACGAGTCGGGCGGATGCGCTATCATCAGGCCGCGCGCGTTGATCGCGCCGAGCAGAGCGGCGAAAGAGAAGAGGCCGATGGCGTAGCGGCGCTCCCAGACCCGCGCCTCATCGGCGAGAATCGTCGCCTGCGCCACGCGCCTCCGATAGGCGAGAACCAGGAAAACGCTCGTTATGTCGACGGCGATTCCGGCCAGCGTCAGAGCGAGGAGCAATGCATCCTGCTTGCGCGAGGCGAGCAGCAGGCCGACGCAGGCGAGCGCCATGCCCATGAACGCCACCGGCATGACCGGCCGGGCGACCATATCGACCAGCTCGACATAAGCGGCGTCGGGAAGCGGCGCCGAATTTCGAGACGTATGTCCTAGCCGACGCCACATGCTCACCCCAACGCGGTCTCATCTATGGCCGCCGGCTCGCATTTCCAGCTCGGCGCACTGGACGGGCCGCGTCTTGATTTCCCGCGAGACGACGCATATAGATATCTTTATATCTAATCAGCGAAGCCCGTGGCCGACGCGAAATGACCGATATGAGGCGACCTCTTCTTCTCGAACCCGCGCTCGCCGCCCTCAATGCGGCGGGCGAGGAGACGCGTCTGCGCCTGCTCGGCCTGCTGGCCGAGACGGAGCTGACAGTGAGCGAGGCCGTGGCCATTCTCGGCCAGTCGCAGCCGCGCGTGTCCCGCCATTTGAAGCTGTTGGTGGAAGCCGGCCTGGTGGAGCGCCGCCGCGAGGGCGCCTGGGCCTTCTTCCGCCTCGCCTCCGCCGACGCGCCCGGCGAGATCGCCCGCAGCGTCGTCTCCTGGCTCGATCCGCTGGACCCCCGCATCGCCGGCGATCGCGCCCGTCTCGCCGAGGTGCGGCAGGCCCGCGCCGACGCCGCCGCCCGTTATTTCGCCGAGCATGCGCCCGAATGGGACGCGATCCGCTCGCTGCATGTGCCGGAGGCGCAGGTGGAGGCCGCCATGCGCGAGGCGGTGGGCGAGAAGCCGCTGCGCCGCCTGCTCGATCTCGGTGCCGGCGCCGGCCGCATGCTGGAGCTATTCGCCCCGCAGGCGGAGCAGGCCGTGGGCGTCGATCTCTCCTCCGCAATGCTCGGCGTCGCGCGCGGACGGCTGGAAAAAGCCGGCGCGCGCAATGTGCAGCTGCGCCAAGGCGACATGTATGCGCTGCCGATAGAACGGGGCAGCTGCGATCTCGTCATCGTGCATCAGGTTCTGCATTATCTCGACGATCCCGGCCGCGCCTTGCGCGAGGCGGCGCGCACGCTCGCGCCCGGCGGCAGGCTGCTTGTCGTCGATTTCGCGCCGCATCGCGAGGAGACCTTGCGCGACGAGCATGCGCATCGCCGCCTCGGCTTCTCGCAGCAGGAGGTCACGACTCTGCTGGAGCAGGCCGGGCTCGAGATTCTGCGCCATCGCGATCTCGCGCCTTCCGCCGACGACGGCGCGAAGCTCACCGTTTCCCTGTGGCTGGCGCAAGATCCTCGCGTCATCGCCGATCCCTTGCCCAAAGCCAGCTTCGAGACCGCATGATGTCCGACAATCGCAGCCTGTGGCCTCCGGGCCATTTCGATATTTCTTACGAATTCTTCCCGCCGAAGACGCCGGAGATGGAGGCGCAGCTCTGGGATTCGATCGCGCGGCTCGCGCCTTTGAAGCCCAAATTCGTCTCCGTCACTTACGGCGCCGGCGGCTCCACGCGCGAGCGCACGCATAATATCGTCGCGCGCCTCGCCGCCGAGACCGATATTCTGCCCGCCGCGCATCTCACCTGCGTCTCCGCCGCGCGCGCCGAGATCGACGAAATCGTGCGCGGCTATTGGAACGTCGGCGTCCGCCATATCGTGGCGTTGCGCGGCGATCCGCCGACCGGCGTCGGCACGCGTTTCGAGCCGCATCCGCAAGGCTATCGCAGCTCCACCGAGCTGGTGCGCGGCATTCGCGCCATCCGCGATTTCGAGATTTCCGTCTCCACCTATCCAGAAGGCCATCCCGAGAGCCGCACGATCGACGACGATCTCGACGCGCTCGAGGCGAAGATCGACGCCGGCGCGACGCGCGCCATCACGCAATTCTTCTTCGAGAACGACGTCTATTTCCGCTTTCTCGACAAGGCGCGCGCGCGGGGAATCAAAATTCCCATCGTGCCCGGCATCATGCCGGTGCAGAACTTCAAGCAGACGGCGAATTTCGCGCGCAAGGCGGGCGCGAGCGTGCCTGATTGGCTCGCGCATCGCTTCGAGGGATTGGACGATGATCCCGTCACGCGCCGGCTCATCGCCGCCGCTGTCGCCGCCGAGCAGGTGCTCGGCCTCGCCGAAGGCGGCGTGAAGGAATTCCATTTCTACACAAACAATCGCGCCGATCTCGTCTTCGCGATCTGCCATCTTCTGGGCGTGCGCCCCGTCACCGAGAAAGTCGCAGCATGAGTTTCGACAAGAACCACGGACCGAAGATTCTCGCAGCGCTGGAGAAGGCGGCGAGCGAGCGCATTCTCGTGCTCGACGGCGCCATGGGCACGATGATCCAGCGCCACAAATTCACCGAGGCCGATTTTCGCGGCGAGCGCTTCAAGGATCATGCGAAGGATTTGCGCGGCGACAATGATCTGCTGACGCTGACGCAGCCGGCGGCGATCAAGGCGATTCATCGCGCCTATCTCGAAGCCGGCGCCGACATTATCGAGACCAACACTTTCTCCTGCACCTCTATCGCGCAGGCCGATTACGGGCTCGAGCACATCGTCTATGAGCTCAATTACGAAGGCGCGCGCCTCGCTCGCGCAGCGGCCGATGAAGTCGCGCGCGAGACGGGCGTGCCGCGCTTCGTCGCCGGCTCCATGGGGCCGACCAATCGCACCGCCTCCATCTCGCCGGATGTCTCCAATCCCGGCTTTCGCGCCGTCACCTTCGACGATCTGCGCGCCGCCTATCTCGAGGAGGCGCTCGGCCTGTTGGAAGGCGGCGCCGATATTCTCTTGATCGAAACCATTTTCGACACGCTGAACGCCAAAGCGGCGATCTATGCCGTGGAGGACGCATTCGAGAAGGTCGGCACGCGCTTTCCGGTGATGATCTCCGGCACCATCACCGATCTCTCCGGCCGCACGCTCTCCGGCCAGACGGCGGCGGCCTTCTGGAACTCGATTCAGCACGCGAAGCCTTTCTCCATCGGCTTCAATTGCGCGCTCGGCGCGCGCGAAATGCGCCAGCACATCGCCGAGGTCGCGCGCATCGCCGACACGCGAATCTGCGCCTTCCCCAACGCCGGCCTGCCCAATGAATTCGGCCTCTATGACGAGAGCCCGGAATATATGGCCGAGCTGGTCGGCGAATTTGCGAAATCCGGTCTCGTCAATGTGGTCGGCGGCTGCTGCGGCACGACGCCGCCGCATATCGCCGCCATCGCCGGCGCCGTGAAAGGCGTCGCGCCGCGCGCGATTCCGACCATAGCGCCGCTGCTGCGCCTCGCCGGCCTCGAGCCTTTCACGCTGACGAAGGACATTCCTTTCGTCAATGTCGGCGAACGCACCAATGTCACCGGCTCGGCGAAATTCCGCAAGCTCATCACCGCCGGCGATTACGCCGCGGCGCTGGATGTGGCGCGCGATCAAGTGGCCAATGGCGCGCAGGTCATCGACATCAATATGGACGAGGGCCTGCTCGATTCGAAAAAGGCGATGGTCGAGTTCCTCAATCTGCTCGCCGCCGAGCCCGATATCGCGCGCGTGCCGGTGATGGTCGATTCGTCGAAATTCGAGGTGATCGAAGCCGGCCTGCAATGTCTGCAGGGCAAGGGCGTCGTCAACTCCATCTCGCTGAAGGAAGGCGAGGAGAAATTCATCGAGGCCGCGACCAAGGTGCGCCGCTATGGCGCCGCCGTCGTCGTCATGGCATTCGACGAAGCGGGACAGGCCGACACTTTCGCGCGCAAGGTGGAGATCTCCGGCCGCGCCTATAAGATCCTCGTGGAGCAAGTAGGCTTTCCGCCGCAGGACATCATCTTCGATCCAAATATTTTCGCGGTCGCGACGGGCATAGAAGAACATTGCAATTACGGCGTCGACTTCATCGACGCCGCGCGCGCGATCAAGACGACGCTGCCGCATGCGCATGTCTCCGGCGGCGTGTCCAATCTCTCCTTCTCCTTCCGCGGCAATGAGCCGGTGCGCGAGGCGATGCACTCCGTCTTCCTCTATCACGCCATTGCGGCGGGGATGGACATGGGCATCGTCAACGCCGGCCAGCTCGCCGTCTATGAGAAGATCGACCCCGAGCTGCGCGAAGCCTGCGAGGATGTGGTGCGGAATCGCCGTCCCGACGCGACAGAGCGCCTCGTCGAGATGGCCGAGCGCTTCAAAGGCGCGGGCGCGAAGACGGCGGAGAAGGATGCGGCGTGGCGCGAGGCCAGCGTCGAAAAGCGTTTGGAATATGCGCTGGTCAATGGCGTCGCCGATTATATCGAGCAGGATGTGGAAGAGGCGCGTCTCTCGAGCACACGTCCGCTCGATGTGATCGAAGGTCCGCTGATGGCCGGCATGAATGTCGTCGGCGATCTCTTCGGCCAGGGCAAAATGTTCCTGCCGCAAGTGGTGAAATCCGCGCGCGTGATGAAGCAGGCGGTGGCGCATCTCCTGCCCTTCATGGAAGAGAACAAGGAGACGCGCTCCACCGCCGGCAAGATTCTTCTCGCGACGGTGAAGGGCGACGTCCACGACATCGGCAAGAACATCGTCGGCGTCGTGCTCGGCTGCAATAATTTCGAGATCATCGATCTCGGCGTGATGGTGCCGACCGCCAAAATTCTCGAGACGGCGAAAGCCGAAAAGGTCGATATCATCGGCCTCTCCGGCCTCATCACGCCCTCGCTCGACGAAATGTGTTTCGTCGCCTCGGAGCTGGAGCGCGAAGGTTTCGACGCGCCGCTGCTCATCGGCGGCGCCACGACGAGCCGCGTGCATACGGCGGTGAAGATCAGCCCCAATTACACCAAGGGTCAGGCCGTCTATGTGACCGACGCCTCGCGCGCGGTGGGCGTCGCCCAGGCGCTGATGTCGCAATCGTCGCGCGCCGATTATGTCGCCAAGACGCGCGAGGAATATGAGAAGGTCGCCGACGCTCATGCGCGCGCGCAGGCCGACAAGCAACGCGTCTCCCTCGCTTCCGCGCGCGCCAATGCGCTGAAAATCGATTGGGCCGCCTATGCGCCGCCCAAGCCGACATTCCTCGGCGCGCGCGTCTTCGCGTCTTACGATGTCGCGGAGCTGGTTCCCTATATCGATTGGACGCCCTTCTTCCAGACATGGGAGTTCAAGGGCCGCTATCCCGCTTTGCTCGACGATCCCGAGCGCGGGCCGGCGGCGCGGCAATTGTTCGAGGATGCGCAGGCGATGCTGACGCGCATCGTGGAAGAGCGCTGGTTCAATCCCAAGGCGGTCATCGGCTTCTGGCCCGCCAACGCCGTGGGCGACGATATCGCGCTCTATACGGGCGAGGGCCGCGTCGAGCGGCTGGCGACGCTGCATACGCTGCGCCAGCAGCTCACGCGGCGCGACGGCAAGCCCAATGTCGCGCTCGCCGATTTCGTCGCGCCGGAAGGCTCCGGCAAGGCGGATTACATCGGCGCCTTTGTCGTCACCGCCGGCGCGCAGGAGGCGAAGATTTCCGAGCGCTTCGCCCGCGCCAATGACGACTATGGCGCGATCATGGTGAAGGCTCTCGCCGATCGTCTGGCCGAAGCTTTCGCCGAGCGCATGCATCAGCGCGTGCGCCGCGAGTTCTGGGCCTATGCGGCGGATGAGACGCTGACGCCGGAGCAGCTGGTCGGCGAGGATTATCGCGGCATTCGCCCGGCGCCCGGCTATCCGGCGCAGCCCGACCATACGGAGAAGGCGACGCTCTTCGATCTGCTGGAGGCGACGAAGCGCACAGGCGTCACGCTGACGGAGAGCTACGCCATGACGCCGGCCTCATCGGTCAGCGGGCTCTATTTCGCGCATCCGCAGGCGCATTATTTCGGCGTCGCCAAAGTGGAGCGCGATCAGGTCGAGGATTACGCCGCGCGCAAGGGCGTCTCCGCCACCGAGATCGAGCGCTGGCTCGCGCCGGTACTCAATTACGAGACGCGCGTCGCCGAGCCGGCGGAGTGAGGAGTGCCCACCCTCCCCTTCAGGGGGAGGGTCGGACCGCAAAGCGGTCCGGGGTGGGGTTCACTGCAAAGACTCGGGGCGTCACCCCCTCCCGATCGCCTTCGGCGCTCGACCTCCCCCCTCTAGGGTGAGGTGGCAACGCCTCTCGTTCACTCGATTGCCCTACCCGCCGAGCGCCGCCTTGACCGCGGCGCTCGCCTTGCCGAAATCGATGCGGCCCGTGTATTTTGCCTTGAGCGCGGCGACGACCTTGCCCATATCCTTGATCGAGGCGGCCCCGGTCTCGGCTATGGCCGCCTTAATCGCCTCGGCGACCTCGGCCTCGCCGAGCTGCTGGGGCAGATATTCCGTGATCACCGCGATCTCGGCGCGCTCCTTCTCGGCGAGCTCGGGGCGGCCGCCCTTCTCGTAGATTTCCACCGATTCCTGGCGGCTCTTCACCATTTTCTGCAGCAGAGCGAGAATATCGTCGTCGCCGAGCGTCTTGCCCGTGGCGCGCGCCTCAATGTCGCGATCCTTGAGCCCCGCTGTAATCATGCGGATCGTCTCGACCTTTTGCTTTTCGCCGCTCTTCATCGCCGCCTTGAGGTCGGCCGTGAAACGTTCGCGCATTGTATTTCCACTTCGCAGTGAAATGTTCTAGACGTGCTTGCGATCTGAAAGGATCGCGGCAATCTAGATTTTTCGAGGGATGGCGGGCGCCCGATGGCGGCGCGCCGGCGGATGAGGGTGAGGCATAGAGCGCGGATGAGCCCGGATCAAGACGCAGCGACGGGTTGGACGGTTCCGGTCCACACGGGGGTTCTGGTTCTCGCCAGCGGCGAGGCGATTTTCGGCTTCGGCTTCGGCGCCGTGGGCTCGGCCGTCGGCGAGGTCTGCTTCAACACCGCCATGACCGGCTATCAGGAAATCCTCACCGATCCTTCCTACGCCGGGCAGATCGTCACCTTCACCTTTCCCCATATCGGCAATGTCGGCGTCAATGACGAGGACGTCGAGACCGTCGATCTCGACAGCCGCTCCGGCGTGCGCGGCGTGATCGTCGCCGCGCCGTCGAGCGACCCGTCCAATTATCGCGCGCTGCGGCCGCTCGGCGAATGGCTCGCCGCGCGCGGGGTCATCGGCCTCTGCGGCCTGGACACGCGCGCGCTGACGGCTCTGATCCGCGAGAAGGGCATGCAGAACGCCGTCATCGCCTTCGCGCCGGACGGCGTGTTCGACCTCGCCGCGCTGCGCGCCGAGGCCGCCGCCTGGCCCGGCATTGATGGCATGGATCTCGTGCCCTCCGTCACCGCGCCCGCGCGCTATGAGTGGGACGAGACCGTCTGGCGGCAGGCCTCCGGCTATGGCAGGCGCGACGGGAAGAAGCTCCGCGTCGTCGCCGTGGATTATGGCGTGAAGCGCAATATTCTGCGGCTGCTGGCCGAGGCCGGCTGCGAGGTGATCGTGGTGCCGGCCACGACCAGCGCGACGGATATTCTCGCGCTCTCGCCCGATGGCGTGTTTCTCTCCAACGGGCCGGGCGATCCGGCCGAGACCGGCAAATACGCCGTGCCCACCATTCGCGAGCTATTGGCGGCGAAGGTTCCCACCTTCGGCATATGCCTCGGCCATCAGATGATGGCGCTCGCCGTCGGCGCGAAGACGCAGAAAATGCCGCAGGGCCATCACGGCGCCAATCATCCGGTGAAGGATTTCACCACCGGCAAGGTCGAGATCGTCTCGATGAACCATGGCTTCGCCGTGGATCGCGACAGCCTGCCGGCCAATGTCGCCGAGACGCATCGCTCGCTGTTCGACGGCTCCAATTGCGGCATCGCCCTCGCCGATCGCCCGGCCTTCTCCGTGCAGCACCACCCGGAAGCCTCCCCCGGCCCGCAGGACAGCCATTATCTCTTTGCGCGCTTCGTCGATATGATGGAGAAGGCGCGGGCGTGAGCCCTGCGCCGAGCCGGATTCATTCGAACCAATCGACGACGGGGAACAGGCCGCCCGCGCAATATTGCCGTTCGGCCCAGCCACGAAAGGCGGGTTCCTCATGCGGACGCAAATAGACCGCAATGAGCGCCTCGTCATTGTCCGACAGCGCGACCACAAAGCGGCCCTTGCCCAAATGGGCCACGAGAGCATTCATGGCTTCGAAGAAAGGCGTGAGATCAGGCCGTTTCTCGTCGCTGATTTCGATATCGCCGGAATGGCCGTCCGCCAGAACGACATGGCCGATGAGCCGATCCTGTAGATGCAACTCCGTCACTGACTGAACGACGAAATCGCCGCACGCCAAGGATTCGAGCTCGCCCACATGCTGCGGCAAATAGTCTCCGGGCGCGTGTTCATCGACGATGCAAATCTCCATTGCGTTTTCGAAAATCGAAAAGCTATGCGCTTCGAGCAGATCGCTCAGCTGCTCGTCGTCCAAGCTCGATAGGCGCGGCAATATCTCGCCTATATCGTCGAAGCCATCGAATGCAGCCGTTTCGCCGGCCAGAGACCATAGCATCAGAAGGTCGAACGCATTGGTTCCCTCTCTCGCCTCACCGGAGATATAATTCGCGAATTCGTCGCCATCATAGGAGTCCGCGATACTCACTATGAACCGAGTGACGATCAGCTCTCGATCGAGATCGGGGCGTATCCGCAGGCTGGCCGCCTCGAGCCTCTGCAGCGATTCGCGCACGAATTGCTTGTTCGTCTCGCTCGACAAGAGCGCGAGCGCCGTAGCATTCCGCTTCGCGAATATCGCTTCGGACGAGGCCGCGGCCCGGGCAGGAAAAATGCGTCCGATCAGCTTAGCCCAAATCGACATAATCTAATCTCCCGATACGCGGGGGCCGAAAATGCAGTTTACACCCATATCGAGCCGACGTCATTGCGAGCGAAGCGAAGCGATCCAGAGTCGCGGGACGGCTACTGGGGATTGCTTCGTCGCTAGGCTCCTCGCAATGACGACCCGATCGCGATCGCCGACAACAGCCTCCCGTAATCCGGCTCCTTGCGATGCACGCTGCGGCGATAGCTGAAGCAGCGCGCCTCGTCCGCATAAGTGTCGATGCGCAAATTCTCGAAAGAAGCGACATTCGCCGCCTCGACGCGCCGCGTGATGAAAGCGGGCAGATCGAACATGGAATGCCCATCGCGCGTCGAAGGCGTGAAGAAGCGCGAGAAACCCGCATCCTCGGCGAGGAACCGCTCGACGAACTCGCCGCCCACCTCGTAGCTCTCGCGTCCGATGGCCGGGCCGAGCGCGACATGAATATCGGCGCGATGCGCGCCGCGCGTCTCCATCAGAGCGATCGTCGCCTCGATCATGCCGGTGAGCGCGCCCTTCCATCCCGCATGGCAGGCGCCGATGACGCCGGCGCGCACATCGGCGAAGAGCAGCATGCCACAATCGGCGCCGGTGACGCCGAGCGCCAAGCCTTCGACATTGGTGACGAGGCCATCGCAACGCGGCCGCTCCGTCTCGGTCCAGGGCTCAGCGACAAAGAGCGCGTCGCGCGAATGAATCTGATAGGGCACGAGCAGCCGATGCGTATCCGCGCCGAGCCGCTGCGCCATGCGCGCGCGATTCTCGGCGACGCGCGCGGACTCATCGCTGGAGCCGACTCCGCCATTGAGCGAAGCGTAAACGCCCTCCGACACGCCGCCCGCGCGCGTGAAGAAAGCGTGGCGAACGCCCGGCAGAGCGAGATTGCCGGCGCCGAGCGCACCCGGCGCCTCCATCGTCTCGGTCATTGGAAAAACCCTGGCAGAAGCGGCAGATCGGGATGCGTCACGGCGATGACCTTGAACAATTCGCCCATGTCGCGCTTGGGATCGCCGGCGCCGATGAGACGCGCGAGCGCAATGTCGATCTCGGCGCTCTGCTCTGTGGTCGCGCGTTTCTTCAACGCTTCGGCGCGCTCGACGACGCCGAGCTGGCGCAGAAAGGCGCCCTGCGTCACCGGCCCTTGCACTTTCGCGCCGGCGGCCGTCGCGGCGCGCGCGAGCGCGGCGAAATCGACATGGGTGGTGAGATCGGCCTCGCCCGGCGCCTCCAGCGGATCGACATAGGCGTGGCGCGACACCGCCTGCAATGTCTCGCCCAGCGCCGTCTGCGTATAGCCATAATCGATGACGAGCAGCGCCCCGCCTTGCGCGACGAGACGCGCGGCGATATCGCGCATGATGCGCGCGCCGATCGCGCCGATCTCTATGATCGAGCCCTCCGGCGCCGCGACGGTCAGATCGGCCTCGACGCTTTCGCCGACGCCGAAAGCGAGCGCGTCATTCTCGTCCATGCCGACGAGCCGCTCGCTCCAGCCGCGCTCCGTCTGCACGAAATGGCGCACCGGCAGCGCGTCGAAAAACTCATTGGCGATGATGATCGCCGGCCCTTCGGGAATGCGCGCGACATCCGCGCTCCAGGAGACTTGCGCCGGCGCATTGGCGAGCGTCTGCCGCTGCCGCGCCTCGAGCACAGGGCTCGTCTCGACGAGATGAACATCCAGAGCGGAGAGAAAATCCGGCGCGATGCGCGCGACGCGCAGCGCATCCGCCATCAGCGTGCCGCGGCCCGGACCGAGCTCGACCAGCCGCAGCGGCGAGGGCGAGCGCGCGGCGCGCCACGCCTCTTGCGCGAAGAGGCCGATAAGCTCGCCGAACATTTGGCTGATCTCCGGCGCGGTGATGAAATCGCCGCCCGCGCCGAAGGGATCGCGCGTCGTGTAATAGCCCTTGGTGGGGTGCGACAGAGCGAGCGTCATGTAGCGCTCGAGCGTGATCGGCCCCTCTTGCGCGATGAGCTCGACGATATCTTGGCGCAGAGCGCTCATGCTTCGACTCTCTGCGGGCGCAGCGCGTAGAGGATCAATCCCGCGCCGATCACGATCATCGGCGCGGACAGCGCCATGCCCATTGTGAGGCCATTGTCCAACGCCTCCGACAGTGGATCCGGCTCGCGGAAGAATTCGCTGACGATGCGCGCCGCGCCATAGCCGACGCCGAAGAGTCCGGTGGCGAGGCCCGGCCGCTTCAGCGCGCCGCGCTGCGCGGCGATGGCGAGCAGAATATAGAGCGCGACGCCCTCGAGCCCCGCCTCATAGAGCTGGCTCGGATGGCGCGGCGCATCGCCGGCGCCGGGAAACACCATGGCCCAAGGAACGTCGCTCTCGCGGCCCCACATCTCCGGCTTGATGAAATTGGCGAGGCGGCCGAAGAAAATGCCGATCGGCGCGACGGTCGCGCAAATATCGGCGACAGTGAGCGCGAGAATCTTCTCGCGCCATGCGAACAGCGTCATGGCCACGATCGCGCCGATGAGGCCGCCGTGAAAGGCCATGCCGCCTTTCCAGGTTTTGATGATCTCTTCCGGGTGCGCGAAGTAGAAAGCGCGCTCATAGAAGAGCACATGACCGAGCCTGCCGCCGATGATGACGCCGAGCGCGACATAGACGAGGAGATCGTCCAGGCTCTCGCGCGAGGGATGCGCGACCTCGCCCCACAAATGCTCGCGCGAGACGAGGCGCCGCGCATAGAGCCAGCCGAGCGCGAGCCCGGCGATATAGGCGAGCGCATACCAGCGTATGGGCAGCGGTCCGAGCTCGACCAGAACCGGGTCGATCATCGGAAAGGGAAGCGCGAGAATAGGCATGACGACTCGTCGTTGCATCCGATGGCGGCGAGATTAGAGCGCTTTTGGCGCAAACGGAATCGCCGCTGCGCTCGGAAAGCGCCTCGAAGCGAAAAATCAGCCGGGATTTCGGCTCCGAAAGGGCAAAAGGCCCCCGGTCACTTCGCCTCGAAGGGACCGGGGCGGCGAAAAGCGCCCTGACGCTCCAGCATCCACCCGGGATATTCCGCGGGGAGCGCGCTCACCGCATCGAGCCGCGCAAGATCGTCGGCTGTGAGCTGCAGCTTCACTGCGGCGAGATTTTGCTCGAGCTGATCGATGCGCCTGGCGCCGATGATGACGCTGGTGACGAAAGGCTTGGCGAGAACATAGGCGAGCGCCACTTCGGCGACGCTGACGCCGTGCTTCGCGCCGATCTCGCGCATGGCGGCGACGCAGGCCCAGGCGCGATCCTTTTCGACGGGCGGGAAATCGAAGGAGACGCGGCGGCCCTCGGCGCCCTCCGGCGCGCCCGGCCCATATTTGCCCGAGAGCAGGCCGCCGGCGAGCGGCGACCACACCATGAGGCCGAGTTTTTCTTCTGCGAGCAGCGGGACGATCTCGCGCTCGAGATCGCGGCCGGCGATGGAATAATAGGCCTGCACCGTCTCATAGCGCGCAAAGCCCAGCCGCTCCGAGACGCCGAGCGCCTTGGCGATGCGCCACGCCTGCCAATTGGAGAGGCCGATGTAGCGCACCAGCCCGCGCGAGACGAGATCGTCCAGCGCGCGCAATGTCTCCTCTATCGGCGTCACGGCGTCATTGCCGTGGATCTGATAGAGATCGATATGATCGGTCTGCAGGCGCTCGAGGCTCGCCTCGACGCTGTCCATTATATGTCCGCGCGAGGCGCCGCGATCATTGGGACCGGCGCCGGTCTCGCCATAGAATTTGGTGGCGATAACGACATCCTTGCGCTTCACGCCGAGATCGACGAGCGCCTGCCCCACCATTTTCTCCGAGCGGCCGAAGGAATAGACATCGGCCGTATCGATGAAATTGACGCCGGCCGCAAAAGCGCGCTCGACGATGCGCGTCGCCGCCTGCTGATCGACATCGGCGATCGCGCCCCATATTCCAGCGCCGCCCGCCTCGCCGAACGTCATCGCGCCGAGGCAGATTTCCGAGACGAAAAGGCCTGTTCGGCCGAGCTGATTGTAACGCATCACGCCGCCTTCGCTTGCGCGCCGAACTTCCCGTAGAAGCTCTCGCCCTTCTTCGCCATCTCGCGCAGCTCGGCGGGCGCGGCGAAGCGCTCGCCATATTTCTGCGTGAGCGCGTCACAAATTGCGACGAAGGCCGCGGTTCCGAGGCCGTCGATGTAAGACAAAGTGCCGCCGGTGAAGGGCGCGAAACCGAAGCCGAGAATGGAGCCCACATCCGCCTCGCGCGGATCGGTAACGACGCCCTCGAACAAGACGCGCGCCGCTTCCACCGCCTGCACGACGAGGAAGCGCTGCTTCAGCTCTTCCACATCTATGGAGTCGGGATCGAGCTTCTCGTCGGCGAGCGCGGACAGGCCCGGCCACAGGCTCTTCTTTCCGCTCGCCGGATAATCATAGAAACCCTTGCCGTTCTTGCGGCCGAGACGCCCTTCCTGCTCCACCATGAAATGCAGCACGCGCTCCTGCGTCGGATCGACGGCGGCCTCGCCGAGATCCTTCTTGGTCGCGAGATGGATTTTCCAGGCGAGGTCGAGCGCGATCTCGTCATTGAGCGAGAGCGGGCCGACCGGCATTCCGGCCATGCGCGCGGCGGTCTCGATCATCGCCGGCGGCACGCCTTCGGTGAGCATGATCTGCCCTTCGCGCACGAAATTCAGCACGCAGCGATTGGCGTAGAAGCCGCGTGAATCATTGACGACGATCGGCGTCTTCCTCAGCACGCGCACGAAATCGAGCGCCGTCGCCACGGCGCGGTCATTCGTCTTCTTGCCGCGGATCACCTCGACGAGCAGCATTTTCTCGACCGGCGAGAAGAAATGAATGCCGACGAAATTCTCGGGGCGAAGCGACGTCTCGGCCAGCGAGCTGATCGGCAGAGTGGAGGTGTTGGACGCGAAGATCACATCCGGCCCGACCACCGCTTGCGCTTTCTTCGTCACTTCCGCCTTCACGCCGCGCTCCTCGAACACGGCCTCGACAATGAGATCGGCGCCGGCGAGCTTCTCATAATCGGGCGTCGCGGTGATGCGCGCGAGCAGCGCCTCCTTGTCCGCCGCAGTGGCGCGGCCGCGCGAGACTTGGCCGGAGATGAGCTTGTCGATCACCGCCTTGCCCTTGTCGGCGCTCTCCTGATCGCGATCGATCAGCACCACCTCTATGCCGGCGAGCGCGCTGACATAGGCGACGCCCGCGCCCATGAAGCCGGCGCCGAGCACGCCGATCTTGGTGAATTTCGCGGGCGGAATTTCCTTCGGCCGATGCGCGCCCTTCTCCAGCTCATTCTTGGAGAGGAAAAGCGAGCGGATCATCGCCGCCGCTTGTTTGGAGCGCAGAATATGCGCGAACCAGCGCGCCTCGACGCGCAGGCCGAGATCGAAAGGCAATTGCAGCCCCTCGAACACGCTGTGCAATATGGCCTTGGCGGCGGGATAATTGTCGAAGGTCTCGCGGCGATAGATGGCGTTGGCGGCGGGCCACACCATCATGCCGCCCGGCGAGAACACACGGCCCGACGGCGGCTTGAAGCCTTCGACGTCCCAAGGCGCCTTGCCCTTGCCGCCATTGACGATCCACGCGCGCGCCCGCTCGACGATCTCGGCTTGCGGCGCGAGCTCGTGAACGAGTCCAGCGGCCTTGGCTTTGGACGCCTTCAATTGCTCGCCCTTGAACAGCAATTGCAGTGCGTCGCCTGTCTGCATCAGCCGCGCGACGCGCTGCGTGCCGCCGGCGCCGGGGAACAATCCCACCTTGATCTCCGGCAGGCCGACCTTGGTCTTGTCCGAGTCGGAGAGCACGCGATAATGGCAGGCGAGCGCCAGCTCGAAAGCGCCGCCGAGACAGGCGCCGTGAATGGCGATGGCGATGGGTTTGCCATTGGTCTCGAGCTTGCGATAGAGCAGCGACAGTCTGCGCGCGCCTTCGAAGAACTGCTTCATCGCAGCCTCTTCGCCCTGCTCGCGCACGGCTTTGGCGTATTCCACCGCGCTCTTCTGCAGCATGGAAAGATCGGCGCCGCCGGAGAAAGCCGGCTTGCCCGACGCGATCACGCAGCCCTTGATCTGCGGATTGCTCGCCACCTCGTCGATGACTTTTTCCAGCTCGTCCATCACCTCGAAGGTGATGACATTCATCGAGCGGTCGGGGCTGTCCCAAGTGAGCAGGGCGACGCCGTCGGCGCCGGTCTCGAAACGGAAATTGACGAGGTTCATCGGGTCGCTCCCTGAAAACTAGACACGTCTCGCGACGAAGCGATCCAGGAGCCGCCTCGCTGCTCTGGATTGCTTCGCTTCGCTCGCAATGACGGCGCGGCTTTGCACATTCACACGCGCTCGATGATCGTCGCGGTTCCCATTCCCGCGCCGATGCAGAGCGTCACCAGCGCCGTGGACTTGCCGCTGCGCTCCAATTCGTCGAGCGCCGCGCCCACCAGCATCGCGCCCGTCGCGCCGAGCGGATGGCCGAGAGCGATGGCGCCGCCATTCACATTCACTTTGGAATCGTCGAGGCCGAAAGCCTGCATGAAGCGCAGCACCACGGCGGCGAAAGCCTCGTTGACCTCTATGAGGTCGATGTCGGAAAGGCTCATGCCCGCCTTGGCGAGCAGCTTCTTCGTCACATCCACCGGGCCGGTCAGCATCAGCGCCGGCTCGGAGCCGATATTGGCGAAAGCGCGCACGCGCGCGCGAGGCTTCAGCCCATGACGCTCGCCCGCTTCGCGCGAGCCGAGCAGCACCGCAGCGGCGCCGTCGACGATGCCGGACGAATTGCCGGCATGATGCACATGGGTCAATTTCTCGACGTCAGGATGCGCCTGAATGGCCACCGCGTCGAAGCCCGCCTGCTCGGCGAAGAATGCGAATGACGGCTTCAACGCGGCGAGCGACTGCATATCCGTCGCGGGGCGCATATGCTCGTCGCGATCGAGAATGGTAAGGCCGTTGACGTCCTTCACCGGCGCGATGGATTTGGCGAAGCGCTTCTCCTCCCAGGCGCGCGCGGCGCGCTGCTGCGACTGCACCGCATAAGCGTCGACATCGTCGCGCGAGAAACCATATTTCGTCGCGATAAGATCGGCGGAGACGCCTTGCGGCATGAAGTAAGAGGGAATGGCGATGGTCGGATCGACCGGCCAGGCGCCGCCGGAAGCGCCGATGCCGACGCGGCTCATGCTCTCGACGCCGCCGCCGATCGTCAGCTCATGCTGGCCGGACATGATCTGCGCAGCGGCGAAATTCACCGAGTCGAGGCCGGAAGCGCAGAAGCGATTGATCTGCACGCCGGGAACCCCATAGCCATAGCCGGCGGAGATCGCCGCGGCGCGCGCAATGTCGCCGCCCGCCTCGCCGACCGGATCGACGCAGCCGAGGATCACATCATCGACCGGCGCGCCGTCGAGATTGTTCCTCTCCTTCAGCGCGGAAAGAGCGGTGACGGCGAGGCCGAGGCTCGACACCTCATGCAGCGAGCCGTCGGGCTTGCCGCGCCCGCGCGGCGTGCGCACGGCGTCGTAGATATAGGCTTCGGGCATGAGGAACTCCTCTCAGAGCGAATAGGGAGTAGCGAATAGCGAATAGTTGCCCCTCTATTCGCTACTCGCTACTCCCTATTCGCTAAATTCAAAACATCTCCGCCGGCAGACTCATCAGCGTATCGACCCCTGCCGTGATGCGCGCCAGACGAAAGCCCGTCTCGGGCAGCATCTTCTCCATATAGAATTTGCCCGTCGTGAGCTTGGCGTCGAGCCAGGCGCCGTCGCCGGGCGCCTCCTTTTTCTTGGCGAGCGCCGCGCGGGCGATGCGCGCCCATGTGTAGCCGAGCGCCACGCGGCCGAAGAGATGCATGTAATCATAAGATGCGCCGGCGCCATTGTCGGGCTTGGCGAGCGCATTCTGCATCAGCCAGATCGTGGCCTTTTGCAAATCGCCGAGCGCGACCTTCAGCGGCTCCACGAAGGGCTTCATCTCGTCGGAGCTCTCATGGGCGATAAACTCGCTCACCTCGGCGAAATAGGCCATGGCGGCGCGGCCATTGTCCTTGGGCAATTTGCGGCCGACGAGATCGAGCGCCTGAATGCCATTGGCGCCCTCATAAATCATGGTGATGCGCGCGTCGCGCACGAATTGCTCGACGCCATTCTCGTCTATATAGCCGTGCCCGCCCCATATCTGCTGCGCCTTCACCGCGCTCTCGAAGCCGAGATCGGTGAGCACGCCTTTCAGCACCGGCGTCAGCAGCCCGAGACGATCCTCCGCGATCTGACGCGCCTTGGCGTCCTCGGACCGATGCGCGATATCGCTGTCCAGCGCGGTGGCGAGAGCGAGGCCGCGCGCCGCCTCGTTGAAGGCCTTCATCTCCATGAGGCCGCGCCGAATATCCGGATGCACGATGATGGGATCGGCGCCGCCGCCGGCGTTCTTCGCGCCGGTGAGCGCGCGTCCTTGCAGGCGCTCCTTGGCGTAGGCCGCCGCATTCTGATAGGCGACCTCCGATTGCGCGAGACCTTGCACGGCGACGCCGAGCCGCGCCTCGTTCATCATCACGAACATCGCATTGAGGCCCCGATTGGGCTCGCCGACCAGAAAGCCCCTGGCGCCGTCATAATTCATCACGCATGTGGCGTTGCCGTGAATGCCCATCTTATGCTCGAGCGCGCCGCAGCGCACCGCATTGCGCGCGCCGAGAGTCCCATCGGGATTCACCTCGTATTTCGGCACGATGAAAAGGGAAATGCCCTTCACCCCGGCCGGCGCGCCGTCGATGCGCGCGAGCACGAGATGAATGATATTCTCGGAAAGATCATGCTCGCCGGCGGAGATGAAAATCTTCTGGCCGCTGATGGCGTAGGAGCCATCCTCGCGCGGGCTCGCCTTGGTGGTGAGCAGGCCGAGATCGGTGCCGCATTGCGGCTCGGTGAGATTCATCGTGCCGGTCCAGCGGCCCGCCGCCATGGGCGGCGCGAAGAGGCGCTTCTGCTCCTCGCCGCCATGCCGCAGAAGCGCGGCGAGCGCGCCTTGCGTCAGGCCCGGATACATTGCGAAGGACATGTTGGCCGCCGAGGCGAACTCGTTCATCACCACGGCCAACGTATAAGGCAGGCCCTGTCCGTCATATTCGGGCGGAACCGCCAGCCCCACCCAGCCGCCGGCGACGAACTCGCGATAGGCCTCCTTGAAGCCCGCGGGAGTCGCGACATCGCCCGAGGCGTCGAGACGGCATCCCTCCTCATCGCCGCTGCGGTTCAAAGGCTGCAGCCGCTCCTCGCAGATTTTGCCCGCCTCGCCGATGATCTGCGCCAGAACGTCGGGCGTGGCGTCGGCGAATCCGGGCAGATTGCCATAGCGCTCGAAATGCAGGACGTCGTTCAAGAGGAAGAGAGTGTCGTCCACCGGGGCCTTGTAGATCGGCATGAGAGCCCTCCCTGCGCGGATCGCTTAGGTGATATCTCGATATAGGCGTTTTCCCGGCGCTCGGCCGGCTCATCGACGATCATGCGCCTGTCTCGGTTACGAAAACGCAACGTCGAACGCGTTTGGACGCCGAAAGACAAGTCGTTCATAATGCGTGCGAATCAGGGGTTCGTTAGGTGCGTCCTGCGCAGCAATAGGTAGAGAGCCGGCCCCTCCTGCGCAATAGGGGAGCCACGCGGTCGGCTCCACGCAAGCGTTAACCATTTATTTACCTTCTTCGAAGGAAAGTCCCCGGCGACGGCGTACCCCGCCCTCACAGCGTTCCGGCGCGATTCGCGCCTCTCGAGTCGTCGCTCGTCCAGTTTTCCCCAGCCAACACGGGTCGAGCCCGCCGGATATCCGATGACAGAGGCATTTCCCTGGAGCTTCAAGGGTATAGATCACGAAACCCGCGATGTCGCGCGCGCCGCCGCACGACGATCGGGCAAGAGCCTTTCCGCTTGGCTCGATGATGTGATCCAAGAAAAAGCCAATTTCGACGACCGCTCATCCGGCGTCGATGACGAGGAGCCGAACGCTCCGGCGCGCCGACGTGCGCTGCGCTCGCGTCTCTACGGACGCAATGATCGCGGCCGCATGCGCCGCGACGCCGCGCCGAGACGCGACATCCGCGACGAGGAGCCGGAAGACGATTTCCGCTCGCTCGCGCCGCGCGGCCGCGCCGAGGTCGACGCCAAAGCCATCGTCGACGACGCCGTCGCGCTCTTCGAGCGGCGCTCCGCCGAGAGCGAGCGCAAGACGGCCAACGCCCTCTCCGGCCTCGCCAAGCTGATCGACCGCAATCATACGAGCCGCGCTCGCCTCGGCGACGATATCGGCGCGGTGATGGATCGGCTCGGCCACATAGAGGAGCGCATCGCCACCCGCCCCGACGAGAGCGTGCGGCCGATCCGCAACGCGCTGGCCCGGCTCGAGGCGCGCATCGACAGCCTCTCCAACGACGATCGCGCCTATGAGTTCGAGAATGCGCTCGGCTCGCTCGATCAGCGGCTCGCCGAAATTGCGGCGCGGCTGGACGAGGAAGCCGAGGAGCGCCGCGCCGTCGAGCTACGCCGGCGTCAAGAACGAGAAAAGCAAGAGCGCGAGAATTCGGAGCGCGAGCAGCAGCAGGAACGCGAGAGACTGGAGCGCGACAGCCGGCAGGAGCGCGAGCGTCGCGCCGCCGCGCGGCGTCCGCTGTCGGAGGCCGTCGCCGAAATCACCGAGCGCCAGCGCGCGCTCGAGGACCAGGCGGGCGGCGATTTCGTCGCCAGAGCGGCAATCGAGGCGCGGCCGGCGATCTTCGACGGTCTCGCCGAATCGATCGAGTCGCTGTCGCGCCAGCTGATGTCGGCCCGCGCCGAGCAGAGCATTCAGGGCGAGCAGCAGGCGGCCGTCGTCGCCCAGATCGACCTGTTGCGCTGCGATCTCGAAGGCCTCTCCCGCGCGCTCGTCGATCTCGCGCCGCGGGCCTCCGTCGCCGCCGTCGAATCGGCGCTGCGCGAGCTGACCGAGCGCGTCGAGGCGCAGCGTCTCTATGGCGTCGAGGAGATGGTGCTGGCGCCAGTCGAGCGCCTCACCGCCGATCTCGCCTCCATCCTGCGCGAGCTCGATCCGAGCCGCATCGTCGCCGTCCTCTATGAGGAAGTGCGAACGCTGAACGACAAGCTCGCCGAGCATCACGCCGCCGGCGGCGCCGATCGCGCCGCCATAGACGCGATCGCCGGCGAGACGCGCGAGATTCACGAGCTGCTGAAGGCGGTTTCCCGCCGTCCTCTGCCGATCGAGAAGCTCGAGGCCGGCATCGCCGCGCTGACCACGCAGGTCGACGAGCTGAGCGCCGTCGGCGCCAATGTCGCCACGGCCAAGGATGTGAGCGAGCTGATCCATAGCATTCGCTCCATCGTCTCGACCGAGATCGGCGGCTCCTTCGCCGCCTTCGAGCGCCGGCTGGAGGAATTCGCCGCCAAGCTCGATTCCGTCTCGACCAAATCCGGCGGAGCCAAGCGCTTCGACGAGATCCACGAGCGCATCGAGCAGGTCCACAAATCGCTCGCAGCCCGCATCGAGCGCAGCGGCTCGGGCGTCGACGCGAGCAAGGTCGAGCAGCTCTTCGCCTCCTTCGCCAAGAAGATCGACGCGGCCGCGCAATCGAAGATCGTCGATCCTGTGGGCGAGCTCGGCCGCAAGATCGAGAAGCTCGAGCAGAGGCTCCAGCCCGCCACGGCGGCGCAGACATCCGCTGATTCCGAGCAGCTGCGCGAGATCGCCGCGGCGATGAACGCGCTGCGCTCCGAGGTCGAGCGCAAGGGCAATAGCGGCGCCAGCGTCGATCCCAATCAGTTCGAGCGGCTGTTCAGCTCCCTCTCCAAGAAGATCGACGCGGCGAGCGAGGCCCGGATCGTTCATCCGGGCTTCGACGAGCTCGGCCGCAAGATCGAGAAGCTCGAGCAGCGGCTCCAGCCCGTCGCCGCCAGCGCGCAGAAATCCGCCGGCTCCGAGCAATTGCGCGAGCTGGCCGAGCGCATCGACCATGTCCACGCAGAGCTGGCCGCGCGCATCGATTCGAGCGCGCGCCGGCGCGGCGACGACGCCAATCTGCAATTGGCGGAGCTGGTCGGGCAGCTGGCGCAGAAGATGGATGCGGCGCTCGATCCGGAGGCCGATCGCAGCGCCTTCGGCGCGCTCGAGCAGCAGATCGGCCGGCTCGCGGAACGGCTCGACCACTCCGACATGAACGCCGATTCCTTCGCCGCCATAGAGCGGGCGCTGGGCGCGCTGTCGACCAAGGTCGAGGAGACGCGCAGCTCCACCATGCGCGTCGCCGAGATCGCCGCACGCGAGGCGGCGCAGGACGCACTGCGCGATGCGACGGTTCACGGCGGCTTGCAGGACGCGCTGGAGAAGGAGCTGGTCGAGCTGCGTCATTTCCAGGACGAGGCCGGCCATCGCACCAATCAGACGCTCGCCGCCGTCCATGAGACGCTGCAGCGCGTCGTCGAGCGCCTCTCCATGTTCGAGGACGAGCTGACCGATCTGCGCAAGGCCAAGCCGGGCGCAGCGGCGGAGCCGCAGCGCGCCAAGGACGGGACCGATCCCCGCCGCGCCGCGCGCGTGAAATCCGCGGCGCCGGTCGGCGATGTGGAGGACATTCTGCTGGAGCCGGGCGGCCGCCCGCGCCGCGAGCCGATGGTCTCCCGCGACGACGATCGCTCCGGCTCCGTGCAGCAGGATTTCATCGCGGCCGCGCGCCGCGCCGCCCAGCAGGCCGCGGTCGACGCCCAGGCCGCAGCGGCGCAGGGCAAGGCCGCCCAAGGCAAGGCGGCCAAGAAGATCGCCGCCGAGCAGAAGCAGGAGCCCGAGCGCGTCGCCGCGACGGGCGGCGTCGGCGCGGCGCTGCAATCCCGCCGCCGGCCGCTGCTGCTCGGCGTCGGCGTGCTGGTGCTGCTCTATGGCGCCTATCAGATCGCCCGCGTCACGCTCGACAATCCGGCTCCGCAGGCCTCCGCCATTCAGGCGGAGCCGAACGAGGCGACCGCCTCCACCGAGCCTGCCGCCAAGGACGCGGCCGCCGAGCCCAAGGATGCGGCCGCCAAGGACGCCGCCTCCAAGGACGCCGCAGCCGCTGAGCCGAGCGCCCCCGCTCCCGCCACGGTCTCGTCCGCCGAGCCCGCCAAGGCGCCGGCCGCCGCGCCGAGGCCGATCGGTCTTCCGTCGCTCGCGCCCGGCGGCTCCGGCGTCGGCTCCTTCGCTCCCGGCCCGCAGGCTCCGGCGCCCGGACGTTTCGGCTCGCAGACGATCGATCCCATGCCGGTCGGCGCGATCGGAACGCCGGCGGCCAATGCGCCCGCCGCGCCGCGGCAGGACGTTTTCAGCGTCATCAAGGAGATCGCCGCGGCCGGCGACGCCAGCGCCCAATATGAGCTCGGCCTGCGCTACTCCGAGGGTCGCGGCGGCGCCCCGCGCGATCCCAAAATCGCCTTCCAATGGTTCGAGAAGGCGGCCGAAAAGGGCCTCGCTCCGGCGCAATACCGGCTCGGCTCCATCTATGAGAAGGGCATGGGCGTCGAGCGCGACTACGCCAAGGCGCTCTCCTGGTACAAGCGCGCCGCCGACGCCGGCAACGCCCGCGCGATGCATAATCTCGCCGTGCTGCACGCCGGCGGCGGCGACGGCAAGCCGGATTACGACCAGGCGGCGCTATGGTTCCGCAAGGCGGCCGAATATGGCGTGCGCGACAGCCAGTTCAATCTGGCCATTCTCTACGCCCGCGGGCTCGGCGTTCCGCAAAGTCTGACGCAGTCCTATCTGTGGTTCTCGGCCGCCGCCACTCAGGGCGACGAGGACGCCGGCAAGAAGCGCGACGAGGTCCGCGCCCGTCTCGACACCAAGGACATGGCGGCCGCCAAGGCGCTCGTCGACGGCTTCCGTCCCAAGCAGCCGGACAATGCGGCCAATGACGTCCCGCCGCCCCCCGGCGGCTGGGAGAACGCCAAGGCCCCCGCCAAGCCGGAGACGAAGCCCGCCGCCGGCAAGCCGAAAGTCTCCGCGCTTTGAAAAAGGCGCGATAGAACCGCGAAATAGAGAGAAACTTAGATCATAATGGCCGCGTCCACGCTGGACGCGGCCATTTTCGTTTCGCGGAAATGCCTGCGGCCGCAGCGCGGCCTCTATGAGACCAGCGCGCCCGGCCGAGACGGGATATCGGTCGTCCCCCTCCTCTGCAACTGACGACGGAAGCGCCGCTGTGTCGCCACGGCGACAGCGACCGGAAATTCGACGCCCCGCGCCAGCCGCGGGGCGTTTTGCCTCTTGACGCTCCTTCCGCCATTGCCGACCCTGCCGCCATGGTGAAGTTTCGGCCCGGCCTGTGGCGGTTCGCGCGCGCCCTCCTCACCAGGGGGATGGCGGCGCTGCTGCTGATTCAGATCGTCGCCCTCGCCTTTTCCGAGACTCGTCCCGCGCCAATGGAGCCGGGGCTCGCTTCAGCCGCCCGCCTCTGCAGCGTCACGCCCGAAGGCGGCCATGCGCCGACCGCGCCCGACCAGCCCGGCCATTGCCTCTACTGCCCGCTCTCCTGCGTCCATGGCGACGCCGGGCTCCCGACGCTGGTGGCGGTGACGCTCCTCCTGCTCCTCCCGCGCGACGCAGCGGCGACGGGCCGCGCGGTGGAGATCGATGCGCGGCCGGTGGCCGGAGCGACCGGCTTCCGGCAATTTTCGCGCGCGCCGCCGTCGCTCGTCTGAGCGTCAGCAGGCGGCCAGGCTCTCCCGGCCCGCAGCCGCCGACATTCGACAAGCGCATAGCGAGCCGCGCCGAGTCCTCCGCGCCGAGCGGAGCCGCTCCGCCGCCGAAAGGCGATCATGCCCGATCAAAAATCCGAACGTTTTCGCGAGCTGTTTCGCCGCAACAAGCGCGCGCTGCTCGACTATTTCAAGCGCCGCGTGGGGCCGGACCACGCCCCGGACCTGCTGCAGGAGACCTTCGTGCGCGCGATTCGCCGCGACGGGTTCGAGAACGTCGCCGATCCGCCGGCATTTCTGAAGCAGATCGCCATCAATCTCTCGCGCGATTTCGCCCGCCGCCGCGACAGCGAGGCCAAATATTTCGTTCCCGGCGACGCGCCCGAGGAGGTCATAGAGCCCGCCGTCGCGCCGGACGCGCTCTATGAGACGGAGGAGCTGGCCAGTCGCCTTCTGGAGGCGATAGAGGCGCTGCCGCCCAAATGCCGGCAGGCTTTCGTCATGCGCCGCTTCGAGGACCTCACCCATGAGGAGATCGCGGCGCGCATGGGCGTTTCCCGCAATATGGTGGAAAAGCATCTGCGGCTCGCCATGGAGCGCTGCCGGGCGGCGCTCGATTGACGGCGCCGACCTCCCCTTTTGCATGTCGGGCGCGTCCTACCCTATGAGAGCCTTGTTCTCGAGCCCTCTGCGGAGACCATGAGCGCGGACCACGCCCCCAGCGAAGCGGAATTGGAGCGACGGCGCGCCGCCATCGCCTGGTGGATGCGGCTCGACTCGGGCGCCTCGACGCCGGCGGAGCGCGAGGCCTTCGCCGCCTGGCTGACCGCCGACGCCGACAACAAGGCCGCCTTCGACGATATCTGCGGCCTGTGGGGCGATCTGGAAATCCTGCGCCCGCGCCTCCAGCCGGCGGCCCACGCGTCCAGCCCGCCCCATCTCACGCGGTTGCGCATCGGCGCAGCGCTGGCCGGCCTCGCTCTGGCCCTCGCGTTCTCCTATGACGAATTGGCGATCCGCTGGCGCGCCGGCCATCTCACCGGAACCGGCGAGCTGCGCAGCCTCGTCCTCGAGGACGGCTCGCGCGTGGAGCTCGGCCCCGATTCCGCTTTGGAGACGAATTTCGCCGGCGGCGAGCGGCGCGTGACGCTGCTCCGGGGCGAGGCCTGGTTCGCCGTGGCGCCCGACTCCGCCCGGCCCTTTTCGGTCGCCACTCCGGCGGGAACGGCGACCGCGCTCGGCACCGCCTTCGACGTCTCGATCCAGGGCGCACGCACCGAAGTCACGGTGACCGAGCATCGCGTGCGGCTGTCGGGCGCCGGCCCGAGCGTCATCGTCGAGCAAGGCGCGCAGAGCGCCTTCGCGCCGGGCGTGGCGGCGGTTTCGCCCTATCCGGTCGATATGGATCAGGTGACGGCATGGCGGCGCGGCAAGCTCATCTTCGACGACAAGCCGCTCGCCGAGGTGCTGGCGACTCTCTCTCGCTATCGCCGCGGATATGTGGCGCTCGTCGACCCTAGCCTGCGCGGGCGGCGCGTGACCGGCGTCTTCGAGACCCGCGATCCAGAGGCGGCGCTGCGCGCGATTCAAAAATCGCTCGGACTTCGCGCCGTCTCCCTGGGCTTCGTCACGCTGATCGGAGGCTGAGAGGAGCCGCGCAAAAAACTTCATCGAGCGACCTCCTCGCCGGACGCCGAGCCGCGTCCAACTCGGTGAGGGGACGTTCGAGCCCCCGAAAAGATGCGAGGGGGCGCCGATGGCGAGACGGGTTTCGAGGCGGCGCGGCGGCGACGCCGGGAGTGCGATCATGGGCGCAACGGCGCTGGCCACAGTGTTGGGCGCATTGGCGATCGGCGGCGCCGACGACGCCCGCGCGCATGCGCAAATTCCCGACAAAGAAATCGTCGAGATCGTCCGCGCCTATTCCATCCCCGCTGGCCGCATGTCGACGGCGCTGACGCGGCTCGCCGATACGAGCGGCGTGCTGATCGTCTATGACACGACGCTGACGCGAACGCTGACGACGCGCGGGCTCGAGGGAACGCATACGCTGAATGCGGCGCTGGAAAAGCTGCTGTCGGGCTCGGGGCTGAATTACGAGGTGGCGGCGGACGGAAAATCCGTGCTGATCGTGCTGGCGCAGAACGATGGCGTGCGCAGCGACGCTGTCGGCGCGGAGGCGCTGCCGCCGATCGACGTGGGGGCGGAGGCGAGGGCGCCGGCGGAGCGACGGGGTCGCGCCTATGGCGGCGCCGGCGCCGGACAGGACCCCTACAACAAGAGCTATGTGCTGCCGAACGCCTCGACGGGCACCAAGACCGACACGCCGGTGATGGAGACGCCGCTGAACATTCAATCGGTGACCCAGCAGGTGCTGCGAGATCAGCAGGCGATCACTATCGAGCAAGCACTGCAGAATGTCAGCGGCGTGGCGGTCGGCGGCGGCGGCGCTTTCGGCGGCGGCACGCCCTACGGCGACATCAATTTGCGCGGTTTCGCCAGTGACGTTTATTTCCGCAACGGGTTCCGCATGGGCCCCAACGGCAGCGGAATCGACGGCATCTCCACGATCCAGCTCGCCAATATCTCGAGCATAGAGGTGCTCAAGGGTCCCGGAGCCACGCTCTACGGGCTGCTCGAGCCCGGCGGCGTCGTCAATATCGTCACCAAAGAGCCGCTGAACGCGCCCTATTATTCGATCGACCAGCAGATCGGCTCTTTCGCCAATTACCGCACCACCATCGATGCAACCGGACCCGTCACCAAAGACGGGGACTGGCTCTATCGGCTGAACATGTCCTACCAGAACAATGGCGCGCCATTCGGCTCACCGATCGAGCTCATTCACGGCCAGGATATTTTCATCGCGCCGACGCTCAAATGGAACATCGATGCGGCGACGTCTGTGAAGCTCGAAGTCCAATATGATGAAAATCGCAGCGCGATCACTTTCGGCTCCACTCCTGCATTCAACGGGCAGTTCTTGTCGTTGCCGCGCAATCGAAATTATAGCGAGCATTCTCCAGACACGCTGAAAACCTTCTTTTCGGCGCTCACCTGGTCACACCAATTCGACAACGACTGGTCGATCAAGCAGCAGATCGCCTTTAAGCGCGCGGAAGACGCTAGCTCCTTCCGACTGCCCGCCTTCGTCCAAGATACCGGAACCAGATATCTCGTCGAGCGATACAGCGGAGAATCCGCCAGACAGCAAACCGCTTTTTCGACCAATGTCGATGTCGTCGGACATTTCGACACTTTCGGAGCGAAGCACACTTTGCTACTCGGCGGCGACTTCTACAGGTCCAGCACCGGAAGCCAGAACTTCATCAACTTCACGTCGTTCTCGGAAATCGACCTCTTCAATCCAGTCCATCCCGGCACGCCGTTTCTCGCCGCCCCGGTCCCTTCCGGCGCGGTCTCCAATCTGCAGGACACGGCGGGCTTTTATCTTCAGGATCAAATCAAGCTGCCGTATGATTTCTCGATCCTGGCGGGCGCGAGATATCAATATATCCAGCAAAAGAGCGCGTCCGGCCTGACCGCCGACGCATTGACGCCGAGCGACAAGGTGACGACGGCCGAAGCCGTGACGCCGCGCTTCGGTCTGTTGTGGCGGCCGGAACAATGGGTCAGCGTCTATGGCCATTACGCCGACGGCTTCGGCGCGGGCGCCGGCCGGATCTTCCCCGGAACGCCGGCGGCCCCGAGCAAAGCGCAGGAATTCGAGGCCGGCGTCAAGCTCGAATGGTTCGACGGGAGGCTGCGGGCGACCGCCGATTACTTCAATCTCGCCAAGACCAATGTCCCCTCGACCGATTATGCGCATCCGGGTCTCGGCTTCGTGGTCTTGACCGGCGAGGTGCGCAGCAAGGGAGTGGAAGTCGACATTCAGGGCGAGATTTTGCCCGGCTGGAGCATGATCGCGACCTACACCAATCAAGAGGTGCGCACCACCAAGGACGAAAATCCGGCCCAGATCGGCCAACGGTTCGGACGCGATCCGAGAAATATGGCGAGCCTCTGGTCGACCTATGAGTTCCAGACCGAAATGCTGAAAGGGCTGAAGATCGGCGGCGGAGCCATCTATCGCGACCGGCAGCCGATTTATGATTTGTCGGGCCTCGGCTTGCAGATGTCCAATCCCGCTTACGCCACGATCAATCTGATGGCGGCCTATAGCTTCACGTTTTCCGGACTGAAGCTCACGGCGCAGGTGAATGTCTCCAATCTCCTGGACACGACTTATTATGCGGAAACGGCTCTCGACCCGACCGCCTCGGGAATGGGATTAGGCTACCGCCTCTATGGCGCGCCGCGGACTATCCTCGGCTCGCTGCGCGCGGAGTTCTGAGCGCGCGCCCTGCCCGGCCGCGCGCCGCACAAAGCCAGTGGCTGGATAGCTGGGCAGGGCTGCTGATGACGTCCTCCTCGTCATCGTCGGACTCACAGGCCTTCAACACCGCGTTGGAGCATATCTTCGCGCAGCAGCTCTTCGCAAAGCCGCGGCCGGGCGCGGCGCCGCTCGAACTCGGGACGCTTGCCGGAGGCCGAGCGATGACGCGCCGCCGCATGCCCGCGCGGATAGCGTGACGACGAGCGCGCATCCGCATCCTCTGCTATAAGCCCCTCGCCCGCGCCATTCGCGCCGCAGCGAGGAGCCCTCATGTCGGAAGAAACCAAGCTCGCTCTGCTCGAGCGCATCGCCACAGCGCTCGAGCGGCTCGCCCCGCCGCCGCCGCGCGCGGTGGATTTTTCCGGCGCCGAGGCCTTCGTCTGGCGCGCCGCGCGCAGCGAATTCTCGCCCGTCGCGGAGATCAATCGCGTCGATCTCTCGCTGCTCGAGGGCGTCGAGCGGCAACGCGATCAACTGCTCGACAACACGCGCCGCTTCGCGCGCGGGCTGCCGGCCAATAATGCGCTGCTATGGGGCGCGCGCGGCATGGGCAAATCCTCGCTCGTCAAGGCGGCGCATGCGACGATCGCGCGCGAAAAGGAATGCGTGCGGCCGCTGAAGCTCATCGAGATTCATCGCGAGGACATAGAGAGCCTGCCCATGCTGCTCTCCACCTTGCGCGAAAAGCCGTTCGGCTTTCTGCTCTTTTGCGACGATCTCTCCTTCGACGCGGCGGAGACGAGCTACAAATCGCTGAAGTCCGCGCTCGAGGGCGGCGTCGAGGGACGGCCGCGCAATGCGCTGTTCTACGCCACCTCCAACCGGCGGCATCTGCTGCCGCGCGACATGATGGAGAATGAGCGCTCCTCGGCGATCAATCCCGGCGAGGCGGTGGAGGAGAAGGTCTCGCTCTCCGACCGTTTCGGCCTCTGGCTCGGCTTCCACAATTGCAGCCAGGCGGAATATCTCGCCATGGTTTTCGGCTATGCGCGCCATCACGGGCTCGACGCGCCGCAGGAGACGATCGAGCGCGAGGCGCTCGAATGGTCGATCACCCGCGGCGCGCGCTCCGGCCGCGTGGCGTGGCAATATGTGCAGGACCTCGCCGGGCGGCTGGGCAAGCGGCTCGACGGCTGATCAGCGCGCCTGCGCGTCGCGGATCGGCAGCACGATGAAGAAGGTCGCGCCGACGCCGGGCTCCGCCTCGACGCTGAGGCGCCAGCCATGGCGATCGGCGATCGCCTTGCAGATGGCGAGGCCGACGCCCGAGCCCGGATAATCGACCTTGCTGTGCAATTGCTTCAGCGGCTCGAATATCTTCTGCGCATATTGCGCCTCGAAGCCGATGCCGTCGTCGGCGATGGCGAGGCGGAGCGAGCTCTCGTCGCAAAAGCCCTTTATATCGACCGCCGCCGGTCGGCCGGGCTTTCTATATTTGATGGCGTTGGCGAGAATATTCTGCACCAGCCGCTGAAATTGCGTGGCGTCGGCCGTGATGGAGACTTCAGGCAGATCGATCTCCACCCGCGCCTCGGTCTCGGCGATCGTCGGCGACAAGGCCGCCAGCGAAAGCGCGATGGCGTCGCGCAGATCGAGCGAGGCGAGCTCCAGCTCGTCGTTCACGATGCGCGAGAAGGACAGAAGATCCTGCACCAGCGCGCGCGCGCGCAGCGCCGAAAAACGCATCACCTCATTGGCGCGGGCGATCTCGTCAGTATCGCCGCGCCGGATCGCCTCCTCCATCAGATCGCCGAAGACGGCGATCTTGCGCAGCGGCTCCTGAAGATCCTGCGAGGCGACGAAGGCGAAACGCGCCAGACGCTCATTGAGGCGCTCCAGCTCCTCCGCATGAGCGACGAGCGCGGCCTCCTCGGCGTTCGTCTCGTACAGATCGACGATCGTCGCCAGAACGAGGGGTTCGCCGTCGCGCGCAATGGCGGAGAAGCGCGCACCGACCGGAAAACGCGCGCCGTCGCGGCGGACGCCCTGCAGGCCGAGGCCAGAGCCTACGACCACTGGCGACGCCTGCGGCAGAAGGCGGGCGAGCGGCAGGCCGATGATCTCCGCCTCCGCGCCGAAGCCGAACATGCGCCGCGCGCAGGGATTGGCGCCGATGATCGCGCCGCGTTGGTCGACGAGCACGAGGCCCGCGACTGTCTCGTCGAACACGAGGCGACGCCAATCGTCGGCCGTCGCGGCCTCCGACATTCACCCTCCTCTGGTCGCCTCCGGCCGCGCTGCGGTTTCTCCGCGCGCATTGTCGAGCTCTCGTCTCGCCGGATGCAGTCTCCCGAGAGGGATATTGGCCCGTGGCGCCGCCGAGGTAAAGAAGAAATTGAGACCTCATTGCTTTCGAGGAAATGCAGCTTTCGTCGAATTCTATGATAGTTCGATTCAATTGTTAGAAACTCTCAGATTGTCTTCGGCTCCACAGTGGATGAGCGCGCCAGCCGCCCTTCGTCGTCGAGCGGCAAATCGCCGCGAAAAACGGCGAGCAGATTATCCGCGCCATCGCCCAACAGATGTCCCATAGGGCCGGTGTTGCGCCCGCCCTCGGTCTGACCATCGACCAGCAGAGCGGTTCGGCCGGTGCGATAGCAAATGAGGAACACTTCGAGATTGGGAAAATCGTCGCCATAGACGTGGCCGCTGACGCGCAGCCGCTTCGCCATGCCGAAATCGATCCGTGCGTCGATGAAGGTGTCTATGTCTGGAGCGCCGGGAACGAGCGGATTGCCTCCCGCTGTGCTCGCGCGAAATTCGAACAAACTCGGCCCTTCCAGCTTTGTCCGCACGAGGTTGCTCTTCACAACGGCCATGCCTTTGATGACGGAGCCTATGGCGGGATGGAACTCAGTGCCGCTGGAGCCGGCAAATTGATGCACGACGCCAGACTTGTTGAACATCACGGCCGCATAGGTCCGAGAAGTGTCCTTCAATGAGGTGGAGACGCCCCGGTCGTCTCCGGCGAAGTAGCCGAAGCCCATCGTCAGGGGATTGGCCCGGCCGAATTTGGCGAAAGGCGCGTAACGCCGAAAATGCAGCCCGAATACCGGATAGCGCTTGTCGATCTCGCACATGACGAACCTTCGAAAGATAGAACATGAAAATATGCGACTAGGAATTTCGGCAGATAAAATGGCTTTTCCATGAAGCTGGACGCGTATCACCGAGACAAAAAAACGGCCGCGCTCATCGCGCGGCCGTGAAATTCCAGCGGACGGGCCGAAAGGCCCGAAGCCTCAGCGGATCACGTAGGGCAGAAGGCCGAGGAAGCGGGCGCGCTTGATGGCCTGGGCCAATTCGCGCTGCTTCTTGGCCGAGACGGCCGTGATGCGCGAGGGCACGATCTTGCCGCGCTCGGAGATGTAGCGCGAGAGCAGGCGCGTGTCCTTATAGTCGATCTTCGGGGCGTTGGCGCCGGAGAAGGGGCAGGACTTGCGGCGGCGGAAGAAGGGGCGGCGGGCTGCGGCGCTCATCAGAAAGTCTCTCCTTCGGCGCGGGGTTCGTCACGGCGCGGGCGGCGGTCGCCACGGTCGCCTCTATCGCCACGGTCGGGGCGCGGACCGCCGGGGCCGCGGCGGTCGCCACGGTCGTCGTCGTCACGCTTGCGCAGCTGGGCGGAGGGGCCCTCCTCCAGCGCATCGACGCGCAGAGTGAGAAAGCGCAGAACGTCCTCGCTCAGGCCCTGCTGACGCTCGACCTCGGCGAGGGCCGCCGGCGGGGCGTCGATGTTGAGAAGGGTGAAATGCGCCTTGCGGTTCTTCTTGATCCGATAGGCGAGGGACTTGACGCCCCAATATTCGGTCTTCGTCACCTTGCCGCCGAGCGAGGCGATGATGCCCTTGAACTGCGTCGTCAGCGCTTCCACCTGCTGGGGCGAAACGTCCTGGCGCGCAAGATAGATATGCTCGTAGAGAGCCATTCTCTTGCCTTTCCTCATCGTCGCGAGCCCGCTCTCGGCGCAGAGCCCTTCGAGCCTTCAAAGGAAAGGCTCGATCGGGAAGTTCGAAGGCGGAGACACTGGAAGACGGGCGAACCCTGCCTGTGGCGGAGCCAAAGGCCTTCCGTTCAGCCCCCGGCCGGAAGCGTCGCGAAGCGCGCTTTATAGCGGCGTGGGCGCAGGATGCAAGGGCCGCGCTCAGCGGCCGTCGAACCAGGCCTTCCATTGCGGGACCGCGGTCGCGAAAGTGCCGCGATGCGTCGTCGGCCCGGTGGAGACGGCCTCGACGACCTTATTGCCGGAGCCGAAAGCCTGCGCATAGGTCATCGCCATGCGGCCAACGCCCTGGGTGATCGCCTCGTCCGCCTCGCCGTAATAGTTGCGAACCGGCGATTTTATCACCCAGCGATAGGCCTGCGTCGCCGCAATGAGCCGGCCGAAGGCCGAATTGGCGAAATAATGCGGATCGAAATAATCCGGCTTGATGAGCTTGCGCAGATCGGTCGGCACGGCGGCCGCATCGATCGGCTGGCGATCATAGGCCTTTTTGGCGATGTCGTAGTGCTCCTCGGCGAAGAGCGAGCGGGCGAGGCCCGGAACGCCATAGTAGTTCTCGTAGGAAAAGGCCGACAGGATGAAGATGCTGTTCAGCCAGACGGCGTCGTTCGGCCGCGGAAAGTCGAGAAAGCCCTCCATGGCGGCGTAGAGATCCAGCGGCGCGCTGGCGGTGGCCGCCCCGCGCACGGCGACGCCCGCGCTCTCGAGCTTCTCCAGAAAGGCCATGGTGACGAAGCCGCCTTGCGACCAGCCCGAGAGGAAAAGCTTGTCGCTCTTCAGCTTCAAATGGTCGAGCACGGCATGGCTGGCGACCAGCAGATCGTAGCAGGCCTGCTGATGGCTGGCCTTCACCATATAGCCCTCGGGCTCCCGCGAGACGCCGAGGCCGAAATAATCGGCGCCGATCACGGCATAGCCCTGCCCGGCGAATTGCGCGATCATCAGCTGCGTCTCGGGAGATTCCTCGGCGAAGGAGGGCACCTCGTGGCGCCCATAGACCGTGCCATGCTGGTAGGAGACCATGGGAAACGAGGTCTCCTTCGTGTCCGGCACGGCGAGCAGGCCGGAGGCGACGGTCGGGGCGTTGCCCTTCTCCGGTATGACGGAGGAATAAGTGATTCTATAGAGCCTCACGCCATTGCGCGCCGGCGTGTAGTCCACTTTGACGCCCGCGAATTTCGGCGTGTCGGTCTCCATTATCTGGTTCAGCCGATGTGCGTCCCAGCGCGCCACGAGCTCGTATTTCACGCCGGAAGAGACTTCGACCGGCGCATTTCGCGAGGCGGGCGCCGCCTGCGCGGCCGCGCCGAAGAGCAGCGCCGAGATTAGGATCAGCACACGAAGAGTGATCGGCATGAGGGAGCCTTTTCGGTTTCGGGGGTAGATAAGCCGTCGGCGCGCCGAGCGGCGCAAGTGATCTATAGACCGCAATATTTTCCAAATCGCATCCGTCGCCGAAAATGCGCCGTCGGCGTCGTCATCCCATTTCGGCCGCATTTGCTCCCGAGAAACGACGCGGACGTAAACGGAACGGAGAGCAATGGGCATGATCTCGAGCTGGGCGCGCTGCGCGGGCGCTATCGCATTCGGCCTCGTCCTTTCGGGGAGCGCGCAGGCGGCCAATTTTCTCGATCGCGGCCCAGTCGCGGATTTCGTCAATAATTTCCGCCTGCAGTCGATCCCGAGCCAGGAGGTGGCCTGGAGCCATCCGCAATATAAGAAGGGCACGATCGTCGTCTCCACCAAGGAGCGGCGGCTCTATTATGTGCTCGGCCCCACGCGGGCGATCGAATATGGCGTCGGCGTCGGCCGCGAGGGCTTCACCTGGTCCGGCGTGAAGACGATCACCGCCAAGAAGGAATGGCCCGATTGGCGCCCGCCCGCCGCCATGCTGAAGCGCCGGCCGGACCTGCCCCGCTATATGGCGGGCGGCCAGGACAATCCGCTCGGCGCGAGAGCGCTCTATCTCGGCTCCAGCGATTATCGCATCCACGGCTCCAATGAGGGCGAGACGATCGGCGAGGCCGTCTCCTCCGGCTGCATCCGCATGACCAATCGCGACGTCGCCGATCTCTATGATCGGGTGAAGGTCGGAACCCGCGTGGTCGTGCTGAAATGACAGGGGCGCCCTTCTCGAGCTATCAACCGCGCAGCCCTATTCACGGCGGCGGAGTTTCGAGGAAGAGGATCATGCGCAAGCTCTGCATTCTGGCGGGTCTCATCGTCGCCTATGCGCTGCTCGCGGGTTGCGACAAATGCACCCACGAGCTGCAGGACATACGCCTGCCGCTGCCGCCGCAGGCCTGCGCGCGCTGAACGCTTTTTCTGCGGCCGCCTTTGCTCTATAGAGCGCCCTGACGCGGATCGGGAAAGGTGAGCGCAGATGGCGGCTGGCCATTTCGTCGAGATGAAGAAGCGCGGCGAGAAATTCGTCGTGCTGACCGCCTATGACGCGCCGACCGCCCGACTCGAGGTGGAGGCGGGCGTCGATATCGTCATGGTGGGCGACAGCGTCGGCACCAATGTGCTGGGCTATGCCAGCGAGCGCGAGGTGACGCTGGACGATATGGCGCATCACATCGCCGCCGTGCGCCGCGGCGCGCCGGGCGTCTATCTCATCGGCGACCTCCCCTACGCCACCTATGACAGCGAGGCGCAGGCTCTCGCCAGCGCTGCGCGGCTCGCGCAGGCCGGCGCCGATTGCGTGAAATTCGAAGGCGCGCGGCCGGAAATCGTGCGCGCGCTGAAGCGCGAGGGATATGAGGTGTGCTGCCACATCGGGCTCGAGTCGCAGCATCAAGAGGGCAAGCGCCGCCAGGGCAAAACCGCCGAAGCCGCGGCCAAGCTCCTCGCCGACGCGCTGGCGCTAGATGCTGCGGGCGCCGATTTTCTCGTTCTCGAGCTCATCCCGCGCGAGCTCGCGGCGAAGATCACAGAGCGTCTGCGCGCGCCGACGATCGGAATCGGCGCCGGCGCCGATTGCGACGCGCAAGTGCTGGTCGTGCATGATCTCGCCGCGCTGGGAACCCGCGACTTCAAGCATAATCGCCGCTATGCGGAGCTGGGCGCCGCGCTGCGCGCGGCGGTCGCCTCTTACGCGCGCGATGTGCGCGAGGGGCGCTTTCCGGCCGAGGAAAATGGTTTCTCAATGGAGGCGGCGGAACTCGCGGCCTTGGAAAAGATCATCGCATGAGCGCGTCTCGAATAGGCCTTCTGCTCGTCAATCTCGGCACGCCGAAGGGCGCCGATTATTGGTCGGTGCGCCGCTATTTGCGCGAGTTTCTGTCGGATCGCCGCGTCGTCGATCTGCCGCCCGTGCTGTGGCGTCCCATTCTCGAGAGCTTCGTGCTCACCTTTCGGCCGCGCCGCTCCGCGCGCGCCTATCGCTCCGTCTGGAACAATGAACGTGACGAAGGCCCGCTGAAGACGATCACGCGCGCACAGGCGGAAAAGCTCGGCGCGCGCTTCACGGATACGGGCGTCATCGTCGATTTCGCCATGCGCTACGCCGGGCCTTCCATCGGCGAGAAGATCGACGCGCTGCGCGCAAAGGGCTGCGAGCGCATTCTTCTGTTTCCGCTCTATCCGCAATATGCGGCCTCGACGACGGCCTCCGTCTTCGACGATGCGGCGCGCGCGCTGGCGCTATTGCGCGAGCAGCCGACATTGCGCATCGTCCCGCCCTTCTATGACGATCCCGCCTATATAAAAGCGCTCGCCGCCTCGACGCGCGCGCAACTCGCCGCGCTGGATTTTACGCCGGATGTTCTGGTCGCGTCTTTCCACGGCCTGCCGCAGGCGCAGATCGACCGCGGCGATCCCTATCGCCGCCATTGCGAGGCGACGCTCGACGCTTTGCGCGCGGCGCTCGGCATGTCGCCGGAGCGTCTGCGTCTCGCTTTTCAATCGCGCTTCGGCCGCGCGCAATGGATCGGCCCCTATACGGCGAATGTGCTGCAGGAGCTGGCGCAGAGCGGCGTGAAACGCGTCGCCGTGCTGACGCCGGGCTTCGTCTCCGATTGCCTGGAGACGCTCGAGGAGATCGGCGTCGAGCTGCGTCATTCTTATTTGACAGCCGGCGGCGAAAAATTCGCGCGGCTCGATTGCCTCAACGACAGCGAGGATGGATTGCGCGCGCTAGAGACGATCGCGCGACGAGAGCTCGCCGGCTGGCTGGACTCGTGAGCAGCCTCAGGCTTCTGCCGAAATCTTTCCGCCGCTGATCGTGACGATGCGGTCGGCGGCGTCGAAATAGCGATCGTCATGGGAGATGACGACGAGCGTCTTGCCGCGCCGCTTCAGATCGGGAAGAATCTCGCGATAGAAAGCGCGGCGAAACGCCGGGTCCTGCTCCGCCGCCCATTCGTCGAAGACCATCACCGGCCGCCCCTCGGCGAAGGCGGACACGAGCGCGAGACGCTTGCGCCGTCCGGCGGAGAGCGCCGTGGTGGTATAGACGCCATTCTCGATCGCAGTCTTTTCCGAAATCTCCATGAGCGCGAGATAATCCTGCGCCGCGGCGGCCGACTCCTGCGAGACGCTCACATCGTCGAAAAGGAAATAATCGAAGAAAACGGCGGAGAAGAGCTGACGATAATCGTCGCGCTCGGCGTCGGAGACCGGCCGGCCATCGACGAGGATTTCGCCGCTCGTCGGCGGATAGACGCCGAGAATGAGCTTGAGCAGCGTGGTCTTGCCGCCGCCATTCTCGCCGACGATGAACACGATCTCGCCGGGGCGAATGTGAAAATCCGCCGGCCCGAGCGTGAAGCCGGCGACATTCTCCGCCTGCGAATATTGGAAGGTCACGCCGCGCAACTCCACCGAGCCGAAGAACGGCGAAGGCGGCTGCGCTGCGCTTTCGACGAGCAGCGGCTCCGCCGTCGTGAAGCTCTCGGAGAGATCGACGACACGGCGAAACGACGTCGCGGCGCGGCCGAACATCGGGACAGTGGCGATCATCGCAGTGACGGGCGCGCGCATATAGAGAAGCGCGACGATGAACGTCCCTGTCGTGGCGGGCGCTTCCCCCAGCGCCGATTGCGCGGCGGTCAGCGCGCCGATGACGATGAAGATAGACGTCGTGTCGATCGCCTCGACGGTGGAGAAAATCACGAAATTGCGCGTCGTCAAATCGCGTATGCGCTCGATCCGCGCAAACAGCCGATCATTGCGGAACGCCGCGCGCCGCACGCGATTGAGGCGCAGCTCCTTCGCGCCCTCGATCAGCGCGTCGTAATCCTTCTGCAGCTCGTCGCGCGCGCGTCTTTCGGCGTCGAATAGCTCGAAGCCGCTCGAAAGGGCGCGCCGCATGAGATAGATCGGCAGGCCGGCGAAGGCGACGGCGACCAGCGCGAGGCGCCAGGACAGAAAAACGAGATAGGCCGCGCAGCCGAGCGCGGTGAGCACGGACACGAATAGAAAGGGAAGTCCGCGCACGAACTCGCAGATTTCATCGACGTCGTGATTGAGCGCGGTGACGATGCGATGCCGCTGCAAGCGCTCGAGCGCCGCCACCGGCGCGCAGAGAATCTTGTCGACCAGCTCCTTGCGAAGATCGGCGACAGCGCCCTGGACGACCTCGCTGTTCGAGCGGTTCGCGACGATTTCGCCTGCGAGAATCGTCGCGCAGAGCCCGGCGAAAATCGCGATCTCGGCGGCGGCGAGGCCATTGCCGAGGGCGCGCTCGATCATGGCGAGAACACCGACTGTCGCGAGGCTCGCTGCGCCTCCCGTCAGCGCCGCGGCGAATGCCTGCCTTTTATAGGGCGCGAGCAGACGAGCGGACGCGCGCAGAAGAGACCTGTTCCGCATCTATGGCCTCGTTGAAATGAATGGAATAAAATCACTGCGTCCGCCCCGTCAGCCGCCGCCACAGCTCGTCGAAGGGCCGATAGACGAAACGCACCTCATGCTTGCCCTGCGACACGGCGACGGCGCGGAACATCACATTGGCGCGGAGAATTTCCGCCGGCTCGCCGTCGATTTCCGCCGTCCAGGACGGATGGAAAATATCGTTCAGCACCACATAGCCGCCGCCGCGCGGAACGTCGGCGTCGATGACCACCTCCGTATTGCCGTAAGAACGGATGCGCGCGCCGCTCGCCTCGCCCTCCTCCGGCCGCGAATGGCGGCAGACGGGCGGCTCCTGCAGCAGAACGCTGGCGCGATAATCGAGATCGGGCCAGACGCCATCCTCGATCATTTGCGCGAAATCGACGCGCGTGGCGCAGGTCGCGAGCAGCACACGCGGCAGCGCGCGCTTATTCTCATAGACATAGGCGTCCTTGGTGCGCGCGATGAATTCGAGATCGCCGGGCTTCAAACTCTTGTCGATCTCCTCGATCGGCACGCCGGTCGCGATGAAGCGCAGCCCGATGAGATCGGCGAGCGTCGAGCGATAGGAGGGATAGAGCTTGGAGAAGACGCGCTGATCGGGAAGCGCGAGATGATCGCCGACGCCGGTCGCATCCTCGAGCAGGCGCAGGCGCACCGGGTTGTAGCCGAACTCCTGATCGAAGCCATGCACGAGCGAGGCGTTGGGCCAGTGGAAATCTATGCCCGCGAGCTCGGCGCGGTCGCGCCGATCCGGCGCCGCCGTCGCGGCGAGACGCGCCCGCAGCAGAGCGATCGTGTCGTTTTGCGTGTCGGCGCGCAGCACGTCGAAATTCTGCGGCGGCAGCGCCGTCGATTCATTCGGGCCATTGTTGACGGCGAGATCGAGCGTCATCGTCGCGCCGACGGCGGCGAGCAGCGCATAGCGGCGCGCGGCGAGCCACGGCGCGAAGGCGATGACGAGAAAGGCCAGCGCCACGAAGCCGGCGCTCTCGGCGAGCGGCAGGAGCGCCGCCGCGAGATGATCCTTGCTCCAGGCGAGCGCAATGGCGAGCGCGAACAGCACGCCCAGCGCCGCCGCGAGATAGCGCAAGGGCGGTCTGCTCGGCGCATTGGCGACGACATTGAGGCCGAAGCCGGCGAGAATGGCGAGCACTGCGCAGAGCGGGAAGGTCGCGTCCGCCGGGCGGCGGAAGAGATCGACGCCCGGTATATGGAACATCAGCGCAAAGGCCGGCGTGAAGCGGCCGAGCGCATAGAGCAGCAGCGCCAGCGCCGCGGCGGAAAAGAAGCTGATCTCGCGATTGGACGGCAGGCCGTGACGCGTCAGAGCGATGAGCGAGAGCAGCGGCAGCGCGCCAATGTAGACGTCGCACATGTTGCGCGCGAGAAAGAGATCCGGCGAGCCGAAGACGAGCGCCGGCGGACCCCAGAAATTCGCGAGCGGACCATCCGTGCCGAAGAGATTGGCCGAGACGAAAGTGAGCAGCGCCGCCGGATGCAGCGAGCCGCGCAAGGCGCCTTCGAGATCGATGGCCGGCCGATTGGATTGCGACGCCAGCTCCATCGTCAGCAACAGCGGAACGATGATGATGGCGACGCCGCAGGCCGCGCCGGCCGCGAGCGGCGCGACGGCGGTGGAAATCTTCGCGTCGTCGGAAAAGACGCGGAAGACGGCGTAGGCCGAGAGGATGAGCACTTCGAGAAAGGCGACCTGATCGCGGCCGAGCACGAGAAAGGCCGCCGCCACGCCGGCATAGGCGCCCCATTGCGCCGAGCGGCGATCGAGCGCGCGCGCGAGCAGAAAGAGCGTCACCGGGAACCAGGCGAGGCTCATCACCTGCCCCGTATGCTGAATGCGCCAGGCGGCCGAGCCGCCGAAGGCGAAAGCCAGCGCGCAGAGCAGCGCGCCTTCCGCCGAGAATTTGCGGTCGCGGAAATAGGCGATGAAGGCGAGCCCGCCCATCGCCAGCATCGAGAAGACGATGCCGTCCTCGAGCGCGAAACTGGGCTCGGGAACGAGCCAGGCCGCGAGGAGGAAAAAGGGCGAGAAGATCAGCGATTGCGGATCGGCCAGCTGCGGCGAGCCGGTAAAGACATTGGGCGTCCAGAAGGGCGATTGGCCAGAATGCAGCGCATGGGCGAGAAAAGCGAATTGCGGCTGGAAATGCGCCTTGGCGTCCCAGGGGACGGTGACGCGGCCGGACAGCCACGGAAAAGCGAGCACCACCGCCGCCGCCAGAAAGACGAGCGCAGCGGCGCCATAGGAAACATTGGTCTGCGGACGCTCGGTCACTCTCGGCTCACTCCGACGAATCTCATTCGCGCTGCATTGCGCATGATTTTTTCAAAAGCGCAAAGGAGAAGGCCGCGCTGGCGCGCTCACGCGCCGACGGCGCGCTGCGGCCGTGGCGCCGCGGCCTGCTTTTCCGCCTCGCCATCGAAACGGCGCCGCGATTCCTCGATGGTCTCGACATTCTCGAGCGCCCAATCGCCCAGCCTATGCAGCGGCTCGCGCAAGGAGCGGCCGAGCGGCGTCAGCTCATAATCGACGCGGGGCGGAATTATGGGATAGACGGTGCGCGTCACGAAGCCGTCGCGCTCGGCCGCGCGCAGCGTCAGCGTCAGCATGCGCTGCGAAATGCCGCCGATGCGACGCCGCAGCTCGTTGAACCGCAAAGGCCCGTTCCCGAGCGATTCGACGACCAGCACAGTCCATTTGTCGCCGATGCGTGACAGAATGGCCGCAATGCGCCCGCATTGGGCAGGAACATGAATGTGACCCCGTTCCAAAAATGTGCCTCCTTGCGCGTCGCAGCGACAGGGGGCAACCTAGCCTAAGTTACCCTTTGATACCAGGAGCGAGCCGGATGACCCGCCTTTTGCAGATCGATTCGAGCATTATGGGAGAGAAATCGCTGAGCCGCCGGCTCACCGCCGAGCTGGTGGCGAAGCTGCGCGGCGATCGTCCCGGTCTCGAGGTCGTCTATCGCGACGTCGCCGCCGCGGCGCCGCCAATGCTCTCCAGCGCGCTTTTTTTTGCTCGCGGAGCCGGCTCGGAGCCGGAGGATGCGGCGCTGCGGGCCGAGCTTTCCACCGCCCGCACGATTCTGGAGGAATTTCTCGCCGCCGATATCGTCGTCATCGGCGCGCCAATGTATAATTTCTCCATTCCCACGCAATTGCGCGGCTGGATCGACCATCTCGTCGTGCCGGGCAAGACCTTCGCCTATACGGCCGACGGACTTCGGGGCCTCGTGACCGGCAAGCGCGTCATCGTCGTCTCGACGCGCGGCAGCCTCTATGCGGGCAATGCGACGCTTTCGGCGCAGGATCATCAGGAGGCCTATCTGCGCACGACCTTCGGCAATCTCGGCGTCACCGATTTCGCCTTCGTCCGCGCCGAGGGCGTCGGCCTCGGCCCGGCGCAGAAGGAGGAGGCGCTGGCCTCCGCCCGCCGTGATATCGCCGCGCTGGCGGCCGCCTGAAACAAAAAAACGGCCCCACGGGCGAACGTGGGGCCGCGACCTGAAGGGGAAATGACTACGTCCTAGAATTCCGCACAACCGCCCGAAGGGCGGCGACTCGCGACGCCACACACGACTGACGCGTTCAGTCGAACACGGAGCCCAGCGCTGCTCCGATGAGACCGAAAACCACTGCGCTGGCGAGGATGGCCGGGCCGCCCAACAGGCCATAGCCCACCACCCCGCCGATGACCGCGGCTATGCCGCCGACGATCAGCTTGCCAGTGTTATTGTCCTTCTTGCCGGCCTCGCCGGACTTTTCCGCGATATTGTCGGCCATTTGCGCTTCTCCTCGAGAAGAGTAAGCCCTCGGACGCCGCATCACGGCTCCTCTCCTAGCAGGCGCGTGTAATGCTCTCGTGTGAGTCTCTTGACGGGGGAGTGACAGGCCTTTCGCCCGGCGCGGCTTTCGCCCGGGACGAAAGCTTAGTAAAGTCGCGCCGCATTTTCGGCCGGCCCGAGGAGCCGGTCCCCAATCGAGGACAAAAGACGTGACAGGGACATTGGATACGAGCGGGCGCGCCACGGCGAGCGTCAATGCGCTGGCGGGCGAGATCGTCGACAGGCTCGTCGCAGGCGCGGAGCGCTATCGCCTCGCCGTTTCGCGCGGAAGCCTCGGAGAGCTGCTGATCGACGCCGGCGCCAAGGTGGCGGGCGGCATAGACGCCGGCCTTCTGCTCACGGAAATCTGCCTCGGCGGCCTCGGCAAGGTCACGCTCTCGCCGGCTCCGGGCCAGAAGAACTGGCCCTTCTGGCTCACCGTCTCCAGCAATGACCCGGTCGTCGCCTGCCTCGCCAGCCAATATGCCGGCTGGAGCCTCTCCCATGAGAAATTCTTCGCGCTCGGCTCCGGCCCCGGCCGCTCGCTGGCGCGCAAGGAGGCGCTGTTCCAGGAGCTTCCCTATAAGGACTCCGCCGATCGCTCGACCATCGTGCTCGAGGCCGGCGCGCCGCCGCCGGAGGCCGTCGTGGCCAAGGTCGCCAATGATTGCGGCGTCTCGCCGGACAAGCTCGCCTTCGTCTATGCGCCGACGCAGAGCCTCGCCGGCAGCGTGCAGGTCGTCGGCCGCGTGCTCGAGGTGGCGCTGCACAAGGCGCATGAGCTGAAATTCCCGCTCGAGCATATTGTGGACGGCATCGCCACCGCGCCGCTCTCGCCGCCGCATCCCGATTTCGTCACGGCCATGGGCCGCACCAATGACGCGATCATCTATTCCGGCCGCGCCCATCTCTTCGTGCGCGGATCGGCGGCGGCGGCCAAGGAGTTGGCCGAAAAGCTGCCGAGCTCGACCTCGCGCGACTACGGACGGCCTTTCGCGGAAATTTTCAAAGCGTATAAGGGCGACTTCTACAAGATCGACCCCAGCCTGTTCTCGCCCGCCGAGGCGATCGTGACGGCAGTGGAGACAGGCGAGACTTTCCGTGGCGGAGCCATCGACGAAAAACTGCTCGAAGCCTCTTTCGGCTGAGCCCGCGCGCCCCCGAGAGGGGGCGCTGCGCATCGCGATCTTCACCGACGAGCTCGACTGGCATGTCGAGCGTCTCATCAAGGGCTTCGCGCGTCACGGCGCGCGGGCCATTCCCGTGCGGCTCGGCGCCTGCAAGATCGACACGGCGCGGCCGCAGCACATCGCCATTCCTGGCTTTCACGGCGCGCTGCCGGACGCCGCCGTCGTACGCGCGATCGGCGACGGCTCGCTGGAGACGATCACGCTGCGGCTCGGCGTGCTGCACGCGCTCGACGCGCTCGGCGTTCCGCTGGTCAATAGTGCGCGCGCGATCGAGCGGTGCACCGACAAATCGGCCGCGAGCTTTCTGCTCGCCGCCGCGCGCATTCCGACTCCCGCCACCTTCGTGACCGGCTCGCGCAGCGAGGCGCTGCGCATCATCCGCAGCGAATGCGGGCTCGCGCCACTGGTGTTGAAGCCTTTGTTCGGCGCGCAGGGCTGGGGGCTGAAGCTCATCCGCCGCGAGGAGGATCTGCCGACGACGGAGGAGGCGCGCGGCGTCTTCTATCTGCAGCGCTTCGTCCCGCCGCGGGACGTCTGGTACGAGGATATGCGCATTCTCGTTTCCCATGGCGAGATCATCGGCGCGATGCGGCGCCGGTCGCGGCGCTGGATCACCAATATCCGCCAGGGCGCAAAGCCGACTCCCTGCGAGCCGAGCGCGCGCGAGCGCGAATTGGCGCTGCGCGCCGCCGCCGCGCTGGGCGCGGATTTCGCCGGCGTCGATATCATCAGCGGCGCCGACGGCCTGCCCATGGTGCTCGAGGTCAACAGCATGCCGGGATGGAGCGGGCTGCAGAGCGTCACCCCCTATCAGATCGCCGAGCGCATCGCCGGCGACATAATGGCGGCGATCGGCGCCGCGGCGCGCCGCGCCAATGGCTGAGTCCCTTTCGGAACAAATCGCGCGCGCCTTTATCGCCGCCTGCGAGGACGAGCTCGCCGCGCCGAAGCCCGGCAATGTCCATATATATGCGCCCGGCCATGGCATGGAGGCGCAGGACTTCATCGCCAGCGCCGCCGCCGCCGCTCCGCATCTCGCCGCGACGGGCGCGAGCGTCGGCGAGCGCATCTTCGGCGCGGTGGAGGCGACCTGGGCGCGCGTCGGCTGCAACACAAATCTCGGCATTATTCTCTTATGCGCGCCGCTCGCTCACGCCGCGCTGCGAGAGGGCGAAGGGGGACTCGCCGAAAAGCTCGCAGCGACGCTGGAATCGCTCGATTCGTCGGACGCCAATCTCGCCTTTCGCGCCATAATGCGCGCCGCGCCCGCCGGTCTCGGCTCGGCGCCACAGCATGATGTCGCCGCGCCGGCGCAAATCTCGCTGAGCGACGCCATGGCGCTCGCCGCCGACCGCGACCTCGTCGCACGGCAATATGCGAATGGATTCGCCGATATTTTCGCGCTGGGCCAGGAGGCGATCCGAGATGCGCGGGCGCACGGCCATGACCGCGAGACGGTGACGCTGCTTCTCTTCATGACTTACGCACGACATTTTGCCGACACGCATATCCAGCGGAAATTCGGCGAAAAAGTCGCTCTAGAGACCTTGACGCGCTTCCAAGAAGCGGCTTCTCTTCTAGACGCCGCGCGCGATAGAGAGTCCATGTTCCGGATCGCTCTGGAATTGGATCATTCTCTCAAAAAAAGCGGCTATAATCCGGGCGCCTGCGCGGACCTGACGGTCGCCGCGCTTTTTGTCGATTATCTCCTCGCCATCTTGCCGAACGTCCACAAAAATGGTTGAGTTCGCGCCGCGCGAGATGGTCTCGCGACCGGCTCGTCCGGCTCGGCCGCATTTCGGCCTGACGCCGGCGAGGAGAGGGAGGCGCCCGCGCCGGCAGCCGCGTGGGCGATAAGTCGAGTTTATCGAAAGGAAGAAACATGGCCCTGATCAACAAGCTCCTGGTCGGCGAGTCGCTCGTCGGCGAAGGCAATGAAGTCGCTCACATCGACCTCCTGATCGGACCGCGCGGCAGCGCGGCCGAGACCGCCTTCGCCAATGCGCTCGTCAACAACAAGGACGGCTTCACCACGCTGCTCGCCGTCGTTGCGCCGAATCTGCTGGCCAAGCCCAACACGATCCTCTTCAACAAGGTCACCATCAAGAACGCCAAGCAGGCCGTTCAGATGTTCGGACCGGCGCAGGCCGGCGTCGCCAAGGCCGTCGCCGACTCCGTCGCCGAAGGCGTGATCCCGCTCGCCGAGGCCGATGACCTGTTCATCTCGGTCGGCGTGTTCATCCATTGGGAAGCCAACGACGACAAGAAGATCCAGGAGTACAACTATCAGGCCACGAAGGAAGCCATCGCGCGCGCCGTCAAGGGCGAGCCGAAGGCCGCCGAGGTCGTCGCCAAGCGCAACGACGTCAAGCATCCTTTCGGCGCGAACTGAGCTCACGCTCGTTCGGCCGGCGAGCGTCGGCGCGCCTCGCGCGCGTCGTCGCCTCGCTGCGATGCGGCGCCTCGTCGCCGGATTTTCGAGGAGCCGTCCGCGGCTCCTCTTCGTCGACTCGAATTGAAGCGAATCGATCCGCGGTCGGCGCGTCACCAGTCGGCTTCCTGACGGAAGTTGCAGCGAGATTGGGGGGCCTCGCGCAGGCCGAGAACAACGCCGCCAAGGCGTGACGAACAGACCGAAAGGAAATCGAATATGGCTTCGATACTGGATAAGATTCTGGGCGCCCTCTTTCCGAAGGCCGGCGCCAGCTCCTCGACCCCCAAGCTGCTGGTCGGCGAATCGCTCGTCGGCGAGGGCAATGAGGTCGCGCATATCGATCTGCTGATCGGACCGCGCGGCAGCTCGGCCGAGACGGCTTTCGCCAATGCGCTCGTCAACAATAAGGACGGCTTCACGACGCTTCTCGCCGTCGTCGCGCCGAACCTCCTGGTCAAGCCCTACACGATCCTCTTCAACAAAGTGACGATCAAGAACGCCAAGCAGGCGGTTCAGATGTTCGGCCCGGCGCAATATGGCGTCGCCAAGGCCGTCGCCGACAGCGTCGCCGAAGGGATCATCCCGATCGAGCAGGCCGACGACCTCTTCATCTCGGTCGGCGTGTTCATTCATTGGGAAGCCAATGACGACCAGAAGATCCAGGACTTCAACTATCGCGCCACCAAGGAAGCCATCGCCCGCGCGCTGAAGGGCGATCCGAGCGCCACCAAGGTGCTCTCCGAGCGCGTGACCGCCAAGCACCCCTTCGCCGCCGCCGACTGAGGCGCAGCGCAGGCTTGCAATCGACTAAAGAGGAGCCGCCGACCGCGGCTCCTCTTTCTTTTTATGCTCTACGCAAATCGTCTGGCGACAGCCGCCCGTCATGCAGCGCCGAGGCGACGAGCACGCCGGCGACGCCGATACGCGCCAAGGCCTCGAGATCGCGCGCATCGCGCAGCCCGCCGGCGGCGTAGATTTCCCGGCCCGGCGCGCGGCGCGCCAGCGAGGATAAAAGCGCGACATCCGGCCCCGCGAAGGCGCCGACGCGCGCCAGAGTCATGGCGATGATTCGCGGCGGCCAGAGCCCCGCATCGTCGAGAAGCGCGCGCGGCCCGAGAAAAGCGTCGCCGCGAAAATCGAGCGAGAGAATCGCGCGCGCGTCATGCGAGAGATCGGGAGCGGCATGCTGCGCGAGACTCTCGCTGCCGACAACATGATCGATATTGCGCTCGGCATGAGCGAGCCTGAAGGCTCGCGGTCCAGGCGCCGCATCGGACCGCGAGCCTTCAGGCTCGCATGCGGCGCCATCATCGACCCAGAACGAGATTTGCGGAAAGCTCCGCGCCAGCGCGTCGATCGCCTCGGCGTGATCGCCACAACGCTCGATCGCGTCGAGATCGGCGATATAGATCGTATCGAAATCGAAGAGGCGCAGAAAGCCCGCGACGATCGCATCCGGCGCGCTGCCGGCGGCGAGCGGCGTCTCTATCGGCGCATAGGCGGCGCGCTCGCCGCGAAAGGCGCGCACGACATTGCCGCCTTTGAGATCGATGACGGGGATGATCCGCATGGGGCGAATTATAAGGGATAACGCGCGCCCGCGCGACGGCGGCGCCGCGATTTGAAATTCCGAGAGGCGCGATAAGGGGACCTTCGGGCTCGGCTACTTCGCGCTAAGGTGGGATTTGGAGTGCCCGGACCTCCCCCTTGACCCTGCGCCGAGAGCGTGGCCCCCTAGCGGAGCCAGCAACGCAGGCTCAGGATGCGAAGATTATGACGAGGACGATTTTGAGTGAGAAAAGAAACATCCCGGCTAGGCTCTATAAGTATCGAGGGTTCAATAACCTTACGTTAGACCAGCTGGTCTTTGACCAGCTATTTTTCGCCGATCCGAGCACTTTCAACGACCCACTGGACACAAAGCCATCTCTCTCGACCGATTTAGATGCAGATGCCCTGGAAGATATCCTCAGACAACTCATCGAGCAGCGCACCAATGCGGAGATGAGCGCCGCAGCCAAAGCGATCAGGTATCGCGGACCGAAGACACTGAACCACATTGCAATCCAATGTAAACAGCGCGCCGAAAATGTGATCGCGGACATCCGCTACCATGCAACCAACCCTGAATATGAGGTCGAGGACCCAGCGCGCTTTCTCTTCGGGCATTATGTCGAGGAGGAGTTGCTCCGCAGATACGACAAGGGGATCGTATCTCTCGCTGAGCGTGCGGAGTGCCCTCTAATGTGGAGCCACTATGGCGACCAGCACAAGGGGCTCTGCATAGGCTACTCCATACCCGAACGAGCCCAGCAAAGCCTCTACAAGATTACCTACGGCGGCAGCAGGCTCATCGCGGCGAGTGCCGTAGCTGCCATGCTTGACGGCGACGACTCAGCGCAGCGCGAAGTTGACGAGGCCGTTCTATCGCGAAAGGCGCCGGAATGGGGCTACGAGCGCGAGTGGCGTCTCGTTGGTCCTAGGGGCATCCAAGACTCACCTCTTGAGCTTGAGGAGGTTGTATTTGGAATACGCTGCTCGTCAACTGTCAAATATGCAATCGTAAAAGCTCTTGCCGACAGGGGTCGACGCATAAAATTTTACGAGATACGCGAGCGCCATGAAAATTTCCTCCTCGGCAAATACCCATTGGACACCGATGAGCTGACCGCTTTGTTACCGAGGCGCGCACTCACTACCTATGATTACTTCAAGCCGGTCGTTGACGACGAGTGAGACGCCCGGCCAGGACGAGGCCCGCTTGCGGGACAACGCGCGGCCATAGGGCGTCCGTGAGGACACCCGTCGTGCGAGCGTGTGAGGAGCCCCGCATTCGAGGAGGACGCCATGGAGCGACGAGGATTGCGCATTCGATCGCCCGCGAGCGGGAGAAGGAGATGCGTCCGCCTCTGCTGAAAACCCGAATCCCCCCACCGCCCGCCCCTTGACACATGCTGAAAATATTCCTATCTCCGCCCTCGCTCCCGCCGACGCAAGGGCGCGTTTCTCGGGTCAGGGAACGCGGGCGGGGGCCGGCTCCATCCGGGACGGCGACCCCCGTCCCTGGACAGGCGGCGCGTCGCCGGACCGGCGTTTCTCTCCCGTCCATAGGGAGAGCGAGAGCCGTTCCGTGAGCCCAGGCCATCGGAAGCGATCGGGTCCTGAATGTGAAAACCCAGGATTCGCGGGTCCGAATGCGCCTCGGGACGTCGACGAGAAGGCGAAGCCGCGTTTCGGGACGCTCCGGAACCGACAGAATTTCTTCGCGCTGCGGCCGAAAGGGGCCGGAGCGTCCCGAACCGCCCTTCCTCCCCCGCCGCCGCGAGGCGCCGGGCGCATCGGCGCGCCTTTGCGGCGCGCGGCGAAAAGGCGTAAACGAGGCCCGTCGCTCACAGCCGCAGATCGTTCCCCCATGAAGACTTACCTTTCCGCCGCTCTGGCTCTCGCTCTTTCTTGCGCCTTTGCTGCGCATGCGCAGCCGCAGGCGGCGGGGCAGAGCGATTGGCCCTGCCGTCAGGTGAAGGTGCAGAGCGTCGCCGTCGCTGGCGTCTGGACCGGCCCCTCGCTCGACGGCGCCAAGAGCTGGCGCGAGGATTCCGCGCTCGGCGATCTCGTGGCTCGCGTCAGCGCGCGGCGCACGCCGATCGAGACCGCGCAAAAGCTCGTCGCGGATCTCGCCGCGGCGGCGGGAGACAAGCGCAAGGAGCGGCTGACGGCGCTTTTTTCTGGCGTCTATGACACGCTCGAGGCCGAGCGCCGCGAAGTGCTCTCCGGGCTCGACCGCTATGGCGCCAAGCAGAAGCTGCTCGCCGAAAGGCTGCGCGAGGAGACGCAGGCGATGCGCGCCGAGCAGGACAAGCCGACGCAGGACGCGCAAAAGCTCAAGGACGCCAGCGAGGCGCTGCAATGGGATTTGCGCGTCTTCGACGAGCGGCGCCATGCGCTCTCCTATGTCTGCGAGACGCCCGCGCTCATCGAGCAGAGGCTCGGCGCGCTGGCGCGCGTCATAGAGGCGGCGATCGATTGACGTCGATGAGGGGAAGCGGCTCGCGCCCCTCCCCGGCCCAGATTCGGCGCTTCATCGAGATTTCGCGCAGCATTCGCCGCCCTTTCGGGGGAGGGTGAGGGAGGGACCTCCCAGCGCCGCGCTTTTGCTCGATTGCATGGAGAATTGCGATGCAGGAATATGGAGCCGCGCCTTCGCATCGGCTGGTCTTGGCGGAGCGCTATGCCGCCGGCAAGGAGCGGCGGCGCTTCGTGCCGCGCGAGAGCCTCGCGGATTTCTCGCCCGTCGAGCGCGACCCCACTGCTATTCTCGCCGCCACGGACGAAGGCCGCGTCGCCTCGCTGCTGCCCATTCGCTATGAGCGCATGGCGCATTCGCCGTTTTCGTTTCTGCGCGGCGCCGCCTCGATCATGGCGCAGGATCTCTCCGCTCTGCCGACGCCGGGCCTCTCCGCGCAATCTTGCGGCGACTGCCATTTGATGAATTTCGGCGCGCTTCTGTCGTCTGAAGGCAATGTGCTCTTCGACATCAATGATTTCGACGAGACTCTGCCCAATATCGACTTCACCGTCGATCTGCGGCGCCTCTGCGCGAGCTTCGCCGTCGCCGCTCTGGACGCCGGCCGCTCCGAAAAGCGCGCGCGCCATGCGGCCGAGCTCGCCGCGCGGGGCTATCGCCGACATATGCGCGGCCTCTCGCGTCTGTCGCCGCTGAAGGCGTGGCGCGACCGCATCGATCTCGTCCATGTCGCGGATGGGCTCGCCGAGCGGCTCGCGCGCAAATTGCGCGGTCTCGTCGCCGCGACGCGGCCCGATCGCGAGGACGATAATTTCCCGCATCTCGAATCGACGCCCATGGGCCTGCGCATAGAGGAGCGGCCGCCGCTCATCTATCACATCGGCAATGGCGGCTGCGACGCCACGCGTTTCGACATACCCGCGACTTTCACGAGCTGCGGCGCGACGCTCAATCCGGAGGTCGTCGCGCTGCTGCGCCGCTATGCGCTGACCGACACTGCGTTCAAGGTCGTGGGCATCGGCAGCGTCGGCACATTCTGCGCCATCGGCCTCTTCGCCACCGCCGACGACGAGCCATTGTTCCTGCAATTGAAGGAAGCGCGCCCCTCCGTGCTGGCGCGGCTCGCGCCGGAAGCCGCGGCGCAATGGAAGGACGCCGAGGGCAAGCGCGTCGTGCATGGCCAGCGCGTGATGCAGGCCTCGACCGATCTCTTCCTCGGCTGGACCAAGGACGAATCCACCGGCCGGCATTTCTATGTGCGCCATTTGAAGAACCGTCGCCTCGGCTCGGTCGCGGAGCTCTTCGAGGAGCATGCGCTCGACGATTACGCCGCGCTCTGCGGCAGCGTGCTGGCGCGCGCGCATGCGCGCTCCGCCGACCCTGCGATCATCTGCGGCTATATGGGCAAGAGCGCCGCCTTCGACGACGCGATGGCGTCCTTCGCCATGCTCTACGCGGCGCGCAACACATGCGATCACGCCGAATTCCTCGCCTGGCGCGCCAAGGCGAAAAACGAAACGCAAGGGAGCGACAAAGGCCGATGAGCGATTCGACACCGAAGCTGCACGCCGTCATCGCAGAGGGCGTCGCGCGCGTCCTCATCGACAATGGCGAGCGACGCAACGCTTTCGATTTCTCGATGTGGCGCGCATTGCCGCCGCTGCTGGCCGCGCTCGACGCGGACGAGACGGTGCGCGTCGTGGTGCTGACCGGCGCGCCCTCCCTGCCCTTTTGCTCCGGCGCCGATATTTCGGAATTCTCCACCGTGCGCGCGACGGCGGAAGGCGGCCGAGCCTATGAGCAGGCCAATGTCGAGGCTTTCGACGCGCTGTCGCGGCTGGGCAAGCCGGTGATCGCGGCGATCGCCGGCTATTGCATGGGCGGCGGCATGGGGCTCGCGGCGGCCTGCGATCTGCGCATAGCGGCGGAGGCTTGCGTGTTCGGCATTCCGGCGGGACGGCTCGGCGTCGGCTATCCGCCGGAAGCGATGAGCTATGTCGTCGCCGCCGTCGGCCCGCAGAACGCCATGGATCTCTTCTTCACCGCGCGGCGCATAAACGCCGAGGAAGCGCGCGCCGCGCGCTTCGTCTCGCGCGTGCTGCCGAAAGACGGATTCGACGCGACGATCATGACGATCGCGCGCGGGATCGCCGCCAATGCGCCGCTCACTCTCCGCGCGGCGAAGGCGGCGATAAGACGCGCGGCAGGATTGCCGCATGCGCTCTCGGCGGAAGACTGCGAGAAGCTCACCGCAGCCTGTTTCGACAGCGCCGATTATGCAGAAGGCCGCACGGCGTTTCTCGAGAAGCGCGAGCCGAAATTCAATGGGAAATGAGCTGGGGAAATGACATGAGCGCGCCGCTCACGATCGCCGATGTGGAAGCCTCAGCAAAACGCATCGCTCCTTATATCGAGGCGACGCCATTGCTCACGGCGCCGCTGCTCGACGAGGAGATCGGCTTTCGCCTTTTGGTGAAGGCGGAAAATCTGCAGCCGATCGGCGCCTTCAAGCTGCGCGGCGCCTTCAATCAAATATTGCAATTGACGGAAGACGAGCGGCGCCGTGGAATCATCGCCGTCTCCTCCGGCAATCATGCGCAGGCGGTCGCCTTCGCCGCGCGCGCGATGGGCGTCGCGGCGACGATCGTGATGCCGCGCGACGCGCCCCGCGTGAAGCTCGAGCGCACGAAGGCGCTGGGCGCGCGCGTCGAATTCTATGATCGTCTGAGCAATGATCGCGATGCGATGACGCGCCGCCTCGCCGAGCAGGACGGGCTGCGCTTCATTCACCCTTACGACGATCCACGCACCATCGCCGGACAAGGAACCATCGGCCTCGAGATATTCGCGCAGACGCGCGCGAAGGACATTGCGCCGGATGCGATCATCGCCTCCTGCAGCGGCGGCGGGCTCGCCTCCGGCATTGCGCTGACGTTGCAACTCTTCGAGCGCGCGCCGCTGATGTTCACAGCGGAGCCCGCGGGCTTCGACGACATGCGCCGCTCATTGGAGAGCGGCGCCGCGCAAGTGAATCCAGCGCTCACCGGCTCGATCTGCGACGCTCTGCTCGCGCCGACCCCCGGCCGTCACACTCTGCCGATTCTGCTCGCCTGTGGCGCGCGAGGACTCGCGGCGACAGATGCGCAAGTCGAAGCTGCGATGCGCATCGCCGCCGAGCATTTCCGCATCGTGCTGGAGCCGGGCGGCGCCGCGGCGCTCGCCTGCGCGCTCGAGGAGCGCGAGCGCTTCGCGGGAAAGACGGTGGTCGTCATCGCTTCCGGCGGCAATGTCGATCGCAAGGACTTTGCGGCAATTCTCGATCGTTCGAGCTGAAGCGCCCCCTCCCTCACCCTCCCCCGCTTTCGCGGGAGAGGGAAGCGGCAAACGCTACGCGAAACCTTTATGAAACGCGCAATCTGCCCCCTCTCCCGCGCAGCGGAGGAGGGCCGTTGCCGCACATCACTTGCGACGTGGGCCAGCCGCGCTCTTCCTCACGCCGCGCGCGGGCGCTGTAGACGCTTTCGCTTTCACCGCCGGCGCGGACTCCGCCAAAAACCCCTCGAGCGCGCGGGCGAGGCTGCGGAAAGTTTCCTTGCGCGCCGAGGAGGCGCGAAAGACGAGGCCGATGCGGCGAAAAGGCGCCTCGCCCGAGAGCGGCCGCACCACGAGATCGAGCCCGCGCAATATTCCGGCGTCCAGCGCCATTTGCGGCAGCAACGTCACGCCCAGCCCATTGGCCACCATTTGCGCCAGCGTGTGCAGGCTGGTGCCCTGAAAGGCCACATTGCGCCGCGCGCCCTCGAGCGCGCAGGCGGCGAGCGCATGATCGCGCAGGCAATGGCCCTCCTCGAGCAGCAGAAGATCCTCGGCCGCCATATCGTCATGGCCGACCGCCGCCATTCCGCTCAGCCTATGCCCCGGCAGGCAGACGACGACGAAAGGGTCTACGCCTATGTCGATCGTCTCCATGCCGCGTGAGGGATAGGGCAGCGCCAGCACGGCCGCGTCCAATTCGCCGGCGTCGAGACGCGCCAGCAGAGGCTCGGTCTGCTCCTCGCGCAGATAGAGCTTCAGCTCTGGAAAGGCGGAGCGCAGCCGCGGCAGCACGCGCGGAAACAGAAACGGTCCTATGGTCGGTATGACGCCGAGCCGCAGCGGCCCGGACATGGGCGCCTGGGCGGCGCGCGCCAGCTCGACGATATCCTGCGCCTCGCGTAGCAGCGTGCGTGCGCGCTCGGCCAATTCGCGCCCCACCGGCGTCGGCGAGACCTTGCGCTTGGTGCGCTCGAAGAGGCGCACGCCGAGCAATTGCTCGAGCTCCAATATTCCGGCGCTGAGCGTCGATTGGCCGACGAGGCAGACCTCGGCCGCGCGGCCGAAATGCCGCTCGTCCACGACGGCGACCAGAAAACGCAGCTGCCTGAGGGTGGGCAAAACCGCCATCCGCACAGCATAATCGTTAAATTCGATTATTGAAGCCTGTTTTTTTCGCTTTTATCGATGGTGAAACCCCTCTAGGTTCCCGGGCGTCTTCCCCGAAGGCCCGCGGACTCATCCGCCTCTCGCGCGCCTTCACCACTCGAGGAGAAAATCGAATGTCTCTCATCGGCTCCGAGATCAAGCCGTTCAAGGCGACCGCCTTCCACGCCGGCAAGTTCGTCGACGTCACCGAAGCCACGCTCAAGGGCAAGTGGTCGGTGTTCTTCTTCTATCCGGCCGACTTCACCTTCGTCTGCCCGACCGAGCTCGAGGACCTCGCCACCAACTACGCCGCCTTCAAGGCGGTCGGCGTCGAGATCTACGGCGTCTCCACCGACACGCATTTCGCGCATAAGGCTTGGCACGACACCTCGCCGGCGATCGGCAAGATCGAGTATCCGCTGGTCGGCGATCCGACGCTGACGCTGAGCCGCAATTTCGACGTGCTGATCGAAGAGGCCGGCCTCGCCGACCGCGGCACTTTCGTCATCGATCCGGACGGCAAGATTCAGATCGTCGAGATCAACGCGGGCGGCGTCGGCCGCAATGCGCTCGAGCTGCTGCGCAAGATCAAGGCTGCGCAGTATGTCGCGGCGCATCCGGGCGAGGTTTGCCCGGCCAAGTGGGAAGAGGGTCAGAAGACGCTCGCTCCCTCGCTCGACCTCGTCGGCAAGATCTGATTTCGCTTCACGCCTCCGGCCGGTTCGCCGGCCGGGGGCGCTCTACCCGCCCCTCGCCCGCAGCTTCCGTCCCTCATCCTGAGGCGCTTTTTGCGGAACGCAAAAAGCCTCGAAGGATGCTCCAGAACGCGCTGCGGCGCACCCTTCGAGACGCCTGCTGCGCAGGCTCCTCAGGGTGAGGGGATTGTTCTCGAAAATCGGGAGTCGAAGATGCTGGACGCCGCTCTGAAAACCCAGTTGCAGGCCTATTTCGCGCGCATCGTCACGCCCATCACGCTCCGCGCCTCGCTCGACGACAGCGAGAAATCCACAGAGCTCGCCGAACTGCTGCAGGAGGTCGCGAGCGTCTCGGACAATATCTCCTATGTGCGCAGCGACGATGATTCGCGCCGCCCCTCTTTCGCGATCGAGCGTCAGGGCGCCGATATCGGCCTGCGCTTCGCCGCCATTCCGGGCGGACATGAATTCAACTCCTTCGTGCTGGCGCTGCTGCATGTCGGCGGCCATCCGCCCAAGGAGGACGAGGAGACTCTCGCGCGCATAAAGGCGCTCGATGGCGAATATCGCTTCGAGACCTATTTCTCGCTCACCTGCCAGAACTGCCCCGAGGTGGTGCAGGCTCTCGACACTATGGCGGCGCTCAATCCGCGCGTGCGCCATGTGGCGATCGACGGCGGGCTCTTCCCCAAGGAGGTGGAGGAGCGCGGCATTATGGCGGTGCCCGCCGTCTATCTGAATGGCGAGCCCTTCCAGCACGGCCGCGCGACGCTGGAGCAGATTCTCGACAAGCTCGACGCCGGCGCCGGCGCCGGCGAGAAGAAGGCCGCGTCCATTTCCGCCAAGGAACCCTTCGACGTGCTGGTGGTGGGCGGCGGCCCGGCGGGCGCCGCGGCGGCGATCTACGCCGCGCGCAAGGGCGTGCGCACCGGCATTGTCGCCGAGCGTTTCGGCGGCCAGGTGCAGGACACGGCGGGCATAGAGAATTTCATCTCGGTTCCGCATACGGAAGGGCCGCAAATGGCGGCGGCGCTGGAGCGTCACGTCGCGGAGTATTCCGTCGATGTGATGAACGGCCAGATCGCCTCCGCGCTGGTTCCGGCGGCGGAGGCCGGCGGCCTCGCGGAGCTGAAGCTCGCCAATGGCGCCTCGCTGAAGTCGAAGACGATCATTCTGGCGCCGGGCGCGCGCTGGCGGCGCATAAATGTGCCGGGCGAGACGGAATATATGACCAAGGGCGTCGCCTATTGCCCGCATTGCGACGGGCCTTTGTTCAAGGGCAAGCGCGTCGCCGTGATCGGCGGCGGCAATTCCGGCGTGGAAGCCGCGATCGATCTCGCCGGCCTCGCCTCGCATGTGACGCTGCTCGAATTCGACGCGAAGCTGCGCGCCGATGGAATCTTGCAGGAGAAGCTGCGCTCGCTGCCCAATGTGACGATTCTCGTCTCGGCCCAGACAACGGAGATTCTCGGCGACGGCGCCAAGGTGACGGGTCTCGTCTATCGCGACCGCGAGAGCGAGGCGACGCGCACTGTCGAATTGGAAGGAGTGTTCGTGCAGATCGGACTGCTGCCCAACACGGAATGGCTGAATGGCGCGGTGACGCTCTCGCAATATAAGGAGATCGAGATCGACCGCCGCTGCCACACTTCCGCGCCGGGCGTGTTCGCGGCCGGCGACGCGACGACCGTTCCCTATAAGCAGATCGTCATCGCCATGGGCGAAGGCGCGACGGCGGCGCTGTCGGCCTTCGATCATCTGGTGAGAATGTGATGCGAGTTCGCTTCTCGGTCTCTGCGAGAAGCGTGAGCCGCGAAGCAATCCAGAGCGCCCCTCGTCTCTGGGTTGCTTCGCTCCGCTCGCAGTGACGACGGCGCGCGCCGGTCAGATCTGGCCTTTGATTTCCAAGAGCTCGACATCGAAAATGAGCGTGGCGTTGGGCGGAATCACGCCGCCGGCGCCGCGCGCGCCATAGCCCAGCTCGGGCGGAATGACGAGCGTGCGCTTGCCGCCCACCTTCATGCCGAGAATGCCCTGATCCCAGCCGGGAATCACTTGTCCGGCCGAGAGGCGGAACTCGAAGGGCTGGCCGCGGTCCAGCGAGCTGTCGAACTTCTTGCCCTTGGCGCCGTTCTGCGCGACCCAGCCGGTGTAATGCATCTTCAGCATCTGCCCCGGCTCCGCGCCGGCTCCGGTCCCGACCTTTGTGTCGGTGATCTTGATTCCGGTGGCGGTGGTGGTCGTCGCAGGGCTCTGCGCGATCACCGGGAGCGGCGCGGCGACGAGCGCCAATGCGGCGAGGACGGGCAGAGCGTGGAAACGGAATACGGCGCGCATGTCGGGTCCTTTGGGAATAGGGCGCGGCGAGCAGCCCTGCGCGCATCGGCGAGGGCGGCGGCGAGAGGGCGGGTGAACGGCGCCGCCGATCATTCGGCCCGCCTATCGGCCTTCATGACCTTTCCGCAGAGCGTCGCCACGGCCTGTCTGCCCGCGACGCAGGCGGGTGTCAACCAACGGCAAATGACGCGAGGCGAGGCTCGAGGGCGGGAAAGTCGTGCGGGGTGTGATGGTGCTGCAAGAGAGGATTGAACTCTCGACCTCTCCCTTACCAAGGGAGTGCTCTACCACTGAGCTACTGCAGCGTCGGGCGGCCTTGTGCCACAGTGATCGCGACTGCGCAAGACATTCGCCGCGCCTATCCGCCGAGCGGAAGGAGGAAAATCGTCGAAAGGGGAAAAGTGGAGCAAATGGTGGGCGGCACAGGGATTGAACCTGTGACCCCTCCCGTGTGAAGGGAGTGCTCTCCCGCTGAGCTAGCCGCCCGAGGGCCTCACCGAGGCCGAACAGTTCTGTAAGAGACGACGGCGTCTCCCGTCAAGTGCATGCGGAGGCTTCCAGCACGCCGAGCGAGGCCACGGCCTCCCATAATTCGTCGAAATGCGAGATCACCCGGTCGGGGCCGAAGGACGAGACCGGGGTCTCCGTATAGCCGAAATCCACCGCGACCACAGGCACGCCGGCGTTTTTGGCCGTCGCTATGTCGGTCTGCGAATCGCCGACCATCACCGCGCGCGCCGCATGGCCGCCGGCTCTTTCGATCGTCAGCGTCAGCGCGCTCGCGTCGGGCTTGTGCGCGGGAAAAGTGTCGCGGCCGCAAATGGCCGCGAATCGCCCGGCGACGCCCAGGCGCTCCAGCAGCAGAACGGCCAGCTCCTCGGATTTATTGGTGCAGACGGCGAGCGCGAAGCCGGCCTCGGCGAATCGCTCCAGCGCCGCTTCCGCTCCGGGGAAGAGCCGCGTCTCGACGGCGATTCGCTCGCGATAATGGGCGATAAACTCGGGAAACAGCGCCTCGACCCGCTCCGGCGGGAGCGGCGCGCCCGTGGCCGCAAAACCACGCTCGATCATCGCCCGCGCGCCGGCCCCGGCCAGCGTGCGCACGGCGGAGAGAGGCACGGGCATGCGGCCGTCGCGCTCCAGCAGCACGCCCAAGGTCGCGATGAGATCGCCGGCCGTGTCCGCCAACGTGCCGTCGAGATCGAAGACCAGAGTCGGCGCGCCGACCATTCGCTGCCCCTACCCTATTCGGCGCCGTCTCGCGATTGCCGCATCGGCGTGTAGACTGCGCCCTGTGATTCGTCGAAGGAGTGTAACCTTGCGCGCAGCCATTCGTCTCCTCTCTCTCGGGGCCGCCCTGGCGGCGCCGGCGGCGCTCGCCGGCAATTACGAGTTTCTCGCCGCCCCGCAGACCGATCTCAACCGCGTGTTTCGCCTGGACCGCGCCAGCGGCGAGGTGGGGGCCTGCCAATATGGGCTGAAGGAGGGCGCCGCCGTCGGCGTGACGCTGTGCTATCCGCCGGGCGAGGGCGCCAAGGCGGGGCAATTCAGCGAATATGCGCTGATCGCCTCCCGCCATACGGGCGAGGGCGGCGTGTTCCGCGTCGATCTGCGCTCGGGACAGATGTCGATCTGCTTCGTCTTGAACGAAAGCTCGGTGGTCTGCACGCCGCCGGCGAAATAGCGAGACCCCGAATAGGAGACAGCGAGCCCGAAGGCTCGCTTTCGCCGATCAATTGTTGAAGCGGAAATGCAGCACGTCGCCGTCGGCGACGACATATTCCTTGCCCTCGAGCCGGAACTTCCCCGCCTCGCGCGCGCCCGCTTCGCCGCGCAGCGCGACATAATCCTCATAGGCGATCGTCTCGGCGCGGATGAAGCCCTTCTCGAAATCGGTATGGATCACCGCCGCCGCCTGCGGCGCGCGCGTGCCCTGCTCGATCGTCCAGGCGCGCGCCTCCTTCGGACCCACGGTGAAATAGGTGACGAGGCGCAGCAGCGTATAGCCGGCCCGGATGACGCGGTTGAGGCCCGGCTCCTCGAGCCCGACCGCCTCGAGATAGTCCTTCTGCTCCTCGGCCGGCAGCACGGCGATCTCGCTCTCGATCTTGGCCGAGACGACGACGCTCGCAGCGCCCTCCTCGCGCGCGCGCGCCGCGACCTTCTGCGAGAAGGAATTGCCCTCCGCTGCGGCGCCCTCCTCGACATTGCAGACATAGAGAACGGGCTTGGACGACAGCAGGCCGAGACCGGCGAGCGCTTCTCGCTCCTCCGGCGCGATCACGACGAGGCGGGCGGGACGGCCCTCGCGCACCAGATCGAGGCAGCGGCGCATCAGATCGAGCAGCTCCTTGGCGTCCTTGTCGCCGCCCTTGGCCTTCTTCTCGAGCGGAACGACGCGCTTTTCCAGGCTCTCGAGATCGGCGAGCATCAGCTCGGTCTCGATCGTCTCGATGTCGCGGATCGGATCGACGTCGCCCTCGACATGGGTGATGTCGCCGTCCTCGAAGCAGCGCACCACATGGGCGATGGCGTCGCATTCACGGATATTGGCCAAAAACTGATTGCCGAGCCCCTCGCCCTTGGAGGCGCCGCGCACGAGGCCGGCGATGTCCACGAAGGTGAGGCGCGTCGGGATGATCTGCTTGGAGCCGGCGATCTCGCAGAGCTTTTCGAGGCGCGGATCGGGCACGGCGACGTCGCCGACATTGGGCTCGATCGTGCAGAAGGGGTAATTGGCCGCCTGCGCGGCCGCCGTCTGCGTCAGCGCGTTGAAGAGGGTCGACTTGCCGACATTCGGCAGGCCGACGATTCCACATTTGAAGCCCATGGCGTCCCGTTTCCTCGCGCAATCTCGCTGCGGCGCGGTATGGGCGGGACCGGCGCAAAAGGCAAGGGGCGCGGCGCGGCGGGGCGCGGCGGGTCGCCGCGTCTCCATAATTCCGCCCCGCAGAAAGGCGCATCGTCGCCGCGCGGGTTGACCGCGCGCCTCGCAAGGCGGAAAAGCTTCGACAAAAGCAGAGCGTCGGCGAATTTCAAGGGCGCGATTCTGGCGCGGAACGACATGCGAAACAAGTCACAGGCACGGATCGGGCAGGCTGGTCGCGCAATCGCGACATTCGCGGCGGCGGGATTGCTCGCCGCGCCGCTCTTTCCCGCGCTGGCGCAGACGGCCGCAGAGCCGCCGGCTCCTCCCGTGGCCCCGGCCGCTCCCGCCGCGCCGGCGCCGGTCCCCGTGGCTCCTCCGGCGGCCCAAGCCCCGGCTCCTGCTCCTGCCTCTGCGCCCGCCGCCCCGGCCGAGCCCGGAGCCGCGCCGGCGGCCCCGCAGACGGCCGCCGCGCCCAAGCCCAAACCAAAGCCGAAGCCCAAGCCCTCGCCGCCGCGCGAGATGGCGCTCTCCGACGATCCGACCCCTGCGCTGCAACCCGAGACCTTCTTCGCCACCTCGCTCGCCTCCGAGCGCTATGCGGCCATCGCCGACGCCGGCGGCTGGCCAAAGGTGGGGACGCCATTGCAGCCCGGCGCGCGCGGCAAGGCGGTGGCGGCGCTGCGCAAGCGCCTCGCCGCAGAGGGCGATCTGCCGGCGGAAGCCTCCGGCGGCGAGGCCTGGGACGCGGGCCTCACCCAAGCGGTGAAGCATTTTCAATTCCGCATGGGGCTGAGGCAGACCGGCGTGGTCGCCGGCGCGACGCTACGCGAATTGGACGTGCCGGCCTCGGTGCGCTTTCGCCAACTGGCCTCCTCGGCGCAGCGGCTCGCCGGCAATGATTTCCCCTTCGGCCCACGCTATATCGTCGTCAACATCCCCTCTGCAGCGGTCGACGCCGTGGAGAACGGCCATGTCGCGCGGCGCTATACGGCGATCGTCGGCGATGTCGAGCATCCTTCGCCCGAGGTCGAGGCGAAGATCGGCGCGGTCAATCTCAACCCCACATGGACAGTCCCGGTCTCGATCATCAAGAACGAGATCATGCCCAAAATGCAGAAGGACCCGTCCTATCTCGCCAAGGCGCGCATTCGCGTCTTCGACAATCACGGGACCGAGATCGAGCCGAAATCGATCAATTGGGCCAGCGAGCGGGCCGTCAATTACACGCTGCGCCAGGACAGCGGCGCGCAGAACTCGCTGGGCTCGATCCGCATCGCAATGCCCAACAAGCATGCGGTCTATATGCACGACACGCCGAGCAAGCGGCTCTTCGCCAGCGACTACCGCTTTCTCTCGCATGGCTGCGTGCGCGTCGAGGGCGTCTATGACCTCGCGACCTGGCTGCTGGAAGGCGCGCCGGGCCAATGGGACAGAGCCGCGATCATGTCCAAGATCGGCGGCGAGCGTCAGGACGTGACCCTGCCCAAGCCCGTGCCGGTCGTATGGGTGTATATGACCGGATGGGCTTCCGCGAATGGAACCGTTCACTTCCGCAACGATATATATGGGGTGGACGCGGTGGGCGAAGCGCGCGGAGAGCGCTGATTCGCTCGTCCCTTCGGAGGAACGATGCGCGGCGCTTCGATCGTTTTCGCCCTGGCCTTCTCAGGCGCTCTCTGTGCGGCAGCCGCAGAGCGGCGCTCCCCTCCGCCGCGGACGGCGGAGACCGTCGTCGTCCTCCCCGTGCAATATTGCGAGAAAATGTGCCCGCAGGACTTCGCGCCCTGTGATCCGCCTTATTTCAAGACCGCCGATGCGCGCTGCGCACAGGTCGGCGCGGGGCGATGAGGCGCGACTCCTTCTCCCGCGAAGGGGGAGAAGGTGGCCTCGCGAAGCGAGGTCGGATGAGGGCATGCCCCACCTCGCTCGAAAACACTCTAATCGTCCAGCCCACGCGCGCTCTCGTGCCAGCGTGAGAGGGCGAGGCGCGACAGCGCCGTCAGCCCCGCATAGATGACGATTCCCGCCAGCGAGACCAGCGCCAGCGCCGCGAACATGCGCGGAATGTCGAGGCGATAGCCCGCCTCCGAAATGCGGAAGGCGAGGCCCGCCCCCTGCCCCGCGGCGCCGGCCGCGAGCTCCGCCGCAATGGCGCCGATGAGCGCCAGCCCGCCGCCGATGCGCAGCCCGGTGAAAAATTGCGGCAGCGCCGCCGGAGCGCGCAGATAGACGAGCTTGCGCCAGGGCGAGGCGCGATAGAGATCGAAAAGCTCGACCAATGAGCGATCGACCGAGGCGAGGCCGAGCGACGTATTGGCGAGAATGGGGAAGAAGGCGACGAGAAACGCGCAGACCAGCACAGCCTCGGCGGGGGCGAGATAGACCAGCAGCAGCGGCGCTATGGCGATGATGGGCGTCACCTGCAGCACGATGGCGAAGGGCATCAGCGCGCGCTCCATCCAGCGCGAGCGCGAGATGAGCAGCGCGAGGGCCACGCCGCCGATCGTCGCCAGCGCCAGCGCCTCCAGCGCCGTCGTCAGCGTGACGAGGAGCGAGGCGAAGAGAATGTCCCTGTCCTTCACCAGAGTCTCGGCGATGAGGCTCGGCGCCGGCAGCACATAGGCCGGAATGGCCCAGAAGCGCACCGCCGCCTCCCAAGCGGCGAGCGCGGCCGCCAGCACGGCCAGCGGCAACAACGCCTCGCGAAGCGGACTCGTTTGCTTCATCGCAGCTCCTCCCCATAGGCGCTGCGCAGAGCGGCGGAAGCGCGCCGGCAATATTGCGCGAACTGGGGACTCGTGCGGAATTCTTCGTCGCGCGCGATGGCCGCATCTATGTCGATCGTATCGACGATCGCGCCGCCGCGCGCGGCGAGCGCGAGAATGCGCGTCGAGAGATAGACGCTCTCGTAAATGGAATGCGTGACGAAGACGATCGTCGTCTCCAATCTCTGCTTCATCGCGAGAAGATCGTCGCCGAGACGAAAGCGCGTCACCTCGTCGAGCGCGGCGAAGGGCTCGTCCATCAGCAGCAATTTCGGCCGCGTCACCAAGCCGCGCGCTATGGCGACGCGCATCTTCATGCCGCCGGAGAGCTGACGCGGCAGCGCCGTCTCGAAATCGGCGAGGCCGACGAGAGCGAGCGTCTCGCGCACCAGCGGAGCCGCGGCCTCGCGCGTCTTGCCGGCGAGGCGCAGCGGCAGATAGACATTGGCGAAGACATCGGCCCAGGGCAGCAGCGTCGCCTCCTGAAACACGAAGCCGATGTTATGCGCCGCGGCCGAGTCGCGCCAATCGATGACGCCGGCGCTGGGCGTCGCGAGGCCGGCGATGAGCCGCAGCGCCGTGGATTTGCCGCAGCCCGACGGGCCGAGCAAGGTCAGAAACTCGCCCTCGCGAAGGTCGAGATGGAAATTCTCGAGCGCCGCGACGCCATTGGCGAAGCTTTTGCCGATCCCGCGCAGCGAGACCAGAGGCTCCGCGACGCCCACCGTCACTGCGCCCCCGCCGCATGCGAAGGTCGCAGCTCCAGCCCGACCTTCTTGTTCACGAAGCGCGTCGTATAGCCCTGGGCGATGGGAAGATCGGCGGGGAAGACGCCGGCCTTGGCCATTTTGTCGAAGAAGCTGCGCAAGCGCGCGTCGGTCATCGCGCCAATGCCGAGGCTGAGCGAATCGCCGGAGTCGACGATGCCGCGCTCCTTCAGCTTCTCGACGGAATAAGCGAGCTGGCCCTCGGACATTTCGGGATTGTCCTTGCGGATGGCGGCGTTGGCGGCGCTATTGTCGCCATAGATGTAATGATACCAGCCGATGATCGACGCGTCGACGAAACGCTGCACGAGATCGGCCTTGGTCTCGATCGTCTCCTTGCGCGTCTCGATCGTCGTCGAATAGCTGTCATAGCCGTAATCGGCGAGCAGAAACACATTGGGCGTGAAGCCGCCCTGGCGCGCGATCTCGAAAGGCTCGGAGGTCAGATAGCCCTGCTGAATCGATTTCTTGTCGGCGAGGAAGGGCGCCGAGTTGAAAGTGTAGGGCTTGATCTTCTCTTCCTTGAAGCCATAGGCCTGCTTCAGCCATTGATAGACCGAGACGAGATTGTCATTGCCGATGAAGGCCGTCGCCTTGGGCAGATCCTCGAAGCGATCTAGCCCCTCGCCCGGATGCGACATGAAGATGATCGGGTCCTTCTGGAACATGCTGGCGACGGCGACGATGGGCGCCTTCTGCTGCACGGCGGAGAAGGTCTGGATGAGATTGGCGCCCATGCAGAAATCGACGCGGCCGGCGGCGAGCAGCAGCCGCGCGTTGGATTGCGGACCGCCCTGCAATATTGTGACGTCCAGGCCGTATTTGGCGTAAGTGCCGTCGACGAGGGCCTGATAAAAGCCGCCATGCTCGGCCTGCGCCCGCCAATTGGTGGCAAAGGAGACCTTGTCCAGCGCCAGCGCCGGAAGGGCGGAGAGGAAGAAAGCCAAAGCCGCGATCTGTGCTGCGAAGCGTTTCGTCATCGATTGCCTCACCTCGATTTTTCCAACGATCTTCGGGTTCTCCCTTCTCCCACTCTGTGGGAGAAGGGCGGTGAAGAAGCATATCCCCAACCCTCGTCCTGAGGAGCCGCCGTAGGCGGCGTCTCGAAGGACGGCCGCGAGCTGAAATCAAAGGATACGGCCCGCTGCCGTCCTTCGAGACGCCCGCTTCGCGGGCTCCTCAGGACGAGGGTTGCAGTCATTATTCCTCCACCCGGTCGGATTCGCCCCCGCTATGGCGATCCGCATCCGAAAGGTCTACCCTCTCCGCCATGCTGCCGTCCCGCTATTGGACCGACCTCGCCACCACCGACTACCGCGACCTCGAGATGGAGCGCGTCATCGCCGTGCTGCCCATCGCCGCCGTCGAGCAGCATGGGCCGCATCTACCGGTCGGCGTCGATTCGCAGATCATGCGCGGCATGATCGAGCGCGTCGTGGACCGCCTGCCGGACGATCTCGACGCGCTGTTCCTGCCATTGCAGGCGATCGGCGTCTCCATCGAGCATGGCGATTTTCCCGGCACGCTCAGCCTCTCGCATGAGACGGCGCTGCGCCTTCTCTGTGAGATCGGCGAAGGCGTCGCCCGCGCCGGCTGCCGCAAGCTCGTACTCCTCAATTCGCATGGGGGCAACTCGGCGCTCATCTCCCAGGCGGCGCTCGAGCTGCGCATTCGCCACGAGCTGCTCGCCGTCGCCTGCTCCTGGCATCGCTTCGGCTATCCCGACGGGCTGTTCGGCGAGGAGGAGATCCGCCTCGGCATCCATGGCGGAGAGATCGAGACCTCGCTGATGCTCGCGCTCGCGCCGGATTTCGTCGATATGGCGCGGGCGCGGCATTTTCGCTCCGCCAGCGCCGATTTCGAGCGCGATTTCACCTGGTTGCGCGCCGACCGGCCGATCGGCTTCGGCTGGAAGACGCAGGACCTCTCGAAGGAAGGGGCGATCGGCGACGCCGCGGCGGCCAGCGCCGCCAAGGGCGAGGCCGCGGCCGATTATTGGGCGACCGCCTTCGTCGAGCTGCTGCGCGACGTCGAGGCCTTCGATCTCGAGCGTTTCGCCGGCGCGCCGCCGAAATAGCGCCGGAAACGCAACAGGGAACCGGCCTTTCGCCGTCTTTGGAGGCTTTCGCCTCGGCGCGGTTCGGTCTACAACGCGCGCAACTGCGCAGCCAGACGCTCCAAAGAGGCCCCGATATGACCGAAATCATCGATATTCACGCTCGCGAGATACTCGATTCGCGCGGCAATCCCACGGTCGAGGTCGAGGTCGTGCTGGAGGACGGCTCCTTCGGCCGCGCCGCCGTGCCGTCGGGCGCCTCCACCGGCGCCCATGAGGCGGTGGAGAAGCGCGACGGCGACAAGACCCGCTATCTCGGCAAGGGCGTGCTGGACGCCGTGCAGAGCGTCAATGAGGACATAGCGGGCGAGCTCGTCGGCTTCGAGGCCGAGGATCAAGTGGCGGTCGACGAGGCGCTGATCGAGCTCGACGACACGCCGAACAAGTCGCGGCTCGGCGCCAACGCCATTCTGGGCGTCTCGCTGGCCGTCGCCAAGGCGGCCGCCGACGCCTCCTCTCTGCCGCTCTATCGCTATATCGGCGGCGTGCAGGCGCGCGTGCTGCCAGTGCCGATGATGAACATTATCAATGGCGGCGCCCACGCCGACAATCCGATCGACTTTCAGGAATTCATGATCCTGCCGGTCGGCGCGCCCACCGTGCGCGAGGCGATCCGCTGGGGCGCGGAAGTTTTCCACACGCTGAAAGCCGCGCTGAAGAAGGCCGGCCTCTCCACCTCCGTGGGCGACGAAGGGGGCTTTGCCCCCAATCTCCCCTCCGCCGAGGCGGCGCTCGACATCATCGTCGAGGCGATCGTCACGGCGGGATTCGTGCCGGGCGAGGACATCTATCTCGGCGCCGACGTCGCCTCGACCGAGTTCTTCAAGAACGGCAAATATGTCTATGAGGGCGAGAAGGTCACGCGCACCATAGAGGAGCAGGTCGCCTATCTCGCCAAGCTCGCCGAGGCCTATCCGATCGTCACGATCGAGGACGGCATGGCCGAGGACGATTGGGAGGGCTGGCGCCTCCTCACCGACACGCTCGGCGACAAGATCCAGCTCGTCGGCGACGATGTCTTCGTCACCAATGTCGAGCGCCTGGCGCGCGGCATCGACGAGGACGTCGCCAATTCGCTGCTGGTGAAGGTCAATCAGATCGGCACGCTGACCGAGACGCTCGCCGCCGTGGAGATGGCGCATCGCGCCGCCTATACGACGGTGATCTCGCATCGCTCCGGCGAGACGGAAGATTCGACCATCGCCGACATCGCCGTCGCCACCAATAGCGGGCAGATCAAGACCGGCTCGCTGGCGCGCTCGGACAGAGTCGCGAAGTATAATCAGCTCATCCGCATCGAGGAGGAGCTGGGATCGGCGGCCATCTACGCCGGCCGCAGCGCGCTGAAGGCGCTGGTATAAAGCCCTCACCCTCCCCCGCTCACGCGGGAGAGGGAAGTCGGCGACATTGCGCGAACTTTGGATGAAGGCCCGAATCTGCTCCCTCTCCCGCAAAGCGGGGGAGGGTTGGGGAGGGGGCCTTCGACACGGATATTCGGCTCTCCCCCATGCCCATGGAAAAGACCTTCGACCCCTCGACCATCGAAGCGCGGATGCGCGAGCTCTGGGAAGAGGCGGGCGCCTTTCGCGCCGGCCGGCCGGAGCGCGCCGGCGCGAAGCCTTTTTCCATCGTCATTCCGCCGCCGAACGTCACCGGCTCGCTGCATATGGGCCATGCGCTCAACAATACGCTGCAGGATATTCTCGCGCGCTATCATCGCATGCGCGGCGACGATGTCCTGTGGCAGCCGGGCACCGACCATGCAGGCATAGCGACGCAGATGGTGGTCGAGCGCAAGCTGATGGAGCGCCAGCAGCATCGCCGCGAATTGGGCCGCGCCAAATTCTTGGAAGAGGTCTGGGCCTGGAAGGCGGAGTCGGGCGGCGTCATTGTCGAGCAATTGAAGCGGCTCGGCGCCTCCTGCGACTGGTCGCGCGAGCGCTTCACGCTGGACGAAGGGCTTTCCCGCGCCGTGGTGAAAGTCTTCGTGCAGCTCTATCGCGATGGGCTCATCTATAAGGACAAGCGCCTCGTCAATTGGGACCCGAAGCTGCTGACCGCCATCTCCGATCTCGAGGTGCAGCAGATCGAGGTGAAGGGCCATTTGTGGCACTTCAAATATCCGGTGGTCTATCACGACGGCCAGCCGACCGGCGAGTTCATCACCGTGGCGACGACGCGCCCCGAGACCATGCTCGGCGACACGGCGGTGGCCGTGCATCCCGAGGACGAGCGCTACACGAAATTGGTCGGCAAGAATGTGCGCCTGCCGCTGGTCGGTCGCCTCATCCCTATCGTCGCGGATGAATATTCCGATCCCGAGAAGGGCACGGGCGCGGTGAAGATCACCCCCGCGCATGACTTCAACGATTTCGAGGTCGGCCGCCGGCATGGTCTGCGCCTCATCAATGTGCTCGACGCCGAAGGCGCGGTGACGCTGAAGGACAATGCGGATTTCTTCGAGCATGTCGCGCCCTCTCCCGAGCTCGACATGACGGTCGCCGCTCTGCACGGCCTCGACCGCAACGCCGCCCGCGCGCGCGTGGTGGCGATGATGGAGGAGCATGAGCTGCTCGCCGAAGTGTCGGACCATAAGCATATGGTGCCGCATGGCGACCGCTCCGGCGCCGTGCTGGAGCCGCGTCTCACCGACCAATGGTATGTCGACGCCAAGACTCTGGCGCAGCCGGCTCTCGCCGCGGTGCGCGAGGGCCGCACCAATTTCGTGCCGAAGAATTGGGAGAAGACCTATTTCGATTGGCTCGAGAACATCCAGCCCTGGTGCGTGTCGCGCCAGCTGTGGTGGGGCCATCGCATACCGGCCTGGTATGACGAGGACGGCAATGTCTTCGTCGAGGACAGCGAGGAGGCCGCCCTCGCCGCCGCACGCGCGAAGCACGGACGCGACGTGGCGCTGACGCGCGACGAGGATGTGCTCGACACGTGGTTCTCTTCCGCGCTCTGGCCCTTCTCGACGCTCGGCTGGCCCGACGAGACGAAGGAGCTCGATCGCTATTATCCCACCAATGTTCTGGTGACGGGCTTCGACATCATCTTCTTCTGGGTCGCCCGCATGATGATGATGGGCCTCTATTTCAAAAAGGAGGTCCCCTTCCACGACGTCTACATTCACGCCCTCGTCCGCGACGAGAAGGGCGCCAAGATGTCGAAGTCGAAGGGCAATGTCATCGATCCGGTGCACCTCATCAACGAATATGGTGCCGATGCGCTGCGCTTCACCCTCGCCGCCATGGCGGCGCAGGGGCGCGACATAAAGCTCTCGACGCAGCGCGTCGTGGGCTACCGCAATTTCGCGACCAAGCTGTGGAACGCCTCGCGCTTCGCCGAGATCAACGGCTGCGCCCGCGTCGCCGGCTTCGATCCGAAGAATAATCAGATCACGCTCAATCGCTGGATCGTCAGCGAGGCGGCGCGCGCCTCCGCCGAGATCGCCGCGGCGATCGAGGCCTATCGCTTCAACGACGCCGCCAATGCGGCCTACCGCTTCGTCTGGAACCAGCTCTGCGATTGGTATCTCGAGCTGGCCAAGCCCCTGCTGCAAGGCGAGGACGGCGCCGCCAAGGACGAGACGCGCGCCACCACGGCGTTCCTGCTCGATCAGACTTACGCGCTGCTGCATCCCTTCATGCCCTTCATCACCGAGGAGCTGTGGGGCGTCAAAGGTTTCGAAGGTCCCGCGCGCGAGACGCCGCTGGCGCTGGCGCAATGGCCCGATCTTTCCGGCCTCGAGGACGCCGCCGCGGAAGCCGAAATCGGCTGGATCGTCGATCTCGTCTCCGAAGTGCGCTCCGTGCGCTCGGAAATGAACCTGCCCGCCGGCGCGGAAGTTCCTCTCGTCCTCGTCGGCGCCGACGCTGATGTGCAGTCGCGGGTGACGCGCTGGGACGAGACGCTGCGCAAGCTCGCGCGCCTCTCGCAGATCGGCTTCGTCGACGCTGCTCCCAAGAGCAGCGCGCAATTGATCGTGCGCGGCGTTCTCGCCGCCATACCGCTGGAAGGCGTCATCGATTTCGCGGCGGAGAAGGTGCGTCTCGCCAAGGAGACCGCCAAGCTCGAAGGCGAGGCGAAGAAGATCGAGGCCAAGCTCGGCAACGCCGATTTCGTCGCCCGCGCGCCGGAGGAGGTGGTGGAGGAAAATCGCGAGCGCCTCGAGGAGACGCGCGAGCGCATCGAGAAACTGACAGCCGCGGCCAAGCGGCTCGGCTGAACCTCATCCCGAGTCCGGCCGTCGTCCCGAGAAGGACGGCGGCGCGGCCCTCGCAGAGACGGCCGCCCTAATCGGCGAGGCGAGGCGCGCCATTCCTTTCCATTGCGATCTCCTTCGCAATGTCGTCGATCGCGCGCCGCAACGTCTCCTCGAGCATCGCCGATCCGCCGCGCCCCAAGGCGTAGATCGCCTCATCCGTCTTTTGCTCGATTATCCGCAGCGTGAAAGCATTCGGCGACTCGCATCCCGATCGCGCCAAGGAGAGGTCACGCAGAGCGAGCGCGAATTGCCCGCGCGTCGCCAACAACATGCGCGCAAGCGAGAGAACCAGGGCGAATTGCCGATCGCCGGCGTCGCCCATCCGCGCGGCGCCCGGGAGTTCCCTCGCCTGATTGTCATTGCACAGCGGCGCGACGCCCGTTTCCGTGGGACGGCGACGGTCCCGACGCCCAAACCAATCCGCGTCACGCAGGCCGTCGCGTCGGACGAAATCTCTCCAACTGCAAATCATGGGCGCAACAAGCCGCACGGTGACACGCCACATCCGGCGTGTTAACCGTAAATGGAAACCAACTCCGCGCCGAAGGTCCCGCATTCGCGCGTCTCTGTCAAGCAAATATGAGAGAGTGCGTGCCGGAAACGAAGGCAAATCCCGTATTCGACAGAGCCGGCCTCGCGCAGAGATTGGGCCAGGCGGTCGATGCGGCGGGCGGTCCGGCCAGAATCTTGCGGGACGCGGGCGTCACCTCCTCCACTTATAGCCGTTATCTCAATGGTGAGACCGAAGCCTCCGCCGAGAAGCTCGGCCGCATCGCCGAGGTGACGGGCGTCTCGCTCGACTGGCTGGTGCTGGATCGCGGCGCTCCCATATTCGAGGCCGGCGCGCCGCCGGCGATTCCACTCGGCCCGGATATGGCGCAAATCCCGCCGCTGCGGATCGGCGAGGCGGCGGAGCGCGAAATCGCCGGCGAGCGGATCGCCTTTCCGCGCGCCCTGCTGCGACGCCTCGGAACTGAGATCGAGGCGCTCGAATTTTTGCGCGCGCGCGGCGATTCCATGCGGCCGACGATAGAGGATGGCGCGATCGTGCTGATCGACCGCTCGCAGCGCGACATTATCGGCGACGCCGTCTATCTCGTCTCGCTCGACGACGGCCCATTGATCCGTCGCGTGCGTCGCAATGTGGATGGCGCGATCACTCTGATCTCCGACAATCGCGCCTGCTACGAGCCCGAGAGGCTGGAGCGCGCCGACGCCGAGCGCCTCTGCGTCCACGGCCGCATTCGTTGGACCGAATCTCTGCTCTGACGCGCGCTGGACCCCTCCGCTTTCACGAATTGGCGGTGTCAAAGCCGCAGTCGTCTCGCCATCGTCAGCATGGCCGAGCCATTCGGCCGTGCGACCAATGAAGAAAAACCAACGGAGGGAACAATGGCGTTGAACGTTCATGGCGGCACGAATTACGGCAAGATCGTCATATGGGCGGTCGGCCTCGTCGCCTTCGTCGCCGTCGCGCTGACGAAGGTTCCAGAATGGATTTCCCCCAAGAGCGCGAGCGTGACCGGCGACACCGGCGCCACCACGCGCATGATCAATTGAGGAACGCGCGGCGAGCCGCAATTCATCTGAATTCGTCTCGTTTCGCTTCGCCCCGCGCGCCCGAGCGGGGCGATTTTTTTTGCGCGCGACGCTGGACCCGTCGCCGCTCGCCGATTGGCGGTTCAACGGCGCAGCGGAGACATTACCGTCGACGCCGTAAGTGTGACGATCCCCACTGCCTCGCCGGCTTCGGCCGCGCGAGGCCTTTTTGCCTGCGCTCCGCGGCCGAGCCGGGGGTATCCATGCCGAGGGATCGGGGCTATCTTGCGCGCGCCCTTTCCGCCCTCTCTATGAGGGCCTAGCGTTCATGCTCCTCGCGCGATGACTCTCACACATAAGCCCGTCGGTCCCGACAGCCGCGTCTTCCTCGTCGACGGCTCGTCCTTCGTCTTTCGCGCCTATTTCCAGTCGATACGGCAGGACGCGAAATATAATTATCGCACGGACCGCCTGCCGACCGGCGCGGTGCGGCTGTTCTGCGCCAAGCTGTTTCAGTTCATCCGCGAGGGCGCGGCCGATCTCACGCCGACGCATCTCGCCATCATCTTCGACAAATCGGAGAACTCCTTCCGCAAGGAGATCTACCCCGCTTACAAGGCGCATCGTCAGGACCCGCCCGACGATCTCATTCCGCAATTTCCGCTGATGCGCGCCGCCGTGCGCGCCTTCGGCCTGCTGCCGATCGAGCAGGACGTCTATGAGGCGGACGATCTCATCGCCACTTACGCCAAAGAGGCGCGGGCGCGCGGCGCCGATGTGCTGATCGTCTCCGCCGACAAGGACCTTATGCAGCTCATCGACGATAAAGTGTCGATGTATGATCCGGCTTCGGGCGCGCGCGAGGAGCGGCGCATTGGCTACAATGAGGTGGTCGATTATTTCGGCGTGCCGCCTTCGAGGGTCGTCGATGTGCAGGCGCTGGCTGGCGATTCCACCGATAATGTGCCGGGCGCCAAGGGCATTGGCGTGAAAACCGCCGCACAGCTCATCAATGAGTACGGCGATCTCGACACGCTGCTGGCGCGCGCCGGCGAGATCAAGCAGCCCAAACGCCGCGAGACGCTGACCGATCCTGCGAGCGTCGCGCTGATCCGCACGTCGGAGAGACTGGTGAAGCTCGTCGACGACGCGCCGCTGGAGATTCCGCTGGACGATCTCGGCCTGCATCAGCCGGACGGCAAGACGCTGGTCGCCTTTCTGCAGGCGATGGAGTTCACGCAACTGACGCGCCGCGCTGCGGAGACCTATAGCGTCGAGGCGAATGAGATCGAGCCGGACCCAGCCTTTGTCGGCCCGGCGGGATGGCGCGGCCGCAATGGCGAGGTCGCCGAGGCGCCCGCCCTGCCCGCGCCTCAGACCGCAGCGCCGGGCGCGCCCACCGCTCCGGCGGGAGAGAAGGGCGCGCTCGGGCCGGCCGCGCTCGCCGAGGCGCGGCGCGAGCAAGGCGTCGCGATGAAGATCGATCGCTCGCTCTATGAGACGGTGACGACGATCGAGCGGCTCGACGCCTGGATCGCGGAAGCCTTCGCCATAGGCGTCGTCGCGATGGATACGGAGACGACCTCTCTCGATCCCATGTCCTGCGATCTCGTCGGCGTCTCGCTGGCGACGGCGCCCGGACGCGCCTGCTATATTCCGCTGCAGCATGTCGCGCCCACCGGCGCCGATCTGCTCGGCGGCGATCCGCCGCCCGTGCAAATTCCCTTTGCGGAAGCGCTGGCGCGCTTGAAGCCGCTATTGGAAGCGCGCGGCGTGCTGAAGATCGCGCATAATATGAAATATGATCTCCTCGTTCTGGCCTGCTGCGGCATCGATGTCGCGCCGATCGAGGACACGATGCTGATCTCTTATGTGCTCGACGCCGGCCGCAATAATCACGGCCTCGACGAGCTTTCGAAGAAGCATCTCGGCCACGAATGCATTCCGTTTTCCGCCGTCGCCGGCTCCGGCCGCACCTTCATCGGCTTCGCGCGCGTGCCGCTCGACAGAGCGACCGAATATGCGGCGGAAGATTCCGATGTCGCTCTGCGCCTGTGGCGCGCGCTGAGGCCGCGCCTTGCCGCCGAGCATATGACCAGCGTCTATGAGACGCTGGAGCGCCCCATGGTGAGCGTGCTCGCGAAGATGGAGCGGCGCGGAATCGCGATCGATCGCAATATTCTCTCGCGCCTCTCCGGCGAATTCGCGCAGGATATGGCGCGGCTCGAGGCCGAGATCCACGAGCTCGCCGGCGAGAGCTTCAATCTCGGCTCGCCCAAGCAATTGGGCGATATTCTCTTCGGCAAGATGGGCCTGCCCGGCGCCAAGAAGACCGCGACCGGCGCCTGGTCCACCTCGGCCAGCGTGCTCGACGAATTGGCCGAGAGCGGCAATACATTCGCCGCGCGCATCTTGGATTGGCGACAGCTCTCCAAGCTCAAATCCACTTACACCGATGCGCTGCCTACTTTCGTCAATCCGACGACGCATCGCGTCCACACATCCTACGCGCTCGCCGCGACGACGACTGGGCGGCTCTCCTCGTCGGACCCCAATCTGCAGAACATCCCTGTGCGCAACGAGGCTGGGCGCAAGATTCGCACGGCCTTCGTCGCCGAACGCGGCAATGTGCTCATCTCGGCGGATTATTCGCAGATCGAATTGCGGCTGCTCGCGCATATCGCCGATATTCCGCAATTGCGGCAGGCCTTCGCCGATGGAATCGACATTCACGCGATGACGGCGAGCGAGATGTTCGGCGTGCCGGTGCAGGGCATGCCGTCGGAGGTGCGCCGCCGCGCCAAGGCGATCAATTTCGGCATCATCTATGGCATTTCCGCCTTCGGCCTCGCCAATCAGCTCTCCATTCCGCGCGAGGAGGCGGCCGCCTATATCAAGCGCTATTTCGAGCGCTTCCCCGGCATTCGCGCCTATATGGACAAGACGCGCAAGGCCGTGCGGGAGAACGGCCTCGTCACCACCATCTTCGGCCGCAAATGCCATTTCCCGCGCATCGGCTCGTCGAACGCCTCGGAGCGCGCTTTCTTCGAGCGCGCCGCGATCAATGCGCCGATCCAAGGCGCGGCCGCCGACATCATCCGCCGCGCCATGGCGCGCATGGACGAGGCGCTCGCGCATGAGAAGCTCAGCGCGCGCATGTTGCTGCAAGTGCATGACGAGCTGGTGTTCGAGGCGCCGAAGGAAGAGGCCGAGGCGACGATCCGCATCGTCAAGCGCGTGATGGAGGAGGCGCCGCATCCGGCGGTGACGCTCTCCGTGCCGCTGGAAGTGGAAGCCCGCGCCGCGCAGAATTGGGACGAGGCGCATTGATTTGAAGCGACGCCGCGGTCGCGCCAGCGAAGCGGGCTATCGAATGCGCGCATCCTCGTCGCCCCCCGACGTCATGGCCGGGCTTGTCCCGGCCATCCACGCCAGGACGCCGAAGCGTCTTAAGACATTTGGCGTGACGCCGAAGCTCCAGCGACACGCCGTGGGACGCATCCGTCGATAGCGGACGCTTTCCTTCGGTTCCTCGGCTGCGCGGCGTGGATGGCCGGGACAAGCCCGGCCATGACGGCCACAGGGCGAATCCAGGGCGCGCAAAAGCGCCCCGCCGCGTTGCGCAGGTGATGCAAGGTCGCTCGCGACGCCGCGGCCGCCATCGGCTATTCCCGCGCGCGCCTGGGATATTCGGCCGGCTTTTGCATTTGTTCCCAAATGCCTCCGCGCGAAGGAGAAGCCGCGCCGGCGGAGCGGCGTCGAGCGCGTGAACGAGGGTAGCCGCCGCGCGTCTCTCGAAACCGCGCACCTGCCCAGAGAGAGGCCCTTACGTTCGGATCAGCGACGGGACCGGACCTCGCGTAAGAGGTCCGCGAGCGTGGTTTCATCCTTCGGCAGGATGAAACGCGGACGCGAGGCGCGCGACAGGCCGAGAATATCGCCGGGCGCGCGTTCGCGAATGCGCCGCATCCGACTGTCGACATTTCGGCAGGACCACTTCTCGCCCGGCTCTCCGGTCGATGGATTGATGCCGGACACGGGATAGCGGTAGCAGAGATCGTCACCGTTGAATTGCCAGTATCCATGCAGAATCACGGTGTTGCCGGGATACCAGAGATAGCAGTTTCCATTCGGCACATGATATTCGACCTGCGTTCCGTGAAACGGATCGTAGCCACGGATCGTCGCGCCGGCGAAGTAAGCGCGTCCACGCGCGGCGGCCTCCTGAGCGATCGCTCCGCCGGTCATGGAAAAAAGGGCGAGGGCGGCGAAGGAGAATTTCTGGATACGCGCAGGATCAATTCGCATGTCGTAATTCCGCGAACCAAGCAACAAATGCAAATTAGCCGAAAACTCACGAATAGCCACGCGGTTGCTGCGATCGTCGGCGGCCCACCGCGAGAGGTCCGCGCGTCTGGCGCAGACGAGACGCCGGCCGCTATCACCCGTACTTTGCTGAACCCCACCCCGGATGGCTTCGCCATCCGACCCTCCCCCTGAAGGGGAGGGTGGAAACCGCCCTATGAATGTCGGGGGCGCTTCAGCGTCTCGTCGCGAGAGCGCCCTTACAGCCCCGTATCGTCGTGCGGCGGTTCGTTCTTGGTGAGGCCGACGGCGAAGCGCGTCCACAGGCGCTCGTGCAGATAATAGAGCACGATTTTGGAGACGATCTCCGTGCCGGTGATCGCGGCCGATATGCCCGTGTCTTGCGTGAACAGGAAGGCCGCGCCGAAAGTGATGACGCTGCCGGGCACGCGCCAGGACAGAGATTTCACCAGGCTGCGCAAAGGCGTCGGATGCAGCAGCTGATCGGGCGACGGCACGCCTTCCATGGAGGCGTAGCTCGCCTCCACGCCATTGCGCGCGCTGCGCTCGGTCCAGGCCGATTGCTTCACCATGCCGACGGCGACCGTCTCATTGGTCACGCGATCGATGAGGATGAAGCCGCCGGTCTCGCGATTGTCCTCATAGAGATCGCAGGCGATGGCGGTGTCGAGCCACAGTTCCGCCTCGCCGATCTCGTTGAAGGCGAGCGTCTGCGACGCATCGGCGAGCGGCTCGGCGAGGCCGGTCTCGATCTGTATGTGCGAGGCGACCTGCTTCACAAAGGCCGGCGTCATGCGCGCGCCGAGCTTTAAAAGATAGCTCTTATCCAGCGTGAGCGGCTCGCGCACCAGCCATAGCAGCCGGGCCGACAGGCGATCGCCGATCTTGGCCGGCGACACCGGCGAGACGAGCATGTCGCCGCGGGAAATGTCGATCTCTTCGGTGAGGGTCAGCGTCACCGACTGGCCGGCCACCGCATGGGTGAGATCGCCGTCATAGGTGACGATGCGCGCAATCGTCGTGTCGCGGCCGGACGGCAAAATGCGAACGATGTCGCCCGGCTTTACGTTGCCGCCGGCGATGAAGCCGGAGAAGCCGCGGAAATCATGGGACGGCCGGTTCACCCATTGCACGGGGAAACGGAAGGGCAGCACGCGGGCGTTGTCGTCCGAGGCGACGCTCTCGAGATAGGCGAGCAGCGGCGGACCGGAATACCAGTCCATTTTCTTGCTCGCATGAACGAGATTGTCGCCGTCCTTGGCGACGAGCGGAATCACCTGAATGGTGAGAAAGCGCAAATGCTCGGCGAAGGCGCGGAAGTCGCGCTCTATGTCGGCGAAAATCTCCTGCGAATAGGAGACGAGGTCCATCTTGTTGACGGCGACGACGACATGCCGCACGCCGAGCATGGACACGATGACGCTGTGACGGCGCGTCTGATCCAGCAGGCCTCTGCGCGCATCGACGAGCAGAACGGCGAGCTCGGCCGTCGAGGCGCCGGTCGCCATATTGCGCGTGTATTGCACATGGCCGGGCGTGTCGGCGACGATGAACTTGCGCTTCTCCGTCGCGAAATAGCGATAGGCGACATCGATGGTGATGCCCTGCTCGCGCTCCGCCGCGAGGCCGTCGACGAGCAGCGCGAAATCGAGATCGTCGCCCTGCGTGCCGTGCTTCTTCGAATCCTGCTCGAGCGCGGCGATGAGATCGTCGGCCGCGAGATCGGCGTCATAGAGCAGACGGCCGATGAGCGTCGACTTGCCGTCGTCCACCGAGCCGCAAGTGATGAAGCGCAGCAAGGGCTTGTCGGCGGGCGCCGGCCCGACGGGGGCGCGCAGCGGCGCAGGCGTGGCGAGGCCGCCGTGCATCAAAAATAACCCTCCTGCTTCTTCTGCTCCATGGAGGAGGAGCCGTCGTGATCGATGAGGCGGCCCTGACGCTCGGAGGAGCGGCTCGCGCGCATTTCGGCGATGATCTCCTCCAGCGTCGCCGCGGAGCTCTCGATCGCGCCGGTCAGCGGATAGCAGCCGAGCGTGCGGAAGCGCACCAGCCTCTGCTGCACGGTCTCGCCGGGCTGCAGCTTCAGGCGATCGTCGTCCACCATGATGAGCATGCCGCCGCGATCGATCACCGGCCGCTCCTTGGCGTAATAGAGCGGCACGACGTCTATGCCCTCGCGCGCGATGTAATCCCACACATCGGCCTCGGTCCAATTGGACAGAGGAAACACGCGCAGGCTCTCGCCCGGACCCTTGCGGGCGTTGTAGAGGCGCCAGAACTCGGGCCGCTGCGCCTTCGGGTCCCAGCGATGCTGGGCGTTGCGGAAGGAGAGCACGCGCTCCTTGGCGCGGGACTTTTCTTCGTCGCGCCGCGCGCCGCCGAAGGCCGCGTCGAATTTCCATTTGTCGAGCGCCTGCTTCAGCGCGTCGGTCTTCATGATCTGCGTATGGAGCTGCGATCCATGCACGGTGGGATCGATATTCATCGCGACCCCTTCCGGATTGGTGTGGACGAGCAGCTCGAGGCCCGTCTCGGCCGCGCGGCGGTCGCGAAAGGCGATCATTTCCTTGAACTTCCATGTCGTGTCGACATGCAGAAGCGGGAATGGCGGCTTCGACGGATAGAAGGCCTTCATGGCGAGATGCAGCATCACCGCCGAATCCTTGCCGATGGAATAGAGCATCACCGGCCGCTCGCATTCGGCGACGACCTCGCGCATGATGTGGATGCTCTCCGCCTCCAGCCGATCCAAATGGCCGAGGGGCTTTGCCGCCAGCGCGTTCATTGCGAGCCCTCCGGCGCCGCGCCGCGCGTCAGCCGGCCGTCCGGCCCGACATGCAGGCCGCATTCTTTCTTCTCGTCCTCTTCCCACCACCAGCGGCCGGCGCGCTCGCTCTCGCCGGGCTCCAGCGCGCGCGTGCAGGGCGCGCAGCCGATGGAGAGAAAGCCTTTCTCGTGCAGCTCGTTCACCGGCACGCTGAATTCCTCCGTCGCGGCGGCGATAGCCTCGCGCGTGTAATCGGCGAGCGGATTGAGCTTGACCAGCCGACGCTCGGCGTCGCTCTCGATGAGATGCACGCCCTCGCGCGCCTGCGATTGATCGGCGCGCAGGCCCGTCACCCAGGCGGAGGCGCCGGCGAGCAGGCGCGACAGCGGCTCCACCTTGCGAATATGGCAGCAGCCCTTGCGATTCTCGACCGAGCGATAGAAGCCGTTGACGCCATGCTCGGCGACATAATCGGCGAGCGGCAGCGCCTGCGGATAGGCGGCGTGAATGCGCCGCGCATAACGCGCCTCGGTCTTCTCCCAAAGGGCGATCGTCTCCTCGAAGAGACGCCCCGTGTCGATCGTCACCACATCGATCTCGAGGCCCTGGGTGAAGATGGAATGGGTGACGAGCTGATCCTCTATGCCGAAGCTCGTCGTGAAGACGATGCGGCCGGGGATGACCTCGCGCGTGAGCTTCAAACGATGATCGAGATCGAGCGGCGCGAGGCGCGGCGCGAGCGTTTCGACGATCGACGTCTTCATGCCACGCCCTTTCGCCGGCGTTCGAGTATAGATGCGCCGCCCGCGACGCCGCGCTGATAGGAGAGGCTGCGCGCCTGACGCGCCTTTGCCCAATTGGCCTCGCCGTGATGCGCCGCGAGATCGTCGGGAATCTCGATCGTGTCGAAGCCGCCGCCGATCGCGTGCAAATATTGATCCGGCGTCAGCCGGCCGCTCGCCCGCAATTCGCCGGCGAAGCCCTCACGCCGCAGCAGCCGCGCGAGCGAGAAGCCGCGCCCATCGGTGAAGGCCGGAAAGGCGATGTCGATGAGCGCGAGACGCGCGAAATGAGGCGCCAGCGCCTTGGGATCCGTCGTATTGGCGACATAGACGCCGAGCGCCGTCAGCCGCGCATCTTCCCGCGCGGCGGGCAGCCGCCCGAGCGAGACGATCACCTTGCCGGAGCCGGGAAGCGATTCCTCATCGGCGAGACGGCGCCACTCGTCCGCGATGAAAGCGCCGTCAGATACCAGAGCCATCCTCGCCCTCCCGGCGCGCAGATTCCTTGAAACGCTTATGGCCCAAGCGCCGCCATGTGTCGATGAAAGCCTCGCCTTCGCGCCGCTCGGCGAGATAGAATTGCACCAGGCTCTCGATCACATCGGGAACCTCTTCCGCCGAGACGCCGGGACCGAGCAATTCGCCGATCGAGGCCGAGAGCGTCGGATCGCCGCCGAGCGTGATCTGATAGGATTCGACGCCCTTCTTCTCGAGGCCGAGAATGCCGATCGCGCCGATGTGATGATGTCCGCAGGCGTTGATGCAGCCGGAAATCTTGATCCCCAGCTTGCCGATGAGACGCTGGCGCTCGAGATCGGCGAAACGTTCCGAGATCGCCTGCGCGATCGGGATGGAGCGCGCCGTCGCCAGCGAGCAATAATCGAGCCCCGGGCAGGAGATGATGTCGCTGATGAGCCCGGCGTTGGCGGTCGCGAGGCCCGCCGCCGAAAGATCGCGCCACAGAGCGAGGAGATCATCCTTCTTCACATGCGGAAGAATGATGTTCTGCTCATGGCTGACGCGCAATTCGCCGAAACCATAGGTGTCGGCCGCGTCGGCCAGCGCGCGCATCTGCGCGGCGGTGGCGTCGCCCGGAATGCCGCCGATCGGCTTCAGCGAGACAGTGACGATGGCGTAGCCGGGAACCTTATGCGGCGCGACATTCACCGCAGCGAAAGCGGCGAATTCGGCGTTCTCCACCTTGACCTTTTCGAGCGCGTCCGAGCGCACAGGCAAGCTCTCGTAAGCCGGCGGCGCGAAGGCTGCGACGACGCGCTCCAGCTCCTGCGCGTCATAGGCGAAAGGCGCGCGGGCCATGGCGGCGAACTCCGCATCCACCTGCGCGCGAATTTCGTCGAGCCCGGTCTCGTGCACCAATATTTTGATGCGCGCCTTATATTTGTTGTCGCGGCGGCCGAAGCGATTATAGACGCGCAGAATCGCCTCGAGAAAAGCGAGCAGATCGGCGCGCGGCAGGAACTCCCGCAGCAGCTTGCCGACGAAAGGCGTGCGGCCGAGACCGCCGCCGACGATCACCTCATAGCCGATCTCACCTTGCGCATTCTTCACTATGCGCAGGCCGATATCGTGAATCTTGATCGCGGCGCGGTCATGCTCGGCGCCGCTCACCGCGATCTTGAACTTGCGCGGCAGGAAGCTGAATTCGGCATGAGCGCTCGACCATTGGCGCAGAAACTCCGCCGTCGGCCGCGGGTCCTCGAGCTCATCGGCGGCGACGCCGGCGAAATGATCGGCGGTCACATTACGGATGCAATTGCCGGAAGTCTGGATCGCGTGCATATCGACGTCGGCGAGCGCCTCGAGAATATCCGGCACATCGACGAGCTTCGGCCAATTATATTGCAGGTTCTGCCGCGTGGTGAAATGGCCGTAGCCCTTGTCCCATTTGTCGGCGATATAGGCGAGCTGGCGCATCTGCCGCGAGGTGAGCGAGCCATAGGGAATGGCGACGCGCAGCATATAGGCGTGCAGCTGCAGATAGAGCCCGTTCATCAGGCGGAACGGACGGAACTCCTCCTCCGTCAACGCGCCGGCGAGGCGCCGCTCCACCTGCCCACGGAATTCCGCCACGCGCTCGCGCACGAAGGCGCGGTCATATTCGTCATAGGCGTAGATCGTCGGCGCGGAATTGGGGCGCGGCGGCAGGGCCGGATCATGCGCAGTCATCGATTCCCCGCTCCTTGCAGCCACGCCTGCTTGCCGAGATCGCGCCGCACGCTCGGCCCGGCGGCGCGGAACTTCTCGCGAAAATGCGACGGAGCCGGCGCGCCGGCCGCATCCACCGTGACATCGACCAGATAGGCGTCGACGACGCGATTGGCGGCGACCGCCGCCTTGCCCTTCGCATCCAGCGTCGCCGCCTCGGCCTCGTCATAAGCAATTTTCGCGCGCAGGAGATCGCGCTCCCAGCCGTCCTGCCCCCAAAACACGACGTCGCCCTCGGCGAGATCAGAGGCGAGCAGAATCTTGGGCGAGAATTTCGGATTGGCGGGCCGCGTCATGTCGGCTCCTTGACCAGAGTGAGCTTCAGCCCGTCGAGCTCGTCCGACCAGATGATCTGGCAGGAGAGCCGCGAGGTCTCGTGCAGAAAGGGCAGCTCGTCGAGCTTGTCGATCTCGTCCTCGCGCGGCGGCGCGACCTTGTCGGCCCATTCGGGATCGAGCACGATGTGGCAGGAGGCGCAGGCGACCGCGCCGCCGCATGTGCCCTCCATGCCCATCCCATAATCCCGCAAAATCTCCATCAACCGCCAGCCTTCCACAGGCTCCAGCTCGTGGGTGACGCCGTCTGCGTCCTCGACACGGATCACGCTCATCCTTTTCTCCGAACAGGCGCTGTCGCCGCCGAGGCGCCCTTCCTTCGGCTGTCGGCCCTGCGCGACCCCCTCGCGCCGAGCAAAGCGGGCGCGCCGATCGCCGCAAAGCGCGGAGACCTCGGCACGAACCGCAATCCTTCGAAAATGTGAGACCTACTTATTCGAGGTCGCGTGAATGTCAATTCACTATAAGGTAGCCTCGCGCCTCGAAAAACTACAAACGCTACGCGTGGTATCAACCGAAAAGGCCTCGATCGCGCCAGTGGCGGCGAGAAAAGGCTCGGCGCGCGCAACTCATAAATGGTAAGAGTTTTATGTTCCTGCCGCCCGAAAGCGGGCGCGAGCGATATAGGTGCTAGGCCATGGCTCAAAGACCGACCAAAGAAACCAAGCAGAGTTCGGCCCGTGAGGAGCGGCCGCCGGTCGTGCGGGAGAAGGTTCCTCCGCTCGCCCCTCAGAGAGGCCGGCCGACGCTCATTCTGGTCGGAGCCGACAAGGGCGGCGTGGGCAAGACGACGATCGCGCGCGTGCTGCTCGACTATCTCGCCGCCAATAATGTCTTGACCCGGGCCTTCGACACGGAGACGCCGCGCGGCACGCTCTATCGGTTTCATCCCGACCAGACCAGCGTCGTCGATCTCACCTCGACCTCGGACCAGATGAAGATCATCGATACTCTCGCCACGGCTGAGATCAAGGTCAGCGTCGTCGATGTTCGCGCCGGCGGGCTGGAGCCGGCCCTGCAGGCGCTGCAGGACACGGGCTTTCTGGATGCGGTGGCGGAAGGAGAAGTCGGCTTCATTCTGTTCCATGTGCTCGGATCGTCCATCGCCTCGCTCGACGAGATCGCAGAAGTCGCGCCCTATGTCGAGGACGCGGACTATTTCCTCGTCAAGAACCATGTCAACGACACCACCTTTTTCGAATGGGACCCGGTGACGCACCGCAAATATTTCGAGAAAGTGGAGACGGCGGGCGAGATCACCATCCCCAAGCTCAACGAATTGTCCTATGAACAGGTGGAGATCGCCGGCGCGCCTTTTTCCACCTTCGTCGCCAATCGGACGGCGGAAGGGGAGCCGGCGGACCATTCCTTCGTCCTTCGCGGCTATGTCCGCACCTGGCAGAACAGGATCGCCGACGAGTTCGACCGCATCCATCTGCTGGATCGGATCGCCGGCAGGGAGGGCGCATAGCGCCGAACGTGGTTGAGCGGCAACATAGAGAGCCTCGGGCGGCGCCGAGAGAGTGAAAGATGAGTCGACGCACTTTGGTGTTCGTCGCCTGTTCCCCGCATCCGCGTTCGGGCGTTTCGACGACCGCGCGGCTGCTGACGGATTTCTATCTCTCGCGTCTCACCGAGGTCGAAGGCTTCGACACCGATCCGCATGCGCCGCGCTATCACGAATGGTTCCCGGACCGCACGCGCGTCATCGACACGGCCGACATACGTGGGCAGATCTCCTTGTTCGATCGGCTGCTGGTCGATGACGGAGTTCCCAAGATCGTCGATGTCTGGCAGCGCGCCTATGACCGTTTCTTCAAGACAGTGAAGGAGATCGGCTTCGTCGAGGAGGCGCGGGCGCGCGGCGTCGAGCCGATCGTGCTCTTCCATGTCGACCAGACCAACTCCGCTCTCGCCAGCGCGAAATCGCTTTCGGCGGCGTGGCGCGATGTCCCCATGGTGATCGTGCAGAACGAGGGCGCCGCGCCGCTCGGCGCCTATGCCCATGAGACGCTCGGACATTATCCTTCGACGCGCAGATTCCTCATCGGCGCGTTGGACGGCGCGGTGGCGAAGACTCTGGATGAGCCGGATCTATCGCTGAGCCGGCTGCTGGTCTCGCCGCCGCCGGAAATGTCGATCGTCATTCGCGCCGCGCTCAAAGCCTGGATCGCGCCGATCTTCACGCAATTCCGCAGCTTCGAGCTGCGGCATGAGCTGGATGGCGCGCAGTTCTTGAAATAAGCGCCACGCCGTCGCGCATTTTCATGACAGCCCCTGGTTCCGGCCGAAACTTCCGACAAAAAGAAACGAGCCTGTAGGCTCACGGTCCAAGGCAAATGCTGGACCGTGAGCCTACAGGCTCGCATTACGATCGGAGAGCCGCGGCCGGCGCCCGGAGACTTGCTCCAGGCGCCGATTGCGTCAGAGGCCGAGAGCGGCCTTCAGCTCCTGGAGCTGACCGAGCTTTTCCGAGGCGAGGCGACGCGCCTCGTCGGATTTGGCGTCGGCCACATCCTCGCTGGCGTCCTTGATGTCGGCGTCGATCTTAGCGGCGTCGAGGTCAGCCACCGGAATGGCATATTCGGCCAGAATGGTGAAGCCGCCGAGCCCGACGTCGGCGAAGCCGCCGCGCACGAACAGCTTCTCTTTCTTGCCGGCCCCGTCGATCTCGACGACGCCGGGCTTCAGCACCGTCATCACCGGCGCATGGTCTTTGAGAACCGTGAACACGCCCTCGGCGCCGGGGGCGACGACGGCGTCCACCTCTCCCGAGAACAGAAGCTTCTCGGGAGAGACGAGTTCGAAGTGGAACGTGGCCATGAAGGGCTCCGTCGTCTATGCCGGATTTCGGGAAAGCGGGAACCGGCTTTCCAAGAAAATCCTGCAAAACCAAAAAGCTCTGGGCGGACAGGCGTCGGCGGGCCCGACGCGCGTCCGCTCAGCGATTAACGGATCAAGCCGCTTCCTTGGCGAGCTTGGCGGCCTTCTCGACCGCTTCCTCGATCGTGCCGACCATGTAGAAGGCGGCCTCCGGGAGGTGATCGTATTGGCCTTCGACGAGGCCCTTGAAGCCCTTGATCGTGTCGGCGAGCGCGACGAGCTTGCCCGGCGCGCCGGTGAACGCTTCGGCGACATGGAAAGGCTGCGACAGGAAGCGCTCGATCTTGCGGGCGCGCGCCACGGTCAGCTTGTCCTCTTCCGAGAGCTCGTCCATGCCCAGAATGGCGATGATGTCCTGCAGCGACTTATAGCGCTGCAGCGTCGACTGCACCTTGCGGGCGACTTCGTAATGCTCCTCGCCGACGATGGCCGCGGAGAGCATGCGCGAGGTCGAGTCGAGCGGGTCGACGGCCGGATAAATGCCCTTTTCCGCGATCGAGCGGTTGAGCACGGTCGTCGCGTCGAGATGGGCGAAGGAGGTGGCCGGCGCCGGGTCGGTCAGATCGTCGGCCGGCACGTAAATGGCCTGCACCGAGGTGATCGAGCCCTTGGTCGTCGTGGTGATGCGCTCCTGCAGCGCGCCCATGTCGGTGGCGAGCGTCGGCTGATAGCCCACCGCCGAGGGAATGCGGCCGAGCAGAGCCGACACTTCCGAGCCCGCCTGGGTGAAGCGGAAGATGTTGTCGACGAAGAAGAGCACGTCCTGGCCCTTGTCGCGGAAGTCCTCGGCGACGGTGAGGCCGGTCAGAGCGACGCGGGCGCGGGCTCCCGGAGGCTCGTTCATCTGGCCATAGACCAGCGCGGCCTTGGAGCCGACGGCGGAGCCGTTCTCGGGCTTCTTGTTGACGCCGCCCTCGATCATCTCGTGATAGAGGTCGTTGCCCTCGCGGGTGCGCTCGCCGACGCCGGCGAAGACGGAATAGCCGCCGTGCGCCTTGGCGATATTGTTGATGAGCTCCATGATGATGACGGTCTTGCCGACGCCCGCGCCGCCGAACAGTCCGACCTTGCCGCCCTTGGCGTAGGGCGCGAGCAGGTCGACGACCTTGATGCCCGTCTCGAGGATCTGCGCCTCGGTCGCCTGCTCGGCGTAGGACGGAGCCGGCTGGTGGATGGCGCGCTTGGTCGCCGTCACGATCGGGCCGGCCTCGTCGACCGGCTCGCCGATGACATTGATGATGCGGCCGAGCATCTCGTCGCCGACCGGCACGGAGATCGGGGCGCCCGTGTCGCTCACCGGCGTGCCGCGCACGAGGCCTTCCGTCGAGTCCATGGCGATGGTGCGCACGGAGTTCTCGCCGAGATGCTGCGCCACTTCGAGGACGAGGCGCGCGCCCTGATTGGTGGTCTCCAGCGCGTTCAGGATTTCCGGCAGGTGATCGTCGAACTTCACGTCGACGACAGCGCCGATCACCTGCGTGATGTGACCCGTGGTCGTGGGGGTAGCCATTGTCTCGTCCTCTCGACTGTTGTTCCGATCAGAGCGCCTCGGCGCCCGAGATGATCTCGATGAGTTCCTTGGTGATGATCGCCTGGCGGGAACGATTGTAGAGCGTCGTCTGCTTCTTGATCATGTCGCCGGCGTTGCGCGTGGCGTTATCCATCGCGCTCATGCGCGCGCCCTGCTCGGAAGCGGCGTTCTCGAGCAATGCGCGGAAAATCTGCACCGATATGTTGCGGGGCAGCAGCGTCGCCAGAATCTCGTCCTGGCCGGGCTCATATTCATAATTGGCCTGAGGGCCGGCCACGGCCGCCTCGTTCTCATTGGCGGAAATCTGCGCCGGAATGAGCTGCAGCGCTGTCGGAAACTGCTGAATCACAGATTTGAAGCGCGAGAAGAACAGCGTCGCCACATCGAACTCGCCGCTCTCGAACAGATCGATGACCTTGCGGCCGATCGCGTCGCCCTGCTCGAAGCCGAGCTGGCGCACGCCGCGCAGCTCGATGAGCTCGATGATGTTCTTCTCATAATTGCGGCGGAGCTGGTCGTAGCCCTTCTTGCCGACGCAGAGAATCTTGACCGTCTTGCCCTGGCCCTGCAGGCGCTGGATGTGCTCGCGGGCGAGGCGGACGATCGAGGAGTTGAATGCGCCGCAGAGGCCGCGCTCGGCGGTCGCCACGACGAGAAGATGCGTCTCGTCGCGGCCATTGCCGGCGAGCAGCACCGGCGCGCCGGAGGAGACGCCCCCGGCGAGATTGGCGAGCACTTTCTCGATGCGCTCGGCATAGGGCCGCGCCGCCTCGGCCGCCGCCTGGGCGCGGCGCAGCTTGGCCGCCGCGACCATTTGCATGGCCTTGGTGATCTTCTGCGTCGCCTTGACGGAAGATATGCGGTTTCGAAGATCCTTCAACGAAGGCATGAGGGAACCCGTCTCATTCTGACCAGGACCACGCCGCCGTCATCGCGAGGAGCGAAGCGACGAAGCGAGCCAGAGCCGCGATGCGGCCCCTGGATTGCTTCGCTTCGCTCGCAATGACGGAGGCATTGTCTCTAGTCCTCGAGGTTGCGCGCGTCAGGCGAAGGATTTCGAGAAGGCGCCGAGGACGCTCTTCAGCTCGGCGGCCGTCGCATCCGGCAGATCCTTGGTCGTGCGGATCGTCTCGAGGATGTTCGGATGCTGCGTGCGCAGCAGCGCCAGCAGACCGTCCTCGAAAGCGCGCACGCGGCCGACCGGCAGCGGATCGAGATAGCCGTTGACGCCGGCGTAGATCACCACCGTCTGCTCTTCCATCTGCAGCGGCGAGAACTGCGGCTGCTTCAGCAGCTCGGTCAGGCGCGCGCCGCGATTGAGCAGACGCTGCGTCACCGCGTCCAGATCGGAGCCGAACTGAGCGAAGGCCGCCATCTCGCGATACTGAGCGAGCTCGCCCTTGATCTTGCCGGCGACCTTCTTCGTCGCTTTCGTCTGCGCCGAGGAGCCGACGCGCGACACCGAGAGGCCGACGTTCACCGCCGGGCGGACGCCCTGGTAGAAGAGGTCCGTCTCCAGGAAGATCTGACCGTCGGTGATGGAGATGACGTTCGTCGGAATATAGGCCGACACGTCATTGGCCTGCGTCTCGATGATCGGCAGAGCGGTCAGCGAGCCGGAGCCGCGCTCGTCATTGAGCTTGGCGGCGCGCTCGAGCAGACGGGAGTGGAGATAGAACACGTCGCCCGGATAGGCCTCGCGTCCCGGAGGACGGCGCAGCAGCAGCGACATCTGGCGATAGGCGACGGCCTGCTTGGAAAGGTCGTCATAAACGATCACGGCGTGCAGGCCGTTGTCGCGGAAATACTCGCCCATGGCGCAGCCGGCGAAGGGAGCCAGGAACTGCATCGGCGCCGGATCGGAGGCGGTGGCCGCCACGACGATCGAATAGTCGAGCGCGCCGCGCTCCTCCAGCACCTTCACGAATTGCGCGACGGTGGACCGCTTCTGACCCACCGCGACATAGACGCAGTAGAGCTTGGCCTTCTCGTCGTCGCCGTCGTTCAGCGACTTCTGGTTCAGGATGGTGTCGAGCGCCACGGCGGTCTTGCCGGTCTGGCGGTCGCCGATGATCAGCTCGCGCTGGCCGCGGCCGATCGGGATCAGCGCGTCGATGGCCTTGAGGCCGGTCGCCATCGGCTCATGCACCGACTTGCGCGGAATGATGCCGGGAGCCTTCACGTCGACGCGCGAGCGGCTCTCGTAGAAGATCGGGCCTTTGCCGTCGATCGGATTGCCGAGGGCGTCGACGACGCGGCCGAGCAGGCCCTTGCCGACCGGAACGTCGACGATGGTGCCGGTGCGCTTGACGGTCTGGCCTTCCTTGATGTCGCGGTCGGAGCCGAAGATCACGACGCCGACATTGTCGCTCTCGAGATTGAGCGCCATGCCGGTGATGCCGTTCTCGAACAGCACCGTCTCGCCGGCCTGGACATTGTCCAGACCATAAACGCGGGCGATGCCGTCGCCGACGGACAGAACCTGACCGACCTCTGCGACTTCGGCCTCATTGCCGAAATTGGCGATCTCATTCTTGAGGATCGCGGAAATCTCTGCGGCGCGGATAGCCATCAGCCGACCTCTTTCATGCGTGTTCGAATGGATTTGAGCTTGGTCTTCAGCGACGCATCGAGCATGCGCGAGCCGATTTTGACGACGAGACCCCCGATGATCGCCGGATCGACCTTCACCTCGAGGTCGATCGTCTTGCCGCTGGTGACGCCAGCGAGCGCATCGCGCAGCGCGCTCTCGTGATGAGAGGCGAGCGGCGCGGCCACCGTGACGTCGGCGCGCACAATGCCCTTGGCGGCGTCATGCAGCTTGCCATAGGCCTCGATGATGGCGGGGAGAACGAAGAGGCGACGTTTTGTCGCGACGAGCTTCACGAAATTGGCCGCGACGCCCGTGACGCCAGCGGCGTCGAGAATGGGAGAGAGAGCCTTGATCTGCGTTTCGGCAGAATAGATCGGGCTCTCGATCAGGCGCTCGAGATCCGCGCTCTCTTGGATCAGCGCGGCAAAGCCGCGCAGCGCCGTCGCGATCTCGTCCGTGGAGCCTTTCTCCACCGCGAGATCATAAAGGGCCGAGGCGTATCGCCCCGCTACTCCGGATAGATCGTCTCCGCCTGAAGCCACTTGCGTATCGCTCTCGGATCGCCGTTACTCGAGGCGCCTCGCGCGCAACGCAGGTCTGCGTGCGACGAAATCCGCAATGGCCTCGAACAACGTATTGTCGGGGGAAGGAGCCAAGGGCGACGCCCCAGCTCCAAGGCGATCGTCCCCTAACACAGCATATTTTGCGGCGCAACCCTGCGACGGCTGCGGAGAGGGCAGTTTCGACGATCGCACAAAAAAGCGCCACCCTCGCTTCGTCACGCGCGAACCCTCGGCTTGGCCTTTGATGGCGTTGAATTTTTTAGCGCTTCGCGAATTTTCGGCGCAGGCCGCCGCGCTGTCGCCGCTTGCGCCGCACGCAAGGCCATGGCACTGCGAAATCCTATCCACAGTCGGAGACGAAAGATGACGCGAGCGGTGGTGGGCATCATCGGAGGATCGGGCGTCTATCATCTGCCCGGCCTGCAGGATCTGCGCGAGGAGCGCGTGACGACGCCTTGGGGCGATCCGTCCGACGCGCTGCATTTCGGCCGCATCGGCGAGACGCAGGTCGTTTTCCTGCCGCGGCATGGTCGCGGTCATGTGTTCTCGCCCTCGGGCATAAATTATCGCGCCAATATTTTTGCGCTGAAGCAGGCGGGCGTCACCGATCTCGTGTCCGTCTCGGCCTGCGGCTCGTTCAAATCGGAGTTCTATCCAGGGCTCTTCGTGCTGCCGGATCAATTCGTCGATCGCACTTTCGGCCGGCAATCCTCCTTCTTCGGCAATGGTTGCGTCGCGCATGTGTCCATGGCGCATCCGGTGGCGCCCTTGCTGGCGAAGCGCATCGCCGCCGCGGCGAAAGCGGAAGGCATAGAGCACTCCGTCGGCGGAACCTATGTCTGCATGGAAGGTCCGCAATTTTCCTCTTACGCGGAATCGCTGACCTATAAGGCCGCGGGCTATGACGTCATCGGCATGACCGCAATGCCGGAGGCCAAGCTGGCGCGCGAGGCGGAGCTGTCTTACGCGACCATCGCAATGGTCACGGATTTCGATTGCTGGCATCCAGAGCACGACAATGTCGATGTCGCTGCGGTTATCGCAGTGGTGCGCGACAACGCCGACAAGGCGAGCCGTCTGCTCGCGCGACTGCTCACGGATTTCCCGCAAGAGCACGAGCCCTGCCCCATCGGCTCCGACCGCGCGCTCGACACCGCCATTCTGACAGCGCCCGAGGCGCGCGATCCGGCGCTGATGGAGAAGCTCGGCGTCATCGTCGCGCGGGCGAGCGGCGCGGTGGGGTGAAGACGACGTGCGCGGCCGCACAGACGCGAAGCGATCGATGATCCAAGCTTTGATTCGCGCCTTTTTTTGAAAGGCGGAGTCCCGCCATCCGCGCGGTGGCGCGACGCCGAACCAGGAGCGAGCTTTCGTGTCCATATCGTCGAACAAGATCGCCTTTTCCCTCGTCGCCTGCCTGCTGACGACCCCCGCTCTCGGCAAGGATGCAGCGGGCGGCAAGGATCATCCATTGGTCGGCCGCTACACGGGCGCGGAGATCACGAGATATGTCTCGGCGGAGTTCGACGAGCAGCGCTTCGTGCGGGCGCCGCTCGACATCAAGACCGACGGCGAAGCCTTCACCGAAGCGAATAGTTTCGCCGTCAGAGGCAAAGTCGCGCGCATCTGGTACGACGCGCCCAAGGAGCGCTCGTCGCTCGAGATCATCGCCAATTACGAAGAATCCCTGAAATCCAAAGGGTTCGAGATCGTCTACAGCTGCGCCGACGCCAGCTGCTTCAAAGGCCAGACGAGCGCCTACCGCTTCAATTTCGTCGGCGGCGACAGCGCCATCAACTACCGCTATGGCGACGGCGTGCGCTATCTGCTCGCCAAGGCGACGCGTCCCACCGGCGACGTCTATGCGGCGATCATCATCGGCGACAGCAAGAGCGGACCGCTGGTGCGCGTGATCGCCGTCGATATGAAGCCGATGCAGAGCGGCCAGATCGCCTTCATCGACGCCGACGCCATGGCGCGCGCGATAGCGAGCAATGGACGCGTCGCGCTCTACGGAATTCAATTCGATTTCGACGATGCGCAGATCAAGCCGGAATCACGCGCGACGCTCGACGAGATCGCCAAATTTCTGAAAGCGAATCCGTCCATTTCCGTCGTCGTGGCCGGCCACACCGACGGCAAGGGCCAGTTCGACTACAATGTGGATTTGTCGAAGCGGCGCGCCGCTGCGGTGGTCGCCGATCTCGCGCAGCGCTATGGCGTCGCGGCGCAGCGCCTCACGCCCTTCGGCGCCGGCATGGCGTCGCCGATCGCCGCCAATGACGACGAAGCCGGCCGCGCCAAAAATCGCCGCGTCGAGCTGGTCGAGCGCTGATCGAGGCGGCTCAATCCGCGCAGCTCTCCAGCCACACATCGGCGAAGCCGCGCCGCGCGCAGAGGCCGGCAAGATATTTCTCGATGCGGCGCACACGCTCGGCGTTGGCGGGCGTGCCCGGCGCGTAATCCTTCGGCTCATTGCCGGCGGCGACGAGGGCGAGAAACTCATCGTCGTCCAATTCCGCGAGCGGCTTGCCGAACCATTGCCGCGATGCGGAATCGAATCCGCTCACATCGATGAAGGCGGCGATCTGCGCGCTCTTGGAGGTCAGCGGGCCGACGGCGAATTGCGCGATCAGCGTCTGCCGAATCTTGCCGAAGCCCGGCTTGAAATCGGCGAAATAGAGCTTCTTCGTCACCGATTGCGCGAGCGTGTTGGCGTGCGGCGCGCTCCAATCGACGCCGCCATGCGTCCAGAAGCCGGGGTCCTGCACCGCGAGCAGCGTCTCTATGCGCTCGCGCGAGAAGCCGGGCGGCAATTTCGCGCCGTGATTCGTCTCCGCCTCATAGCGCGCGAACAGCGCCGGCGTGGCGACGCGGGCGAGCGCGACAGAGACGGCCTCATAGCCGACGACGGCCGCGAAAGCCGCCCCGGCGAAGGCGGCCAGCGCCGAGCCGGCCGTCGCCGCCGCGAATGAGCGCGCCCGTAATTTCGCTTCCCGCATCAGAACAAACTCCCGCCGCAACTCCCCGCCGCGCCTCTCCTGACGAGGAGCTTTGCGAGGAAAAAGGGCGGCGGCGCGACATGGCCGTGGCCATCTCGCGGCCGCCGCCGACGCGAATGCGGCGGGACGAGCGGAGGATCACCCCCCGCAGCTCTCCAGCCACACATCGGAAAAGCCGCGCCGCTCGCAGAGGCCGGCGAGATATTTCTCGATGCGGCGCACACGCTCGGCGTTGGCTTGCGTGCCGGGCGCATAATCCTTCGGATTATTGTTGGTGGCGACGAGCGAGAGAAACTCGTCGTCGTCCAATTCCGCCAGCTTCTTGCCGAACCATTTTTGTGCGGCGGGCTCCAATCCGTTCACATCGATGAAAGCGGCGAGCTGCGCATTCTTGGAGGTCAGCGGCCCGACCGCGAATTGCGCGATCAGCGTCTGGCGGATTTTCGAGAAGCCCTTTTGGAAGTTCTCGAAATAGAGCCGCTTGACGACGGATTGCGTTACCGTCGTCGCGGTGAGCGGCGCGCTCCAATCGACGCCGCCATGGGTCCAGAAGCTCGGATCCTGCACGGCGAGCAGCGTTTCCACCCGCTCGCTCGAGAGCCCGGCGGGCAATGTGGCGCCATTGTCGGTCGCCGCCTCATAGCGTGCGAAAATCTCCGGCGTCGCGACGCGGGCGAGCGCGACAGAGACCGCCTCGTATCCGAAGAGGCCGAGAAACGCCGCGACGGCGACCGCCACGACGACGAAGAAAGTTTTGCGTTTCCAATTCGCCATGTGAAGAAATCCTCTCGAAAACTTGAACCTGGCGATCGTTGCACCGAAAAGGGGTATCGTCTCGGCGATCCCGCGGCCACAATGAGGCGGGGCGGCCGAGATGCGCCTCGCGCCGAGCAAGATGCGTTTCGGCCGAGAATGAGCTATGAACCGAAGTGCCGAACCCATTTCCGACGAGATCCCGAACATGACCCTCGCCTCCTCGATTCGCACGATTCCCGATTATCCCAAGCCCGGCATCATGTTCCGCGACATCACCACTCTGCTCGGCGACGCCAGAGCGTTTCGCCGCGCGGTGGACGAATTGGTGCAGCCCTGGGCCGGCACGAAGATCGACAAGGTGGCGGGCATGGAGGCGCGCGGCTTCATTCTGGGCGGCGCGGTGGCGCATCAATTGTCGGCCGGCTTCGTGCCCGTGCGTAAGAAGGGCAAGCTGCCGCACACCACCGTCTCCATCGCCTATTCGCTGGAATATGGCGTGGACGAGATGGAGGTGCATGAGGATGCGGTGGTGAAGGGCGAGCGCGTCATTCTCGTCGACGATCTCATCGCCACCGGCGGCACGGCGGAAGGCGCGGTGAAGCTGCTGCAGAAGATCGGCGCCGAGGTCATCGCCGCCTGCTTCGTCATCGATCTGCCCGAGCTCGGCGGCGCCAAGAAGATCGAATCGCTCGGCGTGCCGGTGCGTCGGCTCGTCACCTTCGAAGGGCATTGATTTACATGGCCGGGCGCGCTTTTGGCCGCGCCTCGGCCGTTCCTTCGCCAATATCGCGTTTCGTAATGTGTTTTTCACCGATTCCGTAACGACCCCATGCCGTCGAAACCGTCGCGTCCCTTTCTCCTCGCCACGGCGCTGGCTCTGAGCCTCGTCGAGATCGGCGTTTTCGTCGCCTTCGCCTCGCGCGGCCCGGCGCGGCCAGCGGAGGCGCGCGAGGCCGTCGCGGAAAGACGCGCCAATCCCTTTGGCGCGCTGGTGCAAAATCTGCGCGGCGCCATCATCGAGACGGCGCGGCTGGAAGAGCCGGCCCCGATCGAGGAGCCGCCGCCGGCGATCGCCGCTGCGCCAGCGGCGCCGGATGCGCGGCCGCCCTCCTTCCTCGCGGCGCTGCCTCCCTTGCGGCCGTCGGAGCCGGAGCCGGTCCTCGCCCTGCCGCCCGTCGATGCGCCGCTTCCGCCGGCGCGGCCGCGCAATCTCGCCGCCGTCGAGCCCGTGACCCCAGCCGAGACGCAAGCGGGGACGATCCCGCTGCCGCCGGTCGCCGTCTCGCCGCCGACACAGGCGCTCGCCCTCGCCGCCGCGCCGCCGGCCAATGAGCCGCCGCCGCTGATGAGCCGCGACGACGGCAACTTCCGCATGGGCTCTGCGGTCTATGTCCGCATCTTCAAAAAGGAAGGCGAGCTCGAGCTCTGGCGCCGGCAGAGCGGCCATTTCACGCTCTACCGGACCTATCCGATCTGCAAATGGTCCGGCCATCTCGGACCCAAGCTGAAATCCGGCGATTATCAATCGCCCGAGGGCTTCTACAGCGTCTCGGCGCGCCAGCTCAATCCGAACTCCCATTACCACCGCGCCTTCGACGTCGGCTTTCCCAACGCCTATGACAAGCAGAACGGCCGCACCGGCGGCGCGCTGATGGTCCATGGCGCCTGCAAATCGGTCGGCTGCTTCGCCATGACCGACAGAGTGATCGAGGAGATCTACGGCCTGGTGGAAGCCGCGCTGCGCGGCGGGCAGCACGAGGTGCCGGTCCACATCTTCCCATTCCGCATGACCGATGTGGCCCTGGCCAAGGAGACGCAGGGCGACTGGACCAATCTCTGGTCGGCGCCGCCGGAGCACCAGCAATGGAGCGGCTTCTGGCAGAATTTGAAAGAGGGGTACGACCTCTTCGAGCAGACCGGCGAGCCGCCGACCGCCTATGCCTGCGGATCGCGCTACGCCTTCGGCGCCGCCGGCGGCTCCTGCCGCCGCATCGCCGGCTGGTAATCAATCGAAAAAATCGAATGATTCGACAAGTTTAATGCGTTGGACCGAACGGTCTGCGGCTGCGATCTGAACCGAGCCCTGACAAAAAGGAGTTCGGTCCGATGGAAGCCGTATCGTCTCCGGCGCCCGCTTTCCCGAAAGCGGCGCCCTTCCTCCGCGCCCCGGCGTTTCTCGCCATCCTCCCCGGCGTCGCCCTCACCGCGGCCATAGCGGCGGCGGCCTATGCGCTGCGACTGCTCCCCGCGGTCGGCGCGCTCAGCCCGATGATCCTCGCCATTCTGCTCGGCGTCGGCCTGCGCAATCTCTTCGGCGCGCCGGCCTTCGCCGCGCCGGGCGTCGTCTTCTCGCTGCGCAAGATCCTGCGCTTCGCCATAGCGCTGCTCGGCCTGCAATTATCGGCGGCGCAGATCATCGATGTCGGCTTCACGGGCCTCGCGATCATCGCCGCGACGCTCGTCGCCACTTTCTGCTTCACCACGCGCCTCGGCCGCTGGCTGGGCGTCGAGCCCGAACTCGCCCGATTGATCGCCGCCGGCACGTCGATCTGCGGCGCCTCGGCCGTGGTGGCGGCCAACGCCATCACCCGCGCCCGCGACGAGGATGTCGCCTACGCCATCGCCTGCGTCACCGTCTTCGGCACGCTCGCAATGGTCTCCTATCCGGCGCTCGCCGATCTCGCGCGGCTCGGCCCGCGCGCCTATGGCCTATGGGCCGGCGCGTCGATCCATGAGGTCGCGCAAGTGATCGCCGCGAGCTTTCAGCACGGCCGCGAGGCCGGCGATTTCGGCGCCGTCGCCAAATTGTCGCGCGTGATGCTGCTGGCGCCGACGCTGCTGACGCTCGCTTTCATGGCTGGGCGCGGCGCGCGCGGCGCGGAAAAGTTTTCGCCGCCCTTCCCCTGGTTCGTGATAGGCTTTCTCGCCCTCGTTGGCGTCTCCAGCATCGTCGCCATTCCGCCGGACGCCAAGGCCGCCATCGCGACGGCGACCACCGTGCTGCTGTCGATGGCGCTGGCCGCCATGGGGCTCGAGACCGATATCGCCGCGCTGCGCGCCAAGGGGCTCCGGCCTCTGGCGCTGGGCCTGGCGGCCTCGGTCTTCGTCTCCGGCTTCAGCCTCGCGCTCATCGAGGCGTTCTTTCGCTGAGGCGTCATGACGCTCGAGCAATTGCGCATTTTCGTCGCCGTCGCCGAGCGCGAGCATGTGACTCGCGGCGCGCGCGAGCTCAACCTCACCCAATCGGCGACGAGCGCGGCCATCGCCGCGCTCGAGGCGCGCTACGCCGCCAAGCTGTTCGATCGCGTCGGCCGTCGCATCGCGCTCACCGAGGCGGGGCGTCTGTTTCTCGTCGAGGCCAAGGCCGTGCTGGCGCGCGCCGCGGCGGCGGAGGCGGTTCTCTTCGATCTCGCCGGGCTCGAATGCGGGGCGCTGAGCCTCGCCGCGAGCCAGACGGTCGGCAATTATTGGCTGCCGCCGATCCTGCATCGCTATCGCGCGCTCTATCCGAAGATCGCGATAGAGCTGAAAATCTGCAACACGCTGACCGCCGCCGATATGGCGCGCGAGGGCATTGTGGATTTCGCCATCGTCGAAGGCGAAATCGACGACAAATCCCTCGCAGTGGAGCCGGTCGCCTGGGACGAGCTGAAGCTCGTCGCCTTCCCCGGCCATCCCTGGACCGCTGCGGCGCCGAAGCGCGTCGAAGATTATCGATCCGCGAGCTGGGTGCTGCGCGAAAAAGGCTCCGGCACGCGCGCGATTTTCGAGGCGGTTCTACGCGAGAAGGGCGTCGACCCCGGCGAGCTGCGCATCGCGCTGGAGCTGCCGACGCATGAGGCGGTCGCCGCGGCCGTGGCGGCGGGCGCCGGCGTCGCCATGCTGCCGAGCCTCGTCGCCGGGGCCTCGGCCGGGGCGCTGGCGGCGATCGACATCGCTCTGCCGAAGCGGCGCTTTCTCGCCCTGCGCCGTGAGGGCCGCCACATCACCCATGCGGCGCAGGCGTTTTTGGCGCTGCTGCGCTGAGAGGCGCGTCGGCGCGCCGATCGCCCGCCGACGCGCGGCCGCCGGACTCTTCCCGGCGCCCGGCGGTCAACGGAACAATTGCGACAATTGGTGCATCACAATGAGGAAGAAGGCGAGCACCCCGCCAATTCCCATCAAAGCTTTCACGACGCCCGCGCTGCTCGTCTGCATGGCTCAAGCTCCTTGTTCGGTTGCGACAAAAGCGAGGCTAGCGGAGCGAAAACGGCGTTAAACCGCCAAGATTCGCGCGCCGACGGGTCCAAAGACGCGAGGCGGCCCCGTGACTTGACAGAGCCGGCGCGCCAGGAGGAAGCTGCCGGCGGCCCTGAGAAAAGAGCAATAATGCCGAGTGGAGGGGTCCAATGTCGCGACCCTTCGCCTATAGCCTGTCGCGCGAGATCGATCCGCGCCGCGGCGCGCCGCTCTATCTGCAGATCGTCCACGCGCTCATTCACGATGTGAGGAGCGGACGGCTCGCGCCGGGGGCGGCGCTGCCCAGCAGCCGCGAGCTCGCCGAATCGCTCGGCGTCAATCGCAAGACCATCGTGCTCGCCTATGACGAGCTGGTCGCCCAGGGCTGGTTCGCCACCCATGGCACGCGCGGCACTTTCGTCTCCGCCGAGCTGCCCGAGACGCTGCCGGCGCCGCGCAAAGCCTCCACCGATCCGCGCACGCCCGGCTTTCCCTTCCGCGCGACGCCCGACCCCGCCTTTGTTCCGGCCGGCGAGGGACTGGCCATAGACGACGGGCTTCCCGATGCGCGGCTCTTCTCGATCGACACTCTGCTCGGCGCCTATCGCGACGCCGGACGGCGCGCCGCGCGCTGCGGCGGGCTCGGCTATGGCGATCCGCGCGGAACCGGCGAGCTGCGCCGCGCCATAGCGGCGATGCTGGCCTCGCATCGCGGGCTCATCGTGGACGCGGAGGATGTGTGCGTCACGCGCGGCAGCCAGATGGGCATTTTCCTCGCCGCGCGCATTCTCGTCGCGCCGGGCGACGTCGTGCTGGTGGAAGGCCTCGGCTATTCGGCGGCGCGCGCGGCCTTCGCCGCCGCGGGCGCCGAGGTGATCGGCGTCCGCCTGGACGAGGACGGCGTCGATGTGGAGGATGTCGAGCGCCTGTGCCGCGGGCGGCCGGTGCGCGCGATCTATGTGACGCCGCACCATCAGTTTCCGACCACTGTTCCGCTGACCCCGGAGCGGCGGCTGCGCCTCTTGGATCTTTCCGCCAAATATGAGTTCGCGATCATCGAGGATGATTACGATCACGAATATCATTTCGAGCGCCAGCCCCTGCTGCCCATGGCGAGCTATGCGCCCGGACGGGTGATCTATGTCGGCTCCATGTCCAAGCTGCTGCTGCCGGGATTGCGCATCGGCTATGTCGTCGCGCCGCCGCCGGTGGTGAAATCCATGGCCAACGCCGCCGCCGGCGTGGATCGCCAAGGCAATGCGCTGACCGAGCTCGCCGTGGCCGCTCTCGTCGATTCCGGCGAGCTGCGCCGCCATGTGCGCAAGGCGCGCCAGATCTATGCGCAGAGGCGCGACGCTTTCGGCGCATCCCTCGCCCGCGCCTTCGGCGACGCCATCCGCTTCCGCATCCCGGCCGGCGGCCTCGCCTTCTGGACGACGTTCCGCGACGAGGCGACGCTCGACGCGCTGGAGCGCGACGCCCCCGCCAATGGTCTGCGCTTCCTTCCCTCCAGCTGCTTCGCGGCGCCGCCGCAGCGCGGGCGCGGGCTGCGGCTCGGCTTCGGCAGCCTCGACGCCGGCGAGGCGGAGCGCGTCATCGCGCGCCTACGCCGCGCGGCCGGCGCCAGCATCGCCGAAAGCGCGCTACCCTGCTGATCGTTCGGCCGATCTGGACGAAGCCGGCCGCTCGAGCCACATTGAGGACCTTCGAATGAGGAGACGCCCGATGGGAGCGACGCAGGAAAATAACCGCGCGATCATCGCCGACGCCACGGGTCGCGACGCGCTCTGGGAGCATATCCTCCGCGAGGCCGACGACATGCTGGCGCGCGAGCCGGCGATGGCGAGCCTGGCGCTGACCTTCGTCCTCAATCGCCGCTCCTTCGAGGATGCGGTCACGCGGCGTTGCGCCGCGCGGCTCGGCGGCGCGGTGACGGAAGATCTGCTCTTCGACGCCTTCGCCCGCGCGCTGGACGCCGATCCTGCGATCGGCGAAGCCTTTCGCGCCGACATAAAGGCCGTCGTCGAGCGCGACGCCGCCTGCGGAAGGCTGATCGAGCCGCTGCTCTTCTTCAAAGGCTTTCACGCGATACAGACCCATCGGCTGGCGCATTGGCTGTGGACCAATGGCCAGACCGATCTGGCGCTCTATCTGCAGAGCCGCTCCTCCGACGCGTTTCAGACCGACATTCACCCCGCGGCGCGTTTCGGCCGCGGCATATTCCTCGATCACGCGACGGGACTCGTCGTCGGCGCGACGGCGGTGGTGGAGGACGATGTCTCCATTCTGCAGAGCGTGACGCTGGGCGGCACCGGCAAGGAGAGCGGCGACCGCCATCCCAAGGTGCGGCGCGGCGTGATGATCGCCGCCGGCGCGAAGATTCTCGGCAATATAGAAATCGGCGCCTGCTCGCGCGTCGCGGCCGGCTCCGTCGTTCTGCATCCCGTGCCGCGCAACGCCACTGTGGCGGGCGTTCCGGCCAAAGTGGTGGGAACCGCCGGCTGCGCCGAGCCGGCGCGCGACATGGATCAGTTTCTGAACGGCCTGTCGTACGATTCGTTCAGCTATTCCATTTGACGCCTCACTGCGGCGGCGTCTCTTGTCACGGCGTCTCTCGTCAAGGCGTCTCCTGGCCGACGCGCCCGGCGAGCTGCGCAAAGGAGAAGCTTTCTCCAGCGGCCGATTCGCGCAGAGCGAGACGCAGCAGCCGCGCGGGAAAGCAGATCGCCTCCACATTGGAGTCGCGCATGTCGCGCGGCCGCAGCGGATCATTGGCGAGCGAAAGCTCGACATCGACGAGCAGAGCGTCGATCTCCTCCTGTCCGAGCGCGCCCTTGTCGCGCAATGCGCCGAACAGCGCCGCCAGTATGGCGTAGACGCCCTCGAGCTGAAGATTGGCCGTGTTCATATGTCGCCTCCGGCGCCCCTTCAGCGTAACCGCCGGCGGGGGGATTCGATCCATCGGCGGAGAAAATTCTTTGGGATGAGGGCGAGCACGCATGACGCTTCCCTCGTCCTTCGAGACGCCCGCGCCAAAGTCGGGCTTGCCCGACTTCGGCTCTTTGAATTGTCGATCTCGGGCAAGCCCGAGATCGATGCGGGCTCCTCAGGATGAGGGAAGCTTCGGATGGCGCGATGAATTACGAGGCGCTCCAGCGCAGCACAGGCTTGCGCGCCGCGGCGGTCTCGTCGAGGCGGCGGCGCGGAGCGTGGCGCGGCGCCTCGGTAAAGCGACGCGTCTCGCCGCGTTTCGCGCTAGCGATGAGATCACGCATCGTCGCGACGAACAAATCGAGCGAGCGTTTCGATTCCGATTCCGTCGGCTCGATCAGCATGGCGCCATGCACGACGAGCGGGAAATAAATCGTCATCGGATGATAGCCCTCGTCGATCATCGCCTTGGCGAAATCGAGCGTCGAGACGCCCGTCCCCTCGAGGAAGCTATCGTCGAACAAGACCTCATGCATGCAGAGGCGATCGCCGAAAGGCTGCGTCATCACATCGCGCAGCGCCACGCGCAGATAATTGGCCGAGAGCACGGCGTCGCGCGACGCCTGCGCGAGCCCGTCCGCGCCATGCGACAAAATATAGGCGAGCGCGCGCACGAAAGTTCCGAACTGACCATGAAATGCAGTGAGCCGGCCGAAGCTCTGCGCCCCATCGCCATGCTCGACGAGACGCAATGTCTCGCCTTCGCGCAGCAGGAACGGAACCGGCGCGAAAGGCGCGAGGCGTTCGGAAAAGACGACAGGACCAGAGCCCGGCCCACCGCCGCCATGCGGCGTCGAGAAGGTCTTGTGCAGATTGAGATGCATGGCGTCGACGCCCATATCGCCGGGCCGCGCGACGCCGGCGATAGCGTTGAAATTGGCGCCGTCACAATAGAAATAACCGCCCGCCTCATGCACGCGCCGCGCAATGGCGACGATATTGCGCTCGAACAATCCGCACGTATTCGGATTGGTGAGCATGATGGCCGCGACATCGGGGCCGAGCGCTTTGGCGACCGCCTCCTCGCTCACCACGCCATCGGCGCCGGCCTCGATCACGCGCGGCTGAAAGCCGAGCAGAGCGGCGCTCGCTGGATTTGTCCCATGCGCCGATTGCGGAATGAGAACCACCTTGCGCGTCTGCGCCTCGCCGCGCGCCGCGAGCGCCGACTCTATGGCCATGAGGCCGCAGAGCTCGCCATGCGCGCCGGCTTTCGGCGAGAGCGCTATGGCGCTCATTCCGGTGAGCGTCAGCAGCCAGCGCGACAGCTCCTCCATCAGCGCCAGCGCGCCCTGCGCCGTCGATTGCGGCTGCAGCGGATGCAGATCGGCGAAGCCCGCGAGCCGCGCGATCTTCTCATTGAGACGCGGATTATGCTTCATCGTGCAGGAGCCGAGCGGATAGAGGCCCGCGTCGATCGAATAATTCTTGCGCGACAGACGCACATAATGGCGCATCGCCTCCGGCTCCGAGAGGCCGGGCAGGCCGATCGGCCCTTTGCGCTCGAGCGCGCCGAGACGCGGCTCCAAATGCGCCGGCTCTTCTATATCGACGCCGCTCGTATCGGTGCGGCCGATCTCGAAGATCGGCGGCTCCTCCTGATCGAGCCCGCGATTTCCCGAGAAGGTCTCGAACGAAAAATCCTTCGGATGATCGAGCATCAGAGCGCTCCTCTCATTGCGGCGACGAAAGCCTCACGATCTTCCACCGTATCGACCTCTGTGCTGGCGACGATGAGGAGATCATCGAGCCCCGCATCTGGAAGCAGGCGCGAGACCGGAACGCCCGCAAGCACGCCCTGTTCCGCCATGGCTTCGACGAGACGCGCGGCGTCGCCCGGAACGCGCAGCGTGAATTCGTTGAAGAAGCTCTCATTGAGCGTCTCGACTCCGGCAACGCTCGCGAGCCGGTCGACGAGATCGACGGCGCTCGCATGATTTGCGCGCGCCAGACGACGCAGGCCCGCTTCGCCGAGCAGGCTCAAATGAATGCTGAAGGCGAGCGCGCAGAGATTGGAGTTGGTGCAGATGTTGGACGTCGCCTTGTCGCGACGAATGTGCTGCTCGCGCGCCGAGAGCGTCACGACATAGCCGCGGCGTCCGTCGGCGTCGACGGTCTCGCCGATGAGACGGCCGGGCGTCTGCCGCAGATGGGACTGCCGCGTCGCGAACAGGCCGAGATAAGGGCCGCCGAAGGAGAGCGGATTGCCGAGCGACTGGCCTTCGCCGACGGTGATATCGGCGCCCATCTCGCCGGGCGACTTCAGCAGGCCGAGCGAGACCGCCTCGGTGAAGACGGCGACGAGCAGCGCGCCATGCCGATGGCAGGCCTCGGCGATGGGCGCGAGATCGCGCAGATTGCCGAATACATCCGGCGTCTGCAGGATGACGCAGGAGACGCTGTCGTCGATCGCCGATGCAATGTCTTCCCGCGCCCGCACATCCGGCGCCAGCGCGACAATCTCATCGCCGGCGAAATGCGAGATCGTGCGCAGCACATCCGCATAATGCGGATGCAATCCGCCGGAGAGAATCGCCTTGCGCCGCTTGGTGATTCGATGCGCCATCAGCGCCGCCTCGGCGCAGGCGGTGGAGCCGTCATACATCGACGCATTGGCGATCTCCATGCCGGTGAGCATGGCGACCTGCGTCTGAAACTCGAAGAGATATTGCAACGTCCCTTGCGATATCTCCGGCTGATAGGGCGTGTAGCTGGTCAGAAATTCCGAGCGCTGGATCAGATGATCGACGCTCGCGGGAATATGATGGCGATAAGCGCCGGCGCCGATGAAGAAAGGCGCGCTCGCGGCCGAGAGATTGCGCTTCGCCATGGCGGAGAGCAGACGCTCCACCTCTATCTCCGATTTTGCGCGCGGGAGATCGAGCGGCGCTTCGAGCAGCAGCTCAGACGGCACATCGGCATAGAGCGCCGCGAAATCGGCGACGCCGATCGCCTCGCGCATTTGCGTGCGATCGACATCCGTCAAGGGCAGATAGCGCATGGCTCATCCCTCGCTTTCCAGAAAGGCGCGATAGGCGTCCTCGTCCATCAGATCTTCGAGCTCGGAGGCGTCGTCGACGCGCAAGGTCAGCAGCCAGCCTTCGCCGAGCGGCTCCTTATTGACGAGATCGGGCGACGATTCGAGGCGGTCATTGATCGCGACCACCTCGCCGGAAATCGGCGCATAGATTTCGCTCGCCGCCTTGACGCTTTCGATCGTCGCCAGCTGCTCGCCCTTGGCGACGCGCCGGCCCGGCGACGGCAGCTCGACAAAAACGATATCGCCGAGCTGCGACTGCGCGAAATCGGTGATTCCGACGATCGCGACATCATCCTCGACGCGCACGAAATCATGATCCTTGGTGTAACGCTCGCCGCTCATGATCTGTCCTTTCCGGCTGGGCCGCGGAAAAAGCGATGGGGAACGAAAGGCAGGGATGTGACCTCGACCGCGACAGGCTTGTCGCGAAGGCGGCTCTCCAGCGTGACGCCGGGCGTGGCGAAGCCGGATTCGACATAGCCCATGGCGATGGGACGCGAGAGCGTCGGCGAATAGCCGCCGGACGTGATTCGGCCGATGATTCGGCCATCCGGCGCCGCCAGCGCCGCGCCCTCGCGCAATGGCGCGCGGCCTGCCGGCAGCAGGCCGACGCGCAGACGCGCAGGGCCATGCTCCAGAGCGGCGCGGATGCGCTCATAGCCGGGGAAGCCGCCCTGCTCGCGGCGGCGCTTGCCGATCGACCAGGCGAGACCCGCCTCGACCGGATCGGTCGTCGCGTCGAGATCGTGGCCATAGAGGCAAAGGCCGGCCTCGAGCCGCAGCGAATCGCGGGCGGCGAGGCCGGCGGGCGCGACATCCGGATGCGCCAGCAGAGCCTCCGCCAGCGGCTCGGCGAGATGATTGGGAACAGAAATCTCGAAGCCGTCCTCGCCCGTGTAGCCGGAACGCGACACGAAAAGCCCGGCGCCGCGAAACTCGGCGGCGCGCCAGCCCATGAAGGGCATGCTCTCGAGGTCGAGCTCTTGCAGGACCGTCGCGAGCGCGGCGGCGGCGCGCGGTCCCTGCAGCGCGATCAGCGCGCGACCGGAGAGAACCGACAGGCCGAGCTGCGGCAACTGTTGGCGCAAAAGCGCGAAATCTTGCTGCTTGGCCGCGGCGTTGACGATGAGCAGCAACCGCTCGTCGCGCCCCGGCAGGCGGGTGATCATCAGATCGTCGAGAACCCCGCCATCCTCCGCGAGCAGCTGGCTATAGCGCGTGCGCTCGGTGTGAAGGTCCGCGATGGCGGCGGGGACCAGAGATTCGATCCGCTCCGCCGCTCCGCGGCCGCCGAGGATCGACTGGCCCATATGGGAGACATCGAAGAGGCTCGCCTTCTCGCGCGTGTGGGAATGCTCGGCGACGACGCCGGCCGGATAATGCAGCGGCAGCTCATAGCCGGCAAAAGGCGTCATTCGCGCGCCGAGAGCGCGATGCAGCGCATCGAGCGGCGTCTTCTCCGGCATCGTGGACGTGGGTGGGGCGTGGCTTTCGCTCAAAGGGCGCTCCGACAGTCGGCGTACGGCATTGGGCGGATTGCTCCGCCCGGCTCGCGCCCCCTCTGTCTGGAGACCTGAGAGATTTCCCTGCAGCGCAGGTTACGCCCTTCGGTGGGCGCGGATGGGCCGCGCCGCTTTCCAGAGTGTCTCTTTCCTCGCGGTCCTTTTGCCTGAGCGTTTCCGGGGCGGTTGCGCCTTCGGCTCCGGCGCGAACGCCGGCCTCTCCCGCGAAGATCGTCGAGACACTTCAAAAGATGAGATCGAAACGCGCGCTCGTCAAGCCTCGTCGGCGACGAGATCCTGCGTCGGACGGTCGCGCCCCGAGCGGGGCGGCCTTATTCTTCGCAGTCGGTGGACAGGACGACCTCGTCGGGCAATCCCACCATCACGCTTTTTTCCAAATTCACCCCGACGAGACGCGCCAAGGCGCCGTCTCCCTCGAGGATCACCACGGCTTCGCTCGGCATGTCCTTCAGCACTTCGATCAATTGCGCGACCGTCATCGAACATCCTCGCGTCTAGAGTCTTTCCACGTCTCAGCGGAACGGGAACAAGACTCTAGGCTCATGCTTCGAGGCGCATCGAACGCCGAACCGGCGTCTGCCTCGTCTGGAAATGCACACTTCGCCGACGCGCCGACGCGCGGCGCGTCGGTCGCGCTCAGCCGAATTTGAACAGCACGCCATAGCCGCCGCGCGGATAGTTCCACACGATATCGCCCTGCGGCTCGCAGAGAACACGACAAGTGCCGCATTCCAGACAACCGTCCGGCGTGATCTCGACCTGGCCCGAGGCGTTCTGCTCATAGCAGCCAGCCGGGCAGATCTTGGTCATCGCCACGAGATTCTTGGACGGCGTCGTGTGCGGTTGCACGACTATATGGGGTTTTCCTTGATCGACGAGATAGCGGTTCTGGAACAGCTTCTCCTCGACTCGCGCAGCTTGCGTCGACATCGCGATTCCTCCTCTCAGCGCCAGGCGCGCGCCAGACGCCATGCATCTCCGAACAGTCCCGTCAGCGAGCGCTTCTCACGGAAAGCACGGACTGACGCCTTTTCCTTCTCGATCTTCGGCGTGCCGTCGACGCGTAGGAAATTCTCCATCGCCTTCGACACGAGTGTCGGATAGGTGAGGAAGAAATTCTGCGCCTGCGTATGCAGCAACGCCGGCATGTCCTTGTATTTCTTCAGATCCTTCATGACGAAGCTGTCATCGAGGAATTTTTTGTAGAGCGCCAGATTCTGCTTCGTCATTGGATCGCGGCGGGACTTCACCTGGAAAATCGCCTCGCCCGCGAGCCTGCCGGACGTCATAGCAAGATTCGAGCCTTCTCTATGGATCGCATTGTTGAGCTGCGCGGCGTCGCCGACGACAACCCAACCATCGCCGAACAGCTCCGGAATCGTGTTGAAGCCGCCCTCGGGAATGAGATGCGCGGCATATTCCTTCACTTCCGAGCCCTCGAGCAGCGGCGCGATCGACGGATGCTTTTTGAAATTCTCCAGCATGCCGTAGGGCGTCTCCTGGTTTTCGGCGAAATCCGACACCAGGCAGCCAAACCCGACAGAAATGCTCTCTTTGTTCGTATAGACGAAGCCCATGCCGGTCATCCCCTTGGAGATGGTGCCGGCCGCCTCGATCACGACGCCTTCGTCGCCATGCAGATTGAAGCGGGCTTCGAGCGTCTCGCGCGGGAGAAAATGCATTTCTTTCACGGCGAGCGCGACATGCTCGGGCCGCGGCGTCGGCCGCAGACCAGCGCGCGCGCCGAGCAGGCCGTTGACGCCTTCCGCCAGCACGACGACATCGGCGAAGACCGTGCCGCCGGCGCGATCCGTGCGCACGCCGATCACCTTGCCATAAGCGTCGCTGACCAGCTCGGTGACGGTCGTCTCGCTGATGACGATCGCGCCCGCGCCCTGCACCTGCTTGTTGAACCAGCGATCGAACTGGGAGCGGATGATCGTGTAGCGGTTCGGCTTCTCTTCGTTGAAGTCATCCGAACGATATTGCATGCCCGTATGCGAGCGGTCGGTCATCATCCAGAACCGCTGCTCGATGAGATGCCGCTCAAGCGGCGCCTCCTCGCGGAAATCCGGAATGATCTTCTCCAGCATGTCGGCATAGAGAATGCCGCCCTGCACATTTTTGGAGCCGGCGTATTCGCCGCGCTCCAGCTGCAGGACGTTCAGACCGCGCGAGGCCATCGTATAGGCCGCAGCGTTGCCGGCCATGCCGGCCCCGATGACGATCGCGTCGAATTTCTCTTCGATCATGATGATCTCCTCGGGTTAGCCGGCGAGCCGGTCTGCGTTCTCGGGCGAGAGACGTTTGCGGAATGCTTCGGTCAGCGCCGGCAGCAGGCGAATGGCGTCGGTCACTATGCCGATATGCGCGAAGTCGAAGATGGGCGCATTCTTGTCGGTGTTGATCGCGACGATGCAATCGGCGCCTTCGACGCCGACGCGATGCTGGATCGCGCCGGAGATGCCGGCGGCGATATAGAGCTTGGGACGGATCGACTTGCCGGTCTGGCCGATCTGGCGATCGGAGCTGATCCAGCCCTTCTGCACCAGAGGACGCGAGCCGCCGAACTCGGCGCCGAGCACGGTCGCGAGATTGCGCACGAGCTGATAATTCTCCGCGCTCTGCAGGCCGAGCCCGCCGGCGACGACGACATCGGCAAAAGCGAGATTGCTCTTCGCCGACTCGCGGTCCGGAATGAACTTCAGCAGCTTGGTGATGATCGTGTCTTCGTCGAGATCGGCTTTGAACTCGATCACACGACCTGTGCGCGTCTCGTCGCGCACAGGAGTCGGCAGCTGACGCGGACGCACGGTCGCCATCTGCGGCCGATAGTTCAACGTATAGATCGTGCAGAGCAGCGAGCCGCCGAAGGTCGGCCGCGTCGCCGCCAGCGAACCATCGGCGTCGACCGCGAGCTCGGTGCAATCGGCGGTGAGGCCGGTGAGCAAGGTCGTCGCCACCGAGCCGGCGAGATCGCGGCCGAGCGTCGTCGCGCCCAGCAGCAGGATCTCGGGCTTATGCGTGTTGACGAGCTGCGTGACGGCCTTCGAGTAAGGCTCGTTGCGATAATCGCCGAGGATCGAATCCTCGACGAGATAGGCGAGATCGGCCCCGTAGAAGAAGGACTCGTTGACGGCCTTGCGCGTGGCGTCTCCCGGCGAGCCGAGCACGACGGCGGCGAGATCGACGTTCAGCTGATCCGCGAGCTTGCGGCCGGCGCCGAGCAGCTCCCAGGACACCGGATGCACCTCGCCGCGCTCCAGCTCGACGAACACCCAGACGTGCTTGTAGCCGCGGAAATGCTCCGGGAGCTCCTTTTTCGCGCTGGCGCGGCTCTGCTGCGGCGCGGCGGGGGCGGGCTTGTCGGACATTTTCGCTTCTCCTTTAGAACCCACTGGCCAGTTTCGTCATGTCGTCCTCGAGCGCAGGATGGCGCTTGAAGATCGCCTCGATCAGCACGTCGGCGGAATCGCCCGCGTTCTTTCCCGGCTCCACGAAGGCCGCGCGATCGGTCCGCACCGGCGGAGCGAAGACTTTCTTCACGATCGTCGGCGAGCCTTTCAGCCCGCATTTCGTGAGGTCTTCGATCTCCGCGTCTTTCGCGCTCCAGGTGATGATATCGGCGCGCGCCGCGCGCAGCGAATCCGAAATGGAGCCGCGACGCACCTCGTTCGTCCCCTCGAGCATGGCGATGAGGCAAGGCATTTTCGTCTTCAGAACCTGCGTGCCGCCTTCCGCGCGACGCTCGATCACGACCTCGCGCTTCTCCTCATCGGCTTCGACGATCTTGGAGACATAAGTCAACTGCAGAAGGCCGAGACGCTTCGCCACACCCGGACCGACCTGCGCCGTGTCGCCGTCGATCGTCTGCTTGCCGGTGAAGACGAGATCGAGAGCGCCCCAGGTCTTCTGAATCTTGTTGATCGCCTGAGCGAGCGCATAGGTCGTCGCCAGAGTGTCCGCGCCGGCGAAGAAACGATCGGTGAGCAGAATCGCGCGATCGGCGCCGATCGCCATCGTCTTGCGCAACGCATCGGCGGCCATGGGCGGACCCATGGTCAAGGTCGTGACCTCGCCGCCGAATTTGTCGCGCAGCTTCAGCGCTTCCTCTAGCGAGAAGAGGTCATAGGGATTGATGATCGTCGGCACGCCCTGCCGCATGATCGTGTTGGTGACGGGATGCACGCGGATCTGGGCGCTGTCGGGAACTTGCTTGATGCAGACAAGTATCTTCATGTGTCTCTTCCTCTCGCCATCCCGACTTGTGTTTCGATCTTCATCCGTTCGACGTCGTGACCGTTGTGAGCGGCACGAAGGGCTTCTTCGGCTCCTCTTTCGGCTTTACAGCGTCCTTGTGCACTTTGAAAAGCCGTTCTTCGATCGGAGACGATTTCGTGAAGTCCTGATACGCTTTCGCGAGAAATTCACGGCAGGCTTCGCGCACCTCGTCGTCGGACGCGCCCTCGGGCGCCGCCTTGTGAAGATACTCGCCCATGCGTCGCAGAATATGCAGACGCGAGTGCCGCACGATGTTGGGGTCGTATTCGACGCCGAGAAGGTCGAAGAATTCCTCGGCCGCCGACAATTTGCGCAGATCGTCCAATATGCTCATGGCTTGTTGTCTCCGACTTGCCGATGGGAGCCTTCGCTGACGCGCACTTGTAGATGTGCGAGCCGCGCTTCGAGAAAATCGATGCGGTCGATGAGCACGGAGATCGCGTCGCCGACCGGATCGGGAATGAGGTGATGCTCGAGATCGATGCGGCCATCGACCCCCGAGCGGCGCCGCTGCTCGCGCACCACGCGGCCGGGAATTCCGACCACAGTCATCTCTGGCGGAACATCCTCGATGACGACAGAATTGGCGCCGATGCGCGCGCGCGGGCCGACGCTGATCGGCCCTAATATCTTGGCGCCGGCGCCGATCAGCACGCCATCGCCGACTGTTGGATGGCGACGCCCCACGGACCAGGAGGTGCCGCCCAGAGTGACGCCGTGATACATGGTCACATCGTCGCCGATGGTCGCCGTCTCGCCGATGACGACGCCGGCGCCATGATCGATGAAGAAGCGTACGCCGATCGTCGCGCCGGGATGAATGTCGATATTGGTGACGAGACGGCCGAACCACGACAGCGCCCGCGCCGAGAACTTATGGCCGCCGCGCCACAGGCGATTGGCGATGCGATGCCATATCAGCGCATGCACGCCCGGATAGAGCAGAACCACCTCGAGCGTGCTACGCGCCGCCGGATCGCGCTGCGCGACGCAGCCGACATCCTCACGGATCAGCGCGAACAGGCCTTTGCTGGGCGCGACGCGCGGCGTGTCGACAATCGAAATGGGACTCATGACACGCCTCCGACATCATGCCGCGCCGCTATGGCCGCCTCCGCCTGCGCCCGATCGACGAGACGAATGAACTCTCCGCGATTGACTGGACCCTTCTGGTCCAGAGCGCGACGCTTGACATGATCGAGCAGGCGCGCGGCCGTCTCACGGTCGAGATCGACACCGATCTCGGCGCATTTCTTCTGAATCGCGCTCAAGCCCGAATGCTTGGCGATGATGATGCGGTGCCGCCGTCCGAGCCGCGCGGGATCGAGGCCCTGATAGGTGCGCACATCCTTCATCAGCGCCGCGACATGAATGCCGGATTCATGCGTGAATATGTCGGACCCGACCACCGCCTTGGCGCGGCCGATCTTGCGGCGCGCCGCCGCCGCCACGAGCCGCGCGACGCCTTGCAGACGCTTGAGATCGATATTGGTGCGCCCATGCGCGACATGGCCGAGCGCGAGCGCGACCTCCTCGAGCGCCGCATTGCCGGCGCGCTCGCCGAGACCGAGCATGGTGACGGAGGCATGCGTCGCGCCGCCGCGCACCGCTGCGAGCGTGTTGGCGGTGGCGAGGCCGACATCGTCATGGCCGTGAAACTCGATCGGCAGATCGGTCTCCTCGCGCACGCGCCGTATCGACTCATAGGTCGCGAAGGGATCGAGCGTCCCGAGCGTGTCGGCGAAGCGAAAACGCGTCGCGCCCGCCGCCGCGGCCGCCCGTGCGATGCGACCGATGTCGCGCGGGTCGGCGCGCGAGGAATCCTCGCCGCCGAGAGCCACGGTCAGCCCTTTCGAACGCGCATAGGCGACCACACGCTCCACCCGCGCCGCCGCGCCATCGACATCCGTCGACAGTTTCACGCCGATCTGCAATCGCGACATGGGCGACGACACGTTCACATGTGCGACATTCGCTGCGAGCGCGGCGTCGACGTCGCTCTCGCTCAGCCGACACCAGGCCATCACCCGACACGGCAGACCGTCCGTGGCGATCGCGGCGATCGACTGGATTTCGTCCCGGCCCATAGCCGGCGTCCCCGCCTCGATCTCATCGACGCCGAGGGCCGCAAGAGCGCGCGCGATCGCGAGCTTTTCCGCGGCGGTGAAGGCGACGCCCGGCGCCTGCTCACCGTCGCGAAGCGTCGTGTCATTGATGAAGATGCGGGGTTGATCGCCGTTCACGGGAGCCGCCTATCACGCAAAAACGGGCTTGGAGTCGTTGGTCTTCTTCTCCGCATCCGCCCAGAAAGGAGACATCTCGCGCAGCTTCTCGACAATCCCCGGCAGGGCTTCGACGACGCGATCGACATCCTCGGACACATTGTCCCGCGAGAAGGAGAAACGCACCGCGCCATGCAGCGCAGCCTCGGGAATCTCCATCGCCTTAAGCACATGGCTCGGCTCCATGGAGCCCGAGGTGCAGGCCGAGCCCGACGAAGCAGCGACGCCCCCGCGATTGAGATGCAGCAGGATCGCTTCGCTCTCGACATATTCGAAAGCGATATTGGTCGTGTTGGGCAGACGGTCATGGCGATCGCCATTGACGATGCAATTGGGAACGCGCTGCAGAACCGCTTTCTCCAGCCGATCGCGCAGCTCTTTCACGCGGCCCTGCTCCTCGGCCATGTGCTGGAGCGCGAGCTCCGCCGCCTTGCCGAGGCCGATGATCGCTGGCACATTCTCCGTGCCGCCGCGACGCGCTCGCTCTTGATGACCGCCGCGGATCAGCGGCTTGAAACGCGCGCCCTTCTTCACATAGAGCGCACCGATTCCCTTCGGACCGTGTAGCTTGTGGCCAGACAGCGACAACATGTCGATCGCGCTGTCCTTGAGCGAGATCGGGGTCTTGCCGACAGCTTGCACAGCGTCTGTATGGAACAGAGCGCCATGCTCCTTAGCTAGCTCGGCGAGGCCTTCGACCGGGAAAATCGTCCCGGTCTCATTATTCGCCCACATCAGAGACACGACGGCGACCTTGTCGGACAACGCGGCGCGATAGGCTTCGATATCGAGCTGGCCGGAACCGTCGACGCCGATGAAATGAACCTTGGCGCGGCCGGTTTTCTCGAGATGCTCGCAGAGCGACAGAATCGCGGGATGCTCGACCTTGGACGTCACGATCTCATTGCGATCCGGCAGCGCCTCGAGCGCCGATAGAATGGCTGCGTTGTCGCTCTCCGTGCCGCCCGAGGTGTAGATGATCTCGTGGTCATGCGTCGCGCCGAGCAGCTGCTGAAGCTGCTGCCGCGCGGCCTTCACCGCGGTCCCGACCTCCGCCCCGAAAGAGTGAGCCGAAGAGGCGTTGCCGAAATGCTCCGTGAAGAAGGGGAGCATCGCATCCACCACCGACGGATCGGTTCGGGTCGTCGCGTTATTGTCGAGATAAATCGCCTTCATGACGCACTCCTCAATGAGCGTTGCGACCGACCGGGATCACGCGAATCGGCACGCCCAATTTGGCCATGAGCCGCTCCTGAATTCCCGAGACAGTGACGCTCGCCATTTGACAGCCCACACATGCGCCGGTGAGACTGACCAGCACGTTGGAGCCGTCGACGTCGATCAGCTCACAGTCGCCGCCGTCCTTGCGCAGATAGACGCGGAGGTCTTCGATCGTTTCCTCGATCAGTCGAATCTTCTTCAGATTCGTCATACCGGCCGAAGGCGGCGGAAGCGGCGAGGCCGGGGAGAGCGGCGAAGATTCCGCAGCTGGCCGCACGATCGGCTTCGCAGGAGCCGGCGCTGTCGACGCGGCCCGCACGGCGGCGCTGAAAAGATTGAGCGAGCCCGGCCGCGGCGCGACAGGAGCCGGAGCCGGAGCGGCCGCCACCGTCTCTGGACGTGCGATTTCCGCCACCTGCGGAGCCGCTGAAGCGGCAGACGCAGCCGCAGCCTCGGTCGCTACCCGAAGCAAAATATCTTCGATCTGCTCATAGCAGGTCGTGCAGCCGGTGCCCGCCATGGTGAAGGCGCCGACCTGCTCGACCGTCGACAGACCATTGTCGCGGATCGCGCGCTCGATCGCCCTCGCATCGACGCCGTGACATTTGCAGACGAGCGCCGCCTCCTCGTGCTCCGGCCGCCAGACCTCGCCGCGAAAATTGGCGATCGCCGCTTGAAGCGCTTCATGCCCCATCACCGCGCAATGCATTTTCTCCGGCGGAAGCCCTCCGAGGAAATCCGCAATGTCGCGATTGGTGACCGCCCGCGCCTGCTCGAGCGTCTTGCCGATGACGAGCTCGGTCAGAGCCGAGGAGGAAGCGATCGAAGAGCCACAGCCATAAGTCTGGAATTTGGCTTCGAGAACGATCTCCGTCACAGGGTCGATATGGAGCATCAGCTTGAGCGCATCGCCGCAGGAAAGGGCGCCGACCTCGCCGATCGCATTGGCGCCGTCGAGAACGCCAGCGTTCTTAGGGTTGAAGAAATGCTCCTGGACCTTGTCGGAATATTCCCACATCGCCGCTCTCCCCCGAAGACGATCAACCGAACGACTTGCCGCAGGAACAGCTGGATTTGGCCTGGGGATTGTCGAAGGTGAAACCCGCGCCCTCGAGACCGCTGACGAAATCGACGCGCGTGCCGTCGAGATAAGCGAGCGAGCCCTCCTCCACGAAAACCTTCACGCCGTCGCGCTCGAAGACATGATCCGCGGGGTTGCTCTCATTGACGAGGCCCATCGTATACTGGAAACCCGCGCAGCCGCCCGCTTCGACCATGATGCGCAGACCCTCGACCTCCTGCCCGGCGCCCGAAATTGCCGAACGCACCGCGTTCAGCGCGTTGTCTGTGAGTTCGATCATTTGCTTAACCTCTTCCCGGAAAACTATCCGTCATAGAGGAAGCAACCGCTATGCCACACGGGTTTACCATCCTGAATCAGTCGATTCGCAGGGCTCGCGGCTGTTCGCATTCCCACAATGTCGGAGTTCCGACACGGATGGCGATTGTCCTTCGAAATGCACGAAATTCCGCGATTTCAGCGCCATTTGTCGCTGAAAAAGGGCGCCAAATCTCGAGATCGATCAGGAATTCGAGGGCTTGCCATGAGACAGGCGGGCTAAGGCGCTCTCGCCACTCTCGTCGCCGAAGCAGTCATGGAAATCGCTGCATTCCCGGCATGTCGGGGCCGCGCAAAGAACAAAGCCTTCCATCTCGCACAAGGAGCGATAAAAAAACTTTTTCCATTTCATATGATTGACATTACGCGATGCGAGGCTCGGAAAGCGCTCCTGCATCAAACGGCCGAGCTCGTCCCTCTTCGCGAGCCCGAGGTCCTGCCACAAATGCCGTGGGGACATAGACCGTTTTGTGAGGATCGAGGCGAGCCAGCCCGACTCCTCCGACGCGTCGCCGCGAAATCGCAACAATAGTTGCCGAATTTGATCTTCTTCGTCATCCAGCTCGATCGCCTCGGGCTCCGCCGCTAAATCCAGCAGCAAACGTGCCTCGGGCGCCCAACGATCTATCAGCCGGGCCATCTCTTCCCGCCCGAGCGCGAGAGACTGGGCGAGCCCACCGGGCCGCCCTGCCGCCTCGCTCAGACCCAGCGCCAACACGCAGCAGAACACATGGGCCGTAAACGGGTCGTCGCGTCCGAAATCACTCGGACGCGACCGCAAACGCACGTAAATGTCAGTCGAATCCAGACCGGGCTGCCCGAGCCTGCTCTCCGTGCGACGATCCTCGGAGAGAAAAGCCATCGGATCAGCCGGCCAGCTGGTCCACGGGGACGTGCGTCTGGCAGTCCTTCGGACACACCTTGGAACACGCGGAGCAGCCGATGCAATCCTGCTCCCTTTCGACCTTCATGATTTTCCGATTGAGCTCGCCGTCGAAATCATCGTCATCGTCACCGTCAGTGACGATTCCGAGGATGGTTCCCTCCGCATCGACGCCATAAAGCGCCATCACGTCCTGCGGGCAGACCTTGAAGCAACGTCCGCAGCCGATACAGGTCGCGGGGTTGATATCTGTCAGATAGGACGGCGTCCAATCGGCGCCGCCTCTCGTTTTGAACGCCCCCATCACGCCGTCTCCAATTCCTTGAGCTTCTGGCGCGCGGCCTCGAGAGCCGAATACGCCTCATAGGCCTCCTGCGCGACGGTGAGAATCGTGCCCCAGTTGATCGGCAGCTCTTCCGAGAGGTCGTGCAGATTCATCTTCATATTTGTCGCTTTGGCAGAGAGCTTCTTGATCTCGGCCTTCAGCTCGTCGACGGAGCTCATTTTCCACTCTCCTTCGAAATCAGTAACGCGCGACTTCCGGAAACTTCTCGACCATCTCGACGCCGGAGTTGACGAGCTTGGTGCCTTCCTCAGACAGCTTGTCGAGATTGTCGAAGCCGAAACGATGAACGTCGCGCAGCTGCTTATTGACGACGATGAGGCGTCCAGCGATGAGAACCTGACGACCAAAGCCTTCGTGGCTCATCTTGATCATCGGCTGAACCATCACGCCAGTGGCGCGCTCGATCGACAGAGCGACCGCATTGTAGAAGAGCTCGACGCGCCAGAGGATCTCGGGATCCGGATCGCCGATCAGCGGGAGCGCCTTACGCGCTTCCTTGTCGACGATATACGGCTTGATGAGATCGAGGTCCTTCTTGTTCTCCCAAGTGCCGTGCGTGTCCTGCGCGCGCCACTGCTTGATGAGTTCCTTGACGAAGATGCTGTCAGCCGCATCACTCGCCGTAATCGTCTCCGTCTCAGCCATTTGCAGCCTCTTCCTCGAAATCGAAGGTACGTTCCTGGCCCTTCGTGATCACCTTGCGCAGCCACGGCGGCGGCGCGCCCTGCAGGACAACCTTCAGCTTCTCCAGCAGATCGACGATGTTCTCGGGCTGCGCCACCTTCATCGGGTGGATGCCGGACGCCACCACGCGCGCAGCGCCGGAGCCGCCGATCGCCGCAATGTAGAGAATCGCGCAATCCTTGATCGCCTCGAGCTTCGGCTGAAGCTTGTCTTCGTTTCCGTCTTCCTGCAGATCGCCCTGGAACTGGATCGTCTCGACCAAGCTATATCCATCGGCCGTCAGCTCGTAGATCGCGATATTCTTCGCCCAACCGAAATGGGCGTCGACGCGTTCGAGGTCTTGGGTGGCGAATGCGACTTTCATGCTGCCTCCTCGTGGTCAGGCCATCGCGGTTATTTGAACCCGCTCGGGAGCCGGCTCGCCCCCGAAATGCGTGACATTCTCATCTTCGCGGCGCCAAGTGTCCGGACCGGGCTCATGCGCCTGCGAAATGAACATATTGCCGATATTGAAGATCAGCGTCCGCGTCCCTCTATAGCCGACCGTCAGCTCGTGACCTGCGCCGAGACGATCGAAAGTCGGAAGGCCGAGTCGGAAGAGCGGCACGCCGAGACGTTCCGACGCCTGACGCCCATGCGAATGGGTCATTATCAAATCGGCGCCCTTCGAACGATTTTCCAAATCTTCGAGATCGCCGATCAGAACCTCATCGATCGCGAGCTTTTCGAGCACGGCCGAATGGGTCGTCGTCACCGCGGCCGTAACGTTCGCGCCCATCTCGATCAGCCATGAACCGATCGCGAAGAGAAGATCCGGCTCGGCGCCGATGGTCACCTTCTTGGCGCCGAAATGGAAATGTCCGTCGAGCATGGCGTCGACGAGCTGCCCTCTCTGCCGCTTGAACTTCAACGGCACAGGACGGCCGCTGATGCGTGAGAGAAACTCGATAAGCTCATCATTGGGCGCGAGCCCGGTGAGGCGATCGAAGAGAACGAAGGGCACCCCGGCGCGCCGCTCCAATGTCGTCGCCGCCAAGCGCATCTGTTCTCCGACCGCGATCGTCCATGCGGCGGAACCCATCTGCGCCATAGCGTCACGAGTCGTGCCGCCGAGCGTCGTCGGCGTGAAATCCTCGGGCAGATGCCCGTCGAGCGATCCCGAGAGATCGGGCAAGAAGGTCGGCTCGAGCCCGAAGCTTTCGATAATGTCTCGCAGCTCGTCGATATCGCCGGGCGTTAGATGGCACCCAGGCAACACATTCACTCTCTGCGGCGCACGCTGAATGGGAGCTGCATTCGCCGGCACGAAAGCCTCGATGAGCTTCGAGACCGTCTTGCCCCAACCATCCTGGAAAGCGTCCTTGAAGTCGGGAGTCGACACATAGACGATGCCCATGTGATCGAGTTCCGGATGACGCTGCCGGATGAGCTGAATGTAGCCGTCTACGTCGTCGCCTTTGGTCTCGGTCACGCCGGTCGAGCAAATCCCGATGATCTCGGGCTTGGCGCGTTTCGCGATATTGACGACCGCCTCCTCGACATTCTCCAAACCACCCAGCACCGTGGCGACTTCGCTCATCGCGGTCGTCTGAAGTGGAATGGCTTCACGAAAATGTCGAACAAACAGCACAAGCCCAAAAGATGTGCATCCCTGTGACCCATGCAGCAGCGGCATGCATCCCTGAACGCCCATGAAGGCGAGCGCGCCGCCGATCGGCTGGCTCATCTTCAACGGGTTGACCGCGCAGGCCTTTTTGGAAACTTCGACTCTAGCCATCGGAGCGCCTCACGCCGCTTTCGATGCAGGAACCGCGCCACCGGCGTTGGCTGCCTCGATCATCTGTTCCATGGAGTCGCGGCAGCCGCCGCAACCCGTGCCTGCGTGGGTCGCCTCGGCCAGCGCATCGACAGTGGTCAACGAACCCGCCACGATCGCGTCCTCGAGGGCGCCGACATTCACATTGTGGCATTTGCAGACACGCTTCTCACGACGCACCTGCTCGGCCTTGACCGGATCAGCCGCGAGCTCGGCCGCTTCGGCGGCAATCGCGGCGTTCGCTCGCTCTTCCCAGGTCGTTTCCTGCCACGGCGGCGGACGACGAACCTGCTCCCATACGGGGTTGAACAGCGCCTTGTCGATCTCATGAACGAGCTCGACCATGCCCTCATAGCCGGCATAGGCGTGATGACGCTCCTGGTTGATATCGAGCCAGGGCATCTTGGCCTTGAGCGCGATGAACTGCGAGCGGCCGCCCGACAACATGATATCCGCCTGCGCGTCTTTGAGCATTTTATACATTTCGCGCGGCGTCATATCGTCGATCATATGGGCGTCCTGACCCATCAGCTCCTTGATGCGCTCCTTGTCCTCCTTGGTGGACTTCTTGACGCTGGTGCCGACGAGCTCCATGCCCGCTTCTTGCAGCGCGGCGACGACGGACCAGGATTTGACGCCGCCCGTGATGAGCAGAACCTTCTTGCCAGTGAGGCGCTCCTTATAGGGAGCGATGCGCGCCCAGGCGCGCGCTTCCTCGCGCTCGATGATTGCGTCGGTGCGATCCTTCAGCTCCGCCGGAGCGCCCCGCTCGACGAGAAGCCGCGCGATCTCACGAAGCGAATCGCTCATATCGCCGATGCCGTAGAACGACCCTTCGAAGAAGGGAATGTCGTAGCGCTCCTCCATCTTGCGAGCGACGTTGATCATGGCTTTCGAGCAAACCATCATCGACGCTTTGGCGCGATGGGAATAGGCGACCTCGTTATATTTGCCGTCGCCGGAAATGCAGGACAGGATGCGAATGCCGAGCTCGTCGAGCAGAGGCTTCACCTGCCACAACTCACCCGCCAGATTATATTCGCCAATGATGTTGATATCATAGGGCGTCGTATATTCCGGCTCCTGCGTCCCGATCACATGTTCGAGAATCGCCTCGCCCGCGAGCTTGTTGCCGAGATTCTTCGGCCCGACGAAGCCGGGCGAGTTCACGGGGATAACGGGCTTGTTGAATTTCTTCGCGGCAGCTTTGCAGACCGCATCGATATCGTCGCCGATCATCGCCGGAACGCAGGTCTGATAAACGAAGACCGCTGGCGGATCGTATTTGTCGATGATCTCTTTGATCGACTTGTAGAGGCGCTTCTCACCGCCGAAGACGACGTCGGTCTCGCCGATATCCGTCGTGAAGCCCGTGCGGTAGAGGCTGGAGCCAGATGTCTTGGCTCCGCGATTGTCCCAGGAGTTGCCTTCGCAGGCTATGGGACCGTGAACGAGATGGGCGACGTCGGTGATGGGCTGAAGAGCGATCTTGGCGCCATCGAAAGCGCATCCACCGGCTGCGGCGCCTGGCGCCAATTGCTTCGTGCAGCCTTTCTTTCGCTCTTTCTCGGATTTGCCCTTGTTCTTGTCGCAACCGGGCTCGTTGAAAACTTCTTGAACTTTTGCGGCCAGCGTGCTCATCCGCGCCTCCTGCAATGGCCATCGCCTCCCACTCGGCGCACTCATTGCGCTGGCGCGGCGATCAACCCGACGGATCAGGCTCTTGTTGTTCCGCCGGGTCGATTGCGACCCGGCGGAAGCTCGTGAAGGTCAGCGAATGATGTCGAAGCTGTAGTCCGACTTCGCGACAACGTTGGTGTTGCGGTCGATCTCGTCGAACACCTTGTCGAGCAGCCACACCAGGACGTTCAGGCCGCCCTGATAACCCCACACCGGATAGCGGTGATAGTGGTGGCGATCGAAGACCGGGAAGCCAATGCGGATCAGCGGCGTGCCGGTGTCGCGCTCGAGATACTTGCCGTAGGTGTTGCCGATCAGGAAGTCGACCGGCTCCGTGAACAGCAGCGAACGCAAATGCCAGAGATCCTTGCCGGCATACGCAGTGCAGTTCTTGCCGAACGGCGAGCTGGCGAACAATTGCTTCATCTGCTCTTCCCAGAGCTTGCCGCCATTGGAGGCGAGCACGGTGATCGGCTCGGCGCCGAGCTCCATCAGGAAGGCGGCCAGGCCATAGCAGAGGTCCGGATCGCCATAGATGGCGAAACGCTTGCCGTGCAGATGCGCGGAAGAGTCGGCGATCGCGTCGACGAGACGGCCACGCTCGCGAGTCAGCTCTTTCGAGATCGGCTTGCCGGTGACTTCCGAAACCTTCATCAGGAATTCGTCGGTCGCGCGGACACCCACCGGATGATGGAAGGAGTAGGTCTCCTGGCCGCTCGCGGCGATCAGCGGCAACGTCTTCTCGGTCGAGAAGTGCTGCATCGAGAAGGTCGCCTTCGCATGGATCGCGTTGGCCGCGTCCTCGAGCTTCGTCCCGCCGTCATACATGCGGAACTCGCCGTCGGTCGGCGTATCCCACACATCGCTCGGATCGCCGAGGATCGTATATTCGACGCCCATCGATTCGAAGATACGCTTCACTTCGCGGATATTGCCGACCACATAGCCGTCAAAGCCGCCGATGAAGTTGATCGAATTGTTCGGAACGCGCTCGAGCTTGGGAGCGGTGCCGGCCTTGCCGTTCCAGAAATGCTCGACGATGCCCTTCATCACATTGTCGTAGCCGGTGACGTGGCTGCCGACGAAGGCCGGGGTGTGAGCGAACGGAACGTCGTAATCGGCCGGGACCGAGCCCTTTTCCTTCGACGTCTTGATGAAGGCGTTCAGGTCGTCGCCGATGACTTCCGCCATGCAGGTGGTGGAGACGGAGATCATCTTCGGCTTATACATATTATAGGTGTTGGCGAGGCCGTCGATCATGTTGTTGAGGCCGCCGAACACCGCTGCGTCTTCCGTCATCGAGGAGGAGACGCAAGAGGTCGGCTCCTTGAAGTGACGCGAGAAGTGCGAACGATAATAGGCCACGCAGCCCTGCGAACCATGGACGAACGGGATCGTCTGCTCGAAACCGAGCGAGGCGAACACCGCGCCGAGCGGCTGGCAGGCCTTCGCCGGATTGACGGTCAGAGCTTCGCGAGCGAAGTTCTTTTCCTGATACTCTTTCGTCTTGGCCCACTCGCGGACGCGCTCGACTTCGGCGTCGGGGTGATGATTCTCGAACTCTTTCTTCTTCTTCTCGAACATCTCGAGGTATTCCGGCTGGCGGAATAGGTTGAAATGGTCGAGGACGTTATCTGCATTCTGTGGCATGTCGATTCCCCTCGTTGTCCGCGAGCGCCCGCCCTCTCGGACCGAGGCGGCGACCCGGCCTCGGTCTCTCCAACGCGAACGGGGGGATACCCCGTTCGCGAAGAGAGCGTTTGCAACTCAGTCGATCAAGCCGCCCAGGGCGCCTTGGCGAATTTCCAGACCGGCGAGTTGATCGCCATGTCCATGTCGCGAGCGAAGATCGCGAAGCCGTCATAGCCGTGATACGGGCCGGAGTAGTCCCAGCTGTGCATCTGACGGAAAGGAACGCCCATCTTCTGGAAGACGTACTTTTCCTTAATGCCAGAGCCGACCAGGTCGGGCTGGATCTTCTCGACGAACTTCTCGAACTCGTAGCCGGTCACGTCGTCATAGATCAGCGTGCCGTCCTTCACATAGTGAGTCGTGCGCTGATAGTCGTCGTTGTGGCCGAACTCATAACCAGTGCCGACGATCTCCATGCCGAGATCCTCGTAGGCGCCGATCACGTGACGCGGGCGGAGACCGCCGACGAACAGCATGACTTTCTTGCCTTCGAGGCGCGGACGGTACTTGGCGATCACCGCGTCCATCAGCGGACGATATTTGGCGATGACGCGCTCAGCGCCTTCCTTGATCTTGTCGTCGAAGTGGCTGGCGATCTTGCGCAGCGACTCTTCGATCTTCGACGGACCAAAGAAGTTGTACTCGACCCACGGAACCCCGTACTTTTCTTCCATGTGACGGGAGATGTAGTTCATCGAGCGGTAGCAGTGCAGCACGTTGAGCTTCGCGCGAGGCGTCGCCTCGAGCTCGGCGATCGTGCCGTCACCCGACCACTGCGCAACGACGCGGAGGCCCATTTCCTCGAGCAGAATGCGCGAAGACCAAGCGTCGCCGCCGATGTTGTAGTCGCCGATGATCGCAACGTCATAAGGCGTCGATTCGAAGAGAGCGGGCTTGCCCTCCATCTTGTCGAACACCCAGTCGCGGATCGCATCGTTGGCCAGATGATGGCCGAGCGACTGCGACACGCCACGGAAGCCTTCGCAGCGAACCGGGACGATCGTATGGCCGTTGTACTCCTTGGTTTTCGCCTTGGAGACCGCCTCGATATCGTCGCCGATCAGGCCGATCGGGCACTCGGACTGAACGGAGATGCCCTTGTTGAGGGGGAACAGCTCCTGGATTTCGTCGATCAGCTTGGCGAGCTTCTTGTCGCCGCCGAACACGATGTCCTTTTCCTGGAAGTCCGAGGTGAACTGCATCGTGCCGAAGGTGTCGATGCCCGTCACGCCGATGTAGTAGTTACGACGAGACGCCCAGGAATACTGACCGCAGCCGACCGGGCCGTGGCTGATGTGGATCATGTCCTTGATCGGGCCCCACACGACGCCCTTCGAACCGGCGTAAGCGCAGCCACGGATCGTCATCACGCCGGGGATCGACTTGATGTTGGACTTCACGCCGCAATCCGGCTTGCCATCCTCGAACGTGCCGAGGTGCTTCGCGCGGCGCTTGGCGGTCTTTTCAGGATAAACTTCGAGAACCTCTTTGATCAGCGCTTTATTGCGCGCCTTGAGGTCTTCGATCGATTCGGGTTGAGCCAGGCTCATGACGCCATCCCTTTCCAGTTAACCGTGTCTGAAAGAACGGCCCGGCCCCGTATGAGGCCGGGCCTTGGACTTTCAGGCGAATTACGCGATCGCGGCCAGATCAGCCGCGGTCTTGCCGACCTGCGACTCGTCGACGGCCTTCATCACGCCATGCTCCATGAGGAGATCTTCGAGCTCGTCCATGGTGATCGGGGTCGGGATGATGCCATTGCCCTTGTTGGCATGGACCTTCTCGGCCAGCGAACGATAGTGACCGGCCTGCACGGAATCGGGCGCATACTCGATGACCGTCATGCGGCGCAGCTCGGCGTGCTGAACGATATTGTCGCGCGGCACGAAGTAGATCAGCTGAGTGCCGAGCTTCTTGGCCAGGGACTCGGCCAGCTCGTACTCCTTGTCGGTCTGGCGCTCGTTGCAGACCAGCCCGCCCAGGCGCACGCCGCCGGAGTTGGCATACTTCAGAATGCCCTTGGAGATGTTGTTGCCAGCATACATGGCCATCATCTCGCCGGACATGACGATGTAGATCTCCTGAGCCTTGTTCTCACGGATCGGCATCGCGAAGCCGCCGCAGACCACGTCGCCGAGCACGTCATAAGAAACGTAGTCGACGCCGTCGTAAGCGCCCTGCTCCTCGAGGAAGTTGATCGAGGTGATAACGCCACGGCCGGCGCAGCCAACTCCCGGCTCCGGACCACCGGACTCGACGCAACGGATGTCTTCGAAGCCGACCTTCATGACGTCTTCGAGCTCGAGATCCTCGACCGAACCGGCTTCGGCGGCCAGGGAAAGGATGGTGTCCTGAGCCTTGGCGTGCAGGATCAGACGGGTCGAGTCGGCCTTGGGATCGCAGCCGACGATCAGGATTTTCTTGCCCTGCTGGGCGAGAGCCGCGAGAGTGTTCTGGGAGGTCGTGGACTTGCCAATACCGCCCTTGCCGTAGAACGCGATCTGTCGAAGTTCTGACATTTCTGTCTCCTTAAGATACCGTTTCATTGCGATCGGCGCGCACGGTGCGCAGGCCGAAGTCGTCTTTACCGACCGAGCCCGGCGCCGGTTGCTTGATCGCCCCCTTTGTGATCGGGGCCGCCCAATCCGCAGCCACTCGCCTTGCGGGCCCTGTCTCGCAAGCAGCGTGCCAGCCCCTCGGAGGGGTCAATAGACGACAGTAAATCAAATAGTTAGCTTTGCGGGTCGGAGCGCCTGCGGGGGTGTGTCAAAGCCGACAGTGATGCTCGGAATCGGACGAAGGGCATTTAGGCGACAGGCTCGTTCGGAACTATTGTAAGAATCGGACAAGCGTCGTCGGGATTGTCGGCATTGGCACGGCATAGCGATTGCTTACAAAGCGGGCAGTCAAACTACGGAGCAGGCGAGATGCAAATCGGCGTCGAAACGTCCAGGGCGGTCGAAAACAAGCGCATTTTCGTCGTCGACGACGACGAGATCATTCGGGCGGCGCTTCAGTTCATGCTGCACGACGAATACGAGACCCATGAGGTCGGAAGCCTCGACGCCGCCTTCGACAAGGCCGCCTCGGCGAAGCCCGATCTTTTGATTTTGGCGGAAAATGTCGTGAAGGCGGCGGGCCTTCCTATGTTGAAGGAAATTCCGCAACGCATATCCGGCGTGAAGGTGCTGGTGATCGTCGACTCGCTTCAGAGCGGCTTCGGCAAAGAGAGCCAGGCCGCGGGCGCTCACGGCTATATCGTGAAGCCGCTGACCGTCGAGTTCGTGCGGCAGAAAGTGGACGTTCTTCTGGGCCGTCGCCAAGGAGTCGCCATTCCGTTGACTGTTCTCTGACATTCGACGAACGTATTCGAATGCGATCGAGGCCGGAGCCGCTTGCTCCGGCCTTTTTGTTTTGGGCGCGCCAATTTTGCGCGCCTCACAAACGAAAAGCGCCCGCGGAGACCGCGGGCGTTTTCGAACTCTCTTTACGTCGTCGTTAGAGCTGCGGCACGATAATCAAGCGCTCGACAGGATTTCCGTCGATGAAATGCGACTGAACGATTTCATCGATATCCGCCTCGGTCCGCGGCGCATACCAAACGCCTTGCGGATAGACGACCATCAGCGGGCCGGCGCGGCAGAAGCCGAGGCATCCCGTCGCCGTCATCGAGACATCGGGCAAAGGCTGAGCGCCGAGCTTGGCCTGCAGCCGATCCCACAACGGCTTCGCGCCGGAAGTGGTGCAGCTACCGCGGGGATGTCCCGGCGGACGTTGCTGAAAGCATGTGAACACATGGTATTTGAACACGACCGGAAGTTCTTCGAGCATTTTTCTGTCCTGGATTTGACTGATCTCCGACGACGCTGGCGCCGATCAAGCCGCTGCGTCGGCGGTCGAGACGACGACCGGCTGCCCGGTGAGGCTCGCGACGAATTCGGCGAGCGGCGTCTCGATGCGCGTGATGTTCTGCTCCGCGAGGAACTTCGCTTCGTTTTTCGTCAACGGGCCTTCGATCACAGCCCAATGCTGATCCGAAGAACGCTTCATGATCTGCCGAGCGAAATTGCGCTCGAGCTGCGTGGCGAAGCGACACCCGAGGAAGAGAAAGCTGCGACCCTTGCGGATCGATTGAACCGCTTCCGGGATCGGCGTCTGAATGTCGATCTCTGTCAGGACCTCGACATAGTCGGAGTCCGAGATGACGAAATTCGCAGCCGGTGTGACTGAGCCGATCGGCTGATAGAGCAGCGTCTCCCAAGACAACGTTTCTTCGGGAGCCTCCGCCGGAGCCTTCGCGCCAGACCCGTCTCGGACGAATTCCTTATTTGGCACGAGCGACAAGTCGGGTCGGAAATAATTCACCCAATAGCCGAAATGTTCGGCTTGCGACACGCCTTGCACAACGCCCCAGCTCTTGCGCACCGCGAGAGACTTCTGCGGAAGATCATCGTACCACGCATTGACGACCAGCGGCAGATGCGGCCGCTCGGCGATCCAATTGTGCAGGACGCTCGGATCGGGCGAGACCTCGAAAGCTTTCTTCATCGCGGCGGAGATTGTTTTGCGATGCTTGAAATTCTCGATGTATTGCGCCGCAGCGGTCAGATTATTGCGGATTTTGTGCGGAACGGTCGCAGCCTTGGTCAGCTGCACGACCAGTTCTTCGGGGGAGGCGGGAACAGGGTTCCCGCCCGTCGCCAGCGTCAGCACGCCGGGTCCGAGATAGGGTATCACGAGGCCTCGCTCAAACCCCGTTTTGATTGCGCTCAGCACTTGTGTTTCTCCTCTCGTCGAACCCGGATTGCCTGTTCTGTCACTGAAGCGTGGCGCTCTTGGCGACGTCCAGCTTTTCCGGCGTCAGCTTGAAGGCGCCGCGACCGCCCGACAGCGCCATGTAGTCCATGGCGTATGCGTTCGTCAGCTTGGTGAACCACTCCTGGCTGGAAAGGCTCGCCGGACGCTCACCGATCTCTTGCACGGTGCCGTCATTGAAAAAGCGGACATGAATGATGACAGTTGCGTCGCTCATCTTGATTCCCCCTCCAGTTGTCAGCGGCCCGAGTCGAAGCCGAGCAGCTCGACCGTGACGTTCTCGGTTCCGAAATTGGCTTGGCAAGCGAGACGCGATTTCGAGCCCACGCCGACGATCGTGTCCAACTGCTCGTTTTCGGCGCGAGTTGTCTTCGACAGGCTCTTCTTTCCTTCCTGGACGAAAAGATGGCAGGTGCCACATTTGGCCTCGCCACCGCATTTGCTTTGGATCTTCTCTTCCGCTTTGAGAATCGCGTCCAGGAGTCTGCTGCCCGGCTCAACTTCGATGGTTTTGCCCGACGGCAGAATGGTCAGTACCGGCATGTCGTTCACTCCTCCTTGCCAAAGGTCCTCACGCCCTCTTTCCAGCAAGTTTCGAACCACTCTAAATTTCGTGCAGCTGCGCGCGCGACAGGACACATCGCAGGCAAAAATGCGCAGCATTTTGGTGTGATGGGAGTTTTCGTTCGCGCGTTTCGGCCACTCTCGGCCACTCGCGCATCAGGTCTCGTCCGTTTCTGGACAATGACGTCACGGCAATGGACGCGCCGGCTCGAGGCCGGCGCGACTTTTACAGATAAATAGCGGCTCCTGCGCCGATATTGATCGAAGCGTCCTTCATCGTGCCGACGATGAAAGCGATCTGGCTTTCGGTCAGATGAGCGTGGAACGGCAGCGCGACGGCGCGATCCGCGACTTTCTCGGTCACGAAGAAATTGCCGCGCCGATAGCCGAGATCGAAATAGTAGCGTTGCAAATGCAGCGGATGCGAATAGGCCGCGGCGTCGATCTTCTCCGTCTGCAAATCTTCGATGATCTGATCGCGGCTGGAGCGCGAGAAACGCGTGCCGAGATGCACGACATAGAGGAACCAGTGAACCTCCTCGACGTCGGGCGCGATATAGGGATCTTTGATCCCTTCGAATGACTTCACATATTGGTAGAACCAGCGCTCGACCCTGGTGCGGCGCGCGAGCAGCAGCTCCAGGCGTCGAAACTGCGCGAGACCGAGCGCCGCGGTGATGTCGCTCATCGCCGCCTGCATCGGAGGATAGGCGCCGAGCACCACCGAGGACCGTTCCGCGATCCGCCGGCTGCGAAGATTACGGATCGCCGAGGCGCGATCGTCGTCATCGGTGACGATCATGCCTCCCTCGCCACAGGCGATGACGCCGGGCTGAGAAAAGTCGAACACCGAGCAATCGCCGAACGAGCCGACCAGCTTGCCCTTGTATATGGAGCCGATGGCCTCGGTCGAATCTTCGATGAGGATCAGCTTTTTCGCTTCGGCGAGCTGGCGAAACGGCTCCCAAGGCGCCGGATGTCCGTTGGAATTGCCGGCGACGATCGCCTTGGTCTTGTCGGTAATGACCGCTTCCGCCTTTTCAGGCGCCAAAGTGCCGGCCCAATAGTCGATGTCCGCGAACACCGGCCGCGCGCCCGAGAGCGCGATCGCATGCGTCGTCTCACGGAAAGAATGAGCGGAGGCGACAACCTCGTCGCCAGGGCCGATGCCATAGGCGCGCAAGGTCAGCAAAAGGCCGATCGTCCCACTGGACACGGCGATCGCATGCTTGCGGCCGAGATATGCGGCGAACTCCGCCTCGAATTCTTCGACTTTGGGTCCCGCGGAAAGTCGCGGGGAAGTGATCGTCTCGACGACCGCATCCAGATCACTCTGGGCGAGGTCCGGATCATTCATCGGCAGAAGGGACGTCTGCATGCTCGCTCACCTTTTCGGGGCAACCACCAATCCTGTGGCGACGGTCGGATCCGCTGTGATCTTGACGCAATGGTCGCGGGCGTCGATCAGGAACAAATCGCAGTTCTCATAGGTGCGAAACGGCGTCTCGTCCTGAATATCCGCCTTGTCGCATCTCATCGCCGTGAGGCCGGGTGCGACTTGTCTCAGAGCGGAAACGGCCGCCTGATCGGCGGCCGCCGTCGCGAGCGTCGCGTCGATCGCCTCGAGTTGCTCGGTCGCGATCGGCATTTTTCAGTCTCCACTTATTTTCTTGGCTTCGACCGTGATCGGAAGCGACGTTTCCGCCGCCATCTCCGGCAGCTGAAGCACCCAACCATTGGCGAGGGTCACTGTGCCGCCCCACAATTGAGGGCTCCCCTGTTCGACGATCGGCTCTTCGAGATCCTTCTTCGGCACATAGGCCGAAAGAATGCCGTCGGAGCCTCTGCGGATCATGACTTTCACACTGCGCCTCGCTGTTAGGTTGACCCTTGTCGTTTAGCAATGTTCATACCGCGAGTCGTGTGGAAAATCCGCGCGTCAAACGGGCTCGATCTCCTCTTCTAAGCAGCCGATCACCGTCTTCTCGCCGAACTCGACGATATAGACTGGCGTGTCGCTCTCGACATGCTGGCCGATCTGAACGATCTCGCCGGGGTCGCCCGCCTTGACGAGCAGCGCATCGGGCTCATGCCCCGGATGAGAGCCGTCGTTGAAGAGATCAACGGTGGCGCGCACCCGCATGCCCCAGTCATATTTGATCATTGAGCCGCCTCTTGGGTCGCGACCTCGACGGGCTCGAGCTCCTTTTTACGCATGCCGACCTTATAGCCAGTCTCCACGAACTCGACGCCGTAGATGTAGAATTGCTGCAAAAACGTGCCGATGCTCGAGACATAGCCGATCTCGCCTTTTTTTACGAGAATCTCGCCGACGTCCTTCCCCGGGAAGGTGCCGTCGTTTCGCACCACCTTCTTCGACTTGACCTTTTCGCCATAGTTGAAGGCGGGCGGATCGTTCAGCTCGACGGAGCCGTCGTCACGGTTGATGTTGCTCATATCCGTTCCTCGATGTGGCTGTGGTTGCGCTCCAAAACTTTCCGGCCGGACGGATCGGGCGTTTTGCCGAGCCGCGCTTCAGCGGTCTCGCGCACGATCGGGTCCTCGTCGGAGAGAAGCAGTCGAATGTCTGTGAGGGCTGCGCGTTGCGCCACCTCATAGCGCACGCGCCAGTCCGGATCGCTGATGAGATCCGGCAGCTGCGCGACGTCGAGTCGCTGCGCCGCCTCGAAGCGAACGGCCGCGTCCACGTCGGTCGTCATCCGCTTCAGCGCTTGCGGCGCGATGCGCTGCGCGACGACGCGTCGTACCTCGACCTCGTCGTCGTCGATCATCAGAACGAGCAAATCCGGCGAGATGCGACGCGCGACGACCTGGCGGACATAATAGTCGCGATCCTCGATCATCGGCAGCAGATCGACGGGGTCGAGCCGATGCGCCACTCTGATCCTCACCTCGCGATGCGGATCATTGCGAAGCTTGAGGAGATAGCGATCAGGAAGGCGCCGCGCGGCGCTCCAGCGAACAGTTTCTTCGGGATCGTCCAAAAGCGCCGGAAGGAGGAATATCTCGGCGGCTTTGGCGGCCCAGGCGCGCACTTCGAAATAGGGATGCGCGAGAAAATGACGCGCCAGCTCCGGATTCCAATCGAAGAAACGGTCGATCCGACGCGCATAGCGGTCGAAGACACAGGCCCGGAGCGGCTTGCAACGCTCCTCGGCCAAGAGCTCTTTATGGGGGCATGCCCCGCAATCGACGGGAACGCCTTGCCAGTCGATGGCCTCGTCGATCTCGTCAGTCGGCATCCTCGGCCTCCCGTTGCGCGAGAACGGTGAGCAGCAAGGTCGCGCCGACCTTATCGGTCGGGTCTAGCTCGAGCAGCTTTTGCGCCGCCTCTCGCCCCTCCTCATGCTCGCCCATGCGCATCTGCAGATACGCATAGCCTTTGAGCACAAACATGAAGAAGCGCGGCAGCACCGCCTCGTAATTGGCGAAGTCGGCGTCGCCTTTTCGGACCTCGCGCCAGTCGAGCGGCAGCGAATTATCGATCGCCGCCCTAGTGAGGCACGTCTTGGCGATCTCGAGCGTATCCTCGAGACGGTTCTTGTAGAAGTAAAACCGGTAGAGTCCGATCAGCACCGCCACATGGGTCGGGGCCGCGCGACGCGCCTCGAACAAATGCTGTTCTGCGACATCGCCGAGATGGTAGGAAAGCGCCGCTTCGCGGAGATGACGCTCGGCTTCCGCCGGCAATCCGGCGCCGAAGACGGGAGAAGAAAGAATCTCGTCTCCCGTATCGAAGGCCTCGTTGCGTAGAGCGCCATCTCCGTTCAACATGAAGCGTTCCTATCCACTCACGCCACGGGAAGCTCCGGCAGCTCGACGACGGTCTGCGTCGTCGAGGAGCACCCACAGGCTTTCGCTTTGGGATCGATGAAGGAGAAGCCGGTGGAGGTGGCCGTCTCTTTGAAGTCGATCGTCACGCCATCGAGCAGCAGGCGGCTCTGCGCCGGCAGAAACAGCTTGAAGCTCGGGAAGTCGAACGCCTGCTCGCCCTCACGCGGAGCCGGCTGAACCGAGAATTCCGCGCTCATGCCCGAGCAGCCGCCCGGAGAGACGTGGAGGCTCAGACCGAAGCCCGGACCGCCGTCGAACGTGACGAGGCGGCGGATGAATTTTTCCGCGGCGGGAGTGAATTGAATATTCATGCCGCGCCCCCGGCCGCCTGATACCGCGGGAGCGAGTTGTCGATGACGCAGGTGTCATCGACCGGGCACACCGCGACGCACTGCGGCACATCGAAATAGCCGATGCACTCGGTGCACTTCTTGGGATTGATGACGAAGGTTCCGTTCTTCTCGGAGATCGCCACATTGGGGCATTCCGCCTCGCACGCCGAGCAGGACGTGCATTGCGAAGCAACGATCTTGTAGGTCATTTGCTTGCTCCTCCATCGAGCCGTCACTGAGCTGAAGAATCGCCGATTCTCTCGAGCTCTAATTCTCCGCGCATCCGCGGTCTTGACTGAAGCGCGGGCCGCTCGGCGGCTCGCGCTTCTTTAGTGGCGAATGCCGATCGCTTCCGTGTCAGGCCGTGATGAAGGCGCCCTGACGGAGAGTCGCGTCACCACGCTCCTTGTGCTCGATCTCGCCGGTCTTCACCTTGTCGAGATAGCGCTTGAAGTAGGTGATCGCCGACTGCTCGATGAACTCGAAGGCGAATTCATCGACCGGATCGATGCCGGCCTTGACCAGATCGTTCTTCGGGCAACCACCGATCTTCGCGACGAACACGGCCGTGCAATCGTTGATCGCGCGGATGATCGTGTCGAGGCTGTCCTCCTCGCCATAGCCGCCCTGGCAATACAGGTCGACACGACGATGACCGACGAACTTCGCGCCATGGGTGCTGAGCTCGTAGATCTGGAACTCCTTGGCGTGGCCAAAGTGCTCGTTGACGCGGCCAGAGCCCTTGGTCGCCACGGCGATCAGGATCTTGATGTCGACATTGTCCTCGCCGGCGAGCGTCGCCAGCTCGGCGTTCTTGGCGGCGGCGACCTTCAGACGCTCTTCCTCGACCTTCGTCTGATAAGCCTTGCGGCTCTCGAGATCATAGGTCACTTCCATGGCCATGATCTTGTCGGTCGTGAACTCAGCGCTGCGATCCTCGCCGAGCAGCCCGACCGCGTCGGCGCGGCACTGGCGGCAATGGCGCATCATGTTCATCTCGCCTTCACAGCTGTCCTGCAGCGCCTTCAGCTCTTGAGCCGTCGGGCCGCGCTGGCCGTTGAGGCCGAACACGGTGCCGTGCTCGGGGGAGGAGATGAGCGGCATGATGTTGTGCAGGAACGCCCCGCGCGACTTCACGGCCTTGTTCACCTCGACGAGATGCTTGTCGTTGATGCCCGGGATCATGACCGAGTTGACCTTGCACAGAATGCCGCGCTCGGTCAGCATCTCGAGGCCGCGCATCTGGTGCTGCGTCAGGATCTCGGCGGCCTCGCGGCCATAGATGCGCTTATGCTGCCAGTAGATCCAGGGATAGATCTGCGCGCCGACGTCCGGATCGACCATGTTGATGGTGATCGTGACGTGATCGACATTGTACTTGGCGATCGTATCGACATGCTCCGGCAGAGCCAGACCATTCGTCGACAGGCAGAGCTTGATGTCCGGCGCAGTCGCGGCGATCAGCTCGAAGGTCTTGAAGGTCTTCTCCGGATTGGCGAGCGGGTCGCCCGGGCCGGCGATGCCGAGAACGGTCATCTGCGGGATCGTCGACGCGACGGCCAGAACCTTCTTGGAGGCCTGCTCGGGCGTCAGCTTCTCGGAGACGACGCCGGGGCGCGACTCATTGGCGCAATCATATTTGCGATTGCAGTAGTTGCACTGGATGTTGCACGCCGGAGCGACAGCGACGTGCATGCGGGCGTAGTGGTGATGCGCCTCCTCGCTGTAGCAAGGATGGTTCTTGACCTTGTCCCAGATTTCCTGCGGCAGGTCGTTTTCACCAGCCGCCGTGCCGCAGCTCGCCTTGCCGCTGCCGCCCGAGGTGCCGCAGCCCTTATGCTCAGCGACCTTCTGCATCACGTCGTCGATCGATTCAGCCCCGCCGATGTCGACGGTTTCAGTAGATAGAGATTCCATGTTCGGTTCCTCACGATTTGAAGAGTTTCAAACCCTTGCGGAACGCAGTCGCGACATATCCGTCTGCCATTGCACCGGCGCTGTCGCGGAAGCGGTGTCCGGGCACGAGGTTCGCAACAAGCATGCCATGCTGATTTGATGACCTAAAGACCTGAAATTATGAGAAAACTGTCGTTTGTTTGGAACCTGTCCAAATACCGACACATGTCGGAAAGCGTCAGAACCAGCTGTCGCGAACGCGACACTTCGACGCAAAACCCGCGCGAGCCCAGGGAAACGGCGCAATATCGCTCTCTCCATGTGGCCTTGATCGCCCTCGTTTCGGGCGTTGCGCTCGGTCCCTCGATCGCGCGCGGCGCCCGGCGGCCTTTTATTGGCGCGAGATTTGCTCGCGGGCGCGTTATGAACGACCTCACCCGTGAAAACGATCTCGTCGACTTCGGCGAGCTTTCGCCCGCCGTCAATGAACTCTTGCAAAAAGGCGTCCTGGCCTATCGGAACGATCGAGCGCGCGCGGACGAATTGTTCCGTGAGGCGCTAGAGCTGTCTCCCCATGAGCTGCCGGCCTATTACTGCCTTTATAAGATTCATACTTATATGGGGAATCTGGAAGTCGCCTGGACCGTGGCCAATCAGGGCCTCGCCGAGGCGACGCGGCAAGCTGGCTGGGCGCTCGACCCGCATAGCTGGCCGCCGAAAGAAACGGCGCCGGGCACGGCCGAGCGCTTCGCATTGTACACTTTAAAGGCTTTGAGCTTCATTCAGCTGAAGCGGGGCAACAAGGCGGAAGCGATGGAAAACCTCGGGATTTTGCAGGTGCTGGACCCGCCGGGCCACGTCGGCTGGACGGTAATCTACGAGCTCGCGCAAGGGGTTGCGTGAAGCCGGGGTGGCGCGCCGCCGGGAGCGGAGCGAAGAATTGCCACGGCGACGGCATGTTAGTTGCTAAACATTCCAGGGTGAACTATCGAATTCCCGCGGAACGTCAGGCACGTCGATGGGATACGAAGCTGGAAGCAGCATGAACACGGCTCAGGCTCGCGCGTTCGACCCGAGCGAATCTGCTCTCGTCGGAATCTACGAAATTTCGAAATTACTGGCCTCGCCCAACCGGCTCGAGAAGACGCTGGCGGGCGTGCTGGCGCTGCTGTCGAGCTTTCTCGACATGCGGCACGGCCTCATCGCTCTGCTCGACACGCATGGCGACCCGGAAGTGGTCGTCGGCTCGGGATGGAGCGAAGGGAACGCCAAGAAGTTTTTCGAGCATCTTCCCGAGCGGGCGGTCGGCCAGATCGTCGCGACCAAGATGCCGCTGGTGGTCGAGAATGTCGCCGCCTCGCCTCTGTTCGAAGGCACGGATCTCTCCGAATGGGGTCCGACTGACGGACAGCCCTTCTCGCTGATCGGCGTGCCGATCAAGGAGGCGGACGCGGTGGTCGGCACATTGACGGTCGATCGCGTCTATAGCGATCGGTCTTCCGTTCGCTTCGACCACGACGTGCGATTCCTGACAATGATCGCCAATCTGGTCGGCCAGACCTTGCGGCTGCACAAGCTGATCGCGCGAGACCGCGAGCGGCTGATGCAGGAGAAGGCCAGGCTGGAGAAGGGCGATCGGCCGGCGGCGCATTCGGCGCATATAGAGGCGCGGCTGGACGGCATCAAAGGGATCGTCGGCGAGAGTCCGGCGGTGCGTGCGGTCGTCGACAAGATCCGCATTGTCGCCAAGGCCAAATCAACCGTGCTGCTGCGCGGCGAGTCGGGCACCGGCAAGGAGCTGTTCGCGGCCGCGCTCCACAATCTTTCGCCACGGCAGAGCAAGCCTTTCGTCAAGCTGAACTGCGCGGCCCTGCCCGAGAGCGTGCTAGAGTCCGAGCTGTTCGGCCATGAGCGCGGCGCCTTCACCGGCGCGGCGGCCCTGCGCAAAGGGCGTTTCGAGCTCGCGGACGGCGGCACGCTGTTCCTGGACGAGATCGGCGACATCACGCCCGCCTTCCAGGCCAAGCTGCTGCGCGTGCTGCAAGAGGGCGAGTTCGAGCGCGTCGGCGGCACCCGCACGATGAAGGTCGACGTGCGCTTCGTCTGCGCCACCAATCGCAATCTCGAGGAAGCGGTGCAGAAGGGCGAGTTCCGCGCGGATCTCTATTACCGCATCAGCGTCGTTCCGATCTTCCTGCCGCCGCTGCGCGACCGAAGAGGCGATCTGGCGCCCCTCGCCAATGAATTCCTGCGGCGCTTCAACAATGAGCAGAATGTCCATCTGAGCTTCTCCGATTCGGCGATGGAAGTGCTCAGCGAATGCAATTTCCCGGGCAATATTCGCGAGCTCGAGAATTGCGTTTATCGGACAGCGACTTTGGCGCGCAACGACTCGATCGTGGACAAAGACTTCTCTTGCCGCAATGACGGCTGCCTCTCCTCCGTTCTGTGGAACGGCTCGCGCGAGTCGACGATCGGCGGATTGCACCCGCCGAGCTTCACGCCTCTGCCGATCGTCTCCAAGCCGCAGGCGCCCCCGCCGCCGCCGGCGCGGCCTCCCGTGGCGCGACCGCCGGTCGTCGAAGAGCCCGCGCCTGTCGTCGCGGCGCAACCCGCGGCGGCGTGTCCAGGCGCAGAGAACTGTACGGTCATCGAGACGGATCATCGGTCCGATCGCGACAAGCTCATCGAGGCGATGGAACAGGCCGGATGGGTGAAAGCCAAAGCGGCTCGCCTGCTCGGGCTTACCCCCAGACAAATCGGCTATGCGCTGCAAAAATATGATATCCCTGTAAAGAAGTTTTGATTCCTGGAAAGAAGACGGCTCCACAATGGCCGCAGAACCGGAAAGAATAAGCGACGATCCGCTCGACTGGCGCGGTCGCCCCATCCGCTGCAGGGAATGCTCCCATGTGGCGCTCAATCTCGAGGGGCTCTGCCGCAAGGGATCCGCCTGTGTGCGCGATCGCCGGGCCAAGCGTGTCGATCTCTTCTTCCGCGGACATCCGCATCTCGCGGATTCCTACCTCGATCACGCCTATTTCGAGGTGCGCGCCCGTGCGGCGCGCTACGCCTCGGTGCTGCGTCTGCCGCCGCTGCTCGACGATCCAGAGCCGGAGGTGCGGGCCACGGTCGCATCGCGCCTGCCGGCGTCGCGCATCGCCCATCTCGCGCATGATCCAGAACCACGCGTGCGCATCGTGGCCGCCAATCGGCTCGAAGGCGCCGCGCTCGTCGCAATGTATTCGGACCCGGATTATCTGGTCCGCATCCATGTCGTGCGGCGCATCGCGCCGGATTTGCTGAGCATGGCCGTCCATGACGAGGACCCGGAGGTGCGCCGCTGGGTCGCGCGCCGCATTCCGTTGGAGCGGCTGCATCTTCTCGTGAAGGATCCGGAGCCGCTCGTGCGCCTCGTCGTCGCCGAGCGCCTGCCGGAAGATCGCCTCGCCGCCATGAGCAAGGACGAGGATTTGCGTATTCGCTTCACTGTCGCGGAACGCTGCTCAGCGGAACAGCTGCCCTCTTTCCTCGATGACGAGGACGAGCTGGTCCGCGCCTGCGCGCAAGCGCGGCTGGAAGGCAATTGATCATCACTGTCGATCAACGAACCAGGCAGGGCGTATTCTGACAATCATGTCGGAATACGCGCACGCTTTCTCTCGGCCCCGCCGGCGCCTCGCCAGACATAAAAAAGCAATCCAGAGCCGGTGCGGCCCCTGGATTGCGTGGTCGTGTGCGAGCGTAAGGTCGTGTCAGACCGGACGATTCTCGTTGCGGTTGCGCACCGGGCCCATGACTTCCAGGCCCTTCTCGAAGGTGATCTTCTCGAAAGTCTGATCGAAGGCTATGCCCGCGTTGGCCACGGCGTCGATCTTGCCACCGATCGACAGCTTCTTGAGATCGTTCTTCTCGATGTAGAACAGCTCGAGCAGCTCGTTATAGACCGTCGATTCGTCGATCGGCAGCACGTAGAAATTAATGCCGTCGATCTCGACCTGATATTTGCTGAGCAGGTCGATATTGTTGGCAAAGATGAAATATTTGCCATCCGGGGCGAGCAGCCCCTTCAGCACTTCGGCGACGTATCCGAGATGCTCGAAGGAGAGGAGCCACTGCGCGAAGAAGTCGAAGGTGGGCTTGCCGGCTTCCGCCACCGCAATGACCTGATCGGAGCAGAGCTCCGGCGGGCGCGCCTCATCGGCGAACTGTTGGGCGAATTTCAGGGCGAGCTTGCCGCGGAAGCCGAAGCGCCCGGCCTTCTCCGTCGGTCCCTTGTGAACCGGGCTGAGCAGCCGCTTCTGCTCGTCCAAAGTCGCAAACGCCGTTTCAGTGATGCTTGTCATGTTGATTATCCGGATCGTTACGTAGCCAATCCGCCAGTTTGGCGAAGTTCTGCTTCAGGGAGTCACGCAGTCTCACATCATCGACCACCTCATCGAGCGCGCCAGTCATGCAGGCCATCCACGCGTCGCGCTCGGCGGCTCCGATCGCGAAGCCCATGTGACGCATGCGCAGCCGGGGATGTCCCCGCTGTTCCGAATAGCTCTTCGGTCCGCCCAGCCATTCGGCCAGATAGAGCTTCAGAACCGCCTTTGTGGGGCCGAGATCGATCGCATGCATGGCGCGAATGCCCCGCGCCTGCGGCAGCTCGTCCATATTGCGGTAGAACGTCTCGACCAGACGGTCGACCGCCTCCTGGCCTCCGATGACGTCGAATGCGGTCTTTGTCGATTGCACGGCGTCCATTGTCATGCCTCGCGAGCTAGCAATTCATATGCCGAAGCATGGGCCTACCACAGGGCGCTCGGCGGCGCGACGCCCCTGCCCAAAACCGCGAATGCGCCGCCCGATTTCGGCCGCGTCACGAGAATAAAGAGGCACGGCAAGACGCAATTTTATGCATTTGCGCGGCCGGCGCCCGAATTCGGCGCTGCTCGCCCTTGACAGGGCCGGGGGCTGCTTCCTATGTCATCGCCAGCCTGCTGGCACTCACCCCTCATGAGTGCTAATAGGCATTTTATTCAATCTTTCGCCCGCGCGCTCCGGCCGGGCAGCAACGAAGGAAGACGACATGGCGTTCCGTCCCCTCCACGACCGCGTCGTGGTCAAGCGCCTCGAAGGCGAAGACAAGACCAAAGGCGGCATCATCATTCCGGACACCGCGAAAGAGAAGCCCGCCGAGGGCAAGATCATCGCCGTCGGCCCCGGCGCCCGCGACGAGAGCGGCAAGCTCGTCGCCCTCGACGTGAAGGAAGGCGACCGCGTGCTGTTCGGCAAATGGTCCGGCACCGAGGTCAAGATCGACGGCGAAGATCTCCTCATCATGAAGGAAAGCGACATTCTGGGCGTGATCGCCTGAGCCGCTAGACCCTCGCACCTTATTCTCTTCAACGGAGCCGAACGAAAATGGCAGCCAAGGACATTCGTTTTTCCTCCGACGCGCGCGACCGTATCCTGCGCGGCGTCGAAATCCTCGCCAATGCGGTGAAGGTCACTCTCGGCCCCAAGGGCCGCAACGTCGTCATCGAGAAGAGCTTCGGCGCTCCCCGCATCACCAAGGACGGCGTCACCGTCGCCAAGGAGATCGAGCTCGCCGACAAGTTCGAGAATCTCGGCGCGCAGCTCGTTCGTGAGGTCGCCTCCAAGCAGAACGACACCGCCGGCGACGGCACCACGACGGCGACCGTGCTCGCCGCCGCCATCGCCAGGGAAGGCGCCAAGGCCGTCGCGGCCGGCCTCAACCCGCAGGATCTCAAGCGCGGCATCGACCTCGCGGTCGAGGCGGTCGTCGCCGATCTGAAGAAGAACTCCAAGAAGGTCACCTCCAACGACGAGATCGCCCAGGTCGGCACCATCTCGGCCAATGGCGACAGCTTCATCGGCCAGGAGATCGCCAAGGCGGTGCAGAAGGTCGGCAATGAGGGCGTGATCACGGTGGAAGAGGCCAAGAGCCTCGACTCCGAGACCGTCATCGTCGAGGGCCTGCAGTTCGACCGCGGCTATCTCTCCCCCTACTTCATCACCAACGCCGAGCGTCTCGTCGCGGAGCTCGAGGACCCCTACATCCTCATCCACGAGAAGAAGCTGTCGAGCCTGCAGCCGCTGCTGCCGGTCCTCGAGGCCGTTGTGCAGACCGGCAAGCCGCTGCTCATCATCGCCGAGGACGTCGAGGGCGAGGCTCTGGCCACGCTCGTCGTCAACAAGCTGCGCGGCGGCCTGAAGATCGCGGCCGTGAAGGCTCCGGGCTTCGGCGATCGTCGCAAGGCTCAGCTCGAGGACATCGCCATCCTCACGGGCGGCCAGGTCGTCTCCGAGGATCTCGGCATCAAGCTCGAGAACGTCACGCTTCCGCTGCTCGGCAAGGCCAAGCGTATTCGCATCGACAAAGAGAATACGACGATCATCGACGGCGCCGGCGAGAAGAAGGACATCGAGGCTCGCGTCGCTCAGATCAAGGCTCAGGTCGAGGAAGTCACCTCGGACTATGACCGCGAGAAGCTCCAGGAGCGTCTCGCCAAGCTCGCGGGCGGCGTCGCGGTGATCCGCGTCGGCGGCGCGACCGAGGTCGAGGTGAAGGAGAAGAAGGACCGCGTCGACGACGCGCTGAACGCCACCCGCGCCGCGGTGCAGGAAGGCATCTCCCCCGGCGGCGGCGTCGCCCTGCTGCGCGCCATCGCCGCTCTCGCCGATGTCAAGGTCGCCAATTCCGACCAGCAGACCGGCATCGCGATCGTCCGCAAGGCGATCCAGGCTCCGGCTCGTCAGATCGTCGACAATGCCGGCGGCGACGGCGCGGTCGTGGTCGGCAAGCTGCTCGAGTCCACGGACTACAGCTTCGGCTATGACGCCCAGACCGGCGAATATGGCGATCTCGTCAAGCTCGGCATCATCGACCCGACCAAGGTCGTCCGCACCGCCCTGCAGGATGCTGCTTCCATCGCCGGCCTCATCGTCACCACCGAGGCGACGATCACCGAGCAGCCGAAGAAGGACGCCGGCCCGGCTCTGCCGCCTGGCGGCGGCATGGGCGGCATGGACTTCTGATCCTCGCTACCCTCGCAAGAGACAAAGAAGGCCCCGGAGAAATCCGGGGCCTTTTTTGATTCCCGCCCCCTCGACCTGTGTGCGGCGGCACAGCGGCAGGACCGAAAATCTTCATATTGGGCAATGTTCAAACGGTCGGACGCCGAAGGGCGCGACGCAAGGAACAAAGCAAAAGCGGCCTTCGGCCACAGCTCGAATGAAGAGGTCTCACAATGTTCAAGCGCATGATTTTGACCCTTGGTCTCGTCACCATCGCCGGCTCGGCGTCCGCTGCCGTTCAGCTGAACGGCTTAACGCTTAACGCGCTCAGCAAGAACGCGCTCACGCAGAACGCGCTCACGAAGAACGGGCTCACGGTAAATGGCCGCGACCTCAACGCCCTCGCGAAGAACGCGCTCGTCGATAATGGCGTGAAAGCCAACGGAGTGAGCTCGAATCCGTCCCGCCAGAATGGGCTGCGCGTCATCTCGATCGAGCTGCCGCAGGCGAAGTGATTTTTCGGCGAACCGACGAAAGAGGTCTTACGATGTTCAAGCGAGTCATTTTCACTCTCGGTCTTTTCGCTTTCAGCGGCTCCGCCATGGCGGCTGTGTGCACGAGCTGCGGTTACAACACCATCTCGACCAATGGAGTCTCGCTCAACGCGGTCGCCGCCACGGGCGGGAAGACCGCCGGCGCGAACGGCTGGCGCATCCTCTCGGTCGAGCTGCCGGCCGGCGCCTCGACCGCGAAATAATCTTCCGCGATCCTGGGACGGCCGGCTCGCGCCGGCCGCCGCCACCGCCGAGAAAGCAAAGAACCATGCACAGCAAGCTCTTCTCCCGGCTCTCGCTCGTCTGCGCCGCGCTTTCCCTCTGCGCGAGCGCGCGAGCCGCCGAATTGCAGTCGCTCGACGTCGTCGGCACGCATTTCAAGGCGACATTGTCGGACGAGCGCGTGCTCGACTCCGCGCAGTTGGTCGGCGCGACGCTGACCGTCGCCGGCGCCGCCGGAGGAACGAAGATTCGCATCGACGCGGTCGAGCCGGATCCCCTCCTCGCGGCGCATCCGGAAGCCGAGCGCGACGCGGTCCTGCTGCACAGCTTCTCCGTCCAAGGCGCCGACGGCGAATGGACAAATCTATGCGAGGCGGGTCCTGACGGACGCCGCCAGGGCTTTCCCATCGCCGGACGCGCCCGCGGCGACGGCACGATCGCGCCGGCCGAGCGGGGCGTCTTCGAGCTCACCTGCACCGGCGGCGCGCAGGGCAAATGCGTGCGCTTCGGCTATCATCCTTGGGAGACGCGCGCCGGCGGACCCTCGGCGCGGGCGCTCTACGACGCCTGCATACGTCTCGTGCGCGCCGATTATTCGGGCGACGGCAAGGGCACGACGCGCAACGGCCAGCCGATCGACATTTATGATTTCCTCGGCGTCCAATCGCCCGGCAATGATCCGGCGCATGACTTCGAAGCGGGCTTCTCGCCCGAGGGGGCCGTCTGCGTGCGCCATGTCCGCGTCAAGGAGAATACGAGCCTCGACGCGCTGGCGACGAGCAGCGCGCGGCTGAAAGGACGAACGGGGGACATCTGCACGGAAGAATTCGCCCGCGCCAATGGCGCGATCCTCTTCGTCCGCTCCCCGCCTTGAGTCGCCTTGCGGCGCGCTCGATCGGCGCTGGAGTTCGGAGCGAATTCCGATCGATCGAGCCGGGCCGCCGCTCGCGCCGACGCGGTCGCCGTCCCATCCGCTGCGCAGGCCGCGACCGCGACGATTGCGACATTGCAGGAAGGCGCGCGCTCGTCTAGCATGATTCTGCTTCGCCCCTCGACGGGCGAGGCGCAAGCGCAAGAGCACGAGGGGAGAGCAATGGCCGATCATCACGAGACTTCGTCAGACATTGCGGAGCATCTCGCCACCTATAACGGCTTTCTGACGCTGCTGAAGGTGGGAACGGCGGCCAGCGTCGTGACCCTGGCGCTGATGTATTTCTTCCTCGCGCGCTAAAGACCCGGCGCGTCGATCGCCGACGCGCCGCTCCACGGGTTCCCTCTACAGTTTCTGACCGAATGCGAACCGCGCGGCCATCCGGCCACGCGAAACCGATTCTCCGCAAAATGGAGTTTCGTCAATGCGCATTGCTGTTCAAGCCGAGACTGACAAGAACGAGACGCGCGTCGCTGCGACGCCGGAAACCGTCAAAAAGTTCAAGAACCTCGGCGCAGAAGTCGTGGTCCAATCGGGCGCCGGAGCCATATCCGGCTTTTCCGACGCCGATTACGCCGCCGCCGGCGCGGCCATAGCGCCGAGCGCAGCCGCCGCCTCCGACAATGCCGAAGTGGTGCTGCGCGTGCGCCGACCGGCGCCGGGCGAGCTGTCCGGCATAGCGCGCGGCGCCGCAATCGTCGCCATCGCCGATCCTTTCGGACATGAGAAAGAGCTGGCCACGCTCGCGCAAACCGGCGCAACGCTCTTCGCCATGGAATTCATGCCGCGCATCACTCGCGCGCAGGTCATGGACGTCCTCTCCTCCCAGGCCAATATCGCTGGCTATCGCGCCGTCATCGACGCCGCGGCGGAATATAGCCGCGCCATTCCGATGATGATGACGGCGGCAGGCACGGTCCCGGCCGCCAAAATTTTCATCATGGGCGTCGGCGTCGCCGGCCTGCAGGCGATCGCAACGGCGCGCCGGCTCGGCGGCATCGTCTCGGCCACCGATGTGCGGCCCGCCACCAAGGAGCAGGTGGAATCGCTCGGCGCGAAATTCATCGCGGTCGAGAATGACGAATTCCGCCAGGCCGAGACCTCCGGCGGCTACGCCAAGGAAATGTCGCCGGAATACCAAGCCGCGCAGGCGGAGCTGGTCGCGGCGCATATCGCCAAGCAAGACATTGTGATCACGACGGCGCTGATCCCCGGCCGGCCGGCTCCGAGACTCATTTCGGCGGCGGCGGCGCGATCGATGCGCGCGGGCTCGGTCATCATTGATCTCGCGGCCGAGCGTGGCGGCAATTGCGAGCTGACCAAGCCCGGCGACACGATCATCGACAATGGCGTGAAGATCGTCGGCGCGGTCAATCTCGCCGGCCGCCTGCCGGCGACGGCCTCCAGCCTCTACGCAAAAAACCTGCTCGCCTTCGTCGAGACTCTCATCTCCAAAGAGACGAAGACTCTCGCCATCGATTGGAACGACGAATTGGTGAAGGCGACGGCCCTCACCCGCGACGGCGCCGTCATCGATTCGCGATTTGCGGCTTGATCACGCCGGCCCCGCGAGGGCCGCGCGAAGAAAGGGCGTTGGCACATGGCATCCGACACGACTCAGCAAATGCTCGAAACGGCCCGCCGCGCAGCCGAAGCGACGCGGCAGCTCGCCGATCAGGCGCAATCCTATTCCGATCAGCTGGCGCAAGTGGCGGCGGCGGCCTCCTCGCACGGGCTCACCGGCGGCGTCGATCCGGTCGTCTTCCGCCTCGCGATTTTCGCGCTGGCGGTTTTCGTCGGCTATTATGTCGTCTGGTCGGTGACGCCCGCGCTGCACACGCCGCTGATGTCCGTCACCAACGCCGTCTCCTCGGTCATCGTGGTCGGCGCGCTGCTCGCAGTCGGCGTCGACCCAAAGGCCGACGCCAGCGGCGGCGCGTGGTGGGCGCAATGGTTCGGCTTCGTCGCGCTCGGCCTCGTCAGCGTGAATATTTTCGGCGGCTTCATGGTCACCGAACGTATGCTGTCGATGTACAAGAAGAAGGGCTGAGCCATGAGCGGCAATCTCGCGGTCCTTCTCTATCTCGCCGCCGGAATTTTGTTCATTCTGGCGCTGCGCGGCCTGTCCTCGCCGGCGACGTCGCGACAGGGCAATCTCTACGGCATGATTGGCATGGGCGTCGCCGTGGCGACGACGCTGCTGCTGCGCGCGCCGAGCTTCAGCGGATTTCTATTGATGGTGTCGGGCGTCGCCATCGGCGGCGGAATCGGGGCGTGGCAGGCGCGCACCGTGCTGATGACGGAAATGCCGCAGCTCGTCGCCTTGTTCCATTCCTTCGTCGGCCTCGCCGCGGTTCTGGTGGCGGGCGCGGCGTTCAATGCGCCGCAGGCTTTCGGCATAGGCGCGCCCGGCCACATCGAAGGGGGAAGCCTCTTCGAAATGTCGCTCGGCGCGGCGATCGGCGCGATCACATTCTCCGGCTCGATCATCGCTTATATGAAGCTCGCCGAAAAGATGAGCGGCAAGCCGTTCCTGCTCGCCGAGCGTCACACGATCAATATTCTGCTCGGGCTGGCGCTGCTCGGCTTCATCGTCCTGTTCGCGACGACGGAGAGCGGCTTCTGGCTGTTTCTCATCATTCTCGTCGCTTTCGTGCTCGGCGTGACGCTCATCATCCCCATCGGCGGCGCCGACATGCCGGTCGTCGTGTCCATGCTCAATTCCTATTCGGGATGGGCGGCGGCGGGCATCGGCTTCACGCTCGGCAATCTCGCGCTCATCATCACCGGCGCGCTGGTCGGCTCCTCGGGAGCCATCCTCTCCTACATAATGTGCAAGGGGATGAACCGCTCCTTCGTCTCCGTCATTCTCGGCGGCTTCGGCGGCGAGACGGTGGCGGCGACAGGCGCGGTGGAGAAGCGCCCGGTCAAGCAGGGCTCGGCGGAGGACGCCGCTTACATCATGCAGAACGCCGGCAAGATCATCATCGTGCCGGGCTATGGCATGGCGGTGGCGCAGGCGCAGCATGCGCTGCGCGAGATGGCGGACCTTTTGAAAAAGGAAGGCGTCGAGGTGAAATACGCCATTCATCCCGTCGCCGGCCGCATGCCCGGCCATATGAATGTGCTGCTGGCCGAGGCCAATGTTCCTTACGACGAGGTCTTCGAGCTCGAGGACATAAATTCGGAATTCGCCCAGGCGGATGTCGCCTTCGTCATCGGCGCCAATGACGTGACCAATCCTTCCGCCAAGACCGATCCGCAATCGCCGATCTATGGCATGCCGATCCTCGATGTCGAGAAGGCGAAGACGGTTCTGTTTTTAAAGCGTGGCATGGGCTCCGGCTATGCCGGCGTCGAGAATGAGCTGTTCTTCCGGCCCAATACGATGATGCTGTTCGGCGACGCGAAGAAGACCGTGGAGCAGATCGTCAAGGCGCTGGCGCATTGATCGAAGGCAGCGGAAGCGCCCCCTCCCTCACCCTCCCCCGCTGATGCGGGAGAGGGAAACGGCAAGCATTTCGCGAAATCTCGATGAAACGCGCAATCTGCCCCCTCTCCCGCGAAACGGGGGAGGGTTGGGGAGGGGGCGCTCAGCGCCGCGCGGCCTGACTGGCTATGCGCAACAGCGCGCGTCCCGCTTCCATCTCCGCCAGAGCGGCATTGGCGCGGGCGCGATGATTGGCGTCGCGCAAGGCCGGCAGCAGCGCCGCCACTTTCGCCGCGGACCAGATGCGCAAATGCTGCTCGAGCTGCGGCCGCTGCGAGAAGCCGAAACCGCTGCGCATCAAAATGGTGATGCCGAAATCTGGCCGCCCCTCGCGATCCACGGTGAGCCGCGCGCGATGCAGCGCCATCGCGTAGCGCAGCGCGCCGTTCAATAGCTGTCCGGCGTCGCCGCCACCGGCGACCGCTCTGTCGAAGGCTTCGCCCGCGGCGTCGGCCTGCCCCGAGAAAGCGTCCAGCACCAAGCGATCGGAGGCGATATTGGAGGCGTGCGCGACAATGTCCTCGACATCGCCGGCCTCGATCGCGCTCGCGCCATGCTTATAGAGCATCAGCTTGGCGAGCTCGGAACGGCTCATGCGGCGATCCTCGCCGAGCGCCGCCTGCAACAGCAGCCGCGCCTCCGACGTGACGGAAAAACCCGCCTCGCGCAGGCTGTTGTCGATCAGCGCATGCAGATCCTGCTCATCGTCTGGATTGCATTCGACAGCGGCGGCGATTTTGGACGGCTCGATCAGCTTGCGCAGCGGCGCATCGCGCTTCAGCGCGCCGGCGGTGAGCACGACGGCGCAATCCACAGGCGGCGCGGCGAGCAATTGCTCGAGCGGCGAGAGAATGGATTTGCCGCCCGTCTCGACGATGATCGCACGCCTGCCGCCGAACAGCGGAATCGTATTGGCCTCGTCGAGCAGCGACAGCGGATCCGCGGCCACGGCGTCGCCGCTCATCTCCACACATTGGAACGGATCATGCCGATCGTCGACGCGCTGCGCGACAATGGCGAGCGCGCGCTCGCGCACGAGGCCGGCGTCGGCGCCGTGGAGCAGGAACAGGAAGATATTGGCCGGCGGCGCCTTCACGAAGCGCTCGGCGTCGCGGGTCTTGATGGCGGTCATGGGCGCTCGGGTAACGGCGAGTAGCGAGTAGCTCTACTCGCTATTCTCTCTCACTTCGCCAAAGCCGTCGACACCCGCGTGCGGATCATATCGGAGATGACCTTGGCGTCGCGAATCTCGCCGTCGCGCGCGGCGCGCACATTGGCGAGACGATTGCTGAAACGGTCGTAGCTGGCGACGCCGAAAGCGACGCCTTTGGTGATGACCTGCTCGTCGGCGATATTGATCAGCCTATATTCGGCGTCGACGATCACCGTCGCCGATGTCGCGCGGCCGGTGACCGTATCGAGGATCGGCGTCTGCACGCGCTCCTTCAGCTCGACCTTGAGCCGATAGCGCGGCGGAACCTCCGAGCCCGTGCCGTTCAAGGCGAAGATCAGCTCGTTGCGGACGTAATGCCCGACGCGGTCGGGAATGGGATCGACCGCGACCGCCTGCAGCTCCGCCGTGAGCGGGGCGTCGGTTCCGATGGGGCCATAGAGCGGCTGCACCGTGCAGGCCGAGAGCGCCAGAGCGGCAAAGACAGCCGGGCCACCGCTGGAAAGGGCGCGCCACACCCTCCCCTTCAGGGGGAGGGTCGGACCGCGAAGCGGTCTGGGGTGGGGTCGCTCCCGAGACTCGGGCGTCACCCCCTCCCGCTCGCCTGCGGCGATCGACCTCCCCCCTCCAGGGGGAGGTGGAAACGCCTCTTCACCCGAGGCCCCGGACAGGAGAGCACGTCGCCGTTCAAACGACCACATTGACGATCCTCTTGGGAACGAGAATGAATTTCTTCAACGGCTTGCCTTCCATGGCGCGCAGCACGGCCTCCTGCGTCAACGCCTCCTCGCGGATCGTCGCCTCATCGGCGTCATGGGCCACGAGAATCTCCGCGCGCTTCTTGCCGTTCACCTGCACCGGCAAGCTTATCATGTCCTGCGCGACGAGAGTAGGATCGGCCTCAGGCCAGGGCGCCAGCGAGACGATCTCGGAATGGCCGAGATCGCTCCAGCATTCTTCCGCCACATGCGGCGTCATCGGCGCGATCAGCTGCACGAACACATCCGCCGCCTCGCGGAAGGCGAAGGCGAGATCGGCGGAGACCGGAACCGTCTCCACCTTGTCGAGCGCCGCGGTCAGCTCATTGGCGTATTCGCGAATGCGGGCGATCGCCGTGTTGAAGCGCAGACGCTCGATATTGTCGCCGACGGCGGCGATGGTGCGATGCGTCGCCTTGCGCACATCGAGCGCCGCCGCGCCAAATTCGGCCGGCGCGCTGGCGCCGACGGGCGCTGCGGCATTGGCCAGCTCGCCAGCGAGGCGATAAACGCGCTGCACGAAGCGCCAGGCGCCCTGCACGCCCTCCTCCGTCCATACGACATCGCGGTCGGGCGGCGAATCGGAGAGCACGAAGAGCCGCGCGGTGTCGGCGCCATAGCTGGCGATAATGTCGTCTGGGTCGACCGTATTGCGCTTCGACTTGGACATTTTCTCGATCGCGCCGATCGCGACCTCCTCGCCCCCCTCGATGAGGAAGGCGCGACGGCCCTTGTCGCCGGTCTCGAAACGCAGCTCGCTGGGCGCGACCCATTTGCCGGAGGCGGCGCGATAGGTCTCATGCACCACCATGCCCTGGGTGAAGAGGCCGGCGAAGGGCTCGGCGACGCCGCCATGGCCGGTGTCGCGAATGGCGCGCGAGAAGAAGCGCGAATAGAGCAGATGCAGAATCGCGTGCTCAATGCCGCCGATATATTGATCCACCGGCAGCCAGCGTGAGAGCTGCTCCGGCGCGGCGGGCGCCGACTCATTGTGCGGATCGGTGAAGCGCGCGTAATACCAGGACGAATCGACGAAAGTGTCCATCGTGTCGGTTTCGCGCCGCGCGGCGGCTCCGCATTTCGGACAGGCGACATTCTTCCATGTCGGATGATGGTCGAGCGGATTGCCCGGCTTGTCGAAGGTCACATCCTCCGGCAGCTTCACGGGAAGATCGGCGTCCGGCACGGGCACGACGCCGCAATCCGGGCAATGGATAATGGGGATCGGACAGCCCCAATAGCGCTGCCGCGAAATGCCCCAATCGCGCAGCTTGTAATTGATCTTGCGCTCGCCCTGCGGACGGCCGTGCAGCTGCGCGGTCTCGAGGCGCTTGGCGACCTCCTCCTTCGCCTCTGCGACGGTGAGCCCGTCGAGGAAGCGCGAATTGACGAGCCGCCCCTCGCCGTCGAAAGCCGTCTCACTGACGATGAGAGTCGCAGGATCGACGCCCTCCGGGCAGACGACCGGCGTCGCGCCGAGGCCGTAAGCATTGGCGAAATCGAGATCGCGCTGGTCATGCGCCGGGCAACCGAAGATCGCGCCCGTGCCGTAATCCATCAGGATGAAATTGGCGACATAGACGGGCAGCACCCAAGAGGGATCGAAGGGATGCACGACGCGCAGGCCCGTGTCATAGCCCTTCTTCTCGGCGGTCTCGATCGCCGCCACCGACGTGCCGATATGGCGGCACTCTTCCGCAAAGGCGGCGAGCGCCGGGTCGCTGGAAGCCGCGGCGCGGGCAACCGGATGGTCCGGCGCCAGCGCGACGAATTTCGCGCCGAACAAAGTGTCCGGCCGCGTGGTGAAGACCTCGATCTCGCCTGTCGGATCGCCGGCGATGGCGAAGCGCGCCAGCAGCCCTTCCGAGCGGCCGATCCAATTGCGCTGCATCAGCCGCACCTTCTCCGGCCAGCGATCGAGCGTGTCCAACGAGGTGAGAAGATCGTCGGCGTATTTGCCGATGCGCAGGAACCATTGCGTCAGCTCGCGCTGCTCCACCAGCGCGCCAGAGCGCCAGCCACGGCCCTCCACCACCTGCTCATTGGCGAGCACCGTATGGTCGACCGGATCCCAATTCACCTTGGACTGCTTGCGATCGACGAGGCCGCCGGCGAGGAAATCCAGGAACAGCTTCTGCTGATGCTTGTAATAGGCCGGATCGCAAGTGGCGATCTCGCGCGACCAGTCGAGCGACAGCCCCATGGATTTGAGCTGCGTCCGCATCGAGGCGATATTGGCGTAGGTCCAGGTCGCCGGATGCGAGCCGCTCTGCTGGGCGGCGTTCTCCGCCGGCAGGCCGAAAGCGTCCCAACCCATGGGATGCAGCACGTCGAAGCCCATGGCGCGCTTATAGCGGGCGATGACGTCGCCCATGGAGTAGTTGCGCACATGGCCGACATGAATGCGCCCCGACGGATAGGGGAACATTTCGAGCACGTAATATTTCGGCTTCGCCGCATCCCCGGAGGTGAAAACCTGCCGCTCGTCCCAAATCTTTCGCCATTTGGGCTCGGCCGCGGCGAAGTCGTAGCGTTCTGGTCTCATGGGTCCGAGCGGTCCTGATCGAATTGTGGAGTTTCGCCTGTAATGCCGGGCGGGGCGGGGCTTGTCAAAGGCGCCTCTCGCCGGGAAGCAGGGCGCGTGCTATATCCGGGCCATGTCGGCGCAAGTGCTCTTCAACCCCCTCGCCTATATCGACCGTCTCACCCGCGGCGGCTTCTCGCCCGAGCAGGCGCGCGCCTCCGCCGAGGCGTTGGAGACGGCTTTCTCCGAGAGCGTGGCCACAAAGGCGGACGTCGGGGATGTTCGGCACGACATGGAATTGCTGAAGCGCGACCTCGCCGAGGTGGAAGGACGGCTAAAGCTGGAAATCTCTCAGTCCAAGACGGATATTCTCCGGTGGGTGTTCGGCTTCAATCTGGTTCTCATCGGCGCTATTTTCACTATTTTGAAATTCGTCCGCTGAGGCCGAAACTCCCATGACCGTCGTCGATCGGCTGAACGCCGCCAAGGACGCCATCTCCACTCGCGCCCGCGATTGCGGCCGCGATCCGGCCGAGATCACCCTCGTCTGCGTCACCAAGACCTTTCCGGCCGAGGCGGCGGTTCCGCTGCTCGAGGCCGGGCATCGCGTCTATGGGGAGAACAAAGTGCAGGAGGCGCGCGCCAAATGGGGCGAGCTGCGCCAGCGCTTTTCCGGCGTCGAGCTGCATCTCATCGGCCCGCTGCAATCCAATAAGACGCGCGAGGCGGTCGAGACCTTCGACGTCATAGAAAGCGTCGACCGCCCCAAGATCGCCGAGGCCCTCGCCGAAGAAATGCGCCGCCAGGGCAAGCGCTTGCGCCTGCTCGTGCAGGTCAACACCGGCGCCGAGCCGCAAAAGGCCGGCGTCTTGCCGCAGGAGGCCGACGCCTTCATCGCGGAGTGCCGCGAGAAGCATGGGCTGGAGATCGCCGGGCTGATGTGCGTTCCGCCGGTCGGCGAGCAGGCCTCGCCGCATTTCGCCCTGCTCGCCGAGATCGCCGCCCGCAACGGGCTGAAAGAGCTTTCCATGGGCATGAGCTCGGATTACGAGCTCGCCATTCAGCTGGGCGCCACGCATGTCCGCATCGGCTCGGCCATTATGGGCGAGCGCGACTATTCGAAGCCTTAATCGACGACAATGCGGACGCCGGCGGCGAGACGCGGCAGCAGCCGCGCCATATCGCGCGCCCGCAGCGCCACGCAGCCCGCGGTCGGCCCCAGCGTCTGCGTCGCTATATGGAAGAAAATGGCGCTGCCGCGCCCCAGCACGCGCGGACGGATATTGTAGTCGAGCACGCCGACGACGTCATAGAGCCGATCCGCCCGCCAGAGCCGCTCATGACTGAGCGGCGTTTTCCCGCGCAAGGGACGATTATAGAGAAAGGACCGCGCATCGTCGCACCAGAGATCGTCCGGGCGAACGAAACGCGCTGCGACGGAGCGGGGCTTTTCCGCCCGGCCGCGTCGCAGATAGATAGAGAGCAGCGTGAAGCTCCCGGCCGGCGTCGCGCCATCGCCCTCGCGCTTGCGGCGCGTAATCCCAGAGCGGCCGAGCGCGCAGGCAAGGACGAGATCGCCGGCGATCAGCCGACCCTCATGTGGGCGGCCGCCGATCCGCCGCGCGACCCTCAGCATCGACACGCCGCCGTGATGGCGGGAAGCCCCCTGCGTCATGAACCTCCTCCGTCGCCGCGCGCGCCTTGAATGGCGCTCGTCCTTGGCCGATCATGGGCGCGAGAACCCAGTCCCGGAAGCGCCAATGACGGAAGCGCCGACGCCGCGCAAGCGCAACATATTGCTCCTCGCCGCCGCGGGATTACGCGCTTCTCTCACGGAGCAGCTCGCCCGCTATCCCGAATTCGCGGTCGCGCCCGCCGCTTCCGCGCAGGAGGCGACGCGCCTCTTGGCCGAGGGCGGCTGTGACATAGTGCTCGCCGAGGCAGAGATCGGCGAGGCCTTCGCCCGCGCGGCGAGCCAGCGCTTCCATGGTCTGGTGCTTCTCATCGGCGCGCCGAGCATCCCCGACGCCTGCGACTATATCGCGCGGCCGTTTCGTTTCGCCCATCTTCTCGCACGGCTGCGGGCGACGGACGAGCGCGAGCCGCCCATTGTCGCGATCGGCGACTTCCGCTACCGGCCCGGCGCCTTCGAGCTGACCGACGCCACGCAAAGGCGCCTGCCGCTCACCGAGAAGGAGGCCGAGATATTGACGCGCCTCGCCGCGGCGCGCGGCGCGGTAGTGACGAAAGACATGTTGCTGCGCGAGGTTTGGGGCTATCATCCGACGGTGACGACGCGCACGCTGGAGACTCATGTCAGCCGGCTGCGCCGCAAGATCGAAACCGACCCCGCCGAGGCCCGCCTTCTTCTCACCGAAAAGAACGGCTATCGGCTGGTCTTCTCCCCCGCGCGCTGACCGCGCGGCGAGACGCCCCGAGGAAAGCAGCCGGGACATGGCTCTCGACGACGATATCGCCAATCTGAGGCGCATTCCTCTGTTCGAGGATTTCGAGGTCGAGGCGCTGCGCCTTCTGACCTTCAGCGCCGAGACGAAATTGCTGCGCGCCGGCGACGCGCTGTTCCGCCGCGGCGAGCCTTCCGACGGCGGCTATATTCTGACCAATGGCTCCATCGCGCTCGAGAAGCACGATGACGGACGCCCCGCCGCTAAAGTGCTGCGGCCCTTCGCGCTGATCGGCGAGACCGCGCTCATCACGCAGACGACGCGCCCGGTCACGGCCATAGCGCGCGAGCCGGCGACGATCCTCAAGATCACCCGCGCGCTGTTCCTGCGCATATTGGAGGAGTTTCCCACCACGGCGACGCGCGTGCGCGCCCGTGTCGCCACGCGCCTGACGCAGCTGGCGCAGGAGCTGAAATTCGAGGCCTGAGCGGGCCGCTGCGAAACAGAAAAATCCGTCTCGTGTGTCGTCGTAAGGAGGAGAAAATGCGAAATCCGTTGAAATCCGGCGTTTTCGCCGCGATCGGCGTGACGATCTCCCTCGTTCTGCTGTCTCCGGCCGATGCGCTCGCCGGCGTCACCAGCGTCGCGAGCAAATCGGTCGTCTCGCCGCCGTCCGCGGTCGAAGCGGCGCATTACAGCAGCCGCCAGCATCGTCACTATGTGCGCTACGCAAAGCATTGTCGGCCGATTCGCCGGCATCATGCGCTGCGCTACTACCGCTATGGCTATGATCCCACGGCCGCGGTGATCACCTCGGCGGCCGCCGGCGTCATCGCCGCGGGAGCCTATTCCGCCTATCCCTATGACTATGGATATGGATATGGCTACGGCTACCGCTATCCCTCTTACGGCTATGGATGGGGCGGCGGGCCGGTCGTCGGCGGCGGCGGCTGGGGTTATCGTCCGCGCTATTACGGCGGCTGGGGCGGCGGCTACCATCGCGTCGGCGGATGGGGCGGCGGATGGGGCCATGGCGGCTTCCACCACGGCGGATTCGGTCATGGCGGCTTTGGTCATGGCGGCTTCGGTCATGGCGGATGGGGCGGCGGCGGCTTCCATCACGGCGGATTCGGCGGGGGCTTCCATGGCGGCGGCTTCCATCATCGCTGAACGGCAACTCTGACGGCGAGGCGGCGACGCCTCGCCTTTTCGTTCGTTTTGTCGCATTCCCGCGGCAAGCTCCCTCGCTATTCTCGAAAGCGATTCGGCGAGGCCCGCGCCCGCCGGGGAAAAGCGAAACGAAACGAAAGAGAGAGAAATGGCGTCAGACCAGGAGAGCGACGCGCCCATCGCCGGACGCTTCGCCGAGCACGAGGCCCGCGCCGCCGTTCTCGCCGAGCTGCATGCGCGGCCTTTCCTGCCGATCACGCTGCCGCAGCGCGTCTATCATTTCGCCTTCGCCACCAATGAGGAGGAGGCGCGCGCCGATCGCGCGGCCCTCGCCGATCTCTGCCGCGCCCATATGCTGGTTCCGCGCCCCGGAGACGCCAAATTCCAGCGCCTCTCGATCGGCGATTGGCGGCTGCGCTGGGAGCAGCATACGGAGTTCACCACATACACTTGGTCGACAGACAAGGACTCCGGCGAGCCCTTCACCCATCCCGATCCGCTCGGGACCGGGGAAATCGCCTTTCGCGCGCCGGGCCGGCTGATCGTCGCCACCCATCTCTGCGCGCTCGAGAGCGGCCATTCGCACGAGCCCTATGTGGGGCTGTTCAACTCGCAGAGCCTCTGCGTGATCCGCGCCGCCAAGGGCGCGGCCCATGTGATGACCGATTTCGCGGTCGATCCTTTCGGCTTCACGCGCCTTTTGGTGAAGGAGAGCGCCATTGGCGCGCTGGAGACCGGACGGCTGATCCAGCGTGTGCTGGAGATCGAGACCTATCGGACGATGGCGCTGCTCGGCCTGCCGGAGGCGCGCAGCGCCGGGCCGGAGCTGCGGGCCATGGAGCGCGAGATCTCCGACATCACCCAGGCGCTGAGCCAGACGCAGGACATGCGCACCAGCCGCGAGCTGCTGAAGCGGCTGAGCGATCTTCTGGCGCAGAGCGAGGCGCTGTCGACGCGCACGGCCTTTCGCTTCGGCGCGAGCCGCGCCTATCACGCCATCGTCAAGAACCGCCTCAACCTCCTGCAGGAGGCGAAGGAGAGCCAATATACGACCATCTCGGCCTTCTTCAGCGCGCGGCTCGATCCGGCGATCGAGACCTGCAACGCCTTTGAAACGAGACAGGCGCGCCTCGCCCGCCAGGTGGAGCGCGCCACCGATCTGATGCGCACCGGCATCACCTTCGAGATGGAGCAGCAGAACCGCGACCTGCTCGACGATATGAATCGCCGCGCGCGGCTGCAGATGCGCCTGCAAAAGCTGGTCGGCGGCCTCTCCATCGCGGCGCTCAGCTATTATGTCGCCGGCCTCTCGCTGTATTTCTTCAAAGGCCTGAAGGACGCCGGCGCCCTGCCCTTCGGCTTCACTGGCGAGGAGGCGGCCGCGGCGGCCATGCCCTTCGTCATTCTCGGCGCCTGGGCCTTCTGGCAGCGCGTGAAGCGCCTCTCCGCCAAGGCGCAGGAAGAAGAGAAGGTGAGCTGACGCGCGTCAACGCTTGGGCCATTCCCAGCGCGGCCGGAAGCCCTCGCCGGCGAGGCGCGTCTCGCCGAAATCCTTGGTCAGCTCGATCGCGCGCGACTCCGGCTCGCTTACGAGAAGATCGGCCAGCTCGCGGCAATGCGTCACCACGACGATCTGCGATCGCTGCGCCGCGGCGGCGATGAGCCGCGCCAGGGCGGGAATGAGATCTGGATGTAGGCTCGCCTCGGGCTCGTCCAGCGCCAGCAGCTCGGGCGGGCGGGGCGTCAGCAGCGCCGCCACCAGCATCAGATAGCGCAAGGTTCCGTCCGAAAGCTCCGCCGCTTTCAACGGCCGCAGCAGCCCGTGCTGGCGCATGGCGAGCTCGAACCAGCCGTCGCGCGTCTCGATTTCTATGGCGGCGCCGGGAAAAGCGTCGTCCACGGCCCGCGCGAGCCCCGCCTCATCGCCGATTTCGAGAATGGTCTGCAACGCTGCGGCGATGTCCGCCCCATCGTCGGCGAGGATGGGCGTATGCGTGCCGACCTGCGGCCTTCGGCAGGGCGCCTCAACATCGGTCCGCAGGCAATCATAGAAACGCCAGGACTGCAGCTTTCGGCGCACGGAAATCATCTCCGGCGCGGCGCGCGGATCGGAAAATTCCGTCATCATGCTCTCGAAATCCGCGATCGGCGTCGGGATAACGCGCCAAGCGCCGCTGTCGTCCACGGCGCGCAGCCCCGGCCCATGGCGATCGACCAGCAGGGCGGAAGGGCGGAACAAAGGCCCGGACCAGACGCATTCGCGCTTGATCGCCGGATCGAGCAGAAAGGCCGATGTGCTGAGGCCGGGCGGCGGGAAGCCGAGATCGACGGCGTAGGAGAGATCGGCGGCGCCGAAGCCGAGCCGCAAATGCACCGACCTCTTGCGCACCAGCCCTTGCACCGGATGGCTGCCGGCGCGCACCGCCCGACCGATCTGCTCTGGCCCGGCCCAGAGGGTGGACTGAATGCCGCCCTCCCGCGCCAGAGAACTCACCAGCCGGCCGCGGGCTGTGTCGGCGAGAAGGCGCAAAGCACGGTAGAGGCTGGACTTTCCGCTACCGTTGGCGCCCGTCACGACATTGAGCCGCGCGAGCGGAAGGGTGAGATCCCTCAGCGAGCGATAGCCGGAGACCGCGAGGATCTCGAGCATTGCGCGATCCTCACGTCAGCCGCTCGTCAGAGCGAGCGCGTAAAGCGCAGCACGCCGCCCTTGGCGCCCTTGAGAATGAGGTCGGAGCCCTGCAGGTCCCAGAAGGGGCCGGACAGCATCACCTGCCAGAAATCGCGCTCGATCGCCTGCAGCGCCGGATCGCATTTGGCGTCGGCGACGGCGGGCATGGCCTTGGGTCCGAGCCGATTGCCGCCGACGACGAAAACGCCGGACCATGACTTGCAGCCCGAAAAACCCGTGCCGCGCATCGTCGTGTCGATGCGAATCCAAATGTCGGCCGGCGGCGCCTTGCCGTTTATGTCCTTGAGATTGAAAATATAATTATGCGGGAACGGCTTGTAGTTCGGCGGCGGCTCCTGCGCGGTCGCCTCCTGCTGATCCTTCTCCTTTTGCGCCGGCTTGCCCTTGGCCAGCGCGGGGCCGCAGGCGGCGAGGCCGACCAGAAGCACGGTCAGAAATCGTCTCATCCTTCGATCCTTGTTGAGAGCGACTCTCGAGCGAATCGCATCAGGAGAATGGCGCGCGTCTTGTGGTTTTTTTCCGAACGGAAAAGCGCCGGAAAAACTCCGACGCGCGCGGGCGAGAAGCGGAAACGCGCCCTCACAACATGCTGGGCAGAACGCGATCGGGCGGGCGGTGCCCGTCCATGAAAGTCTTGATGTTGATGATGACTTTCTCGCCCATGTCGACGCGGCCCTCATTGGTGGCCGAGCCCATATGCGGCAGCAGCGTGACCTTGCCGGCCTTGGCGAGCTTGACGAGCTTGGGCGAGACGGCCGGCTCATGCTCGAAGACGTCGAGGCCGGCGCCGGAAATCTCATCCGCCTCCAGCATGCGGATCAGCGCATTCTCGTCCACGATCTCGCCGCGGGCGGTGTTCACGATGATGGCGTGCGGGCGCAGCTGCTTCAGCCGCCGGGCCGAGAGCAGATGATAGGTCGCCGGCGTATGCGGGCAGTGGATCGACAGAATGTCGATGCGCGCCAGCATCTGGTCCAGCGATTCCCAATAGGTCGCCTCGAGCTGATCCTCGATCTCGACCGGCAGGCGGCGGCGGTTGTGATAATGGATGGAGAGGCCGAAAGCGCTGGCGCGGCGGGCCAGCGCCTGGCCGATGCGGCCCATGCCGACAATGCCGAGGCGCTTGCCGGTGATGCGATGGCCGAGCATCCAAGTGGGCGACCAGCCGCCCCAGGAGCCGTCCGGAATCGTGCGGGCGCCCTCGACGAGGCGGCGCGCCACGGCCAGGATGAGGCCCATTGTGAGATCGGCCGTGTCCTCGGTGAGGACGCCGGGCGTGTTGGTGACGGTGATGGAGCGGCGCAGCGCCGAGGCGACGTCTATGTGGTCGACGCCATTGCCGAAATTGGCGATGAGCTTCAACTGGTCGCCGGCCTGGCCGATGAGGCCGGAATCGATGCGGTCGGTGATCGTCGGCACCAGCACATCCGCCGTGCGGACGGCCTCGACGAGCTCCTCATGGGTCGCCGGCCGGTCGCTCACATTGAGGCGCGTGTCGAAAAGCTCGCACATGCGGGTTTCGATCACCTCGGGGAGCCGACGTGTCACCACGACGAGCGGCTTCTTTTTCGCCATCTTCCCCTTCGTCCTCCCGCCTCGCGCGACTAAGCTCTCCGGCGCGCCCGAAGGCACGTTCCGCCGGATCGAGCCTTCGGAGCGGTTTCGACGTCTCTTCAACCAGGTCTTAACGACGATGGATGAAAAGAGCCTTTCGCCGCCCGCGCCCCTTTCCCATCGGACTTCCTAGCAGATGGCGGGACAAAGACAAGACGAGGCGTCGTTCGCAACTGCGAAGGGCGCGCTCCGGGAGAAGAGTAGAAATGGACGCAAAGCCCCTTTTGAGCCGACGCGCGGCCGCCGCGATCCGCCTCGCCGTCGATCTGCTCGCCGTCTTGACGCTGCTCGCCATCGCGCCGGCGAGCGCCGACGCGCAGCAGCAGGTCGGCTCGGCGTCCGGCCTGCCGCTGCCGCGTTATGTCAGCCTCAAATCGGACCGCGTCAATCTGCACGAGGGGCCAAGCAAGGAGCATCCGACGCTCTGGGTCTTCGAGCGCGCCGGCCTGCCGGTTGAAATCACCGCCGAATTCGAGACCTGGCGAAAAATTCGCGATTCGGAGGGAACCGAGGGCTGGGTGCTGCATTCGCTGCTCTCCGGCCGCCGCACCGCCCTCGTCGCACCCTGGAAGAAAGAGCCGGTCCTCGCCTACGCCAGCGATCATGCGACGGCGGTGGCGAAACTCTCGCCCGGCGTCGTCGCCAGCCTACGCCGCTGCGACGGAGCCTGGTGCCGTGTCTCGGGCGACGGTTTCGACGCCTATGTGAAGCAGGAGGGCCTTTGGGGCGTCTATCCGGGGGAGAAGATCGAGTGAGCGCCAGCTCAGCGCGCCGCCTCGGCTGCAGCGCGTCGACGCCCATCCTCGCGCACACGATCGAGGAATCTCAAAAACTCCAGCGAGTCGTAACAGCGCCCCCGCCTGCCGCGGATCGGAAGCCGAAGCTCTCGACCGTCGTTCAGCCGTAGCGACAGCGCCTCGCTTTGTTTCTCTCGAGGAAGCGACACATCGACGATTTCCGCGAACCGAACGCTGATCTCTCCTTCGGCCTCGGTCCAGGACATGCCGTCTGCGAACACCGCGACCAATTCGCCCGCGACGCCCGGATTTCGATAACATCCGACAGGCGTCCCGAGACGCAGAACATTCGGCTCGAAAATCTCGAAACCTGCAATTTCAGCGATTTGGTAGTTTGCGAGAGCGGCCAGAATGCGGTGAGCGCGAATGGCGGTCGTCATCATGTTCCGCCGCCCTGGAAGGTCGCCGAGTCGGTCCTCGCCCTCGTCAGTCCTCATCCTTGCACAGGCGAACCACCACATCGACGCGGGCGATTCTCATGCCCGGCGGCGGCGCCGGCAGGCTGGCGACGTCCACATGGGCGCCGGGGATATCGACGAGCCCCTCGCCCTCGACCAGGAAATGATGATGCTCCGACACATTGGTGTCGAAATAGACGCGCGCGCCGTCCACCGCGATCTCGCGCAGCAGGCCGACATCGGTGAATTGATGCAGCGTGTTGTAGACGGTGGCGAGCGAGACCGGCAGATCGGCGGCCAGCGCCTCCTCGAAGAGCTTCTCGGCCGTCACATGGCGATCGCCCTTGCCGAACAGCAGCCCGCCCAGCGCCACGCGCTGACGCGTCGGCCGCATGCCGGCCGCCATCAAGCGGCTGCGCAGCCGCCGCATGGCGTCGCTCGGCGCCCGCTCGGAGGTTTCGATCGTGAATTGCTCGACCGTCATTCGCCCGTGCTTCCCGCCCCGCATCTTGTCTCTTTCGTTACAATAGGGAAGCTCGGCGGCAGAGACAATCTTTTCCTCCGCGGGCCGCTGTGGACCGATGAAAGCGCTCTTGAAAGCGCTCTTGGAGCCGCGCGCCCCCTTTGACCCGGCCGGCGCCTATGTTAACGAATGCGGCTTCCGGCCCACGACGCGGCCGGAAATCGTCACGTCAGAGACGCAAGAAGGAACATCATGAGCGAACGGCGCTCGTCTTTCGGATATGAGGATCTGCTCGCCTGCGCGCGGGAAGAGCTTTTCGGCCCGGGCAACGCCCAGCTTCCGCTGCCGCCCATGCTCATGTTCGACCGAATCACGGAAATTTTCGAAGAGGGCGGCGCCCATGGCAAAGGCTATGTGCGCGCCGAGCTCGACATCAATCCGAGCCTCTGGTTCTTCGACTGCCATTTCAAGGGCAATCCGGTGATGCCGGGGTGCCTCGGAGTCGATTCGCTGTGGCAGCTCACCGGCTTTTTTCTGGGCTGGCTGGATCTGCCCGGCCGCGGCATGGCGCTCGGCGTCGGCGAGGTGAAATTCAGCGGCCAGGTGCGGCCGCACAATAAGCTCGTCCGCTACGGCGTCGATTTCAAGCGCGTGTTCAAATCCAAGCTCGTCCTCGGCATCGCCGACGGCTGGGTGGAGGTGGACGGCGAACGTATTTACGAAGCGAAAGACCTGAAGGTCGGTCTCGCCAAGCCCGAAGCCGCGTGACGGCCTGACGGAACGCCGATCGAGGGCGCGCGAGACAATCGCCAAATCCAGACGGGACAGACTAAAGAGCCCGCCGGCGCGAGGGAGTTCGGACATGAGAAGAGTGGTCGTGACCGGCATGGGCGTCGTTTCGTCCATCGGCAACAATACGCAGGAAGTCGTCGCCTCTCTGCATGAGGCGAAGTCGGGCATCGTCAAGGCGGACAAATATGCCGAGCTCGGCTTCCGCTGCCAGGTGCATGGCGCGCCGACTCTCGACCCGTCGACGATCCTCGACCGCCGCGCCATGCGCTTCCACGCCATGGGCACGGCCTGGAATCATGTCGCCATGGATCAGGCGATTCTCGACTCCGGCCTCGCGCCGGACGAAATCTCCAATGAGCGCACCGGCATCATCATGGGCTCGGGCGGTCCTTCGACCAAAGTGGTCGTCGAATCGGCCGATATCGCCCGCACCAAGGGGCCGAAGAAGGTCGGCCCCTTCGCCGTGCCCAAGGCCATGTCCTCCACCGCCTCGGCGACGCTCGCTACCTGGTTCAAGATCAAAGGCGTGAACTATTCCATCTCCTCGGCCTGCGCGACGTCGAATCATTGCGTCGGCAACGCCTATGAGATGATCCAATGGGGCAAGCAGGACATTATGTTCGCCGGCGGCTGCGAGGAGCTGGAATGGGAGCTCTCCGTTCTGTTCGACGCCATGGGCGCAATGTCCTCCTCCTATAACGACCGCCCGGCCACCGCCTCGCGCGCCTATGACAAGAATCGCGACGGCTTCGTCATCGCCGGCGGCGCCGGCGTGCTGGTCCTGGAGGAATATGAGCGGGCCAAGGCGCGCGGCGCGAAAATCTACGCCGAGATCGCCGGCTATGGCGCGACCTCGGACGGCCATGACATGGTCGCCCCTTCCGGCGAAGGCGCGATGCGTTGCATGCGCCAGGCGCTCGCTGGCGTGAAGACGCCGATCGACTACATCAATCCGCACGCCACCTCGACGCCCGTCGGCGATCAGAAAGAGATCGAGGCGATCCGCGAGATCTTCGGCCGCGGCGACAAATGCCCGCCGATCTCGGCGACGAAATCGCTGACCGGCCATTCGCTCGGCGCGACCGGCGTGCAGGAGGCGATCTATTCGCTGCTGATGATGCAGAACGGCTTTATCTGCGAGAGCGCCAATATCGAGGAGCTCGATCCCGAATTCGCCGATATGCCGATCCTGCGCCAGCGGCGCGACAATGTCGCTCTGCGCGCCGTGCTCTCCAACTCCTTCGGTTTCGGCGGCACCAATGCGTCGCTGGTGTTCAAGCACCCCGACGCCTGACGAGAATAGGACCAATCAAAGATGACGGTTTCAACGGGCCTCATGCAGGGCAAACGCGGCCTTGTCATGGGAGTCGCGAATGATCATTCCATCGCCTATGGCATAGCGCGAGCGCTGGCGCGGCACGGGGCCTCGCTCGCCTTCACCTATCAGGGCGAGGCGCTCGGCAAGCGCGTCCGCCCGATCGCCGAGGAGCTCGGCTCCAATCTGGTGATCCCCTGCGATGTGGAAGATATCGCGTCCCTCGATTCCGTCTTCGCGCGGCTGCAGGAGGAATGGGGCGAGCTGGATTTTCTGGTCCATTCGCTCGCCTATTCCGACAAGAGCGAGCTGAAAGGCCTCTACGCCGACACATCGCGCGAGAATTTCATCCGCACCATGGTCATCTCCTGCTTCTCCTTCACCGAGGCGGCGAAACGCGCCGCGGCGATGATGAAGAATGGTGGGACCATGCTGACCGTCTCCTTCGGCGGCGGCACGCATGTGATGCCCAATTATAACGTCATGGGCGTCGCCAAGGCGGCGCTCGATTCCTCCGTGCGCTATCTCGCGGCCGATTATGGCGCGCGCGGCATTCGCGTGAACGCCATCTCGCCCGGCCCTGTCCGCACCATGGCCGGCGCCGGCATCACCGGCGCGCGCGCGATGGGCGCCTTCCAAAAGGCGCATGCGCCTTTGCGCCGCATGATCACGCTGGACGAGATCGGCGGCTCGGCGCTCTATTTCCTGTCGGAGCTGTCGGGCGGCGTGACCGGCGAGATTCACGTCGTCGACGCCGGCTACAACATCATGCTGCAGCCGCGCCCCGAAGATTTGAACGGCGGCGCCGCATCGGCGGATTAGGCTCGCGCCCTTCGCTCGCCTTGACGCTGGCGGCGATCACCGAGAGCCGCGCCAGCTCGACCAGCGTGCCGATATTGGCCTTGGCCATGATATTGGCGCGGTGCAGCTCCACCGCGCGCAATTCGAGGCCGAGCCCTTCCGCTATGTCGCGGCTCGGCCGGCCTTTGGCGACGCCGGCCAGCACGCGCCGCTCATCCTCGCTCAGCCCGCCGAATCGCGCGAGCGCGGCGCGAGTCTCGGCGTCGATGTCGCCCTCGCCGCGCCGCGCCGCCAGCGCGCGCCGCACGGAGGCGAGCAGCGCCTCGTCGTCGAAGGGCTTTTCCAAAAGATCGCTGGCGCCGGCCGCCATCGCCTCCACCGCGAGAGAAGCCCCGGCGCAAGCGGTGATGATGACGACGGGAGGCGTCGCCCCGGAGGCGCGCAGGCGCCGCGTCAGCTCGACGCCGGACATATCCGGCAGCCGCATATCGGCGACGATGCAGCCCGTTGTCTTCGGCCCCGCCTCGGCGAGACATTCCTCCGCCGCGCGATAGGCGCGCGAGCGAAAGCCTCGCGAGCGGAACATCAGCGTCAGCGCGTCGCGGATCGCCGGATCATCGTCCACGAGGTGCACGAGCGGCGCTGGTCTCATAGGCTGGCCCTTTCCGCGAGAGGAAGTGTGAAGCTGAAAATCGCGCCGCCGCGCGGATTGGGCTCGGCCCAAATGCGTCCGCCATGCGCCTCGACAATCGAGCGGGAAATCGAAAGCCCTATGCCCATTCCGCTCGCCTTGCTGCTGCGGAAGGGCTGAAACAGCGCGCCGGCGCCGTCCTTCAGACCATGGCCGGTGTCGGCCACGTCGAGCCGCGCATAGCCGTCGGCGGCGGAGGTGGAGAGCGACAGCTCGCGCCGCGGCGCGCCCTCCATCGCCTCGACGGCGTTGCGCATGAGATTGACGATGACCTGCTGGATCTGCACGCGATCGGCGAGAACCTCGTCATTCTCGGCCTTGGCGGCGACGCTGATCTGCGCGCCGACCTGGCGAGCGCTGGCGACGCCCAGCGATTTCGCCTCCTCGACCAGAGCGCTGAGGCTCTGAACCGTCTTCACCGATTCGCCGCGGGTGACGAACTCGCGCAAGCGGCGCACGATATCGCCGGCGCGCATCGCCTGCGCCCCGGCCTTGTCGAGAATATCCTCGACCTCGCCGCTCTGCTTGGGTTTACGCTGCAACAGCCAGCGCGCGGTGCGGACATAAGTGGCGATGGCGGAAAAGGGCTGGTTGATCTCATGCGCCAGCGCGGCGGCCAGTTCGCCCATTGCGGCGAGCCGCCCGGCATAGGCGAGCTCCGAGCGCAGCTCGCAGAGCAGCGCCTCGGCGGCGCGCTCCTCGGTGAGATCGCGAATCACGGCGATGCGTTGGCGAACGGGGCCGCGCGTCTCATTGACGGCGAGCGAGATCGGGAAGGTCGAGCCGTCGTCGCGGCGAGCGAGACCATCCGACCGCCGCTCCCCCGCCACGATACGGCTCTGGGGCAGCAGAAGCGCGGCCTCCCGGCCGAGCAGCGCCTCGGCGGAGCAGTGAAACAGCGCGCCCGCGGCGCCATTGACGCCGACCACCACGCCCTTGTGGTCGATCGACAAGACAGCGTCCGACAGACATGCGAGGACGGCCTCCAGCCGCGCCGCCTCGGCATGGCGCAAATCGTCCCCGCTCCCCGCGGCGCGGCGCGAAGGCCGCGTCGACGCAGAAGTCTCTCGGAGCTCGGCGTGCGAATCGCTCGACGATCGGTCCATCGGCGAGTTCCCTCGAAACCTATTCGCTCTCGAAAAAGCCGGCGCGCCGCCAAACCATCGCCACGGTCGCCGCCCCGGAGTATTCTCCTCTGCCAGCGGGTTTCAATTCCGCAATCACGCGCAATACACAGAATTCAGATGTGAATTGCTCCGCTTGTGCTTTCTTTCCACCCGCCGAGTAGGAAAAATGGCGCCTCGCTACGTATTTTCCATAGCTCCTGGCGCCTCCTTTCTCGGCGCCTTCACGCGAGCGCTGCTGGATGGCGCGATCATCCCCGGCCTCTCGCGCGAGAGCGGCCCGCTGGCTCTGGCCGCCACCACGATCTATGTGCCGACTCAGCGCGCCGCGCGGGCGTTGGCGGCGCAATTCTCGGCCGCGATCGAGGCGCCGGCGGCGCTGCTGCCGCGCATATTGCCGCTCGGCGATCTCGACGAGCAGGAGGCCTCGGCTCTGTTCCACGCCGATCTCGATTCCGGCGAGGCGGCGCTGGAACTGGCGCTGGCGCCGGCGATCGAAGAGCTCGACCGTCGGCTGATTCTGGCCGAGCTGGTGCTGCAATGGGCGCGCGCGCTGCGCCATGCCATCGTCTCCATCGACCCGACCGGCGCGGTCGAGCACGACCCGCGCGAAATGCTGCTGATCGCCCCCTCCCCCACCAGCGCCTATGCGCTCTCCGGCGAGCTGGCGCGACTCATCGACGAATTCGCGATCGAGAAACTCAGCGCCGGCGCGCTCGCCGGCCTCGCCGAGGAGGCCTATGATCGCTTCTTCGCGATCACCGCCCATTTTCTGAAAATCGCGCTCGAGGATTGGCCGAATATTCTCGGCCGTCGCGGCCTCATCGACCGCGCCGCGCGGCAGACGGCTCTGATCGAGGCGCAGATCGCGCATCTCGAGCGCGGCGGCGCGCGCGGCCCGGTGATCGCGCTCGGCTCCACCGGCGCGCATCCGGCGACGGCGCGCCTTTTGGCGGCGATCGCCCGGCTGGAGCGCGGCGCGGTGATTCTGCCCGGCCTCGATCTCGAGCTGGACGAAGCCGCCTGGCGCCGCGTCGGCGACGATGGCGAGAATGAGCGCGACGAGCCGAGCTTCACCCATCCGCAGACTTTGCTGAAGCGCCTCCTCTCCACCCTGGGCGTCACGCGCGAGGAGGTCCGGCCCCTCGGCTCCGCTCCGCCCGTGCTACAGGCGCGGGTGCGGCTGCTGGCCGAGGCGCTGCGCCCCGCCGATTGCACCGATTATTGGCGCGAGTTCCGCGCCGCTGCGGCCGAGGGCTTCAGGGATGCGCTCGCCGGCGTCTCCTTCGTCGAGGCGGCGGACGAGCGCGAGGAGGCGCTGGCCCTCGCCCTTTCCATGCGCGAGGCGCTGGAAACGCCGGGCCGCACGGCGGCGCTCATCACGCCCGATCGCGACATCGCCCGCCGCGTCTGCGCCGAGCTGGCGCGCTGGGGCGTGGAGGTCGACGATTCGGCCGGCCGCCCGCTCGGCGCGACGCCGATCGGCGCGCTGGCGCGGCTCGTCGCCGCCACCGCGGAGGACGGCGCCTCAGCCATAGACGCGGCGGCGCTGCTCGCCCATCCGCTGACGCGCCTCGGCCTCGAGCTCGCGGAGATCGAGCGCCTCGCTCCGCTGGTCGAAATCGCCGTGCTGCGCAATGTCGAGAGCGGCGGCTCCTTCGCCGCCATGGCCGCGCCGGCGCGCCGGCTCGCCGAAGAGACGCACGCCCATCCGGCGCTGAAACGTATTTCCGAGGAAGACTGGCGCGCGATCGACGACCTCCTCGCCCGCCTCGACGAGGCGCTTCTCCCACTCGCCGCGCTCACGCCGGAGGCGCGCCTCGGCGAGCGGGCGCGCGCCCATGCGCTGGCGCTGGAGAAAATCGCCGGCGAGGAGCCCGCGGGCGAGGGCGTCGAGCAATTGCTGCAGCTCTTCGACGCGCTCGAGGCCTCGGACAGCGCGCTCGTCTTCGACGCCGGCGGCTACGCCTCCTTCTTCGATCGCCTCACCTTCGAGGCGAGCGCGCCCAGCCCGCGCCGCGCGCATCCGCGTCTCAAAATTCTCGGCCTGCTGGAAGCGCGCCTGCTCGACGCCGATCTCGTCCTGCTCGCCGGGCTCGACGAGACGATCTGGCCGCCGCAGGCCGAATCCGGCGCCTTTCTCAATCGCGCCATGCGCCGGCAATTGGGCCTCTCGCCGCCGGAGCGCCGCATCGGCCAGACGGCGCATGATTTCGCCATGGCCTTCGGCGCCCCGGAGGTCGTCGTGAGCCGCGCGAAAAAGCGCGACGGCGCGCCGACCGTGGTGTCGCGCCTCATCGCGCGATTGGCGGCGCTTTCTGGCGAGGCCTTTGCCGCCTGCAAGGCGCGCGGCGATGAAAAATGCGCGCTCGCCGCCGCACTGGATCGCCCGCAGGAGATTCGCGCCATCTCGCGCCCACTGCCGCGCCCGCCCGTGGAGCTGCGGCCGACGCGGCTCAGCGTCACGCGCGTCGAAAAATTGCGCCGAGATCCCTATTCCGTCTTCGCCGAATATATTCTGCGCCTGCCGCCCTTGCCGCCGCTCGGCGCGCCCAAGGGCGCCCGCGAGATCGGCGTCGCCGTTCACGCGGCGCTGGCGAAATTCCAAGAGGCGCATCCAAAAGGCCCGCTGCCGGACGATGCGCGCGCGCTGCTCGTCGATATCGCGCGCTCGGAGCTGGGCGAGTTCCTGGACGATCCGTCCTTCCTCGCCTTCGATTGGCCGCGCATAGACGCCGGCCTCGATCATGCGCTCGCTTTCGAGCGTGAACGCCGCGAGCAGGCGCGCGAGATTTTCATCGAGAAAGGCGCCGCCTGGCGGCTGACGCTCGCCGACGGCAGCGTCTTCACCCTCTCCTGCGTCGCCGATCGCATAGAGGTGGACGCGAGCGGTGAAGCTTTCGTCTTCGATTACAAGACCGGCAATCCGCCGACCGCCTCACAGGTCGGCGCGGGCTTCTCGCCACAGCTCACATTGGAGGCGGCGATGATCGAGGCCGGCGCCTTCGAATCCATCGGCGCGCCGCGCGTCGCAGGCGCCGCCTATGTGCGGCTCGGCGGCAAGACCGGCGGCGAGACGCAATGGCTGAAATTCAAGGACAAGAGCTTTGGCGACGTCGTCGCCGAGCATCGCGCCAATCTCTTCGTGCTGCTGAATCAGTTTCGTCTCGCCGACACGCCCTATCCCTCGCGGCCATGGGTGGAGTTCGCCTCGCGCTACAGCGATTACGACCATCTCGCACGCGTGAAGGAATGGTCGCGCGAGGGCGGCGGCGGAGAGGAGTGACGCTTCGCCGCGAAGTCACGAAGCGTTCACCATGTTCCTCGAGGCTTCGGCAAGGAATCGGCGGGCGCATTTTCGGCGCTCCCGATTCGGACGGGGTTTGTGCGCCTCTCGTGCTGCAATTCTACTTTCGGGACGAAGCGAAGAGACCGACCATTCACAACTCGCTAAGCCTATGAAGGCGCTGACGCGACGAGCCACGAAGACACCGCATTTACGAAGCGTTCACCATGATGATTGACGCTTCGGCAAGGAATCGACGGCCCATTTTCGGCGCCCCCAATTCGGACAGGGTTTGTGCGCGTCTCGTGCTGCAATTCTACTTTCGGGACGGCGCGAAGAGGCCGACCATTCACCACTCGCTAAGCCTATGAAGGCGCTGACGCGACGAGCCGCGAATACACAGCGTTTACGAAGCCTTCACCATGATGATTGACGCTTCGGCAAGGAATCGGCGGCCCATTTTCGCCGCTCCCGATTCGGACGGGGTTTGTCCACGTCTCGTGCTGCAATTCCACTTTCGGGACGGCGCGAAGAGGCCGACGATTCACCACTCGCTAAGCCTGTGAAGGCGGTGACGAGCCGAGACGCGAAGACACCGCATTTACGAAGCCTTCACCATGATGATTGACGCTTCGGCAAGGAATCGACGGCCGATTTTCGACGCCCCCGATTCGGACAGGGTTTGTCCACCTCTCGTGCTGCAATTCCACTTTCGAGACGGCGGAAGCGGCGCCGCATTCACTTTTCGCTGAGCCTATCGACGCGACATCTCGCGCCTTGCGCGCGGCGGCGACGCCAGACACGGGGCCTCGCACCGCGTCGCTTCCGAGGTCGCGAAATGACGCTTGCGCCGTCCCTTGGGTCATAGATTAGACCCTGAGGAACAGGAGGGCTCGTCCGGTGAGAGAGTCGAGACGCAAGGACATGTTGCTGACCGCGGCGGAATGCGCAGAACGCATCGGCGTCACGGTTCGCGGTCTCAGAACCTATGAGCAGCGCGGCCTGCTGACGCCGGCCCGTTCGGCGAAGGGCTGGAGGCTGTACGGGGAAAAAGAGATCGCCCGCCTTCACGAGGTGCTCGCTCTAAAGCGCTTCGGCCTCAGCCTCTCCCGCATCGCCGCGCTGCTCGAGGGCCGCGCAATCGATCTCGACCGAACTCTGGGAATGCAACAGTCGGCGCTCACCGAACAACGCCAGCGCATCGGCGAGAAGCTGGCGCTCGTCTGCGCCGCCCGAACGAAACTCTCCACGGGCGGGACGCTCTCGCTCGACGAACTCATAACGCTCGCAAAGGAGACGACCATGACGCAGACATCGCTCGACCTGATCGCGCAGCGCCGCTACGAGCAGGCGCGTCCACGCAAGATGACGCCCATAGATCCAGAACTCTACGATCGCTACGTCGGCGCCTACCAATTCGACGCCATCAGGGGCGGGATCACGATCACGCGCAACGATGACCGGCTTTTCAGTCAAGTGACCGGGCAGGCTGCCTATGAAATTTTTCCAGAGAGCGAGACCGAGTTCTTTCTGAAGGTCGTCCCGGCTCAGCTCGTCTTTTCCGTAGACCGCGACCAAACAGCGAATGCGCTGACGATCCATCAGAACGGCGTCGAATTGGTCGCGCGGCGGATCGACGAAACGGAGGCCCGACGCGCAGAGGAGGAGCTGGCGCGCAGAATCCGCGAAAATCGGCCGCAGCCGGACAGCGAAGAGGCGATCCGCCGAACGATCGACGAAGCGCGGTGCGGAGAGGTCGAGTCCACGCGCATGACGGAGCCGCTCGCCACATTGGCGCGAGAGCGAGCCGAGGCGATCGCGGAGGAGCTCTCGGCCAAAGGTGAGTTGAAGGACATTCGCTTCGTCGGCGTCGGCGTGGACGGCTGGGACGTCTACCGCGCGCAATTCGAAAAAAGCGAGACCGAATGGCGCATCGACCTCGCGCCCGACGGCCGGGTCAGGGGCCTTTTCTTCCGCACGCTGCCCTGAGAGGCCCTCGCAGCAGGCCGCGCCGCCACGGTGAGTGAGCGGCGCGACGATGGCGGCGTGTAGAGGCGAGCGACGGTCGCCCGGCCATGGCGAGAGCCGCGCGGTCGAGCGCCCAGACGCGGCGTTCACGAAGCACTCACCACGCTGGTTGACGCTTCGGCAAGGAATCGGCTGCCGCTTTTCAGTGCTCCCGATTCGGACGCTGTTTGTCCACATCTCGTGCCGCCGCTCTCACTTCGGGACGGCGGAAACGGGCGCCGGATTCACTTTCCGCTAAGCCTATCGACGCGGCTTCCTGCCGTCGAAGACACGAAGCCTTCACCACGCTTTTTGAAGTTTCGGCAAGGAATCGGCCGCCGATTTTCGGCGCCCCCGATTCGGACGGGCTTTGTCCACCTCTCGTGCCATTCTTCCCGCTTCGGGACGACGCGACGCCGCGGAGGATTCACGTCTCGCTAAGCAAAAGATCGGAGCCGGGGGCGGCGACCGCCTTCGATAGCGGTCAAACTACATTTCTTGTATGGTTTCCCAAAACGGCCTTCGATCCTCATAAACGCCGGATCGACGCGCAGCATTCGAACATTGGCGAGGAATTTGAAAATGGCTCTCGAAGGGTCGGATAAAAGCTACAGAAATCGCATCATCTTCGCGAGCCTCGTCGGCACGACGATCGAATTCTTCGACTTCTACATCTACGCCACCGCCGCCGTATCGGTGTTTCCGCTCTTGTTCTTCCCCGCCGGCGCGGGCAGCGCGGCGCTGCTCGCCTCCATGGCGACATTCGGCGTCGCCTTTGTCGCGCGGCCGATCGGCTCCGTCCTCTTCGGCCATTTCGGCGATCGCGTCGGGCGAAAAGCGACGCTTGTCGGCTCGCTGCTGCTGATGGGCCTCGCCACTTTCGCCATTGGGCTTCTGCCGACCTATCATCAGATCGGCCTGTTCGCGCCCGTCTTGCTCACCATTTTCCGTTTCAGCCAGGGCGTCGGCCTCGGCGGCGAATGGTCGGGCGCGGCCCTGCTCGCCACCGAGACCGCCGACAAGGGCAAACGCGCCTGGGCGGCCATGTGGCCGCAACTCGGCGCGCCATTCGGCTTCATTCTCGCAAATGGATTTTTTCTGACGCTCACCATTCTCTTCGCCTTCGATTCGACACGCGCGACGCCGGACGAGCATTTCCTCGCCTGGGGATGGCGGCTGCCCTTCCTGCTCTCCATTCTGCTGGTGACGCTCGGCCTCTATGTGCGCTTGAAGCTGCATGAGACGCCGGTGTTCGCGCGCGCATTGGAGCGCGGCGAGAAATTGAAATCGCCGCTCGCCCATGTGTTTCGCAACAATGCGAAAGAGCTTCTGCTCGGCACATTCATAATGGTCGCGACCTATGGTCTCTTCTATCTGATGACGACGTGGATTCTCTCCTATGGCATAGGCAAGGTCGCGCTCGGCAATCTCGGCATAGGCTATCGCGATTTTCTCGTCTTGCAGCTCATATCCGTGCTGTTCTTCGCCGGCTTCATCCCCGTCTCGGGACATCTCGCCGACAGGATCGGTCGCCGCAAGCTATTGCTCATCGTGACGACGGGCATTGTGCTGTTCGGCCTCTCCTTCCGCTTCTTCCTCTCCAAGGATCTCATCGGAACCGGCGAGAGCGCCAATCGCGGGCTCATTTTGGTTTTCCTCAGCATAGGCATGTCGCTGATGGGCCTCACCTTCGGGCCTATGTCGGCCATATTGCCGGAGCTTTTCCCTACCAACACGCGCTATACGGGCTCGGGCGTCTCCTATAATCTCGCCTCCATACTCGGCGCGGCGCTGACGCCCTTCGTGGCGACATGGATCGCGCAAAATTACGGAGCGGAATCGGTCGGCCTCTATCTCGCCGCGCTCGGCGCCTCGACGATCGTCGCGCTCCTCTTCACCAAGGAGACGAAGGCGACCGATCTCGACAGCATGATCGACGAGGTGGTGGCCGAGAATATCGAGAAGACATCGCCTTAAGAGCGAGAGATGAGCGACAGACGCCCCATCGCCAAGGACACGCGGGAGCGGCAGCGGGCCGCTTCCGATCCCGCGCAATCGGCCTGGGTCGCGGCCCATGCGGGCTCGGGCAAGACGCATGTCCTCTCACAGCGCGTGGTGCGGCTGCTGCTCGCCGGCGCGCCGCCCTCGCGCATTCTCTGCCTCACCTATACGAAGGCGGCGGCTGCCAATATGGCGGCGCGCATTTTCGATATTCTCGCCGGCTGGGCGCTGCTCGACGATGAAGCGCTGACCGCCGCCATTCTCGCGACCGGCGCGCCGCAGCCGTCGCGCGCGGAGCTGGTCTTCGCGCGGCGCCTGTTCGCGCGCACGGTGGAGACGCCCGGCGGGCTGAAGATTCAAACGATCCACGCCTTTTGCGAAAGGATTCTGCATCTCTTTCCCTTCGAAGCCAATGTCGCCGCCTCCTTCCGCGTGCTCGACGATCTCGAGCGCGCCGAGCTTTTGGAGCGCGCGCGGCGGCAGACGCTCGCCCGCGCCGTGCTGGACGAAGGCGAATTGCGCGCGGCGCTGGAGACGGTGTCACGGCTCTGCTCGGGCGGCGGCTTCGACGAACTGATCGCGGAATTGCTCGGCCATAGGGCGGCGCATCGCAATCTGTCGTCGGACGATTATGCGGAACTGCTGCGCGAGCGGCTGGGGCTGCGCGAGGGCGAGACGCTCGAGGCGATCGAAAGCGAGATCGTCGAAGGCGAGCTTTCGCCTCGTGACTGGCCGGGGATAGCGCAGGCGCTGCGCGGCGGCGGAGCGAATGATGGGAAGCTCGCGACGCAATTGATGATCGCTGCAGGGCTGGCAGGCCCCCTCCCCGGCCCTCCTCCGCTGCGCGGGAGAGGGGGCGCTAACGATCGGCTCAGCGCATGTGTCGAAGAATATCTCGCCGTCTTCTTCAAGAAGGACGGCGAGCCGCGCGGCTTAGGCAAGCAGAAGATCATTTCTTCCGCGCTTCAAAAACAGCAGCCAGCATTGCTGGCGCGGCTCGAGGATGAGCGCGATCGTCTCGTTCCGCTGATGGAAAAGCGCAAGGCGGCGGCGGCGCTGGATCGCTCCATGGCGCTGGCGCGGATCGGCGACGCCATTCTCTCCGCCTATGAGCGGATGAAGAGCAATCGCGGCCTCTTCGATTTCGACGATCTCATCGAGCGCACGCGCCGGCTGTTTCAAAGCTCCAGCCCGTCCTGGGTGCTCTACAAGCTCGATTCGCGCATCGATCATATTCTCGTCGACGAGGCGCAGGACACGAGCGCGGCGCAATGGGACATATTGGCGGCGCTCGCCGATGAATTCTGCGCCGGCGCCGGCGCCACGCGGCGCATCCGCACCTTCTTCGCCGTGGGCGACGAGAAGCAGTCGATCTTCTCCTTTCAAGGCGCCGCGCCAGAGAAATTCGACGCCATGCGCCGCGATTTCGAGCGCCGCTTTCGCGACGCCGAGCTCGGCTTCGAGCCTGTGCGGCTGACACGCTCCTTCCGCTCCTCGCCGCAAATTCTAGGAGCGGTGGATATCGTCTTCTCCGTCGAGGAGAATCGCCGTGGCCTCGCGGCGGACCGAGAGGAACCCAGGCCTGTGCACGAGGCCTGGAAGACCGATGTTCCGGGCCTCGTCGAAATATGGGAGCCGGAGGCGTCCCAGGGCGCGGAGACGCCACAGGATTGGCGCCTGCCGCTCGATTATGTGAACGAGGCCGGCCCGCCGGCGCGGCTCGCGCGCAAGATCGCGCGCAAGGTGAAGGCGCTGCTCGCGCCGCAAAATGGCGAATGCGTCGAGGACAAGGGCGCGATGCGCGCCGTGCGGCCGGGCGATGTGATGATCCTCGTGCGCAAGCGCGACGCTTTTTTCGAAGGCGTCATTCGCGCGCTGAAAGCGGAGGCCATTCCCGTCGCCGGCGCCGATCGGCTCGATCTCTCCGGCCATATTGCGGTGATGGATCTCGTCGCGCTCGGCCGCGTCGCGCTGCTGCGCGAGGATGATCTCACCCTCGCGACATTGCTGAAATCGCCGCTCCTCGGCTTCACCGACGATGATCTCATCGCGCTCGCGCCCAAACGCGAGGGCGCGCTCGTCGATGCGCTCGCCGCCTCGCCGGAGCCAGCGCATAGAGAGGCGGCGGCGCGCGTCGAAGCTTGGGCGCGCGAGGCGCGCGCACGCGCGCCATTCGATTTCTACAGCCATATTCTCAGCGCCGGCGGCGGGCGCGAGAGACTGGTCGGGCGGCTCGGCCAGGAGGCCAATGACGCGATCGACGAATTTCTGCGCCTCGCGCTCACCTTCGAGCGCGAGCAGGCGCAGGGCCTCGCCGGATTTTTGGCGAGCGTCGAGAGCTTGCAGCTTTCCGTCAAGCGCGACATGGAAGCGGCCGGCGACGCCGTGCGCGTGATGACCGTGCACGCCTCCAAGGGGCTGGAGGCGAAGGTCGTCTTTCTGCCGGATACGTGCGGCGGCCCCTCCGGCCGGCACGACCCGAAGATATTCCGGCTCGGCGAGGAGGATGGCGCGACGCTGGTCTGGTCCGGCGCTATGGCCGCCGATCCGCCCGCCGTGGCCAACGCGCGCGAGGCGCTACGCGAGGCGGCGCGGGAGGAACATCGCAGGCTGCTCTATGTGGCGCTGACGCGCGCCGAGGAGCGGCTCTATGTCGGCGGCTTCCACGGGCCGGCGGGCCGCGGCGCCGGCTGCTGGTACGACGCGATCCGCAACGCGCTCGAGCCCGCCTGCGACAACGCGCCAGACCCGCTGGACGAGACGAAGCAGATTTTGCGCTATGGCGTCACGGCGCATGGCGCGACGGCGGCGAACGAGACGCGAGAGGCCGCGGCGACCATGGTCCCGCTTTATGCGCGCACGCCGGCGCCGGAAGAGCGCGCGCCGGCCCCGCCCTTGCGCCCGGCGACGGCGCTGGCGGCGGCCGATCCTTTCACCGGCGAGGAGACCGCAGCGCCGACGCGGCGCGACCGCGAGCGTCTGCTGGTCGGCCGGCTCACCCATGCGCTGCTGCAGCGCCTGCCGGACACGCCGCCGGAGCGGCGCGTCGAGGCGGCGCTGCGCTTTCTGGAGCTGCGCGCCGCCCCGCTCGACGCCGCGCAACGCGAGCGGCTCGTTTCCGCAGTGCTCGCGGTCATCGGCCAAGGCTCGCTCGCGCCTTTGTTCGGGCCGGGCTCGGCGCCGGAGGTGGAGATCGTCGCCCGGCTCGACAGCCCGCGCGGCGAGATCGCCATTTGCGGCCGCATCGATCGGCTCGCCGAGACGGAAACCGACGTCATCGTCGCCGATTTCAAGACCGGCGCGCCGCGCCATCCGGCGACGCCGGCGCAATTGCGCCAGCTCGCCGTCTATCGCGCCGCTGCGCTGCGGCTCTATCCGCACAAAAATGTGCGCTGCGCGCTGATCTTCACGCAGAGCGCGACGATAGAGGAGCCGGAGCCCGAGGCGCTGGACGCCGCGCTCGAGGAGATTTTGCGGGAGGTCTGAGGCGAGGGAAACGCCGGACGCGCTTTCGCCGCGATCGTCTGCGACTGCTTTCGGCGACGGCGCTTCGTCGAGCGGAACCGGATTGAAAAGCGGGTTCCGCTCGGCCGATTATAGAATCATATTCATTTCGAGGAGGTCGACGCGATGCGGCTCCCGGTTCCGATCGCGATTTGCGCGATCCTGTTTTTCCTGATCGAGACCTCCGCCTCCGGCGGGGTCGCGGAGGGCGAGGCGGCGTTGCAGGCGGGGGACATTCCCCGCGCGATCGGCGAGCTCACTCCGGCCGCCGAAAAGGGGGACGCCGTCGCGCAATTGCGACTGGCTTTCGCCTACGAGGCTCTCGTCGCCCTGAACTTCCGTGACGCGGCCGCATCCGCACGCTATCGGGCCTCGGCTTTCACATGGTCTTCCCGCGCGGCGGAGCAGAATGTCGTGAGCGCGCAACGGCGCGTCGCGCAATTGCTTCGTGCGGGAGGGGGCGCGCCCGTGGATGTGGCGAAGGCCGATGAATGGGATCGCCGGGCCAATGCGATCCTGCGCGAGCGCGCAGAAAATGGCGACGCCGCCGCGCAAGAGGCCTTGGCCAGCGCCTACAGCCTCGGCCAAGGAGTTCTGAAAGACCCGAAAGAAGCCGCGAAATGGCGCCGCGCCGCAGGCCGCCAAGGATATGCGGAGGCGATAAACGCTCTCGGCGTCCAATACGGCCGCGGCGATGGCGTCCAAAAAGATCCGGCCCTCGCCTATGCGCTCTTCGTGCTGGCGAGCCGCATCACGCGCGGCAAAGGGGAAGACGACATCGGCTATCGTGAAAATCAGGACGGATTAGCCGCCGGGCTCTCCCGGGAACAAAAAGACAGAGCGCTCGCCATTGCGGATGAGTGGCGCCCCGGCGTCGAACTGCCCGAAAGCTCCGACAAGAATTGAACCCGCCGAGGCGCCTCGGTAAAACTCAGAGAGGAATTGGCGTCATGGAGATCGACCGCGGGGACCGCATCGCCCCGCCGCCTTCGCCGGAAAGAAGCCGCGTCTGGATCGGCGCGATCGTCGCGATTTTGGCCGCGCTCGGGCTCGCTGTCGTCATCGCGCCGGAGTTCGGCGACTTTCTGCGCCGCCAAGCCTATGCGGCGGCGAGCGCCATCGGCGCCCCGACCCCGGCCGATGAATATGCGCCCGTCTACGCCCGGCTGGAGATGGAGCCGCTGCGGGCAGGCCTCGTCGCCTCGCCTAAAATTTCCGAGCCGCTCGCCAAGCTGCTGCGCGAGCCCTGCGACAAGCGCGCGATCGCCGCTCTCGCCGAGGCGCTGATCGTCGAAGGAGAGGAGCGCGTCGCCGCGCGCGGTTATAGCGGCTTCGCCGCAGCCTGCCCGGACAGCGCTGTGGAGAAAGGCCGCGCCGGCGAATTGTTCCTGCGCATCGGCGACGCGGAGGGCGCGCTGAAAATCGCCGATGCGCTGATCTCCGAACAGCCGATCTACCCGGATTTTCATTATCTGCGCGCGCGGGCGCTCTTTGCGGCCAAACGCTATGACGCATCGATCGGCGAATATAAGACGGCGATCGAATTGTTCCACGATCGCGCCAAAGTGCATGAGCGATTATTCGTCGAGCTGGCCAACGCCTATGTCGCCGTGGGTAAGCCTTGCGACGCGGCCTTCACCCTCTTTGCCTGGATCGCGCTCGATCCCACGCGGCGCGGCACGCCGGGAGCGCGCAAGCGCGTCGAGGAATATGGCGCGCTCGGCTGCCGCAATCTGCCGGCCTTCGACGAGCCGAAGAAATTGTAAGAGATTTCGGATGCAGGAACGATCGAAATGAAACTTCCCGCGTGCCGAGGAGCGGCGGAAGGCCGCGTCTCGAAGCACGAGGGAAATTTCACGCGCCGCCTTCTTGGGAACTCCCCCGCGCGCTTCGAGACGGTCGCTTCGCGACCTCCTCAGCATGAGGGGGGGGGAGGGTTGCTGTTTCCTCTGGAAATTTAAGCTGCGTTTCGCGCGAGGGTCGCTGTTTACAGCTTGCCGACGACGACCAGGCGCTTGATCTCGCCGCGCTCGAAGGCGCGCAGGAAAGCGGCGTAATTCTTGAACGACACACAGCCATTGGAGTCGCCGCGCGGGCCGAGCATGTAAGTATGCGCGAGCAGGCCGGCGCGGCCGAAGATCGCGCCCTCGCCGCCGATCGGCGTCAGCCTGATCGCGCGCACGCCATGGAACAGGCTCTCGCGGAAGGTGAGATCGTAAGTATGCGGCGGCGTGACGCCGCGCATGCGCACATGGGCGAAGCGCGGATCGTCGAATTTGTCGCCGAGGCCCGAATGCGCCTCGAGACGCGTGCCGTCCGGCAGATAGACCGTATGCGCGCTGATGTCGTAGACGGCGGTCTGATTGTCATAGGCCGTCGTCGGATTGCCGCGCGTCACATTGCGCAGGCCGTCGAAGAGCCCCGTCTCCGGCGCGGCATAGGCCAGCGCCTTGCCGGTCGGCTGCAACGGGCCGAACACTTTCTCGAAGAAGGAGGGGCTGCTCTCCTCTTCCGACGCCGGCGCGGAGGCCGTCTTGCGCGCGCTGCGGATGACGGGCAGATGGACGCGCAGGCCGAATTCGGAGGGACGCGGCGGCGGCAGCGGCGCGCTGTCTTCTTCCTCTTCCGCGACCTGCTGCTCCAGACCCGCATCCTTGCGGGCGGGCGGCGTCGGCGCAGCCACAGGCGCCAGCAGGGATTGCGGCGCCTCGAGCGTAGCGACGACCGTCTTGGGCGCCGCATGGGAGCGCAGATCGCCGACCAGCACGCCGAAGGGAATGGAGAAGGAGGGCGACTCGATCGAGGCCGTCGTCTCGGCCGGCGAGTCTATCGTGAGCGCGGCTGCCGCGGGCGGCTCGGGCTTCTGCTCGGCGCTCCGCATCGCGAGCCCCGCCAGTCCGCCCACGGTGAGGGCGCCGGCGAGAAAAAGAGTCGAGAGCAGAATGCGGCGAGAGACTTCACGGCGAGGCAATGAATTGGAAGAGCATCGTTCACCGGGATTCTTACGCATCCACCCCCACTTTCGGAAGGACTTCCGTTACGCACACTGTCGAAGCGTCTCCATAAGCGAGCCGCTCGACTACGCCACACGCGCCCAGAATGAAGCTTCTTCTCTCCAATCCCGAGCATTGTTCGAGAAACTGAAGTTACAATTTGGCGGTTTTTTGTCCGCGCTACGTAGCTTCAGCGTAAGTATTCGCAAGCTCGACTTCTCGGACCTTTCGGTTCGACCAACGCGAGCTTCGCTGACCATGGAGGTGAATTACGCCGCAATATAGTAAACATTTTCGTAAATCCTTCGCATAATCTCGCCGGCCGAAATGCGGCGCAGGGACGCGTGCGCGGGACGCGCTTTCCCTCTATAGTCGCAGCGTCAAAGGGAGCTTCGCATGAGCGGAGACGTCGCCAATTCACATTTGGACCGCGTGCGCTCGGTGGTCGCGGACGAGACCGCGCCGGCGCGCTCGGCGGTCGCCGCCTCCTGGCGCCGCTGCGTCACGCTGCATAAGCTCGATCCGGCGGCGAGCCTCGCGCCCGCCATTCTCACCGCCACGGAATTTCGCGAGGCGCACGACAGGCTGGAGCCGCTGGCGCGCGTCGCGCAGAGCGTGATGGAGCGGCTTTCCGCCGCAATCGGCGATCTCGGCTGCTGCGTTCTATTGGCCGATGCGCGCGGCGTCCCGCTGGAGCGGCGCGGCGCCCCCGCCGACGCCGAGATTTTCGACCGGCGCGGATTGCTGGCCGGCGCGCAATGGAGCGAGGCGCATCAGGGCACCAACGCCATCGGCGCCTGCATCGTCGAGGAGCGCGCGCTGACGATCCATCGCGACCAGCATTTTCATACGCAGAACACCGGGCTGAGCTGCACGGCCGCGCCGATCTTCGATCATTTGGGACGGCTGGCCGCGGCGCTCGACGTCTCCTCCTGCCGCGAGACCTTGGCCGACGGGCTGACCAATCTATTGTCCGTCGCCGTCGTCGACGCCGCGCGCACGATAGAGGCGCTGAACTTCCGCCGCGCTTTCGCCGACGCGCGCATTCTGCTCTCGCCGCAGGCCGATCGAAACGCCGCCTCGCTGATCGCCGTCGATCGGCACGATCTCGTCATCGGCGCGACGCGCGCGGCGCGGCTCGAGCTCGGCGTCACAGATGCGCGCATAGCGGCGCAGCTGCCGGCCGCCGATCTGCTGAGCGGCGGCGGCGAGACGGAGCTGCAGAACGGGGAGTTGCAGAGAAGTGAGCTGGAGGACGCCGAGCGCGGCGCCATTCGCCGCGCGCTCGCCCGCGCCAATGGCAATGTGACCGCCGCCGCGCGGCTGCTCGGCGTCAGCCGCGCCACTCTGCATCGCAAGCTCGGGCGGCTCGGATTGTCGCAGTGACCGGGGTGAGAGCTATTTCATCTCGAACACGTAACGCACGCAGAGCCTGACGAGCACATAAAAGAAAACAAAAACCGGTAAAAACAGCACCAAGAGCGACACGTCCGCATAAACCGACAGAAGCACCCACGACACGAAATTCAGCGCCGTCGCGCCCATGTAGAATGCGGTGCGGTCGATTTCTATTTTTTTCAAATCACATCTCCCAATATTTTTTGATGCTATTCGGGTCTATTTCGGTGAATGCTTTTGAAAAAAGCTCATTGCTGATTTGACCATTCTGAAATTTATCCAAGATGACGATCTTTAGCTTACGCATTTCCTCGAGCAGCGAAACATACAATGCGGTAGCTGCGGTAACGATCAAGAACAGCGCGACGCCCCCTCCCACAGGAAGCTTGCCGTATCGCGCTTCGATGCCCTCGAATATCGCGCCTTTTCCCGACATGCGGCTCAAGGTCGTCTTGGCCCCGGCTTTGGCCATCTCGGCGCCTCCCTTCGCCTTGAGCGCCTCTTTCATTCCGGCGGCGATGGCCCCGGATCCCGCGCCCACCCCGATGAACTTCAGCGCGGTGACGACGCGCTGCATGCTCTGATATGAACGAATAAGCTCTTCGGGCGATCGCGCCATTTCCGCGTACCAGGAGCGAAACTCTTGAATCTCGATCACACGGGCTGATATGAGCGCGAAAAATTGTGACGACTTCGGCTCCGACGACGAAGAATGCGCATGGGCGCTCTGTAAAATCTGATTGCCAAAGCGGCGCCGCTCGAAATGATCCGCGATGACCGGCATCGAATAAAGGCATGTCGTGACCGACAATGCGCCGGGAAGATTGTCCTCCGTAAGACGGAAGTCGATCGAAAACAAATTGCACAGATTCCGCAATCTCGCAGTTTCGCCTGGGTTCAAAGGCATGATCGCCTCCCCTCGAAAATCGACGTTGAAAATCTCGTCCCGCATCTTCCCGGATCATTCGCGGTCCCGCCGAAGACGCGTCCGCCAGCCTCGCCGAGAAGAGAACAGCTAATCAAAACAATGTGAATTTTTGAGGCGCGGCGGCATGACTCCGATACGGGCTTTCCCTGTCGCCTCGCGCGGGGAATTCGCGCCAGAGCCGTCGCTGTGACGTCTTCGCCCGCCCCGACTGTCGCAAATCTGCGACACCTCGAGGCCGTTCATGCGTTCCCCCTCTGGCGCCGTCGACCGCGCGGGCGGATGATCTCCCCCGACGCCGCAAAGGCGCAGAGACACAAAGGGGAAACGTCATGACGAGGCCCGAATTCCTCCGCTCCACGACACCGAAGTTCGAGGCGCGCTACGAGAATTTCATCGGCGGCCGCTGGGTGGCGCCGCGCGCCGGCCGCTATTTCGAGAATGTGACTCCGGTCAATGGACAGATTCTCTGCGAGGTCCCGCGTTCCGACGCGACCGACATAGAGCTCGCGCTCGACGCCGCCCATGCCGCCAAGGACGCGTGGGGCCGCGCCAGCGTCGGCGAACGCGCGCGCGTTCTCCACGCCGTCGCCGATCGCATGGAACAAAATCTCGCGGCGCTGGCGGAGGCCGAGAGCTGGGACAATGGCAAGCCGATCCGCGAGACGACGGCCGCCGACATTCCGCTCGCCATCGATCATTTTCGCTACTTCGCCTCGGCGATCCGCGCGCAGGAAGGCGGCGTATCGGAAATCGACCACGACACGGTCGCCTATCATTTCCACGAGCCGCTCGGCGTTGTCGGCCAGATCATTCCTTGGAATTTTCCCTTGCTGATGGCGGCGTGGAAGCTCGCTCCCGCTATCGCGGCGGGCAATTGCGTGGTGCTGAAACCGGCCGAGCAGACGCCCGCCTCCATACTCGTATGGGCGAAGATCGTCGGCGATCTTCTGCCGGCTGGCGTCATCAATATCGTCAATGGATTCGGCCTCGAGGCGGGCAAGCCGCTCGCCTCCTCGCCGCGCATCGCCAAGATCGCCTTCACCGGCGAGACCAGCACGGGACGGCTGATCGGCGAATATGCCGCGCGCAATCTCATCCCCACGACATTGGAGCTCGGCGGCAAATCGCCGAACATCTTCTTCGCCGATGTGGCGGCGGAAGACGACGCATTCCTCGACAAGGCGCTGGAAGGCTTCGCCATGTTCGCGCTCAATCAGGGCGAGGTCTGCACCTGCCCGAGCCGCGCTCTGGTGCACCGAAGCATCTATGACAAATTCATCGAGAAAGCGGTGAAGCGCGTCGGCGCCATCGTGCAAGGCGACCCGCTCGACGCGCGGACGATGATCGGCGCGCAGGCCTCCAAGGAGCAGATGGAGAAGATCCTCGGCTATATCGACATCGGCCAGAAGGAAGGCGCGGACATATTGATCGGCGGCGGACGCGCCGAGCTCGGCGGCGATCTTTCCGGCGGCTATTATGTGAAGCCCACAGTGCTCGCCGGCAACAACAAGATGCGCGTGTTCCAGGAGGAGATCTTCGGACCCGTGGTGTCGGTGACGGTCTTCGACACGGATGAAGAGGCGGTGGCGATCGCCAATGACACGATCTTCGGCCTCGGCGCCGGCGTGTGGACCCGCGACATCAACCGCGCCTATCGCGTCGGCCGCGCCGTGCAGGCGGGACGCGTGTGGACCAATTGCTATCACGCCTATCCGGCGCATGCAGCCTTTGGCGGCTACAAGCAGTCCGGCATCGGCCGCGAGAATCATCGCATGATGCTCGATCACTACCAGCAGACGAAGAATCTGCTGGTCAGCTATAGCCCGGACAAGCTCGGCTTCTTCTGAGCGTCCGGCCGGGGCGGCCGTTTCCCTCCCTGCGGTCGCCCCGCTCCCTTCAAATTATTGCTCTAGCGCCACGAGACTGAACGAGCTCGATGACCCATTACGTCGCCATTGTCGAAGAGGAAGAGGGAAAGGCGGTCGGCGTCTGGTTTCCCGATCTGCCCGGCTGCGTCTCCGCGGGCGATAGTCTCGACGAGGCGATGGCCAACGCCGCCGAGGCGCTGACGCTCTGGGTGGATGTCGCGCTCGAGCACGGCCAGCCGATCCCCGCGCCGCGCAGCCTCGTCGATTTGAAGCGCGATCCAGCAATCTCACCGGAACTGTCGCAGTTCATGGTGGCGCTGATCCCGCTGCGGCCGCAGCTCGACGCCGCGCAATAACTCCCCTCGCGACCCTCCCCATGCGACAGCCCGCCCCGGAACTGGGTCTTGACCGCGTCACCGGCGCGACTTAACAGCCTGACCTCGGGGAAAGTTCGGATCGAGCGCATTGGGCTGGCCGGCCCGCTCCGTCCGCCGTTGCGAGGACGGAAATGCGACGCTGGCTCCTGCTCGTCTTGCTGATCCCCCTCGCGCTCGGCCTCTGGCGCCTGCGCGGCGACGGCTATGGCTCCGGCGCCTTCCTCGGCTATGTCGAGGGCGAGCTACTCTATATCGGCCCGGTGGAAGGCGAACGTCTCGCCCGGCTCGACGTCGCGGCCGGCAGAGCGGTGACGGAGGGCGAGCCGCTCTTCTCCATGGCTACCCCCGTGCTCGATCGCCAGCGCGCCGAAGCCGCCGCGCGGCTGGCGCAAATGCAGGCGCAGCTCGAAAATCTGCGCGCCTCCATGAACCGTCCACAGCAGATCGCCGTGCTGCAGGCCGCCGTCGAACGCGCCCGCGCCTCGCTCGCTCTGTCGTCCGCCGAATATGAGCGCAAGCGCATTCTCACTTCGCATGGCAATGCGCCAAAATCGGCGCTCGATCAGGCGGTGATGGCGCGGGATCGCGACAAGGCCGCGCTCGCCGAGGCGGAGCGCCAGATCGAGGTCGCGCGCCTGCCGAGCCGCAATCAGGAGATCGAGGCCGCGCAATCGGCGATCGTCATGGCGCGCGCGCAGATCGAGCAGCTCGACACGCGCATCGCGCGACAAAAGGTCGTCGCGCCGGCGGCGGGCGTGGTGCAGGATATTTTCTTCCGCGCCGGCGAGATGGTCGTCGCCGGCCAGCCGGCGCTCTCCCTGCTGCCGCCGGAGAATCGCAAAGTGCGCTTCTATGTCCCGCAGGCGCGGCTCGTCGAGGCGCGGCTCGGCGCGCGCGTCGCCGTCGAATGCGACGGCTGCGAGAAGGGTCTTTCGGGCCGCATCAGCTTCATCGCTCAACGCGAGGAATATACGCCGCCCGTGATCTTCAGCGATCAGGAGCGCGCCAAGCTCGTCTTCAAAGTGGAGGCGCAGCTCGAGGAGAAGGCGCTGCTGCTGCCGCTGGGCCTGCCGGTCCAAGTGCGCCTCTCCGCCGAGAGCGCGGCGCCGTGAGCGCCGCCGGCGTCGCCATAGAGGCCGAGGGGCTCACCAAATCCTTCGGCGGCCGCAAGGTGGTCGACAATCTCACAATGCGCGTCGAGCGCGGCCGCATTCACGGCTTTCTCGGCCCCAATGGCAGCGGCAAGACGACGACGATCCGCATGCTCTGCGGATTGCTGACGCCCGATTCCGGTCGCGGCTCCTGTCTCGGCTACGACATTCGCACGCAGCAGAACGAGATCAAGCGCCAGGTCGGCTATATGACGCAGCGCTTCTCTCTCTATGGCGATCTGTCGATCCGCGAAAATCTCGAATTCGTCGCGCGCATCTATGGCCTTCCGCGGCCCGTCGAAGCGGCTCGCGAGGCGATCATTCGCTTAGGGTTGGACAAGCGCGCCGAGCAGCTCGCTGGTGAGCTCTCTGGCGGCTGGAAGCAGCGGCTGGCGCTCGCCGCCTGCATATTGCCCGGTCCGGCGCTGCTGCTGCTCGACGAGCCGACGGCGGGAGTCGATCCAAAAGCGCGCCGCGATTTCTGGGACGAGATTCATTCGCTCGCCGCCGGCGGGCTCACTGTGCTGGTCTCCACCCATTACATGGACGAGGCGGAGCGCTGCCACGAGATCGCCTATATCGCCGATGGACGTCTGTTGGCGCAAGGGACGATCGCCGAGATCGTCGCCCGCTCCGGCCTCTCCACTTACGTCGTGACCGGCCCCGATCTCGGCGCGCTCGCCACGCGGCTGAAGACGACGAAGGGCGTCGATATGGTCGCGCCCTTCGGCATGGCGCTGCATGTCGCCGGCCGCGACGCCGCGCGCCTTTCCGAGATCGTGCGCGAGTTCGGCGAGCGCGCGCCGCAGCTGTGGACGCGCGGCGAGCCCTCGCTCGAAGATGTGTTCATCGACCTCATGACGCATATAGAGGCGCGACGATGATGTGGACGCCGCAGGCGCGCGCCTCGCTCGGGCGTCTCTATGCGATGTTCGTGAAGGAGCTGATCCAGCTGCGCCGTGATCGCGTGACGCTGGCGATGATCGTCGGCATTCCGCTCATTCAGCTCTTGCTGTTCGGCTACGCCATCAACGCCGATCCCAAGCATCTCGCCACGGCGCTGCTGGTGCAGGACGACGGGCCGCTGGCGCGCTCCTTCATCGCCGCGCTGCGGGCGACCGATTATTTCGACATCATCGCCGCAGCCACGGATGAAACGGATGCGGAGAAGCTGATCCTCTCCAATCGCGTGCAATTCGTCATCGAGATTCCGCCCGACTTCGGCCGCCGCGTGATCCGCGGCGAGAAGCCGCCGCTGCTGCTCGTCGCCGACGCCACCGATCCGACCGCGACCGGCGGCGCCGTCTCGGCCGTGACGGCGGCGGCCGCGAGCGCGCTAGACCGCGAGCTGACGGGTCCGCTCGCGCGGCTCGCGCAAGGGCCGGCGCCCTTCGAGGTGCGGGTGCATCGGCGCTACAACGCCGCAGGCGAGACGCGGCGCAATATCGTGCCCGGCCTCGTCGGCACGATTCTCACAATGACCATGCTGATCTATACCGCGCTCTCGGTGACGCGCGAGATCGAGCGCGGCACGATGGAGTCGCTGCTCGCCATGCCGGTGCGGCCGACCGAGATCATGCTCGGCAAGATCGCGCCTTATGTCGTCGTCGGCGGCGTGCAGATGGGCATCATCCTCGTCGTCGCGACAATGCTGTTCGGCGTGCCGATCGTCGGCTCGCTTTTCGTGCTCGGCCCGCTGACGCTCTTGTTCATCACCGCCAATCTCTCGGTCGGCTACACATTCTCGACGATCGCCATCAATCAATTGCAGGCGATCCAGATGACCTTCTTCTTCTTTCTGCCCAATATGCTGCTCTCGGGCTTCTTCTTCCCCTTCCGCGGCATGCCGCAATGGGCGCAATATGTCGGCGAGGCGCTGCCGCTCACCCATTATCTGCGCATCGTTCGCTCCATCATGCTGAAAGGCTCGAGCTTCAGCGATTTGACCAGCGACACTCTGGCGCTCGGCGTCTTCACCCTGGTGGCGATGAGCGTCGCGGTGATGCGTTTCCGCCAGACTTTGGACTGACGGGAACGCGCTTGACCCGGCCATGCGCTCGCGCCAGGATGACAGGGCAGAGGGCTTCACGCCGCATCGGCGCGAAAGGGCGATCATGAACGCTTTTAGTCGCAACATGCTGCTGGCGTTGGGCGTCGCCGGCTTCGGCTATTTTCTGTGGTCGATCTTCGTGGCCAGCCGCTATCAGGCCCTTTGCGAAATCTCCTATTGGTCTGCGACCGAGGCGCAATTGCGCGCCTGCGACGAGATGCGCTCCTCCCTGCCGAGAAATTGACGAGGCCGCGCCGCGCGCGCATTGCGGAAAATAGAATGAACGCCAGACTCTACGCTTTTGTGGCCCTAGCGCTGCTGCTCGCGCCGCATGCCCACGCCTCGGAAATTCATCTCGATTGCGGACGCACCAATCGAACGGTCGCGATCGACGTCGACACCGGCCGGCGCTTTGTGCAGCTCATTTGGGAGGACGGCGTCGCCGAGGAATATCGCGATGGCGATTCCTATGTCTCCGGCGCGAGCGGCTCCAGCGAGACGCAAAAGGTCACTTATGCGGTCAGCGTGGATAAGGATGCGGTGAGCTTCGGACAGGACCGCGTCTGCGTCGCCGCGACCGGCAAATGCCGAGATCAGCATATTCGCAACCTGCTCGACATGACCGCGGGCACGTTGAAATATGACGATGGCGGCGTCATCGCCGTGATGAAATGCGCGCCTGCGCCGCCGGGCCGCAAATTCTAGAGCGCGTTCCGATCGAACGGTATCGTTCGATCGATCAGAATTCGCTCCAAAAGAGAGATACCTAGAGCATTATCCGATCCGATCGGATCGGATAATGCTCTAGAGACGTCGCCCCATAGAAACGCATCGCTCCGCTCCACCTTGCGCCGGGGCGGCGCGGTCGCCTAAGAGAGCGCATCCGATGCGCGGCTCTCGCGCGCGGCGTTCAATCGAAAAGAGGTTCGCGTGGCCGACGACGAAGACTATGTCTATGACGAAGCGAGCGGCGAATGGGTTCCGGCGTCGCAGCTCGCCGCGGCGGCGGCGCAGGCGAAAGTCGTGAAGGATTCGGCCGGCAATGCGCTCGCCGACGGCGACTCCGTCACCCTCATCAAGGATCTGAAGGTGAAGGGCGCCAATCAGACGTTGAAGCAGGGCACGGTGATCAAATCGATCCGCCTCACCGACGATCCGGAGGAGATCGACTGCCGGCACGACACCATCAAAGGATTGGTGCTGCGGACGGAATTCGTGAAGAAACGCTGAGCCGGTCTTCCGGCTCGCTCGTCAATGCGCCTCCTCGTCGTGGTTTTTTCCATGGCCGCCGGCGAGGCGCTCCGACAGAGCGAAGGCCAGCGTCGAGACGACGAAGACCATATGAATGCCGAGATAGAAATACAGATCCCGGTCATTCATATGCGGCACGTCCATGAAGGCTTCGAGCAATTTGATCGCCGAAATGGCGACGATGGTCGAGAGCAGCTTCAGCTTCAGCTCGGAGAAATCGATCGAGCCCATCCAGTCCGGCCAGCCGGGCTGGCTGTCCGTGTCGACCCTGGAGACGAAATTCTCATAGACCGACAGCATGACCGTCACCACCAGAGCGCCGGTCAGAGTCATGTCGATGAGGTCCAGCACCAGCAGGGTCATGTCGGATTCGGCGGCGGTGAGGAGATGCGCCGTCGCCTCGTAGAGATGGACGCCCGCTTTATAGAGCAGCTCCAAGAGCCCAACCGCCAGCATGACGAAGAAGGGCGCGAGCAGCCAGCGCGACATGAACAGGAAGGATTCGAAAAAGCGCTTCATCTTCGACTCGTTCTCGTGGGGAGGCGACGGAGCCGTACACGAATTCGCCGCGCCGGCCAAGCTCAGGGGACCGGCGCGCGCGCCGATCGCCCCTATGCCCGCGGAATCGCCTTGACCCCTGCGGTCGTCTCCCGTAACGTCTACTCCGTTATTTCACCTGGAGCGGGCCGTGAAGGGCATTCTTCTCGTAGGCAGGGCGCTGGAGACGGAGCGGGTCTGAACCCGAGCTTCCGCCGCTGGCGCTTATCCGAGGCCCTCCAGGGGGCCTTTTTTATTGCCTATGGGGGCGCGCCCGCGCAGTCCTATGTCTCGAGGGTCGAGAAAAGCGGAGCTGGAGAGAATGGCGAAGCAGATGACCGGAGCGGAAATGGTGGTCGAGGCCCTGAAGGATCAGGGCGTCGAAGTGCTTTTCGGCTATCCCGGCGGCGCCGTCCTTCCGATCTATGACGTGCTCTTCCATCAAGAGAAGGTGCGGCACATTCTCGTGCGTCACGAGCAGGGCGCGGCCCATGCGGCGGAGGGCTACGCCCGCTCCTCCGGCAAGCCGGGCGTGCTGCTCGTCACCTCCGGCCCCGGCGCCACCAACACCATCACCGGCCTCACCGATGCGCTGATGGACTCCATTCCGCTGGTCTGCATCACCGGCCAGGTGCCGACGCATCTCATCGGCTCCGACGCCTTTCAGGAATGCGACACGGTCGGCATCACGCGCCACTGCACCAAGCATAATTATCTGGTGAAGAATATCGCCGATCTGCCGCGCATCCTGCACGAGGCGTTTTACGTCGCCTCCAGCGGGCGGCCCGGGCCGGTGGTCATCGATATTCCGAAGGATGTGCAATTCGCGTCCGGGACCTATACAGGCCCGCGCAATGTGCATCACAAGACCTATAAGCCCAAGCTCGACGCCGACACGGACGCCATTCGCCGCGCGGTGAAGATGATGGCCGCCGCCAAGCGCCCCATCTTGTACACGGGCGGCGGCGTCATCAATTCCGGCCCGGCGGCCTCGACGCTGCTGCGCGAATTGGTGTCGCTGACCGGCTTCCCGATCACCTCCACGCTGATGGGCCTCGGCGCCTATCCGGGCTCCGGGCCGAACTGGCTCGGAATGCTCGGCATGCACGGCACTTTCGAGGCCAATAACGCCATGCACGACTGCGATCTGATGATCGCCGTCGGCTCGCGTTTCGACGATCGCATCACCGGAAGGCTCGACGCTTTCTCGCCCGGCTCGAAGAAGATCCACATCGATATCGATCGTTCCTCGATCAATAAGAATGTGAAGGTCGATCTGCCCATCGTCGGCGATTGCGGCCATGTGCTGGAGAGCATGGTGCGCATCTGGCGCGCCGAGGCGATGCACGCCGAGAAGCAGCCGCTCGACGCCTGGTGGAAGAAGATCGACGAATGGCGCGACCGCAAGTCGCTGGCCTTCCGCAATTCGGACAAGGTCATCAAGCCGCAATACGCCGTGCAGCGTCTCTATGCGCTGACCAAGGATCGCGATCCTTACGTCACCACCGAGGTCGGCCAGCATCAGATGTGGGCCGCGCAGCATTATCATTTCGACGAGCCCAATCGCTGGATGACCTCCGGCGGGCTCGGCACCATGGGCTATGGCCTGCCGGCGGCGATCGGCGCGCAGCTCGCGCATCCCAAATCGCTGGTCGTCGACATCGCCGGCGAGGCGTCCATTCTGATGAACATTCAGGAGATGTCGACGGCGATCCAATATCGCCTGCCGGTCAAGGTGTTCATCCTCAACAATGAATATATGGGCATGGTGCGCCAGTGGCAGGAGCTGCTGCACGGCGGGCGCTACTCGCATTCCTATTCGGAGGCGCTGCCCGATTTCGTGAAGCTCGCCGAGGCCTTCGGCGCCAAGGGCATTCGCTGCTCCGACCCCGCCGATCTCGATCGCGCTATTCAGGAAATGATCGACTATGACGGGCCGGTGATTTTCGACTGCCTCGTCGAGAAGGGCGAGAATTGCTTCCCGATGATCCCCTCGGGCAAGGCGCATAACGACATGCTGCTCGCCGATCTCTCCGACGACGCCGGAATCGAGCTCGGCTCGATCATCGACGAAAAGGGCAAGATGCTGGTGTGAGACGAGCGAATAGCGAGTAGCGAATAGAGCTGCTCCGCTTTCGACTACTCGCTACTCGCTATTCGCTGGAAACGGACACATGAACGCTCCCCTCTCCCCGCCCTCGCCCTATTCCTCGCCGACGTCGCGCTCCAATGTGGAGACGCATACGCTCGCCGTGCTGGTCGACAATGAGCCGGGCGTGCTGGCGCGCGTCGTCGGCCTGTTCTCGGGCCGCGGCTATAATATCGAGAGCCTGACAGTGGCGGAGGTCGCCCATGGCGAGCATCTCTCGCGCATCACCGTCGTCACCTCCGGCACGCCGGAGACGATCGAGCAGATACAGCATCAGCTCGAGCGGCTGGTGCCGGTTCATAAAGTCACCGATCTCACCGTCTCCGCCCGCTCGCTCGAGCGCGAGCTGGCCATGGTGAAGGTGCGCGGCAAGGGCGAGGAGCGCAACGCCGCGCTGCAGCTTGCCGAGGCCTTCCGCGCCCGCGTCGTCGACGCCACGACCGAGAGCTTCATCTTCGAGCTGACCGGAAAGCCCAATAAGATCGACGAATTCGTCGATCTGATGCGCCCGATCGGCCTCGTCGAGGTCTCGCGCACCGGCGTGGCGGCGATCTCCCGCGGGCCAGACCCGATCTGACCGCGCAAATCCTTAATTTTTGACCTTCGCGCGCTGGACGCGTAGAAAGGTCTGCGAAATGCGCTCTCGTCCTGCGGTTCTTCCCGAGACGAGAGAAAAGCCACGTAAAATCAATCAGGAAACCGACTCCACCGGCGCGACCGGCGGTTGCGGAGTTCTTGAAGACTAGCGACGGCCGACTGTCGTCCTGCGGGGGAAAGCGAGAATATGCGCGTCTATTATGATCGGGATGCCGACATCAATCTGATCAAGGGCAAGAAGGTCGCTGTGGTCGGCTATGGCAGCCAGGGCCACGCCCATGTCCTGAACCTCAAGGATTCCGGCGTCACCGAGGTCGCGGTCGCGCTGCGCAAGGGCTCCGCCTCCGCCAAAAAGGCCGAGGGCGCCGGCGTCAAGGTGCTGGAGGTGGCCGAGGCCGCCAAATGGGCCGATGTCGTCATGATGCTGACGCCGGACGAGCTGCAGGGCGAGATCTACGCCGCCGAGCTCGAGCCGAATCTCAAGCCCGGCGCCGCGCTGTTCTTCGCCCATGGCCTCAACATCCACTTCAACCTCATCGAGCCGCGCAAGGATCTCGACGTCATCATGGTCGCGCCCAAGGGTCCCGGCCATACGGTGCGCGGCGAATATCTGAAGGGCGGCGGCGTGCCCTGCCTCATCGCCGTGCATCAGAACGCCTCCGGCAATGCGCTCGAGCTCGGCCTCTCCTACGCTTCGGCGATCGGCGGCGGCCGGGCGGGCGTCATCGAGACCAGCTTCCGCGAGGAATGCGAGACCGATCTCTTCGGCGAGCAGGTGGTGCTCTGCGGCGGTCTCGTCGAGCTGATCCGCAATGGCTTCGAGACTTTGGTCGAGGCCGGCTATGCGCCGGAAATGGCCTATTTCGAGTGCCTTCACGAGGTGAAGCTGATCGTCGACCTCATCTATGAGGGCGGCATCGCCAATATGAATTATTCGGTCTCCAACACTGCCGAATATGGCGAATATGTCACCGGCCCGCGCATCGTCACCAAGGACACCAAGGCCGAGATGAAGCGCGTGCTCGAGGATATTCAGTCCGGCAAGTTCACCCGCGACTGGATGCTCGAGAACAAGGTGAGCCAGACATCCTTCAAGGCGACCCGCGCCCGCAACGCCGCCCATCCGATCGAGGAGGTCGGCGGACGCCTGCGCGCGATGATGCCCTGGATCGGCAAGAACCGGCTGGTCGACAAGGACCGCAATTAGAGCGCTTCCGATCGGGCGCACGATCCGATCCGATTGGATCGTGCTCTCGTGGAGCGTGCGAAGGAGAGCGCCATAGGGAAGTTCAGCTCGGATCGAACGCAACGTCGAGAGAGGAGCGGCCGGGGCGCCGCCCTTGCGACGGAGAAGCGCGATGCAGCCGAAAATCGACGCGCCTGACGAAGAGGAACGTCGCAAATTGAGACGCAATGTCTTCGAGATCACACGCCTGCGCATGTCGGGGCAGATCGAGGAGATGTTGCGCTATTTTGCGCCGGACGTGATCGTTCGCTATCACGCCACCAAAGAGGGCTTGTTTCTTCCCGGCGTCCTTCACGGCCGCGAGGCGTTTCGCGAGAATATTCGTCTCACCGACGTCGACTACGAGCCCCTCGGCAGCGAGGTGCTGGACATTTTGGTGGACGGCTCCATGACGGCGGTGCGGTGGCGCAACTCCTGGCGCCATCGCAATTCCGGCCGCACGGCGACGATGGACATGGCGCATTTCCTGTCTTGGCGAAACGGCATGGTCATCGAAGTGTTCGAGTATCTCGATTATCACGGCTGGAATCCCTTCAGCGACGAAGCGCTCATCGAAAGGGACTAGCGCCGCCCCTGAGAAGAAAGCGCGAATCGAGGCGCGTATGACCGATATCGAAGAGCTTTTCACCCATCGCCCGCCGGGGCTGGAGCGCGACGAAATCCGTCGCCGCCTCGATTTGCTCGCCTCGCAGCCGGCCGAGAACGGCGATTTCAGCGTGATCCACGAGCTGTTCTCGCCGGATGTCGTCTGCGAGTTCGTCGGCGACAAGACGCGCATCCCCTATGCCGGGCGCCATACGGGCATCGACGCGCTGCTCAATATATTGCGCGCCATCAACGTCGACTTCTGCCAGTCGGAGCCGATGATCGACGATGTCGTCATCGACGGCGGCCGCGTCGCGCTCCGGCGCAGCGTGCGCTGGCGCCATCGCGGCACCGGCCTCGAGGGCCGCGTCGACCTCGCCGATTTCGTACGTTTCGAGCACGGGCTCATCGTCGAATTGATCGAGTTCCGCGATTCGATCAGCATTCTCAACATTCAGGGCGAGCCCTCCTGGCCCTGACCCTGCCGTCCAGATCCTGAGCCGCCCCTTCTGGCCCTAGCCGAGGCTCCGCCCCACCCATGCGATTGCGCTTTTTCACGCTCGACGTCTTCACGACGCATCGTTTCGCCGGCAATCCGCTCGCCGTCGTGCTCGGCGCGGACGGGCTCGACGCTGCGACGATGCAGTCCATCGCCCGCGAGCTCAATCTGAGTGAGACCGTCTTCGTGCTGGAGCCGCGCGATTCCATCAATACGGCGCGGCTGCGCATCTTCACGCCGCTGCGCGAATTGCCCTTCGCCGGCCATCCGACGATCGGCGCGGCGATCCTGCTCGCGACGCAGCGCGCGCCGGAGATGCTGACCCGCAATGGAATCGTCATCGCGCTCGAGGAGGAAATCGGGCTCGTCCGTTGCGACGTGGTGAGGGACGCCTCCCGCGCCATTCTCGCGCGCTTCGTCGCGCCGCGCCTGCCCCTCCCCGGAGCGCCGGCGCCGGAGACCGAACCGCTGGCCCACGCGCTCGGCCTCTCGGCCGCGGACATAGGCTTCGCCCGCCACATCCCCTCGCGCTTCTCCGCCGGGGTGGAGTTCGTCTTCGTTCCGCTCTCCTCCCGCGCGGCGCTGGATCGCGCGCGGCCGGACCCGGCGCTCTTTCCGGCCGTCATGGGCGAGGCGGTCGGCGCCTATCTCTACACGAGCGAGACAGTGGAGCCTGCGAGCGCGGTCTGCGCGCGAATGTTCGCCAATGGCGTCGGCATAGGCGAGGACCCGGCCACCGGCTCGGCCGCCGCGGCCTTTGCCGGCGTCGCTCACGCCTTCGAGGCGCCGGAGGATGGCGAGCACGAATTCGTCATCGAGCAGGGCTACGCCATGGGCCGCCCCTCCCGCATCATCCTCGGCTCGCGGATCGAGGCGGGCCGTCTCGTCGCAGTCACAGTGGCGGGACATGCGGTGGAAATGCAACGCGGAGAATTGGAATTATGAGCGGCGAGATCGAGATCGCCAGCGCCGCCGCCCTGCATTGCGTGCTCGAGCCTCATGATTGGGCCTTCGATCGGCTGCGCGGCGCGGAGATCGACGCCCATTGGGCCACGCGCCGCGCCGCTGTCCCCTCGCTCTATGATGGGCCTGTGCTGCTCGCCCATGGAGTCTCGCGCGGGGAGAATGGGACGCTCGGCGTCAGATTCTTCACGACGCGCTTCTCGCGCTTCCTCGCCTGGCGGGATTTCGGCTTTCCGGGCGGCGGCGTGCATAATTGCTTCTCCATGCCGGCGCTGCGCTCGTCGGACGGCGCCTTTCTGCTCGGCGAGATGGGGGCGGATCATTCCGCCGCCGGGGCGATCTATTTCCCCGCCGGAACGCCGGACCCGAGCGATCTGCGCGACGGGATCGTCGATCTCGAGGCCAATCTGCTCCGCGAGCTGGAGGAGGAGACCGGCATTGCGGCGCATGAGGTGCGGCTTTCGCCCGACTGGACCATCGTCTTCGCCGGGCCGCGCGTCGCTTGCATGCGAATCGCGCAATCGCCGCTTTCCGCCGCCGCGCTGGAAGAGCGCGTGACCGCCTTTATCGCCGCGCAAAACAAGCCGGAGCTGGCCGGCGTGCGCATGGCCGCGCGGCGCGCCGACCTCGCCGAGCCGCGAATGCTTCACTTCATCCGCCGTTTTCTCGAGCCGCTGCTGCCCACATGAGCAAATGGGGGCTGAATTTCCTTGCGGCGCGGTGTAGATTGTACGTCATGAGCAAAGTGCAAGCGATCGGCGGCCATGTGGCGCGGCCGGGCGGACAGACTCCGCCCGAGGACTGCGCGCGCGCCATTCGCGGCGCTCTGCTCGGCCGCTCGCTCGTGCTCGTCGGCATGATGGGCTCCGGCAAGACCTCCATCGGCCAGCGCCTGGCCCAGCGCCTTGGCCTGCCCTTCAAGGACGCCGACGCCGAGATCGTCGCCGCCGCGGCCGGCATGTCGATCCCCGATATTTTCGCCAAATATGGCGAAGCGCATTTCCGCGATTGCGAGCGCCGCGTCATCGCCCGCCTGCTGGCCGGCGAGCCCTGCGTGCTGGCGACCGGCGGCGGCGCCTTCATGGACGAGACCACCCGCCTGCGGGTGAAGGAGCGCGGCGTCTCGCTGTGGTTCGACGCCGCCCATGACGTGCTGCTGCGCCGCGTGCGCCGCAAGGGCGACCGGCCGCTGCTGCAGACGAGCGATCCCGCCGCCGTGCTGCGCCGGCTGATGGACGAGCGCTATCCGGTCTACCGCCAGGCCGACATCGCCGTGCTCTCCCGCGATGTGGCGCATGAGGTGATGGTCGAGGAGACCATCGCCGCGCTGCTGGCCTTTGCGCATGGCGCGCCGGAGAGCGCGACCACACGAGGATTCGACAGATTCATGACGTCACGCACGCCGCCCGCCCCCGTCGAGCCGCAGACTGTCGAAGTGGGGCTCGGCGACCGCGCCTATGACATCATCATCGGCGCCGGGCTGCTCGAGCAGGCGGGCGAGCATCTCGCGCGCATCGCGCCGGGCGCCGCCTGCGCCGTCGTCACCGACGCCAATGTCGCGCGGCTGCAGCTCCCCGTGCTGCGCCACAGCCTGGCGAAAGCCGGTATACGCACCGCCTCGATCATCGTCGAGCCGGGCGAAGCCTCCAAATCCTTCCCCGTCTTCCAGCGCGTCTGCGAGGAGATTTTGGAGGCCCGCATCGAGCGCGGCGATGTGGTGCTGGCGCTCGGCGGCGGCGTGGTCGGCGATCTCGCCGGCTTCGCGGCGGCGAGCGTGCGGCGCGGCTCGCGCTTCGTGCAAGTGCCGACGACTCTGCTGGCGCAGGTCGACTCTTCCGTCGGCGGCAAGACCGGCATCAACACGCCGCAGGGCAAGAATCTCGTCGGCGCCTTCTATCAGCCCTCGCTGGTGCTGGCCGATGTCGACGCTCTGGCGACGCTGCCGCTGCGCGAGTTCCGCGCCGGCTACGCCGAGGTCGTCAAATACGGCCTCATCGACGACGCCTTCTTCTTCGAATGGCTGGAGAACAACGCCTCCGCCGTCTTCGCCGACCGCGCCGCGCGCGTCGAGGCGATTTCGGTGAGCTGCCGCTCTAAGGCCAAGATCGTCGCCCGCGACGAGACCGAGCAGGGCGATCGCGCTCTGCTCAATCTCGGCCATACTTTCGGCCATGCGCTGGAGCGGCTCGTGCGTTACGACGGCGAGCGCCTCGTCCATGGCGAAGGCGTCGCCATCGGCCTCGTCTGCGCCTTCCGCTTCTCGGCGCGGCTCGGCCTGTGCAGCCTGCAGGACGCCGAGCGGGTCGGCCGCCATCTCACTCGCGTCGGCCTGCCGACTCGCATTCGCGACATTTCCGGCTGGCGCGACGACGCCGACGCCATGCTCGACGCCATGTTCCAGGACAAGAAAGTCGAGAAAGGCGCGCTCACCTTCATTCTGGCGCGCGGCATCGGACGCTCCTTCGTCGCCAAGGGCATAGACGTGGATCAGCTGCGCAGCTTCCTCAAAGACGAAATCGCGCGCGAGTAGCCCTATGCATGGCGGAGCGGAGGCTGGCCTCGAGAATGTCGACATCTGGGTCGCGTCCCTGGTGGTTTTGCTGTGCGTGCTTCTCTCGGCCTTCTTCTCCGCCTCCGAGACGGCGCTGACCGCCGCCTCCCATGCGCATATGCACTCGCTGGAGAAGGAGGGCGACCGCCGCGCGGTGGTGGTCAATCGCCTGCTGCGCCAGCGCAATCGCATGATCGCGGCGCTGCTGCTCGGCTCCACTCTGGTCAATATCGGCGGCTCGGCCTTCACCACCAGCGTGCTCGTCTATCTCACCGGCGAGAGCGGCGCCGTCTACGCCACCATCATCATGACGGTGCTGCTGCTGGTCTTCGCCGAAGTCCTGCCCAAGACGGTGGCGATCAACCATCCCGACCGGCTGTCGCTGCGCGTCGCCCGCATCATCAGCGTGTTCGTCGCCGTCTTCGGCCCGCTGCTCTTTGCGGTGGAGGCCTTCGTGCGCGGCGTGCTGAAGCTCGCCGGCGTCGAGATCGGCCATGGCCGCACGCTGCTCTCGCCCTATGACGAGTTGAAGAGCGCCGTCGACATCATGCATGAGGAAGGAACCGTCGAGCGCAATTGGCGCGACATGTTCGGCGGCGTGCTCGATCTTCAGGTGCTGCATGTCGCCGATGTGATGATCCATCGCACCAAAATGCGCACCATAGACGCCGATCTGCCGCCCGAGCAGATCGTGCGCGAGGTTCTCGCCTCGCCCTTCACGCGCATGCCCTTGTGGCGCGACCGGCCCGATAATTTCATCGGCGTCATCCACTCCAAGGATTTGCTGCGCGCGCTGGATGCGGCGGGAGCGGATTTTTCCAAGCTCAGCATAGACGATGTCGCGCTCGAGCCCTGGTTCGTCCCGGAATCGACGACGCTCGAGGATCAGCTCGAGGCCTTTCTCAAGCGCAAGACGCATTTTGCGCTCGTCGTCGACGAATATGGCGAGGTGATGGGCCTCGTCACGCTCGAGGATATTCTCGAGGAGATCGTCGGCGATATTCGCGACGAGCACGATCTCGCCATGCAGGGCGTTCGCCCGCAGGAGGACGGCTCGGTGCTCGTCGACGGCGCCGTGCCGGTGCGCGATCTCAATCGCGTCATGGAGTGGAGCCTCCCCGACGAAGAGGCGACGACGATCGCCGGCCTCGTCATCCATGAGGCGGCGGCCATTCCCGAGGCGGGGCAGGTGTTCAACTTCCACGGTTTCCGCTTCGAGGTGCTGCGCAAGATGCGCAACCGCATCACCGTGCTGAAAGTGACCCCGACCGAGGCCCGAGAGCCCGACTGACGCGCGCCGGACTGACGCGCGCCCGGCTCACGCAGCGCTCTCTTCGGCAGGCCCTTCGTCGAAGCGCCGCCGCGCCGCGACAATCGCCGGATGGCTCTGCTCCGCCCAGCGAATGAGCGCGGCCAGCGGCTCCATCATGGCGACGCCGAGCGGCGTCAGCCGATAATCCACGCTCGGCGGCTTGGTCGGATAGACACTGCGCGCGACCAGCCCGTCCCGCTCCAGCGTGCGCAGCGTCTGCGTCAGCATGCGCTTGGAAATATCCGGCGTCGCACGGTTGAGCGCGCCGAAGCGCTGCGGCCCGGCGGCCAGCGCGATCAAAATCAGAGTCGTCCATTTGTCGCCGACGCGATCCAGCACATCGCGCACCGGACAGCGGCTCGCATCCAGCGCCAACTCTCGCCATTCGTCGAATTTGCGCGCGAGCTCCTCCCGCGCAGTCATCGAGACGGTTCCCTCGGCGTCGCCTTGTCCCAAAAAACTGCCTCCTTCACGGGCTCAATAGTCTCGTCTAGAGACCTTATATCAGAAACGAGACCGAAAGGAACGCCGCCATGACCTCCTCCGCTCACCCGCGCATTTTCGTCACCGGCGCGACCGGCCAGCTCGGCCGGCTCGTCATTGGCGCGCTGCTGCGAAGCGTTCCGGCGACGCGCATCGTCGCCGGCGTGCGCCGGACCGACAGCGACGCCGCCCGCGATCTCGCCGCCCTCGGCGTGGAGCTGCGCATCGCCGATTATTCCCGCCCGGAGACGCTGACCCCGGCCTTCGCGGGCGTGGAACGGCTGCTGCTGATCTCCTCGAGCGAGGTGGGCCAGCGAACGGCGCAGCACCGCAATGTCATCGAGGCGGCGACGCGGGCCGGCGTCGGCCTCCTCGCCTATACGAGCCTGCTGCGCGCCGATGTTTCGCCGCTGGCGCTGGCGCAGGAGCATCGCGAGACGGAAGCGCTCCTGCGCGCCTCGGGAACGCCTTTCGCGTTGCTGCGCAACGGCTGGTATACGGAAAATTACGCCGCCTCCATCGCCCCGGCGCTGGCGCATGGGGTCTTCATCGGCGCCGCCGGCGAGGGCCGGATCGCCTCCGCCGCGCGCGCCGATTACGCCGAGGCCGCGGCCGCCGTGCTGACGGGCGCGGATCAGGCCGGCCGCATCTATGAGCTGGCCGGAGACGAGGCCTATACGCTCGGCGAATTCGCGGCCGCGATCAGCGATGTCTCGGGACGAAAGATCGCCTATCAGAACCTGCCCGAAGCCGATTTCGCCGGCGCTCTCGTCGGCGCCGGCCTGCCGGGCGCATTCGCCGCTATGCTGGCCGATTCCGACGCAGGCGCGGCGAAAGGCGCGCTGTTCGACAATGGCCTCCAGCTCAGCGCGCTGATCGGCCGGCCGACGACGCCCGACGCCGTCACCATCGCGCAGACATGGGCGCCTCTCGCCGCCGCCCACAAATGACGCCTCGTCGTGATCGGTGATAAGCTTCTCGGATGAACAAAGCGGCGGATTTCTCCACGGTCACGGTCGGCTCTTCTCGCCGCGTCGCCTTCGGCGATCATCTGCCGCTCGCCCTCATCGCCGGCCCCTGCGCGCTGGAGAGCCGCGCGCAGGGCCTCGAAATCGCACAGGCGCTGGCCGAGCTCGCCGAGCGGCTGAGCATTGGCGTGGTCTTCAAAGCCTCTTTCGACAAGGCCAATCGCAGCTCCGGCTCCGCGGGACGCGGCCTCGGCCTTGCCGCCTCTCTGCCGATCTTCGCCGAGATCAAGGAGCGCTTCGGCCTTCCCATCCTCACCGACGTGCATGAGACGACGCAATGCGCGCCTGTCGCAGAGGTTGCGGATATTCTGCAAATCCCCGCCTTCCTCTGCCGGCAGACCGACCTTCTGGCGGCGGCGGCGCGCACGGGGCGCGTCGTCAATGTGAAGAAGGGCCAGTTTCTCGCGCCCTGGGACATGCGCCACGCGATCGACAAGCTGCGCGCCGAGGGCGCCGCCGGCGCGCTGGCGACCGAGCGCGGAACCAGCTTCGGCTATAACACCCTCGTCTCCGATATGCGCGCGCTCCCCATTCTCGCCGAGACGACCGGCGTTCCGGTCATTTTCGACGCCACACATTCCGTGCAGCAGCCGGGCGGTCTCGGCGCGGCCTCCGGTGGTGAGCGGCGCTTCGTCCCCGTGCTGGCGCGCGCGGCTGTGGCGGTGGGCGTCGCCGGCCTCTTCATCGAGACGCATCCCGATCCAGAAAGCGCTGTCTCCGACGGACCGAACATGATCGCGCTGCGCGATCTGCCGGCGCTGATCGAGGCGCTTCTCTCCTTCGATCGGCTGGCGAAGGCGCTCGCGTCATAATCGCGCGCGTCATTGCGAGCGAAGCGAAACAATCCAGAGCCATGGGCGGCCCCTGGATCGCTTCGTCGCTTCGCTCCTCGCGACGACGGCGAGATTGCGCGACGTGTGCTGTTTTTCACCCCCGCCCGCGATAGGGCGGCACGCCCTGATCCGGCAACCACAGGCCGGCGGGCGGCTCGCCCGTCTGCCAGAAGACGTCGATCGGTATGCCGCCGCGCGGATACCAATAGCCGCCGATGCGCAGCCAACGCGGCGTCATCGCGGCCACGAGGTCCTTGGCGATGCGGATGGTGCAATCCTCATGGAAGGCGCCGTGATTGCGATAGCTGCCGAGATAGAGCTTCAGCGACTTCGATTCGACGAGCCATTCCATCGGCGCATAATCGATGACGATATGCGCGAAATCCGGCTGGCCGGTGACCGGGCACAGCGAGGTGAATTCCGGCGCGGCGAAACGGACGAGATAGGTCTCGCCCGGATGCGGATTGGCGACGAGGTCGAGCTCGGCCTCTTCGGGCGATTGCGGCAGCGGCGCCTTCTGCCCGAGAAGCGCGGCGCCCTTATGCGTCTTCGTCATGCCGAAAGCTCTTAACCCGACGCGAGCGCGCGTCAATCGGGAATGAGGTCCGCGCGACATCGCCGCGCCAGCTCGATCATCGCGCCCGCAGCCACGGCCGCGCCGGCGATCAGCGCGAAAAAGCCCGCGGCCGACAGGCCGGACCAGAAGCCGCCGAGCCAGCCGCCGAGAAAATTGCCGGCGAACATTGTGAGGAACCAGGCGCCCATGGCCATGGAGCGCGAGCGCGGCGGCGCGAGACGCGAAACCAGCGAGAGCGTGATCGGCGAAAAGCATAATTCGCCGAGCGTGAGCAGGGCGAAATAGGCCGCGAGCCACAGCCAGCTCGATAGGCCCTCCCCGCGCGTCTCCGCGGCGAAGGCGAGGATGAGATAGGAGAGGCCTAGGCAAAAGCAGCCGAGTGACAGCTTGACGATGGTCGAAGGTTCCCGCCCCGCCGCCGCGAGCCGCGCCCATAGCGCCACCAGCGGCGGCGTGAAGAGGAAGATCATCAGCGGATTGACGGCCTGAAACCAGGTGACGGGAATTTCGCCACGCCAGAACAGAAGATCGACATGGCGATCGGTGAAGCGCTCCGCCCACAGCGCGATGGTGTTGCCCTGCTGCTCATAGGCCGCCCAAAAGAGAATCGCCGGCGGCGCCAGCAGCAGCAGGCCGAGCAATGCGCGCCCATCGCTGCGCAATTCCGCGCGCTCGTCGACGATGCGCGTCGGCGCGGTCTCGACGGGCAGGCTGGGCAGGCCCGCGAGATAGGTCGCGAGGCCGATCGCCATGCCGACTCCGGCGCTGACGAAGCCATAATGCCAGCCGAGCGTCTCCCCGAGCGTTCCGCTCACCAGCGGCGCGAAGAAGCCGCCGACATTTATGCCGACATAGAAGATCGAGAAGGCGCGGTCGCGACGCGGATCATTCGGCGCATAGAGCCCGCCGACTTGCGTGACGATATTGGGCTTGAAGGCGCCATTGCCGAGCGCCAGCGTGACGAGCGCCAGCAGAAACAGGCCTTCTGACGCCATCATGAAATGGCCGGCCATCATCAGCGCCGCGCCGAGGATCACCGTGTAGCGGCGCCCGAGCCAGCGATCGGCGAGCCATCCGCCAAGAATGGGCGTCAGATAGACGAAGCCGGTGTAGAGCCCGTAGATTTGCGAGGCGAAGGGCTGCGGCGCCAGCGGGCCGAGCAGAAATTCGAGCCCCTGCTTCAGCGCGCCGAGGCCGATGACGCTCTGCGCTCGCTCGGGCGCGAGCAGATGATCGACCATATAGAGGACGAGCAGAGCGCGCATTCCATAATAGGAGAAGCGCTCCCACATCTCGGTCGTGAAGAGAAATGCGAGGCCGCGCGGGTGGCCGAACAGCTCGGCCCTTCGCGCAGAGCCGATCACAGACGCTCGCCCGCATCCGGCCGCAGGATCTTTTTCAAAATATCCGGCGGGATGCGAATATCGGCGACCTTCCAGGTCCAATCCGCGAGCGCGAAGACGATGGCGACGCCATCCTTATGGGTGATCCGGAACCGCGTCGGCGAAAGAAGCTCGAAGCGATGCGCGAAGCGACGCAGATCGAGCTCCTTCGGCTCTTGTCCGCCGGCTTCGCTCCCACCGCCGCCGGCCGCCGGCGCGCGCCGCGCCAGCAGAGCGCCGATGGCGGCGGGCGAGACGAAGCGATCGACCGCCGTGTCGATGAGAGCGGGGCCGATCGCCGCCAGCAGTCCGGCGCCGAGCCGCGCCCCGGCGCTGCGATGCTTATCCGCCTCGTCCAGCGCGCGGGACATGACGATCGCCGAAAGCTGCTCCTTGATCGAGGCCCGCACGGCGGGGAAATCGACATGATCGGAAATGGCCGCGGCGTCGCCCGCTTTCACGCCCGCCTCGAGCTGGCGCAGCGAGAGAAAGGCGTAGCCGGCGTAGAGAAGCGTAAGAGCGAGAAGGGCGAAAACGGCGATTAGGGCGCGTCGCATGATCGTTCCCCCGGAAGCCACCCCGAAACAGGGCCGCAGGACGGTCTCCGCTTCTCGTCCCGTCGGGGCCGGGTTGCAAGCCCCTCCGGCGCGGCCTCACTCTCGATCGGCGCGGCCGCTCATCGCGCCACCCAATTCGTTCCGTTGCAGATAGCGAGCGTCTTCGTCGAGCCGCCGCCAGCGACCCTCGCGCCCCATATGGCCGCGCTCGCGTCGGTCACATAGGCGATTTGGCCGAGAGCGCTGGAATTGCAGCCGGGCAGAGAGCCGACCGTCGAGCCGAGCAGCGTCGCCAGTCCCTTCGCCTCGGACGGGCCGTCGGCCGAAGAGCGCGGCCACAGCCCCGAAAGGTCGATCCCCGTCCCGCGCGACGAATTGGACGAAGGAGTCCTGACGCAGCTGGAGACGGCGGAGGGCGAAACCTTCACATTGCTGACCGTGTCCTGCGCCACGACGGCGTGATCATAGAGATACGGCGCGAGGCAATATTGCATGTCGAGATGAATCGTCACATCCGAGGTCGATCCTTCCAGCCGAACAGCGGTCTGTCCGACGAACCCGGACGAGGCGAAAATCGCGTCGATTTTTAATCCGCGGACATTATGCGCGAGTACCCCGCCGGCCGAATCATTGGCGATCCATGTCCCCTCCATGCTTATTGAATTCACGCCCGCGCCGGCGGCGGCGTCCGCGTCGGCAGAGAAAGTGAAGGCGCTGCCGATATGCTTGGGCGAGGACGCCCGCGCATAAATATTGCCGATGTTGATATTCTGAATGATCGACCCCGTCCCGGTCGCCGTCGCTTCGACAATTCCGCCATTGACGGGACCGCCCTCCTCGCCGTGGCCGTCGAATTGAGAGCCGGTCTCGATCCATATGTCCGAGATCGCGGCGCCGTTCGAAGCCGCTATCTCCACATTCTTCGCGGAGTAATATCCGATCCACGCATGGAAGCGCAGGCCCGCGACGCCCGTTCCGGCATGATCGGCCTTGATCCAAATGTTGCGCGTATAGCTTCCGCCGGTGGAGCAGGACGCCATCGTCCCGCGGCAAGGCGTGCAGTTCATTTGATAAAAATCAGCGTCGCCGACGAATGAGCCGGCGCTCGACGTCGGGTCGATGTTCAGACAATAGGCGCGCGGCGCGGTCGAGAACATTCCGATGCGCCGAAATTCGATCAAGCGCCCATTGCGCCATTCGATGGCGTTGACGAAATTCTCGAAGTCTATGTCGTGAATGCGGTTCTGCTGCGTGGGGTTGAACGACGTCCCATCATCCTTGCCGATGCGCAGAAGGCTCGTCGCCGAATAGGCGGAATTATTGACGAGCTGGAATTGGCCGACATCGAATGACGCGTTTTGCTCGGAGGCGGACGAAGGCGCGACGAGATCGACGAGCGCGTCGCCCTCGAATGTCTCGGAGGCCATGATTCGCGTGCCGCCGAGAGCCGCCGCGCAACCGGTGAATTGAAGCGGAAACCAAGTCACCGGGGAAAGCGCGACCGTACGGGCGAATGTATAAAATCCGCAGCCGAGATCGACGCCATATTTCGTGTTCCGCGGCGTCAGGACGCCGCGGTTGAGCGCGGCGAATTTCGCGCTGTCATGCGCGGCCTGGACCGACGCCGCCTGATCGGCGCCCCCCCACCATTCCGGCTTGGGAAAAGCCAGCCCCCTGACGGCGCCGGGGCCGCTGAAAATCTGGTACGGGCCGGCGACGACCGTCGCCCCGTCCGCAAAGGTCAGCGCTTTCCGATTCGCGACCCGAAACCCTCCGCCGCGCTCGACGAACCACATCGTCATGCCGGACAAAGCGAGGTCGTTCGAGACCGCGCATATTCTGTCGATGACGATCGTGCGCCCGGCCGCCGCAGCCGCTGCGAGCGCCGCGTCATCGCAGGTCGCGCCAAAGGCGGAAATGGACGCGATCGCGCTCGGCGCGCCGAAATCCTCGAGGCGGAGATCCCTCGCATGCGCCGACAGGGCGCCCGCGATGGTCGCCGCGCCTGCGAGAAGAACTCTCTTCATTTTCGGCCTCGGCTCGGCTCGTGGATGGCGAGTCTGCTCGCCTTTCGGAGCCGAGACGTCCGTCGCTTCGCGCGCGCCCGGCCGCAGTCTCTGAATATGCGCTACGGCGGAGTTCAGGCTCATTTGCCGCTCAGCGGCGCTCTATGACACTCTGCGCGAGTGGACACTCTGCGAGAGTGAGATGGTGCCCAGGAGAGGACTCGAACCTCCACGGCTTTCACCACTGGTACCTGAAACCAGCGCGTCTACCAATTCCGCCACCTGGGCAACGCGGCTCTCTTACGAGGACGACGCTCTGCTTGTCAATGGCGCTCGTGACGCTTCGTTCACGTTCGTGCGGCGCATTCCCTTTCCGGCCAAATCGCGCTAGAGCATCCGCCCGAAACGGAGCGATATTCTCGAGCGCTCCGAGCGAAGCGGCGTGGGGCGAAGAATGAGCGCAGATGTGAAGGATGCCGGGCGGATCGTGACGGTGTTCGGCGGGTCGGGATTCATCGGGCGCCATGTGGTGGCGGCCCTGGCGCGGGACGGCTGGCGCGTGCGCGTCGCCTGCCGGCGGCCGGACCTCGCCTTTTTCCTGCAGCCTCTCGGCAAGGTGGGGCAGATTTTCCCGGTGCAGGCCAATCTGCGCAATCCGGCCTCCGTCGCCGCCGCCGTGCGCGGGGCCGAGGCGGTCGTCAATCTGGTCGGCGTGCTGGCCGAGGGCGGCAAGCAGAAATTCTCCACCCTGCACGCGCAGGGCGCCAAGGCCGTCGCCGAGGCCGCCGTCGCGGCGGGCGTGAAGCATCTGGTCCATGTCTCCGCCATCGGCGCGGACAAGAATTCCCATTCCGTCTACGCCCGCACCAAGGCGGAGGGCGAGGCCGCAATTCGCGCCGCCTTCCCCAGCGCGATGATCTTGCGCCCGTCCGTCGTCTTCGGCCCGGAGGACGAATTCTTCAACCGATTCGGCGCGCTGGCGCGCTATCTGCCGATCGAGCCGGTCATCGGCGAGGCGACGCGCTTCCAGCCCGTCTATGTCGGCGATGTGGCGCAGGCCGTCGCGCTGGCGGTGGACGGCCGCGCCCAGGCCGGCGCGACCTATGAGCTCGGCGGCCCGGAGGTGAAGACCTTCCGCGCGCTGGTCGAATATGCGCTGAAGGTCGCCGAGCGCGACGTCAAGATCTGGCCGCTCTCCTTCGCGACGGGGGCGCTCATCGCGCGCATCACCCAGACGCTGCATTCTCTTTCGCTCGGCCTCTTCCCCAGCCTGCTGACGACGACCGTCGATCAGGTGGAGCTGCTGCGCCACGACAATGTCGTCTCCGCCGACGCCAAGGCCACCGGGTTGACGCTGCAAGGGCTCGGAATCACGCCGACGGCGATCGAGGCGATCGTCCCCAGCTATCTCTACCGCTACCGTAAGACCGGCCAATATCAGGCGCAGCGGCTCGCCTGAGCCGCCCGACGCCTCTCCAGCCTCAGCGCGCCCGCGCTTCAGCGCGGGCCGCAGGGGCGGCGAGCCGCCTGTGCAGGCGCACCATGAAGGCCACGCCGAACAGCGGCGTGAACAGATTGAGGCCCGGCACGGCGACGAAGCCGGCGATGAACAGGCCCGCGAGGAACAAGGTCGTCGCATGGCGACGGGTCAGCTCGCGGGCTTCCTCCAGCGAGCAATAGCGCGTCGCGGCGAAGGCGAAATATTCCCGGCCGAACAGATAGGCGTTGGCCAGCACGAAGACGATGGCGTTGACGCCGGGCACGAGCAGCAGCAAGAGCGCGACGAGATTGACGCCCGCAGAGACCAGCGCGAAGCGCAGCGCCATCACCATCGCCTGACCGGCCGGCAGCGGACGCCCGCGCGGCCCGTGAGGGTCGATCTCCTCCTCGACCACATCGGCGAGATCGTCGAGGAAAAATCCCGCGACGAGGATGGAGATCGGCGCGATGAGAAAAGCGAGGCCGACGACGAGCCCGGCGCCGGTCGCGAAACCGACGATCGTCCGCAACCAATAGTTGTCGGCCGTGAGAAACGACAGCGCGGCCTTGTCCAGCCCGGTCCAGGCCAGCGCCAGCAGGACGAAAGTCAGGCCGAGGCTTTTGAGCAGGACATTGCGAAAGGGCGGCGAGAAGATTTGACGGGCGGCGTCCAGGGCGGCTTGCAGCATGAGGGCTCCGAGGCGGAATTCGCCGACAAGATGGGGGGCGCCGGGCGCAGGCGCAAGCCGGGCCGAGACCGCCCCGCCCGAGACAACCGCCAGCAGGGGCAGGCGCGGCCGCAGAATTTGTGCTAGGGGCTGCGCCGCGGCCCGGATTCGAAAGGCGAGGTTTTCGCATTGATAGGACGAAATTGGTTCAGACGGCGCACCCGCTCCGAGGAAGTCGCGGTCGCCAGCCTGTTTTCCGGCGATGAGACCCGCGCGCCGTCGCACCAAAACGCCATCGACGCCATTCCGGGCTGGAACTGCCATTTTCCCGTCGAATTGGGGCTTACGGCCGGACGGCTGCCGGCCTTCGACGATCCGCGCATCACCTGGTGCATCGAGCGCTATGGCGATCTTACAGGACGCCGCGTGCTGGAGCTCGGTCCGCTGGAGGGGGCTCACACCTATATGCTGGCGAAGGCCGGCGCCCATATCCACGCGGTGGAAGCCAACCGACTCGCCTTTCTGAAATGTCTGGTGACGCGGGAAGTCCTCGATTTTCCCGACACGCGCTTCTATCTGGGCGATTTCGTGCAATGGCTCGAGCAGGCCGGCCCGCGCTATGATCTCGTCGTGGCGAGCGGCGTGCTCTATCACATGCGCGAGCCGCTGCGGCTGCTGCGCGCCCTGTCCGAGCGCGCCGACGCCATCTATCTGTGGACGGTCATGGTCGACGACGACCAGCTTCCTCACACATTCACGCAGAAGTTCGAAAATCTGGACGTGCGCCTCTATGCGCGCGGCTATGGGGATCGCAGCGTCGCCTTTTGCGGCGGCGCGATGGATTTTCCCAATTGGATGCACAGGGACGACATACTCGCCGTGCTCGCGGCGCTCGGCTATGACGACGTCACCGTGCTGAACGACATTATCGGGACGGCGGGCAATGTCCTGCCGACATTTTCCGTTTTCGCCAGACGGAGCGCTTCGGTCGGCTGACGACGCGGCGCGGCGCGGCGGTGCTTCCATCGCGCCGCGGATAGATTCGAAGGCGCGCGCGGCGAGCGGGCGCCTCTTCACAGAGGAATGGCATGAGCAGTCAGGACAACGCCAAGAAGCTCCCCATCGGCCGCCGCATCGTGCGCGCGCTTCGTTCGCTGGTCGGGCTGAAGAACGACCCCATCCCCGTGGAGCACGTCAAGCTCAACCGCAGCCAATACAAGAACATTTGGAACGCCGTCTCGGTCTCCGAGAATGACGCGAAAATGGCCGTCTCCGGCTATATCGACGAAGACCTCTATCGCCAGATGGGCGAAGGCACGCGCGACATGCTGCAGTCCTATGTCGGCATCGGCCCGGACGATGTGGTGCTGGAGATCGGCGCCGGCGTCGGCCGCGTCGGCGCCGCGCTCGCGCCGATCTGCAAGGAATGGATCGGCGCCGATGTCGCCGAGAACATGCTCGGCCATATTCGCCAGCGTCTCGCCGCTTTCGACAATGTGCGCACGGTGGCGACCAGCGGCTTCGATCTCTCCGCCGTGCCGGATGCTTCCGTCGACGTCGTCTACAGCACGGTCGTCTTCATGCATCTCGAGGAATGGGATCGCTATAATTACATCAAGGAAGGCTTCCGCATTCTGCGGCCGGGCGGACGCATGCTCGTCGACAATGTGGACATCACCTCCGATCTCGGCTGGAAATTCTTCGAGGAGCATTGCGCGGTGCCGCCCTTCGAGCGGCCGGCGCAGATCAGCAAGACCTCGACGCCGCAGGAGCTCGAGACCTATTTCAAGCGCGCCGGCTATGAGGCGATAGAGCAGGTCCGCGCCAGCCTCTGGATCATCACCTATGGCCGCAAGCCCGCGGCGCAGGAGCAGCCGCAAGAGCAGGCCGCCGAAGCGCAGGCCGCGGTCCCGGCCGAGGAAGCCCACGCCGCCGTCTGACGGCGCGAATATTGCTAACATGCCGCCCGAGGACACGGGCGGCATGAAGACATTTCTCGACTGGTCGGCTTACGACACTTACGGAATAGGCGACGCCTATTCCGGCATTCCGGCGACGGGCGGCAATTACGCCAAGGCGGTTGCGGTCTGCATGCACAGCCGCGACTGCCAGAAGACCGCCAAGGGCGTCATGTGCCCGAGCTATCGCGTCACCGGCGAGGTCAAGCATTCCACCGAGGCGCGCGTCGCCGCCTTCAAGGCCGCGCTCAATGACGGCACGGATGAGCGCGCTTTCGCCGATCCGCGCCTCGACGAGGCGATGGACCTCTGCGTCTCCTGCAAGGCCTGCAAGAAGGAATGTCCCAGCGCCGTCGATATGACGCTGATCAAGACCGAATATCTCGCCCAGCGTCATGAGATCGTCGGCGTGCCGAAGCGCCTGCGCCTGTTCGGCGGCGTGCCGGAATGGACGGGTCGCCATCGCGCTCTCCTGCGCTTCGCCATTCGCCTGCGCAATCGCTCGCGCCTTCTCTCCAAGCTCGCGGAAAAATGGATCGGCGTCACCGCCCGCCGTCCCCTTCCCGAACCGGCCCCCGAGGCTTTCGCCCGCTCCGCCCCCGCGGCCGGCGTCGGCGCGCGCGGCGAGGTGATCCTCTTCGTCGATACGTTCTGCCATCACTTCGATCCGCATGTGGCCGAGGCCGCCGTCGAGGTGCTGGAGCACGCCGGCTATAGCGTGCGCATCGCCAAGCCGGCGCCGACCGATGCCGAGCCGGACCGTCCGCTGTGCTGCGGCCGCACGTACCTCACCACGGGAATGGTGAAAAAGGCCCGCGGCGAGGCGGAGCGCGTGCTTGCCGCCTTCCGCGACGAGATCGCCGCCAAAACGCCGATCATCGGCCTCGAGCCCTCCTGCCTGCTATCGCTGCGCGACGAGCTCTACAGTCTCGGCCTCGGGCCGGAGGTCGGCGATCTCGGCAAGCAGCTCTTTCTGCTCGAGGAGTTTCTGGCCCGCGAATATCAGAACAAAGGCCTGCGCCTTTCGCTGAAGCCGCTCGATCTGCCCAAGGCGGTCGTGCATGGCCATTGCCATCAGAAGGCCTTCGGCGTGATGAAGGCGACCAAGAAAGTGCTCGGCTGGATTCCGGGCTTTACCTTCGACATTGTCGAGACGAGCTGCTGCGGCATGGCCGGCAGCTTCGGTCTCGAGGCCGAGCATTACGAGACCTCGATGAAAATGGCGGAACTGTCGTTGCTGCCGGCGATGCGCGACGCCGCGCCCGACGCGCCGCTGATCGCCAATGGTTTTTCGTGCCGCCACCAGATCGAGCATGGCAGCGGCCGCCAGGCGCGCCATATCGCGCTGCTGTTGCGCGACGCGCTAGAGCCGGCGCCGCAGGCCGCGGAATAGAGCTGCAGAAGCCTGAGCAGAAAGGGCCACTCGCACCTCCCCCTCGAGGGGGGAGGTCGATCGCCGAAGGCGAGCGGGAGGGGGTGACCGCCCGAGTCTTTGCCGTTGAACCCCACCCCGTCCGGCTATCGCCGGCCGACCCTCCCCCTGAAGGGGAGGGTGGAGCGCGCGCCGGGAGAAAAGGCTCGCCTCGCGCGCAATCGTCCAGAATTGTCCGCTAACCGACAGAATTGAACGCCGCGTGCTCAGCTCTCCCCGGCCCGACGCTGGGACAGCTCCTCCATCAGCGCCGACACGGTGTCGAGCAGGCGGATCGCGCCCGGCAGACGGGAATGCGCGTTCTGCTGCGCCTCGCCCTCGGGATCCATGCCGCGCCACCAATCGATCAGGTCGCCGATCAGCGCGCGCCCCGGAATTTGCTCGAAGGGAACGCCCGGATAAGCGTCGAGTCCGAAAGCCGCCTCGAAATCGCGCAGGCAGGCTTCGATATAGCGGGCGTCGGCGCCATTGAGCGCGAAAGGCCGCTCCGGCGCGCGACGCACCATGCGCACCTCGCTCAGCTCCGGGATGTAGTCCTTTATCACCGCCCCGCTCCGTCTCCGCAGTTCCCGCGAGAGACGCTCCATCAATTGCGGCGCCAGTCTCGCCGGACGGCAATGGCGCGACGCTTGCATTTTTGAACGTATGACCACAAACGCGACCGAGAGAGGGCCGGTTCCGCCGGCGCTGAAACGATTCATCTGGGATATTCAGTCGATGGTCGAGCTCGCCGACAGCGAGCGGGAGATTCTTCTCATCGGCCGCGATCTCATGACCCGCCTCGTCGCCAGCGACGATTGCCTGCCGGCGGTTTTCGCCGACGCTTTGCCCGGGCGCGGGCGGCAATTCCAGCTCTATAGCGACGGCGAGGAACGCTTTGCCGTCGTCGCCTCCGTGCTCGCCGGCGGCGCCGGCCTGTCGCTGGAGCAGCCAGGGGTCTGGGAGATCGCCGGCGTCTTGCGCGGCGCAGTGTCGCGGCGCCCACCCGGCGGGACGGAAGAAGCGCGCACGCTGGAGAAAGGCGCGGTCGAAGCGCGACTCTCCAAGACCGGCCCCTCCGCCGCCCTCGCCAATACGCTGGCCGAGGAGGTTTCGATCACGATCCAGGTCTATGGAGGGCCGATCACCGGCATCGTCCGCCGCTCGGTCGCGCCCGACGGCGCGGTCGGCGAGGCCGAGCCCTACGCCAATGGCGAGGCGACGCCGCCCTATGACATCTACACCATTCAGACCGAGATAAATGACTGATTTAGCGCGAGGAACGCTCCCTCCCTCACCTTGCGGGAGAGGGGGCTTCCGGCATTGCGCGAAATCCCGATGAAGCGCGGAATCTGCTCCCTCTCCCGCAAAGCGAGGGAGGGTTGGGGAGGGGGCCTCAGCGCGCCGAGACGAACCGATCCGTCGGAAGAATCGCCGCCTGTCCAGCGAAAGCCTGCGACTGTCCGCTCGAGGTCGTGGGCGCGAAGAGCCCCGTGTCGGCGCGGGCGGCGGAGCGCGGCGCAGCGAAAGTGGTTCCGAGCGCCGTGCCGCCGGGCAGCCGGCTCGCGGACACGCCCGTCGTCAGCGCTTGGAAATTGGAGCGGTCGAGACGCGCCGGCACCAGCTCCACCTTGGCGGGCTTGGGCGCCGGCTTGGCGGTGGGCAGACGCAGCTCCGGAGCGAGATCGCTTCCATAGGGAAGCGATTGCGCGGCGGAGGGCGCATAGGCGAGCAGCGGCTCCGGCTTGGCGACGGCCTGCTGCGCCGGGCGGGCCGGCGGCGGCGGGACATTATGCGCCTCCTCGCTGACGCCGCCGCGCAGGCTGGCGGCGCTGAGATCGACGAGGCTGGCGATGGCGCCTCCGGCCCGGCGGGCGGGCGGAGCGGCGGGAATGCTGGCCAGAGCGCCGAACTCGCTCGGCCGCGTGGGCGGCAGCGGCGCGCCGGCGACGGTGAGGAACATGGGCCGCCGGGGCGGCAGAGGCGCGGCCAGAGCAGCGTCGAGCTTGGCGTCGATCTTCGCCTCCTCGGCGGAGGGTCCGAGCGCGGCCATGGCGACCGGCTTTTGCCGCTCGGCCGGACGCTCGACGGGGACCGGCTCGGCGCGCATCTGAGTCTCGCCGCGCGGCAGATTGCGCTCGGCCACGGCGATGCGCTCCTGCTCGCGGCGGCTCGGCGCCGGAATCGGCGCGGCTTCGGCGCTCTCCTCCTCGGCGTCGGCGGAGACGCGGCCCGAGCGGCGCGGCGCGAGCGACGCCCATTGCTTGCGCGCTGTGGGCGGCGGAGCGGCGGCGATCGCGCTGTCCTCGTCCTCCTCGCCGCCGCCGAACAGCATGGCGAAGAGACCCTTGCTCTGGCGCTCGACGGCCGGAACATAGGCGCCATTGCCGCGCGCCTCGATCTCGGCCTTGGCTTCCTCATAGCGCGCGAGCGGCTGGTTGTTGGTCGGCAGATGCACCGTCTTGCCGTCCGGGAACAGGCGCGCGAGCTGGTCGTAGCTCATGCGCGGCCAGGAGCGGACGCCGCCGACGTCGAGATGCACGAAAGGCGTGCCGGCGGTGGGATAATAGCCGACGCCGCCGCGCTGCATGCGCATGCCGATCTCGCGGATCTGCTCCATGGACATGCCCGGCATCGTGGTGTCCATCGCCTTGCCGAGCATGTGCTGCGAAAACTTCGCCACGGCGCGCGAGCGGCGGCGCAGCATGGCGTTGGTCTCCGGCGAGCGATAGGCGGAGACGACATGGACCGGCTCGCTCGCCCCGGCCTGCCGATAGGCCTCCCACACCACATCGAACAAATGCGGGTCCATCTTGGTCGGCTCGTCGCGGCGCCAGTCGCGCAGGAACCAGTTCAACTGCTCCAGCACCGAGGAATCATAGCGGCCGCCCACCAGATAGGTCGCGGCGATCTGCTCCTTGGTGTGGCTGTGGAAGAGATAGAGCGTGCGCGTCTCGCCATTGGCGACCGCATTCTCGGTGAAGGACGGAGCCAGCGCCGTGATCAGCGCCGCAGCGGCGCTCGCGAGCCGCGCGATAGACCGTCGTGAGAGGAGAGGCGCGCCTTCCCGCCGATCGTCCAAAACGTCTCTTCTTTCCGCTGGTCGACGGGCGAGAAGGCCCGACGAAATGAATTGCAAGACGCGAGCGCCGAACGCACGGACGACCGATCGGGAGATCGATCGTGGCTCGGTCCCTATCGGCGCCTCGGCGTCGCGGGACCCGGCCTCCTCTTGTGAGGGGCGAATCGGATTCGCCCGTAAGGCAAGGACGGTATTTCGACATAATGGCGAAAAATTGCCCAGCCGTCATAGTGACACAATGTCGAGTTCCCGTTGAAAGTCAATGCGCCACGCCTCCGGCGAGGGGCAGGACGAAGGCGCCGGAGGCCAAAATCGGCTGCCCGCCGGGGATCAGCGGCGCCGAGGCCGCCATCTCCGGCAAAGGCTCCGAATGCGCCTCTTTCTGCGCATCCGCGCTGGTGAAGGCGACGGAAGGCGGGCGGCGGGGCGGCTCGGGCGCTTGGACCGGCGCAGGCTCATTGGCTCGGATAGAGGCGGTCGGCGTCGCATCGATCGCCCGGTTCGCCGACAGCCGATCGCGCTCGGCGAGGGCGAGGCGGATCGGCCCCTGCGGCGGCGACGTGGGGTCGGCGAAGGCTTGCGACACCGCGCCCCGGACCTTTTGCGCGAGATCGCCGAGCGGATCGGCGGCCGGCGCGGCGGAAGCGACCGTCTGCGCGCCGCGGCGGGCGCGGCTGGCGACCACCGTGCGGTCGCTGCCGTTGCAATTGCGAATGCCGAGCGAGATCAGCTCATTGCCGCTCAGCACCCGATATTGCCGGGTGAGATAGCCGAGCCGCTCGCGCACCGCCGCCGGATAGTAATTGAACAGCTCGGCGGAGACGCCGGCGTCGGTCTGATGGTCTATCGGATTATAGGCCAAATGGAATTTGACCTGCGAATCCGGATAGACGCAGACATTGGGAAGGCTGAGCGCCATTGTGCAGGCGGATCGGCATTCGTGCAGTCGAACCTCGCGGCCCTCGCGGCGATAGACTTCCGTTTGCGCCTGATACTCCGAGACGAAACCGCCCACGTCCTTATAGACGATGACCGGCGCCGGAGCAGGCGGCGGCGACAGATAACTCAAGCAAGCACCCCTACGCTCTACTGACGTCCGACAAGAGAAAATTCACCATGACAGGGTGAATAGTCTCTTAACGGCCGGATCATCCTCGAGCGGTCGGGTGGACGGCGACCCATCCGATCGCCCGTCGGATCATCCTCTGATTCCGACCCTGAGGCCGGGCGCAGGACGTTCTTGCAAGACATTGCGGCGAAAATGAAAAAGCGCCGCGGGGCGGCCGCCCGTCTTCAGCGACACCTCCCCCGTCGGCTCCACGGCGGCGGAGGTTTCCACGAGGCGGCGGAAGTTCTGCTTGTGCAAATGGCGGCCGGCGATGGCCTCCACCGTCCGCTGCAGCTCGGTGAGCGTGAAGGCCGGCGGCATCAGCTCGAAGATCACCGGGCGGTATTTCATCTTGGCGCGCAGCCGGCCCATGGCCGTCGCCAGAATGCGCCGATGATCGTGCTGCATGGGCGCGCCGAGCGGCGGCGGCTTCACGCCGCGCTTCAACGCCGCCTCGCGCCCGTCGCGCCAGGCCTCCTCGACCAAGCCAGCCTCATAGAGCAGCTCATAGCGCTCGAGCGCATTCTCCTCGTCGAGCCCCCTGCCCTGCGGGCGGAACAGAAGATTGACGCGGTCGCGCCGCCGCAGGCCGGAGGAGGAGAGCGCATCCGGCGCCTCCTCCACCCAGGCCGAGAGGCCGGGCAGAATGGTCGTCTCCATCGCCTCGGGCCGGCCGCCGCGCCAATCTTCCCAAGGGAAGAACTCGTACCAGCTGCGAAAGCCGCGAATTTCGTCCGCCTGCTCCTCGGCTATGCGGGTCAGCGCGAGATAGCCGACGGAGACCACATGCGGATCGCGGTCGCCGGCGCGGGCGTGGCGGCCGCGATCGCCGAAAGTGTAGAGCTGCTCGACATAGCCCAGCGTCATGCCGGTCTGCTCGGCGACCCAGGCGCGCAGGCCGATCTCGAAAGTGCGGTGATGCACCGGATCGAAAGGGCCGGAGGGCAGAGCGGCGCGCGCGTCCTCACCGTGGGCGGCGACAGTGAGGATGAGCGGCTCGTCCTCCTGCGCCGCGACGATCGCCGCCGTCAGGCCGATGGCGACCGGCAGCGGTCCTTCAGAGTCGCGCGAAGATGCCGGCGGCTCGCGCCGATGATCGAAGCTCGTCATCGTCTATGGGTCAGGCGAGCTCGAGCGCGAAGGGCGCCCCCTCGTAGCAATCCGCGCCGCGGCCGATCTCGGCTATGGCCGCCGACATGCGGCCTTCGCGAGAAAGAATGCGATCGGCCAGAGCGACGAGACGGCGGTTGGGCGTGGCGGTCGGCGAGGCGCGGCGCAGCTCGGACGCCAATTCGCTCTCCGCGCGCTGCGGCGCGAGCGCGCAAGCGAGAATAAAGGCAGCCGCCGGCGAGCGGCTGACTCCGGCGTAGCAATGGATGACCAGCGGCTCACGCCGGTCCCATGCGCCGGCGAAGGCGAGAAGGTTCTCTATATGCGCGCGATTGGCGAGCACATGGCCGTCCTGATCCGCCTCTATGTCGGAGACGGTGAGACGCAAATGTCGCTCGGGCTTGATCTCGCTCGGCCGCGCCAGCGAAGAGCCGGCGGTGAGAATTGTGATGAGTGAGCGCGCGCCACTGGCGCGCACCGTGTCGACGACCTTCGTAAGCGAACAGACATAGAGGTGCGCCATGTCTCACCCGTTCTGTGTCACTTCGATGCCTCACACTCTGATGCGTCGCTACGCGCCTCGCTCGATCGTGGCGAAGCGCGCGAGAAAGCGCTGCTGCGCCTCCTCGACCGAGAGCGGCTCCAACGCCTGCGCGCAAGCGTCGGGCGCCAGCGCCGGACGGCCGAAGATGCGCTCGGCCTCTCCGCGTGTAAAGCCGGCGAGACCCACCGCCTCGAAAAAAGCCGAGGCGCGATCCGCCCGCTTGGCGAGACGCAAGAGAGCCGCGTCCGGCTCCGGCGACAATGAGAAGCGCAGCAGGATCGCCGTCAAAATTCGTTTCTCCACGCTCTTGTATGTGTCGCCGATGACCGCCTTGAAGGGGGAGATCATGTCGCCGATCACATATTCCGGCGCGTCATGGAGCAGCATGAACAGCCGCCCCTCGCGTCCGAGCCCGGGCGAGAGCGCGCAGGCGATCTCCTCGACGAGCAGGCTGTGCTGGGCGACCGAGAATATATGTGGGCCATGCGTCTGACCGTTCCAGCGGGCGACGCGGGCCAGCCCATGGGCGATATCCTCGATTTCCACATCCAGCGGCGAGGGATCGAGCAGATCGAGCCGCCGGCCGGACAGCATGCGCTGCCAGGCGCGGGGCGCCGCCTCGGCCTTCACTCCGCGCATCTGTGGCACTCCGCCAGATGGTCGTCCACCATGCCCACCGCCTGCATGAAGGCGTAGACGATCGTCGGGCCGCAGAAGGCGAAGCCGCGCGCCTTCAGATCCTTGGCGAGGCGGCGGGAGATGTCCGTCTGCGTCGGAATGTCGGCCGTCGTGCGCGGACGGCGGACGATGGGAGCTCCATCGACGAAATCCCAGAGATAATTGGAAAATCCCACGCTCTCCTCGAGCTCCAGATAGGCGCGCGCGGAGGCGATGGCGCCTTCGATCTTGGCGCGGTTGCGGATGATTGCCTGGTTTTGCATCAGAGCTTCGACGCGAGCGGAGTCGAAGCGCGCGATTCGCTCGGGATCGAATCCCTCGAAAGCGGCGCGGAAGCCCTCGCGGCGACGCAGGATGGAAATCCAGGAGAGGCCGGCCTGGAAGCCATCGAGAATCAGCTTCTCGTAGAGCGCGCGCGAATCACGCTCCGGACGGCCCCATTCTTCGTCGTGATAGGCGACATAGAGCGAATCGTAACCGGCCCACGGACAACGCAAAACGCCATCTGGATGACGCAGCGCGGCAGCATCGCGCCAAGCGCGCGGATTTTCTCTTTCGGCGGCCATCGCCCCTTCCCTCACGCTTTCCGTGCGCCATCTGAGCCCAAAGAGTGTTTCATAACATCCGGATTGCGGTCCCGGCGAGCTTGCGGCCCTTGCCTCGATGCATGACAATTGGCACAGGCCGTGCTCGCAGTGCGGCCGTCGGGAGCCGTTTGCGCTGAGGAATCTTCATCGGCGACGGCGCTCACCAAGGAGAAATTTGATGTCGATCCGTCTCGTCTCTTACGCTGCCGTCGGCGCCCTCGCGGTCGGCTTGGCGGTCGCCGCCGCGGGTGAAGCGAAAGCGCAGGCGAATGTTTTGAAGGAATGCGGCACGCAATATCAAGCCGCCAAGGCCGCCAATGAGCTGAAGGGTCAGAGCTGGCAGGACTTTCTGAAAGCCTGCCGCGTGCGCCTGTCCGAGCAGCCCGCCGAGACCGCGCCGGCCGCCGCCGCTCCCGCACCGACACCTGCCCCCGCCCCTGCTCCGGCCGCCGCAGCGCCCGAGCCGACCCCGGCCCCGGCCCCCGCGCCGACGACAGCGACGCCCGCTCCGGCGCCTGCACCCGCGCCGACAACCGCCGCCAAGCCGGCCAAGCCCGTCTCCGAAGGCAAGGCCGCCCAGACCGCCCGCCAGAAAAAATGCGGCGCCGAATGGAAATCCAAGAAGGCCGAGCTGCTGAAGGCCGACCCCAAGGCCACCTGGCCGAAATATTGGAGCGAGTGCAACAAGCGCCTCAAAGCCGCGGGCGAGTGAAGCCTCGGCCATTGCCGCCGCTCTGGCCCGGCGCGTCGCGCCGGGCTTTTTTATTGCGCGGGACCACTGGCGCGTCGCGCCGGGCTTTTTCGTCGGGCGGGACCACGGGCGGGAGCCCCTCTTGCGGCGCGGCCGCTTTTCGTGGCACAGGCTGCGGGCCGCGAGACGACGGCGAGGCGCTCGGCAAGAGGCGCGCGAAGCGGGGGAAGCCGTATGGAGAAGATCGAGCTGCGCAAGCTGCAGGCCTTCTTGCGCCAGGCGCTCGGCAATGAGGAGATTCGCGTGACCGCGGATCCCAAGAACCCCGATGACGCCGCCGTGCATCTCGGCGAGCGCAAGATCGCCTCCATCATGGTGGACGACGAGGACGGCGACCGCTCCTTCGCCTTCGGGATGAAGCTGCCCGTCGGCCGCGAGACGCTGCAATCCTATCTGCGGAAGCTGTTCGAGAACGACAAGCTCACCATCGCGCCGCGCGGTCGCAAGACCGATTCCGTCGAGCTCAACAGCGGCGAGGATTTTCTCGGCGTCATTTCCGCCGACGACGCCAAGCAGACCAGCTACACGCTGCAGATCGCCATTCTGGACTTCGACCTCGACGATTTTTGAGCGCCCGCCTCAGCGCGGACGCGGCCGATCGGCGTCGATCGAGGCCAGAAAGGCGCGCAGCCCGCGCGCGAGCTCTTCCCAATCGCGCAGCAGAGCGGCGGAAAAGCGCGCCTCGACATCCAGATTCTTCCAGCGCAGCGCCCATAGGCAGGGCGCGGAGCCGAGAAAGCCCGCGTCGCGACGCGGGCAGCGGGCGAAAAAGTCTCGGCCCTCCGGCGGCGCGAGATAGAGCAGCTCCAGCTCATAGGGCGAGCCCGGCTCGAAGCGCCGCATGACGAGCCCACCCGGCCCGCCCCAGACCTCGCTCTCCAGAAATCGCGCATAGAGGCGCGACGGGCGCTCGGACGGATCGAGCGCCTCCTCGCGCGGCGTGAGCGTGACGAAGACGCGCATCGGATCCAGCTCCTCGGCCGCGCGCCGACGCGGATCGGCGCTCGGCTTTTGTGGCGGCCCGAAATCCGGCGCGACAGCGATGAAGGAGAGACGGTCCGGCGCGCCGCCGTAACGCGTCGATTCGTCACGCGCATAGGCGGGCGCATAGGCGAAGCGCGCATCGCCGAGGCTGGCGGCGACGATGGCCGGCGCGACTCCGTCGGTTTTGCGCGTGAAGCGATAGCCCGCCGCGGCGAGCAGCGCCAAGAGCAGAGCGACGAGGAAGAGGCGCATGATCCTGAAGAAAGAGCAGCAGAGCCGATTCGCCGAGCTTAGCCGATTCAGGCCCGCGGCGCGCGCGCCCCGACAGCCGAGGCGCGCGGTTTCCTCTTTCGGCCAAAGACACTAGAAGGTCGGCGAACGCCCCTCGCGCCTCGCTCTGAGGCCCACCGCAAAGAGGGGCGCGGGAGACCAGGACCATGCCTCTCTACAAGCTCGACGGCGTCGCGCCGCGCGTCCCGGCCTCCGGCCGCTTCTGGATCGCGCCCGACGCTCAAGTCATCGGCCGCGTGCAGCTCGAGGAGGACGCCAACATCTGGTTCGGCTGCGTGCTGCGCGGCGACAACGAATGGATCACGGTCGGCGCGCGCAGCAATATTCAGGACAATAGCGTCCTCCACACCGATATGGGCTTTCCGCTCGTCATCGGCGCCGATTGCACGATCGGCCATGGCGTCATTCTGCACAGCTGCCTCATCGGCGAGGCGAGCCTGATCGGCATGGGCGCGACCATCCTCAATGGCGCGAAGATCGGCCGCAATTGCCTCGTCGGGGCCAATTCGCTGGTCACGGAGAATAAGGAGTTTCCCGACAACAGCCTGATCGTCGGCTCGCCGGCGCGCGTCGTGCGCACGCTGGACGAAGGCGCGCTCGCCCGCAATCTCGAATCGGCGAAACATTATGTCGAGAACGCCGAGCGCTACGCCAAAGGGCTGGAGGCGATCTGACCGTCGCGGCGCGCCCTGTGCCGAAGGGCGCGCCGAGCGCTGGCTCAGCGCGCGGCGAAGAGCGGGGCGTTGGGATCGTCGATCACGACCCAGACGTTCTGATCGAGCTGCGACTGGCGTTTGACGAAGCGATAGGGCGTGTTGGTCCAGGGCCGCACGGCATCGTTCATATTGTCGAGGACGAACTCGCCGCGACTGGTCTTCACCGTCAATATCGCGTGGCCGTCGCCATTCTTCTCCTTCACCACCGTCATCAGCAGCGCGGCGCGCGGATAGCCGAGCTCGACCAGCAGGCGGCGCTTCATCAGCGCGTAATCCTCGCAATCGCCCTTGCCGTCGGTGGGATAGTCCCAGCGATCGACGACGCCCCAATGATCCATGTCGGAGACGGGCTCGATCGCGTGATTGACATGGGCGTTGACGCGCTGAATGTCCTTATAGGCTTTGGCGGTGAGGTCGATGTCGTGCGGTCCGGCGGCGTCGGCGGCGCATTCGCCACGATAGCGATGACAAAAATCCAGCCAGCCATAGGGCACGCTCGTCTCCGGTCCGAGGGCCGCGTGGAGCAGATGCTCCGAGCCCGCCCAGCCGGGCGCCGTTCCCAAAATGGAGACCGCGCCGGCCAGAGCCGCGCTCATCGTCAGTCTCGCTACTCTACCCAACATCTTCGTCGTCTCCCCGATGTGGAGACGAGATTAGTTTTATTGTTTTGCTTGCTCCGTAAGTCGATAGCTCAGTTTTTCGGCCAATCCATTTAGATTTGACGACAATTTTCGTAAGTATACCAAGAGATGACCGAAATAGGCGAAATTTCGCGGTATTTTCAATAGAGCGCTGAAATTACGCGATGTTCCCACCGCCGAACGGCGGCGCGACCACGGGCCGAGACCGGGCTTTTTGCTCATGGAGGGCCGATTCGTTAACATGAGCCCCGGAATCGTCGTTAACGGGCTTGCCGTGGCGGCGGCGAGCGACGAAATTACGGCGGCGGCCATGGTTCGGTCTCAAAGGCGGCGTAGGGACCGGATTCGAGTTTCGATCGGGGTTCCGAGTTTCCATCGGGGTTCTAAGACGATGTTGCTGCGCTTCGCAATCGCTCTGGCGGTGAGCCTCATGGCCTTCGTCGTCACAGACGCGCCGATCGCCGAGCCGCTCAATCGTGCGGCGGAGAACCCCTTTGTCGCCCGGCGCAATCCGCTCGAGAGCCATATGGACGAATGGCGGCTAGCCCTGCGCCTCTCCGGCGAGCAGGAGCGGCTGTTCTCCGCCTTCGCGCAACAGCTGCATGCCGTGGTTCAGGATCGCGACGCCGCCATCGTCGCCGCGGCGATCGACCGCAATCGCGACAGCGCCCCGCGCGACCCCGGCGCGCCGCTGCGCGCCCGCGCCGATCGGCTGAGCCGCCATGTGGAGAATTTGCGCGCCCTCGCCGACGCCGAGACCAGCTTCTTCGCCTCGCTCTCCGACGAGCAGCGCCGCATCGCCGATCGCGTGCTGCCCCGCGATGTGCTCGGCGCGCATGATCTGTTCCGCCGCCGCGGCATGCGCCCGGACCGGAACGGCTGATTGCCAGCGTCGATGACTGTGAATATGCGCGAGCCGCCTCCCTCGATCGATAAAAATCGTCTATCTGCCCACGAAGACAAAGCTCGTAATCCCGCCCCTCGCCGCGAGACAAGAAAATGACATCCGTTTCGCTCGCCCCGAGCGCCCGCCCCGCCCGCCGCATCGCCGTCGGATTTTGGGGACTGCTGATCTGCGCCCTTTCGGCCGCGACGCCGGCGTCGCCGGCATTCGCCGCCAATGGCGCGGACAAGCCGCCGGCGCTGGAGCCCGCGCCTGTCGCGCCCGCCGCGCCGCCGGCGCTCGCGGGCAAATCGGCGCAGCCGGCGCCGGTCCGCAAGCGGCTCACCAAATTCGAGGCGAGACGCATCCGCCACGCCTGCCAGGGGCGCGCCAACGAGCGCAACCTCGTCGGGCCGGAACGCGAGGCCTTTTTGGGGCGTTGCTATTTCGGCCGCGTCTCGACGCGCGTCGAGCGGCAGCAGTGCCGGCAGGAGGCGACCGCGCGCGGGATCGAACGGGCGAGCCAGCGCGCCTTCATTCAGGAATGCGTCCGCGAGCGCGTCCGCGCCAAGAGAGAGCGCAAGGATTGAGCAGCGCCGCTGCGCCTTTGGACAGACCGGCCGAGGGCGCTCCCCCGTACAGTCGTTCCGGTTAGGATCGAACCGGAACGACTCTCGATCTCATTATCTCTTCACGCGAGCACTCTATCGCCGCACCACCAGCACGGAGCATTTGGCGTGGCGGACGATGGTCTTGGCGTTGGAGCCGAGCAGATAGGTGGACATGGCCGGCCGATGCGAGCCGAGCACGATGAGATCGGCGCCCCACTCCTCCGCCTCCGCCAGCACCTCCGGATAGATCGCGCCGAAGCGCACCACCGTCGTCACCAGATTCTTGGGATAGTCGATCTTGGTCGCGACATCGGCGAGCTCCTGCTCGGCCGACGTGCGCAGCTCCTCGTCGAAATTCGGCGGGATGTAGTCGATGAAGGCGACGGGCACCAGAGATTGCACATTGACGAGGCGAAGCTTGGGCTGCGGCGAGCCCTTGGCGAGGGCGAGCGCCTCGTCCAGCGCGAGCCGCGTCAGGTCCGGCTCGGTCAAATCGAGCGGAATAAGGATTTTCTCATGCATGAGCGCTCCCTCCTCTCCTCGATCTAAGGCGCGCGCGCCCGTTTTGTCAGGGGCGCCCTCTCGCCATCACGGGCCGTCCTCCCGCGGCGGAAGGTCGCGCGCGTCGATTTCCGCTTCCACGAGATCGCCTTCGCGAAGATCGCCTTCCGGGGCCACGGGCCGGAACTCCGAGCGGCTCGCCGCGACCGCCTCTATATGGCGTCCGATCTCCGGATTGCGCTGCGTGAAAACATGTAGGTCGAAAGCGTCGAGAATCAGCAGCTTTATCGGCGTCGCGGCGCGCACATTGGCGGTACGGCGCGTCTTGCGCAAAAGCGCGATCTCGCCGAAGAACTGCCCCTCGCCGAGCCGCGCCATCCCGCTCGGCAGCTCCACCTCCACCTCGCCGGCGGCGATGAAATACATGGAATGCGCCGGCTCGCCGCGGCGCACGATCAGCGCGCCCGCCGGCAGAGATTGCGCGCGCAAATAGCGCATGATCTCGGCGATCGCCGATGCGTCGAGCGTGGCGAACAGCGGCGCCTTGGCCACCATGCTCCAGGTGACGACGAATTCGCGCCGATGAATCTCCTCCGCGAAAGCGGTGGCGACGATGCCGACCGGCAGGCCCAGCATGACGAAGCCCATCACCATGGAGATTGCGGCGATGACGCGGCCCGCCGGCGTATGCGGCACCACATCGCCATAGCCGACCGTCGCAATGGTCTGGATCGCCCACCACATGGCGGCGGGAATGGAGCGGAAAGCCTCCGGCTGCGCGTCATGCTCGGCGATATGCATGGCCGTCGCCATGAACAGCACCACGCCGAACAGCACGATGCCGGAAGCGGCGAGCGCTTTGCGCTCGGCCTCCAGCACGGCGAAGATGGAGCGTATGCCCGGCGAATAGCGCGCCAATTTGAAGAAGCGCGCGAGACGCAGGAACAAGAGCACGCGGAGATCCGCGGCGATGATGACGGAAAGATAGAATGGCGCGATGGCGATGAGATCGACCAGCGCCGAAACCGAGCAGAAGAAGGCGAGGCGCGCGCGTCCGGGGCGCATCGCGGCATAGAGCGCATGGTCCGGCGCGCTCCAGATGCGCAGCGCATATTCGACGCTGAAGGCGGCGACGGCGACATATTCCACGGCGCGGAAGAGCGCGCCATAGCGCGCGGCGTGATCGGGATCGGATTCGAGGATCACCGCGCCGACGGAGAGAATGACCAGCGCCATCAGCGCGCCATGGGTGATTTGCGCGGCGCGGTCGCCGACGCCGCCGCTGTCGAGCAGAATATGGACGCGGCGACGGAGGCGGGACGGCGACTCCTCGGTCTCTGCGCCGCCTCGCTCGCTCACAGCGCCGCCTTGACCCGCAGCGTCTCCTCGATCGCTGTCAGCGCGGCTTCGAGCGCTGTGGCGTCGGGACCGCCGGCCTGGGCGAGATCTGGCCGCCCGCCGCCGCCCTTGCCGCCGAGCTTCTCGGAAGCGACGCGCACCAGATCGACGGCGTTGTAGCGCGCGGTGAGATCGGCGGTCACGCCGACGACGACGCCAGCCTTGCCATCGGCCGAAGCGTTGGCGATGGCGACGACGCCGGAGCCGATCGTCTTCTTGGCCTCATCGACCAGCGACTTCAAATCCTTGGCGTCTATTCCGCTGACCGCTTTGGCGAACAGCTTGACGCCGGCCACGTCGCGGATCGGCTCCGCCCCGCCATTGCCGCCGCCGCCCATGGCCAGCTTGCGCTTGGCGTCGGCGAGCTCGCGCTCCAGGCTCTTGCGCTCCTCGATCAGGCTCGCGAGCCGGGCGGGCGCCTCCTCGATGGAGGCGCGCACGAGTGCGGCGATCTCGCGCAGCGCCTTGGCCTCGGAAACGAGCTGGGCGCGGGCGCCTTCCGCCGTCTTGGCCTCGATGCGGCGCACGCCGGAGGCGACGGCGCCCTGCGAGACGATGCTGATGAGGCCGATGTCGCCGGTGCGGCGCACATGGGTGCCGCCGCAGAGCTCGACCGAAAAGGCGCGATCGACGTCGACGGGGGCATGGCCCATGGCGACGACGCGCACCTCATCGCCGTATTTCTCGCCGAACAGCGCGCGGGCGCCGGAGCGAATGGCCTCGTCCTGGCCCATCAACCGCGTCTCGACCGGGGCGTTGTCCTGCACCACCTCATTGGCGATCTGCTCGACGGCGGCGATCTCTTCCTCGCTCAGCGGCTTGGGATGGGTGAAGTCGAAGCGCAGCCGATCCGGCGCGACGAGCGAGCCCTTTTGCGCGACATGATCGCCGAGTACGCGGCGTAAAGCCTCGTGCAGAATATGCGTCGCCGAATGATTGGCGCGCACGGCGTTGCGACGGGCGTGCTCGACTTCCAGCTCGAGGGCGAGGCCGGGGACGAGCGCGCCCTCCTCCACCACGCCCTCATGGACGAAAAGGCCGTGAACCTTCTTTTGCGTGTTGGTGACGCGAAAGCGCACGCCCTTGGCGCGCATGACGCCCATATCGCCGATCTGGCCGCCCGATTCGGCGTAGAAGGGGGTCTGATTGAGCAGCACGGCGCCGCGCGCGCCGGTCTCGAGCCGGAACGTTTCCGCCCCTTCATGGAGAAGGGCGACAATCTGGCCCTCAGACTTCTCCCGGTCATAGCCGAGAAATTCGGTCGCGCCGAGACGTTCCTCGAGCGCAAACCAGACGGCCTCGGTCGCCGTCTCGCCGGAGCCGGCCCAGGCCTTGCGCGCCTCAGCGCGCTGGCGCTCCATGGCTTTCTCGAAAGCCGGCTTGTCGACAACGATCCCGCGCGGGCGCAGCGCATCTTCGGTGAGATCGAGCGGAAAGCCGTAAGTGTCGTAGAGCTTGAAGGCGGTCTCGCCGGAAAAGCTCGCGCCTGCGGTCAGCGAGGCGCTCTCCTCGTCGAGGATGGAGAGACCGCGCGCCAAAGTCTGGCGGAAGCGTGTCTCCTCGGTCAGCAGCGTGTCGCGAATGAGGCTTTCGGCGCGCGTCAGCTCGGGATAGGCGAGCCCCATCTCGGAGACGAGGGCGCCGACGAGCCTATGCATCAAAGGCTCGGCGGCGCCGAGAAGCTGCGCGTGGCGCATGGCGCGGCGCATGATTCGGCGGAGCACATAGCCGCGGCCCTCATTGGAGGGCGTCACGCCATCGGCGACGAGGAAGGCCGAGGCGCGCAAATGATCGGCGATGACGCGATGGCTCGCCGCCTGCGGTCCGGCCGAATCGACGTTGGTGGCGTCGGCCACGGCGCCGATAAGGCGGCGGAAAAGATCGACCTCGAAGACCGAATGCACGCCCTGCAACAGGGCGGCGATGCGCTCGAGACCCATGCCTGTGTCGATCGAGGGCCGTGGCAGCGGCGCGCGCTCGCCGGGCGCGGTCTGATCATATTGCATGAAGACGAGGTTCCAGAATTCCAGGAACCGGTCGCCATCCTCGTCCGGGCTGCCGGGCGGGCCGCCGGCGACGCTGTCGCCCTGATCGAAGAAAATCTCGGAGCAAGGGCCGCAAGGGCCGACGTCGCCCATGCTCCAGAAATTATCGGCCGTGGGGATGCGGATGATGCGATCGTCGGAGAAGCCGGCGATCTTTTTCCACAGCGAAAACGCCTCATCGTCGTCGTGATAGACAGTGACCAGCAGCTTTTCGCGCGGCAGGGCGAGCTCGCGGGCGACGAAATTCCAGGCGAGCTCGATCGCGCCTTCCTTGAAATAATCGCCGAAGGAGAAATTGCCGAGCATCTCGAAGAAGGTCAGATGCCGGGCGGTGTAGCCGACATTGTCGAGATCATTGTGCTTGCCGCCGGCGCGCATGCATTTCTGCGCCGTGGTGGCGCGCGCGTAATGGCGCTTCTCGAAGCCGGTGAAGACATTCTTGAACTGCACCATGCCGGCGTTGGTGAACATCAGCGTGGGGTCGTTCTGCGGGACGAGCGGCGAGGATGCGACCTTCTCGTGTCCATTGCGCGAGAAATAGTCGAGGAAGGTCGAACGGATCTGGTTGACGCCACTCATATCGGTTCTTGTCGCCCGCTTGTTCGGCACAAATGGCCATCGAACGCGCGCTCGGCCGTAACCGTCGCTGGGAAAAGGAAAAGGCCCGGCGCGAACCGAGCCCTTCTAGAGCATTTGTCCGCGAAGTGGAACAGGCCGCGCGGATCGCAGAAGGGAGTGATGTTCTGGAGTCTCCGTGGGGGAACCCAGCCCCGGACGGCTGCGCCGTCCGACCCTTCCCTCAAAGGGTGGAACGTCCTCGCTTCACCTTCGGCGATCGCCCGACTCACTCCTCGCCGCCAGCGCCATCCTCCTCGCCGCCGGCGTCGAGGATGCGCTCGGCGATGAGGCCCGAATTCTCGCGGATCGCCTGCTCGATCCGCTCGGCGGCCTCTTTGTTCTGCCTGAGGAAGGTCTTGGCGTTCTCGCGGCCCTGGCCGAGACGCTGGCTGTCATAGGAGAACCAAGCCCCGGATTTCTCGACGACGCCGGCCTTCACCCCGAGATCGACGAGCTCGCCGACCTTGGAGATGCCCTCACCATACATGATGTCGAACTCGACCTGCTTGAAAGGCGGAGCGACCTTATTCTTGACGACCTTGACGCGGGTCTGGTTGCCGGTGACCTCGTCGCGGTCCTTGATGGAGCCGATGCGGCGAATGTCGAGCCGGACGGAAGCGTAGAATTTCAAGGCGTTGCCGCCGGTCGTCGTCTCCGGCGAGCCATACATCACGCCGATCTTCATGCGGATCTGATTGATGAAGATGACGAGCGTGTTGGAGCGCGAGATGGAGGCGGTGAGCTTGCGCAGCGCCTGGCTCATCAGCCGCGCCTGCAGGCCGGGCTGCACGTCACCCATCTCGCCCTCGATCTCGGCGCGCGGCGTCAGCGCGGCGACCGAATCGACGACGAGCACATCCACCGCGCCGGAGCGCACCAGAGTGTCGGTGATCTCCAGCGCCTGCTCGCCCGTGTCCGGCTGCGAGATCAGCAGCTCCTCGAGATTGACCCCGAGCTTGCGGGCGTAGACCGGATCGAGCGCATGCTCGGCGTCGACGAAGGCGCAGACGCCGCCCTTCTTCTGCGCCTCGGCGATCACATGCAGCGTCAGCGTCGTCTTGCCCGATGATTCCGGCCCGTAGATCTCCACGACACGGCCGCGCGGCAGGCCGCCGACGCCGAGCGCGATATCGAGCCCGAGCGAGCCGGTGGAGATGGTCTCGATCTCGACGGCTTTCTGATTCTTGCCGAGCCGCATGATCGAGCCTTTGCCGAAGGCCCGCTCGATCTGCGACAAAGCGGCGTCCAGCGCCTTGGTCTTGTCCACGGAGGTTCCTTCCACGAGGCGGAGATTGGCTTGGCTCACGGCGATGATTCCTTCTGGCACAGGCAGGGCGGCAGGCGCAACGCAAGATGCGGCCCGGGAACGAAAGAGCGGTGAAAGACTTGCGAGGATCAGGCGATATCGGACGCGAAGATCGGATGGGCAGATTGTATCGCATTTGTTCTCTTCGCCAAGTTCTTTTTTTGTTCCGCATAATTTTTCCCCGCTCCCGCCCGCCGGGCGCGAGCCAAGGGCAGGCCGGGCGCGCGCCAGGGGAAGGAACCGGCTTGAAGTCCGCGAGTTCCTCGGCGTAAGGGACCGCAGCCGGCTCCCGGCCTATTTCTCACGATCGACAGCGGAGTTTCGACAGCCCATGAGCGACACGCGCGCGCCTTCCCGTCCCGACGCCGTTCTCGATTCCGCCGATCCGCGCTGGGCGCGGCTGCATCGGCTGATCGACACGCATTCGCTGCTGCGCGGCGATTTCACGCTCTCCTCGGGCCGCAAGAGCAATTATCTCTTCCAGCTGCGCCAGACGACCATGCTGCCGGAGGGCGCGCATCTCATCGCCGATATCGTCGTCGACTATATGAAGGCGCAGGGAATAAAGGGCGTCGGCGGGCTGGCCGTGGGCGCCGTGCCCATGGTGGCGGCCATCGCGGCGGTGAGCTTTCCCAAGGGCGCGCCGGTCGACGCTTTCTTCGTGCGCAAGGAGGCCAAGGGCCATGGCGCCAAGGAGCGCATCGACGGCTATGTGCCCAAGGGCGGCGAGGCGCTGATCGTGGACGATGTGGCGACGACGGGCGGCTCTATATTGGAGGCCATCGCCGGCATGGTGGAGGAGCACCCGGAGGCGAGAGCGACGCGCGCGCTGGTCGTGATCGACCGTGAGGAAGGCGCGGCGGAAAAGCTCGCCGAAAAAGGAATCACGCTGGTGTCGATTTTCAAGCGCGGCGATTTCACCATATAGGCATTGCATGCCGTCGTTTCGGAGGTAGAGCCATGAATCGCGCGACGCCGATGTTTCTAGCCTTCCTCGCTTGCGGAGGCGTCGCGGCGCCGGCGCTGGCGCAATCGAGCGATCCTGCGGCCGGGCGGCGTCTCGCCGCCTCGCTCTGCGTCGAATGTCATCGCATCGACGAGAAGACGCCGGCCAAGGACGAGGCCGCCAAGGCGCCCAGCTTCGTCGATGTGGCGCGCATGCCCTCGACGACCGAGCTGGCGATCAAGGTTTTTCTGCGCAGCTCGCATCGGAACATGCCCAATCTCATCCTCACGCCGGATGAGATCGACTCGCTCTCCGCCTATATCGTCGGCCTCGCGCCCAAGCGTTGAGGCGTCACGGCTTCGGGCATTCGGGCTGCAGAAATTTCGCGTCTATGGTGAAGCCGGAGCGCTCGCGCGTGGCGCCGCTCTTTTGCGTGAGCGTCGTCTTCGATTGCGCGCGATACCAGCTCGAGAAATCGCCGGTGAGCAAGAGGCTCGTCACCTCGCGCGCGCCATGGAGATCGCATGAGAAGGTGACGATGACCTCGCCGCCTTGCGCGGATTCGACCGTCGGCTTCGTGCAATTGTCCTGCGGAGCGCCGAGGATGCCGTCGCCCGCTTCGATGCAGACGTCATGCGACTGCAGTCCCACGTCCGGCGATATTGTTTTTATGCGCCAGAGACCGGGCCGACGCTGCGGCAACTCGTCCGCTCGCGACGAGCGCGCGCTCGCAATGACGGAGAGAGACAAAGTCACTGCGAGCATCGCGAGATATGGCGCGCGACGATAGATGCGGAGGTTCAACGCTTCGCCTCGATCACGTATGATTTTTTTTGCGGCGCAGAATATGTGGCGCGCGCGTTTGCGAGGCAACTCGTTTTCAATGTCGGGCGCGCATTTTAAGAATAGCTCCCGCGCGCGCCGCCGCTTTTTCCCGAATGCGTGACGCGGCCTCCCGAGAGAGGCCGCGTGACAGTGAGCGTCAGGCCTGGCCGGCGGCGCCTTGGGCCTTGGGAATACGCAGCACCTGGCCGGGATAGATCTTGTCGGGATCGGAGAGCAACGGCCGATTGGCGGCGAAAATCTCTTCGTATTTTCCGCCCTTGCCCTGGCCATATTGCGTCTCGGCGATCTTCCACAGCGTGTCGCCCTGGCGCACCTTGTAGAAGAAGGATTCCGTTTCCTGCTTACCGACGACGATATTGCTCTCGACCTGCGAGACGCCCTTGGTGTTGCCCACGGCGAGCACGATCTTCTCCGCGTCGCTGGTCGAAGACGCCTTGCCGCCGAGCTTCACCTTGTCGCCCTCGACCGAGATTTCGATCTTGGAGGCGTCGAGACCTTTCTTCTCGATCTCCTTCTTCAATTCATCGGCGGGCGCGGCGGCGTTATCGGTCGCGCCCTTGGGCGAAGGCGCATTCTTGTCGATCTGCTCGCCGCTCTTCGAGTTGTTCCAGAAATTGAAGAGACCCATTTTTACGACCTCCTTCGCGCATTGGCGTGAGCGCGAGCGCCGGTGGAATTGCGCCCGCGCCGCGTTACATAGGGCGCGCCGCGCTCAGGCGAGCCCATCGCGAAGAAGGCGTTCTCGCGCCGCCCGCACCCATAGCTTCGCGGCGAGCGGAGAGAAATGCAGGCCGTCATCGGTCATCTCGGGCCGCCGCGCGCCGTCTTGCGAAAGCTGCGGCGCCAGATCGACGACCGCGAGCCCGCGCGCCTCGGCGAGCGCGCGCATCAGCGCATTGATCTCGTCTATGCGCGGCGCCTGGGCGGCGTCGGCGACATGGGGCGCGAGCATCAGAACGCCGCGCGCATCCTCCGGCAGGCGGCGCAGCAGCGCGCGAAAATCATGGTCGATCTGCGCGAGCGGCGCCGCGTCGAAGAGAAGATCGTTCAAGCCGCCATCGATGATGAAGCAGCGCGCGCACATCATGCGCGCCTCGACGATTTGCGCGCCTATATCCTTCAGCGTCGCGCCGCCGAGGCAGAGGCGCAGCACGTCGAAGGGGCGCCGGCGGAGCGGGCGCCAGTCGCATTGCGCCGCGAGACTGTCGCCGACGATGGCGTAGCGCGGCGCCCGCAACCGCGCGACGCGCCGATGCAGCGCGATGCGAAAGGCGCGCCGCACGCCAGCGTCGGAGGCAGCGATCAGCGCGCCGCCGAGCAAGAGAAGGAAGGCGAGAATGAAAAAAATCTGCGCCAATGTCGCGATCATCGCCATCGCCGTCTCGCGCGCATCATCGGCAGAACATAGATCCGAATCGACTCTGGGGAGGACCCACGCATGATCGCCCGCATCGCCAAAATCCTGCTCACCGCCTGCGCTGGCTTGCTCGGCCTCGTCACCGGGCTCGGCAATATTTTCGATTATGGCACGAATTTCGAGGTCCTTCGCCATGTCGTCTCCATGGACACGACCCATGCCGACGCCGCGCTGATGAGCCGCGCCATTCTCTCCGACACGCTGCAGCGGCTGTTCTATGCCGGGATCATCGCGACGGAGCTCGCCTATGGGGCGCTCTGCCTCTATGGCGCGCTGCGGCTTTTTGGCGCACGAAAGGGCGATGCGGCGCGCTTCGAAACAGCGAAGCAATGGGCCATAGGCGGGCTCGCGCTCGGCTTCGCGCTCTATTTTTTCGGCTTCATGATCATCGGCGGCGAGTGGTTCCAGATGTGGCGTTCCGTTGATTGGAACTTCCAGCAGCCGGCCTTTCGATTCATCGGCTCGCTCGGCCTCATCCTGCTCTTCGTCGCCCAGCCGGAGCCCTCGCACGGCTGAAGTAGCGAGGGCATTGTTTGGAACCGATCCAATCTATGGAGTTTGACGGGATTGGCGCTCCTTCACTAGATTTCGTGCGCCCTGCTCATTCGGAGAGTTCCCTCTCGCGATCGGAGAATCTGAAAATGGCGCTCGCCACTCGATCGCGCCTCTCGACATTGTCGCGCGCTTTTTTCATTCTGCTCGCCGCGGCCTCGCCGGCGGCGAGCCTCGAATCGACCACGAGCGATGCGCGAGCGGCCGATGAGGCTCATCTCTCGCCGCGCGAGCTGCTGGGGAAACGAATTTTCGAGGATAAGAATCTCTCGGAGCCGGCGGGCCTCTCCTGCGCCTCCTGCCATGACCCCGCCAAGGCGTTTCAAGGCAATAATGGCTCGCCCATCGCGGCGCTCGCGCGCGGCAGCCGGCCGGATGCGCTCGGAACCCGCAAGACGCCCTCGCTCGCTTACGTCTCCTTCAGCCCGCGCTTTCATTTCATGAAGAAGAAGGACGAGGAGACCGGCGAGACGGAGCTGGTTCCCGTCGGCGGACAATTTTGGGACGGCCGCGCGGATGATCTCGCCGCGCAAGTGGAAGGGCCGCTGCTCAATCCACGCGAGATGAACAATCCGTCGAAAGCCGCCGTGGTCGAGAAGATAAAATCCGGCGCCTATGCCGATCTCGCGCGGCGCGTCTATGGCGAGAAGCTCTTCGACAGCGACGCGGCCTTCGACAAATTGGCGCGCGCGGTCGCCGCCTATGAGAGCAGCGAGCGCTTTCATCCCTTCTCGTCCAAATTCGACGATTTTCTGCGCGGACGCGAGAAATTGACCGCCGAAGAGGCGAAGGGCTTCGCGCTGTTCAAGGATAAAAAGAAAGGCAATTGCATCGCCTGCCATGTCGGCGAGGAGAAATCGCGCCATCCGCAGGACTGGCTGTTCACCGATTTCAGCTATGATGCGCTGGGCGCGCCGCGCAACGCCGCCATACCGGACAACAAAGACCCGGCCCACGTCGATCTCGGCCTCTGCAAGCGCGAAGGCCTCACCAAGGTCGCGCCCAAGGGCTACGCTATCGACAGCCTCTGCGGACAGTTCAAGGCGCCGACCTTGCGAAACATCGCCGTCACCGGCCCTTATCTGCACAATGGCGCCTTCGCCAGCCTGCGCGATGTCGTGGCCTTCTATGCGACGCGCGACACCGATCCCGCGCGCTGGTATCCCAAGAAAGAGGGCGCGACCGCGAAATACGACGATCTGCCAGCGGCGTATCACGACAATGTGAACGTCAAGGAAGTTCCTTATGATCGCAAGCCGGGCGAGACGCCGCGGCTCGACGAAGGCGAGATCGACGCCATCGTCGCCTTTCTGCACACGCTGACCGACCGGCCCACGCCCGCGGCGAAAGCTGAGAGATAGCGCGCATAGCGGCGAGAGCCGCCGCGAAAAGGACATAAGCATAGGGCCGGATGTCGCCTTCTTTCCCTCGAGGAGGCGGCCCATGCGGCTTCGCGTCTTGGCTCTCGTTTGCGTGTCTTCGATCGCTCTGTCTTCCGCATGGGCGAAGGAGACGATCGTCGAGGCGACATCGACGATCGACGGCGTCATCGTCCATCCAGACGCAGCGACAGTGACGCGCAGAGCGACGATCGATCTTCCCGCTGGCGCCGCGACGGTCCTCCTCAAAAATCTTCCCTTCGCGCTCGACGCCGATTCGCTACGCGTCTCCGGCGAGGCGAATGGGCGCGTGACGATCGGCGCCGTCGAGGCGCGGCTCGCGCCGGCGGAGACGCAGGCGCCGGACACGGCGATCGAATCGAAGCTGAAGCAATTGCGCGGCGCGCGCGAGAGCCTGCAGGTGACGCTGGACACGCTCACCGCCAAGCAGGCGATGATCGCGCGCTATTCGCAGGCGAGCCCGGAGAAGCTCGGCCCGGAGACACGGCCGCTCGCGATCGGCGAATGGAGCGCGGCCTTCGACGCCATAGCCTCCGCATTGACCAAAACCGGCGAAGAATTGCGCGGCGCCCACGTCAAGGCGAAGGAGCTCGACGACGAGATCCATGCGCTCGAGGCGGGAACCGGCGCGCGCGCGGCGCGGCGCCCGTCGCGCGAGATCGCCATAGCGGTCGAATCGGCGAGCGGCGGCAGGCTGCAATTGGCCCTCTCCTATCTCGTCTCCGGCGCCTATTGGCGGCCCGCCTATGATGCGCGGCTCGAGACCGGCGGCCCGGAGGGCAAGCCGCAGCTCGAATTCATCCGCCGCGCCGCGGTGACGCAGAACACGGGCGAGGATTGGGGCGAGGTCGCGCTCTCCGTCTCGACGACGCGCGCGCATCGCGGCGCAGCGGCCCCCGATGTGCAGCCGCAGCGGGTGAGCTTTTATGAGCCGCCGATTCTCTATTCGGAGAAGCTCGCCGCTCCGGCGGCTGCGGCGCCCGAGCGCCCGATGCGCAAAGCGGAAATCTCCAGGATGCCGGCGCCCGAGCCGGCGCCGGTCGCGCAGCAGACAGCCGCGCTGGAATCCAACGCTTTTCAAGCGAGCTTCAAAATCTCCGGCCGCGTCGGCGTGCCGGGCGACGGAACGACGAAGAGCTTTATTCTCACCGCGCGCCGCATGACGCCGACGCTCGCCGCGCGCATCGCGCCGGCGCTCGATCCCACGGCTTTTCTCGAGGCGCGAATCCTCAATGAGGAGGACGCCCCGCTGCTGGCCGGCCCCGTCGCCGTGCAGCGCGACGGAATGCATGTGGGGCAGAGCCGCATCGCTTTCGTCGCGCCGGGCGAGGCGGTGGAGCTCGGCTTCGGCGCCGACGACAAGATCAAGGTCGCGCGCGCGCCGGTCAAGCGCGTCGAGAATGAGCCGAGCTGGTTCGGCCAGACCAAATATGAGACGCGCGACTTCAAGACCACGGTCACGAATCTGCACGATTTCATCGTTCCGGTGACGGTCGTCGATCAGATTCCGTTTTCGGAGAATACAGCGATCACAGTGGAGACGCTGCCGCAAACGACGGCTCCCACGACGAAGCAGATCGCCGACAAGCGCGGCGTGATGGGCTGGAGCTTCGACGCCAAGCCGCGCGAGACGAAAGAGCTGCGCCTCGCCTATCGCGTCAAATGGCCGGCGGAGCGCAACATTGTGACACAACCGGCGCCGATTGCCCAAAGGTGACGGACTTGAAAGGGACTTCGGCGTAGCCATTTGTGTCGTGTCGCAGCGCTCGCGCGACGAGGAGACTCTCTGATGCATGTCAATATCGCCGCGGCGGAAGCCGCCATCACCGCTGCACGCAAGCGCGCCTCCGAGCTCGGCACGAAAATGTGCATCGCCGTCGTCGATTCCGGCGCCGATCTGAAAGCCTTCTATCGCATGGACGATGCCTGGGTCGGCAGCATCGACATTGCGATCAAGAAAGCGAAGACGGCCGTCTTCTTCGGCATGCCGACGGGCGAGATCGGCAAGCTGTCGCAGCCGGGCGGCCCGCTCTTCGGCATCGAGCATTCCAATGACGGGCTCATCACCTTCCCCGGCGGCCTGCCCATCGTCGATGAGGATGGCGTGCTTGTCGGCGCGATAGGCGTCAGCGGCAGCTCGGTCGAGAACGACCATGCCGTCGCGCTCGCCGGCGTCGCCGTCGTCGGCGTCAGCGATCTGCCGGCGCATCCTTGGCGGACGTGAGCTCGCCGTCGAGCCACATGCGCCACTCCGACGCCGCGCCGATGAAATCGGCCAGCGCCGCATAGCCGCCGCTATTGGGGTGGGCGCCGTCGCTGGCGGCCGCCTCTTGGAGAAGCACGCCGCAGCTCGCGGCAAAGCCGCGCATCTCGATATACGGAATTTGCAGCTCGGCGCAGAGCTTTTGCAATTGCGGACACAGGCGATCGATGCGCGCGGCGCCGGGCAGAAACGGCCCGACCATCAATACGGGCGCGAGCGTCGCGGCCTCGCGCAACATTTTCTGCGCATGAACGAGCGTCTCCTCGAGCGGCACGCGCGCACGGCCCGCTTCCTCCTCCACGCAATCATTGGCGCCGAAGGAAAACAGCAAGCGCGCGTCGGAGCCTGCCGGCAGACGCCGCCGCGCCTCCTCGCGCCAGCGCGCGGCGATATCGGCGCTGGTGTCGCGGCGGATGCCGAGATTATAGGCGGTGACATCTCGCCCACCGTGGCGCTCCCGCGAGACCAGCCGGCCCACCCAGCCGAGACCATCATCGTCGCCGGTTCCATTGACGAAGCTGTCGCCGAAAAAGCAGATGCGAACCGGCGTGGTCATGCGCGCCCCCGGATAGATTTGCGCGGCCTTCGCCGCCTTCCTTCTCCCCGCTCGCGGGGAGAAGGTGAGGATGAGGGGCCAGGGCATGAGCCACAAACGGAAAACGCCCCGAGCCCCTCACCCCGGCCCTCTCCCCGCTCGCGCGGGGAGAGGGAGAAATATCATTCCGCCTCCGCGCTCCATCCGCAGAGCGCCAGCGCCTCGCGCATGTGCGCGGGCGCCGGGGCGCGCACGACGATGCGCTCCTTGTTCTCGCGCATCGGAATGTCGATCTCGCGCGCGTGAAGATGCAGCGGCGGCGCGCCTTCGCGCTTGCCATGGCCATAGACGGGATCGCCGAGCATGGGCCAGCCCATGGCCTGGCAATGAACGCGCAGCTGATGCGTGCGGCCGGTCTGCGGCCTCAGCTCGAGGAAGGCGAGATCATTGCCCTGCGCGTCGCGGGCGCGGCCGAGCATGCGCCAATCGGTCTGCGCCGGCTGGCCCAGCGGATCGGGACGCATCCACCAGCCGCGCGTCGAATCGAGCCTGCCGAGCGCCATATCGATATGGCCCTCCTCCTCCGAAGGCGCGCCTTCGACGATCGCCCAATAGGTCTTTTTGATGCGCCCGTCGTGAAACAGCTTGCCGAGCCGCTCCAGCGCCTTGCGGTGGCGGCCGAGCACGAGGCAGCCCGAGGTGTCGCGATCGAGCCGATGCGCGAGCGCCGGCGCGCGCGGCAAGCCGAAGCGCAGCGCGTCGAAATGATCCTCCAGATTCTCGCCGCCCTTGGGGCCGCGATGCACAGGCAGGCCGGCGGGCTTGTCGACGACGAGCATCAGCCCATCCCGATAGAGGAGGCGCGAGACGAGATCATCCGGTGTCATGGGCGTCATCCTAATCGAATCGGCGATTTCGCGTGAGGCTTCCGCGGCCCGCCCTTGCCGCCGTGCGGCGCGCGCTAGCTAGAGACATGCGGAGCCAGCCCTTCGTCCGAGGGCCAGCAAGAGAGAACAACGGAGAGTACCATGGCCGAAGAAGACCAAGTCGACCGTCTGATGTCGCGGAACGCCTATATTTTCGCGGGGGTCGGGGCCGTGCTCGGCGCTGTGATGGGCGCTGGCGTCGTCGGCTTTCCCGCCGCGATCGGGACCGTGATCATCGGCGCGCTGCTCGGCGGCATTCTCGGGTCCTTCATCGTCACCAAGTGACCCGGCCGAGCGACGCCCATTCGACGGAGCGCGGCTGCGCGAAGCCGCCGCGCTCCCGCCGCTCAGACCGAATGGCCAAAATGGGCGAGCACGAAGTCCAGCGCGCCGACGCGCTCCAGCAGCCAATAGGCGCCGAGCAGCGCGATCACCGCCGAGAGCGCATAGACGAGCTGCGGGCTGCGCTTGCCGCCGGTCTGCTTGTCGATGAAGAGCAGCGCCGGCACGAAGACCAGCACGATCGCCACCTGTCCGAGCTCGACGCCTATGTTGAAGGAGGCGAGCGCGGGTAGAACCGCATCCGCCGGCACGCCCAGCTCCTTCAGCCCGCTGGCGAAGCCGAAGCCATGGACGAAGCCGAAGAGAAACGTGTCGCGCCAGCGTCCATCGACGCGGCGCGAGAAGAAATTCTCGACCGCGACATAGATGATCGAGGCGGCGATCGCCGCCTCCACCCATTGCGAGGGCAGCGTGACGATATCGAGCGCCGCCAGCGACAGAGTGACCGAATGCGAGACGGTGAAGGCGGTGACGATCTTCACTACCGGCCAAACGCGCGTCGCCCAGAGAAGAATGGCGATGAGGAAGGAAATGTGGTCGTAGCCGGTGAGAATATGCTCGACGCCGGCCTGCACGAATTTCCACATCAGCTGCCACACCGTCTCCAGCGGCTTCGAAAGATCGAGCGGCACATCGGTGGGATAGAGCATGGTCTCGCCGGCGTTGGGGCCGGTCAGCGTGACGAGATGCTTGGCCTTGGAGCCCGCGGCCGCCAGAAGCTCTTTCGCGTCGTAGAAAATCTGGCCGGAAACGCTGGCGCAGTCGAACGTCAGCGTCACCAATGCGCTGTCCGCATTGGTGGGGTCCTCTCCGGAATAGTCCACGCGGCCGGAACAGGCGTGGCCATCGGCGTCATGCATGGAGACCCGGCGCTGAATCAGCTTGCCGATCTCGGCCTCCAGCACACCGGGCTGCGATAGCTCGACGCCGGAGCGCTCCGCCATGGTCTGCGAGAAGATGCGCTCGAGATCGGTCGCCAGAAAGCCGACGTCTACCCGATAGGAATGGTCCTTTTCGGGCGTGACCTTAGCGGTGGAAATATCCGCCGTATGGGCGAAGGCCGGCGCGATCGATGCGAGCAATGCGGCGACGACGAGCGGCAAGCATTTCAACGACCAGCTCATTTTCGAAGGACTCCGGGCAAGCCTGACGGGCGGGGCCGCGACAATGCCCGACGCCGCGAAAATGGACAAGACCGCGCGCCGCTCGGCCCGCGCGCGATTGCGGGGCCGCGCCCGGACGGGTAAAAACAACGACATGCGGCCGGAGCTTTTCATTGGAATCCGGGACCGCCGCGAGGGGAGCGTCCGATATGCAGCGTGTCACCATGACCATCGACGACGATCTCATGGCCGCTCTCGACCAGTATATGGAGGCCGGCGGGCATCAGAATCGCTCGGAGGCGGTGCGCGATCTCGTGCGCGCCGGCCTCATGAAGCAGCCCAAGGTCGATGACAGCGACCGCCCTTGCATCGGCGCGCTCGTCTATCTCTACGATCACGAGACGCGGCAATTGTCGAAGCGGCTGATGCACGACCATCACAGCCACGCCGATCTCTCCATCGCCGCCCTGCATGTGCATGTCGACGCCGAGACCTGCCTCGAGGTCTCGCTGCTGCGCGGCCGCAAATCCGAGGTGGAGCATTTTGCCCGACATGTGATCGGCGAGCGCGGCGTGCGCTACGGCCAGCTCGTCGTCGCGCCCGGCGAGGCGCATTCGCCGGAGAGCGCCTCCACGCAAAAGCCTCACCACGGCCATAGCCACGCCTGAGCCCTGTGACGGAAATGCAACGCTGCGGGTAAATCCGTAGGCGGTCGTTGACCCGCCCCCTCTCGTATGATCAGATTAGTAAAAAATCATACGGGGGAGCAGCGATGACCGGCCGGCGCATTGGCGAAATCTCAGCATTGGCCCTGACGGCTGCGCTTTTCGGCGGCGCCGCCCTCGCTCAGGAGGCTCTGCCGGACATAGACGTCGGCGCGCCGATCGCGGCCGCGACGCCGGCGGCGGCCGCCGCGCGCTCGGAAGACGCGCAAAAGGCGAAGGTGAGGATCGAGGCGGCCAGCGAGACCATCTTCAGCGGCCAGCAGGTCAACGCCGTGCCCTTTGCACGTCCGGGCGAGGCGCTCGAGATCGTCCCCGGCCTCTCGGTCACGCAGCACAGCGGCGAAGGCAAGGCGAACCAGTATTTTCTGCGCGGCTTCCAGCTCGACCACGGCACTGATTTCTCGCTGACGCTGGACGGCATGCCGATCAACATGCGCACGCATGGCCACGGCCAGGGCTATGCGGACGCCAATTTCCTGATCCCGGAGCTGCTCTCCTCCGTCGTCGGCCGCAAAGGCCCCTATTACGCCGACAAGGGCGACTTCTCCTCGGCCGGCGCGGTCGATATGCAATATATCGACAAGCTCGACCACGGCTTCTTCCGGGCGACGGGTGGCAGCTTCGCCTATGGCCGCCTGCTCGGCGCCAAGAGCTTCGAGGTGAATGGCGGCAATCTGCTCACCGCCATCGAGTCGAGCATATACAACGGCCCATGGACGCGGCCGGACGAGATGCGCAAGATCAATTCGGTGCTGCGCTGGTCGCGCGGCACGCAGGAGGACGGCCTCTCGATCACGGCCATGGCCTACGCCAACCGCTGGTTCTCCACCGACCAGATCCCGTCGCGCGCCGTCTATGGCGGCGTCCTTCCGCTGTGGGGCAATATCGACAGCACCGACGGCGGCGACGCTTCGCGCTTCAGCCTCTCGGCGCGCTGGAGCCAGACGGAGGGCGCGCATTCCTCGCGCGTGGAAGCCTACGCGATACGCTCGACGCTCGATCTCTACAATAATTTCACCTATTTCCTCTCGCATCCCGACGTCGGCGACCAGTTCCGCCAATTCGACCGGCGCACCGTGCTCGGCGTCAAAGCGCAGCACGCCTATAAATACGAGCTCGCCGGCCTGCCGATCGAGTCGCGCATCGGCCTCGAGAGCCGCTACGACAATATTCGTCTCGGCCTCCAGGACAGCTGGCGGCGCCAGCCCTATGACACGATCACCAACAGCCATGTGGCGGAAGGCAGCGTTAGCCTTTGGACCGACACCACTGTTCGCTTCTCGCCCTGGCTGCGCGCCACCGGCGGCGTGCGCTTCGACTATTTCGCCGCCAGCGTCGGCAGCCTCCAAGACCCGCTCTCCGCGCCCAAGGACGGGAATGGCGATCCGATCTGGACCGGCCCATGGAACAGCGGCTCCAAATCGGCGACGATGGGCAGCCCGAAGGTCGGCGTCGTCATCGGCCCCTTCGAGCAGACCGAGCTGTTCCTCAATTTCGGCGAGGGGCTGCATTCGACCGACGTGCGCGGAACCGTGACCCGGCTGAGCCCGGCCGACGGCTCCAACGTGGCGACCATTCCCCTGCTGGTGAAGCAGCGCGGCGCCGAGATCGGCGTGCGGACCACGCGCCTGCTCGACGGGCTCGAATCCTCGGTCGCCTTCTGGTGGCTGAACAATGATTCGGAGAATCAGTTCGAGGGCGATTCCGGCAGCACGGCCTTCGGCCGGCCGAGCCGGCGCTATGGCGTGGAGATCATCAATCACTACACGCCCACCTCCTGGCTGCGGATGGAGGGCAGCGTTTCCCTGTCGCATGCGCGTTTCCGCGGCGTCGACCAGCAGCAGGCGCTCGCCTGGATCGATCTTCTGCAGCCCGGCTCGTTCCAATATGGAACCTATGTCGGCAACGCCCCCGGCAATTACATTCCCGATTCGCCCAACATCGTCGCCATGGGCCAGATCGAGGTGGGCGAGGCGACCGGCCCCTTCGCGGCGCTGCGCTATCGCTATCTCGGCGAGCGCCCGCTGACCGAGGACGGCGCCTTCAAATCGCCGGCGACCGGAACGCTCAATCTGCGCGCCGGCTATCGCTTCGACAATGGCTGGAGCATTCAGGCCGACGCGTTCAACGTCACCAATTCGCGCTCCGACATGATCACCTATGGCTACGGATCGCTGATCCCCTCCGATCCGCTCTATGGCCTGTGCAAGGCGGGCGTCGCGCCGGGCAATGTCTGCTCGGTCGGCGTGATGGGCCGTCATTTCAAGCCGATGGAACCGCCGGCCGTGCGCGTGTCGATCACCGGCCCGCTGCCCTTCTGAGTTCTGGTCGCATCAGTTTCGCGCACCGATCTGGCGCCCCGCGGAAAGCTCGGCTAGGCTGAGCATTTCGCTGGGCGGCTTTTTGCGCGCCGCAGCGATCCGCTAGCGTGACGCCGGTGCAGATTGAACCGGAATCACTCTATATCTCCTTGTTTTGTCGTGTTTTCTTCACGCGATCCGGTTCCCGCTTCGCTCGAAAACACGCTATTGCGGCGCGCGATTTTTCTCGACGCTCCGATTTTTGCGAAAGAGACGATTATGTCAGAGACCAAGCCCAAGAAGAAGCTCGTGATCTTTTGCGACGGCACCTGGAACGAGCCGACGAAGCGCGGCACCAATGTCGTCAGAATGCTGCAAGGAACGGATTTCGCCGACGCCGACGGCAATCCGCAGCTCACCCATTACATCGCCGGAGTCGGCACACGCAAAGACGAGAAGGTCGTCGGCGGCGCATTCGGCTTCGGCATCTCCGACAATATCAAGGACGCCTACGCCTTCATCGTCAGCAATTACGAACCGGGCGACGACATCTATCTCTTCGGCTTCAGCCGCGGCGCCTATACGGCGCGCAGCATCGCCGGCCTCATTCACAATCTCGGCGTGCTGCAACGCTGGAATCTGCCGCTCGTCTCCATCGCCTATGACCATTACAAGGACAGGGCCGAGGAGTGGCGCCCGGGCGGCGCCTCCGCGCAGACATTCCGCGACGAGAATTGCCATCCCTATCCCGCCAAGGTCAAATTCCTCGGCGTGTGGGACACGGTCGGCGCGCTCGGCGCACCCTATGGCGAAATTCTCGGCCGGCTCATCGACAAATTCTTCCACACGAGCTTTCACGATGTGACGCTGAGCACGAGCGTCGATTCCGCCTATCACGCGCTGGCGGCGGACGAGCGTCGCTGGCCCTTCCGGCCGACGCCGATCGCGCTCACCGACTATCATCGCGAGCGCAATGCGAGAAACATCGCCGAGCGCGGCTTTCCCTTCTACACCGAGCGCTGGTTTCCGGGCGTGCACTCCAATGTCGGCGGCGGCTATGAGGAGCACGGCCTCTCCGACTATGCGCTGGTGTGGATGGCTGAGCGCGCCGCCGATAATGGCCTGAAGCTTTTGAACTTCGCCAATGTGAAGCTCTCCTTCACCCGGCCCTTCGGACCCGATCCGGCCGAGAAGATTCAGAACAGCCAGACATTCCTCTATCGACTGGCGACCGTGCTGCTCGTGAAGCTGCCGGCGACGCTCGGCCTGCCCTCCGTCTATCCGCTCGACGATCAGCGCCTCGCCAAATATGTGACCTGGAGCGGCGACTACATCCGCCCTATCGACTCCGGTGAGGATTTCGGCCCGGTGCGCGAAAAAGCGGAGATCGACCCCGCCTATCGGCCCAAGCAGCTGCCCGCTCGCGCCGGCGCGACGGAAACAGCGCCGCAGAAGGAAAAAGTGCGCGAGCCTGCGTGAGAGGCGCCCCTCTTCGACGGGATGATCGATTTGCCCTCGCCTAGCGCTGGTCGAAGCAATTCGTATATACGATCGTATTCCGTGTCGAACGCGCCGTAGCCCCCGTGTGGTTAGCGGGCAAAAAGCCCATGCGGCGCGCGCCGAATGCGCCGACAATGCTACGAGTGGCCCGCGTCATTCGATCCGACGACCGAAAGGCCCCCTCCCTCACCCTCCCCCGCTTCGCGGGAGAGGGAGGCGGCGCCGATTCTCGCGAGACATGGATGAAGCGCCGAATCTGCCCCCTCTCCCGCGAAGCGGGGGAGGGCTGGGGGAGGGGGCGCGAGCAGCTTCGCTCGATCGACGAAGGCCATAAAAGACACAATGCGATACCCTCCCTCCTTCCTCGATGAAATTCGCGCCCGCGTGCCGGTCTCGGCAGTGGTGTCGAAGAAGGTCAAGCTCAAGAAGGAGGGGCGCGAGTGGCGCGGGCTTTCGCCCTTTCAGGCGGAGAAGACGCCCTCCTTCTATGTCAATGACCAGAAGGGCTTCTACAAAGACTTCTCCTCCGGCAAGCATGGGGACGGCTTCACCTTTCTGATGGAGACGGAGGGCCTCACCTTTCCCGAGGCGGTCGAGCGGCTCGCCGGCATGGCCGGCCTGCCCATGCCGGTGGAAACCAAAGAGGCGCAGGAGGCGGAGCAGCGCCGCGGCTCGCTGACCGAGGTGCTGGAATGGGCGGCGCAATTCTTCGAGAAGCAGCTGCGCGGCCCCGCCGGCGCCGAGGCGCGCGCCTATCTCGCCCGCCGTGAACTAGGTGAAAGAGAGCAGGCGCAGTTTCGGCTAGGCTACGGGCCGAGCGAGCGCTATGCGCTGCGCGACCATCTCGCCGGCAAGGGCGCCAGCGTCGAGACGATGATCGAGGCCGGCCTGCTCGTCCATGGCGAGGACATCGCCGTCCCCTATGATCGTTTCCGCAATCGGATCATGTTTCCGATCGCGGACCGCTCCGGCCGCGTCATCGCCTTCGGCGGGCGGGCGATGGAGAAGGACGCCAAGGCCAAATATCTCAACTCGCCGGAGACGCCGCTCTTCCACAAGGGCGCGACGCTCTACAATCTGCACAACGCCCGCAAACCCGCTCATGAAGCGGGAAACATCATCGCCGTCGAGGGCTATGTCGATGTCATCGCCATGACCGCGGCCGGCTTTCCGCAGACGGTGGCGCCGCTGGGGACGGCGCTGACGGCCGAGCAATGCGGCCTGCTGTGGAACCACGCCGAGGAGCCAATTCTCTGCTTCGACGGCGACAAGGCCGGCCGCAACGCCGCCTTTCGGGCGATCGACACGGCCCTGCCGCTGATCGGCCCCTGCCGCAGCCTGCGCTTCGTGCTGCTGCCGGACGGCCAGGATCCGGACGAGCTCTTGCGCTCCGCCGGCCCGTCCGCCTTGGCCACAGCCGTGGCCGCGGCGCGCCCTCTGGTCGATCTGATATGGGCGCGGGAGACGGAGGGCGTCCCGCTCGACACGCCCGAGCGCCGCGCCGGGCTCGAGCGTCGCCTCGCCGAGCTCGGCCGCGCCATCGCCGACGAGAGTTTGCGCCGGCACTATCAAAAAGAATTCTCCGACCGCTGCGATTCGCTGTTCGGCCGCACGCGCGGCCAATTTCAGCGTCGGCCCGAGGGGCGCCGCCCCGGCGGACAGCAGCAACGCTTCCGCCGCGATGCGGAGCCCATGCGCGGCCCGCTGACCATCGGCGCGGCCCTCGCCAATTCCCCGCTCTATCGCGGCACGAAGCCGGCCATCACGCCGCGCGAGGCGCTCATTTTGCTGATTCTCCTGAATCACCCGGAGCTTCTCGCCGCCCATCTGGAGGCGGTGACGGCGCTCGATTTCGCCTCGGCGGAGGGCGAGAGGCTGCGCGCCGTGCTGGTGCGCAGCCTCGCCGACGGGGCCGGAGGGCGCGAAGAATTCGCTCGCGCCGCCGCCGCCGCCGGGCTAGAAGCATTTTGCGAGAAATTGGCAGGAATGGGCGCCCATGCGACGCTGTGGAGCGTGCGCGCCGAGGCGGCCCCGGCCGACGCCGCCGAAAGCCTGCGCCAAGCTCTCGTCTTGCAACATCGCGTGCGCGCATTAGATAAAGAACTTCGGAAAATCGAGGCGAGGTTGGCGATCGCGCCCAACGACCAAGATTCCGCGCGCTTAAGCGATATTCAGGCGCAATTGAACGCGCTCGATGGAACCGAAGCCGCTCTCGACGGGTTCGGTTCCCAATCGGGCCGTTCGCTTAGAAGCCTTTGACCCGTAAGCCGAACGGCCCGCGAGCCAAAGCTCTACCGATTTGGTTAGGCGAAAGTTAAGCCCTGGCCGCGACTGTGGGCTCGGACGAATCGGTAGGGTCCTCTGCGGGGTCCGCCGTCTTGTCATGCGGTCGACGCTGTGGTTTTTCGTTAAAATGCGGCGAGCGGAAAAGTGAACGATCCCGGCATGGCGCAGCCTTCGGCTCGGGAAGGCGGCGTGGGGTGGGGCTTGGAGCGAAGAATGGCGAAAAAAGACGACGAGAAAGTCGAAAACGAGGGCGCAGTGGCGGTGGAAACCGCCGACGGTCCTCTGCTCGACCTCAACGACGCCGCCGTCAAGCGGATGATCAAGCTCGCCAAGAAGCGCGGCTTCGTCACTTATACCGAGCTGAACGCCGTTCTGCCGTCTGAGGAAGTGTCCTCCGACCAGATCGAGGACGTTTACGCCATGCTGCAGGAGATGGGAATCACCGTCTCCGAGGGCGAAGATCCCGACGACGCAGAGGGCGAGGAGCAGCAGGAGGAGGAGGAGGCCGAGGGCGGCGAGGTCGTCGAATCCACCCGCGCCACCGCCGTCGCGACGCGCACCTCCGAGCCCGCCGACCGCACCGACGATCCCGTCCGCATGTATCTGCGCGAGATGGGCTCGGTGGAGCTGCTGTCGCGCGAGGGCGAGATCGCCATCGCCAAGCGCATCGAGGCCGGCCGCGAGGCGATGATCGCCGGTCTCTGCGAGAGCCCGCTGACCTTCCAAGCCATCATCATCTGGCGCGAGGAGCTGGAGGCCGGCAAGGTCCTGCTGCGCGACATCATCGATCTCGAGGCCACCTACGCCGGCCCCGAGGGCAAGAACGCCGGCAAGCCTCCGGTCACGCCGTCCGATCTCGCGCCCGCCACCGCGCCGCGCTCGCCGCCGGCCGCGCTGGGCGAAGCCGGCGCGCCGCCGGAGGAGGCTTTCGAGGAAGAGGACGACCTCGAGAATTCCGTCTCGCTCTCCGCCATGGAGACCGAGCTGAAGCCCAAGGTGCTGGAGACTTTCGCCCGCGTCGCCGACGCCTATAAGAAGCTGCGCCGGCTGCAGGATCAGAATGTCGAGAACAAGCTCAAGAATGAGACGCTGACCCCGGCTCAGGACCGCAAATACAAGCAGCTCAAGAAAGAGATCGTCACGGATGTGAAGTCTCTCTCCTTGAACCAGAACCGTATCGAGGCGCTGGTCGAGCAGCTCTACGACATCAATAAGCGTCTCATCGGCTATGAGACCAAGCTGCTGCGCCTCGCCGATGCGCAGGGCGTGCAGCGCGAGGACTTCATCGACAAGTTCCAGGGCTCGGAGCTCGATCCGAAATGGATCATGCGCGTCTCCAAGCTCGGCTCGCGCGGCTGGAAGGAATTCGTCGCCAACGAGAAAGACCGGATCAAGGAGCTGCGCGGCGAGATTCACGCGCTGGCCACCGAGACCGGCCTCGAGATCGCCGAGTTCCGCAAGATCGTCCATATGGTTCAAAAGGGCGAGCGCGAGGCCCGGCAGGCGAAGAAGGAGATGGTCGAGGCCAATCTGCGCCTCGTGATCTCCATCGCCAAGAAATACACCAATCGCGGCCTGCAGTTCCTGGACCTCATTCAGGAAGGCAATATCGGCCTGATGAAAGCGGTCGATAAGTTCGAATATCGCCGCGGCTACAAGTTCTCGACCTACGCCACCTGGTGGATTCGGCAGGCGATCACGCGTTCCATCGCGGATCAGGCGCGCACGATCCGCATTCCGGTGCATATGATCGAGACGATCAACAAGATCGTGCGCACCTCGCGCCAGATGCTGCACGAGATCGGCCGCGAGCCGACGCCGGAGGAGCTGTCCGAGAAGCTCGCCATGCCGCTCGAAAAAGTGCGCAAGGTGCTGAAGATCGCCAAGGAGCCGATCAGCCTGGAGACGCCGATCGGCGACGAGGAGGATTCGCATCTCGGCGATTTCATCGAGGACAAGAACGCCATTCTCCCGATCGAGGCGGCGATCCAGTCCAACCTCCGCGAGACGACGACGCGCGTGCTGGCCTCCCTCACCCCGCGTGAAGAACGCGTGCTGCGCATGCGCTTCGGCATCGGCATGAACACCGACCATACGCTCGAGGAAGTCGGCCAGCAATTCTCGGTGACGCGCGAGCGCATCCGCCAGATCGAGGCGAAGGCGCTGAGGAAGCTGAAGCATCCGAGCCGCTCGCGGAAGCTGCGGAGCTTCTTGGACAATTGATATCGAATGGCCGGCCTCGCGCCGGCCATTTTGTTTCAAGTCGCCAATTGTTCGTATCGAGCCGAAGCCTTCCACCTTGGATGAACGCGCCTCCAACGCCTCGCGCCGAGCCGAGCGCAAGCGCCGCGGCGTCGTCTACACGCCCGCTCCAATCGCCCGTTTTCTCGTCGCCCGCACCATCGCGCAATCGCTCGACGAGCGGCGCGCCGCTCTCGTCGCGCAGCATGGCGGATGCGAGACGCCCGCCTTCTGGCGCGCATGGCTCGACGCTCTGCGATCCTTCAAGATCATCGATCCCGCCTGCGGCGATGGCGCGCTTCTCGACGCCGCCTTCGACGAAATGGCGCGACACTATGAGGAGACGGCGCTCGGCGCGATGATCGCGCTCGATGCGGCGCGCGAGACGATCGCCAATAATCTCTTCGGCGTCGACATAGATGCGCGCGCTGTGGAAGCCGCGCGCCATGTGCTATGGAGCCGATGCCCGCAGATCGCCGCGACGAGCGAGCCCGAAGGCTCGCGGTCCGAGGCGGCGACCGGACCGCTAGCCTTCAGGCTCGCTCTCGATCCAAACGGTCCGCACGACAATTTGCGCGCCGGCGATAGCCTCATCGACGATATTGCGGTGCGCGAAGGCGGCTTCGATATCGTCCTCGGCAATCCGCCCTATGTGCGGATGGAATATCTGAAAGCGGCGAAGCCCTATCTTGCGAAACATTACGCCGTCGCCGCGGAGCGCGCTGATCTCTACGCCTATTTCTTCGAAAAAGGCGTGCGATTGCTGAAAGACGGCGGACGGCTGGGCTTCATCTCCTCGTCGAGCTTCTTTCGCACCGGCGCCGGCGAGAGCTTGCGCCGCTTCCTCGCCGAAAATGCGACGATCGAAAGCGTCGTCGATTTCGGCGATCTGCGCGTCTTCGACGGCGTCGTCACCTATCCGGCGATCGTGACGCTGAGAAAGAGCGTCGAGCGCGACGATGTGTCCTTTCTGCTGTTGAAGGATCGCGCGCCGAAGGACCTCGAAACGGAGTTTGCGGAGAATGCGCGGCGCATGCCGCAGGCGCGGCTCGGCGCCTCCGTCTGGCGCTTCGAGGAGGACGCGCTGGCGCGTCTGCGCGACAAGATCGCGCGGGGCCGCAAGACGCTGCGCGAGGTCTATGGATCGCCGCTCTGGGGGATCAAGACGGGGCTCAACGACGCTTTCGTGCTCGATCGGGCGGCACGCGACGCGCTCGTCGCCGCCGATCCGCGCAGCGCCGAGATTTTGAAGCCCTATGCTCGCGGTGGAAGCATCGGCCGCTGGCGCGCGGCGAGCGAGGACTGGCTCGTCGATGCGCCGAAAGGCGCTTTCGACATTGCGGAATATCCCGCCGTGGAGGTGTGGCTCGCGCCGCTGCGCTCACGGCTCGAGGGCCGCGCCACGCGACAAAAATGGTTCGAGCTGCAACAGGCGCAGCTCGCCTATCGCGCCGGCTTCGCGGCGCCGAAGATCGTCTTTCCGGATATTTCCCAAGGGCCGAAATTCGCGCTCGACGACAGCGGCGGCCTCATCGACGCCACCTGCTTCTGCCTGCCCTGCGCCGATCTCGCGCTGCTCGCCTTTCTCAATTCGCGCCTCTGCTGGTTCGTGCTGCATTCCGTGTCCAATCCGCTGCGCGGCGGCAAATGGCGGCTGCGGCTGAAGACGCAATATTTGGAGCCGCTGCCGCTGCCCGATCTCGATCCGCAGGCCGCGGAACGGCTCGCAGCCCTGGCGAGCGCCAATGGCGAGGCCGCCCGCCGGCGCAGCGAGACGGGCGACCCCGACGAGGCAGCGCGCCTCTCCGCCGAGATCGAGAGCCGGGAAAGGGAGATCGACGCGATCGTCTATGATCTCTTCGATCTTTCGACCGAGGAGGCCGCGCTTCTCGAAGCCACGCTCGCCGGCCAATATTGACACGCGAAATCCCGCCCGGATTGCGCTATATTGCGCTGCATGAACCCGCATCTGCGCCCGATCGGCCTTCCGCTCGAGACTCAGGCCGCCGAGGGACTCCCCCGGCGTTGCTGGAGCGTGGCGGAAATCGAGGAAATGCTCCGCGCCGGAATTATCGATGAAGACGAGCGGTTCGAGCTGATCGGCGGGGAGGTCGTGCCAATGTCGCCGAAGGGCGCCCGACACGAATGGGTGAAGATCGCGGTTAATCGGTTTTTGCAGCGCGCGGCTCCGCAGCATTTGGAAGTCGCCCAGGAGACCACGCTGCGCCTAGACGCACGCACTTTCGTCGAGCCGGATTTCTGCGTCTTTCCGCGCGATCTGCCCCTCTCCGCCCTCGATGGGCCGGCGGTGCTGCTGGCGATCGAGATCGCCGATTCGAGCCTCGCCTATGACAAGGGCCGCAAGATCGGCGTCTATGCCGCTTTCGGCGTGCGCGAGGTCTGGGTCGTCGACGCTGTGCGGGCCGTGACCTTCATTCATCGCCGGCTGGGCGCGGCGGGCTATGCCGAGATCGTCGAGCTCGCCAGCGCAGCGCGCCTCGAGCCCACGCTCGCGCCCGAGCTCTCCTTCAGCCTCGCAGAGCTCGGCGTGACGCCCGGCGCGGAGAAGCAGTAATCCCATGACGCCGACGACGATTGCCCGGCCAACGACGACGACCGCGCTGCTGCGCGGCTTTCTGCGCAAATGCCCGCGCTGTGGGAATGGCGCGCTCTTCGACGGCTATCTGAAGCGCGCGGACGCCTGCCCGCATTGCGCGGAGAGCTTCATCGGCGTCGACGCCGACGATGGGCCGGCCTGGCTCACCATCGGCGTCGTCGCTCATATCATCGTTCCGCTGCTGATCTTTCTGGAGACGCGCGCAACTCTGTCCTATGGCGCCGAGGCGGCGCTGGTGCTGTCCGCGACTATCGTCTCCACCCTGCTGCTGCTGCCTCTCTGCAAGGGATTCTTCATCGCGGCGGTGTGGTCGCTGTCGAAGAAGACGGACTGACGCGCGGCTCAGCGCTCGCCGCGGGGCTCAGGCTCGCGCGGCTCCAGCGGATGGCCGGCGGCGGCCCAGCCATCCGTGCCCTGCGAGAACCAGGACACGTTGGAATAGCCGAGCGCGAGCGCGCGCTTGGCGGCGTTCCACGACATCCAGCAATCGGCGAGGCAGTAGAAGACCAGCGGGCGACTCTTTTCTTCCACGGTCACGCGCGCGAGGCCGCTTTCGAAATAGCGGAGCGAGGCCTCCGGCAGTTCGCCATAGCCGGTCTCGGGAAGCCAGACGCTGCCCGGAATGTCGAAACGCGGCTTGTCGCGCCACACCGCATCGGGCGGCAGGCCCGCGGGCCTCGGCGGGCGCGGCAGGACATCGATGAAGACAGCGGCCTTGTCGCGCCATAGGGCGAAGGCCTGCTGCGTGTCGATCACGCGGGCGCCGCGCAGAGTGGCGGGCACGGCGGCGCGAAAATCGGAGAGCCGATAGCCCTCCGGCTCGGGAACGGTCTCGGCGGCGGCGGGCGCCGCAACGAGAACAGCGAGACCGAGCGCGACGCCGAGCCAGCGCCTCATGGCGTGGACGCGATGGGCGCGGGCGCGATCGGCGCGTCGGATTCGTCGATCAGCGGCACGCCGAAATCAGCGAGCAATCGATCGATCTCGTTCTGATTTTGGGCGATGATGCGATTGAGCTCGCGCTTCCACTCCTGATCGGAATGGCGAACCCCCATGGCGATGCGAAAGCTCATGCGCGCGCCCTTGTCCCCGCTGAGCAGGGCCAGCTTCAGCCGGCCGCCGGATTTTTTCGCATGATAGCCGGCGAATGGCCCCCAGAGAATAGCGACGTCGATCGCGCCACTCTCGAGATCATGGATCATATCGGCGCCCGGCGCGTCGACGCGCGTATCGACGACGAGCGGATAGGGCTTCACCGCCGCGAGCAGCCGATAGCGGGCCAGGAGATTGCCGGGCGGCGTGTTGGCGACGAGGCCGATGCGCTTATTCTGGGCGAGGCGCGGATCGGCGAGCGACGTCAGCCCCTCGAGATCGGAGCCGGCGCGATAGACCACCGCATAGGAGGTCCGATAATAGGGATTGGTGGGCTGAACGAGATCGTCGCCCTGCGGCATTCCCATCACCACATCGCACAAATGCGCATTGAGCGTGTTGCGGATGAAGCCGGTCGCGCCCGGATAATAGGAATAGGCGATATCCTTGCCGAGCTTCTTGGCCAGGAACTCCGCGAGCTTGTTCTCGAACCCCTCTCCGGCGCTGTTGGAAAAGGGAAGATTGCTCGGATCGGCGCAGACGCGCAGAATCTTGGGGTCGATCAGCTCGATCGAGCCGCGCGCGTCATCGACGCCCCCTTGAGGACGCGCCACGAGACCGGGCGATTGAGACTGTGCCGGGGCCGTCGCGAGCAAGCCCGCGACGGCGACCAGGGAAAATGTGAGACGACGCGACATGACGAGCCCTCGGCCGGTTCCGCCGCCAGCCGGCGCGCGAAGCCTCGACTGACGCTCGATCACTATTTGGCGCTCATGCACTTCGCTTCGGCCTCGGCGAAAGCCGGCGGCTTCTCTGCCTTCTTCTCCGGACGGCCGCGGCCGACCGCCTCGGTCGAACGGGCGCGGAGATAGATGTAGAGGTCGTCGATATAGCACATGGCGTTCTTATTGTCGGCGAAAGCCGGCATGACGCTGTCATTGCCCGCCTGCTTGTTCTCGCGGCCGCCGACGACGATGCCGTAGAACTCCTCGTAATTGAAGTTCTTGACCGAATTCTTCAACGCCGGCGCATAGGTCGAGCCCTCGGCGTTGGGGCCGTGGCAGACGTGGCATTCGGCGTGATAGCGGCGATAGCCGGAGAAAGTGTACCAATCGACCGTGCCGTCGGCCTGCACCTTATAGGTCGGCTTGCTCTGCGCGTCGAACCACTTGCCGTCCACTTCCTTGACCGCGGTCGGGTCTCCCGGCGCTTCGGCGCGCACGGTCGTTCCAACACCCATGAAGACGCTCAGGGCAAGTGCCCCGACGAGCGGCAGTCTCATCACGCCATCCTCCAGCAGTTTCCATCCACACAAACAAGGCGCTCGGCGCGCGCCAGGAGCGTTCGCCGAGCGCTGATCTTTTTATTGGCCGTATCAGTTCGCCGGAGCGACGATCGGCAGAGCGTAGTCGGGCAGAGAGAAGACGGTCAGCACGCCGCCGAGAGCGGTGTAGTCGGACAGCGCCTTATAGCCGCCGACCGCGCCGAGGCCTTCGTTGCTCTTGGACAGGCCGGCCGCGAGGCCGATGCCGGCCCAGCCGCCGACGCCGGACAGAACCGCGACATACTGCTTGCCCTTGTGCTCATAGGTCATCACATTGCCGATGATGCCCGACGGAGTCTTGTACTTGTAGAGCTCCTTGCCGGTCTTGACATCGACGGCCTTCAGATAGCCCTCGAGCGTGCCGTAGAAGGCGAGACCGCCGGAGGTCGTGACCGTGCCGGACCAGACCGAGAACTGCTCCTTATTGGACCAGACGATCTTGCCGACGCGGGCGTCCCAAGCGATGAAATTGCCCATGTGGCTGTCGCCGGGCGGCGGGAACATCTCCAGCGTCGCGCCGACATAGGGCTGACCCGCGGTGTAGCTGACGCGGAAGGGCTCATAGTCCATGCAGACGTGGTTGGTCGGCACGTAGAACAGGCCCGTGTCCGGATCGAAGGACGCCGGCTGCATGTCCTTGGAGCCGAGAGCCGCCGGGCAGACGCCCTTGGTGTTGACGTCCTCGCCGTTCTGCTGCGTCGAATATTTCGAGACGACGAGCGGACGGCCATAGGTCGGCGAGTTCTTGTCCTGATCGACCTTGGTCGCCCAGTTGACGGCCGGATCATACTTCTCGGCGACGAGCAGCTCGCCGGTGACGCGATCGAGCGTGTAGCCGAAGCCGTTACGATCGAAGTGGACGGCGGTCTTGCGGGCCACGCCGCCGATCGTCTGATCGGCGAGGATCACCTCGTTGATGCCGTCATAGTCCCACTCGTCGTGGGGAGTCATCTGATAGACCCACTTGGCGACGCCGGTGTTGAGGTCGCGCGCCCACAGGGTCATGGACCAGCGATTGTCGCCGGGACGCTGCGCGGGGTTCCAGGTCGAGGGATTGCCCGAGCCGTAGTAGATCAGGTTCAGCTCGGGGTCATAGGAATACCAGCCCCAGGTGGTGCCGCCGCCGATCTGCCACTGATCGCCTTCCCAGGTCTTCAGAGACGAATCCTTGCCGACCGGCTTGCCGAGGAAGGTGGTCTTCTCGGGGTCGAGCAGAACCTCGGAGTCCGGGCCTTCCGAATAGCCGCGCCAAGCGAGCTTGCCATCCTTGACGTCATAGGCGGTGATGCTGCCGCGCACGCCGAACTCGCCGCCGGCGATGCCGACGAGGACCTTGTCCTTGAAGACGTGCGGAGCGGCGGTCGAGGTGGCGCCCTTGGACGGATCGCCGTTCTTCACCGACCAGACGAGCTTGCCGGTCTTGGCGTCGAGAGCGACGAGGGTGGTGTCGGCCTGGGCCAGGAAGATCTTGCCGTCGCCATAGGCGAGACCGCGATTCACGGTGTCGCAGCACATGACCGGAACGACGCTCGGATCCTGCTTGGGCTCATACTTCCAGAGGATCTTGCCTTCGTTGTTGAGATCGAGGGCGTAGACGATGTTGGGGAACGGCGTATGCAGATACATCACGTCGCCGATAACGAGCGGCGCGCCTTCGTGGCCGCGCAGCACGCCGGTCGAGAAGCTCCAAGCGGGAGCCAGCTTGCCGACGTTCTCGGTGGTGATCTGCTTCAGCTTCGAGTAACGCAGATTGGCGTAGTCGCCCGTCGGCAACGCCCACTGCTTCGGGTTCTTCTGGAGATCGAGCAGCTCGTCGGCGCTCGCCACGCCGGCCCCGAACAGCGCGAGGATCCCCACCGAAGTCGACAACAACAGCTTATGCATGAGCTTTTCCTCCTGACGACATCACCGTGCAAAAGGCCCGGCCACGCCGCCGACATCGCGCCTTTCCGACGCCCTAAGGCTTTGGGAAGCCGTTTCCTCGTTTTTGCCACGGCGATCGGGCGGAAACGCCGCGCCCGCAGCCCCGCCCGTATCTCCGTCGAGACGCTTTCCGGTTCCCGGCCGGAAAGCCTCTTTTAGGTCGGAAACGGCGGGATAATATGTCGCACGGAATTGAAGCGCAATCCCCAAATCCTGTTCCCGACTTTCCTGATTTCGCGCGTGAAACGGGCGAAAAACGAGGCTGAAAAACCGATGCTGCAACGCACTATTCGAGGGCTCGCGATTGCGTTTCTCTGCCTCGTCGCGAACGGCGCGAAAAGCTTCGAGCTGACCGAGATCGCGCCGGGAGTCTTCGTCCATCAGGGCGTGACCGCCTTGATGTCTCGCGATAACCTCGGCGGCATCGCCAATCTCGGCGCCATCGTCGGCGCGGAGGCGGTCGCGGTCATCGACACGGGCGGCAGCCGCGCGGAGGGCGAGGCTTTCCTCGCTGCATTGCAGCAGCGCACGACCAAGCCGATCCGTTATGTCATCGACACTCACGTCCATCCGGATCATATTTTCGGGAATATTGCCTTTCGAGACACGGGAGCCGTCTTCGTCGGGCACAAGAATCTCCCGCGCGCCATGGCGACGCGCGGCCCGCACTATCTCTCTTCTTTCCGCGAGACGATGGGCGCCCTGCTCGACGATGTGATTCTGGTTCCGCCGACCCTCACCGTCGAACGTGAGACGATTCTCGATCTCGGCGGCCGCAAGATCGCGCTGAAGGCCTGGCGCACCGCTCACAGCGATTCCGATCTCACCGTGCTCGATCCGCAGAGCGGCACGCTCTTTACCGGCGATCTCTTGTTCCTGCAGCATGTCCCGATCATCGACGGCAGCCTTTTGGGCTTTCTGTCCGTCATCGAGGAATTGCGGAAGATCGAGGCGGTCCGCGTCGTGCCGGGCCATGGGCCGGCGGTCGCTCCCTGGCCGCAGGCGCTGGAGGCGCAAAAAGCCTATCTCGACCATCTCACCCGCGATTTGCGCGCCGATATCGCCAGAGGGGAGACGCTCGCGCGCGCGGTGACGACAGCCGGCCGCGGCGAAAAGCCCAATTGGCTGCTGTTCGAGGATTATCACACGCGCAACGCCACGGCCGGCTTCGCCGAGCTGGAATGGGAGGCCCCTTGAGCCGGCCGCGCCCACAGCGCTATGATTCCAAAAAATACCGGAGGAACGCAGATGAGCCCTTGGACCGCGAGCCTTCACGCTCGCAAATCGCCGAATGAGAGCGAGCCTGAAGGCTCGCGGTCCCTCCTGCGCCCCATCGCAGCGGCCGCAGCCCTCTGCCTTTGGGCCGCCGCCGCCTCGGCCCAGGAGCCGAAGATCGATCCCTGGCCGGGCCTCGTCACCGATATTTTCCACGATCGCGCGATCACCTCGCATGAGGGCGTGGTGGCGCTCGACGCGCCGAAGCGGGCCGAGGACGCCGCCATCGTGCCGATGACCATCTCGCTGCTCGAGCCGGGCCTGCGCGCGGCGACGCTGGTGATCGACGAGAATCCCATGCCCATGGCGGCGGCCTTCTCCTTCGGCGAGGGCGCCGGCGTCGCGAAGATAGAAACGCGCGTGCGCGTGAACTCCTACACCAATGTGCATGTCGTCGGCCAAACGGGCGATGGCGCGCTGCATTCGGTGGTGAAATTCGTGAAGGCCTCGGGCGGCTGCTCGGCCCCGGCGATCAAGGATCAGGACGAGGCCAGCGCCAATCTCGGCAAAATGAAATATCGGGAGTTCGCCAGCGAGAATCCCGCCCTGCGCGAGGCGCAGATCATGATTCGCCATCCCAATAATTCGGGATTGCAGATGGACCCGATCACCCGCGCCTATATTCCGGCTCATTATGTCGACAAGGTCGAGGTGCGGCAGGGGGAGGCGCTGATCTTCTCCATGGAGGGCGGAATTTCCCTGTCGGAGGATCCGAGCTTCCGCTTCGCCTACAAGCCAAATGGCGCCAAGGTGATGCGCGTCGAGGCGCGTGACAATCAGGGCAATGTGTTCAAAGGGGAGTGGCCGATCGGCGGGGCGTCGTGAGACGCTTTTCGTCCGTCGCCGCCACCCACTCGCGCGCCCGCGCCTCCGGCTCCGCGGCGCGCAATATATCGGTGACGACGCAGGCGCTGTCCGCCCCCGCCGCCAGCGCCGCGCGGGCGCGCTCCGGCGTCAACCCGCCTATGGCGACGAGCGGAATCTCGCCGATGCGGCGTTTCCATTGGCCGATTTTTTCGAGCCCCTGCGGGGCGAAGGCCATTTGCTTCAGCAAAGTCGGATAGATCGGCCCCAGCGCGATATAATCGGGGGAGAGCGCCAACGCCCGTTCCAGCTCCGTCTCGTCATGGGTGCTGACGCCGAGCCTTATTCCATGGGCGCGGATCGCGGCGATATCGGCCGTGTCGAGATCGCCTTGGCCGAGATGCACGAAATCGCAGGAAAGATCGATGGCGAGCCGCCAATAATCATTGACGACGAGCTGCGCGCCATGGGCCGCGCAAAGATCGCGGGCGCGGGCGATCTCCTCGCGCAGCGCCGCCTCCTCGCGATCCTTGACGCGCAATTGCACGAGCCTCACGCCGCAAGGCAACAGCCGGGGCAGCCAATCGGCGGAATCGACGATGAGATAGAAGGGATCGAGCAAAATCGCGCTCATGACGGGATGACGCTCGAATGAGAGGCGACGCGCCCCACCCTCCCCTTCAGGGGGAGGGTGGGCCTGCGCAGCAGGACGGGGTGGGGTTCGCCGCCCGAGACTCGGGGGCTCACCCCCTCCCGAGCGCCTTCGGCGCTCGACCTCCCCCCTCCAGGGGGAGGTGGGAACGAAAGCGCGCTCATGCCTCGAGTCCGTCGTCGAAGGCGCGGCCGAGCACGGGCGTCGAAGGCGCCGCCATGTCGCGCGGCTCCATCAGACCGGAGAGATAGGCCGCCCGGCCAGCCTCTATGGCGAGCGAAAAGGCCCGCGCCATGGCCACCGGATCGCCGGCGCGCGCCACCGCCGTGTTGAGCAGCGCCGCGTCGAAGCCGAGCTCCATGACGGCCGCCGCCTGCGAGGGCGCGCCGAGGCCGGCGTCCACGATGAGCGGCGTATTGGGAAAATGCGCGCGCAGCGCTCTGAGGCCGAAAAGATTATTGATCCCGCGGCCGGAGCCGATCGGCGCCGCCCAGGGCATCAGCACGCGGCAGCCGGCGTCCAGCAGCTTCTCCGCGACGACGAGATCCTCGGTCGTATAGGGAAAGACGCAAAAGCCGTCGTCGCTGAGGATGCGCGCCGCCTCGACCAGGCCGAAGACGTCCGGTTGCAGCGTGTCCTCCTCGCCGATCACCTCGAGCTTGATCCAGCTGGTTCCGAACAGCTCGCGCGCCATTTGCGCGGTGGCGACGGCCTCCTTGGCCGTCCGGCAGCCGGCGGTGTTGGGCAGCACGCGCACGCCGAGCTCGCGAATGAGCCGCCAAAAACTCTCGCCCGCGCGCGAGCCTCCGGCCTCCCGCCGCAGCGAGACGGTGACGATCTCCACTCCCGCCACGCGGATCGCCTCGGCGAGTATGGCCGGCGAAGGATAGCGCGCCGTGCCGAGCAGGAAGCGGGAGGATAGGACCTCGCCGTAGAGGAGGAGAGACGCAGTCATCGCATTCGGCTGGTTCGGGGCTCGACCGGAAACCGCATCGGCCATCAGTGCAGGAACAGCTTTCCGAGCACCAGAAGCGTGAGCGTGATATTGGTCGCGAGCATCCATTTCACGGTGTTGAACTCGCCTTTCAGCAAAGCGAACTCATGCTGACGTCGCTGTTCTTCGAGTCGAAATTAGCGACGACCTCCGCGGCCTTGCGCGCTTTCTCCTCGCTCGCGCCGGCCTCTCGAAGGGCGTCGTAGATTTCCGTGACGATCGTGCTCATGACCCGACTCTAACATGGAGTTCGTGGAGGAGGTAGCAAGTTCGACAATCCCCTCACCCTCCCTGCCGCGGCGTGACGATCTCGATCGTATCGTCCTCGACCAGCAGCGTCTCGCCGCGATCCTTGCTGCGCACGAATTCCTGATTCACCGCCGTCGCGACGGTCTGCTCGCTAAAGCCCAATTCCTCGATGAGGCGTTCCAATGTGGGCGCCTCGATCTCGAGCGTCTGCCCATTCACCCTGATTCGCATTCATGACCTCCGGGAAGATATCGCCCGTGAAGAGAAAACGCGCGACGCGGCGCGCCAGCGCCGGCGCCAGAAGAAATCCATGCCGATAGAGCCCGTTCACATAGAGCGTCCGGCCCTGGCGCGAAATGCGCGGCAGATTGTCCGGGAAGGCCGGCCTGACGTCCGAGCCCGTCTCGACGATCTCCGCCTCGGCGAAAGCGGGATGAATCGCGAAAGCCGAATTGACCAGCTCGACGATGGAGCGCGCCGTGACGCGGGAGCGCTCCTCATTCTCGATCATCGTCGCGCCGACCATGAACACGCCCTCCCCGCGCGGCACCACATAGACCGGATGGCGCGGATGCAACATTCGGACGGGGCGGAACAATTCGATCTCCTCGCTGCGCAGCACGAGCATCTCGCCCTTGACGCCGCGCAGCTCCGCCAGCGCGCCGCGCGCGGCAAAGCCGCGGCAATCGACGATCCAATCCGCCCGTGGAACGGAATCGGCGCAGAGCCGGATGCGGACATTGTCCATTGTCTGCAAATGTTCGAACAGCGCCGCCATCGCCGCGCGCGGCTCGAGATGCGCCTCCTGAGGAAAATAGAGCCCGCCCGAGAAACGCCCGGCCAGCGCCGGCTCGAGCGCCGCGAGGCCATCCGCGTCCAGCCGCTCGAACCGCCGGGTGCGGCGGGAGAATTCAGTCAGCTCGGCGCGGTCGCGCGGCGGCGCGACGACGAGGCTGCCGGCGACTTTCGCGACAGGAATGTCCTTGGTCCAGAAGGCGAGCGCCTCCTCGCCGAGCGTCGCCACAATCGGCTCGGCGCTCTGCAGCTCGCACCAGGGCGCGATCATGCCGCCGGCGTAATGCGAGCAGCCGCGGCCCGGCTCCGCCGCTTTCTCGATCAGCTCGACCTCAGCGCCATGCGGCGCGCCGGCGCGGGCGATCTCGAAAGCCGCGGTCAGGCCGGCGACGCCGGCGCCGATCACGCCGATCAGCATCGATGCGGCCCGATAGGGCCGAGGAATATCAGGAACATGCGGCCTCCCTACGCCAGCGCGAACTGGATCAGGTTCGAAGGGTCGCCGAGCCGCTTTTTAAAAAAGCTATTCGGCCTCTCAGCCTCTTGCCACGCGCAAAGCGCGCCAGCGGCGAGGCTCCCCTGGGCGAGACCGAGATTTGCGCAGGAACGGCGGCGCGTCAAGCGGGGCCGCAATGGCTTTGCAGTAAGGAGGCCGGCCGTCGTCATTGCGAGCGAAGCGAAACAATCCAGAGCCGGGGGCGGCCCCTGGATCGCTTCGTCGCTGCGCTCCTCGCGATGACAGCGCTACTCCTGCGGGGCGCGGGCGGTGATCGTCAGAGCATGAACGCGCGTCGCCAGCTCCTCGGCGAGCAGCGTGTTGACGATGCGATGCCGCTCGACGAGCCTCTTGCCCGCGAAAGCCTCGCTCACCACCTCGACTCGAAAATGGCTTTCGCCATCCTGGTGGTGGCCGCCATGCCCGGCGTGCTTGTCAGACTCGTCGATCACCTTCAAGGTGACGGGCGCGAGCCCTTCGGTCAGCTTCGAACGGATGCGGGCCTGGACGGCGCCGATATTGCCTTGCTCGGCCATAGTGGAATCCTCCTCGTCGCCTCGGTCCAAGCAAAATTCCCGCCGATTGAAATTGACGTCGGGTTCCGCTTGCAGCCTGCGGCCAGTCTACCATAATGCAGCGCCATGGATTTGAATTCGCCCCTCTTCGATCGTATCCGCGTGAAGCCCGAGCAGAGGCAGGAGCGCCGCGAGACTCGTTTTCGCTGCGACGCCCCCGGCTGCGAGGCCGAGGGAGCCCATCGCGCGCCCATGGGACGGCTGCGCGAGGGGCAATATTTCTGCTTCTGCCTGGAGCACGTGCGGGAATATAATAATTCATACAATTACTTCAACGGAATGAGCGACGAGGACGTCGCCCGTTACCTGAAGGACGACGCCACCACCGGCCATCGCCCCACCTGGTCCATGGGCGTGAAGCGCGGACAGGCCTCCTTCCGCGAGGACCCGCTGCGGCCCGACAATTTCGCCGATCCTATGGGCCTCTACCGGCAGCGGGCGCATCGCGCCCGGCCGCAGGCCGAGGCGAGCCCGCGCTATTCGGCGGTGACGATCAAGGCGCTGAATGCTCTCGGTCTCGATGAGACCGCCGGTGCGGAGGCGATAAAGACGCGCTATAAGGAGCTCGTCAAACGTCACCATCCCGACGCCAATGGCGGAGATCGCTCCTGCGAGGAAAGACTGCGGGAGATCATTCACGCATATAAGACGTTGCGGGCCGCCAAGCTCGTTTGAACAAGCGTTTGACCAGGCCTTGCCGGCGCGAATGTCGCGAGCGCGCGTCGGCGAAACGGAGGATCAATGTCAACCCCAAGCGACAAAGCGGCCGGGTCCGCGCCCCTGCCGGACCTCAAAGTCTCCGTGCGCCAGCTGTTCGGCATCGACTCCGATCTCGAGGTTCCCGCCTATTCCGAGCGGACCGAGCATGTCCCGGACAAGGATCCCGACTATCTCTTCGACCGCGAGACGACGCTCGCCATTCTCGCCGGTTTCGCCCGCAACCGCCGCGTCATGGTCACGGGCTATCACGGCACCGGCAAATCGACGCATATCGAGCAGGTCGCCGCGCGGCTCAACTGGCCTTGCGTGCGCGTCAATCTCGACAGCCATGTCTCGCGCATCGATCTCGTCGGCAAGGACGCGATCGTGCTGAAGGACGGCAAGCAGGTCACGGAGTTCCGCGACGGCATTCTGCCCTGGGCGCTCCAGCACAATATCGCGCTCTGCTTCGACGAATATGACGCCGGCCGTCCGGATGTGATGTTCGTCATTCAGCGCGTGCTGGAAGTCTCCGGCCGGCTGACGCTGCTCGATCAGAACCGCGTCATTCGTCCGCATCCCGCCTTCCGCCTGTTCGCCACCGCCAATACGGTGGGCCTCGGCGACACATCCGGCCTCTATCACGGCACGCAGCAGATCAATCAGGGCCAGATGGACCGCTGGTCCATCGTCTCGACGCTCAATTATCTGCCGCATGACGCGGAGACCAATATCGTGCTCGCCAAGGTGAAGAGCTTCAATGCGACCAAGGAAGGCCGCGACGCCATCAATAAGATGGTGCGCGTCGCCGACCTCTCGCGCAACGCCTTCATGTCCGGCGATCTCTCCACGGTGATGAGCCCGCGCACGGTCATCACCTGGGCGGAGAATTCCGAGATATTCGGCGATGTGGGCTTCGCCTTCCGGCTCACCTTCCTGAACAAATGCGACGAGCTCGAGCGTCCGCTCGTCGCAGAGTTCTACCAGCGCTGCTTCGGCAAGGAATTGCCCGAGAGCGCGGTGAATGTGGTGATGTCCTGAACAGCGCTTTTCCGTCATTGCGAGGAGCGTAGCGACGAAGCAATCCAGGGCCGCCCCATGGCTCTGGATTGCTTCGCTTCGCTCGCAATGACGGAAAAAGCATCGCGCCTGATTGCAGTCAGCGCTTCTTTCCATCCCGCGCCAGCAAATCTGGCCGCCTCGCGCGCGTCAGCTCGAGCGCGCGCTCATGGCGCCAGCGCGCGATCTTGGCGTGATCGCCGCAGAGCAGAATGTCGGGAATGGCGCGGCCCTCGAAATCGCGTGGCCGCGTATATTGTGGATATTCGAGCAGACCACTCTCGAAGCTCTCTTCCTCGCCCGAGGCCGACTCGCCCATTATGCCCGGCAACAGGCGCACGCAGGCGTCGACGAGCGCCATGGCCGCGATCTCGCCGCCCGAAAGCACATAATCGCCGATCGAGATTTCCTCCAGCGCGCGCGCCTCGATGATGCGCTCGTCCACGCCCTCGAAGCGTCCGCAGAGGATGATCGCGCCCTCGCCTTCGACCAGCGCGCGCACGCGGCTCTGCGTCAGCGGCGCGCCGCGCGGACTCATCAGCAAGCGCGGTCTCGCATCGCCTTCCGGCGCGGCCGCGTCGATCGCCGCGGCGAGAACATCGGCGCGCATCACCATGCCGGGACCGCCGCCGGCGGGCGTGTCATCGACAGCGCGATGACGGCCGAGGCCGTGCTCGCGAATATTGCGCGCCTCGAGCGACCAGAGCCCGCGCGACAGCCCGTCGCCCGCGAGCGACAGGCCGAGCGGGCCGGGGAACATTTCCGGGAAGAGAGTGAGTATCGTCGCGCGCCACATGGGGCGGGTTATGGCATGGGGGCGCGGGACGGGAAAGGCGGCGCGCTTTCGCCCGCGATGGTTGCGAGCTAGAGTTTCTCTCGCGGGCGCTCACCGCCACGAAAGGCCGATATGTCGCCGACGCTGTTTCGCCAAAGAGGATATCGGTTCTATTTCCTCTCGCGTGAGGAGCCGAGGGCGCATGTTCATGTCTACCATCCAGACGGCGAAGCCAAGTTCTGGATGGATTCGGAAATCGCGTTGGCGCGCAATCAGGGGCTGTCGGCTCAGGCCTTGCTGGAAATCGAGATCATGATCCGAGAGCATGAATAAGGAGATCAGGGATGCCTGGCGTCGACACTTCCCCGGTTGAAGTCTCGGGTGTGACGAAGCTCGGCGTCTGGCTGCGGCTGGACGATGAGCAGCTCTTCATGCCTTTCGACCAGTTTCCGTGGTTCCGCACGGCCGCGGTCTCGCAGATATTCGAAGTGGAACGGCTAAATCCGCAACATCTCTATTGGCCCGAGCTGGATGTCGATCTGCATGTCGACTCCATTCGCCACCCCGAAAATTTTCCGCTGGTGGCGCAGCCGCCGCGATGAGGACGGCTATCCCTCTTCCCCTGAAGGCGCATCGCCCTCGATCTCGAGCGGCGGCTCCACCACCACGCGGCCGCCGGCCAGATCGACGATCGGAACCACGGCCTTGGTGAAGGGGAAGAGCAGCGTCTCGCCGCCGGCGGGCGGACGCACTTCCAACAGATCGCTCGCGCCGAAATTGCGCACGGCGATCACCACGCCGAGCGTCTCGCCGGCGGGCGTTTCCGCGCGCAGACCTTCGAGATCGGCGAGATAGAATTCGTCTTCCTCCGGCTCCGGCAGCGCCGCGCGCGGAAGATAGAGCTCGACGCCGGTCAAAGCCATCGCAGCCTCGCGGTCACGCACGCCCTCGAGACGCGCGACGAACATGTCCTTGCCGATCGGCCGCAGCGAGGCGATGACGAAACGGCGCGCGCCGCGGGCGTCGAACAAGGGACCGTATGTGGAGATCGCCGAAGGATCGGCGGTGAAGCTCTGCAGGCGGATTTCGCCGCGCACGCCATGCGCGGCGCCGAGCCGGCCGAGGAGAACGGCGTTTTTCATGGGAAAGCGAGCCCGAAGGCTCGCGGTCCAGGCTCGCATCGCCGCACGAGCGAAGCGCTCCAGAGACCGCCGCGCGGCCCAGGGTCGCTTCGCTTCGCTCGCAAGGACGGCGTCATCAGGCCGAGGCGGCCTCGGCGGCGGCGGCCGCAGCGGCGGCGCGCTCCTGCGCCTTCTTCTTCGGCTGGGCCTTCTGCGGATTATTATGCGCCTCGCGCTTGCCGACGCCGACGCTCTCGAGCAGACGGGCGACGCGATCGGTCGCCTGCGCGCCCTTGGCGATCCACTCCTGCGCCTTCTCGGCGTCGAGCACCAGACGATCGGCGGCGTCCTTCGGCTTCAGCGGATCGAAAGTGCCGAGACGCTCGATGAAGCGGCCATCGCGGGGCGAGCGCGAATCGGCGACGACGACGCGATAGAAGGGGCGCTTCTTGGCGCCGCCGCGGGAGAGTCTGATCTTCAGGGACATTTGGTTCTTCCTTTGTGAGCGAGTAGCGAATAGCGAATAGCGAGTAGCGTGAGCGAACTATTCGCTACTCGCTATTCGCTATCCGCCCCTTCATTTCTTCTTCCCGAACGGATTCAATCCGCTCAGGAAACCTCCGCCGCCGCCGAGCCCGGGCAGGGTCGGCTTGGCGGAGAATGCGGAAGCCGGCGGCGCAGCGGGAATGCTGGGGCCGGCGCCGGGCGGCTGGCCGCCGCCCATTTTCTTCTGCAATTGCGCGAGCTGCTCGGGCGAGGGCGCCTGCATCCCGCCCATGCCCATCATCTGCGCGGCCTTGGCCATCATGCCGCCGCCCTTGCCGCCGCCCATGGCTTTCATCATGTCGGCCATCTGGCGATGCTGCTTCAGCAGCTTGTTGATGTCCTCCACCTTCGCGCCGGAGCCCGCCGATATGCGGCGCTTGCGCGAGGCTTTGAGAATGTCGGGATTGCGCCGCTCCTTGGGCGTCATCGACAGAATGATCGCGCGCTGGCGCTTGAACATTTTGTCGTCGATATTGGCGGAGGCGATCTGCTCCTTCATCTTGGCGACGCCGGGGAGCAGCCCCATTATGCCGCCGAAGCCGCCGACCTTCTCCATCATGGCGAGCTGATCGGCCAAATCCTGCAGATCGAACTTGCCTTTCGCCATGCGCTCGGCGGCGCGCTGCGCTTGCTCCTGATCGACCGCCGCGGCGGCTTTCTCCACCAGCGCCACAATGTCGCCCATGCCGAGAATGCGATTGGCGATGCGCTGCGGCGAGAATTCGTCGAGCGCATCCATCTTCTCGCCGGTGGCGATCAGCTTGATCGGCTTGCCGGTGACGGCGCGCATCGAGAGCGCCGCGCCGCCGCGGCCATCGCCATCGACGCGCGTCAGCACAATGCCGGTCAGGCCGACGCGATCGTCGAAATTCTTGGCAAGATTGACCGCGTCCTGACCGGTCAGCGCATCGACGACGAGCAATATCTCATGCGGCTTGGAGACGGCCTTGATCTGCGCCATCTCCTCCATCAGCGGCTCGTCTATGTGTGTGCGGCCCGCCGTGTCGAGCATCACCACATCATAGCCTTCGCGCCGGGCCGTCTCCTCGGCGCGCTTGGCGATCTTCACCGGGTCCTGGCCCGGCACGATCGACAGAGTGTCGACCTCCACCTGCCGGCCGAGAATGGCGAGCTGCTCCTGCGCGGCCGGGCGCTTCACGTCCAGCGAGGCCATCAGCACGCGCTTGCCGTGGCGCTCTTTCAGGCGCTTGGCGATCTTGGCGGCGGTCGTCGTCTTGCCGGCGCCCTGCAGGCCGACCAGCATGATGGCGACTGGCGGCGCGGCGTCGAGGTCGATCGGCTGCGCGGTCGAGCCCAGAGTCTCGACCATGACGTCATTGACGATCTTGACGACCATCTGGCCGGGCGAGACCGACTTCACCACATTGGCGCCGACGGCCTTGGCCTGCACGCTGTCGGTGAATGTGCGCACGACATCGAGCGCGACATCCGCCTCGAGCAGAGCGCGGCGGACCTCGCGCAGAGCCTCGGCGACATCGGCGTCCGAAAGGGCGCCGCGCCGCGTGAGCTTGTCGAATATGCCGGAGAGCTTGTCGGAAAGGCCCTCGAACATGCGGTTCTCCCAGGGAGCGAGTAGCGAATAGGAAGTAGCGAGTAGAGCCGAAGCTCGATCTCTTCGCTACTGCCTATTCGCCACGCGCCCGTCCAAAGCAAAGCGCGCCCGGGGGCGCTCAGCGCTGCCGGACGTTGGCCCTACGCCTCTCGGGCGAATGGGCGGGTCATAGGTCATCTCTGACGAGATTGGCGCGTTTTTAGGCGCTGGGGACCGGGAAGTCAACGCGGCGCGTGGCGGGCGCTCCACCCTCCCCTTCAGGGGGAGGGTCGGCCGGCGATAGCCGGACGGGGTGGGGTGCAACGGCAAAGACTCGGGGGTTCACCCCCTCCCGATCGCCTCCGGCGCTCGACCTCCCCCCTCGAGGGGGAGGTGGAAACGCCCGTCTCGTTTATCTCATGCGCGACGGCTTCGAAATAGGATTATCATCCTCCCACGCCGAAGCGCCCGGCGCCTCGCGGCGGCGGGGGAGGAAGGGCGGTTCGGGACGCTCCGGCCCCTTTCGGCCGCAGCGCGAAGAGATATTCATCGGTTCCGGAGCGTCCCGAAACGCGGCTTCGCCTTCTCGTCGACGTCCCGAGGCGCATTCGGACCCGCGAATCCTGGGTTTTCACATTCAGGACCCGATCGCTTCCGAATGCCTGGGCTCACGGAACGGCTCTCGCTCTCCCTATGGACGGGAGAGAAACGCCGGTCCGGCGACGCGCCGCCTGTCCAGGGACGGGGGTCGCCGTCCCGGATGGAGCCGGCCCCCGCCCGCGTTCCACGACCCGAGGAACGCGCCCTTGCGTCGGCGGGAGCGAGGGCAGAGATAGGAATATTTTCAGGATGCGTCAAGGGGCGGCGGTGGGGAGATTTCCGCTTTGGGCGGAGGCGGCATAAGCTGTAGCCGAGCGACCTTGAACTTATTAAAAGTTGGTGCACCGGACGGCGATGCCTCGCCTCCCGATTTTTTCGACGGAGCCGAATGCTGACGAAGCAGGGAAGACCTTAAATTCTCGACTGAAATATCCGACGCGATTTCGTTCTCTCAATCAGGCCGTTTCATGAAAACAGTTGCAACCTGCATGCAATGCTTCGCCGTCACTGGTCAGCCATCCTTCGAAGTGTTCGCAGTGGATTATTTTGACAATGGAACTGCGGTCATCGAGTGCTCTGCGGGCCACAGAACCGCGATCGTCTTGCAAAGCCAAAAATTCGAAATGCTGTTGGAATCTGGAGCAATGGCTCTTCTGGAAGGGTTCACGCTCGAAGCCTGCGCGAGCTTTGCAGCAGCACTCGAACGATTTTATGAATTTGCGCTGCGCGTCGCGTTTCATAATAGAAAAATGCCAGACGGACTTTATGATAAAATGTTTGCGGAAATGGCTAGGCAATCAGAGCGGCAGGCTGGAGCTTTTATGCTCATGTACGCTCTCGATTTTGAGAGCGTCTATAAGCTCAAGCCCAGCATTGCAACGTTCCGAAATGCGGTAATACACAAAGGCACTATCCCCACTGTCAAAGAGGCGCACGCTTTTTGCTCCGATGTGTATGAAATAATATATAATCTCTCCAACACCTTCGGTGCAAAATACCCAGACGCTATTCAAAGCGTCGTGCGCGAGGACTTGATCAAACGACACGGCCATATTCCAAACGGAATGCTAACTTCGACATGCTCTTCGGGCGCTTTCTTCAAGCTTGTAAATAGTGAAAACGCACCGTCATTAGACGCAGCTCTCGATTCTCTCAGTAAATATAGGGATATGATTAGAGGGCTTCCTTCGGGAAGTGGAGGCACTATTGAGCACGCTTAAATAGCGCAAAATATTTATCGTATGTTCTATACTATGTCCATTCCTGTCGAAAAAGGCGAAGCAACTGCCAGTAATGTTCCCTCCTGCGCATCGGCGAAATGCGAGCCTGCGCGCCATCCGCCAACGGATTCACACCGTTTTCGGGCGACCCCTTCCTCCCGGCAAATACAATCCCCTCATCCTGAGGCGCTTTTTGCGGAACGCAAAAAGCCTCGAAGGATGATCCAGGGCGCGCTTCTACGCTTCGAGACGCCCGCTTCGCGGGCTCCTCAGCGTGAGGGGGCTGTTGTGGCATAGGTGCGCTCGCGCATTCCTTCTCCCGCTTGCGGGAGAAGGTGGCCTCGCGAAGCGAGGTCGGATGAGGGTCCGTGCAGGTGAGCCGTTTCGAATTCGATTCATGAGCGGCGCGCGGTTCGGCGAGTGGCAGGGACCCTCATCCGACCCTCGCTGACGCGAGGGCCACCTTCTCCCACGAGTGGGAGAAGGAAGCGCTGTCGCCGGGCGCAAGCGACTCTTTGGGCGAAAAACTTGCCCCAAATCCATGGCCCGGGGGTTTCCTCTTTCGAAAAAACATGAAATCGCTCTCATTCCAAATTCGCCGACGCGAGGGCCTTCCCCTCGCGCCTCGAACTGCGCCCGAAAGGGACCGCGCCCGGAAATGGGAAAGACGATGGCTGAGACAGAAGAATTGCCCCCGCGCGAAGCTATGGATTACGACGTCGTGATCGTCGGAGCCGGCCCGGCCGGCCTCTCCGCCGCGATCCGCCTCAAGCAGATTTCGCCCGATCTCTCGGTCGTCGTCATCGAGAAGGGCTCGGAGCCCGGCGCGCATATTCTCTCCGGCGCGGTCATCGATCCGATCGGCCTCGACCGCCTGCTGCCGGACTGGCGCAGCCGCGACGACGCGCCGCTGAAGACGCAAGTGACCAGCGACGACATGTTCTGGCTGACGCCGACCAGCGCCGTCACCATCCCGCATGTCGTCAATCCCAGACTGATGAGCAATGAGGGCAAGTTCATCGGCTCGCTCGCCAGCGTCGTGCGCTTTCTGGCGCAGGAGGCGGAGGGGCTCGGCGTCGAGATTTATCCGGGCTTCGCCGGCGCGGAGCTGCTCTATGGCGAAAAGGGCGAGGTGCTGGGCGTCGCCACGGGCGATATGGGCGTCGGCCGCGACGGCGCGCCCAAGGACAGCTTTACGCGCGGCATGGAGCTGCGCGGCAAATATACGCTGATCGCGGAAGGCGCGCGCGGCTCGCTGGCCAAGGAGCTGCTGAAGAAATACGCGCTCGACGCCAAGAGCGAGCCGCAGAAATTCAGCATCGGCCTCAAGGAGCTGTGGCGCATCCCCAAGGAGAAGCACCGCCCCGGCCATATGCAGCATTCGGTGGGCTGGCCGCTCGCCGACGACACCGGCGGCGGCTCCTTCCTCTATCATTTCGACGAGGATCTCGTTTCGGTCGGCTTCGTCGTCTATCTCAACTATTCCAATCCGACGCTCTCGCCCTTCGACGAGTTCCAGCGCTTCAAGGCGCATCCGTCCATCGCGCCGGTGCTGGAAGGCGGGCAGCGCCTCGCCTATGGCGCGCGCGCGCTGACCTCGGGCGGCTGGCAGAGCGTGCCGAAGCTGACCTTCCCCGGCGGCGCGCTGATCGGCTGCTCGGCCGGCTTCATGAATGTCCCGCGCATAAAGGGCTCGCACAACGCCGTGCTGTCCGGCATTCTCGCCGCCGATCATGTGGCGGCGGCGCTGGCGGAAGGCCGCGCGCATGACGAGGTTTCGGCCTATGACGCCGCCTGGCGCACGAGCGATATCGGCAAGGATTTGAAGCCGGTCCGCAATGTGAAGCCGCTGCTCTCGAAATTCGGCACCAAGCTCGGCATTGCGCTCGGCGGCTTCGACATGTGGACGAATGAGCTGTTCGGCTTTTCGATCTTCGGCACGCTGAAGCATGGCAAGCCGGATTACGCCTGCCTGAAGCCGCTCTCGCAGGTGACGCCGATCGTCTATCCGAAGCTCACCAGCAAAGTGGTCTTCGACAAGCTCTCCTCTGTGTTCGTCTCCAACACGAACCATGAGGAGGATCAGCCCTGCCATCTGACGCTTCGCGATCCGTCGGTCCCGATCGAGAAGAATTTGCCGATCTATGGCGAGCCGGCGCGGCTCTATTGCCCGGCGGGCGTCTATGAGGTGGTCTATGCGGAGGAGGCGACGAAGAGCGATCCGCGCTTCGTCATCAACGCGCAGAATTGCGTGCACTGCAAGACTTGCGACATCAAGGACCCGGCGCAGAACATCAATTGGGTTCCGCCGGAGGGCGGCGGCGGGCCGAATTATCCGAATATGTGAGCGGGCGCCTCGCGATTGTGACCCTTATCGATTATCGCTGCGCGCGTGACGGCTGAAATCGTCGCGCGCGCGACGCGGCGCGCCGTTTCCTCCAGACAATTCGAGCGACAATGTTTTTCATCCTGTCCAAGATCGGCGAATTCTTCCTCGCGCCTTTGCATGTCGGCGTTTTCCTCGCCGCCGTCGGCGTGGCGCTCTCCTTCACGCGCTTCGCCGCCAAGGGGCGCATTGTGGCGGCGCTCGGCGTAGCGACGCTGCTGCTGCTGTGCTTCACCTCGCTCGGCGATCTGATGCTCTATCCGCTGGAGAACCGCTTTCCGCAGGTCGCCGATGATGCGCCGGCGCCGGATGGAATCGTCGTTCTCGGCGGCGCGATCGACGAGAAGCTGAGCCGGGCTCGCGGCGGCGCGGCGATGACCGAGGCGGGCGAGCGCGTGACGGCGATGGTCGAGCTCGCGCGCCGATATCCGGCGGCCAAGCTGCTCTTCGCCGGCGGCTCCGGCAGGCTGTTCGGCGCCGCCGGCTCCGAGGCCGAAATCGTCGGGCGGCTGCTTCCGAAGCTCGGCGTCGAGCCGGGGCGCATCATCCTCGAGGACAGCTCGCGCAACACATGGGAAAACGCCGTCAATGCGCTGGCGCTGGCGCGGCCCGCGCCCGGCGAGCGCTGGCTGCTCGTCACCTCGGCGAGCCATATGCCGCGCTCCATGGGGATTTTCCGCCGCGTCGGCTTCCCCGTCGTCGCCTATCCGGTCAATTATCACACGGGCCTGCGCCTGCCCCTCGGCCTGCGCTCGCACGCCTCCGACCAGCTGAAGCTCGTCGACACAGCGACGCATGAATGGGTGGGCCTCGTCGCCTATCGGCTGACCGGCAAGACGGATGCGCTGTTTCCGCAGCCTCGAGAGTAACGGGGCCTAATCGCGTGAGGCTTTCTTGCCGCGGGCGCCCGCCGACTCGGCGCGGCCGCCCGGCGTCGCCGCCGTCCAGGAGCCGTGCTTCATCTCGAGGAAGAGCGCGATGGCCTGGGCGCGATTGCGCACCTCGAGCTTCTCGAACAAATTGCGCAAGTGGAATTTGATCGTGTTGATCGAGACGCCGAAATCCTTGGCGAGCTGATTATTGGTGTGGCCGGAGCCGAGCGCCGACAGCAGGCTGCGCTCCCGCAGAGTGAGATTCTCCAGCGGATCGGCGCGCATCTTGCGGATATCGACAAAGGGAAACACCATGTCGCCGGCCGCCACGGAGGCGAGCACGTCGAGCAGACGCTCCGGCGGGGCGCGCTTGCTGACGAAGCCGGCGCCGCCCAATTGCAGCGTCTCCGCCGGCGCGGCCGGGTCGTTGGTGCCGCTATAGACGACGATCTTGGGCGCGGAGGGCTGGCGCGACAGAGCGCGCAACACTTCCCGCGCATGCAGCGTCGGCAATTGCCAGCCGATGATGGCGATCTGGAAGCGCTGCAGCTTGGCGGCGTCGAGAAATTCCTCGCCGTCCGTGACCTTCAGCACGAGATTGAAGCGGCGGTCGTCGGCGAGCAGCGCCTCGAGCCCGGCGAGGATCAGCGGGCTCTTGTCGGCGATGGCGACGTCGATCGGAAAGGTCGCGCCATTCTCGTCGCGGTCGTCGCTGGAGCGCTCGGCCTTATGGCGCAGAGCGGAGGGCGCGCCCTCGGCCGCGGCCTGCATGGCGGAGGCGCGGATCGGAACGGGACGCCCGACGGCGCGCGGTCGCTCATCTCCGAGCTTTGTCGAAGACGTCGAGGCCATGGACCACTGCAAGTGACCACTCCAAGTGAAACGCTGCCGACGCAGCCGGGACGGGCTCGGACGGCGAAGCCCCCCGAGTGGGTAGGCCGGACTATATAACCTGCGGCTTCCATTGGAAAGCCTCGGCGCGCGTTTCGCGCTGCGTCAGAGGTGCGGAATTCGCAAGCGCAAAAAAAAGAAGCGGCGCATCGGACCCGCCGATGCGCCGCATCATATCCGTAGCGGTTCTGAAGCGTCAGTCGCTCAGGACCCAGCGCGCAGCGAAATAAGCGGCGGCGCCGAGCGCGATGATCGCGATCATGCCCACCGGGGTCGCCGCATAGCTCGTAAGCTCGAGAATTGCTCCCATAACGCTTCCTCCTCCTTTAACGCCCGACTTCGTTCAGGCTGCCAGCAAAGCCACGATATCACCCATGGTTGGCGAAGTCTCGCCTCTACGTGCGATACGTTTTGGTGGATATCGTCGCCGGCTCGAATTCCGAGAACGTCTCGAGTGCTGGCTGCATTTCGAGACGCGCCGACGTTATTCGCGCCCGGCGCTGTTCTCCTCAGAACGGCCGAACGAAGCCGCGATCCACGCTCGCAGCATGACGGTCGCAATTATTGTAGCCTTAGAGGCTTGTCAAGATGCGGCGCCGCCCCCACGCCGACGGATGGGGCTTGCGGAGACGCGCGCGGCGCGGTTAATGAAGCTGCGGCTCGACGAAGAAAAAAGAAAACCGACGCCATGGCTCGCCCCTCCTTCGCCTTCATCGCCGTCGCCGGCATCGCGACTCTCGCCGGCGCCGTCTGGTTCTTCGGCTACCGCCGCACGCCCGCCTGCACGGGCGACGGCCAATACATGGCGACCGTCCAGCAATGCCGCGCCTATGGGCTGGGCGCCGACCTCTGCGCCAGCGCGGTGGAGAAAGCCCGCGCGCTGGTGACGAAGGTCGCGCCGCGGACGGACACCTCCTTCGATTGCGAGGTGCGCTTCTCGGAATGTTTCGCGGGAGCGGATGGGCGCTTCACGCCCGCGCCCTCCTTCTGCCTCGCGCCGGGATCGGCCGAGCCGAAGGAAGTGCGCTATCTCGAATATGAATCCGACCGGCTGAACCGCAAGAAGACGCGCGAGATCCGCATCGACTGAGCGCTCTAGATTCTTTCGTTGGAAGCGAATTCTGATCGATCGAACGATTCCGTTCGATCGGAAAGCGCTCTATTGATCGGCGGCCGATCGCTCCGGGGCCGATCGCTCCGGGGACGATCTCTCCGCGGCTTGGCGACGTCCGCCGAGGTGGAACTCCGCCGGCTCGACGGTCAGCATGCCGACATTGGTGCGCAGCGCCATGCGATAGGGCACCACCGCATGCGCCGTCTGCAGAGGCGCGAGCCAGACGGTGATGTCGCTGTTCTCCGCCATGAAGCGCGTCGAGACGCTGTCCGGCCGATGGCCGGCGATCGGACGGTAGCGCGCCGCGCAGACCGACACCGGGCCGGAATAGCCGTGCGTCTCCACATTGCGCATCTCGACGAAGGAGAGCGTCACATCGAAGCGGGTGACGCCGTCGAAGACCGGAATGGTGCGATTGCAGGCGGAGGGGCCGACCAGCGGCTCGCTCGCCGGAACGCTCATGATGAGCGCGCTCACCGGATCGGTGATGTGGGACTTGTTGCTCTCCGTCACCGGAATGCGGACCGGCAGGTCCCAAGGCGTCGGATCGACATGCACGGCGCGCACGGAATTGCCGGCGAGCGACATGCGGACGGTGCGCGTCTCATAGGTGTTGGAGGTGGTGTTGGCGTAGCTCGTCGGCGTCAGCCCCTCGCTCGACAGCGCGCCGGAGGCGGTGGCGGCGCCGCGTGTGTCATTGACGAGAGAGGCGAGGCCGGTGGTGCGCATCGAAATGTCGATGCGGTAATTGCGGCCCTCGATGACGCCATTGGCCGAGGCGTGGCCGATCGAGAGGCCGAGCAGGCTCAGCGCGAAATTCGCCTTGAGCGTCTCCGCCCCGCAGGGCGCAGCGGCGGCGAGCGCGGCGAGCGTCACGAGCCCCGGAAAGGCGAGCGCTACGGCCCTGCCGCGCCCGGCTCCGCCCTGAACGGATGAGAGAAACGCCATTCGAAGACCTGCGATCGATCGAATCATCCTGGCCACGATGGGCCAGGCGCGGGCGCTTGTCGATGCTCGGGCCGCGCCGGAGGACCAAGGGCTCGTCTCAAGCCCATTCCTGCCAGCTGCCGTCGGCGAATATGCGCCATGCGCGCAGACCCGCTTTGGCGACCACGATGCGACCGGACTTCGCCTCGCTCACAAGATGCTTGAATACGAGAGGATTGCGCCAGGAAAACGGCTTTTCGGGGTCGCAGACCGCATGATATTCGTCGCTGTCGGGGTCATCCATCAGCAGCGTGCCGACCTTGTCCGGCCGCAGCTGCGCGCCCAGCGAACGCTCCTCCTTCCAGAGGCAATGATAGTCGCGGCACACGTCCGGTCGCGTGGCGTAGACGGCGCAGCCATTGGTCTGCGTGCAGTGCTCGCACCAGACGCCGGCCTTCTTGGGGAACTCCTCGATCTCCAGCACCTTGCAGCAGAAGGCGCAGGGACCGCAGGCCTTGCCTGGAATCTCGAGCATGGTCTCGATTTTGGCCTTTTCGGCGATTTTGGAAGCGAATCGATTCTGATACATTGCTACAACGATCGCCGCGCCGACGCTATCGCGGGCGCAGCCGCGGATCGACGGGAGAATCGCAATGACGACAGCCGCTCCGAACATCGATCCCGAGACGCTGCTCGTCTCCACGCAATGGCTCGCCGACCATCTCCTTGCGCCGGACGTCATCATCTTCGACGCCTCCTGGCACATGCCCGCCGCCGGCCGCGACCCGCACGCCGAATTTATCGACGCCCATATTCCCGGCGCCGTCTTCTTCGACATAGACGCCATCGCCGACCATTCGACCGATCTGCCGCATATGCTGCCGGATCCGGTCGCCTTCTCCTCGGCGGTGCGCAAGCTCGGCCTCGGCGACGGCATGCGCGCCGTGGTCTATGACAGCCTCGGCCTGTTCTCGGCGCCGCGCCTGTGGTGGACCTTGCGCGTCTTCGGCCTCACCGACGTCTCCATTCTCGACGGCGGCCTGCCGGCCTGGAAGGCGGAAGGCCGTCCGCTGGAGCAGGGCGAGAGCCATCGCCCGCAGCGACATTTCACCGCACGCATGGACCACGCCCTCGTCGCCGACGCCGCCGATGTGTCGCGCGCCCTGGCCGACGGCTCGGCGCAGGTCGTCGACGTGCGCTCGGCGGAGCGTTTCGCGGGGAGCGTTCCAGAGCCGCGCCCGGGCCTGCGCTCCGGCCATATGCCGGGCGCGCTCAACCTGCCCTTCGGCAATCTCATCGCCGAGGGGCGGCTGAAAGACGCCGCCGCCCTCGCGGAGATTTTCACGGCGGCGAAGATCGACCTCGAGCGGCCGGTGATCGCGAGCTGCGGCTCCGGCCTCACCGCCTCGATCTTGAGCCTGGCGCTGGCCGCGGCGGGACGCCGGCCCGCCACCGTCTATGACGGCTCCTGGTCCGAATGGGGCGCGCGCGCGGAGCTGCCGGTCGTCGGGGCCGCTGGCTGAAGCGGCGCCTGCCAAAAAACAAGGCGGCAAAATGCGTTAGATGGCGGCGCCTCGGCCATGGCGGCGCCGCTGCGCCGAGTCTCGCGGAGATCATCCGAGGCCACGCCGGCGAATGACGATCGTTCCTCAAAACAATAAATTGTAAGGAAAAGCGCGGCGCGGCCGCGCATCCCTCCTCCCACGGCGCCTGCGATTTAGGCGGGGCTCGGCTTTGGCATGAGCCGTGCTGAGCATGCGGGGCCGTCGACGGTTTCGGCTCGGCCGCCGACGACGTCGAACGGCGCCGCGTCGAGCGTCGATCAAGGGTAAGGAGGCGAATAAAAATGCCCAAGTACAAGCTCGAATATCTCTGGCTCGACGGCTACACGCCCGTGCCTAATCTCCGTGGCAAGACCCAGATCAAAGAATTCGAGAGCTTCCCGACATTGGAGCAGCTCCCGCTGTGGGGCTTCGACGGCAGCTCGACCAAGCAGGCGGAAGGAAGAAGCTCGGACTGCGTTCTGAAGCCGGTCTCCGTTTTCCCCGACATCACCCGCACCAATGGCGCGCTGGTGATGTGCGAGGTGATGATGCCGGATGGCGTGACGCCGCATGCGTCCAACGCCCGCGCCACCATCCTCGACGATCCGGGCGCCTGGTTCGGCTTCGAGCAGGAGTATTTCTTCTATAAGAACGGCCGTCCCCTCGGCTTCCCCGAGGCGGGCTTCCCGGCTCCGCAGGGTCCCTATTACACCGGCGTCGGCTTCAAGAATGTCGGCGACATCGCGCGTCAGATCGTCGAGGAGCATCTCGATATCTGCCTCGCAGCCGGCATCAACCACGAAGGCATCAACGCCGAGGTGGCCAAGGGCCAGTGGGAATTCCAGATCTTTGGCAAGGGCTCCCGCAAGGCGGCCGACGAGATGTGGGTGGCGCGCTACATTCTGCTGCGTCTCGCCGAGAAATACGGCATCGACATCGAGTTCCACTGCAAGCCGCTCGGCGCCACCGATTGGAACGGCTCGGGCATGCACGCCAATTTCTCGACGACCTATCTGCGCGAAGTGGGCGGCAAGGCCTATTTCGAGCAGCTGATGGGCGCGTTCGAGAAGGCCAAGGACGATCACATCGCCGTCTATGGCCCGGACAATCATATGCGTCTGACCGGCCTGCACGAGACTGCGTCGATCCACACCTTCAGCTGGGGCGTGGCGGATCGCGGCGCGTCGATCCGCGTGCCGCACAGCTTCGTCAAGAACGAATATAAGGGCTATCTGGAAGATCGCCGCCCGAACTCGCAAGGCGACCCCTACCAGATCGCCTCGCAAATCCTCAAGACCATCTCCACTGTCCCCACACGCTGAGGACACGGCGCTCGGCTTTGTAATATCGACAAAGCCGACGCTACGAGACAGCAGAAGACGTCGCCACGAAGCATGAGCTTCGTCCGAGACTTCCGCTGCGAGAGTGGATGACGCCAATGCGCCGATCGCAGGCTCCGCCCATAATTTGGGCGTGGTCTGCGGTTGGCCGCATAAATTTTATTCGTGGAACATTTTGACAGCAAATGCTATGAGCCCCATCGGTTCCTCGGCTGGATCGGACTTGAGTTTCGGCGCGAGGGGCATGAGCGATGCGGGGAAAGGTGAATGAAGAAAATCGAGGCGATCATCAAACCCTTCAAGCTCGATGAAGTAAAAGAAGCGCTGCAAGGCGCCGGCCTGCAAGGCGCCGGCCTGCAAGGCATTACTGTCACCGAGGCGAAAGGTTTTGGTCGCCAGAAGGGGCATACGGAGCTCTACCGCGGCGCGGAATATGTGGTCGATTTTCTTCCCAAGGTGAAAATCGAGATCGTGCTCGCCGACGATGCGGTGGACCGCGCCGTCGAGGCCATCCGCAAAGCCGCGCAAACCGGACGCATCGGCGACGGAAAAATCTTCGTTTCGAATGTCGAAGGCGCCGTCCGCATCCGCACGGGAGAGACCGGCGCGGACGCGATCTGATCCGCGCGGCTCTCACTTAAAAGCCCCTCCGCTCTGCGGCTTCATTCTCGTCTCCCGCGCTGGACTCGACCGTCCACTTCGAACAGAGGCTCCACGACATGACCACGGCCAAGGACGTTCTCAAGCTGATCGCCGACAATGACGTAAAATATGTGGATTTCCGTTTCACGGATCCGCGCGGCAAGTGGCAGCACGTCACCTTCGACGTGTCGATCGTCGATGAGGACGCGCTGAACGAAGGCATCATGTTCGACGGCTCCTCGATCGCCGGCTGGAAGGCGATCAACGAGTCGGACATGACTCTCCTGCCCGACCTCTCCACGGTCACGCACGACCCCTTCTTCGCCGCCTCCACGCTCTCCATCGTCTGCGACGTCGTCGAGCCGACCACCGGCCAGCCCTACAACCGCGACCCGCGCGGCATCGCCAAAAAGGCGCAGGCCTATCTGCAGTCGACCGGCGTCGGCGACACCTCCTTCTTCGGTCCGGAAGCCGAATTCTTCGTCTTCGACGACGTGCGCTTCTCGACCGATCCCTACAACACCGGCTTCACCGTCGACTCCGTCGAGCTGCCCACCAATTCCGACACCGCCTATGAGGGCGGCAATCTCGGCCATCGCGTGCGCACCAAGGGCGGCTATTTCCCGGTTCCGCCGATCGACTCCGCCCAGGACATGCGCGGCGAGATGCTGGCGGCCATGGCGTCCATGGGCGTCGCCGTCGAGAAGCACCATCACGAGGTCGCTTCCGCGCAGCATGAGCTCGGCCTGAAGTTCGCGACGCTCGTCCAGGTCGCCGACCATCTGCAGATCTACAAATACGCCATTCATCAGGTGGCGCATTCCTACGGCAAGACGGCGACCTTCATGCCGAAGCCGGTCTATGGCGACAATGGCTCGGGCATGCACGTCCACCAGTCGATCTGGAAGGAAGGCAAGCCGGTGTTCGCCGGCGACAAATACGCCGGCCTCTCCCAGGAGTGCCTGTGGTATATCGGCGGCATCATCAAGCACGCGAAGGCGCTGAACGCCTTCACCAATCCGTCGACGAACTCCTATAAGCGCCTGGTTCCGGGCTTCGAGGCTCCGGTGCTGCTCGCCTATTCGTCGCGCAATCGCTCGGCCTCCTGCCGCATTCCCTTCGCGACCAGCCCGAAGGCGAAGCGCGTCGAGGTTCGCTTCCCCGATCCGACGGCGAATCCCTATCTCGCCTTCTCGGCCATGCTGATGGCCGGCCTCGACGGCATCGCCAACAAGATCGATCCGGGCGCGCCGTCCGACAAGGACCTCTACGACCTGCCGCCGGAGGAGCTGAAGGCGATCCCGACGGTCTGCGGCTCGCTGCGCGAGGCCCTCGACAGCCTGAAGGCCGACCACGCCTTCCTGACGGCCGGCGGCGTCTTCAACGAGGACTTCATCCACGCCTACATCGACCTGAAGTATCAGGACGTCTATCGCTTCGAGATGACGCCTCACCCGGTCGAATACGACATGTATTATTCCTACTGATCGCTTCGCGATCGCGTAGAAACGAAAGGGCGGCCGAGAGGCCGCCCTTTTTGCTTGTCCAGAACGATTGGGCGAGGACGGAGACCCTCGCCCTCGCGCCGAAAGATTATTCGACGTCCTCGACCTTCTCCGGCCCGCCGCCGAGCACGCGCTGGGCGAGCGAGGCCTGCATGAAATCGTCGAGCTCGCCGTCCAGCACCTCGCTCGGCGTGCCGGAGGTGTGGCCGGTACGCAAATCCTTCACCAGCTGATAGGGCTGCAGCACATAGCTGCGAATCTGATGGCCCCAGCCGATATCGGACTTCGACGCCTCGACCGCATTGGCCTCCGCCTCGCGCCTTTCCAGCTCCATCTCATAGAGGCGCGCGCGCAGCATGTTCCACGCGGTGGCGCGGTTCTTGTGCTGCGAGCGCTCCGCCTGACAGGCGACGACGATGCCGGACGGAATATGGGTGATGCGAATGGCCGAGTCCGTCGTGTTGACGTGCTGGCCGCCCGCGCCCGACGAACGATAGGTGTCGATGCGGCAATCGGATTCGTTGACCTGAATGTCGATCTTGTCGTCGATGACCGGATAGACCCAGACCGAGGCGAAGCTCGTGTGCCGCCGCGCATTGGAGTCGAAAGGCGAGATGCGCACGAGACGATGCACGCCCGATTCGGTCTTGGCCCAGCCATGGGCGTTCATGCCCTTGACCAGCAGCGTGGCCGATTTGATGCCGGCCTCGTCGCCGGCGGTCTCCTCGATCACCTCGACCTTGAACTTCTTACGCTCCGCCCAGCGCGCGTACATGCGGAACAGCATGCGCGCCCAGTCGCAGCTCTCGGTGCCGCCGGCGCCCGAATGCACTTCGATGAAAGTGTCATTGCCGTCGGCCTCGCCCGAGAACAGCGCCTCGATCTGGCGCTCGCGCGATTCCTTCAGCAGCGCCACGAGCTGCGCTATGCCTTCTTTCTCGGTGTCGGCGTCATTCTCGGCCTCGCCGAGCTCGACGAGGGTGATGGCGTCCTCGAGGTCGCGGTCGAGCCGCGCGATGGAGCCGAGCTGATCCTCGAGCTGGGTGCGCTCGCGCATGATCTTCTGCGCGGCTTCGGCGTCGTTCCAGAGGTCGGGATCTTCGACTTTGGCGTTCAGCTCGGCGAGACGGCGCGTTGAAGTCTCGACGTCAAAGATGCCTCCTCAGCAGTCCCATGGACTGCTCGATCTGTTCTTTCAGCGCAAGCGGCTCGGCGCGCATGTGTCTCTTCCCTTTTGGGCTCAGGGCCGGCGGCCCGAGGCCGGAGGTATTAGAGCAAGACGCGCAAAAGATGAAGCCCCGACGCCGCGCGCTCCGAAGCTCTAGCGGTCTGCGTAACCCGCAAGAGCGAGCCTGAAGGCTCGCGGTCCAGATTCGTCCTTGGACCGCGAGCCTTCTGATAACTAATATTTCGCGACCACCGGCGGCGGATCGACCCAGCCGAAATGATAATCGACGCCGAATCGCGCTATGGCGCCGTCATATTTCACGCGCGTCGTCGCGATGTTGAGAATGGCGATCGAGCCCGGCGCGGCGGGATTGATGACCGCGCTCGGCGATGTGGAGAGCGTCGCCGAGCCGAGATCGTAATAGAGCCCTTCCACCTTCAGGCTCCAGCGCGGCGCGAACATAAATTCGAAGCCGCCGCCCGCGATCCAACCGGTGCGCGTGTCGCTGTAATTGCCCCAATTCGGCGTCACCGGATTGTCGGGATGGTCGATCGGGTCCTGCGGATGCCAATGCGCGCCATAGGTGACGACATTGGCGAAGCCGCCGCCATAGGCGAGGCCGCCGGTCGCATAGACCAGCAGGCTGGGCGCGACGACATAGCCGAGCCTGCCGCGCAAGGAGCCGAGCCAGGAGAGCCCGGCGCGCGTGCTCGCCACGCCGGTCTGCAAATGCAGCAGGTCATGCTCGTCCACCGCCCCGGCGAAGCCCTGGGAGGAGCCGTAGCCGCGGATGATGGCGCCGTCTATGTCGGTCTCGACGCCGAGCAGGACATTGGACGACCAAAGATGATTAAAGCCGAGCTGCGCGCCGCCGAGAAAGCCGCTCTGATCGAGGCGCGCGAGGCCGGCGATATAGGGCGAGGAAAAGCCGAAGGGCATGCCGAGCGCGCCCGCGGCCCAATCATAGATCGAGGTTCCGAATGTCGGAACCTCATTGGAGCCGCCGAAGCCCCAACCCGCGTTCAGCCCCACATAGGCGCCGCCCCACAGCGGCGGCGGCGGAACGGGAACCACGATGGAAGGCGCGACGATTTTCGCGAGAGCGACCTCTTCCGCCTGCGCCGTTTCCGTCTGAGCCATGACAACGCCGGACAGAATGCAGGCGAAAGTCGCCGCGAGCCTCTTCATCGACAGCCCCCATGATCGCGCGAGCCGATTCGCGCTTATCGGGGAACTGTGCTGAGCCGACGAGACTCGAACAATTTGCGGCGATCACGGAGCGCGCCGAAAATGATACGGCGCGTTCTCCCTCTCCCCGCTCGCGGGGAGAGGGCCGGGGTGAGGGGCTCGGGGCGTTAGTCAGAGACGGAAAACGCCCCGGAGCCCCTCATCCTCACCTTCTCCCCGCGAGCGGGGAGAAGGAAGGCGGCAAATGCCGCGCGAACCAATCAGCCCGGAAGCCGCATGCCGCGCCCTTCGAGCTCATGTCACACGCCCGCCTTCCCCGCACAAGCCAGCGCGAAGGCCCATTCCAGCGCCACTTCCTCCAGTCGCTCGAAGCGGCCAGAGGCGCCGGCGTGGCCGGCCTCCATATTGGTGCGCAGCAGGACTGGGCCGCCGCCGGCCATGCGCTCACGCAGGCGCGCCACCCATTTCAGCGGCTCCCAATAGGTCACGCGCGGATCGGTGAGGCCGGCGAGAGCGAGAATCGCCGGATAGGTCTTCGCGCCCACATTGTCATAGGGCGAGTAGGAGGCGAGCCGATCATAGGCCGTGACGTCGGCGATGGGATTGCCCCATTCCTCCCACTCGGGCGGCGTCAGCGGCAGGTCGTCGCGCAGCATGGTGCTCAGCACATCGACGAAGGGAACGCCGGCGATGATTCCCGAAAACAGCTCCGGCGCCTGATTGGCGATGGCGCCCATCAGCATGCCGCCGGCGCTCGCGCCTTGCGCGACGATTCCGCCTCGGCTCGCATAGCCCGTGGCGACGAGATGGCGCGCCACAGTAATGAAGTCGGCGAATGTGTTGGGTTTGTGCTCGAGCTTGCCGTTCTCGTACCAGCTCCAGCCCTTGTCCGTGCCGCCGCGCGTATGGGCGAGCGCATAGACGAAGCCGCGATCGACCAGCGACAGCGCATGAGGATCAAAGCTCGCCGACAGCGGATGCCCATAGGCGCCATAGCCATAGAGCAGAGTCGGCGCGCCGGCGCCGGGCGTAAAATCGGCGCGATGCAGCAGAGTGACGGGAACCTCCGCGCCATCCGCCGCTTTGGCGAAGAAGCGGCGCGTCACATAATTTTTCGGATCATGACCGGAAGGGATTTCCTCGCGCTTCAGCAGCGTGCGGACGCGCGCGCGCATGTCGTAATCATAGGTCTCCTCCGGAGTCGTCATGGAGGAATAGGTGAAGCGCAGCGTGTCCGTGTCGAATTCGAGGCCGGGCAAAAGATAGAGCGCGTAAGCCTCCTCATCGAAGGCGATGGCGTGCTCCTCGCCGCCCTCTAACGCGCGAATGAGAATGCGCGGCAGACCATTGGCGCGCTCCACCCAAACGAGATGACGCGCATAGACAGTGCCGATGACGATGAGCCGTCCCGCGACATGCGGAACCACCTCGCGCCAATCGGCGCGCGTCGTGGTGGTCAGTGGCGCGCGAAAAATCGCGAAATCCTCGGCGCCGTCGGCGTTGGAGCGAATATAGAGATCATCGCCATGCGACTCGACGTCATAGCGCAATTTGGGCTCGCGCTTCGCCACGAGGCGGGGCTTCGCGTTTTTGTCGCGCAGATCGACGAGATGGCATTCGCTGGCGTCATGGCCGCGAATGGCGACGATGGCGAAACGCCCGCAACGGCTGCGATCGAGCGAGACGAACCATGCGGGATCGAGCTCCTCGACGATCAGCGTGTCCGCGCTCGGATCGGCGCCGATTTCATGTCGGAAGACTTGCGCCGTGCGGTGATTGTCGTCGACGCGCACATAATAGAAGCTGTTGGAATCGGCGCTCCAGACGAGCGAGCCGTCCGTATGCGGGACGACATCCGCGCGGTCCTTTCCGTCGGAGAGCGCGCGCGTGCGGATCGAATAATATTCCGAGCCCTTGTCGTCCACGCTCCAGGCGAGCTGCGCATGGTCGGGAGAATGATCGATCTCGCCGATATCGAAGAAATGCTCCTCGCCGGCTTCTTCATCGCCGTCGAAGAGGATCGTCTCCGCGCCGCCGTCGCGCTTCATGCGGCAATAGAGCGCATGCTCGCCGCCCTCGCGATAGCGCTCGAAATAGGCGAAAGCGCCGTCCGGCCACGGCGGCTCGCTGTCATCCTCCTTGATGCGGCCGCGCAGCTCCGCCTGCAGCGTCTCGCGGAGCTTGCCCAGCGGGGCGAGGACTTGCCCGCAATAGGCGTTCTCGGCCCGCACCAGCGCCGCTATGTCCTCCGGCAGCGTCGCGGGCTCGCTCAGCACGTCGCGCCAATTCTCGGCCGCGAGCCAGGCGTATGGGTCGTCGAGGACGCGGCCATGGGTCACGCGCCGGCTCTCCCGCTTCTCGGCGGTCGGCGGCGTCGCGCCGGAAAGGGCGAAGGCGGTGGGCCGGTCGGCGGATGCCGCCATTTTGTGTCTCCTCGCTGGTGGCGCGCCCGAAGACTCGCAAAGCCTCGGGAGCCGGAGAATAGAATTGGGGCGCTTCGATGTCTCGACTTCCTGCGCCGTGGCTGATAGGCATAGCGCGCGACGCAGGCTCCGGCGAGGGGCCGCGCCGCTCTTGCCTTCGCTTTCGGCCGTCGCGCCGGGAGCGGACAAAAAATGCCTGGGCGCAAACCCGGGCGTGGTGGAAACATCGGTTGGGGCAATGAGCAACGCGACGCTCGACGGCAAATCCATTTCTTCCGAAGACGCCTACAAACAAGCGGCCGAAATCCTGCAAGCCGCGAATTTCCCCCTCGTCGCCGGTCTCGGCGCCGATGTGGCGGGAGCCCAGGCCGCGATCCTGCTGGCCGAGCGGCTGAGAGGCGCTTTCGATCATCTCGCCTCGCGCGATTCGCTGGCCGACCTCGAGGTCGTCCGCTCGGCGGGGATTTTCGTGACGACGCCCAATGAGGCCCGCGTGCGCGCCGACCTCGTGCTGCTGGTCGGACCGGGACTGACGGGCTATTGGCCGGCGATCTTCGATCGCCTGGCGCTCGACAAGGAGACTGTCCACGGCGGCAAGACCAAGCGCCGCGTGCTCTGGGTCGGCGCCAAGCGGGGCGAGGCCAAGATCGAGGGCGTCGAGGTCGAGACCATTCCGGCGACCGAGGCGGAGCTTCCCGGCGTGCTGGCGGCGCTGCGGGCGCGCGTCGGCGGACGGCCCGTGGCGCTTCCGCCGGCCGCGGCCAAGAAGCTCGACGCGGCGGCCGAGGCGCTGAAATCGGCGCGATTCGGCGTCGCCGTCTGGGCGGCCGCCGGGCTCGATTCGCTGATGGTGGAAATGCTGCAGGGCATGATCACCGAGCTCAACGCCACGACGCGCTTCACCGGCGTGCCGATCGGCGGCCGCGCCGACGCCACCGGCGTGCTCCAGACCTCCGCCTGGATGACTGGCTTTCCGCCGCGCACGGGCTTCGGCCGCGGCTATCCCGAGCATGACACTTGGCGCTTCGAGGCGAGCCGGCTCGTCGAGAGCGGCGAGGCCGACGCGGCGCTGTGGATTTCCGCCTATGACGGCGAGCCGCCGCCCTGGGAGGCGGCGGATATTCCGCTCATAACGCTCGGACCGCCGGGCTCTGCGCCCAAGCGCGGGCTGTTCATCGCCGTCGGCAAGCCGGGCGAGAATTACGACGCGGTGGAATTCGCGCAGGAGACCAGCTCCATGGTGCTGCGGCGGGCGAGCGCGCCGGCCGAGCTGCCGACGGTCGCCGAGGCGATCGCCGCCATCAGCGCCAAATTTTCGGAGGATTTGCCGTGCTGATCCGTCTGCGCGGCGGTCATGTCGTCGATCCCGCGACTGGCGTCGACGGCGTCGCCGACGTCTATTTCGAGGATGGGCGGATCGTCGCTCCGCCGCAGGGCCGCGAGCCGGACGAGGATTATGACGTCTCCGGCCATATCGTCATGGCCGGCGCGATCGACATCCACTCCCATATCGCCGGCGGCAATGTGAATTCGGCGCGGCTGCTGCTGCCCGAGATGCACCGCTCGATCCGCGCGCGCCTCGACGGAACGCCGCTCGCGACCGCCAAATGGTCGACCTTCGAGACCGGCCGCCTCTATGCGCAAATGGGCTTCACCACTGTGGTCGAGCCCGCCGTCGCGCCGCACCACGCGCTGCAGTCGCATTTGGAGCTCGGCGACGTTCCGATCATCGACAAGGGCGCGCTGACGGTGCTCGGCAATGACGACTTCCTGCTCGCCGCGCTGCGCGAGCGGGAGAGCGAGACCGCCATCGCCGATTATGTCGCGCAGACCGTCGAGGCGACGGGCACGCTCGGCCTCAAATGCATCAATCCCGGCGGCGCCGACGCCTTCAAGCAGAATATGCGCGCCTTCGGCCTCGACGAGATCGTGCCCTTCTATGGCGTGACCTCGCGGCAGATCTTCAAATCGCTGCAAAAGGCGACGCAGACGGTCGGCATTCCGCATCCGCTGCATCTGCACATGAACAATCTCGGCATCGCCGGCAATATCGACACGGCGCTCGCGACGATCGACGCCGCCGAGGGCCTGCCGATGCATCTCGCCCATGTGCAATTCTACGCCTATGGCCTCGAGGGCAAGAACGCCTTCTCCTCCGCGGCCCCCGCGCTCGCGGCCAAGATCAACGCCAATAAGAACATCACCGTCGACGTCGGCGCTGTGATGTTCGGCGACACGGTGACCATCTCCTCCGACGTGCTGCGCCAGTTCAACAGCCTGTCGGGCGCGATCCCGAAGAAGGGCGTCATCTTCGACGGCGACGCCAATGGCGGCGGCGTCGTGCCCTACGCCTATCGTATCTCCAATTATTACAACGCCATACAATGGGCGGCGGGCCTCGAGCTGTTCCTGCTGATCGAGGATCCGCTGCAGGTCTTCTTCACCACCGACCATCCCAATGGCGGGCCGTTCACCACCTATCCGGAGCTGTTCGCGCTGCTGATGAGCGCGGAGCTGCGCGCGCAATGGATGGAGCGCCTGCCGGCCGATGTGCTGGAGATGACGTCTCTCCCGTCGATCAAGCGCGAATATACGCTCCATGAGATCGCGCTGATGAGCCGGGCCGGGCCGGCGCGCCTCTATGGCTTTACCGATCGCGGCCGTCTCGGCGAAGGCGCCGTCGCCGATATCGCCGTCTATAAGCCGCAAAAAGACAAGGCGGGCATGTTCCGCAACGCCGCCTATGTGTTCAAGGACGGCGAAAACGTCGTGCGCGACGGCGTCGTGACGCGCTACACCAAGGGCAAGACGCTGCGCGTGCGCCCTGGCTACGACCGCGCGATCGAGAAGCGTCTCGACGCCTATTACGACGAGCTCTATGGCCTCTCGCGCTCGATCTTCGACGTGCCCGAGGCGGCGCTCGCCGGCCGAAGCGTCTATGCGGAGGTCGCATGTCGCAATTGATTCGCCCTTGGGAGCACGCGTCATGCTGACCCGTCTCTACGGCGGCCATGTCGTCGACCCGGTCAATGGCGTCGATGGCGTCGGCGATGTCTATTTCGAGGACGGCCGCATCATCGCGCCGCCCGAGGGACGGTCGGCGGACGTCGAGCATGACGTCTCCGGCCATATCGTCATGGCCGGCGCCATAGACATCCACTCCCATATCGCTGGCGGCGGCGTGAACACCGCCCGCCTGCTGCTGCCGGAGGCGCATCGCGCCCATCGGCCGCGGCCCGCCAACACGCCGCTGTCGACGGCTGGCTGGTCCACCTTCGAGACCGGCCGCCTCTATGCTCAAATGGGCTACACGACGGTCATAGAGCCGGCAGTCTCGCCCCATCACGCGCTGCACGCCCATCTCGAGCTCGCCGATATTCCGATCATCGACAAGGGCTTCCTGACGGTGCTCGGCAATGAGGATTTCCTCCTCTCCGCCTTCCGCGACGGCGCGACTCAGGATTCGGTGGTCGATTACATCGGCGCCACGCTCGAGGCGACGCGCGCGATCGGCGTCAAATGCGTGAACGCCGGCGGCGTCGACGCCTTCAAGCAGAATATCCGCCATTTCTCGCTCGACGATGTGGTGCCGGAATACGGCCTCTCCTCGCGCGAGATTTTCCAGACCTTGCAGCGGGCGGTGAACGCCACCAAGATCCGCCATCCGCTGCATCTGCACATGAATAATCTCGGCCTGCCCGGCAATGTCGAGACGGCGCTGGCGACGATCGACTCCTCGCAGGGCCTGCCGCTGCATCTCGCCCATGTGCAATTCTACGCCTATGGAACCGAGGGCAAGAACGGCTTCTCCTCGGCGGCGGCGAGATTCGCAGAGAAGATCAACGCCAATAAGAATGTCACCGTCGACGTCGGTCAGGTGATGTTCGCCGATATCGTCACCATCTCTTCCGATGTGATGAAGCAGTTCAACAGCCTGCCCGGCGGGCGGCCGAAGAAGGGCGTCATCTTCGACGGCGACTCCAACGGCCTCGGCGTCGTGCCTTATTCCTACCGCGTGTCGGACTTCTTCAACGCGGTGCAATGGGCGGCGGGCCTCGAGCTGTTCCTGCTGGTCGATGATCCGATGCAGGTGTTCTTCACCACCGATCATCCCAATGGCGCGCCCTTCACCACCTATCCGGAAGTCTTCGCTCTGCTGATGAGCGCCGACAAGCGCGCGCAATATTGCTCGCGCCTGCCGGCCGATGTGCTGGAGCTGACCAATCTTCCGGCGCTGAAGCGCGAATATTCCTTCTATGAGATCGCGACCATGACCCGCGCGGCGCCGCGCAAGCTCTATGGCTTCGAGGATCGCGGCCAATTGGGCGCGGGCTCGGTCGCCGATATTGCGGTCTATAAGCCGCAGCCCGACAAAGCGGCGATGTTTCGTAGCGCCGCCTATGTCTTCAAGGATGGCAATCTCGTCGTGCGCGACGGCAAAGTCTCGCATTACACCAAGGGAAGGACGCTGCGCGTGCGGCCCGAATACGATCGCAAGATCAACAGTCGCCTCGACAAATATTACGACGGCCTCTATGGCCTGCCGCGCTCCATGTTCGAGGTGCAGGATGCGGCGCTCCCCAATGCTGACGCCTTCGCGGAGGTCCCATGCCGCAGCTGATCCGCAAGGGAATTCGCATCGACGAGAGCTTCGCCGAAGCCTTTCCGATGACCGGCTCCGGCGTGGTCGTCACCGCGCCGACCCGCAAATGGGCGTTGCAGGCCGCCACCACAATGACCGGCTACGCCACATCGGTCATCGGCTGCGACTGCGAGGCCGGCATAGACCGCGAGCTATCGACGCGCGAGACGCCGGACGGACGTCCGGGCGTGCGCGTGCTGCTCTTCGGCTTCTCGCCCAAGAGCGTCGAGAAGGCGCTGGTCAATCGCATCGGCCAATGCGTGCTGACCTGTCCCGGCTCGGCCGTCTTCTCCGCCTTCGACGGCGAGGCGAAGATCAAGGTCGGCGACTCCATGCGCCAATTCGGCGACAAATGGCAGATTTCCAAGGCGATCGACGGCCGCCGCTATTGGCGCGTGCCGGTGATGGACGGCGAGTTCCTGGCGGAATCTTCCGTCGGCCTCACCAAGAAATCGGTCGGCGGCGGCAATCTGCTCATCATGGGCGAGGATTGGGCCAGCACGATGCGCGCGACAGAGGCCGCCGTGGAGGCCGTCCATGCGACGCCCGACGCCATCGCCCCCTTCCCCGGCGGCGTGGTGCGCTCCGGCTCCAAGGTCGGCTCGAAATATAAGGGCATGGGCGCCTCGACCAATGACGCCTATTGTCCGACGCTGCGCGGCGCGACCAATAGCGCGCTCGACGCCGACATCGGCTGCGTGCTGGAGATCGTCATCGACGGCCTCACCAGCGAGGCAGTCGCGGCGGGGATGCGCGCCGGCTTGAAGGCGATCATCGCGCTCGGCCCCAAGCAGGGCGCCAAGCGCGTCGGCGCCGGCAATTACGGCGGGAAACTCGGCCCCTTCCACTATCATTTGAAGGATCTCGTGTAAGTGAAGCCGCTTCTCTTCACGCTGAAAGCCGAGCCCGACCAGCGGCTCGACCTCTCGCCCCTGACGCCCGATCGGCTCGTCGGCCGCTCGGCGAAGGAAATCGAGTCCCTCTCCATCGGCACGACGCGCGAGAGCGTGACGGTCGGCGACATCTTCAAGGTCAAGCTCGGCGACGTGACCTCGGTGCGCTTCGACGGCGGCTCCGATCGTTTCGATCTTCTGGGCGCCAAGCTGCTGCCGGGCTTCGCCATTCATGTCGAAGGCGATGTCGGCGCGCAGCTCGGCCGCGCGGCCAAGGGCGGGACCATCACGGTCGCCGGCGACGCCGGCCCCTATGTCGCCTCGCAATCCGCGGGCGCGAATATCGATATTTACGGCGACGCCGGGGATTTCCTGGGCGCGCCGCTGGCAGGCGAGATCCCCGGCATGTCCGGCGGCCGCGTCGTCGTACGCGGCAGCGTCGGCGCGCGATGCGGAGATCGCCTGCGCCGCGGCATCATCATCGTCGAGGGCGATGCGGGCGAGGATTTGGGCGCTAGAGCCATCGCCGGCACGATCATCGTGCTGGGGACAGCCGAGGGCGAGCGCATCGGCTATCTCAACAAGCGCGCATCCATCGTGCTCTCCGAGCAGCGCGAGCTCGGACCGACTTACGTGGATTGCGGCGCGCATAATCTCGGCTTCGCCAAGCTCTTCGCCAAATCGCTGGCGGGAGAGAGTCGCGGCGCCTCGCGCCTGCTCTCCGGCCGGCTGCAGCGCTTCGCCGGCGACACGGCGGTGTTCGGCAAGGGCGAGGTGCTGCTGCCGGCGTGAGCGGCCGAAGGGCGTTCAGAGGGATAGAGATTCGATCGAGGCGAGCAGCGCGGCGCTCACGCGCAACTCGCCTGCGGCAATGCTCATCATTTCGAAGAATGATTCATCGAACCCATCGGCCTCTCCCTTTGTCGCGAGCCCGACCTGGCGACCCGCTATTCTATGAATGAGCTCATTGAAACGCCGCAGCCGCGCCGGATCGGCGATCTCCTCTGAGCCGACGACATAGGTGTCACGAGCGAAAATCGTGCAGAGATGAATCGCCCGGCCGTACCAAGCGATGCGCTGCTCCAAAGTCAGCCGCGTGAAGACGTCGAGCTGCGCGCGCCATTCAGGTGACATTCGCCCCTCCTCTGCCTAACGTTAGGCTCCAGAACCCCACCGCACTACGGGAAACTTGCCCGAATCCCGGCCCAGATAGGCGCGATGTTCGAGATCGACGCCGGGGATTTCCTGGGCGCGGCTCGCAGGCGAGATTCCCGGCATGTCCGGCGGGCGTGTCGTGGCGCCGGCGACGTCGGCGCGCGCGCCGGCGATCGGCTGCGCCGGAGCATCATCATCGTCGAAAGCGCGGCGGGCGAGGAGCACGATCATCGTGCCGGGACGGCCGAGGGCGTGAGCCATGCGCAGCAGCGCTCGAGACACCGACGCCGAACCATCAACCGCTCGACGCGCGCTCGCGCCCTTGCGCTGCGTTTTGCGTTCGGCCTTCTTCCAGCCCGGACGCGAGCGTCGCGAGCAGCGCCCGCGCCGCGGCGATGTTCTCGACCTGCATTTTCGCCGATAGAGCGTCCATCCACTCGGCTTGCAGCTTCATCACCTCTCGATACGCGGCCGCGCCCTGCGGCGTAGGGCCGAGCAGCTTGGCGCGCGCGTGCTTCGGATTGGAGCTGTAGAGCGCAAAACCCTCCCGCGCCAACTCATCGCCCAAGCGCTGGACGCCCTGCCGGCTTTGCGACAGGCGGCGGCCGATTTCCGCTATGGTCGCCGCTCGGTGGACGATGACGCCCATGACCTGCCAACGGGCGGCGGTCAAGCCAAAGGGCGCGGTGAGCCTATTGCCAAACTCCGTCAATCGGCCCGCGGTCAGCAATATCTCCCATACGAGCCCGCTCAGGGCTTCGCCGCGCGGCGTAGGCATGATGGATCTCCCTGAACAGCCGAGATATTGACAATATATTGTCAATATGGCAAAAGACAACATATTGTCAATGGAGGGTGCGTCATGACGCCGGCGGAGCTCGTCGAGGGCCTCTATGCGGATTGTCTGAACAAACGTCAGCTGGACCGGCTGGACGAATATCTGGCGCCGGGTTTCGTCGGCGCGAATGGCGAAAACGGCCCCGAAGGCTTCAGGCGGACGATCGAACGCATGGTCACTGCGTTTCCCGACCTCCAATTCGAGATCGAGGATTTGTTCGCGGCGGACGACAAAGTGTGCCTGCGCTGGCGATTCCGGGCGGCGCAGCTCGGACCGCTGGCCGGCGTCGCTGCGACAGGCAAGATGGTCGTTCAAGAGGGGATCGCCATCTATCACGCCTCCGACGGCAAGCTATCCCGAGCATGGCTACAAGTCGATCGATTGGGTGTCTTGCAGCAGATCGGAGCGGTGACGCTTTGACCGCGGCCGCGAGGCGAGACGCCTGATCCGAAATCTCATTCGTCAGCGAGCCGCCGGCCTCATATGGGAGGATTGCCCGATCACAGCCGCGCGGGGCCGCCGCGGCGAACGTCGTTCCTCTCGCAACTTCCATAGGTTGCTACGACGTCGGGAAGATTTGAAAACACGCCGTCTCAAATTGCCGAATTGCGTGGGGCAGAGCTTCATGCTAGTCAATCGCCTAGCTCAAACCTGCCGGCTCATGCGGCCAAGCGCAAAGCAGCGAGAAGCGGGATGAGACATTCGCCTCGAAAGGGCGATTTCTTCGAACGGAGGAGATGAACATGGCCTGGACCACCCCGGTGATCGTCGAAGTCTGCGTCGGCATGGAAATCACCAGCTACGAATCCGCCGAGATCTGAACGGATTTCGCGCTCGCCGCTTCTGTCATGAAGCGGCCGAATTCAGCGAGCCGGTAGGAAGCCCGCTCTCCTCACGGAGGCGACCTTCTTACCGGCTCGTAATTTTTTGCGCGCCAGCGCCTGCCGCGGCAGGGCGCTCCTCGTCCCTGCCTACGCCATAATGCGCGAACGCTCGCGTCGGCCCCTCTCGCGCGACGTCCCCATTGACGTCTTCTAATGCGACGTCCCCTCATGCGCGATCTCGACAATCGCACGGAGCCGGCGTTACGCTCCCAATGAGACGGCCGAGCTTTTCATCGGCGAGCCATCGCATCGAAGTAAGAAAAGACACGACCGGCCCGCGGCGGGCGCCGGCGTCGTCGAGGAGGCCAAATATGAATATGATCGTCCGCAATCTCGTCGGATCGCAGGATGCGTCCGTCCGTTCCGCGGCCTATCGCACCATCTGGCGCTGGCATTTCTATGCGGGGCTATTCTGCCTACCCTTCGTCGTCGTGCTGTCGCTCAGCGGCGCGGTCTATCTCTTCAAGCCGCAAATCGACGCCTGGCTCGACCGGCCCTACGACCATATGGCGCTGAATGGCGCACCGCAATCGCTCGACGCGCAAGTGGCGGCGGCGCAGGCGGCCCTGCCCGACGCGCGGTTGACCGCGCTCGAGCTGCGCGCCGATCCAGCCGACGCCGCCCGCGTGACCTTCATGACCGGGCGCCGCGGCTCCGAAGATTTCGCGATCCAGCGCGTGCTGGTGCGTCCCGACACGCTGGAAATTCTCGCGGTTCAGGACGACAAATACCGCCCGTCACGGCTCGCCGGCGCCATTCATGGCGATCTGCTGCTGGGGACGCCCGGCCATGTGCTGCTGGAGCTCGCCGGCGCCTGGGCCATCGTCATGATCGTCAGCGGCCTCTATCTCTGGTGGCCGCGCGACGCGAAAGGCCTGGCCGGCGTCGCCTATCCGCGCCTCGCCGAGGGCGGCCGAATTTTCTGGCGCGACCTCCACGCCGTCACCGGTCTGTGGGTGTCGTTTTTCGCTCTGTTCCTGCTCGTCACGGCGCTGCCCTGGACATTGGTCTGGGGCGAGAGCTTCCGCTATGTGCGCAATATCGGCGAGACGATGCTCGTCCATCCCGATTGGACGACGGGGCCAGCCGACGCACGGGAGCAGCGCAAGGAACAATTCCAGCAAGCCGCGCCCGCGCCGAGCGAACATGCGGAGCACCATGCGCATCACGCCGCCGCCGGCGCCATGACCGCGACGCGCGTCGGTTTCGATCGAATCGCGCCGATCGCGGCCGGGCTCGGCCTCGCCGAGCCGGTGACGATCTCGCCGCCCGGACCGGAAGGCGCCGCTTGGAAGGTCCAATCGCGAACGCAGAACCGCCCGCTGCGCAGGACGATCGAATTCGACCCGGCGAGCTTCGAGCAATTGCGCGAGACGGGCTTCGCCACGTCTCCGCTCATCGACCGCATCTTCGGAATCGGCGTCGCCGCGCATGAGGGGCAGCTGTTCGGCTGGCTCAATCAGCTGCTCGGCCTGCTGACTGTCGTCGCCTATCTGCTGCTCGTGGTCTCTTCCGTCGTTTTATGGTGGCGGCGGCGCCCGCGCGGCGCCCTGGGCGCGCCGCCGGCCTTCTCGCCCGAGCCGCGCCTCGCGCCTTTCATGCTGAGCCTCATCCTCGCCCTCGGCCTCTTTCTGCCGACGCTCGGCCTATCTCTCCTCGCAGTGATCGCGGCGGAAACGGTCATCCGCCGCGCTTTTCCGAGCGCGAGCCGCTGGCTCGGATTGCGCCCGATCGGCGCCGCGCGCCAACCCTAGCTGCGAAGTATGATTTTATGAGAGCCGGGCTTGCCGGCTCTCATAAATCGATACAGGATGCGCCCGCCGGAGCCCCAGCTCCGACTACGAGAAACGGCGGACCATCATGACTTCCTACGTAAAAATTTCCGCGCTGGTCGGATTTGCGGCTGCGGGATTGTGCCTCGCCGCGACCGCTGTCGCGGCCGGCGCCGACGCCGCGCTCCTTTCCGACGCCAAGCGCATTTTCGCGCCTCTGCCGGCCGCGCCGAGCGCCAAAACGGATCAGGCCGAGCTCGGACGACGGCTGTTCTTCGAGACCAGAGTTTCCGCCGACGGCAATATCAGCTGCTCGCATTGCCATTTGCCGGACAAGCAGGGCGCCGATGGGCTGCCCAAATCCTTCGGCGTGCTCGGCAAGCTCAATCCGCGCAACGCGCCGACGATTTTCAACGCCGCGCTTCAGTTCAAGGCGCATTGGCGCGGCGATCGCGAGACGATCGAGGAGCAGGCCGAGAAATCGCCGACCGGCGCGGTGAGCTTCGGCAATCCCGATTTCGCGACGGTGATCGCCAAGCTGAAATCCATCCCTGGCTATACGGAGGCCTTCGCCAAGGCCTTCCCCGGCGAGGCCGACCCGGTGACGCAGAAAAACTGGGGCAAGGCGCTGGGCGTCTATGAGCGCACGCTGCCGCAGCCGACGCGCTTCGACGCTTATCTGAACGGCGACGCCAAGGCGCTGACCCCGGCCGAGCAGGCGGGCCTGCGCAAATTCGTCGATATCGGCTGCGCCGGCTGTCACGACGGCGTCGGCCTCGGCGGAACCGCATTCTCCAAATTCGGCGTCGTCGAGGACTATTGGAAGCAGACCGGCTCCAAGGACCCGGACAAGGGCCGCGCCGATGTGACCAAGAATGACGCGGACCTCTATGTCTTCAAGGTCCCGAGCCTGCGCAATGTCGCCAAGACCGGCCCCTATTTCCATGACGGCTCGGTGGCCGAGCTGCCGCAGGCGGTGCGCGTGATGGCCAAGGTCCAATTGGGCGCCGATCTCTCCGACAAGGATGTCGCGGCGATCACCGCTTTCCTCGGCGCGCTGACGCAGCCCGTGCCGGCCAACTACTCCGCGCTCACGCCTTTCCCGGACGAGCCGGCGAAAAAATAAATCGAATACAGCGCTCGAGAAAAAGCGGCGGCCCCGAAGCTCGGGGCCGCCGTTTTCGTCTCAACCTTCTTCATCCGTGTCGATGTCGCCGTCGATGAGGCCGGCGACGTCGTCGTCCTCCTCCTCCTCATTCTCGAGGAAGGTGTCGTCCTCCTCGGCCGCATCGTCGATCTCGACGTCCTCATCCACCTCGATCGATTCGGCCTTGTTCTCGGCGGCTTCCACCTCGTCGAGGGAGACGATCTCCGCGTCCTTCTCGCCCTCGGCCGCTTCGTCCGGATCGACATTGCGGGAGGCGATTCGCGACGTCACGATATGGAAAATCGCTCCGCACTTCGGGCAGACGACCGGATCCTTGTTCAGATCGAAAAATTTGACGCCACAAGACTGACATTGGCGCTTGGCGCCGAGTTCGGGTTTGGCCACGGTCCTTGCATCCTCGAGATAGAGCGGTGTGGGACCGCCCGTGGAGACTTTGGTCGGGCGCTCGGTTAGTTTGCCCTTGCCCGGCTGTCAAATGAGAAATCGAACGCGAGCCTGTCAAGCCGCACGCGCCGAAAAGCCCCGGTTTACACGCGAATCGCCGAAAATCGCGCCTTTGGCGCGGCGCCGGCCGCGCGAGGGCCATTGCCAAGCGCGGCGCGACTTGGCATATCTCCGTCACCGCGGGTGTAGCTCAATGGTAGAGCAGCAGCCTTCCAAGCTGAATACGAGGGTTCGATTCCCTTCACCCGCTCCAATGCTCACATTCCATCATAGGGGAGGCGGTCATGAAGTATGACAGCGATTTCGACGCCCCGGCGTGCTTTCGAGCCCACATCCAAGCGCCGCAAGGGCTTTAATTCGGAAACCAACGTCAAGCGCGGCCTGCGCTTTGTCCACGGCGACAAGGAGCTCGTCGAAAAGCTGGGCCGCGCGGACCCCTGCCCCTGCGGCTCCGGCCGTAGCTTTCAAGCGCTGCTGCATGAAGACGGGCCGGTATGACGGCGCGACGAGACATCACTACTTTCCGCGACTAGGCGAGAGTTTTTCCGGTTCAGATCGAACCGGAAAAACTCTAGGATTCCTTTATTCCGCCCGTGTTTTCGAGCGAAGCCGCTCCCGCTTCGCTCGAAACTCTAGCTAGCGGCCCTTCTGCGGCGTGCGCATCGCCGCCAGCAGCGCCTCGCCCAGCGCGCCTGCGCCCTTTTGCGGCTCCGGCTGGCGCATCTGGCGTGGGCTCGCGCCGCCGCCCTCGCGGCGCTGGCCGCCTGACGGGGCCTGGCGCTGATCGGGCGTGTCGTCGAGCCGCATGGTGAGCGAGATGCGCTTACGCGGCGCGTCGATCTCCAGCACCTTCACCTTGACGATATCGCCGGGCTTGGCCGCCTGCCGCGGGTCCTTGATGAAGGTCTTGGACATTGCGGAGATGTGGACGAGCCCGTCCTGATGCACGCCCACATCCACAAAGGCGCCGAAGGCCGCCACATTGGTGACGACGCCCTCGAGAATCATGCCGGGCTTCAGATCGGAAATCTTCTCGACGCCCTCCTGGAAGGTCGCGGTCTTGAAGGCGGGGCGCGGATCGCGGCCGGGCTTCTCCAGCTCGGCGAAAATATCGGTGACGGTTGGCAGGCCGAAGCTCTCGTCGACGAATTGCTTAGGGCTCAGCTTGCGCAGTTCCGTCGCATTGCCGATGAGCTGCTTTATGTCGGTCTTGGCGGCGGCGAGAATGCGCCGCACCACCGGATAGGCCTCCGGATGCACGCCGGAGCGATCGAGCGGATCCTCGCCATCGACGATGCGCAGGAAGCCCGCGCTCTGCTCGAAGGCCTTCGGGCCGAGGCGCGGCACTTTCTTCAGCGCGTCGCGCGTGCGGAACGGACCATTTGCGTCGCGATGCGCGACGATGTTGGAGGCCAGCAATTCGCCGACGCCCGACACGCGCGCGAGCAGCGGCGCGGAGGCGGTGTTGACGTCGACGCCGACGGCGTTCACGCAATCCTCGACGACGGCGTCGAGCGAGTGGGAGAGCTTCACCTCGGAGAGGTCGTGCTGATATTGGCCGACGCCGATCGCCTTGGGCTCGATTTTCACCAGCTCGGCGAGCGGGTCTTGCAGGCGGCGCGCGATCGACGCCGCGCCGCGCAGCGACACATCGAGATCGGGCAATTCGCGCGATGCGTATTCCGAGGCGGAATAGACAGACGCGCCCGCCTCCGACACGACGATCTTGGTGAGCTTCAGCTCCGGGAATTTCGACATCAGATCGCCGGCGAGCTTGTCGGTCTCGCGCGAGGCCGTGCCATTGCCGATGGCGATGAGCTCTATGCCGTGCTCGCGCGCGAGCTTTGCGAGAATGGAGAGCGATTCGTCCCAGCGCCGTTGCGGCTCATGCGGATAAATGGCAGTGGTCGCGACGATCTTGCCGGTCTTGTCGATGACGGCGACCTTGACGCCCGTGCGAAAGCCCGGATCGAGGCCGAGCGTCGCGCGCGCGCCGGCGGGCGCCGCGAGCAGAAGATCGCGCAAATTGGCGGCGAAGACGCGAATCGCCTCATCCTCCGCGAGACGCCACAGACGCGTGCGCAGATCGACGGAAAGATGCAGCTCGATCTTGGTGCGCCACGCCCAGCGCACAGTGTCCAAGAGCCAGCGATCTCCCGGACGGCCGCGATCGGCGATGACGAAACGCTGCGCGATCTGGCCCTCATAGCCGACGGCGCCTTCGCTCGGCTCGGGGAGCATCTCGAGATCGAGCATCTCCTCCTTCTCGCCGCGGAACATCGCCAATATGCGATGCGACGGAAGCTTGGTGAGCGGCTCGGAGAAATCGAAATAATCGGAGAATTTCGCGCCTGCAGCCTCCTTGCCGGCGCGCAGTTTCGATTTCATCAGGCCCTGCGTCCAGAAGGTCTCGCGCAGGCGGCCGATGAGATCCGCGTCTTCCGCGAATCTCTCGACGAGAATGGCGCGCGCGCCCTCGAGCGCGGCGGTGGCGTCGGCGACATTCTTCTCGGCGTTCACGAAAGGCTCGGCCTGCGCTTTCGGCTCACGCTCGGGATGGCCGAGCAGAGCTTCGGCGAGCGGCGCGAGGCCGGCCTCGATCGCGATCTGCGCCTTGGTGCGGCGCTTGGGCTTATAGGGAAGATAAATATCCTCGAGCCGCGCCTTATTGTCGGCGTCCATGATGGTCGCGCGCAGGGCGTCGTCCAGCTTTCCCTGCGCTTCGATGGAATCGAGAATCGCTTTGCGGCGGTCTTCCAATTCGCGCAAATAGCGCAGGCGCTCTTCCAGATGACGCAGCTGGATGTCGTCGAGCTGGCCCGTCGCCTCCTTGCGGTAGCGGGCGATGAAGGGCACGGTCGAACCTTGATCGAGCAGAGCGACCGCCGCCTCCACCTGCCAAGGTTTCGCGGAGAGCTCCGTGCTGATTCGTTCGACGATCGACGCCATGCGCTATCCCTGTCGGCTGTTCAAAGAGGCGCGTTTTTAGCGTTCGGCGCGGCGCCAAGTCAAAAGCCAAATGTGATGAGCGAAATTCTGTGGACATCCCAGGCGCGCCGCGCCGCAGCCTCATTTGCGCGAATCGGGCAGATGCGGATGCGTCGGCCAGCAGCTTCGCCGCTCGATCTCGAGCCGCGCTTCGCTCGCCGCGCCGAGCCAGGCCGGAAGCTTCTCGAGACGCGCGAGATAATTGGTCGGGAAGATGGAAGGATCGGTCTTGCGCCAGCTGGTCAAAAGATCGCAATCCGATATTGCGAAAGCGGGAGAGACCAGCGCGCGCTTGATCTCCATCGCCGGCGTCGCGGCGGCGACGATGACGATCGCCGATATTAGGGAAGCGAGACGGCCGCCGTCGCGCGGCGTCGACACAGCGACTCCCGCAAAGGCGAATGCGAGCAGGAAGAGCGCCGGCATGGAGGCGCGCATCGCGAGATCATTATTGGGGCCGAAGTAATAGAAGGGCAGCGCCAGCAGAACGACGACGGATGCGCCGATCAAAGCGCGATCGCTTTTCGCGATTGCGTCGCGTGCCGCGAGGAGGATCGCCGCCTGTGGAATTTCGACGAGAATGAAGGCGAGATAGAGGAGCGCGAATCCCGGCGTCGCGGCGAGCCAGCCGTGCTTGACCGATTCCGCGTCGACCGTCAGATAGAGCGCGATCGGCAGAAAGCAGAGGCCCGCTGCGGCCGCCGCTATATTGCGCCATGAGAAGAGCGCGTGGCGCAGACGCAGCGCGCAAAAGCCGATGAGCGGCGCGGCGCCGACCGCGGCGAGCGGCGACCACAGCAGCGACGCTGCGAAGAGAATGGCGAGAAGCGCGAGATCGATCTCCTCGCGCACGAGCAGCAGCAGCAGCAGCGCCGCCCACCAGCCCGGCAGCGCATGATTGGGAACCCAGAACAATTGCGTGACATGTGAGGAATATTGGATCGACGAATTCCACCATTCGAGATGGTCCGGCAATTCGAGCCCTTCGTGCAAGAGCTGCGGGAGAATGTCGAGCCCGCTGAACAGAATGAAGAGCGCGAGAAAGGGCGCCGCGCGCGCGCCGGCGAGCTTTGCGATGAAGTAGAGGCAGAGGCCGAGCAGCAGCGCATTTTGCGCCAGCATGGCAATATGCGCGCCGACGAGCCCCGCATAATGTCCGATCGCCGCGGGGAGGAGATACATGCCGAGCGGCGCGCGCAGCAGATAATCCTGCCCCTCATAGCGATAGAAGAGCGGAAAGCCCTGCCGCGTCAGATCGGAGAGAACGGCGTCGCGCACCAGCCAATCGAGATTGGCGTAGAAAAGATGCGTCTCGCCGCCGAGCAGCAGCAGAGCGACGGCGAGCGCGAGACAGGCGGTGAGAGTCTTCGTATCGATCGGCGCGGCGAGCAGGCCGTTCTGCTTCGGCCGAAAGGAGAAGAGGAGGAATGCCGCGAGCGCGCAGCCCGCGAGAATGGGCGTGGCGGCGATGGCGCGAAAGCCGAAGGCGAGCGCGGCGTTGGAGAGGAGAAAGACGAGAACGCCGAGCTGCAGCAGCAGCAGATTGCGCAGAGGCGCGCGCGTCCGCGCTGAGGCTTCGTCTTTCGCTAGCAGCGTCGTCGCGGTCATGTCGGCTCAGAAGTTGATGCGCTCGCGCTCGAACACCACCGGCTTGCGCCGCACCTGCGAATGTATGGCGAGAATATATTCGGCGAGCACGCCTATGGAGAAGAGCTGCACGCCGCCGAAGAAGAAGACGGCGACGATGATCGTCATCACGCCGGGCGGCGCCAGCTGGCGAAAGAAGACGAGCCCGAGCGCCAGGCTGACGAAAGCATAGGCGAGCGCCAGCCCCGCTATGCCGAAGCCGAGAAACAGCAGCAGGCGCAAAGGCGCCGGCGTGAAGGTGACGAGCCCGTTGAGGCCCTGATCGACGAGGCGCGGCAGATTATTGGAGGTGACGCCACGGCGACGCTCGACCCAGCGATAGGGAACGCCGACGGCGGTGAAGCCGCATTCGAATGTCATCATGCGCATGAAGGGATAGGAATCGTCTATGCTGCGCATCGCCTCCACGACCTTGCGATCGACGAGCTGAAAATCGCCGACGCCGGGCGGCAGCGTGAATTCCGAGAGGCCGGTGAGCATGCGGTAATAGAGGCCGCGCGCCATGCGCATGACGGCGCCCTCCTCGCGAATCTTGCGAATGCCATAGACGATCTCGTTTCCCGCCTCCCAGAGCTTCACGAATTGCGGCAGCAGCTCCGGCGGGTCTTGCAGATCGGCAGGCAGAAACAAGAGAACCACATCGCCGCTCGCGGCCATCACGCCATTGAAGTTGGAGCGCATCGGCCCGAAATTGCGCGCGTTGAAAATGACCTTCACGCAAGGATCGCTCGCGGCCAGATCGCGCAATATTTCGGCGCTGCGATCTTTGGAGGCGTTGTCGCAGAACACATGCTCGCGGCGATAATCTTTCAGCTCGCCCGCAAAGAGCGCGGCGACGCGCGCATGGCATTCGCGAATGTTCAGCTCTTCATTGTAGCAGGGCGTGACGATGGAGATGGTTTTCATGCGTCGCCCGCTCCCGTGCGGAAAACGAAGTCGCGATTGAGGAGATAGGACAGCGTCGCGAGCACGGGCGTCAGCGCCGCCTGCGCGAGCGCCGCCTCGGCGCCCAAATGCTCGAGCGCGCGCAAGGCCAGCGCGTCGACGATGAAGAGCGCGGCATAGACGGCGATGAAGCGGCCGAGAAAGCGCGGATCGGCGGAGCCGAAGACGAGGCGGCCGATCGAGAGAAAATTGAACAGAGCGCCGATCGCGGTGGAGACGCCGGCCGCGACAGTCGAATCCTGCGTGGCGCGCCAGACGAAATAGAAGATCGCATAGCCGAAGGCCGTGTTGAGGAGGCCGACGGCGAAGAATCGCAGCGCCCGCGGGCTCGGCGCGAGAACGAGCGCGGCCACGCTCGATCGGAAGTCACGCTTATTCTCTGCCAATGCTCTGTCCGTCCGCTGGGCCTCGCTGTCGCGGCGGATCATGGCTTACGAAAGGTTAACGCTCGGCTTACGCCGCAGCGCGTCGCGCGCTCGCGCGGCGTATCGCGTTAACCCTGCCGACGCCGCGCGAATCGCATTGGGGCGGCGCGCGAGCGCGCGACAGGCCGGGCGAGAAGCGCTCCGAGCGCTGCGAGCGCGCGCCGAAACGTCCGATTTCGAGACGAGGAGGTAAATGCGTCGCCGCGCTCGGCGCGCCGGGCAGGCGCGGAAGCGGCGCGAAATAGCGCGACGGCCGGGCGAAAGCCTCGAGTTCTCGAGGGAACGGCGCGACAACGCGGCGAGATCGCCGATTCGTGCCGGCTCCGTTCCGGCAAGATTCCAAAGCTTAACGCCGGCGTCGTCGGGCCGTCGCAATTCGCATGTTGACAGGAAGCCGCGGCGGAGTCCGCGCGCAGTCATGCGAGGCGCGTCGCGCAAGACTGCTGCAAAAGGCGAGATTTGGAAGCCATAGCGTTCGCAGGCGTGAGGACCAACCATATCTCGAGCGAACAGAGCGTGATTCGAAAAGCGTCGGCGATTCGGCCGCGATTCGTTCGACGCCTGTTCGAAGCGTAAAATAGCGCGATCTTCGCCGTTCCATTCCGGGACGATCGCCGCTATCGATTCGGGGAGCCGGGCTCGCGTCGGGGCTCGAGGTGAAATATAAAGAAAAATCATGAGCCCCATGCTCACCGCCAAAAAGCCGGCCGCGCCGGGCGTGCGACCGTCGACCGCCGGCGTCGCCGCCGTTCTGGGGCCGACCAACACCGGCAAGACGCACCACGCCATAGAGCGAATGCTCTCCTTTTCGACGGGCATGATCGGCCTGCCGCTGCGTCTTCTCGCGCGGGAGGTCTACACGCGCGTCGCCGAGCGGGTGGGGACGGAGAATGTCGCGCTCGTCACCGGCGAGGAGAAGATCAAGCCGCGCGCGCCCAGCTATTGGATCTCGACCGTCGAGGCCATGCCGCGCGATCTCGATGTGGATTTTGTCGCCGTGGACGAAATTCAGCTCGCCGCCGACCTCGACCGCGGCCATGTCTTCACCGATCGCCTGCTGCATTGGCGCGGGCGGCAGGAGACGCTGCTGATCGGCGCGGAAACCATGCGCTCCTTGATCGAGCGGCTGCTGCCGGGCGTTCCCATCTTCACGCGGCCGCGGCTGTCGCATCTCGCCTTCGCCGGCGAGCGCAAGCTGGCGCGGCTGCCGCCGCGCAGCGCCATCGTCGCCTTCTCGGCCGAGGACGTCTACGCCATCGCCGAATGGATCAAGCGTCAGCGCGGCGGCGCGGCGGTGGTGCTGGGCGCGCTCTCGCCGCGCACGCGCAACGCCCAGGTCGATCTGTTCCAGAATGGCGACGTCGATTACATCATCGCCACCGACGCCATAGGCATGGGCCTCAATCTCGATGTCGACCACATCGCCTTCGCCGCCGACCGCAAGTTCGACGGCTGGCGCCATCGCCGATTGACCGCGGCGGAAATGGGGCAGATCGCCGGCCGCGCCGGCCGCAACATGAATGACGGGACCTTCGGCAGCACCGGCCGCTGCCCGCCCTTCGACGAGCAGACGGTCGAGGCGCTGGAGAATCATTGGTTCGATCCGCTGGTCGCGCTGCAATGGCGCAATGGCGATCTCGATTTCGATTCGATCGAGGCGCTGGTCGAATCGCTGGAGCGCGCCTCACCCGACGAATGCCTGCTGCGGGCGCGGACCGCCGAGGATCAGATGGTGCTCGAGGTCGCCGCGCGCGACGAGACTGTGCAGCGCAACACAAAAACAATCGCAGATATTATGAGACTCTGGGATGTGTGCCAAATTCCAGATTATCGCAAGACCTCGCCGGCCGCTCATGCGGAGCTGGCGCTCGCCGTCCATGGCTTTGTGGTGCGCCGCGGATTGATCCCAGGCGATTGGTTCGCAAAGCAAATCTCCGCCGTGGACCGCATCGACGGCGACATTCACACACTGTCCGCAAGGCTCGCCCAGGTGCGCACCTGGACCTTCATCGCCAATCGTTCTGGCTGGCTCGAGAATCCAGAGCATTGGCAGAGCGTCGCGCGTCAGGTAGAGGACAGTCTGTCCGACGCGCTGCACGAACGCCTCACGCAGCGTTTCGTCGATCGCCGCACCAGTGTGCTGATGCGCCGCCTGAGAGAGAACGCGATGCTCGAAGCCGAAATCACTACTGCCGGCGACGTTATGGTCGAAGGTCAGCATGTCGGACAGTTGCAGGGATTTCGTTTCACGGCCGACCCACAGGCCACGGGCGAAGCGGCGAAGGCGCTGAACGCCGCCGCGCAGCGAGCGCTCGCCGGCGAGATAGAGGCGCGCGCCGCCCGCGTGTTCGACGCGGTGGACGACGCTTTTCTGCTCGGCAATGACGGGACCATCCGCTGGCTCGGCGAACCTGTCGGCAAGATCGCGCCCGGCGCCGCCGTGCTGACCCCGGTGGTCCGCCTGCTCGCCGACGAGCAATTGACCGGCGCGGCGCTGGAGAAAGTGCAGCAACGGCTCGATCTGTGGCTGGCCCAGCATATAAAGAAGCTGCTCGGCGCGCTGGAGGAGCTGGAGAAGGGCGAGGGGCTCGAGGGCGTTTCCCGCGGCATCGCCTTTCAGCTGGCCGAGGAGCTCGGCGTGTTGGAGCGCAGTCGCGTCGCGCGCGACATCAAGGCGCTCTCCCAGGAGGACCGCGCCGCCCTGCGCAAGAAGGGCGTGCGTTTCGGCGCCTATCACCTTTATCTGCCGCAGCTGCTGAAGCCGGCGCCGCGCTCGCTCGCCGCCCTGCTGTGGGGCCTGAAGCATGGCGGGCTCGACAATCTCAAGGGCCTCGAGGAGGTGCCGCATCTCGCCGCCTCCGGCCGCACCTCCTTCGCCGCCGATACGGCGATCTCCAAGGGCTTCTATCGCGCCGCCGGCTTCCGCGTCTGCGGCGAGCGCGTGGTGCGCGTCGATATATTGGAGCGCCTCGCCGATCTCATCCGCCCGGCGAGCGCCTATCGTCCCGGCGTAACCGCCGGCGATCCGCCCCCCGGCGCGGCCGATGGCGAGGGTTTCATCGTCACAGTGGCGATGACCTCGCTCACCGGCTGCGCGGGCGAGGCCTTCGCCTCCATTCTGCGCTCGCTCGGCTATCAATCAGCCGAGCGTCAGGGACCGGCGATCACCGTGCCGCTGCTGGCCAAGGCGGCGACCGAGCCGCTCGCGCCGGTTCTGGCTGTGGCCGAGGAAAGCAGCGAATCGGCCGCCGAGCCGGCTGAGGCGCTCGAGCCTGTCGCGGAGGCAGAGGAGGTTCCGTCGCCGGTCGTCGAAGAGGCGGCCGTAGAGGAGGCGCCCATCGAAGCGGGTCCCGCGCCGCAAGAGCCGGACGCCGTCGCGGCCGAGACGGAAGCGACTGAGACAGAAGCGACTGAGACGGAAACGACCGAGGCGAGCGCCGAGCCGGTTGCGACCGAGCCGGCGCCGATCGAGATTTGGACCTTGCAGCGCCATGCGCCCCAGGCGCCGCGCCGGCGTCACGGCGGCGGCGCTCCGGGCCAGGAGGAAGGCCGCGCCGCGCGGCCGGCCGGCGAGCGCCCCCGTGGCCCGCGACCGGGCCAAGGGCCAGGTCAGGGCCATGGCCAGGGCGGTGGCCGGCGGCCCGAGCAAGGCGAAGGCGAGCATTCCGAGCATCGGCCGCGGCCCGACGCCCGCAAGGAGAGCGGCTTCCGCTCCGGCGGCAAGCCGCGGAGCGACGGACCGCGCGGCGACAGTCGCCCGCCGCGGGACGACCGCCGCCGCGGCAATGGGAGCTTTTCCACGCCGGAAAGACGGGAGAAAGAGCGCCTGCCCGATCCTGATTCGCCCTTCGCCAAGCTGCTGGCGCTGAAGGCCGAGCTCGAAAAAAAGGGCAAGAGCTGAATTTCGCCTCAAATAGCTGGTGACGTCCGAACCGTTCCGAAGCGACCGCCGAATCGCTCGAAACGATTGCGGCGGCTTGCCAAATCCAGGTCGTTCGGCCTATTGCTGACGTGATCTTTGGCGCATTGGCGCAGCCTATGCTATCGGGCCTCGTCGACCCCGACATGCGGGCCGTGGGCGAGATCCGGTCCACGCCGTCGTCTCGTAAGGAGCGCGGCGTTGGACGACGGCCTTCCACCGAAAGGCGATACATGACGAAGATACTTCCTGTCATAATGTGCGGCGGGGCAGGCACGCGCGTATGGCCCGAATCGCGGGAGACGCTCCCGAAACAATTCATTCCGCTCGTCGGCGAGCTGTCGACCTTCCAGACGACTATTCAGACGCTGTCGGACGAGGCGTTCGACAAGCCCGTCATCATCTCCAACGCCGATTATCGCTTCCTCGTCACCGATCAGCTGCGCGCCATCGGCGCCTCGGCCGATGTCGTCCTCGAGCCCACCCGGCGTGATTCGGCCGCCGCGGTCGCCGTCGCCGCCGGCGTCGCCGCGCGCCGCTCGCCGCAGACCATCGTCGTCGTGCTCGCCGCCGATCATGTGGTGCGCGACCCACGAGGCCTCGTCGCTCTGTGCAAGAAAGCGGCTGCCGCCGCCGCGGACGGCTATATCGTCACGCTCGGCGTCAAGCCCGACAATCCGGCCACCGGCTATGGCTATATTCGCACCGGCGACCGCATCGCCGGCGACGTTTTCAACCTCGAGGCCTTCGTCGAAAAGCCCGATCGCGAGACCGCGCAGCGCTATATCGACGCCGGCTATTTGTGGAACAGCGGCAATTTCATCTTCCGCGCCGATGTGATGCAGGCGGAGATCGCACAATTCGAGCCGGCGATCGCCGATGCGGCGGAAAAGGCGATCGACGCCGGCCGCAGCGATCTCGATTTTCTGGTGCTGGACGCCGAATCTTTCGCGCGCGCCCCCAAGACCTCCATCGATTACGCCGTGATGGAGAAGACGCGCAAGGCCGCGGTGATCGAGGCCGACATAGGCTGGTCGGACGTCGGCAATTGGCGCGCCGTCTGGGAGCTGACCGAGCGCGACGAACAGGGCAATTCGGTGCGCGGCAATGGCGTCGTGCGCGATTCGCGCAATGTGCATGTGCGCTCGGACGAGACGCTGACGACCGTCGTCGGCGTCGACGATGTCATTGTGGTGACGACGCCGGATGCGGTGCTGGTGCTGGGTCACGAGCATGGCGACAATGTCAAGCAGCTCGTCGATCAATTGAAGCGCGAGAACCGCCGCGAGGCGGGCGAGCACAAGCGCATCTTCCGCCCCTGGGGCTTCTACCAATCGGTCGATTCCGGCGATCGGCATCAGGTGAAGCGCATTGTGGTGAAGCCGGGCGCGCGCCTGTCGCTGCAGAAGCATTTTCATCGCGCCGAGCATTGGATCGTCGTCAAGGGCACGGCCGAAGTCGGCCGCGACGAGGAGACGCTGCTCGTCCATGAGAACGAGTCGGTCTATCTGCCGATCGGCTGCATTCATCGCCTGAGCAATCCGGGCAAGATCGACCTCGAGATCATCGAGGTGCAGACCGGCTCCTATCTCGGCGAGGACGATATCGTGCGCCTGCAGGACGTCTACAACCGCGGCTGACGCGGTTCGCCAATAGGCGAGCCTTTCGAGGCTCGCCTATTTATTGCCCGCGATTCTGCACGCTATAGCGCTCCGACAAATCGGCGAGCGCCGATTCCCGCGTCGCGCCCTGCTTGCGCAGATTGAAATAATGCTGGCAGAGATCGCCGAAGGTCTGCTTGCTTCCCGTCGCCGCCGCGACGCGTGCGAGGCTCTCGATCGATTGCGCCTCGTCTTCCGCCACGCCGATCTCAGAAAGCATGTCGCCGAGCTGTGCGGCGCGATTGGCGAGCATGCGCGGCGCTTCCAGAAAATGCGCGCCGCCGATATCCAGCGCCGCTTGCAATCGCGCCACCCTGCCCTCTTCCACCGGCCCGCCGCCGCTCTTGCGCGCCGCCAGCCAATAGGCGGGATCGACGCGATCGATCGGCGTCAGCCATTTCGGCAGCTCGTCCTTGCGCTTCACTTCCACGGCCGTGCGCTGCTGCGGAGCCGTGTCCCCGCAGGCGTAGAGCAGCGCCGCGAGCGTCGCGCAGAGGGCGGCGAGACGCGGCGCTCTCATGCCGTCACTTGCCTTGCAGCTTTTTGGCGAGGCCTTGCAGCCCATCCTTCAGGAATGTGGTCATCGCCTCGCGCGCGGCGTCGTCATTGAGATTGTCCGGCGGCTCATTGCTGGTGTCGCCGCGATAGAGGCGACCATACCATTGCACCTCGCTGCCGCCGCCCGCCGCCGGCTTCACCGCCAAAGTCGCCGAATAGGAGCTGATCGGCAGAGCGTCGAGATTGGCGTCCGACATGCGATAGCTGAGCTTCATCTGCTGCGGATCAAATTCGTCGAGGCTCTCGATGACGACGCCGCCCTTGCGCAGCGTGATCTCGCGCACCGCGCCATTGGCGTCGCCGCCGGTCGCCTTCACGCTGGCGACATCGGGATGCCAGTCGAGCGCGCCGAAATGGCCGACGAGCGCCCAGACCGCCTTGGGATCGGCGGCGACGGTGATCTTCTCATCGACCTTGATCGGCGTCGGGCCATGCGCCAGCGCCGGCGCGATAGACAAAAGCAAGGCCAAGAGGGCGATTTTCGGTTTCACTCTATTCTCCTCGAGCGTGTGGTTGCGAGACGGGAATGGCGTCGCCGCGTGAAAATCTCCGCGAGCGGGACGATGAGATAGAGGCTGGCGAAGCCGACGAGCGCGGCCGCGGCGAAAGCGGGGCGCAGATCGAAAGGCGCGAGGCTCGGCCGCGGCCGCGCGACGGCGAGCAGCGCGCTCGCGAGCCCATCCGGCTTCTCCAAATGGGCGTAACCGAGGCCCGTGGTCTCGGCGAGCTGGCGCAGATAGGGCTCGCGCACGCTGGAGAGATGCTCCGTGCCGGCGCGCATCTCTCCGCCGAATGGCGCATTGCGCGGATTATAGCCCTCGCGCTGCTCGGCGTCCGGCGGCGGCAGGCCGAAGCGGCTCTCATGCGGCACCTCGTCCACGCCGAAAAAACCGGTCTCGCGGCCCCGATCGTCGAATTTCGGAATGGGCGCGGGCTCATAGCCGCCGGCGCCGAGGATGAGCCCCGATATCTCGCCGCGCTGGCCATCGAAAACCGGCGCGCCATAGGTCGGCAGCGGCGGCGCCTCCTGGCCATCGGTGATGAAGAGGAGATCGGCGCCGGTGCGTCGCGCCATCTCGACCGCGCGGAACAGGCCGGCGGAGATGCGGCTGTCGCCCTCCCAGGCCATGCGCCAGTCGAGCGTGCCGATCGCGGCGTCGAGGGCGGCGAAATTCTCGCAGACGTCTATGGGCTCGAACAGAAGAAAGGGCTCGCGCTCGGTGAAGATGGCGAGGCCGACGCGCGAGGGACAGGGAAGATCGGCGACGAGCCGCCGCAAGGCCTGCTTGGCGAATTCGATGCGGCTGGCCGGCGCGCCGTCCAGAGAATAATCGCGCGTGTTCATGCTGCCGGTGATGTCGAGCGTCGCCAGCACATCGGCGCCATTGCGAACCACCTCGGCGCGCGGAAACGCAAAGGCGGCCACCAGCATCGCCAGAGCGAAGGCGAGCGAGAGAAAGCGCGCATCGCGCAAGCGGGCGATCATCATCGTCGGCCTGTCATGGCAGCCCCTTGGGCGCGCCGGGAATATCGGTCCAGATTTTCTTGGGGTCCGCGGGCAGCTCGTCGCCGCCTGAATGCTCGAGCTGCGGATTGTCGCGCACCAGGCGCGCGGCGACGTCGAGATTATATTTCGCGTCCCAGAATTCCGGCCGATATTGCAATGCGCGACGATATTCGCGACGCGCCAGCTCGACGAAGGGACCCGCCGGCTCGAGCTGGCCGCGCTCCAGGAGATCGAAGGCGTGGCGCAGCAAGGCGTTGCCGAGATCATAATGGGCGGTGGCGGAAAGCTCGTCGCGGCCGGCGGCGCCCAGCGGCTCCAGCAGCGCGCGCGCCTTGTCGAATTCCTCGCGCTCGGCCAGAAATTCGATGCGCGCAGCGATGAGCTCGGGCGCAGAAGCAGAATCGGTCTCTATATCTCGCCCCGCGGCGAGCGCGCCGATCGCGGCATTGTCGACGCGCACGCGCCATGCGGCGATGGCGTTTTGCAGCGCCCCGGCGAGCGCCGCGGCGAGCAAAGCGAGAAGAAGCGTCGAACGCCAGCGCGCCAAGAAGCGCGCGAGCGTCTGCAAAAATTGCGCGCGGAGGGCTTCGCTCATGCGGCCCTCTTCGCGAATTGCGGCGACGCGCCTGCGCGCGCCGTCTGCTTCAGACGCGTCTCGGCGAATTTGGCGACGACCAGCACGGACGTCGCGAAGGCGGCGACGATGAGACTCCGGTCCGTCAGGTCCTTGCGCGGAATGCGCTCGACATAGCGAAACGGGCGACGTTCGAGCCGGTCGATCTCCGCTATGGCGTCGGCCACAGCAGCGGGGCCTTCCGCCTCGAAAGCGCGATAGCCGATGCCGAGCGATTTGAAGAAGAGATCGAGATGGCGCTCCGGCAAGGCCTGCGGCGTGTCCAGCTCGCCGGCGTCCGGCTGGTCGCTTATCCCTTTGGCGCCGCTCGTGCGCAGAAACAGCCAATAGAGATTGGGCCTGATCTTGCGAAAATCGGCGCGTAGCTGATCTTGAATGCGTGGGTCGATGACGGCTGCGCCGTCCGAGACGAGCAATATCACGCGCGATTCGATCTCGCCGCCCGCGGGAAATTGCGAGAGCGCCATTGCGAGGCCGCGACCGATATTCGTGTAGCCGAGGCCCGGCCGGTCGATCGCCTGAATCGCGGCGCGCACCGCCGCGCGATGATTGGTCATCGGCATGACCATAATCGGCGAGGTGGAGAAGGCGGTGACGCCGAAGAGATCATGCGCCCGCCGGTCGACGAAATCCGTCATGAATCGCTTGGCGGCGGAAGCTTTCGACTCCTCGCCGCCGGCCGGCGTGCGGCCGGCGAATGTCTCGTTCATGCTCGCGCTGCGATCGATCAGGATCGAGATTTCCGCGCCTTCGCCATTGCGCTGAATGGCGCGGCCTTCGCGAAAAGGCCCGGCGACGGCGAGCGTGCTCGCGCCGATGGCGAGACTGGCCAAGAGGCGCAGCGCCCATGCGACGAGGGTCGAGAGCGCATCCTGCGGCGCGGCGGAGACGGAAGATATGGGCGATAGCCGCAATGGCGAGAAGAGCAGCGGCGCGAGCGCCAGCGGCAGCAGGAAAAGCGCGAGCGGAGAGGCGAGGCCGAAGCTCATCCCGCGCTCCTCTCCAACGCCGCCAATGTTTTCGCCAGCGCGAGCAGCTCTGTCGCCGCAAGATCGCCGCCCGCATCGGCGACGCCGAAGAAAAGCGCGCGCGAGCTGTTGAAGAAGCGGCCGAGCGCCTCTTTCACCGATGCGAATTCCGCATGGCTGGACAGAAAGGCGTCGAGGTCCTCGGCGAAGATGCGGCGGCCGGCGGCTTCGTCGATCGCGCGATGCAATGCGAGCATCGCCGCGCGGCGCGACGCCTCGCCATCGCCCTTCGTCAGAGCGGCGATGCGACGCGCGGCGGCCGCGAAGACGCGCGCGCGGCGACGATGAAACGGCGGCCAGCCACGATCATGCGCGACCAGCGCCAACCCGCCGAATGCGAGCGCGGCGAATATGCCTGCGCGCGCCGCCGGAGTCGTTGCGTCGCCTTGCTCGACGCCGCGGTCCGCGCGCATGTAATCGGTGGGATTGTCGCGGCGCGCCGGCAGCACCTCGCGCAAGGGCGAGACGCCGATCGTCCAGGCGGGCGCGCGCGCGATCTCGCTCTCGCCCTCGCGCAGAAAGCGCAGAGGAAAAGGCGGGATTTGCAGATTGCGTACATCTAGCGCGACATAGAAGAGCTGATAGACGAGCTCTATGTCCCAGCGTGTGAGCCCGTCGCCGATGGGCTGCTCGCGAACATGGACGTCGCGCAGATCGAGCCAATAATCGAGCGCGCCGGGGCGTGGCAGCGACGCCGTCTGCAAGCGGGAGGCGGAATCGGCGATGATCTCGAGCCGCGCATTCACCAGATCGCCGACGAAGAAGCCGAAGCTGCGATCGGCGTAGAGACGCACGGATTTCACTTCCGCCGCAGCGGGCGCGGCCAGCGCGAGAAGAAGCGAAAGAGCGAAGAGCGCTGCGCGCATGTCACAGCCCGAGCAGATGACGCGACAGCGCGTCGGCGTCGAAAGAGTCGCTCATGACGAAAGGCGGGCGTCCATGCGCGAGCGCGAGACGACGCAGCGCGTCGCGCCGCTCGGCCTCGCGCGCGAGCCAGCGGCGACGCAGGCTCGGGCGCATGAAGACGAGCCGCCGCGCGCCGCTCTCGAGATCGTCGAGCTCGACGAGGCCGAAGTGCGGAAGATCGCGCTCTTCCGTGGAATCCGCGACGAGAATAGGCGCGAGATCATGCTGCGCGAGCAGGCTGAAAAGGCGCGTCGCAAAGTCGCGCGGCCAGTGGAAATCGGAGATGAGCAGGACGAGCTTGCGACGCCCGGCGATGAGGCCAGCGGCTTCCGTCAGCGCCTTCGCCGAGGCGCCGCGCGGCGCGGCGTCGCGCAAGCGCTCGGCCGCTGCGACCGCGGCGCCCCGCGCGCGCGTCGCCGGCAGCAGAAGATCATTGCGCACTGACTCGTCGCAGGCGATGACGCCGAAACGGTCGCCGATGCGCGTCGCCGAAAAGGCGAGCGCCGCGCAGAGATCGGCGACGATATCGAGACGGCGCGCCGCGCCGTGAAAGCCCATGGACGCGGAAAGATCGACCAGCGCATAGACGTCGATGGCGTTGCGCTGCTCGAAGCGACGCACATGAGTCTCGCCGGTCGGGTCGCGCATGGTCGCGCGAATGTCGATACGGCGCGCATCGGGAAATTGAATGAAGCGCGCGTGATCGCGAAACACGCCTATGCCGCCGACATCGACGCCGCCATGCGCGCCGACCGAGCCGTTGGAGACGCGGCCGCGTGGACGATAGGCGAGGTCGAAGCGCTGCATCGTCACGCCTCGCGTCTCAAGGCGCCGGGACCGTCGCGAAAGCGGCGCGGCACAGATCGCGGACAATGTCGTCGCCGCGCATCGCATAGATCGGATCGACGAAGATGCGATGCGCCATCGTCTCGAGGAAGATTTCGCGAATATCCTCCGGCGTCAGCGCGTCGCGCCCTTCGAGCCAGGCGCGCACGCGCGCCGCGCGCACGAGAAAGGCGAGGCCACGCGGGCTCGCGCCGCCGCGCACAAGGCCGCGCATCTCGACATCCGGCAGAGAGACGCCCGCGGCGTAGGGATCGAGCAGCGCATCCCAGAGCTTGGCGACATAGGCCTCGAGCGTCTCGCTGGCGTGGACGCGGTTCTGGATGAGCTCGGCGACAGAGGCCAGCGCGCGATAATCGAAGACGGGCTCGCCGATTTCATCGAGCAGGCGATCGACGTCGTGAAAGCGAGGATCGAAGATCAGCGCGCGGCGCGCCGCCGCGTCGGTCGGCGTCCTCATGGATATCTCCATGAGAAAGCGGTCGCGCGCCGCGGCGGGCAGCTCGAATGTCTCCTCCCGCTCGACGAGATTGCGATCGGCGAACACTTGCAGCGCGGGAAAGAAATAGTCGCGATCGAAGGCGGTGACGCTGCGCTCCGCCATCAGCCGCAGCAGCAGCGAATGCACTTGCGGACGCGCGCGATTGATCTCGTTGAAGAAGAAGATGGAGAGATCTTCCGCGTGACGCAGCACCGGGCCGGGCTCGACGCGCGGGCGGCCGTCGTCGGCGAGATAGGTGTGATAGAGGAGGTCGCTCGGCATGAGATCGACCGTGCCCTCTATGCGCGAGAAGGCGCCGCCGAGCGCGCGTGCGACAGCGCGCAGAAGCGTCGTCTTGCCGACGCCTACATCGCCTTCCAGCAGCACATGGCCGCGTGCGAAAATGGCGATGGTCACCAAGCGGATGACGCGATTCTGGCCGAGGACGACGCGCGCGACGCGCGTCTCGAATTCCTGCGCCTTGGCGCGCCAATCGGCCAAGACGGCGTCGGTTTCGGCGGTGTCTGTCACGCTGAACAGGTCCAACAATCTCGTCGGAAGAGAGGACGTTGCGGCCACGATCCCGGGAAGGGGTCCGACGCGTTGTTGTCGAATAACGCCGGACCCGGATCGTGGCCGCATGACGACCGTCCCCGGGGGCGCGGGGACGGCATTCTCGCGCGTGCGCTTACGGAATTTTGGTCACGTCGTAGACGAACGCGCCCGTCTTCTTGAAGTGCTCGGCGCGCTTCTTGTTGCGCTCTTCCATGGCCGCTACGGCGGACTGGTTCTTGGCGAGCTCCTTCGGATCGTGCTTGGGATCGTATTTGGAGCCGGCGACCTTATCCGGAAAGCCGGGCTTGGGCTCCCAGCAATCGCCGGGGGCCTTGCATTTGGTGCCGTCATAGGCCGAGGCCGCGCCGATAGCAGCCGCGTTCATGACGAACGCAACGCCGACGGCCGCCGCAATCTTCAAAACTCCCATCGTGCCTTCCTCCAATTTATGCGCGGCTCTCGCCGCGGCCGCCGCGCCGCTCACGCGTGCGCGACTTTCATTTTCCCGACGTCTTTCATTTTCCCGAGGTCTTGCACTGACCGGGCGGATCGTCGGGGAATGTCTCGTGTCCGGGATAGGGCTTGTATTTCGCGCGCTGCTCCGGCGTCAGCCAGGTCGCTCCGGCAACGGGATCTTTATAGAGATGGCGGACCCAGGCCATGACCTTCAGCATTTCGTCGAGCTGAAGATTGGCGTATTGCGGCCCCATGGACGCCTGAGCGCCGCCGAAGATCGTCGAGAAAAATCCTTCGTCGGTCGCGTTCTGCGGATAGGTCCAATAGGAGTCGTTGAGGCCGGGGCCGATCTTGCCTTCGCCCAAATGGCCGTGGCAACCAGAGCAGGCGGAGAGAAAGAGCTGCTCTCCCTGCTTCAGACAGCTCACATCCTCATTGTAAGGATTGACGCCCGTCTGCATGAATTTCTTCACGCCGGGCGTATCCTTGCCCTCGGGAAGCGCGTCGTCGAAGTTCAGCACTTCGCCGGTGATCGTGTTGCGAAAGGTGATGCCCGCATTCTGCGCGATCGCCGAGAGGGCGATCAGGCTGGCGAAGGCGCCGCCGATCAGGACACAGGCCTTTTTCTTGCTCGATTTCATTTTTGTCGGTCTCTTCGATATTCGCCAAGCGTCAGTGCGCTGCGACCGGATTGACGATGGGCAGAAGCGGAACGCCTTCCGCCGTGAGGATTTGGTCGATCTTCGGCTTGGCGCGATCGAGGCCCGCATTCACTTGCGCGAGCAGTTCCTTGTCCGAAAGGCGCACGCCGACCGATTGGTCATAGTGCTGCCCGATCTTCTGTCCGTCGCTGCGCTTGGAATCGTCGTCGATCAGCGTCATGCGCAGAGGCGTCGGCGAGGATTTGACGAAACGCGCCACATCGGGCGCAAAGGCGGACGCCAGCTCGGCGTTGCCGCTCGCCACCTCGCCGATCATGCGCGCAGGGTCGATCTGCGTATATTGATTGCGCGGCGAACGAAAATTCACCAGCGAATAGAGATAGGCCATGTCGTTCTCATATTCGCCGATCTCCTTCAGCATCACCTCGGCCGGAGAGCCGAATGGCACGGCGATGTGGTTGAAGGATTTGATGCGCGGATCGGACCAGGATTTGAGATCGAGATTCTTCTCGGCCTTGGTCACGAACACATAGCCGGTGCGGAAATAGGGCTTGCTCGTCGCGACGCGCGGATCGCCCGTGTCCAGTCCGATGACGACGTCGCACTGATTCTTGTCGAGATAATCCCTCACGAGATAAATCGCCGGCTTCGACGACCAGACGAATTCCGCCTTGCGGCCCATCGCCTCGGCGAGCGCGACGGCGATGCGGTTCTCGAGGCCGGATTCGTCCTTGAGGGAGAGCGGCGACTGCGCTTCCGAAGCGCAGATGCGCAATGTGTCGGCCTTGCTCGCAGAAGCGGCGGCCGAAGGCTTCGTCTCTTGCGCGAGAGCGCCGGCGACGCCGGTCAGCAGCGCCAGAGCGAGTCCGGAGGCGACGAGACGCGGAGAGGTGATACGCGACATGGGAGCGATCCGATCAGTTTGCATGTGTGGCGATGCCGCCCGGACGCGCTTCTTGCATCCGGGCGGCGCGCTGTGTCGGTCGCGAACAGGGGAGGACGCGGCCGACGACTGCCGATGGATCAGTGGGCCTTATATTCGCCGAGGTTCACGTCGTCGTAAGGACCCTTGCCGTTCAGCGAGAAGACCATCACGCCGCCGCCCATCTGCGTGTAATTGGCGAGCTGCTTGAACGCGCCCACCGCGCCGAGGCCAGCGGTCGGATCCTGCAGATCGAACACGAGGCCCACTCCCGGCCAACCGCCGACGCCGTAGAGAATGGCGACGTATTCGGTGCCCTTGTGGTTGTAGACGATCGGATAGCCGAGCACGCCGGAGGGAAGCTTGAACTTCCAGAGCAGCTCGCCATTATCGCTGTTGCGGGCCTTGATGAAGCCGTCGAGCGTTCCGTAGAACACGATGTTGCCGGCCGTGGCGGTGGTGCCGCCCCAAACCGCGAAGCGCTCGAACTTCTCCCATTTGAACTGGCCGGTGATCGAGTTGTAGGCCTTGATCTGGCCGAGGCCTTCGCCCTTCTGACGATCGCCCTTCGGGCCGGGATACATGTTCAGCGTCGCGCCGACGAAGAACTGACCCGCGCGATAGGGAAGCATGAAGGGCTCCCAATCCATGCAGATGTGGTTCACGCCGAGGAAGAACAGCTGCTTGGTCGGATCGTAGGAATCATGGCCCTGATTGTGATAGCCCATGGCGGAAGGACAAATATCCTTGCCGAGATGGTCCATGCGCGTGCCATACTCCGGATCGCGAACCGGCAGGCCGCTCTTCAGATCGACCGTCTTGAAGACGTTGACCGTGTCGTCGATCTTATCCGCGGAGATGAGATCGCCATTGGTGCGGTCGAGCGTGTAGACGATGCCGTTGCGGTCCGGATGCGTCAGGAGCTTGCGCTCCTTGCCTTCCTTGTCCTTCTGCTCGGTGAGCAGCATGAAGTTCACGCCAGCGAAGTCCCACTCGTCATGCGGGGTCTTCTGATAGCCGAACTTCGCTTCGCCCGTATCGATGTCGCGGCCGAAGATGGTCATCGTCCATTTATTATCGCCCGGACGCATCGTCTCGTTCCACGGCGCCGGATTGCCCGAGCCGTAGTAGAAGAGATTCGTGCCCGGATCATAAGCGTACCAGCCCCAATTGGTGCCGCCGCCGATCTTCCAGGCGTCGCCTTCCCAGGTCGAAGTGCCGAGGCCCTTCTGGCCGTAATGGGGGTTCTTGCTGTTGAAGTCCTTGCCCAGCAGCACGTCCTCGTCCGGACCGGTCGCGTAAGCGCGCCAGGACTGCTCGCCCGTGTGGACGTCATAGGCCGTCACATAGCCGCGCACGCCGAGCTCGGCGCCGGAGGAGCCGACGAGAACCTTATCCTTCACGACATAGGGAGCGATGGTGAGCGTGGAGCCGACCTTATAGTCGGAATTCTCCATCTTCCACACCAGCTCGCCGGTCTTGGCGTTGAGCGCCTCGATATGACCATCGAGCAGCGTCTTCAGGATGAGCGGCGGGGTCTTGGAGTCGCCCGGCCAATAGGCCAGACCGCGGTTGACGAGATCGCAGCAGGCCACCGCGCGGGCGGCCGCATTCTGCTTCGGCTTGTCCTGCCAGAGGATGCGGGTCGGATCGTCCAGATCGAGCGCGAAAGTGTTGTTCGGGAAAGACGTGTGAATATACATCTTGCCGTCGACGACGAGCGGCGCGCCCTCGTGGCCGTTGAGCAGGCCGGTCGAGAAGGTCCAGGCGACCTTCAGATCCTTGACGTTGCTCGTGTTGATCTGCGTCAGAGTGCTGTAATTGTCCGAATGATAGTTCTTACCGGGCATCACCCAGTTGTCTTCGCTCTTGGAGAGCTGGTCGAGCTTGTCGTTGGCCGAAGCGACGCCGATCGGCGCCACCGTCAGCACGGCGAGCAGCGATACCGAATTCAGTAGTTTCCTCATCGACGAGTCCTCCTGCAACAGCCATCGCCCGGCGGATCGCAGAGCGGAATGGAGATGTCGCCTCGTGAAGCATCGGCTCGCGATCTCTCGAGCCATGTCTTTGTTTGTCGGCCATCGTCCTCGACGTCGTCGCAACGTTATCGGCGCGAAAAAGCGGAGAGCGGGGCCGGCGAGATATAGGTTTTCGGCCGCGCCTCTGTCTGTATGATTTGTCGGTAATCTGACACGGGAAGAATCGGCATGAGCGCCGAGCCTTCCTCACGACCCCTCGGGTGAGACGTCCTGCTCACGCCGCAGTCGCGCCGTGATGTCGCCAAACTGGCGTCGCCTCAATCGAAGCCGTAGCAGCGGCCGCCGCCCGGCGGCTCGGGATGGCGAGCGGGTCACGGGAAGGGTCGAAATGGAAAGCCTCGTCTGGCTGACGGATATCGATCGAGCGGACGAGCCGCTGCAGGTGGCCATCGAGGCGAGCTCGCCGACGACGCTTCGCGTCCTGGTTCCGAACACGGTGGTCCGTTTCGAATTGCGACGCCACGGCGACGGCCGGCCTTATGAGGGCGCGCTGGGCGGGCGCTATTTTCTCTTCGACCCCGCGCCTGCGACGCCCAAATAGGGCTCGCGGACCTTCGGGAAAAATTGCCGGATAGGCGCGAGCTTCGCGGGCGGCGAAAAAAACATCGCGCGCGGCCCTGCGCTGAAGCTCGTGATCTATCTCCTTCTGCGCATGCAGGCTCGCGTGCGGATTGACAATGATGTGACGTTCGCGGCGCGCGCTGCAATCGAAACGTCGTTCATGTGTCACGAAACGGCAGCACGCGGCGCCTAGCTTTCTCGCCATGCTGCTCGCTTCGAACCGCCGCCTCTCACTCGAACGTCTCGTTCTCGCCGAGACGCTGCTCCTCTGGCGCGAGCGCCTGCTGCGCGCCGATCTCGCCGGCGTGCATTTCGTCGCGCGCTCCACGCAATTCACGCTGGGCCGAATGCTCGCGATCACGATCAGCAAGCTCGGCAATGGATGGATCTATCCCATACTCGCCGCGGCGATCTTCTGGCTCGCCGGGCGCGACGCCTGGCCAGTGATCGCGCTCGGCGGACTCAACGCCGCGCTGCTGCACACGCTGTTTCCGATCATCAAGAAGCGCATCGGACGCAAGCGTCCGTTTCACGTCGATCCGCGGCTGACATCGCTTCTGAAGATACTCGACGAGCATTCTTTTCCGAGCGGCCATATGATGACGCTCAGCGGCGTGTTGGCGCCCATCGTTCTCGCCTGGCCTTCGGCCGCCGCTTCCGCCGCTGCGCTCGCGCTCTCCATGGCGTGGTCGCGCATCGCCACCGCGCATCATTATCCCAGCGACGTGCTCGGCGGCGTGACGCTCGGCCTCGCCATGGGCTATCCGCTATCGGCCTGCATTCTCGGCCATTGGTGATCGCTGCCCGAGCGCCGCGAGCGCGCGCTCCAGCGAGCTTTTCTCCTCATGCGCATAAATCGCCATCTCATCGGCGACCTTCGTTCCGAGCGCATGCTCGAACGCTTCGCGATTGGCCGAGGCCGATAGCTCGCGGCGTCCGCCCTCTCCGAGATTGGACTGGAAGATTCCCGCCGCGCTCACCGGCAGAAAATCTTCATAGGTGATCGGCTCCGCGATGAGCGCGCCGTCGCGCAGCAACGTCTCGACATCGCCTCCGGCGCCCCGATTCTCACCCGGCGCATAGCGGAAGAAGGCGAGTCCCTGCGCACGCAATGTCGCGGCGTCGTCCGGGAAGGCGGCGAAGCGGCGCCCCAGCTCGGCTCTGTAATCGCTCGTCGCGCCATCGCGCGGCGGATTGGCGGCGAGGGTCTCGGCGAGCAATCTGTCATAGAGCGCCCGCCCCTTTGCGGTGAGCGCGGCGCCGCGCTGCTCGATCTCGCCGAAGCGCGCGCGATGCTCGCCGCGCGCCTCATCGCGTCCCGCAAAGCGCACAGGCTCGGCGATGGCCTTGAAGCTCGTCTGGCGCAGCAATATCGGGAACTGCCGTTGCGGCGGGCCTTCGACGATGGATTTCGGATCGAGCCCGCGCTCGGCGAGCGCCTGTTGCGCGGCGTCTATGTCGAGCGTCGGCAGCGTCAGATGATTGATATGCGGGCCGTGGAAGCAGACGACATCGGCGACGAGCGGATGCGCCTTGCGATAGGCCTCGTAGACGCCGGCGGTGACGGTGGCTTCGCCGCGCCAGCGGAAGGTATGCAGCGCCTCATGCACGAACTCGATCGCCAGCGCTTCGCCGAGCCCGCCATTGGCCTCGAAGATCTCGATGAGATGCAGGCAGCGCGGCGTGAAGATGCGCCGACGCGCGAGAATCTCTTGCGCCTCGCGACGCAGGTCCTCGCCCTCTATGAGTTCCGGACGCAGCAGTGAGGTGAAGATGCGGAAAGGGCAACGCCTGATCGACTCCGCTTCGACAGGCCGGAAGCAGGTCGAATGCACCGGCACGCCGGCGGGCGTGAGATCGTAATAGCCGACCGGATACATGCCCATGACGGCGAAGAGCCGCCGCAGCCCCGCGAGCTCCTCCGGCCGTCCGACGCGAATGGCGCCATGGCGCTCGACGCCGATGAGATCGAAAGCGCCGGAGCGGCGCAGCCGCGCCTCCAGCGCAGGATCGCGCGCGAGCGCCTCGCCATCGATCTCGCCGACGATGCGAGTCATCTCCTGATAGCGCGGCACCTCGTCGCGATACATTTGCGTCATCGCCGCGGAGAAGATCGAGCGGATCGTATCGGCGGAAACATGGGTCTCGGTCATGTCGGACTCCTCGAGATCGATCGGCCTAAGGATCACACGTCGAAGACGACGCCTTGCGCGAGCGGCAGAGCGCTCGAATAATTGATCGTGTTGGTGGCGCGGCGCATATAGGCCTTCCAAGAATCGGAGCCGGCCTCGCGGCCGCCGCCGGTCTCCTTCTCGCCGCCGAATGCGCCGCCGATCTCGGCGCCGGAAGGGCCGATATTCACATTGGCGATGCCGCAATCGGAGCCTTCCGCCGAGAGGAAACGCTCCGCCTCGCGCAGATCGGTCGTGAAGATCGACGACGCCAAGCCATGGCTCACATCGTTCTGCATATGCAGCGCATCGCCGAGATCGCGATATTTCATCGCATAGAGAATAGGCGCAAATGTCTCGCGGCGCGAGACCGGCGCCGGCTCGGCCAGCTCCACCAGCGCCGGCCGCGCGTAATACGCGTCCGGCCGCTCCTGCGCGAACAGGCGTTGGCCGCCGTAGATTTTTCCGCCGATCGTCGCGGCTTCGTCCAGCGCGTGTCGCATGGCGCGATAGGAATCGCCGTCGATGAGTGGGCCGATGAGCGTCTTGCCCTCGCGCGGATCGCCGACCGGCGCCGAGGCGTAGGCGAGCGAGAGCCGGCCAATGAGCTGATCATAGACGGACTCGTGCACGATGAGGCGGCGCAGCGTGGTGCAACGCTGGCCGGCCGTGCCCATGGCGGCGAAGGCGATGGCGCGCACAGCGAGATCGAGCGGCGCCGACGGACAGACGATAGCGGCGTTATTGCCGCCGAGCTCGAGAATGGACCGCGCGAAGCGCTGCGCGAGCCGCGGCCCGACGGCGCGACCCATGGCGGTGGAGCCGGTCGCCGAGACGAGCGCGACGCGGCGATCGTCGACGAGCCGCTCGCCGAGCTCGCGCCCGCCGATGACGAGAGCGGAGAGTCCTTTCGGCGCCTCGCCGAAACGCGCCAGCGCGCGCTCGAACAGCGCATGTGTGGCGAGCGCCGTCAGCGGCGTCTTTTCCGAAGGCTTCCACACCAGCGCGTCGCCGCAGACGAGCGCTATGGCGGCGTTCCAGGCCCAGACGGCGACCGGGAAATTGAAGCTGGAGATGATGCCGACGACGCCGAGCGGATGCCATGTCTCCATCATGCGATGGCCGGGGCGCTCGGTCGCTATTGTGAGGCCGTAGAGCTGACGCGACAGGCCGACGGCATAGTCGCAAATATCGATCATCTCCTGCACTTCTCCGCGCGCTTCGGAGACGATCTTGCCGGCTTCTATGGTGATGAGCTCGGCGAGCTCATTCTTGGCCGAGCGCAATTCCTCGCCGAAGAGGCGCACCAATTCGCCACGTCGCGGCGCCGGAATATTGCGCCATTTGCGATAGGCGGCGTCGGCCTCGCCGATCGCCACATCTAAAGCATCACTGTCTTTTGTTTTTGCTCTGGCGATGACTTCGCCGGTAATCGGCGTTCGCACTTGCAAATTACCATCGCGTAATAGCGCAGACGGAACAGTAATACGGAATAGTAGCTCTTCAGCTCTCGCTGCGATATCGTTGGCTTGTGCACGCGATTCCATGCTTGTGCTTCCCATCTCGCCGTTTTGCTGCTTTATTTGTCTCGCAAATACCCCGTGTTCGATGTATTTGCAACGCGAACGTCGGAGCGGCGTAACGACGCGCTCCACGAGAGAATGGCTCGCAGAGGCGTCGTGTCCCGTGAGCCGCCGATCGCCCGCACTGATGCAAATCGTCGAGGCGACGCCCACATAACGAACCAGCGAGGTCATTCGTTCATGAACGCCAACGTCACATCCGTCGACAATCCGCATCGCGCTCGCAATTATGCGCCGCTTCCGGTCACGCTCTCGCGCGGCGAAGGCGCCTTTCTGTTCGATGTGAACGGTCGCCGCTATGTCGATATGATGAGCGCCTATTCCGCGGTGAGCCATGGTCATGCGCATCCGCGCATTCTGAAAGTCCTCACCGAGCAGGCGCAGCGTCTCGCGGTTCCGTCGCGCGCTTATTACGACGATCGCCTCGACGATTTCCTCACGGAGCTGTGCAATCTCACCGGCCTCGATGTCGCGCTGCCGATGAACACCGGCGCCGAGGCGGTGGAGACGGCGATCAAGGCGGCGCGCCGCTATGGCCGCCGCGTGCGCGGGCTGAAAAACCCCGAGATCATCGTGGCCAAGGGCAATTTCCACGGCCGCACGACGACCATCGTCGGCTTTTCTTCGGAGCCGTCCTATCGCGACGATTTCGGTCCCTATGGCGGCGGCTTCCGCGCGGTTCCCTATGGCGATCTCGCGGCGACGGAAGCGGCGGTCGGTCCCGATACCGTCGCCATAATGGTCGAGCCCGTGCAGGGCGAGGCGGGCGTCATCGTTCCGCCGGTCGGCTGGCTCGCCGGCCTGCGTAAGCTCTGCGACGAGCGCGGCCTGCTGCTCATTGTGGACGAGGTGCAGGCGGGGCTCGGGCGCACCGGCGCCTGGTTCGCGTTTCAGCACGAGAACATCAAGCCGGATGGCGTGATGCTCGGCAAGGCGCTCGGCGGCGGCGTGCTGCCGGTTTCGGCTTTCGTCGGCACGCGCGCGCTGATGGATATGTTCACGCCCGGCTCGCATGGCTCGACCTTCGGCGGCAACACGCTCGCCGCGGCGGTGGGGCTCGAGGCGCTGCATGTGATGCGCGACGAGAAGCTCGTCGAGCGCAGCCAGACGTTAGGCGAGCATATGCTGCGCCGTTTGCGCAACATGGACAGTCCCGCGCTGCGCGACGTGCGCGGCAAGGGCCTGTGGGCGGGCGCCGAGATCGATCCGCGCTACGCTACTGGCCGCGAGGTCTGCGAGATGCTGTGCGACAAGGGCGTGCTCTCCACGGTGACGCATCACAGCGTCGTGCGCCTGTCGCCGCCGCTCGTCATTGCGCGCGAGGATTTGGATTGGGCGCTCGATCGCTTCGAGGAGACGCTCGCCGAATTGGTCGAGCGCGCGCGTCCGGCCAAGCGCGCTCTGGCGAGCTGATCGCCGCCTGTCATCGTTGCGGCGCCGAGACGGAGCAGTCTCGGCGCCGTCTTCATGCCAGGAAACGAAAGGACTCGAGATGACGCAGCGGCATTCCATGTTCGAGCCCGCGCGCGCGCCGCGCGAGGAGCGGCGCCAGCGCGTGCTGATGTGCGCGCCGGATGATTTCGACGTGCGCTATGTCATCAATCCCTGGATGGAGCATCAGATCGGCCGCACCACGCGCACGCTCGCGCGGGAGCAATGGCAAAATCTGCGCGCGCTCGTCGCAGAGAACGCCGAGGTGGAGCTGGTTACGCCGGCGGCGGGCCTGCCGGATATGGTGTTCACCGCCAACGCCGGCTTCGTGCTCGGAAACATCGCCGTCGTCAGCCGCTTTCGCGCCGAGGAGCGGCGGCCGGAGGAGCCCTTGTTTCGCGCCTTCTTCGAGGCGCGCGGCTTTCGCGTCGCGGCTTGGCCAGAGCATCTCCCCTTCGAGGGCGCGGGCGACGCGCTCATCGATCGCGGCGCCGAGGTTGTCTGGTGCGGCCATGGCATGCGCTCGGCCGATGAGGCGCCGACGGCGCTGGAGCGCATCATCGGGCGGCGCGTGATCGGGCTCAGGCTCGTCGATCCGCGCTTCTATCATCTCGATACATGCTGCTGCCCGCTGGCCGGCGGCTATCTTCTCTATTATCCGCCGGCGTTCGACGCCGCCTCGCGCGCTGCGATCGAGGCGATCGTTCCGCCCGAGAAGCGCATAGAGATCGACGAAGCGGATGCGATGCGCTTTGCCTGCAACGCCGTCGATCTCGATGGCGGCCTCGCGATGAACGACGCATCGCCGCAGCTGCAGCAGCGCTTGCGCGAGGCGGGCTTCGCGCCCGTCGTCACGCCGCTCTCGGAATTCATGAAGGCCGGCGGCGCCGCCAAATGCCTCACGCTGAAGCTTTCAGAGGACTAACCTTCTCGCCGCGCGGAATGGTCATGGTGAAAGTCGCGCCGGCGCCGAGCTGCGAATCGGCCTCTATGCGCCAGCCGTGGCGCTCGCATGTGGATTTGCACAGAGCGAGGCCGACGCCCGTTCCGGGATATTGCGTGAAGCTGTGGAGACGGCGCAGCGGCTCGAATATGGCCTCGGCATATTTCGGCTCGAAGCCTATTCCGTCATCGGCGACCGAAAGGGCGAGCTCCGGCTCGCGCTGAAGGAAGAAGCGAATATTCGGCGCGCGGCCGGGCTTGCGATATTTGATCGCATTGGAGAGCAGGCTCGAGAGGCAGCGCTCGAATTGCAGCTTGTCGGCCTCGATCAGCACGCCGGGCGGAACCGTTACGGCGATTTGCGCCTGCGTCTGACGGATCAGCTCGGAGAAATCGGAGACGACGGCCTCGATCTCGCGGCGAAGGTCCAACGTCTCCAGCCGCGGCGGCGTCGAGACCTGCCGCGAGAAGGCGAGCAGCCCGTCGACCAGCTGGCGCGCGCGCAGCGCCGAGGCGCGCGCCACCTCGCTCGCATGCGCGGCCTCCGCGAGATCGCCCTTGGCGATCGAAGCTGTGATGATATCCGCGAAGGCGGCGATCTTGCGCAGCGGCTCCTGCAGATCATGCGAGGCGATATAGGCGAAGCGCGCCAAACGCTCATTGGCGAGCTGAAGCTCATCGGCGCGCTCGACGAGCTGACGCTCGATCTCCTTGTGATGCGAGATGTCGAACACCGTCACGGCGACGTATAAGCGTCCGTCCTCGCGGATCGGCGCGAGGCCGAGATGAATGGGAAATTCGACGCCCGATTTCTTGCGCGCGCGAAGATCCTTGTCGACGCCGAGCAGAATGCGGCGCGGCGCCTTGTAATACTCCTCACGCAGGCCGGCGTCGCGGGCGCGCGCCGCATCCGGCAGCAGCATATCGACGGTGCGGCCGACGAGCTCCTCGGCCGAATAGCCGAACATGTCCTCGGTCGCGCGATTGACATAGAGAATGCGATCGTCGGCGATCAGAAATCGCGCGGCGAAGGCCGATTCGACGATCATCTTCAGCTGCTCGGGCGTCGCGTTCATTGGCGCTGACCATAGGCGATGGTCCTTCGGCGCCTCTATATGGGGAGCGCCTCACGTCGCACGAGAGGGGTGCGGCTTTTGGCCGTCGATCAGCGTCTTCAGCGTGTCGAGATCGATCGGCTTGACGAGATGGAGATCGAATCCCGCATCCTCGCAGAGACGCCGCACCTCGTCTCCGCCGGAGCCGGTGGAGGCGATGAGGAGAAGGTCGCGCCCTTCCGGCGTGGCGCGCAGCTTACGCGCCGTCTCATAGCCGTCCATGATGGGAAGGCCGAGATCGAGCAGAGCGACGTCGGGCTTGAAGCTCTGCGTCAGCTCGAGCGCGCGCATCCCGTCGCTGGCGACGCCGACGTCGTAATTCTCGAGGCGCAGCAGCTCCGCCATGGCCTCGCACACGGCGGCGTCATCGTCGACGATCATGACCTTGCGCCGCGACGTCTTTGTCTCCGGGGGAGCGGCGCGCGCGCCGTCCAGCACATCGCGCACCTTGCGCGCCAGCCGATCGATCGAATAGGGCTTCACGATCAGCTCGACGCCGGGGTCCAGCACGCCATTATGGACGACGGCGTTGGGCGTGTAGCCGGTGGTGAAGAGAATCTTCAGATCGGGCCGGCGCTTCCACGCCTCCTCGGCGAGCTTGCGGCCATTGGTGTCGGGCATCACCACATCGGTGAACAGCAGCGAAATATTCGGGTTCACCTCGAGCTGGCGCAGCGCGGCGGCGGCGCTCTCGGCGGCGAGCACATTATAGCCGAGCTCGGCGAGCGTGTCGGCGGTGAGATCGCGCACGCGCACATCGTCCTCGACGATGAGGATCGTCTCACTCTTCTCGCTGCGCGGCGCGGTGCGCGCAGGCGTCGCGGATGTGGTCGTCGCGCTGGCCGGGCCATGATGGCGCGGCAGATAGAGCTTGACCGTCGTGCCGAGCCCCTGCTCCGAATAGATGCGGACATGCCCGCCCGACTGACGCACGAAGCCATAGACCTGGCTGAGGCCGAGCCCGGTGCCGCGCCCGGCGGGCTTGGTGGTGAAGAAAGGATCGAAAGCGCGTGCGACCGTCTCGCGGCTCATGCCGGTTCCGGTGTCGGTGACGGCGATCAGCACATATTGGCCGGGCGGTATGCCCACCTCGCGCGCGGCATATTCCTCGTCGAGATAGGCGTTGCTCGTCTCTATGGTGAGCTTGCCGCCCTGGGGCATGGCGTCGCGCGCATTGAGCGCGAGATTGAGGATCGTCGTCTCGAGCTGGCTGGTATCCGCATAGGCGCGCCATAGGCCGCCGGCGAAGACCGCCTCGAGCCGCACATCCTCTCCCAGCGTGCGGCGCAGCATCTCGGCCATGGACGAGACCATTTTATTAGGGTCGATCGGCTCGGGCGCGAGCGGCTGGCGGCGCGAGAAGGCGAGCAGCCGATGCGTCAACGTCGCCGCATGCTCGGCGCCTTCCAGCGCGCTGTCGAGATAGCGCAGCGTCTCCGCCGGATCGGTCGCGAGCCGCCGCTTGGCGAGATTGACGCTGCCGATGACGACGGCGAGCATATTGTTGAAATCATGCGCGAGGCCGCCAGTGAGCTGGCCGATCGCCTCCATCTTCTGCGATTGGCGCAATTGCTCGGCGAGCTGCTCGCGCTGCGCCGCCTCGGTGGAGAGCGCGGCGTTGACATCGCGCAGCTCCGATTGCGCCGACGCGATCTCGTCGAGCCGGCCGCGCAGCAGAGCGATGGTCGCCGCGCCGATGAGAATGGTGATGGAAATGGCGAGCGCCGCGCCTGCGCGCAGCAGCGAGCCGTTCGTCTCCACGGCGCGCGATTGCGCGTCGATAAGCTGCTGCTGGCGAGCGGTCTTGTCGTCGAGGCCGACGCGCAGCCGCTCCATGAAGGCCTTGCCGGAGCCGGCGCGCACGATCGCCACCGCGTCCTCATGCCGTCCGGCCGCCTGCAGCTCCACGGTCTTGGCCATTTCGGCGAGCTTCTCATTGGCCAGCGCCCGCTGCGCTTCCAGCGTATTACGCTCCTCGCCCGGCTCGCTCACCCGCAGCAGAGCGTCGAAATCCGCGCCTATGCGCGCCTTGGCGGCGTCGAAGGGCGCGAGATAGGCCGCGTCATTGGTCAGCAAATAGCCGCGCTCCGCGGATTCGGCCTCTTGGAGCCGATCGAGTATGTTGTGATGGATCCGCTTTTCGCCGATGAGCTGCCGCACGTCGCGATAGTCGGTCGCCTGCTTGCCGACGAAAGCGAAGGCCGCGAACAAGGACGCCGCGAGAATGGCGAAGCCGGCATAGAGAAACGACGACGTGTCGATGAATTTGCTGCGCATGAACATCCTCTCGGCGCAATGGCGGATCGTCCGCTCGCCGTGAGCGGCCGCCTCCCGTCCGGCCCGAAATGTGGCTGAAGCCGCCGCGCGCTTGTCGCGGCGCCGCGAAATTCCCAAATCTCATGGTTGGCGCGCGACCCGATCGCCGCTAGCCTGAACTCTCCACGGGGCTCTCTCCTCTCCTCAAGGCCATGCATCTGTCGCACCTTTTTCATCCGGCGGTTACGGCATGGTTCGCCGATCATTTCCGCAATGCGACGCCCGCGCAAGCGGAAGCTTGGCCCCAAATCAAATCCGGCCGAAATATCCTGATCGCGGCGCCCACCGGCTCCGGCAAGACGCTGGCGGCTTTTCTGGCGGCGATCGACGATCTCATCCGCCAGGGCCTCGCCGGGACGCTGCCCGACGAAACCCGCATCGTCTATGTTTCGCCGCTCAAGGCGCTGTCCAATGACGTCAGCCGCAACCTCGAGGCTCCCCTCGCCGGCGTGCGTGAAAAGCTGAGACAGGCCGAGCTGCCGGACGTGGATATTCGCGTGCTGGTGCGCACCGGCGACACGCCCTCGGCCGAGCGCGAGCGAATGCGCAAGCGCCCGCCCCATATTCTCGTGACCACGCCCGAATCGCTCTATGTGCTGCTCGGCTCCGAATCGGGCCGCAAGGCGCTGGCGACGACGCGCGCCATCATCGTGGACGAGATCCACGCCGTCGCACCCAATAAGCGCGGGGCGCATCTTTCGCTCTCGCTGGAACGGCTCGCCGCGCTCTGCGGCGACGGATTGCAGCGCATCGGCCTTTCCGCCACGCAGAACCCCATTTCCGCGGTGGCGCATTTTCTGGTCGGCGCGGGATCGGATGCGACGCCGGCGCGCGAGCCCGCTATCGTCGATTCCGGCCATCACCGCGCCCGCGATCTCGCCATAGAGGTTCCCGGCGCGCCGCTCGAGGCGGTGATGTCGGCGGAGGTCTGGACGCAAGTTTACGACCGGCTCGCCGAGCTGATCGCCGAGCATCGCACCACTCTGGTCTTCGTGAACACGCGCCGCCTCGCCGAGCGCATCGCGCGGGAATTGTCGGATCGTCTCGGCGAGGAGGCCGTCACCTCGCATCATGGCAGCATGGCGAAGGAGCATCGCCTGCTCGCCGAGCAAAGGCTGAAGCGCGGCGAGCTGAAAGCGCTCGTCGCGACCGCCTCATTGGAGCTCGGCATCGACATCGGCGATGTGACGCTGGTCTGCCAGATCGCCTCGCCTCGCTCCATAGCGAGCTTTCTGCAGCGCGTCGGGCGGTCCGGCCATGTCGTCGGCGGCCTGCCCAAGGGGCGGCTGTTTCCCCTCTCGCGCGACGATCTCGTCGAATGCGCGGCGCTGCTCGACAGCGTGCGGCGCGGCGAATTGGACCGGCTCACCATTCCGCATCGCCCGCTCGACGTTCTCGCGCAGCAGATCGTCGCCGAGGTGGCGGCGCAGGAATGGAGCGAGGCCGAGCTCTATGAGCGTTTCAAGCGCGCCTGGCCCTATCGCGCATTGGAGCGCGCCGAGTTCGACGATGTGGTGAAAATGCTCGCCGAGGGCTATGCGACGCGGCGCGGCAGGCGCGGCGCGCTGCTGCATCATGATGCGGTGAATCATATTCTGCGCGAGCGGCGCGGCGCGCGCATGACGGCGCTCACCTCCGGCGGCGCCATACCCGAGACCGCCGATTATCAAGTGCTGCTGGAGCCGGAGAATCACATCGTCGGCACGGTGCATGAGGATTTCGCCGTCGAGAGCATGGCCGGCGATATTTTCCAGCTCGGCAACGCTTCCTATCGCGTGCAGCGCGTCGAGCGCGGGACTTTGCGCGTCGAGGATGCGCAGGGCCAGCCGCCGACGATTCCCTTCTGGCTCGGCGAGGCGCCGGCGCGCGCCGATGAGCTGTCCTTCTCCGTCTCGCGCCTGCGCGGCGAGATCGCCGAGCGTCTGCGCAGGGATGCGAGCGGCGGCGAGGCGCAGCGCTGGCTGATGGAGGAGGCAGGCGTCGCGCCGCCCGCCGCGGAGCAGCTGGTCGAATATCTCGCCGGCGCGCTCGGCGCTTTCGGCGGCGTGTTGCCGACGCAGGACACTCTGGTGCTGGAGCGCTTCTTCGACGAGGCCGGCGGCATGCAGCTCGTCGTGCATTCGCCCTTCGGCGGGCGCATCAATCGCGCTTTCGGCCTCGCGCTGCGCAAGCGTTTTTGCCGCAAGTTCAACTTCGAGCTTCAGGCGGCCGCGACCGAGGACAATATCCTGCTCTCGCTCACCACGGCGCACAGCTTCGAGCTCGCCGAGGTGGCGAAATATCTCCACTCGAGCAGCGTGCGCGGCGTGCTGGTGCAGGCGATGCTCGCCGCGCCAATGTTCATGACGCGCTGGCGCTGGACGGCGGGAATCTCGCTCGCTCTGCCGCGCTTCCAGGGCGGCAAGAAAACGCCGCCGCAATTTCTGCGCATGCAGGCGGAGGATTTGGTCGCCGCCGTCTTTCCCGATCAGATCGCCTGCGCCGAAAATCTTGCCGGCGAGCGCGAGGTTCCCGACCATCCGCTGACGAACCAAACGATTTGGGACTGTCTGCACGAGGCGATGGACATCGAAGGGCTCGAGCGCTTGCTGCGGCGCATGGAGTCTGGCGAGGTGCGCGTCGTCGCCTGCGATCTCACCCAACCTTCGCCGCTGGCGCTGGAGGTGCTGTCGGCGCGGCCTTACGCTTTCCTCGACGACGCCCCGCTCGAGGAGCGCCGCGCGCAGGCGGTGATGGCGCGACGCTGGCAGGACCCGCAGAGCGCCTCCGATCTCGGCCGGCTGGACGAGGAGGCGATCGAGCGCGTGAAGAGCGAGGCCTGGCCCGAGCCCATCGACCCGGAGGAGCTGCATGACGCGCTGCTGTGGATCGGTTGCCTCACAGAGGCGGAGGTCGCCGCCGCGCCGGATTGGGCGGGCTGGCTCGAGGCGCTGGCCCGCCAAAAGCGCGCGACGCGTTTCGAGACCGGGCAGGCGGCGTTCTGGGTCGCGGCCGAGCGGCTGACGCAATTTCACGCCCTCTGGCCCAAGGCGCGGCTGGCGCCGAAGATTTCGCCGCCCGAGAGCGAGGCGCCGGCGCTATGGTCGGCCGAGCAGGCGCTGATCGAGATTTTGCGCGGTCGGCTCGAGGGGCTGGGTCCGGTCACGCAAACGGGGCTCGCCGCGGCGCTCGGCCTCGAGCCCACGAGCCTCGCGACGGCGCTCGTCGCGCTGGAGGTGGAAGGCACGATCATGCGCGGGCGTTTCCTGCCCGGCGCCAATGACGAGCAATGGTGCGACCGCCGCCTGCTGGCGCGCATCCACCATTACACGATCAAGCGTCTGCGCGCGGAGATCGAGCCGGTGGCGGCGCGCGACTTCCTGCGCTTCCTCTTCGATTGGCAGCATGTCGCCGAGGACGCTCGGCTGAAGGGGCCGGAGGCGCTGCCTGCCGCACTCTCCGGGCTCGAGGGATATGAAGCGCCGGCGGGCGCGTGGGAGACGGAAATTCTCCCGGCCCGCCTCTCCGATTACGAGACCGGATATCTCGATTCGCTCTGCCTCTCCGGCCGCATCGCCTGGGCGCGGCTGACGCCGCCTGCCGCCACCAAAGGCGCCCGCGCGGTCTCGCCGATCAAAAGCTCGCCGGTCGCCCTTTTGGAGCGGCGACGGCTCGGCGATTGGACCTCGATCGCCACCCCCACCGAGCCGCCGGCGCTGAGCGGCCGCGCTCAATTGGCGCTCGAAACGCTGCGCGCCGAGGGGGCGCTGTTCTTCGAGGAGCTGGTCGACGCCTCGCGCCTGTTGCGCTCCGAGCTGGAGACGGCGCTGGGCGAGCTGGCGGCGCTCGGCCTCGTCACCTCGGACAGTTTCGGCGGGCTGCGCGCGCTGCTCGTGCCTTCCGAGAAGCGCAAGCCTTTCGACGGCGCGCGGCGGCGCGGCAAAGTGCTTTCCTTCGGCATGGAGAGCGCCGGGCGCTGGTCGCTCATTCGCCGCGCCTATGCGCCGCCGGGCTCGCAAGCGCGTCATGCTTGCGTGGAGCACATCGCGCAGGCGCTGCTGCGCCGTTATGGCGTCGTCTTCTGGCGCCTTTTGGCGCGCGAAGGCGGCTGGCTGCCGCCCTGGCGCGATCTCTTGCGCGTCTATCGACGGCTCGAGGCGCGCGGCGAAATTCGCGGCGGGCGTTTCGTCGCCGGCTTTTCCGGCGAGCAATATGCGCTGCCGGACGCCGTCGGCCTGCTGCGCGAGATTCGCCGCCGGCCGGCCGACGGGCAATATGTGTCGCTGTCGGCGGCCGATCCGCTCAATCTCATCGGCGTGCTGACCCCGGGCGGCAAGCTCGCCGCGCTCACCGGCAATCGCCTGCTGTTTCGCGACGGATTGCCGATCGCCGCGCTCGCGGGCGGCAAGATCGAATTTCTGACGAGCGTCGATGAGGCGACGCGATGGGAGGCGGAGAAGCGCCTCATCCGCTCGGCGGCGCGGGGGCAGCTCGCCGATCTGGCGTGATCACGTCTTCTCGCCATAGCGCATCACGCGCACTTTCTCGAGCGTGACCAGCCCGCCGCTCATCATCGAGTCGAGCGTCGGCAGAAAGGCGTCGATCTTGTCCTCTTCGTCGACGATCTCTATGACAATGGGGAGATCTTCCGAGAGGCTCAATATCTTCGTCGTGCGCAGCCGGCTGTTATGGCCGAATCCTACAGGGCCGCGCAGCACGGTGGCGCCGGCGAGGTGCAGCGCGCGCGCCGTCCGCACGATCGCCTCATGCAGCGGTCGCCCTTCGAATTTCTCGTCCTCGCCAATGAAGATGCGCAGCAGAGTCGCGTCTCGAGGCAATTGCATCGTCAGGCTCCTTTCAGCGCGTTGAGATGAGCGGCGGCGAGATGTCCGAGCCAGACGGCGAAAAGACAGAGCCCGAACGACAGGCCGATATTGGCGAGCGCAGCGAAGGCCTCGCCGCCGCGCGCCAGATTGAGCGTCTGCAGGCCGAAGGAGGAGAAGGTCGTATAGCCCCCGCATAGGCCGATCATCACGAATTGGCGCGTCTGCGTATCGACGAAGAGACGGCCGTCCCCCGGCGACGTGAGCGTCGCGAAAAAGCCGATCGCGAAACAGCCGGAGACATTCACGATCAGCGTGCCCCAGGGAAAGGCCTCGCCGAAGCAGCGGGAGACGACTCCCGAGAGCCAATAGCGCGCGACGCCGCCGATCGCGCTGCCGATCATGATGAGAACATAGATCATCTCGAGCCTTTGCCGGTGGGAGCTTCGCGCGAGGCCGATCGCGGCCTCGCGCGTCGCAGAGCTTTATTGGGCGGTCTCTTTGCTCGCTTCCTCGAGATGCGAGAGCGCTTCCTTCGCCTGCTTGGTCGCGGCTTCGGTGTGATTCGCCTGCCCCTCCTCTATCGCCGCCTTTATATGGACGATCGCCTCGGCCATGTGCGGATTGGGCTTGAACTTCTGAAGGCCCTCGGCTTTCTCGAGCGCGAGATCGGCGTGATAGGAGAGCAGGCCGGCGTCATGCAGCTTGCCGCCCTGGGTGATCGCTTCATTGACGTGATAGATCGCCTGGTCCAGCCGGTCGTCGGCGCGAGCGAGCGTCGGCCCGATGAGCGCCGCGAGGCCGAGGCTGGCGGCGAGCCCGAATTTGCGAATTTTCATTTCACTCTCCTCATTTCGACCGTTGCGGTCGACGTTTCGGATTCGATTTTTCGTCGCCGGCCGCGCCGACGCGGCGCAGCCGGTGAACGCGGTCATTCGAATCTCATTGGATTGGCCGTGACCGCCCGGCCGAGGGCGCGCGCCTCTGCGCGACGAAGCTCGATCGAAAGCGCGGCGACGATGCGCGCGCATTCGACGGATCGGACTTTACGAAACGGAAAAACCGCGGCGATCGGACTCATGACGGACTCCTGCCGAGCGAATAGATCGCTCTCTCCGACGATCGGTCGATCATCGGACATCAGCAGGAGTCATCAGCCTTTGCGGCGGTTGAAGGGGGACCCCATCCCCCGGCCGCACGCGCGAGCGGCGGCCTTGGCGAAATTGGTATCTGAGCGATGAGACAGCGTCAAGAACGGGCTGAAGCCGAGCCGTTCTCGCGCTCGTCGATCGAAGCGCCGCCGCCGGCGGCAATGTCGAAAGCGCTTGCGCGGACGGGTTCTCATGGCTGAAAAGAATTCATGCGTCTCCGATCCGACTTTTTCGTCTCCGCCCTCATCCGCCGCGCCGAGACGGCCGGCTCCGTCGCCATGCTGCGCCGCCGCGGCTCCGAGGAAGCGGGCGCGATCTTCGTGAAGATCGACCGCCTGGATGGACGCGCGGCGCTGCTCGGGCCGGCGCCGCAGAGCGTGGATTTGCCGGAAGGCGTCGATCGCCTTTTCGCGCGTCTGCACGCGGATGAATGGGTGACGCCGCTGGAGGCCGAGGAGCGCGCCCGCAAGGAGATCGCCTTCGATCCGGATTTATGGCTAGTCGAGATCGAGGATCGCGAGGGCAAGAGCTTCGTCGATATCGCGGCTCGAACGGCCTGAGCCGCTCGATCGAGGACGACCCATGCGCATTCGCCCCGCTCGAAACAGCGACGCGCCGGCGATCTGGCGCGTCATCGGCCCGACCATCCGCGCCGGCGAGACCTATGCGCTCGATCGCGACATGAGCGAGGCCGACGCCCTCGCCTATTGGCTGGGCGCGGATCGCGAGACCTTCGTCGCGGAAGACGACGAGGGGAGGATCATCGGCTCCTATTACCTGCGCGCCAATCAGGCCGGCGGCGGAGCCCATATCTGCAATTGCGGCTATATGACCAGCGCCGAAGCGGCCGGTCGCGGCGTCGCCCGCGCAATGTGCGCGCATTCGCTGGATCATGCGCGCGAGCGCGGCTTTCGCGGCATGCAGTTCAACTTCGTCGTCGAGACGAACATCCGCGCCATCCGCCTATGGCGCTCTTTCGATTTCGAGATCGTCGGCCGGCAGCCGCGCGCCTTCCAGCATCCGACGCTGGGCTTGGTCGACGCCTTGGTGATGTTTCGTCAGCTCGGCGCGCCGGAAGGCTGAGCCGCGCGATATTTCTCCCAGCCGGCGGCGCGCAGGCGGCAGGCGGGACATTCGCCGCAGCCATGGCCCCAGTCGAAACGCTTGCCGCGCTCGCCCAGATAGCAGGTGTGGCTCTCCTCGACGATGAGCCGCACCAGCGGCTCGCCGCCCAGATCCTCGGCGAGCTTCCAGGTCGCGGCCTTGTCGATCCACATCAGCGGCGTGAGGATTGCGAGCTTCCGGTCCATGCCCAAAGTCAGCGCTGTCTCCACCGCGCGGATCGTCGCGTCGCGGCAATCGGGATAGCCGGAAAAATCCGTCTCGCACATGCCGCCGACGAGACTTCCGATTCCGCGCCGATAGGCGAGCGCCGCGGCGAAGGTGAGGAAGAGAATATTGCGCCCCGGCACGAAAGTATTGGGGAGACCAGAGGCGTCGAAGGCGATCTCCGCCTCGCGCGTCAGCGCCGTGTCGGAGATGGCGCCGAGCGCTTCTATGGAGATGGTGTGGTCCTCGCCGAGCCGCTCCGCCCACAGCGGCGAGATGCGCTTCATCCCCTCCCGCAGCACGCCGCGTTGCTCGAGCTCGACGCGATGACGTTGGCCATAGTCGAAGCCGACGGTCTCGACGCGCGCGAAGCGCGAGAGCGCGAAGGCGAGGCAGGTGGCGGAGTCCTGCCCGCCGGAGAAGAGGACGAGGGCGGAGTCTGACGTCAACACAATGCCTCTATATGGTTCGCCGCCGGCGGAAGCGTCAGGAACGCAGCGCCGAGAGCTTGCGAGTCAGCGCTTGGATATCGTCGACGAACCATATGGATCGCCCAAGATTCGCTTCATAGACGAAATCGCGCGTCGATCGGCTTCGATCCGTATGAGCGGATATATCCCCGACGATCGCCAACCGAAGACTGTAGTTGACGAATTTCTGAATCGTTTCGCCCGCGATGCGCGTTTCGAGGCGAAAGAAGTCTTCCGTTAGACGGGCCACCGGTATGGCCATCAAATTCGCCTGATGTTCCCAGGCCGCGCTCACGAAAGCATTGGCGTCGCGCTCCGTCTCGAGCTTTGCGCCCTCTGCGCAGCAGAGCAGCGTGCGAACGCCATGGATGTCACGCGCGATATCCGTCATATCGCCTGCCTTCTCTAGCTTTGGGAGGCAATTTTAGCTCAAATCGCGTCTGGCGTCCTCACGCCGCCGCATTCCTCCGCCGCTCGAGGCTGGCGAATTGCGGGGCGTCGTCGTCGAATTTCGGCAGCGCGTTCATCACGCGCTCCGGCGGGAAGACGACGATCGCTTCCGTGCCTTCGCGCACTCTCGACTTCAGCTTGAACAGACCGCCGTGCAGATCGACGAGGCCCTTGACGATGGGCAGGCCGAGGCCGGTGCCTTCCTCCGCATTCTTCTGGGCCAGCGTGCCGCGGCCGAAGGAGGACATGACGACGGCGATCTCCTCCTCTGGAATGCCCGGACCCGTGTCGCGAATCGCCACATATTGCCCGCCGGCGCTGGTCCAGCCGATCTTGAGCGTCACCTGGCCGCCCTGCGGCGTGAATTTGATGGCGTTAGTCAGGAGGTTCAGCACGATCTGCCGCACCGCGCGCTCATCCGCCCAAATGCGCGGGAGATCGGGCTCCTTGGCCTCGATCATCTCTATGCCGCGCTTTTGCGCGCGAATGGTCAGCAGATGGCGGCAATCCTCGACGACGCCGGCGAGCGACACGCTCTCTTCCTTCAGCTCGTAGCGGCCCGCCTCGACGCGCGAGAGATCGAGAATCTCATTGATGAGCATCAGGAGATGCTGGCCGCTCGAGTGAATGTCCTGCGAGTAATCCTTATAGGCCGCCACGGCGTGGACGCCGAAAAGCTCGTTCTTCAGCACTTCCGAGAAGCCGAGAATGGCGTTGAGCGGCGTGCGCAGCTCATGGCTCATTGTGGCGAGGAAGCGCGATTTGGCGAGATTGGCCTCCTCGGCGCGGCGGCGGGCCTCGTCGGAATTGGCCTTGGCGTGCTCGAGCTCGCCGATGAGATCGTCCTTCTCGATACGGAAGAACAGGCTCTCGCGCGTCACATGGTGAAAGCGCTTGGCCAGCACGACGAAGAAGACCTGCGCCGCGCCCACCAGCGCCAGCAGCGAGAGGCTCGTATCCTCTATCCCGTCTATGCGCAGGCAGACGACGATGGCGAGCGACATGGGCGTGATCGTCGCATAGACGGCGAAGGGTATGGTCGCCGTCACCATAGTATTGAAGGCCGCCGCCAACATCAGCATGGCGGTGACGAAAGCCTTGGCGTTGGGGTCGCTCGCCTGCAGCAGCAGCAGCGCCATCGCCGCCCAGACGAGGCCGTGCAGAAATTCCGCGGCGACGAATTTGCTGCGCCAGCCGACCACATTGATCTCGTCGTCGGAAAGACGCTCGAGCTTCTTGGCGAGGCCATAGCACAGCAGCAGGCTGGAGAAGGCGAGCACGGTCCAGATGACGTCGAGCTCGCCCTCCATCCAATAGCGGGTGAGCGCCGCGACCATGGCGATGAGCGCCGTGGCCGGCACGGCGGAATGGATGCGGGCGGAAGCGTAGGCGCGCAGCAGGCCGACGTCGCAGCCGCGATGGCCGGTGTCCGAGGTGGTGAGCTTCTCACGCGCCGCGCGCACCTCGGCGCTGCGGCGACGGCGCTCGGCGACGATGCGCGGATCCTTGCCCCGGCCTCGCTCGATCATCTCGGCGGTTATGTCATTCATGATACGCTGGACCCGCAAGCAACGAAATTCTCGCCTTCGAACGGCGACCCCGAAAAGGGAAACGCCGTCACGACCCTTTCCAGAAGCCGAAATAAATCCCCGCAATCTAGGCGTCAGGTCGAGCGTCGCCGATAATGGGACGGAAACGTTAACGGGGGACTCACGACATTTGTCGAATTTGATGGAATGGTCCCGCGAGGGAACGCAAAAGTGACCTTTTCCACCGAAAGCGAAACCGCTCTGGCCGCGCTCGTCGCCGATGTCGGCGCCTGCCGCATCTGCGTCGAGCGGCCGCAGGGCGCGCCTCTGCCGCATGAGCCGCGGCCGGTGCTGCGCGTCTCGCCGCGCGCGCGGCTGCTGATCGCCAGCCAGGCCCCCGGAATGCGCGTGCATCGCTCCGGCCTTCCCTTCGACGATCCGTCCGGCGATCGGCTGCGCGATTGGATGGGCGTCGACCGCGAGACTTTCTACGATGTCTCGCGCATCGGCGTGGCCGCGATGAGCTTCTGCTTTCCGGGCTATGACGCCCATGGCGGCGATCTGCCGCCGCGCCGGGAATGCGCGCCACATTGGCGCGACGCGCTGTTTTCGGCGCTGCCGCGGGTGGAGACAATTCTGGCGGTCGGCAAATATGCGCAGGCCTATCATCTGCGCCGTCTCGGCGTCGCGCTGCGCGCGAGCGCGAGCGTCACTGAAACGGTCGGCCGCTGGCGGGAGTTTTCGGCGCTCACCCCGAAGATCATCCCGCTGCCGCATCCCTCCTGGCGCAACACGGGCTGGCTGAAGCGCAATCCCTGGTTCGCGGCGGAGCTCCTGCCGGTGGTGCGGGCGGAGGTCGCCCGGCTGGCCGGGGCGGACGGCCCGGGCGAGAGCGGAAGCTGCGCCACTTTCGGCGGCGATATTGCTTCGCAGCGCGAAAGCTGATTAGTCCTGTCCCACTTACGAAGCTCCCGGGGATGAAGCGGGAATGAACCACTCACAACGGCCGCCGAAGCCGATCGGCGCGGCCGTCCCGGCGCCCGCCGACGCCTCGCCCGCGGATCTCGATCCCACGGATTGGGAGGCGTTCCGCGCCGAGAGCCATCGCGCGCTCGACGCCATGATCGACCATCTCGCCACTCTGCGCGAGCGGCCGGTCTGGCGCGAGCCTTCAGCGGAGGCGCGCGAGCGCTTCCGGCGCCCGCTGCCGGCCGAGGGCCATGGCCTCTCCGCCGCGCTGGAAGATTTCGAGCGCTTCATCCAGCCCTACGCCAATGGCAATATCCATCCGCTGTTCATGGGCTGGGCGCAGGGCGCCGGCACGCCCGTGGGCATGATCGCGGAAATGCTCGCGGCCGGGCTCAACTCCAATTGCGGCGGCCGCAACCATATCGCGCTCGACGTCGAGCGGCAGATCGCCGCCTGGATGGCGGAGGCCTTCGGCTTCCCCCTGGATGCGTCCGGCGTCTTCGTCACCGGCACTTCGATCGCCAATTTCCTGTCGCTGCTGGTCGCGCGCGAGCATGCGCTCGGCGAAAAGAATGTGCGCAAGAACGGGCTGAAGGCGCTCGAGGAGCAATTGGTCGCCTATGCCTCGCGCGAGGCGCATAATTGCGTGCGGCAGGCCATGGAGCTGGCCGGCCTCGGCGCGCGCCATTTGCGGCTCATCGAGTCGGACAGTTCTCATTCGCTGCGCATCGACGAGCTGAAGCGCGCCATTGCCGAGGATCGCGCCGCGGGGCTGCATCCGTTTCTCGTCGTCGGCACGGCGGGCTCCGTCGATACCGGCGCGATCGACGATCTCGACGCGCTCGCCGACATAGCGAAGGCGGAAGATCTCTGGTTCCATATCGACGGCGCCTTCGGCGCGCTGGCCGTTCTCTCGCCGGCGCTGAAGCCATTGGTGAAGGGCCTCGAGCGCGCCGATTCCATCGCCTTCGATTTCCACAAATGGCTGCATGTGCCCTATGACGCGGGCTTCTTCCTCGTCCGCGACCCGGAGGCGCATCGCCGCGCCTTCGCCGCCAACGCCGCCTATCTGACGCGCGCGCCGCGCGGGCTCGCGGCCGGCGAGATATGGCCTTGCGATCTCGGCGCCGATCTCTCGCGCGGCTTTCGCGCGCTGAAGACCTGGTTCACCATAGAAGTCTTCGGCGCGCAGCAGCTCGGCGCCTGCATCGAAAAAAGCTGCGCATTGGCGCAGCGGCTGCGCGGCCATATCGAAGCCTCGCAGACTTTCGAGATGCGCGCGCCGGTGGCGCTCAATGTCGTCTGCTTCGGCGTGAAGGACGACGATGAGAGCGGCCGGCTCAATCGCGAGATCGTGATGGAGCTGCATGAGAGCGGCGAGGCGGCGCCCTCGCTCACTCTGCTCGACGGGCATCCGACGATCCGCGCGGCGATCTTCAATCACCGCACGCGCGAGACGGACATAGACGACTTCATGCAGATGCTGGAGCGCGCCGCGCAACGCGCCCGCGGCGAGCCGCCGCTGGAGCCGCTGCCGGAGCCGCGCGAGGAAGGCGAGCCGCTCTCGCAGGATTGAGCGAGCGGCGAGCTGGCGTATCGCTTGCTTTTATCGTGCGAGGAAGGCCGCCGAGGGCGGCCGCTCACGAAAGGCGGCGTTCATGAACGTCCTCGCCATCATCTCCGCCGCGACGACGCAGGACGGCCGAGCGACCGGCGTGCTTGCGCCGCTCGCCGGCGCGCCGCTGCTGGGACGGCTGCTCGATCGTCTCGCCCATGCGGAAAAGCTCGCCGGCATCGTCGTCACCACCAGCGATGAGCCGGACGATGCGCCGATCCGCGAATTTTGCGCCGCGCGCGGAACGCCATGCCAGACCGGCGCGCGCGACGATCTCATCGGCCGCCAGCTCGCGGCGATGGCGGCGGCCGCTGCCAAGGGCGGCGTCTCGCTCGACGCCCGCAATCCGCTCATCGATCCGGCGCTCGTCACCCAGGTCGCCGATCTGCTGCAAATGACCGATGGAATGCTGGATTGGATCGGCAACACTCTGGCGCCGGCCTATCCGCGCGGCATGGAGATCGACGGCTTCACCGCCGCCGCGCTGACCGAGGCCGAGAAACGTTGCGGCGAGCCGGAGCAGCGTCGCCGCGGCCCGGCTTTTCTGCGCGAGCACGGCCGAATCTATCGCCCGTTGAGCCTGAAGGCCCCGCCGGAGGTCGCGCGGCCGGATGTGCGGCTCGGCGTCGAGAGCCTCGCCGATCTGCCGCGCATAGAGGCGATTTTTCAGAGCTTCGAGGGCCGCACGGATTTCACGCTGGCGGAAATATTGGCCGCCGCCGATCGGCTGGCGGCGCAATAGAGTGTTTTCGAGCGAAGTGGGAACCGGTTCGCGTGAAGAAAACACGACAGAACCAAGACTCTAGAGTCTTTTCGGTTCGATCCGAACCGGAAAGGCTCTAGCGCGTTTCCGAGCGGCGCGCCGCGCCGTCACTCCACGCCGGCGACATGGGTTCCATGGGTGACGGCGGCGCCGGCGCGCAGCGCCGCGGCGATGAAGACCGTCTCGGCCAGCTCCGTCTCGGTCGCGCCGGCGGCGATGGCCTGCTTGCGATGGATCTCGAGGCAATAGGCGCATTGCGTCGTCATGGCCACGGCGAGCGCGATCAGCTCCTTGTATTTCTTTGGAATAGCGCCATCTGCCATGGCCGCGGCGTCGAATTGCTTGAAGGCCTCCCAGGCGGCCGGCGCAGAGTCGCCGATCTTTTTGAGCCGCTTCACATTCTGCATATCGTACATGGCCTTCCCTCCTTGTGAATAGAGCCTACCTATCAGATGATAGGTTAACACCATGCGCCATTGACGAAGAGCCTGTCAATGGCGCTACTCCCCCGGCGGAAGGACGGAGCAGAATGACGACTGCGCGACGCGGCGAGGCGACGGCCGCGAGGATTCTGGACAGCGCGGAGGAGCGGCTCTGCCGCTACGGCTATAATGGCGTGAGCTTTCGCGACATCGCCGCGGATGTCGGGGTGAAGAGCGCCAGCGTCCATTATTTTTTCCCCACCAAGCCGGCGCTGGTCGCCGCCGTGGCGCGGCGCTACGCCGATCTTTGCCTCGCGGAGCTGGGCGATCCGCAGTCGCGAACGCCGGCGGAGGCCGTGGCTCTGGTGGCGGAAATGTTCCGCCGCACCGTGGCGGAAAAGAAACGCATGTGCCTTTTCGGCATGTTGGCGGCGGAAGTGGGCGGCCTGCCTTCCGATGTCGGCGCGGAAGCGCGGCGTTTCTTCGCCGAGACGCTGGCCTGGCTCCGCCTCGCCCTGCGCGGCGAGGCGGCCGAGGCGGAGGCTATGCTCGCGGCTTTCGAGGGCGGCGTGCTGCTCGCCCGCGCCATGGATGATCCGGCCATGCTGGAGAAGGTGACCGAGCGCCTGACTGCCCGTCACTTCACCGTGAGCGGATAACCGGCGACGACGAGATAGAGCCTCCCCGCCGCTGTGGCGACAGCCTGATGCAGCTCGCCGGCGGCGTCGCGAAAGCGCCGCGCCAGCGCATTCTCCGGCACAATGGAGAGGCCGACCTCGGAGGAGACGAGCACGGTCGGCGCCCGCCGCTCGGCGAGCGCTTCGAGCAGCGTCGCGCGATCGGCGCGCAAATCCGCTTCGGCGAGCAAGCGATTGGTCAGCCACAGCGTGAGGCAATCGACCAGCAGCGGAAGCTCCGCGGGGGCCTCGCCAATGGCCGCGGCGAGCGCCTGCGGCGCCTCGACCGTGCGCCAATCCCCGGGGCGCCGCTCTCTATGCGCGGCGATTCGGATCTGCATCTCCTCGTCGAAAGCCTGCGCCGTGGCGATATAGGTCCAGGGGCCGGGCTCGGCGGTCACGAGCCGCTCTGCGAAGGCGCTCTTGCCGGAGCGAGCGCCGCCGAGGACGAAGGTCACATGTGGATTTTCGGTCATGCCCGACGGCGCCGAGCGGAATGCGCGCGGCGCCGGCCCCTATTTGGACTTGCGCGTTCGATTGCGAAAATCGCTTCGCACTTTTCGGGACGATGCGCCAGAGGCGCCCCTCTCTCCGTCGAGCGGCGATCGAAGCACACACCTCCTCGCCCTCGTCCCCGCGACGTCATGGCCGGGCTTGGCCCGGCCATCCACGCCGGGACGCCGAGGCGTCTTAGAAGGTTCGCGTAACTCCGAAGCTCCGATGGCGTCCGCCAGGGAGAATGAATCCGTCGATAGCGGGCGTTTTCCTTCGGTTTCTCAGCTGCTTGGCGTGGATGGCCGGGACAAGCCCGGCCATGACGGCCACAGTGTCTAGCGATGCGTGAATCCGATAGCCGCCGAGCAGGACGGACGAGCCTCACGCCGCCAGAGCGGCGCGCGCCTCGTTCTTGATGCGCTCGACCATGGAGCGGACGCCATTGCTGCGCTGAGGCGTCAGATGCTGGGCGAGGCCGAGCTCGGTGAACAGCGGCATGGCGTCGAGACCGGCGATCTCATCGGCCGGACGGCCGGAATAGAGCGCCAGAATCAACGCGACCAGGCCGCGCACGATATGAGCGTCGCTGTCGCCGCGCAGCGACAGGATCGGCGCGCCGCGGCCCTCGCGAATCACCTTGCTGTCGAGCCAGACCTGGCTCGCGCAGCCGCGCACCTTGTTCTCCTCGGTGTGGGCTTCCTCCGGCAGCGGCTCGAGAGTGCGGCCGAGCTCGATGAGATATCGATACCGATCCTCCCACTCGTCGAGCATTTCGAAATTGCCGATGATCTCGTCTATCACCATTGTTCGCTCGCCCGCTCGAGACGCCTTTCCGACAGTTATATGGCTACTGTCCGTTTTGGCGCAATCGCCAGCGATGATGCAATCACGGCGCCGCGCCGAGACCGGCGGGCCGGCGCGGCGGCTCGACCGCCGCCGTCGCGCGGCTGATTCGCTCCGCCGCCTGCAGGCAATCCATCGGATGCGCCATGCAATGGTCACGCGCGACTGCGACGATTCGGCTGGACGCCTCCTCGGCGAGATCGGCGAGCGCATCGCGCGCCAAGCCGACGGGCGAGGGCTCGGATTTCGAGGGCTCGGATTTGGCGGAAGCCCGAGGTCTGGCGGGAGGAATGACCGAGGCCGCAGCGGGGACCCGCGCCGCCACGGCGGGGTCGCGCGGCGCAGGTCGCCGCTCGGCGTCACGCAGAATGACGAGACAGATAACCCCAAAGAAAAACAGACTCTTGAAGAGAAATCCCACGGCCGCCGCCTCGCTTCGCCGGCGGGGAGCCGCCGCGCGCGAGAGAAACGATGGCGCGCCGCCGTTACCGCTTCGTAAATGCGGCGCGGGGCTAAGAAGTCGCAAACCATATGCGCCGTTCAGTGCCCGTAAAAACCGAAATCTTCCATTTCTGTGGTCGGTTTAGCAGTCACTTAAGACCGATTTGTCACATTGCCCTCAATCGGGAGCGTGTGATTTTGCGTAAGCCAGCTGCACCTTGGGCGACCGTGTCGAATGAATGGATCGAGCGTCTGGCGCAATCCGGGCGGGCGATCGATTCGATGGAGCGCGCGCGTCGCGAAGCCTTCCTCCTGTCTCATCTCGTTCTGGCCGCCGGCGTGCTGATCGCGGCGCCGCTGTGGATCGTCGTCAATGGCGCGCCGACGCTCGGCGAGAGCGCGATCTTCGCTCTGGCGCAATTGCCGCTGCTGTCGGTGGTCGCCCTGCTGCGCCTCGACAATTTGAGGACCGCCCAATCCATCGCCGCCTTCGGCTGGCTGGCGCTGGCCGCGGCCTGCCTCTTCACCGGCGCGCATGTCGGCGCGGCGGCGCCCTTCGGCGCGCTCGCTCTCATAGAGGCGACATTCGCCTGCGATCTCATCCTCGTTTCGGCGACGGCCTCGGCCGCTCTCGCCATGCTCGCCGTCGCGGCCCTCACGGCGGCGACCGGCGGCGGATTTTTCGAGACGCTGCTGGCGGCGCCGCTGGTCCTCTATGTCGTGCTGCTCGCCCGCAGCGCGGGGAAGGTCGAGACGGTCCGCGCCGAGGCGGAGGCGCGCAATCGTCGCGATCTGCGGCTCGTCTCCGAGGCGGCGGGCGATCTCGTCATCGGCTTCGACGAGGGCGGCGCGGTCGCCTCTGTCGTCGGAGAGGCCGCCAAGGCCTATGGGCTCGACGCGCGCGAATTGATGGGGCGCGGCTTTTTCCAGCGCGTCCATGTCGGCGATCGTCCGGCCTTCCTCAAGCTCGTCTCCGACGCCATCGCCACCGGCGAGGCGATGCGCGCCACGCTGCGGCTGCGCATCGGCCATGCGCGCAACGAGCGCGGCGAGTTCGTCGAGCCGGTGTTTCATTTCTTCGAGGCGCGCAGCAGCCTGGTGGAGGCCGCCGACGGCGAGCGCGCGGCCGGCGTCGTCTGCATTCTGCGCGATGTGACGGCGCAGCGTCACGCCGCCGAGACGATAGAGGCGGCGCGCCGCGAGAGCGAGATGGCCGCCGCCGGCAAGACGCGCTTCCTCGCCAATGTCAGCCATGAGCTGCGCACGCCGCTCAACGCCATCATCGGCTTCTCGGAAATGCTGGCGAGCGAGCAGCTCGCGCCGGCCGATCCGGCCAAGCGCCGCGAATATGCGGAGATCATCCGCAATTCGGGCCAGCATCTGCTCGCCGTCGTCAACACCATCCTCGACATGTCGAAGATCGAATCGGGCTCGATGCAGCTCTCGCCCGAGCCCTTCTCTCTGCCCGAGCTCGTCGATCAATGCGTGAGCATGATGCAGCTGAAGGCCGAGCAAGGCCAGGTGACTCTCTCGCGCGATTATCCCGAGCGGCTCGAGGAAATCGTCGGCGATAAGCGCGCCTGCAAGCAGATCCTCATCAATCTCCTCTCCAACGCCGTGAAGTTCACGCCCGCCAATGGCCGCGTGCGCATCCGCCTCGCTCCGGACGGCAATTGCCTCGCGCTCTCCGTCACAGACAGCGGCATCGGCATTTCCGCCTCCGATCTCGGCCGGCTCGGCGATCCTTTCTTCCAGGCCAGCGCCAGCCATGATCGCGCCTATGAAGGCACCGGCCTCGGCCTCTCCGTGGTGCGCGGCCTCGTCGGACTGCATGGCGGAACCATTGCGGTGGAAAGCGCGCCGCGCAGCGGCACCAGCGTCACCGTGCGCCTGCCCCTCGATTGCCGTCCCTTTCAGAACAAGGCCCCCGCTCTCGCCAGGATCGAGACGATCGCCCGCCGCGGCGTCATTCGTCCCGCCGAGGAGCTCGAGGCCGCCGAAGACAGGGTGAAGAAAATTGCGTGAAGCTCTCGCAGCCACAAATCATGATTTTTTGCTCCGCGACGAGGATCGCGGCGAGACGCAGCGGCGCGGCCGCGGCGCCAAGGACAAGGCGAAGGCCAATAAGAAAGGCGCGCTGACCAGGCTGTTCGGCGGACGCCGACGCGGCGTCGTGTTTCTCTGCCTCGCCGGCGCGACGGCGATCGGCGTGCCGCTGAACGCGCTCTATTTCCAGGACGGCCGCCATCCGGCGCCGCTCTTCCGCGCCTTTGCGCCCGAGTCCCGCGCGCCGGAGTCCCGCGCTGCGGTCGAGGCGCCGGCGCCGCTGCCGCCCGCGCGCCCGCAGACCGCGACAGCGCCCGCCGCCCAGCCGCAATCCATCCAGCCCGCGCTCGTACCCCATGCGGCGGCGCCCAAGCCCGCGGCGAAGCCGGAGCAGGCGCGCGGCGAGAAGCGCGACGCGATCGGCGCGCTGCTCGGCAATGCGCATAAGGCCGCGCCCAAGGCCGACGAGGCCGATAAGAATGTGCAGGTCGCGCAGCGCGCGCTCGCCAAGCTCGGCTATGCGCTGCATGCGGATGGCAAGATGGGCGGCGCGACGAAGCAGGCGATCGAGAAATATGAGCGCGAAAATCACCTTCCCGTCACCGGCGAGGTGACGCAAAAGCTGCTGCGCAAGCTGCAAGGCCAGGCGAGCGTCGCCGCGCACTGACGAAAAAAGGGAAAGAGCGGCGGACCTCCAGCGTCCGCCGCTTTCGCGTCAGGGCTTCTGCATCTCGTCGAAGAGCGCGCCATCGACGAAGAATTTCTTCTGCGCCGCCGGCCAGCCGCCGAAAGTCTTGTCGATTGTCACCAGATCGAGCTTGTGAAAGCGCTTCAAATCTTCCGGCGCGGCGAACTCCGGCTTCGACGGGCGATAGCCTTGCTTGGCGATGAGCGCCTGACCGGCCGGCGTGTAGAGGAAGCCGAGATAGGCTTCCGCGGCCTTGCGCGTTCCCTTGGCGTCCACATTGCCGTCGACGATCGACACCGCCGGCTCGGCGAGAATGGACAGCGACGGAACCACGATTTCGAATTTGTTCTTGCCGAACTCGTCGATGGCGAGAAAGGCTTCGTTCTCCCAGGCGATGAGAACGTCGCCGAAGCCGCGCTGCGCGAAAGTGGTGGTGGAGCCGCGCGCGCCGGAGTCGAGCACGGGCGCGTTCTTGTAGATCGCCTTCACCAGCTCTTTCGTCTTGGCCTCGTCGCCGTCGAACTTCTTCAAACCATAGGCCCAGGCGGCGAGGAAGTTCCAGCGCGCGCCGCCGCCGGTCTTGGGATTGGGCGCGACGACGACGACGCCGGGCTTGGCGAGATCGTCCCAATCCTTGATCCCCTTAGGATTGCCCTTGCGCACGAGCAGCACGATCGTCGAAGTGTAGGGCGAGGAATTATTCGGCAGGCGCTTCTGCCAATCGGCCGGAATCTTGCCGGTCTTGCTGGCGATGGCGTCTATGTCATTGGCGAGAGCGAGCGTCACCACATCGGCGGCGAGCCCCTCTATGACCGAGCGCGCCTGCGCGCCGGAGCCGCCGTGCGAGGCCTGGATCTGCACATCCTGGCCGGTCTTCTTCTTCCAATCGGCGACGAAGGCCTTGTCGATGGCCTTGAACAGCTCCCGCGTCGGATCATAGGAGACGTTGAGCAGCGTCTCGCCGGAGGCCGCAGTCGCGAGGCTCAACGAAAGCGCGAGGCCGATCGCGCGCAAAAACCCGCGAGACAGGAAAAGACCGAAATTCGTCTGCATGTCGCTCCTCGAGAAGCTCCGCATCATTCAATTCGCATGGCGTCGAGAGCGAGCCTGAAGGCTCGCTCTTTAGCGCCGTCGATCCGGCTGACGCAGACTATTAGTCTATGAGATTGATGTTCATATCGGCAATCACGCGTCCCGCGCAACCCGCGCGGGCGGATCAGCGCGCGCGGGGGCGGATGCTGGAGGTGACGTCCCAATCCTTCGGCCCGCTTTCGGGCGAGAGCGCCGAGGGCTTCGGCCGCACGGGCGGCATGGGCGCGGCGAGGATGAGGCTGTCATTGACGCCGCCGCGCGAGGCCTGCGCCTGAAAAGCGGCGAGCGGCGGCTGGGCGCCGGGCGTGTCGACATCGTCGTCGTCCGGCCCATGGGCGACGAGCTGCGGGTCCTGGCCCGGCGGAGGCGCGACGTCGCGCGGGACCGGCTTGCAGATATGCCGATCGCCATTGCGGCCATGCATGGCGAGATCGACATGAATATGATTGTAATGAAAGGCGTTGGAGCCGGGCGACAGCACGGTGGTGAAATGCCGGCAGGAGCCGCCGTGCACCTCGGCGAGAAAATCCTTCACCTGCTGCTCGCCATGCGTCCAATCGCGCACGATGGAAATCTCGCGCCCGTCGGCGAGCACGAAGCCGCCGATATCGAGCGCATTGCCGAAGGAATGTTCCGAGAGCGGCGCGCCCGCCTGCGCATTCATGCCGCGGCAGGAATAGGAGCCCATGGAATTGATCTGCGCCACCGGCTGGCCGAAGCGCGCCATGGCCGAGGGCTGCACCACATCGGCGAGCCATTGGTCGAGCTCGGCCACCATGGAGCAGTCGAGCGTCGCCCGCGCGTTGAACGCGACGGCGCCGCCCTGCAGCGCCGTGACCCTCAGCGGCTTGGTGAGGCCGCAAATGCCCGGCCCGTCGATCTCGGGCGCGAATTGCACATAGGCGGTGGGCTGCACGCGCTTTTCGGCGAGGCAGGCGTTCTCGGCGGTGGCGCGCCAGGCCGGGCGCTGCGGCTTGGCCATGAATCCGCAACCCGACAGCCCCGCCGCGGCGAGCGGCGCGAGGGAGAGCAGCAGCAATGGCGTTATACGGCGAGCCATGCCGCGACAATGGCGGCGGAAGCGTTAACGCGGCGTCGAGAAGTTTGGTTAACGCCAGCGTTTCTCGAACGTTAGCTGGAATGGCGCGGCGAGCGCGAGATACGGTTCGACGAATCTCTCCGTATCATCGCCGATCGCCCGGAACGTCGGCCGCAACGAGCGACATCCCACCGTCACGCGCGCGTCGTAATCGGGCCAGCTGAAACCAGAGCGCATCTTCGCGCTCGGCCGAGCTGGGGGATTTTCATGCGCGCAAGACGATTTTCGATAGCGCTTTTGGCGGCTGTTCTCGCGAGCGGCGTCTCCGCGGGCGCTGATGAGCGCGGCCTGGAGCGGCGCCTGGAGCCGCGCCACGAGCACAAGACCACGATCGCCGTTTTCGGCGACTGGCCCTATAATCTCAATCTTCTGAACAATGCGAATCTGCTGCTCGACTCGGTCAATTCCGATCCCGAGGTGAGCCTGGTGATGCATGTCGGCGACATTCATTCCGGCAGCATGCCCTGCACCAGCGCCGGAACGCTGCCGCCGATCGCGGCGTCGAATCCCGGCTGGAACCAGCAGATTTTCGCGGCCTTCCAGAAGTTCAAATCGCCGGTCGTCTACACGCCGGGCGACAATGAATGGACCGACTGCCACAAGTCGAAAGAATCCGCTTCCGGCAAGCCGCTGCAGGAGCTGGCCGCCGTGCGCAGCCTGTTCTTCGCGCGGCCGGGCTGGACGCTCGGCCTCCGTGATATGGAGGTCTACAGCCAGGCGAAATATTTCTCGCCCTCCTATCCGGCCGATGCGCAATTCGTCGAGAATGTGATCTGGATGGATGCGCGGACCGTCTTCGTGACGGTGAACATGCCGGGCTCGGACAATGACGGCCTGCCCTGGAGCAGCCTGGAGGACAAGACCGCGCGCGAGGCGGAGATCGCCGCCCGCACCGACGCCGATATTCGCTGGCTGCAAGCCGCCTTCAATCTCGCCGAGCGCGAGCATGCGGCCGCTGTGGTGATCGGCCTGCAGGCGGATATGTGGGACCCGTCCGCGCTCGCGGCGGGCGGCGACGGGCTCGATCGCTACGCCGGTTTCGTTCGCGAGCTGGCGAACCAGGCCGTGCGCTTTCGTCGTCCGGTGCTGCTCATCAATGGCGATTCGCATCTCTATGGATCGGATCACCCGCTCGCCGATCCGTCGAGCACGACCGGCAAGATCCATAATGCGGCGGCGGCGCCCAATCTCACGCGCGTCACCGTCCAGGGCTCGACCAATGCGCCGGGCGAATGGCTGCGATTGACCATCGACGCGCGCACGCCCAGCGTCTTCAGCTGGAAGAATGTCGCTTATTGCGTCGATCCGCTGACGAGCTGCAAATAAGCTAAAAAAAAGGGCGCGTCCCGCGGGACCCGCCCATCTCGCAAATGGGTCAGCTCTGCGGCTCGCCGCGATCGCGGCGCGCACGCATGAAGGATTCGAATTCCTCGCGGTCCCGAGCGCGGCGCAGCTCGTCTATATGCTCGGAGAACTCGCGCTCGGCCTCGGCGAGCTTGCGGCGCTCCTCCTCGAGGCGGGCGAGCTCGCTCTCGCGCCAATCGTCGAAGGCGACATTGCCCGAGGAGCGCATGAAGCCCGGACCACGCCAGCCGCCGGTCGGGCTGGGCTGGCCGGTCGCCTCTTTCCAGCGGGCCTGGACATCGGCCGCGCGCTCCTGCGCGAAGGCGAAGAGATCGCCCTCATAGCCCATCTTCCGCTGCCACACCTTGAAGAGCACGATGGCGAGGCCGATCGGCCAGAAGACGATGAAGCCGAGAACCATCGCCAGCAGCTCGAGCGGCTTCCATGGCCGTCCGCCGTCTCCGAAGCGATAGTGAGATTCGTGGCCCATGCGGGAGTGACGATGACAGCCCATGTTCGGACTCTCCAGTTCCTTCGCTCATCGCAGGCGCGCGCGGACGATCCGTGCGCCGCCGTCGCAATGTGAATGTAACATACATTAACATTGTTGTTTCGCAAGGGGGCCGCCAAAGATTCCGCCTCCGACGCGCGTCACCGCCGATTTCGTCTCTCGCGCTGCGGCGCGCTATCCTGCGCGCGGCCTCTCTCGCGAATCGCTTCCATGACCGGTTTTTCCGACGAGGACGCAAGCGCCCTTCTCGCTCTGGCGACGCTCATCGGCGCCGCGGCGCTGCCTTTTCTGTTCCGCCTCGCCTTCGGCCGCCGCAGGCGCAAGGGCCGCGCGCGCGCCGCCTCGGTCGCGCTGGCGCTCGGCCGCTCGCGCCGCCTGGCGCTGGTCGCCGCCGCGGGGACGGAGCGCCTGCTTCTGCTCGGCGAGACGAGCGATGTGGTGGTCGAATCCCATATAGCCGACGCCGCCCCGGCCGTGGAGACGCCCTCACCGCCGTCCGAGCTGCGCGGCCTTTTTTCGCTCGGCGCCGTCTCGCTGCTGGCCGGGGTCGCCGTCGGCGCGCTCTGCGGAAGCTTCCGCCTCATCCTCGACGCCGCCGGGCGGATGCGCATGGCCATTCCCGATTGGTTCGCGGAGCGTCCGCTGCTCGGCCTCGCGATCATGGTCGCCGGCGCAGCGCTCGCCACTGGGCTCGCGGCCTATCTCGTGCGCCGGTTCGTCCCGGCGGCGGTGGGAAGCGGCATTCCGCATGTCGAATCGGTGATCGACGGCGACGAGCCGCCCTCCCCGCCGCTGCTGCTGCCGGTGAAATTCATCGGCGGCGTGCTGGCGATGGGCGCCGGCCTCGCGCTCGGCCGCGAAGGGCCGTCGGTGCAGATGGGCGCGACACTCGCGCATCAGTTCGGCCGCTATTTGCGCTATGATTGGCGCGATCAGCAATCGCTGCTGGCCGCCGGCGCCGGAGCCGGGCTCGCCGCCGCCTTCAATGCGCCGCTCGCCGGCGCGGCCTTCGTGCTCGAGGAATTGCTGCGCCGCTTCGACATGCGCCATGCGACCATAGCGCTCGGCGCTTCGGTCGGCGCCATATCGGTCGTGCGCCTTCTGCTCGGGCCGGAGCCGGAATTGCGCGTCGCGACGCATTATCCGACAGGGCCGCTCGATGTTCCGCTCGGCCTCGCGCTCGGCGCCGCGACGGGGCTCGCCAGCCTCGCCTATAATCGCGCCATTCTCCGCGCGCTGGACATAGCCGATCGCTCGCCCTGGCCGGCGGAGGCGAAGGCCGCTCTGGTCGGCGCCGGCGTCGGCGCGATCGGCTTTCTCGCGCCCGATCTCGTCGGCGGCGGCGATAATCTCACGCAAAAGACGCTGGACGGCGCCTATGCGCTCGACGCCCTGCCGCTGGTCTTCGCGCTGCGTTTCGCGCTCGGCGTCGTCTCCTATGCGGCGGGAACGCCGGGCGGATTGTTCGCGCCGCTGCTGGCGCTCGGGGCCGAAATCGGGCTCTTTTTCGGCCTCATGATCCCGGGCGAGGATGGGCCGACCATGGGAATGAAATTCGCGCTCATCGGCATGGCCTCGTTTTTCGCCGCCGTGGTGCGCGCGCCGCTCACAGGCATGATCCTCATTACCGAGATGACCGATAATTCCCAGCTGCTGCTGCCCATGCTGGCGGCCTGCTTCTCGGCCATGGCCATCGCCGCCGTCTGCCGCAACGAGCCCATCTACGACGCGTTGAAGGATCGCTCCGCCCGTCTCGCCCGGCGGGCGGAGACTTAAACGGAAGGGGTTTCCACGCGGCGGACGGCGGATTCCATGAGATTGCGCGCGGCGGAGTCGAGCACGGGGACGGGATCGAGCCCCTTGGCGGCGTCGAGATGGCCGGAGATGGTCAGCATGGCGACGCCATGGGCGAGCGCCCAGAGCTGCAACGCCAGCTTGCGCGCGCCCTGCGCAGGGACGCTGCGCTGTTGGAGAAAAGCCACCACAGAGCGCCACAGAATATCCAGCGCATGATCGGCGGCGTCGGCTGAGGGCTCGCTCGCCAGCGTCGCCGCCGAGCCGAACATTGCGGCATAGAGGCCGGGCTCCTCACGCGCGAAGGCGAGATAGGCCGCGCACATGCGCCACATGGCGGTCGCCGCCTCCGGCCGCCCTTCGTCCCAGGCTTTTTCCAGCGCCGCGCCGAAGGAGAGAAAGCCGCGCCGGGCGACCTCGTTCAGCAGATCCTCGCGGCTGGCGAAATGGCGATAGGGCGCGGCCGCCGTGACGCCGACGCGCTTGGCCGCCTCGCCGAGGCTGAGATTGGCCGGCCCGCCTTCCGCAAGGAGCTCGAGCGCAGCCTCGACCAGCGCCTCCTTGAGGGCGCCATGGTGATATTTGCGCTTGATGGTCATTCGTGCGGCATGCGTGAGGCGAAGCGTTCGCGCAGCCGTCGCACAGATGGGCGTCGAAGGGAAGTGGGCGCGCCACTGCGGAACCATAAGAGGCCGCGCGCTTCGAGACGCGGCCTATCGGCCGCTCCTCAGCATGAGGGAGATTGTAGAGCCCGAATCCCCCTCAGCCCGCCTCCGGCCGCACCATATGCTCTTTCAGCACCTGCTCCGTGCCGGCGTCGATCTCCTGCAGCAGCACCTCATAGCCCCAGAGATTGGCGAGATGGCCGAGCACCATTGCGGCGTTGGTCAGCTCCAGCATCTTGCCGTCGCGCACGCGATGATGCAGCACGAGCTTGCGATTGCCGGCGAGATCGACATCGACGATCTGAATGTCCGGCGCATAGCCCCCCACGTCATATTGCGCGGAGAGGCTGCGGCGCAGATCGCGATAGCCGCGCTCATTATGGATCGCCGACACCTCGAGATTGGGCTGCTCGCGATCGTCGACGACATGGAACAGGCGCCAATTGCGGATGAGCCGCGGGCTCATGAACTGCGCGATGAAGCTGTCGTCGCGATAATTCGCCCAGACATGGCGCAGCACCTCCATCTCGTCGCCGGTTCCGGCGATCTCGGGGAACCAATAGCGGTCCTCCTCGGTCGGCTCGCGCACGATGCGTTCTATGTCGCGCATCATGTCGAAGCCGAGCGCATAAGGGTTGATGCCATTATAGGACGGGCTGTCGTAGAAAGGCTGCCGCGTGGCGTTGGTGTGCGAGGTGAGGAACTCGAGGAAGCTGCCGTCGCCGATCTGCCCCGTCTCGTGCAGGCGGCCCAGCAGACGATAATGGCAATAGGTGGCGCAGCCCTCGTTCATCACCTTGGTCTGCTGCTGCGGATAGAAATATTGCGCGATCAGACGCACGATGCGCAGCACCTCGCGCTGCCAGGGTTTTAGACGCGGCGCGGCCTTCTCGAGAAAATAGAGGATGTTCTCTTGCGGCAGGCCGAGCAGGGCGCGGCGCTTGTCGCCGGCCAATTGCATTGCGCCGCGCGCGCGGCCGGGCACAGTGCGCCACAGATCGTCATAGACGCGCTCGCGCTCCTCCTTGCGATCCTGCTCGCGCTTCTCCTCCATATGGAGATTGAGCGGACGTTTGCGCGGATAGCGGTCTATGCCTTGCGGCATCAGCGCATGGGCGGCGTCGAGAAGGCGCTCCACCTCCGCATGGCCGTAGCGCTCCTCGCAATTGGCGATATAGGCCTTGGCGAAGGAGAGATAATCCAGAATGCCTTCTGGATCGGTCCATTGCCGGAACTGGTAATTATGCTTGAAGAAATGATTGTGGCCAAAGGCGGCGTGCGCGATCACCAGCGTCTGCATAGTGGCGGAATTCTCCTCCATTATGTAGCTGATGCAGGGATCGGCGTTGATGACGATCTCATAGGCGAGGCCCTGCAGCCCCATGCGATAAATGCCCTCGTGCTGGGCGAAGCGCTTGCCGAACGACCAATGCTTGTAGAAGAGCGGCATGCCGGTCGAGGCGTAGGCGTCGAGCATCTGCTCGGCGGTGATGATCTCGATCTGATTGGCGAATGTGTCGAGCCCGAGCTCCTTATGCGCAATGTCCGCGACCGCGTCGTGGATGCGCTGGATCGTGCCGAAATCCCAATCCTTGCCTTCATAGAGCAGCTCGCCGCGCATCAGCCGACCTCCGCCGTCTTGGCCGCGCGCCGTTGGAACAATTGCCGGAACACGGAATAGATATGCTCGCGCCGGGAGACGCGACGCATCTGGAACTTCTCGCTTTCCTTTTGCAGCGCGGCATAGGTGAGCCATAGCGAGCTCTGCCCGTGATGCGGCACATAGCCATGCGTCTCGGTATTCGGCCCGCTCACTTCCACATAGGCGAAATATTGGCACAGCGGCAGAATTTGGTTCTGCAGCAGGTCGCGCGTCTGCGGATTGTCGCTGGAGAGATTGTCGCCGTCCGAGGCCTGCGCGGCGTAAATATTCCACACGCCCGGATCATAGCGCTCGCGAATGACCTTCAGCATCTCCTGCAGAGCGGAGGAGACCATGGTGCCGCCGGTCTCGGCGGAGCGGAAGAATGTGTCCTCGTCCACCTCGCCGGCGCGATCCGTATGGCGGATGAAGACGATCTCCACGCGCTTGTAGCGCCGCGTCAAAAACACATGCAGCAGCATGAAGAAGCGCTTGGCGAGATCCTTCATATGCTCGGTCATGGAGCCGGAGACGTCCATGAGGCAGAACATCACCGCCTGCGTCACGGGCTTCGGAAAACGCTCGAAGCGGCGATAGCGCAGATCGATCGGATCGAGATAGGAGATGCGCGACCGCTTGTTGCGCAGCGTCTCGAGCTCGGCGGCGAGGCGCTCGGAGTCGGCGTCGTCGCGGCTCTGCGCCTCCACGAGGCGGCTCTCGAGATCGTCGATCGTCGATTGCTTGGGACGCTTCAGCGCGATGCGGCGCGAGAGCGAGGTTTGCAGCGTGCGGTGCAGCGCGAGATTGGCCGGCGTGCCCGTGGTGGTGTAGCCGGCGCGGCGCAGCCCTTCCTTCTCTGTTTGCGCGACGCGCCTTTTGGCGAGATCGGGCAGCTCGAGATCATCGAGGAAGATGCTCAAAAACTCGTCACGCGAGAGGATGAAGCGAAAGGCGTCCTCCTGCCCGTCGCCGCGGCCGACCTGACCGCCGCCGCCTTCGCCCTCGCCTTCGCCGCGCGGGCGCTCGATGAGATCGCCCTCGACATAATCCTTATTGCCGGGCAGCACGAGATCGCGCCGCGAGCCCTGCGTGTGGCGGAATGTGGGCTCGCGCGTGCCCTCGGAGGGAATGGAAATCTCTCCGGGGCTCTCGAGATCGCCGATCGCGCGGTCCTTGCTCGCCTCGCGAACCGCCTTCTCCACCATATCCTTGGCGCGGCGGAGAAAGCGCTGGCGGTTCGCGAAGCTCTTGCTTCCGGGGTTCAACCGACGATCGACGATGTGCATCGTTTCATCACCCGTTTCTTCGCCGGCCGCCTTTCGGTCAACCGGCTTGTTTTACGCGCATGTACCACTCGACCAGACGGCGCACCTGGCGCTCCGTGTAGCCGCGGGCCATCATGCGGCTTACGAATTCTGCATGTTTTTTTTCTGTCTGCGTGTCTTTTTTCGATCCGAATGAAATGATCGGCAGCAGCTCTTCCACCTGGGAGAACATGCGCCGCTCGATAACGTCGCGGATCTTCTCATAGCTCGCCCAGGAGGGATTGCGCCCCTCGTTCGCCGCGCGCCAGCGCAGCGCGAACTTCACCACCTCATTGCGGAAGTCCTTGGGATTGGCGATGCCCGCGGGCTTCTCGATCTTGGTCAGCTCCTGGTTCAAAAGGTCGCGGTCCAGCAGCTGTCCCGTGTCCGGGTCCTTGAAATCCTGATCCTCGATCCAGGCGTCGGCATAGTCGATATAACGGTCGAAGAGATTCTGTCCGTAATCCTGATAGGACTCTAGATAGGCCTTCTGAATCTCATGGCCGATGAATTCTGCGTAGCGCGGCGCGAGCTCGGCCTTGATGAACTCGAGATAGCGCTTCTCGATTTCCGGCGGCATCTGCTCGCGGCGCAGCGACTGCTCCAGCACATACATGAGATGCACGGGATCGGCCGCGACCTCGACCGTGTCATGGTTGAAGGTCGCCGCCAGCACCTTGAAGGCGAAGCGCGTCGAGCAGCCGTCCATGCCCTCATCGACGCCGGCGGCGTCCTTATACTCGAGCATGCTGCGCGCCCGCGGGTCCACCTCGCGCAGGCTCTCGCCGTCATAGACGCGCATCTTGGAGAAGAGATTGGAGTTCTCATGCGGCTTCAGGCGCGAGAGCACGATGAAGCGGGCGAGCATCTCCAGCGTGCTCGGGGCGCAGCTCGCCTCGGCGAGCTCAGAGCCGCGCAGCAGCTTCTCGTAGATATGCTGCTCTTCCGTCACCCGCAGGCAATAAGGCACTTTGATCACATAGATGCGATCGATGAAGGCCTCATTGTTGCGGTTGTTCTTGAAGCTCTGCCATTCCGCCTCGTTGGAATGGGCCATGACGATGCCGGAGAAGGGAATTGCGCCAATATTCTCGGTGCCGATGTAATTTCCCTCCTGCGTCGCCGTCAGCAGAGGATGCAGCATCTTGATCGGGGCCTTGAACATCTCGACGAATTCGAGCAGGCCCTGATTGGCGCGATTGAGGCCGCCGGAATAGCTGTAGGCGTCGGGGTCCGCCTGCGCGAGATTCTCGAGCTTGCGAATGTCCACCTTGCCGACGAGCGAGGAGATGTCCTGATTATTCTCGTCGCCCGGCTCGGTCTTGGCTATGCCGATCTGGCGCAGACGCGAGGGCGTGATCTTCACCACGCTGAATTGGGTGATGTCGCCGCCATATTCGTCGAGACGCTTGAGGCACCAGGGGCTCATCAGCCCATTGAGGCGCCGGCGCGGAATGCCGTAGCTCTGCTCGAGCATGTCGCCCGCCGTCGCCGGATCGAAGAGGCCGAGCGGGCTCTCGAAGACGGGCGAGAGCTCCTCGCCGGCCTTGAGCACATAGATGGGATCGATCTCCATCAGCGCCTTCAGGCGCTCGGCGAGCGAGGATTTGCCGCCGCCGACGGGGCCGAGCAGATAGAGGATCTGCTTGCGCTCCTCGAGCCCCTGCGCCGCATGGCGGAAGAAGCTGACGATCCGCTCGATCGTCTCCTCCATGCCGAAGAATTCGGCGAAGGCCGGATAGACGCGGATGGTGCGGTTCATGAAGATGCGGCCGAGCCTCGGGTCGCGCGATGTGTCGATCAGCTCCGGCTCGCCGATCGCGTCGAGAATGCGCTCCGCTGCGGTCGCATAAGTCTTCGGATTCTCGCGGCATAGATCGAGGTATTCGGAGAGCGTCATCTCGACCGCCCGTCTGCCTCTGTAGGACCTCGCAAAATCCGCAAAAACGTCGGAGTTCGTCATGGGGCACCTGTCGCTGGAGCGTTATGGCTCACGATTCCCGAGACGGCTCGAAATCGATCGGCCGCCCTCTCGTCTTCGCTGTCGACCGCCCCACCCCTGTCGACTGGCCATAGACCGAGTTCAGGGCATTCGAGGCAAGGTTTGTGCCGGTCGCAGCGGAAAGCTTGTCTCCTGTCATATGAGCATCGAAGTCTGCTCAGGGTAGACGTAACAGTTGCGATTCCCTCGTCGCCGAGAGCGTCCGCATCACTCGCGCGCCGATATCGCTCCACGCGGGCCGTCGATATCAACTGGGGCGCGATCGCAGATATTGGCGAAGATCGGCGGTCTCGTCGACACCAATCCTTTTCCCGATGGTAAAGTTCTCGAGCAGGAGGAGCTCAGCTCGCTTTTCCCTCCGCCGTGGCGCAGCGCCCGCACAGGCCCGCGATCTCGACGACGCGCGTGCGCGGCTGGAAGCCGGCCGCCGCAGTGAGGCCGGCGAGGCCGCGCGTCAGCTCCGGGCTCGTCGCCTCGCTCACCTCGCCGCATTCGTCGCAGATCAGAAAGATCACCGGCTCGCCGGCCTCATGCGCATGGCCGCAGACGACGAAAGCGTTGCGGGAGGCCAGCCGATGCGCGAGTCCCTGGTCCAGCAGATAGCCGAGCGCCCGATAGACCGAGATCGGAGCCGGGCGCTTGCCGCTCTCGCCGGCGAGAAGATCGATCATCTCATAGGCGCCGACCGGCCGGTTCGCCTTGGTGAGAATATCCAGCGCGGCGCGCCGCGCCGGCGTGAGGCCCCGCGCCGTCGTCCCCGGCGCCGCTCGCTTGGTGGTCATGCGCCATTGTAGCGCGCCGCGGCCGCGATGACGAGAGCGCCCGCTCACGGCGCGCTCCGGCTTGCGCGAGCGCGGCGCGCCTCTATAGTCGCGGCGCGATGCGCGCCCGCGCGAGGCGGCGCCGAAAGAAGAACCTCGAATGACCCGCTCCAAGAAAGACATCAAACGCGTCGTTCTCGCCTATTCCGGCGGCCTCGACACCTCGATCATCCTCAAATGGCTGCAGACGACCTATGGCTGCGAGGTGGTGACCTTCACCGCCGATCTCGGCCAGGGCGAGGAATTGGAGCCCGCCCGCGCCAAGGCCGAGCTGCTGGGCGTCAAGCCCGAGCACATATTCATCGAGGATCTGCGCGAGGAGTTCGTCCGCGACTTCGTCTTCCCCATGTTCCGCGCCAACGCCCAATATGAGGGGCTCTATCTGCTCGGAACCTCGATCGCCCGCCCGCTCATCGCCAAGAAGCAGATCGAGATCGCCCGCAAGCTCGGCGCCGACGCCGTCTGCCATGGCGCCACCGGCAAGGGCAACGACCAGGTCCGCTTCGAGCTCGGCTATTACGCGCTGGAGCCGGACATCACCGTCATCGCCCCCTGGCGCGAGTGGGATTTGACCTCCCGCACCGCGCTCATCGATTTCGCGGAAAAGAACCAGATTCCGATCGCCAAGGACAAGCGCGGCGACGCGCCCTTCTCGGTCGACGCCAATCTTCTGCACACCTCATCCGAGGGCAAGGTGCTCGAGGATCCGGCGGAGGAAGTGCCGGATTATGTCTATTCCCGCACCATCGATCCGGAGAAGGCCCCGGACCTCCCGCAATATGTCACCGTCGATTTCGAGAAGGGCGACGCCGTCGCCGTCGATGGCGTGACGCTCTCTCCGGCGGCGCTGCTGACCAAGCTCAACGAGCTCGGCCGCGCCCATGGCATAGGCCGGCTCGACCTCGTCGAGAACCGCTTCGTCGGCATCAAGTCGCGCGGCATGTACGAGACTCCCGGCGGCGCTATTCTGCTGATCGCCCATCGCGGCATAGAGAGCGTGACGCTGGACCGCGGCGCGGCGCATCTGAAAGACGAGATCATGCCGAAATACGCCGAGCTGATCTACAATGGCTTCTGGTTCGCGCCGGAGCGCGAGATGCTGCAGGCCTTGATCGACAAGAGCCAGGAGCTCGTCACCGGCCGCGTGCGGCTGAAGCTCTACAAGGGCTCTGTCCATGTCGTCGGCCGCGAGAGCCCCTATTCGCTCTACGACAAGGAGCTCGTCACCTTCGAGGAGGGCGCGGTGGCCTATGACCATCGCGACGCCGAGGGCTTCATCAAGCTCAATGCGCTGCGCCTGCGCACGCTCGCCAAGCGCAGCGCCCGCGGCGCGAAGGAAAAGCCCTAGCCCCTGGCTTCCGCCGGAAGGGAGCGTTTCCGATCAGACATGGACCGGAAACGCTCTGGACCGGAAACGCTCCCGCCTCCACGACTTCGCCTTCGATAAATCGAGAAACGGTCGCACTATATGAGGAAGTTCGGCTTCGCACCCGAGGCTGATCCCATGCTGCGAACCATTCTCGTGGCGCTGATCGTCTGCCTCGCCCTCGTCGGCGGGGCGGCGACTGCGCTGTATCTGTATAACCGCCCGACGGAGCTGCGGGTCGCTGTCGCCCAGGGTGCGCAGGACTACCGCCTGCTCACAGCGGCGGCGCAGGCCTTCTCGCATCAGCACGAGCCGGTGCGGCTGAAGGTCGTGCCGGTCGTCGATTCCGCCGCCGCAGCGGCCGCGCTCGAGCAGGGCTCGGCCGATCTCGCAGTGGCGCGCAGCGACGCGCTGCCGCCCTCGGCGCAGGCCATCGTCGTCCTGCATCGCAACGCCGCGGTGCTGGTCGCGCCGGGCGGCTCCAAGATCAAGCGCGTCGCCGATCTGCGCGGCAAGAGAATCGGCGTCGTCCAGGAGATCGTCGGCGGGCATGGCAATGTCCGGCTGCTCGGGACAATCCTGGCTCAATATGACATTCCCGAGCAAGGCTTTGCGACAGTCACGCTACAGCCGGGGGAGGTCGAGGCGGCGCTGCGGGCGCGCAAGGTGGACGCCATATTTCTGGTCGCCGTTCCGCAGATCGGCCCGGCGAGCGAGATCATCCACCAGATCGTCGCCGGCGCCGGCAAGCCGCCGGTCTTTCTTCCCGTGTCGGAAGCTCAGGCCATCGCCAAGCGCTATCCGACGCTCGAATCGACCGAAATCGTCCATGGGGCCTTCGGCGGCGACCCGCCCCGCCCGGAGAAGGCGCTGGAGACGACCAGCGTTGCCGTCCTGCTCGTCGGGCGCGCGTCGATTCCGGCGAGCGTCGCCGGCGAGGCGACGCGCCAGTTCCTGACCCATAGATCGACCATCGCCGCGCTCGCGCCGCTCGCCAATAATATCGAGGCGCCCTCCACCGACAAGGATGCGGCGGTCCCCGCGCATCAGGGCGCGATCGACTTCATCGACGGCAACGAACGCGGATTCTTCGACAAATACAGCGACTTCTTCTATCTCGGCGCGATGCTCGCCTCGCTCTTGGGCTCCGCCGCGGCGGCGCTCGCCAGCCGCATGCGGACGAAAACGCATCAGCGCTCCGAGCAGCTGATCGAGCGCCTGCTCGAGATTCTGCCCGCCGCCCGCGCCGCCCAGGATGTCGCCGAGCTCGACAGCTATGAGCGCGAGCTCGACCAAGCGCTGGTCAGCTCCGTCGCGGATCTGCGCCTGCGCAATATGGACGGAACCGCGCTGCATGTGGTCTCGCTGGCGCTGGACCAGGCGCGGCTCGCGATCCAGGACCGCCGCCGCACGCTCTGCGAGGCGAAGAGCGCGGCCACGGTGACGCCGCTCAAAAATATCCGCATCGCAGAATAGGGCGGCGACTGTGCGCCAGCGCACAGTCTGGCCGGGCGACGCACGCATAATTCGACCGTGGCGCGGAGCTTTTCCCGCGCAAATCTTTTTTCACGATCGAATGGAGCGCGCGATGTTTCGACCCACGGGTCCTGGCAAGGTCGAAATCGACCAGAATTTCAGCGGCGCCGGCATGTTGAAGGCCCTGCTCTATAATTTCGACTTCGACGACTTCGACAAGCGCAAGTTTCGTCCGCTGAAGACGGAGCACCAGAAATTTCTGGCCGAGCGCGTCGTGCCGCTTCTCGAGCATAATCAAGGATTCGTCTGGATGACCGGCTCGGCGAGCCGCATCGGGACGAACGGCTGGAACATGGAGACCTCCATGGTCCGGGTGGGGACAGTCCAGGCCTATCTCCTCGATCACGGCGTCGATGCGAGCCAGATCGAGCCCAACGCCGTCGGCGAGGAAGAGGCCCAGGCTCACGCGCTGGACGACGATCGCGACCGCGCCGTGCGACTCTGGATCATGCCCAAGCTCAAAACCGATCCGAGGCCGCCGAAAAAAGTCCCGCCGCGACCCAAGCTCAGCCAGAAATTCCGGATCGCCATGGTGACCGCGATCTCCGCCGCCCATGCCTCCCGGCTTGCCAAATTCGCGCGGCTCAAGCTCGGCGGCGGCCCATTGGTCGATTTCGCCGTTTTCACCGTCTGGGACACGACCAACAACATCGCCTGCATGTACGTCTATGTCGGCCTCGGCCTCGGCGTCGGGCTTCCGTCCCTACCCTCGGGGTCCGTCACCACCCATGGACCGTGGAATGATTTCACCACCGAAAAGCCGATGGCGGTGTGGCAGTTCGGCCGCTGGTCCCGTTTCACCACCGCGGGCGCCGGCAGCCATTCCGTCAATTGGATCACCATCGAGACCCCGAGAGGGATCGACAATGTCTATGAGCGGATCGAGACGGGCGTGACCTATGGCGTCGGAATGTCCTCGTCTATCGGGGATTTCATCCGGGCGACGCCGCCGGAACGCTTCTCCGGCCCCTGATGAGGCGGCTCCCTCCTCCAGCCTCGGGCGGGACCGGCGTCGAGCGAGGATCCGACGACCCTTGCCGCCACGCTTCCCATTCGCGCCGCGCTCCTGTATGAGATGCCGCACTGCAAAAAGCCGCGGTCCGCCTCGCGCCCCGAAAGGTGCGCCGGGCCGCGCTTCGCCCGCGAACCGATCGGCCCTACCCCATGAAGCTGCGTAACATCGCCATCATCGCCCACGTCGACCACGGCAAGACGACGCTCGTCGACCAGCTGCTCCGGCAATCGGGCGCCTTCCGCGAGAATCAACGGGTCGCCGAGCGGGTGATGGACAGCAACGATCTCGAGAAAGAGCGTGGCATCACCATCATGGCCAAGGCGACCTCCATCGCCTGGAAGGACACGCGCATCAATATCGTCGACACCCCCGGCCACGCCGATTTCGGCGGCGAGGTGGAGCGCATCCTCTCGATGGTGGACGGCGCCATCGTGCTGGTGGACGCGGCCGAAGGCCCGATGCCGCAGACCAAATTCGTCGTCGGCAAGGCGCTGAAGATCGGCCTTCGCCCGATCGTCGCGATCAACAAGGTCGACAAGCCGGACGCCCGCATCAGCGAGGTCGTCAATGAGGTGTTCGACCTCTTCGCCGCGCTGGACGCCACCGACGAGCAGCTCGACTTCCCGATCATCTACGGCTCCGCCAAGCAGGGCTGGATGGCGGAGGAGCCGACCGGTCCTCAGGACGGCATGGGGCCGCTGTTCGATCTCGTCATCAAGCATGTGCCGGAGCCCAAGATCGAAGAGGGCGGCTTCCGCATGCTCGGCACGCTGCTCGAGGCCAATCCCTATCTCGGCCGCATCGTCACCGGCCGCGTCTTCGCCGGCAGCGTGAAGCCCAATCAGGCGGTGAAGGTGCTCGACCGCACCGGCAAGGTCGTCGAGCAAGGCCGCGTCTCCAAGATTCTCGCCTTCCGCGGCATCGAGCGCCAGCCGATCGACGAGGCGGAGGCGGGCGACATCGTCGCCATCGCCGGCCTCGAGAAATATAACGTCGCCGACACGCTCTGCGCGCTCGAGGTGAACGAGCCATTGCAGGCGCAGCCGATCGATCCGCCGACGCTCTCCATGACCTTCCTCGTCAACGACTCGCCGCTGGCGGGAACGGAGGGCGACAAGGTCACGAGCCGCATGATCCGCGCCCGCCTGTTCAAGGAAGCCGAGGGCAATGTCGCGCTGCGCGTCGAAGATTCGCCCGGCGGCGAGAGCTTCATCGTCTCCGGCCGCGGCGAATTGCAGCTCTCCATTCTGATCGAGACCATGCGCCGCGAGGGTTTCGAGATCGGCGTCTCGCGTCCGAAGGTCGTGTTCCAGAAGGACGAGGACGGCGAGATTTTGGAGCCGATCGAGGAGGTCGTGATCGACGTCGACGAGGAGCATTCCGGCGTCGTCGTGCAGAAAATGTCCGAGCGCAAGGCCGAGATGATCGAGATGCGCCCCTCGGGCGGCAATCGCCTGCGTCTCGTGTTCCATGCGCCGACGCGCGGTCTCATCGGCTATCAGGGCGAATTGCTGACCGACACGCGCGGCACGGCGATCATGAACCGCCTGTTCCACTCCTATTCGCACCACAAGGGCGAGATCGTCGGCCGTCGCAATGGCGTGCTGATCTCCAATGAGCAGGGCGAGGCCGTCGCCTACGCCATGTGGAAGCTCGAGGATCGCGGTCCGATGATGATCGAGCCGGGCTGGAAGGTCTATCGCGGCATGATCGTCGGCGAGCATACGCGCGACAACGACCTCGAGATCAACGTCCTCAAGGGCAAGCAGCTCACCAACATCCGCGCCGCGGGCAAGGACGAGGCCGTGCGCCTCACCCCGCCGATCAAGATGACGCTGGAGAAGGCGCTGGCCTATATCGAGGACGACGAGCTGGTCGAGGTGACGCCGAAGTCGATCCGCCTGCGCAAGACCTATCTCGACCCCAATGAGCGCAAGCGCGCGCGCGGCAAATCGGCCGCGGTGGCGTAAAAACGCAATGTTCGGCGGCCGCGAAATCGAGATCATCGAGATTGCGCCGTCGGACGATGCGGCCGGCGTGCTTCCCGGCTCCGATTTCATCGACGCTTATAGCGTGTCGATCGGCCTCTCGGCCGCGCCGGACGCGCGCACGGCGGCGCTCCGAATGGTGTCGGATCGACCGGCGTGGATCGGCGCTCTGATGACGCTCCGCAATATCCTCGTCGCGCCCTTTGGCCTCGTGACCGACACTTCCGAGGCGCGCGATCGCGTGGGGATTTTTCCGGTCCTCGAGCAATCGGCCGATCGCATCGTCCTAGGGCTCGACGACAAGCATCTCGACTTCCGCGTCATCGTCGAGCTTCGCAAAACGAGCGTGGAATGCAGCGTCGTCGCGACCACGCTGGTGGCTACCCACAATCTGCTCGGCCGCGTCTATCTGGCCATGATCCTGCCTTTTCATCGCGTGATCGTCAAAGCCATGCTGGCGCGCGTTCCCTGACGCCGTGCGGATTCCGAACGCATATCTGATGCTATGGCGGCCCGCCCACGCGAATATTCTCTTATTCTCTGCATCGTCGGCGTCGCGCGCCAGCGGCGGCTGACAGACCGGGTGTTCACGCCGCCAGCGGCATGCGGCAAGCGCTGAGCGCGCGCAAATACCCATCCATCCAATTGAAGGAATCATGCTTGCGCACGCGCGCCAGCAGCGCCGCGTGACGCTGCCGGCGTTCGGCGAGCGGCATCACGATCGCCCTCTGCATCGCATTCGCGACCTCGTCGGCGTCGTACGGATTGACGATCAGCGCTTCCTGCAGCTCCTCCGCCGCGCCGGCGAAGCGCGACAGCACCAGCACGCCGGGGTTCTCGGCGTCCTGCGCGACGACATATTCCTTGGCGACGAGATTCATGCCGTCGCGCAGAGGCGTCACCAGCCCCACTTGTGAGCCGCGATAGAGCGCCGCCAAAGTGTCGCGGTCGACGCGGCGATGCAGATAGCGCACCGGCGTCCAATCGAAATCGCCGAACTGCCCGTTGATCTCGCCGGACAGCGCCTCCAGCTCATGACGTATGTCGGCATAGGCCTGCACATCCTCGCGCGTCGGCGGCGCGATCTGCATCAGCGTCACCGCCTTGCAATTCTGCGGATAGATTTCGAGCAGCCGCTTGAAGGAGCGCAAGCGATCCGGCAGACCCTTGGTGTAATCCAGCCGATCGACGCCGATGACATTTATGCGCGGCTCGCCGGCGCGATGCAGGCGCTCGATGCGCTTCGCCGCGCTCGGGCTCTCGGCCATAGCGGCGAAAGAATCGACGTCTATGCCGACAGGGAAGACAGAGGCCGTCACCGTCTTGCCGCCGACGCGCACGAGATCTGGCGTCAGCATCTCGCCCTGCATGAAGTCGCACATGAAGCGCAAGAAATTCGCTTGATCGGTCTTCGTCTGAAAGCCCACGAGATCATATTCGACGAGCGCTTTCATCAGCCATTCGTGCTCCGGCATGGCGCAGAGCACATCCGGCGGCGGAAACGGAATATGCAGAAAGAAACCGATGCGATTGGAGACGCCGCGCTCGCGCAGCGCCGCGCCGAGCGGAATGAAATGATAATCATGCACCCAGACGAGATCATTGCTCTTCAGCATGGGCGCAAGCTTTTCCGCGAAACGATCATTGACGCGGCGATAGCCGTCGGTCGCCTCTTGCGTGAAGCGCGCGAGATCGAGCCTGTAATGATGCACCGGCCATAGCGCGGCATTGGCGAAGCCGAGATAATAATCGCGATAATCGCGCTCGCTGAGCGGCATGGTGGCGAGCGTCAGCTCGTCGAATTTCACGCGGGATACGTCGATCTCCGCGTCATCGGCCACGATCTCGCCATTCCAGCCGAACCATAAGCCGCCGCGCTTGCGCAGAGCGTCGAGAATGCACACCGCGAGCCCGCCGGCGGCCTGGCTGCAGCCGGGATCGGCGACGCGATTGGAGACGACGACCAGGCGTTTCATATGGCTTTCTCCCAAGAACGCGACAGCCTCATGGCGCAGTTGATGATACCGACCATGGAATAGGTCTGCGGATAGTTTCCCCAGGCTTCGCCGGTTTTGACGTCTATGTCCTCGGACATGATGCCGAGCCGATTGCGCTGTGCGAGCAGCGCCTCGAAATAGTCGCGCGCCTCCTCGCGCCGACCCATGCGGGCGAGCGCGTCGATGCGCCAGAAGGAGCAGGTGGTGAAGGCGGTCGTCGGCTCGCCGAAATCATCGGCCGCCTCATAGCGCATCATATGCGCGCCGCGGCCGAGCGCAGATTCGATCTGCTCGAGCGTCGAGACCATGCGCGGATCATTGGGATCGATGAAGCCGACCTCCGTCATCAGCAGCACGCCGGCGTCGAGATGCTCGCCGTCGAACGATTCGACGAAGGCTTGGCGCTTCTGCGACCAGGCACGCTCGAGAATCACCTGCTTGATGCGCTCCGCCTCGATGCGCCAATCGCGCGCGCGCTCCGGCTCGCCGATGTAATCGGCGATGCGCGCGAGCCGATCCGCGGCCGCCCAGCACATGAGGCTCGACGTCGTATGGATGCGGGCGCGCGAGCGCAGCTCCCACATGCCGGCGTCGGGCTTGTCGTAGCAGGCGAGCGCCTGCCGGCCCATATCCTCGAGCCGCAGAAAATCCATGCGCGTCGGCGGCGACAACAGGCGCCGATCGAGAAAGGCCTGCGCGACGCCGAGTATCACATTGCCGTAGGAATCATGCTGAAAATGCTGATAGGCCTGATTGCCGACGCGCACCGGCCCCATGCCGCGATAGCCCGGAAGATTGGGGATGATGCGCTCGGTGAGCTCCGATTCGAGACCGAGCCCATAGACAGGCTGAATATGCGAGCCCGCCGCCGAGGCGACGACATTCATCAGCCAATCGAAGTAATTCTCCATCTTGCGCATCGCCGCCATGCGATTGAGCGCCCGCACGACGAAATAAGCGTCGCGCACCCAGCAATAGCGATAATCCCAATTGCGCTGCGTTCCCGGCGCCTCGGGAATGCTCGTCGTCAGCGCGGCGACGATGGCGCCCGTTCCTTCATAGGTGCAGAGCTTCAGCGTGATCGCGGCGCGCAGCACCGCGCTCTGCCATTCGAAGGGAATCGCCAGCCGATGCACCCAGCGGCGCCAATAGTCGCGCGTGCGCTCCTCGAAATTGCGCGCCGTATGCGCAATGCCCTCGTGCAATGTCTCGTCCGGACCGAGCACGAGATCGACAGGGCTGCTCAGATTGAACAGCGTCTCCTCGCGCACATAATCGAGCGGCGCATTGGTGGTGAGCCGCAGAACCGAATGCGGGCCGACATAACGAATGTGATGCGAGCCGAAGGTGAGGCTGGGAAGAGCCGCGCCATAATCGTAGCGCGGACGCAGCCGAATGCGAATGCGCGGCGTGCCGGATACCGGCGTCAGCCGACGGATCAGCATGTTGGGATGATAGAGACGATCGCGCCAGAAGAAGCGCGGCGCAAAATCAGTGACGCGCACCGAGCCCTGCTTGCCATGCAGCACAGTCTCGAGCACCGCCGTGTTGCCGCAATAATCCTGCTCGCTGTGAACGCGATCCTCGAGATCGATCGCGAAAAAGCCGCCATCCTCCATGTCCGGCGGCGAGCCGAGCAGGCTGTGGAACACGGGATCGCCGTCGAAACGCGGCAGACAGCACCACACCACGCTGGCGTCGCGATCGATCAGCGCGGCGAAGGAGCAATTTCCGACGACGCCAAGCTCGAGATCGCTGATCTTGCGTTCGTTCTGCTGCGCGTCGCTCATCTCGCGCGCTCCGCTTGCGACATGCGCGCGAGATCGGCGAGCCAGCGATGCAACTCGCGCAGATCGGCCGCTCTATAGCGCGCCAGAGTGGCGCTTCTCCCCACTTTGATGGAGAGGCCGCCGAGCGCGTTGACGGCGCCGAAGGCGACCTCATCGGTCACATCGTCGCCCGCGAAAATCGGCATGCGCCCGCGAAACGGCTCCTCCTTCAAAAAGGCCTCGATGACGTCTCCCTTGTCGGCCCCCTGCAGGCGAATCTCGAAAACCTTCTTTCCCGGCAGAATCTCGAGATCGGGACGCTCGCGCGTCGCGCGCTCGGCGACGCCGCGGCATTTCTCCTCGAGCTCCGGCCGAAGGCGATAATGCAGCGCGACCGCGCCCGTCTTGCGCTCCACGACAACGCCCTCCTCGCCATCGAGGCCTTGCGTGATCGTACGTATGACAGAGTCGAGATCGCCGCCGGCTTCAGCGGCGCCATGCATACGGCCGGCGGCGTCACGACGCTGCAATCCATGCACGCCGGCGACCGGCAGCCGCAGCGGGCTGAGAAGCGCGTCAATGACGGCGATGTCGCGGCCCGAGACGACAGCGAGTGCGTCGCCCGCCGTGCGCCGCAACGCATCGAGCAGCGCGATCGTGGCCGCCTCGACCCGCACAGCTTCCGGCCGCTCGGCGATTTCCGCGACTGTGCCGTCGAGATCGAGAAACAGCGCGAAACGACCGATATCGTCGACATTGGGCAACATTATTCGAGCGTCTCCCTCTGGCCGCATCTTGCCGCAGCGACCTCTCGTGCTCATGTCGAATGGTAGGAACGGCGACGTTCGCGCCGGCTCGCCCTCTCGCGAACGGCGTGTTCCCGCCTTCGCTTGTGAAACAACTATGGACGACTTCCACCTTTTCAATGACGATGTGCGACCATCACGACAGCAGAGCTCGCGTCTCTTCTCCGCGAGCTTCGCCGGTGGCGCGCCATCGTTCGGGACGAATGATATGCCGCCTGTCGAGCCGTTTCATGCGCCTTGGTTTCCCGCCGATGAAGAGATCGCGGCGAAACTCTTGTCGCAGCCAGGCGACGCCGAGCGGGGCGCCCGCGTCGAGCCGCTCGCGCGGCGCCTGCTCGCCGCCATGCGCGCGCCGAAAGGCATGGGCAATGTAGAAAAGCTGCTGCAGGAATATTCGCTATCGACGCGCGAAGGGCTCGCGCTGATGGCGCTCGCCGAATCGCTGCTTCGCGTGCCCGACGATTCCACTCTCGATCTTCTCATAGCCGACAAGCTCGCCGCCGGCGCCTTCGATCGCCATGCGCCGGCTTCCGATGCGCTGCTCGTGCAAGCCGCCGCCTTCGCGCTCGGATTGTCGACCAAGATTTTCGCCACAGAAGAGACTCCGCGCGGACTCGTCGCGCAAGCGGCGCGGCGTCTCGGCACGCCCGCGCTGCGCGGCGCCGCGCGGCAGGCGATGAAGCTGATGGGCAGTCATTTCGTGCTCGGCCAGACGATCAACGAGGCGCTCGCGCGCGCCTCCGCCGATGAGCGCTGGCGCTATTCTTTCGACATGCTCGGCGAAGGCGCGCGCAACGTCGCGGACGCCGAGCGATATTTTGCAGCCTATACGACAGCGATCGACGCCATAGGCGCAAAGGCCGGCGCGCGCACGCTTCCACAGCGGCCGGGCGTCTCCGTCAAGCTCTCCGCGCTGCATCCGCGCTTCGAACCCTTGTCGCGCGCGCGCGTGCTGCGGGAGCTGACGCCGCGGCTGCTAGAGCTCGCGCGCCTCGCCCGTAGTCACGATCTCGTCTTCACCATCGACGCCGAAGAGGCGGATCGTCTCGAGCTGTCGCTCGACGTCATAGACACCGTCGTCGCCGATTCGTCGCTCGCCGGCTGGGACGGATTCGGCCTAGCGATTCAAGCCTATCAGAAGCGCGCCGCCGCGGTGATCGACCATATAGAGGCGCTCGCGCAAGCGCATGATCGCCGTTTCATGGTCCGCCTCGTCAAAGGCGCCTATTGGGATACAGAGATCAAGCGCGCGCAGGAGCGCGGCCTCGCCGACTATCCTGTCTTCACCCGCAAGGCGATGACGGATTTGAATTACATCGCCTGCGCCGATCGTCTGCTCGCCGCGCCGCGCATCTTCCCGCAATTCGCAACGCATAACGCCGTCACAGTGGCGACGATCGCGGAGCGCGCGGGCGATCCCGCGCAATATGAATTCCAACGTCTGCATGGAATGGGCGAGGAGCTGTTCGGCGCGTTGCTCGAAGAGCAGAGGAACTCTAGCTGCCGCGTCTATGCGCCGGTCGGCCCGCACCGCGATCTCCTCGCCTATCTCGTGCGGCGCCTCATCGAGAATGGCGCCAATTCATCCTTCGTCGCGCGCGCCGCCGACGCTGCGACGCCGGAGAGCGAATTGCTCGCCTCCCCAGGCGCGATCATCGCCGACGCCTCGCGCGCGCGCCATTCGCGCTTGCCGCTTCCGGCCGATCTCTATCGGCCCCTGCGCGCGAATTCCAAAGGCGTCGAATTCGGCGACCGTGATGCGCTCGCCGCATTGCTCGCCGAGAGAGACGCGGCGCCCGCCATTCTGACCGCCACGCCATCGTCTGGACGCAGCGCGCTGGCGCCGCGCGAATTGCGTTCCCCGATCGATTCTTCGCTCATCGGCTCCATCGTCGAGGCCGATGTCGAAACCGCGCGCGCCGCAATGGCGATCGCCTCCCGCGCCTTTCCCGCATGGGAGGCGACGCCTGTAGAAGCGCGCGCCGCCATTCTCGAGCGCGCCGCCGATCTCGTCGAGGCGCACAGCGGCCCTCTCATCGCATTGCTGCAACGAGAGGGCGGCAAGACGCTCGACGATGCGCTCGCGGAACTACGCGAGGCGGCCGATCTCAGCCGCTATTATGCGGAACAGGCCCGGCGGCTCTGCACGGAAGAGAATCTTCCCGGTCCGACGGGCGAAGACAATCGCCTGCGCCGGCGTGGGCGTGGCGTTTTCGTCTGCATCTCGCCATGGAATTTTCCATTGGCGATTTTTCTCGGCCAAGTCGCCGCTGCGCTCGCGGCGGGCAATAGCGCCATCGCCAAGCCCGCGGAGCAGACCCCGCTCGTCGCGCGCGAGGCCGTCGCGCTTCTGCATGAAGCGGGCGTCCCGCGCGACGCTCTTCATTATATGCCGGGCGACGGCGCACTCGGCGCAGCGCTCGTGGCGGATGAGCATGTCGCCGGTGTCGTCTTCACCGGCTCGAGCGAAGCCGCGCATTCCATCAACCGAACGCTCGCGGCGTCGAATGGGCCGATCGTTCCGCTCATTGCCGAGACCGGCGGCGTCAACGCGATGATCGTCGATTCGACAGCTCTGCTCGAGCAAGTGGTCGACGACGTGCTCGCCTCGGCGTTTCGTTCCGCAGGCCAGCGATGCTCGGCTCTGCGCCTCCTCTGCCTGCAGGCGGATATCGCCGAGGACGCGCTCGCCATGCTGATCGGCGCAACAAAGGAGCTGCGCATCGGCGACCCGCGCGATCCTTCCACACACATCGGCCCCGTCATCGATAGCGCGGCGCAAGCGCGGCTTTGCGACTATCTGGTGCAGCGCCGCGCGCAAGGGCGCGTGCTCTACGCCGGCGAGGCGCCGCAGAGCGGCAGCTTCGTCGCGCCGCATATCGTAAAGCTCGATCGCGCCGGCGATCTGCGCGAGGAGATTTTCGGCCCCGTCCTCCATATTGCGACTTGGCGCGCAGAGGATGAAAAGGATCTGTCGACTCTCATCGATGAAATTTCCGCGAATGGATTCGGCCTCACAATGGGTCTGCACACGCGCATAGAGGCGCGCATGCGCATGTTCGCGGAGGCGACGCCCGCCGGCAATCTCTATGTCAATCGCAACATGATCGCAGCGGTCGTCGGCAGCCAGCCTTTCGGCGGATCGCGCATGAGCGGCACCGGGCCGAAGGCCGGCGGCCCCGACTATCTGCGCCGCTTCCTGCGTGAGGAGACGGTGACGATCAACACCGCCTCCTTCGGCGGCGACGCGCGGCTGTTGGCGATGAAGGAGTGACGCAAAAGAGGCTCCGCCCGCGTTCTCGGTCTTGAAACGCCGCGCGCCCGCCAAATATACGCTTCTATCGCGTCCGGGAGGCTCGGGACCGATGCGTCACTGGATTCCTTCGCTCGATTTCGCGCTCGGCGAAACCGCCGACATGTTGCGTGACCAGGTCGAATCTTTCGCCGCGCGAGAGATCGCGCCGCGCGCCGCGACGATCGATCGCGAGAATGACTTCCCTCCCGATCTCTGGCTCAAGATGGGCGCGCTCGGCCTGCTCGGCGTCACCGTCGAGGAGGAATATGGCGGCGTCGGGCTCGGCTATCTCGAGCATGTCGTCATTATGGAGGAGCTGAGCCGCGCCTCCGCTTCCGTCGGCCTCTCCTATGGCGCGCATTCCAATCTCTGCGTCAATCAGCTGCGCCGCAACGGCACATGCGAGCAGAAGCGGCGCTATTTGCCCAAGCTCGTTTCCGGCGAGCACATCGGCGCCCTCGCCATGTCCGAGCCGGACGCCGGCTCCGATGTGGTCAATATGTCGATGCGCGCGGAAAAGCGCGGCGACCGCTATGTGCTGAATGGCGATAAGATGTGGGTGACGAATGGACCCAACGCCGATATCGTCATCGTCTATGGCAAGACCGAACCCGCCGCCGGCGCGCATGGCATTACCGCTTTTATCATAGAAAAGGGCTTCAAAGGCTTCACGCCGGCACAAAAGCTCGACAAGCTCGGCATGCGCGGCTCCAACACCTGCGAATTGCTGTTCAGCGATTGCGAGGTTCCCGAGGAGAATGTGCTCGGCCTGCCGGAGCGGGGCGTAAATGTGCTGATGAGCGGGCTCGATTACGAGCGCGCCGTTCTTGCCGGCGGCCCCATCGGAATCATGCGCGCCTGCATGGATATCGTCGTGCCCTATGTCCACGATCGCAAGCAGTTCGGCCAGCCGATCGGCGAGTTCCAAATCATGCAGGCCAAGCTCGCCGATATGTATACGGCGCAAAATGCGGCGCGCGCCTATGTCTATGCCGTCGCGCGCGCCTGTGACCGCGGCCGCACGACGCGCAAGGACGCCGCAGGCGCCATTCTCTTCGCAGCGGAAAGCGCGACGCGCATGGCGCTCGAAGCCATCCAATGCCTCGGCGGCAATGGCTATATCAATGATTATCCGACCGGCCGGCTGCTACGCGACGCCAAGCTCTATGAGATCGGCGCCGGCACCAGCGAGATTCGTCGCATGCTGATCGGCCGTGAGCTTTACAGCGAAACTGCGTGACGGTCGCGGCGAGCTGCCGCGACGAAAGAATTGGCCAAGAGAGAATTTGGCAATGACAGTTCTGGAGACGAGCTTGGATACGAGCTCTGCGCAATTCGCGGCCAATGCGCGGGCGATGCGCGGCCTCGTCGCCGATCTGCGCGCAACGGCTGCGCGCATCGCCGAAGGCGGCGGCGCCGCGGCGCGCGAGAAGCATGTCGCCCGCGGCAAGATGACGGCGCGCGAGCGCATAGACGCGCTCATCGATCCCATGTCGCCTTTTCTCGAGATCGGCCAATTCGCAGCTTATGATCTCTATGACGGCGAGGCGCCTTGCGCCGGCGTCGTTGCCGGCGTCGGACGCATCTGCGGCCGCGCCTGCATGATCCTCGCCAATGATGCGACCGTGAAGGGCGGCGCCTATTTTCCGCTGACGGTGAAGAAGCATTTGCGCGCGCAAGAGATTGCCGCGCAGAGCCGCCTGCCGTGCCTTTATCTCGTCGATAGCGGCGGCGCCAATCTTCCGCGTCAAGACGAGGTGTTTCCCGATCGCGATCACTTCGGCCGCATTTTCTATAATCAGGCGCAAATGTCCGCTGCGGGCATAGCGCAGATCGCGGTCGTCATGGGCTCTTGCACGGCCGGCGGTGCCTATGTGCCCGCCATGTCGGACGAGTCCATCATCGTGCGCGATACCGGCACGATTTTTCTCGCCGGGCCGCCGCTGGTGCGCGCCGCGACAGGCGAGATCGTCACGGCGGAAGAATTGGGCGGCGCCACAGTACATGCGCGCAGCTCCGGCGTCGTCGATCATTATGCGGAGAATGACGGCCATGCGCTCGGCATCGCGCGTGACATCGTCGCGACGCTCGGCGCGGCGCCGCCGCCCTCATTGCACAAGCGCGAGGCGCGCGAGCCGCTCTATGATCCGATGGAGATCTATGGTCTGGTTCCGACCGATCGCCGCCGCCAATATGACGCGCGCGAGCTGATCGCGCGGCTCGTCGATGCGAGCGATTTCGACGAGTTCAAGAAGCTCTATGGTGAGACGCTCGTCGCCGGCTTCGCGCATATTTGCGGCTATCGCATCGGCGTGCTCGCGAATAATGGCGTCCTGTTCGGCGAAAGCGCGCTCAAAGGCGCGCATTTCATCGAGCTCTGCGCGCACCGCGGGATTCCCTTGCTGTTTCTGCAGAATGTCACCGGCTTTATGGTCGGTCGTGATTATGAGGCGCGCGGCATCGCCAAGGATGGCGCAAAAATGGTGACGGCGGTGGCGACCGCCGCCGTGCCGAAATTCACCGTCGTCGTCGGCGGCAGCTTCGGCGCCGGCAATTATGCGATGTGCGGCCGCGCCTATGGTCCGCGCTTCTTGTGGAGCTGGCCCAATGCGCGCATTTCCGTGATGGGCGGAGAGCAGGCGGCCGATGTTCTCTCCCGCGTGCGCGGCGACAGCTACGCCGCCAAAGGCCGCGATTGGCCGCAAGCCGACCATGACGCCTATCAGGCGCAAATCCGCGCGCAATATGAGCGGCAAGGCCATCCCTATTATGCGAGCGCGCGTCTTTGGGACGACGGCGTCATCGACCCGGCGGATACGCGCCGCGTGCTTGCGCTCTCTCTCGCCACGGCGTCCAATGCGCCCCTCGAGGCGACGCGCTTCGGTGTGTTCCGCATGTGAGGCGCAAATGTCCCTTATTCGCTCGTCCCTCGATTCCAGCGGCTTGGCCACTCTCACGCTCGCGCGACCGGAGCGTCGCAATGCGCTGGACCAAGCAATGGTCGTCGAGCTCATCGCGGCTCTGGAAAGCGCCGCGAACGATTCGCAGACGCGCATTCTCTTGCTCGCCGGCGAGGGCCCCGCCTTTTGCGCCGGCGGCGACATAGAATGGATGAAGCGCGTCGCCGCCGACACGCCACGCGCCAATGAGGAGGATGCGCTTCTACTCGCGCGTGCGATGCGCGCGCTCGACACGCTGCCCAAGCCGACGCTCGCGCGCGTCCATGGCGCGGCCTATGGCGGCGGCGTCGGCCTCGTCGCCTGCTGCGACATCGCCGTCGCGAGCGATGCAGCGAGCTTCTGCTTGAGCGAGGCGAGGATCGGCCTCACGCCCTCGGTGATCGGTCCTTATGTTCAGCGCGCTATCGGCGCGCGCCAGGCGCGGCGCTATTTTCTCAGCGCCGAGACGATCTCCGCGATGCAGGCGCGCGCGCTCGGCCTCGTTCACGAGATCGCTCCCGCGGCAGAGCTGGACGCGCGGCTGGCGCGCATCGTGGACGCGCTGCTCGCCGGCGCGCCCGGCGCGCAAGCAGAGGCGAAAGCCTCCATGGCGCTCTTTGCCGAGCATCCAATCGACGAAGCGCTGATGCGCGAGACAGCGCAGCGGATCGCCGCACGGCGCGCGTCTGCGGAAGGAAAGGAGGGTCTCGCGGCCTTCCTCGAGAAGCGCGCCCCCTATTGGAGACGAGATCGCGACGATGTTTCGTAAGATTCTCATCGCCAATCGCGGGGAGATCGCGTGCCGCGTGATCGCGACGGCGCGGCGCATGAGCATCATCGCCGCCGCCGTCTATTCCGACGTCGATGCGCATGCGCGTCATGTGGCGCTCGCCGACGAAGCCTATCCGCTGGGCGCAGCGCCTGCGCGTGAGAGCTATCTCGCAATCGACAAGATCATCGCCGTCGCGCGCCGCGCGGGCGCGCAAGCCGTGCATCCCGGCTATGGCTTTCTCTCCGAGAACGCGGATTTCGCCGAGCGTTGCGCGCAGGCCGGCCTCGTCTTCATCGGACCGACGCCGCAAGCCATGCGTCTCATGGGCTCCAAGACGCACGCACGCGCATTGATGGAGAGCGCCGGCGTGCCGATCGTGCCTGGCTTTCACGGCGCACAAGATATGGAGAGCCTCGTCACGGCGGCGATACGCATCGGCTTTCCCGTGCTCGTCAAGGCTTCGGCGGGCGGCGGCGGCAAAGGCATGCGCCGCGTTGCGACGCAGGGCGAGCTGCGCGGCGCGATCGAAAGCGCGCGACGCGAGGCGGCGTCCGCATTCGGCGACGATTCGCTGCTGATCGAGAAGGCGCTCGATGGCGCGCGGCATATAGAAGCGCAGATTTTCGGCGACGCGCATGGCGCCCTCGTCGCTTTCCCAGAACGTGACTGCTCGATCCAGCGCCGTCATCAGAAGATCATCGAGGAGACGCCCGCACCGGGCCTTTCGACGGAGCTGAGGTGCGCCTTGCGCGAGGCCGCGCTCGCCGCCGGGCGCGCGGTCTCCTATTCCGGCGCTGGCACCGTGGAATTTCTCGTGACGGACGACAGCTTCTATTTTCTCGAGATGAACACGCGGCTCCAGGTGGAGCATCCGATCACCGAAATGATATCGGGCGTCGATCTCGTCGAATGGCAGCTGCGCATCGCCGCCGGCGAGCCGCTGCCAGCGCGGCAGGAGGAGATCACGCCGCATGGACATGCGATCGAAGCGCGGCTCTATGCGGAAGCGCCGGCGCGCGATTTTCTACCTTGCGTCGGCCGGCTCGAGCACTGGCGCACGCCGCGCGAGGATGGCGCTATTCGTGTCGAAACCGGCGTGCGTGAAGGCGATGCGGTAACGCCTTTCTACGATCCGCTGCTCGCCAAGATCGTCGCGCATGGCGAAGACCGAGAGACCGCGCGCGCAAAGCTCGCCGCGGCGCTGCGCGATTGCGAGATCGTCGGCGTGGAGACGAATCTGCTTTTGCTGCGCGCAATTCTCGACAGCGAAGCGCATGCTGCGGGCGAGATCGACACGGGATTTCTTCCGCGTCATCTCGAGCTTATCCTCGCGGGATCGGAAGCGCTGGACGAGGACGCCGAGACGATCGTGCTCGCTGCGGGCGCCGCCGCTTGGCTGCGCCGTCTTCGCGCCGAGCGCAATGAGGAATCGCCTTGGAACGCGTGCGACGCTTGGCGCCTCAATGGCGCGGCGCGGCAGAAGCTGCTCGTCCGCCTCGAGGATCGCGACATTCCCTTGACGCTCGCGCCTCTGCCCAAGGGCGCCTTTCGCTTGCAAACGCCGAAGTCGCTGCATTGCGTCGCGCTCGAGAGCGACGCAGGTCGCATGAGCCTACGCGTGGACGGTGTCGCGCGAAAGCTTTCGATCGTCGAGCGCGCGAATGGCTTCGTCATCATATGGAATGGACGCAACCACGAGCTTTCGCTCGTCGATCCGCTCGCGCCGCCGCGCGCGGAGCGCGAAGACGAGGCGGCGCTCGCAGCCCCGTTGCCGGCCCGCGTCACCGGGCTCTTCGCCAGCGTCGGCGAGAGTGTGAAGAAAGGCGCGCCGCTCGTCATGCTCGAGGCCATGAAGATGGAAATCGCATTGTCGGCGCCGCGAGACGGACGCATATCGGAGATTCGGACGACGATCGGCGATATGGTGCGGCAGGGCGAGCGGCTGATCGTCTTCGCCGAGGGAGAAGCGGCATGATGAGCATTCCGCAGCGCGTGCGAATCGTCGAGGTCGGCCCGCGCGACGGCCTGCAGAACGAGAGCGCAATGGTGTCAGTGGAGACCAAGGTCGCGCTGATCGAAAAGCTGGCCGCGGCGGGGCTGCGCGACATAGAAGCGGGAAGCTTCGTCTCGGCGAGGCGCGTTCCGCAAATGGCGGATACGAAGCGCGTGCTCGCACATCTTCGTTTGCCGCCGCATGTTCATCTCTCCGTCCTCATTCCCAACATGCGCGGGCTCGAGGAAGCGCTCGCTTGCGGCGTGCGCGGCGTCGCCATTTTCGCCGCGGCGAGCGAGAGCTTCTCCGAAGAAAATATCGGCTGCTCGATCACGGAGAGCCTGACGCGTTATGCGCCTGTTGTCGAAGCCGCGGTCGGCGCTGGGCTCGCGGTGCGCGGCTATATTTCCTGCGCGCTCGGCTGTCCCTATGAAGGCGATGTCGCGCCACGCGCCGTCGCGACGCTGGCCCGCGATCTAGCCGCGCTCGGCTGCCACGAGATTTCGCTCGGCGACACGATCGGCGTCGGCGCGCCTTTGCAGGCGCGGCGGCTCGTGGAGCAGGTCGGACGCGACATTCCATTGGCGCAGATCGCGGTTCATTTTCATGACAGCTATGGCCAGGCGCTCGCCAATATATTCGCTTGCGTCGAGATGGGCGTCGGCATCGTCGACGCATCCGTCGCCGGCCTCGGCGGCTGTCCCTTCGCGCCGGGCGCGAGCGGCAATGTCGCAACGGAGGATGTCGTCTATATGCTCCAGCGTTCGGGAATCGAGACGCGCGTCGATCTCGCCGCGCTGATCGAGGCCGGAGCGTTCATTTGCGAAAATCTGGGACGCGAGAGTCAGAGCCGCGCCGCGCGCGCATCGCTTCTCCAACGAGAGAGAAGGCGCGTCGCATGAGCGATATTCTCGTCTCCCGCACGCGCAATGTCGGGCGCCTATCTTTGAACCGGCCGAAGGCGCTGAACAGCCTGACGCTGGATATGGTGCGCGATTTTTCCAGCGCGCTCGACTGCTTCGGCGCCGATCGGGAGATCGTCGCCGTCGTCGTGACGGGCGAAGGTCAGCGCGGCTTTTGCGCCGGCGGCGACATTCGCGCGCTCTATGAGCTGCGCAATGGCGAGCGCAGCCTCTATGAGACTTTCTGGCGCGAGGAATATCGGTTGAACGCGCGCATCGCCGCCTTTCCGAAACCCTATGTCGCGGTGATGGACGGAATCGTCATGGGCGGCGGCGTTGGGCTTTCCGCGCATGGCAATTTGCGCATCGTCACCGAGCGCACACGCCTCGCTATGCCGGAGACGGGAATCGGCTTTATTCCAGATGTCGGCGGCTCCTGGCTGCTCACGCGCAATGGCGGGGTCGGACGCTTCATGGCGCTTTCCGGCGCGACGGTCGGTCCGCATGACGCGATCTTCGCCGGGCTCGCCGATGTGCTCGTGGATTCGGCCTCGCTTCCCGAGCTGCTCGCCCTTCTATGCGACATTGGCGAGGCGGAAGAGGTGCGGTCGCTGCTGGCGCGCTTCGCGAAATCATCCGGCCTCGGCGCTTTGTCGCGGCACGAGACTTTGCTGCGGCGCGTGATGGCGCATTCGAGCGTCGAGCGCATCATCGCCGCGCTCGAGGCCGTTGGTTCGGAATTCGCGCGCGAGGCGGCGGCGACGCTCGCCATGCGCTCGCCGACAAGCCTGAAGGTGACGCTGCAGCTGCTGCGCCGCGCCGCCGATGCGGAAAGTCTCGAGGCCTGCCTGCGTCAGGAGTTGCGCACGGCTTGCAATCTTCTTTCGACGCATGATCTCTACGAGGGCATTCGCGCCGCCGTCATCGACAAGGATCGCGATCCGCATTGGTCGCCGGCGACGCTCGCGGAAGTGGACGACGCTTCGGTGAAAGCGCTGCTCGACGGCGGCGCGGCGCTGGACCTCGAATTTCGGGCCTGGACATGAGCGAGACATTCGATCCCGTCGTCATCATCGGCGCCGCGCGCACGCCGATCGGGGCGATGCTCGGCGAGCTGAAGAGTGTTTCGGCGCCGGGGCTCGGCGCGGCGGCGATTCGCGCCGCGGTGGCGCGCGCCGATGCGCCGACAGATCAGATCGACGATGTGCTCATGGGCTGCGTGCTCTCGGCGGGATTGGGCCAAGCGCCGGCGCGGCAGGCGTCGCTCGCCGCCGGTCTGCCGGAGGCCGCGGGCTGCGTGACGATCAACAAAATGTGCGGCTCTGGCATGAAGGCGATCCAGCTCGCGCATGATCAATTGCTCGCCGGCAGCTCGCACGCCATCGTCGCCGGCGGCATGGAGAGCATGAGCAATGCGCCCTATCTGCTGGAGCGCGCGCGCGAAGGCTATCGCATGGGCCATAAGAGGCTCGTCGATCATATGTTTCTCGACGGGCTCGAGGACGCCTATGACAAGGGCCGGCTGATGGGCGATTTCGCCGAGGATTGCGCGACGACTCATCAATTCACGCGGCAAATGCAGGATGATTATGCGACGCTCTCGCTCGAGCGCGCGCGGCGTGCGGCGCAGCAGGGCGACTTCGATTGGGAGATCGCGCCGCTCGAAACGCAGGGCCGTGACTCGACGACGATCGCGCGTGACGAATTGCCGGCGAAAGCGAAGATCGAGGCGATCGCGAAATTGAAGCCTGCGTTTCGTGACGGCGGCACGGTGACGGCGGCCAATTCTAGCGCCATTTCCGACGGCGCCGCGGCGCTGACCTTGATGCGGCGGGATCGCGCCGAGCGCGCCGGCCTCACGCCGCTCGCAATCATTCGCGCGCATGCGACGCATGCGGGGCCGCCCAATCTGTTTCCGACGGCGCCGATCTCGGCCATGCGCAAGCTCGCCGAGCGCCTGGGCTGGCCGCTGTCGAGCGTCGATCTCTTCGAGATCAACGAGGCGTTCGCCGTCGTCGTCATGGCGGCGATGCGCGAGCTCGATCTACCGCGCGACAGAGTGAATGTGCATGGCGGCGCCTGCGCGCTCGGCCATCCGATCGGCGCCTCGGGCGCGCGCATCGTCGTCACTCTGCTCGCGGCGCTGCGCAAATATGGGCTGCGACGCGGCGTCGCCGCGCTCTGCATCGGCGGCGGCGAGGCGGCGGCAGTGGCGATAGAGACCGTGAATTAGAGTGTTTTCGAGCGAAGTGGGAACCGGTTCGCGTGAAGACACGATAGAATAGAACTCTAGCGCCAGCGCTGCGTCGCCATCATCTTACGCAGACGCTCCTGCACCAGCGCGGTGGCGGCGTCGCGCAGCGAGACGCGCATTGCGGAGGCGCGCGCGATGATCTCTCGCATGTTGCGGGAGATTTTTTCTTCGATCGCCGCAAAGGCGGCCTTCTCGTCGCCGCCGGCATATTCCACCGATGCGCAAATCACGCCTCCGGCATTGGCGATAAAGTCCGGCGCACTGAGGATTCCACGCTCGAACATGATGCGCTCCGCCTCGGCCGTCGCGGGAATATTGGCGCCCTGCACCACGAGCTTGCATTGCAAGCCGCCGACATTGTCGGCGCGCAGCACATCAGGCCGCGCGGCGGGGATGAAAATATCGCAAGGCGCGGCGAGCAGCGCATCGGGCGCCAGCGCTTCGCCGCGCGGATGGCTGGCGACGCTGCGGCCTTCGCTGCGAATTTGCGCCAATGCTTCTATGTCGAGTCCCGCCGCGTCATAGATCGCGCCGCGGCTATCGGAAGCGCCAACCAATATCGCGCCTTTGCGCGAAAGGAATCGCGCGGCATGTCGTCCGACGGCGCCGAAACCTTCGACGACGACGCGCGCGCCTTGGAGCTTCAGCCCGGCGGATGGCGCAGCGGCCTCGGCGGCTATTGCGACGCCATAGCCTGTCGCCCCGATCTCATCGAGCGGAACGCCGCCGAGCTCGGCGGGCAATCCAACGGCGCGGCCGATCTCGTCATGCACATAGGCCATGCATGTTTCATTCGTGCCCATGTCCGGGCCGGGGATGTAGTCCGTCAAAGGCTCGATCGCCTTGGCGAAGGCGCGGATGAGCTGCTCCTTCTCCTGTCGCGGCATGGCAGGATCGCCGAAGATGACGGATTTGCCGCCACCATGGCGCAGGCCGCAGGCGGCGTTCTTCAACGTCATCGCGCGCGCGAGGCGGAAGCATTCCTCGACGCCGACATCCGGCGCCATGCGCACGCCGCCTATGGCGGGGCCGGCGGCAATATTGTCGATGACGACGATCGCCTCGAGGCCGACGCCCGGCGTGCTCGCATAGACGATCTTCGCCGGGCCGAATTCGTCGACGAAGGGGAAAGCGTCTGATTTGAACGACGCGGACAGGGACGACGCGGACATGGATCATGAACTGGGCGCGAGCGCGCGCGAATCAAGCGCTCTTCGGCTCTCGAAGCAAAAAATTCCCTAGGGCGGATGAAAAGCGCGAGGCGGCGCCTTACGTCACTCTGACGAAGCTCGAGGCAGGCCCGATGACCATTGGCGTCTCCTTCCAGATCGACTTTCTTCGTTTCCTCTCCGCGTCGGGCGAGCTCGACCGCGCGACGCCGCGCGAAGCGATAGACCCCGAGCTTTTGCTCGGCCTCTATCGCGCCATGACGCGCACGCGCGCTTATGACGGAAAAGCGATCGCTCTGCAGCGCACCGGCAAGCTCGGCACTTTCGCCTCCGCTCTGGGGCAGGAGGCGATCGGCGTCGGCATAGGCGCGGCCATGCGCAGCGAGGATGTGCTCGCACCATCCTATCGCGATCATGGCGCGCAATTGCTGCGCGGCATGACGATGGTGGAAAATCTCGTCTATTGGGGCGGCGACGAGCGCGGCAGCGATTACGCTGTGCCTCGAAGCGACTTTCCCATTTGCGTTCCCGTCGGCACGCAGGTGGCGCATGCGGCCGGCGCCGCTTACGCCTTCAAGCTGCGTAATGAGAAGCGCGTCGCGGTGACGATCCTCGGCGATGGCGGCGCCTCGACAGGGGATTTCTATTCGGCCTTGAACATGGCCGCCGTCTGGCGCGTTCCGCTCGTTGTCGTCATCAATAATAATCAATGGGCGATCTCGACACCGCGCGAAATGGAATCGGCGACGGCGACTCTCGCGCAAAAGGCCGTCGCCGCCGGCGTCGAAGGACGTCAGGTCGATGGCAATGATGTGATCGCCATGCGCCATGTCGCGCATGCGGCGATCGAGAAAGCGCGCGACGGCGGCGGACCGACGCTCATAGAGGCGCTGAGCTATAGGCTCGGCGACCATACGACCGCCGATGACGCGTCGCGCTATCGCGACGTCGAGGTCGTACGGCGTGAGGCGGAGAAGGAGCCGATCGGTCGACTGCGCAAATATCTCATCGCGCATGGATTGTGGAGCGACGAGCAGGAGAAGGCATTCGCGAAGGATTGCGCCGATGAGGTGGAGCGCGCTGTCGCCGCCTATCTCGCGACGCCGCCGCAGGCGTTCTCGGCAATGTTCGATCATCTCTTCGCGCAGCTGCCGGAGTCGATGCGCGATCAATATGAGGAGGCGCGGCGCTTCGCGCCGGAGGATGGCGGCCATGGCTGAGCTCACTCTCGTCGAGGCCGTCAATCGCGCGCTCGCGCATGCGCTCGAGCGAGATCCCGCCGTGCTGCTTCTCGGCGAGGATATCGGCGTCAATGGCGGCGTGTTTCGCGCGACGCTCGGCTTGCAGCAGCGCTTCGGCTCGGCGCGCGTTCTCGATACGCCGCTCGCCGAGGCGGCCATCGCCGGCGTCGCCGTCGGCATGGCGGCGATGGGGCTGAAGCCAGTGATGGAGATTCAGTTCAGCGGCTTCATCTATCCGGCGCTGGATCAGCTCATCAATCACGCCTCGCGTCTGCGCAATCGCACGCGCGGGCGGCTCAGCTGTCCCATGGTCTTGCGCGCGCCCAATGGCGGCGGCATTCATGCGCCGGAGCATCATTCGGAAAGCCCCGAGGCCATGCTCGCGCATACGCCCGGCCTGCGCGTCGTCATTCCGTCTTCGCCCGCGCGCGCCTATGGCCTGCTGCTCGCCGCCATTCGCGATCCCGATCCGGTCGTCTTCCTCGAGCCGACGCGGCTCTATCGTCTGTTCAAGCAAGAGGTAATCGACGATGGCGAGAGCCTGCCGCTCGACACATGCTTCGTCTCGCGCGAGGGGCGCGACGTCACCCTCGTCGCCTGGGGCGGCATGCTGCACGAGGCGCTCGCCGCCGCCGACAGCCTCGCGAGCGAAGGCGTCGATTGCGAGGTCATCGACATTGCGACGCTGAAGCCGCTCGACGCCGAGACCATTTTGCGCTCGGTGGAGAAGACCGGCCGCTGCATCATCGTGCAGGAGGCCGCGCGCACCGCGGGCTTCGGCGCGGAGATCGCCGCCGTCATCGCCGAGCGCGGGCTGTATTTTCTGCAAGCGCCGGTGCGGCGCGTCACAGGCTATGACGTCGTGATGCCGCTGGCGCGGCTCGAGGGACAATATTTGCCGAGCGTCGCGCGCATCGCCGACGCCGTGCGCAAAACGATGGAGGCGGCATGAGCGTCTTCAAGCTTCCCGATCTCGGCGAGGGACTGCAAGAGGCCGAGCTGGTGCAATGGCATGTCGCGCCCGGCGAGGAGGTCGCGATCGATCAGCCGCTCGTCTCCGTGGAGACGGCGAAGGCGGTCGTCGAGATTCCTTCGCCGCAAGCCGGGCGCATCGAAAAGCTGTTCGCGCAGGCGGGCGAGATCATCCGCATCGGCGGCCCGCTCATCGCCTTTGCGGGCGATGCGGAAGCGGCGCCTCTCGCGACGCGAGAGGACAAGGGAACCGTCGTCGGCGCGATGGAGACGAGCGGCCGCGTGCTGCAGGAAGGCGCGGCGCCGCTCGGGCGCAATGGCGCCGGCCTTCGCGCGACGCCGGCAGTGCGCGCGCTGGCGCGGCGGCTCGATGTCGATCTCGCGATGGTGACGCCTTCCGGCGCCGATGGCGTCATCACCGCGAGCGATGTGCAGCGCGTGGCGCGCATATTGGCGGAGACGGCGCCGCCCGAGCCTCTGCGCGGCTTTCGTCGCTCCATGGCGCAGAATATGGCGTTGGCGCAAGCCGAGGTGGCGGCGGCGACAGTGGTGGACGACGCTGACATAGACGCTTGGCCGCAGGGCGAAGATACGACATTGCGGCTCATTCGCGCGCTCGTCGCCGGCTGCCGCGTCGAGCCGGGGCTCAACGCCTGGTTCGAATCCCATGCGCTGGCGCGACGCGTGCTCACCGCCATCGATCTCGGCATCGCCGTCGATTCGGCGGAAGGCGGATTATTCGTGCCCGTGCTGCGCAATGTCGCCCAGCGCGATCCTTCCGATCTGCGCGCCGGTCTGAACAAAATGCGCGCCGATATAGAGGCGCGGCGCATTCCGCCGGAGGAATTGCGCGGCGCCACCATCACTCTCTCCAATTTCGGCATGATCGCCGGGCGCTACGCCGCGCCGATCGTGCTGCCGCCGACCGTCGCCATTCTCGGCGCCGGGCGCATCCGCCGCGCGATCGTCGCCGATGACGAAGGCCGTCCCGTCGCGCGGCGCATGCTGCCGCTGAGCCTCACCTTCGACCATCGGGTCGTCACCGGCGGCGAGGCCGCGCGCTTTCTCGGCGCGGTGATCGCCGATCTTAGCCGCGCCGCGTGAAAGAGCGAGGCGGCGCCTTCGCTGTATCGTCGGGCAAAACGCATAGAATTTGAATATATTTGTAGTATATTCGCTCGATAAATGAATAGAATTTTCTATTCTTTCACAGACGATCGTAAAAATCCCGCGTCCAACCCCATGCCGGCTTATATCATAATATATTGATATAGAACGATTTTTGCGACGACCCGCGGCGCCGATGCGTCGCATAAGTACATGTCCTAATTTTGGAATTGGCCGCCAACAAGTATTGACGGATCAGCGCGGCCCGCTGCAATCTCGCCGCCCAGGGAGAATTGGCGCTGATGACATCCATGGATCAATTTGATCTCCGCACGCAATCGATCAATTTGAAGCGTTTCTTTCGGCTTCTCGTCTTTGCCGAGCCGCTTTGCCCATTCGCCGACAGCCGCGGCCCATTTGCCGCCTGCTGATCGCCCTTCAATCGAACTGTAACGAGTTTGCGTAACGCGTAAGGAGCTTCTCATGATCACCGTGTCGCAATGCGCGGCCCAGGCGGGCCTGGCCTCCAACGAGCTGGTTCTCGGCGCCATCCCCTCTTGCGAGCATGACGCGCTGCTCGAGAGCTATCTCCTCAACGGCCATCGTGGGCTCGAGGCAGTGCGCGAGATGATTGTCGCCGATCTGCGCGGCTTTCTCGATCTCGGCGTGACGGGCCGCGCCGCCGATCTGCTGATCGTGCTGCGCCTGCTGCTCACCGCCCATCCACAGGCGGGCCGCGCCCAACGTCCGCATCACGCCGAGAGCGAGGCGGCTTTCGAGACCGCGCTGCTCGGCCATTATTTCGACGCCCGCCGCGGTGGGGCCAAGGGCGCGCCTCTGCGCGAGCCGGGCGTGGTGCTGTCCTTCTTTCGCGAGGGGCGCCGGACCGAGCGGCGCGCCGCGCGCGGCGAGCCGCCGGAGTCCCATTGTGGCGGCGATCCGATCATCGCGCGCTTCGGCGCGCGGGCGTCCTATCTGCGCGGCGAACGTTAGAGTTTTTTCGCGCCGAGCGGGAGCCGGCTCGCGCAGCGCAGAGCAATAGCGTCCAGAGTCCTTCCCATTCGAACGAGCCGGAAGGACTCTGGAACGGCGCCGAAGCGGAACGCCTCATTCGCCGGAGGTCACGTGGGCGTCACGCGGGCTATTGCCAATCGACGCGCAGCATAGGATCATCCCGGCCCGACGCGCCTGTCGAGGCGCAAAACGCTCGGGTGGTCGGACCCGCTTCTCTATGCAATCGGTAGACTATTTCGATTTCGGCTTTTCTGACGAGCACGCCCTGGAGCCTCGGCTCGGCGGAGCGCTCGAATGAGCGCCCTCGCCCATACTCCGGTCGTTCATGTCATCGACGATGACGCCGCCGTCCGCGACTCGCTGAGGCTCCTCCTGAAGATGGAGGCTTTCGACGTTCGCGCCCATGCCTCGGCGCGCGAGTTTTTCGCCAGCCTCGGCCCCGGCGACGGCGGCTGCGTCGTCACCGATGTGCGCATGCCGGGCGAGAGCGGCCTGGAGCTGCTCGCCGAGATCAAAGCGCGCGGGCTCGATTTGCCGGTGATCGTCATCACCGCCCATGCCGATGTGTCGCTCGCGGTTCAAGCGATGAAATCCGGCGCCGTCGATCTTCTCGAAAAGCCCTTCGGCGAGGAGACGCTGCTCCGCTCTGTCCGCCAGGCGCTCGGTCTTCGCGGCGCGGGCGATGGCCATAGCTCGGAGGCGGCGATAGCGCGCGACCGTCTGGCCAGCCTCACGGCGCGAGAGCGCGAGGTGCTGGTCGGCGTGCTCGAAGGACGCCCCAACAAGATCATCGCCCATGAGCTCGGCATCAGCGTCCGCACAGTGGAGGCGCATCGCGCCCGGCTGATGGTGAAGATGCAGGTCAAGAGCCTGTCCGAGCTGGTGCGCATATCCGTGCTCGTCCCGCGCGCCGCATCCTTCTGAGCCATTGCGCCGCTCGCCCGCCGATATGGAAGAGGCGCGGCGCATCCTGCGCACGCGCTTCGGGCATGAGGATTTTCTGCCGGGACAGGCGGCCGTGGTCGCGGCTCTGCTCGAGGGGCGCGACGCGCTCGCGGTGATGCCCACCGGGGCCGGCAAATCCCTGCTCTACCAATTGCCCGCCGCCATGGGCGTCGCGCCGGTGGTGGTCGTCTCGCCGCTCATTTCGCTGATGCGCGATCAATTGCGCGGCCTCGCGCGCTCGGGCGTCGCCGCCGTCGCGCTCCATTCGGGCCAGAGCGAAGAGGAGCATGGCGCGGCGCTCGCCGCCATAGCGGACCGGCGCGCGAAGCTCGTCTATCTCGCGCCGGAACGCCTCGCCGGAGACGGAACCATCGCGCTATTGCGCGCCGCCGGCGTGGCGCTGCTCGCCGTGGACGAGGCGCATTGCGTCTCCCATTGGGGGCATGAGTTTCGCCCGGATTACGCCCGGCTGGGGGAGATCGCCGCGCGGCTCGGCGCGCCGGTGCTGGCGGTGACGGCGACGGCCGGCCCGCGCACGCGCGCCGACATCATCGCCAGCCTGTTCACGCGCGCGCCGGAGGTTTTCGTCTCCTCCTTCGCGCGGCCCAATCTGCGCCTTTCTTTCCGTCCCCGCGGCGATGCGGCGGGGCGGCTGACGCGCTTCCTGCGCCGGCGGGAGGGAGAGAGCGGCGTCGTCTATGTGAATTCGCGCCGTAAGGCCGACGCTATGGCGGCCACGCTGCGCGGGCTCGGCTTCGACGCGCTCGCCTATCACGCCGGCCTCGATGCGGCGACGCGCGCGGCCCATCAGGACGCTTTCTTCGAACGCGCCGGCGTGGCGATGATCGCGACCATCGCCTTCGGCATGGGCGTCGACAAAAAGGACGTGCGCTTCGTCGTCCACGCCGATCCGCCCGATTCGATCGAGGCCTATTATCAGGAGATCGGCCGCGCCGGCCGCGACGGACTGCCGGCCGATGCGCTCGCCCTCTTCGATCCGCGCGAGCTCGCCGGCCGCTTCGGCTTCGCGCCGCCGGCGGACGATCCGGTCGCGCTCGGCGAGACGGAGCGGCGACGCGCCATGGCGCGCCTCTGCCTCACCCCCGCCTGCCGCTTCCAGACGCTGCTCGCCGCTTTCGGCGAGGAGAGCGGCCGCTGCGGGCGCTGCGACAATTGCCGCGGCGGCCTGATGGCGCTGCCGCGCCGCGCGGGCCTCGTCGCGCTCGGCTGGCGCGTGGCCGTTCTCGCCCGCTTCGCCGGCGCCGGCGCCGAGAGGCTCGACGAGCCGGAGGAGACGCCGACACCAGCGGCGGCGGCGAGCGTTTCATTGGAGCCGAGCGTTTCATTGGAGCCGAAGGAGGAGCCGCTCAGCGTCGCCGAAGAGCGGCTCTATCGGCGTTTGCTGCTTTTGCGGCTGGATATTGCGAAACGCCGCCGTCTCCCTCCGCGCGCGGTGGCGAGCGACGCCGCGCTGCGGCGCCTCGCCGTCACAAGGGCGCTCGATGGCGAGAGCGTCATCGCCGCCGAAGCGTTTTTGCGCGCGGTCGCGGAAGCCTGAAACGGCTCGCCTAACCTTCCCCCTCGGCTTCCGCCTCCGGCGCCGGCCGCGCGCGCCTTTTCTTCAGCTCGCGCAACCGCGTCGAGGCGCGCGCGGCGCGTTGGCGCGCCGCCTCGCCGGTCGGCTGCAGCAGCTTGCGATATTCGTCGCGCTTCTCATGGATGGAAGCGATCACATAGCCCATGGGCACGCCGACATCGACGAGCACCGTCTCGGCGAGCTGCAGGCTCGACTCGATCGTCTCTGGTATCGCGTCGCTGGCGCCGAGCTCGTAGAGATGCGTGGCGTGCCAGGCGTCGCGGGCGCGCGCGACAATGGTCATATCGGCGCGCTGCTGATGCGCGAGGCGCACGATCTCCTGCGCCGCTTGCGGATTCTCCACCGTCACCACCAGCGCGCGCGCCTGGGCGACGCCGAGGCGCATCAAAAACTCGCGCCGCATGCAATTGCCCCAATAAATATCGACGCCCTTGTCACGCGTCTGCGCGACGAGCTTCACGTCATTGTCGACGGCGACGAAGGGAATCTCGTGACGGCTCAGCATGTCGCCGATGAGCGCGCCGACGCGCCCATAGCCGACGATGACGACGCGGCCGGCGGCGATCTCGCCTTCCGGCGCGAGATGGCCGAACTCGGCCTCGTCGTCCTGCAACCGGCGGCCTGGGTTGACCCATTCGCCCAGCCGCGCCAGCGCCGGCAGCGCGAACAGGCCGAGCGTCACCGCCAGCATGGCGTCGGCGCCGAGATTTTTCGGCAGCACGCCGGAGGCGATGGCGGCGCCGACGAGAATGAAGGCGAACTCGCCGCCGGGCGCGAGCAGCAGCGCCACTTCCGCCGCTATGCGCGGACGCAGGCGAAAGGTGCGGCCGAGCAGGAAGACGATGAGGGTCTTGGTCACGATGAGGCCGATGGCGATGACCAGCACCTGACGCAGATCCTCGATCACGCGGTCGAAATCGAGCCCGGCGCCCACCGACACGAAGAAGAGGCCGAGCAGCAGGCCCTTGAACGGCTCGATCGTCACCTCGATCTCGCGGCGAAATTCGGTCTCGGCGAGCAGCAGGCCGGCGATGAAGGCGCCGAGCCCCATGGAAAATCCCGCCGCCGCGCTGGCGACCCCGGCGCCGATAATGACCAGCAGGCTCGCCGCGGTGAACAGCTCGATCGATTGCGCCGCCGCCACCAGATGGAACAGCGGCCGCAGCAGCAGCCGGCCGGCGATGATCAGCGCGCCCATGGCGGCGAGCGCCGGCAGAAAGGCGAGCAGCGCTTTCAGCCCTTCGCTCTCCACTTGCGGATCGGAGAGGAAGGAGATGAGGAAGAGCAGCGGCGCCACCATCAGATCCTGCAGCAGCAGCACCGAGAAGGCGGCGCGGCCGGCGGCGCGATTGAGGCGCCGGCGCTCGGCGAGCAGCGGAATGACGATCGCCGTGGAGGACATTGCGAGCGCCGCGCCGAGCAGCGCCGCCGGCGCGGGGCCGAGCCCGGCCCAGAACACGCCCGCCGCCGTCAGCGCCCCGCCGCAGAGCAGAACCTGCGAGAGGCCGAGCCCGAAGACGAGCGTGCGCATGCGCGCGAGGCGCTCCCAGGAGAGCTCGAGGCCGATCATGAACAAGAGGAAGACGAGGCCGAATTCGGCGATCTTGGCGACGCCCTCGAGATCGCTCAGCGCGATCGCCGAGAGAAGCGCATGGCGTTCGGCGAGCTTGCCGAGGCCGAAAGGGCCGAGCGCCGCGCCGGCGAGCAGAAAGCCGAGAATGGGGCTGATGCGCAGCCGATGAAACAAAGGCGCGACGACTCCCGCCGTGCCCAGAAACAGCAGCGCCTCACGATACTCGCCCCACTGAAACGCCGCAGCCCCCGACATCGCCGTCCTTTCCCGTCACCGATTCGGGCTTCAGCATAAGGGAGCGGGCAGCCGGTCACGAAGCCGTTTCTGGGGTTCCGCCTTCTCCTGCCGGCGGAGAAGGCGACGCGCCCGTCTCACATTCCCTTGCGCGGATCGTAGGGCTTGGCCGTGCGGCATTTTTGAGCGAAGGCCTCGAGCTCGGCGTCGGCGCCTTCGGGCAACAGCACGCGCAGCGTCACATAGAGATCGCCAGCCGGCTTGCCCTCCGCGGCGGGCAGTCCCTTGCCGCGCAGGCGCAGCACGCGGCCGCCGTTGGAGCCGGCGGGGATGGTCAGCTCCACCTTGCCGGAGAGCGTCGGCGCCGCGACCTTGGCGCCCAGAACCGCCTCGTAGAAGGCGATCGGCAGATCGAGCTTCAGATCGCGGCCGGAGATGGCGAACAGCGGGTCCGGCGCGACATGGATGGTGACGATGGCGTCGCCGGGCTCGCCGCCGGGTGGGGCGGCGTGGCCCTGGCCGCGCAGGCGGATCTGCTTGCCGTCCTCTATGCCGATCGGAATATTCACATCGAGCGTGCGGCCGGTGGGCAGAAAGACGCGCGTGCTGCCGCCCGTCACCGCCTCGGCCAGCGAGATGGTCACTTGCAGCGCCACATCCTCGCCGCGGCGCGGCGCGCGGGCTCCGCGGCGTCCGCCCGCCCCGGCGCCGAAGAGATCGGCGAAAAGATCAGAAGGGTCGAAGCCGGCGCGGCCGCCGCCGCCCGGAGCGTCGCCGCCGAAATGGAACTCGAAATGCTCGGCACCGCCAGGGCCGCGCTGTCCGCGATAGCCGCCGCCCGGTCCCGCGCCGAATCCCTCGAAGCCGGTGAAGCGCGGCTTGCCCTCGGCGTCGATCTCGCCGCGGTCGAATTGCGCCTTTTTCTTCTCGTCGCCGAGAATCTCATAGGCGGAATTGGCCTCGGCGAATTTCTCCTTGGCCTTGGGGTCGTTCTTGTTCTGATCCGGGTGGTATTTTTTCGCGAGATTGCGAAACGCCTTCTTGATCTCGGCGGCGCTCGCCGTCTTGGCGACGCCCAGGACATCATATGGATCGCGCATTTTCTTCAAAAGCCCATAGTGGCGCCCGCCTCATGCGGCGCGGACGCTCATGTCTGACATGTCTATTTGGGAGAAGAGGCGGCCGCGCGCAAGGATGCGGCGAAGGTCGGAGGACGAGACCGCTGATTTTTCAGGCCGGATTTCTCAGGCCTTGCGCCAGGGCCGCACATCGATCAGCGCCCAATCGGCGGATTTGTCGCGGCAGGCCGTGCCCTGCAATTGCTCGTGGCTCTCTTTCGTCCCGACTTCCGCCAGAAAGGCGCGGCAGACCTTGCCCTCCGAAGGATAGGGCTGGCCGACCGGCGTGAAGGAGCCGCGCGCATGGCTTTCGGGATTGTCCCAATTGACCGTCGCGCCGGCGCCCTGAGGATCGAGCGCGACGCCGAGGGCCGCATTGGCGCGCCGCCAGTCCTCCTGGTCGAGCGAGTGGGAGAGCGTCGGCGTGGTCTTATGCGGAATGGAGCCGGTCACATCGTCGCTGACATTTTTCCAGGCCGGGGCCGGCTCGCCGCCGGGAATGGCGAAAGAGCAGCCGCCGAGCGCCGCCGCCGCGAGGGCGGCCGCGAGCAGACGTGCGGCGGCGAGACCGATTTGAGAAGCGGCCACGGCGGCGTTATGTGTGTCTCGCAGGTCGTGCAATGCGCTGCCTTACCACCAGGACCACCGCCATCGCTTCGGCGGCAGCTGAGGATTTTCCCGTGAAGGGGTTAAAACAGAGTGACTTCTGCGAGGCCTCCGAACCTTACGCATTATTCGGCGAGTGGTTCGAGGAGGCGAGGACGAGCGAGCCCGACGTTCCCGAAGCGATGGCGCTCTCCACCGTGGACGAAACCGGCTTGCCGGATTCCCGCATGGTTTTGATGAAGGATTGGGGCGAATCCGGCTTCACCTTCTATACCAACGCCGAGAGCGCCAAGGGCCGCGAGCTCGCGGCCACGATGAAGGCGGCGGCGCTTTTCCACTGGAAATCGCTGCGCCGCCAGGTGCGGCTGCGCGGTCCGGTGGAGCCCGTATCGGACGCCGAGGCCGACGCTTATTTCGCCAGCCGCCCGCGCGACAGCCGCATCGGCGCCTGGGCGAGCCGCCAGTCGCAACCGCTGGAGAGCCGATTCGCGCTCGAGAAAGCGGTCGCTTATCAGGCCGCGCGCTTCGGGCTCGGCGAGGTGCCGCGGCCGCCGCATTGGCGCGGCTATCGGATCCTTCCGGTCGCGATCGAGTTCTGGGCGGATCGGCCCTTCCGCCTGCATGATCGCGTGCAATTTTCCCGCGAGGGCGCGGGCTGGACCAAGGCGCGGCTCTATCCTTGACGCGTTCGCGAGGCGTCGGCGCCTTCTCCCCACATGCGGGGAGAAGGCGCCGATGAGGGGCTCGGGGCGTTTCCCGTCTGTGGCCAACGCCCCGAGCCCCTCACCCCGACCCTCTCCCCGCGCGCGGGGAGAGGGAGATACGTCGAAGCTCGAAAGAAAGCGGCGAAGCGATGCCATTCTCGTCAAACAGAACAATCGCGACGAAGAGCGAGCCTGAAGGCTCGCGGTCCTGGCCGCGCTCTGGACCGCGAGCCATCGGGCTCGCCGGCGCCCTCGCGCTTTCTTGCGCCTTGTTCGCGCAGCCGGCGCGCGCGCAGGATTTTCTGCAGAATCTGTTCGGCTGGGGCCAGCAGCATTCGGCGCCGCGCGTGATCGAGCGGGCGCCGCAGCAGGGCAAGGCCAAGCCGAAGAAGAAGAACGCCGCGAAAACGCCGCCGGGAGGCAAGCAGCAGGCGCAGCCCAACGGCGCCGCGCAGCAGCCCGCCGCCGAAGGGCCGCCGCCGCCCTATGAGCCGCAATTGCTCCGACTCTCCGAGATACTCGGCGCGCTCTCCTATCTGCGCGATCTCTGCGGCTCCGAGGATGGCGAGGATTGGCGCGCCAAAATGAGCTCGCTGCTGGAGGCGGAGGCCAAGACGGGCCAGCGCCGGCTGAAGCTGACGGGCGCATTCAACCGCGGCTTTCGCGGCTATGAGACCACCTATCGCTCCTGCACGCCCAATGCGCGCCTGGCCATCTCGCGCTATCTCGACGAAGGCGGCCGCATCGCGCACGACATCGCGTATCGTTACGGGAATTCCTGACGTCGCAAACGCGGATGTGCGTTAACCCTCCGGCAAGGACCCGTCTCGCGCGGCGCGCCGCCGTTGATTAGAGTGATCGCATGACGGGCTTTCCTTCCTCCACATTGGACGACGCCGCCGGCTCCGAGCAGCGGCGAGTCGCGCTCGCTTATCTCGCCGAGGCTTTCGCGGAAGCCGCGCTCGCTGGAATCGAAGGGGATTCCTTCGCCCATGTCGCGCTCTCGGCGGCGCTGCACGAGCTCGTCGCCACTTATGGCGAGGAGGAGGTCGCGGCTTTCGTGGAGCGTCTGCCGCGGCGCTTGCGCGACGGCGAATTCTCGAGCGGCCTGCGCCATTGAGCGCGCTTTTCCGCTTACGCGCGTGAAAAAGCCGATAAAACCAGCGGTCGAGACGATCTCCGAGCCGCTGCGCGATCTCGCCGCTCTGCCTGCGCCGGTGCGCGCGCTGCGCGAGAAGATCCTCGCCGCTTGCGAGACGGGCGACATAGAAGCGCTGCGCATTCCGATCGACTGGAACGAGGTGCGCCCCTTGTTCGAGCGCGGCGCGCGGCGACCGGCGGGCGCCGATCCGATCGAGACCTTGAAATCGCTCTCATTCGATCGCGCGGGACGCGAGATGCTCTCGCTCGCGCGCGCCGTTTTGTCGCAGCCCTTCCTGCGCATCACGCGCGGGCCGTTCGAGAGCTATGAATGGCCGGCTTTCGCGCGACGTCCCGCGCCGCCGGCGAGCGAGGAAGAGACGCGCGCGCTCTGGGCCTGCATGCGCTTCGCCGATCTCGCCGCATCCAATGCCGACGGCCGCCCGAAAGTGATGCGGATCGGCGTCGGCGCGGATGGCGTCTGGCACTATTTCTGGAACGCGGAGTAAGCTCGCCGTAATGATCTCGGGACGCTCGGCGCCCGAGACGAACGCGTCTCAGGCGAGACGCGCGGCGGAGCGAAGCTGATCGCGCGCGCGGCGACGATCCTGCACAGGCTGATAGGCGATCTGCGAATGATAGCCGCAATAAGGGCTGCCGCCGCCGCCCGGCGAGCGCGCGCCGCAGAAGCGAAACTCGGCCGATGTCGGATCGCCGATCGGCCAACGGCACATCGACTCTCTGAGCTCCATCAGCGTGACGCGTTCGGACATTGGAATGACGACTTCCTCTTGCGGGCGGGCGTCCGGCATCACCAGCGCGCGCGGCGCGAATGCCAACGCGACATTGCCGACGACAGCGGGCGCATGTCCGTGATGCACGCGCGGCGCAGCGGCCTGCGGGCGTTGTGGTTTCGCGACGCGCGGACGCGCCGCTATGGGCGTCTTGGCGCGCTGTGCGAGTCCGAGACGATGAATCTTACCAATAACGGCGTTGCGCGTGATGCCTGCGCCGATCTCGGCAGCCACCTGACTGGCGCTGAGGCCGTCGTTCCAGAGCTTGCGTAGCATCTCGACGCGCTCGTCGGTCCAGGACATTAAGGTCCTCCTCGATTAAGCCGGCTTCAGCCGAGAGAATCGGCGAACGCTCGCGCAACCGGCGACGCCGGAGTCGACAAGACGCGCACACACTCGAATGAAGGCGCCACACGAGATGTCGTGGGCGATGACGCGAACGCTACCCTACCAGTTGAATCACGCGCAAGAGTCCCTGGCAAGCGAAACAGCGTTCCCCACAAGGTAATGCCGCTCATTCCCCGCAGGTGTTGCGCGAAAGACTCACTATGGGCGTCGAAACGCATGGGATTTCACGCATGGCGGCGCATCTGGCGGCGCATTTCGCCGCGCGCGAACGTCTCTATATGCGTCATCGGCGCGCGGCGGCTTTGTCGCGCGGTCGATCGCGACGGCGCCGGCGCCGTCGTTTCGCCGCAGTCCCGGCGCCGCGTCGCCATGGAGAATGAGGCGGGGAATGGGATTTGACCGACGCAAGGGGAGGACCTAGAATGTTTCCACGAGAAAGATGCCGCCCCAGAAGGGCGGCACTTTGATTTTCAGACCCTCGCTGCATGGCGGCCGCTGCATGGCGGCGCGACCCGACGGGCGCCAGCGAGCTAAGGTCTCTCCGAAGGAGTCGCCAAGTGGTTTCGGCGCTGTTTCCGACCTATGCGCGGGCCGATCTCGCCTTCGAGCGGGGCGAGGGCGCCTGGCTCACCGCCAGCGATGGCGAGCGCTATCTCGACTTCGGCGCCGGCGTCGCGGTCAATTCGCTCGGCCATGGCCATCCGCATCTCGTCGGCGCGCTGACGGCCGCCGCGGCGAAGCCCTGGCACGTCTCCAATCTCTTTCAGATTCCAGAGGCCGAGCGCCTCGCCCGCCGGCTCGTGCAGGCGACATTCGCGGATCTGGTCTTCTTCACCAATTCGGGCGCCGAGGCGGTCGAATGCGCGATCAAGACCGCGCGCAAGTTCCATGCAGTGGAAGGTCGGCCGGAGCGCTATCGGCTCATCACTTTCGAGGGCGCCTTCCACGGCCGCACGCTGGCGACCATCGCCGCCGGCGGCAATCCCAAATATCTCGACGGCTTCGGCCCGCCGACCGACGGCTTCGACCAGGCTCCCTATGGCGATCTCGAGGCCGTGCGCGCGCTCGTCGGCCCGCAGACGGCCGGCGTGCTGCTGGAGCCTATTCAAGGCGAAGGCGGCGTGCGTGCGGCCCCGCCGCGCTTCCTGGCCGGCCTGCGCGAGCTCTGCGACGCGCATGGGCTGCTGCTCATCGTCGACGAGGTGCAGACGGGCATTGGCCGCACCGGGCGTTTCCTCGCGGTCGAGCATTCCGGCGTGACGCCGGACATCGCCGCTCTGGCCAAAGGCATAGGCGGCGGCTTTCCGCTCGGCGCCTGTCTCGCCACGGCGGAGGCCGGCAAGGGCATGACCGTCGGCGCGCATGGCTCCACCTATGGCGGCAATCCGCTCGCCACCGCTGTGGGCAACGCCGTGCTCGATGTGGTGCTGGAGCCCGGCTTCGTGGAGCGCGTCGCCGGCCTCGGCGTGCTGTTCCGCCAAAAGCTCGCCGAGCTCGAGGATCGTCATTCGTCGATCATCGAGAGCGTGCGCGGCGAGGGCCTGATGTTCGGCCTGAAGACGCGCGTGCCCAATGGCGACTTCGCCGCCGCGGCGCGCGAGGCCAAGCTGCTGACCATTCCCGCGAGCGACAATGTGGTGCGGCTGCTGCCGCCGCTCATCGTCGGCGAGAATGAGCTGGCCGAAGCCGCGCGACGGCTCGACGCCGCCTGTGTGAAGCTGGAGAGCGCCGGAGCCGCGCGATGACCGCCCATACGCCGCCGACGGGCGTCCGTCATTTCCTCGATATTTCCGAGCTTCCGCCGACGGAGCTGCGACGCATTCTCGATATCGCCACGGCGATAAAGGCCGCGCGCGTGCGCGGCGCGCGCTCGAGCTACCAGCCTCTGGCCGGCAAGACGCTGGCGATGATCTTCGACAAGCCGTCGACCCGCACGCGCGTCTCCTTCGATCTCGGCATGCGCGAGCTCGGCGGCGAGACGATCATGCTGACGGGCCATGAGATGCAGCTCGGCCGCGGCGAGACGATTGCGGACACAGCCCGCGTGCTGTCGCGCTTCGTCGACGCCATCGTCATCCGCATTCTCTCGCATGACGATCTCACCGAGCTCGCTCGCTACGCCAGCGTGCCTGTGGTGAACGGACTCACCAAGCTCTCGCATCCCTGCCAGGTGATGGCGGACGTGCTCACCTTCGAGGAGCATCGCGGCCCGATAAAGGGCCGCACCGTGGCCTGGACCGGCGACGCCAATAATGTGCTGGCGAGCTGGGTCCATGCGGCGAAGCCCTTCGACTTCACGATCAATGTCGCGACGCCGCCGGAGCTCGCGCCCGGCGACGAGCTGGTCGAATGGGCGCGCGCCAATGGCGTGCGGCTCAATCTCACCGCCGATCCTTTCGCGGCCGTCGCCGGCGCCGACGCCGTCATCTCCGACTGCTGGGTGTCCATGGGCGACGAGCAGGAGGAGGCGCGCCGCCATGCGCTGCTCTCGCCCTTCCAGGTGAACGCCAAGCTGATGGCCGCGGCCAATAAGGACGCGATCTTCATGCATTGCCTGCCGGCGCATCGCGGCGAGGAAGTGACCGACGAGGTGATCGACGGCCCGCAATCGGTGGTGTTCGACGAGGCGGAGAACCGCCTTCACGCGCAAAAGGGCGTGCTCGCCTGGGTTTTCGGAGCGAACGGGCCATGACGCGACAGGCGCGCAAATGACGCGACGGGCGGATGAGGCCATCGCCCGGCCGGCGTCGCCCTTCGCCGAGGACGACAGCCTGCTCCCCTTCGCGGTCGAGCCGCTCGATCTGCGCGGACGTTTGACGCGGCTCGGGCCGGCGGCGCATTCCATCCTCACCCATTACGATTATCCGCCGGCCGTCGCGCGCCTGCTCGGCGAGGCGGCCGCGCTGACGACGCTGCTCGGCTCGCTGATCGAGTCGCATGGGCGCTTTCAATTGCAGACGCGCAGCGACGGGCCGGTCGATATGATCGTCGTCGATTTCGACGCGCCCGGAAAGCTGCGCGGCTTCGCGCGCTATGACGAGAGCCGCATCGTCGCCGGCATGGCTCCGGGCGATCTGCTCGGCCGCGGCCATCTGGCGCTGACGATGGAGCACGACCGCGACGCCGCGCGCTATCAGGGCGTGGTGCCGCTGGAGGGCGACGGCTTCGCCGAGGCGGCGCATCGCTATTTCCGCCAGTCCGAGCAGATTCCGAGCTATGTGCGCCTCGCCGTGGCCGAGAGCGTGACGCCCGCCGGGCGCAGCTGGCGCGTCGGCGGCCTGCTGCTGCAATATCTGCCGGGGACGCCCCTGCGCCCGCGCGATCTCGATCCCGGCGACGCGCCCGCCAGCTCCGCTCTTTCGAACGATAGCGAAGAGGACGCCTGGGTCGAAGGCCTGTCGCTGGCGGCGACGACACAGGATCACGAGCTGGTCGATCCGGGGCTCTCGGGCGAGCGGCTGCTCTATTCGCTGTTCCACGAGCGCGGCGTCACCGTCTATCCGACGCGCAGAATCGTCGAATCCTGCCGCTGCTCGACGGAGCGCATCGCCAATCTCCTGCGCAGCTTCGCGCCGCAGGACCGCAGCGACATGATCGGCGACAATGGCCGCATCGGCGTGACCTGCGAATTCTGCCGCACGCTGCGCGAGTTCGACCCGGCGGATTTCGAGTAGCGCGGGCGCTGCTTCCATCGATGGGGCGTGGGTGTTAAATCTAGCGAACATTGCAAACTTACTCGGCGATGGCTTAATTTTCAGCGTCGAGCGTCTTCCATCGAGCCGCCTATGAACGTTCAGCGTCCGCGCGGGCATCTGCTAAAATATGCCCCTAATACTTTTCGCAACCCAAAGTGCTATCTCAACCCTTTAGGTGGCTGCTGCGAAAAGATGACCAATGAACATCTTATGTCTCGTAATATAACGAACAAAGACCCACACAAGCGATACGACCCTACCGGAGTAGAAATACACAACCCGTTCCCGCTTGCATTCACATCGAAAGTTCTATGCAAGAATCACAACTCTTTGCTCAGCGAATTCGACGACGCTGGAACGAATCTATACAAGTCGATTGCTCTTATAAATACTGGAGAAATTCAAGCTCGTGTCGACATCAATGGAAATGACCTTGAGCGATTCATGATGCAGCGCCTCTGCGCTCATTCCTATGCAGGTGTGCTGAGCCGTAACGGGCGAAAAGTGACGAGAGTTCCTGACATCGCAATCATGCGGCGGTTCTTTACAACAGCTTCGATGCCCGCTCCGCTGGGCCTATATCTAACCTACCCACCGAAACACGTCCAAAGGCCTGGTATGCCCTCCGAGCTAGCCCCTTTACTCCACTCACAACACGACCGCCCCATCGGATGCCGTATCTCCTTCGGCCCGGTGGCGCTGCTGTTCGCGTGCGAAGCAGTCGACCTTTCAACTATTATATATGGGAACTATCGAACAGAGGGGTTGAGGTTCCATCGCGGGGGTAAGCGGATTGCAGAGATCCGCTTTCATTGGGAAAACGGGGCGCAGTCCCCCCCGCTTGATTTCGATTACGACCCAATCCTGTATGGAGAGGCTAGCTAAGCGAGACAAATCCGATAAGCACATTGCTGCCTCCATCGTTGATTGCGTTACCATTAGCCGCACAAGCCTCCCCCCTGAAGGGGAGGGTGAGGGCTGCAGTTTCATTCATTGAATTTTCGATAGCCGGCGGAGAGACGTCATGACGAAGACAATGGAGAAAATCCCGAACGTCCCGCACGACGCCGCGCTCACCGCCGGAACGCGGCTCCTCTCCGTCGATCGCCTGCGCGGGCTCGTCATCATCGTCATGGCGCTGGACCATGTACGCGATTTCTTCGACGCCGATGCGCTGCGCTTCGATCCGACCGATCTCGAACGCACCTATCCCGCTTTGTTCCTCACGCGCTTCGTCACCCATTTCTGCGCGCCGACCTTCACCTTTCTCGCAGGCGTCTCGGCCTATCTGCACGGGCTCTCGCTCGAGGATCGCGGCGCGCTCTCTCGCTTCCTGTGGACGCGCGGGCTGTGGCTGATCCTGCTCGACATTTTCATCATCAGCCCGGTGTGGACGGTGGGCTCGGGCGCGATCGAGCTGGGGACGCTCTGGGCGATCGGCTGCGGCATGATCGCGCTTTCGGCGCTCATCCATCTGCCGACGCGCGTCGTGCTGGCGATCGGCGCGGCGATCTTGCTTTCGCACAATCTCTTCGACGGCGTTCACGCGGCGCAATTGGGCGGCTTCGCGCCCTTGTGGAATGTGCTGCACGAGAAAGGGCCGCTGCCCTTCGGCCTGCGCGGCCAGGTCTATTATCCCGTGCTGCCCTGGATCGGCGTCATCGCGCTCGGCTATGGGCTCGCGCCGATCTTCCTATGGCCGCATGAACGTCGGATGCGGGCGCTCGTCACGCTCGGCCTCGCCTTTCTCGCGGGATTTGTCGTGTTGCGCTTCGCTGGCGTCTATGGCGACGTGCGGCTCTGGCTGACTTATCCGGAAGGCGTCAGAACGGCGCTGTCCTTCCTCAACGTCACCAAATATCCGCCCTCGCTGCATTACGCGCTGGTCACGCTCGGCGTCGGGCTTCTGCTGCTGCCGGCGCTGGAGCGGGCGGGCGGCGCCGTGGGGCGCGTGCTGGCCACATTCGGCCGGGTTCCGCTCTTCGCCTATGTGCTGCATCTCTACGCCATTCTGGCGGCGGCCGTGCTCGTCGCCATAGCGAAGGGCGTCGATATCAAAGGCCTCGAGAGCGGCGGGCCGCCGCCAGAGAATTACGGGCTCGGCCTCGCCGGCGCCTATGTCATTTGGATTTTGGTCATGGCGGCGATCTATCCCGCCTGCGTCTGGTTCGCGGGCGTCAAGCGCCGCCGCCGCGACTGGTGGCTGAGCTATTTGTAAAGGAACGGCGGCGTTATCCGCCGCCGTCCGTCATGCATCTCAATTGGCGTTGAGCCAGCGCAGCCCGCGGCACGCGGAGTCATGGCCATAGAGGCCTTTGACCAGACATTTCGCCGCATCGGGGTCGGTTTTCAGCGCCCACAGCGAGCGCGCCGTCACCGCCGTATCGGCGAAGTCGCTGAACAATCCATCGACGCCGAGCTTGTAGAAGGTCAGATATTCATTGACCGGAACGCCTTTGTAATCGCTGGCGAGACGGCGCTGCTCATTGCGGAACGTATAGGGATGCACGAGCAGGCCGGCCGCATGGGCGTCGGCGACGACGGAGGTCGGCGCCAGCAGCTTGCGATCCGCCTCATCGACAGAGCCGTCGCCATTGGCGTCGGCGCAGGCGTTGTTGACGATCTTTATGCAGGCGGAACTGATGAGATAGGTCTTCCACGGCCCGACGCCATCGGCATAGGTGCGGACCTCGGCGAGGCCGGCGGGCTTCAAGAGATCGGCGAATTTGCCCTGGCGGCCGGCGACGGTCCAATCATAAGGACGATCATAGGGCGGCGTGAAATCCAGCGAGCCGTCGGGATTGACGTCATTGGCGTCGATGAGCTGGATGAGCCGCACCGTCGTCTTCTTGCGCAGATATTTCAGATTGGCCTGCTCGAAGCTCTGGATGAAGACCGGAGCGCTATGATGGTTCCAGCCATGGCGCGTCAGCACGGCGAGCAGGCGATCCTCGAGCGGGAGGTTGATCATTTGATGATAGGTCGGATGCTTGGTCTCGGGATAGACGCCGATGACGCGGCCCTCTTCGCGGCCCTTGCGCTTGGCGAGCTCGATGATCTCGTCGAAGCTCGGAATGTGGAAGCGGCCGTTGAAGTCCGGGTCGCGCTCGGCGAAGGCCTGCACGGCGCCGATCTGCTTGATCTCGCTCCAGGTGAAGTCGCTGACGAAATAGCCTTCCTGCTCGACGCCGTCGACGACGGCCTTGCGCTTGCGGTTGGCGAATTGCGGCAGGCTCTTCACATTTGTGGTGGCGATGATGTTCGGCTCGTGACGGGCGATCAGCACGCCGTCCTTGGTGGAGACGAGATCGGGCTCGATGAAATCGGCGCCGAGCTCGATCGCGAGAGCGTAGGATTCGAGCGTATGCTCGGGGACATAGCCGCCGGCGCCGCGATGGCCGATGACGATGGGACGTTGGGGACCTTCTTCGGAGGCGACGGCGGACAGCGGCGCGAGAAGAGCGGCGCAAATCAGCGCGCGTGATGCGCGGGACAGAAGCTCGATCATGAAATAACCTCGAAACGATGTGCTTTTGACATCGCTCCGATAGATGGTCAGTCTCTCGAGCGCATGACGGCGGCGCGACATTCGCGCTGCCGCCGCCCTTGTTCCGCGCAGAAACGAGAGGTTTCGCAGTGAGCGCATTTTTGTTTCCGCCGCCGGAACCGGCCGCGCTCGCCATTGCCGGCGAGACCCGGCGCTTTCCCGTGCGGCGCATCTTCTGCGTCGGGCAGAATTACGCCGCCCATGCGCGCGAGATGGGCAAGGACCCGAGCCGCGAGCAGCCCTGCTTCTTCTCCAAGCCCGCCGACGCCGTGGTCGCCAGCGGCGCGACCATCCCCTACCCGCCCCGCACCACGGACCTGCACCACGAGATCGAGCTGGTGGCGGCGATCGGAAGCGGCGGAGCGGATATCGCCCGCGCCGACGCGCTCGCGCATGTGTTCGGCTATGGCGCCGGGATCGACCTCACCCGCCGCGACCTGCAGAGCGAGGCGCGCAAGGCCGGGCGGCCTTGGGACCTCTCCAAGGGCTTCGACAATTCCGCGCCGCTGGGGGCGCTGGCGCCGGCGACGCGCGTCGGCCATCCGGGCAAGGGACGCATCAGCCTCGCCGTCAATGGCGCGATACGGCAGGACGCCGATCTCTCCGACATGATCTGGAGCGTCGCGGAGATCGTGGCGATCCTGTCGCAATTCGTGCGGCTGGAGGCGGGCGATCTCATCTTCACCGGCACGCCGGCCGGCGTCGGGCCGATCGTTTCCGGGGACCATGTGACGGGCGAGATCGAGGGCGTGGGCGGCGTCGCGCTGACGGTTGGGTAGCGATTCGCGCGACGGCGGAAAGACCGCTCTTTCCGCCGATTCCCCGCGGGCCGAAAATGCTCTATGGTCCGCCGGTTCCGCGACCCTATGGAGCGTCCATGCCCAGCTTCGACCTTCGATTTTCCCGTCGCGCCGCGCTCGCCGCGGCGGCTTTCGCCGTCTTTGGCCTCGCCGCGCCCGCCCTCGCCCAGAAGGCGCCGAGCGGCAAGATCCCGGTCGAGGAGCTGATGGGGCCAAACGCCCTGCCGGATATCGTCGAGGGCAAGGCCGACGCGCCGATCACCATCGTCGAATACGCCTCCATGACCTGCAGCCATTGCGCGGCCTTCCACAAGGACGTCTATCCGACGCTGAAGAAGAATTTCATCGACACCGGCAGGGTGAAGTTCATCCTGCGCGAGTTCCCGCTCGATCCGCTGGCCACGGCGGCCTTCATGCTGGCGCGCAACGCTGGCGACAAGCGCGACGCGGTGGTCGATCTGCTCTTCGCCCAGCAGAAGAACTGGGCCTTCGTCGACAAGCCGCTGGACGGCCTCGCCGGCGTGCTGAAGCAGACCGGGCTCGGCCAGGAGAAATTCGAGGCGACGCTGAAGGATCAGCAGCTCTTCGAGAATGTGAGCAAGGTGCGCGACCGCGCGGCGGAGAAATTCGGCATTAATTCGACGCCGACCTTCTTCATCAATGGCGACAAATACAGCGGCGAGATTTCCGAGGCCGACCTCGAGAGGATTCTGACCGAGAAGACGAAGTCGTAAAGCGCATCGGCGCGAGGCTTCACGAGGCGAGCCTGAAGGCTCGCGGTCCGATCCCGCCCTTGGACCGCGAGCCTTCAGGCTCGCATCTTCTCACACCGCCCCCTCGCCGCCGACCAGGCCGGCGCCGATGGCGAGCCAGACGAGATGCGCATCCGTGCGGGCGCCCATCTTGGATTTGATCTGATAGTGGTAATTCTGCACCGTCTTGGCGCTGAGGTTGAGCGCCCCGGCGATCTCCTCCGTCGTGCGGCCGGAGGCGACGAGGCGGAGAATCTCCGTCTCGCGCGGCCCGAGATCGTCGAGCGGGGAACGCCCCTCGGCGAGGCGCTCCGCCGCGATCTCCCGCGCTATGTCGTCGCCGAGCGCGCGGCCGCCATGGGCGACCGTCTCCACCGCGCGGACCAGTTCCGCCGCCTCGCCGCCCTTTGTGACGAAGCCGCTGGCGCCGGCCTCGAACGCCTTCAACGCATAGGCCGCGGCGTCATGCATGGTGACGACGAGAATGCGCGCCCTTTTGTCCCATTGCCTTATATGGCGCACCGCCTCCAGCCCGCCGGCGCCGCCGGTGAGCTGGAGATCCATCACCACCACATCGGGCGAGAATTTGCGATAGGCCTGATAGGCCGCGGCGGCGCTGTCCGCCTCGCCGACGACGCGAAAGCCCGGCTGGCGCTCGAGCAGGCGGCGATAGCCCTCCCGCACAATCGGATGATCGTCGACGAGCAGCACCGAGACGCCGCTCACGCCGCCCGCCCGAATGCGCCGGCGGCGTTGGAATTGGCCGGCGCCAGCGGAATGCGCGCCGCGACGCAGACGCCGCGCGCGGCGCGATCGATGGAGAGGCTGCCGCCGAAGGCGGAAACGCGCTCGCGCATGCCGAGCAGGCCATGGCCGGCGGAAAAGTCGATGCGCGTCGGATCGCCCTCGCCATCGTCCTCCACAGTGAGCGCGACGAAACCATCATTGGAGGCGAGCCGCTCCACGCGCAGAAAAACCTCGCTCGGCCGGCCGTGGCGCATGGCGTTGGTGAGGCACTCCTGCGCGATGCGGAAGACGCTGGTGGAGACCGCGGGCGGCACGCCGGCGAGATCGCCCATCAGATCGAGATGCACGACTGCACGAGGCGCCGTCTGCGCGTTCCAGCCGGCGACGAGCTGAACGAGGCAGGCCTCGAGGCCCAGCTCGTCGAGATCCTGCGAGCGCAGCCGCGCCAGCGCCTCGCGCAGGGTCATCGTCATGCGCCGCGCCACCTTGCCGATGGAGCGCGCGTCGGCCGCGAGATCGGGCCGGTCGGACGCCCCCGCCTCTATCGCCGCAGCGAAGGCGCTGGTCGCCGTCAGGCATTGGCCGAACTCGTCATGGAGATCGCGCGCCAGAGCGCGGCGCTCCTCCTCCTGCACCTCGAACAGCCGCTTGGTCAGCGCGACCCGCTCCGCCGTCGTTTGCGCCAATCGCTCGGCGAGGTCGTTGACGGCGCGGGCGATGAGGCCGAACTCGCCGCTGGTGAAGGATTTGATGCGATGGCGGTAATTGCCATTCTCGAGCCGGCGCAGCCCATCGACGATGATCTGCGTCGGCGCCAGCGCGTGGAAGATGGCGAGCGCCGCCAGCAGGCAGACGCCGACCGCCATGGAGGCGGCGACGCCGGCGACGATGGAGATTTCGCGCCAGGCCTGTCGCACCGCGGCGCCCTGATCGGCGCGCGCCACCACGGCGCCCGTCTCCGGCTGGCGCACGGTGAGCGGCCGCGACACCGGCGCCGGCGCGCCGAACAGAAGATCGAAAGCGCGGGTGAACCATTGCGGCGCCTCGACGCCGACGCCATCCATCTGGCTGCACAGAACGCGCGGCTCCTCCGTCCCCGGCGCGAAAGTGATGCAGACGCCGGGGGAGACCAGCTTCAAAGTCGCCAGCGATTCCCAATTGGGAATGGGCAATATGTTGTCGCGCCGCATGGAGCCGCGCCAGAGAATCTCGCGCCAGAAGAGATGCTCGAGCTCATGGGCGACGCGCTCGGCAGAGCCTCGCGTTTCCGCGCGAATGGAGCGATTGGCGTCGTCCATCACCCAGCCGATGGCGAGCGCCAGGCAAAAGCCCACAATGGCGACGAGTCGCATGATGAGGCGAATGATCAATTGCATCGGGCTTCGCTCCGGCTTTCTCCCAGCATCGCCGAGTAAAGCAGGAATCGCCTTGACCGCCAATGCGATCCGGCCGCCGCTCTGCTTTACCTCGGGAAGATCGGGCAAAATGCCCGGGCGACGCGGGTCCGGGCGCCCTAGGACGAGAGGCGGCGAGCAGGCAGGATCGCCCCTCTCCCCTGTCGGGGTTTTCGGAGATTTACGATGAGACAGCGATCGATCGCGGCGCGCCTGCCGTCGCGCAACGCCTTTCTGCTCGCCTTTGCGACGCTGCTGCTGGGCATGGCGCTCGCCATCGCCTGGATCTTGGGCGTCACTCTGTTCTACCCGGACAGCGCGCTCGCCCAGGCCATTCCCCGGCGCGACGATCTCATCCGCGCCCATATCGATTATCTGATGATGGCGCAGTTCGTCTTTGTCTTCGCGCTGCTGTTCCGCCAATACGCCATACGGCCGCCGATCTGGATGATCGTCTCTATCTGCTTCGGAACCTTCAACAATCCGCTGTCCTTCGCGCTGCGCGCGCTGACGCCGAAGATCGATCCGGCGACGCTGCCGCCGGTCGAGCCGCATTTTCCCCTGATTGCGGGCGTGAGCTTCACTCTGACGACGGTGGGATTTCTGACGGCGGCCTTCCTCGCGGCGCGCGCGGCTTGGCGCGCCGGCGAAGCCGCGGCGCCGACGATCGCTCGGAGCCTCGAGCGAGCGGAGTAACTCCGAGCGCGAGCGAGCCTGACGGCTCGCGGTCCAGGATGCGCTTTGGACCGCGAGCCTTCAGGCTCGCTCGCGCCTATGCTTTGTCAGACCAGCCGGCTCTGCGCCTTCGCCGCCTCGATGAAGCTGGCGAAGAGCGGATGCGGCTCGAAGGGGCGCGACTTCAACTCCGGGTGATATTGCACCCCGATGAACCAGGGATGGTCGGGAATTTCGACCGTCTCCGGCAGCACGCCATCCGGCGAGGAGCCGGCGAAGGAGAGGCCATGCGCCTCCAGCCGCTCGCGATAGGCGTCGTTCACCTCATAGCGGTGGCGATGGCGCTCCGATATATCGCAGCGGCCGTAGATGGCGGCGATGCGCGAGCCGGGCTTCAGATGGGCGGGATAGGCGCCGAGGCGCATCGTGCCGCCGAGATCGCCGCTCGCGGAGCGCTGCTCCAGCGCATTGCCGCGCAGCCACTCGGTCATCAGGCCGACGACGGGCTCCTCGCAGGGGCCGAATTCGGTCGAATTGGCCTTGTCTATGCCGGCGAGGGCGCGCGCCGCCTCTATGACCGCCATCTGCATGCCGAAGCAAATGCCGAAATAGGGAACGCCGCGCTCGCGGGCGAAGCGGGCCGCGAGAATCTTGCCCTCCGCGCCGCGCTGGCCGAAGCCGCCCGGCACGAGAATGCCGTTCACATGCTCGAGATGGGCGGCCGGATCGGAGCTCTCGAACACCTCCGATTCGATCCAGTCGAGATTGACCTTCACGCGATTGGCGATGCCGCCATGCGCCAGAGCCTCGATGAGGCTCTTATAGGCGTCCTTCATGCCGGTATATTTGCCGACGACGGCGATCGTGACCTCGCCTTCCGGATTGTTGACGCGCTGCGTCACCGCATTCCAGCGGCTCATATCCGGCTTGGGCGCGGGGTCTATGCCGAAGGCGGCGAGCACCTGCGCGTCGAGCCCTGCCGCGTGATAGGCGCGCGGCACGTCATAGATGTGGGCGGCGTCGCGCGCCTCGATCACCGCATTCTCGCGGACATTGCAGAAGAGGCCGAGCTTGCGGCGCTCCTCGCGCGGGATCTCGCGATCGGTGCGGCAGAGCAGAATATCCGGCTGAATGCCGATGGACCGCAGCTCCTTCACCGAATGCTGCGTCGGCTTGGTCTTCAGCTCGCCGGCGCTGGGGATGAAGGGCAGCAGCGTCAGATGGATATAGACGCAATGCTTCTCCGGCAGCTCATTGCCGAGCTGGCGGATCGCCTCGAAGAAGGGCTGGCCCTCTATGTCGCCCACCGTGCCGCCGATCTCGATCAGGACGAAATCGACGTGGTCATTGCCCTCGAGGGCAAATTCCTTAATGGCGTTGGTGACATGAGGAATCACCTGGATCGTCGCGCCGAGATAGTCGCCGCGCCGCTCCTTGGCGATAATGTCCTGATAGATGCGCCCGGTCGTCACATTGTCTTGGCGACAAGCGGGACGTCCGGTGAAACGCTCATAGTGGCCGAGATCGAGATCGGTCTCGGCGCCGTCGTCGGTCACGAAGACCTCGCCGTGCTGGTACGGACTCATCGTGCCAGGATCGACGTTGAGATAGGGATCGAGCTTGCGCAGCCTCACGGTGTAGCCGCGCGCCTGAAGCAATGCTCCGAGCACCGCCGACGCCAAGCCCTTGCCGAGTGAGGAGACCACGCCGCCGGTGATGAAGATGTACCGCGCCATGGGGCCTTACGCTTATCGCCTCTGGATCGATTCGGAAAAGACTTTTTTCGTCGGCCGGCGGAATTCCACCGGCCGTTCGCTGGCCGAAGCTGCGAAGGGCGGCCCTCGCGAGCCGCCCGCGCCTCACTTCTGCTCGGCCGGAGCCTTGTCTGCGTCTGCGCCCTCGGGGGCTTTCGCCTCGGGCTCCTTCGCGCCTTCCGTCGCCGGAGCGGCGGCAGCAGGCGGCTCGGCCGCCGGCGGCGTCGCGCCCTGGCGCTGCTGCTGGACGCGCTGCAGCTGGTCGAAGATGCTTTCTTTCTTGTCCGCCGGAGCCGGCGTCGAGGCGCCCGTCGCCGGCGCGCCGGCCGGCGGGATCTCCTTGAGCTCCAGCTTGCCGGGATCGACCCCCTCGCTACCGCGCTCCCAGGCCGGGAGAACAGTGAGCGCGATGCTCGTCAGAAAGAAGATGGCGCCGAGAATGCCGGTGGCGCGGGTGACGGCGTTGGCCTGGCCGCGGCCCGTGAACAGGCCGCCGCCGCCGCCGATGCCGAGCGCGCCGCCCTCCGACTTCTGATAGAGAATCAGAACGACGAGAGCGACCACCACCATCAGGTGGATGACGATGATAACCTGCTGCATGAACCGCTGTCTCCCGACGCCCGGTTTCCGCCCGCCCCGCGGCCCGCGCATGTTCTTGTCGCGGGCCTTCTACACCAATTGCGCGGACCTAGGGAAGGGGCGGCGCCGATCGCCCGATCAATAGGACTTGCCGTCCTGGCCCTTCCAGCCGCTCGGGGCTTGATCGAAGCGCGTCTCGTCCTTGAATTCGATCGTGGCGCCCGGCTCGATATATTGCCGGCCCTTGATCTCCTGATTGGAGACAGTCGTCGAATAATATTTGCTGGCCGAGCAGCCCTCCTTCACGGCCCCGGCCTCGTCCGGCTTGCAATCGAGATTGGCGCCCTTGGGGAACTCCGCCGTGCCGGTGAAGTAGAATTCGACGGCCTTATGGCCCGCGCCCTCGACATCCAGCTGCCAGAAACGCGACACCTCGAATTTGACCACCTTGACGTCCGGATCGAACTTCTGCTTCAGCCGATTCTCGAAAACCGAGCGGGCGTTGTCGGCGGTCGGATCGCAGGAGAACAGGCAGAAGGCCTCGGCGCGGCCGGCGGTGAGCGCGGTCGCGAGCAGGGCGGCCGCCACGATCTTCGATTTCGACATGAAACGCGTCTCCTCTTTTCGTTTTTATCCTTCACGCCCGCCAAATGGGACGGGCGCGAAGCGGGGCTCCTTATGGGGCTCGGAACGCAGGCTGCACGGCCGTCGCGATCCCGGCAAGCCGGCCGCCGCGGACAGATTGTCGCATCACGATGGATTTCTCCGCGATGTTGCCTTGCGGCAGCGCGCGCCTTATTGACGGCGCAACCCCGAGAACCAGAGATAGAGAGGATTTCATGGCCGCCTACAAGCTCCTTCTCCTGCCGGGCGACGGCATCGGCCCGGAAATCATGGCCGAGGCCGAAAAGCTCATCGCCTTTCTGAGCGCCTCCGGCGTCGCCTCTTTCGAGACGGAGAAGGGCCTCGTCGGCGGCTCCGCCTATGACGCCCACGGTCAGGCGATCAGCGAATCCGACATGGCCATGGCCCAGAGCGCCGACGCCGTGCTGCTGGCCGCCGTCGGCGGGCCGAAATGGGACGGCGTTCCCTATGACGTGCGCCCCGAGGCCGGCCTGTTGCGGCTGCGCAAGGATCTCGGCCTCTTCGCCAATCTGCGCCCCGCCATCTGCTATCCGGCGCTGGTGGACGCCTCCTCGCTGAAGCCCGATCTCGTCGACGGCCTCGACATTATGATCGTGCGCGAATTGACCGGCGGCGTCTATTTCGGCGAGCCCAAGGAAATCACCGATCTCGGCAATGGCCAGAAGCGCGGCGTCGATACGCAGGTCTATGAGACCTATGAGATCGAGCGCATCGCCCGCATCGCCTTCGAGCTCGCCCGCAAGCGCACCAACAAGGTCACATCGTCCGAGAAGGCCAATGTGATGAAGTCCGGCCTTTTGTGGCGCGAGGTGGTGACGGCCCTGCACGCCCGCGAATATGCCGATGTGCAGCTCGAGCATATGCTCGCCGATGCGCTGGGCATGCAGCTGGTGCGCCGGCCCAAGCAGTTCGACGTCATCGTCACCGACAATCTCTTCGGCGATCTTTTGTCGGACGTCGCCTCCATGCTGACCGGCTCGCTCGGCATGCTGCCCTCCGCCTCGCTCGGCGGGGAAGACGCCGCCACCGGCAAGCGCAAGGCGCTCTATGAGCCCTGCCACGGCTCCGCGCCGGATATCGCCGGCAAGGCGCTCGCCAATCCGATCGCCATGATCGGCTCTTTGGTGATGGCGCTGCGCTATTCCTTCGGCCTGACTCCGGTCGCCGATGCGATCGACAAGGCGATCGCCGATGTGCTGGCCGCCGGCCTGCGCACGGCCGATATCGCCGGGCCGAACGACAAGCCGGTCTCGACGAGCCAGATGGGCGACGCGATTCTGGCGGAGCTGAAGAAGACGCTGGGGTGAGGCCATCCGGCCCGGCGGCTCCGTTCGCGGAGCCGTCGGGCGTCGGCCGCGCCGCTCCTCGTCTCGCTCGCCTCGTCCCGCATGGCAATATGAATGAAATGCGCTATGATTGCTCGTCTATGAGAACGAGCGTCGCATGAAACCCTATATCGCCATCATCCACCAGGAAGGCGACAGCGCCTATGGCGTGAGCTTTCCCGACGCGCCCGGCTGCTTCTCGGCCGCCGACGAGCTCGACGATCTGTTCGCCATGGCGACGGAGGCGTTGGAAGGCTGGACCGAGGGGATGATCGAGGAAGGTCTTCCGATCCTGCCGACCCGCGATTTGTCCGAGATAATGGGCGACCCGGAATGGGCGGAGAGCTTCGCCGACGCCGTTCTCGTCATAGCCCTGCCGCCGCCGCGCGCCCGATCGACGCAACAGGCGGCCTGATTACTCCTTTGCCCAGCCAGCCTGCTTGTAGATATTCCGCGCCGTGCCGAGCGGAATATCGGACCTAGGATGCGGAACCGTCACGAGATTGCGTCGGCCGTCTTTCGCAAAGTGATGATGCGATCCATTGATGCGCACGAGTCGCCAGCCTTCACGCTCCAGGCGGCGGATAATATCGCGACTGTTGGTGAGCATGAGGCGCCTTCAGGATTCGGTGACGCCTATCTATCTACACGGCTACGGAGAAACGCGCCCATCCGTCGATGCGTTGGCGGCGCCGATATTCTTCATATCCCCAATATCCCCGTATTTCTTCCTCGCTATTGTGATCGTTAAAGCGAGTCGCGGGTCGCCCCTCGACCACATGCTGGAAAAAGCGCGCGGACGGGCGGCGCAGCTATCAACCGCCACTCGTCGCGGAATGCGAGCCTGAAGGCTCCGCGTTCGGCGCGGTCCCTGGACCGCGAGCCTTCAGGCTCGCCTCCACCTCCGCGCGGATCGGCTCCAGCTCCTCCTCTGTGAACGTCTCCTTATCGAGCAGCCGCTTCGCCGTCTCCTCGTGAATGCTCGCGCAGGCTTTCAAAATCCCAGTAGCGCGGATGAAAGCGTCGTTCACCAGCTCCCGCACGGCGCGGTCGATGCGCGCGCTCGTCTCCTCGCTCGCCTGCGAGCGCTGGCCGAGATCGGCTATGTCGAGATAGCGCGGCCGCTCGGCGATATAGGACGCCTGACCGACCGCGGGCTCCATGCCGTAGCGCGTCGCCATGGAGCGGGCCATTTCGGTCGCGCGTTGCAGATCGTCGGCGGCGCCGGTCGTCGCCTCGTGGAACACATTCATCTCCGCCGCGCGGCCGCCGAGCAGAACCGTCATGCGATTCATCAGCTCGGTGCGCGTCATCAGATAGCGGTCCTCGGTCGGCATTTGCATCGTATAGCCGAGCGCGCCCATGCCGCGCGGAATGATCGAGACCTTCTTGATCGGATCCATATCCGGCAGCGCCATGGCGACGATCGCATGGCCCATCTCGTGATAGGCGACGATGCGCCGCTCGCGCGGATGCAGCAGGCGATTGCGCTTCTCCGGCCCGGCGATCACACGCTCGATCGCGGAAGTGAAATCATCCAACGTCACCGAGACCGCGCGCCGGCGCGTCGCCAATGTCGCGGCCTCATTGACGAGATTGGCGAGATCGGCGCCGGTGAAGCCCGGCGTCATCGCCGCAATCTGCGCGGGATCGATATCGGCGCCGAGCTTGATCTTGCGCAAATGCACCTGGAGAATCGCGGCGCGGCCGATCTTGTCCGGCCGATCGACCGAAATCTGCCGATCGAAGCGCCCGGCGCGCAGCAGCGCCGGATCGAGCACCTCGGGCCGATTGGTGGCGGCGAGCAGCACGACGCCGGCGCTCGGATCGAATCCGTCCAATTCGGCGAGCAATTGATTGAGCGTCTGCTCCTTCTCGTCATGGCCGCCGGAAAGGCCCGAGATTCCGCGCGCGCGGCCGAGCGCATCCAATTCGTCGATGAAGATGATACAGGGCGCCGAGGCGCGCGCCTGCGTGAACAGATCGCGCACGCGCGCGGCGCCGACGCCGACGAACATCTCCACGAACTCCGAGCCGGTGATGGAGAAGAAGGGCACGCCCGCCTCGCCCGCCACCGCGCGGGCGAGCAGAGTCTTGCCGGTGCCGGGCGGGCCGACGAGAAGAATGCCTTTGGGAACGCGCGCGCCGAGGCGCCCATAGGTCTTGGGGTCCTTCAGAAAGGCGACGATCTCCTGCAATTCCTCTTTGGCCTCGTCGACTCCGGCGACATCGGCGAAGCCGACCTTCACATCCGTCTCGACGAAAATCTTGGCGCGGCTCTGTCCGATCTGCATGACCGAGCCCAAGCCCTGCGTCATGCGGCGCGACAAAAAGCTCCAGACGAGGAAGAACAGGGCGATCGGCACGACCCAGGAGAGCAGCGTCGAGACCCAGGTGTTTTCGACGATTCCGGAATATTTGACCTTGGCCGCCTCGAGCTCGGCGGCGACATCGGTCGGCACGCGCACTGCGACGAGCTGCTTGCGCCCATCCTTCATCGGCTCCTTGAGCGTCGCGCGCATCACATCGGCGCCGACCTCGACCGAGGCGATCTTGTTGTCGCGCAGGAGGTTCTGAAACTCGCTATAGGGAACGACCTCGGTCTGACGATAGACCGTCCACATCTGCTGCAGTATGAGCACGCCGATCAGCGCCAGCAGAAAATAGGCGAGATGAAAAGACCAGGCCTTGTCCTTCGGGGGCTGCTCCATGAGTCGCGCCTCATCGTCGCTAGAGTGATTCCGGTTCAGATCGAACCGGAATGACCCTCGATCTCCTTGTTCTGCCGGTTTTCTTCACGCGAACCGGTTCCCACTTCGCTCGAAAACACTCTAATGGTAAGCCGAGCGTCCGCGCGCACTCGAGAGACGAGTCGCGCTGGTGGAATATAGGCGCCGCCGCGAGCTTATCCATCGGCGCGCATGTCGCAGGCCGATGGGCCGGCGCGGCTCGCTCGCGGCTACTTGCGCTCGGCGGGGCGTTTTCGCGCCGCTCTTGCCGCCGTCTTTTTTTTGGGGCGAGCTTCGGCTCGGCGCGCTTCGAGCGCCGGCGGGACGCTCACTGTCTCCGCCACGCCTTCCGCGACTGCGCCTTCTGGCGCGAGGCAGGCGGCGAGCAGGCGCTCGATCAGAGGACGCATCGTCGCTTCATTGGCGTCCTGGAGCGTCTCCACGCCGAGGACTTGGCGCAATATCGAGATTCCGAAGAGGCAGGCGTTGAAGAGAGTGGCCCGCTCCAGCGCCGCCGGCCCCTCGAGCGTCGCGGCGATAGGGCCGATGAATTCCGGGACGCTGCGCATACGCAACAGCTCGCGCGCTTGCGGATTGGTCATGGAGCGCACGACGATCTGCAACGTCTCATTCTCGCGCTCGCCGAACAGGCCCTCGGCATATTGCGCGCTGAGGCTGCGCCCTTCCGAGACGACCGGCCGCTCCTTCGCCCGCGAGGCCGTCAGCGCCGCCGCATAGAGCTGCTCCTTGGAGCCGAAAGCGCGGTGGACGAGCGCGACATCCACGCCGACATCCGCCGCTATGTCGCGAAGCTTGACGTCCTCATAGGAGGCCGAGCCGAAACGCGCGAGCGCCGCCGCGAGAATACGCCCGCGCGTTTTCTCGCCGCCGCGGCTTTCTTTCGGCTTCGCCTGCATCTCGATATCCCGTCCCCCGCCTGAGCGCGGGCAAGATATGCGCCCGCCGGCGGCGGTCAATCCGACATGCGGCCGACCAACTCAACATCGTTGACTTTTTCTGAGTCTCACGTATTTTCTACCGTAGGCGCTGCTGCTGGAACGAGCGCGAAGCCATTTCGATAGGCCGTCATTTCCGAAAGCCGTCATTGCAGCACGCCAGATGAGGGCGCAACCGGTTCCGCGAGGCTTCGGCGCCGTCCCTATCGTCTGGACCATCGATCTTTCTGTCGAGCATCGATACGAAGAAGAAGGATGAGATGAAAGGACGCATTCACCTTCTGGACCCCGATCGACCGGACGAGGCGCTCGAGGTCGACGTCATCGCCCATGACGAATCTGTGCTTTCGGTCGGCGTGCCGAACACCTACGTCAGCTTCGATCTCACGCGCTACGACACGAGCGCGCCCTATCGCGGCGTGCTCGGCGGACGCAGCTTCGTTTTCACTCCCCCTCCCGCGCGTCGCCGTTCGCCGGCGCAGCCGCGCGAAGCGCCGACAGGCGTCGTCGCCAAAAAGCGAACGCTCCAGAAGATTTGAGCCGGCGAAATCGGCTGTAGCCGGCGCGGTCCTTCAACCGCCGCGCACGGCCGTCTCGAGAAAATCCTCGAGCGCGCGAATATAATCCATATCCTCGAAGGCTCTGCGCTTCTCGGCGGCGACGCGGGCGGCGAGCCCGGCGCGAGAGGCGCGGTCGCGCCCGAGGCGCACGGCGATCTCGACATAATGATCGAGCGAGGAGGCGATCGTCTCCTCGCAGCCGATGCGGCGCAGAATCGCGGCCGTATGGCGCCCGCGCATGAATGCGCCGGGCAATGTCACGATCGGGCGATCGGCGCCGAGCAGATCGAGCGTCGAGCGGCCCCCGGACCAGCCTGGCGTATCGAGAATGACATCCGACGCGGCCGCGGTGGCGATGAACAGCTCTTGCGGCATTTGCGGTAAAATCACGCAATGATCTTCCGCGGAGAGTCCCGCGGCGGCGAAGACGCGCTGCATCCGCGCGCGGAAGACCGCAGTCACCTCCTCGCTCTTGGCGAAGGCGATGAAGAGGAATTTGCACGGCCCGATCGCCGCGGCGATGCGCGGAAAAACGGAATCATAGCAGGGCAGATATTTGTAGAGCGCTTGTCCCGAGAAGAAGATCGGCGCGTGCGGCTCGGCGTCGAAGAGCGAGCGATCGAGCTTTTGCAGCGCGAGCGTCTCCGCTGTGTAATGCAGGCCGAGATTGGGCAGAAGCGCGAGACGCTCGGTATAGAAGCGCTCGGCGCCTTCGGGCTCCATCAGCTCGCTCGACAGAAAATGGTCGATCGTCGGCATGCCGCTCGTCTCTGGCTGGCCCCAGGCCATGCATTGCACGGGCGCGAGACGCTGCGCCGCGAGCCAGCCGGACACGGGATCCATGCCGATCTCTGGATAGAGCAGAACATGCGGCGCCGCGGCGACAATGGCCTCGCGCCAACCTTCCGGCGTCGAAGGCTCGCGCGGAAATTGGTCGCAGGCCTGCGCGGCGCGAATCGTCTCGGCGTCCTCGATCTTGCCCGTATGGAAGCCGATGATCTCGAAACGCGCGCGATCGAGCTTCTCGATCCAGCTCTCGAGAAAAAGACGGAACACGGTATGGCGGCAGAAGAAGCCGCTGACGATTCCAACGCGTATGCGCTCGCTCGCCGCCGGCGGCGGCGCGAGCGGCGCGGCGGGATGCGCCTGCGCGAGAGTGCGGCAGGCGAATTCGCCATAAAGCGTCTGCAATTGGCGATCGTCCTCGCCCTGATAGGGAAGGAAGAAGGGCTGCGTCGCGGAGATCGCCGGCGCGAGCGCGGCGGCGATCTCCGCATCCTGCGCGGAAGCGGCGAGCGCTGCGAGCGCCTGCGCATAGCGCGCGCGGCGAATGGCGATCTCCTCCTGCGTGTCATAGAGGATCGGCAGCTCCGCCATGCAGAGCGCGATGCGCGCGCCGCCCTGGCCGGGATCGGCCGCGATGGCCGCGCGATGGCGCGCCACCGCGTCATCGGTGCGTCCCTCGAGATGCAGCAGGCAGCCGAGATTATAATGCGCGTCGGAGAGATCGGGCTTCAGCGCCAGCGCGCTCTCATAGCAGACGATCGCCTCGGCGTGGCGGCCGAGCTCTTGCAGCACGACGGCGAGATTGTTCCAATAATTGGCGTCGCCGGGCGCGAGACGCACGGCGATGGTGAGACGCGCGGCGGCCTCGCTCCAGCGGCCGCGCCGCATCAGCCAGCGGCCGAAATTGCCCTGCGCCTCGACGAGCCGCGGCTCGAGCTCTATGGCGCGCAGAAAGGCCGCCTCCGCCTGTGCGGCGGGGCCGATCTCGGCCAGCGCATTGGCGAGATTGTACCAGATCGCCGGCTGATCCGGCGCGCATTGCGCGGCCTCGGCGTAATGGGCGGCGGCGGCGGCGCCATGGCCGAGATCCATCAGCGCGCTGGCGAGATTGCAATGCAGCGCGCCGGAGCCGGGCCGCAGCGCGACGGCGGCGCGATAATCCTCGACCGCCTCCTCGAGCCGCCCCAGCGCGCGCAGAGCGAGCGCGCGGCTGTTGTGATGGATCGCCTGTCCGGGCGCGATGGCCATCGCCTTGGCGATCAGCGCGAGGCCCGTCTCCGGCGCGCCGCGCTCCGCCTCGAGCAGGCCGAGAAGATGCAGGCTGTCGGCATGCTCCGGCCAGCAATCGAGAACGCCGCGATAGAGCGCCGCGGCCTCGTCGATCTCTCCCGCCTCATGGCGCGCGCGCGCCTGTCGAAAAGCCGAATCCGGCGTGATGTCGTTCATGCTTCGCGAGTGATCCACGAATCGGGCCGAGCCACAACTGTGCTCTATCTCGGACGCCGATGTTGCGCCATCTTATTCGCCGTGTTTCTGAACGGCGAACGATCGCGCCATCCTCTCCGGCCGCCGCCGCGCTAAATGTCGTGTCGATGCGTCTTTCGTCACGACGCCGATTGCAAGCCTCGGTAGGCTGCATGCCAGCGGCGCTCGCCGTGAGAGTGAGAGGTCCCATGGACGCGCTCCAGCCGAATGCGACGCCACGTTGGGAATGGCGCATCTTCGGCGCCGATCTCGCGGCGCTGGAGGCCAAGCTCGGCTCGCCAACGAGCCTGCCGCGCCGCAGCGACGAGATCTATCTGCTGAACGCGCTGACGCCGCACTCCGCGAAGATCCGCGACGAAGCGCTGGAGGTGAAGCGTCTGCTGCGCGTCGATGATGGGCTGGAATTATGGGAGCCCGCCTTTCGGGCGCCCTTTCCGGTGACGGCGGAGCGTCTCGCCGCCGCCGCCGCGGCCCTGGCGCTGCCGCTGAGCCGGCTCGATCGCGCCGCCTATGACGAGGCGCGTTTTCTTGCGGAGATCGTCGCGCCCTGCCCCGCGCTGCGCGGCGTCGCGGTGCGAAAGTCGCGGCTGCGCTTCTCCTTTCGCGGCTGCGCGGCGGAATTCGTTCGGCTGCAGATCGGCCCCGCGCCAATGGAGAGCGTCGCTCTGGAGAGCGAGGACGAGCGCCGCCTCGCCGAGGCGCTCGACGCGCTCGACGCCGATCCGCGGCTCAATGTTAATTTTCCCAAAGGCGTCGAGCGCGCCGCCGCTCTGGCGATCTGAGCAGGAGGAGGAAGGAATGGGCGTGGAGATCGAGCGGAAGTTTCTGGTCACGCGTGAGCTGTGGCGGCCGCGCAACGACGGCGTGGCCTTTCGCCAGGGCTATCTCTCGCGCGCCGAGGATCGCGTGGTGCGCGTGCGCATCGCCGGCGGCGCCGCCTTTCTGACGATCAAGGGCCGAACCTCCAACGTCACCCGCTCGGAGTTCGAATATCCCATTCCCGTCGAGGATGCGCAGATCATGCTCGATCGCCTGTGCGAGCGGCCGCTGATCGAGAAGACGCGCTATGAGGAGGTGTTCGGCGGCCATTTCTGGACCGTCGACGTGTTCCTGGGCGAGAATGACGGGCTGATTATCGCCGAGATCGAGCTCGGCTCCGAGGAGGAGAGCTTCGACCGTCCGGGCTGGCTCGGCCGCGAGGTCTCGGGCGATCCGCGCTATTTCAACTCTGAATTGTCGAAGCGGCCCTTCGGCTATTGGAACACGCCATAGCGGTTCCGAGCCCCGCTTCGACAAAGCCCCCGGAAATCGGCTAAAGATCGCTCTCCCTCGAGAAAGCGAATCAAAAGCCCATGACCATCCGCCTGCATACGGGCGACCTGCCGGACGGCGCCGATCTCGGCCCCGTCGTCGCCATCGACACGGAAACGCTCGGCCTCAATCCGCATCGCGACCGGCTCTGCCTCGTCCAGCTCTCCGGCGGCAATGGCGACGCCGATCTCGTGCGCATCGCGCCGGGCCAGACCGCGGCGCCCAATCTGACGCGCATGCTCGCCGATCCGAAGGTGCTGAAGCTCTTCCATTTCGCGCGCTTCGACATCGCCATTCTGGCGAAGACCTTCGGCGTGATGGCGGAGCCCGTCTATTGCACCAAGATCGCCTCCAAGCTCATCCGCACCTACACGGATCGCCATGGGCTGAAGGATCTCGTGCGCGAATTGCTCGGCGTGGAAATCTCCAAGCAGCAGCAATCCTCCGACTGGGGCGCGGCGACACTCTCGGACGCGCAGCTCGCCTATGCGGCCTCGGACGTGCTCTATCTCCACGCGCTGCGCGAGAAGCTCGACGCCATGCTGGCGCGCGAGGGCCGCGCCGATCTCGCGGCTCCCTGCTTCGAGTTTCTGCCGACGCGCGCGCGGCTCGATCTCGCTGGCTGGCCGGAGACCGATATTTTCTCGCATGAATGACGCCTCGAATTCGCCATGCGGCCGGCGTTATCTCGCGGCGGCGCTAGAGTGTTTTCGAGCGAAATGGGAACCGGTTCGCGTGAAGAAAACACGACCGAACAAGGTGATCTAGATTCGCTCCGGCTCGATCTGAACCGGAATGACGCTAGAACAAGGATGACGAGCAGAATTGGCGGGCAGAATCAGAATGAACGACGCCTCGCCGCCGAGCGACAGACGCGATCGGCTCGCCTCCATCGTCGCGCCGCGCCGCGACGCCATTCCGCAGGCGCGGCGCCATTCCCAGCGCGTCGCCCGGCTGCGACGCTGGCTGCTGTGGGGCAGCGGCGCGATCGTCGCCGCCGTGGCCGTGGGCGTGGCGCTTCATTCGCTGCGCTTTCTGCCGGCGGATCTGCGCTTCTCCCGCATCGCCATGCAGGGCACGCGCATCACCATAGAGAGCCCCAAGCTCGTCGGCTATCGCAAGGATGGCCGCCCCTATGAGCTACGCGCCCGCACCGGCATTCAGGATATCGCCAAGCCCGATGTGTTCGAGCTGGAGCAGCTCGAGGTGCATATTCAGAGCGACAATGAATCGAATGTCGTGCTGACGGCGGAACATGGCCTCTATGACGCCAAGAACGACCGCGCCGATCTCTCCCGCGGCGCCCGCGTCTTCGACGGCAAGCATTATGATTTGCGCACCGAAGCGGCCATCATCGATTTTCGCGGCAATATCGTCACCTCCGACCATCCGACCAGGCTGACGCTGGACAGATCGGTGGTGACGTCGCAATCGGTCGAATTCTCGCAGAACGAGCGCCGCGCGACATTCTCCGGCGCAGTGCATACGACGCTGCCCGGCGACGACGACGACGCTGGCGCGGCGGAAGGATCGTCTCCATGAAAATGATCACGATGAAAATGATCTCGACGAAAATCATTGCTTTCCTGACCATTCCCGTCTTCACGGCCGCGCTTATGACCGCCGCGCCGCTCGCCGCCAAAGGCCGCTCCAGCGGCATTCTCCCCGGCGCCAGCGCCAAGGACCCGGTCGACATAGACGCGGGCAAGCTCGACTATTTCGACAAGGAGCAGAAGCTCGTCTATTCGGGCGGCGTCATCGTCGTGAACGGCCCCTCCACGCTGAAGGCCTCGCGCCTCATCATCTTCCTCGACAAGGCGCAGCCGGGCCAGGAGAGCAACGGCGGCAGCGACCGCGTTCGCCACATAGACGCGGAAGGCCCGGTGACGCTCGTTTCCAAGGATCAGATCGGCACCGGCGATCACGGCAGCTATGAGCGCGGCGAGAACAAGGTCTATCTCATCGGCAATGTGACCCTGACCAAAGACAATGGAGTCGTGAGGGGAGAGAAGCTTACCTACGACACGGCGACGGGCCAAGCGACCGTGATCGAGAAGCCCGGCCAGCGCGTGCGCAGCATTTTCACGCCCGGCGAGGTCAAGGGAGACAATAAGGAGAAGAAGGAGCCCGCTCCCGCCGCGGAACGCCGCGCCGACTGAGGGCGCTCAGCGCTGATAGACGCCGACCAGCGCCGTCTCCTCGAGCAGGACCTCATTGGCGGCGCGCTCCACCTCGAGACAGCTCGGCTCCTTGCGCGCCACGGCGAGCGAGGCTGTGGAAAGCGCCATCAGCCGGAAACGATAGCGATGCGCGCCATGGCGCGGCGGCGGACATGGCCCGCCATAGCCGGAGCCCTCGAAATCATTGATCCCCTGCGAGAAGCCGCGCTGCGGCCCCGGACGCCCGGCGCCTTCCGGCAATCCCGTGGCGTCGCGCGATAGATCATAGACCGCCCAATGGCGCCAGACGCCGGCCGGCGCGTCTGGATCGTCGCAGAGCAGCACGAAGCTCTTCGTCTGCGCAGGCGCGTCGCTCCAGCGCAGCGGCGGCGAGACATTGGCGCCGTCGCATGTGTATTTGCGCGGTATCTCCTCCCCATGGGCGAAGGCCGACGATAGCAGCCGCATATTACGCTCCTGTCGTGAATTTCTCCGCCGCCGCGACAGCGAGACCGAGCGCCGCGGCGACGGCTGCGTTGACGATCTCGCCGCGGGCCACTGAGAGGCCGGCGGAAAGATGCGGATCCTCACGCAAGGCGCCGAGCCCTTTGTCGGCGAGCGCCAGCACGAAAGGCAAGGTCGCGCTGGCGAGCGCGAATGTGGAGGTGCGCGGCACGGCGCCCGGCATGTTGGTGACGCAATAATGCACGACGCCATCGACGACATAGGTGGGATCGGAATGAGTCGTCGGCCGCGAGGTCTCGCAGCAGCCGCCTTGATCGATCGCGACATCGACGATGACCGCGCCCGCCTTCATGCCCGCGACCATGCCGCGGCTGACGAGCTTGGGCGCCGCCGCGCCCGGAACCAGCGCCGCGCCTATGACGAGATCGGCGCGCCGCACCAGCTCCGCTATCGCCGTCGGCGTCGAGAAAATGGTGCGCGGCGCATTGCCGAAGCGCGCGGAGAGGCGCCGCAGCGGCTCGGCGCCGCGATCGGCGACGATGACGCTCGCGCCCATGCCGAGCGCGATCATCGTCGCCTGCGTTCCGACTGTCCCGGCGCCGAGAATCATCACCTCGGCCGGCGGCGCCCCCGGCGCGCCAGCGAGCAGAACGCCGCGCCCGCCCATGGATTTCTCGAGACAGCGCGCGCCCGCCTGCGGCGCGAGCCGCCCAGCGATCTCCGACATGGGCGTCAGCAGCGGCAGACCGCCGAAGGGCGAAGTCACGGTCTCGTAAGCGATGCAGATCGCGCCGGAGCGCATGAGATCGAGCGCCAGCGCACGATCGGCGGCGAGATGCAGATAGGCGAACAGCAGCTGCCCCGGCCGCAATCGCGCGCGCTCCTGCGCGAGCGGCTCCTTCACCTTCACGATGAGATCGGCGGAGGCGAAGATCGCTTCCGGCCCTTCCACCAGCGCGGCGCCCGCCGTCTGAAAATCGCCGTCCGAAATCCCCGCGCCGACGCCGGCGCCGCTCTCCACCATGACGAAATGCCCGCGCTGCACGAGCTCGTAGACTCCGGCCGGCGTCAGCGCGACGCGAAACTCATTGTCCTTGATTTCCTTGGGCGCGCCGACGCGCATCATGCTCTCCGATCACGCGAGCGGCGAGAAGCGATCGAGAATCTCGATCACCTCCGCATCCTCGATCTGGCGAAAATTCTCGTAGAAGAAGCCGATCGCGCCGAAGCTCCGATAATCCTCGAGGCAGACGATCTCATCGGCCTCGTGGCGAAGCGCTGCGAGCGCATCGGTGGGCGCGACGGGAATAGCGAGAATGAGCTTGCGCGGATGCAGCGCACGAACCGCGCGCAGCGCCGCGCGCGTCGTCGCGCCGGTCGCGACGCCGTCATCGACGACGACAGCGAGCTTGCCGCCGACATCGGGCCGCGTCCTGCCGCGCAGATAGGCCCCGCGTCGTCTCTCTAGCTCCGCCCGCTCGCGCGCACAGACGGAATCGAAAACGGACTCCGTCACCTCCGCCGCATCGATCACATCCTCATTGCGCACAATGATCGGCGCGCCGCCATTGGCGATCGCGCCCATGGCCAGCTCCGGCTGATAGGGAACGCCGATCTTGCGCACCAGCACGAGATCGAGAGGCGCCTTCAGCCTCTCGGCGATATGCGCGGCGACGGGAACGCCGCCGCGCGGCAATGCATAGACGACACAAGCTTGGCCGGCATGCGCGGCGAGCGCATCGGCGAGGCGGCGACCTGCGTCGTCACGGTCTCGAAACGGCATGGCGATCCAGCTCCGGCGCGGATGCGCGACGCCATCGATATAGTCGGGAGCCGCCGCGATGCGAGAGGCCGCTCACGAAGGCGCCCGCTCGCCGAGCGGCCGCACCGCGCTGGCCTGCGGGCCATCCTCGGCGTCTTCAGGCACATAGCGCACACGATCGCCGCGCTCGAGCGCATCGAAACCCGCGCCTTCGACGCTATTACGGTGAAAATAGAGTTCCTGCCCATCCTCGCCTTCTAGGAATCCATAGCCGTCCTCGCGCATCAGCCGGCGCACGACGCCGAGCGCGGGCTCGGCATGCTGCTTCACATGACCCTCGAGGCGACGCACCTGATCCTGCAGCCGGCGGCGCGCGCGTTTGAAAGCGTCGTTCAGCGCGAAATCGAAATCCTGATAGCGCTCGTCCTGCGGCGGCGTGCGCTCGACGATCGCCTCGCGCCCATCCGGCAGAGCGAGCCGTATGTTGATCTCATATTGCCCGCCCGTGTGATGACGCGCGCTCGGCGCCTTGACCACGATGCGGCAAGCGGTGACGCGGCCGAAGCGAGTCTCGAGCTCGTCGATCTGACGCGCGATGCGCGCCTGCGCCTGCGGCGAAGCCTCCATGCCTTGAAAATCGATTTCCGGCGTCGTCTGCATGGCCGAGCCTCCGTTTTCGTGACGCGAATTTCGCCGCCGCTCGTGCGAGCAGCGCGATAGATAGATAGGGCGTGCGGAGGAAGTCGCGCCGCCGGCGGAAGGATGCGCATCATGATGACGACGCCGATCGCCGAGTTCGAGGTTGCCGTCGGGCCGCGCCGGCTCGGCGGCTCGCTCGCAGTTCCAGAAGATGCGCAGAGCTCGATAATCTTCGCGCATGGCTCGGGCTCGTCGCGCTTCAGCCCACGCAATCGCTTCGTCGCGGCCGCGCTGCGCGAGAGGCACCTCGCGACATTGCTGATGGATCTGCTGAGCGAGGAAGAAGCCGAGGACCGCCGCAATGTCTTCGACATTCCCTTGCTGGCCAGCCGCGTCGTCGAGGCGATCGACTGGGCCGCGATCGAGCCTCTGCTCCGCAATCTGCCGATCGGCCTCTTCGGCGCCAGCACGGGCGCGGCCGCAGCTCTCGTCGCGGCGGTGGAACGGCCGCAAAAGGTGAAAGCGATCGTCTCGCGCGGCGGACGCCCCGATCTCGCGGGCCACGCGCTAGAGCATGTGCGCGCGCCGACTCTGCTCATCGTCGGCGGACTCGATTTCGAAGTTCTTAATCTCAATCGCATTGCGGCGAGACGCTTGCCCGACGCACGGCTCGACGTCGTGCCAGGCGCGACACATTTGTTCGAGGAGACTGGAACTCTGGAGCAGGCGGCCACGCTCGCGGCGGAATGGCTGGCCGAGAAATTGGCGCGGCGCGATCGAAGCGAGAGATTCGCATGACCACGCTGGCCCAGACGCAACCTTATCTGAAACGTCTCTTCGAGCGCATCGATCTCGCGCCGCGGCCGATCGGCGTCGAGACGAGCCGCGCGCTCGAGCATTGGCGCGCCTCACGCCGCGGCGTTGCGCCGACTTTCGCCGATGTCGTGGCCGATCTGCGTCATGGCGGCTTCGCCTTTCGCGCCGTGCCGGAAGCGCGCGATTATGAGATCGTCATCGGCGCCAAAGCGGTGGCGCCGCTGCTCGGCGCCGTCGCGGAAGGCGCGCGCTTGAGCGAGGCGCCCAACCGCCGCGGCGCCGTGCGCCTGCGCCGCCTCTTCGATGAAGCCTTGCGCGCCGGCGAGCCTGCGCTCGTCGAGTTCACCCTGGTCGAGAAAGGCCGCGACCGCGCCGGCGTCGAGCTGCTCGCTGCTCCGCTCGCGCTCGCCGATGGCGCGCTCGGCGCCGTGCTCGGCGCGCTGAACATTCAGCGCTATGAGGCGCCGGCGCCGGCGCATGAGCCGGCGCCGGCGACGGACGAGCCGATCGCGCTGTTCGCGCTCGGCTCCAGCCGCGCGCTCGGCGAGCGCGTCGCGCGCGAGCTCGCGATCACGCTTTCGCCGCATGAGGAGCGCCGCTTCGAGGATGAGGAGCGCAAGACGCGGCCGCTCGTCGGCGTGCGCGACAAGGATGTCTATGTCCTCGCGAGCCTCGAGGGCGAGACGGGCGACAGCGGCGCCGACAAGCTTTTGCGCCTTCTCTTCTTCATCGGCGCGCTGCGCGACGCCGGCGCCGCGCGCGTCACCGCCGTCACGCCCTATCTCTGCTACGCGCGCAAGGATCGCCGCACCAAGCCGCTGGACCCTGTGGCCACGCGCTATGTCGCGCAATTGCTGGAGGCGATCGGCGCCGATCGCATCGTCGCCATAGACGCGCATAATATCGCGGCCTTCGAGAACGCCTTTCGTATAGAGGCCGTCGCGCTCGACGCGCAGGCGCTGTTCGCGCGCTATTTCGCGCATCGGCTCGGCGCCGAGCCTGCAGCGATCGTCTCTCCCGATCTCGGCGGCGAGAAGCGCGCCGAGCTGTTCCGCCAGCGCCTCGAGACCATCCTCGCGCATCCGGTGGCGAAGGGCTTCATGGACAAGCATCGCAGCATGGGCGAGATCGCCGGCGAGATTTTCGCCGGCGATGTGGCTGGCCGCGCGGTCGTCATTCTCGACGATCTCATCAGCAGCGGCGGCACGATGGCGCGCGCCGCGCGCGCCTGCCGCGCCAATGGCGCGACGCGCATCTTCCTCGCCGCGACGCATGGACTCTTCGCGCGCGACGCCGACAGCGCGCTGCGCGAGGCGCCGATCGAGGAGATCGTCGTCACCGACACGGTCGCGCTGAGCGAAGCCGTCGCGCAACGCTTGCGCGGGCGCCTGGTGACGCTCGGCGTCGCGCCGCTGCTCGCCGAGGCGATCGCGCGCCTCCACAGCGGCGGCTCCATCGACGAATTGCTCGACACTGGTCCGAAAGGCGCCCCATGACCGCAAATGCTCTCTTCGTCGATCTCTATGAGATCGCCATGCTCCGCGCCTATTTCGAGCTCGGCATGGCGGAGCGCCGCGCCACATTCGGCCTCTTCGTGCGGCGTCTGCCGCCAGCGCGCAATTTCCTGCTCGCCTGCGGCCTCGCCGATGTGCTGAGAGAGCTGCACGAGCTGTGCTTTTCGGAAGACGATTTGCGCTATCTCTCCTCGCTCGGCTTCGGGCGCGAGTTTCTCGACTGGCTCGCGCGATTTCGCTTCACCGGCGACATTCGCGCGCTGCCGGAGGGCACGCCCTTCTTCGCCAATGAGCCCATTCTCGAAGTGACGGCGCCGATCGGCGAGGCGCAGATCGTCGAGACGCTGATCCTCAATCAGATCGGCCTGCAGACCATGCTCGCCTCCAAGGCGGCGCGCATGGTCTTCGCCGCGCGCGGACGCGCCATCGTCGATTTCGGCGCACGCCGCGCGCAAGGCTTCGACGCCGCGCTGAAAGGCGCGCGCGCTTTTCATATCGCCGGCGTCGCCGCCACCTCCGATCTCGCCGCGGGCAGAGCGCATGACATCGCCGTCGCCGGAACCATGGCGCACAGCTTCATCGAGGCCTGCCCTTCGGAGGCCGCCGCCTTCGAGGCCTATGCGCGCATGTTTCCCGGCGCGACGCTGCTGGTCGACACCTATGATACGCTGGAAGGCGTGCGCAAGATCGTCGCGCTGGCGCAGGAGATGGGCGCCGATTTCGACGTGCATGCGATAAGGCTCGACTCCGGCGACCTCGATGCGCTGTCGCGGCAGGCGCGGCGCATATTGGACGAAGGCGGGCTCACGCGCGTCGAGATCGTCGCGAGCGGCGGGCTCGACGAAACGCTCATCGATCGCCTCGCCGCCTCGCATGCGCCGATCGACGCATTCGGCGTCGGCACGGAAATGGCGGCTTCCACCGATGCGCCGGCGCTCGATATCGCCTATAAGCTCGTGGAATTCGCTGGCGAGGGGCGCATGAAGCTGTCGCCCGGCAAGCGCAATCTACCGGGCCGCAAGCAGATCTTCCGCCAATTCCACGATGGCGTCGCGCTGCGCGACGTCATCGCGCGCGAGGACGAGCGCTACTCCGGCGTTCCATTGCTCGAGCCGGTGATGCGCGACGGCGAGCTGGTGAAGCCGCATCCGAGCCTGCCCGACATTCGCGAGCATGCGCGCGCGGCGATGGCGGCGCTGCCGCCCGACGCCCGCGGCCTTTCGCCTTGCGCCGGTCCCTATCCGGTGACGAGCAGCGTGAGCCTCGCCGAATATGAGCGCGAGGTGGAAGCGTCTCTCACGCGCAAGGCTCCGGGGACGCGACAGCCGCATCTCACCCGATGCGCGTGAGGCGCTCACGCGCGAGCGCGAGATAGCGGCGCGCGAGCGGCTCCCATTTGTCCTTGTGACGCGGCGCGGGATCGAGCAGATGAGCGAGCGAGAGACGCACACGCAGCAGCGCGCGACAAGCGCCATAGAGCGCAAAGAGCGCGGGCGGCGGCGGAGTTGGCAAACGCTGCGCCGTGGCCTCGACAATGGCCGCGCCGATTTGCGGCGCGCCGAGCAGAGCGCATTCGAGATCGAGAAAAGCGAGCTCGTCGAAAGGATCGACCTGCCGCAATTCATCATTGAACTCGAGACAATCGAAAATCGCCAGCGGCTCACAAAAGCAGATATGCTCGGGTCGCAAATCGCCATGTCCATCGACGATGCGCCCTTCGCGCACGCGCGCCTCCAGCGCCGGCGTCTGCGCTACCAGCAGGCGATCGACGCGATCGAGCAGAGCCACGGCGTCGTAATGATCGAGCGCGAAATCGCGCAGGGTGATGATGCGTCGATTTTCCGCCTGCTCGCGAAAAAAGCGCGCGACATATTCGGACGCGGAGATGGTGGAGCGATCGGCGCCCGCATAAAAGGCGGCAAGACGCATTGCGAGCGCCTCGATCCGGCGCGCGTCGACAGCGCCGCTCGCCAGCAGACGATCGAGCATCAGCTCGGCCGGCAAGCGCTTCATCTCGACGAGCCAATCGACGATCTCGCCCGCGCCGCCGATCGCCAATCGTCCATCGGCGAACGTGACCGGAACCACATCGAGATAGACATTCGGCGCGAGGCGACGATTGAGCCGAAGCTCTGCGCGGCAGTCGGCCTCACGCGCGCGCGGCGTCGAAAAATCCAGGAAAGGGAAGCGCACGGGCTTCTTCAATTTATAGACGCGATCTCCCACGAGGAACAGGCGAGACATATGTGTCTCGACGACATCGACGCCGACGGGCGCGCGCGCAAAGAGACGCTTCAGCTCCTCGGCGAGGCGATCGGATGGCGCTCGGTCTTGCGGCGAGGACATGAGGCGGCTTCATTGGAGGAGGTCGCGATGACGAGAAAGAAGATAGGGCTGCGCTCGACCGACGCTCTGCTGATCGTCGATCTTCAGCTCGACTTTTTTTCCGGCGGCAAGCTCGCTGTTCCAAAGGCCGAGGAGATTCTCCCGGTCGTCAATGAGGTCATCGACGAGGCGCGCCGCTCCGGAACTCAGATCATCGTCTCGCGCGACTGGCATCCGCCGGACCATGTGAGCTTTGCCGCGCAAGGCGGCGATTGGCCGCAGCATTGCGTGCGCGGCACCAGAGGCGCAGAATTTCACCCTGAGCTGCGCCTACCGCCGGGCGCATTGTTCGTCTCCAAGGCCAAGCGCGCGGAGCGCGAGCAATATTCCGATTTCGACGGCACCAGCCTCGCAGAGGAGCTGCGCCGGCGCGCCATAGATCGCATTTTCATCGTCGGTCTCGCCGAAGATTTCTGCGTGAAATGCAGCGCGATCGACGCCGCGCGTCTCGGCTTCGAGACGCATGTGCTGCGCGAAGCCACGCGCCCAGTGACACGCGAGGGCGGCGAGAAGGCGCGCGCGGAAATGCGCGCCGCCGGCGTGACGGTGATCGAGCCGTCCCGCGCCCCATATGACGTCGATCACATCTCGAGGACGTGAGCCATGCCGGAAATCAATACCGATAAAGTCTGCTTCGTCATCGTCAAGGCGCGCGAGCTCGAGGCCGAGGACGAAGGCATGCAGCCCGACGCCTCCAATCCTTCCGACGACAAATTCGTGAGCGTGCTGACGGAGGAAGGCTGGTCGCCAAATCGCCGCGAGCTCGTCGAGTTCATCGAGGCGATGGACGATGACGAGCAGGCGGAGCTGGTCGCGCTCGTCTGGGTCGGACGCGGCGATTTCACCGCCGATGATTGGGATTCCGCGGTCATTCAGGCGAAGGAGCGACGCAAAGGGCCGACCTCGAAATATCTGCTCGGCATTCCGCTGCTGGCGAGCTATCTGGAGGCGGGGCTCGACGAGTTCGACGAGAGCTGCGAAGGCTTCGAGGACGATCGGCAATAATTTCAAAGACGAAAACGCGCGACGAGCGGCGCGTGGAGTGAGCCGAGAATCGGATCTTGCGCCGTCGCCTCATCGGCGAGGCCCTCATTCGATATCACGACCTCCTCGCATCGCGACGCGAGAGCGGGCGACGCCAATATCTGGTCGATGAGCGTCTTGCGGCCGGCGTGAATCACGGTGAAGCGCGTGCGCTCCGCAATGCGCAGCGCGAGCGGGGCGAGACTGCGCGGCCCGGCCGCGGCCTCTTCCGCGCCCCAGAGAATGCGCGCGGGCGCATCATAGGCGTCGCAGTTGAGATCGCCGCAGACGGCGATGAGCGGCGCGGTCTCCACATCGAAAATGCGATCGACGAAGAGCCGCGCCTCCAGCGCCTGCGCTTCGCGCTTTTGCGCGGCGAGCCATTGGCCTTCCGCGAAGGCGCGGCTCGATTTGCGATCCGCCTCGCCCGGCAGCGGCACGGCGCGCGGCGCGCGTAAATGCAAGTTCAGCACATGTAGCGTTGCGCCATCGGGGAGCATGATGCGCGCATAGAGAATGGGCCGCTCGAATAGAATGTCGATCGGCTGCGGGGCGCTCGTTTCCGGCGGCGGAATCCAGCGCCAGGGCGCGATTATGTCGTGATAGAGCTGGCGGCGCTCGACGATCGGCCAGCGCGAGAGCAGCGCGAGATTGTGGATATCGGCGGGCGCGTCGGCGCCTGGACGCGAAGTCGTCGCGCGGAAGAAATTCGCATAGCCGCCGCCTTCGACGAGACGATCGAGCGCGATGAAGCGTCGCGGCGCATGCGCGGTCTCGCGCTGCGCATCGACCTCCTGAAGGCAGAGAATATCGGCGTCGATCGCCGCGAGCTGCGGACGCAGCACGGCGAGGCGCCGATCGAATTCGTCCTGCGCCGATGGCGACCAGTCCAAATTCTCTATGTTGAAGGTCGCGAGGCGAAAATGGCCCGCCATTCGTCGAAAATCCGTCTCGCGCCCTCTCCCGCGCGCGGCGGGAGAGGGAGATTGCCGTCGCCGCTCACGCTGCCTTTATATCGATATTCTTCTCGGATTTCTGCGCCTGCGCCGATTTGGGCAGATGCACGGTCAGCACGCCTTTGGCGAAGGTCGCGTCGATCTTGTCGGCCTCGACATTCTCCGGCACGCGAAAGGCGCGACGGAAGGAGCCATAGCGACGCTCGGAGAGGAAATAGCCCTTGTCCTTCTCCTCGCGCTGCTCCTTCTTCTCGCCGCAGATGATGAGCGAGCCGTTGGAGAGCTTCACCTCGACATTCTTCTCGTCTATGCCGGGAAGCTCCGCGGTGATCTGATATTCCTTGTCCTTCTCGACGAGATCGACCGCGGGCGTCGCCGCCCAGCCGATGCCGAAGCGTCCGAAAGGCTCGAGATCTGGCGTCGCGCCTTTTTGGAAGGGCGCATCCTCGAACAAGCGATCGATCTGCCGCCGCAGCGTCTCCAGAGGATGCCAGTCGAACAATCCAGAGTTCGGCAGCGTCTCCTTCGATTCTTTCACCGGAACTCTCGTCTGCGCTTCCGCCATTTCCGCCTCCTCTATCAAAATGGACGATCGGCGTGGCGCGCGCGTCGGCGCGCTCGCACGACGCCTGTGACGTAGGAGCGCCGCGCGAAAAGACAATCGGCGCATTGCGTCGGCGAAGGGCGGATAGGATGAGAAGCGATCGAAAGCGAAGGCTTTCGCTGCGGGGCGACGCCATAGGCAAAGTGTCGCGGCCGGTTATATTGCTCTTTAATGGAGCGCTGCGACATGTCCAACGAGCCGACGCTGACCGAGGACGACATCATGCGCGCGCTGGAGGCGCGGCTCGGACGACTGCATGCGCGCCAGAGGCTCGGCATAGAGCGCGACCATGAGGCGCAGATCTTCGGCCAGGGCCTCAATTTCTTTCACCCGGAGAATCTCGCCGCCTCGCCGCTGCTGATCCGCGCCGCGCTCACCGCCGTCGGACTCTACCGCCGCGGTCTCGCCAATGCGGAGAAGCTTCTGCTGCGCGAGAATGAGATCGTCAGCGCGCGGCTGCCGCGCGCCTTCGACGGCTTCGCCATTCTCCATTTGAGCGATCTGCACGTCGATATGTGTCCGCGCGCTATGGCGCGGCTGCGCGAGATGGTCGCCGATCTCGCCTATGATCTCTGCGTGCTCACCGGCGATTATCGTGGCGCGACGCATGGGTCCCACGCGGCGGCGCTGGACGGCATGGCGGAGCTGCGCGAGGCTTTGCGCGCGCCGATCCTCGCCGTGCTCGGCAATCACGACACGATATTGATGACGCCGGGCCTCGAGCAGATGGGGATGCGCGTTCTGCTCAATGAGTGCGAGACATTCGTCCGCGACGGCGCGCGCATTCATGTCGCCGGAGTCGATGACGCGCATTATTTTCGCGTCGACAACATCGCCAAGGCCGGCGAGGGAATTCCGCAAGGCGAATTCTCTCTGCTGCTCTCGCATACGCCGGAGATTTTCCGTCAGGCGGCGCATGCGGGCTTCGACGTTCTGCTCGCCGGTCATACGCATGGCGGGCAGATCTGCCTGCCGGGCGGCGTCGCGCTCACGCTCGACTCCGTGCTGCCGCGCGCCTATGGCGCCGGCGCTTGGCGATATCACGACATGCAAGGCTATACGTCGGTCGGCGCCGGCTCCTCCGTGCTGCCGGTGCGGTTCAATTGTCCGCCGGAGATCACCTTGCATCGGCTGCGGGCCGCCTGAGCGGCGAAATCGCCCGCGCATCTGGTCGAGCTTCGCGTCCGCCGCTAGAATATGACAGAGACGTGAAGGAAAGGGCGTGGGATGCAGGGCGGCTGGCGAATTGCGGGCGCGGGCCTTCGAGGCTTTCGGACGACGATCGGCGCGGCCCTGCTGCTCGCGGCCAGCGCCGCCGCGGCCTTGGCGGCGCTCTATCCGCGGGAGGCGCGGCGCTTCATGGCGGAGGAGGATTTTCGCCGCTATCCGGGCGCCGGCGTGCTGACGTGTCGCACGGAGGAGGGCGTGCCGGAGCGCGCGGCCGCCGCCTGGCTGATCGGCGACCGCGGCCTCGTCGTGCTCAACGCGCATAATTTCGTCGATCGCAAGCTGCGGCCGACGCATCCCATAGACGATTGCGCTTTCTCCATCGGCGAGAAGGAATACGCCTTCGACACGGACAGCCTGCGCTTCGGCTTCGCCCGCGACGCCAAATCGCTGAACATCACCGATGATTGGGCGCTGGTGCGCCTGCGCGATCCCGTGGACGCCGATATAACGCCGCAGCCGATCCCCGACGGGCCGGCGCTGCCGACCGGCGTCGAGAAGCTGCGCGTGGTGATGGTGTCGCCTGCCGGCCACTCCAATTTCCGCCGCGCGACCAGCATAGAAGAGTGCCAGATTCATCAGATCGACGCGCCGACGGAGGCGGGAATTCGCCGCGCTCGGCATGATTGCAACGACGGCTATGGCGGCTCGGGCTCGGGGATTTTCGGCGACGATGGACGGCTCATCGCCATGCACAGCGCCTCGCTGGACATGAATTCGCGCCGAGATTTCGACATGGAACGCCATTTCGGCATGGCGCTGCTGTTCGAGGGCGAATTGCTGGACGCTATTCGGGCCAATCTTCGGGCAGACGCGCGCTAGAGCGCTTCGGGAAAAGGCTCACGGCCCCGCGCGTGGCGGAATCGTGCGCAGCCAGAGGATGAGCGCATCGAGATCGCGTGGCGTCATCTTCGAGAAATGCGCCTTGGAGAGATTGGCCATGGTCGGCTTGAGCGGCTTGGCGTCGCGGCCGACGCCGGCGACAATGGCGGCCTTGATCTCCTCGTCGCTCCAGGCGCCGATCCCGGCCGTCGGATGCTGGGTGATATTGGCGCCGACCGCCGTTCCCGCCGGCGTGCGGAACAGCTTGCCGCCGGCGCCGAGCTTTTCCTTATGGTCGAGCGCGCCATTGGTCTCGCCGCTGTGGCATTCCATACAGCGCGCCAGGGTCGCGACATAAAAGCCGCGCCGCAGCGGATTGTCGAGCGCGCTCTCCTCGAATGGCGCCTCGGCGCCGGGAAAGGTGTCGGCCTTCTGCTCGCCGTCGCGGCGCTGCGCCGGCCGCGCGGACTCCACCGGCGCCGATGTGCGCAGAAAGGCGACGACCGCCTCGAGATCCCGCGCGGTCAATATGCGATAATATTCCGACGGCATGGCCGGCGCGAGACGCCCCTCCGGCCCGACGCCGGCGACGATCGCCGCCGTCAGCCGCTCATCGCTCCAGGACCCGATTCCGGTCGCGGCGTCCGATGAAATATTCGGGCCGCGCACGCTGTAAGTCTCGCCATTGAAAGTCTGCGAGCCGCCGGAAAAGCGCTTGTCGAGCCGATAGCCGTCGGGGCCGCGCGGCGTATGGCAATTGTCGCAGGCGGTCAGCGCCTCGACGAGATAACGGCCGCGATCGATATCCGCGGCGGCGGCCGGGGCGGCGAGGCAGAGCGGCAGCAAGGCGCGGCACGCCAGAGAACGCGCCCATGCGAGAGCAGAATTGGAGAGCACAGCCTATCCGATAGCTCGAGAATGTCTCGCCAACATAGGCGGCGCCGAGGCGCGCTTCATTTCAAAAAAGTCTCGATTGCGCGGGCGATTTGTCCCGTCGTCAGAACGGCCGCTCGCGGACGCGCAGATCGAACATGAGCCGCGAGAGCGCCTGCGAGCCTAAGAAGAACAGGCCGGTGACGATGACGATCTCCCCTGCTCCGAGGCGCGCCGGGGCGGCGATGGCGAGCAGCGGGAGCAGCGCCTCGGGAATTTGGTCGAGCCCCGGCGCGCGGCTGCTGGAGGGAAGGCCGAGCCGGCGCTTGACGAAGCTCGAGAAAAGATCGCCCGCCATGGCGAAAGCGCCGAGCAACGCGCCGAGATGAACGGGAAAGCCGACGAGCGGCGCGCAGCAAGCGGCGGCGAGCACGGCGAGAAGCAGCCCGCGCCAAGTCTTGGCGGGGCCGAGCAGCGGCCGTCCGTCGAAGAAGCGGGCGCCGCCGTCCACAGGGCGGGCGAAGAGGTCGCCGAGCAGCCTTTTGCCGAGCACCGGCGCGCCATTGGCGACGATCAGCAGAAGCAGCAAGCGGAGAATCAGGGCTCCATCCATCCCATCCTCACCATGTCGCATCCTCGCCATGTCCCTTCCTCGCCGAACACGCCAGGGCTCAGGGCTCCCTCGGCAATATAGCGGAGGCGGACGCGGCGTCATGCGACCCAATATTCGACTAATCTTGTTGACTTATGGACTTGCGCTCCTAGCATTCACGCTACAGGATTCGCTCAGAAGGCTCTCGAGGACGCCCATGCCGAGCAATGTCGATTTCGTCTTCGTCGATCAGATCGCCGTCGGGCTTTTGGTGACCGAGGGCGAATGCAAGAGATTTTGCGGCGCCTCATGGGCGCTGGCCGCGCTCGAGGGCGCCGTATTCGCTGATCTCGAGGAGGCCGAGAGGATCGTCGCGCGGCATTTGCGCAGCCGCGGCGAGCACGGCTGCGCCGGATAGGTTTCGCGGCGCATCCTTGTCGGAGCGGGCGCGCCTCTCTACATGAGCTGCGATATCCCGCCGCACGGGAGCCTGTATTCCTCGAGGCCGGTCATGGGCGAGGGCGCAGCAGCGGCCGATGGCCCCGATTTCTCGCTCGGCGTCAGCGTCGCCGATATGGCCGACGGCGCCATTCTCTCCGGTCGCGTCGGCGCCGAGCCGGCGCTGCTCATCCGCCGCGGCGACGAATTCTCCATCATCGGCTCCGCCTGCACCCATTATCAGGGTCCGCTCGGCGAGGGGCTGGTGGTCGCCGACACGATCCGCTGCCCCTGGCATCACGCCTGCTTCAGCGTGCGCGACGGACGAGCGCTGCGCGCCCCGGCGCTCGACCCCATTCCCTGCTGGCGCGCCGAAAAGCGCGGCGATCTCCTCTTCGCCATGGAGAAGATCGACCCCTCGACGCGCGAGCGCGCGCCCGCGCCGCCGACGCTCGGGCGCGTCGTCATCATCGGCGGCGGAGCGGCCGGGCTCGCCGCCGCCCATGAGCTGCGCGAGGAAGGCTATTCCGGCTCGCTGGTCATGGTCAGCGCCGACGCCGCCGCCCCCTATGACCGCCCCAATCTGTCGAAAGATTATCTCGCCGGCTCGGCGCCGGAAGACTGGCTGCCGCTGCGCCCGCGCGCTTATTACGAGGAGCGGCGCATCGAGCTGCTGCTGGCGACGCGCGTGCGCGCGATCGACCCCGGCGCGCGACTGGTCTCCCTCGAGCATGGCGAGCCGCTGCGCTATGACGCGCTGCTGCTGGCGACCGGCGCCGAGCCCGTGCGCCTGACAATTCCGGGCGCCGAGCTGCCGCATGTCCATTATCTGCGCAGCCTCGCCGACAGCCGCGCGCTCATCGCCGCGGCGGCGCGGGCCTCGCGCGTCGCGGTGATCGGCGCGAGCTTCATCGGCCTCGAGACCGCCGCCGCGCTGCGCGAGCGCGGGCTCGAGGTCCATGTCGTGGCGCCGGATTCGACGCCGATGCAGAAGACGCTGGGCGAGGACATAGGCCGGCTGGTGCGCGCGACGCATGAGGCGCATGGCGTCGTCTTTCATCTTTGCGAGAGCGTCGTCACCATCGGCGAGGATCATGTCGCTCTGGCGAGCGGCGCGCGCGTCGCCGCCGATCTCGTCGTCGTCGGCGTCGGCGTGCGCCCGCTCACGACGCTCGCCGAGGAGGCCGGCCTCTCCGTCGATCGCGGCGTCCTTGTCGATGAATATCTCGAAACCAGCGCTCAGAGCGTCTTCGCCGCCGGCGATATCGCGCGCTGGCCGGATCGCCGCAGCGGCGAGCGGATCAGGATCGAGCATTTCGTCACCGCCGAGCGCCAAGGGCAGACGGCGGCGCGCAATATACTCGGCGCGAAGGAGCCCTTCGAGGCGCCGCCCTTCTTCTGGAGCCGTCATTACGACATGACCATCGCCTATGTCGGACACGCCGGCGCCTGGGATCGCGTCGAGATCGCCGGCGACCTCGAGAAAAGGGATTGCATCGTCACCTATTTCTCCCGCGATCACAGAATGGCGACAGCCACGATCGGCCGCGATCTGGACAATCTACGCGTGGAAGCCGAGCTGGAAGCGTCGACCAGCGGTTGAACGAGCATAGTCTGCGCACGGATGACGCATTCGACTTCGATTCGAGATATGGGCTCGGCCCATTCTTCTAGCAGGCCATGGCCGGTTCTTTCGTGGACGCGCCCACAGCCTGGCCGAGCAAGTCAAACGGCGACGTCGACGGCCGCTCGATTTTCGAGCGTAGTTCTACGTAGCAGTCGCGACAAATATTTATGCCCAGATTTAGTGATGCTTGGTTAGGAATTAGTTGCGAGGGGTAGAGCATTGATGTATACCCGCAAATGTCTTTGCGGTCGAAACGGCGCTGACTTGCCCGCCCCGAGCTTGCCGGGCTTTGCCCCGTCGACCGCGCCGTGTCAGGACTTCCGGCGCCGAAACGAGAAAGTGAAGAGTGAAGAGATGACATCGACGAACAACATCGAACTCGCGGCCGACATCGTTTCCGCCTATGTGAGCAATAATTCGGTTCCGGCCGGCGATCTCCCGGGCCTCATCAACGAAGTCTATGGCGCGCTCATGCGGGTCGGCTCCGGCGTCGTCGTCGAGCCGGCGGAAGCGCCCAAGCCCGCCATTTCGGTGCGCAAGTCGGTGACCAACGACTTCATCATCTGCCTGGAAGACGGCAAGAAGTTCAAGTCTCTCAAGCGCCATCTGCGCACGCAATACGGTCTTTCGCCGGAAGAATACCGCGAGAAGTGGGGTCTCGCCGCCGATTATCCGATGGTCGCTCCGAATTACGCCAAGGCGCGCTCAACCCTCGCCAAGCAGATGGGCCTCGGCCAGCAGCGCCGCCGCCGCGGCAGCCGCTGATCCCGAACGACCGACGAAGGCGCGCCGCGAGCTCGGCGCGCCCATAGGTTGCAGGCCACGCCGCAGCCGCTTCGTCACATCGTATTTTTTTAAATTCTTTCCGCCCGCTTTCGCCTAGAGCGAGGGTGTGCGAGGAAACGACGCTGGACCCGCGTCCGGCTCGCAACACGGTCGCTTCGGCGGCCGTGGCCGCTCGATTGTTGTCACTTGAGGCGAATGGGGGAAGCTCATGCGGCGTATCGCAGTTGCTCTGTGCATTTCATTCATGGGTTGCTCGGCCGGGTCTGCGTACGAAACAGGGGGCTTGGCCGGATTGTTCGATTTGAGTCCGCGTGGACAGCAGCAGCCGGCCGACGGCCGGCCGCAGGCGACCGCAGTCGCCCGCGAGATCGTGTCCTATCCCGGCGGCTACTCGCCCGGCACCATCGTCGTCTCGACCAATGAGCGGCGGCTCTATTATGTTCTCGGCAATAATCAGGCGATCCGCTATGGCGTCGGCGTCGGCCGGCCGGGCTTCGAATGGACCGGCACGCGCGTCGTCTCCAGCAAGCGCGAATGGCCGGATTGGACGCCGCCCACGCAAATGCTGCGCCGCCGCCCCGATCTGCCGCGCCATATGCAGGGCGGGCTCACCAATCCGCTCGGCGCGCGGGCCATGTATCTCGGCGGCTCGCTCTACCGCATCCACGGCTCCAACGAGCCCGAGACCATCGGCCAGGCGGTTTCCTCCGGCTGCATCCGCATGACCAATGAGGATGTCGTCGACCTCTACGAGCGTGTGCGCGTCGGCGCGCGGGTCATCGTCAACCGCTGATCTCCAAATCCGTAAAATCGCGCGCCGAGCGCCCGAAAGGGTTCGGCGCGCTTTTTTTATCGCTCGCCCGGACGGTCCCGATCCAGGCCCTTTGCCGCGAGCTCCTGCTCGTAGGCGGCGAAATCCGCCGCGCCGCCCGCGCCGAGCTCATGGAGATAGCCCCAGGTGTAGATGCCGGTGTTGTGGAGATCGTCGAAATCCAACCGCACGGCGTAATGGCCGACCGGCGCGACGCCGATTATGGCGACATTGCGCTTGCCGCCCACGGTCTTGCGCTCCTCCGGCGAATGGCCCTGCACCTCGGCCGAGGGGCTGCGCACCCGCAAATGCTCGGCCGAAAGATCGAAGCTCGCCCCATTCTCGAAGCTCACTTTGAGCTTCCGCCCCTCTTCCATCAGGCGTATTTCGCTCGGCCAAATATCCGCGTCGGCCATGGTCTTCTCCCGATCGTCTGGTCGGCCGTCCGCCCCGGCGCACCCATTGCTTGGGGCTTCACGCGCGGCCATTCCGTCAATATATAGGAACCTCCTTTGGAGCCTATACGCAGGACGGGACGCCGCAAACGGTCGACTATATGAATCCGCATCCGAAAATCGCCTATGATCCCACGGCCCCCGCGCCGCTCGTCGACCCGTTCGGACGGGCCGTTTCCTACCTGCGCGTCTCGGTGACGGATCGTTGCGATTTCCGCTGCGTCTACTGCATGTCCGAGCACATGCAATTTTTGCCCCGCCGCGATCTGCTGACGCTGGAGGAGCTCGACCGGCTCTGCACGGCCTTCATCGAGCGGGGCACGCGCAAGCTGCGCATCACCGGCGGTGAGCCCTTGATGCGCCGCGATATTCTCTCGCTGTTCGAGCGTCTCTCGCGTCATCTGATTTCCGGCCGGCTAGAGGAGCTGACGCTCACCACAAACGGCTCTCGGCTCGAGCGCTTCGCGCAGGCGCTGGTCGATTGCGGCGTCAAGCGCGTCAATGTCTCGCTCGACACGCTGGATCGGGAGCGTTTCCGACAATTGACGCGCACCGGCGACCATGAGCGCGTTCTCGCCGGCGTCGACGCGGCGCTACGCGCCGGCCTCGAGGTGAAGCTCAACGCCGTGGCGCTGAAAGGCGTCAATGAGGACGAGTTCGTCGCGCTGACGCGCTTCGCCCATGAGCGCGGCATGGATATGACCTTCATCGAGGTGATGCCGCTCGGCGAGATCGACGGCGGCGAGCGCGTCGATCAATACATCCCGCTGACTTTGGTCCGCGAGCGTCTTGCCGAGCGCTTCACGCTGGAGGAGATCGACTATCGCAGCGGCGGGCCTGCCCGCTACATGCGCGTCGCCGAGACTGGCGGGCGCGTCGGCTTCATCACGCCGCTCTCGCATAATTTCTGCGAATCCTGCAATCGCGTGCGCGTCACCTGCACCGGCACTCTGTTCATGTGCCTCGGCCAGGAGGACGCCGCCGATCTGCGCGCGCCGCTGCGCGCCGATCCGACCGACGCCTCGCTCAACGCCGCCATAGACGAGGCGATCGCCCGCAAGCCCAAGGGCCATGATTTCATCATCGACCGCTCGACGCGAGCGCCGGCCGTCGCGCGGCATATGAGCACGACCGGGGGATGATCCGGCGCCTCGCCACCGCCGCGGCGACCATCGCCCTTCTTCTCTGCCCGGCCGCCGCCGAGCCACGCCATTTGCGCATCGCCAGCGAAGGCGCGCGGCCGCCCTTCAACTATCTCGACGCCAATAATCAGCTCGCCGGATTCGAGATCGATCTGACGCGCGAGATCTGCCGCCGCATCGAGGCCGATTGCGTCTTCATCACCCAGGAATGGGAGAGCCTCGTCTTCGGGCTCGAGAATCGGCAATATGATCTCGTCGTCTCGGCCATGGAGATAAACGAGGAGCGGCTGCGCAAAATCGACTTCTCCAAGCCCTATGCGCATACGCCCTCAGCGCTGATCGCGCAGCGCCAATCGCCGCTCGCGAACGCCGATCCGAAAACGCTGCAGGGCGCCCGCATCGGCGTCGTCGCGGATGGGCCGCAGCAGGCCTATGCGGAGGACAAGCTCAAGGAGAGCGAAGTGCAGCGCTATGCGACGCTCGAGGCCGCCATGCTGGACCTCGCCGAGGGCCGCGTGGACGTCGTCGCGGAGGAAAAGCTCGCGGCCATGGATTTTCTGCGCGAGCGCAAGGAAGGGCGCTGCTGCCGCATCATCGCCGATCTGCCGCAGGACGCGGCCTATTTCGGCGGCGGCTTCGGCTATGGCCTGCGCAAAGGCGCCACGGCGCTGAAGAGCGCAATCGACGCGGCGATCGACGCGATCGTCGCCGACGGAACCTATCGCACGATCCGCAGCAAATATTTCGATTTCGACATACGCTGAAACGGGGACGGCCGGCCTCGGCCTTGCTTCCTCGCTCTCGCATCTCACCCGCAGAGGACCGACCAATGACCGAGCTGACCGTCGCCTTCATCGGATTGGGCGTGATGGGCTATCCGATGGCCGGCCATCTCGTCACGCGCGGCGCGCGCAAAGTCGTCGTCTACAATCGCACGCCGGAGAAAGCCGAGCGCTTCGCCGTGCAATTTTCCGCGAAGACGGCGCCGACGCCGCGCCTCGCCGCCGAAGGCGCGGATTTCGTCTTCTCCTGCGTCGGCAATGACAATGATCTGCGCCAGGTGACGATCGGCGAGGACGGCGCCTTTCGCGCGCTGAAAGCCGGCGCGGTCTTCGTCGATCACACCACCGCCTCGGCGGAGGTCGCGCGCGAGCTCTACGCGCACGCGAAAAAGGGCGGCTTCGGCTTTCTCGACGCGCCGATCTCCGGCGGCCAGTCCGGCGCCGAGAATGGCGCGCTCACGGTGATGTGCGGCGGCGATGCGGAGGATTTCGCCCGCGTCGAGCCCGTGCTCGCCGCCTATGCGCGCGCCAGCCGGCTGATGGGACCGTCCGGCGCCGGGCAGCTCACCAAAATGGTCAATCAGATCTGTATCGCCGGCCTCGTCCAGGGCCTCGCCGAGGCGCTGGATTTCGCCAGCCGCGCCGGGCTGGACGGCGCCGCGGTCGTCGAGCTCATCAAGAATGGCGCGGCGCAATCCTGGCAGATGGAGAATCGCCACAAGACCATGCTCGCCGGCGAATATGATTTCGGCTTCGCGGTCGAATGGATGCGCAAGGACCTCGGCATATGCTTCGCCGAGGCCCGCCGCAATGGCGCGAGCCTGCCGGTCGCCGCGCTGGTCGATCAATTCTACGCCGAGGTGGAGAATATGGGAGGCCGACGCTGGGACACGTCGAGCCTCATGGCGCGCCTGCGCAGATAGGGCGCAGACGGCGAGAATGGAAAGCGCGAGCGCGGCTGCCAACCGGAGGCGGATGCGCGAATCGGAGCGCGCTTTCAAATCGTTCGGTGAGTGTTATGGTCGCGCCGGGCCTGGGGAGGTCCAGGTCGCGCTCTTTAGTCCCCTGGGGCGGAGAGCGATGATGGGAGAAAAAAATGAAAGCCAAGATCGTTTCGGGCTCGACCATCGCCGCGGCGGCGATCGCTCTGGCGCTCGCGGGCGGCGTTTCGACGCAGGCCTCCGCCAAGCATTCCAAACATGTCTGCAATATGGAAAAAGGCCAGTGCGGCGGCAAGACGAAGTGCATGACCAAAAAGGGCGTCTGCAAGCATCATAAGGGGCATAAGGCCTCCTGCAGCGCCAAGGGTTCCTGCGCCGGCCGCTGAGCCGATCGAAGCCGTCGATCGCGCGCCATTCGGGGCGCGATCGATTCTCGCGGCGGGGGCGACGCGAAAGAGCATTTGGAGCGCGAGAGATGAGCAGACCCGCCCCATTGGGACACGGCCTCGGACTGAGGCCGATCTATTATGATGAAATTCTCTCGACGCGCCCTGCCGTCGACTGGTTCGAGATCATCTCGGAAAATTACATGACCGGCGGCGGCCGGCCCACCGCCATGCTGGAGCGCGTGCGCGCCGATTATCCGATCGTGATGCATGGCGTCGCAATGTCGCTCGCCTCCACCGATCCGCTCGACTTCGATTATCTGCGCGAGCTGAAGACGCTGGCCGAGCGCGTGGAGCCGGCCTTCGTCTCCGACCATCTCGCCTGGACCGGCGTGCATGGCGTGACGCTGCACGATCTCTTGCCGATTCCCTATACGGAGGAAGCGCTCGCCCATGTCGCCGAGCGCGTGATGCGTGTGCAGGATTTTCTCGGCCGGCGCCTCGTCGTCGAGAACGCCTCCACCTATGTCGCCTTTCGCGAATCTGAGATGAGCGAATGGGCCTTCGTCAATGAGCTGGCGCGGCGCGCCGACTGCCTGCTGCTGCTCGACGTCAACAATGTCTTCGTCTCCAGCTTCAATCACGGCTTCGACGCCAATGCGTTCATTGACGCCATAGACCCGGATCGCGTGGCGCAATTCCATATGGCCGGCCATACCGACAATGGCACGCATCGCATCGACACGCATGACCAGCCGGTCTGCGACGAGGTGTGGGCGCTCTATGAGCGCGCGCGGCGGCGCTTCGGCGCGGTCTCGACCATGATCGAGCGCGACGATAATTTCCCGCCCTTCGAGGAATTGCTCGCCGAGCTCGGCCATATGCGCGAGATCGCCGCGCACATAGACGCCGAGAGCGCACGGAGCGCCGCATGAGGCTCGCAGAGCTGCAGGCCATGTTCCAGGCCGGCGTGCTCGCCGGCGCCGAGGATGGCGCGCAAATTCTCGAATCGGTGAAGAATTCGCGCCAAGCCGACCGCACCACGCTCTTCGGCGTCTATGTGAACGCCTATCACGCGCGGCTCGCGGAGTTCCTGGCGGCGGACTTCCCCGCCCTGCGCGCGCTCATCGGCGAGGAAGCCTTCGACGCGCTCGCCGACGCCTATATCGGCGCGCAGCCCTCGCGCGAGCGCAACGCCCGCTGGTACACGACGCGCCTGCCGGATTTTCTGCGCGAGAGCGAAGCGTGGCGCGACGATGCGCGCGCGATCGACCTCGCGCTGTTCGAGCGCGCGCTCACCGACGCTTTCGACGCGCCCGACGCCGAAGCTCTGCCGATCGAGGAGCTGGCCGCCTTCGCGCCCGAGCAATGGCCGCGCCTCTCCTTCGCCTTTCACCCGAGCCTCATATTGCTGGAGCTCGAGACCGGCACGATCGCGACGCATGAGGCGGCGATGGAGCAGCAGGAGCTGCCGCCGCGCGGCGAAGGCCGCGGCCATGTCGCCCTATGGCGCGCCGATCTCGACTCCGTTCATTGCGAATTGGAGGCGGACGAGTTCATGGCGCTGTCTCTGGCGATGGAGGGTCACGCTTTCGGCGACATTTGCCAAATGGCCGCCTTCCGCGATCACGCCGACGCCTCGCCCGAGCGCCTGGCGCAAATGCTCACCGGCTGGTTCCAGGAAGGGCTGGTGGTGGGCGCGGAGGCAGGCGAGGAGGGCTGAGCGGCTTTCTCCGCCGCCATTCGCGCCGAGCCTCTCACCCCGGCCCTCTCCCCGCTGACGCAGGGAGAGGGAGCGCACGGCGTCCGCACGCCATAACGACGCACAAGCTCTCGAGGCGTGACGGTCGCGCCCTCGCGGTCCCCACATTTGGGGGCATATCGCGAATAGGGCGGTGATTCGCCTTCCGTTCTCCTATATTCTCCCCGCTTCGAAGGAGAATCGCCTTGTCACGTCAAGCGCCGCCGGAAGACTTCACGCCGCTCGAGGGAGGCGTCGCCGCGCGCGCCGCTGCGCTCGCCGGACGCGGGCGCTTTCTCGAGGCGCTCAACCCCGAGCAGCGCGCCGCCGTCGAGACCATCGACGGCCCGCTGCTGGTGCTCGCCGGCGCCGGCACAGGCAAGACGCGCGTGCTGACGACGCGCATCGCGCACATACTCTCGAGCGGACGGGCGCGGCCTTGGGAAATCCTCGCCGTCACCTTCACCAACAAGGCCGCGCGCGAGATGCGCGAGCGCATCGAGAGCTTGGCCGGCCCCGGCGCCGAGGCGCTGCAGTGGCTCGGCACATTTCACGCGATCAGCGCGAAAATCCTGCGCCGCCATGCAGAGCTGGCGGGGCTCAAATCCAATTTCACCATTCTCGACACCGACGATCAGATCCGCCTGCTCAAGCAGGTTCTGCAGGCCGAGAACATAGACGACAAGCGCTGGCCGCCGCGCGGCCTCGCGCATCAGATCGACGCCTGGAAGAACCGCGGCCTCTCGCCGGATCAGGTCCCCCTCGGCGAGGCGCAGAGCTTCGGCGACGGCAAGGGCAAGAAGCTCTATGCGCTCTATCAGGAGCGCTTGAAGGTGCTGAACGCCGTCGATTTCGGCGATCTTCTGCTCGAGACTCTGCGGCTCTTTCGCGAGAACGCCGATGTGCTCGACGAATATCGGCAGCGCTTCAAATATATTCTCGTCGACGAATATCAGGACACCAACACAGCGCAATATCTCTGGCTGCGCCTCATCGCGCAGGGGCGGCACAATGTCTGCTGCGTCGGTGACGACGATCAGAGCGTGTACGGTTGGCGCGGCGCCGAGGTGGAGAATATTCTGCGCTTCGAGAAGGATTTTCCCGGCGCGAAAATCGTGCGGCTCGAGCGCAATTATCGCTCGACGGGGCATATTCTCGCGGCGGCCTCGCATCTCATCGCGCGCAATGAGGGGCGCCTCGGCAAGACGCTTTTCACCGAAGGCGCCGATGGCGAGAAGCCCAGCGTCACCGGCGTGTGGGACAGCGAGGAGGAAGCGCGCGCGATCGGCGAAGATATCGAGCAATTGCAGCGCAAGGGGCATAATCTCGAGGAGATCGCCATTCTCGTGCGCGCGTCTTTCCAGATGCGCGAGTTCGAGGAGCGCTTCATCACGCTCGGCCTGCCCTATCGCGTGATCGGCGGCCCGCGCTTCTATGAGCGGCTGGAGATACGCGACGCGCTCGCCTATCTGCGCTGCGTCGCGCAGCCTTTCGACGATCTCGCCTTCGAGCGCATCGTCAACACGCCCAAGCGCGGATTGGGCGACGCCACGCTGCAAGTGCTGCACGAATATTCGCGCCGCGAGAGCACGCCGCTGATGCAGGCGGCGCGCATCATCGTCGAGACGGAGGAGCTGAAGCCCAAGCCCCGCGCGACGCTGCGCGCGCTGATCGCCGATTTCGATCGCTGGCGCAGCCTCATCGAGACGACGCCGCAGAACGAGCTCGCCGAGACGGTGCTGGACGAATCCGGCTACACGCAAATGTGGCGCGACGACAAGACGCCGGAAGCGGCGGGCCGACTGGAGAATTTGAAGGAGCTGGTGCGCGCCATGGAGGAATTCCCCGATCTTTCGGGCTTCCTCGAGCATGTGTCGCTGGTGATGGAGACGGACGAGGCCGCCGATCAGCGGCGCGTGTCGATCATGACGCTGCATGGTGCCAAGGGGCTCGAGTTCGAGACCGTCTATCTGCCCGGCTGGGAGGAAGGCCTGTTTCCGCATCAGCGCTCGCTGGACGACAATGGCCGCGCCGGATTGGAAGAGGAGCGCCGCCTCGCCTATGTGGGAATTACGCGCGCCAAGCGGCGGCTCAAGATTTTCTTCGCGACAAATCGCCGTATCCACGGCCTGTGGCAGACGACTCTGCCCTCGCGTTTTCTCGATGATCTGCCGGCCGCCAATGTCGAGGTGAAGGAAGCTTCCGGCGGCTCGCAATATGGCTCTTACGGCGTGTCGCGCTTCGCCAATATGGACAGCTATGGCTCGAGCTATGCGACGCCGGGCTGGAAGCGCGCGCAGACCGCGCGCGAGAGCGGCGCGAGCAAGTCCGCCTCACGCCGCGCGCCGCTGACCATAGAAGGCGAAGTGCTGGCGAAATCCTCCGCGAGCGCGCGCTTTACGATCGGCGCGCGCGTGTTCCACCAGAAGTTCGGGCCGGGCACAGTGGCCAATGTCGACGGCAACAAGCTGCAGGTCGATTTCGACAAGGCCGGACGTAAGATGGTGCTCGAGAGCTTTGTCGAGCGCGGATAATCACGCAGGCTCGGCGCGCCGTCCACAGGCGCCGGGCGTTTACAATTTGTTACCGGGCCGTATATGATCGCCGCATTGCGTCAACAGAAAGCGGATTGATCATGATGTTTGTCGAGCCGCCGCTCGTGAAGAGCGCCTGACCTTCCGACGCGAAGCCGCATAGACACCTCCTCGTCCTATGATGAGCGAGAACGTCATCGTGTTTCGTCGCGTCTTTTAGATTTTAGACGCTCACAGAATCCGGCGTGACCTCCGCGTCGGCCGATGATCTTTGTCTTTGTCTCATTTCGAGGTTCCTCATGGCGTCGTATCAAAATTCAGATCATGTCGTCGAAGGCGTTTCCAACCGCCGCGCGCACGGCTGGGCGGTGGTGAGCACGCAAGCTCACCAAGAGCGTCTCGCTCTCGAAAATCTGATGCGTCAACAATACCACGTCTATTGCCCCTTCGTGCTCAAGCGCGTCCGCCATGCGCGTCGCACGCGAGAGGTCTCGCGGCCGCTGTTTCCTGGCTATATTTTTGTGGAGCTGGCGCCAGAGACGCGCTGGAGTCCGATCTGCTCGACCTTCGGGGTGAGAGCGCTGGTTCGTTCCGGCGAGAAGCCGAGCTTTCTTCCCGGCGATTTCATCGATGATTTGAAAATAAGGGAGATCGACGGCGTGATCGTCGCGCCGTCACGCCCCTTCGAGATCGGCCAGAAGGTGCGCATCACCGGCGGCGCGTTCCACGATTTCATCGCCACGATCATCGACATGGACGAGCGTGATCGCATCGTCGTGCTGATGGAATTGCTCAGCCGTCCGGTCAAGGTCAAATTGACGTCGGAGCAGGTCGACGCCTGCTAGACGAGAAATCACTCTAGATTTCATTGTTCTGTCGCGTTTTCTTCACGCGAACCGTTCCCACTTCGCTCGAAAACACTCTAGAGCGACGCATCGCGACAAGCGGATACGCCCATGGCGATGAGCGCTTCGCCGGACAGCATCTTGGCCCTGTCGAAATCCGTGTTGTCGAGCGCGCCGGATCGCATGACCCACTCGCGTACGCGCGGGGGGTAGAAGGCGAGCATCTCGAGTGAGCCGAGACTGTCGGGGCGCGGATCATCGGGCAAATGCGCGGCGTGGAACCAGAATTGCGCGCCGGGCTCCACGCAGACATTGCGCAGGCCGAGAAAGATCGTGCAGGCGGAAGCGCAAACGCCGCGAATGGCTTTCGGCGCGCCGCGCGCGTCGAGCCGGCGCGCCTCATCGATATAGGCGCGCAGATTGCCGCCGGCGTCACGCGGCGTCGCCAGCGGCGCGCCCTGACATCCGGCGAGCATGAGAGCGAGCGCCACAGATCCGCGCCGCGCGCTCATAGCTCGTGGACGAGCTCCGTTCGCCGCGACGCATGCTCGTCGCGGCGCGCGGCGCGGCTCGACTTTTTGCAGATGACGGCGCAGCACATCGCGAAGACGGCGGCGAGCGCCGAGGTTCGCATTGGATAGTCGATCGTCGAATGCGCGAACAGCAGCCCAACGACGATGAGAGCGGCGAAACGCTCTTTTCTCAGCGTCGCATCACTCTCGCGGAAATTGCGCAAAGCGGCGATCAGCGTCGCGGCAAGCCAGCAGAGGACGAGCAGAATGCCGACGAGCCCGAGCTCCATCGCCAATTCGAGAATGTCATTGTGCGCGTGATTGACGATCGCCGGGACGATCATGCTCGTCGGCTCGAACAGCGGATAGACGCGATCGAATGTGCCGAGGCCGGAGCCGAGCGGGAAGAACGCCTGCATCGTCTCGAAGGAGACGCGAAACACCTTCCAGCGCGCATCGGCGGCGATATCCGCGCCCATGAAGCGATCGATGATTTGCGTGAGCCCGAAATAGGGCGCCAGCAGGCCGGTGACGATGAGCGCCGGCGCGATGACGAAATAGATCGCCGCCTTGCCGGCCCGCGCGCCGCCGAGCCGGTCGCCGAGAATGAGCGCATAGGTGAGCGCGGCCGAGACGAGGCCGAATAGCAGAGCCGAGCGCGAGCCCGTCATCATGAGGCCGAGCGTAAAAAGCATGAGCAGCGCGAACACCGCCAGCACGCCATAGGCGGAACGCCGCGACAAATATCGCTCCAGCGCATAGGCGGCGAGCGGCGTCAGCGAATAGAGAAAGGCCGCCGTGTGATTTCTGTTGACGAAAAGGCCGACGTCGACGCCGCTGTGGAATCGAAGCGCGCTTTTTTGGCCCTGCACGATCTGCATCACCTCGAGCAGGACGGTCGCGACGCCGATGCATGTGGCGAGCAGCATCAGGCGCCGCCGCTCATCGGCGTGGCAGGACAAGACGCCGAGAAAAATGGCGATCGGCGCGGTCAGAGCGAGAAGGCTGATCGACGTCGCCCATGGCGCGACGGAAAGGCCGAGCCATGGCGGAGAAAGCTCGGCGATGCGATAGGTGTCGGCGACGGCGTCACGCCCCGGCAGCATGTTCCAAACCGAGGGCGCGAGCGGAATGAGCTGCAGCAGCGGAACGGCGACGATGACGCCGAGCAGGGCCGCGATCCAACCGCGGCCCGCGAGGCTCCTGCCTATGTCCGGCAAGACCAGCGCCAGCAGCGGAAGCGCCGCGAGCTGCACCACGACATCCGAGACGCCGCCCTTTTGCGTCGCGCCGCCGAAGATCAGCGACGCCGCTATGGCGGCGCCGCAGAGCATCTCGGTCTTGCGCATGAGCGACCCGCGCTCGCGTCAATTGCTCAAGGCTTGCAGCAGCAGAAGCGCGGCGTTGCGCTGCTGCTCGTCGTTGTTGTTGCCCGTGTTGGAGACGCCGACTCCGACGCCCACGCCCACGATGATCGCGGCGAAGCCGCCGGCGACATAAGGCCCCGGATCGAAAGATCTCTCCTGGCCGACGGTCTCGGGATTGGACGAGACGCGCTTCGCGCAAATCGCGCCGTCGTTTTCGGCGATCGTCACCATCGCGCCCGCGTCGGCGCGCACCGCCAGCTTATCGCCGAGCATTATGCTCGCGGAGCCTTCGCGCACGAGAATGCGATCGCCGGGCGACAATGACGCAGCGTCGCGCAGCTCCGTGAACGAGCCGCCGCGCGACAGAAGCACGCCGCCCTTCACATTCGTCAGGCGCGCTTCGCCGACGGCGCAGACGTTGTGGCGCTGATTCGGCTGTGAGCCGACGGCCGCGCTCTCGGCGTAAGCCATTTGCGCGCAGCAGCCGAAAATGGCGATCGTCGCTAAAATTCTCTTCATTGAAACCCCCGATAAGCCAAATCGCCCGAGCGGAGCGTGATTCGACGCTAGCATTCGCGCTATCGTCGGTCTATTTGCGGTCATGCACGATGGCGCCTGCCGAATTGCTCGATCTAGACGCGCTCGCGAGACTTTCGACTGCGAGATTCACGTAGTCGGCGCTGCCGCTGACATCGGCGTCGGAGGCGATTCGCACCGGAATCTCGAGCTTGAGCCATTGCGCATCGCAGCCTTCGCTCGGCACGGTGAACTCGACGCGAAACGCGCGCAGCGGAGTAGTCTTCTTCAATAGCCGCGTCGTCGCCAGCGTCTGCGACGTATTCGCCGCGCAATAGATTCGCCAGCGCAGCCCCAGCTCATTGTCGAGATCGTCGGTTCTGGCGGCGCCGGAGAAGGCGTATCTTCCGGGCGCGAGCATGAGCATATGCGCCACATTGGAGAAAGCCACGCGCGCGCCGTAGAATTCGACGCTCAGCGTCTTGCGCCCCTCCTCCTCCGCCACCGCGATCGTCGCGCCGCTCGTCGGCGCGAATGTCCAATCGAAGGGGAGATTGGAGACCGGATATTGAAAGCGCTCATTGTAGAGCAGGCCGAGCTGGGCGAGCCGCTCCTGCGGCAGATGCGCGAGCCAGGCCGCATAGGCTTCGTCATAGAGACCGTCGCGCAGCAGCCGTGCGAGAAGCACGCTCATCTCCGCATCGGAAGGGCGCGCTTTTGAGGTCTGCAGCCGGCCGAAGAGACGAAGCATCACATTCGGATCTTTGATGAGGGGCGCCAGCTCGGCGACAATGACGGCGCGCCAGGGCGGAGCCGCCGCCAGCTGCCGAAAGAAACGGTCCTCCACCGCCGCACCGGAGCTCAGCATCGCCTGCAAGGACGGCGCGAGCTGTTGCGCCAGCGACGGACGCGCACGCAGCAACGTGTCCAGCTCGTCCAGCGCCTCGAGCAGCCGTCCATTGGCGAGCGCGCTGTCATAGAGCCAGGCGTGCGCGACGAGATCGATCGGCAGATGCGCGGCGGCGAGGCGCAGAATTCGCTCGGCGCGCTCCGCATCGCCGAGCTGCGCCACCGCTTTGCCATAGAGCGACAAGGCGCCGGGCGCGAGTGGATCGACGGCCAGCAGCCGCGCCGCGATCGACCGCGCCCTCTCGGCGCGCCGATCATCGTTCGGCGCCAGCTCGCGCTGAGCGAGCTGGATGAGCGTTGTCGGATCGGCCGCATCGAAGACGAGCGCCGCGCGCGGATCATGCGGCGCCAGCAGGGCGGAGAGCCCATGGCAGACGATGCGCCAGGCGAGAAAGGCGATCACGAGATAGGCGAGGACGTGTCGAGGCTCCAGCCGGCCGAGGCCGCGGGCGACGCTCTCCGCGCCGAAAATGATCGATCGCTTCATCGAAGGCGGCGCTCTCGCTGCGCCCGCGGCGCATCGCGGGCGTCGCCGACATAGCGCGCAGAAGGCCGAGCGATCTATCCGGTCTTGTCCGTAGTGGCGGGACTCAGCGCTTCGTCGCGAGCCCGGCCGTGGCCTTGGGCGCCTGCGCCGCGGCGTGGCCGCGCTCCAGCGGAACGAGCCTGTAGCCCTCCTGCTGCGTGAGCCAAGAGAGATAGGCGACGCCCTTGCTCTCGACGAGCAGCGGGTGGTCCGACGCTTCCGCCGTTTGCGCCAGCGCGCGCGGCGCGTCGAAGCTCTTGCCGCCGTCGCGCGAGCTCTGCGCGAGGATCGTCGTCAGCGTTCCGTCGAACTCCTTCCAGGCGCGGTAGAGCTTGCCGCCGCTGACGAGCAGTTGCGGACGCTGCGGCGCGCGCTCGGCGTCGCCGATGCGCTCGGGCTCGGAGAAGCTCTTTCCGCCATCCTCGCTGCGCGCATAGAACAGGCCCTGACGCGTCTTGCCGCGCGTGAACCATGCGATGTGCCAGCGCCCGGCGGCGTCGATCGCCATCGCCGGCCCTTGATGCGGGCAGGTGGTCGCCCAATCGTCGAGGCTGACGCGCGAGCCGGTGAGCGTCTTGCCGTCGGCGGAGAGCTTGGCGGCGATATGGTCGCGGCGATTATTCTCGAACACATGCCGCCACATGAAGACGGGCTGGCCGTCGCGATCGAGCGCGGCGCCGATGCGGCAGCATTCGCAGCTGTGATCGAGCAGAATGCTCTTGCCGGAAAAGCTCTTGCCGCCATCGTCGGACCAGGCGACCGCTATGCCGCTGCCCTCGAAGCTCTCGCCGGCGGCCTTCGCTTTGGCGGCGTCGCGCTTGTCGAGCCAAGCGGCGTAGAGGCGCCCTTTGGGGCCGACGATGAAGGTCTCGAAGCGCTGGCCCTTGTCGTCGACGAGCGGCTGCGGCGGCGCGAAGCTCTTGCCCTCGTCGGTCGAGCGCGTGACGAAGACCGTGCCCTCATAGCTCTTCTCGGGCCGCGTGGTGAAGCTCGCCACCAGAGTCCCATCGGCGAGAGCGACGATCTTGGGCCGCGCCTCGCCATTGTCGTCCAGCGTTCCGGCCGGCGCCGCGATGACGAAGGGCGGCGCGAAGCTCTTGCCATTGTCGCTGGAAACCGCGCCATAGACCTTGCCGGCGACAGAATAGGTCAGCCACAGCCGCCCATCGGCGCCGAAGGAGGGCGTCGCGCTGACCGCGCATTTGGGCAGCGGATCGGCGCAGGCCGGCGGCGCGGCATGGGCCATATGGCCCATTTTCTCGCCGCGGCCGGCTTTTTCCTCTGCGGCTCCCTTCTCCTGCGCGAGAGCGCTCGAAGCGGCGACCAAGGCGAGGGCGAGCGCGGCGGGTTTCATGGCGGTGTCTTTCTCAGCGGAAGTGGAATGTCTCTCGACGGACGGAAAGCCCGCCATCCCCGCGTCAGTGAAAGTTGAATCTCTGCGAGCCCTCGAAGGAGCCGCCGGGCGGCGGCGGGGCGATCAGGCCGGAGAGAATCTTGCGGACGATCTCCGCATGTTTCGGGCTGCTCGACTGGGCGATCGTCACCTGATCCACCTTACCGGCGGCGTCGATGTGGAAACTCGCCGTCGCCGAGCCGGGACCGGCGGGACTCGCCGTCGGCGTGCGCTTGGCGATCTCGCTATAGAGCAGGCCGAGGAACTTGCTCTGGGAGAGGCCGGAGGGAGCCGACGCCGCCGGGGCGGTGGCTGCAGGCGCCGCCAGTGCGCCGGGCTTATCCGTCTCCGTCGCCAGAGCGCCGGCGGCGGGAAGAGCGAGGAGAAGAACGAGCGTCGCGCGTTTCATCATGGGTCCGCATTTGGTTTTGCGCGGCGGCGACAGGGCCGCCGCGCGGGGTCCGCATCAGTGGAAGTTGAATTCCTGCACCGCGGAGAAGGAGCCGCCGGGCGGCGACACGGTGTGAACCGCGGCGAGGATTTGATTGACGACGGGCTCGAGCGCCGGATTGGAGGCGCTCTGCACCTTGTGCGACACGATGCGGCCGCCGGCGCCGACCGTGAAGGCGACATGGATCGAGCCGGTCTGCGCGTCGGAGGCCTTCGGCGTGTGGCGCTTGATCTCGGCGGCGAGCAGCTTGACATAGGCCTGCTTGGAGAGGGCGGGCTTCGCCTTCTCGGCCTGCTTCTTGTCCTTGCTCTTGTCCGCGTCCTTGCTCTTTTCCTTGTCGGCGGCCTTTTGCGGCTTGGCCTTGTGCTCGGCTTCCGTGGCCTTGTGCTCGGCCACTGCGGGAGCAGGAGCCGCGGCGGGAGCAGGCGCGGCGGCGGATTCGGCCGCAGCAGGAGCCGCCGCTTCGCCCTCGACCGCGAGGGCGGAGCCGGAGACGAGCCCGGCGATCATCAATATCGCTATTCTTTTCATTGAACGTCCCTCGATCTTTTTTTGCGCTCAGTTGAAGTGAAAACTCTGGGAGGCGACAAAGGCCCCGTTGGGCGGCGGCGGCGCGCGGAGCGATTCGATGATGCGCCGCGCCAGGGTCGCGTGAGCGGGCGATGAGCCCGAGGCGGCGATGATCGTAATGCCGCCGCTTTTCCCGACGAGGAATTTACAAAACGCACCGCCGCGGCCGATGGTCGCTCGATGCGGCGTGTGACGACGGATCGCCTGCGCCAGCAGCGATTTGTACATGCGATCCGCCGCCGAAGGCGACGCATTCGCCGCCGACTCCACGGGAGCGCGCGGCTTTGCGGCGGCGTCTGCTGCGGCGAGGACGGAGACGGAAATCAGACCGGCGATCGTCAGCGACGACAATCTCATTTCGCGTCTCTCGATCTTTTCGTCGCCTCAGTTGGCGTGGAAGTGGAAGCTCTGACTTGCGACGAACGATCCGCCGGGAGGCGGCGGCGCATGGACCGAGCCCAATATTCGCCGCGCGAGAGCGGCATGGGCGGGGGACGAGCCGGAGACCGAGATGCTGGTGATGCCGCCGCCGGAGGTCACATGGAAGGTGCATTGCGCCGTGCCTTCGCCGAGCCCTGCTGTGCCAGGCGTATGGCTGCGGATCGCCGCCGCGAGCAGCGCCTTATAGGCGCTCTGCGACATGCCATTGCTCTGTGACTGCCCTTCCGGCGCGCCCAACCGGCGCTGGGCGACGGCCTCGCGCTTCTTGTCGCGGTCGACGTCCTTCTTCTTCTCGACGATCTTCTTCTTTTTCTCGACGATCTCTTTCTGCTGCGGCAGCGACGGCGCATCGGGCGCCATCACTTGCGGCGGCGGAATGGCGAGATCGGGCTGCTCGATCTCCTCGGGCGGCGGCGGCTCTTCCTCCGCAGCGCTCACTTCCTGCGCTTCGAAGAAATCGCCCTGCGGAATGAGCTCCATGCTGACCGAGTCGAGGCTGGCGATGCTCGGGACCGCCAGTTTCAGCAGAAGCCAGCCGATCGCCGCATGGGCAACGATGACGCCTGCGAAGCTCGCCGGCCGCAGCCAGGCGGGCGTGACGGGCGGCGGGGTGCCCAGGGACGTCCCGTCATGCTCGAAAGAGGAGAGGATCGCATCCGTCATTTCGCCGCCCCTCCCGCGGGAACCGCCGCCGCAGGAACCGGGCTCGTTGCGGCGGGCTTCGCTCCAGCCGCCGTCGCGGCTGCGGCCGGCGTCGCCGCGCCCTTCGGCCGCGAGTCGGTGAGTATGGCGATGTGGGTGATGCCATTGGTCGCCAATTTGTCCATCACGGCGATCACCTCGCCGTAATTGGCCTCCTTGTCGCCACGAACATGAACGATGCGGCTCGTGTCGGAGCCCATCATCGCCTTGATGCCGTCGACGAGCGCCTCGGGGGAGACCTCATCGGCGCCGAGCGCCACCTTGCCGTCCTTAGAGACGGCGACGACGATCGGCTCCTTGGGATTGAGCGGCTGCGCCGCCTTGGACTGCGGGAGATTGACCTTCATGCCCTTGGCGAGCAGAGGCGCCGTCACCATGAAGATGATGAGCAGCACCAGCATGACGTCGACGAGCGGCGTCACATTTATCTCGGCGAGCGGCTGATAGAGGCTGTCGCCATTCTTGAAGCGCGTCGGAAGTCCGGCCATCACGCGGCCTCCCGCTTTCTGGCCGTGACGATGTGGCCGCTGGTGGCGTCGAGCGCCTTATCCTCGACATAATGGGCGACCTGCTGGCCGGCGCGCGCGAAAGCCGCGCCGATACGGTTATAGCCGACCGAGGCGGGGATGGCGGCCGCGAGGCCATAGGCGGTGGCGGCCAGCGCCTCGGCGATGCCCGGCGCGACCACCGCGAGGCTGGTGTCCTGCGATTGGGCGATGCCAGCGAAGCTGGTCATAATGCCCCACACCGTGCCGAACAGGCCGACGAAGGGCGCGACAGAGGAGATGACGGCGAGATTGGGCAGACCGCCTTCCGCCTTGGTCATCAGCTCGCGGCCGACGCGGCTCATGATCTCGGCGACGCGCTCGCGCTTCTCGCCGATGGACTCGCCGGGAAGATCGAAGGAGGCGGCGTGCTCGCCCGCGACCTCGATCGGCGCGAGCAGGCCGGCCGGCCCACCCGAGCGCGCAGCGCGCGCCGATTTGCCGATGCGCACGACGGCGACGACGCCCTCGACGATCAGCACCCAGGTCCAGACCGACGCCAGCAGCAGGACGGCCATGACCACCTTGCCCACCGGGCCGGCGTTCATGAACATGGTGACAGGAGAAATTGAGCCGTAATCCATAGGACGCACTCGCGCTTGGGGTTCCTCGATCTCGCGACGCCGCCGCGGATCAGCAGATTGTTGTTGCTTATGATTTTGTTCGTCCGACGGCGATGTCTCGCTCTCTCGAAAGGAGGGGGGCGCCGTCGAAGCCCTGCTTCGTCGATCCCGCGCCGCTCGCCGCGGAATCGGTCTGTCGTCAGATCAGAGCGACGAAATCGGCGGGCGGCGCGCGCGCGCCATTGACCGCCTGCGATAGGGCGAAAGACGGCTGCGCGGCGGCATAGGCTCGATAGACGGCGGGCCGCGCCGCGGTCTCACGGCGCAAGGCGCCAAAAATACGGCCAGGAAGAACCGCCGGACCAGAATGCGCGGCGAGGCAACAGGGGCAGTTCGCCCCTTTCTTGATCGGCCTGTCCGGCGTTCCGACATCCGCGTCGGCGAGCGCGTCATGACACATGGCGCGAGCGGCCTGATCGCCCGCGTGGACGGCGGCGCTCGAAAGACGATGCGGCGCGCCAGAAACGAGGAGGGCGAAAACGAGCGCGCAAACAGCGGCGATCGCGCAGATCGCGCGCATTTCTCTGCGCTGTCCCCCCGTGTGTGACATAAATGTCTCTTAACGGATTTTTTAACTTCTGACAATCTGCGGGGTCTTGGATTTATTTGGCGAAGCGCGCTAATTCGCAGCTGGTTTATCGATAGAGTTAACGCGCGCGATGGCGGCGGTCGCAAAGCTCCTCTTCCTTCTCGCCCTGCTGGGCCAGGCGCTGACAGCGCCTCTCGGCGGCATGCGCGCGCATGGCGAGTCGGCCCGCCTCTGCCTCGTCGCCCATGTCGAGGGGAACGACGCGGCCGAGGAGTTCGGCAAGCAGGCTCCCAAGAGCGACCAATCCCATCGGCATGGCGCCTGCGCCTTCTGCGAGCTCGGCGCCGGCGCGCCGCCGCTTCTGACCACTATGGCGTGGGTGGCGACGCAGCCTCCTCGCGCGCACGCCGCCGGCGCCTTCGTCGCATTTGCCGGAGCGCCCTTCTCGCGCGATGACGACAATGCGCCGACCCGCGCGCCGCCTCCCTTCTCCTGACGCGACAAAACCGCGGCGCAAAAAGCGCCGCAATTCGACGCGCGCCCTCGAAGAGAGGGCGTCAGGGAAGGACATCACAAATGTATCGCCACCATCTGCTGCGCGGCGTTTCCGCCGGCGCTCTCTTCGTCGTCTGCTCCGCCGCCATTCTCCCGGCCCGCGCCCAGGAGTCGCTGCCGACGATCGATATCAGCGGCGAGGGACAGCCCGCGCAGTCACGCCGGCCGGCGCCGACCTCCGTGTGGTCGCCGACTCTGCCCGACGGCAAGCCGGCCTTCGTGCAGAAGTTCGCTCTGCCGAACACTGTCGCCAGCGTCACCCGCAAGCAGATCGACGAGACGATCAACGTCATCGACACGGAAGACGTGGTCAAATATCTGCCGAGCCTGTTCGTCCGCAAACGCAACAGTGGCGACACGCAGGCCGTGCTGCAGACGCGCACCTGGGGCGTCGCGTCCAGCGCCCGCTCGCTCGTCTATGCCGACGATCTGCTGCTCACCGCTCTCATCGGCAATGACAACAGCATCGGCGCCCCGCGCTGGGGCCTCGTCGCGCCGGAGGAGATCGAGCGCGTCGACATGCTCTATGGGCCGTTCTCGGCGCAATATCCGGGCAATTCGATGGGCGGCGTGCTGCAGATCACCACGCGCATGCCCGACAAGCTGGAGGTCACCGCCAAGCAGAGCGTCTCGCTGCAGGACTTCTCGCTCTATGGAACGAGCAAGCTGTTCCACACCGAGGTGACGAGCGCCACCGTCGGCGACAAGATCGGCGATTTCTCCTGGTTCCTCACCGGCAATTACGCTCACGGCACCACGCAGCCGCTCACCTATGTGACGTCGAGCAGCCTCTATGGCTGGCCGGGCGCCTATTTCGGCAACACCAAATTCGGCGGGCCGGCCACCGTTCTCGGCTCCTCCGGCAATCTCGAGAACGATCAGGTCAACGCCAAGCTGAAGCTGGCCTATGACTTCACGCCGACTCTGCGCGCGACCTACACGCTCGGCTTCTGGAGCAATGACGGAACCTCGATTCCGCAATCCTATGTCTCCGGTGGGCTGCAGGCCTTCGGTTCGGCGAGCGGAACGGGCAGCATCGGCTCCTCGGCGATGCAGAGCTTCGGCAGCGGCTATTACCGCGTGCAGGAGAAGATGCTCACCAATGCGCTGGCGGTGAAATCCAACACGGGCGGACCCTTCGATTTCGAAGTCTCCGCCTCGCATTTCACCTATCTGCAATCCGATCAGCGCTCGCCCTATACGGCGGCGCCGGTCGGCTATTCCTCGACCGGCAAGGATGTCCGTTACAACGGCACCTATTGGACGCTGCTCGACCTCAAGGGCATTCTGCGGCCGGACGGCGTGCTCGCCGGGCACGACATCAGCTTCGGCCTGCATGGGGATCAGTTCCATCTGAACAATCCCACCTGGCTCACCACCAATTGGACGAGCGGCATGGCCTCGTCCTATGGCGTCGCGGCCTCGATCGGCAATGGCACGACGCGCACTCAGGCTCTGTGGGCGCAGGACGCGTGGAGGATCTCGAAAGAGTTCAAATTCACCGTCGGCGGCCGCTGGGAGCATTGGGTCGCGTCGGACGGCTATAATCAGTCGCTCGGCTCCATCAACGCCAATGGCTTCGGGTCGACGGCGACGGCGGCGAGCATGCTGCCGATCTATCAGCCGACGCTCTATCACACGCGCTTCTCTCCCAAAGGCTCGCTGCAATGGACGCCGGACGAGGATTGGACGGTCACCGGCTCGATCGGCCTCGCCAATCGCTTCCCGACCGCCAAGGAGCTCTATAATCTGACGACGATCCCGGGCGCGACGGGAACGGTGGTCAATCCCAACCCCAATCTGCGGCCGGAAGTGGCGCTCAGCAAGGAGCTCGCGGTCGAGCGCAAGATCGGCGCGGACGGCTCGGTGCGCGTGTCGCTGTTCGACGAGGAAGTGCGCGACGCGATCATCTCGCAGAGCACTTTCGTCACCGGGCAGAATTTCACGGCCTCGCAGACTACCAATGTCGATCGCGTCCGCAACAGCGGCGTCGAGCTCGCGGCGCGCAAGGACAATGTCGTCATCAAGGGACTCGAGCTCGTCGGCAGCGTGACCTATCTCAACGCTCGCGTCATCTCCGACAGCAAATGGGCGCCTTCGGGCGGCACGAACTACGACAATTGGGCGCTCTCGGTCGCCGGCAAGCGTGTGCCCAATGTGCCGGATTGGCGCGCCACCATGGAGGCGACCTATCGGCCCGACGATCATTGGGCCTTCACCGTCGCCGCCCGCTATCAGGGCCAGATGTGGACGACGCTCGCCAATAACGACATCGCTCATGGCGTCTATCAGAGCTTCGACCGCTTCTTCGTCGTCGACACGAAGATCCACTACAAGTGGAACAAGCACATCAGCTTCGACTTCGGCATCGACAACATCGGCAATTACAAATACTTCCTGTTCCATCCCTTCCCGCAGCGCACCTACACGATGTCGGCCAAATATGAGTTCGGGCGCGACAAGGGCGAGCGCGGAATATTCTTCGAGGGAGACGAGCCGCCGCTGTTCGACGTGTCGTTTGTGAGATGATCGGACGAGGCGATCCGGGTTCTTCTCGGATCGCCTCGCGACGCAGCGAGCCCTCGGGCTCGCTTTTTTATTCGACGACGCGGCTCGGCGTGCGCATCGTCACCAGCTCTTCGGCGAGCGTCGGATGCAGCGCCATTGTCGCGTCGAAATCGGCCTTGCGCGCGCCGAGCCGCAGCGCGATGGCGAGCAGCTGCGCCATCTCACCCGCCTCCGGTCCCAGTATATGCACGCCGACGACGAGATCGCTGGCGGCGTCGACCAAAATCTTCATGAAGACTTTTTCCGCGCGCTTCGACAGCGTCGCGCGCATCGGCCGAAAGCTCGTCTCGAAGACATTCAGCCGACCGTATTTCGCATGCGCCTCGGCCTCGCCGAGGCCGACGGTTCCGATCTCCGGCGTGGTGAACACGGCCGTCGGCACCAGATCGTGACTGACGCGGACATCCTTGCCGCCGAACACAGTGTCCGCGAAAGCATGGCCCTCGCGAATGGCGACGGGCGTCAGATTAATGCGATCCGTCACATCGCCGACGGCGTAAATGGACGCAATATTGGTGCGCGAATAATCATCGACGATGATCGCGCCGCTCTCCTTCATCGCGACGCCCACCGCCTCGAGCCCCAAGCCCTGCGTCAGCGGCGCGCGGCCGGTCGCCAGCAGAGCGGCGTCTATGTCGAGACGCGCGCCATTCTGCAGCGTCGCGACGAGTCCCCCGACCGTCTTCTCGAGCTTGGTGGGCAGAGCGCCGCGGTGAATCTCTATGCCCGCATTGACGAGCCCCTCGTCGAGCAGACGTCGCAAATTCTCGTCGAAGCCGCGCAAGGGCAGATCGGCGCGCAGCGACAAATGGACCTTGGAGCCGAGCCGCGCGAAAACGCTGGCGAATTCCACGGCGATATAGCCGCCGCCGACGACGAGCAGGCTCTTCGGCAGTTCCGGCAGATCGAAAATCTCATTGGATGAGATAGCCAGCTCAAGGCCCGGAATGTCCGGCCGCAGCGTCGGCGCGCCGCCGGTGGCGACCAGAATATAACGCGTCGAGACGCGCTTGCCGCCGGCGAAGGCGACTTCATTCGGCCCGGCGATCACGCCGCGCTCGCGAATGACCTCGACGCCGGCCTTCTCGAGATTTTGCGCATAGAGGCCGGAGAGGCGGGTGATCTCCGCCTCCTTGGCGGCGACCAGCGCCTTCCAGTCGAACGCCACTTCGCCGACGCGCCAGCCGAATCCGGCGGCGTCCTCGAAATCATCGTGGAAGCGGCTCGCCATCACATAGAGCTTTTTCGGCACGCAGCCGCGGATCACGCAGGTTCCGCCGATGCGAAACTCCTCGCATATCGCGACTTTCGCGCCATAGCCGGCGGCGATGCGCGCCGCGCGAACGCCGCCCGAGCCTGCGCCGATGACGACGAGATCATAATCATGCTCTGCCATTTCGAACCCCGGAATCTGTGACCCGAGGGCGAAAGGCCCGCACGGGTCCCGCCAGAGCTCGCCCGCTCCAGATTTCTCCGTTCATGGGGCGGCTAGAGCTCGTGGCCCTTCTTGCGCATCTCTTCGCGCACGCGCGTCATCATGTCGACGGAAATCTTCTGCGACCACGCCTGCATGGCGACGAACATGTCGCTCATCAGCACCGGCTGCATGCCGACATATTTGCGGCCCGAGGCGCTTTTGAAGAAAGCGGCGACGTCCTCGAGCTCCTTGGGCGAGAAACGCTGCGTGTAGAGCTGCGCGGCGCTGTCGACCATCTCCTCGACCTTTTTGTCGAACTCCGGCCGCACGGCGGCGAGCACGAGATTGAGGTCCGGCACCATTTCGGGCCGCGTGCGCGTCACCGAAAGGGCGATCTGCTCGAGATATTGCGGAATGATGAGCCGGAAAGACGAGGCGACGCCAGATTCGACGAGAACCGCTCGCGCCAGCGCCAGCTGCGCCGGCGTGGCCGCGACCGTGGGAGCCGAGGCGATGGGCGGCGAGACGGCCGCCGCAGGGGCGGCGCCCGGCCGCTGCTCGGCGGCGATGGCGGCGGTCGCCAGAATGAGCGCGGCGAAACCGATCGTCAGACGAAAAATCACTCGGGACATCTCCTCGTGAAACCAATTCGGCGGCGTGCGTCGCTCGGTTACGCCGCGCCCAGCCGGCCCAGCGTCGAGACGCCGTCGCGGCCGGCGACGACCACCGCCGTGGCGAGGCCGATGAACAAACCGTGCTCGACGACGCCGGGAATGGCGGAGAGGCGATCGGCCAGCGCGTCGGGATCGGAAATCGCGCTGAATGCGCAATCGAGGATCAAATGGCCGCCGTCGGTGACGAAAACATGGCCGTCAGGCTTCAGCCGCGGGCCGACGGTCCCGATTAGGCCGAGATCGCGCGCGACCCGCTCGACATGCAGCCGCGTCGCCTTGGCGCCGAAAGGATCGATCTCGACCGGCAGCGGAAAGGCGCCCAGAGTCTCGACCCGCTTCGATTCGTCGGTGATGACGATGAAGCGTTTCGACGCTGCAGCGACGATTTTTTCGCGCAGCAGCGCGCCGCCGCCGCCCTTGATGAGGCGCATTTTAGCGTCGAACTCATCGGCGCCGTCGACGGTGAGGTCCAGTTCCGGCGCCTCCTCCAGCGTCGCCAGCGGCACGCCCAGCGCGGCGGCCTGCGCGCGCGTGCGCTCTGACGTGGGAACGCAGAGCACATCGAGCCCCGCTTTCACCTTTGCCCCGAGCAGATCGACGAAATGCGCCGCCGTGGAGCCCGTGCCGAGCCCGAGCCGCATTCCCGGCTCGACGGCCTCGAGGGCCACGGCGGCCGCCTGTCGTTTCAGCTCATCGGCGGAAGGGGCGGGCATGGGCGGCGTCCTCTGTCGGTCGATAGGGAGAAAAGGCCGGATAGTCGTTTCGTCGGCCGAAAGCAACGGCGGGGCGGCCGGCTATTCCTCAAAGGCGGAGGGTGAGGCGCCTCACCCGCCGATCTCCTCCCGCTTGATCTCCAGCTCTAGCCAGCTTTCCTCGGCGGCGGCGAGTTCTTCCTCCACTTTCGCGAGGAGCTTGCCGGCTTCGGCGAATTTCGCCGGATCGCGCGCATAGAGGCCGGGATCGTCGAGAAACTTCTGCAGCTTCTCCCTCTTGCCGCGCAATTCCTCCATTTTCGCCGGCAGCGTCGTCAGCGCATGCTGCTCGGCGAAGGAGAGGCGCGGCTTGGCGGCGGATTTCGGCCTCGGCGCGCCGGCTGCTTTCGGCTTCTCCTCGCGCGGGGCCGCGGCGGCGCTTCTGGCCTGAACGCCCTCGCCGCGCTGCGTCACCATGTCGGAATAGCCGCCGGCATATTCGAGCCAGCGGCCATTGCCCTCCGACATCAGCACCGAAGTGGCGACGCGATCGAGAAAATCGCGATCATGGCTGACGACGATCAGCGTGCCCGGATAATCGGCGAGCATCTCCTCCAAGAGATCGAGCGTCTCGAGATCGAGATCATTGGTCGGCTCGTCCAGCACCAGAAGATTGGAAGGCTGCGCCAGCGCGCGGGCGAGCAGCAGCCGCCCGCGCTCGCCGCCCGAGAGCCGGCCGATCGGCGTCCGCGCCTGCTCCGGGCCGAACAAGAAGTCCCTCATATAGCCGATGATATGCTTGCGCTGGCCGTTGATCTCGACGAAATCCGAGCCGCCGCCGGTCAGCGCATCCTTCAATGTCGTCTGCGGATCGAGACTGGCGCGGCTCTGGTCCAGCGTCGCCATCTCGACCGAAGCGCCGATCCGCACATGGCCGCCGTCGGGCGCCAGCGTCCCCGTCACCAGCTTGACCAGCGTGGTCTTGCCGGCGCCATTGGCGCCCACGATGCCGAGCCGATCGCCGCGCATCACCCGCGTAGAGAAATTGTCGACGATCACGCGCTCGCCGAAAGACTTGGAAATTCCGCGCGCTTCGACGACCAGCGCGCCGGAGGCCTGGGCCTCGGCGACGTCGAGCTTGATATCGCCCACCGGCCCGACGTGCCGGCGCCGCGTCGCGCGCATCTCGTGGAGGTCCGACAACCGCTTCTGATTGCGCTTGCGCCGGCCGGTCACGCCATAGCGCACCCAATGCTCCTCGGCGACGATCTTGCGGTCGATCTTGTGCTGCTGCTTTTCCTCTTCCTCGAACTCGCGGTCGCGCCAGGCCTCGAAATCCTTGAAGCCGCGCGACAAATACCGCGTCCGCCCGCGGTCGAGCCAGACCGTGGAGCGCGTCAGATCCTGCAGGAAGCGGCGATCATGGCTGATGACGACGATCGCCGAGCGCAGCCCGGCGAGCCGCTCCTCGAGCCAGAGAATCGCCGGCAGATCGAGATGGTTGGTCGGCTCGTCCAGCAGCAGCACGTCCGGCTCCGGAGCGAGCGCGCGGGCGAGCGCCGCCCGCCTCCCCTCGCCGCCCGAGATGCTGCGCGGATTTTCCTCGCCGGTGAGGCCGAGCTCGAGCAGCAGCGCCTTGGCGATATAGGGATCGTCGGTCGGGCCGAGGCCGGCGACCACATAATCGAGCGTCGATTCGAATTTCGAGAGATCGGGCTCCTGCGGCAGATAGCGCAGGCTCGCGCCCGGCTGCAGGAAGCGGGCGCCGGAATCCGCCTCCACCTCGCCGGCGGCGATGCGCAGCAGGGTCGATTTGCCCGAGCCATTGCGGCCGACGAGGCACAGCCGCTCGCCGGGCGAGACGGAAAGATCGGCCGATTCGAAAAGCGGCTTGCCGCCGAGCGTCAGCCCGACATTCTGGAGCGTCAAAAGGGGTGGCGGGGCCATGGGGTCCGATGTGTCCGCGCCGGCGGGACGAGGCCGGCCCCGCGTCTTTTATCGCACTCGCCCCATAACGCCAGCCCGGCTCAATGGCTCTCCGCCAATGTCGAGGCCGCGCGCAGGAAGCGCGAGGGGTCGACCGGCTCGCCGTCCACCCGCACTTCATAGTGCAGATGCGGCCCGGTGGAGCGGCCCGTCGAGCCCAGCCGCCCGACCGTCTCGCCCGGAGCGACCTCCTGGCCGACGGAAACGGTGATGGCCGAGAGATGCGCATAGCGCGTGGCGAGGCCGGAGCCATGGTCGATCTCGACCATCTGCCCATAGCCGCCGCTCGGCCCGGCGTTGACGACGACGCCGCCCGCCGTGGCGCGCACGGGCGAGCCGTAATCATCGCGCAGATCGACGCCCGTATGCAGCGCCGCCCGTCCGAAGAAAGGATCGGTGCGATAGCCGAAGTTGGAGGTGGTTTCCGGCGCTCCGGCGAGCGGCTTGCGCAGCGGCACGCTGGGCAGCGCGCTGCGCAGCCCCTCGAGCGTGGTGGCGGCCGTCTCGGCGGCGCCGAGCTCGCGCTCGAAGAGATCGCTGCGCTCGGCCGGCACGAAAGGACCGCCGGCAAAGGTCTCGGCCTGCGCCTTGGAGGCGCGGCCCTTGGGAAGAAAGCGCTCGATCGGCAGGCCGGCGACATCGAAAGCGCGCCGTAGCCGCGCCGTAGCCGCCCGAATCGGCTCGACCAGCCGACCGAGCCGTTGGGTCTGCTCGCGCTCGGCCTGATTGAGCGAGGCCTCCAAATGCTCGAGGCGCGACTGCATCGGCAGGCCGGCTTCCGCCGCGAGCCGGGGTGATTCGCTCGGGGGCGAAAGCTGGGCGGAGGCGCCGCTGCGCTCGGCCGCCGGCTTGGCCGGCGCGTCCTCCTCGCGTCGCAGCCGCAGCTCGAGACCCTCCGGCTGCGGCTTGTCGAAACCAGCGAAAGGCTCCGGCCGCTCCTCGGGCGCGGGCGCATAGGCGCTGGCGCCGGAGGGCAGTCCCACAGCCGGCGCGGCGACAGGAGGCGCGCGCCTTTGCGCGGTCACAGGAGGAGACGCGACGTCCTTGGAGGCGACGCCTTCGACGAGCCGCGCCACCAGCGCCGCCCGCGTCTCCAGCTTGGCCTGGCGGGCGACCAAAGTCTGCACCTTGCTCTCGACATCGCCCTGAGCGAGGAACTGCCGGCTCGTCGCCTGATCGAGCCGCAGCCGCATCGCGGCCAGGCGATCCTCATAGACGTAACGCATCTGCGTCTGGCGATCGACCAGCTCGGCGAGCATGTCGTCGCGAAAAGCGAGATAAGCGGCCGCGCAAGGGGCGAGCAGCCCCGCCCCGAGCAGAACGAGACCCGCCACGACGAGCGTCGGGGTCGACAGCTCCAGCCGCCGCCGCCGCGCGGCGAGCGAGAATTCGACGACGAAGGGAAGCCGCTTTTGACGCGGTCTGTGATCGTTGGCTTTCGGCATGCGCATGTTCCAGAGGGCCGCCCCGGCGCGCGAGCCGCGAGCGCGCGAAAGGGAGGCCGGCGGCCTGTTACACCTCATTAAGGTTAACGATCGGCAAATCTGCGCCGTCTGCCGATCGTTAACCTTCGCGCCTCGAGCGAGGCTGGGCGAAAGGATCGCGTTTCGAGCCTTGATCGCCGAGGCGAACGCGTGCTATTGGGCGCTTCGCCGCGAGCGGGGCAAGTCCCCGCTTTCGCCTCCGGAGAGGTGGCTGAGTGGTTGAAAGCACCGCACTCGAAATGCGGCATACGGGCAACCGTATCGGGGGTTCAAATCCCTCCCTCTCCGCCAATCTCTGGCTTTAAATGCGCGTTAACAGAGAATTGCTCAGAACTCGGGGCTTTGCCACCGTCCGCTTCTCTACAGCGGCGCCATAGAATGGCGCCCAGAATGATGGCGTCGAGGTCGGGTGCGGGCACGTATCGGAGCGGTGATAAGGGCGCGGAGCAGGCTGCCGGCGGGGGGCGGCGGCAAGCGGTTGAAACCGGCTCGCTTCGCCGAAACCGCAAAGAATCTTTGATGTATATCTCAACTGTATCGCGCGCGCCCATAAGTTTTTGAAGTCGTTGAATGCGCACGAGAGAATCTCTGCGTTCAATCCTCTCTTGCGCCGCCATTTCGACGCTCGGCCATGCCGAAGAGCGTCGATCCACATGCGCAATCCCTAGCGAAGCGCCGCTTGCGCGAGATAGGCTTTCCAGCTCGCTGGGGTGACGACCTCTTCATAACGGCGCGCCTGGCCGGGATCCATGAATTCGATCATGAAGCAGCCGTCGACCCAGACTTCGACGAGCTGAAACAACCCATTGCCGCGGTCGCAACGACGCGCCGGCCAGCCTGCCGCCTGCGCGATGGCGAGGACCTCCTCGGCCGATTTCGCCACCGCAATCGCCAAATGCACCTCGGAAAGCCGGCTCGAGACAGAGGACGGACGCCAGTTTCCCTGCTCGTCGTCAAAGTGGAGCGTGCGGCCGCGCGGCACGATCTCGAGCTCGATCGCGCCGTCTTTCGACCACGCCATGAAGGCGTCGGCGCCGGCGGGCGGAAAGGGCAGAGCCTCGCCGCCCATGATGTCGGCGAGGACCTCGGCGGCGGTCTTGGGATCATCGGCCGGAATGCTGGCGTGAACGAGCTTCATGTCTCACTCCTCTCTTCTTCGATTGGAAACGGCGCATCGTCGGACGGACCGCGTCGACCGAGCAGCACGGCCAGCGCCTCGCCGGCCGCGCGTCCGGCCTCGACGCCGTCGAGCCCCCAAAAATCCCTGAGCGCCGCCCAGGCATAGGCGCTGTCGATCAGCTGCGCCACGGCGGCGCGGCGGCGCATCGCCTGCGGCTCCATCCCGGGAAGAGCGTCGGCGACGCAGGCGAGCATCGCTTCCTGCCGCTCCGCGTTGGAGCGCAGGCGGACCTCGAGGCCCGCCTCGGAAAAGGCGGAAGCGCGCACCAGCTGCGCGTTTTCGTCGAAGCGTGGAAACAAGCGGCCGGGCGTCGCGACCAGATCGTCCGCGGTTCGCGGAAAGCCCTTCGACAACACCCGCTGCTGCAGCCGCGGCCACACCGCCTCGATCAGATCATCGCGCGTCTTGAAGTGGCGGTAGACGGTGCGGTGGGTCACCCCGGCGCCTGCGGCGACGGCGGCGATGGTCACCGGCTCCGCGCCAGTCTTCGCCATCAGCTCGATCGCCGCGTCGAGAATGCGCTCTCGCGTCATCGCCTTATAGGCGTCGCGAACGGGAGTCATAGCTTGTGCTGTCATGTCATACTGTGTGACACATCAGTCGCCGCCAGTCAATCCCGGCGCGCGACGCCGGCGGCGCCCGTCTCTCGACAGCGCGCCTACTCGCCTTCCGACGGAGTTCGGAGGCCCAAGATGACCCGGGAAGAATTCGAAGCTCCGCTCGGGGCCGCGACGCCACCGGCCCTCGACCCCGCGCCTACCCCAAGAATCCCGTGCACAAATCATGGGAGGCGCTGGCCGCCGAGAGCTGGAGCAGCTTTACAGGCGTGCTATACAAGCCCCTAGGACGGCGTGCGTAAGTATTTTATATTATTTGCATAGCGCAATGCGCGATATCGCGTCTATCGTGAAAGAAGGGTTCGCATTTCCCGCTTCGACGCGCCCAGAAATTCAGCGCCGCTGGCGGTCCGGCCTCTGAAAATGGAACGCCCATGCTTCATTCGTCGATTCGCGCGCTCGCTGTCGCTCTTCTCTTCTGCCTCTCTTGCGGCGTCGCCGCGGCGCGTGCGCCGCTGGTGCTGTTCACGGATTTCGGAACGGCGGACGGCGCCGTCGCCGCGATGAAAGGCGTCGCCTATTCCATCTCGCAGGATCTTCTGGTCGCCGATCTCAGCCATGAGGATCCTGGAAGCGTATTCGCCGGCGCCTATCGTCTCTATCAGGCGGAGCCCTATTGGCCGAAAGGCTCCGTGTTCGTCGCCGTCGTCGATCCCGGCGTCGGAACGGGACGGCTGGCCATTGCGCTCGAGACGCTGAGCGGCCGCTTTTTCCTCGCGCCCAACAATGGGCTGCTGACATTGGTCGCCGAGCGCGAGGGCGTGAAGGAAGTGCGCGAGATCGACGAGAGCGTGAACCGCAGGCCCGGCTCCGAGCAATCCCACACATTTCACGGCCGCGATATTTTCGCCTATGCCGGCGCGCGTCTGGCGGCGGGCGCGCAGAGCTTCGAGCAGATCGGGCGCAAGCTGCCGCCGGAAGCGCTGGTCACGATTTCCTATCGCGCGGCGGAACGCAAAGGCGATGCGGTCAGCGGAATCATTCCCGTGCTCGACGCGCATTTCGGCAATGTATGGTCGAACATTCCGAAAACCCTGTTCGACGAATTGAAAATCTCGCTGGGTGAGACGGTGCGTCTGCGCATTCGCCATGGCGATCGGCTCGTCGCCGATCTCGACGCGCCCTATGAGCGCACATTCGGCGACGTTCCGCAGGGACGCCCGCTCGTTTACGTCAACAGCCTCTTCGACATGGCCGTCGCGCTCAATCTCGGCGATTTCGCCAAGAGCTATGGCGTCGACTCCGGCCTCGACTGGACGATCGAGCTTTCGCGCGCCGAGCTCGCACAAGCGCCCCGAGACGCAGCTGTTGTCAACAGGCGCAGCCCGTAACGCCGCCGGCGCATGATTGCGCGCCTTCGGTGGCGTAGCCGTCGCGCTTCCACCAGTCGAGACCGCCGATCAGCTCTTTGACGCGAAACCCCAGTCGGGCGAGATTCAAAGCGCCTTTGGTGGATGCGTTGCAGCCGACGCCGTCGCAATAGGTCACATAGAGGATATCGCGACGAAGATGCATCGTCGTCTCCGCGGTCATCGTCCGATGCGGAAAGCCGATGGCGCCGGGAATGTGCTCTTTTTCATAGGCCTCGGGCGAGCGCGCGTCGATGATGACGACCTCCTCCTCACATGCGCGAAGGTCCCAGGAGTCGATCTCATATTCGAGCTTTGCCGCATAATGGGCGATCCGCGCCGCGTCGATTTTCGATTCCTCGGCCATTCGAGTCGCTTCTCTGCTCTGGTGACGGCAATTCATTTTCGATCGAGGAAAATTCGTATCGCCGAAGGGGCGGGGCTCTCACCCCGCCCGCTCGATCGCCTCTTCCAGCGAGTCGCCGGCGCCGACCTGCGTGTCGAACAGGCGCCGATAGACGCCGCCCGAAAGGCGCAGCAGCTCCTCATGTGAGCCGTCCTCGACGATGCGGCCATGGTCGAACACCAATATGCGGTCGAGCCGCTGCACCGTCGATAGGCGATGCGCGACGACGATCGTCGTGCGTCCCGCCGACAATTGCTCGATCGCCGCGCGAATATGGAATTCGGACACGGAATCGAGCGAGGAGGTCGCCTCGTCCAGCACCAATATGGGCGTCGCCGCGAGAATGGCGCGCGCGATCGCCACACGCTGGCGCTCGCCGCCCGAGAGCTTCACGCCGCGCTCGCCCACCAGAGTCTCATAAGCGTCGGGCAGACGCTCGATGAAAATATCCGCATGGGCGAGACGCGCCGCTTCCGCGACCTCATATTGCGCCGCATCGGGTCTGCCATAGGCGATATTCTCGCCGAGCGGCCGATGGAACAGGATCGGCTCCTGCGCGACGATGCCGATCGCCTCCCGCAGCGAGGCTTGAGTGGCGAAGGCTATGTCCTGTCCGTCGATGAGAATGCGGCCCGCATCGAGATCGAACTGGCGCTGCAGCAGCTTGACGAAGGTCGTCTTGCCGGCGCCCGAGGCGCCGACGAGGCCGACGCGCTGGCCCGGACGGATCGTCAGCGAGAAATTCTCATAGAGATTCCTGCGCGCATTCGGATAGCCGAAGGTCACATTGTCGAAGACGATCTCGCCGCGCTTCACCACCAGCGGCGTCGCGCCCTGCGCATCGACCACATCGGGCTCCTGCGCGTCGAACGCGACGACATCCTCCATCTCATTGACGGCGCGCTGCAGATTGCGGACGTGCTCGCCAATGTCGCGCAAATAGCCGTTGATGAGCCCCTGTATGCCGATGAGGCTCACCACATCGCCCGTCGTCATGCCGCCCTGCGACCACAGCATCAGCCCGCAGCCGAGCAAGGTCGCCTGCATGGCGATCATCACCACGGCCTGCAGCAGCCCGACCGTCGTGCCGCGATACCAGGAGATCAGCGTGCGCTTGCGCCATTCGGCGACCAGCGCCGTGAAGCTCGCATCCTCGCGCGTCTCGGCGGCGAAGCCTTTGACGATCTGATTGCCGGTGATCGAATCGGCGAGCCGCGCGCTCACAGCGGAATCGAGCGCCTGCGACACTTGCGCCGCAGGGCTGATCCAGCCGAGCGAGAGGCCGATTCCTATCGCCAGAAACAGCGATATGCCGATCGCCACGACGAGGCCGAGCAGCGGCCAGCGCCAGGACAGGAGGCAGGTGATCGCCACGATCACCGTCGCCGCCGGCAACATGCCGAAGATCAGCGTGTCGCTGAGCGAATCGAAGGCCCAGACGCCGCGCGTGATCTTGCGCACCGTCGCGCCGGCGAAGGCGTTGGCGTGCCAATCGGCCGAGAAGCGCTGCACGCGCGCAAAAGCGTCGCGCACCAGCGCCGCCATGGCGTGAGCGGCGACATGGCAGACGGAGAAGGCGACGAAATTGCGCAGGCAATGAAACAGCAGCACCGTGCCGAGAAACACGGCGAGCGCCGAAAGCGCCGGAGCGAGCTCGCGGCTCTCGCCGGCGACGACATCGGCGAGATGGCCGGAGGCGACGGGCACGAAGACATCGACGACATTGGAGATGAGGCGAGCGACGAGCATCGCCGCGAGCAGGCGCGGCGAGAGAAGCCAATAGCGGAGCGCGAAGCGCAGCGTGGTCAAATAGGCGGACATGAATCCTGCGGGACGCGAGATGTCCCGATCCCTTTTTCGTGAATGGGCGCGAGGCGACGCGAGACGAGGCTGCGTCGCGGCTGTTTCCGGAATGTCTTTCGTGAGAAAGTCGTCAGCGCCGACAGGATCGGCGGAGCGACATGCGCGAGAGAGCAGCCCGGTATTTTCGAACCGGGCTCATTGCCTGAACTCTCTAGGCGCGGCCCGGGGAACGATGAGACATGACGAATTTCATCATGGCGACTCCCCGATAGAGATGACGAGCGTCGCTGATGCGACGCGCCATATTGCAGTGCAATATGGCGAGATTCATGCGCCCAAAGCTCCGCTCTGTCAACCGCGCCGCCGGAGCTCGGCGCATCAGAGGGTAGGACGATAATCCTCAACGCCCCAATGCAGCAAATGGCGCGCGCGCTCCGGCCCCTGCGCCTCACTGGCCAATCCATAGTGCAGAGCGAGCCGCTCGAGCGCGATTTTCAGCACCACTTTGGCGGAACGCTGCGGCCAGCCTCGCTCGCTCTCGATGAGCTCGAGGCCTTTCAAATAGCCGCAGACATCGGTAAGCAATCCGCCGAGCTCCGGCCCCACCGCATCGAAGGCGTGAGAGAGTCGCCGGCGCGCATCGATCGCCACATTGGCGATATCGGCGCCCGCGCCGCCGCCGCGCGCGGAGCCGATCGCCGCCTCCCAATCGGCGGTGACGCGCTGGAGAATAGCGGCCTGCGTCACATCGCGACGGAAGCGCTCGCCGGCCTCGATCTGCTCCGGCGCGAGAAAGGGACGGCCGTCGCGATCCTTGCGGCGCGCGAGCCAGGCGAGCGGGCTCTCGCCCTCATTGACCAGCGTCGGGCGCGCGCCCTTCTCCACCACGCGCGGCGCGAGCGCGCTGTGCTGCGCGAAAAAGGGGTTCGCCTCGGCCGGCGCCGCGAGGCGTCTCAGATGAGCGCGCCCCTCATCTGTCAGATGCAGACGGCGCGCCTCGCCGGCGCCGTCCCAGCGCGCCAATCCGCGCGCCGCCGCTATATCGGCGATGCTTTGGGCGAGACGCGCCCGCGCGACAGTGACGCCCTTGCGCGGCGCGGCGACGATGATCGACCGGGCGCCGAGCGGGTCGGCCATCGCCTGCGCGCCGGGCTCGCTCATCGCCTCCAGCAGACGGCGCAGCGCGCGCGCGTCGGTCTCGTCACTATGCCGCTGAGTGGTGCTCATGAATCGTCTCCCGTCGGATGCGAGGTGAAGGAAAAAGCGATTGTCTCGATGAGGCGCCGCTGCGCGCGCAGGGCTTGTTCCAGCGCGGCCACGGCGCGATCGAAATCCACTTCGTCGCGGCGATCCTCTATGCGCGCGCAGGCGTGACGAACGCTGGCGCGATCACGCGCAAAAGCGCGCCCGCAGGCCGAGAGGCTCGCGCCGAAAGCGACATGATCGAGATAGACGGCGAGATGGCGCGCGTCGGCGACATTGGCGCGCCCACGGCTTGCGCCGCGCAGAGCCTCCGGCGCGACGCCGCAGGCCGCGGAAGCCGCGGCGACGCAGAGCGCCGATGAAGGAAAATGAGCGTTTCGTCGGAGAGGCATTCTGTCTCGCCTGTGCGGGGCGTCAGCGGCGCTGAGCCGGCGACCTCTCTGACGCTATCATGAATTTAATCCTATACAACGGATAAAAAACTTATCCCCATCCCCCGCCCCTCGCCCATGCTTCGGCGCGGGAGGACCCTCATGCGAAATCCGCCATCACCCGATCGCCTGCGCGCCGCCGCGCGGGAAAGCCTGCAGAGCGCCCTGCGCGCAAAAGCCGACGCCTATCGCCGCGAGGAATTTCTGCGCTCGTTTCATCGCCTGTCGCGCAGCGTCATCGCCGCCGAAACGCCGCAGGCCGCCGCCGTGGTGCTGAAGGAGCTGGAGCGCGCGCTGCGGGCCGAACGCGCCCGCGCCGGCCATTGGACCTATGATCTCTCGCGCCATATCGCGCTTCTCGTGGCGCATCGCGCCGAGCAGGCGCGCGCGCTGCGTCTCGCCCGCGCGGCGCTAAGAGACGCTCGCGCGCATCCATGAGGCCGACCGAGCCGGCCCGCTCTTTGTCGGCCGCCGGGATTGAGCTAGAAAAGCCTTTCCATTGGTATTTGCGTTCGAAGCTCCATTCCCCGAGCGGGCATATCGAAAGACCGACCATGTTCTTGGAAAGGCTGCTCGCTCTGGCGACGGGCGCGATCGTCGCGCTCTGTCTCGGCCTCGGACTGGCGATGATGGCGCTAGGCCCCGGCCGCAAAATCGCCGAGCCGGCCCATATCGCTGAGCCGACTCATATCGCCGAGACCCGAGAGGCGCCGCTCGCCGAAGCCGCGTCGGAGCCCGCGCCCGAGCCGGCCGACCCGCGCCCTTCCGCCCGCGCCCCCCGCCTCGCCGCCCGCGAGCGCATAGAGCAGGCGATCGCCGCCACAGAGGAATACAGATCGTTTTTTCAGCGCATGCGCCAGGCCTTTCCGACCGATTACGCCGCCGCCATAGAGACTTTCGCGCAGGAGCGGAGCGTCGGCGCGGACACGGCGAGCGTCGATTTCTATCTCGCCGAATCCGTGCGCCGGCTGCGTCAGTCGCGCGGCGTGCTCGCCGCCAGGGCGGAGCCGCTGGTCCTCGCCCGCGTCTTCGATCTGCAGCTCGATGTGCTGCGCGCCATCTCCGCCGAGAACAAGAAGCTCTGCGCGGCCTTTCTCTATGGCGGCGTCGATCAGGATTTCCACAGCTTCGCGGCGCGGCGGCGCGCGCTGGTCGCGGAGATGGCGGTGGTCGGCCTCGAGGCCATCGCCAGCGGCCAAGCCAAGCAGCTGGAGCGCTCGGCGCCGAGCGAGGAGGATTTTCGCGCATTGGAGAAGGCGCTGGCTGCGCGGGGCCTGCGCAAGCCGGAGATCGACTCGCTGCTGGACGGCAAGACGCCCGATCCGCCCTTCGACGACAAGAAGACCTGCGCCCTCGGCCAAACCTATCTCGAGGCGCTGCGCGCTCTGCCCGAGCCGATCCGCCTGCGCATCTACGGCCTCGCCGTGGAGCTGATGGCGCGCTCCTGATCTTACCGCGCGCGATCTCCGTTCTCGACGGCCTCGCAGACGAGCGGCCGCCGCCACGCCCCATAGCGCCAGGGCGCGAGCGAATGCGCCGCCGCCGGCGCCGACAGCGGAACCGGATCATAGCCATCGCCGCCGCCCGGCCGGCAGCGGCACAGACGCGCAAAGCCCATCCAGCCGCCGGCCCACAGGCCGTGGCGACGGATCGCCTCATCCGCATATTCGGAACAGCTCGGCAAATAGCGGCACTCGCGCCCGATAAAGGCCGAGAGGCTGAGCCGATAGAGCAGGATGAGCGCGCGAGCGGCCCGCGCGGGAAGCGATCCGAGCATGCCCCATCCTATCACGGCAAGCATTGCGCGACAGAATCGATCGCGGCGAGCCCGACGCGGCTGGACTAAAAGCCACGCGCCTCCTAAGCCGAGGCGGTCTCCGCGAGCGACAATTCCCCGGACGACGGCTTGACACTTTTGAGGAGGGTCGACTATATCCGCCGACGCTCGTCCGAGAGGACGCGGGGCGGAGTAGCTCAGTCGGCTAGAGCAGAGGAATCATAATCCTTGTGTCGGGGGTTCGAATCCCTCCTCCGCTACCACCGATCCCCCCGACGCCGCGATCCGCATGTTGGGGTAGACGTTGGGGGCGCCCATCAGCAAAGCTAGGCGACCCTGTAGCTCGATTTTGAGCCCCTCCTCGGAGGGCCTGACGATCACCTTCGCCACCAGCTCACGGATTTTTTCTGCCGCCTCCTCGTTGTCCGGGGTCACGCCACGGCCGAAAACGTCGCCCAGCTGCCCGACCAGTTCCTCGTAATGCCGTAGCGCGGCCGGGTGCAGGCCAACTATCTTGTCCGGCTCCGGCTGTGTCTCGAGTTCGGCGATCAGCGCGAGCTTTTGCGCCTGAGCCTCCTTCATCCTGGGCCCGAGGACATCGACCGGCACTCGCTCGGTCTCATAGTCCGACCACATCCTGTCGAGAGAACGCTGCACCTCGGCCAGCCTCTTCTCCAGCTTGCCGCGCTGCCGGACTTTGTCCGCCGCCAGTCGTTCGCGCTCTTCTTGGTAGGTGCGCACGAACTCCTTCAGCAGCTTCGGCACCTTGAGATGCTGTTGCAGACCGGCGAGGACGGCTTTTTCGATCTCGTCGAGATAGAAAATCTTCCGGTTCGTGCAGGTTCCTGCCTCCCGCATCGTCGAACAATGGACCCTGACCCGCCCATGATCGCGATCTTTCATCGATAGTCCGCCGCCACAGCACCCGCATTTCAAAAGACCGGAAAGCAGAAACTTGGCCTTTCGCTGCTTTTGAGGCGCCTCGAAGGTCCGCTCGGCCTTCCGCTGCTGCGCCGCCTCGAACAAATCCTTGGCGACGATCGCCAAGTGCGGCGCATCTGAACGCTTCCACTCCTCCTGGGGGTTCGAGCGTGAAACGCGTCGACCGGTATCCGGATCCTTGATCATCCGCACACGGTTCCACACGACGACGCCCGCGTAGAGCTCGTTGAGAATGATTCCGTGATGCCGCTTCTTGTTCCCGTTGATCGTAGACGGCGTCCAATTGTCCCCGCGAGGCGGTTTCGCGCCTTCCTTGTTCAGCGCGTGGGCGATCTCCCGTGGGGTCTTTCCGCGCACATAATCCTGGAAAATACGACGAACGACCGCGGCTTCGGATTCGACGATCTCCAATTCGCCCGGCTTGCCGGCCACAGGCCGATAGCCATAGGCCCGCCCACCGGCGTGGCGCCCGTCTCTCACGACGCCCTGCATTCCGCGTCGAACCTTATGAGCCAAGTCTGTCAAAAAAAGCGACCCGAGAAGTCCCCGCACGCCGATCTGAATCTGATCCGCGACTCCTTCGTGAACCGCGCGCAACTCAACTCCCAGGAAATTGAGCCGCTTCCAAATCCCTGCAAGATCTTCCTGGTCGCGCGAAATACGATCCAACGCTTCGATCAGAATGACATCGAACGCGTCGTCGCGAGCCGCGTCGAGAAGACGCATCAATCCGTCGCGGCCATACATCGAAGCGCCCGAACGCGCTCGATCGTCGTAAACGCCGACGATCTCCAGATCATTGCGTTCGGCGTAGGTTCTGCACACTGCCACTTGGTCTTCGATCGAGCGCTCGTGCTGTAGTTCCGTCGAAAAACGGGCGTAGATCGCTGCGCGTTTCATCGGCCTGCCTCCGCAATGAGGTCGCTTCGACCTCCCGGGCTTTCCGATGATCCTCCCGCGCCGCGCTTCGCGCAAGCGCTCGAATGATTTCGACCAGAGAAATTTGAATATCCGAATCGATTTCGACGCTTCCAGCCGACTGGCCGGAGCCTTTCAGCATCTTCGAACTATCCTTGCGCGTCTTGGATTTCGACATGGCGACGAGGATCATCGCAACGAAGATTTCGTGGGGGAAGCAGCCAAAGCCTATGGTCGTGAAATCGGCGGCGGCGTCGCGCAATTAGGACGGGCAATTGAGCCTCCTGGACCTGGGCTTTCGGAAACACCTGTGTAGTTTCCTGACAGTGGCTCGCCGCGTCGAATGCGTTCATATCGTCTGTCATAGATCCGCGGCGAACATGTGCGGCCGGCCGACGCTTGCCCTTGCCCCTCCGGCAATATATGACTACTGGTAGTCATATTTGGAGAGGACTATGAAGGAACTTCAGCTCAAGGACGCCAAGGCCACGCTTTCCGCGGCAGTCGATCGCGCAGTCGCGGGCGAGCCCACCGTGATTACCCGGTACGGCCGTAAGGAAGCCGTGCTCGTCTCATTCGAGGAATGGGAGCGCCTCGCCAAGGCGCCGAGCTTCGCCGACCTGCTGCTGGCATTCCCCGGCAAGCCGGGCGACGTCCCCGTGCGTCGCCGCAAGCCCGCGCGCGCCCTGCGCGGCGCCGCGCTCTGACCTTGTATCTGCTCGACACCAATATCGTGTCGGCGGATGCGCCGGCCAAGCGCCGCGTCGGCCCGGAAGCTTTCGCGGCTTGGGCGCGCGAGCGCTCCGAGAGCCTCTATCTCTCGACAGTGACCATCGCCGATATCGAAGCCGGCATCGCGCGCGCGGTCAGAATCGGCGCCACAACGAAGGCCGAGCGGTTACGCCGATGGCTGGCTGCATTGGAGCATTTCTACGCCGAGCGCATCTTGCCGTTCGGTATCGACGAAGCCCGCCAGGCAGGAGCGATCCTCGACCGGGCGCGGGCGCATGATCCCGGTTTCGAGGACATCGCCATTGCCGCCACGGCCGCGGTGCGCGGCTTTACCGTCCTCACGGCCAACGAACGCCACTTTGCGCCGCTCGGTGTCCCGTACGTTAATCCACTGAAGCAATTGCCTCGATGATCGAGACGGCGCGTTCGAGCTTGCATGCCCCCTCGTGAAGCGATGCCATCTAAGGCTTCCGGCTACCGGGCGCTGGGTGTTGCCAAAGCCGATCGGCAACTGCCGATGGCTGCTCGGTTGGGCTCCGATAACGCATCTCCTTAACGGAGACACCAAGGTGCCTGTGAAAGAGCGCTACATAGTCCAGGTCGTCCCGGAGGTCGGCGGGGACGTTGCCGATACGCTGTGCAACGTCGAGAACTGCACCACCCGTCGAAATCACAGGCAGCGGCGCGGCGTTCGGCTGCAACTGTTGAAGGAGATCAAACTCCTCGACGATACCACCCATCCCTCCGATGAATACGGCCGCAGTGAAGTTGAAATCCGAAAACATGCGTTCTCGCATCAGCCGCAGGCTCCGTTCGCGATCGCGCCCAGCATCGTCGGTGTAGGTAACGTTATCGAAGCGCTGATTGTCTTCAGGATATTCATCTTTGAAGTGCTTACTTTGGTAAAGCTTGACCCAGCTTCCATATTCGATACCGAGCCCTTCGGCGATGACCCAGATCATCGGCGTGATTGCAGGCTGCCCGCCCCATACGAGCAGACGTCGACCGAGCGTCACATGAACGAGCGCCGACACCGCAGCCGTGATTGCGACCGTATCTGCCGTCTTGGCGTATTGCGGGCCCCGTCTGGGGTCAGGCACGCCCGCAGACAGGAAGACAGCGTCGGTCACGCTTGCCCCTCCCATGCCGCAAGCGTCCACGCTGCCTCCGCGACCCGAATGGCACGAACCACACTGATGTTCTGGTCCAGCCATTTGAGGTGTGCAACCCACTGATCGCGGATTCCAATGTGGTCATACACGAGGATCGGCCTTTCGCGCTGATCTGCTTTCATGGCTTTCTCGGCAACGTCGTTGAATAGGTCTGCAGTCGGAATTCCGACGATAGGATAAGCCCAAAGCTTGCTATTGTCCGGTAACCGTAGTGAAATTGCGCGGTGTGCGCCAACACCCTCAACCGCACCGCCGATCCTCTCGACTTCCGCGCGGAGCTTGCCAGTGATTGACATATATCGGGCAGCGATACTGCGGCTTCGTAGGCTCTCAATAGCGAGGGCGATCTGGTCGGCAACGCAGTCCACGATTGGCCCGTCGCCACCACTCAGTTCCGCTCGATCCAAATAGATTGTCTCGGCAAAATCGGTGTGCTTGGTCGGAGTATGATCCGGCCAGACCACACGGAGCACATGGATCTCTTTCGCCCGCGCCCGGCCAAGCTCTTGACGCGTCCATTTGCTCTCGAAATAGGTGGGTGTGTCGAGCATGACCATAACATCGGAGTCGCAGAGCCGGTGCCACAGCACGTCCTGGAATGGGTCGCCCGGGTGAATGTCGTGCGTATCGAGGAAGACGTCGAAACCACGCCCGCTCAGTAAGTCGTGGAGTTGAACGGCCGCATTGCGAGACTCCACCCTTCGGTAGCTCACGAACACCCGGCGCTGGCGCCGGAGAAGGCCGACACATTCCAGGAGTGCCACGGCCAGCTCCATCATCTCAGGATCATCGGCTCGGCGGCGAAGACCATTAGCTCCCTGGAGAAAGGTGGGTATCATGGCACCAAAATCGCCAGCCGCCGGTACCGTTGGGATCACCGGCAGGCTCGAAGCGTTGGCACGACGCGTCAGCTCCCGATCAGCTTGCACCGCGCCGCCGAAGTAGGCCGCCGCGGATGCGGCGTGCCCATCGCGCTCGTCAAAGGAGTTCCCGACCCGGATCATGACGTCACGACCGATCTCCAACTCGAAGTCGGCAATGAGCTTCGCTATAGCCGCCGCGAGTGTAACGCGGTCGGCATCCGTCACATCACCCAGCAAACCAATCTCATACGTGCTCACGTAGTTTCCTCAGTGCTAATTGCTGGCACGAATGCGGATTGCTTCTTCGATCCATGCTTCAATATTGTTTGTGATTGAGGCATAAACGGCTTTGCTATCGGCTCCGCTCGGGACCTTAAGCGGCGCGACCTCGGCAAGGGTCCGCGTGGTGCCGGTAAAGGTGACTTTCGAAAGCGGATTCATCCCAGCAGCGGATGGACGACTCTTGGTGTCGAGCAATTTGTCGATACGGATACCCAGGACCCCTCGTTTGTCGTTCCAGCCCTTCGAGATCTCGTGAATGATCCATGGCCGGTTTGCCGTCTCTGCGCCGACTAATACGACTACACAAGTCTTACCTTGCATCTGATCGCCGATCCACTTTTCGATTGATTCATCGCCCTTGCGCTTGACCTCCTCCCAATCATTCGCAGAGCAGAGCGCCTGACCTTCGAGGGAATTTATGTTGCGCACTTGTTGAGTGCGCCAGAAGTCGTTCGCAAAATGAAAGCTGAAAAAGACTCGTCTCGCCATCAGATGCTCCCATATTTGATGTCATCTTTATCGCGACCGAATTTCTGAGAGGTCGAGGCGCGTCCTGAACCAAAATTTTCTGACGCATTGCAGGGTCCGGGTTTGGTCCCCTATGCTAGAGCAACCGTCTGAGCGGGGGAACAGGGTCATAAAGCTCCTCGATTTGGCGCAAGAACTGGGTCTGTCCTCCGTAACTTGGGTGCCGGACACTGATCACTGGTGCGATATTTACGACGCGGCTGGCTGCGGCAGCCGCATCGTTCCCAATCGCGATGATACGTGTCGGCCTCAGCAATACGATAAGCGCTTGGAGGACATCCTCGCCAGCACGCCGCTCGCGAGCGTTATGCTGGCGATTCGAAAACGGATCATCCGCTTCGTGAGGGTGGAGCGGAAACACGTTCCACAGAAATATTCTGGAATCAATCTGATCTAGCATGCTCCAGATGACTGCAGCAGTCCTCTCGGCAACCGGCGCACCAATGGTAGGTCGCTGGCTTACAATATCCCAGCGCCTTGCATGTCGTTCGATATGGACATCATCAGTTAGCGCAAGTCCAGTTCGGCGTCCGCCGCGATACCCAAGATCTCGACCGACCCAGATCGCGTCGATTGGCTGTCGCGCCGCATTTTCCACCATCGCCGACAACACCGTTGCGCGACGGTTAGGCGCGTCAGGGAGATCATGAATTTCACAACGATCGACGTAAGGATTGAAGCAATCATCGAATCGCAAGGCAGCGACGGCATTCACGAAAGGGTGCAGTTTCATTCTATTGACTCAAGCGGCTCATAACGGATTGTGCGGCGTGCTCGATCGCCGACGACCCACCCGCCTTCGGCGGCACGGATTTGGCAGAAGACTGCATAGCCTTCGAGGATAGCCTGTTCCCAAAGCTTTAGTGGGCACTGTGATACCTCATAGCCGTCCACGAACTCACCGATGGTTTTGAGCATACCAAGGGAGACTCGGTCCTGTCCCTCGAAAAAGTTCAACTCCTTCGCTCGAGCGAAAATCCAGGCGGTCACGCCCTCCTCGACCACGATCGCGCGGCCGCCATCTTGTACCTCGTCGTAGTCAGGCTTGCTCTTGCGCTTATGTTTGATCAAGGCGCGCATGACAGGCGACCAGTGAAGGATCGCACAATATGCGAAGTGAAATACGTCGTGGAACCGATAGCCATCCGGATCCGCGATATTGTCTGTCAAAGGGTCACCAATGAAGACGCTGTTCCACTGCAGATAGCTCCTGCCGCTGCCCCGTTGGTTGATGCGGATTCTGAAGTTTCGTGGTAGCTGTTCTTCAACTCCGAATTCTGCATCGAAGTCGACCAGATCCTCTGGCCTTGGCGCGATGAACGCACCCCTGGCCTTCCGCAAATTACCCCGTGCAACATCAGCGAATACTAACTTGGTTGCGTGTAGCGCATCGAGATAATCTCTCGCGAATGACACGATCTTCGAACGATCTGGCATGATTTCCAGCAATGCTGCCGCCGAGCGCCCAAACCTGAAAAGTGTTGAATCGACCGTGTCCATCGACGTTGGCATTGCTACATGGGCGAATGCCCCTTCGACCATATCGCTTGCAGCACCGATTGTCTTGAAGCGCTCGCCACTCGCTGCCTCGGCAAAAAGTTCATCGAGCGGAATGTTCAGCCGCCTGCAAAGCGCGGCGAGATACCAGAGCGTGTCACCGAATTCTTCTTCAGCGGCCCGCTTAAATCCGGGATAGGCGGATTTCTCCCGAATATGCTTCTTCGCAGTCGACATGATACCGCCGACTTCACCATAAAGGCCTTGCAGGATCGGACTAACGTCTGACGGATCAAGCACATCCGTGTCGGCAATCTGGACGGCATAATCCGATAATAGAAATGAACCTGTGCTATGGGTGATTCGGTTAGCCACGGAGCGAAATCCATTCTTGCGGCGGCCCTTGATAGCCGCTCACCTCGAGGCCCCGCACCCATTGTTCCAGGGCTTCAACCAACTGCGGATCGTCGAAACAGGATCGACCAATGCCGCTCTTGCATAGAGGTCTGCCGTCCCGGTCCTGGAGATCATCGGGGAAGGCAGGGCCTGTGCCACCGAAGTAAATGAAATCATTGCTAGCCAGCACGCGGTTTACGCCCGTGTCTCGCGCCACATGCTGGGGGTGGAGGTGGCCATCTTCGTACGAATGGAATGAATCGCGCTGGCACCATTCGCCGTCAGGCGTGTTACGAAAATAGATGTTATCACCGCAGCTCTGCTTGCGGCTGCCCGAGCGAAAGGGCTTCTTCGCTTCAAAGCGTGCATCCTTGGAATAAGCATCGAATGTCGAGGTCTCGGTCACACGCATGGCGTAAACGAGATGCCATCCGCGCCTAATTCTACGGTCGTTGCTGGCGCTACCAACAACCCAATCGCCGACCTCGGCCCTGCGCCGTATGTCTGGCTTGCACGTCGCAAGTGTGCAGTAGCCATAGAAGGGGTTCGGTGCGAAACCGCTATCGTAGCGCACCACGTACGAGTAGATGCGAGCCATTAACAGGGATGGCGCTTCAGGGGCACCGGCGCGCAGGGACCGCCATCCGGCTTTTCCCAGCTGTCCTTGCCGTTGATCGCGTCGATGATCGCATCGCCGTTCCATCCGACCATGGCGTCGGCATACTCCTCCAATGCAGCAGGAAGATCGCACTCTTTCTCGCCATGCTCCCATACACCGATAATCCGCTTACCTTGCTTGGCGGCATACTCAATTTCCCAGTTGACCCACTCGCTGTCCTTTGTCTGCGGCGACACATAACAAATGAACGTGCCTGCCCAATTGATGGCAGGGGCCAGAATCTGAGTTTTGATGTAATTCGGGTCCGAGGCGTTGTTAAACTTACCGACGTGGATCGATGAGTCTCGGACATCCATCCCCTTCGGCGCGAGCAAATCTTTTAGCTTTTGTAAGCCCTGATCGTCCTTGTGGACGTGACTAATGAATACATTCTTAGTTTCCGTCATAGCTCCTCCGTCCATTTAGCGCAATGCATCGCTCCGCATCACACGGTCCGGCACCCTCGGCAATCGACAAGCTACTCTCGACTTATCAACCCCAATCGACTTCACGCCTCGCAAAAGCACCGTCCTTATGCTTTCGACCACAAGGTGGATGGAATCTTCCTTTTCAGCTTGCTGGTGCGTCGTCACTTGAAAAGCTCGGATGCGGCACCCGAGCGGACGGCTCAATCGACTCAACCTGAGCTGCATTTTTCATGAAATCATGTCTTCATGCAACCCCACGGGGTGAAGCGGTAAGGACTCGCATTTGAAGCCATTGCTGTCAAAAACCGCCGACAGAGGCCAGCGGAGCGCCCCATGCCTTCTGTCATCGTTAGCGCTTCTCCGGCGGTCGCTTGATCCATCCTTGTCGATGGGCCATGCTTCACTGTGATCCGCGTCATTGCTTGGATCGATTCTATCTTCGAGAAAGCCCCATGATTGCGAAGAAGCTGTCGAGCCTTTGGCTTTTCGTGGCGCTGACCTCCTGCGCGGCAGTCGATTTTAATCAGGCGCGACCGGGCCAATTCTCCGGAAGCGTCTTCGTTATGTGGGTAGGAGAAGGCGATGGGAGCGGCGACGGCAACTTCCTCTTCGTTCCCGATCCGCGCGACCGACTGACTTTTCGTCGCGCCGATCCCAAAGAATCGCGCTACATAGCGAAGATTGCACAAAGCACTCGGCTCGCTCGCGGGTCGTGACGGCCTATCCACAGAGCCGTGCTATCCCAAATGCCGTCGGACGCAGTGGAAGATGCGGCCGTGGTCGACGCCGCGTTGTCGTTAGCTGTCGGCGCGACAATTACGGTGCGGGCGGCCGTCGATGTTAGGCCCCTTTTCCTGCCAAAGAAATGGAACCAGCGCGTTTTCGCCGGCTATCGGTTCATCCCTCACATCCGGTCCGAGAGTGAGAGAGCGGCCCAGGCCGGCTGACGGGTCGAGGGCCGAGAGAGAGTCTCGCGGCGCCCGTCGCGGAGTCCTGGATCATGAACATCGAGATTTCCAAGCCTACGGCCGGTGTGGACGGCGCTTCTGAGTTCGGCGTCTCTTCTGGTTTCAAGGTCGATCTGTCTCGCGGCGAACGTGTGGGCCGGGTGTCGTCCGAATGGTTCTCGCGGCCGGACGACGAGCGATATCTGTCGCTGTCGGATCTCTTGATCGCCGTTCGCGGCCGCGCTGAGCACAGCCACGCCCGAACGGTGGAGAGCGCCGCGATCCGCGTGGAGGCGCGCCGCGCCGACGCCGAGCGCCTGACGCTCGTGCTGCCCGGATCGGCTGCGCTGGTGGCGCCGACACATTGGAGTTTTGGCCAGCTCTGTTCGCTGGTCGGCGCGCCCGCGGGGTATCTGCGCGAGCTGCCGGCGCCGCTCGCCGGCGTCAATCTCCAGCATGGCCTGCTCGCGCACCGCGCCGAACTGGTCAAGACGCTCGAAGCGGAGGACGGCAGGATCGAGCTTCGCGCGGTCACGGGCCCGGATTACGGCCGTATCTGGGATCACGAACTGGTCGCCGCGGTGATGAAAATCGCGGGAAACGGAACAGGCGACACGCGTTGGAAAGTGCCCGGCGTTCTCGACTGGGCGACCATGACCTATAATCCGTTCGTGGATGTCGCCAAGGAGACGACGACGCTCTATGCGAGCGATCGTGACGTGTTCCTCTTCCTCGTCGACGACACGCATCCGATCGAAGCCGGCCGTTTGCCGAACGGGGATCCGGATTTGTACTTTCGCGGCTTTTATTGCTGGAACAGCGAGGTCGGATCGAAAACGCTCGGCATTGCCTCCTTCTATCTTCGCGCGGTTTGCATGAATCGGAACCTTTGGGGTGTCGAAGGATTCGAGGAGATCAGCATCCGTCACAGCAAATTCGCGGCGCAGCGCTTCGCCCATGAGGCGGCGCCGGCGCTCGAGAATTTCGCGCGGTCGTCGCCGGCGCCTTTCATCGCGGGCGTGAAAGCGGCGCGCGAACGCATCGTCGCCCACAAGGACGACGAGAGGGAGACGTTCCTGCGTAAACGCGGCTTCAGCAAGGCGGAAACGGCCAAAGTGATCGCGGCCGTTCTCGAGGAGGAAGGGCGGCCGCCGGAGAGCATTTTCGATTTCGTGCAGGGGATCACGGCTGTCGCGCGTTCCAAGCCGCATCAGGACGCGCGGCTGGAGCTCGAAGGCCGCGCCAAGGCGCTACTCGCGCGCGCCGCCTGACGGCCAGATATCGCTGCGCCGGATACTTTCGGCGCTGCGCCTCGACGACATTGGTGGCGCGGCCCGAACCCGAGAGGTAGAGGGCTGCGCCGCTCTTCGTGACGAGTCGCAGGATCGAGAGAAAGTCCCTCGGCCGCTCGTCGCGGAGTTCACTCCTATGGCAACCGCGGTTCAGAAAATCCATCTCAGCGCCTCGCGCGATATTCCCTTCAATAAGCTCCTCCTATCCCAGTCGAACGTCCGGCGGATCAAAGCCGGCGTCTCGATCGAGGAACTCGCCGAAGACATCGCCCGGCGCACGCTGTTGCAGAGCATCACCGTCCGTCCGGTGCTCGACGCCGACGGCTCGGAGACCGGCATGTTCGAGATCCCGGCCGGCGGCCGGCGCTATCGAGCGCTCGAGCTTCTGGTGAAGCAGAAGCGCCTGGCGCGCACGGCGCCGATCCCCTGCGTCGTGCGCACCGATGGGACGGCCGAGGAGGACAGTCTCGCCGAGAATGTTCAGCGCGCGCCGCTGCATCCACTCGACCAGTTCCGCGCCTTCCTCACGCTGCGTGAGAAAGGCCAGAGCGAGGAGGAGATCGCCGCCGCTTTCTTCGTCGGGGTTCCTATCGTCAAGCAGCGCCTGCGTCTTGCTTCCGTGTCGCCGAAGCTGCTCGACATCTATGCCGAGGACGGCATGACGCTCGACCAGCTCATGGGTTTCACCGTGAGCCCCGACCACGAGCGTCAGGAGCAGGTTTGGGACGCCATTCAGCGCTCCTACAATAAGGAGGCCTATCAGATTCGCCGCTTGCTGACCGAAGGCGCGGTTCGCGCCTCGGACAAGCGCGCGCAATTTGCCGGCGACGATTATGCCGCGGCCGGCGGCGCCGTCATGCGCGACCTGTTTCAGAGCGATGACGGCGGCTGGCTGCAAGACGTCGGCCTTCTCGATCGTCTCGTCGCCGAGAAGCTCGAGCGCGCGGCGGAGGTCATCCGCGCCGAGGGTTGGAAATGGGTCGAGGTCGCAACCGATTTTCCTTACGGCCATACCTATGGGTCGCGTTGCATCCAGGGCGAACGTCCACCCCTGACGCCGGAGGGAGAAGCCGCGCTCGAATCGTTGCGCACCGAAGCCCAGCAAATTGAAGCCGCCTTCGCCGACGAGGATCAAATTCCCGAAGATGTCGATCGTCGTCTCGGCGAGATCGAAACCGCCATGGCGGAGATCGAAGACCGTCCGGTGGCCTATGATTCCGCTGACGTCACCCGAGCCGGCGCCTTCGTCAGCATCGACGGCTCCGGCCGGCTGCGCGTCGAGCGAGGCTATGTTCGTCCCGAAGACGACGTGCAGGTCGTCGAGGCGACAGTCGGCGATTCGGATGGCGAGGCCGACGCCGATGCTTCTGCGGCGGTGGCGTCGGCGGCGTCCAGGGCGGTCGAGCCCGACGGCGACAATATGGTTCGATCGGCGCCAGCGGAGGAAGAGGACGAAGGCATTCGGCCTCTTCCCGACAAGCTTCTGACCGAGCTCACCGCCTATCGCACGCTCGCGCTGCGCCGGGCCATCGGCGACGATCCCAGCGTCGCCTTTCTCGCCGCGCTGCATGTTCTCTGTCTGAAGCTATTCTACCGCTACGGCTCGGATTCCTGCCTGGAGATGGAGCCGAAGAACGTCGCCTTCGGAAGTATGGCCCCCGGCCTCGGCGACACGCCGCTCGCCGCCGCCGTCGACGCCCGCCATCGCGACTGGTCGTCGCAACTGCCTGCGGAACCCGGAGATCTGTGGGCTGCTCTGACGACGCTCGACGTCGCGGCGCGGCAGGCGCTCTTCGCGCACTGCGTCTCGCTCACCGTCAATGCGGTTCACGAGGCCTGGAACCGGCGGCCCCGAGCCGTCGCCCATGCCGATCGCCTCGCGCAGACCTTGTCTCTCGATATCGCCGCTGCGGGCTGGACGCCGACCGTCGATAATTTCCTCGGCCGCGTGACCAAGGCTCGCATCCTCGGCGCCGTTCGCGAGGCGAAGGGGGAGGCCTCGGTGCGACAGATCGAACATCTGAAGAAAGGCGACATGGCGGTTCAAGCCGAACAGATGCTCGTCGGAACAGGCTGGCTCCCCGAGCCGTTGCGCACGCCCGGCCGCATGTTCGCACAGTCGGACATGGCGGACGTCGCTGCCCATGACGAAGCGCCGATGGAAGAAACGGCGGCGATCGAGAGCGAAACGGCTATCGACGAAGACACGGCGCAGAGCGATGCTGACAGCGGGTCGACGGACGATCCCGAGACCTTCGCCGAATAGACCTCCCCGAGGCCGACCGAGGGACTCGCCAGCAATGGCGGGTCCCTTTTTCTTTGGAGGAGGTCCATGTTCGATTCACCGGGCGAGCTGGCGCAGCGTCTCGCGCGTGACGCCGAGGCTGTATGCCGCCATTATCTCTCAAACGGGCGTCGCGAAGGTAGCTACTGGCTTGTCGGCGACGCCTGCAACACGCCGGGCCGCAGCCTCTTCGTTCGATTGATCGGCGCCGACAGCGGCAAAGGCGCAGCAGGCAAGTGGACTGACGCGGCGACGAGCGAGCACGGTGATTTGCTCGACATTATCCGCGCGAGCTGTGGCCTCGCAAATTTCCGCGACGTCGCCGACGAGGCGCGGCGCTTTCTCGCCATCCCGCGTTCCGAACCGAGTCCAGAGCCAGCGCGGCGCAGACTGCCCCACACATCGAGAGGTTCACCCGAATCCGCACGACGACTGTTCGCCATGGCCAAATCGATCGGCGGCACGACCGCGGAAACGTATCTCCGTAAACGCGGCATTACGATTTTGCACGAAGCCGCCAGTCTTCGATTCCATCGACGCTGCTATTATCGCCGACAGAGCGACGGCGAGGTCGAGACATTGCCGGCGCTCATTGCCGCCGTCACCGATCTTTCCGGAGTCGTCACCGGAGTGCAGCGCACATGGCTCGATCCGACTGGCGACGACAAGGCGTCGGTGGACACGCCGAGGCGAGCGATGGGCCGTCTCCTCGGCAATGGCGTCCGCTTCGGTGTCGTGTACGATATCATGGCGGCAGGAGAAGGCGTCGAAACCATGTTGTCAGTTCGCAGCGTTCTTCCCACTCTGCCGATGGTCGCAGCGCTGTCAGCCAATCACCTCGCCGCCGTGATACTTCCTCACACGTTGCGCCGTCTCTATGTCGCGCGCGACGACGATCCGGCAGGAGACATGGCGGCCGAGACGTTGACGAGACGAGCCGCGGCGCAAGGGATCGATGCGGTGATTCTCTCGCCGACGCTCGACGATTTCAACGACGATCTGCGCTACCTCGGCATGGACGAATTGCGGGCAGCTCTTCACATTCAGCTCGTGCCGGAAGACGTAGCACGCTTCATGAGCCCGGTAGAGGGCGCAAAAGGCGATCGAACGCGCGTCGCCGCAACTCGACTTCGCGCATAATCGAATACCTGTCCCCCATCGGAAGAGCCGCCACCCACGGCCTTCGGGAGGGGCTATGTCCTGCGGCAATCGATCCTGCCGTGCAACGGCGGGCGGCGACAATTTTCCGCCGCCGGATAAATCCGGCTTTGCATCGCGACACAAAATTGCCGCCGCCCGCCGTCCTCCGCTCCGCTTCGGCCGCTCGGCGGTGCAGGCCGGCTCTGTCTTGCCGCTTCGGACGCCCACGAAGGCCGCGATGGGCGCGGCCGATCCGATAGAGGGCGACGCCATGACGATCAACCGCGACGATGCCGAACAGGAGCCTCCGCATGCCTCATCCCCGATCGACCGCGTTCTCACCGAGCTTCAACTCTATGGCCACCGTCCCTTCCAGGACGAGCCCGACAGCCGGCCGCTGCCCGAAGCCGCAGCCATCGCCGGCACGACCGCGGACATGTTCGACGCGCTCGTCGCGACCCTCACCGACACTCGCCTCGAGCCCGATCTCGAAGACCTGCTCTGGTCGAGCGTCAATCTCTTCCACCGGGCCATACTCCGCATCGAGCGCGAGCTCGACGACAATGAGCAGGCGCAACGCCGAAGCCAGAAGGAGCAGGACGGCTCAGAAATCCGCTCCGTCGAGCTCGAACGCCTGATCGCCGAGGGAATGACGCTCGTCGAGCGCCGCGACAGCATGGAGCTCTTCCGCGATCATGCCGCCGATCAATTCGAACGACACACAGGTTCGACCTGGCGCCCGCGCGCCGGTTCCAAGGTCAGTCATCGCGCGCTCACCTCGGCGATGATCGACAGCCGCGACTTTCTCGCCGCCCGACGCCGGGCGGAGAACGAGACGCTGCTTCCCGCCGGGCCGAAGGTCGCCTTCACCGGAGGACTCGATTTCAACGATCACCGGGTGATCTGGGATCGACTCGACAAGGTCTTCGCCAAGCACCCCGACATGGTGCTGCTGCACGGCGGTTCGCCGAAAGGCGCCGAGCGCCTCGCGGCCTGCTGGGCCGACAATCGCAAGGTTCCACAGATCGCCTTCAAGCCCGATTGGGCGCGTCACGCGAAGGCGGCGCCCTTCAAGCGCAACGACCAGATGATCGAGGCATTGCCGATCGGCGTCATCGTCTTCCCGGGATCGGGCATATCCGCCAATCTCGCCGACAAGGCAAAGAAGCTCGGCATTCCGGTTTGGACTTTCGACGGCGGCAGCGCGTGAGCGCCGCCGCGCTGACCTGTCTCCACCTCCGGCGATATACGCAAGCGCATCGCGGTCGACGACCGCGGATTCCAATTTCAACGAAATCGCGCTACTCTGTCGCTCGCGCCATGGCGGAGGAGGAGGCGCGACTTCGCGACTTTGTCACGGGGGTCCGCCATGCTCATCTTCGGCATTATGCTCAATCTCATCGGCCTCGGATTTATCTGTTGGCTGGTGTTTGCGCTTGCAGCGCACATCCTTCCTGTTTTCGTCGGCGTCACCGCGTTTATGGTTGCGATCGATAGCGGCGCCGGCCCATTCGGCGCCATGCTCGTCGGTCTGGTTTCGGGAAGTGCCGCGCTCGCTGCAGGGCGGATCGCATTCGCAGCGACGGCTTCACCGCTGCTCCGCGCCATTATCGCCGCATTCTTTGCCGCTCCGGCCTCTATCGCGGGCTATCATGTCGCTCTCGCTCTCGCCATCGGCATGACCTCTTCCGTCTGGCGAGAGATATTTTCACTGATCGGCGCAATCATGGTGGGCGGATCGGCGTGGACGAGCGTCGCTCTTTATAGTTCGCCCGTTCCCGGGCAGGCTTTCGCGGCGCGCTGGTCTCATTTTCGCGTCAGGCGAGCGAGCGAGCGATAGCGCTTTCGGCGGGTCGTCGTTTGGACGAACGCGGCGGGCGAATATCGTTCTTTTGAATTCGACGTCGGCGACCGCTGCCCGCTCGAGGCTTCCACTGCTCGGGCTCCTTCGCCGCCGACAGTGGACGCTGTGATTGCATTCATATCGCAGTCTGTTGTCGATTTCTAATGCAGCGCTTCGCCGATTGCCGCCGATCGCCTCTCTTTCCTCGCTCCGAATTGCGGAGCGCTTGTGCGGACGTCCATGCTCGCGCCAGTTCTCCTTATCGAAAGCGCTGTCGAGCCCCGTGCGACCATCGCTGCCTCTGTGATGGCCTGATCTGGCCGAAGAGCGGCTACGCCTCGATCGTCTGAGACGCAACGGCGGAGTCGTGACTTTCTTCCCCTGACGCCTGCGGCGTCATTCCTCGCGAGACAACAAAGTCACGCCGCCGCCGTCCTCCGCTGCGCTTCGGTCCGCGAGCGGATGCGTCGCCGATCGTCTTCGGCCTTTCGATCGCCATCGAGGCCGCGGTGGTCGCGGGTTCGGAAGCAATCGATAGGAGAACTATCATGGCGAACATCGGCTCCTTCAAGAAGTCCGGCAACGAGTACCAGGGCGAGATCGTGACGCTCAGCGTCCAGGCCAAGGGCGTGCGCATCGTCCCCGAGACCAACCGCGCCAGCGACAATGCGCCGAGCCATCGCGTCTACGTCAAGAGAATTGATTATGCGTAGCGCGTGATTATGCGGAGTCTGGCGCCGGGAGGACGGTTTTCTGTGGCTTTGGCGGCGATGTCGCTCCGCATAATAACGGGGCGAAGTCCACGACGCCCTGCTGTGTGGCAGGGCGTCGCGGCGCCGATCAGCGCGACCAGATCAGCGCGCATTCGCCGCTCTCGCCCTCGAACAGGTTGGCGTAGATGGGGGCGGTGAACGACGGATCGTCGAGCTTGACCGAGTGGTAGGTGCGGCCTTCCTTCGAGGTGCGGCGCCATGCGGCCCCGATCTCGACGCCTGAGACGACCACCCGGAGGTCGGGCGCCTTGTCGCTGGTGGAGGCGGGATCGCTGGGGATGAGGCGCGCCTTGGCGTCGATCGCGAGGGTCTTGATGGCGCCGGTGTAGACGCCATCGTTGCTGCGGGTGAACGAGCCGATCTGGGACATGATGTAACTCCTCTTGCTGTGTTCCAAGCCCGCGACCATCGCGGCCTTGTGGCGATCAGGAGCCCCATGACGGCCGCCCCGCACCTGCAAGGCCGCAGCGCCAGCGGAGGACGGCAGGAGCCGAGCTTGTTGTCCCGCGAGGAGCCTCCCGCAGGGAGGCGGGGAAGAAGGTCGGCGACGCCGTTGCGGGGACGAGGCCGGGTCGAAGACCGCATCATGGGGCCGATCCGCCAAGCAAAGGCCCGTTGGTCGCAGGGCTGACACTGCGCCCGAGGAGACATCCCCAGCATCGATCAGGCGCCGCGCTCGATGGCGATCACCGATCAGCGCGCGACCGCCGCTTTGGACAATAGACGCCCACGCTCCAAAGTCCGCCTCCACCAACGAGGAGGCAAACCATGCCAACAGGTGTCTATGTAAGGAAGAATGACGTCAAAGACCGATTGCGAGCGGGACTTGCCGCCGATCACGCTGACGATTTTACCGCGTGGCTGCGACAACGGCGCTATACCGACAAGACGATCGTCGAGCGGATCAGGCTGCTCGCCTGCTGGACGCATTGGGCGCGCGAGAAGGGTTATGCATTCGACACGGTCCGGGCCGCGCACGCCGCATCATCTGCGCTGATCGACGCTGGATATCGCCCGCGCTTCCGGGGCGACGTGAACGAGGACGCCGTCGAAACGGGCAAGCTCTTCATCGCCTATCTCGAGGATCGTGGGCTGTTGCCGAGGTTGCCACTGCCGCCGTCGTCGCCGCTCGTTGCCGACTACATGGCGTGGGCGCGCGATCAGCACGGGCTGGCCGAGACGACGCTCGGAACCTACGCGTACGCGATCATCCCCTTTGTCGCCGCGCTCGGCGACGATCCAGCGGCCTATGACGCCGCCGCGATCCGCGGCTATATGCTGGGCCGAGCAGGCTCCGTATCGACCGCTCGCCTCAACGGCATCGGCGTTGCCATCCGCGCGTTTCTGCGCTTCCTGATCGCGACGGGTCGCTGCCCGCCGGGACGCGACCGCGCCATGCCACAGGCGGCGGGGTGGCGGCTTGCCTCGACCCCGCGCTTCCTGCCCGAAGATGACATCGCGCGCGTCATCGCCGCGTGCGACGGAGAACGGCGGCTGCGCGACCGCGCGATCATCCTGCTGCTGGTGCGGCTCGGGATGCGCGCCAGCGAAGTCGCACGTCTCGGCTTCGACGATATCGACTGGCGACAGGGCCATATCCGGCTGCATGGCAAGGGGCGTCGCGAAGAGCTGCTGCCGCTCAGCCAGGAGGTTGGAGACGCGCTGATCGCCTATATCGAGCGTGGCCGGCCTGCATTTGCCGCGCGTGCAACGTTCCTCACCGAATATGCGCCACTCAGGCCGATCAACCGCAGCACAATAAAATGCGTGGTGCGGCGCGCGCTCGGGCGCGCGGGAGTCGAGAGTCAATGCAAAGGCGCACATGTGCTGCGCCACTCGGCGGCGACGTCGATGCTGCGGCACGGGGTGAGCCTCGCAGGCGTGTGCAGTGTGCTGCGCCACCGCTCGCCTGGGATGACCGCGCACTACGCCAAGGTCGACATGACGCTGCTGGCGACGATCATGCAGCCCTGGCCGGGAGACGCGTCATGCTGATCGATGATGCGCATCGCTATATCGCGCTTCGCCGCGCGCTCGGCTTCAAGCTCGAAAAAGCCGCCCGCCACCTCGATGCGTTCACCCGCCATGCTGTTGCGAACGGCGACAGTCATATCCGCAACGCAACGGCGCTCGCCTGGACCGCGGCTGTCTCGTCGACGCCGGGCGGCCGGTATCAGCGGCTGCAGGAAATAGCCGACTTCGCCCGCTTCCTGCATGCCGAGGATGCTGCGCATGAGATACCGCAGCATCGTCGGTATTATCGTCCATGCGTTCGGCCCGCGCCCTACATCTATACCTCCGACGAACTGGCGCGAATGCTTCATGCCGCCGCCAATCTGCGGCGTCAGAAGCCGAGCCCTCTCAGGCAGCATGTCCATGCGATGCTGATCGGACTGCTCGCCGCGACCGGCCTGCGCGTCTCGGAAGCGTTGAATCTGCGGCTCGGCGATCTGTTGCCGGACGGCATGCTGCACATCCGCCAAACCAAGTTCAACAAAAGCAGGCTTGTGCCGATGCACGCAAGCGTGGTTGCAGCGCTCGACGCCTATCTGCGCATCCGGGCGACAGTCGCTAGTGTGGACGATCATGTGTTCCTGACGGTCGGCGGCAGACCGATGGGGCTCGGAGCCGTCCATGCCGCATTCCATGTCGTCCTGAAAAAGGCCGGGATCGCGCCGGATCGTCCACGTCGCCCCCGCATCCATGACCTGCGCCACACCTTCGCGACGCGCGCGCTGGCGCGATGCGCGATGCGCCGCGAGGATGTCGCCCGCGACTTCGTGGCGCTCTCGACCTATCTCGGGCACGGCCATATCCGATACACCTACTGGTATCTGGAGGCGACGCCCGACTTGATGGGCGACATCGCCGCGGCCGCCGAAATGCTGGCTGCGGAGGTGATCGTATGACGCCGATCGCACCGCTCATCACCGCGTTCCTGCGCGAGCACATGCCTCGGCAGCGCGGGTATAGCGTACATAGCTGCGAGGCCTATGCGACCTGCTTCCGGCTCTTGCTGACCTTCGCCGCCGATCGCCTGAAGACGCGGCCATCGAGGCTTACGCTGGAAGCGATCGACGCCGCGATGGTGCTCGCGTTCCTCGCTCATATCGAGCAAGACCGCGGCAACAGCGCGGCGACGCGCAACTTGCGGCTCGCCGCGATCAAGGCGTTCATGCGCTATGTCGAACTTCAGTGCCCGAGCGCGTTGGCGCAGGTCGCGCAGATCGATGCGATTCCCGGCAAGCGCCATGACCACAAGCTCATCCGGCATCTGACGATGCAGGAGGTGCGCGCCATCCTCGATGCGCCCGACACTTCGACCCGGTCGGGAATCCGCGACCGGGCGATGCTGCACCTGTGCTTCGCTGGCGGCCTGCGTGTCTCCGAACTGGTCGGGATGACGATGAGCCGCATCATTCTGCAACCCAGTCCCAGCATTCTCGTATTCGGCAAGGGTCGCCGCGAGCGCAGCCTGCCGCTCTGGAAGGAGACCGCGCGCGACGTTCGCGCCTGGCTCGCGGTGCGCGGGAACCCGCAAGCGCCCGAGCTGTTCGTCAACGCGCAAGGCATGGCGATGACGCGGGCCGGGTTCGAATATATCCTCGAAAAACACGGTCGGGCCGCGGCGCGACAATGCCCGACGCTGGCTGACCGCACGCTGTCGCCGCATCTGTTGCGGCATAGTTGCGCGGTGCTGATGCTCCAGGCCACGCGTGATATCCGCAAGGTCGCACTCTGGCTCGGTCATGCCGATATCCGAACCACTGAGATCTACCTCGGGATGGACCCCTCCGAAAAGCTCGAGGCCGTCGAAGCGGTGCTCCCGCCCGCGTTGCGACGTGGTCGGTTCAAAGCGCCTGACGCGTTGATCGCATCGCTAATGGCCGATGCACACACGGCGCCGACGTGAGTGGCGGACGCCGGGCGTCCGCGATTGTTGCGCCGACGGCATGATCGGGGATGTCTCCTCGGGCGCAGTGTCAGCCCTGCGACCAACGGGCCTTTGTGTGGGCGGATCGGCCCCAGGATGCGGTCTTCGACCCGGCCTCGTCCCCGCAACGGCGTCGCCGACCTTCTTCCCCGCCTCCCTGCGGGAGGCTCCTCGCGGGACAACAAGCTCGGCTCTTGCCGTCCTTCGCTGGCGCTGCGGCCTTGCAGGTGCGGGGCGGCCGTCCCGGGGCTCTTGATCGCCACAAGGCCGCGATGGTCGCGGGCTTGGCACATAGCAAGAGGAGTTACATCATGTCCCAGATCGGCTCGTTCATCCGCAGCAACGACGGCGTCTACACCGGCGCCATCAAGACCCTCGCGATCGACGCCAAGGCGCGCCTCATCCCCAGCGATCCCGCCTCCACCAGCGACAAGGCGCCCGACCTCCGGGTGATCGTCTCAGGCGTCGAGATCGGCGCCGCATGGCGCCGGACCTCGAAGGAGGGCCGCACCTATCACTCGGTCAAGCTCGACGATCCGTCGTTCACCGCCGCCATCTACGCCAACCTGTTCGAGGGCGAGAACGGCGAATACGCGCTGATCTGGTCGCGCTGATCGGCGCCCGCGACGCCCCGCCACACAGCAGGGCGTCGCGGACTTCGCCCCGTTATTATGCGGAGCGACGTCACCGCCGAAGCCGCGGAAAACCGCCGCTCCCGGCGCCAGACTCCGCATAATCGCGCGCTACGCATAATCCACTTTATGCGGTGCACCGCATAAAGTGGAGATCGGCGCGTGCTGGTCGAAGCGCTCCGCAGAGGGCCGCGACTATCTCTCGGTCAAGCTCGACGATCCGAGCTTCCCCGCTCCGATCTACGCGAACCTCTTCGACGACGAGGACGGCGAAGGCTACACCCTCATCTGGTCGCGCAGCCGCAAGCCCAACGGCGACTGAGCCGGATCGCGAAGCCCCGCTTGAACGGAGCGGGGCCTTTCGCCAACCATCTGGACATTTCACCGATACGGAAAGCTGCCGCGAGCCGCCTTTCCGCGAGCGCGCGTTGAACGCGCTTGCCGCGGGCGAGGCGCGTGCATATTGCGTTCGTCAAGAGACCTTCTTCAATCGCGCTATCGCCTTCGCCGCGTCGAAGCCGAGCACGTCGGCCAGCTCCAGAAACTCGACGACGTCGACGCGGCGCTCGCCGCTCTCTAGCCGCGCCACGAACGACTGATATTCGCCGAGCCGTTCGGCAAGGTCGGCCTGAGTCAAGCCCGCCGCCTCTCTCTTCTGGATGAGCAGATCGATAAGCGCCTTATGGCGTGGCGATCCGAGCGTCTTTGCCAAGCTTGCGTCCCGCGTTTGATGCGGGGTCTTTACATAATCTGAATTCCAGATTATCTTAAAAGTAGATAATCGGATCGTCCGTCTGAGTGATGCTGCGAGACCCGAAGCGCTTCTCCATCAGAGACCGCGAGGAACGGTTTGGCCGACGATTCGCCGGGGGAACCAGACGCCCATCGAATTGCCGGGGAAGTGAATATGCCAGAAAGACATTTCGCCATGGCTGTGTCCCTCGCGAAGATTTTCTTCGACACGCGCGAGCAATTCGCCTGCGCGATCCGGGATGCTGCGATTGCACGCATAGAGGCCAGCTCTTCGACGGGCGGACGCGCCACCAGACTTTCTATTCCCCGTCGCGCTGTCGATCCGCACATCGACGACGCGCTCTATATGATCGCTCGTGACGGCCTCGATAAGCTCGAGGACAATGTCCGAAGCGCGATCGACGAGGTCATTCGCGAAGCTTTGGATTCGAGCAGGAAGGGCTCTCCGCATAGCTGACTTGCGGCCGAACCTGTCTTCGATTTTCAGCCTTTGCGCCGATCCGTCCTTACGCTCTTACGCTTCTCCGGCTTTCTCGGTAGAGGCTTCGCATCGGGTTTCCGGCGAGGAGCCGCTTCGGCCATGGCTTCCTCGTCCGGCGCCACCAGCGCAACGTGATCCACGCCGAGCGCCTGAGCGAGTTCGAACAGGCTGACGACCGTAGGATTGCGGCGGCCCCGTTCGAGATCGCTCAGATATTGCTGCGTGAAGCCCGACCGTTCGGCGAAAGCCTCCTGTGTCAGGCCCTTTTCGAGCCTGATCCGCTTCACATTCCGCCCGACCAGCCGCCGCATATCCATGCGGAGAGGCTGGACCATTACACACTTTGAGGTTTATCAACTATAATATGTATCTGCCGCATTTTCGCTGCTCCGAAGAGCTTTCGGCGGGTTTGTCCGCTAGAATATGTCTCAGAGCGGCGCGCTGTCCAAGGATACTTCGCTCGTGAGCCCTTCTAACTCATGTCTAATCAAAGATGTAGCTCCATCAGAGCCACATATTACCGAATATGATCGCGAGCACATCGCAATCTATTTGCGGCTGCTCGACGCCGCCGAGGACAAGGCCTCCTGGGAGGAAGCCGCCCACATCGTCCTCGGGATCGATCCCGCCCGCGAACCCGAACGCGCGCGACGCGCCCATGAAACGCATCTCGCAAGGGCGCGATGGCTCTCCGCCAAAGGCTATCGCGACCTGCTGCGGGAGGGCTGAGGACGAATATCGGCGAACACGCCGTCACTGCCGGCGCCAGATTTCATCAAATCCGCACATTCGGCTTTGCGGCGAAATTGCGAAGCGCAGATGCGCCATTCAGGCATTGCGTCATGCCGATCGCGACGCCTGCGCACGCAGAATGTCGACAAGAAAGATCGACATTGTTTCCCCACCTTGTTTTCCATGAGGAACGCCATGTCTATCGAAGATTGGCGGTCGCCGAGCGCGTACGTTTATACGCGGAATTTGAGCTCGTGCGGTCTTGCTTGGGAATTATTGCGTCGTGATCCGGATTATCGCGCCGATCATGAGAGAACTGGTTCTGGATCCGATCACGAATCCGCTACTGCCGCATCCGTGCGGCGCTGGGGGTTGAGATTTCGCGGTCGATCCCGAGTTCCGGGCGACTGAAGCCGACCTCTTTTGGCTGCCAGAGTGGTCGACGAAGGTCGTCATACTCGTCGCCAGTCCGGTCCACGATCCTGCGCTGACGTTCTCCCCGTCGCTCTGGCCGGGCGTGCAAGCGCGTCGCACGGCGCCGGACGGTGAACATTTCATTCTCCGATCCGGCCGGGACGAGCATCAACTCTGGATCCCCGATCCGCCGCTCGTGGGGAGCGCTCTCGCGGCCGTCGTCTCGCTCGACGATGACGAGCCTCGACGCGCCGCCGCAGCGATGCGCTTCTGGCGTCATGCGACCGGGCAACGCCTCAGCGCGGACCCGCCGACGCCCAAGCGCCGACAACGCATCGACCACGCGCTCCGGGCGCTCGATGGCCATCTGAGCGGCGCCAGCTACCGCGACATCGCGGAGAGCCTGTTCGGCTCCGATCGAGTCGCCGCGGAACCGTGGAAGACTTCGCCTCTCAGGGACGCCACGATCCGGCTCGTCCGCGCCAGCCTCGCTCTGATGCGCGGCGGATATCGCCGGTTGCTACGCCGGTAACCCGAGCTCATCGATCTCGTCGGGGTGGCGAATTGGCCATCGTCGATTTCGCCATCCCTCCATCCGTCGCTTCTCCGCCACTGTGATCGAAAGCAGCCGCCGACACTCGGCTGTCTTCCGCAGCATCACGGAGAAGCCTTCATGTCCGCCGCAGGCGCCGAACTCCCGCCACGCTACCTGCGCACGCCCGAGGCTGCGCGCTTCCTCGGCCTCTCGAGCCGCACGCTCGAAAAGCATCGGACTTACGGCACCGGCCCGCGCTATTCCAAGCTCGGCGGCCGCGTCGTCTACCGTCTCGATGATTTGCAGGCCTGGTTCGATCTTGGCGCCAAAGCGTCGACCTCCGACCCCGGCGTCGGAAAAGTCCTGCCCGCGAAGCGTCATGCCGCCATTTCGCCGGCCTTCGCCGGCCAGCCGCGTCGCTGACGTTCAGGGGCGCGGCCATGATCGCGACACACAGCCGAAACCTCTTTCACGACGCCGAGCGCGAGCAGCTCGAGCTCTTCCATGCCCTTCCCGGCGATCTTGCGCCGCGCGACGCCCAGGACCTCATGGCCTATCCCTTCTTCAGCCTCGCGAAGTCGCGCCGGCTCACGCCGATCGACTTCAAGATGGGCGACATCTCGATCAAAGTCGAGGCGTCGGCCGACCACGGCATGGCGACGATCTGGGACGCCGATGTGCTGATCTGGGCCGCGTCGCAGATCGTCCAGGCTCGTGATCGAGGATTGCGGACCTCCCGCCTGATGGCCGCGACGCCGCATGAAATCCTCACCTTCGTTGGTCGCGGGGTCGGCGCGCGCGACTATCATCGGCTGAAGGCCGCGCTCGACCGACTGCAATCGACCAGCGTCTCGACCTCCATCCGCCAGCCGAGCGAGCGCCGGCGACACCGCTTCTCCTGGATCAACGAATGGAAAGAGCGAGCCGACCCCAGCGGTCGCCCGCTCGGCCTCGAGCTGATCCTGCCCGACTGGTTCTACGCCGGCGTTCTCGACGACGCCCTGGTGCTGACCATCGACCGCGCTTATTTCGCGCTGACCGGCGGCCTTGAGCGCTGGCTCTATCGGCTCGTGCGCAAGCACGGTGGCCGCCAGGACGGCGGATGGAGCTTCGATTTCGGCCATCTCCACGCGAAGTCCGGCGCGCTCTCTCCACTCAAGCATTTCGCCTTCGACCTGCGCGACATCGTGCGCCGGCAACCTTTGCCCAATTACCGGCTGATGATCGAACGCGGCCTGCTCGGCGCCGAGATTCTCGTCTTCGTCCCCATTGCGATCGATCCATCGGAGCGCATCGCGCGGCACTTCGAGTCCTCACGCCGCACGGGGGATAAGCTGTGAATTCCTTCGTGCTATCGAGGACCGGAACGCTCGTGCTATCCGGGACCGAATCCTCGTCCCATCGGGGACCGAAATGCGTCACAACCAATTGCTTTGAAACGGTTCACGGCGCTTCTAACTGTACTAACATAGAATCCTTCGGATTCTATCTAACGGACCGCGCCGAAATTCACGCGGTGGACAAGCGCCAGATTTGCCATCGAGGCGCGCCATGATCGTCGCGCTCCTCAACCAGAAGGGTGGCGTCGGCAAGACCACCCTGGCGCTTCATCTCGCCGGCCGATGGGCCCGCGAGGGCAAGCGGACGATCGTCATCGACGCCGACCCACAGGGTTCGGCGCTCGACTGGTCCGAGCAACGAGCCAGAGAAGGGCTTCCGAGGCTCTTCGGAGTGATCGGCCTGTCGCGCGACACTCTGCATCGTGAAGCGCCAGAGATCGCTCGCGACGCCGACCATGTCGTCATCGACGGGCCGCCGAGGGTCGCCGCCCTGATGCGATCGGCGCTGCTCGCGGCCGACGTCGCGCTCGTTCCCGCCCAGCCGTCGCCATTCGACGGCTGGGCGTCGAGCGAAATGCTGAGGCTCATCGATGAGGCCCGCATCTTCCGGCCCGGACTTCTCGCACGCTTCGTTCTCAATCGCTGCGCGACCGGCACGGTCATCGCGCGCGAAACCGCCCAGGCGCTCGCCACCCATGAACCGCCGGTGCTCGCCTCGCGCATCGGTCAGCGCGTCGTCTTCGCAGACGCCGCGCGCAGCGGCCGCCTCGTCTCGGAAACGGTCAACGGCGCCGTCGCTGCGCGCGAGATCGCCGCGCTCGCCGCCGAGTTGGAGAGGCTCGCATGACCTCGAGCAAGCCTCCACGCGGCTTCGCCGAACGTCCGAGCGACGCCGACGCCTGGATCAAGACCGCGGACCGGAACGAGCGTAGCGCCGCGTCGAAGGCCGAGCAATGCACCGCGCGTCTGACCATCGACGTGACGCCCGATTTGCGCGGCCGCATCAAAATCATCGCCTTTCGGCGCGGCGTCACCGTCGCCGACATGCTGCGCGACCTGCTCGCGCGTGAATTCCCCCGAGACGATGGAGGCCAGTCGTGAACTCGGACATCCCAGTCACCGGAAGGACCGCCGAAGGCGCCATTTCTTCCCTTACGCATGTCGAGCTCACCTTCATTCCCAAGCGCGTCGAATTCTGGATCAGGTTCGGTCGCATTGCCGAGGAGAAGACGCTCGATCGCCGCCGGCGTATCGTCAGCTTCACGTCGAACAGCATCTTCGCACTCGTGCGCTGGGCGGCCAATGAGCATGGAACGATCATTTCGCGGATCGACATTCTGCGTGCGGTGTCGCAGGGCGAGGCCTTCTCGACCGTGCCTTTCGTCCGTCCCGGCGGCGACATTTTGCTGCGCCTCAATAGCTGGCCGAGAGTCGAGCGGGCATTGCGAGCGATCGATACGGTCGAAGCGATCGGCATCGATCCGGCCGACGCCGCTCCGGATTATTGGCGGCATGTCCACAATCGTCTGACCGTCGGCAGCGCGCCGCGACCCTATACCAGGCAGCGACACGACGCCTGGTTGCTGCGTCAGAAAGTCATGCCATGACGCCGCGCATCATCCTCGCCGTCATGTGTTCCGGCGTCGCGGCCGCCGCGGTTCCGCCGTGGATCGGCGCTGCGCCGGGCCTCATCTGGAATGTCAGCGCCAGCGTGCCGATCGGGCTCTATCTCGTCACGCCGCCGGACCGGCTCCGCGTCACCGATCTTGTCGTCGTCGAACCGTCGCGGGCGGTCGCCGATTTCCTCGCCGAGCGTAGCTACCTGCCGCGCGGCGTACCGCTTCTGAAGCGCGTTCTCGCGCTTCCCGGACAGACAGTCTGCCGAAGGAACCTCGCCATAATCGTCGACGGCATCGAAATGGGAGCGGCGCGCGAAAGCGATCAACTCGGACGCGCACTTCCCGTGTGGCAGGGTTGCCGCAGCATAGCTGACCACATGATCTTCGTCATGAACTGGCAATCCCCGAACTCCCTCGACGGCCGCTATTTCGGACCGATCGCCATCACCTCGGTCGTCGGACACGCGACCCCTCTTTGGACCGATGAGGAGGCGACAGAAGAATGACTGCGCCATTCCATCGCATACGCATCGTCGTACCACCATTCGCTTTCCGTTGCGACGTTTTCTCCTTCACGGCATACGTTCCGAAGTGTCTCGCGACGATAGGTGTGGTCGCCATGATTGCAGCGTCGTCGCTACAATCTGGCACCTTTGCTCACGCGAAATCGGCGTCGAATGATCCATCGCCAGCGAACAAGCATACGCAAGCCGAGATCGAAACCTTCGTCGAAGAAGCTGCCAAACGCTTCGCCGTGCCGGCTCGCTGGATACGAGCGATCATGCGCATCGAGAGCGGCGGCTACGTTCGCGCCCGATCACCCAAAGGCGCAATCGGCCTGATGCAGGTCATGCCTTCGACCTACGACGAATTGCGCGCCCGCTACGGCCTCGGCGGCGATCCATTCGATCCGCACGACAACATTTTGGCCGGCTCGGCGTATATTCGAGAGCTGCTCGATCGATACGGATCGCCGGGCTTCCTCGCCGCATACAATGCTGGCCCGGCGCGCTTCGACCGCTATCTCGCGGCAGACCGAGCGCTCCCTGCTGATACGCGGGAATATGTCGCGGCACTCGCTCCGATCATCGATCCGGAGCGGCTTCGGCGCCGTGTCGACGGAGGCGCGACTTCCTTCACCGGAAGGGACGCACCGCTGTTCGCTCGGCGCGCCGATGACGATCCGTCGGGCGAATCGTCGTCACTCGGCATGCAGCCAAACGGTGCTTCGACCGCGCATCGCATCGTCGATTTGTCGGCGCTCGTTCCACATTCGAACGACCTTTTCGTGCGCATGACCGGCGGAGGCGATCCACAATGAAGAAGATCGCACTTCATCGAAGGTTGGCGCGCAATGTCGTACATCCGGCGATGCTCGACGGAGAGCGTGATCGAGCGGGTTACGGAGGGCAGGATAAAAGGGACAGCCTGCGGCTCTGTCCGGCGGTCGCTTTGTCTTTTTTCGTCAGCACGTTCGCACAGCCTGCGAATTCGCGGCGCAGCCTGTCGATCTTCACATGTGACTCTAACAGCACGGCTATTTTCACCTCGTCGGCGTTGCGCCATGTCTCGTGACGACGACATCCGCATTCGTCCCGGCCGCGTCCGCTCGACGAAGCCGGGAAGGGCGAAGAGCTTCGTGGCGCGCGTTCTCGCAGCGACGCAGAAGGCCGGGGGGCTGCATCATGGCGCAGGCGGAAAGGCGGGGAGCTTCGGACGCGGGCGCGCCGCAAGTCTCCTCGCGCGCCGCGGTCTGACGTCGAAGTCTCGCGGCGTGGTCGTCAAGGCGCGAGTCGTCCGTCATGGCCCGAAGTCCGCGCCGCTGGCGGCGCATCTTTCCTATCTGCGCCGCGACGGCGTGACCCGCGACGGCGCGCCGGGAAAAATGTTCGACGCCGGAGGCGACGAAGCGGACGCGCGCAACTTCGCCGAACGCTGCGACGGTGATCGCCACCATTTCCGATTCATCGTGTCGCCCGATGACGCGGCGGAACTCTCTGACCTACGAAATTTCACGCGCGATCTGATGGGGCAAATGGCGCGCGATCTCGGAACGAGAGTCGATTGGGTCGCGGTCGACCACTGGAACACTGAGCATCCGCATATTCATATTCTCGTGCGTGGGCGCGCCGACGACGGCCGCGATCTCGTCATCAGCCGTGATTATATCAGCCGGGGCCTGCGCGGACGCGGCGAACAGCTCGTCACTCTGGAGCTCGGTCCGCGCAGCGAACTCGAGATTCGCCGTGGCCTCGAACGTCAGGTAGAGGCGGATCGTTGGACTCCGCTCGATCAAACGCTTGCTCGCCAGGCTGCCGGCCGAGAAGGAGTCGTGGATTTGCGCCCGAACCGGGAGCCGGCGACTGATAGCGAGCGGCCCTTGCTGGTCGGGCGCATCCGGAAACTGGAGAAGCTTGGTCTCGTCGCGCCGATCGGCCCGGGACAATGGGTGTTGGCCGAGGAAGCCGAAAGCACGCTTCGCGCGCTCGGCGAGCGCGGCGACATCATCAAGCGAATCCATCGCGGGCTCACTGAGCGCGGCATCGAGCGATCGGCCGGCGACTTCGCCTGGGATGGCACCGCGCGCGGCGACCCGATCCTCGGCCGTCTCGTCTCGCGGGGCCTCGACGACGAACTGAAGGGCTCCGCCTTCGCCGTCGTCGACGGCGTCGACGGCCGGGCCCACCACGTCCGATTCGCTGACCTCGATGCGACCGGCGACGCCGCGCCGGGCGCCATTGTGGAAGTCCGGCGCCTCCCATCGCATGATGGCGGATCGTCGCGTCTGGTCCTCGCCGTTCGCTCCGATCTCTCGATCGAGGATCAAATTCACGCAAAGGGCGCCACTTGGCTCGATCGCCGCCTCGTGGAGGCGGAGCCGGCGCCGCTCTCCGAAGCGGGCTTCGGCCGCGAGGTCCGATCCGCCATGGACGCCCGCGCCGACCATCTCGCCGCCGCAGGGCTGGCGCGCCGCCAAGGCCGACGATTCGTCTTTGCACAGGATCTGCTCGCCACCTTGCGCACGCGTGAACTCAATGATTCCGCCGAGCGGCTCTCCGCTCACACTGGCCTGCCACGTCATATCGTGGCCGAGGGAGAATCGGTGGCCGGGGTCTATCGCCAGCGCCTCACGCTCGCCTCGGGCCGTTACGCTATGATCGACGACGGCTTCGGTTTCAGCCTCGTGCCCTGGTCATCCTCTCTCGAGCGCGAACTCGAGAGGCACGTCTCCGGCATCGTGTCGCCCGACGGCATGGTGGAGTGGAGTCTTGGAAGGCGACGAGGAATTGGGAGATAGTTCTGTTTCTGACCTACATGCGACCAGATGTCGAAGCCTCAGGCGCTCGTCGCTGATCGTACCCTCTTGGGCGGCGATAGGTTCGCGTGGCGTTCATTGGATGGCGGCCACGCATCGAAAAGAGCATTGATGACCGCGCACTCGGGCGCTCGTTCTCCGCTGCATTGCGCGGCCATTTCCGCCATGACCCGCTCCAGTCGCTTCAAATCGGCAATCTTGCGGCGAATCTCGGCGACATGATTCAGCGTCAGCGCCTGAACTTCTGCGCACGTGTAGGCGTGCCCGTCGACGAGGCGGAGAAGGCCGCGGATTTCATCGAGGCTGAAACCAAGTTGCCGGCTGCGTCGTACGAAGCTCAGCCGCTTGAGGTGGTCGGCGCCATAGATGCGATAGCCGCCGGCGCTGCGGCCGGGCGCGGGCATGACGCCGATCTTCTCGTAGTAGCGGATCGTCTCGATGTTCACGTCGCTCTGCTTTGACAGTTCGCCGATCGAGAATCTCTCCTCGGCCTTCATCGCCGGTCCTCCCCGAATGGAAGAAAAAAAGTCCTTGACCCTGTAGCGGCTACAGGCCCTAGGGTGACGATAGATGAACTGGAAAGCGCAGACAACCGCGCGCGAAATCGGCTTTCCAAACTGATGCTGGAGGATGCTGCGATGTGTGATGGCGAAGGTCTTGGTCTCATCTAAATGGCGATGACGCCAATCGGGCTGGCGGTGACCGCAGGGATTGCCGGCGCGCTTTTCCTTTTTGCGCGCTGGGTCATGGCCGATTGAGCAGCGAAGAGGAACGCATGTCGGAACAATCACTCGGTCGAAAGGCCCTGGCCGCCGGCGGCTTCGCCGCGATCCTCGCCTCGGCTTGTTGCCTTGGCCCGCTCCTGTTCGTCAGCCTCGGGTTCAGCGGCGCCTGGCTCGGCAATTTCAAAGCGTTCGAGCCATTCCGCCCGGTCTTCCTCAGCGCCGCGGCCATTGCGCTATTCGTCGCCTATCGTCGAATTTATCGCCCGGCCGTAGCCTGCAAGCCGGAAGAAGTCTGCGCCACACCGCAAATCAACTCCGTCTACAAACTGCTCTTCTGGGGCGTGACGGCCTTGGTCGGGGCGTCGGCCATCTTCCCCTACGCTCTTCCGCTATTCTACTGAAAAGAGGCCTCCCACCCATGAAAAAGCTCTCCGCAATGTTCGTTTTGGCTGCCCTGTTCAGCTCGCCCGTCTACGCCGCAACGAAGACCGTCACCTTGTCGGTCTCGAACATGACCTGCGCCGCCTGCCCGATCACCGTCAAGAAGGCGCTGAGCAAGGTCGAGGGCGTCGGAGCAATCGAGGTGAGCTACGAGAAGAAGGAAGCTCTCGTAACCTACGACGACGCGAAAACAAATGTCGAAGCGCTCACCAAGGCGATCGAAGGGGCCGGTTATCCTTCCCAATTGAAGAAGTAAGTCATGGACCAAGGATTTTCTTTCAAGACGGCGCTCGCCGACTCGGTTGCGGTCGCCGTAAGCCACGCCAAGCCGCTTCTCGCGCGCGTGCGTAATGTGATCGGGCAACGACTCGGCGGCGAGGAAGCCCCCGCCCCGCATGAGGCGAAGCGCGAAAGCAGTGTGGTTCGGCAAATCGCCGGCATGACCTGTGGTAGCTGTGCGAGTCACGTCGAAAAGGCGTTACTCAAAGCTCCCGGCGTCTATGAGGCGAACGTATCCTATGCCGAAGGGACGGCGCGGGTCAGCGGCGACGAGTCGCTCGACCCGGCGTCGCTTTCCGCCGCTGTGCAGGCCGCGGGCTATCAAGCAATGGTCGCAAAACACTCGCGCGCCGCCAACACTCCAGAACGGCGGTCCGGGAAAATGCGCGACAGAGAAGCCGAGCAGGAGCGCTGGGGCGCGCCGCTGCATGTGGCGGTTATCGGAAGCGGCGGAGCCGCAATGGCGGCTGCGCTGAAAGCCGTCGAACGAGGTGCGCGCGTCACTCTTATCGAGCGCGGCGTCATTGGCGGCACGTGCGTAAATGTCGGCTGCGTGCCTTCCAAGATCATGATCCGCGCCGCCCATATCGCGCATCTGCGCCGTCAGAGCCCATTTGACGGAGGCATTGGAGCGAGCAAGCCAGCGATTAAGCGGGTCGACCTGCTCGCCCAACAACAGGCGCGCGTCGATGAACTGCGTCGCGCCAAATACGAGGGGATTCTCGAAGGCAACGCAGCCATCGCCGTGCTGCGCGGCGCGGCGAGGTTTAGAGACGATCACAGCTTGATCGTCCATCTCAATGAAGGCGGCGAACACGAAGTTGCGTTCGACCGCTGCCTGATCGCCACGGGCGCGAGCCCAGCCATTCCACCGATTGCTGGTCTCGAGGACGTTCCCTATTGGACATCCACCGAAGCGCTGGAAAGCAACACGATCCCTGAGCGATTGGCCGTCATTGGCTCATCGGTCGTGGCCGTCGAACTGGCGCAAGCATTTGCACGGCTCGACAGCAAGGTCACGATCCTCGCACGCAGCACGCTGCTCGTCCGCGAAGACCCGGCTATCGGCGAGGCCGTCACGGCCGCCTTCCGGGCCGAAGGCATCGAGGTCCTGGAGCACACGCAGGCCTGCGGCGTCTCCCATACGAAAGGGGAATTCCTGCTCACAACGGGGAACGGCCAAGTGCGCGCCGACAAGCTACTGATCGCCACTGGCCGCGCACCCAATACGCGCGGGCTGGCGCTGGGGGCCGCCGGCGTCGCCGTCAATGAGCAAGGGGCCGTCATCATCGACACGCACATGCGCACCAGCGCGCCGCGTATTTACGCCGCCGGCGACTGTGCCGACCAGCCGCAATTCGTCTATGTCGCGGCAGCGGCAGGGACGCGCGCGGCCGTCAATATGAGCGGCGGCGACACCACGCTCGATCTAACCGCGATGCCCGCTGTAGTGTTCACGGATCCCCAGGTCGCGACCGTTGGCTACAGCGAGGCGGAAGCGCGCCATGAGGGCATTGAGACGGACAGCCGCACGTTGACGCTCGACAATGTGCCGCGCGCACTGGCGAATTTCGACACGTGCGGTTTCATCAAGCTCGTCGCCGACGCAGGATCGGGCCGGCTCATTGGCGTGCAGGCGGTCGCGCCGGACGCGGGCGAAGTGATCCAGGCGGCGGCGCTTGCCATCCGGACGCGAATGACCGTGCATGAATTGGCCGACCAGTTGTTCCCATACCTGACGATGGTCGAGGGGTTGAAGCTTGCGGCGCAGACCTTCAGCAAGGACGTAAAGCAATTGTCCTGCTGCGCAGGGTGAGCGATGAAAGAACGCGCATCCTGGCAGCCACGGCGCTGCCGATTGGCGTCCGCTGAACGCTGGGCAGCGCTGTGCGAGATTGGTCGTCGGCATCGTTCTGCTCGGGTTGGCTTGAGCCGTCCCGTGGTTGGACGCGGGTGGGTCGTGCTCACCGTCATATTGAGTTGGGTCGACGCCAGCCATGTCCTCGCGGCGGTAATGTCCTATCCGGGCTGCCCGGAACTCGGTGCGGCGCCCAGCCTTCTGCTCGGCCGGTGGGTGAGGGTCGGCTGCACCCCATGGGGATGGTTGGATGCGAGGTTGCGCCTGACGGCCGAATGAGCCGTCACGCTTTCTCTCCAGCGCAAATCGCATCATCCCCATTACAGGCCTGTCCGGTTTCCAGAAGCGTCGCTCGCGATAGCGCTATGACGGTGCGGAATTGGCGCTACCCCGTCTTTGCACGCTATCGCGCGACAAACTGCGACAACAGCTTTTTCCCTGTTGGCGCCATTCCTTAAGCGTCGGAACTTGGCCTTCATGTCCGCCGTGCGCATCCTCTGGGGCCAGATACTCGTCGTCTTCGCGATCGTGCTCGCCACGACGTGGGGCGCGACAGAATGGACGGCGTGGCGGCTCGCCTTCCAGTCCGAATTGGGACTGCCGTGGTTCAAGATCGAGTCCTGGCCTTTCTACGCCCCGCCGGCGTTCTTCTGGTGGTGGTATCATTTCGATGCCTATGCTCCGGAGATTTTCATCGAGGGCGCAGCCATCGCGGCGTCGGGTGGCTTCGCCTCCATAGCCGCCGCGATCCTCATGTCGGTCCTGCGCGCCCGCGAATCGACGAACGTCATCACCTATGGCTCGGCGCGTTGGGCGACGGCGACCGAGATTCGCGACGCCGGAATGCTCGGGCCGGACGGCGTCGTGCTCGGCCGTCTCGACCATGACTATCTGCGCCACAACGGGCCGGAGCATGTTCTCTGCTTCGCGCCGACGCGGTCCGGGAAAGGCGTCGGCCTCGTCATTCCGACCTTGCTCACTTGGCTTGGCTCGGCGATCGTCCACGACATCAAGGGCGAAAATTGGAATCTCACCGCGGGATGGCGGTCGCGCTTCGGGCGCGTGCTGCTGTTCGATCCGACCAACGCCAATTCGGCCGCCTATAATCCCCTGCTCGAGGTGCGGCGAGGTCCTGCCGAGGTGCGCGATGTGCAAAATGTCGCCGACATTCTCGTCGATCCAGAAGGCGCTTTGGAGCGCCGCAATCACTGGGAAAAGACCAGCCACTCGCTCCTCGTCGGCGCGATCCTGCATGTTCTCTATGCCGAATCGGACAAGACGCTCGCCGGCGTCGCCAACTTTCTCTCGGACCCCAAACGCCCGATCGAGACGACGCTCAAGGCCATGATGACGACGAGGCATCTCGGCGCCGATGGACCGCATCCCGTCGTCGCCTCGACTGCGCGCGAGCTGTTGAACAAATCCGAGAACGAGCGCTCCGGCGTGCTGTCGACGGCCATGTCGTTTCTCGGCCTTTATCGCGATCCTGTCGTGGCGCAGGTGACGCGCCACTGCGACTGGCGCATCGACGATCTTGTTTCCAGCGATCGGCCAGCGACGCTCTATCTCGTCGTGCCACCGTCGGACATTTCGCGTACCAAGCCGCTCGTGCGCTTGGTGCTCAATCAGATCGGCCGCCGGCTGACCGAGGAGCTCGACGCGACAAATCGCAATCACCGGCTATTGCTGATGCTGGACGAATTTCCGGCGCTTGGTCGGCTCGACTTCTTCGAGTCGGCGCTCGCCTTCATGGCGGGCTATGGGATCAAAAGCTTCCTCATCGCCCAATCGCTCAACCAGATCGAGAAGGCCTATGGGCCGAACAACGCCATTCTCGACAATTGCCATGTGCGCGTCTCCTTCGCTACCAATGACGAACGAACGGCGAAACGCGTCTCCGACGCACTCGGCACCGCAACCGAGCTGCGCGCGATGCAGAACTATGCTGGGCACAGGCTCAGCCCTTGGCTCGGCCATTTGATGGTGTCACGCCAGGAAACCGCGCGACCGCTGTTGACGCCCGGCGAAATTATGCAGCTCCCCGCCACGGACGAAATCGTCCTCGTCTCCGGACTGCCGCCGATCCGTGCGAAGAAAGCGCGCTATTACGCGGATCGGCGATTGGCGGCGCGGATTTTCCCTTCGCCGCTCCTCGAAGGAGACGAGCGCGAGGGCTCAACACGGACTGCGACGCCATATCTTTTGCAGGACGACTGGATCATGGTGCGCTCGCTCCACACGGCTTTTGCGGAAGCGGAACGTAGCGATGCCACGACATCGGACGCTGATGATCCGGCGAACGGCGGCATTCGACGGGAGCCGGAAATCCCTGATCATGAAGCCATCGCGCCGGAAAGGACGGGGCCTGCATCGGCACGAGAGGAGCCAACGGACAACGACGACCATGACGACGCGGATGCGATCCGCGCGCGTGCTCTTCACAGCCGATTCCGATCCGTTGCGCGTCAGGCCACGATGGATTCCGACGATGGCATAGCGCTGTGAGGCGACGATGGCCGTAAAACACCGGCTCTCCGTCTATCTCGACGTCGAGATGATGGCGCGGCTAGAAAAGCTCGCGACGAAAGAGCGCGCCGCAAAATCGGCGATCGCCGAAGCCGCAATCATTTCCTTTCTCACGTCGGATGACACCGATCGATGGGAAGCGACCGTGACACGCCGGCTCGACCGACTCGCCCGCTCCGTCGATCGTATGGAGCGCGATCTCGAATTTTCCGTCGAGGCGTTGGCGCTCTACATTCGGGCATGGCTCACCGCAACTCCACCGCTGCCTGACGGCGCGCAAGCCGCCGCCCAGGCCAAAGGGCGCGAGCGTTACGAAAGCTTCGTCGAGGCGTTGGGACGCCGGCTCGCAAAGGGACAGCGACTGTCGCGGGAAATTTCGGAGGACGTGTCAACGCCTCCAGGTGAAGTCAGCGAGGAATAGACGGTCCGCACAAAGGCCAGAACCAGGAGCCCTCGATCACGTGTGGCCAGGCAATCTGACCGGCATGAGCAGCAAGAGGACCCGTATTCATCCGGCGGCGGCCGCCTTACGAATCAGCGCGTCGGATAAGACACTGTGACTAGCCACAGGTTAGTCACAGAGAGCCATGGATCGCATCGAGATCATCACGTCGGTCGAGCGACGTCGCAAGCACTCTCTCGCCGAGAAGGAGCGATTGGCCATGGCGGCCGCGGCTCCGGGGGCGAACGTCGTGGAGATCGCGCGGGCGGCCGGCGTCGACCCGAGTCTTGTCTATCGGTGGCGAAGAGCGCTTTCGGCGGCGCCATTGATATCGAGCGAGCTCGACACGCGAGACGAGCCGACTTTCGTTCCCGTGACGATCGCATCTGCGATGCCAGCGCCAATGCCCGCGTTGGAATCCGCGCCGTCGATGATCACCATCGAGTTCGCGGGCGGCGCACGGATGAAGATCGAAGGCGCGCCCGATGCGAAGATCTTGGCGAGCGTCATAGGCGCCTTGTCGAAGGCGGAGCGCTGAACGATGATTTCCTTCGGCGGCGGCGTCCGCGTGTTCTTATGTGCCGGCCATACCGACATGAGAAAGGGATTCGACACTCTCGCCTTGCTCGTGCAGGAAGGCATGAAGCGTAATCCTCACGCGGGCGATCTCTACGTCTTCCGAGGCCGTCGAGGCGACAGAATAAAGCTGATCTGGCATGACGGCCAGGGCGCATGCATGTTTACGAAACGTCTCGAGCGCGGACGATTCATATGGCCTTCGGCAACGGCGGGTGCGGCGGCGATATCGGCCGCGCAGCTGGCTTTTCTCTTGGACGGAATCGATTGGCGAATGCCCCAGAAAACATGGCGTCCGAGCACCGCGGGATAAGTGCGGCCAATCGCGCCGAGCGATAATTTCGGCAAGATTTTTCGACGCGAATATGCTCTACTTCGTGTCGTGACGACGAGCTTCGAGCCGCTTCCTTTAGACCTCGCGAGCGCGCATGCGCTGATCCTCGCGCAGCGTGAGCTGCTGGAGCAAGAGCAAGCAGCGCGCATCGTCGCGCAGAGCGAAGCGAAGGTTCGCGCGCTCGAGGTGGAGCGGCTGAAGCTGCTGCTCGCCAAGGCGCGGCGCGAGGCCTTCGGCCAATCATCGGAACGCGCCAAGCTGCTCGTCGAACAGCTCGAGCTGGCGATCGAGGATCTGGAAGAGGCGCAAGGAGCCGAAGAGGCGAAGGCCGATCTCGCCGCGACGAAAGCCGGCAAGATAAGGGCTCCGAGAGGACCGCGCGGGCCGCGCAAGCTGCCGGAGAATCTCCCCGTCGAGCGGATCATGGAGCCCGCGCCCTGCGCCTGCGGCAAATGCGGCGGCCTGCGCTTGCACAAGCTCGGCGAGGAGGTGACGAAGACGCTCGAATGCGATCCGCGCCGCTGGAAGATCGTCGAGCATGTGCGCGAGAAGTTCACCTGCCGCGATTGCGACGCCATCACCGAGACGCCGGCGCCGTCGCATCCGATCCCGCGCGGCTTCGCCGGACCGAGCTTGCTGGCGATGGTTCTGGTGAACAAGTTTCTGCTGCATCAGCCGCTCAATCTTCAGAGCGCGACCTTCAGGCGCGAAGGCGTCGAGATCGACACGTCGACGCTCGCCGATCGGGTCGGCGCCTGCGTCGTCGCGCTGGAGCCCATTCTCGACGCGCTGCGTCGTCACGTACTCGCCGCCGAACGGATCCACGCTGACGACACGACGGTTCCGGTGTTGGCGAAGACGAAGACGCGGACCGGCCGCCTCTGGGTCTATCTGCGCGACGATCGGCCCTTCGGTGGAAAGACGCCGCCGGCCGCTTTCTTCGAATATTCGGCGTCGCGCCATGGCGAATATCCCAGCGCTCATCTGTCCGGCTGGGCTGGCGTCATGCAAGCCGACGCCTTCGCCGGCTTCAACGAGCTCTATGACGCCAAGCGAAAGCCGGGGCCGATTTTAGAAGCCGCGTGCTGGGCGCATAGCCGACGCAAATTCTTCGAGCTCGCCAAGCTCGCGAAGGCGCCGATCGCAATCGAGGCGGTGCGCCGTATCGACGAGCTGTTCGAGATCGAGCGCGGCATAGCCGGAAAGCCGCCCGACGAACGAAAAGCGGCGCGTCGATTGCAATCGAAGCCGCTGGTCGACGCGCTCGAGACATGGCTGCGAGAGCAACGCGCGCTCGTCTCGGGCAAGAGCGATATCTGCAAGGCGATCAACTACAGCCTCAATCGCTGGGGGTCATTCACACGATTCCTCGACGACGGACGCATCTGCCTCTCCAATAATGCCGCCGAACGCGCTTTGCGTGGCGCCGCGATCGGACGTCGCGTCTGGAAATTCGTCGGCTCCGACGAGGGCGGACGCCGGGCCGCCGCCGTTCTTTCACTGATCGAGTCTTGCAAGCTCAACGACGTGGACCCGCAAGCCTGGCTCGCGCATGTCCTCGCCAAATTGCCCGACCATCCGGCTACGAGGGTCGACGAGTTCCTGCCATGGCGCTGGAAGGCCGAACGCGCATCCACGCCGAAAGCGGCCGACGACATCGCGGCTTAAGGATTCCGCCCTTGCAGGAAATTTCTGCGGCCTTCGGCGGATGAATACGAGGACCCCGGCACGACCGCATTAAGACGCGAGTGCGGGCGCGAGATGCAATCGTTATTGCCACACATGATTCTATGTGCGAGTATACATAAAAGCATGTGATCAACGCGCAGGGGTGAGATGGGCTATGAGGAATTTCTCCGTACCTTGGCGCGGGCAGGCCTAAGCATCCGTGCGTTTGCCGAATTGATTGCGATGAACCCGAACTCTGTCTCAAATTATGCTCGTTCAGGAGAGGTGCCCGATAAGCTGGCCATTATCGCGGCGCTCGTCGCCGAAATGAGCGTGCAGCAGCTCGATTTCCGGAGCGTGATCGCGTCGGTGGAACTGACAGCGAAGAAGCCGCGCGGCGGCTCACGTGCGGGTCATTTCGGTGGGGATCGGCAAGTACCGCTGGATCTCGATCAATGACGGTGCTTGGCATTCCATCGAAGTTCGGCGCGTCCGGCGCAGTCTCACTCTCTTTGGTGGGAGGAGGCGAATGATCGCCATGCTCGACACGCTAACGGAGCTAGGAGCAGATCGCGACAGCCTTCATCCCTTCGATTGTCCGGCGCCAGAACTGCTTGCCTACTCGACCATTTTGATGGCCCGTGGCCATGACAATGACCTGCACCTTGTCGAAGGCGTCTACGAGTGGCAAGAAGCGCCGCTAGTCTTCTTGGTCGATGGCAACAAACTGAACGGCGATTTCCGACGGCTTAAGCGCATCCGACGTATCCTCGCGATGCGTGGCGATGCGCCTTACCTCGGTGTGGTTCATCCGGGAAGGTTAGATGTTTACAGGATCGCGCTCGATCGTCATTCGCTCTCGACGGTTCGCGTCGATACAGGCGTTTCCGATGATGAATCGTGGTTGACCTTCGCACGTCTGGCAAATCTGCGCCCAGCTGCAGAGATCAATGACAAGACCTGGATCACTGGCGTCATTCTGAAGCTACTCGATCAGGCGATCTCCTCTTTAAAGACAAATGACGGGCTCTCAGGCGAAGATGCAATATCACTCGTCGGCCGAGCACTATTCATGAGATTTCTTGCTGATCGCGCTCTATTGCCACCCGCGAAAGATATCGTTGCTGGTGACACGGGATGGCTCGGATCCGCTCCAGCGGAGCACGAGTTTTTCGATCGACCGGATACAGTACGTCGTTCTTGCGCATGGCTCGATAAGACGTTCAATGGGGATCTGCTGCCGCTATCAGACGAAGTCTTTCCGAAGCTCACAGTGGCAGCATGTCATGTGCTTGGCAACATTCTGCGCCGCGCAGACGACGGCCAGCTGTCGCTGGGTTGGCAGGAGCGGTGGGATAATCTCGACTTCTCGCACATCCCGGTAGGGGTACTGAGTCAAGCCTATGAGTATTATCTGCGCAAACACGCCCCCAAACAACAGCAGCAAGAGGGAGGCTTCTATACACCGCATGCGATTGCGAATTTGATGATATCGGCTGCGTTTCGTGGTTTGAACGCGCAGGGTATCGCGGCATCCGCGCGCGTGTTGGACCCTGCGGCTGGAGCTGGCGTTTTTCTCCTTGCCGCTTTTCGAGAGTTGGTTGCGGCGCGCTGGAGATATGAAGGAGCGAGACCCAATACGACAGCACTCCGTGAAATCCTCTACAAGCAAATACGCGGCTTTGAGATCAACGAGGCCGCGCTGCGTTTTTGTGCGCTTGGCCTCTACCTGTTATCGATCGAACTCGATCCCAATCCACGACCCGTAGACAAGCTGCATTTCGATGATTTACGTGGCTTCGTCTTGCATCGCCCGGTCGATGCCTCTCGACCCGAAGCGAAGCAGTTGGGGAGCCTCGGTCCGTTGATCGGAGCGGAACATGACGGTCAGTACGACTTGGTTATCGGAAATCCGCCGTGGGCCAGTGCGACCGGTCTGGAAGACTGGGGTCTCCTGCTCGCGGAAATTCACGTCACCGCTCGCAGCAGACTCGGAGAGAATGCCGTTGCCCCCCCTTTGCCCAACGCGGTTCTTGATCTGCCATTTGTTTGGCGAGCGATGCGATGGGCAAGGCCCAACGGACAAATTGCATTTGCACTACACGCAAGAATTCTTTTTCAACAGGGAGACGGCATGCCGCTCGCCCGGCAGAGCCTATTTGAGGCGATCGACGTAACTTCAATCATTAACGGTTCTGAACTTCGCCAGACCAAGGTATGGCCCAGCATCTCGGCACCATTCTGCTTGCTATTTGCAGCGAACAGGTCAGCGCACACGGCCTCTGGCTTCCGAATGATCACGCCAAGATATGAAAAAAGCTTCAATAATGCCGGCATAATGAGGTTAGATGCGACAAATTCCTATATCGTACGTCCGCAAGATTTACGTGAGCGTCCCGAAACTTTGAAGATCCTCTTTCGCGGCAGCGAGGCCGATCTTTCACTAATAGATAGGGTACGACGGGGTAATTTCACGACTCTTGCGCGCTACTGGGGAGAGCGACGACTACCTAACGGTAATGGTTACCAAAGCCTTCGCCTAAGCAGCAAGCGAAATACCGACGGCACGATTGGAGAGGACGCGGCCGATCTAATTGGGCTGCCTCATCTGCAAAAGGGTGAAGCGGAAGCCCTCAACATCGATATAAGATCATTGCAGCCATTCGAAATCAGACGTCTTCATCGCAAGCGTCAAAGAGGAATATATAGTGCACCGATCCTTCTTATCCATCAAACCCCACCGGCCGATACGCAACGTATCCGAATGTCAGTCTGCTGTAAGGATGTAGTTTACAGTGAAAGCTGGTATGGTTACAGTGCACAAGGAATTGCTGATGCTCCGCATCTGCTTCGATATCTCGCACTTGTTCTTGGTAGCCGCACGGCAATGTGGATGTCATTAATTACAAGCGGAAAATTTGGATTTGAACGTGATGTAATTGAAAAATCTATTGTAGAGGAGATTCCTATCCCGTTGTTCGAAGATCTAGGATCTTCACGAGTAAAAGAAGTCGAGGAGCTATTCACCCGGTTGGAAGCGAAGGAGAGCGACGCATGGCCGGAGGTCGACTCCTGGGTGGCAAAACTCTATGGCCTTGGCGAGCGAGACCTGACCGTCATCAACGATACATTGCGATTCAACCTTCCATACGCTGAAAATCGTGAGTTGGCGCAAGGAGAGCCATCTCTTGCCCAGATCAAAGTCTATTGTCAGACACTTGAAACGGAACTCACCCGTTTTGCCCAGCGATTCCAGTGTAGAGTTCGTGTTAGCCCCGTTGAAAATAGACGGTCTTCGCCATGGCAAACATTGCATATTGTAGTCTGTCAGAATGCTAAAGTCAAAGAGCCAGAGCAGGTTTTTTCCTCGGATATCCGTGCGCTTACCGCTCTCGCTGATCGCGCAGGTGCTACAGAAATCGTTATAGAAGAAGGAAAGCAGCGCCTCTCGATGGTGCTGCTCGCTCAGGCTCGCTACTGGAGCGAAACGCAGGCCCGCCTCGCGGCGCAGCGCATAATTTGGACGCGCCCGGAACTATTTAGGGAGCGCTTATCAGTATGAGTGGACTGTTTCCAGGACTGCGGCAGGATCATTTGGCTGAGTTAATTCGCGGGCAGGAGTTGCCGTTGGCAGCGCTTGACCCTATCCATATCGAACTAATTCTCGAATTACTTCAGCATGCCTATGAAGGAATAAAATCGGATTATCCTTGTGCGGTATCTGCCGGTGACGAAAAGCATCTCAACAGCCTGATGGTCGACCGCCTGAACCATCTCGTGGGCGATGATCCCTTGGCAAGTTTAGTTGTTCGTGCGGTTTCGCGAGGTACCGAGACAAAAAATTACGATGCAAGCCGTTTTGAAATGCGCCCAGATATCCAGATTTCGCTGACAAGCAGGCAGCATCTATTTCCGTTGATCGTTGAATGTAAGCTCATCGATACCGCCAAGCAAAAGACCATCGAGCGATATTGCCTGGACGGGCTGGCCCGGTTCACCTCGGGGGATTACGCTTGGACAAATCGGGAGGCTTTGATGCTCGCCTATGTGAGGGACGGAGCCTCGACATCGAGCCTTCTTTGCCCGTTTCTCGCAGCGGCAATGGCGTTGTCACCTCCTGAATACGCTGTGGTATCACTCCCCCAAAAATGCGCGCTATCGTTGCCGGATGCAGCTCGATCTGATCACGGGCGATATTTCTCGTATGCGCATGGCGCTCAAAGCGGAAAGCCGCCTGGCAACATCGCTGTCTGGCATCTGTGGGTTAATTGATCATGCGCCTCGGCTTATAGGCGACTGCAGCTTCAATTCGGCTTGAAGAAAGAGGGACAGGAATATGATGAAGATCATTGGGCTTGGAGCGTAATTTAACGCGGCGACAGCTGAAGCAATCGGCTGGAGCGGTCTCCGGCTAAATCGTGTTCAGTGAGCGGGACGATGGCCGGAGGACATCGAGCGCGGATCATACCATCATTGTGGCGGAGACACGCGTGCAGTTCCGGTGCGGACTACACATCGCCATCCCCTTGTCTTTGCGCGCCAGAGCACTACGCTCGCCTCTAACTTGTTGCCAATAAGCGAATTCCGCCTTTCCTAATCGACCCCGGCCTCGAACCGCTCGCGTGCGATTCGAGCGAACCCAGGGGCGAAGGTGACGGCTCATTCCCGCAATGCTGAAGCGATTTTGCGCGGCGCGCGCATGTTGCGCACGGCGCTGGGGCCGCAGATCGCCCGCTGGCTGGACGACGAGAGCGTCGTCGAAGTCATGCTCAATCCCGACGGACGGCTCTGGCTCGATCGCCTGACGAGCGGGTTGGAAGACGCAGGCGCGACTCTGCCGCCCGAGGACGGCGACAGGATCATCCGCCTCGTCGCGCATCATGTCGGCGCAGAGGTTCATCCGGAGGCGCCGCGGGTCTCGGCGGAGCTGCCGGAAACAGGCGAGCGTTTCGAGGGTCTGCTGCCGCCCGTCGTCGCCGCGCCGGCCTTCGCCATCCGCAAGCCGGCGGTCGCCATCTTCACGCTCGACGACTATGTCGCCGCCGGCGTCATGGCGCAGGAACACGCCGCGACGCTACGCGCCGCCGTCGTCGGTCGGATGAATATCCTGGTCGCGGGCGGCACCTCCACCGGCAAGACGACGCTGGTCAACGCGCTGCTCGCTGAGGTCGCCAAGACCTCGGACCGCGTCGTGCTGATCGAGGACACGCGCGAGCTGCAGTGCGCCGCCCCCAATCTTGTGGCGCTGCGGACCAAGGATGGCGTCGCCTCGCTTTCGGACCTCGTGCGCTCCTCCCTGCGCCTGCGGCCCGACCGCATTCCGATCGGTGAGGTGCGCGGGCCGGAAGCGCTCGATTTGCTCAAGGCCTGGGGCACCGGCCATCCCGGCGGCATCGGCACCATCCATGCCGGATCGGCGCTCGGCGCGCTGCGCCGGCTCGAGCAGCTCATCCAGGAAGCGGTCGTCACCGTGCCGCGCGCGCTGATCGTCGAGACGATCCAGATCGTCGCCGTGCTCGCCGGACGCGGCGCCGAGCGAAAACTCATCGAGCTCGCCGCCGTCAAGGGGCTGAACAAGCGCGGCGAATACGCGCTCGCCGATCTCACGCGCATCAAATTCGGAGAAAACCATGAATAGGGAATTCGCCCACACACGATTTCGGATTCGCTTCGCCGCCGGCTTCGTCTCGCTGGGCGTCGTGACTCTTTCGACGGCCGCGCATGCCGCGGGCTCGAATATGCCCTGGGAGCAGCCGCTCCAGCAGATTTTGCAGTCGATCGAGGGGCCAGTCGCCAAAATCATCGCCGTGATTATCATTATCACGACCGGCCTGACGCTCGCTTTCGGCGACACGTCGGGCGGATTTCGCCGGCTGGTACAGATCGTCTTCGGCCTCTCCATCGCCTTTGCCGCTTCGAGCTTCTTCCTCTCGTTCTTCTCATTCGGCGGCGGAGCCCTGATCTGATGGAGGACGCATCCTTCTCATCCGACGGCGCCGTGGCGGGATTTCGCGTCGCGATGCATCGCTCTCTCACCGAGCCGATCCTTCTCGGCGGCGCGCCGCGCTCGATCGCCATCCTCAACGGAACGCTGGCGGCCGCCCTCGGCCTCGGCCTGCGGCTTTGGATCGCTGGGCTCGCCTTTTGGATTATCGCCCAGCTCGCCGCCGTCTGGGCGGCGAAGCGCGATCCGCAATTCGTCGAAGTCATACGCCGCCATCTGCGCTACCCCGCGCATCTCGGCGCTTGAGGAGGCGGCGTCGATGCTGAACCTCGCCGAATATCGCAAGAAGCCGCACAGCCTCGCCGATTTCCTCCCCTGGGCGGCTCTGGTTGCGCCCGGCGTCGTGTTGAATAAGGACGGCTCCTTTCAGCGCACCGCGCGATTTCGCGGACCCGATCTCGACAGCGCGACGCAGGCCGAGCTCGTCGGCGCGACAGCGCGGCTCAACAATGCGCTTCGGCGTCTCGGCTCGGGCTGGGCGATCTTCGTCGAAGCGCAGCGCAATCCCGCACAGCATTACCCGTCGAGCCCCTTTCCCGATCCCGTCTCGGCGCTCGTCGAGCTGGAGCGCAAGGCGCAGTTCGAGGAAGAAGGCGTCCATTTCGAGAGCGCGTATTTCCTGACTCTGCTGTTCCTGCCGCCCGAGGATGAGGCGGCGGGCGCGGAGAGCTGGCTCTACGAAGGCCGCTCTTCGGAAGCGAACGCTACCGCCATTTTGTCGGCGTTCGTCGATCGGACCGACCGCGTGCTGCAGCTCGTCGAGGGCTTCGCGCCGGAAGCCGAATGGCTCTCGGACAGCGAGACGCTGACCTACCTCCATTCCTGCGTTTCAACCAAGCGCCACGGCGTCCGCGTCTCCGAAACGCCCATGCACCTCGACGCCATTCTGGTCGACGAACCCTTGACCGGCGGCCTGGAACCGCGGCTCGGAAACGCCCATTTGCGCGTCCTCACCATCATGGGCTTTCCGTCGTCGACCTATCCCGGCGTGCTCGACGAGCTCAACCGCCTCGCCTTTCCCTATCGCTGGTCGACGCGGGCGATCACGCTCGACAAGACCGACGCGGCGAAGATTCTGACGCGCATCCGCCGGCAATGGTTCGCCAAGCGCAAATCCGTCTTCGCCATACTGAAGGAAGTGATGACCAACGAAGCGTCGGTTCTGCTCGACACCGACGCCCACAATAAGGCGCTCGACGCCGACGCTGCGCTCCAGGATTTGGGCTCCGATCTCATCGGCGAATCCTATGTCACCGCGACGCTGACTGTCTGGGACGAGAACCCGGGCCTCGCCGACGAAAAGCTCCGACTCGCCGAGAAGGTGATCCAGGGGCGCGACTTCACCTGCATGGCCGAGACGGTCAACGCCATCGAGGCCTGGCTCGGCTCTCTTCCCGGCCATGTCTACGCCAATGTGCGCCAGCCGCCGATCTCGACGCTCAATCTCGCCCATATGATTCCGCTCTCCGCCGTCTGGGCGGGGCCGCTCACCGACGCGCATCTCGACGCCCCGCCGCTGCTGTTCGCCAAGACGGAGGGCTCGACCCCGTTCCGCTTTTCGCTGCATGTCGGGGACGTCGGCCACACGCTCGTCGTCGGGCCGACCGGCGCGGGAAAAAGCGTGCTGCTCGCCCTCATGGCGCTGCAGTTCCGACGTTACGAGCACGCGCAGATTTTCGTCTTCGATTTCGGCGGCTCGGCGCGGGCGACGACGCTCGCCATGGGCGGGGACTGGAACGACCTCGGCGGCGCACCCGCCGAGGGCACGGTCGATCCCGTTGCCCTGCAGCCGCTGTCGCGCGTCGACGAGATTTCCGAACGCGCCTTCGCATCGGAATGGCTCGCCGCGATCCTCGCGCGCGAAAATGTCACCGTGACGCCGGAAGTGAAGGAGCATCTTTGGTCGGCGCTGTCGTCGCTGGCATCGGCTCCGATCGGCGAGCGCACGCTCACCGGCCTCTCCGTCCTCCTGCAATCCAAATCTCTCAAACGCGCCCTGCAGCCTTATTGCCTCGGCGGTCCGCATGGACGGCTGCTCGATTCGGAGACCGAATATTTCGGACAAGCGGATGTTCAGACCTTCGAGACCGAGGGGTTGATCGGCTCCTCCGCAGCTCCAGCCGTCCTCGCCTATCTCTTTCACCGCATCGAGGGCCGGCTCGACGGCGCGCCGAGCCTCATCATTATCGACGAAGGCTGGCTCGCGCTCGACGACAAGGGATTCTCCAGCCAATTGCGCGAATGGCTCAAGACCTTGCGCAAGAAGAACGCCTCCGTCGTCTTCGCGACCCAGTCGCTCGCCGACATCGAAACGAGCCCGATAGCGCCGGCGATCGTCGAGAGCTGCCCGACGCGCATCTTTCTCCCCAATGAGCGCGCGCTGGAGCCGCAGATCGCGGCCATCTATCGGCGCTTCGGCCTCAACGACCGGCAGATCGAGATCGTCGCGCGGGCAGCGCCGAAGCGCGACTATTACTGCCAGTCGCGGCGCGGCAATCGGCTGTTCGAGCTCGGCCTCGGGCCGTTGGCGCTCGCGCTCTGCGCCGCTTCCTCCAAGACCGACCAGAAGCTCATCTCCGAGCTTTTCGCGCAAAGCGGGCGCGAGGGGTTTGCGCGCGCCTGGCTCACGGCGCGCGGCCTCGCCTGGGCCGCCGATCTTCTCGCACAAAACGCCGATCCGGAGGCTTCACGATGAATCCTGTTCGTTATTCGCTTTCCGCGCGCCGGCTCGGTGTCGCGCTCGCGCTCGCGGCGTCCCTGTCGTCGCCGTCGGCACGTGCGCAATTCGTCGTGTTCGATCCGACCAATTACGCCCAGAATGTCATGACGGCGGCGAACACGCTGCAGCAGATCAACAATCAGATCAGCGGCCTGCAGAACCAGGCGCGTTCGCTCCTCAATCAGGCGAAGAACCTCGCCAATCTCCCTTATTCGTCTTTACAGACGATTCAACAGTCGATCGCGCAGACCCAGCAGCTTCTGCAACAGGCGCAGCGCATCGCCTATGATGTCCAACAGATCGACCGCGCCTTCGCCACCCACTATGGCGCGGCGAGTCCTTCCGCGAGTTCCGCCGATCTGATCGCCGGCGCGCAGCAGCGCTGGCAGAATTCTGTCGCGGCATTGCAGGATGCGCTTCGCGTGCAGGCCGGAATCGTGCAGGCGATCGACACGACGCGCTCGGAGGCGGGCGCGCTCGTCTCATCGAGCCAGTCCGCCGTCGGCGCCTTGCAGGCTTCGCAAGCCGGAAATCAGCTTCTCGCGCTGCAAAGCAAGCAGCTCGCCGATGTGGCGGCGCTGCTTGCGTCGCAGGGGCGCGCGCAATCGCTCGAAGCCGCGCGTAACGCCGCCGCCCAAGAGCAGGCGCGCGAGCAGCTGCGCCGCTTCATTGCGCCGGGACAGGGCTATCAGCCCGGCAATGTCTCCATGTTTCACAATTGAGGGAGCCGCCATGAAGATCGAGCGCTGGGTCGACTCCGAAGATCTAGCCTTCGTGGCGCTCGGCGTTGCGTTCGGGGCCGTCGCGATTCTCGCGTTTCAGGCCAGTTCTTGCGAGCTCGAAGCGCACGCGCGAGCGACAGTCGCGGCGCCAGCGTCCATGTCGTTTCGCTCCGCGCCGAACGACGAAGCGCTGTCGCGACGCGGAGCCGTGATCGTCGAAAGTGCGCACGCCGACACCTGTCGGGACTTGTCGGCGCCGGAATGTCGCGCAACCGCGGCGCCCGGAAATCTGGTCGAACGCGCGGATTCGACGCTCGACGCGTTCTCGCTGCGTCTCGAGGCGCCGGAATTCATCACGCCGGCGGACGCGCAAATTCCGAAGGGCGAATGAGCCATGGGCGGAACCGGCGTCATCGATCGATTCCTGGAGACCTTCACTTCCTATATCGATTCGGGCTTCGGCCTGCTCGGCGGCGAGGTGAGCTTCCTCGCCTCGACCCTCGTCGTCATCGACGTCATCCTCGCCGCGCTCTTCTGGAGCATGGGGCCAGACGAGGACATCATCGCCCGGCTCGTGAAGAAGACGATGTTCGTCGGCGTCTTCGCCTGGCTCATCGGCAATTGGAACACGCTCGCCCGCATTATCTTCCAGAGCTTCTCCGGTCTCGGCCTGAAGGCCGCTGGCAGCAGCCTGTCGACTGCCGACTTTCTGCGTCCCGGCCGCGTCGCGCAGGTCGGCTTCGACGCTGGCCGTCCGCTGCTCGACACCATTTCCGGGCTGATGGGATATGTGTCCGTCGTCGTGAACTTCGTGCAGATCGGCGTGCTGTTCTTCGCGTGGCTCGTCGTTGTCCTGAGCTTCTTCATCCTCGCGATCCAGCTCTTCATCACGTTGATCGAATTCAAGCTGACGACGCTCGCGGGCTTCGTGCTCATTCCCTTCGGCCTCTTCGGCAAGACCGCTTTCCTCGCCGAGCGCGTGCTCGGCAACGTCGTCTCGTCGGGCGTGAAGGTGCTGGTGCTCGCCGTCATCGTGGGCATCGGCTCGACGCTGTTCAGTCAATTCACGCAGGGTGCCGGCGGCGCGCAGCCGACGATCGAAGACGCCATGGCGCTCGCCCTCGCGGCGCTCTCCCTGCTCGGACTCGGCATATTCGGCCCGGGCATCGCTAACGGCATTATCTCCGGCGGCCCGCAGCTCGGCGCCGGCGCCGTAGTCGGAACCGGCCTCGTGGTGGCCGGCGCGGGCGCCGTCGGCCTCGGCGCTACGCGCCTCGCGGGCGGAGCGATCTCGAGCCTCGCCGGACGCCGCGACACTGTCGCCGCCACGACGATCCCGCCGGGGCCGGGCCCCGGATCTCCCGGCCCGTCAGCGGTCGGATCGCCGTCGTCCGGAGGTGACGGAGGGCCGGGAAGCGGAGCGAGCGCGCCGACCGGCGGGCCGATCAGTCACGGCACAGGTGAGGTGGCGTCGAGCCTCTCCGGCGGCGGCACGGAGCGTCCTGTCTCCTCCTCGACCGAGGTGCCCGCCTGGGCGCGACGCCTGAAAAATCGTCAAGGCGTCACCCATGGCCTGTCGCTCGCCGCCCATTCGCTCCGCTCTGGCGATTCGCATGGCGGCGGAGCCTCCATCAACCTCTCCGAGGTGCGCTGATGTTCAAACGCTCGTCCATCCGCTACGGGCGCACTCCCGAGCCCGAAACGCCCTATCAGAAGGCCGCGCAGGTCTGGGACGAGCGCATCGGCTCGGCCCGAGCGCAAGCCTATAATTGGCGACTGATTGCCTTCGGCAATCTGTTCCTCGCCGGCGGATTCGCCGCCGCGCTCGTCTGGCAGGGTGCCCGCGGCTCGATCGTTCCGTGGGTGGTCGAGATTGACAAGCTCGGCGAAGCCCAGGCGGTCGCGCCCGCAATCGCCGACTACAAGCCGACCGATCCGCAGATCGCCTGGCACCTCGCGCGCTTCATCGAATATGTGCGCTCCATTCCCGCCGATCCGATCATCGTGCGCCAGAACTGGCTGAAGGCCTATGATTTCGTCACCGATAAGGGCGCGCTGGCGCTGAACGATTACGCCCGCGCCAATGATCCTTTCGCCAAGATCGGCCAGGTTCAGGTCGCGGTCGACGTGTCGAGCGTCATCCGCGCCTCCGACGATTCCTTCCGCATCGCCTGGACCGAACGCCGCTACGAAAACGCCAGCCTCGCTGCGACCGAGCGCTGGACGGCGATCCTTTCGATCATCGTCCAGCCGCCGCGCGACCCCGAGCGCCTGCGCAAGAACCCGCTCGGCCTGTTCATCCACGCCGTCAACTGGTCGAAGGAGCTCGGACAATGAGGCTTCATTCCGCTCGTGCGCTCGCGTTCGCTATTCTCGGTTCCACGAGCCTCTACGCCTGCTCGGGCTTCAAGCCGCCGGACATCGACTATGACGATTTCCCCGCGCCGGCGGCGCTGCAGAGCGACCCGCCAGGGCCCGTCAAAATCGTCGAGGTTCCGAAAATCCTGCCACTTCCCGGCCAGCTCAAGCCGCTGGCGCGCGGCAAGGGCGAACCGCCGGAGCCGAATGACCCAAAGGCGCGCATCGAGCAGGCCAACGCCGCGGCGCGCATGGAGCCGCGCCGCGCCGGCTACATCAACGCGGTCCAGATCTACCCCTTCACCGAGGGCGCGCTCTATCAGCTCTACGCCGCGCCGGGCGAGATCACCGACATCGCCTTGCAGGAGGGCGAGCAGCTCGTCGGCTCCGGCCCGGTCGCCGCGGGCGACACGGTGCGTTGGGTCATCGGCGATACGGAAAGCGGCACCGGCGCGACGAAGAAAACTCACATTATGGTCAAGCCGACGCGCGCCGATCTGATGACAAACCTCGTCATCAACACCGACCGGCGCACCTATCACCTCGAGCTGCGCTCGACCGACAAGACCTATATGGCCTCGGTGTCCTGGCAATATCCGCAGGACGAACTGATCGCGCTACGCCGGCGCAATGTTGTTGCCGAGGCGGTCGCCCCTGTCGACACGGGTCTCGACATCTCCCGTCTGAATTTTCGCTACACGGTCGAGGGCGATGCCGCCCCCTGGCGGCCGCTGCGCGCCTTCGACGACGGCCGCAAGGTCTATATCGAATTCCCACGCGGGATATCGCAAGGAGAAATGCCGCCGCTGTTCGTCACCGGCGCCGCTGGCGACAGCCAGCTCGTCAATTACCGCGTGCGCGGCCATCACATGATCGTCGATCGGCTGTTCGCCGCGGCGGAGCTGCGTTTCGGCGCCGATTCGCAAAAGGTCGTGCGGATCGTGCGAAGCGACGGGAGGCCGTCGATATGAGCCCGCCGGAGCACGAGAAGAAGTTGGCCGAGGAGTTGCGGCTCCGACCCGAGCGCCCGCCGGTCACCCGGCTCTCGCGCCGCGCGCTGATCGCGCTTTCCGCGGTTTCTGCCACCGCCATTCTCGGTCTCACCGTCTACGCGCTCCAATCGAGAGGGCGCGCCTCGCCTCCGTCGGAACTCTATAGCACGGAGGCCAAAACCACCGCCGACGGGCTCGCGTCCCTGCCGCGCGACTATACGGCTCTGCCGAAGAATGTGCCGAAGCTCGGGCCTCCGCTCCCCGGCGATCTCGGACGGCCGATCCTCGCCGCGCAGGGGCAATTCCCGGCGCCCGCGGCCGTCGATCCGGAGGAGCAGCGCATCGGGCAGGAGCGCGAGGCGGCGCGCACCGCGAAGCTCTTCGCGACGACGAATGCGCGCGAGCGGCCGGCGTCGAGCGAAGGCGCTCCGCTATCCGCCTCGCCGTCCGTCGCGTCGCCGGCGGGGGAAACGCCGCCGATCGATCCGAACGACATCCAGAACATGCAGGACCGCAAGCTCGCCTTCGTCAACGCGCCCGTCGATCGCCGCACGGTGAGCTCCGATCGTCTCGCGCCTCCGGCGTCGCGCTATGTCCTTCAGGCTGGCGCCGTCATTCCGGCGGCGCTCGTTACCGGCGTTCGCTCCGATCTTCCCGGCCAGATCACCGCGCAGGTGACAGAAAATGTCTACGACAGCCCGACCGGCCGCTTTCTGCTCATCCCGCAGGGCTCGAAGCTGATCGGCGTCTATGATTCACAGATCGCTTTCGGCCAGTCGCGCGTGCTGCTCGTATGGAACCGTCTCATTCTCCCGGACGGGCGCTCCATCGTGCTGGAACGCCAGCCCGGCGCCGACGCCGCCGGCTTCTCTGGCCTCGAAGACGAGGTCGACCATCATTGGCTGAGATTGGCCGGCGCCGCGGCGCTGTCGACAATCCTCGGCGTCGGAGCGCAGCTCGGAACGACCGGCGACGAGAGCGCGCTCATGCAGGCGCTGCGACGTGGCGGCGCCCAGAGCTTCAACCAGACCGGCCAGCAGATCGTCGGCCGCAATCTCAACATTCAGCCGACGCTCACGATCCGTCCCGGCTTTCCTGTGCGCGTGATCGTCACGCGCGACTTGGTCCTCTCGAATTTTCCATCTGCCACAGAAATCAAAACTACCGAGCTCGACCAATGACGAAACTGAAACTCACCTCCGTGCAGGACGATAAGCCGGTCAAGCTCATTGTCGCCCTGCCGGCGGCGCTCCATCGCGATCTCGTCGCCTATGCGGAGATTCTCGCGAGGGACTGCGGGCAGAAGATCGAGCCCGCGAAACTGATCGCGCCGATGCTGGAAAAATTCATCGCGGGCGACCGGGGGTTTTTGAAGGCGCGAGGCACACGCAGGACCGCTATGCCTTCGACGTCGGCTTCTCCGTCGACATCGAGCGCGCCAGACTGAGGAAACGACGCAGCGCCGGATTATCGTTTCCCGGAAGCCAGGCCGCTCCATAGTCGAGGTTGCCGCCGTCGTCCGGGAGCCGCCGGAGTGTGACGTTCGGATACTGAATGAAAAGGCTTGTCTCACCGACGACGCTGAGACCGAACTGCAGGGCGACGAGCTTCATCACCGCATCTTGCGAAATCTCGTGAGTTTCAGACGAAGCTCGTCCCCCCAGTCTCGCCGTCCGCTCGAAGACAAGCTGGTCGAACCCCGAGCTTGTCGCCTCCCGACCAAAGATGAAATGTTCCTCTTTCACGAGAGCCCAGTCGACAACGTCGCAGCCCGCGAGCGGATGCCGTTCCGGCAAGGCGACGAACACTCTCGCCTTCCAGAATGTCTCGACATCGCAACCGGGAGCCGCCGTCCCGCCGACAACGAAGGCGAGATCGAGGCTGCGGTCCATTATCTTTCCGATCTGATGTTGCGATGAGCCCTCGAAAAGCTCCATTGCAACACCCGGATGAGAGACCCGATAGCCCCCGAGCAAAATGCCGAGATTGCCGGACGCCAAGCAAGGTAGAAGACCAATGCGGATGACGCCGTCCGTCCCTCGTCCAGCCGCCATTGCTCCCTTTACCGCACCGTCCAGCTCCTTGAAAGCCGCCCGCGCCCGTCTCAAGAATAGTTGACCCGCATCAGTTGGGCGCACGCCATCGGATCGCCGCTCGAAGAGCGAGACTCCAAGTTCGTCTTCGAGCTTCCGGACACGCCGGCTGACCGCGGACTGCCTCACTCCCAGGATTTTGGCGGCCCCACTAAAACTTGCCTGATCAGCAACGAGAAGCGCTCGATAGATCGACATCAAGTCTTTCATCGAAGCCTTACCTCGCATTCGAAAGTGATTTGAGGAACAAGACATTGACAAAGCGCAAGCGACGTCCGAGGATTCAGCAATCCGAGGCGAAGTGGCGCGCACACATCAGTTCGTGGCGACTTAAGGTGGTGGCCTTTGGAACCGCCCGCTTCTCGACCCAGCGAGAGATAGAATCAATTCCCCCGCGTCGAAAACTTCGACTTCTAGCGTTTCGCCAGGGTGATCCAAGTCGGTCAGAATTATTCGTCCGAGCACGGCCAGCCTCCGAATAGGCGTCCATCGCCGCCGAGAAAGCGGCTGATCCGCGATCTCACGGCTTCACGGCGGCGTTCCACCCCATGAATCCTTCACTTGCTCGAAATGCAGAGCAGGTTCGTAGCCGATAACGGGAAGGCCGAGAACAACGGCCGACAGTCGGCCCATCGCCGCAAGAACAGCATAGGAGGCCACGACTTGATCGCGTTGCGCGAACAAGAGCATGACTCGGCTGTCGAGCAGCTCTCTCTGTGCGTTGAGAATCTCGATCGTCGTACGACGTCCTGCCTTGGCCTCCTCCCGCACGCCGTAGAGCGCGCGCTCTGCGGCTTCGATCTGAGAGCGCGCGGCGCGCAACTGCGTCCTGGCTGCTTGTAGCGAGCCCCAATTAGCTCGCATCAGCGCTATCAGTTCCGCGCGGGCGGCATCCGCGTCGAATCGCTTTTGCCCCACGATCTCCTTGGCCTGACGTGTGCGTGCCGACAATTCTCCCCCCGAGTAGAGGGGAACAGAAACGCGTCCGAGCACTTTTGCTCCGACTGCCCGGTTACCTCTGCCGTCTATGTCGGACTGGGTGTAGATGTTGCCGATCATCGATAAGGTCGGCCAAAACTCGCTCTCGATGACCTTCACATCGAATTCGGCGGCGTCCGCGCGGTGCAAGGCCGCGAGGATCAGTGGATGTTCCCTCTGCGCCAGCCGTTCCGCCTCCGCTTCGGTCGCCGGCAGTAGCCTGTCGACCGGCTTCGCCGGCGAAAGCCGCTTGGGTTCCTCGCCTATGATCTGCCTGTAGACGCCCTTGCTCGCCTCGAGCGCGGCGCGCGCCGCGGCGGCTTGCGCCTGCCCGCCCGACAGGCGAGCCTCCGCCTGCGAGACATCGGTCGCCGTCAGCTGCCCGGCCGTCAAACGTTCTTTGACTTGGCGGAGCTGCTCCGCGAGCACGGCGACATTGTTCTCCTGTAGCCGCAGCGCCGCAATGTCCCGTAGAACATTCATATAGGCAACGACGGCGTCGAACAGGACGCGCTGCTCGATCGACCTCAACCGCTCGCGCCCTGCAAACACGCCTGTTTCCGCCGCGCGCACCGAGTTGAGCGTCTTGAAACCATCGAACAGCGGTTGCTCGACGGTCAGGATCGCTGTTCTCGGCAAGGCTCCATTATTCTGAAAGCTCTGAACGAAATCGGGCTGCAGATAATTGCCGTTGACAATTTCGGTGGCGTTTTGAACTGATCGGCGCCTCTCGACTCCGAAAAATCCGTCGGCCCGGGCGCGCGGACGAATCTGCGAAAGCGCACGGGGCACATTTTCGTCTTCCGCGCGCAATGCCGCCCGACTGGAGTTGATCACGGGACTGGCCCGATAGGCCAACGCTAAAGCACGCTCCAATGTTTCGGCACGACATTGTGATTCGCCTACGCCACCTACGATCATGCCAGAGAGGACGACGAGGGTGGCAGGCCGTTTCACGATCCTCCACGTGCGGCGGAACGGTTGTGCGGCGAGCGGCGAAGGTTCCGTCGTTCCGCCGCCACCGTCGCCGAAGATCGTATAGAGCGCCGGCAGGACGACGAGGGTCAGAAGGGTCGCGCTGATCAGACCGCCGATGACGACGGTGGCTATCGGCTTCTGCACTTCCGCGCCGGCTCCGGTCGCGATCGCCATGGGAACGAAGCCGAGCGAGGCTACGAGCGCAGTCATCGCGACGGGACGCAAACGGGTCATGGCGCCCTCGAAAATTGCGTCGCGCGAGGAAAGCCCCCGCTCTATGAGCTGGCGAATATAGGTGCGCATGACGAGGCCGTTCAACACGGCGATGCCCGAAAGGGCGATGAAGCCGACTGCGGCCGATACCGACATCGGCATTCCGCGCAACCACAAGGCCGCTACGCCGCCGGAAAGCGCGAGCGGAACCGCCGAAAATACCACAAGCGCGTCGCGGACGCCGCCGAGCGCTGAATAGAGCAACAGAAAAATCAGAAAGAAGCAAGCCGGCACGACGACCGCGAGCCGTGCGCGCGCAGCCGCGAGATTCTCGAACTGTCCGCCCCAGGCGATCCAATAGCCCGCCGGAATTGCAACCTTGGCGTCGACCTCGGCTCGAGCCTCGTCGACGACAGAGGCAATGTCGCGGCCACGCACGTTCGCGGTCACGACGACGCGGCGCTTGCCGTTCTCTCGCGAAATTTGATTCTGTCCATCACCGATCGAAAGCTTCGCGATTTGCTTGAGCGGAATGGTCGGCGCCGGGCCGGCCCCTCTTTCCGGCAGCGCTACGGGGATATTCTCCATCGCCTTGATGTCATCCCGCAATCTGTCCTGCAATCGAACCACGATCGGAAAGCGGCGATCACCCTCGAAAATGACGCCGGCCTGCTGACCGCCGATCGCCGCTCCGATCACGTCCTGCGCCGACGCCAGGGTGAGGCCGAGCCGAGCGATCGCGCGCTTGTCGATCTTGATGTCGAGAAGCGGCAAGCCCTCGACCTGCTCCACCTTCACATCGACCGCTCCCGTGACGCCTCTCAAGATTGCCGCGATCTGGTTGGCGGACTTCAGCATCGTGTCGAAGTCGTCGCCGAACACTTTCACGGCGATGTCGCCGCGCACGCCCGCCAGCAGCTCGTTGAACCGGATTTGGATCGGCTGCGAGAATTCGTAGAGATTGCCGAGCAATTCATCGACCTCGCCTCGGATCCGGGTGACGAGCTCATCTTTCGGCAGCCTGGGATCCGGCCATTCCTTTTGCGGCTTCAGCATGATGAAAGTATCGGTCATATTGGGCGGCATCGGATCGGTCGCGATTTCCGCGGTTCCCGTCTTGGAAAAGACATAAGCAACTTCGGGAAGAGCGCGGATCGCGTTCTCGATCTCGAACTGCATCGCTTGGGACTGGGTCAGGGACACGCTCGGAATACGGCTCGCCTGCATCGCTAAGTTTTTTTCGTCGAGCGTCGGAATGAATTCTTGGCCCAGCCGCCCGGCAAGCAGCAGCGAGACCACGAACACTCCCACGCCGAAAGCGATCGTTGTCTTGGGCAGGCGCGTCGCCAACGTCAGCAGCGGGCGATAAAAATCCTTCATTCGCCGTACAATCGCGTTATCGGACTCGTCGACGCGCCCGGTTATCACGATCGCGATCATCGCGGGAACGAAGGTCAGTGACAGAATGAAAGCCGATACGAGCGCTATGATCACGGTCATCGCCATGGGCTCGAACATCTTTCCTTCGACACCGGAGAAGGTGAGCATAGGCACGTAGACGAGGATGATGATCAGCTGGCCGAAGACGGTCGGACGTATCATTTCCTCGGCGGAGGCGATGATCGTCCGGAGGCGCTCGTCGAGCGTCGGATCGCGGCCGAGGCCGTGTCGGCGCTCGGCGAGATGTCGCAGACAATTCTCGGCGATGATGACGGCGCCGTCGGCAATGAGGCCAAAATCGAGCGCGCCGAGACTCATCAGATTGGCGCTGATCCTGGCCTGAACCATTCCGGTGGCCAGCAGCGCCATCGTAACGGGAATGACCAGCGCCGTAATCAACGCGGCGCGGAAATTCCCGAGCAGCGCGAAGAGCACGAGGATGACGAGCGCGGCCCCTTCGAGGAGGTTGGAGGCGACCGTCCGGATGGTCGCGTCGACAAGTGCTGTGCGGTCGAGGACCGTCTTCGTCTCGATTCCCGGCGGCAGCGATTTTGCGATCTCGCGCATTTTCGTATCGACAGCGCCGGCTATGGTCCGGCTGTTGCCGCCAATCAGCATGAGCGCCGTGCCGATGACGACTTCCTCGCCATTCATGCTTGCGCTGCCCGTGCGCAGCTCCCCGCCGATCGCGACCTCTGCGATGTCGGCAATGCGAATAGGAACGGCGTCGCGGGTGACCACCACGACGGCGGCAACATCCTCAATTGTCTCGAGGCGGCCGCCGCTGCGAACGACGAAGCTCTCGCCGCTGCGTTCCACATAATTCGCGCCGCGGCTCGTATTGTTGCGCTCGATCGCTGCCGCTATGTCGGAAAAGGACAGGCCGAGCGCATAGATTTTCGCCGGATCGGGTTGCACGAGATACTGCTTGACATAGCCGCCGAGGGAATCGACGCCGGCGACCCCTTCGATCGTCCGCAGCTGCGGCTTGATGATCCAGTCCTGCACCGTCCGCAGATAGGCTTCCTTCTCGACATTCGTCCGCAGTAGCGCGCCCTCGGGCGTCAGATAGGAACCGTCGCGTTGTGGACCGGGCTCGCCGTCGCGCCGTATCTTCGCCTCATCGTCCTTCCCGAAACGAACCGTCCACATGTAGATTTCGGAAAGACCTGTGGAAATCGGTCCCATATGCGCTTCGACGCCGGGAGGAAATTCCTCTCGTGCGTCGGCCAAGCGTTCCGTGATTTGCTGGCGCGCGAAATAAATGTCGGTGCGGTCGCTGAACACCGCGGTCACCTGCGCGAACCCGTTGCGAGAAAGAGAGCGTCGGTATTCCAGTCCTGGTATGCCCGCAATCGCATTCTCGATCGGATAGGTGACCTGCTTCTCCATTTCATTCGCGGAGAGCGCAGCGGCGCGCGCATTCACCTGGACTTGCCTATTCGTGATATCTGGGACTGCGTCGATCGGCAGATGCGCGAGGGACCAGCCGCCGAAGACGCTCGCCATGGCGACGAACAACACGACGAGCCAACGTTGGTGAACGGAAAAGGAAACGATTCGGGCGATCATGGGCGCGCTGTCAGTCTTCGGACACTTCGTTCTTGCCGGCTTCGGCCTTCAGGACGAAACTATTCGTGGTGGCGATGGCTTCTCCCGGCGCCAGTCCGCGTAAGATTTCGTAGGCGTCGTCATCCGACGCGCCGATCTCGACCTTGCGCTTGATGAAGCCGTCGGCGGCGCGCACGAAGACCGTGGGGGCTCCTTCGATCGTCTGCACTGCCGCGCGCGGAGCCCGCAGTTTCACGCGGGTGGTTTCGAGATCGATGTCCGCGTCGAGAAGAACGCCGGGATGGAGGGCGAGGTCCTGGTTCTTGAAATCTGCGAGCACGCGACCGGATCGCGTGTCTCGTGTCACGGTCGCGGCAACCGTGGCGACCTTTCCCGTCAATCGCCGACCATCGACAGTTTTGATATACACGGTTTGCCCTTCATGAACGAAAGGAAGATCGTTCGGCAGGACTGAGAGATCGACCTGGACGACGGAGAGATCGGCGACCACATAGAGTTCCTTCGCCTGTCCTTCTCCGCCTACCGGCTGACCAATGTCCGCGAGGCGCTCGATCACACGGCCGGCGAGCGGCGCCCTGATTTCCTTCCGCTTGAGGTTCGCTATCGGCTGCGCCGCGAGCGCCGAGATCTCGGCTTCGGTCATATCGAGCGTCACGAGCTTCTGACGAGCGAGATCGAGGCGCAGCTTCGCCTCTGCCAGACTGCTTTTGGCCTTCAAGAAAGCCTGTTCTGGGGTGATCTTTTTCTCGAAAAGGCCCTTCTCACGCTGAAACAGTGTGTTCTGAAGGTCGTGATCGACCGCGGCGGCGAGGAATCCACTTTTCGCGTCTGCAAGCTCACGCGAATCGATGATCGCGATCACCTCATTCGCCGCGACGCGGTCGCCGATTCGCTTTCGCATTTCCGCGACAATGCCAGCCACTTTCGCCGCGACCCGCCCGATGCGGTCGGGATCCGCCGCGACGGCCGCGGGGACTGTCAGGCGTTTGTGCAAAGTTCCGGGGCCGACTGGCGATATTTCGATTTTCGCCTTTTCGATCTGCGCGGGCGAAACCTTCACCAATCCGTCGGCTGCCTTGCTTTCGGCGGCCTCGGCCTTCGCCTCGCTCCCCCGCGATTGCGTCGCAAGGTCTGACCGTCCCCCACGAACAAGGCCGACGGCGATCAGCGCCATTGTGACGAGCAGCAGGAAGGCGCCGAATGGACGGATCGCTATCCTTCTCGCCGTGCTCTCGCTATCCCGCGAACCGGTGACGTTGTCGAAGTCCCGCCTTGTCATCGCGCTATCCGACCTGCTGACAATTCATGAGAAATCTCGGCGCCGAACGACTTGGAACCCGTCTGGGCCCGCGCGGAACCGATCGGCGACAAGCTAGGCCGCCACCGTTACGTACGAATTTTACCCTCGGTTGGCTGTCATTTGCCTGTCGGTCTCTGTTAGAATTTTGACAGCCTCACTAGTAGATAATCTCCGCATGCCTCGAGACCTTCGAAAGACACGCTCATGGTTTACGCCGCTTATCGCTCTCGTGCTCGCGTCGGCTCCAGGGCTTTCGCAGGCGCGCGAGGCCGGCGCCGGGCGGGGCCAGGTTGACCACGACGGAGCTCTGCAAGCCTTTGAGCAGGGGAAAGTTCTTCGCTTGGAAACCGTCTTGTCCGAAATTCGGAAGTCGGTTCGAGGCGAAGTGGTCGGCATAGCCCTGACCAACGGCGGGGAAAGCGGCGAATGGGTGTATGAATTCAAGATCCTCGCGCCCGGGAACCTGATGGTCGAAGTCTATGCCGACGCCAGAACCGCCGCGATTCTTTCGCCCCAAGGACGCAGATAATGCGGGTGCTTCTCGTGGAGGACGACGAACGGATCGCACGCAATGTGAAAGCGGCGCTCGGTGAATCGGGCTACGTCGTCGATCATGAGCGCGACGGCGAGCAGGCGTGGTTCAAAGGCGACACCGAAGATTATGCGGCCGTGGTGCTCGATCTCGGTCTGCCCAGCCTCGACGGATTGTCGATCTTGAAGAAGTGGCGCGCCAATGAGCGTTCCATGCCGATTCTCATCCTCACGTCGCGCGACACTTGGCTGGAGAGAGTGGAAGGAATCAATGCCGGCGCCGACGATTATCTACCAAAGCCCTTCGTCATGGAGGAGCTCTTGGCCCGTCTTCGCGCGATCGTGCGGCGCTCGGCCGGGGTCTCCACACCGATCATCACGATCGGCTCCTTGAGCCTGGACACTCGTCAGATGCGAGTGACGCGCGAAGGCGCGCCGGTGAATCTGACGCCACAGGAATATCGCCTGTTGAGCTATTTGATGCACCACTCCGGGCGGATCGTGCCTCACGGCGAATTGCTCGAGCAGCTTTTCTCCCACGACTGCGACAAAGAGAGCAATGCGATCGAGGTCCTGATCGGCCGTGTGCGAAAAAAGATCGGTCTCGATTGCATCGAGACGCGGCGAGGCTTCGGCTACATTATCGGCCAGAACGGATGATCGCTAAATCGCTCCGCCTGCGCCTTTCGATCACGGCGGCTGTTTCTCTGGCGATCGCGTTGTCGGTCGCGGGCGTCGCTCTGGTCTTCCTTTTCGAGCGCCAGGTGGAGCGTCGTATCGGAAACGAGCTCGACACCTATATTCGTCAAATTTCTGCGAATGTGTCGGTCGAGCTTGACGGATCGCTCCGTTTCGACAGGCCGCTCGCCGATCCGCGGTTCGAGCAGCCGCTCAGCGGGCTCTATTGGCAGATCGTGGACGATGCGAGCGGCGCGAAGCTGCGCTCGCGCTCCCTATGGGACCACGTCATCGGACTTCCCGATCATCCTCTCGAGCCCGGAGCGGTGCATCATCACGACATGGTCGGTCCGAGCGGGGAAACGCTCTTTACGAGCGAGCGGCGGATTGTTTATCCGGTCGGCGCCTCCACACGGCGGCTGCGAATTACGGTCGGACTCGACCGAAAGGAGATCAACGATGCGCGCAGCGAGTTCATCGGGGACGTCGCGGCCTCGCTCGCAATTCTGGCCGTCGTTCTTCTCCTGGCGTCATGGGGACAGATCGTTATCGGCCTGTGGCCGTTGGAAGCTCTCCGACGGAGCGTGAACGCCGTCCGCTCCGGTCGACAGAAAACCATCGCGGTCGACGAGCCCGAAGAAATCATGCCGCTCGTCGACGAGGTCAACTCCTTATTGGAGGCGAGAGCGAAGGCCGTCGAGAGCGCAAAGGCGCGCGCGGCAAATCTCGCTCATGGTCTAAAGACGCCGCTCACCGTTCTGACCACCGATGCCGAGCGGCTTCGCAGAAAGGGCGAGAGGGAGATCGCCGATGAATTGCAGGAGCTCGCGTTCGGCATGCGTCGCCTCGTCAATCGCGAATTGTCGAAGGCGCGGCTCCAATCGTCTCCGGGCTCGGTCGGCCAGGGGGTTGCGGTGCGCGGTGTTATCGAAGGAATCGCAAAAACGCTGTCTCGGAGCCCGAGAGGATCGTGCCTGTCCTGGCGCATCGAAGTCTCCCCGGATGCGTTCATCGATTTGTCCGAAGAAGACGCGACCGAACTCTTTGGTGTGTTGTTGGACAATGCGGTCAAATGGGCGCAGACAGAAATTCGCGTCACCTCACAAAGTGAGGATTGCCGCTTGCGGGTGGACATCGAAGACGACGGGCCGGGAGTTCCGAGTGCACAGATTGCTCGCCTCGGACAGCGAGGTTTACGATTCGACGAGACCACCGAGGGAACAGGAATCGGCCTGTCGATCGTCGCCGACATCATTGAGGCCTATGCAGGCGAAATGACTTTTGCAGCCCACCTTCCTCGAGGTCTCCGCGTTTCGATGATTTTACCCGGACGCGCATGACGATCCAAAGGTATTTGGAGATTCGTCGCAAGATCGATCGTTTGAAAGGCCACGCACCAGTGGTATCTAGGAGCGTCGAGGAACGCTGGACGGGTCGAGATCGACTGTCGACGACCGCAAGAGCCAACGGCGCTCGAGGTCACCGCCAGTCTGGCGATCGAGTCCCGATGTCATCGATGTTCGATGACTTCCAGTGAAATGCGCCGGTTTTTCGTCTCTCCTTCTCTTGTATCGTCGCGGGCCACGGGGCGGTCTCCACCATAGCCTCGCGCCTGAAGACGCGAGGCGGAAACTCCCATTTCGACCAGCTCACGCAACACGAATTGCGCACGCTTTTCGGAGAGTCTCTTATTGGCGCGCGGATTGCCCTGGCGGTCGGTGTGGCCGCCGACGATTATCCGCCTATCCGGATAAGAGCGAAGGATTTTCACGATTGCCTCCAGCTGTCGCCGACCGGACAAGGATGGCTTCGACTTTCCTTCTTCGAAGATCACTTCATCGAGATCGACGCTGCGCGACGCGCCCGGGCTCGGGTCTTTTTCGAGCAGAGCAATCAGCTTTGCTTTCGGATCGGAGCTCGGGACCTCGAGCGCGGAAACGTCCGGCAGAACAGGTTTCTTATGCTCGCGAGTTGAAGAGGGCGATCTCGAAGCCGGCGCGGATTCGTCGGACTTTTGTCTCGGCGCAGGCTCCGTCGGCGGCGTCTGATCGACTTCTTTCGAAGCCGTCGGCGGGGCCTGCTCCAAGCCCTGCGGCTCCGGAATGGAAAAAGTCCGCCAACCAGCTATCAGCGCCAGGCCGAGCAGAAGAGCTCCCGTGGCCCCCGACATCCATACCACGACCTTCCGCTTCGAAGAGCGCGGCGCCGGTCTCTCCGCCGGCGCCGAGTCCCGTTGCTCGTCGAACGGCCGCAGCAGGCGTAGCGCGTTCATGACGACGGCGAGCGACGCTCCGGCGTCGGCGGCGATCGCGCCCCAAAGAGTGGCCAAGCCTGCAAAGGTGAGAACGACGAAAGCCGCTTTGACGACCAGTGAAAATACGATGTTCTGTCGAATGACGGCGAGCGTCCATTTCGCATGGCGCACGAGCCAGGGCAGTTTCGAAATGTCATCGGTCATCAAGGCGATGTCGGCCGTTTCGATGGCCGCGTCGGAACCGATCGCGCCCATGGCGATCCCGAGGCTGGCGCGCGCGAGGGCCGGCGCGTCGTTCACCCCGTCGCCGACCATAGCGACCACGCCGTAGCGCTCGACGAGCTGGTCGACTTTCTCGACTTTGTCCTCTGGAGACAGCTCCGCATACACTTGGTCGATCCCGACCGCGCGCGCGATAGCATTGGCGGTGATTCTATTGTCGCCTGTCAGCATGACGACATGCCTCACACCGTCCTCCCGCAATCGTCGAACGACGTCTTTCGCCTCGGGCCTGACCGTATCGGCGACGGCGATGAGACCGCAAATGTGCCGAGCGTTTCCGACGACTATGACGGTGTTGCCTCCCGCCTCCAGGGCTTCCGCCTCACGGCCGGATTCGATCGTATTCTGTCCGCGCTCCACGACATAGCGATGCGACCCGAGCCAAAACGCCTCGCCGTCGAAAATTCCAGTGATTCCCTTTCCTCTGATCGCCTGCACATCGTTGGCCGGCGCCGGGACGACGCCTTGCTGCGTCGCATAGCGAATTATGGCGCGCGCTAGCGGATGCGTGGATCTGGCCTCCAACGCCGCTGCGCGCGCGACAAGCTCAGCCTCCGTGTGATTTCCGAACGGAAGGACTCGCACGACTTCCGGTGTTCCCCGGGTAATCGTGCCTGTCTTGTCCATCGCGATCGCGGCGATGCGGCTCGGCAGTTCGATATAAGCGCCGCCTTTGATCAGAACGCCGGCACGGGCCGAGGACGCCAGCGCCGCGACGATCGACACAGGGGTCGAAATCACCAAAGCGCAAGGGCAGGCGATCACGAGCAGGACCAGCGCTCGATAAAACCATTCGCCCCATGCGCCGCCCAGCGCGAGCGGCGGAACGACCGAGACTAGGATCGCGATAACCATGACCGAGGGCGTATAGACGCGCGCGAAACGTTCCACCCACTGTTCGGATGGAGCTCGCCCCGCATGCGCCTCCTCTACGAGCCGGATGATTCGGGCGAGCATCGTATTTTCAGACCGCTCGCCGGCTTCCACAGTGAGCACGCCGTCGCCGTTGATCGTGCCCGCGAAAACCTCGGCGCCGGGAGTCTTCTCGACAGGAACGCTCTCGCCTGTGATAGAGGATTGATCGACCGAGCTCGCGCCCTCTGTGACGCGTCCATCGAGCCCAATTCGTTCGCCGGCGCGGACGATGAACAGCTCACCAGGCTCGACCTCGAAGACTGGGGCATCTTCTTCGATTCTATCCGCGCGCAGGAGCCGAACTGTAGGCGGCGCCAAGTCGAGGAGGGAGGCGATAGCGCGGCGCGCACGCGCAACGCTCCAGCTCTCCAGCGTCAGGGAAAGCGCGAACAGGAAAGAGACAGTGGCGGCTTCGAACCATTGGCCGATCGAGACTGCGCCAGCCACGGCGATCACCATCAAGAGGTTCATGTCCGGCCTCAGGCTGCGTAACGCGAACCAGGCCTTGGCAACGACGAAGCGGATGCCACAAACGATTGCAAGGGCGTAGCAAATCAATTCCGGAAGGGGGGTGGCCTCGCCCTCGTGCCCGCTCAGCAATCGCACACCTTCGCCGAAGCCTCCTTCGAGCCAGACGTGCGCGATAAAGCCGGCGGCGACGAACAATCCGCTGAGGGACGTGAACAATAGCTGCGAGTGGCGACGCCTGTCGGGTTCCTCGCTCGACTTTCGATCGTCGGGACGAAGCTCGACCACCGTCATGCCTGTTCGGCGGACCGCCTCGATAATCTGATCGGGCGACGCGGCCGAAGCCCGGTCTAGCACGATCATTCGGCCGCTCAAGACGTCGAACGCCAGATTGTCCTCGCCGCCGACGAGCGGACCGACCTCGTCGCGCAGGACCGCCATTTCTTCGGCGCAGTCCAGCCCTTGCACTTTGAAGCTGTATCGATCGCGGGACTTTTGAGGGTTCCTCTCGCGAGCTTCGTCTGTCATCCTGCCTCCCTCGCAAGCGACTTTAGGCTACACCGCAGTTCGTTTGTCCTACGTCGAGGCAATGACGACGCTCCAGTCGGCTCGAGAGCTCGACTTCCGGTGCGTCGAAATCCTATGCGCTGCTAGAACGGCAGTCTAATATCTACCCGCTGTCGATCTCCTGACTGGTTCTGTTAGAGATTTTACAGCTTCGCTCGACCATATGAGCCGGGACACGTCTGGGCCTCCGCCGAGTTCGATCCGGCCGACGGAGCTCGCCTGGGCTTTGCCGAGAGGTTCTTCTCCGCCGAATGCCGGTCGACCCAATCTCTTCTTCCGTCCGACGCGACGAGCTAGACGCCCGCCGCGTCGTTCATATATGGCTGCCAGAACAGGGAAAAGTCGTTCATTCAGCCCTGAAGTCAGTCGACGAACGAACCTCGTGGAACTTCAGCCGCCAAGCTCCAAGGCAAATGAAGGAAGCTCGCGTCGGGGGGATCGGTGGAAACGGGCCTCCGCTACCACTCGCCCTAACGCCGAAATAATCCAATCTGTACAATGGTTTAACCGGTCGCCGGTAGTCGGCTCTACGTGACCCTTCCGCGTCGAAGGACCACGTTCATGGCGACGCCGAACAGCGGTGGAATGCACATGGCGCGGGCGAGCTTTTTGACGCGGCGCGACGGTCGCTATTGGTTCCAGATCCGGTTTGACCCTTTCGCGAATCCCGGCGCCCCTAAAAAACATGTCCAATTCGCATTGCGGACCGCCTCCTACGCGGTGGCGCTCCGAATGTTGTCGCGTATCATGCCGATTATCGCCGAGTTCAGGATCGGCACCGATCACCGCTCCCGGGCGGTGAGCTATTTTTGGCCAGATCGTCGAAGCCATGCGGTTCCCGGTCCCGATACCGAGGACCAGAGGGTCGAATGGGAGATGCTCGGGCGCGCCGGGCTGCGCCTCATCGCCGCCGCTCGGGCGGTCGACCATCCGATCGGCGTGCATTCGCCGCTTCACCGGAACGATTAAGCGATTATTGATACGGCCGAGCGTCGCGGGGCGGCGGATGTCAATTGGAAGCGCTTCGGCGCGTCGACCTTTGCGCGTGCTCATATCGTCACAGCGCCGATGCTCGTATCGACCTTGTGCCGCGCGCCGCGCGCCTCCACGGCGCGCTTGTCGATGGCGACGCGGCCGAGACGCCGTCCATGCGGGCGTCGAAACGATCCTGCTCTGGCGCAGAGACGACGAGCCTGTCTTTCGCGAGATCGGCGAGGACGAGCGTCTCGCGCTCATGGAGGCGCGAGCGGGCAAGAGCTACGCTGCTCGAGTTTCAGAGCAATGACGAGACACTGTTGCAGCGCGCCGCCGGCTTCCTCGCGCAATGGTTCGCGGACGGTCTGGTGACGAGGATTTCGCTGTCCGCGTGACGCGCCCGCTCTCACATGCGCGCGCACCGGCGCGGCAGCAGGCGATCGATCGAAATGACGCCGGGTCCGCGCGCAACGACGAGCAGCAGGCAGGTCGCCCAGACGCCATGCGTCGGCCAGGCGTCGGGATAGACGAAGATTTCGATCACCAGCGTCATGGCGAGCAGCGCCGCCGCAGCGAGCCGGCTCGCGAGACCGAACGCGAGCAGAACCGGAAATATATGCTCCATGATCGTGGCGGCATGCGCCGCGACGACGGGATCGAGCAGCGGCAGCTTATAATCTTCCTTGAAGAGATAAATTGCGTTTTCCGAGACGCGCCAACCCTCGAGCTTCGTCTGTCCAGACTGCCAGAAGACCGCTGCCGGGAAAATGCGGGCGCCGAGCGCGATGAGGGAATAGGGAATGCGTTCGAGCGTCCCGATCACGCGCTGCGTGAGGACGCAGAGCGACGCTCCCGACGCGGGCCGCGTCGCTTCATGAGCGGAATCATTCATGTGTCACCTCCGAATGCAGTGAAAAATCCTGCCGTGAGCGCCTCGACGAGCGCCATCGATAGATCGAATGTCGGCTCCTCGGCGATCGCGGCGCGAACGGCGTCGCCGAATTGCGCGCCCGCGGCGAGGCGCTGAAGGAACGCCGCTCCGCCGGGCGCGAGGCGATGTGTCTCGACGCGCATTCGCGGACGGGTCACGAGAGCGTCCTCGCCGTCCCAATGCCCGAGCGGCGCCGCCTCGGCTTCGCCCGCATTCATCGCCCATATCGTCACCATCGGATGATCGGATCGCAGGACGAAGGCCGATGGGTGAATTTCGAAGGTGAGCTCCGCCAGACGATCGGGAGCGACCGAGGCCAGCGATAGCGGCGACAGCGGCTCTATGTCGGCGGCGTGATAGGCGCGCACGCGCGCATCCTCGAGCCGCGCGACATCGGCGAGATAGGGCAGCTCCGAAGCGGGCGCGAAGCCCGCGACGAAATCGGCGAAATCCTCGCCATATTCGAGCAGCACAGCGGATGTCGGCGGCCGCAGGAGCACGAACTCGCGCGCCATTGCGGCGAAAAACTCTTCGCCCACGAGACGCTCTACGGCTGGAAAGCGGGTGGCCAGCGCCCGGATGAGCCCGCCGATGACGCTATTGCGATAGACCTCGAAACGATCGGCGGCCGCGCCCCTCTCGGAAACCAGAGAAGCAGGCGCCGCGAGGCGCGCGTCGCGCAGAGCGGCGGCGAATTGCGCCTGCGTTCTCTCCCACATATGAGCGGCCTCTCTCATGCGACGCGCCGTGATGCGTTGTCGAGAATGGATTGGGCGCGCTGCGCCTCCTGAGCGAGCGCCGCCCATTCGGGCGTTTCATTGTCCCATTCGACGAGGGTCGCGACAGGACCTGTCTGCGCGAGCGCCTGAGCGAAAAGCGCCCATACGGCCTCGGCGACAGGCGCGCAATGGGCGTCGAGCGCAAAAGGTTCGCCACTCGCGCCGCACGACTCGAAATGGCCGGCGAGATGGATCTCGCGCACATGAGCGAAAGCGAATCTGGACAAATAGGCGGCCGCGTCGAAGCCCTTGTTCGTCGCCGTCACATAGATGTTCTCGACGTCGAGAAGCAATCCGCAGCCGCTGCGGTCGGCGATCTCGGCGAGAAACTCGGGCTCGGAAATCTCCGTTTCCATGAAAGAAAGATAGGTTGCTGGATTTTCCAGCAAGATCTGCCGCCCGAGACAGGTCTGGATCTCGTCGATCTTCTCGATCGCGCGCTCCAGCGTTTCGCGCGTGTAGGGCAGCGGCAGGAGATCGTTGAAAAAAACGCCGCCATGCGTCGACCAGGCCAGATGCTCGGAAAAGCTCTCGGGGCGATAGCGGTCGCAAAGGATGCGCGCTCTCTCCAAATGTCGACGATCGATCGGCTCGCCGGAGCCGATCGAAAGTCCGACGCCGTGAATCGACAGCGGATAATCCTGGCGAAGACGCGAAAGCTGGCGATGCGGCGGGCCGCCATCGCCCATATAATTTTCCGCGTGAATCTCGAAAAATCCCACAGAAGGCGCGCCAGAGAGAATCGCATCGAAATGCGCCGGCTTGAAGCCGACCCCAGCGAGAGCGGGAAGCCGGGACGAAAAGGTCGAAACAACTTCGTCCATGCTTCTCTCCACGCGCCTCTGTCTCTCCACGCGCGCCTCTGTTACGGAACGTTGCGAAAATCAGACTGGCCGCTTGAGCGCTTCCAGCGAGCCATTGCCGAACGGCGTCTTGATCGAGGCGCAGGTTCCGCGCGGAACATATTTCCAAGCGTTGCCTTGATAATCGATCTTGGACGATCCGGCGCAGGTCGTCCCCGGGCCGGCGGCGCAATCATTCTGACCCTTGAGGGCCACTCCGAAGCATTTTTCCTTACCCTCTTCCTCCGCGGGAGCGGCGGAAGCCAAGAGGGTGAGAGCCGTGGTGAGCGATCCCGCCAGCGCGAGATTGAAAGTACGACGATCCATCCGATGCCTCCTCTTATGCGCCGAAACCGGCGTGCAAGCTAAGTTCGCGCAACTGCGAAAATTGTTACGGACTCTCGATTTTCCGCGCAAGCGGCGAAGACCGCAAACGCAGTAGGAGGCCCCTGTGACCGAGCCGACGCCCCAGCCGGTCGGCGTCGCGCCGCAATAGGCGACCGAAGCGGCCACGAGCTGCGAGACGCCCCGGACATTACCGACTTTGGCGCGAGGCGAGCGCCGCGCAGCAAAGCTCTTGCTTGCCAATCGAGCCGTGTGACGGCAATTTCAGCTCGACGAAGAGGTTCGGTGGATTCACGCAGGAGCATTCTCCGGCCGGACGAAAGGACATGGGAAAATCCGAAATCATGATCACGGATGATGGGATTGCCGACGCTGGCGAAAGAAATGAAGGATCTCTGCTCGGGCTCGGGACGGGGCGCCTCGACCGCCGGTCGTTTCTGTTCGGCTCCGCCGCCGGTCTCGGCGCGCTGGGACTCGCCGGTTGCGCGACCTCCGACCGCGTGATCCCGGCCGAGGTGGCGAAGCTCTACGGGCCGCTGCCCCATGAGAAGTTCCCGATTCCCGCGGTCGATCTTCGCAAGGTCGATCCCAAATTCTATCGCCAGACGGTGCGCTACGACACCAAGGAAGCGCCCGGCACGATTATCGTCGATCCCAGCAATTACTTTGTCTACCGTATCGAAGGCGACGGAAACGCCACCCGCTACGGCGCCAATGTCGGCCGCGCCGGCTTCCTGTGGAGCGGCGAAACCTATGTCGGACGCAAGGCCGAATGGCCTGTCTGGACGCCGCCCAAGGAGATGATCCAGCGCCAGCCGGAGGCGCGCAAATATGCCAGCGGCATGCCGGGAGGTCTGGACAATCCGCTCGGCTCCCGCGCGCTCTATCTCTATCGGAACGGCGTCTATACGGTCTACACGATCTACAGCACCAGCGACCCAGAGACGATCGGGACCGGCGTTACGAGCGGCTGCACCGGCCTCCTCAGTCAGGACATGATCGACCTCTATTCACGAACGCCGATCAAGACGAAAGTGGTGATCCTGCCGGCATAGCCTGCGATCGCTCATTCCAGCGCCGCAGCGCGCCGATTTAGCGCGCCTCGCCGTGATTTCTCTGCGTTTCCGACACTTCGGCGCAGAGGCCGGCGCCCATGATGATCTGCGCAATTCATTTGTTTCTATTTATTTCGAATATATTTCTGATCGAGCCATTTTATTTCTGATCCGTGTGGCTCGTGTGAATCTCGCCTCCGTCGCTTCGCCTCGCCTCGAGGCCGCGTTCGAGCACATGGCCCCCCGAAACGACTGAAATAACAGAATGAAACGATAGCATCGGCGCGCCGGAATATTGCGCGCGACGGCATGCCGCCTCTGTCGCGGCGCCATGAGTGAACACTTGGACAGCCATGAGTGAACTCTTGGGCAACCATAGCAAATTTGTCGCACCCAGAGTGATTTCGATCGAATTCAAAGAAACGTTGCGAGACTGTCATGTCGGCTCCTTAACGGCTCGTCCCCAGCCGAAAGCGAAAGCGCAGGCGAAAGCGTTTCCAGCCGAATGTGGAGGCCGGCTCGGCGTTGGAATCGCGTTGAAACAATGACTCGGCCTTTTCCTGCATTGCCGCGAGCAGCGGGACGAGTCTGGGGTCGAGAGCTGGGGTTATGGGATGTCCAAACATAGGCTGAATACGCAGGCTTCTGCGTTCGTGCTCGGTTTCATCGTAGCGGCGGCCCCACCGCTTCAAGCTATTGCGCAGACGGATATCGGCGCCTTGACGGTCGTGTCGCGCCAGGCGAAGCCGAAAAAGGCGAAAGCCGTCGCAAAGGCGCATATGCGCCATGTTCCGGCCGTCGCCCGGACGAGCGGCGGCAATGCAGGCGCTGCTCATGGCGCCGCGCAAGTCGCCGCTGCGGCGCCGGTGGCGGCTGCAGGCGCTTCGAAGCTTCCCGTATTCGCCTCCAGCGCCGTCGGCTCCAAGGCGCCTCCCGGCTCGGCTCCCGCGCTCGCGCCTTCGCAGGCGCCGCTCGACGCGATCGAGCCGACTTCGATCGTGAGCGACAAAGTCATTCGCGACATGATCCAGCCGAGCGCGGATCTGAACGAGATCATCAAATATACGCCCGGCGCCGTCGCCACCGCCAACAATGGCCTCATCGGCGACACCAATAAGGGCGGCTGGCGCGGCTTCACCGACGGCCAGTACAATGTCACCTTCGACGGAATTCCGTTCGGCGACGAGAACAATCCCTCGCACCACTCGGCCTCTTATTTCCCGAGCGGCTTCATCGGCGGCGCGACCGTCGATCGCGGTCCCGGCCCGGCCTCCCAGACGGGCTATGCGACCTTCGGCGGCACGCTGGCGCTGCGCTCGCTCGAGCTTTCCGACAAATTCGGCGGCAGCATCGAAAATTCCTACGGCAGCTACAGCACTTTCGTGACCACCGAGACCTTGCAGTCAGGCCTCGACAAGACGACGGGCGTGCGCGCGCTGGTGCAATATTCGCACTCCGACACCGCCGGCGCGCAGCAGTATGGAACGGTCGAGCAGAATGGCTGGCTGATGAAGGCCGATCGCGATTTCGGCTTCGTCAATGTGACATTGTTCGGCAATTACAGCCGAGAGCACTATCGCAATGTCAGCAGCATCACCTATCCGCAGTATTTCGCCGCGGGCTCGCATTACGGCGCCGTCGGCTCCGATCCGACGTCGCAGCAATATTTCGGCAACAACGTGTCCGAGAAGCAGACGGACATGGAGTATGTGAATCTGAAGTGGGACGCCTTCGGCATAAGCTTCAACAACAAATCCTACACCTACTCCTATTGGTATCCCTGGTATCAGCGCAATTCCGCCGATCAGACCGTGGAAGGCTCCGCGCTCTATGGCGTGCAGCCCAAGGCGACGGGCATCAATCTGCCCAAGCAGCATGATCTCGGCTTCCTGCAGATCAATAATTATCGCGCCTGGGGCAATATGTTCGACGCGAAATATGATGTCGCGGCGGGCTATGCGAGCGGCGAGCTGCGCACTGGCGTCTGGTGGGAGCGCGGCGACAATTGGCGCCGGCAGTTCTACACGGACTATACGAATGGCGTCGATTTTCCGTCGATCGCCACCTCGGTCTCGCAATATCAGAGCTCCTATAAGCTCGATCTCGCCTCGCATTATCAGAATGTGCAGCCCTGGCTCGAATATGAGTGGCGCCCGATCGACGGCCTCTCCATCACGCCCGGCTATAAATTCGTGTCCTTCGATCGCAATCATACGGCGCGCATCAATCAGACGACGCTCACGCCGCTCTATTACGACCATACCTATCGCGCTGGTCTGCCCTTCCTCTCCGTGCGCTATAAGGTTCTGCCGGAGCTGGCCGTCTATGGACAGGCGTCGCGCGGCTTTCTGGTTCCGACGGTCTCGGCCTATTATGTCGTCAATCCGGATTCGAACAATATCCAGCCGCAGACGACGACCAACTTCCAGCTCGGCGCCGTCTACAAGACCGAGAAGCTCGCCGCCGATATCGCCATCTATCAGGTCACGGCGAACAACTTCCCGATCGTCATCACCAACGCCGACAAGACGCAGAACTATCAGAACGGCGGAACGGCGCGCTATCGCGGCGTCGAGATGGAGCTCACCTATCAGCTGATGGAGGGCCTCGCGCTCACCGCCAATGGCTCCATCTCGGACGCGCGCTTCCTCGAGGGCCAATATGCCGGGCTCTATGTCGGCGCCGCGCCGCGCTACACGGCCGTCGGCGGCGTCGTCTATGACGACGGGCAGTTCTTCGGCTCGCTGCTGCACAAGCAGGTCGGCGACCAATGGGGCGCCGTCGGCCAGCGCTCATGGGCGTCGATCTACGCTTCCGGCCTCACCAATCCGACGCTCAACTATATCCCGTCCTACGCCTCGACCGATCTCGTCGTCGGCGCGCGTGGCCAATGGCTGAAGGAATGGGGCCATGACAATAAGATCGAGGTGAAGCTCGGCGTCAATAATATCGCCGACAATCGCTCGGTCACGGCCATAGCCGGCGATCCGACCGGCCTTCTCTCGGTCGCCAACACCAAGCTGACCTATTCCTTCCAGGCGGGTCGGCTGTTCTATGGCGCGCTGAAGGTCGATTTCTGATCGTCATGCACAGATTTCCGCCCGGCCGCGCGAGCGGCCGGGCGTTTCGTAATCGAAACGTTGCGTAGAGGCGCCATGCGAGTTCTTCCAGAAAGGGAGCCTCGGGCGCCCGCTGGAGATGAGCTCAGATGGAAGCCATATCGATTTCGCCGGTCTCGCTGTTCATGCAGGCGGGAGTTGTCGGCAAATTCGTGATGATCGCGCTCGGCGTCGCCTCGCTCTGGGGCTGGGCGATCATCATCGAGGTCGCCGTGCTGGCGACGCGCCTGCGCAAGGCGATCCGCGAGGCGCAGAACGGAGGCCATCCGCCGCTGCTCGCGCCTGTGATGGCCGAGGCGGCGCGCGCCGCCCGCGTCATGGTGCCGGGGGAAAGCGTCGGCGAGCGCCGGGCGCGCATCGTCGAGACCACGGGCCGCGCCGCGCGCAAGCTGCTCGTCGCCACGGAAGCGGGCCTGCCCAATCTCGCCGTCATCTCTTCTGTCGCGCCCTTCGTCGGCCTGTTCGGCACGGTGTGGGGCATTATGACGAGCTTCGTCGGCATCGCCGACTCGCAGGACACCAGCCTCGCCGTCGTCGCGCCGGGCATAGCCGAGGCGCTCGCCGCCACCGCCTATGGCCTAGCCGCCGCCATTCCTGCGGCCATCGGCTTCAACCGCCTCGGCGGCACGCTGGCGCATACGGGCGAAGCGCTCAGCGATCATGTGGAGGAGCACGCCATCACGCTCGTCGGCGGCGTCGAGAGCGATGGCGCGCGCCGCATCGCGGAGGCCGCTTAAATGGCTTTTTCCGCCAAGCGCGGCTCCGGCGGCTTCCAGCCCCTCGCCGACATCAATGTGACGCCGCTCGTCGATGTGATGCTGGTGCTGCTCGTCATCTTCATGATCACCGCGCCGATGATGGCGCAGGGCATGAAGGTCGACCTTCCCCAGGCGCGCTCCGCCAAGCCCGTCAATCCCAAGGAGCCCGTGGTCATCACCGTCGCCAAGGACGGACGGCTGATGCTGGGGCCGGACGAGATTCCGCTCGACCGCATCGTCGAAGCGGTGCGCGCCAAGATCAATGGCGATCTCTCTCATGTCATCCATCTGCGCGGCGACAAGGAGTCCTCGCTCGGCGATCTGGTGACGCTGATGGACGCTCTTTCGTCCAATGGCATGACCCATATCGCCATTCTGTCGATGCAGGCGAAGCACGCGAAAGCCGAAGCGAAAGGCGCCGCGAAATGACCTATGTCGCCGAGCCCGAGCAATTTCCGCAATTGCGTCCGCGCTGGCTGCGGCCGGTCGCGGGCGCCGCGCCGCCGCTCGTCTATCTCGCCATCTTCGGCCTTCTCGCCATGACGACGGTGGAGCCGCCGAGCTCGACGGCGGACAGTTTCGATCTCGCCTATGTGCAGGACGGCGACGCCGCGCAGCAGGCCAGCGCCGACACCGCGCCCGACGAGCTGGCGCACAACATGGACAGCACGATCGCTCAGGAGGCCGCCGAGGCGCAAATGGCGGAAGCGCCGAAGGCTTCGGCGCCCGACGCGCCGACCGCGCTCGCCATGGCCGCGCCGAAAATTCGCGCCCCCGACGCTCTGGAGCTGCCCGAGGACGAGCCGCGCGAGGAAGAGCGCAAGCCGACGCTCGAGCAGCGGCGCGAGCATTCCAGCGAGCAGACGCCCGCTCCGACGGCGGACGGCAAGGTGCAGCGCGAGGCGACAGCGGCCGCGCAGGCGTCGGAAGCCTCCTCCTCCTCGGCCGATCGCGTCGGCGCGCTGGACGGGCGCAAGACGCCGAGCGGCGCGACGCGCGCCCGCTATGGCGCGCGGGTCCTCGCCGAAATTCAAAAGCACATGTTCTATCCGCCGCAGGCGCGTCGCAGCGGCGTCAAGGGCGACGCCGTCGTCACTTTCACCGTGGGCGCCGACGGCCATATGATCGAGCGCAAAATCGTCAAATCCGCTGGCGACGAGGCGCTCGACCACGCCGCTCTCGCCATGGTCGAAGCGACTGTCGCGCCGCCGCCGCCCGCTGGCCGCTTCCAGGGCAAGACGACGATCCGTTTCGATATTCGTCACGACCGCTGAGAATAGGGGCGCATCTCGTACGCCGGCGTTTCACGGCAGAGAATGCGGTCCCGCGCCGGAGCTCCGCGCGGCCGCGAAAGCGCTGCTGGCCGCCGAGCGCTTTGCGACTGCGGTTCGGTCCGAATCGCAGTCGCTTTTCGATTCGACGCCGCGCCTCTCGAATAGAGACGATTTGCATTTCAACGCTATAAAGCCCGCCCGCCGAAACGCCGGGCCTGGAGCCGCCTCGGCTTCGATCGCCGGATCGACGAAGCGTCGCGCCCGTTCTCGCCGCTCGAAGACGCCGTAGCAGGCGCAGGCGCTTGCCATGCGGCCCGTGACCGAGGAAGACTTCGGCCTCGCTCTCGCTTTGCGGGAGCATGTCCGGTCGATACGCAGGGAGCGGCGCCCATGCGAATTCTCTTGGTGGAAGATCAGAGCGAGCTCGCGGGAGAAATCCGGCGGCGAATGCGGCGCGACGGCTTCGCGGTGGATCATGTCGGCTCGGTGGGCGATGCGCTGGAGGCGTTGCGGGCGCATTCTTACGCCGTCGCCATGCTGGATCGGCGACTGCCGGATGGGGATGGTCTCGCCATCGTCCCGGAGATCAGACGGCGCCAGCCCGGCAGCCGCGTGCTGGTCCTCTCCGCGCTGGATGCGGTGGACGAGCGGATCAACGGCCTCGACGCCGGCGCCGACGATTATCTCACCAAGCCCTTCGATCTCGACGAGATGATGGCGCGCATTCGCGCGGCCTTGCGCCGTCCGGGCGCCGACTCCGCCCCGCCGATCCGCGTCGGCGCGCTGGAGTTCGACCTTGGAACGCGCGCCGTCGCCATCGACGGCCGGCCCGCCGTGTTCCATCATCGCGAGCTGGCTCTGCTCGAGGGGCTCGTGCGCCGCGCGGGCCGTGTCGCGGAGCGCGAGGCTCTGGCCTCGGAGATTTGGGGCTTCGACGAGCCTGTGCAGTCGCATGCGCTGACGATCATCGTCTCCCGCGTGCGCGCGCGCCTGCAAAAGCTCGAGGCGCGGGTGGACATTCATATGGTGCGCGGCGTCGGCTATTTTCTCTGCGAGACGGAGGAATGAGGCCGCCGCCCTCGCTCACGCGCCGATTGATCGTCGATCTGTCCTATATGCAGCTCATCGCCATCGTCGTCGCATGGCTCGGAACGACGGCGCTCGGCGGGCTCGGCATCGTCGGCGCCAATGATTATTGGCTCGATGAATTCTACAGCTATTACTATATTCGCGATCTGGTCTTGCAATCGATCGTGCGGGATGCGGACGGAACGCTCCATATCGAGCCCAATGAGACGCTCCGCGACGAGATGCGCCGAACCCCGACATTGCGTTACGCCGCCATGGAGTCGATCCGCGGACCGGCGCTCCCCGGCTCTTTCGAGGACATCTCCGCGGCGCTCATCGGGATCACTTCGGTGGAGACGCGCGGGCTCGACTTTTTCTTCATCTCCGATGCGGGCCGTCGCACGGCGGCCTCCGCCTGGCGCTGGAAGGCTCCGACAGGGAACTTGTTCATCGCCTCTGGCGGCATGACCTTCAATTGGAAGGATGTCGTCTACGCTTTTCGAAACGAGCTCGTCTCCCAGAGCCTCTATCTCGCGGTGGTGTTCTCCGTTTCGGCGGCGGTCGCCTGGCTCGCCGTGCGACGCAGCCTCGCCCCTTTGCGGCGCGCGGCGGAAGCGGCCGAACGCATCGATCTCGAATCGCTCGGCCAAGGCCTATGCGTCGATGATGCGCCGAGCGAGATCCGCCCGCTCGTCGATGCGGTGAATCGAACGCTGAAGCGTCTCGACGCCAGCGTCGCGCGCATGCGGCGCTATACCGCCAACGCCGCGCATCAATTGCGCACGCCGGTCGCGATCCTGCGCGCGCGCCTCGAAAACCCGGAGGAGCGCGGCTTTCGCGTCGATCTCCAGCGCGACACGCGCCGCATTCAACTGATCGTCGAGCAGATGCTCGTCGCCGCACGCTTGACCGAAGGCCAAGCGTCGCCGGATCGAGATCTCGATCTCAGCGCCGTCGCGCGCGGCATCGTCGCCGATTATTCGCCGCTGATCTTCAAGGCCCGCCGTCGCATCGCCTTCGAGGCGCCCACGGCGCCCGTCGCTCTGCGCAGCAATCGCGTCGCGATCGAATGCGCCCTCGCCAATCTCATCGACAATGCGTTGCGCGCCGAGCCGGAGGGCGGGACTGTGCTCGTGCGGGTCGGCGCCGATCGCACGATTCGCGTGATCGATCATGGAGAGGGAGTCGATGAAAAGCATAGGGAGCTCATCTTCGAGCCCTTCTGGCGGCGCGGCGACGAAGCGCCGGGAAACGGTCTCGGCCTCGCCATCGTCGAGGAGCTGATCGAAATGCTCGGCGGCCGCATCGGCGTTGCGACCACGCCGGGGGGCGGGGCGACATTCGTGATGTCCTTCCCGATGCGTCGTGAAGCTCTGGACGAGGACGCACAGGCGCAGCTCTGAGCGGCAACAAAGCAACTGGCCTGCGACGCGACGATCGGTTTCTGAGGCGAGCGCCGCGGACGGAAACGGGGCTCGGGGCGTTTCCGCCGCCGGCCCCGTCCTTCATCTCGCGATTCAGGCTTCCTTCACATCCGGCGGCGTCGCCTCGGCGGCGAGCGCGGCCAGCGCGTCGGCAAGGCTCGCAGAGCTCTGCGCTTGCGAGCCGAGACGGCGGATGGAGACGGTGCGCTCGGCCGCCTCCTTCTTGCCGACGACGAGCAGCGCCGGGACCTTGGCCAGCGAATGCTCGCGGACCTTATAGGTGATCTTCTCATTGCGCAGATCGAGATCGACCGCGAGGCCGAGCTTGCGCGCCTCCGCCGCGACCTCGAGCGCATAATCATCGGCGTCCTGCGTGATGGTGCAGACGACGATCTGCAGCGGCGAGAGCCACAGCGGCAGATGACCGGCGTAATGCTCGATCAATATGCCGGTGAAGCGCTCCAGCGAGCCGAACATGGCGCGGTGAATCATCACCGGCGTCTTCTTCTCGCTGTCCGCGCCGATATAGAAGGCGCCGAAACGCCCCGGCAGATTGAAGTCCACCTGCGTCGTGCCGCATTGCCATTCGCGGCCGATGGCGTCGCGCAGCGTATATTCGAGCTTCGGCCCATAGAAGGCGCCCTCGCCCGGATTGACGCCGGTCTTGAGGCCCCGCGCGGAAAGCTCTTCCAGCACTTTGTGGAGCGCCGCCTCGGCCTTGGCCCAGGCTTCATCAGAGCCGACATGCTTCTCCGGCCGGGTGGAGAGCTTCACCACCACATCGTCGAAGCCGAAGTCCTTATAGATCGTCAGGATGAGGTCGTTGATCTTCAACGCCTCCTCCATGATCTGGTCCTCGTTGCAGAAGATATGCGCATCATCCTGCGTGAAGGCGCGCACGCGCATCATGCCGTGCAGCGCGCCCGACGGCTCATAGCGATGCACAATGCCGAATTCGGCGATTTTCACCGGCAGGTCGCGATAGGACTTCAAGCCGTTCTTGAAGATCTGCACATGGCCGGGGCAGTTCATCGGCTTCAACGCGAAGATGCGCTCGTCCTCAGTTTTCGTGAGGAACATGTTCTCGCGATAGGTCTGCCAATGGCCGGAGGTCTCCCACAAAGCGCGGTCGAGCACCTGCGGCGTGTTCACCTCTTTGTAGCCCGCGGCCTTCTGGCGCCGGCGCATATAGGAGACGAGGCTCTGGAACAGCGCCCAGCCCTTCTCGTGCCAGAAGATCGTGCCCGGCCCCTCTTCCTGAAAATGGAACAGGTCCATCTCGCGCCCGAGGCGCCGATGATCGCGGCGCTCGGCCTCCTCGAGGCGATGCAGATAGGCGTCGAGGTCCTCCTGCTTCGCGAAGGCGGTTCCATAGATGCGCGAGAGCATCGGGTTGTTGTGGTCGCCGCGCCAATAGGCGCCCGCCACCTTCATCAGCTTGAAGGCGGTTCCCACCTTGCCGATCGACGGCAGATGCGGGCCGCGGCACAGGTCGAGCCAATGGCCCTGGCGATAGATCTTCAGATCCTCGCCGCCGGGAATGCTCTCGATCAGCTCACGCTTGAAGGCCTCGCCCTTCGCCGTGAAATAGGTCTTGGCCTGATCGCGGCTCCAGACTTCCTTGGTGATGGCGGCGTCGCGCGCGACGATCTCGCGCATCTTCTTCTCGATCGCCGGCAGATCGTCCGGCGTGAAGGGCTCGGACCGATAGAAATCGTAATAGAAGCCGTTCTCGATCACCGGGCCGATGGTGACCTGCGTGCCGGGAAACAGCTCCTGCACCGCTTCCGCCAGAAGATGCGCGCAATCGTGACGAATCAGCTCCAGCGCGCGCGGGTCCTCGCGGCCGACAAACTCGATTTTGGCGTCGCGGTCGATTCTGTCGACGAGGTCGCGCAGCTCTCCATCGAGAGCCATGGCGACGGTTCGCTTGGCGAGGGAAGGGGAAATGCTCTTGGCGATATCGAGGCCGGACACGCCGGGCTCGAATTGACGGGACGCCCCGTCGGGGAAGGTTACGGCGATCATATGCTCTCCTCATGCGCCCACTCGCCGATACAAGTCGGCGTAAGTCGCTTGCGGCCCGAGATGGGCCGGGGGCATTGATAAGGCAAGCATGTCGCGCTTGGCAATCGCCGGCGCCGGGGCGGATCGGCCGAATGCCGGAAGAGGCGTTTCCACCTCCCCCTCGAGGGGGGAGGTCGAGCGCTGAAGGCGCTCGGGAGGGGGTGACGCCCGAGTCTCGGGGGCACCCCACCCCGTCCAGCGAACGCCCGTCGCAAGCGCCGGGCTATCGCCGGCCACCCCCCTGAAGGGGAGGGTGGAGCGCCCTTTCGGCGGAGTTTCTGTTACTTCAACGCAAAGCCCAACGCCCGCAGCGCCTCCTTCAGCCGGTCGCGGCCGCTGAGGCTCTCCGGGCCGCGCACGCGGGAGAGCGCCTGGCGAATCCAGCCCTGCTCGGGAAGGCCGGCCTCCTTCTGGAAATCGCGGAACTTCTCGTCATAGGTCTTCACCGCCTCGCGCTGCGCCTCGTTCCAGGCATATTGCTCGCGATGCAGAACGGCGCCTTGGCCGAGGCGCGGGCGAACGCCGCCGGCCTTGGCCGGATCGGGACGGCCGACCGCCATGCCGAAGACGGCGAAAACGCCCGGCGGCAGGTCCAGCTCCTTCGCCACTTCCTCCGGCTTGTTGCGGATGCCGCCGATATAGACCCCGCCATAGCCGAGCGATTCCAGCGCGACCAGCGCATTTTGCGCGGCGAGGCCGGCGTCGATCGCCGCGGTGAGGAACATTTCGAGATAGGGCAGCGCCGCCCCGTCGCGGCCCTGCTCCTTGCCGATATTCTCGAGCCGCGAGAGATCGGCGAGCCACAGAAAAAACAAAGGCGCGTCGCGAATATGCTGCTGATTGCCGGCGAGATCGGCGAGGCGGCTCTTGCGCGCCTCGTCCTCCACGGCGACGAGGCTCCACACCTGGAGATTGGAGGAGGTGGCGGCCGATTGCGCGGCGGCCACGACGGTCGCCAGAGTCTCGGCGGGAATTTTTTCCGGCAGATAGGCGCGGATGGACCGATGCGCGAGCAGAAGGTCCAGCGTCTCGTTCCAAACGGGCGGGGTTGGCGAATCGTCGCGGCGATAGCGGGCGCGGATCGCCTCCGCGCCATCGGCCGCGCTCAATTCCCCTTTGGTGATCGGCTTGTTCATATCGTCTCCAGAAAACGCCGCGTGACGCGCGCCCGAGATGCGCGCTCGCGCGCTTTGCGGCATGGTGACGAAAGCCGCCGCAAAAATCCACCCTGGCCCCGCGGGAAAACCGGAAGCCGGCGGGACGAGCCCGGCCCCTCGGCTTATACGGAGAGCGGCGTCGTCCGAGCTGCTCCTTGTGGACAACGCCGGGCAGTTCTGTTAATTCCCCGCGCACGGGTCAGGCGCTCCGTCAGCGCCCGACCGACTATTCTCACCCGCAGCAACGTCTCCAACCGGGGCGCGCGCCGCCTCTAGAAACAGGATCGCTTCGTGCAAGTTCTCGTCCGCGACAATAATGTCGACCAGGCTCTCAAGGCGCTGAAGAAGAAGATGCAGCGCGAAGGTATTTTCCGTGAGATGAAGCTCCGCGGCCATTATGAGAAGCCCTCGGAGAAGCGCGCCCGCGAGAAGGCCGAGGCCGTGCGCCGCGCCCGCAAGCTCGCCCGCAAGAAGCTGCAGCGCGAAGGCCTGCTGCCGATGAAGCCGAAGCCCGCCGTCGGCGGCCGCTGAGCAGAAAGACGCGGGCGCGTCGAAATCTCGCCGAATTGCCCGCTATGATTCGTCTTCGTCGCGCATTCGAAGCGCTTTCAGGGCTTGTCTGAGGAGGTCGGACGGAATGGAATTGCCGCTCGGATCGGCGGTTCGCCGGACGTCCCCCGCATTTTGTCGCCACGCGCCTTTGCGCGCGGGCGTCGTAATCCTGACTCTGCTCGCCCTCTCGGGCTGTGAGACCGCCGGCGTGCTGCGGCCGCCGGGCCGCGGCTTCGCCGAGACCGACGCCGCCGATCCAAGGGCCGCCAACGCCAATATAGAGTCGCTGTCCGAGGTCGTGCGCCGCAATCCCAGCGCCGAGGCCTTCAACACGCGCGGCGTGGCGCTGGCCAAGATCGGCCAGTTCCAGGAGGCGATCGCCGATTTCTCCCAGGCGATCAAGATCGAGCCCAGCAGCGCCGCCGCCTTCACCAATCGCGCCCTCGCCTTCCGCCAGACGGGCCGCAACGATCAGGCGCGGCTCGACTTCGACCGCGCGATCGACGTCAACCCCAATCACGCCCCGGCCTATATCGGCCGCGCCAATCTCTTGCGCGCGCAGGGCAATCTGGAGCAGGCGCTCTCTGACCTCGACCAGGCGATCCGGCTCAATCCCGAGAGCGCACAGGCGTTTCACGCACGCGGGCTGATCCATCAGAAGCGCGGCGACAATCAGCGCGCCGTCACCGATTTCGACAACGCCATCGATCGCGATCCTTTCGCGGCGGCGCCCTATCAGGCGCGCGGCGAGAGCCTCGTGACGATGGGCAATTACGACAAGGCGATCGAGGATTTCAACGCGGCGCTCAATGTCGACAATAGGAGCGCGCCGGCCTGGGCGTGGCTCGGCCTCGCCTATGAGCGCAAGGGCAATCGCCAGAAGGCGAGCGAATCCTATCAGCGCGCTCTGGCGCTCGATCCGCAGCAGCCGATCGCGAAACAGGGCTCCTCGCGCGGCTGAGCCTCAATCGCTCGCCTCGAGACGCCGCGGCGTCGCCAGCGCGGCGTCCACCCAGCGGGCGACGCGCGGGAAGACGTCCGGCAATCCCAGCACCAGATGCTGCCCCCCGGACACGATCACGAAGCGCTTCGGCTCATTGGCGAGATCGAAGAGCTTGCGGCCGAGCGCGATCGGCACCACGCCATCCTTGTCGCCATGCACGATCAGCACGGGAACATGCACGTCGCGAATGGCGAGATCGGAGCGGAACTGATCCAGCATCAGCCAGCGCACCGGCAGAAAGCCATAGCGCGTCTCGGCGACATCGGCCGCCGAGGAGAAGGGCGAGTCGAGCGCCAGCGCCGCCGCCTCCCGCCGCGCGGCGAGCTGCGTCGCGACGCCCGAGCCCAATGATTCGCCGACAATGACGATCCGCTCCGGCCCATAGCCGCGCGCGCGGGCCTCCGCATAGGCGGCCTCGGCGTCGCGAATCAGGCCCTCTTGCGTCGGCGCGCCGCTGGAGCCCGCATAGCCGCGATAGGCGATGGCGAGAAAGCCATAGCCTTCGCCCATGAAAAATCGAAAACGCGCGACCCGATCGACGAGCCCGCCGGCGTTACCGTGGAAATAAAGCAGCACAGGCCGCCCCTCGCGCGGCGGCGCATGCCAGGCGACGATCGTCTCGCCGTCTGAGGTCGCGAGCTTCAGCTCCTCGACGCCGGAGAGCCCCGCCTGCTGCGGCAAGATTTGGCGCGTGTCCGGCAAATATTGCAGGCGCCGCTGAAACAGGCCGAGCGCCGCCGCCGCCAGAACATAGGCTCCGACAGCGACGAGCGCCGCCCATTTCAGCAGCGCGAGCGCCATGGGCGATCAGCCTCCGCTTTCGGCCTTGCGCCGCGCCTCGGCGCGCTCCTCGAGCTTCACCGCGATGAAGCCCGCGACGAGCACGAGAACGGCGCCGGCGACAGAGGCGGCAAATTCGAAATGCGCCGGCGCGGTCCAGCCGAATTTCTCCCAGATCGGATCGCTGGCGATGAGCTCGCCCGAAATCCAGCCGAGCAGGCCCGCGCCCGCCCAGACCAGAATGGGAAAGCGCGACAGCGCCTGCATCAGCAGGCCGGCGCCGAAGACCACGATCGGCACCGACACGGCGAGACCGAAGATGATGAGCGGCATGGAGCCTTCCGCCGCGCCGGCGATGGCGATGACATTGTCGAGCGACATCACCGCATCGGCCATGATGATGGCCGCCACCGCGCCCCAGAGGTCCTCTTTGGCCTCCATATGATGCTCGGTCTCGTCGACGAGCAGCTTGGTGGCGACGCCGAGCAGCATCAGGCCGCCGAGCGCCTTGAGCGCCGGAATCGCCATGAGCTGAATGACCACGAAGGCGAAGGCGATACGCAGCAGCACGCCGCCGCCCGCGCCCAGCAAAATGCCCCATCGTCGCTGCTGTTTCGGGAGCTTGTGACAGGCGAGAGCGATGAGAATCGCATTGTCGCCGGAGAGAAGCAGATCGATCCAGATGATCTCTAAGACTTGGAAGCCGACGGAAAGCTCGTCGCCGTTCATTGACTTGGGTGTCCAACCCTGCCCGAGGGCAGTATGCGCGCGATCATATCGCGCTTCATGGGGCCAACGCCAGCGAGATCGGCAGCGCTTCGCGCTATCGCCGCGTCTTGGCCGCGATATTGGCCGGCGCCGGCGCGCAAGGCGGCATGAATTCGGCGAGCTTCTTCTCATCCGCGCCGGGCGCGTGGGCGTCATGGCCGAGCAGCAGAGGCAGCCAGCCGAGCGCGTCATCCGCATGGGCGTAGACGTCCAGGAGCAGAGGCCCGCTCGGGAGTTCCGCGCGGCGGCAGAACAGCCCGCCCTCGAGATCGAGCGAGCCATGGGCTTTCGCGCCGCTCTCGCGCCAGCGCTTTCCCTCCTCCTGCGCGGCGCGAATGGCGGCGAGATCGCGCCTGTCGGCCTCGAAAACCATCAGTTCGCCGTTCGTCGCCGAGTCGAGTCCGGCGAGAATGGGCCGGTCTTCCGCATGCGCGGCGGCGACGAGGCGAATTGTCAGCACCCGCTTCGCCGTCTCCTCGTCCTCGCGCCAATAGGTCACGACGACGCGCGCGCTCGTCGGCGTCGGCTCGAGCCAATCGGGCGCGCGCAAGGCGACGCGGAGCGGCGCGACATCGGCGGTCGAGAGATCGAAGGAGCGCAGCTTCCACTGCGTGGAGAGCGGAACGCCGTTGCAGGCCGAAAGAAAAAGAGCAGAGGCGAGCGCGAGAGACGGGAGGCCGCGGGTCATGGATCGCTTCCTGTTGTTCGATGATATTTTCATATTTGACATTAAAAATAATATGCGTCAAATTGTTTCCATCGCGCATGTCGGCAATTTTTGCCGACGCGGCCGAAAAGGCGAAAAGGATAGAATCCATGACCGACGCCACCGCATTCCAAGACCCGCGTCTTTCCGCGCTGCGGGCGCGCATCGGCTGGATCTGCCAGACGATTCGCGCGCTCGTCATTTTCTTCACGGCGGCCGATCTGCTCGCTATGCTGACCTTCTGGGCCGATCCCGGAAAGGTCGAGCGCCATTATCGCGAGCTGTTGCAGATCGACGTTTCGGGCGCTTCGCAAGGCCAATATGCGGCGGCGACAGCGCTGAGCCTCGTCGTCTGGGTCTTCGCCGCCGTCATCTGCTTTTGCCTGTGGCGCGTGTTCAGCCTCTATCTCGAGGGCGGCGTCTTCTCCACGGAGGCGGCGCTATGGCTGCGGCGCGCGGGCGTCATCGGACTGTTCACAGTCCTTCTGGACGTGGCGATGCGCTCCGCGATCATTCTGGCCATCGCCGCGCATCTTCCGTACGCGCAGAGCCATCACGGCTACATAAGGCTCGAGGATCTGCTGAATGTCATCTTTCTGCTGATGCTGATCGCCATAGCCCATATCTTCAAGACCGCCGCCGACATCGCCGGCGAGCATGCGCAATTCGTGTGAGCGCCATGGCGATCGTGGTCAATCTCGACGTGATGCTCGCGCGGCGCAAAATGCGCTCGCGCGATCTCGCGCAACGCATCGGCATCGCCGAGCAGAATGTGAGCCTTTTGAAATCCGGCAAGGTGAAAGGAATTCGCTTCGATACGCTGGAGAAGATCTGCGAGGTCTTGGACTGCCAGCCGGGCGACATTCTGGAATATCGGCCGGAGGCGGAGGGAAAGGGAGGTTGATTTGTTCACATTGGCGCGCGTAGCAGTTTCCTGCTACCGCGGCTACTTACGGACGGAACTCGTTTGGCTCACGTTAGCTTGGAAATAGCATTGCGCCGAATTGTGTAGAGGAAAGCGAATGGAATATCTCGGAAGCCACCTGGAATATTTTGCGGCGAGGTGGTTCGGCACTCTCGCAGTCACGGGGATTATTTGGGGTGTCGCGACGTACCGCTTTGGGTGGAGGCCAACCCTGTGCATGTCGGTTACGGCCTTTCCTGGCTTCTTGCTGCAAACCGCCATGATCTTTTTGATATTCGACGCCTTCGTTATCAGAACATTCTACGATATGCCATTCCTTGCAGCGCTCATACGCGCTCTGCCTCTGCTCTTATTAGGACTATCAGCAACCCTCATTTATGGATTCCTCTTCAACTGGATTCCTTTTCTCGTGTTCGTTTACCTGCTCATCGGTTGGGCGCGGAGAACAGGACGATGGGATCGATGGAGCGCTTCCTCGATCCTCACTTATTCGACGATGCTTTTGAGCTATGTGATGACGCAAGCTTTCTTGAATGCAGAACATTGAGAGCACAATGATGGCCAGAAGCGAACGAGACGATCAATTATCCGCCATACATAATTAGGCCGACTTTCGGAGACGTCATGAGCGCGGACAATGAGCGAACGGCGAGGCTGGAAGCGCGTCTCGGATCGGAGGCGCTGGCCATGATCGAACGCGCCGCCGAAATTCAAGGCCGCAGCGTCGGTGATTTCGTGGTCGTCGCCGCGCTGGAAGCGGCGCTGCGCACGATCGCGGAAACACAGATCATCCGTCTCTCGTTGGAAGATCAGCGAATTTTCGCTGATGCCGTCCTCGACCCGCCGACGCCGGCGCCGGGGCTGCTGCGCGCCGCCGACGCCTATCGCCGTCTCGTCGAGGCTCCGAAGTGACCGCGGATTACCGCTCTCACTTCAAGAACACGTAGATATCCACCTCGAGCCCATCGTCATCGCTGGTCTTCAATTCGGTGAGATATTCCTCGACGAACAGATTTTTCGTGTCGAGGCCCTTCTCGTCCAGAAAGGCGGTGATCGCCTCATAGGTCGAGTCGATCTCCTCATAAGGCCCGCGATGCTGGAATTTCAGCGCCTTGCCGGCGGGCGAGGCGCCGGCCTCGACGCCATGCTCGAACTTGGCCTTGGCCTCGGGCGGGCGCGTCAGCGGCAGCATGGCCTCGAAATGAAAGCCATTGTCATCCGTCTCGGTGAAGGCGACCAGCGGGCGGCCGTCCACGGTGAGGCCGGTCTTGGAGGCGGCGATGCGCAGATTGGCGATGGCCTCGGAAAGCGTTTTGAGCCCGTCCGCCCATGTGCCCTGCCCGCGCAATTTGAGGACGGGCCGGGCGATGATATCGGTCGCCTGACCGGCGATGGCGTCGGCTTGCGCCTGCGCCTCCGCCTCGGCCTGAGAGGGCTCGTTGAGGTCCAGCGTCGGCTTCGGCGCGACGGGGCTGTCCGGCGCGGACTTTTGCGGCGTCTCCGCCGCGACCTGCGCGCTCGGCGCCGGAACGACGGCGGTGGGGGTGGGCGAAGTGGATGTCGCGCCGAAAAAGGCTCCCGCGACGACGGCGAGAACGGCCAGACCCGCGACAAAGGGCCAAGCGCGCTTCAATCTCTGCGTGAAGCCCTCATCGCTCGAATTGCTCATGGGTCTCGTCCTCTTGAAAGCGCGGGCGCCGGCCATAGCGTCGCGATTCGATTCTCTATATACGCCTGTAACAGGAAATGAACGGCATGATGACCAGCCCGCTCGCCGGCCTCCCGATCTTTCGCATGAACGGGATCGGCAATGAAATCCTCGTTCTCGACTTGCGCAGCGCGGGCCTCGAGGTCGCGCCCGCCGAGGCGCGCGCCATCGCCCGCGCCCCTGGCCTGCGCTTCGACCAGCTGATGGTCCTGCATGCGCCGCGCCATGCGGACGCGAACGCCTATATGCGCATCTACAATACCGACGGCTCGCTCTCCGCCGCCTGCGGCAATGGCACGCGCTGCGTCGCCTATGTGCTCGGCCGCGCCGGGGAAGGCGAGGCGCTGACGCTGGAGACCGACGCCGGCCCGGTGCGCACATGGCGCGCGGGCGAGACGCGCTTTACCGTCGATATGGGCGCGCCTCGACTCGGCTGGCGGGACATACCGCTCGCCGCCGAAGCCCCCGATACGAGAAATGTGCCGCTCGCGCCTGAAGTCCAGGGGGCGCCCGCCGCCTTTTCGGCTGTCAACATGGGCAATCCGCATGCGGTCTTCTTCGTCGCGGACCCACTGTCCATGGATCTCGCGACGCTCGGGCCGCAGCTCGAGCATCACAAGCTCTTTCCCGAGCGCGCCAATATCTCCTTCGCCAAGATCATCGCGCCGGACGAGATTTTGCTGCGCGTCTGGGAGCGCGGCACGGGCGAGACGCGCGCCTGCGGCTCGGCCGCCTGCGCGACGCTGGTGGCGGCCGCCCGCGCCGGCCTCTCCGCCCGCGAGGCCCGCATTCGCCTGCCGGGGGGCGAGCTCGTCATCGCTTGGGGGACGGACGATCATGTGATGATGACCGGCGACGTCGAGCTCGAATTCGAGACGGCGCTGGAAGCCGGCTACTTCGCCGAGCTGGACGCGTGACCGCCGCGGTCGACATCGTCACCTTCGGCTGCCGCCTCAATTACGTCGATTCCGAGCGGCTGCTGCGCGAGGCGCGCGCCGGCGCGCAAAACGAGCGCGTCATCGTCAATACTTGCGCCGTGACCGCCGAGGCGACGCGTCAGGCGCGCCAGACGATCCGCCGCCTGAAGCGCGAGCGGCCGACGGCCGAGATCGTGGTCGCCGGCTGCGCGGCGCGCATCGACCCGCAGAGCTTCGCCGCAATGGATGGCGTCACGCGCGTGCTGACCGAGCCAGGCGAGACGCGCGCCGACAGCGCCGCCGAGGGGCAGACGCGCGCCTTTCTCGCCGTGCAGAACGGCTGCGATCATAGCTGCACTTTCTGCATCATTCCCCTCGGCCGCGGCCCCTCGCGCTCCATCGCGCCGAGCGAGGTCGTCGCCGAGGCGCGGCGGCTGGTCGAGAGCGGCAAGCGCGAGATCGTGCTGACCGGCGTCGATCTCACCAGCTATGCCGCCGAGGGCGTTACGCTCGGCGGCCTCGCGCGCGCGCTGTTGCGGGAATTGCCGCAGCTCGAACGGCTGCGGCTCTCCTCCATCGACTGCATAGAGGCGGACGCCGCGCTTTTCGATTGCATGAGCGCGGAGCCGCGTTTGATGCCGCATCTGCATCTCTCGCTGCAATCGGGCGACGATCTGATTTTGAAGCGCATGAAGCGCCGCCATTCGCGCGCGGACGCCATTCGCTTTTGCGCCGAGCTGCGCGCGGCGCGGCCGGATATCGTCTTCGGCGCCGATTTCATCACCGGCTTTCCCACCGAGACGGAAGACATGTTCGCCCGCACGCTCGCTCTCGTCGAGGAGTGCGGGCTGACGCATCTGCATGTCTTCCCCTATTCGCCGCGTCCGGGGACGCCGGCGGCGCTGATGCCGCAAGTGAATGGCGCATTGGTGAAGGAGCGCGCCGCCCGCCTGCGCGCGGCCGGAGAAGCGGCGCTCGGGCGCCATCTCGACGCGCAGATCGGCAAGACGTTGCGCGTGCTGACGGAAAAAGGCGGCATGGCCCACGCCGAAGATTTCACAGCCCTGCGCACGCCCGGCGCAGAGGCGGGGCGCATGCTGGACATGCGCGTGACGGGGCATGACGGGAAGGCGCTGAGCGGGCGAATGATCTAGGCCGCGAACCCATAAAACCGAATGACCGAGATGGGGTGGATAGCTGCCGCTAGGAAGTGTTGCGTTTCCAATACGTGTCGTCCGCCGCAAGCCGAACGCGATCCCAAATTTCATCGCTCATCTCGAACTGCCACGCACCACCGAGAACCCAAGCCATTCGCCGATCTAGGCGCGCTTCGCTTTCGAACCTATCGATATAGTCTCGGCCATGGAACGAGAGCAAGTCTTCGACGGGGCCTGCAGCAAGTGCGCAGCACACCGCCTGCGCTTCCGTTGCGGCTTCGTCGTAAAAGTCTGCCTCCGGGTAGGCTTTCACGATCAACATGATCGTGTCCCACGTGAGTTCCGGCTCCTCTCGCGGGAAGTCCGACAATAAAAACTGCGCCAGACCGTTCGACGCGTCACTTCCAACGCTCCCTCGGCAGGCTATCCAATCGGCTGCAAGCTCGTTTGGGGTGGGATTCGTCCAAGTCATGTACGAAAGCCTGTTGCAACATCTGTGTTCGCAAGGGGGACGAATGCGGACTGACGACTTTCATATCGCGCAAATATCTGATTCAGCGTCGGCGTGAGCCCATACGAATGGCGCATGACCCATCCACTGCTACCCAACGAGCCGCGAGGCGTGCCGCGCGTCGATGACCGCCGCGCTCTAAACGGCATATTCTGGACGCTGCGGTCGGGTGCGCCGTGGCGCGACTTGCCCGAGCGCGTCCTTCGCTCGCGACCGCGTGCTGCTTCAGCCATTCATTCAGCTGCCGCCGAAAAACATGCTTGGGCGGATCGAGCCGCACGAGTGCATGAAATCTCGCCCCGCGCTCTATTTCTCCCATAGAAGCTTCTTCTTCAGCAGCGCTCTCAGCTCGTCATTGGGCGGTGGCGGCCGGTCCAGCGCCGTTTCGAACTCCGCGAAGTCTTTTTCACTCAGCACGAACAGACGTTGGTCGAGCAATATGTCGACCGCATGCTGTCGAGCGCTCGCCGTAATGAACTCGCTGCGCGTCTTGCCGATGAGCGACGCCGCCGTGTCGATCAGATTGCGTGTCGTCGTCGACATGCGCACATTCACTGTGGAATCATGCCGTTCTCTGGCCGGTGCGGCGGCCTGCTTCGACGCCTCGGTCGCCATTCGGCTCTCCTCTACGATCAACCTAATGAAAAGTGTGAGTAGGGACAACGTCAACACAAAATGACGTTCGTCACGGCGCCTTATAGACAATCCGATACACCGCCCCATTCTGATCGTCCGTCACCAGCAGCGATCCGTCCGGCAGCTCCGCCACATCCACGGGCCGGCCGAGATATTGCGGATCGCCATCGTTCCAGCCTTCCGCGAAAGGCTCGCTGACGCCGCGCTTTCCCTCCGGGCCGACGCGGGTGAACATCATGCGCGCGCCGACCGGCATTGTGCGGTCCCAGGAGCCGTGCTGCGCAGAGAAAATCCCGCCGCGATAATAGGGCGGGAAGGCCGAGCCGCGATAGAAGGTCATGCCGAGATCGGCGGCGTGCGGCGCCTCCTCCACTTGCGGAAAGACGACGCCCTCCGGCGGCGTATCGCGCGAATATTCGTCAGTTCGCACATGGCCGCCGCCATACCAGGGAAAGCCGAAATGCAGCCCCGCCCGCGGCGCGCGATTCAGCTCGCCGGGCGGCGTGTCGTCGCCCATGCGATCCACCTGATTGTCGGTGAACCATAGCGTCCCATCCGAAGGATCGAAATCCATGCCCACCGAATTGCGAATGCCGCGCGCAAAAACCTCGCGGCCGGAGCCGTCGCGATTCATGCGGATTATGCCGCCCATGCCGATGCGTTCGAACAGCTCGAGCTTGTCGCGCGGCGTGACGTTATAGGGCTGGCCCAGCGAGACATAGAGCTTGCCGTCCGGCCCGATGCGGCAGACGCGCGTCGTGTGATTGGCGCTCTGCTCGGCGACGGGGATGAGCCCGCCTTGCGGCGCGAGGCTGCGCGCATCCTTCCAGGCGAGCCGGCGCCAGTCCTTCTCGGCTGAAGCGAAGCTCGAAACGCGATTCTGCTCGACAACGAACAATGTTCCATCCTCGTCGAAGCAGAGCCCATGCGGAATCACGAAAGGCGCGTCCGCGGCGAAAGTCTCGACAGAGGCGGCGCGCTCGCCGCCCGGCGTCAGCACATGAATGCGGCTCGCATCCGTGCCCACGAAAATCGCCTCGCCGCGCGGACCGATGGCGAGCGTGCGCGCATGCGGAACCAGCGCATAGAGGGAAATGGAAAACCCCTCCGGCAGTTGAATGCGGCGCAGGTCCTTTTCGATTTGCTTGGCCTCGGCCTCCGCCGAAGGCACGGCATGGGCGGCGAGCGAGGTCGTCGCGCACAGAAAGAGGCAAAGAAAGAATCGGGCGATCATGGAGGAATCTCCGGGGCGGCCGCGCCTCTTAAGAAAGATAGGGGAGCAACCCGCCGCCGGCGCGCCGATTATTTAGCCCGGGTATTATTGACTCGACAAATTTATCATGGGTATAAATAGCGCATGGAAAAAGACGCTCTCTCCCGCCTGTCGCGGCCCTGCGCCGCTTTCGCCGATGGCCGCATGCTGGCCGCCGGCCCGCTGGTAGAGGTCGCCTTGGCGGTGAAGAACGCCGATGCGGCCGATGGTTATATCCTCACTTTCGATGACGCCACCGGCGAGGTGGTCGATCTCGATCTGCGCGGCGCCAAGCCGGAGATCATCGCGCGCCTCGCCGCCGCCCCGCCGGCCGGGCAGCGCAGCGACGCCGCGCCGGAGGAAGGCGCGGAGGAAGGCGCGCGCGGTCGCGGACGGCCCAAGCTCGGCGTGGTGGCGCGTGAGGTCACGCTGCTGCCGCGCCATTGGGACTGGCTCGCCGCGCAGCCGGGCGGCGCTTCGGCGACGCTGCGCCGCCTCGTCGAGACTGCGCGCCGCGAGGGCGGCGCCGAGAGCCAAAAGCGCGAGGCGCGCGAGGCCGCCTATCGATTTCTCGCCGCCGTCGCCGGAAATCTCCCCGGCTATGAGGAGGCGCTGCGTGCGCTCTTCGCCGGCGACGCGGCGCGATTCGAATCGCTCATGGCCGATTGGCCGCAGGATGTGCGCGCCTATGCGCTACGCCTCGCCGAAAGCGGCGGCGCGTGAGCGGAACGACGACGACACGGTGGCCGCGGCTTGCAATGGCGCGATCGGGAGCGCATGTAACGCGCGACACCCGTTTCCGGCGACGAGGATTTAAATGCCGCTCTACGCCTATAGCTGCAATTCCTGCGACAATGAATTCGAGACATTGGTTCGCTCGGACGATATTCCCGCCTGTCCGGCCTGCGGCGGCGTCGAATTGACACGCCAGCTCTCGCTGATCGCCAAGCCGGCGAGCGGCGGCGAGACCGAGGCCTCCTGCGCCTCCATGGGCGGAGGGGGCGGCTGCGGAGCCTCCTGCCCCGCTTTCGCCGACTGCGGGTGAGCGCGAATTTCAGGCGTTCGCCGCGAATAGTTCTATATCGACGGTTGACTTCGTCGAGGAGAGTGAGATTCTTTCGGCGTCGGCCCTCCGCCGGGTAGCCCCGGGGGAAATGACGGCTTACGCCGCTTTCTCTCGCGCATCGGATCGGATCGGAAGACGATCGAATTCATCCTGAAGGGAGAACATCCATTCGCCGTCCAATGAAGAGCACCGCGGCCCCACAGAAAGAGGGTCCGCGCATCAACCGGGAGATTCGCGCGCGCGAGGTGCAACTGATCGACTCGGAAGGCAAGAACCACGGCGTGGTTCCGTTTGTCGACGCCCTCTCTCTGGCGGAAACGGCTGCGCTCGATCTCGTCGAGATCGCGCCCAATTCCGAGCCGCCGGTCTGCAAAATTCTCGATTACGGCAGATTTCGATTTCTCGAGCAGAAAAAGGCCGCCGAGGCCCGCAAGAAGCAGAAGATCGTCGAGGTCAAGGAGATCAAGCTCCGTCCCGGCATCGACGAGCACGACTATGATGTGAAGATGAAAGCCGTGCAGCGCTTCTTCGAGGAGGGCGACAAGGTCAAGGTCACATTGCGTTTTCGTGGTCGCGAGATCGCGCATCAGGATATCGGCTACCGTCTGATGACTCGCGTCAAGGCGGAGACGGCGACCATCGCCAAGGTCGAGCTCGAGCCGTCCATGGAAGGCCGGCAGATGATCATGGTGCTGGCGCCGCGCTGACGCGGCTTCGGGCGGGGCCTCGATCCGCACTTGCCGAGGCCGCGTCTTTCAGTCTTTGTTGTCTTTCATGTCCAACGTCTCCCTCCGCGCGATTCTCTCCGGCGCGGCGCTTCTTTCGGCGCTCCCCGCCACGACCGGCGCCATCGCTCAGATGGCGCTGCCGGGCGCGGTCGCGCCGGCGCCGGCGGGTTCTGTCGCGGCCCCCGTCGAGCCCGGCTCCAAGCCCAAGCCCCGCGCCGCCGTGACGCCCGTCGCGCCCAAGCTGCCGAGCGAGGAGACGATCGTCGGACGCATCCTCTATCAAGATGGCGAGGCGCGCGGCTCGATCGAGCTGCAACGGCGTGGCGGCGCGCTCGAGGTCGCGCGGCTGTCGCTTGTGGGCGATCGGCTGACGCGCTCCGGGGAAACCTGCCGCATCGAGGTGTCCGAGCCCTTGCGCCTGACGCCGCGGCAGACGACCAGCGGGCTTCTTCGCTATGAGGTGGAATTTCCCGCCTGCCCCTTCGGCTTCGACGCGCTCGACGGCGCAATTCTGGTCAGCTCCGAGGGCAGGGCATGCGAGCTGAAGCAGGCCGATTGCCGCGCCGACCCCAATGGACTCTGGGGCATGGGGGCCGGCGAGTTCGACCCCAAGCGGGCCGGCGAAATGCTGACGACGCGCGCGCGCATAGATCAGACCGTTCGCAATGATTACAAAGCGCTCTACGACAAGATGAAATCCGAAAAGGGCCAGCGCAAGGAGCTCGTCCGCGAGCAGGCCGGCTTTTCCGCGCGCCGCGAGGAAATTTGCCGCTCCTATGTGCAGGAGGCGGATTTCGGCTATTGCGCGCTGCGCGTGACAGAGGCGCGCGCCCTCACGCTCGGCACGCAGCTGGCGAGCGGCTTCAAAAAGACGGCGGAAGCCGAGGGGAAGAAGAAGAAGCGCTGAGGCTCGGATTTGCGCTGGCACAAAAGACTCGGCGCGAATCCTTCTCCCACGCGTGGGAGAAGGTGGCCCGGCGTAGCCGGGTCGGATGAGGGCGCCGGCCATTTTCCGAGCATGACGCAGCTTTCGAATCCGCTCGAAACAGCCCTGATACGGAATGAAAAAGGCCGCCAATCACTGGCGGCCTTTTTCATTATGCGCGGGCCTCTCCCCCTCCTCTGTAGAGGAGAGGGACAAAACCCCTCGCCTCACTCCGCCGCGGCGGGCGGCAGGCGCGGTGTCGTCGGGCGCGCTTCGGCTTCGGCGGCGCGCTGCGTGATGATGAGATCGTCGCGGCCCGTTGCGATGCCACGGAATTTCGCCATGGCAGCGCCCGTGCCCGCCGGGATCAGCCGGCCGACGATAACATTCTCCTTGAGACCGACCAGCGGATCGACCTTGCCATTGACCGCCGCCTCGGTGAGCACGCGCGTGGTCTCCTGGAAGGAGGCCGCCGAGAAGAAGGAGCGCGTCTGCAGCGAGGCCTTGGTGATGCCGAGCAGGACCGGCGTGCCATGGGCCGGCTTGCCGCCCTCCTCGAGCGCCTTGGCGTTGGCCTCCTCGAGCTCGGTGAGATCGACCTGCTCGCCATCGAGGAAGCCGGTGTCGCCCGCATCGACGATATCGACCTTCTGCAACATCTGACGCACGATCACCTCGATGTGCTTGTCGTTGATGTTGACGCCCTGCAGCCGGTAGACCTCCTGAATCTCATTGACGAGGTAAGCCGCCAGCTCCTCCACGCCCTTGATCGCCAGAATGTCGTGCGGCGCCGGATTGCCGTCGACGATATAGTCGCCCTTCTCCACGACGTCGCCGTCCTGGAGATGGATGTGCTTGCCCTTGGGGATCAGATATTCGACCGGATCCGCGCCTTCCTCATGTGGAACGATCGAGAGGCGCTGCTTGTTCTTATAGTCGCGGCCGAATTGCACCGTGCCGGAGATCTCCGCGATGATCGCGTGATCCTTGGGACGGCGCGCCTCGAACAGCTCGGCGACGCGCGGCAGACCGCCGGTGATGTCGCGGGTCTTGGCGCTTTCGAGCGAGATACGCGCGACAATGTCGCCGGCCTTGATGTGCCCGCCCGGCTCGACCGCGATGATCGAGTCGACCGGCAACGTGTAGCGGGCGTCGCCGCCGCGCTGCAGCTTGATCACCTTGCCGTCGGCGCCCTTGATGACGATCGCCGGCTTGAGGCTCGCCGAACGCGTGTTGAGACGCCAATCCATGACGACGCGCTTGGTGATGCCGGTCGATTCGTCGGCCGTCTCGGTCACGGATTGGCCTTCGACCAGATCCTCGAAGCCGATCGCGCCATCGACCTCGCTGACGATGGGACGCGTATAGGGGTCCCATTCCGCGATACGGTCGCCGCGCTTGATCTTGTCGCCTTCGTCCACCTTCAGCCGCGCGCCATATTGGATGCGGTTGACGGCGCGCTCGACGCCGTCCGGCCCGACAATCACCGCCGCGACGTTACGCGCCATGACGATGAGATCGCCGTCCGAGTTGCGCGCGACATGGCGGTTGCGGATATGCACCGTGCCTTCGAAGTTCGACTCGACGAAGGACTGGTCCGCGAGCTGCGCCGCGCCGCCGATATGGAAGGTGCGCATGGTGAGCTGCGTGCCCGGCTCGCCGATCGACTGCGCCGCGATGACGCCGACCGCCTCGCCCATGTTGACGGGCGTGCCGCGGGCGAGATCGCGCCCGTAGCATTTGCCGCAGACGCCATTCTTCGACTCGCAGGTCAGCACCGAGCGGATCTTCACCTCCTGAAGACCGGCGGCGTTGATCGGCTCGATATGCCACTCCTGGATCATCTCGCCATTGGGGACGATGATCTTGCCTTGCTGGTCCCGCAGATCCTCCGCCGCGGTGCGGCCGAGAATGCGCGAGGTGAGCGAGGCGACGACCTGGCCGGCGTCGATGATCGCCCGCATGCGAATGCCCTTCTCGGTGCCGCAATCGACCGTGGTGATGATCGAATCCTGCGCCACGTCGACGAGACGACGCGTGAGATAGCCCGAGTTCGCGGTCTTCAACGCCGTGTCCGACAGGCCCTTGCGCGAGCCGTGGGTGGAGTTGAAGTATTCGAGAACGGTGAGGCCCTCTTTGAAGTTCGAGATGATCGGGGTCTCGATGATCTCGCCCGAGGGCTTGGTCATGAGGCCGCGCATCGCCGCGAGCTGCTTCATCTGCGCGGGCGAGCCGCGGGCGCCCGAGTGGGACATCATATAGATGGAGTTGATCGGCAGATCGCGGCCATGCTCGTCCTTGCGGACGGTGGAGATGCGGATCATCATCTCCTCGGCGAGCTTCTCCGAGCACTTCATCCAGGCGTCGACGACCTTATTGTATTTCTCGCCCTGGGTGATGAGGCCGTCATTATACTGCTGCTCATATTCCTTGGTCGCGCCGCGCGTCTCGGTGATGATGCGCTCCTTCGTCTCCGGAATGACCATGTCATCCTTGCCGAAGGAGATGCCCGCCTTGAACGCCTCGCGGAAGCCGAGAGACATGATGCGATCGCAGAAGATGACCGTCTCCTTCTGACCGCAGTTGCGGTAGACGGTGTCGATCATGTTGGAGATTTCCTTCTTCGTCATCAGCTTATTGGCTGCGTCGAAGGGAATCTTGGGGTTGCGCGGCAGCAGCTGGCCGAGGATCAGACGTCCGGGCGTCGTGTCGAAGATTTTCGACACGCGCTCACCCTTCTCATTGTAGGTCCAGGCGCGGCCCTTGATCTTGGTCTGCAGCGTGATCGCCTTGGCGGCCAGCGCATGCTCGATCTCGCCCTGATCGGCGAACATCATCCCCTGGCCGGGCTCGCCGTCGCGCTCCAGCGACAGATAATAGAGGCCGAGAACAATGTCCTGCGACGGCACGATGATCGGCTGACCATTGGCCGGATGCAGGATGTTGTTCGTCGACATCATCAGCACGCGCGCCTCGAGCTGCGCTTCCAGCGACAAGGGCACGTGCACGGCCATCTGGTCGCCGTCGAAATCGGCGTTGAACGCCGCGCAGACGAGCGGATGCAGCTGGATCGCCTTGCCCTCGATCAGCACCGGCTCGAAGGCCTGAATGCCGAGGCGATGGAGCGTCGGCGCGCGATTGAGCAGCACGGGATGCTCGCGGATCACCTCGTCGAGGATGTCCCAAACCTCCGGCTTCTCTTTTTCGACCAGCTTCTTGGCCTGCTTCACCGTGGCCGAATGGCCCTTCGCGTCGAGGCGCGAATAGATGAAGGGCTTGAACAGCTCGAGCGCCATCTTCTTCGGCAGGCCGCACTGATGGAGCTTGAGCTCCGGACCCACGACGATGACCGAGCGGCCGGAATAGTCGACGCGCTTGCCGAGCAGATTCTGACGGAAGCGGCCTTGCTTGCCCTTCAGCATGTCGGCGAGCGACTTCAGCGGACGCTTATTGGCGCCGGTGATGACGCGGCCACGACGGCCATTGTCGAACAGAGCGTCGACGGCCTCCTGCAGCATGCGCTTCTCGTTGCGGATGATGATATCCGGCGCGCGCAGCTCGATCAGCCGCTTCAGACGATTGTTGCGGTTGATGACGCGGCGATAGAGATCATTGAGGTCCGAGGTCGCGAAGCGGCCGCCGTCGAGCGGGACCAGCGGGCGCAGGTCCGGCGGAATGACCGGGACTTCCTTCAGGATCATCCACTCCGGCTTATTGCCGGACTGAATGAAGGCCTCGATGATCTTCAGGCGCTTGGCGAGCTTCTTGGGCTTCAGCTCGGTGGTCGCCTCGGCGATCTCCTGGCGCAGGCGCGCGGCGATGCCCTCGAGGTCCATCGACTCGAGGATCTTGCGGATCGCCTCGGCGCCGATCATGGCGGTGAAGTGATCCTGCCCATATTCGTCCTGGGCGCGCAGATATTCGTCCTCGGTGAGGAGCTGGCGCTCCTTCAAGGGCGTCAGGCCCGCATCGATGACGATATAGGACTCGAAATAGAGGATGCGCTCGAGGTCCTTCAGCGTCATGTCGAGCAGAAGGCCGATGCGCGAGGGCAGCGACTTCAAGAACCAGATATGCGCGACCGGGGCGGCGAGCGAGATGTGGCCCATGCGGTCGCGGCGCACGCGCGCCAGCGTCACCTCGACGCCGCATTTCTCGCAGATGACGCCCTTGTATTTCATGCGCTTGTACTTGCCGCACAAGCACTCGTAATCCTTGATCGGGCCGAAGATGCGGGCGCAGAACAGGCCGTCGCGCTCCGGCTTGAAGGTGCGGTAGTTGATCGTCTCCGGCTTCTTGATCTCGCCGAACGACCAGGAGAGAATTTTCTCCGGGCTCGCGATCGAAATCTGAATCTGATCGAACGCCTGCGGCTGGACGACCGGATTGAAGAGATTCATGACCTCTTGCTGATTCATGGTCTTCTCCTAGAGACGCAGAACGGATGAAGCGCGCTCGCCTCGCGATGTCTCTCCGCTACGTCCATAAATCTTATGTGCGCATCCCCTCTCCCACTTGTGGGAGAGGGTGGCCCGACGTCAGCCGGGTCGGGTGAGGGTTCCAAGGGCTCGCGCGATCCGCAGCGGCCCTCATCCGACCCCGCTTCGCGGGGCCACCTTCTCCCGCCCTGCGGGAGAAGGAAGAGCGGCGGCCTTATTCGGCCGCCTCGGCCGTCGTCTCGCCAGGCGGCGGCTCCTCGCCCTCCTCGGGCTCGGCGGAGGTGAGCTCGACGTTGAGCGCCAGCGAGCGCATTTCCTTGATGAGCACGTTGAAGCTCTCGGGAATGCCCGACTCGAAAGTGTCGTCGCCACGCACGATCGACTCATAGACCTTGGTGCGGCCGGCGACGTCATCGGACTTCACCGTCAGCATCTCCTGCAGCGTATAGGCTGCGCCATAGGCCTCGAGCGCCCAGACCTCCATCTCGCCGAAACGCTGTCCGCCGAACTGGGCCTTGCCGCCCAGCGGCTGCTGCGTGACCAGCGAATAGGGGCCGATCGAGCGCGCATGGATCTTGTCGTCGACGAGATGATGCAGCTTCAGCATATAGATGTAGCCGACCGTCACCTTGCGATCGAAGGCCTCGCCCGAGCGGCCGTCGAAGAGCGTCACCTGACCAGAGGAGGAGAGCCCCGCCCGCGTCAGCATCTCGACGATGTCCTTCTCGCGCGCGCCGTCGAAGACCGGCGTCGCGATCGGCACGCCGCGGCGCAGATTCTTGCCGACCTCCACCACCGTCGTGTCATCGAGTCCCTCGAGCGACTCGTTCGGCCCATAGATGTCGGAGAGCTTCTCCCGAAGCGGCTTCGTATCCTTGCTGCGCATATAGGCGTCGACGGCGGCGCCCACCTGCTTGCCGAGGCCGGCGCAGGCCCAGCCGAGATGCGTCTCGAGAATCTGCCCGACATTCATGCGGCTCGGCACGCCGAGCGGGTTCAGCACGATATCGACCGGCTGACCATCCTCGAGGAAGGGCATGTCCTCCTGCGGCACGATGCGCGAGACCACGCCCTTATTGCCGTGGCGTCCGGCCATTTTGTCGCCGGGCTGGATCTTGCGCTTCACCGCGACGAAGACCTTGACCATCTTCATCACGCCGGGCGGCAGCTCGTCGCCGCGCTGCAGCTTCTCGACCTTGTCGAGGAAGCGGTTCTCGAGACCCTTCTTCGACTCGTCATATTGCTTGCGCACGGCCTCGATGCCGCTCATCAGATTGTCGTCCTCGACGACGAAGGTCCACCACTGCGAGCGGGGATATTCGTCGAGGATCGCCTGGTTGAGCGGCTGGTCCTTCTTGAAGGTCTTCGGCCCCGCGATCGCGACCTTGCCGACCAGCATCTCGAAGAGACGGGCGTAGGTGTTGCGGTCGAGAATGGCGAGCTCGTCGTCGCGGTCCTTGGCGAGACGCTCGATCTCCTCGCGCTCGATCGCCTGGGCGCGCTCGTCCTTCTCGACGCCGTGGCGGTTGAACACGCGCACCTCGACGATCGTGCCCTGAACGCCCGGCGGCACGCGCAGAGACGTGTCGCGAACGTCGGACGCCTTCTCGCCGAAGATGGCGCGGAGCAGCTTCTCCTCCGGCGTCATCGGGCTCTCGCCCTTGGGCGTGATCTTGCCGACGAGAATGTCGCCCGCCTGCACTTCCGCGCCGATATAGACGATGCCGGCCTCGTCGAGATTCTTCAGCGTCTCTTCCGAGACGTTGGGAATATCGCGCGTGATCTCCTCCGGGCCGAGCTTGGTGTCGCGCGCCATCACCTCGAATTCGTCGATATGGATCGAGGTGAAGACGTCGTCCTTGACGATGCGCTCGTTGAGAAGGATCGAGTCCTCGAAGTTGTAGCCGTTCCACGGCATGAAGGCGACGAGCACATTGCGGCCGAGCGCCAGATCGCCGAGATCGGTCGAGGGACCGTCGGCGATGATGTCGCCCTTCTTCACATAGTCGCCGACCTTCACCAGCGGCTTCTGATTGATGCAGGTCGACTGGTTCGAGCGCTGGAACTTCATCAGACGATAGATGTCGACGCCCGGCTTGGTCGGGTCCTGCTCTTCCGTCGCGCGGACGACGATACGCGTCGCGTCGATCTGGTCGACGACGCCGGCGCGGCGCGAGGCGATGGCGGCGCCGGAGTCGGCGGCGACCACCGGCTCCATGCCGGTGCCGACCAGCGGCGCGTCGGCCTTCACCAGCGGCACGGCCTGGCGCTGCATGTTGGAGCCCATCAGCGCGCGGTTGGCGTCGTCATTCTCCAAGAAGGGAATGAGCGCCGCGGCGACCGAGACGAGCTGCTTGGGCGACACGTCCATGGCGTCGACGCGCTCGCGCGGGACGAGCACCACATCGCCGGCGTGACGGCACAGCACCAGATCCTCGAGCAGATTGCCCTCTGCGTCGATCGGCGCATTGGCCTGGGCGACGTGGTATTTCTGCTCCTCCATGGCGGAGAGATAGGCGACCTCGCTCGTCACCTTGCCGTCGCGCACGCGGCGGTAGGGACCTTCGATGAAGCCGTATTTGTTCACGCGCGCGAAGGTCGCGAGCGAGTTGATGAGGCCGATGTTCGGACCTTCCGGCGTCTCGATCGGGCAGATGCGGCCGTAATGCGTCGGATGCACGTCGCGCACCTCGAAGCCGGCGCGCTCGCGCGTCAGACCGCCCGGTCCCAGCGCCGAGAGGCGGCGCTTATGGGTGATCTCCGACAGCGGATTGGTCTGGTCCATGAATTGCGAGAGCTGCGACGAGCCGAAGAACTCGCGCACAGCCGCCGCCGCCGGCTTGGCGTTGATGAGGTCCTGCGGCATCACCGTGTCGATGTCGACCGAGGACATGCGCTCCTTGATCGCGCGCTCCATGCGCAGGAGGCCGAGACGATACTGGTTCTCCATCAGCTCGCCGACGCTGCGCACGCGGCGATTGCCGAGATGGTCGATATCGTCGATCTCGCCGCGGCCGTCGCGCAAATCGACGAGCGCGCGCACGACGGCGACGATGTCCTCCTTGCGGAGAACGCGCATCGTGTCGGGCGCGTCGAGGTCGAGGCGCATGTTCATCTTCACGCGGCCGACGGCCGAGAGGTCGTAGCGCTCGGGATCGAAGAACAGCGAATAGAACATCGCCTCCGCCGTATCCATCGTCGGCGGCTCGCCCGGACGCATGACGCGGTAGATGTCGAACAGCGCTTCCTCACGCGAGGAGTTCTTGTCGACCGCCAGCGTGTTGCGGATGTAGGGACCGATGTTGATATGGTCGATATCGAGCACCGGCAGCTCGTCGAAGCCCTTCTCGACCAGCAGCGGCAGCGACTTCACCGTGATCTCGTCGCCGGCCTCGGCGAAGATCTCGCCCGTCGACGGATCATAGAGATCCTGGGCGAGGAACTGGCCGTAGAGATCCTCGGACTGGATCTTGATCGCCTTCACGCCCTTCTCGGCGAGCTGGCGCGCGGCGCGCGCGGTGAGCTTCTTGCCCGCCTCGACGATCACCTCGCCGGTGTCGGCGTCGACGATGTCGTTGACGGCCTTCAGCCCCTTCAGCCGCTCCGGGTCGAAGGGCTGGCGCCAGCTGTCGCCGGAGGCCTTGAAGGTGATGGTATTGTAGAAGGTGGAGAGAATCTCCTCGCCGTCCATGCCGAGCGCGAACAGCAGCGATGACGCCGGAATCTTTCGGCGACGATCGATGCGCGCATAGACGATGTCCTTGGCGTCGAACTCTATGTCGAGCCAGGAGCCGCGATAGGGAATGATGCGCGCGGCGAACAGGAGCTTGCCGGAGGAATGGCTCTTGCCCTTGTCATGGTCGAAGAAGACGCCCGGCGAGCGGTGCATCTGCGAGACGATGACGCGCTCCGTGCCATTGACGATGAAGGTGCCGTTCGCCGTCATGAAGGGCATGTCGCCCATATAGACGTCCTGCTCCTTGATGTCCTTGACGGATTTCGCCTGCGTGTCAGGATCGACATCGAACACGATGAGGCGCAGCGTCACCTTCAGCGGCGCGGCGAAGGTCATGCCGCGCTGGCGGCACTCGTCGACGTCGTATTTCGGCGGCTCGAACTCGTAGCGGACGAATTCGAGCAAAGCGACCTGCGAGAAATCGGAGATCGGGAAAACGGATTTGAAGACCGACTGCAGACCCTCGTCGGGACGCCCGCCCGCAGGCTCGTCGACGAGCAGGAACTGGTCGTAGGAAGCTTTCTGAACTTCGATCAGATTGGGCATTTCCGCGGCTTCGCGGATATGGCCGAAGAATTTGCGGACACGCTTGCGACCGGAGAAAGTTTGCGCCGAAGTCTGAGCCATGTCGCCTCTCGATCCTCTTATTGAAAGCGAATAGCGAGTTGCGAATAGCGAATAGAGGATCCTGTCTATTCGCTATTCGCTATTCGCCATTCGCTCCTGGTCATCCGTGCCGAAAACCCTCTCCCGCCATGAAGCGGGAGAGGGCGATTTTCGTCTTACTTGAGCTCGACCTTGGCGCCGACCTTCTCGAGGGCGGCCTTGATCTTCTCGGCCTCGTCCTTGGAAGCGCCTTCCTTGACCGGCTTGGGAGCGCCCTCGACCAGGTCCTTGGCCTCCTTGAGGCCGAGGCCGGTGATCGCGCGGACCTCCTTGATGACCTCGATCTTCTTGTCGCCGGCGGCGGCCAGAATGACGTTGAACTCGGTCTTCTCCTCGACCGGAGCCGCGGCGGCGGCCGCGCCCGGAGCGGCGGCGACGGCGACGGCCGCGGCGGCCGAAACGCCCCACTTCTCCTCGAGGAGCTTCGCCAGCTCGGCGGCCTCGAGCACGGTCAGGCTCGACAGGTCTTCGACGATCTTTTCGAGATTAGCCATCTTGCTTCAGTCCTTCGAATTCGGTTCTGCTTGGTTGGATATGCGCCGCCTATCAGGCCGCGTTCGCGTCTTTGTCGGCATAGGCCTGGACCACGCGCGCCAGCTTTGCGGCCGGAGCGGTCGTGAGCTGCGCGATCTTGGTCGCCGGAGCCTGGATGAGGCCCACGAGCTTTGCGCGCAGTTCGTCGAGCGACGGGAGAGTCGCGAGCGACTTCACACCGTCGGGGTCGAGGGCTTGGGCGCCGAGCGCGCCGCCGAGGATGACGAATTTGTCGTGATCCTTGGCGAAGGCCGCGGCCACCTTGGGCGCCGCCACCGGATCGTCCGAATAGGCGATCAGGGTCGGCCCCTTCAGAAGGGGGCCGATGGAGGCGACGCTCGTGCCGTCGAGAGCGATTTTGGCGAGGCGGTTCTTGGCGACCTGAACGGAAGCGCCAGATTCACGAGCCTGCTTGCGCAGCTTCTGCATCTGGGCGACGGTCAGGCCGGAGTAATGCGCCACGACGACGACCGGGGTCTTCGCAAAGACCTCGTTCAGCGCCGCGACGGCTTGCTTTTTCTCCGCTCTGTCCACGGTTGCTCTCTCCTCGAGCGGGGACGAGCCCCGCCGTTGCGATGAGCCGTCGCATCGCCGCGGGAGCGGCGGGCGCGACGGCGCCGTAGATCCTGTCCCCTCGGCTGAGGGCCGAAACGGCCTCGCCTCGGATCAGAGGGGCGCCAACCAAATTCGAAAGACCGCGCGCGAGCTTTGAAAAGCGCCGCGCCGGCCCTACAATTCCGGTCTTCCCCGTCTATGCAGGCCGCTCGTCGGGGGCGGAGGGCTCCGCCGTCCAGCGAGCCGATTGAGCCGTCCTCGGGGTGAGCCTCGGACAGGCGCCGGCAGTCTCGGACAGGACATGGCCGGACGGGACGCGAGGAATCTCCCCCGGGTCCGCCGGCCTATCCACCGTCTCGCCCTGTCCCCGTATCGGGAATCGAGCTCGACGGAAGCTGATATCTGAAAATGGGGTCGCGAACGCTGGCCGACCCCGAGGGGCCTTATTTAACGACGGCCAACGCTCTTGCCAAGTGGAATCTTCGCTGCGCCCCGGCGCGGCCGAAGGCGACCGCTCGGCCCGCCTGCGTGCTGCGCTCAGGCTCGCGCTCCGCGGCGGCCGCGCCTCACCGCCTCGCCGGCCTCGACATAGGCCAGCTTGACGAAGCCGCCAGCGACGATGAGGGCGATCAGCGTATGGCCGAGGGCCTTGCACATGCGGTCGGAGATGAGATGGAAAGCGCCTTCGTCGCCAGAATTCAGGCGATAGCCGGCGTTGCGTCCTGCGCTTTGCTCAGTGAACATCCACACGACTTTCTTAAAAATCGGCGATCTACGCAAATTTTCCGAAACGCGCCCGCCGGTCTTCACGACCTCGAGCAATAACGGAAGCTGCACTGAGCTTAGCATGGAATTCACAGTTAACAATTGATTAATGGAAAGGCGCAAAAACATCGTTAATCTCTCGCCGGAGAGAGGGGCCGCGCCCCGCCCCGCCGGGGAGAAAACGGCGGCCCTGGGGCCGCCGCCTCGCATCACGCCTGCGTCGCGCCGAGCGTCGCCACATCCACCTTGACGCCAGGCCCCTGGGTGGAGCTGAGCGCCACGCGCTGGATATAGGTGCCCTTGGAGCCGGCGGGCTTGGCCTTGGCCACCGCATCCACAAAGGCGCGGATATTCTCGGCGAGCTTGCCCTCCTCGAAGGAGGTCTTGCCCACCGTACCCTGCACGATGCCGGCCTTCTCGACGCGGAACTCGACGGCGCCGCCCTTGGAGGCCTTCACCGCGCCGGCGACGTCCATCGTCACCGTGCCGACCTTGGGGTTCGGCATCAGGCCGCGCGGGCCGAGCACCTTGCCGAGGCGGCCGACGAGCGGCATCAGCTCCGGGGTGGCGATGCAGCGATCGAACTCGATCGTGCCGCCCTGGACGATGGTGACGAGATCCTCGGCGCCGACGATATCCGCGCCGGCGGCCTTGGCCTCATCGGCCTTGGGGCCGCGGGCGAAGACCGCGACGCGCAGCGTGCGGCCGGTGCCATTCGGCAGGTTGACGACGCCGCGCACCATCTGGTCCGCATGCTTGGGGTCGACGCCGAGATTCATCGCGATCTCGATGGACTCGTCGAATTTGGCGGTGGCGTTGGCGCGAACCAGCTTGATCGCCTCGTCGACCGGGTAGAGCTTGGTGCGCTCGACGGCCTGGCGCGCCTTGGCGATGCGTTTTCCGATATGGGCCATGATCTCACCCCACCACTTCGAGGCCGATGGAACGGGCGGAGCCCTCGATCATCGACGCGGCCGACTCGATCGACGTCGTGTTGAGGTCCTGCAGCTTCTTCGCGGCGATCTCGCGAATCTGCGCCCGTGTGACCTGGCCGACGAAACCGCGTCCGGTCGTCTTCGAGCCCGATTTGACGCCCGCCGCCTGCTTCAGGAAGTAGGAGACCGGCGGCTGCTTCAGCTCGAAGGTGAAGGAGCGATCCTGAAAGGCCGTGATGATGACGGGGATGGGCGTCCCCTTCTCCATCTGCGCCGTCTTGGCGTTGAAGGCCTTGCAGAATTCCATGATGTTGAGGCCGCGCTGACCGAGCGCGGGACCGATCGGCGGCGACGGATTGGCCGCGCCCGCCGGCACTTGCAGCTTGATGTAGCCGGCGATTTTCTTCGCCATGTCTCATCTCCAACATTGAGCGGCCGGACACGCTTCCGCGTCCCGAGCCGCCGGTTGCAGTTCGTGGTCCGACGCGTGATCCCCCTGGCGACAGGGGCGCGCCCGCCACGGCTTTTTCCTTCCCCCGCTCGCGAGAGAAGGCGTCGCGCGAATGCGCGACGGTGAGGACTCTCGAAGCGCCCTCACCCGACCCGGCTTACGCCGGGCCACCCTCTCCCGCGAGCGGGAGAGAGAATTCGTGGAATCAAACCTTCTCCACCTGCGCGAATTCCAGCTCCACCGGCGTCGGCCGGCCGAAGATGGATACCGCCACCTTGAGCCGCGAGCGGGCGTCGTCGACCTCTTCCACTACTCCGTTGAAGGAGGCGAAGGGGCCGTCGGCCACGCGGACCGTCTCGCCGATCTCGAAGGAGATGGAGGGCTTGGGGCGCTCGACGCCATCGGCCACCTGGCCCTTGATGCGCATCGCCTCCGCCTCGCTGATCGGCATCGGCTTATTGTCTGCGCCGAGGAAGCCGGTCACTTTCGGCGTGTTCTTGATGAGAGAGAACACTTGGTCGGAGAGGTCGCATTTCACCAGCACATAGCCGGGGAAGAACTTGCGCTCCGAGCTGACCTTGCGGCCGCGGCGCACCTCGATGACCTGCTCGGTCGGCACGAGAATCTCCTCGAACTGATCGGAGAGATTGCGCTGCGCGGCGCCCTCGCGAATGGAGTCGGCGACCTTCTTCTCGAAGTTCGAATAGGCGTGGACGATATACCAGCGCATGCTCACGGCGCGACAAGCTCCAAAATTTCGCTCTCGACGATCGGCGCGCCGGCGGGTTCCTCGGCCTTACTGGCCGATCCGCAGCAGCATGCCCACGGCGAGTCGCAGCCCCTGATCGACGACGACGAAGAAAATGCTCGCGGCCAGCACCATGAGGACCACCAGGCCGGAGGTGATGAGGGTCTCGCGGCGGGTCGGCCACGCGACCTTGCTCGCTTCCGAGCGCACTTCTTGCAGGAACTGAAACGGATTGGCCATGCTTCACCGAGCCGAGATGTTTCACCGAGCCGAGGACCGCGGCCACGGGACTCATCGGGACCGCCACAAAACAGTCGCGGCGCGAGACCCCAGGCCGCGCGCCACGCATCTGGTGCTTATAATCGAGTAAGGCGGGGCCGCCAAGCGGAAATTCAGGCCCCCGGGAAAACGCGGTTCCGAGCCCGGAGCCGCCCGCCTGCTCACCCAGCCGCCGACGCGCCATTATGCTTGGCGAACCAGGCGCGCGCCTCGTCGCGCGTGCGCTCCAGCTCGCGCAGAGCGCCGTCCAGCTTCGCCTCGTAATCGGTGAAGCTCTCGCTCGGATCGAAGACATCCGCCGCCAGCGAATAAGGGGTTGCGATCTTGAGCTCGGCGCGCAGGCCTTCCTCGGTCTCCACCGCCGCAAAATAGAATTTCGCCATTGCTGCCGCTCCTCGAATATAGGCGCCGCAGAGTCAAGATAGGACAGCCAGAGCCTGCGCCAATGCGACGAATCCGCCGATGTCGATCTCCTCGGCGCGGCGCGTCTCCTCTATGCCCGCCCGCGCCAGCAGCGCGGCCACGTCCAGGCCCGGCTTCGGCAGAGATTTCAGGCTCTGGCGCAGCATTTTGCGGCGCTGGCCGAAGGCGGCGCGCGTCACCTGCGACAATAGCTTCGGATCGCAAGGCAGCGGCGACGCATTGGGAATGAGCTCCACCACGGATGACGTCACCTTGGGCGGCGGCGTGAAGGCCGAGGGCGAGAGGTCGAACAATATGCGCGAGCGCGTCCGCCATCCGCAGAGCACGGCGAGGCGGCCATAATCGGCGCGCTGCGCGGGCGTCGCGACGATGCGCTCGGCAACCTCGCGCTGGAACATCAGCACATAGCGATCGAAGACGGAAGGCCAAGGCTCCGTCTCGATCCAGCGGGCCAGCAGCTCGGTGGCGATATTGTAGGGGAGGTTCGCGCAGATGCGCGCCGGCCCGCCGAGCCCGTGCAGCCGCGCCAGCTCCGCCGGATCGAGCGCCAGCGCATCGCCCTCGACGATGACCAGCCGCCCAGGATAGCGCGCCTCTATCTCGCGCAGCGCCGGAATGCAGCGCGAATCGCGCTCCACGGCGATGACGCGCCCCGCCCCCTCGGCGAGCAGCGCGCGGGTGAGGCCGCCGGGACCGGGGCCGATCTCGACGATGGTCGCGCCCGCGAGCGGGCCGGCGGCGCGAGCGATGCGGGCGGTGAGGTTGAGGTCGAAAAGAAAATTCTGGCCGAGCGCCTTGCTGGCCATCAGCCCATGGCGCGCGACCACCTCGCGCAATGGCGGCAGATCGTCGATCATCGCGCCGTCATTCGGTCGGCGAGGCGGATCGCCTCTATGACGCTCGTCGCCTCGGCGACTCCCTTCCCGGCTATGTCGAAAGCCGTGCCATGGTCCGGCGATGTGCGCACGAAGGGCAGGCCGAGCGTGACATTGACGCCGCGATCGAAGGCCAACGTCTTTATGGGGATCAGCGCCTGATCATGCGTCGGACAGATGGCGACGTCATAGCGCGCGCGGGCGGCGGCGTGGAACATGGTGTCGGCCGGATGCGGGCCGGTGGCGTCTATCCCGCGCGCGCGCAGCTCGGCCACGGCGGGGGCGATCACGTCGATCTCCTCGCGGCCCATGGCGCCGCTCTCGCCGGCGTGCGGATTGAGCCCGGCGAAGGCGAGGCGCGGCGAAGCGAGGCCGAAGCGGGACGAAAGATCGGCGGCGACGATCACCCCGGTTTCCACCAGCAGCTCGCGGGTGAGCAGGCGCGGAACCTCGGCGAGCGCGACATGGATCGTCGCCGGAACGACGGCGAGCTCCTCGGCGTAGAGCATCATCACCGGGCGGAAGGGGCGCCCGAACCGCCGCTCCGCCAGCGCCGCGAGAAACTCCGTATGGCCCGGATGCGCGAAGCCGGCGGCGTAGAGCACATTTTTGGCGATCGGATTGGTGACGAGCGCGCGCGCTTTTCCCTCCGCGACCAGCTCGACGGCCCGCTCTATGGAGAGGATCGTCGCCGCCGCGTCGGCGGGCTCGGGCGCGCCGGGAACTCCTCGAACCGAAAGCCCGAGCGGCACGACCGGCAGAGCCGCGTCGAAAACCGCCGCCGCCCCCTCCGGCGCGACCTCGCGCAGCGCGATCTCGAGCCCGAGCGCCGCCGCCGTCCGCGCGAGCTGCGCCGGATCGGCGAGCGCGAAGAAAGGCGGCAGAGCCCGCGCCTTGCGCGCGGCATAGGCCTTCAGCGTCAGCTCCGGGCCGATGCCGGAAGGGTCGCCCTGGGTGAGAGCGAGGGGGAGTCTGGTCAATCTGTCGTCCCGAGCTTGCGCGGGCGAAACCTTCCCGCGGTCACGAAGTCCTAGCCTTCGAGATACCGATAGATCACGACGAAAGGCGAAACCACCCCTATCCACTCAATGCGGTTCTGCGTCGCGGGATGGTCGGCGATCCGCCGGTAGAGGGTTCAAAGACGCCGCGGTGTTTGCCGACAGTCGGAGGTCCGGCGACGCCATCGAGATAGGCGAGAACTCTCGCCAGATCGACATTGGCCTTTCGCGCAACCTCGAGCCTTTCACGCGACAAAGAGACGCGCCTTCAGCACGCCTCGGCGCGGACCAGAGCGTCGAGTTGCGAGAGATGCTCGTCCAGCGTCATTGCTCCACCGGCCGCGACCTCCTCCACCGCCACATCGACGAGAAGTTTCGCCCAAGCCAGACGAGCGACAACGAGATCCACGAGGGCAAGAACGACCATCTCACAATCAAAATTGACTCGGAAAAGGACCTGTTACTGGCCACGCACCGAATACGGATCGGTCGTCGAGGCAGACACCCGAATCGTCATGCCAGGTTTAAAATTCGGCGACAGTCGTTCCGCTGGAATCTGAATGCGCTGCGAATAGTTTTTTCCGTCGGCGGGCGACACGTACTCGACGAACATTACAAAATATCTCTTGACCGGAAATTCGGATGTTCGATCAAGTTCGCGCTCACTGGCCGAGTCGCAGGGGATCGAGCCCGGCGGCACGGGTTTGTGATCCCGCTCTTCTGGCCAGCCATTCTTAATTTTTGGGCGGTAGTAGTCGCACAGCTGTTCCGCTTTCGTGATGCGAGCGTCAATGGTTCGATATGGATCGAACAGACCGATAAGCGCGTTGAAGGCGACCAAGCCCACGGCGCCGAACACGAATCTGACAACGCCGCGCACATGATCGTCGTGCGTTAGAGACTCTGAGAAACGTCTGGCCTTCTGTCCTGCTGGATCGCCGTCCATCATCTACCCGGAACTGACACACGTCGGCGCGCGCTGTGCCAAGTTTAGAGTTCTCGAGCTTCGTAACAGCCAGCGCCGTCGGCGCTTGGCAAAATAGCTATTGAGCGGCGCTGTTGAAAGGGCTGCTTCTGACGCATTGGCGAAATTCAAATCGACCCGCTTTCCGTACTCGGCATGCTGATGTCCCGGTCGAAAAAATCCTGCGTCGATCGTCTCACTCGCTCCCCGGCGGGCGATAGGTCAATATATCGTCCGCCTTCAGCCAGCCCTGCGTGCCTTCCTTGAACTGCGCCTGGGCGCGCGTCGCTTGCGTGCGCGCCTCGACATATTTGCCGGCGACGAAGAGGCCCTCGGCCGCCGCGAGTTGCGCCTTGGCGTTCTCGCCCTTGCGGAAATAGGCCATGGACAGAAACTCCCAGGCGTCGGCGCTATCCTCGTCGCGCTGCGTCGCATTGGCGAGCACGCTCACGGCCTCGTTCAGCAGCTTGGGATCGTCGGCTGAGACCAGCGCATGGCCGAGCAGCACGCGGATCGGCGTCGCGCCCGGCCCGGCGATGGCGGCCGCCTTGCGCAAAGGCGCGATGGCCTGATTGGCGCGGCCGGCCTCGAGCAATATCTGCCCCTTCAGCTCCCAAAAGTAAGGGTTCTTCGGATCGGCCGCGACCAGGGCGTCGGCGCCGCGCAGCGCATCCTCCAGCCGGCCGAAGCGATTATCGGCGATGACGCGGGCGTAGCGCGCCGGTAGCGAAAGATCGGAGATGGGATAGCGCCGCGCCACCTCGCCGGAATTGCCCATGAAGCCGATGAGCTTGGCGCGCATCAGATCGTGACGGGCCTGCAGCGCCGGCGAGTCCGGGACATCGAAATAGGGCGATTGCTTGGCGGCCTGATCGAGGTTGGAGATGCGCTCGTTCGGCAGCGGATGCGACAGCAGATAGGGATCGATCGCCGTCGTCTTGAACAAGGATTCGCTGGCGAAGCGGTTGAACACTTCCAGCATGCCCTTGGCGGATTGATGCGTCGCCGTGAGGAAGCGCACCGCCATGCGGTCGGCGGCCTGCTCCTCGCCGCGCTGATAGGCGAGCAGCGAGCGCTTCACCGCCTCTTGCGGGCCGAGCAATATTCCGACGGCGCCGGCGGAATCCATGCCCACCTGCCCGTCGCGGCGGTTGAAGGCGCCGCGCGCCGCGACCATGGCGCCGGCGCTCGCCAGCATGCCGGCGACGGAGAGGATGGTCGCCTTGGCGAGCTCCTGGCGCCCGCGCGCCAAATGGCCGCCGGCGATATGGCCGGTCTCATGCGCGAGCACGCCGATGATCTCATTGGGCGTCTTCGCCTCCATCAGCGCGCCCGTGTTGACGAAGATTTTCTGCCCGTCGGCAACGAAGGCGTTGAAGGAGCGGTCGCCGACCAGAATGATCTTGGCCGCCTCGCTGTGAATCCCCGCCGCCTTCAGCACAGGCGCGGTGTAGTCCCGCAATAATTGCTCGATCTCCGCGTCGCGGATGATCGACACGCGCGGGCCGTCTTCCTCCGCGCGCGCGGGCGCGCAGAGCGCGAAGATCAGGAGACCGGTGAGAAGCGTCCGCCGCTTGCCGCTTTTGCGATCCATGGGCGGAGAGTGGCGTAAGCCAGGACGGAAGGCAAACCGCGTCACGAGGCGGAAGGCTCTCCTTCCGCCTCGTGCGAGAAAAGGCGCGGCCGCTCAGAAGCGATAGGACACGCCGCCATTGAGCGCGGCGCCGGTCAGCTTCTCGCCGGTGCGATAATCGCCGCGCACAAAGCCGACCCAGCCGGTGTCGATGATCTGCGCCGAGACGCCGAGGCCGAATTGCGCGAAAGCGCCGGAGCGCGACACGGAGATCGGCACATAGGTGACGTTCTGCTGGAAGCTCTCCTTCAGATTGGTCTCGAACTCGTTCCAGCCGCTGACCGAGGCGAAGGGCTGGAAGGCGTATTTATTGTCGAGGACGAAGGAGGTTCCCGCCCGCAATCCGACGCGGCCGAGAGTCGAGCGCACCGTGTCGAGGACGAGATAGGCCGGCGTCGTGCCCGCCGCCACCTGCAGCCGATCGAAATCGACGCTGGTGACATTGATCGCGGCCGAGGGCTCGATGAACCAATCATTGGGCAGATCCCAATGATAGCCGAGCGAGGCGGAGCCCGCCCAGCCGCGGCCCTCCAGCGGCTTCTCGTTGAGGCCGGCGCGATAATTGGTGATGTCCGCGTTCCAGAAGTCGTGACGGAACTGCACATCGGCGAAGAAGCCGAAGCCGGTCGCCACCGCATAGACGCCGACGAAAGGCACGTCGAAACGCGTCCTCGTGCCGGAGCCGAGGAGATCATAGGAATTGGAGAGATATTGGCCGGCCATCACGCCGCCGTGCAGGTTGATCTGCGTGTTCTCTATGTTGGAGAGCGAGGCGTCGAGGCCGACCTGATAGCCGCTGTAGAGCGTGCGCGTCTTCTCATTGGTGATGGCGGTCCCGCCTGCGGCCGTCGGCGCGCTGGAGGAGCTCGCGAGATCGGAACGGCCGACGGCGGCGCGCGTCCAAATTCCGAAATCGACGGCGTTGGGCTTGGCGTCGGGATGCGATTGCACGAAGGCCGAGGCGCTCTGGAAGAAGCCGGTGGTCGCCGAGGCGACCGCCGAGGCGACGCTGCCGCCGATCGCCGACAGCGATCCGGTGTCGAGATTGGGGACGAGATACCATTGGCCGGGGGTGAGCTGCTGCAGGTTGAAGCTCACGAGGCCCGTGTTGAGCGCCTGCGCGGCGCCTATGCTGGTGGTGGCGTTGCCGAGCTGGAATGTCGAGGTCGAGCCGGGGTTGGTCTTGGCGATCAGAATCGGGCTGGCGAAAAAGCCGGTCTGATTCTGGAACGGATTGACGATCACCGTGGTGACATTGCCGGCGCCGGCGCCGTTCACCAGCAGCTCGCCGGCCCGCTGTCCGCCGAGATCGGCGAAGCGCGCCGCCACATTCAGCACGCCGCCGCCCGTGTAATTGCCGTTGACGGTGAGCGAATTGGCGAGCGCCGCCGCTGTCGCGCCATTGGCGACCACCTGATTGGCCGCGGCGAGATCGAGCGTTCCATTATTGGTGAGATTGCCGGCGATGATGGAATTGACCGTCGAATTGGTCGTGCGGTCGCCGAGCGCGATCGTCGCATTATTGACGACGCTCGTCGCGCCGAGCGTGCGGCCATGGCCGAGCGAGACGCCGATCCCCTGGAACTGCGCGCCCGCCGTCGCGTCGCCGACGGAATTGTTCGTCAGCACGCCGATATTGGTGTAATCGCCGGCCCCGACGATGAGCGCGCCATTGCCGTTATTGTCGAACTTGCCGCCATTATTGGCGAGCGCCGCGGTGACATTGAATGTCCCCGTATTGGTCACGCCGCCGCCGATGGTTCCGGCGGCGTTGACCTTGCCCTGATTGACGAAGCCATTGGTCGTCAGCAGCGCGCCGCCGAAAATCGCGATCGTCGAGCCGGCGGCGTTCGTCGCGCTGGTCGCAGAGAGCGTGCGGCCGGAGGCGATCGTCACACCGGTGGCGGCGGTGGAGCTGTTGGTCAGCGCGCCGACGCCCGTGTAATCGCCGCCGGAGACGGCGAGCGTTCCCGCGCCGCCATTTGCGAAATCGCCGCCGCCATTGGCGAGCGCGCCGGTCACGGTGAATGTTCCCGTATTGGCGACGCCGCCGGCGATCGAGCCCGCCGCATTGGCGAGATTCGTGTTGTTCAAGCCGCCGGTGAGCGCGCCCGTCGAGGTCAGCGTTCCGGCATTCTGGATCGCCGCGCCGGTGGAGGCCAGCGTTCCCGCATTGACGATCGTCGCGCCGGCGCTGTTGGCGACGCCGCTCGCGCTCAGCGTGCGGCCGGCCGCGATGGAAACGCCCGTGGCCGCCGTGGAGCTGTTCACGAAGGCGCCGATATTCGTGTAGTCGCCGCCGGTGACGAACAGCGTCCCGGCGCCATTATTCGCGAAGCTGCCCGCGCCATTGACGAGCGCGCCCGTGACGGTGAAGGAGCCCGTATTGGTCACGCCGCCGGCGAGCGAGCCGGTGACATTGGCCGGTCCGCTATTCGTCAGACCGCCGGTCAGCGAGCCGGCGAGCTGATTAAAGGCGCCGGCATTATTCAGGCCGCCGGTGACGGCGCCGGAATTATTGAGCGTTCCAGCGTTCTGAATCACATTTGCGGAAGCGAGCGCGCCGAAATTAGCGATGGTCGCGCCGGCGGTGTTGGTCACATTGGCCGCCGAAAGCGTGCGGCCCGCCGACACGGACACGCCGGTCGCGGCGGTCGAGCTATTCGTCAGAGTGGCGATATTGGCGTAGTCACCGCCGGTGACAAAGAGCGTTCCCGCGCCATTATTGGCGAAATTGCCCGCGCCATTGGCGAGCGCGCCGGTAACGGTGAAGGAGCCCGTATTGGTCACGCCGCCGGCGATGGAGCCAGCCGCTTTCGTCACGCCCGCCGCGGCGTTGACCAGCCCGCCAGTGACGGCGCCCGTCGTCGTGAAGGAGCCGCTATTGGCGACGCCGCCATTGACGCTTCCACCATTGGTCGCCGTCGCGCTATTGGTCAGCCCGCCATTGAGGATGGCGCCGGCATTATTGTTGAGCGTCCCCGTATTGACGAGGCCGCCGTTCAGCGTTCCGCCATTATTATTGTTGACGAGGCCGGCGTTCTGGATCGCGGCGGCCGAGGTGATCGTCGCATTATTGTTGATCGTCCCGCCGGCGCCCACGGTGAGCGCCGCGGCCGTCACCACGCCGCCGGCGTTATTCGTCAGAACGCCGCCATTGACCGCGAAGGTCGTCGTCGCGCCGATGGTCCCGCTATTGGTGATGAGGCCGCCGGTCTCGTTGATCGCATTGGCGGCGATCGCGCCGCCGATATTCTGAATCGAGCCCGCGGCCTGCGTGAGCGTTCCATTCACCGCGAGACTGCCGCCGGCGATGGTGATCGCGCCATTATTGTTCAGCGCGCCGATGTTGGTGAAGCTTCTCGAATTGACGTCGAGCGTCGCGCCGGCATTGTTGTTGACCGTGGAGCCATTGTTGGCCAACGCGCCATTCAGCGTAAACTTGCCGCTATTGTCGATCTGCCCATTAATCGCGCCGGACGCGAACACCGTGCCGGCGACGCCATTGACGAGGCCGCCATTGACGGTTCCGCTCGTCGTCAGCGTTCCGCCGGTGACGGTCGCGCCATTGTTGATCGTGCCCGTCGAGGTCAGCGTTCCGGCGAGGACGAGCGCGCCGCCGTCCAGCACGCCGGCGTTGGTCGCCGTTCCCGAGGTCGTCAGCAGCCCTGTGAGCGTGGAGGAAGCGAACAAATTCTGAAAGGTTCCGGCGACGTCATTGGTCAGCGCGCCAACCCATACGCCGCCATTGGCGATGGTTCCGCTCGAATTGACGGCGTTTCCGATCCAGGTCGACGCACTGGTGATCGAGCCACCCGTGTTGGAGACGCTACCGAACCACGCGCCCTGATTGACGATCTTTGCACCGGCCGAGTTCGACAGCACATTTCCGGTCCACTGGCCTGTCGTTAGGTTGGTCACCGTCGCTGCAGCGCCGGAATTGATGAGATCGCCGTTGTAGATGCCGGAATTGAAAACCGAGCCGGTATTGGTGAGCGCGTCATTGACCTTGCCGCCGACCAAGACCGAGATCGCGCCTGAGTTGGTCACACCGCCGAGCGCGGTGAGCGTCGCCGAAGCTCTGACGATGATCAAGCCGGCGTTGTCCACGGTCAGGGAGCTTGAAGCGCCGGAGACCGTTCCCTTTGAAATATCGACGGTCGCGCCGGCCGAGTTCTGCACCGAATCGGTCTTCAGATCGCCGGTGACGTTGAACGATCCAGCGAGATTTTTCACAATCCCATTGATCGCGCCCTGCGCCTGGGTCGTTCCCGAATTGGTCAGCCCGCCATTGACCACGCCCTTGGTGGTGAATGTCCCGGCCGTCACAGCGACGCCGCCGCTGATCGTCGCGCCGACGGCGTTGGTCGCCGTTCCCGAGGTCTTCAGCCCGCCGGTGACATTGCCGCCGGCGTAGTTGCTGAAGGTCGCGGAATTGTCGACCGAGCCGGAGATCGTCGCATTATTGTCGAGCCGGCCGCCGGTGACCGCGACGGCGCCGATGATCTGATTATTATTGGTCAGCAGGCCGCCGGTCACTGAAGCGCCGCCATTGAGCGCGCCCGCATTGGTCGTCGTTCCCGCGGCCTGAGTCAGCAGGCCGGAGACAACGCCGCCCGAAAGATTGTCGAACGCGCCGGAATTGGCGACTGTTCCGGTGATCGTTCCGCCGTTCTTCAGCTGGCCGAGATTATTGCCGACATTGCCGGTCCAGGCGCCGCGATTGTCGATGGAGCCGGTATTGGCGCCGGCGTTGACATTGCCGATCCAATTGGCGCCCGCCTCATTGACGATCGTACCCTTATTGGCGACGACATTGCCCTGCCAGACGCCGGTCGGGGCTTTGTTGGTCACCGTGCCGGCCGCATTGTTCTGCAGATTCGCCGCCACCAAGCCGCTGTTGTTGACGACTCCATTGTTGACGAGATCATCAGTGAGGCGGCCGCCGGCTTCTATGGTGACGGTTCCCTGATTGGTGAGGTTGTTGGTCCCCGCATCGACCGTGCCGCCGGTCTTGATCAGCAGCGCTCCATCGACATTGATGGCGCCGGCGTGATTGGCGGCCGTGCCGATTGCGCCGCCAGCGGCGACGGCGAGGCCGGAACCGGCGTCGATCTGAGTCGTTCCCGAATAGATGTTCTGCCCCGTGACGGTCAGCGTCTTGCCGCCCGAGACCTGCGCCGACAATTGGCCGGCGCCGTCGCGCATCTGGCCCACGAAGGTCGAATCCGCGCCGAGGCCGAAGGTCAGCTTCGAGGCGGCGCCATTGGTGGTGACGGTTCCCTGCCCGCCGACGCCGGAGACAGTGGCGTTGAATCCGTTGAGATCGAAGGTCCCGCCCCAATTGACGGTGAGCGCGCTATTGGCGCTGAGGCCCTTCGCGCTGTTCAACCGCAATGTGGCACCGTCGACCAATGTGGCGCCGGAATAAGTATTAGCGCCCTCGAGATTGGTCGTGCCCGCGGTCAACCTCAAGCCCGTGGAGCCAGAGATGCTTTCGACTGCGCCGCCAACCGAGATAATTCCACCGAAAGATGAGACAGCTATATCGGTGCTGGTCAGCGTCCCATTGCGAATGCGGCCGCCAGCGAGATAGATGGTGTCTATCGTCTGGTTGAAGCCGTTGAGGTCGAGTTTTCCAAGAACACTGGTCGTACTTTTTTGGCTGAAGGCGTTGGCGGTGCCGGCTTTCAATGTCGCAGCGGAGTCGATAATCGTTGGGCCGCCGTAGGTATTCGCGCCCGCCAGCGTCAGCACGCCGCCCGATGTCTTCACATTGATCCCGACCTGACCGGCGACGCCGTCCTGGATCACGCCTGAATAAGTCGTATCGACGGAATTGTTGGTCGTGACCGTGGCGAGGCCGCCGCCATTATTGGTGATGACGCCCTTGGATGAGCCCGTCAGATTATTGGCGGTGAAACTGAAGCTATAGGTGTCGAGCGTCGCCGCGGTCGTCGCGTCCTTGCCGACATTGAGTCCGCCCTGCAGGCCCGAGACTGCGCCCGCGCTCTGCGCATTGCCGAGCCGCAGCGTCCCTCCGTCCACCGAAGCGGCGCCCGCACTGGCGACCGTCGCGAGAGTGGGCGCGAGAACCACGGTTCCGGTGTTGGTCGCCGATCCGAAATGCGCCGTCGTCCCGGCCCCGCCCTGCAAGGACAGCTGCTTGCCCGCGCCGGGCGCGATGGTCAGTGTCGAGCCGGCGCCGGCGCCGATGGTTCCGGACACGCCGGGATCGATCTTGACGTTCTGGGTCAAAAACTGCGCGCTGGCGCCGGCGGCGAGTTGGAAGGCCGGCGCCGCCACGCCGCCGGCGACGAGCGAGAGATCGCCGCCGCCGAGCGCCCCCGCATTGGCGACCGAGAGCGTCCCGCTCTTCACCTGCGTCTGGAATTGATTATTTGCGGCGTTGCTCAGCGTGACCGCATTCGCGCCGGCGTCGACGACGACGTTGAGATTGCCCGCCGTATCCACGATCTTATTCGCATAAGCGGCGTTGCCGGCGCCCGCGACGGTCTGATCGAGCGTCAGCGTTCCGCCATTGGCGCGAATGTCGCCCGAGAGCGCGCCAGCGCCCAGAGTGATAAGCCGATTGGTCCCGGACAGATCGAGCGCGACGCCGGCCGAGCCGCCCGCCCCGCCGGCTGCGCCGCCGGCGATCGCGCCGGAATTGGTGATTGTGAGACCGGAGCCGACGATCGCGGCGCCCCCATTGCCCGAGGCCGAGCCGCTGGCGCCGAGCCCGCCCGCGCCGCCCTTTATGGCTCCCGAGTTGACGATCGTCCCGCCGGCGATCGCCGAAAGGCCCGCTCCTCCGGCCCCGCCCGTCCCGCCGACGCCGGTGGCGGTCACCCCGCCGACGCCGCCGGCGCCGCCCACGATCGAGCCGACATTGGTCACGGTTCCGAGCGCCCCGACAGCGGAAATAGCCGCGCCGCCCGTGCCGCCGGCGCCGCCATTGCCGAAGAGAGAGGCGCTCTTTCCGCCGGCGCCGCCGGCCCCGCCGACAGCCGCGCCATTGATATTCACATCAGACCCGGAGCCGGTGAACAGAAATGCCGAGCCGCCGCCGCCGCCCGCGCCGCCATTGCCGGCGGCTCCTGTCGCCGAGCCGCCGTTGCCGCCGGCCCCGCCCGTCGTCGTCGCGCCGACGGCGACACCGCTGAACACGCCCGCGCCGCCGGTCATAACGGCGAGATTGCCGCCCGCGCCGCCGCCGCCGCCGGAGCCCGTTCCCGAGCCGCCGGCCCCGCCCGCGCCGCCGGGGTTGCCCACGAGGTTGGCGACGGCTGTCGCGCCGACAAAGGTAAAGGCGGTCGCGGCGCCCGCGCCGCCGCCGCCGCCTTGATCGGCAGGCCCATTCGCCCCAGCGCCGGCCGGGGCGGTTCCGCCTGGCGCACCGCCGCCGCCCGCGCCGCCTTTGGCGTTGACGCCACCGCCACCGCCGCCGCCCGCGGCGTTGGTCGCATTGCCGCCCGCCGTTCCGACTCCGGCGCTATTCGTCGTTCCCGCCGTTCCGCCGCCCGGATTGCCGCCGGCCCCGCCCGCCTGCTGCGCTTGCGCCGGCGAAAGGCCCATGGAAAGCGCGATGCTGAGCGCCGAGACGCCGAGCAGGAGCCCGCCTCTATGAGAACTGCCGATCGAAAGGCCCGAGGACGGGGAACGCACGCTATTGCCGTGACGGCCGGACAAACGGGTCATTCGATAGTCTCCAGAACTCGTCGAAATTCAAACGACAAAATCACGTCGAGCGAGGCCGACGCGGGCCGACTCGCGCATTTCCAGTTGTGCGATTTCTATTTTCGATCCGGGAGCGCAGCAAGGCCACAGCTGCGCGTCCAGCGAGCGGCGGGGCTGCGGAGCGGGCGGAAACGCCTACTAAGTGAATTACTTAAGTGTTTCTATGAATTTCTGTTTTTTGTCTCGCGCTCGGCGAATTTCAACGGCTGTGGCAATTATGCCACAGATCGTCAATGCTCCCGCGCAAGCGCATCCAGCGCCGGCGCGAGGCCGCGAAACGAGACGGGCAGCGCCGCATCCTGCCCGGCCGCGCTCTTGAAGGCGATGCGTCCCATCCCGTCGTAGGTCCGCCAGCGGGCGAGAATCGGCTCGGCGAGAGAAACGCTGGCGAAACATCCCGCTGCGGCGCAGCGCCGCCAGACGAGATCGAGCGGCTGCGGATCGGCGTCGCTCACCGTCACGCGCGGCGCCGCGTGAAAGGCGACATCGACCGGCACGACGATCGTCATGGAGAGCCCTTGCGCGCCATCCGGCTTGCCGAAGGCGATTTCCGCGATCGTCGCGCTCTTGTCCTTGACGAGGACGGATTGCAAAATCTCGCAGCTACGATGCGCCGTCTGCCCGCCTCCGGCCGCCAGGCAACGCAGCCGCCAATCGCCGAACACGCGCGGCGCCTCTCCTGCGGGAGAAGCGGCGGGCGCCTTCGCCGGCGGCGCCGCACGCGCGCTCGGCCGGTCCAGCGCATGGGCGACGGAAATCTGCAGAAGCAGGACGAGAGCCGATGCGATAGGACGAGCCATGACGAGCCTCGACGCGCGAAGACGATCGGATAGGCGATTGGGTCTTAGGTAGCCTAGGCGCGGCTGTCGCTCAAGGTAGTGCAGCGCTCGAGCTTCCCAACATGGCGCGGCGGCAAAGGTAATTGACTAGGAAATCTTTTCGAGATAGTTTCCAAGGAAAGTAATTGAGAGCTTCTCGTCATGCCGTCCCGCATCCCTGATCTCACCGATCATCTCGGCTACTGGCTGCGCCAAGTCTCCAATCACGTCTCGCTCGGCTTCGCCCGAAAGCTCGCCGACAAGGATGTGACGGTCGCCGAATGGGGACTGATGCGAAGTCTCTACGAGCGGGAGCCGACCTCGCCCAGCCGGCTCGCCAGCGAGATGAGCCTGACGCGGGGAGCGGTCACCAAGCTGGCCGACCGCCTCATCGCCAAGGCGCTCGTCATGCGTGAAGCGAGCGAAGTGGACGGACGCGCGCAAACGCTGCGGCTCACCAGCAAAGGCGCCGGCTTCGTGCCCGAGCTGGCGGCCCTGGCCGACGAGAATGAGATCGCGTGCTTCGGGAGCCTCTCCGCCGAAGACCGACGCGTCCTCGAGCGGATTTTGCGCGAAACGGTCGCGCGACTGGGCCTGACGAAAATGCCCCTCGATTGAACGCCCTCCCCCCCAATAGCCGAAGGAGCAACCATGGACGCTGGAATATCCGAAGTCGCCGAATACTGTCTGCGGGCGGCCGAGAGCAATAGTCTGAGCTTTCCAGAAATTGTCGGGAAGCTGATGCAGGCGGGATTCGAAAGCTATTCGATCGATTTTCGCCGCGCGACGGCGACCTATTATCTGCCCGACGGCGAAAGCGTCGTCCTTGCGACGCATCGCCATCACACGCCGATCGCCGCCGCGCTGAACGGCGCGGCTCTGCGAGCAGCGATCGAGGAAGCGCAGCATTCGGCTTCGGGCTACACCTATCTCGGTTTCTGCGAGAAGGTCATGACAGGCGGTTGCGCAGGCTATCTGGTGTCGTTCTCCGGGCGCCGCGCCGTCTATTTCGGCCGCACGGCGGAAACGCATGTCGAGCCCTTCCCTCAGCGCTGATGCGATTCGGGAGCCTGCCCTCCGGCGGGCTTTTCGTTTCCCGCGCGTCTCACCTAAGCGTGCTTGATTTCACTTCATATTTTCTGCGACCGGCACGCTCCCGTGTTAAAGATGTTGGAAGCTTCCGAGCCGGCCTTGTGATTCCGCAGTATGAAGAAAATGCCGCTGATCGATTATAGGGAGCGGGGAGTCTCGATGTACCAATGTTACAAGGCGGCACGCTCGTCAATTTCGCTGACTATATGGTGCTCGCTATGAGAGAACGCGCAAGACAAAAAGGAAATACCCTGTTTTCAATCTTATATTTAAATACAGCTATTCTTTGCGCGTTATTATTTATGATGAGGCTCGTCGAACAGGCGACAAACATCGACGTGTCTTATATTAAGATAACTATATTTATATATTATATATCAACATTTATATTTTATTTATATGAAATAGTGTGCAATTTTAGATCCTATTTTTATGCATACGCGCAAGTCGTGCGCAAGCGTTCTTTATTTGGTCCTAGCCTATGGTTTTTTGTCGTCGGCTGCGTGTGCCTTTTATTTTTACTAGCGACTTTGATCATGATCGCGGCGTTTGATGAAAAGTTCAAATCATATATTACTGATGGGTCCATTAGATGGTTAATAACATTAAATATTGCAGCAGGAGCAGATATCATTTTTTTTGGAATTTATGCGTGTTGCGTGCTAGGAGCATATAGAAATATGCGAAGATCGGTGTTTAGCAGATACCCGTGATATCTCAATATAGACAGCACGAACGGAGACATTTTGATGTAAACTTCGCTTTTTTCTCAACAACACGAGTCTGTTTGGATCCGATCAGTCGGACTAGTATGATATATACTACTACGAAATAAATGTAAGTAGTCGATTTCGTGGGGTTCGACATAACATTTACGACACGGGAATAGGCGCCGCGGCTTACTATGCTGAACGAAGTGGAGCTGTTGGCGCTTTTGCTTCGTGTAAAACAGCGGTCTGAACCCGTGTCCGTCACGTCGCTGGGGTAGCACAATTTGCTACGATCATAAGCGCGCGCGATTTTCATACGTCCACATCGGCGATCTCCGCGAGAATCGGGCCGCCTCTATTGGACTCACAGCCCATTCATCCGATTCAACTTGTCCTCGGACCGACACTAAGCGGAAGGCGCCGCGCGTCCGCTCCTCAAAACCCATCGCCGCCGGCGCTGGCCACCGGTGCGATCGAGGTGAGCGCGGCGAGGGCGATGGCGACGACAAGCAACAGGGTCGCCGCCAGCGGCAGGCGGGAGGTGGTGATCTCGTCCTTCGGATGCACGGATTCGGCGCGCTTATAGCCCGTGACCATGGCGCGCACGAGATTCTCGCGCTTCACCAGCACATAGGCGATCACCGCCGCGACATGAATGAAGACCGCCGCCGCCAGCACATAGAATCCCTTCCTGTGCAAAGAGGTGAGCAGCAGGCTCGTCTCCTTGCTCACCGCGCCGGCGAAGGGACCGACGTTGAAAATCTCGTCATTGGCGAAAAGGCCCATGGTCGCTTGCGCCAATAGGCCGAGCAGCAGACCTACGACCATCAGCGCGCCGAGCGGATTATGCCCGGCGTAGAGCGGCGCCCCACCGCGCAGCAGGCCTCGCGCATAGAACCACGCCTCCCGCGGATGCCGCAGAAAGCTCGCGAAGCGCGCGTGCTTGGCGCCGAAGAGGCCCCAGAGCACGCGAAACACGACGAGCGTGAGGACGGCGTAGCCGAAGCGGACATGCCAGTCGAACCAGGCGACGCCGAGCCTGTTGGTCACATAGGCGCCGATGAAAGAGACGACGAGCGACCAGTGGAACAGCCGCACCGGCAAATCCCACACCAGACGCTCTGCTTTTTGCGCGTCCGCCGCCCCTGTCTCGGGCGGCCTGTCGATCACCGTCATCTTACGTCTCGTCGCGCTATGTCGGGCCTGACTACTTCGCCTTGTAGGAGTCGTGGCAGCCCTTGCAATCCTGGCCGAGATTGGCGACCGCGGTCTTGAAGGCTTCCGTCGCGCCCTTCTCCTTGCCGATCGCATCGGCGAAGACATGGGCGTCCTCCTTGAACTTGGCGAGCTTCTTGTCGAATTCCGCCTTCTCTTTCCAGATTTCGGCTTTCGCCTTGCTGTCCGGCTCGCCGACATTGGAGACATCGGGGAAGGACTCGTCGAGCAGGCCGGCGAGATAGGCGATGCGCTCGGAGCGCTTCTTGGCCTCCGCCTCGTCATAGGGGGCGTTGCCTCTGGCGACGCCGCCGAACCAGCGGAAGAAATTGCCGATCAGCACGAATTCCGCCTTGCGATTCTCCACCGCGATTTTCGCCGGCGTGGGGCCGGGCGCCTGCGCGGAGGCGGAATTCAGAGCGACGCAACCGGCGATGAGCGCGCCGCCGAGGAGAGCGAGCGAGCGCTTCGAATACAGACTCATGATCGTCCCTTTTATGCTGAGGTTGAACGCTAGGCTCAAATCTTGCTGGGTTTGTGGCTCTCCTGCCACTGCCGCACGAATTGGAGCGTCTCCGAGACATGCTTGATCGGGTCTGAGCTGACATAGGTCAAGCCGATTTTGCCGTCCGGCGTCACGACGTAAGAGATGCGGTCGGAAACCGCGTCGCCATTCTGCGTCGGACGGTCGCGCTTTGCGTCATAGGCGTTGATGACGGAAAAATTCGCGTCCGCCGCGACGGGGAACTTGTCGCGGCACTCTTTGGTAGAGAAATCGCGCTGCGTCTCGATCGTATCGGCGGAGACGCCGATCAGCGAAGCGCCAGCCGCGGCGAAATTGTCGTAATTCTCGGCGAACTCATGCGCCTCGATCGTGCAGCCGCGCGTGAAGGATTTGGGGTAGAAGTAGAGGACCACGGGGCCTTTCTTCAACGCCTCGGCCAGAGAGAAGACGAAGTCCTTTCCGCCTATGGCGGCGGGGGCGCTGAAATCGGGCGCCGAGGCGCCCGTCTTCAACGCAGCGGAGGCCGGGGCGGCCGCGAGAGCGACCGAGAGAGCGGTGAAAATCGCGAGCTTACGCATCTTGGCCTCACTTGGCGCCAGAGTTGGGAGCCGCCGCGGCGGCAGGGGCGGCGGCGGGAGCAGCAACCGCAGCCGTCGCGGCGGGAGCCGGCGGCGCGATCTTGGTCAGAGTTCCGCCCTCGTCCTGATAATCGAGCACGCCGATCGCGCCGACGACATGAAAGCCGAGGCCGGCGAGAATATCGCCGACGGCGCCGGCGCGATGCGCGCGATTGGACACGGTGACGATGAGACGGTCACGCGGAATATAGGAGAGATATTTCTGAACCTCTTTGGTCTGGATGCTCAGATAAACCGGGAAGCCGCCGACCTTGGTCAGCTCGTCGGGCCGGCGAATGTCCAGAACCAGAAGATCCTCCGGCTTCGCCAGCAGAGCGTCGAAGGCGGCGCGATTGAGGCGCAGGGTCTTGTAGGTATAGGCCGGATCATTCTGCGGCGTGACGGGCGCCGCGGCGGGGGCGGCGGGCGCAGTGGCTTGCTGCGCATCGGCGCCGGCGACGAAAAACGCCACGCCGAGCGCCAGGCCGAGGAAGAGCGTCGAGGCTCTCATGCTATTTCCTTTTCTCTCTCAGGCGCGCAGACGCGCATTGAAGAAATCGACGGTGCGTTTCCAGGCGAGCTCGGCGGCCGCGGCGTCATAGCGCGGCGTCGTGTCATTATTGAAACCATGCTGCACGCCCGGATAGACGAAAGCCTGATAATCGACATGCGCGGCTTTCAGCGCCGTCTCATAGGCCGGCCAGCCGGCGTTGATGCGATCGTCGACGCCCGCATATTGAATGAGCAGCGGGGATTTGATCTTGGCGACCTCCTCGGCCGGCGGCTGGGCGCCATAGAAGGGAACGCCGGCCGCGAGATCGGGCAGCTTGGTGGCGAGGAAATTGACGACGCCGCCGCCATAGCAGAAGCCGACCGCGCCGACCTTGCCATTGCCGATCGGGCAGGTCTTCAGCGCGCCATAGGCGGCGATGAAATCATTGCGCGTTTTGGCCTGATCGAGCTTGGTGAAGAGCTCGCGGGCCTTGTCCTCGTCGCCCGGATAGCCGCCGAGCGGCGCCAGCGCGTCCGGCGCGAAGACGACGAAATTGGCCAGCGCGAGGCGGCGGGCGATGTCCTCGATATGCGGATTGAGGCCGCGATTCTCGTGGATGACGAGGACGGTCGGCAGCTTGCCTTCCACCTTGGCGGGCTGGACGAAATAGCCCTTCACCGTTCCAGTTCCGTCTGGCGAAGGAACCTCGAGCGTCTTGCCGACGATGCGCGGATCGTCCTTCTTGACGACCTCCGCCTCGGCGAAGCGCGGCAGCAGCTCGTCGAGGAAGGCGGTCGCGGCGGCGGCGCCGATGGCGATCTTCTTGGCGCCCTCGACAAAGCCGCGACGGTCGATGTCGCCATGCACGAAGAGATCGAAGAGCTTCAATATTCCGGGCGGGAACTCGTTTGCGGTCTTACGCGTCATGGGTCTGTTCCTCGGGTCTCTCAACGTGCGAGTCGGGGCTTGTAAATTTCGTGGCAGGTTTTGCAGACTTGCGTCGCCTCGCGCGCGGAAGCGGCGGCGGCGTCGAACTCACCTTTGTCGACCTTGGCGACGACATCGGCGATGAGGCGCGATCCGTCACGGGAGATCGCCACCGCGTCGTCCTTGCCGCGCTTGGCGAAATAATCTTCCGTATAACGGAATCCGTCGAGCAGCACTTCCGCATCCTCTTTCGCGGCCTGCGAATTTTGCGCGGTGATGTCCGGCTCGAAATATTTGATCGTCTTTTCGAGATCGCGCATCAGATCGTCGTCGTAATCGCGCAGGTCCAAGGCGGCCAGCGCCGGCGTGGCGATCAGGATCGCGCAGAGGGCGAGACGCGCGTAAGAATTTCGATAAGCTGAGATGCGGCTCATGGCGCTTTCTTACAATCCTGCCTCGAGGTTTCGTCTGTGCCGAGGACGCGCCGCTGCGATCTCGCGACGCGCGCCGCGAGCTCGATCGGCGTGTCGCGCCGGAGCCTCGCGGGCTCCGGCGAGTCTGATCAGGCAAGAATGTCGTTCACGACCTTGCCGTAAACAACCGTCGGACGCTCGGCGCGGCCGGCGCGCAGATAGATCGTCTTGAGGTGATCGAGGCCGAGGAGCTGCAGCACGGTCGCATGCAGGTCATAGGTGTCGACCGGATTCGCGACGGTCTTGAGGCCGATCTCGTCGGTGCGGCCATAGGTGAGGCCATGCTTCAGGCCGCCGCCGGCGAGCCATTGCGTATAGCCCCAGGGATTATGGTCGCGACCGTCGCCGCTCTGGCCGTAAGGCGTGCGGCCGAACTCCGACGTCCATACGATGAGCGTATCGTCGAGAAGGCCGCGCGACTGGAGGTCAGCGAGCAGGCCGGCGACCGGCTTGTCGATCGCGCGCGCATGGGCGCTGTGATTGCTCTCGAGCTGGCGATGCGCGTCCCAGCTGGCGTCGTCGCCCTGGCCGAGACCCGCGATCGGACCCGACACGACATGCACGAAGCGCACGTTGCGCTCGACGAGACGACGGGCGCGCAGCAGCACCGTGCCCATGTCGCGCGTCGCCTCGTCATCGAGGCCGTAGAGCGCCTTGGTGGCGGCGGTCTCTTTGGAGAGATCGACGGCCTCGGGCGCGGTCGCTTCCATGCGATAGGCGAGATCATAGGAATTGGTGCGCGCGGCGAGCTCGCTGTCCTGCGGCCGCGCAGCGGAGCGAATATCGTTCAGCTGATGCAGCAGGTCGAGGCTCTCGCGCTGCTGCTGCAGGCCGATCAGCTCCGGCGGCGCCTGATGCAGGATCGGCTGCGCGCCCGGACGGAAGGCCGTGCCCTGGTAGACCGCCGGCAGGAATCCCGAGCTCCAATTGACCGAGCCCGCGCGCGGCTCGCGCTGGCCGCCATAGAGCACGACATAGGGCGGCAGATCGGGATTGGCCGAGCCGAGCGCATAAGCGACCCAGGCGCCGAGCGACGGCCGGCCGGGGGAAAGATCGCCGGTGTTGAGCTTCAGGATCGAGATGTCATGCGTGGCGCCGACGGTGACGCTCGATTTGACGAAGGTCAGCTTGTCGGCCTGTTGCGCGAGATTCGGCAGCAGGTCGGAGAACCAGGCGCCGCTCTGGCCATATTGCTTCCAGCTGCGCTTGTTGGAGACGAAGAGCTTGCCGACGCCGCCCTGTGTCGAGGTCTTGATGCCCTCGAGGAAGGAGGCCGGAATGTCCTGGCCGGCGAGGCGCTCGAGCTCGGGCTTATAGTCATAGAGATCGAGCGTGCTGGGCGCGCCGTCCATATGCAGCCAGATGACCGATTTCACCTTCGCCGGAAAATGCGGCTGCTTGGACGCCAGCGGATCGACGAAAGTCGCCGCATTGGCCTGCGGAACGCCGAGCCAGCCGCCGCCCGGCATCATGCCGCCGACGGCGAAACCACCCACTCCATAGGCTGCGCTGCGCAGCCATTCGCGACGCGATGTCTTGATGAGCATTTGTCTGCTCCCCTCGGTTCAGATTGCTGTGGTGTCTTTTAGAAGCGGTAGACGAAGTCGTTGCTGTTCACGACCGTGTGCACGAGATCGACGAAGGCCGAAGCGCGCAGCGGATCGACGAAATGCGCTTTCGTCGTCACCGGCACAGCAATCGAGAGCTTGCCGTTCTCGGCCTTCTCGGCGATCGTCTTCTGATGCTGATCGAGGAAGGCGTGCAGCGCCTTCGTCTCCTGCTCGCTCGGCTTGCGGCCGAACAGCACGAGATAGAGCCGATCGAGCTGCGCGGCTTCATTGTCGCCGGCCTCCTCGATCACGCGGCCGGCGAGCGCTTGCGACCATTGGAAGATGAGGTCGCTGTTGTAGAGCGTCAGCGCCTGCAGCGGCGTCGTCGTCACGTCACGCTTGCTGTGGATCTGCTGCGGATTCGCCATGTCGAAGGTTTCGAGCAGCGGATAGGGCAGGCTGCGCCGCGTGAAGATATAGAGGCTGCGGCGCGTGTAGTCCTGGGGGTCTTTCGACGTCGCCCAGGCGGGATCGGTGTTGTTGAAATTGCCGCCGCCGATGAGATTGGCGGGAATGGGCGGAAACACGCTCGGTCCGCCGATATGCTCGTTCAGGCTGCCGGACGCCAGCAGGATCGAATCGCGAATCTCCTCCGCCTCGAGGCGCTTGCGCGGGAAGACGGCGAGCAGCTTGTTCTCGGGATCGGCCTTGGCGACATCCTCGCGATAGTCAGAGGACTGGCGATAGGTCGCCGAGAGCAGAATGGAGCGATGCAGCCGCTTCACGCTCCAGCCGTCCTTCACGAAAGTGAAGGCGAGATGGTCGAGCAGCTCCTGATTGGTCGGCTTGTCGCCGGCCTTGCCGAAATCGCTGACCGTGCCGACGATGCCCTTGCCGAAATATTGGTTCCACACACGATTGACGAAGACGCGCGCGGTGAGCGGATTCTTTTCGCTCACCAGCCAGTCGGCGAGCGCGGTGCGGCGGCCGGAGGAGGTCGCCGTCGGCTTGATGTCGGGAAGCTCGCTCGTGATGCCCTCCGGGAAGGCGGGCTGCACCTCGTCGAGCGGCTTCTCGTGATTGCCGACAAAGAGAATATGCGTGGGCGGCGCGTCGCTATGGCCGAGCTCGGTGGCGGCGGTGTAGGTCAGCGAGCCTTTGTTCGAGCGCAGATTCTGGAACTTGCGCAGCTCCTGCGTGAGCTTCTGATATTCGTCCGCCTTTTTGACGATCTCCTCGCTGTGCTCCGGCGCGCTCTTGTCGTCGGCGGCGTAGCGCAGGAAGCCGGCGAGCGCGGCGTCGTTTGTCACCTCGTCGAGCCGGTGATTGACCCAGCGGTCGAGCGCGTTCCACTGATCCTTCGCCTTGAAGATCGATTCGCGGCTGTCGGTCAGATAGCGCTCCTTGTGATATTTGAGCGCCGCCTCGCGAACCGAATCGATGATCTCCTTCTGCCGCGCGCGAATGTTCTTGGTCGCCTCGTTATAGACGGCCTGCTCCTTCAGGAACTCGGCCTCCACCTCGCCCTTATTGGCGGGCGCCTTCTCGTCGAAGGCGGTGTTGGCGAAGAAGGCCTGCAGCGAATAATAATCCTTCTGCGTGAATTTATCGGTCTTGTGATTGTGGCAGCGCGCGCAGCCGACCGTCGTGCCGAGGATCGCCTGGCCGACCGTGTCGACCATATCCGTGGTGATCTGATATTTGCGCTGCACCAGATCGCGCGAATTGCTGTTGTCCGGATAGCCGGCGAGGAAGCCGGTCGCGACCAGCAGCTCCTGATTGCCGGGCGCAATCTCGTCCGCCGCGATCTGCTCGCGGATGAACTGCGAATAGGACTTGTCCTCGTTGAACGACTTGATCACGTAATCGCGATAGCGAAACATGTTCGGCCGGTTATTGTCGTTCTGGAAGCCGGTGCTGTCGGCGTAGCGCGCGAGGTCGAGCCAGAAGCGAGCCTGGCGCTCGCCATAGCGCGGCGAGGCGAGCAGGCGGTCGATGAGCTTCTCATAGGCGTCAGGGCTCGCATCGCTCTCGAAGGCCGCGACCTCGTCGGGAGTGGGGATGAGACCCCAAGCGTCCAGCGTCGCGCGGCGGATGAAGGTGGCGCGATCGGCGTCCGGCGAGGGAGCTAGGCCGCGCGCCTCGATCTTGGAGAGCACGAAAGCGTCGAAGGAGGAATGCGACCAATCCTTCTTCTGCACATTCGGCGCGAAGGGCTGGTAGGCCGGCTGCCACGCCCAATGCGGCTTGCTCGCGCGCGGCGACTCGGTCGTGGCGGCGGCCGGCGCCTTCTGCTCTTCGGCGATCGCGAGGGCCGCCGCGGAGGCGCTCAACATCATTGCGATCACGGATCGTTTCAAGGTTTTCGTCATGTGCCCGCAACCTCGTCTTTTCTCTATTGCCTATCGGCGTCATATGCTTACGTGACGACCGCGTTCCGTCGGCGCACCATTGCGCGCTCGCATCTTCGTGGCTCGAGGGGGACTTTAGGCGACTATATCCATTAAGTCTACAAAGAAGATCGACTTCTCATCGAAAAAAGCAACGTTTCGCAGGTCGTCGCGCGCATGGCGTCGCGCGCGCCGAGGCGCCTTACGCGAAATTCCGAAGCGATTGGAAGATCAGATCTCGTAGCAGAGCGCGACCTCATCGGCGAGGTCGCGAACATGGGCGAGCGTGCAATTGTCGAGCACGCCGGACAGAGCCCGTTGCGCATCCTGCATCACCAGCCGGACGGCGCATTTTTCGACATCGACGCAATCGTCGCAGGGCTGGTAGCGCGTCTTGCTGGCGCAAGGCAGCGGCGCCAGCGGACCGTCGAGCGCGCGGATGATATTGCCGACGGTGATCGTCTCGGCCGGGCGGGCCAGCGTGTAGCCGCCGCCCTTGCCCATTTTGGAGCTGACATAGCCGAGATTGCGGAGCTCGCAGAGAATGGCGTCCAGAAATTTTTTGGGGATGCGCTGCGTCGTCGCGATCTCTTGCACCGGCACTGTTCGCCCCGGCTCGAAACGCGCGAGATAGCTCATGGCTTTGATGCCGTATTTGCCCTTTTTCGTCAGCACCTGGCCACCTCGTCTATAAAAACAGTAGACTATTGTTGGCGAGTCAAGAAGTCAATAAAGACGATAGACCTTTCGTCAAAACATTCGGGGGAAGATCGGGACGATGCGCTCCGGCGTCGCGAAAGAAGGTTTTTCTCGCCGCGCGAGCGCGATCCGATCGAACGGAATCGTTCGATCGATCAGAATTCGCTCAGGGATTGGAATCGAGATGCGTGATCCGAGCCGATTGGATCGGATCACTCTCCAGGAGCGATGAGCGGCGTCCCTCAGAGAAAGCCGGCGCGTCCGCTCTGCAGGCGCAAGAGCGCGGCGACCAGCGCATCGACATCGGCGCATGTATTGTAGAAGGCGAGCGACGGCCGCACCGTCGCCTCGAGGCCGAAGCGGCGCAGAATCGGCTGCGCGCAATGATGGCCGGCGCGCACCGCTATGCCCTCGCGGTCCAGCGCCTTGCCGACCTCCTCGGTGCGATGGCCGTCGAGCACGAAGGAGAGCACGCTCGCCTTCTCCGCCGCCGTGCCGATGAAGGTGAGGCCCGGCACGAGGCGCATCTTCTCGGTCGCGTAGAGGAGGAGATCATGCTCGTAGCGGGCGATCACCTCCATGCCGATCGATTCGATATAGTCGAGCGCGGCGCCGAGGCCGACGGCGTCGGCGATATTGCCGGTGCCGGCCTCGAAACGCTCCGGCGGACCTTGATAGATGGTCTTCTCGAAGGTCACGTCGGCGATCATATTGCCGCCGCCCTGCCAGGGCGGCATGTCGGCGAGAACCTCGTCCGTGCCATAGACGACGCCTATTCCGGTCGGGCCGAACACCTTATGGCCGGAGAAGACGAAGAAGTCGCAGCCGATCGACTGAACGTCCACCGGCATATGCGAGACCGATTGCGCGCCGTCGATGAGCACGCGCGCGCCATGGCGATGCGCCATGGCCGTGATCTCGCGCACCGGAGTCACCGTGCCGAGCGCATTGGAGACCTGCGTCACCGAGACGATTCGCGTCTTGGGACCAAGCAGCTTTTCGTATTCCTCGAGGATGATCTGGCCGCGGTCGTCCACCGGCGCGACGCGCAGCCGTGCGCCCTTCTCGGCGCAGAGCTGCTGCCAGGGCACAATATTGGCGTGATGCTCGAGCCAGGAGACGACGATCTCGTCCCCCGCCTGCACATTGCGCCGGCCCCAGGCCTGGGCGACCAGATTGATCGCCTCGGTCGCGCCGCGCACGAAGATGATGTCCTTGACCGAAGGCGCTTTCAGAAAGCGGCGCACCTTCTCGCGCGCGGCCTCATAGGCGTCGGTCGAGCGCGCCGCCAGCGCATGGGCCGCGCGATGAATGTTGGAATTCTCATATTCGTAGAAATGCGCGAGCCGATCGATGACGGCCTGCGGCTTTTGCGTCGTCGCCGCATTGTCGAGCCAGACCAGCGGCTTGCCATGCACCTGCTGCTGCAGAATGGGGAAGTCGCGCTTCACCGCATAGGGGTCGAAAGCGGCTCTGCTCGCCGGCGCGCTGGCGGCGAGCTGCGGCGCATAGCCCTGCGGCTCTTGCGGCGCCGTCTTCGGCGTGGCGGGAACGGCGCCGGCGCGATCGAGGAAATAGAGTGAATCGGTCGCGGCGGGGCCGGCGGCGCCGGGCGCGAAGCTGCGCTCCTGGCCGGAGATTTCCGGCATTGCGACATTGGGCGTCCCCAGCGCGAAAGCGTCCGACACGCGATGCGGATCGGCCTCCGAGGGGCCGGAATAGGCGAAGCTCTCCGGCGCCGCATCGGGCGTGGCGGGCGCCGGCGCGACATCGGCGTCATAGCGGTCGACGAGCGAGAGCGACGGGTCCGCGGGAACGGAGCCCGGCGCGACCGCGGGCGCGCGCTCATGCAGGAAATAGAGATTGTCCACCGGCGCGGCCTTCACGCCGCCCGGAACGGAGTCGGGATCATAACCGCCATAGGGCGCCGGCGCCTGCACGGGCGCGGCGCCGCCATATTGCGCCAGCGTGTTGGGAATGGCGGAATAATCGATCGCCGCCGCCGAAGGGCTTCCCGGCTCGAAGGCCCCGGCGGAAGCGCCCGGCTGGGGAACATCCGAGAGCCCATAGGGCGGGACCGCCGGCTGCAAGCCGACCGGCGCCGAGGGCGCGGAGAGATTGGGCGTCGGCGCGATGGAGGGAATCGTCGTCGGCGGAACGTCCGGCGGCCCCACGGGCGCCCGCGCCGGCGCATAGGGCGCGACGCTGGTGACGATGGAGGGCGCCGGCGCCTCGGGCTGCATCGGCGGCACAATGGGCGCGCCGGGCGAGAGCGTCGCCGGAGACTCGCTGGACGAAGCCTGCGGCGAGGCCTGGAAAAAAGCATTGGCGAGGCGGGCGATCATGGCCGGATCTGGAAAGGCCGGCGCTCCATGGCGCGTCAGCGTCTCCTCGGAGGGCGCATCCGGCGCGGTGGCGCCGAAGGCCGCGGAATTGGACGGCGCAGAAGACATGATCATTCCTCGTCTCTGTCGAAAGCTCTTCCGTCGCAAGAAGCCGCAAGAGCGTCACCCGCGAGCGCCAGAAGATGGCGAATGAAGCATTCCTCGTCCTTCGAGACGGCGGCTACGCCCGCCTCCTCAGGATGAGGAAAGCTTCAGCCGATCACTCGGGTTCCGCCGAAGCGGGACCCGATGCGCTCAGACGTATTTGTCGCCGTAATCGTGGAACTTGCCCACCTCTACGCCCTCGAGCACGCCGAGCGCGTCATGCGTCAGCACGGCGGCCGAGCAATAGAGCGAGATGAGATAGGAGGCGATGGCCTTGCGGTTGATGCCCATGAAGCGCACCGAGAGGCTCGGCGCGACCTCGCCGGGAATGCCCGGCTGGAACAGGCCGATCACGCCCTGCTTCTTCTCGCCCGTGCGCAGCAGCAGAATATTGGTCTTGCCGGACTCGTCGATGAAGAGCTTGTCGCTCGGCACCAAGGGCAGGCCGCGCCAGGTGATGAAGGGCGAGCCGAACAGGGTGACGGTCGGCGGCGGCACGCCGCGGCGGGTGCATTCGCGACCGAAGGCCGCGATGGCGCGCGGATGCGCGAGGAAGAAGGCCGGCTCCTTCCAGACCTTGGTGATGAGCTCGTCGAGATCGTCCGGCGTCGGCGCGCCCGTCCGCGTCCTGATTTTCATGGACGGATGCACGTTGGCGAGCAGGCCGTATTCGGCATTGTTGATGAGCTCGCTCTCCTGCCGCTCCTTGACCTTCTCCGTGAGCAGCCGGACCTGCTCCTGGATCTGATCGTAAGGATGGCTGTAGAGGTCGGAGACGCGGGTCTGCACGTCGAGCACGGTCGTGACCGCATTCATCGAATATTCGCGCGGATGATCCTCGTAATCGACGAAGGTCTCCGGCAGATCGGCGTCGCGGTCGCGGGCCGGGCTGCAGGTCACGTCGGCGTCGGTGAGGGCGCCCTCCTCCTTGACGCGGTTCAGCCGGTAGATGCCGGCCTCGACGGGCGTCCAAGGCAGAAAGGACACGAGCCAGCGCGGCGTAATGCCCGACCACTGCGCTCTCGTCTTGGTCGCATTGGCGAGCTGGCGGGCCGCAGATTCGCTCAGCGTCCGCCGGACTTCTGGTTCCGTGGTCATGGGTTCATTCCTCGAACGATGCGCCCGGCGCCGACGCTAGCTTTAGCTCGCGCGGACGCCGATAAACGTCGGCCGTCATCGAAAAAGCGCGGCGGGACGAATCCGAACCGCGAGCGATAACTACAGTCGTCCCCCAGGCAAATCAATAGTATTCAAAGTAGAAAATTTTACTACTTTCAAATACTTATCTTTTTATATTCACTTACTATACGTCTACAAGAACGATATGGTGTGTGAGCTTCGCCTTCACGCCTCGCCCGCCTCGGCCGGGGCATAGGACATGACGAGAAAGAAGCTCGCCGGCGTCTCGCCGAGATTGCGATAGCTGTGCGGCACATCGGCGAGAAAATCGACGGCGTCGCCCGTGGCGAGCGTCACCGGCGGCTCGCGGCCGGCGATGATCTCGATCTCGCCCTGCGCGACGACCAGCGTCTCCTTCGCGCCGGGAGCATGGGCCTCGGCGCGCTCCTGATGCAGCGGCGCGATCGTCACCTCATAGAATTCCACCGGCCGGGCGCTGTCATAGGGAAACAAGGGCCGCGAGAGAAAATTGCCGTCCTGAGAGCCGATCAGCCGCGGGCTGGCCTTGCGCATGACGAGCACGCCGCTGCGCTCCTGCGAGGCGACGAGGCTGCCGAAGGGAACGCCGATCGCATTGGCGATGCGCCACAAATGGGCGATCGTCGGCGCCTTGGCCCCGGACTCGATCGACCGCAGCTCATCCAGTTCGACGCCGCTCAGCTCGGCGAGCCGCTCGAGCGTGCGGCCTTTGCGCGCGATCAGCCGCCCGAGGCGCCGCGCCACCGTATCGGCGAGGCGCGCGGAGCCTTCATTGCGGGGCGGATCGGAGTCGGACGAACGACGGAATCTACTCATCGACAACTCCTATTTTCTAAATATTTTTTAATCTGCCATTCCAGCCCCGGTCAAGAATTATGACGGGCTCCCGGCTTTTCTTCGGCAAGCGCGACCTATTCGCCACACTGCGGATTTTTCGTTCTTTTATTTGCATTTTAGGAGAATGCTCACTGCGCCTGGCGGCGTGTTCGCGACCGAGATCATCCCGTCACCTGCTCAGGAGCGTGGCCTTGACGGCTAATTAATTCTATAACATTGATAGGCTTATCATCCCCATCGGGATGCGGAGCAGAATTTCCTCTTCCCCGGAGAGCCCATGCCGTCGAAACTCCTCGCCTCTTTCGTCGCTCTCGGCGCCGTCGCCGCGACTGCGGCGCCCGCCAACGCCGAGTTGCTCACACAGAAGATCTTGCCGACCCCGACCGCGCTGGCCATTGCGCAGACCGCCTATGACGTCTGCTATCAGCAGGGCTATCGCATCTCGGTCACCGTCGTCGGCGAGCAGGGCCAGATCCTCATCGCCATTCGCGGCGACGGCTCCTCGCCGCATACTTTCGAGAACAGCCATCGCAAGGCCTACACCTCGCGCACCTTCCGCACGCCGTCGGGTGAATTCGCGCAGCGCGTGAAGGACAATCCGACGCTGAGCGCCGTGCATCTCGCCAATGTGATCGCGGCGCAGGGCGCTCTGCCGATCAAGGCGGGCGATGTGGTCATAGGCGCCGTCGGCGTCTCCGGCGCGCCGGGCGGCGACAAGGACGAAGCCTGCGCCAAGGCCGGCATCGACAAGGTCGCCGACCAGCTCAAATAGAGCAACAGCTCGGAGAGCCGCTCGACCGAGCGGCTCTCTCGCCTCGAGAGCGCTTTCCGTTCGATCGGAAAGCGCTCGATCAATCCACCGGCAGACGCAGACGAATCTCGTCGACGAAAGCCGCGAGACAGCGCTTCACCGTGTCGAATTGCGAGGTGGTGGGCGCCATCGCTATGCCATGCACGCCGAACTCCTCGTTCAGGCTGTTCACCCGATCCGCGACCTCCTTGAAGCTGCCGACCAGCGACATGGACAAAAGCGCCTGCGGATCGAGCGCCGCCTCGCCCTCGGCGCGCGCGGCGTTGGCCTTGGCGCAGAAATCCTCGAGATAGGGGGTCGCGATCGACACCGCCTCGGCGCGTTCCTGTGTCGCAAAGCCGAAGCGCGCGAGCACCAGACGCGGGTCGCCGTCGGGCGCCTCGTCTTTGTAGACGCCGAGAATGCGATGCAGCTCGTCATTCGTGCAGGTCGCCGACGCCATGAGCCCATAGCCCTTGCGCGCAGCGAGGCGGATCGTGCTCTCCGTCGTCGTCGCGATCCAGGTCGGAACCTTCTGCTCCGGCCGCGGCGAGAGGCTCAGCTTCTCCACCTGGAAATATTTGCCCTTATGCGTGACCTCGCTCTCCAGCAGCAGGCGCTCGACGAGCTCCAACGCCTCCAGGCCGCGCTCGTTGGCGTCTTCCGGCGCGACGCCGAAATTGACCGTCTGCTTGGGAAAATCGGCGCCGCTGGCGACGCCGAAGCTGAACCGGCCCTTGGTCAAGAGATCGATGCTGGCGACATCTTCGGCGAGCTGGATCGGATCGCGCAGCGCCGGCAGAAAGGACGCCGAGCCGATGCGCGCCCGCATGGTGACGCCTGCCGCATAGCCGAGCATGACAGAGTTGGCGCCGCTCGGAAAATAATCGTCGAAATGACGTTCGGCGAACCAGATATCGTCGAAGCGCATGCGCTCGGCTTCGCGCACCAATATGAGCTGGCGCGTCAATGCGCGGCCCGCCTCCAAGGTCGGATTGTCGAACAGGCACAGGTAACCAAAACGCGGATTCATCGCGCCGCTCCAGCTGGCCCGGCCACGCGCCGGGGAAATTGAACGTAAGTCCTGCAACAACCGAGCCGCCCGTGCGAAAACCTCGATTTTTATGCGCAGAACTGCGAGCTTCCGCCGCGCGAGCCGTTTCGCCCACGCCTTCGACGCGAGGCCCGCGTCGGAAATGCGACAACGCCCGGGACGACGCCCACGATGACGCCCGCTCGAGCCTGCGCCTCTTGTAACCTTTTCACAGCGCAACCATAATCCCGCCCCGATCAGGGGCCGCGCGCTTTCGCGCGAACGCCATTCGCTGAGAAGGGGTCTTCTCGTGGTGCAAGACACGACGACCGGCGCATCCGCGCCGACGCGCAATTTTTTCGCCCGCAAGAGCGTAGACGAAATTCTCGCTGAAAATCACCTCGAGGAAGGCGGCAATTTCGCGCGCGCGCTCGGGCCGGTCTCGCTCACCGCGCTCGGCATAGGCGGCATCATCGGCGCCGGCATATTCGTGCTCACCGGCACTGTGGCGGCGAAATTCGCCGGGCCGGGCGTCGTCATCTCCTTCGCGCTCGCGGGACTCGCCTGCGCTTTCGTGGCGCTCTGCTATTCGGAGCTCGCCGCGCTCATTCCCGTCTCGGGCAGCGCCTACACCTATACTTACGCCACGCTCGGCGAGATCTTCGCCTGGATCATCGGCTGGGATCTCGTGCTCGAATATGGGCTCGGCGCCGCGACGGTGGCGGTCGGCTGGGCAGGCTATTTCAACCGCGTGCTGCATGGAATCGGCATAAATTTGCCGCCACAATGGACCACCGCCTATTTCTCCGAGGCCGGCCATGGAGTCTTCAACCTGCCGGCCGCGCTGGTGATACTGGCGCTCTCGCTGCTCTTGGCGCGCGGCACGCGCGAATCCTCCATGTTCAATAATTTCATCGTCTTCCTGAAGCTCGGCGTGGTGCTGATCGTCATCTTCTTCGGCGTCTCCTATATCGACACGGCGCATTGGACGCCTTTCGTGCCCGAGAACACCGGGGAATTCGGCCATTTCGGCTGGAGCGGCGTGCTGCGCGGCGCCTCCGTCGTCTTCTTCTCCTATATCGGCTTCGACGCCGTCTCGACGGCGGCGCAGGAGGCGAAGCTGCCGCAGCGCGACGTGCCGATCGGCATCATCGGCTCGCTCGCCATCTGCACCGTGCTGTTCATCGGCGTCGCCGGCGTGGCGACGGGCGTCGTCTCCTACACGGCGCTCAATGTGCCGGACCCGATCGCCGTGGCGATGGACGCCACCGGCGCCCCCTGGATGGCCTGGACCGTCAAGATCGGCGCGCTCGCCGGCCTCACCACCGTCATTCTGGCGCTGCTCTTCGGCCAGACGCGCGTCTTCTACTCGATGGCGCATGACGGCATGCTGCCGCCCGTCTTCGCCAGGCTGCACCCGGTCTATAAAACGCCGGCGATCAGCCAGATCGTCGTCGGCATGCTGGTGGCGATCGCCGCCGGCCTCTTCCCCATAGAGATTCTCGACGAGATGGTGTCGATCGGCACGCTCTCCGCTTTCGCGCTCGTCTGCGGCGCGGTGCTCTATCTGCGTCGCAACCGGCCGGAACTGCATCGCCCCTTCCGCGCGCCGGGCATTCCGTGGGTGCCGATTTGCGGCATTTTCTCCTGCCTCGCGCTGATGGGCGCGCTGCCGATCGAAACCTGGATCCGCCTCTTCGTCTGGATGGCGGCCGGGCTCGCGCTCTATTATTTCTACGGCAGCCTGCGCACCCGCCGCAGGTGAGGCGTTGAGCGCGCCGGCCATAGTCTGGTTTCGGCGCGATCTTCGGCTCGCCGATAATTCCGCCCTGAGCGCCGCCGCCGCCTCCGGCGCGCCGCTCATCGCCGCCTTCATTCTGGACGAGGACGAAGGCGGCGAATGGCGGCTCGGCGGCGCCTCGCGCTGGTGGCTGCGCGAGAGCCTCGCCGCCCTCTCTCGCGATCTCGAAAAGCGCGGCGCGCCGCTGACGCTGCGGCGCGGCGACGCGCAGGCGGAATTGCTGCGTCTCGCCGCGGAGACCGGCGCCGCCGCCGTCTATTGCAACCGAATCTATGAGCCCTGGGCAATAGCGCGCGACGCGCAGCTCCAGGCGAAGTTGCACGAGAAGGGCGTCACCGCGCAAAGCTTCCCCGGCGCGCTGCTCGCAGAGCCGGGCTCGGTCTGCAATGCGCAAGGGAAGCCCTTCCGCGTCTTCACGCCCTTCTGGCGCGCGCTCGCCGAGCTTCTGCAGCCGGCGCCGCCTCTCCCCGCGCCGAAGAAGCTCCACGCAGCGCCCGCGCCCGCGAGCGATCGGCTCGACGATTGGCGGCTGCAGCCGAAAAAGCCGGATTGGGCGCAAGGCCTGCGCGAGACCTGGCGGCCGGGCGAGGCCGGCGCGCATCGCCGCCTCGCCGCTTTTCTGCGCGATGGCATAGACGCCTATGCTCTGCTGCGGGATTTTCCGGCGAGGGACGGCGCCTCGCGCCTCTCGCCGCATCTCCATTGGGGCGAGATTACGCCATTGCAGATTTGGAGCGCGACTATCGACGCTCCGCAAGAAGGCCGCCTCGCCTTTCTGCGCGAGCTCGGCTGGCGGGAATTTTGCCACCATCTGCTCGCCGCCCATCCCGATATGCCGGAGGCGCCGCTCGACAAATCCTTCGCGCGCTTCCCCTGGGCGAATGACGCAGGCGCCCTCGCCGCCTGGCGAAAAGGCGAGACCGGCTATCCGCTGGTCGACGCCGCCATGCGCCAGCTGTGGCGCACGGGCTTCATGCACAATCGCCTGCGCATGGTCGCCGCCTCCTTTCTGGTGAAGCATCTGCTGCTTCCCTGGCGGGAGGGCGAAAGCTGGTTCTGGGACACGCTGGTCGACGCCGATCTCGCCAATAATTCCGGCAATTGGCAATGGGTCGCCGGCTGCGGCGCCGACGCCGCGCCTTATTTCCGCATCTTCAATCCCGTGCTGCAGGGCGAGAAATTCGATCCCGACGGCGCTTTCATCCGCCGCTTCGTCCCGGAGCTGGCGCAGCTCGGCGCCAAATACATCCACAAGCCCTGGGCCGCGCCGGAGCGCGTTCTGCGCGAGGCCGGCGTCACGCTCGGCGAGACCTATCCGCGCCCCATCGTCGATCACGCCGCCGCGCGCCAAAGAGCGCTCGAAGCTTTCGCCACGCTCCGCTCGCGATGACGCGCGGAAATTCTATCTCCCTTCCCTCTTAGTCGGATTCCCTCTAAACAGCCGGGCCATGATCTGGCTTCTCTTCGCTCTACTGACCGGCGCCGCAGTCATGAGCGTGCTATGGCCGCTCGCCCGCAAAAGCGACGCCGCCGACGCCGCCGCCCCCGACATCGCCTTTTTCGAGGAGCAGATCGCCGAGATCGAGCGCGAGAGCGCCGAGGGGCGCCTTTCCGCCGCCGACGCCGAGACCGCGCGGACCGAGGCCGCCCGCCGCCTGCTGCGCGCCCGCGGCGTGAGCTCTGGCGCCGCCGCCTCCTCCCGCCGCAACGCCATTGTGGCGGCGGCGAGCGCGATCATTCTGATCCCCGCTCTCACTCTGCTGCTCTATGGCAAGCTCGGCCGTCCCGATCTGCCGGACGCCTCGCTCGAGGCGCGGCTGGAGGCCAAGCCCGGCCACACCGACATAGCGAGCGCCGTGGCGCGCATCGAGGCGCATCTCGCCGAACATCCCGAGGATGGACGCGGCTATGAGGTGATTGCGCCCTTCTATCTGCGCAATGGCCGCCCGGCCGAGGCCGCCGCCGCCTATGAGAAAGCGCTGCGCCTGCTGGGGCCGACGCCGCATCGCCACAATGCGCTGGGCGAAGCGCGCTTGCTGGCCTCGGAAGGCCGCGTGACGGCGGAGGCCATGAGCGAGTTCGATGCGGCGCTGGCGCTCGACCCGAAATCCGCCATGGCGCGCTTCTACAAGGGCCTCGAGGCGGCGCAGACGGGCGCGCGCGAAAAGGCCGAGCAGGTCTGGTCCGAGCTGCTCGCCGACGGTCCAGCCGACGCCCCTTGGCGTCCGCGCGTCGAAACACTGCTCGCGCAATTGCGCGGCGCGCCTGCGCCGGAATCCGCGCCGGCGAGCGAGGAAGGCGCGAAGATCGCCGCAATGCCCGAGGCGCAGCGAATGGACGCCATTCGCACAATGGTGGAGCGGCTGCGCGGCAAGCTCGCGCAGGACGGCGCCGATGTCGAGGGCTGGCTGCGGCTCATCCGCGCCTATAGCGTGCTGGCCGAGACGGAAAAGGCCAAGACCGCGCTCGACGGCGCCCACAAGGCGCTCGCGCAGGACAAGGATGGTCTCGCCCGCGTCGATGCGCTGGCGCGCGAATTGGGCGTTGGAGGTTGATATGACTCGCAAGGGCAAGAGGCTCGCGCTCATCTCCGGCGCGCTCGCGGTTCTCGCTATCGCCGTCGGGCTGGTGCTGTTCGCGCTGCGCGACAATATCGTGTTCTTCTATTCGCCGGCCGAGCTCGCGCAAAAGCATGTCGCGCCGGGGACCAGGCTGCGCATCGGCGGCCTCGTCAAGGAAGGCTCGGTGCAGCGCGGCGATGATCGCAACGTCGCCTTCACCGTCACCGACAGAACCGCCGATCTCGCCGTCGCCTATAAGGGCCTGCTGCCGGACCTCTTCCGCGAGGGACAGGGCGTCGTCGTCGATGGCGCGCTGGGCGCAGACGGCGCCTTTCGCGCCGACAGCGTGCTGGCCAAGCACGACGAGCGCTACATGCCGCGCGAAGTCGCCGACTCGCTGAAAAAGCAGGGCGTGTGGCAGGGAGAGAAGAAGTGAGTCACGGAACGCCCCGCGGCCCTGGATTGCTTCGCGTCGCTCGCAATGACGAAGCCGTCATTGCGAGGAGCGGAGCGACGAAGCAATCCAGAGCCGCGCCCGCGCTCTCGCATCGCTTCGTTCGCCATCACGCCTCGGGAGGGGTGAAGATATGATCGTCGAGACCGGCCATTTCGCGCTCGTTCTGGCGCTGGCTCTCGCGCTGGCGCAGGCCATTCTTCCCTTCGTCGGCGCGCGGCTTCGCGATGTGTCGCTGATGCGCGTCGCGCGCCCTGTGGCGGTGGCGCAATTTCTCCTCGTCGCCACGGCCTATGGCGCGCTGACCTATGCGCATGTCGTCTCGGATTTCTCGCTCGTCAATGTGATCGAGAACTCCCATTCCTTAAAGCCGATGATCTATAAAATCTCCGGCGTGTGGGGAAATCACGAAGGCTCCATGCTGCTGTGGGTGCTCGTGCTCTCCTCCTGCGGCGCGGCCATCGCTCTGCTCTCGCGCGCCATGCCGGATTTGCTGCGCGCCGACACGCTCGCCGTGCAGGGATTGATGGGCGCGGCCTTTCTCGCCTTCATCCTGCTCACCTCCAATCCTTTCGCGCGCGTCGCCGATCCGCCCTGGCAGGGCCGCGACCTCAACCCAATTCTGCAAGACCCCGGCCTCGCCATTCATCCGCCGCTGCTCTATCTCGGCTATGTCGGCTTCTCGATCGTCTTCTCCTTCGCCGCGGCGGCGCTGATCGGCGGACGCATAGACGCCGCCTGGGCGCGCTTCGTGCGGCCATGGACGCTCGCCGCCTGGATCTTCCTGACGCTCGGCATCGCAATGGGCTCCTACTGGGCCTATTACACTTTGGGCTGGGGCGGCTTCTGGTTCTGGGATCCGGTCGAGAACGCCTCGCTCATGCCCTGGCTCGCCGGCACGGCGCTGCTGCATTGCGCGGCGGTGATGGAGAAGCGCGAGGCGCTGAAGGTTTGGACGATCTTCCTCTCGATTCTCGCCTTCTCGCTGTCGCTGCTCGGCACTTTCCTCGTGCGCTCCGGCGTGCTCACCTCGGTGCACGCCTTCGCCAGCGATCCTCAGCGCGGCGTGTTCATTCTCGCCATACTCGTCGCCTTCATCGGCGGCGCGCTGGCGCTGTTCGCTTTTCGGGCCAGCGCTCTGCCGACGGGCGGCCTCTTCGCGCCGATCTCGCGCGAGGGCGCGCTGGTCGTCAATAATCTGCTGCTGACGGTCGCCTGCGCGACCGTCGTCATCGGCACGCTCTATCCGCTGGCGCTGGAGGCGCTGACCGGCGACAAAATTTCCGTCGGCGCGCCTTTCTTCGACACGGTGCTGATCCCGATCGCCCTGCCGCTCGTGCTGCTGATGCCGATCGGCCAAATGCTCGCCTGGAAGCGCGGCGATCTCCTCGCCGCCGTGCAGCGGCTGCGCGCTGCCTTTGCGGCGGGCGTCGTCGCGCTGGCGGCTTTCGGCGCGCTCTATGGCGCGCCGGTTCTCTCCATTGTGAGCGCCGGGCTCGCCGTCTATCTCGTCATCGGCGCCTTCACCGATATTGCGCAGCGCGCCGCGCAAGGAAATGCGCTCGCACGTTTGCGCGGGCTGCCGCTCTCGGCCTGGGGAACGTCGATCGCCCATGCGGGAATGGGCCTGTCGCTGCTCGGCCTCGCCGCGACTGGCTGGGGCGTCGAGCAGATCGTCGCCATGAAGCCGGGCGTCGCCCAAGAGGTCGGCCCCTACCAAATCACGATCGAGGACATCGCCTCGCGCGCCGGCCCCAATTATGCGGAAACTTACGCCGTCATGGCGCTGCGCAAGGGTGGCGAGACCATCGCGCGCATAGAGCCGGCGAAGCGCTTCTATCAGGCGCGGCGCATGGCGCGCACGGAGGCGGGCATCGTCACGCTCGGCCTCGGGCAGGTCTATGCGGCGCTCGGCGAGCAGCATGAGGACGGCACGCTGGACGCGCGGCTCTATTACAAGCCGCTGGTGTTGCTGATCTGGCTCGGCGCGGTGGTGATGGCGCTCGGCGGCGGCCTGTCGCTCGCCGATCGCCGCCTGCGCATCGGCGTCGCCAGCCGCGCCCGCACGGCTGCGCAGCCACAGGCCGCGGAGTGATGGGAATGGCGCGGAATCTCTCCCTTCTTCCTTCTCCCACTCGTGGGAGAAGGTGGCCCCGCGAAGCGGGGTCGGATGAGGGGCCCGCAGG
>NZ_AZUO01000002.1:0-210000 GCF_000527115.1 Methylosinus sp. LW3
CTGCGCGTCGAATATTGATCGTCCGGCCGCCGCGGGTCGCGGCGGCCGCCTCTAGGAACCATGCCCGCGCGCGGGTTCCGCCGCGATCTTTTTGTCGCGGGTCGGTTGGGGCTATGATCGGTCGCGGTGGAGCTGGCGGACGTGTGCGATGATCGATGTCAAGGGAAGCCATTTTGAACGCGACGTGGTCTTGTGGGGCGTCCGCTGGTATGTGGCGTATCCGATGAGCTACCGCCAACTCGAGGAAGTGATGGAAGAGCGCGGCGTCGATGTCGACCATTCGACGCTCAACCATTGGGTCGTCGAATATGCCCCTTTTTTGGAGGGGCGGTTTCGTGCTGGCGAGCGCGCGGTCGGTTCGAGCTGGCGACTCGATGTATCCGGCTGTCGACAAGGCAGGCGCAACGGTGGATTTTCTGCTGACGGCCAAGAGGGACTGCAAAGCAGCGTTGCGCTTTTTGCGCAAGGCGAATCGCCAGCGAGGCGAGCCGCAGAAGATCACGATCGACAGGAGCGGCGCCAACACGGCAGCGATCGAACGCTACAAAGCGGAGCATGAAGCTGACATCGAAATCCGCCGCATCAGATATCTCAATAATATTGTCGAACAGGACCATCGAGCGGTGAAGCGAGTGACGCGGCCGATGTTGGGTTTTGAAATCATTTCGATCGGCTGCTGCGACGCTCTCGGGGATCGAGCTCATGCATTTGATCCGAAAGGGACAGTCGCGGGCCAGGAGCAAATTTCGTCCAGCACAGCAGTTCTATGCCCTCGCCGCGTAAGCCATGTCATTCTCACACGCTCGTCGCATCCATAAACAAGAATTTGCGACGGAACCCTCATCAGCGGAGCGGTGATTTCCGTATGATCTGCCTGAGAGAATCGAGATCGATAGGCTTCACGAGATGCAATCGATGCCCGCCTCGGCGGAACGCTCGTAGTCTTTCGACTGGCCGAATCCTGTCGTAGCGACCAGCAGAAGGTCCGGATTCAATCCGGCTACGACGAAGCAATCGATTTCTTTCTCATGTCGGACGCCCATGCGTCGGATGCGGACACCGCGATCGAAAGCGCAAATGAGCTGCGCTTGTTGTTCGCATGTCTTGCCGAGCTTCCGCCGATCTGTCGAAGAATTTTCCTGCTTTACCACATCGACGATTTCAATCGGAAGTCGCGACGCGCTGCGACGTCTCCACGAGAGCCGTCGAACGCAATCTGGTCAAGGCGCGCGAATTTTTACTCGGTCGGCTCGGACGCAAGTCGACGACGACCGCATCGAGGCGCGCGCCAGAAACAAACAATTCGAATTCCGTGTCGGGTTTTTTCATGCAGAACCGTCTCAGTATCTCGGAAGGCTCGCGCAGGCGACCGACCCGCCGCTCCAATGACCAGATGCGGCGACATCGACTGATCGTCCAAGGAGACTATCATGGCTATCAACATCGTGAAGCGCACCACTCTCGTCGTCAACGGCCGCAGCGGCGCCGACTGCGGCACTGCTTGCTGGGGCTAAGCATCGCAGCTGTCGTGCGCCGCCCTCCCTTCGGGCGGCGCACGATACATTCCATTCTTCATGCGCTGGCACAGGTGAATGCGATGCGGATCGGATTCAATTTCACACTCACGGAGACGACAGAAATGGTTCGGCGCATGATCGCCGAAGGACACATCGATTATTGCGAATTGCTGATCGATAATTTTCTTTGCGTCCCGCCGGCGGAGCTGGCGCGAGCGTTCGATTGCCCGACAGGGTTTCATATCATGTTTTCGGAGTTCATCGACGAGGATCTCGACGCGCTCAAGGATTTCGCGACACGCCTTCGTCCGTTCATTCGCGACATGAAGCCGCTTTATGTTTCCGACCATGGCACGAGCTTCACTCATCACGGAGTGAATCTCTTTCATTTGGGAGAGCTGGATTACGCGCGGGATTATGATCGCGTGCGCGTGCGCGTCGATCTTTGGCAGGAAATGCTCGGCCAACGCATTTTCATCGAGAATTATCCATCGATCATGGAAGGAGGATGGGAAGCGCCGCGCTTTTTCGAGCGGCTGATGCAGGACACGGGAGCAGGCGCGCTTTTCGACGCATCGAACTCGGTCTGCGCCAATCTCAATTGCGGCGCGCCTCTCGAAGCCTGGGACAAGGTGATCGCGTCCACAAATCACTTTCACGTCGCCGGCTACAGCCGCGCGGTCAACCCGCCGCATATTGTTCACGACTCGCATGCGGAAGAGTTGGCAGAAGATACGCTCGCCTTCCTTCGCGGACGCCGGCATATTTTCGACAAGCCGGACGCGACGATCACTTACGAGCGCGACGGCAATATCGAATACGACTCGATCATCGCCGATTTGCGGCGCTTGCGCGAAATTTTCACCAGCGGGACCGAGGAGCGGCAGGATGAACGAGCCATCGCTTGCGCGAACTGATCGTGAGTTGTTCGACGTTCTGACATCTCCTTCGCGGATATTGGACTATCCACCCAATTCTCGCGCCTATGGCCGGATCGACGTCAGTCTGCGCGCCTATTGGCACTCGACTTTCGATATCTGTCCGGAACTGCTGGAGTTGTCTGGTCCCGACGGCATGACGATTTTCGCGCCTTTCATGGAGTGGGCGCGCGAGCAGGGCATTCGCTTCACCTGGTCTTACTATCTCTGGCTGTATCGATGGCTGCGGCAATCGGTGTTCCGCGACCGCCTCGGCGACGAACTTTTGATTTCGCTCATGGGCGCCTCGGCCGCGCGGTGGGCGATTAGAGACCGCGGCGCGGCGCATGGCCTCGCTATCGGCTGCGCGGCCACGCCGACTTTTGTCGTTGGGTGGAAATGCCGCAGCCTGAGCGCGGGCCGTCAGGTCGAATTGGTGGAACTGGACCAGCCAATCGCCGTCGGAGATGCGTTTTTCGGCTTTTTCACCACTCCCGGATCGGAGATTGCGGAGTTCCCCGGCTGGCGGAGCCTCCCGCTATGAACGGAAGGGGATTCTGGCGAGGATTTTGTCCCTTGCTCGCGACCCTGTCCATCGCGCCGGTTTCGTTTCAGATCGACTTGGCGATGATCGCAAGATTAGGCGCCGGCGCGCCGGCGGCATATGCCCTGCTCGCGCGCGTCGCCCTCCTCGACGCCGTACTCGTCGCGGCGGTGGGGGGCGTCGCCTCCGTCATCGTCGCCAAGGAGCACGACACTTGCGGAAGGTCGAGAATCGTCGCGCAATTATGGGTTGTGGCGCTTGTTGTCGGCGGGGGCGCCGGTGCGATTGGCTGCTTGACCTATCCGTCGGGGCTGACCCTGATCGGTGGAACGACTGACGCCGTCCGTCTCGCTCGATCCGCGCTCGGCTGGTATCTGGCCGCGATCCCATTCCGCGTCCTCTCCGGCGTCGGCCTGTTCATCCTGTTCGCGACTGAGCGCGGGCGCGTCGCGCTTTGCTGGAAATCCTTCGAGATCGTCCTCAAGGCGGTGGCCGCCTATATGCTCGTCTATCCGCTCGGTTTCGGCTTCGAGGGATGTTTCATCGCGGGCTTCGTCGCCGCGACGGCCGGAGCGACTGTGACGTTTGCGGCGGCGCGCTGGGATCACGACGCGGCTCCGCGGCTTCCCTCCTGGGCCTTCGCGCGGTCGTTTCTCGCGCAATCGCTATGGGAAGCGGCGAGAGTTTTGTCGCCTCAACTTCTCGTCCTGACATCGCTCGCGCTTTTTGCAGCGCCATGGATCGGGCGTTTCGAAACGGCGCGCGCGGACGCTTACGCCGCCGGGCAAATTCTCGTCCTGCTCCTTTTCACGCCCTTCACCGCGCTCACTAGATTTCTCGCCTTGCGTCTTTCGGAATGGCCGCGAGCGGAGATTGCGTCCCAAATCGTTCATTTATGGCGACAGGGAATTCCCGTCGCCATCGCCGCGGGGACAATCCTGCTGTCGAGCAGCGGTTGGATCGGACAGGCCATATACCAGCAGGAGGGACGCTGGTGGTCGACATTCGTCGCCGCGCTCGCTTTGTCGCTTCCCATCAGATTTGCGACGAGCGTCATGCGCGGGGCCTTGCAGGCCGACGGCCGCTTCGCCGACGCGGCGGCGGTCGACGGCCTTGTCGCCTGTTTCGTCGCCTTGCCCTTGACCGCGCTCGGATTGCATCTCGACGAGCCGGCGGTCGCTTATCTCGCCTTGATCGTGCCGGAAGCGATTTGCGCGGCCGTTCTTTGGAGACGCCTCTCGGACCGACGCGAGCCGACGCCCCAACCCGCTTTGCAATGTTGAGCCCGCCGGCCGCGGCGCGCAACGTCGCGCTGGCTGACTGCGCGGCGATGAAAAGGAAAACGCAATGAGCGTCGAACGCATTCGCACACAAGTTCTCATTCGCGGAGGCGGCTACGCGGGGCTGACGGCGGCAATGCTGTTGGCGTGGCGCGGAATCTCCTGTCTCGTGGCGGAGCGCCACGAGGCCGCCTCCCGCCATCCCAAGGCGCATGGCGTCAATCGGCGCAGCATGGAACTGCTGCGCGTCGTTCCGGGCCTGGAAAAAGATCTCTTCGGCGCGTCCCGCGCGGCGGCGAACGACGTTCTCGCTTATATCGCGGCAACGGTCACGGGACCAAAAATCCGAACGCTCATCGCCAAAAGCGATTTCGACGGCCCCAATGTTTCGCCGGCGCAGGTCTGCACGGCGGGGCAGGATCGGGTCGAGCCCATTTTTCTCGAGCATGCGAGAGCGCTCGGCGCCGATGTGCGGTTTTCGACGATGCTCACGCAATTCGTTCAGGATCGGGACGGCGTCACCGCGCGTCTCCATGACGTGGCCGCCGAGGACGACATCGAGGTGCGCGCCGACTATATGATCGCGGCGGACGGCGCGAATGGCGCGACGCGGGAGCAACTCGGGATCGAGATGCGGGGTCCCGGCGTCATCTCGCACTCCGTGTCTATTCTGTTCGAAGCCGATCTGGCGACGATTCTTCCCGGCGCCGGTTTCGTGCTTTGCTATCTGCGCAATGCGGCGTTCACGGGAGTCTTCGTCAGCTGCGACGATCCCAATCGTGGGCAGCTCAACATCGCTTTCGATCCCGCGGCGGAGTCGCCCGACGAATTCGATGCGGCGCGCTGCGCGGCGCTCGTCAGGGCCGCTCTGGGCGCCGGAGACATCGACGTGAAAGTGATCGATATTCTGTTTTGGCGAAAATCGGCGCTAATCGCGTCGCGCATGGCGCAGGGTCGCGTCTTTCTCGCCGGAGACGCCGCCCACCTCATGCCACCCGTCGGCGGGCTCGGCGGTCAGACCGCGCTTCAGGACGCCGCCGATATCGCCTGGAAGCTCGCCTATGTGCTGAAGGGCGACGCAGGGCCGGCGCTTCTCGACACCTATCAAGCGGAGCGCCTTCCCGTCGCCCATATCGCCCTGTCCCGCCAGCTCGCCAATTATGTGGAACGCCTGCAACCTGATCGGGACGAGATCAGAGTACGCGCGCATGAAACGGACTATCTGAGCGCCGCGCTCGGCTATCGCTATCGCTCCGCCGCCATCGTCTCCGATGCGACGGACGACGGCGCGGCGACGGAACACCCGCTGCAGCCGTCGGGCTCGCCCGGTACGCGCCTGCCGCATGTCGAGCTGCGCCGAAACGGCCTGAGCGTCTCCACACATGATCTCATTGGGCGTGACTTCGTGCTGTTCGCGGGTCCGCGCGGCGGCGCGTGGATAGAGGCCGCGCGACGCTCGGCGGAGGGAGGCGCGCCGCTCGACTGTTTCCGCCTGGACGTCGATGTCGACGACCCGTCCGCAACATTTCTCGATAAGGTCGGGCTCGGCGCGGACGGCGCATTATTGGCGCGACCGGACGGGTATATCGCCTGGCGCTCGCCGAGCGAGGACGAGGACCCGTCGCGCGTCCTCGAAAATGTTCTGGCGCGCATTTGCTGTCTCCCCGTCGGCGCCATCGGCGCGACTCCAAAGGCGCTCGCCGCGGAGCATCGGCGATGATTCCGGCGGCCGCTTCGCTGGCGTCCCTCGACGCGATCCGGGAAAAGATCCGCGACCACGGTTATTTCTTCGCGCCCGATCGCGTGGACGACGCGGATTACGACGACATCTGCAACAAGCTCGGGCCGATCATCCACGAATGCGAAATTCGAGTCGAGGCGGGAGCGACGAGTTATTTCAAACGGGAGGCACCTCTTGCCTATCATACCGACTCGCCCTTCGCCCGCTACGTCGTTTGGCTATGCCTCGTGCAGCAGGATATTGGCGGCGAAATGCTTCTCAAGGACACGAAGCATGTTTTCGACGGCGCGACGCCGGCGGAAATCAACGCCTTAAATCGCGTCGCGGTGCGGTTTCCGGCGATCGAGGGCGCGCATGGAGCCGGGAGTCTGCCGCTTCTTTCGGGCGATCGACATGGCGGCTGGCGCGTCAATTATGCGCCCTGGCTGATTGTCGAGGAGTCGCTTTCGCCGGCTGCCTGCCGTGTGCTCGCGGCGCTCGGCGACTTTCCCGGGGAACACGGCGTCGCCATCGCGTTACGCCCGGGAAGCGTGTTGATCATCGACAACAGGCGTATGTTGCATGGTCGCGGAGAGCTTGCCGGCGACCGGCGGCGCCTGCTGCGCCGTTGGATCGGCGACTGAGACGATTGCGAAGGTCGGCGCTTCACGTGGTCTGGCGTCGATTCCGCGCCGAAGGGTCCCGCCGCGAATGAACCGCGACTTCGTCTCCAACACGGACAGAATGAACGGGTGATTGCACCTCGGGCGTAAGAATCATCTCTTCGCCGGGCGCCGCCGTGCCCGCGGTCGTCGCGCAGAACGGCCCAGAGATAGCCCGTCTTCGTCCGGCCGCGGCCGGGATCGAGCGCCGGCGCCCAAGTCTCGCCATGAACAGGCGGCCAGACCGCTTCATCAGCGCGCTCATGCGCTCGACGATCGGCGCGAAATGGAAGGCCGTCGTTTCCATCAACGTCCCCGCCGGTTGGCGATCAGCTACGCGACGGCGCGTAAGGAGAACGGCGTGGGCCCGCACGAGTTCGTGTGTCGGCGTGTGCATGAACCGCGGTTCAGACTATTTGCGCTGGTACGACAACGGAGCGTCGCGCGACGCTGTCTGCGCCACTCGCGCGTGGCTGAATTTCGGCGTCGGCCGCGCCGCGATGCGCAATTTCGGTGTGCTGATGCGCGCCCTGAAAGGCTGCGGAACACCGAACGAACTCGTCGACCTCGCCGAAAAGGAGGTCAGCTCAAGGTTTGTGATTTTTTGTACGGTAACTTGGACAGAGCGTGAACACCCGCGATTATGCTGCTTCGTCGATGAGGTTGAGGGGTCGGAAGCCGTCGCCTGAGATATCCGGCTCGGTCCAGAGGTAGTCGCCCGTCAGGCTGATGCGCCGGGCCGGATTTGGACGGCGCCATCGGAGGTTTGAGGCGCCGCGAGGATCGAGCAACGAGCTGCCGAAAGAGGAACGACAGTCGATAACGCCGGAGTTACGCGCGATTTGCGGTGACGCGAGCGCTCGCGATCTCTGGATGGCGGCATCGAAACGCGCGCCGCGGCGATCGCTCCCGTTCGGCGCGGGAATGCGTCCGTCGAAGTTCGCGGATACGGACGAGCGGTGATCCATCGGCCTCATGAGGTGTCGCATCTTTGCGTCGAGTGGCGCGGCTTCGAAGGACGCGGCAGAGGGCCGAGATCAACCATGCGGCCGCCGCAGCAGGGGCAGATGTCGATGCGCTTGCCGGTGAGCGTGGCGTAGCGCTCGCGATAATCGGCGGGCTCGGCGCCCAGCGGCGGTTCGGCAATATCGAGAGCGGCGCGGATTTTCGCGAGCTTCTGTGCGCGGCGAGCGTTGGCGAGAAAGCCGAAATGACGAATGCGCCGAAAGCCCTTGGGCAGGACGTGCATGAGGAAGCGGCGCATGAACTCGCCGGCGTCGAGGGTCATTGCCTTGGACTTGTTGCTGGCGCGATAATCTTTCCACCGAAAGCGCACGGCGCCGTCGTCGCACGCCAGCAGCCGTCCATTGGCGATAGCGACACGATGCGTGTAGCGGCCGAGATACTCAAGGACCTGTCGCGCGCCGCCGAACGGGCGCTTGGCGTAGACGACCCATTCGATGTCGTACGACGGGGCGAGATATCGCGCGAACGCAGCCGGCTCTCGCAGCGCCGCGAGATCGCCGAAGAACGTCAGATCGCCGGCGTCGGATGCTGCTGTCAGGCGCTCGAGAAACAAGCGACGATAAAGCCGGGACAGAACATGCACGGGCAGAAAGAAGCCGGGCCGGCAAGCGACCCAGCCTCCATCCGGCCCGAGGCCGCCGCCCGGCACGATGCAAAGGACATGCGGATGATGCGTGAGAGTCTGCCCCCAAGTGTGCAGGATGGCGATCATGCCGGTCTCGGCGCCGAGATGTCTCGGATCGGCGCCGATGACGCGGATCGTCTCGGACGCCGCCTTGAACAGAATATCGTAGACGAGCGCCTTGTTCTGAAGAGCGATCGCAGCGATCGGCGCCGGCACGGTGAAGACGACGTGGAAATAGGGAACCGGCAGGAGCTCGGCGCGACGATCGACGAGCCACTGCGCGCGCGCGAGCCCTTGGCATTTGGGGCAATGCCTTTGCGACAACTGTTGTACGAGACGCGAACCTCGCCGCAGTCCTCGCACCGCTCGACATGCCCACCGAGCGCCGCCGTCCGGCACGTCTCGATGGCCGCCATCGCGCGGCGTTGGTCGAGCGACAGCCGGGCGCCTTGCGCCGCGCGAAACACAGCGCCGTAGCGGCGAAAAATATCGGCGCGCCGCCGATCCGGGATGGCGGCAAGGCAGGATGCGAGATCGATCGTCGTCATGGGGCAACCTCTGATTCGGGTTGCTCCCCATAGATTCAGACACTTCCAGGCATGAAAAGCGAAAAATAACATCAATTCATCAGACAAAGTATAGAGCGTTGAACAGCCCTGCTCGCCCATGCCACACGAGTCCAGACGCCGAGCGTTTCTTCGCATCCACTTCGACGTGCATGTAGAGCGGCGCCAGCCGACGTGGACGCGGTTTTTGTGTCGGAAACGTATCGAAACAGAAGCCGAGTCGTCCGCCGTTTCAATGAAAAAGCGGAACGACTTCATGCCCCGATGCGCCATGACCCGAATGGAGGAGCCCGACATGCCCTCGAGGCGCATGCTTTCACATGCGTGCTTTACAGATCAATTGCCGAAGCGATAGCTCAAGCCGAGCTTGATTTCTCCCTCGCCGGACTCGCGCCTCAACTTCACGCCGGGTGAAATCGGCGTGAAATATTCGCGTTGCGTCGGTAGACCATCGACGCGATATTCGATCTTGGCGCGCCATCGGTCGTCTAACGCATATTCAACGCCGAGGCCCAGCGTAGGGCCGACGACAATATCGTTGCGATGAGCCGCAAAGGCGCCCGAGTAGTAATGTCTCGAGACATCCGCGAGGAACAATCCGCCTGTTGCATAGAAGAGAATGCGATCGAAGGCATAGCCGACGCGGCCACGCATCGACCCCTGTAGGCCGACCCTGTCCACGACGCTGTCGCCGAAGACCGTCTCCGCCGAGCTGCGGGCGTTCGCGAAATTGATATCCCCGATGAGGCCGAACACAAGCGGACCGCTGTGCCAATCATAGCCTGCGTGTAGGCCACCGATTAAACTGTCGCCGTGAATGGTCCTCGACGTGAGCGTCGCTCCGGTCGGGACAAACACATTCCGCAGGCGGGTCGCAGTCCGCGCATAGCCGATCTGTGCGCCGACATAGAAGCCTTCGAACAGAAAGACAGGCGGCGGGGGAACGAAAACAGGCGGGGGAGGGACGAAGTAGCTGCGCGGCAAATCAGCGGCGTCGGCGGCCGTCGTGCAGAAAATCAGGACCAGGGCGGTGAAGCGGTGTTTACATGTCATCTGCTGTTCTCGGTGGAGAAGATGAGAGTAGGTATGCGTAACTGACCTTCCAGGCATGTGCGGTCTGACCGCTAAATGAAGTCTATGCTTGCTAGATTGCATGAACATTGCAGCGACAGCGTCGATTGCATAATAAAATCTCTTGTCAGATAGATTTTTAATGCAGATATTATTTTTCTCCCGTTCGCTCGAGGATCGTCATGCGCAATCTTTTCTGTTCCGCCATCCCCGCTTTTTGCCTTGTCTGCGCCCGCCTGCAAAGGGGCTGGGGACGCACACTTCTGTCGCATAGCGACAGGCGACATCGCCTCGTCTGAGCAAGGCCGCAATCTGCTCGCCGAATAACACGCCAACGCGCTGCCAACCGCCAGCAGCCGGGCAGTGACGCTAAACGGGATCCGCCATGTCTTCCGATACCATTCGCGCTGCATACGCGGCCGCCGCGCTCGCCTCGACAACCCTTCTTGTCGGCTGCGCTTCCGACATCATGAAGAATTATGTCGGCAGGCCGGTCGAAGATGTCATCATCGATTACGGCCCACCCTCCACCGTGCTCGAACTCGGCCGTGACGAGCGCGCATATCAATGGCGCAAGGTTTCAACCGATGTAGTGGCCGGCTCGACCAGCGGTGAGATCAAGAATACTTGGCGCGGCGCGCGCTACGAAGAAACGGTGACACCGGGTTATGTCCAGGAGCGGGAATGTTTCTACACATTTTACGCACGCGGCGGGGGCAAGGATTGGTATGTGACGAGCTTTCGCAAGCCGAGGCTCGAATGTGAGTGAGGCGTTCGAGCCTGTCGGAAAATCGCCGCAAGGCAGCCTCGGATATCCGCTACGGGCGGCGCCTGCGCGTGACGAGACGTGAGGGATACAATGCGCATTCTGCTGCTCGAAGACGAGCCGGAGATGGCTTCCGTGCTGAAATCGGCGCTGGGTCGCCGCCATATCATCGTCGACCATGTGGCGACGATCGCCGACGCCGAGGCGGCCGCCGCCTTCGGTCTCTATGACGCGCTCGTTCTCGACCGCCGCCTGCCCGACGGCGAGGGGCTCGATTTGATCCCAAAGCTGAGGGCCAGCCATGTCGATGCGCCGATCTTGATGCTGACGGCGCTCGGCGGCCTGGACGACCGTGTCGCTGGCCTCGATGGCGGCGCAGATGACTATTTGACCAAACCCTTCGCCGTCGAGGAGCTGATGGCGCGGCTCCGCGCCTTGAAGCGCCGGCCAGCAAACCTGCGTTCCGAGACGATCGTGATAGGCCGCCTCACCTATGATTTTCACCACCGCGAGGCGCTGGTCGGCGACAAACCACTGGAACTGCTTCGCCGCGAGCAACTGGCCTTGGAGGCGCTGGTTCGCCGCCCAGGCAGGGCGGTGCTACGCGCGACGCTGGAGGAATCGGTCTACGCCATGGATGACGAGATCGGCTCCAATGCGCTGGATTCTCATCTTTCACGGCTTCGCCGCAAGCTCGACGAGGCCCGCGCCGGCGTCGAGATCAGGGCGATCCGCAATCTCGGCTATCTCCTGCGCGCCACCTCATGAAAAAGTCCAATCCATATTCGTTGCAATGGGTGCTGGTGCGCAGGCTCATCCTGCTGCAGGCAGCCACGCTGCTCGTCTTCCTCGGCCTGCTCACTCTGGTGTTTTTCATCGCGCAGCCGCGTCTTGCTGTCGATAACGAGGTGGCTACGCAGCTGGTGGCGGGCGCCTTGGGCCGAGACGGCGATGGTCGGCTCATTTTGCGCGACACGTTTGAGCTCGAGAGCTTCCGCAAAAGCTTCCCCGGCCTTTGGTTCGTGGTGCGAGACGAAAAGAGCCAGGAGCTCAGGCGAGGCAATGTCCCTGCCGCCTATGTTAGCGGCGGCGACGAGCTGCTCAGACAAGTCGATCGTGCAACCTTGACCTTCGAGCCGGAATGCCCGCACCCTGCCGCGTCCTACGCCAATCTGGATTCGCCCGCGGGGCGAGTAGGCGTGCTGGCGTCTACTATCGCCTCACGTGACGAAAATACGGGCGTCGAGATCAATGTCGACCTGCATATCGATCTCGCCCGTAACGCTGATGGCAGCACCAACTGGCTGCGCGTCGGGCCGATCCTGGTCATCGTCACGCTCGTCGCGCTGCTACCGATCGTCACTGTCATGGGTTTCACGACGCTGCTGACAACGCCGGCGGTCGTGCGCCGTTCGCTCGCCGGGCTTGTCGCCACCGCCGAGGAAGCCGGCGCCATCGACATCGACAATCGTGCCGTGCAACTGCGGACCGAGGACGTGCCGCAGGAGATCGCGTCGCTGGTGCAGGCATTCAACCGTGCGCTCGCCCGCCTCGGCGAAGGCTATGAGAAGCGCAATCGCTTCCTCATGGACGCTGCACATGAACTGCGCACTCCGATCGCCATATTGCGCACACGCGCTGAATTGCTGCGCGAGGATCCGGAAAGCCGGCGCCTGCTGAAGGATATCGAGCGGCTGTCGCATCTAGCGCAGCAATTGCTCGATCGTCAGGTGCTCGATCATTCTACCGGCCCGCGCGACGTGGTCGATCTGGTCGATCTGGCGAGGATGCTCGCCGCCGATTTCGCGCCGCTGGTGCTGGAGGCCGGGTATGAGTTCTCGTTCGAACCGTCCGACGGCAAAGCGCCGGTCTGCGTCCGGCCGCAGCAGATCGAGCGCGCCGTGGCCAATCTTTTGCGCAACGCCATTGAGCACGGCGGCGGCTCGGGCTGCATCACTGTCGTGGTCGACGAAACAGGCGGAGTGGAAGTCCACGACGAGGGACCTGGAATCCCTCTCGACGAGCGCGAACGCGTGTTCGATCCGTTCTATCGACTACGCCCGCGCTCGAGCGGTGCAGGTCTGGGCCTGAGCCTCGCTCTCGAGATTACGCGCCTGCACGGCGGCGCCATCGAAATCCTCGACGGCGCGTGGATAGGCACACATATCCGGCTGCAGTTGCCTCTGGCGGAAGCTAAGAAGCCTGCCATCAAATCCAGTTGCGTCGCGCGAACCAGTTGAGCTCCGCACTGCGCTCGAGACAACCTGACGAGGATCCCTCATTTAGATACGACTCTCGACACGGCCGCATTCTTGGTGGCCGCGAAACATCAGGAAACCAGTCGATGCCGTGCGAGGAGCTATGCCGGAAAGTGGGTGATGACGGCGTGAGGAGAGCGGCGTAACGGGGTTGGTGTCCAGCCTGTCACGTTGCTCTTAACTGGGCTCTGCTTCACTCTCGGTGCAAATTAGCGGATTGTTGCGGTTTGGCTTGAGATGTCGCATCTTTCGGAATGAAAACATCAACTCGCTGGGCTCCTGCGCCAAATTTGCAGATTCTGACAGTCGAGCGTTTGGAGGCGGAATGGGCGGTCTCTCTGACCGCCGACGCGCATGCAATATGCCCAGCATGCGGGGTGCAATCGAATTCGCGGCATAGTTCCTATCATCGAAAGCTCCGCGATCTTCCCGCGCAGGGGACGCCAATCGACGTTCGAGTTCGCTTGACGCGCTGGCGATGCCGCAATCAAAATTGCGACCGGCGCATCTTCGCCGAACGCATTCCAGGGCCCGCAGCCCCGTTCGCGCGACAAACAACTCGCCTTGCGGGAGTTGTTCGCCTATTCGGGCATAGCGTCGGCGGACGGCCATCCGAAAGGCTGATGGGCCGCCTCGGCATGCGGGTCGGTCACACCACGATTTTGAGAGAGATTAAGCGAAGCGCACGCGCGGGCGCTGCGCCTGCCCATGTCAAAGTCGTCGGCGTCGACGATTGGGCATGGAAGAAAGGCACGAACTACGGAACGGTGATGGTTGATCTCGAGCGGCGACTGGTCGTCGACGTTCTTCCTGATCGCTCCGCGGCGTCGACCGCCGCGTGGCTCAGGGAACATCCCACTATCGAGATCATAAGCCGCGATCGCGCCGGGCTCTATGCCGAGGGCGCGCACGAAGGAGCCCCGCAAGCACGGCAGGTCGCCGATCGCTTTCACCTCCTGCAAAATTTCCGTGAGGCGGTCGAAAGGCATTTGATCCACCCTGGACCGCCGCTGAAAAGAGCAAGCGAGGTTGACGCGAATGGTTCGACGGGGCCAAATGCCAAGAATGGCTCTCGCACCGTTTCCGACGGCGAGAGGCATCGGCGCTCTACACAGCGAGCGGCGCGCGCCGCTCGCGAGGCCAGGTTCGAAGAAATCAAAGTTCTGTTCGAGGCTGGCAAGACAATCACCGCGATCGCGAGGGAATTGGGGCTTGGGCGCCGGCGAGTGGAGCGTTGGACGCGCTTTCTTGTTTTACCGGAGCGCAACGTCATGGCGCCCACGGCGAGCACGCCCGCCCGTTTCGAGGCATTTCTGGCGCGGCGCTGGGCCGAAGCGTGCAGGTCCGTCCGCCAGCTGTTCGAAGAAATCAAGCAACAGGGATACGCGGGCTCCTACAGCAATCTGGCGCGCTTTCTCGCGGCATGGAGAGATCCCGACGGATCGCTCGACGTCGTCGCCGAAGCGCCTTTCGTTTCATCACCGTCAAAATCGGCGGCGTCAGACTTCAACGCGTGCGCGAAGGCGCCCGCAATCGATCCAATGAATGGTCGCCGTATTTCTCCGCTGACCGCAGCCGCGCTTTGCGTCAAGCCGCGGGGACAAATGACGCCGCGGCAAATCTGCATTGTCGATGCGCTAACGGCGGAGTCGATGGACTTCGCGGTGATGCGCCAGTTCGCGATGCGATTTCGCGGCTTATTTCGTGGCGGCTCGCTGGAAAAGTTGGACGAGTGGATATGGGACGCAACTTCTTGCAGCGTTTACGCCATGCGCCGTTTTTCGAAGACTCTGCGACAAGACATCGACGCCGTGCAAAATGCCGTGGTGGGGCCATGGAGCAACGGACAGACAGAACGGCAGATCAATCGGTTGAAAACGCTCAAGCGCTCCATGTACGGACGCGCGAGCATCGAACTCCTTGGTGCGCGGATGCTGCCTTTGCAGGATTCTAATTTGCACCGAGAGTGAAGCAGAGCCCGGAAACCGCGATAAGACGACCCATCAGCTATGGGCCCGGCATTGTTTCATTTATTCCCGGCCGGAACAACTGCCCCGGGTACAAACGAAAAGAGCATCCACACGGGCGTGCGGATGCTCCCATCGACCGGCAATCTATGAAAGCGAGCGGATCAGCCGCGGAACACCGGCGTCGGGCCGGAGCCGCGCTGTGCCGGCAGCCGCTCGCGCAGCGCCGCGATCCGCGCCTCGCCCTGGATCAGCGCCGCCTTGTTGGTGTGGACCGAATAATAGCCGGTCACCAGAACGTGCGGGTGCTCGATAGCGGATGCCACAACGAAGCGGGCGCCTTCGGCCGATGCCTGGAGCGGGATCGCCCCTACACCCTCGAGCAGCGCCAGTTCGCCGGTATGGACGACCACGTCGCCCACCAGCGCGCCGTGGCTGATCGCCAGCCACGCCACGTCGTGATCGGCCGGGGGCGTGTAGGTCCAGCGTTCGCCGGGCGCGAGCGTCGCCAGCAGATAGTTGATCCCGGCCGGCGCCCGCACCGGGCTGACGGCGCCGTCAAGTTCGCCCAGGATCACCGTTGCCGGGCCGACCACCGGCATGTCCTGCGCCTCGATATACTGGCTGTCGACCGCCGCGTTTTCCAGTTCGGGCGGCAGCGCCAGCCACAGCTGAAAGCCCTTGATCTGCGGCGAACTGCCCTTCGACATTTCCTTGCCGTGCCACACGCCGCCACCGGCGCGCATCCATTCGACACCGCCATAGCCGATCGAGCCAGAGCCCGCGACGGGATCGTCGAAATGCAGGTCGCCTTCGGTCAGCACGGTGACGGTGGCGATGCCCGAATGCGGGTGGATCGGCATGTCGCCGATCGATGCGGCCTCGGGCGAGAACAGGTCGAGGAACACGAACGGCTTCAGCATCTGGCCGAGATCACCGGGGCTCATCAAGCGGATGATCGGGCGGTGGCCCTGGCCCGACGTCTTGTAGCGGACACGGCGGTGCGTGGAGATCGCGGCGGGTGCGTTCATGGCTGCATTCCTTTCATTGCGCCTCGGGAGCGATGCGCAAGAAATGCCGCAGCGAACGCCATCGTAGAAGCCTCTGATAATCGATTGCCGCCATCGGAGTACCCGATGGGGCATCGCCGCACTATTCGGCGTTCTGGGTGCAACGCTTCAGGCGCTCGATCATCCACCGTCCCGCTGGCCCCGGCGGGTCCGACGCGCGATAGATCGCCGACATGGGCAGCGAGGCGCCGCCAGGCGGAATATTCTGGATCGACAGTTCGACCAGCCGGCCTTCCTCCAGATCCTGCCTAACGGTGTGATCCGGCATCCCGCCCCAACCGAGACCGCGCAGCAGGAACGCGTGCTTGGCGGCGAGATCGGCCAGCCGCCATGTCGATGGCGCCATCACCCCGAATTGCTGGCCGTCGGACAGGCTGGATCGATCGGTGAGGACGAGTTGCGTGTGCCGCGCCAGTTCCTCCGGCGGGATCACGCCGCGATGCAGGCTGAGCGGATGGGTCGCCGCCGCGACCATCAGCAGCTTGACGTCGGCGATGCGTTCGGCGGTGACATCAGGCGGAAGCACGGGCAACGAACCCACCAGAGCAAAGCCCGCCCTGCCTTCGAGCACCGGCTGCACCGCCGAGCCCAATGCCTCAACATAAAGCCGCAGTGGCGTGGAGGGAAACTCGGCGCCGAATTGCTCGGCCACATCCGCCACGACATCGATCGGCACGAACACGTCGATCACAGCGATCAGTTCGGGCTCCAGTCCCCCCGCCATGCCCTTGGCGCGAGCGCGCAGCTTGTCGAGCGCAGTCGCCACCGCGCGCGCGTCGGCGATCAGCGCCGCGCCTTCCGGCGTCAACCGCGGGTAGCGGCCGGTGCGATCGAACAGCGCCACCGACAATTGCGCTTCAAGATTGGCGATCGATTCGCTGACCGCGGACTGGGTACGCCGCAGCGCGCGTGCCGCCGAGGAGAAGCTGCCTTCGTTCACCACCGCGATGAACGTGCGCAACTGGCCCAGCGAAATGGCGTCGATCATCGGCACACTCCCACCATCGGGAAATTCGATGGTTTCGATCGAATAATAGAGGCTGCCGCGGCCGCCGCAAGCGTGCGATCTGGGTTTCGGCAGGGAGCGGCGGCGCTTCGATTTCCGCAGAACCGAAGCCGAAGACGCCGTCTTGCCCAGTAAAACGGTAATTGTGAATGTTACACACCATCGAAAGGATCGGTCGCGTGCCAACCAGTTCCCGCTTCGTCGTTGCCGTCCACGCGCTTGCTGCCATGGCGGTGGGCGACGGCGCGCCGCTGCGATCCGAGGATCTGGCGGCGTCGGCCAATACCAGCGCGGTCGTCATCCGGGGGTTGCTGTCCCGGTTGCATCAGGCGGAGCTTACCACCTCGCAACTGGGCGCCGGCGGGGGAGCCTTGCTGGCGAAGCCGGCATCCCGGATCCGCCTGCTCGATGTCTATGCAGCGGTGGAGGATACCACGCTGTTCACGCTGCACCGCACGCCGCCGCTGGGCGGCTGCGCGGTGGGCGGGAATATCCAGGAAGCGATCCGCCCGGTGCTCGACCGCGCCCGCACCGCCATGGAGGCGGAGCTGGCCGGGGTGACGATCGCCGACATCGCCGCCGACGTCGCCCGCCTCGGCAAGTTCGCAGTCCCGCTCAAATGGGGCTGATCTGCCAGTAGAAGCTGGCGCGACCCTTACACTTTCAGCTTTCGGTTACGGCCAGCCCATGGGGCGCTGCCGTCCCCTTTCGCATGCCCCATTTCCTCAGGAGACATGACATGACTATCGGTATCATCGGATCGGGAGCACTCGGTTCCAACGTCGCCCGCGCCCTCGCCAAGAAGGGCATCCCGGCTATCATCGCCAACAAGCGCGGTCCGGATTCGCTCACGGCGCTGGTCGCAGAACTGGGCGAGACGATCACGGCTAGCACGGTGGCCGAGGCGGCAAGCGCCGACATCGTCGTGCTGGCGATACCCTGGGTCGCGCTGGAGGACGTGCTCGGCGGCCTGCCCGCCTGGAACAACCGCATCGTGATCGACGGCACCAACCCGGTCCTGTTCCTCGAACCCGGCTCGGCTGAAGCGAGCGATCCCACCAATCCGCTGGCTGCCTATGGCATCAAGGCCGTCGATCTGGGCGATATCCATTCGAGCGCCCTGGTCGCGAAGCTGGTTCCCGGCGCGCGCGTGGTGAAGGCGTTCAACCATCTCGACGTCAACGTCCTGTCCGAGCCGGAAGCCGCCGGTGGCCAGCGCGTGCTGTTCTATTCGGGTGACGATGCCGACGCCAAGACACAGGTTCGGGGCATCCTGGAGACGATCGGTTTCCTGGCGATCGATCTCGGCTCGCTGGATGTCGGTGGTCGGCTGGCTTCCCTGCCGTTCGGCGTGCTCGCCATGCACAATCTCGTGCGCATCTAAATCCCCACTCCCGCCGTTCCGGCCGGAGCGGCAGGCCTGGGCGGATTTCGTTGAAAAACTCGGCGACACGGCATCGGCGACCTCCGTTCGAGGCGTTTTTCAAGATTTGGGCAAGCGATCCTCGGCGGGATGGCGGCATGGGCCGCCATCGTGGGCGGCTTATGCCGCCATCGGCATGGTCGGCGGCCTCAGTCGAGCGAGCCTTCTCAAGTTCTGTGCGGTCGCGGCGAGCAGGAACTCGTCTTTGGTGCCGCACGGTCCGCGTAACCGCAAGCGCCCAAGGCGCAATATGCGCTTGAGATGAGCAAACAGCATTTCGACCTTCTTCCGCCTCTGACAGGCCGTTTCATATTCAGGTGTCCCAACGAGCGCTCGCGCAACGTCGCAGGAATCTTCGTGCAGATCGCGTGGAACCTTCCGCGCCACGGCGTTGGGGCAGCACTGCGCTTTGAGTTCGCAAACGTCGCAATCCTTTTTGCTAGCGCGGTAGCGGCGCGTGCCGTCTGCCGCAACTCCGGTTCGCGGCGTCGCGTAGGTGCGCCGGAACTGGACCAGCTTTTTACCCGCCGGACAGATATAGCAGTCGGCCTCGGCGTCGAACGCGAAGTCCGAACGCGAGAACGTGCCGCCGGTTCGCGTCGACTTGTCGAAAACGGGAATGTAGGGCGTAATCCGCTTGTGTTTGACGAGCCAGGCGAGATTGTCTGCCGAACCGTATGCAGTGTCGGCGACAAGATAACCCGGCTTCAGCCCGAAGCGCTCCTCCGTGCGCTCTACCATCGTTCTCGAAGCGCCGACCTCGGCCTGTCGGATGGCGCGCGTCGCTTCGACGTCCACGATTACTCCGTGATCCGTATCGATCAAATAATTGGTCGCGTACGCGAAGAAGGCGTGGCCCTTATGCGCGCCGGTCCATTGCGCCGCGGGGTCCGATCGCGCGATGAACTTCGGCGTCACGGGCGAAGCAGCGCCGAATGCGGCGTCATCGAGCGTCGCAAGATATTCGCGCGCCGCGCGGCACGCGTCATCTTTGATTTCGGCGGGGTCCCATTCGCTGCTCGGAACGGAGCGTTGCTTGTTGGCGTCGGCAGCGATCAGACTTGCATCGACGGCGAAGCCGCCGGCGCTGACAAGGCCTTCGGCCATGCAACGCTCGACGATAGATTCGAAGAGCTGGCGCAAAATGTCGCTCTCGCGAAAGCGACCGTGCCGGTTCTTGGAGAAAGTCGAATGGTCCGGGACCTTGCCGTCCAGCCCGAGGCGGCAGAACCAGCGATAGGCGAGATTGAGATGCACTTCCTCGCACAGGCGGCGTTCCGAACGAATGCCCAGGCAGTAGCCGACAAGAAGCATGCGGATCATCAGCTCCGGATCCACCGAAGGACGACCGGTGCTGCTGTAAAACGGCTTCAGCGCGGTGCGAATGCCGTCGAGATCGAGATGCCGGTCGATTCCGCGTAACTGATGGTCCTTCGGCACATGGTCATCGAGGCAGAAATCGTAGAAAAACCGGGCGGTTGCTGCCTGAGTCCCCATCATCGCCACATCCTCCGCAAATCAGCAGAGGAAGTGAATCACGAGCCCCGGCGCCCGGCAACGCCAGAGTTTTTCAACACAATCGGCGCATTGCAGACGCGGCGCCGTCCTTCCCGCTTCGGCCGGAAGGGCGGCGTTCGTCCGTGTCGTGCTGGGCTGGCTCTTCGGTGGCAAGCGCGCCAACGGCCTCGCCGATGCTCGGCTGGAAGCGCTGCGCCGCTACGCCGTGATGTGTGAATCGGCTCGACGCCTTGACCCCCAATCGGCAAGGGGGCACAAGACCAAGCCGTTGCCTGTTCCTATATATTCTTGTGGCCTCCACGCCGATTGGGGGTCAACGTGGCGCGCCGAATGACAGGCGCGCAAGCCACGCAAACTGGTGGCGATCGCGTTGGCCAACAAGAAGGCGCAGGCGGTCTGGGCCATGCTGACCAGGAAAGAGGATTACAGACAAGCAGACCCCGTTCCGGCCTGATCGGCAACGATCCGGTCCGGGCACGTCGGCGTGCGAGGAGGTCAGTGAACGGTAAGGGCAAAGCGATCGGTCAGGGCGGGCCTGGAAAAGCATGCGAGTCATCGAGCTTCAAAGCTCGCAGAACTGATCTGCACTAGGTCCGCGCTTCTCCATACCGGCCAGCGGTCTGCATCCGGCCGCAAGTAAAGGCCTGATACATGACCGCACCCGATCGTACGCCGGCGCCGATCAAAGACCACTTGCGTGAACGGGGTCATCCATACATGACCCGGGTTGAAGATGGCTTGCGAGTCAGTCGGTCGTCAGGTTTTGGTCTTCTCCTTTGCAGGTTTGTCCGCCTTCGCCGAGCTGTCCTTGAACCGGAAGCTGTCGTTTCCAGTTTCGAGAGCCCGTCAATTTCAAGGCTCCGAGGGCGCGGCGATGGGGATGAAATTGTAATCGGCGAAGATCGCCTGCGCGCGCGGCGTCATTAGATACAGAGCAAAACGGGCCGCCGCGGCCTGCTGCTCGGGCGCTTTGTCGCGCAATAGCGCCAGGGCGTAATCGGCGCGCATGGCGAGCGCCTCCGGCGCCGGCACGCTGACGAGATCTGGATCGGGATGCGTCTCCCGCCGGCTGCAATAGCCGATGAAGAGATCGACCGTTCCATCGAGCAGAAACTTCTTTGTCGGCGCGGGGGCGCTTTGTCCGGCTCGCGCATTCGGCTGCATTGCCGATGGCTCCGGCGGGGCTCCACCCACGAGGGCTCTCGCTTTCGCTCGCAGGATTTGCTCTGCGCCCTTATGCGCCTTCTCGGCCCTGGCGAACAGAGCCATGGCGTAATCGCCGCCGGGATCGGCTTTGGGAGTCGACGTGCCGATCTTTGTCGCGGGATCAAGCATGTGGTCGAGAAGCCGGTCGGTCGTCAGCGCATGATCGGCGCGCGCCGTAGCGCAGAGCGTGTTGCGGACGAAAATGACCGGCGGCGCAGCCTTTCCCTCGGCAGCGAGCCGCTCGGGATGCTGCCGATCCGCGGAAAGGAAGAGACCGGCCTCATTCCCCTTTTCTATGCCCTCGCGCAGCAGGCCCGAAGGGCCGAAAACCATGGTGATCGTCTCGCCCGTCTCCTGTTGGTAGCGCGCGACAATCGCGCGCAGGGCGCCGCCGAGGCTGCCCGCCGCATGAATGTGAAGCGGAGGCCCGCCAGGAGCCTCCTCCGCCACGCATGGCGGGAACGGAGAAAGAAAGAGTGACAATGCGACGATGCGCCGGACTCGTGAGATCGACATGATCAGAGCTCCATCTGCATGGAAAGACGCAGCGTGCGTGGCGCGCCGAGTGTGCCCGAGCCGAAGTCCGTGCTGTTGTAGCCGTTCTGGCCGGTCGGCGTGACATTGGCCCAATAATGCGCATTGGCGACATTGTAGACGTTGAGGCGCCATGTCACAGCGCGATCCAGCAGACGCGCGCTGTAACGTAGACCGAGGTCGGCGACGGTGTAGCCGTCGACGAAGGTCGTGTTCGCGTAATTGCCGGGCCTGTCGCTGGCGAAATTGATATTGGCGTTCGCGGCGAGGCCGGGCGCGAACGGGATCTGATAATCCATGAGAATGTTGAATACGACATGGGACAGGCCGAGGATCTGCTTGTTGTTCGTCAGCGCCGAGCCGGTGTCGTAGAGCCTCGGATCGAGCAAGGAGAGACCGGCGAAAATGGTGAGGTCGTCGGTCGCCTTTCCCGAGGCGGTCAGCTCGACGCCGCGATTGATCTGCTTGCCGTTGACGCCATAGACATTGTTGACCGTGTAGGCGTAGGGTCGCTCGATCTGAAACAGAGCCGCTCGCAGATCGATCCGGTCGAGATCGATCTTATAGCCGAGCTCCCATTGCTTGGCGCGGAAGGGAGCGAGAACGGCCCCGGCGTTGGCGACGCCGTTCGGCGCCGTGTCGCCCTGCTGCAGGTTTTCCGAATAGGTCAGATAGGCGGTCTGATTGCGCATCGGCTTGAACAACAGGCTCGCCGTCGGACTCACGCCGCTCGTGTCATAAGCGCTGGTCGTCACGCCGGCGCTGTTCAGGTTTCGCGCGTTGATCCAGCTCTGTGAAAGAGCGAATTGCGCGCCCCAATGTTCGCCGAAGCCAATGACGTCGCCGACGGTGAGCGATTGCTGAAATGTTTCGACCGAAAGAAAGCGATTCTTGAAATCGGGAAAAGAACGGGCGGCAAACGGCGCCGGATTGGCGAGATTGGCGCTGCCGAGCGTGACGGCGCCCAGCACATAGGGGCGATAGCGGTCCCAGATGAAGCCATTATTGGCGAAGACGACATCATGAGAGACAGGTCCAGTGAAGAAGCGCCCGTTCAGGGCGGCCTGATTGCTGAGCACCGTGTCCAAGGAAAATGTGGTCGTCGCGGCCGTCGTCGTATAATTTCCAAAATTGTCGGTCAGCGTATTGGTCGGAACAGTCGAGGCGCGATCGTTGGATTGGCGCAAGAGGCCCAATGTCAGACGCCAGTCCTGATCGAAATCATGACGCAGCCTGCCGCTGAAGATCGCCGTCTGATTGTCGTCGCCCCCAAAGGTCTGCCCATAGCCCTGCCGGGAAGGATCGGGCGCAGCCGGAAAAATCGTGGCGTTGCGGCCGAGCGTGAATGTGCCCGGCAGGTTTTTCGTCACGAAATTGTAGAAGCTCGCATTGGTTTCGAGCACGGTGCTCGGCGTCGCATGAATGTCGAAGGCGAGACTCGCCAGTTGGCGCTTCGACTGGCTGCCGTCGACATACGTATCGCCATTCTGCTCTAGCAGATTCAGTCTGTAGCCGAATCGGCGTTCGGGGTCGAGAAAGCCGCCGAGATCGGCGTGGCCGAGCCAGGCGCTTTGCGACAGATAGGAAAAATTGAATTCGCGCAACGGCGCCTCTGTCGGCCGCTTGAGGATGTAGTTGAATGTGCCTGCCGGATTGGACGGACCATAGATCGCGCTCGACAAGCCGTTCAGCACTTCGATGCGCTCGAATTGCTCCAGCGGATAATCGGTCGTCGCCGCGATATTCAGCCCGTCGACGCGCGTGTTCTGCACCACTCCCGCCTGCATCCCGCGCGTCTGCGGACGGATATTTTCGCCCTGCACCGAGGGAATGAGCCGAAAGGCTTCGCGCAGGCTGAGCAATTGCTGGTTCTTCATGAGATCGAGCGGAACGACGGTGATCGAAAGCGGTGTATCGACCAGGGCCCTGTCGCCGAACGGCCCGACATAGGCGTTTTTGACTCGATAGCCGCCTTCGACGGTCGCGGCGCTGGTCGGCGCGCCGGTCGCGGCGACATCGACGGTCGGGAGCTCGGTCGGCGCGTTCTGCGCTCGAACCGCCGAGATCGAAAGCGCCGCGAGACTCACGCCGAGCGCGGAAATGCCGAGCGCGCCGAATTGTCTCTGTTTCTGCGCAAAGAGCATAGGCGTCACGCGTCGAGCGCGTCTGCGGGGGCCTTCGATAGAAATGCCGGCTCTTTGGCCCATTGCGTTCGCTCCAAATCGTCGCCGATCCGGTGGCGGGGAATCTCGACCGGCGTCCGGCGCATCTGAAGTCGACGCATTATGTATTTCAATTACATAAATAATGCACTCCGCCGAAATATTGAGCATCGGCTCTCGTGAGCCGAGGCGGCCCGGCTCCGCTTTTCCGGCGCGGTGACCGGCTGGCTACGGCGCGAGCGGGAAGACTATTCGCCGCAGGCGCATCGCCACTCTCGAGGCATATGCCATTTGCGGGACCGCTTGCGCCGTCCCACCGGGGCGCCTTCTTCACGTTTGAGCGAGCGCATTTGCTCAACGGCACACGGGGTCGATCGCGCCCTTGCCACCCATCCCCACCGGACAGGCCGCGAGACGTTCGATCATCCAGCGGCCCGCGGGTCCCGGCGGATCAGACGCGCGATAGACGGCGGACATAGGCAAGGCGAGCCCGCCAGAAGGTATGTCCTCGATCGCGAGTTCGACCAGCCGGCCGGCGTCGAGATCGGATTGGACGGTATGACGAGGCATTCCGCCCCAGCCCAGTCCGTTCAAAAGAAAGGCGTGCTTCGCGAAGAGATCGGCGAGGCGCCAAGTGGTCGGCGCCATGACTCCGAACTCACGCCCGGCCGTCAAGGCGGAGCGATCGGTCAGGACCAGCTGGACGTGCCGGGCCAGTTCCTCCTTCGGAATGACGCCCTTCCAAGTGGCCAACGGGTGGTTCGCTGCCGCGACCATCAACAAGCGCACGTGGGTCAGGCGCTCGGCGACGAGCCCGCCGGGCAGCATCGGCAAGGGTCCCGCGATGCCGAAGCTCGCGCGTCCGTCGATCACCGGCTCCACCGACGCCCCGAGCGCCTCGACATAGAGCCGTAGCGGCGTGCGGGGAAACTGCTCGCGGAATTGGGTCGCCGCCCCGGCCAGAGCCTCGATCGGAAAGAAGACGTCGACCGCGATCGCCAGCTCGGCCTCGAGCCCGGCGGCCATGCCTTTGGCGCGCGCCTTCAGGCCATCGACGCCGGATAGGATCTGCCGCGCATCGGCGACGAGGACAGCGCCTTCACTCGTCAGCCGGGGATAGCGCCCGCTGCGATCGAACAAAGAGACACCTAGACGCGTCTCCAAGCTGCCGATCGCTTCGCTGATGGCCGATTGTGTGCGCGACAGCCGCCGCCCCGCGGCGGAAAAGCTGCCCTCGTCCACAGCGGCGAGGAAAGCGCGCAATTGATCCAGAGAGACCCCGTCCAGCATAGCTGTCTCCAATACATCGGATTCTCCGATGGTAAGTATAAAGATATGCCGGCTTCTCCTGTTCGCACAACCATGCGACTTACTCACTCGATGTTTCGCGCTCTGAAAAACCTCTTCGCTCGCAAAGCTATGACGCCTCACGCAGGCGGCTCGGAGGAGTTCCCAATGACGACGATCCTGCACATCGATTCCAGCATCCTCGGCGGATATTCGGTCAGCCGCGCGCTCACCGCGGAGGTTGTGGCGAAAGCGCTGGTCCTTCATCCGGGCGCGCGGGTGATCCGCCGCGACCTCGTCGCCGAGCCCGCGCTCCACCTCTCGGATGCGCATATTGCAGTCTTCCAGGGCGGCGAGGTGACGAGTGCGGCTCTTGGTCAGGATCTCGCGCTCGGCGGCGCCTATATCGACGATCTCTTCGCCGCCGACATCATCGTGATCGGCGCGCCCATGTATAATTTCTCGGTCCCCTCGCAGCTCAAGGGCTGGATCGACCGTGTCTGCGTCGCCGGCCGCACCTTCCAATACGGCCCCAATGGCCCGCAAGGGTTGCTGCCCGAGGGCAAGAAGGTCGTCATCGCCTCGACGCGGGGCGGCGTCTACACCGGCGACAGCCCGGCCGCCGCGCTCGAACATCACGAGAGCTATCTGCGCGGCGTTCTCGGCTTCATCGGCCTGACCGACGTCACCATCATCCGCGCCGAAGGCCTCAATCTCGGCGAAGAGCCGAAGGCGGCCGCCATCGCCGGGGCGAAAGCCCAAATCGCTTCGCTCGCCGCCTGACCCGGCGGCGACGCCCTCCCGCTATCACCGAACCTCTGGAGCTCTATCGACATGAATCAGACCAACGCCTTCGCCTTTGTCGGCCGCCTGCTGATCGCCGCGCTCTTCATCCTTGGCGGTCTCGGCAAGCTCGCGGCCCCCGAGGCCACGCAAGGCTATATCGCCTCGGTCGGATTGCCGGCCCCGCTTCTCGGTCTGGCAGTCGCGGTCATCGTCGAGGCCGGCGGCGGCCTCCTTCTGCTCGTCGGATATAGAGCGCGACTCGTCAGCCTGGTCCTGGCGGCCTTCACGCTTATTTTGGCTGTGCTCTTCCACAGGAACTTCGCCGATCAAAACCAGATGATCCACTTTCTGAAGAACGTCGCGATCGTCGGCGGCCTTCTTCAGATCGCCGCCTTCGGCGCCGGCTCGTTCAGCCTGGACGGCCGCCGCCTCCGAGCCTGATCATGCGCTCGGCGTCGAGAAGGCTTCTCTCCTACTCGACGCCGTCGACGGCCTTTTGTCGAAGGGCGCCGCGAGCACGTGACGCGCTCTCCCGCCTAATTCTCGAGGAAGCTGCATGGAAATCGGCGTCGACAGCTTCGCGGCGATCATCCCCGATCCTGCGACGGGGAAAATCATATCGGCCGCCGAGCGGATGGAGCGTCTGCTCGACGAAGTGGAGATCGCCGACCGCGTCGGGCTCGATGTGTTCGGCGTCGGCGAACATCATCGCGAGGAATTTCTCGACGCGGCGCCCGCTGTTATCCTGGCCGCCGCCGCTGCGCGGACGCGGCGAATCCGCCTGACCAGCGCCGTCACCGTGCTCAGCGCCGCCGATCCGGTCCGCGTCTTTCAGGAGTTCGCGACGCTCGACCTCATCGCGAAAGGACGCGCCGAGATCGTCGTCGGGCGCGGATCCTTCGGCGAGGCCTATCCGCTGTTCGGCCTCGCCATGCAGGACTATGACGCCCTTTTCGCCGAGAAGCTCGACCTGCTCCTAAAGCTCCGCGACGAGATTCATGTCACATGGCAAGGACGCTTCCGGCCGCCGCTGACCGGCCAGGGCGTCTTCCCCAGACCGCATCAGGCCCGCCTGCCGATCTGGCTCGGCGTCGGCGGCACGTCGCAATCCTTCATCCGCGCCGGCGCGCTGGGCCTGCCACTCATGGTCGCGATCATCGGCGGCGACTTCCGGCGCTTCCGCCCGCTCGTCGATCTCTATCGGCAGGCGGGCCGCCGCGCCGGCCATGCGGAGGAGACGCTCCAGGTCGGCGTTCACGCAATGGGCTTCGTCGGCGACACCGACCAAGCCGCCAAGGACGCTTTCTTCCCAGGGTGGGCCTATATGTTCACGCAGATCGGCCGTGAACGAGGTTGGTCGCCCGTCACGCGCGCCGGCTTCGAGGCGATGTGCTCGCCCCATGGCGCGTTTCTGATCGGCGACCCGGAGACCGTCGCCCGGCGTGCGCTCGCAGCGAGCGAGGCTCTGGGCGGCGTTTCGCGGCTCACCTTTCAAATGAGCGCGGCGATGCTGGACACCGATGCGATGAGCCGCTCGATCGAGCTTCTCGGAGCAAAGGTCGCGCCTATGATCCGCGCTGCGACGAAGGAGAAGCTCCATGGGTGAGTTGATCGCGGGCCAGTGGCGGCGCGGCGGCGTCGAGAAGCTCCTCGAGGACGGCCGGCTGCGGCGCCCACCCGCCGTATTCCGCAATTGGATCGGCCTGACGGAAACCGACAAAGCGCCCGCCTTTCCGGCCGAAGCGGGCCGGTATCATCTCTATGTCTCGCTCGCCTGCCCCTGGGCGCATCGCACGCTCATCATGCGCCGGCTGAAAGGACTGGAAGAGCTCGTCGGCCTTTCGGTCGCGCATTGGCTGATGGGCGAGGACGGCTGGTCGTTCCAGCCAGGCCCGGGCGTCATTCCCGACACTGTGAATGGCGTGCAATGGCTGCATCAGCTCTACACATTGTCCGAGCCGGACTGCAGCTCGCGCGTAACCGTTCCGGTGCTCTGGGACAAGGACAGCCGCAAAGTCGTTTCCAACGAATCGGCAGAGATTCTGCGGATGTTCAACAGCGCCTTCGATCGCATAGGCGCGGCGGAAGGCGACTATTATCCCGCCGAGCTGCGCAGCGAGATCGACGCCCACGACGCTGGTGCGGTTCGATGTGGTCTATTACGGCCACTTCAAATGCAATTTGCGGGCGCTGGTCGATTATCCCGCTCTCTGGCGCTACACGCGGGCGCTCTACCAGCACCCGGCGATCCGCCCGACCGTCGATTTCGGTCACATCAAGGGCCATTATTATAGCAGCCATCCCTGGCTGAATCCGAGTGGAGTCGTTCCAATCGGCCCACGACGCGATTTCGATGCTCCGGTCGAGCCTCGCCATCATCATCAGGCAGGCGTCTCATGACCAGTCTCGACACCTCTTTCGAACTGTTCGCAATACTCCGCTCGAGCGGTTCGCCGCGCATTCAAAAAATCGGAAGTCCGCTCTTTGCCCACCGTGCGGAATTTGGCTTGAACAAGCACCCGGCTTTGTCCCCCGCGGAGCGCAAATTTCAGCGGTTTAAAACGCCGATCGGCGTCGAAACCCATCGGCAATTCATACATGCCCAACCATCACACATTTGCCATCGCTTCACACTTTTATATAACAGCCCAAGCCCTGTATCGTCTTCGTCCAGTCAACTCGCGAAGGTTCGACGAGAGTTCGTCTATCATCGTGGTCGCTGCTTGCTGCGACATTCGGAGTTCTTTGGCGACGAAAGGGACGGTGACGACCGGCGACTCCAGACACAGGTCGACAAACCGCGGCAGCCTTGAATTCGTTCTACGGTCTTTGCATTTTCTGAGTAGGAGCTCACGCGCGAGCGTCAATCTGTCGAGTTCCTTCGAATCCGCCTTTGCCATGAGTTCGACCGCCCGCGCAAAGGCTATCATTCGAGATTCGAGATCACTTTGCCGACTCCTCCGATATTTGGCGTGCCGAAATCCTGCTTGTAGCGCCGATAGATGATGCAGCGTTTTTCCCCGGCGCCGTAGCAAGTCCGCGACGAGCAAGGATCCGAGCCATGGGCTGTGTTGCAGGGGCTCTATCTCTTCCCAAGCGTCGAGCGCGGCGCCTGCAGTCATCAAGGGCGGAAGATTGGTCATGTCGCCCAGACGCTCCCGCCATTCGGCGAGGCGGCCCTCCTCGTCCCAATCCTCATCGTAAACCAAACCCGAGTCGTCCCGCTTCCGCTGGACCGGCGCGATGCGCTCTGCCAAACGCGACGTTCGCGCCAGTAGTTCGTCGATTTCGTCGAATTCCCCCGACGAGGATCGCCACACGGTCTCAAGCTCATCCTCCACCGCGTCTTCGTCCTCGAGGGCTCCCGACCCGGCCGCGGTCGCCTCGAGGAGAATACCCTGTGGTCGCGACACGCCCCGCAGACCAGCGAGTCCCTCGATCGTCAGCGCCCAACCCGGTTCGCGATCAGCTATGTGAACCGCGCCGGGATCGCCGGAGGCCATTTCGTCTGAGTCACGCCGCGATGGCGGGCTCCTCGAGTTGCGCATAATAGCGCGCTTCGGCTTCTACCGGCGGAATGTTTCCGATCGGCTCCAGCAGTCTGCGATTGTTGAACCAGTCGACCCATTCGAGCGTGGCGAACTCGACCGCCTCGAAGCTTCGCCACGGCCCCTTTCGCCAGATCAGCTCGGCCTTGTAGAGTCCGTTGATCGTCTCGGCGAGCGCGTTGTCGTAGCTGTCGCCGACGCTGCCGACCGATGGCTCGACGCCGGCCTCGGCGAGGCGCTCGGTGTATTTTATAGAGACGTATTGAACGCCGCGGTCGCTATGATGGACGAGGCCGCCGCTGTGAACCGGCCGACGATCATGCAGCGCCTGCTCGAGCGCGTCGAGCACGAAGCCCGCATGCGCCGTGCGCGAGGCGCGCCAACCGACGATCCGCCGAGCGAAGGCGTCGATCACGAAAGCCACATAGACGAAGCCTTGCCAAGTCGAGACATAAGTGAAGTCGGACAGCCACAGCGCATTCGGCCGCGCCGCCCGAAATTGCCGGTTCACCTTGTCGAGCGGGCATGGAGCCTTGCGGTCGCTCACCGTCGTTTTGACCGGCCGGCCGCGCACGATCCCTTGCAAACCCATGCTCCGCATCAGCCGCGCTACGGTGCAGCGCGCGACCTTTTCGCCCTCCCGGTCCAACTGCCTCCACACCTTGCGCACGCCATAGACCTGGAAGTTCTCGTCATAGACGCGCCGTATCTCCTTGCGAAGGACCGCGTCCCGGCGCGCTCTGGCCGAGGCTTTCGCAGGGTCGCGCCGGCGCGCCGCATGCGCCCAATAGGTGGAAGGGGCGATCGGCAAGACCTTGCAGATCGGCTCGACCCCGTGCGCTTCCCGATGAGCGTCGATGAAGGCGATCATTGTTTCGAGCGGCGGTCGAGCTCCGCCGCCGCAAAATAAGCCGACGCCTTGCGCAGGATCTCATTGGCCTGCCGCAGCTCGCGGTTCTCCCGCTCCAGCGCCTTGATCCGCTCGCGCTCATCCGTCGTCGCGCCAGGGCGGGCGCCGGAATCGCGCTCCGCCTGGCGGACCCAGTTCCGCAACGTCTCGCCCGTGCAGCCGATCTTCGCCGCGATCGAGGCGATCGCCGCCCATTGCGAGGCATGGTCGCCGCGGTGCTCCAGCACCATCCGAACCGCCCGGTCCCGAACCTCAGGTGAAAATCTGTTCGATGTTTTCTTCTTCGTATCCATGGCTCCATCCTCTCAAGGGTTGGAGCCTCCGGCAATCCCGGCGCGGTTCAATGCGACGACGCGTGAGCAGCACAGCATGGGCTCGCACGAGTTCGTGCGTCGGCGTGCGCACGTCCGTTCCGGCGTCATGAAGGACGAGGTCTTCGAGCTGCACGAATTCGCCGGCGCACCACAAAGCGGCGCAGGCGTCATGGAAATGCGCGCGGAGAACGAATGCTTCGGCGACGGGACTCGAGCGAAGCCGCTCGTCGAAACGCGCGAGGGCGTCGGACGCGCTCTCGAAGGGCGCTTGCAGGCGCTCGAATGAAACAGAGGCGGGAAGAGCTAATCCCATTTTAATCCTGTACGAATCAAGACGACTATCAACTTATCTCCAATTTAGCTTTAGTGATAGACGATGCCATTTTCGCCTTCGCTGACCGGATCGAAATGCGTCGCCGTAGCAGCCGAAAGCAAGCCTCGGAACGGCTCTGGAGACGAGCTTTCGGCCCGCAAATCGACGAAAGGAGCTGTTTTGCGGGCCTTTCTTCTGCTCACCACTATGTCGCGGCGGCGAACTTCTGCCGTCGGATGCGGTTTCAAACGACCGATTATTGATATTCATCACAATTGAAATTATGCCTATTGATCACATCATGGGCGATATGATATCGTCACAGCAATGAGATTGGTTCTGGATACGAACGCCCTGATCGCAGCACTCCGAAGCCCAAGCGGAGCCTCCGCCGAGCTTCTCAGACTTGCGCGTCGAGGACAGATCCAGCTTCTGGCCAGCGCCGCCCTCGCAATCGAATATGAGGCCGTGTGTCTGCGCGACGAACACCGCAAAGCGGCCGGCCTGTCGACGAAAGAGGTCTGTCAGTTTCTCGACGCGATCATAGATCTGATCGAACCGGTCGAAATTTGGTTCCTTTGGAGGCCGCAATTGCGAGATCCGGGCGACGAATTGGTGCTCGAGGCGGCTGTGAATGGGCAGGCCGCAACGATCGTTACGTTCAATTTACGTGACTTCGGACTGGTGCGAGAGCGCTTTGGCATCGAGGTTCTCACGCCGAGAGATACGCTGATGAGGAAAGTGCAATGAAAACCAAAACCGCCGCTTATGCTCTTCGGCTCCCCGCTTCGATGAAGGCCGAAGCCGAAAAGATTGCAGCCGAGGATGGCACGAGCCTCAACCAGTTCGTCGCTTCGGCGGTGGCCGAAAAGGTTTCGGCGTTACGGACCGCTCGCTATTTCGCGGAAAAGAAAGGCTGGACCGATTGGAGCGCCTTCGACCAGATCATGCGCCGCGAGGGCGGCGCGCCGCCGGTTACGGACGACGAGATTCCTGAAGCTTATCGAACGGCTCGCAAATAGTCCGTTGCTGATTTCGTCGGAAGGAAACCAGGGCGAATGGCCCTGATCGGCTACGCCCGCGTCTCGACCGAGGATCAGGTCACGGACGCGCAGACCGATGTGCTGAAGGCGGCCGGCTGCGTCGAGATTTTTCGCGAGCATATGTCGGGCGCCAAGGCCTCGCGGCCGGAGCTGGCCAAGGCGCTGGCGCGGGTGCGCCGCGGCGACGTGCTGGTCGTCGCGCGGCTCGACCGATTGGCCCGCTCACTGTCGCATCTCCTCGCCGTGATCGCCGAGCTCGACGCCAAGGGCGCGCATTTCAAATCNCTCGCCGATCCCATCGACACCACTACCCCGCAGGGCCGTTTCGCCCTGCAGGTTCTCGGCGCCGTGGCCGAGTTGGAGCGCGCGCTGATCCAGGAGCGCACCAAAGACGGCTTGCGCGCCGCCAAAAAGCGCGGCCGCATCGGCGGCAATCCAAAACTCCGCGCCGGCGACCGCGACGCCATCCAGCGCATCGTNGACGCGAAGGCGGCGAACTATTTCGAGCGCNTCAATCGNACAGCCGAACATTGGCTGCCGGTCGTCCGGCAAATGCGCCCGGATCACCGCTGGCAGGATGTCGTGCGCGTGCTCAACGCCAAGCGCGATAGCTCCAGCGGCGCTCCCCTGCCCCAATGGACCGTCGAGCGCCTNAAGCGCGCGGTCAAATGCTTCGTNGCCGAGGGTTTGATCGAGCCCCGCCTCCTTCATCAANCCGCTAGCCGAAAAGTCAGCAGCGAACGCCTCGTCACGCTCGTCGCCGGGATCAAACGGGCCAATCCCGATCTGACGCTCGCACAAATCGGCGCGCAGCTCGAGGCCATGTATGAGCGCACGCCGCGCGGCGGAGCCCGCTGGGCGCCCTCCTCCGTCAAAAGCCTGCTCGACCGCGCGGAAAAACTTCGGTTGCTCGGCGCCGAAACACTGTGATCGAGCGGACTGCCGAGGCTCGTNCGGAAATCCATTCCGACATCACCCCGCCCTCTTGCGATCTCTCGCCGCCTTCGCTGCCTTTCCTCGCAACAGGGCCATCAGCACCGGCCCGAGCGAGAATTCCCCTGCCCTCGCCTTTTCGGTCAGGACGCGGAGATAACCGCCAGCGCTTTTGATTTCATCGCCGCGTTGCAGGATCGCGGCGATGACGATCGCGGCGTCATGCTCGCCCAAGACGTCCAAGGCTTGCGACCAGGCGTCTGGCGAAACGCCGAGCGCCGAGCGCACTGTCGCCGCCGCAGCAGCCAAGTCTCGCCACGATGAAATCTCCCCGCCCCTGCCATAATCGACGATGTCTGGACAAGCGTCCAGCACCATGCCGAGAGGATAGGCTCGAAGCGGCGGCTTTGGGTCGACAGTCCGAGAACGATCTGAAGAAGTTCCAGGGCCTCGCTGAATTGGTCCCCTGTCCTCTTCGACATTTGGCTCGGACGGATCGGCCCTGCCTTTTTGAAGGCTAGGTTCAAGATCAGAAGAGTTTGTGGTTTGATTCTGTATGTGACGCTCGGTTTGAGACTCATTGCCGCTCATATTTTGAGCTTTTATGTGTATTTCCAACGCCTTGTGGATTTCAGCCGCCAACGTGGCAAGTTCCTCCGCCAAAGCCTCCAGATCGACACGGGAAAGCCCACGTCCGTAGCGCCCCGAGAGCGCCGCATAGCGCTGATGCGCGCCGTCCCAGTCGCCCGCTACGCCCTCCTCCAGTCCGGTCTCGATCATCTTGACGATGTCGCGTCTGGTGAGCGTGATCTTTTCCCTGAGCAGCGCGATCGCACGGTTCTCGGCCCGCACCTCCTCGGCGAGGTTCTCGATTTCGCTCGAGCGCGCCACGAGCGGCGCGAGATCGAAGCCAAATGCGTCCTCTATGGCTCCCCCCTGCCCTTTTCGGGCGAAGCGTTTGCCATTCGGGGAATCACGGCGGATGATCAGCCCTGCATCGACGAGACAGGCGAGATGCCTGCGCAGCGTCGCCGGCGCCATGCCATGCGCGCGGATCGAAAGCTCCCTGTTCGACGGGAACACGACGATGCCGCCGGCAACTGAGCCGGCTTCCGCCGCCTTTGCATTGGTCTCCGGCAGACTGAGCGCTGTCTCCTGGTGAAAGCTCAGCAGTGCGTGCAACACCGATAGCGCGCGCTCAGTGACTCCGAGCGGCTCTTTGGCTTCGGTGAGCGCCCGAAACAATCGCCATTTGTGGACGACGGTTTCGGATGCGCCCGGCTTAGCGGCGAAACTCTCGGTCGCAGTCTGGCTCGCCATCATGGCGAGCGACAGCGGCCGCCGCCCGAAGGGCGTCGTTGGACGTGTCTGCATGATCCTTTGCCTCATTCAGGCAAAAGAAATCCGCTCACCGAAACGGCGCCAAAATGCTTGACAGCGATTCGCGGAAGTGTGATTCTCTTAGGTGCGAACTTTGAGAAGGGCTTCCGGGACGTTACGTTTCGGGGGCCTTTTTCTTTTGCTGGTCAATCTCCATTATCGCCGATTGTCTTTTCCTGCCGAAACGCCTGATACAGGTCGGCCAGTCGTTCCGACAGATATTCTCCGAACGCTTTTGCGTCAGGGCCCTTCGCTTTTAGCGACACCGTATACCGCTTGCCTTCGGCCTTCATTTCAGCGGCCAACAATCCATCTTCGGACGCCCACTGCAGCTGATGTCCGTTTCTTACGCGGTTCATCGACTTTTTGGATTTGAGCCGAGCCACAATGGCGTTGAATCGCTCATCGCTGGAAAGGCCAGAAAAGCTAGCGTCCTCGATTGCTGTCAGCGCGCCATCGATCGAACCGGGCCTTTCGAGAAGCGCCTTGAGTTCATACCAACGATCCCGTCCGACCCCCTTTGCTGGCCCAATCGCTTCCAGGACTCGCTGGGGCAAGCTCGCAACCGAGAGCATTTTGGAGAGCGTGCTTCGGTCGATTGCAAGAGCCGTGAGGATCGTCGAGCTGTCTTCGTCATAACGCAGCTGCGAGAGCTTTGCGGCGAAGAGCGATTTCTCGATGAAGGACAGGTTTGCTCTGGCTGAATTTTCCTGCCCTTGCGCGACGACGTGCTCCCGATCCCCAAGGTCTTTGACTACGGCGCGAACTTTTCGCTCGAGTATCTTTGCTGCCCGCGCGCGTCTATGGCCGAATACGATCATGTAGCGACCGGCCTTAGAAGGATTTGGTCGAACTAGGATCGGAGAATCCTGCCCGCGCTCACGAATAGCCGCCAAAAGCTCATCGAACTCTCGATCATCCTCGGCGAGACGATCACGAACAAACGAAACATCGACGACGTCGGGGTCGAGCTCGACGACCGTCTCGCCTTCCATGAGCTTGTCCGCTCGGGCGGCCAACTCGTCGATCGAGCTCAAAATCGAACGAGATGCGCCTTTCAACGCATAATCGAGGGCAGGGGTCTTTTCGTCCACGCCACCTTGATCCATGAGGTTGGCGAACGGGTTTTTTCGAGCCACGATCCACTCTCCTCACTGATCTAGTTTATTGAAAACAAATCTCGTTTTCGCTGATTTTACGGCCGTCAACATCAGAGCCTCCCCCACGCCTGGTGAATGAGGCCTTGGATTTCAAAATTGACGGCGTCCATGCACTCGATCGCTCGATCGTAGGTGTCTCTGTTAAAATTCGCTCTTTCCACCTCATACAATGTCTGCTTCGTTAGCCCGGCGTCGGAGATCGCTGTCGACTTGAGCATCGGGCTTTTTAGAATCTCCTCGGCCAACATGGATTGCATGAACCCGAGCATTTGAGCTTGAGGGACATCCGTCGGCTCGTAACGCGTGATGAGGTATCGTAACCAGTCCATCTGCACGCGAGCCCCGACCTGCTTGATGGTCCGGGTGATATTGCCGAGCATGAGCAGGAATTGACTCATCGACATCAGGTCCAGCATTTGCGGATGCACGGTGATCAATACGGACGTTGCGGCGGCGAGCGCAGTCAAGGTCAGATATCCGAGCTGGGGAGGGCAGTCGATAATGACCGCGTCATACCGGTCATCCACCTCCTCCAGAGCGTTCCCGAGCCGGACGAAAAACCGCTTGCCTTCCTTCGAGCCCTGCATCGCGAGCGGCGTGGCATATTCATATTCCTGCAGCTCAAGATTGGCAGGAATAATGTCGAGAGAAGGAAAGTTCGTCGCCAAAATCACATCATGGATAGGCCTCTTGTCCTCGTCATAGCGAATGGCGTCGTAGAGTGACGGATTGCGGTCGATTTCTGGCTGGAATCCATGCAATGCGGAAAGAGACGCCTGTGGATCCAGGTCGATGACCAGCGTCCGATGCCCGGTCAAAGCGAGGTGTTGCCCGAGATGGGCGGCCGTCGTTGTCTTGCCGGATCCCCCTTTGAAATTAACCACCGCGATAACCTGAAGCTTCTCTCCGACTTTTCGGTGTGGGACGTATTTCTTGGCGTCCGAGCGACCATTCTTGTCCAAATATTGCCTCAGCTCGAACATTTGCTCCGCAAGATAGAACCTGCGGCCGCCAGCAGCGATCGTAGGCTCCGGCCCCTTCTTCTCGAGGTGAAGCCGCTTCAGATTATTTGGACTTACCCCGAGGTAATGCGCCACCTCGGCCATCGAGAATTGACGAAGAGTCTTCTTGGCGTTGGGAGGAAACTTCTCCAGCCGGAGCTGGTTGAGCTTCCGCGATATCTCGGCGCCCTGCGCGAGTATCTTATCGTCGAATTCGAATGTCGGAAGCATGCGTTATTGCCCAGTGTCGTCAAATAGCGCCAGGAAGACCATTCCTGCAGATTTAGCGCCATTATGTGCGATTCTCTCAGGCTGGCAAGAACAATAGGATTACCAAAATCCTAACGCCCTCGAGCTCTCGGGCTTTTGCGCTCTTGCTCGCAGAACTCGGCGGCCTGCGCATATCCAACTGAATTAGCGTTGCTTTATTCGATATTTTACGGCCGTCAACGCGTCGACAGACGGATGCCGCCGTAATGACATGTACGGCGGCAAAAAATGCTCGCGCCCGAGAGCTTCGACAGAGCGCCTCCTTCAGCGAACGGCGCGCCGTAGCGCGGGAGGACAAAGACCCCGCCCTCATAGATCAACGTTGCGAGATGGGTCTTCAGATAGTGGCCAAGAGAGGAGGGGAGCGCGCAGCACGTCATTTGCGCAAAGGAACAACATCGCCAAAAAGCCGTTGCCGTCGAGCAACGGATGAATGGTCTCGAACTGGACGTGCAGTAGACAGGCTTTGATCGGCGGCGGAATTGCGATCGGTTTTCGTGAATGAATTGCGCAAGGCGCCGAGAGAGCCGCCGAGTTCGCTCGGGGGCACGAACAGCGCGTCGCCCTTGCGCGCCGCCGATCCAATTCACCGGAGTCTTTCGTCTCACCATGCCAGCTCTGGAGGAGGAGGGCGTAAAGCTCACGAATGAGCAGAAGCGAGAACGAAACCTCTTCCTCTCGGATGTCGTCGATCATCTGAGCAGACTGCGCCTCGGCTGCTCCGTCGAGGCGGCCGAGCGCAAGCTCTTTGGCGCCGAGGCGACCGGGCCGATGGGCGGAGCTGGAATTTTCGCGCCGAGCTTCTAGCGAGAAGCAGATCGAGCTGCCGCGGCGAAGACACCGAGCGGGTTAAGCACTCCAAGCACCAAAGCCACATGTCGAGCCGCGTCGCATGCTGCACGGCGCTCGACAGCGGTCGAAGCCGTGGAAAGCCCCCAATCGCCTCCGCAGACAAAAACTCGCCCCCACACGAGCGTGGAGCGAGCGCATAGCGTCGATTTCTCTGCGCCTGTGGCATAAGCGCAACAATCACGCATCCCGCGCCGCGATACGTGTTTCTCCTAAGAAGATCGGGCTTCCCCAAAGAATCAAGGCGGAAACGCGTCAATTTTCTGAATTTTAGATGACTTTTTTGGTCATGAACCTGAATCAATGGTTCCCTCATGAGTAGATCGACGTCGAAATCTACCTAGGGGATCGTCGATGCGGAACTGGCCAGCGCGCCGCGAAAGACACGCGCGCATCGAAATCATTCCTATGATCGACGTGATGATGTTCCTGCTGGTCTTCTTCGTGCTGATCAGCATCAATGTGCTTCCGGCGCTCGGGCTCAAAGTCACGCCGCCGACCTCTGCACATCCAGACAAGGTCGTCGAGCGCACACGCGTGACGATCGGCATCGATCGCGCCGGCGATACCTATATCGACGGCAAGCCGATCTCGCTCGCCGAACTCCCCGAACGCCTGCGCGGCCTTGCGAGCGAGGACAGGCCACTCGCCGTCGTCATCAGCGGCGACGAGGGCGCGGGACTTCAGAGTCTCGTCTCCGTCCTGGACGCGCTCAAGTCGGCGAAGGTCGCGAGCGCCTCCATCGTCACGAGGCCGCAATAGTGCGGGCCAGACCAGCGATGGACAGGCTCGATGTCGCGAGCAACGCCGCCGGACTCGCCGGCGCGCTGACGCTGCTCGTTTTGTCGCTGACGATGGCGCCTGAGACAAATCGTGTCTCGCCGGCCGACCCCGGCGCGCAGACGATGGAGATCGCGCTCGATCTGCCGGTCGAGGCGGAGGCGTCCGAGCCCCCTTCGCCGGAGCCGCTTCAAGAGACGCCCATTGACGCGCCGCAGCCGCAGACGCTCGAGGAGACGCCGCCGCCGAGCGATGCGCCCGCGCCCGTAGCCGCGCAGCCAAAGCCGCAAAAGCCCGAAAAGCCGAAGCCGAAAGCCGAAGTGCGTCCGCGCAAGGAACGCGAGTCCAAAGCCGATTTTAAAAAAGAAGCGCCCGAAAAGCCTGCCGGCGCTCGGCGGGGCGAAACCGGGGCGGAGCGAACGTCGCGCGCCTCCGGCAATGCCTCCGCCTTCCGCGCCTGTCTCGCCGGCGCGCCCTATCCGACCTCCAAGGACGCGCGGCTGCAAAAGCCCTCGGGCGCCGTCGGCATCGCGGTCTCTGGCGGCTTGGCCTCCGTCACCCACAGCTCCGGCTCCGCCCTCCTCGATTCCGCCGCGCGCTCGCGCGCCGTCGCCTGCGCGTCCGCAGCGGGCGGAGGCTCGCTCAGCGGCGTCGTCGTCTTTCACCCGAGATAGTCGCAACAGAGGTCCACCGATGAAGTTCCGTGTCCTGACTTTCGCTCTGCTCGCCGGCGTCTCGACGCCGACTCTCGTTCTGGCGCAATCGGCCGGCGAGCCGCAAAAGCCCGCGCATGACAGCCGCTCGCAGAGCGGCCTCACCGCGGCGCCGACCGATTTCGGCCGCGTCGATATCTACGGCAACGGCGCCGCGCAGCCGGCGCCGGACGGCGTCAACCGCCAGGATCTGGGCGGCGGCTATATGATCGAGGAAGAAGCGGTGAAGACGCGCTCGACAGTGACGCGCGACGCCATCGCCAAAATGTCGCCGACCGCCAATCCCTATCAGATGATCAATCTCCTGCCGGGCGTCGTGATCACCAGCACCGACAACTCCGGCCTCAATGGCGGCAACATACGTATCCGCGGCTACAACAGCGATCAGCTGGGCCTCACCATCGAGGGCATGCCGGTCAACGACTCCGGCAATTACGCGCTCTATCCGCAGGAATATGTCGACAGCGAGAACATAGAGCAGATCTCGATCGCGCAAGGCTCGCCCGATCTCGACAGCCCGCATATCGGCGCCTCTGGCGGCGTCATCAACATCTATATGCGCGATCCGTCGAAGACGCGCGGCGGCTTCGTCGATTTCTCCTACGGCATGCACAGCACAGCCCGCGAATTCGCCCGCGCCGAGACCGGCCAGATCGGCGACTTCCGCGGCTATGTGTCCTATTCGCATTACACGGAAAATCACTGGTCGGGTCCGGGCTCGAACGAGCGCCAGCATGTCGACTTCAAAGGCGTGTGGGAGCCGAGCCAAGGCAATCGCGTCGGCCTCTCGGTGATCTTCAACGACGCGCTGAACAATTTCTATCAATATCCGACGCTCGGCAGCTACAATACGCTCGGCGCGCGGTCGGTCGGCTACAATAACGCGCTGCCGGCTTCCTATTTCGTGCCGTCGGCAGGCGCCTGGGACCGCTCCGCCAATCAAGCGAACCTCTATTACAAATGGCGCATCAACCCGTTCCGCAATCTGATCGTCAGCGCGCCTTCGACCTTCGCCATCAGCAAGGACGTCACTTACGACGCCATCCCCTATTTCTGGTACGGCTACGGAAGCGGCGGCGGCGTGACCTCGGTGACCGAAAACGCGACGACGTCGGGAAGCTCGTTCTATTACGGCCGCTTCAACATCGGCGCGGCGGATTGGAACAACAATGGCGTCGTCACCAAGAACGACAAGGGGATGTATTACAACCCCTCGATCACCGAGACGCTCCGCCCCGGCCTCATCAACAAATTCACCTTCGATCTCGGCGATCACAAGCTGATGCTCGGCTATTGGTTCGAATACGCGAACCACCGCCAGACCGCGCCTTACGCCTTCCTCAACGCGGACGGCTCGATCGTCGACCCCTTTCTCGACTCCGGCGCGATCACCATTCCAGGCGTCGGCGCGCCTCAGTATCGCGATCTGCTGACCCAGACCGTCACCAATACGGGTTTCGTCAGCGACACTTGGTCGTTGCTCGACGACACGCTGACGATCGAATCGGGCGTGAAGGTCGCGTCCATCCATCGCTCGGTCTATAATTTCCTGCCCGGCGTGACGCCGCTCAACACACAGAGCGATCTCGTCGCTCTGCCGCAGGCCGGCTTTCGCTACAAGTTCTGGGATTACCACCAAATCTTCGGCTCGGTCGGCACCTCCTTCCGCTCGACGCCGAATTTCGCGCTCGCCGACACGGTGAACACCAGCAGCGGCGCGCTGACGCCGGCCAATCGTCTCGCCCCGGAAAAGGCGGTCACCGTCGAGCTCGGCCATCGCTATCAGAGCCCGTTGTTCGCCACGTCGGTGTCTCTCTATGGCTCGCATTACGAGAACCATCAGATCAGCACCTCCGTGTTCCTGCCGAACTCCAGCTCTTCCGTGAGCACGACGATCAACGCCGGCGCGGTCGATCTCTGGGGCGTCGCGGCGGAGATCGGCACGCGGCCGATCTATAATTTCCGGCCCTATCTCTCAGCCAATTACCTGCAGACACGCATTCTCGACAATCTGTCGACATCGGGCACGACCCCGGCCGGCTCGCCCATCTCGTCGATCAACGACTTCCTGCCGACCAAGGGCAAGCATCTGCCGAGTTCCCCCACCTGGACCGGCGCGCTCGGCGTCGACTATGACGACGGCCATATTCTCGGCAATCTGGCCGCCAAGGTGACGAGCCGCCAATATTCGACCTTCATGAATGACGAATCCATCTCGCCCTACGCTCGCATCGACGCGATGGTCGGCTATCGCTTCGACGACATCGCCTTCGGCAAGAAGCCGGAGCTGCGCGTCAACCTCTACAACGTCACCAACACGCATGCGCTGACCGGCCCCAACAGCGTGAAGAACAATGCGGTGGCGACGCGCGGCATTTACGGCAACGTCGTTTCCGCCAGCGCGCCGACCTATTACGTCGGCCAGGGCTTCTCGGCGACGGCGACCTTTTCGATGGGCTTTTGACCATGCAGATCGATCACGCCTTCTTCCACGAGATCTGCATCGACATTCTCTATGGATGTCTCCTGCTGCTCGCCTTCGTGCTGATCGAGCGGCTCGTCTATTACGCTCTGCTGGCGCTGCGCGCGCGCAAGATCAACGATGCGATAAAAGCCCATGCGCTCGGAACCTCGACGACGCCGAAGCCCTTCGGCGACGACGAGCTCAGCCGCAGCTTCGCCCAATATGTCGCCGCGCAGAACCTGCCGGGCTGCACCCGCGCGCGCGTCGAGGATTTGTCCTCGGCGCTGTTCATCCGCGTCGACGCCAAGGTCAGCGCGCGCCTGTGGATGCTCGACACGATCGTCACCGCGGCGCCGCTGCTCGGCCTGCTCGGCACCATTCTCGGCATCATGGACACGTTCAACGCGCTGTCGTCGGGCGGCGTCTCCGATCCTGCCGCGGTGAGCCGCGGCATCGCCGCCGCGCTCGTCGCCACTGCAGTCGGCATCGGCACGGCGCTCGTCGGGCTGATCGCCCATAATCTGCTGCACCGCCAAGCCGATGTCCTCATCGAGGGCTTCAAGAGCGCGCTGCTCGCAGCTACCCGCGACCGCTTCCCGGCAGCCGCAGAATAAGCGCCATCTCGGCGTTGGAGAGAGATCGGGGCAAAAGAGCCGACCGACCGGAGGAGCGAGGATGCCGATCACCAGACGCGCGCTGCTCGCAGGAGGAACGGCTCTCGCCACCGGCTTTCCGACGATCGCGCGCGCCGCGCCGCGATTGCCGCTGCGCCTGCTGGAGACGTCCGACCTGCACATGTTCGCGCTCGATTGGGACTATTATCGCGAGCAGCGGGATCCGACCGTCGGACTGAACAAAATCGCGAGCCTCCTCGCGCATGCGCGCGAGGAGGCGCCGAACGCTTTGCTATTCGACAATGGAGATCTCATCCAAGGGAGCCCGCTCGGCGACCATGTCGCGCATGAAGGCGGCCTCGCCGCGGGCGTGCGCCACCCCATCTTCCGCGCGATGAACTATCTGCGTTATGATGCGGCGACGCCCGGCAATCACGAATTCAATTTCGGATTGGACTTTCTCGAGCGCGCCTTGGCAGGCGCCGCCTTCCCCTATGTCGGCGCCAATATAGAACGCGCCGACGGCTCCGCCTTCCTTCCGCCCTTCCACATTCTGACGCGTCGATTCACCGATGACAGCGGCGATGAGCATGAGCTGCGCGTCGGCGTCATCGGCTTCGCGCCGCCACAAATCATGATCTGGGACAAGGCCAATCTCGACGGCAGGCTGCGCTGCTGCGACATGGTGGCCGCAGCGCGCCGTCATGTGCCGGTTCTGCGCGCGAATTGCGACATAGTGGTCGCGCTGTGCCATTGCGGAATCGACCCGCACGCCGGCGTGGGCGCGGAGAACGCCGCGCTGCAGATCGCCGCCGTGCCCGGAATCGACGCGATCATGCTGGGGCATTCGCATCGGGTCTTTCCTGGACCAGATTACGCCGGCGTCGAGGGAGCGGACGCCGAGCGCGGCGCGCTCGCCGGCATTCCCGCGGTAATGCCCGGCTTTTGGGGAAGTCATCTCGGCGTGATCGACCTCACTCTCGCACGCGACGGCGATCGATGGATCATCGATCGGTTTCATTCGCAGGCGCGACCCATCTATCGGCGCGAGACCGGCAAGATCGTCGCGCTCGCCGGCGTCGATCCGCAGATCGAGACGATCGTCGCGCCCGAGCATGAGGCCACGAAGCGCCGGGTCGACGCCCCTGTCGGCGAGATCGCGACTCCGCTCTACTCCTATTTCGCCTGGATCGGCGTCGATCCGGTCGGCGCTCTCGTCAACGCCGCGCAACTCGCTTATGCGCGGCCGCTGCTGGAGGGAACGCCTTTTGCCGAGCTTCCACTGCTCTCTGCCGTCGCGCCGTTTCGCATGGGCTATACGCCGGACGCCTATATCGACCTCGATCCAGGTCCCGTAGCGCTGCGCCATGTCGCCGATATCTACCCTTACCCCAACACGCTGACAGCCGTGCGCGTGACCGGCGCGGAGCTGCGCGAATGGCTGGAATGCGCGGCGCGCGTGTTCCGGCGTATCGATCGCGACAGCGAGGGAGCGCAGCTCCTCGTCGATCGGCGCACGCCCTCTTATAATTTCGACGTGATTGCCGGACTGCGCTATCGCATCGACGTCACGGCGCCCGCGCGCTATGACGCGAATGGCGAGCGTCGCCCCGAGAATGCGCGAATCGTCGATCTGCGTTACGCCGACCGGCCTGTCGATCCAGCGCAGCAGTTCATCGTGGTGACGAATAATTATCGCGCCGACGGCGGTGGCAAATTTCCCGGCCTCGACGGACGCAATATCGTGCTGCGCGCGCCCGACTCCAATCGCGACGCCGTGGAACGTTTTCTTCGCCGCGGCGCCGCCGTTCCCGATGACCGTCCCTGGTCATTCGCGCCGATCGGACGCCGCGTGACCATCGCTTTCGATTCGGCGCGAGCGGCGACTCGCCGTCTCGCCGAAGCGCCCGGCCTGCGCGCGACGCGTGAAGAAGGCGGCTATCTGCGCTACGAATACGACCTCGCCTGACAACGCGACAGCCGCTGCTTTCGCTCCGGCTGCGCCTCGGCGAACGAATAGGCCGGAGGTCGCGGTCCGCAACCGCCGAAAGCGCGCCGGCTGGCGGACATGCTTCGAGGCCGGCTCACTTGCGAATTCTCGTCGCATCATTGCCAGTGACCACCAAAGGCGCGCTCCGCATCATATCGAGGCGCGAACGGAACTCCTCGGCGACGCCTTGCGCGTCGAGCGAGTCACGAATAATGCGGGGCTTGATGAAAATGATGATTTCAGAGCGATCCTTGTTCCGGGTCGTGCTGCCGAACAGATCGCCGAGATAGGTGAGATGCCGAAGGCCAGGAATGCCGTCCTTGATGTTATTCTCCTGTTCGCTGATCAGGCCGCCGAGCAGAACTGTCTGCCCGCTCCGGACCGAGACGGTCGAATGCACGCGCCGCTGCGAAATCGTCGGGGTTAGGCTCGAGCTCACTGGATTGGAGATTTCTTGCTCGACCTCGAGCTGGACAACGCCATTGCCGTGCACATGCGGCCACACTTTTAGAATGACGCCGGTGTCACGCATTTGAATCGAGTTGACGATGGTGTTGGAAGTCGACAGCACCGTCGCCGATCCGGTCGAAATCGGGACTTGCTGGCCCACTTGCAGAAGCGCCGGTTGATTGTCCGATACGACGAGCGAGGGGGAGGACAGCACTTTGACGCTGGTCAGCGTCGTCAAGGCGTTCAGCACCACATGAGGCTGCGTCTCTGGTCCCAGCAGCAAATTGAAGCCCGGCAGCACGCGTTGAAGGACGAGGTTCGATACGACATCCGTCGTGGAGGAGGTGGTGGAGGACGAGGAGGTCGCGGCGGCGGTCGTCGCGTTCGTCAACGATCCATTGGCTCTCGAAGAGTTTCCGAGATAATATTGCACGCCATATTGCAGATCGTCGTTCAGCGTCACTTCCGCGACCGTCGCCTCGATCGAAACCTGCATCTGCGGCTTGTCGAGCGCGCGCAGCGACCGCTCGACGACGAGATAGTCGTCTTGGCTCGAGTAGACGACAATGGAATTGTTGGCGTTGTCGGCCGTGATGCGCATGTTTTGGAATACGCCCTTCGGCAGCGAGCCGGAGACGCCGACGCCATTGCTTTTCTCTTCATTGTCGGCGTTCTTCTGCTCGGCGAAATTGCTGAAGGCCGCCGAGATCTGATTGCCTCCGCCGGAGCCGGCGGCGGACTGTTGTCCGTTCGCGCTGTTCTGTGAGCCAGTCGCCGAAGCGCTTCCGTTTCCCGAGAAGCTGCTGCCGGTCGAAAGCTGGTCGAGCTTGGTTTGGGCGGCGCTGATTCCAGGCGCGAGCTGGCTTGCGGCAGAATCTGTCGCCTGGCCCGCGCCCTTGCCGACGAATATCTCGTTCAAGATTTTTGCGATGCGCGTCGCATTGCCGTTGACGAGCTGATAGACGCGCACCGTCGATCCGCTCACATCCGATCGATCGAGCCTCCGCAGCCATAGGGTCGCGCGTTCGAGAAGCTGGCGATTGCGGGTCACGATGAGAACGGCGTTCATCCGGGGCATGGGCTGAAAGGCGATCGTTCCGGCGCCCTGGCCGTTTTCGCCCGTGTCGAATATTCGCTCGAGCTCACGGATGATGTTGTCGGGAGAGGTAGATTTCAGCGGATATATGCCGACCGAACGATTGCGCAGCCATTCGACGTCGAAGCCGGAGACCATGTCGACGACGGCTTGGCGTTCACTCGAAGTTCCATGAACGAGAAGAAGATTGCGCGCAGCATCGGCGCGGATGGCGCCGGCGCGCGCGATAAAATTCTCCGCCGTTTTGGCGAGCGCGACGGCCGAGGTGTTGTGCAGCGGGATGATTGTGACGCCATAGCCCGGCTGCACGGGACCGATCGCGGTCGGCCCGGCGCCATTCGCTTCCGAAAGCGGAATGATGCGAATGATCCGGCCCTCGCGGAGAAGCGCGGCGTTGGACATGCGGATCGCATTTTCGAATGTGGGCAGAACGTCTTTTTTCGGGATGGGGCCTGCCGAGACAATGGTGATCGCGCCATGGACGCGCGAATCGATGGCGAAGTCGAGGCCGAGCGCGTCGCCGAGCAGCGCTTTGGCGACCGTTTGAATTTCCGCCTGCTCGAAATTCATTTCTATTTCATCGCCGCGCGACGTCACGCCGGGCTCCGTCGGCGCCTCGCCCGATGAGCGCTTTGGCGAAGCGTCCGCCGCGCCAGGATAGAGAGCAGGTCCGGCGGCGCTCTTGTCGAGACGCGAGCCGCCAGAGCTCGTCGTCGGAAAATAGGCGGAGAAGTCCTTCATGCGGGCGACATCGACGCTGTCGCCGGGACCGATCCCCATCAATTGCTCGGTAGAAGAGCAGGCCTGCAACAAGACCGCGATCAGGAACAGAAGCTTCCTGGGATGCGCCGTCCGAAACCGAAAAACTCGCGTCACTCTATGCACTCCGACACCGCCAACTATAGAGCTTTCATATATTGCGCAGGACTCGACAAGCCTTGTCGAGCAAGATTCGCGCCGCTAATTCGCTTGCACCACGGCTTCGCTATGTATAAATACCATATGACGGTTGCGCAAGAATCTTGCATTGGCTGGCGACGTGAATTCGATGTCCCGCGAAGCGTTCTTGAAATATCTCGCTCATGAGGGTGGGCTTCGCGAGGCTGACGGGTTCGAGCCCGTCCGGCGCGCCAATGGGAGCGAGGCGTCCGCCGAATTCGATTGGGCGAGCGCGACAAAGCTATCGGCGTCGGCCTTCGCCGACGAGCTCGCAAAGTTCTACTCCTGCGAGCGCGTCACGCGCGGCGGGCTCACTGGCGTGACCTTCGGCGGCGGGCATTTGTCGACGCGCTTTCTCAAGGAAGGACGCCTCTTTCCCTTCATGCGTGACGACGAGCTGGTTCTCGTCATCGCCGCGCCTCTCGAGGACGAGATGCGCTCGGCCATAGAGACCGCCCTCGGACGGAGCGCGCGCATCGCCGTCGCGACGCCGGAGGAGATAGAGGCTGCGCTCGGCTCCGTGCAGGAGCGGACGACGACCGAGAGCGCGGAGACAACCAGCGCCGAAGCCGCGTCCGACGATCTCGACGATCTTCGCGACCTCGCACGCGGCGCGCCCGTGGTGCGCGCGCTCGACGATCTGCTGCGCCTCGCGGTCGAGCAGCGCGCCACAGATCTGCATATCGAGCCCTTCGCCGGAGCGTTGCAGGTCCGCATGCGCGTCGATGGGCTGTTGAAGCCCGCGCCGGCGCCGCCGACGAGCATGGCCAAGGGCCTGCTGTCGCGCCTCAAAATCATGGCGGGCCTGAACATCACCGAGCGGCGCCTGCCGCAGGACGGACGCGCGCGTATCGTGGTCGGCGGCGCGGAGATCGATCTGCGCGTCGCGACCTCGCCCACTCTCTATGGCGAGGGCGCGGTCGTGCGTCTCCTGCGCAAAGGCGCCGGCGTCGTCGAGCTGAGCGAGCTCGGCCTGTCGCAGCGCGACGGCGCAATATTGCGTCGAACATTGCAGGCGCCTTTCGGCATGATCATCGTCACCGGGCCGACCGGCTCCGGCAAGACGACGACGCTCGCCGCATCGCTTTCCGAGATCAACGAGCCGACTCGCAAAATTCTCACCGTCGAGGACCCGGTCGAATACCAAATCCCGGGCGTCAATCAGATGCAGATCCATCCGGGAATAGGCCTGACCTTTGCCACTGCATTGCGCTCCTTTCTGCGCCAGGACCCGGATGTGATCATGGTCGGCGAGATGCGCGACGGCGAAACGGCCCATATCGGCGTTCACGCGGCGCTCACCGGCCATTTGGTGCTGACGACCTTGCACACGAATACGGCGGCGGGCGCAATCACGCGCCTCATCGATATGGGAGTCGAGAGCTTTCTGCTGGCCTCTTGCGTGCGCGCCGTCGTCGGCCAGCGCCTCGTGCGCATCCTCTGCCCGGATTGCAAGGAGCCGCACGAGCTCACCGAGGCCGTCCTGGAAGCCGACGCGCGCTATTCGGCGCTCGGCTTCCGCGCCGGCGAGATTCTGCATCGTCCGAAAGGATGCGAATGGTGCAATTTCACAGGCTTTCGCGGCCGCAAGGGCGTCTTCGAGGTCATCGAGGCTTCGGCCGCGCTGCGGGCCGCCATCGGGCCGAAAGTCGATGGTCATGAATTGGAGAATGTCGCGAAAGGCGAGGGGATGACGTCTATGACGCAGGACGGCGTCGCCAAATGCCGCGCCGGCCTGACGACGATCGACGAGATTTTCCGCGTCACCACGAGTCTCTAGAATGCCGCAATTTCGCTATCGCGCAGTGACGCAAACCGGAGAAATGGTGGCCGGCGAGGTCGAAGCGGCGACACGCGAAGAAGTGCTGCGACGCATCGAATATCTCGGTCATCTGCCCATAGAGGCGGAGGTTGCGTCTCGAAAGACGCTCGGCGCCGCCTCCACTGGAGGCGTGCGTGCGCCGGCGCGCGACGTCACGATCTTTCTACGGCAATTGGCGCTGCTCGTCGGCGCAGGGCTCACGCTGGACGCCGCCCTGCAGACGCTGGCGGAAGATGCGAGCAAGCCCATTCAGCGCTTCGCGACCGGGCTACGCTCGATGATCTCCTCGGGCGAGAGTTTCGCGGAGGCGTTGGAGCGACATCCGCATATCATCGATCCCGCCTATGTCGCCATGGCGCGGGCAGGGGAAGCCTCCGGCAAGCTGCAAGCGGTGCTCGCCGCGATCGTCGAGGATCGCGTGCGGCGCGAGCTGCTCTCCGAGCGCGTCGGCTCGGCCATTCGCTATCCTCTGTTTCTCATCGGCGCGGCGCTGCTCGTGCTGTTTTTCTTTCTGCTCTATGTCGTGCCGCAGTTCGAGCCCGTGTTTCACGATCTCGGCAATCGGTTGAATGGAGGCGTCGCCTTCGTGCTCGCGGCCTCCGCCTGGCTGCACGCCAATCTCTATTCTTTTCTCGCCGCATGCGCGGCGCTCGCGCTGGGGCTGCTCTACGCCTTCTCGCGGCCGGGCGCGCGCGCCGCGGCGATCTCCGCGGTCGGGCGCGTTCCGGGCGTCGCCGGCCCTATGCAGGATTGGCGCACGACGCGTGTCATCGGAGCGCTCGGCCTTCTCCTCGGCAATGGCGTGTCCTTGCCGACTACATTGAAAATTTTACGTGATGTCGTGGTGGAGCCACAATCGGTCGCGGCGATCGACAGGATACACGAGCAGGTTCGCAGCGGCCGCCGCTTCGCCGACGCGCTCGCCGAAACGCGGCTGCTTCCGCCGCTCGCCGTCCGCATGCTGCGGATCGGCGAGGAGACCGGCGATCTGCCCGCGATCGCAGCCCATGCGACGCAATTCTACGAGCATCGGCTCGGCGCCGGGCTCGATCGGCTCATGGGCGCGATCGGCCCAGCGGCCATCGTCGTCGTCAGCGTTCTCGTCGGCGCTCTCGTCACTTCGATCATGAGCGCTCTTCTCAGCATAACGGATCTCGCCCAATGACCCTCGCTTGCACGCCGCATCGCGGTCTCAGTCGCGTCCCGAAGGGCGGGCGCGGCGGCTACACGCTCGTCGAAATGCTGGTGGTTCTCACCATCATCAGCCTCATCCTCGGCCTCGTCGGTCCGCGCGTGCTCAATTATCTCGGCGAATCCCGCGTGAAGACGGCGCATTTGCAGATCGAGAGCTTCGCTTCGGCGCTCGATCTCTTCTACATCGACGTCGGGCGCTATCCCTCCTCTTCCGAGGGGCTCGCCGCGCTCGTGCAGCGGCCGAGCGGCGTGGATATTTGGAACGGTCCCTATGTGAAAGGCGGGCGCCTACCCAATGATCCCTGGGGCAAGCCCTATATGTATCGCTTCCCCGTCGATCAGGTTCCGCCTTACGAAATCGTCTCGCTCGGCTCGGACGGGCAGGAGGGTGGCGTCGGCGTCGCGGCGGATATCTCCAATGTCGAACGTTGAGCGGCGCGCAGGCTTCACGCTCGTCGAGATGATGGCGGTGATGATGATCGTCGCGCTGATCTCCGCTCTCGTCGTCACATGGACCTTCGGTTCGGGCCGACCGACGCTGAAAGCGGTCGCGCTCGAGGCTGCGGCGCTCCTGCGGCGAGAACGGCTCGGCGCCATGTTGAGCGGCCATCCCCGTCACGTCGCGCTCGATGTCTCGACGCGGGCGCTGATCGGCGAGAGCGGCGGAAAGGTCGCCGTGCCCCGAGATGTCTCGCTCGATCTTCTCGCCGCAGAAGCGCCGAACGGCAATTTGCAGGGAGTCGCGCGGTTCGAGCCGGACGGCGCCTCGACGGGCGCCGTCCTCGCCTTCGCCAAGGAGCGCGCGCGCTATGACGTGCGGGTCGATTGGTTCAGCGGAAGAGTGTCCGTCGATGCGCCGTGACCGAGCCCGCCGCCGCGCCGGCTTCACCCTCATCGAGGCGCTGGTCGCGCTCGCCCTGCTGACCGCCTTCGCCGCGGCGCTCGGCCCGCAGCTGTTTCACGCGCGTGGCGCGCTCGCCAAGGGCAAGGGGCGAGTCGTGGCGGAGCAGCTGCTGCGCTCGCTCATCGAGGCTCCGTTGGACCGCGCCGGCCCTCTCGAGACGCGGGAAGGGGAGCGTGGCGGCTTTCGTTGGCGCGTCGCCGTCGAGCCGATCTTTCTCGAGACGCCGAGCTTCCGGGAGTCGACGCCGGTAAAAGAGGGCGCCGATGAACGCAAATGGTCGGCCTATCGCGTGGAGGCGCGGGTCGCTTGGGGCTCCAGTGGTCAATCCATCGCGGCGGAGACGATCCGCCTCGCGCTCGCCCCTTAACGGGAGGAAAACATTGCGAAGCAGGGCAGGGACCGGACGCCGCGCTGGCTTCACTCTCGTCGAGACGCTCGCCGCCCTCGCTGTGGCTTCGTCGATCATCGTCGGGGCGGCGGCGCTCACCCATCATGTCGCCGCTCATTTCGACCATGGGGCGCGCGGCGTGAACGAAGCCGAGCGTTTCGCCCTCGCTATGGAGCGTCTGTCGCGCGACTTCGGCGCGGCGAGCCATGTCGCGCTGAAGCCCTCCGGCGCCATAGCGCCGGCGCCGGCCAGCGCGCCCGGCAAAAAGCCGGAGGAGCAGCCTGCTCGGGTGGCTTTCGACGGGGATGGCCAAAGCGTCGTCTTCGTGACGGCGAGCGCCATCGGCGCGCAAGCGGCGCTGGAGGAGATCGTCACGCTCTCCATCGAGCGCGCCGGCGAGAGCGCGCGTCTCATCCGTCGGCGCAGGCCATGGCTCGGCTCACGCGCCGGGCTCGATGGAGGGCAGCCTCGAGACGAGGTAGTGCTGCTCGAGGGGCGCTTCGACATCTCCTTCGCCTATGCGCGCGTCGAGAAGGGCGTTGCGAGCTGGAGGGACATTTGGCGCGGCGAGAGCGAGCTGCCACGCCTCTTTCGCCTCGATCTGCGCGACCCGGAGACCGGCGAGCGCCTCTCTCCGGGAGCGGAATTTCTGCTGCGCGCCGACGCGCCGGCCGGCTGCGCGAGCGCCAAAGCGCAATGCCTTCCGGCGGCAAAGAAAGCGCCGCAGTCGCCGGCGCCGCGGCGGGCGCCGACATGAGGCCCCTTCGGAGCCTCCGCTCGCGTCGGGGCGTCGTCCTCGTCGCCGTCTTGTGGACGATCGCTCTGCTCTCGGCGCTGGCCATGGCGGCCTCGGCGAGCCTGCGCAGCTTTGCGGGACTGCTGGCGGTCGATCGCGACCGCGTCCAGGCGGAGGCGCTGATCGCCGCCGGCATAGAGGCGGGCGCCGATCTGCTGATCAAATATCGCGGACGGCCGCTGCTTCCGATCGAGACGCGTTTTTCCCTGCGGAACGGCGAGGGACGCGTGCGGATCAGCGACGAGCTCGGCCGTATCGACATCAACAAGGCGCCGGTCGAGACGCTCGCTTCTCTGCTCGCCGGCCTCGGGGCGCCGGACGCAGAGGCCGCGGCGCTGGCGATCTCGCGCCAGCGTGAGCCGGCCGAAGCGACCGCTCCAAAGGCCGCGCAAAAGCCCGAATCGTCCGAAAGACGCCATCTCGACCAGAGCTTCACCAATGTCGACCAATTGGCGCAGATTCCCGGCGTTCCTGCCGAATATGCGCGTCTCGTCGCGCCTTATGTCACCGTCTTCGGCGAGGAGGCGGTGAACGCCGCGACCGCGCCGGCGGAGACGCTCCGGCTTCTGCCGCAAATGACGCTGTCGCGCGTAGAACGCCTGCTGGAAGCGCGCGCGGAGCGGTCGCTCGAGGCGGCAGATTACGAGCGAATTCTCGGTCCCGCTGCGCGTTACGTGAAACCAGCCGACCACAGCGTCGCGAGGCTCGAGATCGCGGTTGCGCTCGCCGACGGCTTCGCCTCCGAAGCCGAGGCGATCATCGTCACGCTGCCGAAGGACAGCGAGCCGTATCGAGTGCTCGCCTTTCGCCAATCGCCCCGGGCTTCGGCCTATGCCGGCGGCTTTTCGGAGGCGCGCTGAAATGCCGAATTTCGACATTCTCGTCCGCTGGCTGGACATTCTCTCGGGCCTCCTCCTGCGTCTCGCGGACGCGCGGCGCAACCGGAATATGTTGCGCGTCACACGCTCGGGCGATCGAATTCTGCTTCGCTCGGGCGCCGATCCCGATGCGCAGCCACTCGCCGCCGCCCCGATTGGCGCGACCTTGCCGGAGGAGATCCTGCAACATGCGCGCGGCGGCTTCGTGCTGCTCGAATGGCCGCGCGAGATGACCGTCACGCGCACTCTGGCGGCGCCGGCGCAAGCGCGCGAGTTTTTGGCCGGCGTCATCTTCAATCAGCTCGATCGTCTCTCGCCCTGGCCGGTCGGCCAGATATTGCACGGCTATAGAGCGACGCCGGCGGAGGCCGGACGTGTGACGGCGCGGGTGCTGATCGCGCGGAAAGCCGATATCGACGCCACGCGCGCCGCGCTCGCCGAAATGGGGCTTTCCGTCGATCGCGTCGCCGCCGTCGCGGACGCGTCCCGCGAGCCCATCGTCTTCTGGTCGAAGGGGGCGACGCAGAGCGATGCGGCGCAGCGTCGGCGCATGCGGCTTTTCGTCGGCGGCGGGATTGCCGCCTATGTCGCGCTCTGCGCGCTCACCGTGCTGGGCGCGTCGCTTTCCGCGAGCGCGCTCCAGGAAGAGGCGTCGATGCTCGCGGCGCGCGCCCATGCGCTGCAAAAGCGCGCCGACGCCGCCAAAAACCCAGCCGTCGTCGCCGCTCTGCCGCCGCCCGAGCGCGCCTGGGTCTGGAAAGAGGCCTCGACGCCCGCCGTCGCTCTCATCGACGCGCTCACGCGCGCCATTCCCGACAGCGCCTTTCTCGAGAGCCTCGGCTTGGAGGGCGGCAAGCTCCGCATATCCGGGCTCGCCGAAGACGCCCCGCCGCTCATCGACGCTCTGGAAAAGACCGGACGATTCTTCGACGCGCATTTTTCTGCTCCGACGACGCGCGCTTCCGACGGCAGGCTGTTTCGCTTCGGCATAGAGGCGCAGCTCGCCGCCGCCACGAAAAAGGGAAAGTGATCCATGCGGAGCGATTTCGATTTCGAGCTCGATCGCGAACAGAGTCTCGCGCTCGGCGCGCTCGCCCTTCTCGTGGCTTGCTTCGCCGCCGCCGCGGTCTTCGCCCTCGGTTCTTGGAGCGAGGCCGCCGAGGAGGCGGCGCAGCGGCGCGCTATTCTCGCGCAGGTGGAGGCGGCGCAAGGCCGCGGCGGCGCCCGAGGCGGCAAAGCAGCGATCGCGCCCGAGGCGGCCTTTTTCGCCGCGCCGACGCAAGGCCAGGCGAGCGCCTTGTTGCAGGCCCATCTCACGAGGCTGGTCGTCGCGCAGCATGCGAGCGTCACGACATCGGCCACGCAACCGACGACGCGTGAGGACACGTCCGACGTGGTGCGGCTCCGAGCGACCTTCGATTTGGGTCTCGCCCCCTTGCAGAAGCTGCTCTACGAGCTCGAGACCGGCGCGCCCTATGTGTTCGTCGATACGCTCTCCATTTCGCCACAAGGCGGCGGCCAGAAGGGCGCCGAGCCGCCCGCGCTGCGCGTCACCTTGGATTTGCGCGCTCTCTGGCGGAGAACTCGGATATGAGGCGATGGCTTTACCACACGCTCGCCCTGATCGCGGCCTGCGCCGTCGCCGAAGCGCAGCAGACCGGCGAAAGCACCTCGGCCAATCCGCTCGCGCGCCACGAGCTGAAGGATTTCGCGGCAACGCTGCAGCGCCCGCTGTTCGCCGCGACGCGGCGTCCGCCGGCTCCTGCCGCGGCTCCGAGTCGCGAGACGCCGCCGCCTCCCCCGCCGTCGCCGCCATCTCTCACCTTGGTCGGCGTCGTGAACGACGAGAAAGGACATCGCGCGATTGTCGAGACAGGTCTGCCGGCGAAGGTGCGCAGCCTGCAGCGCGGCGACGAAATCGAAGGATGGCGAGTGCTGGAGATCGCAGCGCAGCGCATCGTGTTCGAACGAAACGCGCGCATCCATGCCGTTGCGCTGTTCTTGCCTCGATCCCACTCTTCACGAATAGCTTCGACGCCGCCGCCGCCGCCCCTCGACGGCGACTAGAGGCGCGGCCGCCTTCTCCGGCGTCTCTCAAGAGCCGAGACGCCCAAACGATATACAGCGCTGTTATATGTCATGGCGTCCCTGCAAAAACAAAAATAGCGTGCATCATCTGCCGAGCGAACAGGCACCCGCGCTGACGATCTGCGAATATAGTGAGCATTATATTGGACTACAGCTTAGAATATGCCTCGACGAGCGGGAGCAGAAATAAATTTTCTGTGGCGCATTAGGAATACACACCAAATAATATTTACAGTGTAATGAATTAATATAACTACAATTATGCTGCAGTATCGTTCTTCCACGCAGCACGAGGCGTTATATGAGGGGACTGGTGAGAGATAAGCACGTAACGACCTATCAGGGTCTCATTCAGCGGTCGCCAGAATGCCGAGAGTGAATAGGAAATCTACCACACTGGAGGCGCTAGTCCTGCGGCTCCGGTCTCCGAGCGAGGCTGTCGCCCCGATGTTGTAAATTTGCCCAAATGCTCGCCTTGACAGATATGCGTAATGTATCGTAGTTATATATTGCTCGACGGCAGCGATAAATCTGTCGCAACCGGGCAATTACAAAACATATTGGACAACTTTGCGGCGACACATATCGTCGTCGTGAACGTTTTATCGCGAGAGAGGTAGCAATATGCCTAGCAAATATAGCGCCGTGCTGGCCCTCGGCGTGTCGTTTCTCACACTGACGATGGACTCGTCGGCAAATGCGACGTCGATCAACGTGGCGGTGGCGGCGAATTTCGCCGGAACCTTGAGCGACATCAAGTCCGCCTTCGAAAGCGACTATCCGGGAGACACTTTCGTCATCACCTCGGCATCCTCGGGAGTCATCACCACCGCTATCACGTCCGGCAACAGCCCGGGATATGATCTGTTCTTGTCTGCCGACACATCATATCCTGCGACCGTCGCGTCCGCCGGATGGGCGACGGGCACGCCGTTCACCTACGCCAAGGGCGAAATTCTGCTATGGTCCTCCACCAACGCCGGTTCCAGTCTGAATGTCAGCGCGGGACTCGAATCGCTGGTATCTGGCAGCTTCCCACACAGTCTGGTGATCGCCGACCCGAGCAAAGCGCCTTACGGCGTCGCGGCCAGCACCGTGCTGTCGCAATCTCCGTGGAGCATATCATCGGGCTCGCTCCCGTGCTGCAACGTGTCGTTTGCCACCAATATCGACAACACCTATACGGCCGTGGCGAACGGCACCAACAAGCAAGGCTTCATCGCAAAATCGAAGGTCTGCAGATATGATGCTTCGACGAACACATATACCTTCAATGCGACAGGAAATACCTATTCATACAAAGAATATCCTTACAACGACACAACTCATCCGTACAGTCAAATCGTCCAGAATGCGGTCGGCGTCGTGAATAGCAGCCGCACCTCCGCCCAGGACACTGTGCTGGCCAATCTCATCAGCTATCTGACGGGATCGACGGCTCAAGGTTACATCACTCAATATTGCTATATTCTCCCGTAATCGGATCAACGAGGAACCGCCTGCTGTTTCCGAGCGGTCGCGAGAGACGAGAGGCGCCGTCGTAGTCGAGCTACGGCGGCGCTTTTTAGCGTCGAGTCTCAGCGAAACGCCGCCACGCCGAAATATGGCTCGGGCTATGTGAACGCGAAGACCTCCATAATCGACGCGCGCCACCGGACTATTTATCCATACTATATTTACGCACAAAAATCCGCGGCCCGGGTTGAATTAAAATGCGTCAAGAGCCGACTTCGAAACAGGCAAAGGCCTGCGTGATAGTCAAGCATTGGCCCAGCGCCGCCTGAAATAGATGCAAACGCTTTCGCGCTTGCAATATGCCCTCGATTATTTGCGTCCATGCTCCATGGTTGTCACGCGAATCTCACGCGCAGCTGATTTTTTTTAATTGACTGAGGCTTCGCCATTCATAATATAACACAGATACATATTGTCGAAATCCCGAGACGCCCCGATGATCCCCAAAAAGAGCAAGTCATGTGCCGCGACATCCCCATCGCGATTGGCCGGCCGGCCGCCGTTTTCCGATCGCGCGCGAGGCATGCAAGTTTCTTTCGCGACGATGACGGCGATTGCCGCTCTGATGGCGCCGCCTCGGGCGCTCGCCAATCCGACGGGCGGCGTCGTGGTCGACGGCGCGGCGACCATCTCCTCCACGACCAGCGTCACCAATGTCACCCAATCCACCAATCGCGCCATCATCAATTGGCAGACCTTCTCCATCGGCGTGGGCGAGACGGTCAATTTCTATCAGCCCTCGGCGCTCGCCGTCACGCTCAACCGCGTCGTCGGCAATGAGCAGAGCATTATCGCCGGCGCGCTCAACGCCAATGGCAAGGTGTTCATCATCAATTCCAACGGCATTATGTTCACCAAGGACGCCCAGGTGAATGTGGGCGGGCTCGTCGCCTCCACGCTCGACATCTCCAATTCCAATTTCATGGCCGGAAACTACACTTTCTCCGGCTCCTCCGCCGCCTCCGTCGTCAATAAGGGGACGATCAGCGCCGCGGACGGCGGCTATGTCGCCCTGCTGGGCAAGACGGTTTCCAACGAAGGGACGATCAACGCCAAATTGGGGACGATCGCGCTCGCCTCGGGCGATGCGATCACGCTCAATTTCAGCGGCGATTCATTGCTCGATGTGACGATCGACAAGGGAACCTATGACGCCCTCGTCGAGAATAAGGGACTGATCAAGGCCGACGGCGGCAATGTGGTGATGACCGCCAAGGCGGCCGATGCGGTTCTCTCGGCGCAGGTGAACAATAGCGGAATCATCCAGGCGCGCACGCTCGCCGATCTGACCGGCGGCTCCTCATCCACGGGAAGCGTGAAGATCGGCAAGATCAAGCTGCTGGCGCAGGGCGGCACGACCAAGGTCTCCGGCACGCTGGACGCTTCCGCTCCCAATGGCGGCAAGGGCGGGACCATCGAGACCTCCGGCAATAAGGTGACGATCGCCGACAGCGCCGCGGTGACGACGGCCTCCTCCACCGGCGAGACCGGCTCGTGGATCATCGATCCCGACGGCTTCACCATCGGGACCGGCGGCGACATCACCGGAACGCTGCTCGGCAGCCTGCTCGCGAGCAATAATATCACGCTCTGGTCGACGAGCGGCAGCGGGACGGACGGCAATATCTACGTCAATAGCGCGGTGAGCTGGTCCGGCAACACGATCCTCACGTTGAATGCGACCAACAACATCTACGTCAATGCGCCGATCACCGCGACCGGGACGAGCGCCGGCCTCGTGATGAATTACGGCAATTACGCCTCGGCCGGCAGCGCGACCTCGGGGACCAATTATTATGTCGACATCGACAATGGCGCGAAGGTGACATTGAGCGGGACGAGCGCGAGTCTCACGATCAACGGCAAGGCCTACACGCTGTTTCACAGCATGGCCGATCTGGCGGCCTATTCGAGCGTAACAGCGACCGGATATTATGCGTTGGCGCAGGATATCGACGCCTCCGGCACGACCTATTCCAAAGCCGTGATCGGCACGCTCACCGGCACGCTCGCCGGCCTCGGCCATACGATCAGCAATCTGACCATCAACGACACCACGGCGACTGGCTTCGCGGCGCTCATCGGCACGCTCGGCTCCTCCTCTGCGACATCGGCGACGGTGCGCGATATCGGCCTCGTCAATGCGAATGTCTATATGAGCTCCGGCTATGCCGCGACGCTGGTCGGGCTCAGCTGGGGCACTGTGAGCAACGCCTATGCGACCGGCACGGTCATCGGCACCTCGCCGGTCGGCGGCCTCGTCGCGCGCAACCAATATGGATATGTCACCGATTCCTGGGCCGATGTGGACGTCTCCGGCTGGTACAACGTCGGCGGCCTGGTCGGATCGAACTACGCCAATAGCGCGACCAATGGCGTCATCAGCAATTCCTATGCGATGGGCGAGGTGACCGCCCGCACCGCTCCCGCCGGCACGGTGCGCACCGCTTTCGGCGGCCTCGTCGGGCTCAATTACGGGGGTATGATCAAAAGCTCCTATGCGACGGGAGATGTGGCCTTCGGAGCGACCGACGCCGTCCTCGCGAACAACGGCGGAGTCGTGGACGGCAGCGCCCTCGGCGGGCTGGTCGGCCAGAACGGGGTGAACGGCAGCTATATCGGCACGGTCGTCAACTCCTATGCGACGGGTGATGTCTCGGGACCCGGCAACTATATCGGCGGGCTCGTCGGCTATAATTACGGCGGAAAGATCGACAGCTCCTACGCGAGCGGCGATGTGACGGGAAACGCCGTCAACAGCAGTCAGAACGTCGGCGGTCTGGTCGGCGGCAACCTCGTCCCCAATTCGACACTGGCCGCATTGGGATCAGGCTCGATCACCAATTCGAGCGCTTCCGGAAATGTCTTCGGCTACACCCAGGTGGGAGGGCTGGTCGGCACCAACTTCGGGACGATCACCGGCTCCAGCGCGACCGGAAATGTGACGGGGCAATATGCCGTCGGCGGCTTCGCCGGCGCCGCCGCCGGCGGAGTCATCAGCAACTCCACCGCCAGCGGAGATGTCACGGCGAAGGATGTCGGCGGCCCCGCCGCGGAGACCACCGCAGGACAACAGGCCGGCGGCTTCGCGGGAACGAACGGCGGCACGCTCGACCACGTGTCCGCGAGCGGCAATGTGACAGGAATAAACCAGGTCGGGGGGCTTGTCGGCATGAATGTCGGCGGCGTCAGCAATGCTTTTGCGTCGGGCGACGTCTTCGGAGTGAGCGCTGTCGGCGGCCTGATCGGCTTCAACGGCTCCACTCAGCTGAGCATTGGCACGGTGAGCAACTCTAGCGCAATTGGAACCGTGAACGAAGGTGGCGGATCGCTGATCGGCAGCAACACCAGCACGGGCGCGGTCACCAACAGCACCTATCGTGACGAGAAGGCGGCGGCGCGCACCGCCGCGCAGCGCGCCGCCGCGCAGCGCGCCGCGACGCAGCGGACGGCCGCGGCTGCCGGCAATGTGATCGCCAACGCCGCGGAAGTCGCCGCGACGAAGCGACAGAATGCGGCGGCCTCGACAGCCGCCGGCAAAGCCGCCGTCGCCTCGGCCAACGCCTCGGCGAATGTCGGTGATAATCTCACGGGCCAAGAGTCGACGCAGACGCAGCTTCCAGCCGCGCACGCGCCGGCGCGCCATGCATCCGCGGCGACCGCGGGCGGCGCGCGCGGGACCCATGCCCCTTCGCCCGGCGCCGGCTATCGCGCGCGCATCCGCAGCATCGAGGTCGACGGACAGCATTTCGACCTCGGTCCCAATAGCAGGGATCTCGCGCCCGCGCCGAAAGCCCAGTGAACCGCTTCCATCAGAAAAGTCGATCCAAATGAAACTTCGTGTTCTTCTTCTCTCCCGCGTCACCGCGCCGGTCCTCCTCCTCGCCGCGCCGCAGGCCTTCGCGCAGAGCGCGCCTACGCCCATTCTGCCCTATAATATCGGCGACGCTGTCCGTCAGGCGGAAGAGTCGCGGCCTGTGGCGCCGCGTCCGAGCGCGCCCGTGCTGCCGCAGATCGCCGAACCGCGCTTCACTCTCGCCAGCAAAGAGACGCTCTTCGTCAAGCATTTCATTGTCGAGGGGCCGCTGCTCGTCGAAGAATCCGAGCTGCGCGAGATTCTCGCGCCCTATGAAGGCCGCAAGCTCACGCTCGGCGATATCTATGGCGCCGCAGATAAAGTCACGCTGCTCTATCGCGCCAAAGGCTATCTCGTCGCCAAGGCCTATGTGCCGGCGCAGGATGCGCGCAGCGGATCGTTGAAGATCAAGCTCGTCATCGGCAAATATGGCAGCGTGCTCGTCAAGAACTCTTCGGCCGTCGACACCGACTTTCTGCAAGGCGTCGTCGACACGGCGCTCGAGGATGAAGCGCTCATCCACAAGGACGCCCTCGAGCGCGCGCTGCTGCTCGTCTCCGATCTCCCCGGCGCCGGCGTGCCGCGCATCGTCGTCTCGCCCGGCAAGGCGCAGGAGACGTCGGACTTTCAATTCGCCGTGCCGGAAGGAAAACGCGTCGAAGGCTATCTGCTCGGCGATAATTTCGGCTCGCCCTACACGGGCCGCGATCGCCTGAACGGCGGCTTCAACATTAATTCGCCGCTCGGCTTCGGCGATCGTCTGTCGGGCTCGGCGATCGTCTCCGAGCGCGCTGCGCTCGCCAATGGCCGCGTCGCTTATTCGCTTCCGCTCGGGCCGGATGGTCTGCGCGCCGAGATCGGCGCCTATCGCACCACTTATGCGCTCGGCGGAACCTATAAGGATCTCGACGCCACCGGCAGCGCCTATGCGCTCACCGGAACTCTGAGCTACGCCTTGCAGCGTCAGCGCGAAGAGAGCATTTCCATTTGGGCGAATTTCACCCACAAGTGGCTGAACGACAAGATCGCCGACACATCGACCGCCAATCGCAACATTGCCCTCGGCACGCTCGGCGTGACGCGCGACACGGCGCAAGATCTGTTCGGCCTGCCGCTGGCGACGAGCTCGACGCTCTCCTTCACCTCGGGCTATGTGAATTATCTCGATGTGACGCAGAAGATTCAGAACCGCGCCGGCGCCGACACGGTCGGCAATTTCTATCGCATCAATCTCTCGGTGAATGCGACGATCGCACTCGATGAGAAATTCTCGCTGTCGACTTATCTGCGCGCGCAGAAGGCGCTCTATGGCAATCTCGACAGCAGCGAGCAGTTCAGTCTCGGCGGCTTCTGGGGCGTGCGCTCATTCGACGAAGGCTTGGCCGGCGACAGCGGCTATATCGTGACGCCGGAACTGAAATATGCGCTGCCGCAGATCGAGAATTACCGCCATGCGCTGGGCGTCTTCACCGACATAGGCGGAGTCTGGCTGGAGAATGGCTCCTATACGACAACGCAGCGCAGCTATACGGGCGTCAATGATGTCGGCGTCGGCTATTATGCGACCTATGACATTGGCGGCGGCAGTCTTCTGGTGCTGAAGGCGCAAGCCGCGCACACCTATGGGACGAACAGCGGCGCGACGGCCTACGACCGGCACACAAAGGGGCTGTTGCAGGTCGGCTTCACCTTCTGAGCAAGGTGGCGTCAGGCGATAAGTCGAACGAAGGAAAGATCGGCGCGTAAAGCGAACAAATGGAGTGCAGCGTGGCGTATCTCATAAGCGAGCGTGGCGAACAGTTCGATCGGCGATTCCTCGCCGCGAGTGAACAAAAGCTCGCCGATGTGATCGTCGCGGCGCTGCCCGACTCGGTCACGCCTCTGCGCCTGACCAAGGTCGGCGTCATTCATTCTCGCCTGCTATCTGCTGTTCTCGGCCTATAATTACGTACGGACGATCGCGCTTCACGCGCGGCCAATGAGCGACATCGGTCTCGGCCCCGACCGAGTTTCGCATTCTCATGGCCACGTGGCCATTCGTCGCGCAGGCTGGGGGTATCGACGCGGCCACGAATGACGCCCCGACTCGGCGGGATACGGCGATTCTGATCCTCGCCGCGATTGGAGTTGCCGGACTTGCCGTCAAGGTTCTCTCCGACGCCCGGCAGCTCGCCGCGGAGGAATAACTTACGAGAAACCGCGAGGCTCGTGGTGGCTCAAATCCGGCGATGAGGCTTTTGGATCCGGAAATCCTGACGGCACATTTGGACCGGTTTCGAAAAAGTCGGCCGCCGCCAGCCGTCGGGGACACAAACTCGCCAAGAGACCTTTAGCCGGACCGCGCAGGCTTCGGGTGTCTATAGCCAGCCGATCCGTTCCGCGAAGGCCCGCGAAATCCAGGAAAAGCGGACCTCCGGGTCGCCCAGACAAATGGCCGCTATTGGCGCGAGTTCCCCCTTCCCGACGGCGACGGGGGAACTGTTACCCCAAGCGGGCATTCGCGGAAGCTGCGCCACTTTGGACCGAAGCAGCAGCGCCACGTCTTTTGCACGACCCGACCCATCGAAAATTCGGCTGAGCGGAGACCGCGCAGACGCGCCGGACGCGCCTGCGATCAGGGGTTCTTGCATTCCGTCACGGCGCGACGCCCCCGGCCGAGGTCCGAAATCAGCTCCACGACGACGACCTTGCGGAAACCGCCAAAAGCCGCCATCTGCTGCTCGTTGACGACATGGCAAATGTCCGCGCCGATGTTCGGGGCGACGCCCTGTCCGCTGAGCCGGTAGACGGCAGGTTCGTTGCTGCGACGGTAGAATCCATTGGGCCAGCCGCAATCGCCCGTCTGCCGACCGACCATCGCGAGCACAGGGACTTTCCTGACCTGCGCGAAGCCGCCATAGGCATTCATCTGGTCCGGGCTATACACATGGCATCAGAGAGAGTCGGTGTATTGGTACATCACCGCCGGCTGGCCCTTTTGCTGGTAGAATTGGCCTTTCACGGCGGGTTGATCCGGGTCGTTCGGCATGGCCGCCGCATTTTGCGACGCAGCGGCGACGAAGGCCACGGCGAGGCCGGCGGAAAGAATTTTCGCGACTATCTTCAAGACACGGTTCTCCTGTTGGCCCATGGCGTCGTGCTCGCGCTCCGCTCGGCGCCCGTGATCAGGGCGGCGCTCGGCGGTGGGCGACTTCGTGAGCACGATTTTTGCTGCTCTACCTGACGTCGACGCCCTGGCGCGCGCAGCGATGCGCGACGCCGGTAATATGGATGAGCGCCCCTTTTGCATCGATTGAGGGGATTGGCCCAGACACCAGCGCGCATGGCGTGGTGCGTCGAGCCATTCATTGTTGCGACGCACATCGCAACCCTTGCCTTGCGCGCGCTTGATGATCGAGACTGCCCATTTGCCATATTCGCCGCAAGACATCTCGCCGTTGCCGAACGCCGGAAGCCGTTCCGCCGACGCTGGCGTCACCGCCATAAAATTCACGCCGATCATCGCGCTGCGCCACGTGATCATCTTCCATCCTCAGCTTTGTGGCCCGACCGACATTTTCAGTCCCGCCTCATCGATTCGCGTCCGCGCGCCAGCACGGTCAATCGAACCAGACTTGGAAATTGTTGTTCTCCGGCCCGCCGTCCGGGTCCGGCATGAACACCTCGCGGAAGCAATTGCCGCGCGCGTCGGTCGCGACCCAAGGATGCGTCGCGAAGGTCTTCTGGTTCACGTTTTTGTCGGGTCCGAGCGTGTGGTATTTCTTCCACTGCCCATCGAACCCGATCCAGTATATCTCGACCGGACGCTTCGAGCCGTTGAAAAAAGTCACCGTCACGGGGCGGGCGCTGTTCTGCGACCGGTATTTGCCGGGCGGCGGGCAGTCCCGGCCGGTCCCGGGCGTCGGCGATACAGCGGCCGCCGCCTGCTTCTGGCCTTTGCTACGCGCGCATGCGCTCGCCTTCTCGATCGCGGCGCCGGCGCCGGACAGCTTCCAGCTTTGCAAGCCGCGATCGAGATTGATCGAGAAGGACGGATTGCTCAGAAACGCGTTCAACTGGTCGCTGTCGATGGCCAGAAACGCCCAGCCCTCTTCCGACACCTTGAAGTCGGCCTGCTCGGCGGCGTCGCCGAAGCCGTAATAGCCGGCGATTTTCTTCTTGCTTTCGTAATAGGGAACGCCGACGCGCCAAGTGTCGCCATTGGTGGCGAGCCGAAGCTGCACTTTCCCATTGTCGACATCCGCGGAGCAATAGGCGAACTTGCCGCCGTTCGAGACAGCGGCGACGGACCAGCGGCCCAGTTGCTCGAAGGCCGTCTCGTCCGCCGAGGCCGATAGGGGAGAACCGAGAGCTGCGAGGACGATTCCTACGGCGAATGACTGGCGAATGGTCACGTCTTTTTGCTCCTGTTTGTACGCTGATCGCGTTCGGATCGCGGTCGAAACTCAGTTCGAGCCGATGCAGGCGTAGAGCTTTTCGAGCGCCGTGTTCGCGCCGGCCAGAGGAAAGGCTTGGTTACGCTTTTTGCCTTCGTCCGGATAAGCGAAAGTGATCTTCGTGAGCGTCCGCAGCTTGTCTTTTAGGCCGGTCTCGCCGCCGCTCTGCGACGCGCTCAGCCATTCCATGTCATCCGGCGATTTGACGATCCTGGCATCGACCGTCTGCGCGCCCGCCCTGTCGTCGTCGAACCAATAGGTCACTTTGACGGGCTTCGTGATCAGCCCGGTTCCAACGCCCATGAAGCCATAGGTGAGCGCTCGGCTGGCCTTGTCGACAGAGACTCGCAAGCCGATCTCCGAGCCGGTCAATTTCACGGCGTCGCAACCGACGACGGTCTTGCCGGCCTTGTCTTTCGTGAAGTGAAGCAAGGCCCAGTCATGGGACAGCTTTTCCCAGCTTCGGAACAGACCCGGCGCGATTTCCTCTATATCCGCGGCGGTCGCGACGACCTCGGCCGCCGGCGCTCCGGCGCGCGGGGCGGAATTGGCTTCGGGAGCGCAAAGGCTCGTCGCCAGCGCAGCGAGGATGACGGGCAAATGGCGGCCGTTTCTCAAGACTGCTTGCTCCAAATTCACTGGGGAGCCCTGGTTGCGCCGAATGCCGACGCCAGAATGAAACGTTCCGCCACATCCCTCGAGCGAACCATTTCCATCAAGCTTTCCCGATGCTTGAACTATACCGTTCGACATGTATCAAAGTTTCCGCCCAAGACGCAAGCGCCGGCAGGCGGACGAGAAGGAGCGGCCCCTATGTCATCGATCAGGCCGATTGTGATCGTCATGATCGTGAGCAGAGCACGTTTGCAACCTGCAAGCCCCACCCGTCCTATCGGATATTGGCGGACCAAGGCTTGGGGCCTTTCGCCCAGTCGCAGCTGTACTGCCCGGTGACGTTGGAGCCCTTGATCGTTCCGCTGTATTGGCAGCCCTTGCCGACGCCGGAGCCGAATGTGTCGCGGCGAACGATCGACACAGCATCACCGGTGATGCTCATCGTCAAATCCGCGCGGACCTCGCGATCCCCCTTCGTCCAGACTGCTTTGTATTTTTCGGTTTTCCCGACACGGGTCCAGGTTCCCTGCCATCCGGCTTCAGTCTCGTTCCAGACCGTGCCGAGAGCGGCCGGCGACTGATCCGGATCGTTAGGCATCGCCAATGCGCCCTCTATGCTGGCGAAAACCCCGAGAGCGAACGATAACGCGACATATTTTTTCATCTTCACCCTCTTTGAACTCGATCTGGCGGGCGATCCCCGCTCGAATCTTCCCAAATTTGCCGCCTTTGACAAAGCGACTTCACCTATCGAGAGCGGACGCCGCCACACTGTCGCAGCAGATGACGCCTGCAAGCTCCGCTCTCGCTGTTGGCTGCTGCTCAGCAACCTTCCTCCCACCGCAGCGGCAACGCGCCCGCGCCTCCGGGGCCGCTCCATTCGAGGCTTCCGTCGCCGCCCTGGCCGCCGCCGTCGTTCTTGTATTTCGGATCGCGTTTGCCCTTGATCAGACGCAAAACCGCGCCACCCGAATTCCCTGTCCAATAGGCGCCGGGGCTCGCGGCGGACGCCTCGATGGTGGTCAGCTTGCCGTCGATCTTGAAGACCGCCCTCTTCTTGGGATGTTCGATGTCGACGAGAACGAGCATGTCGTGGCCGCGCGACAAGGTAAAGCTGCACCCGCCAAAATCCAGCTTCGACAGGTCATCGTTGGAGACCGGTTTGAAGCTCGAGGCCGAAAGACCGCTGGCCGCGGTTTGCGTCTGCGCACTTGCCGGCGCCGTCGCGTTGGCCACGGGCTGCGCTGCGCCTTTCACGCCTTGCCAGCTCAGCGTCTGGTCGAGCGCTTTCGCGCAGGTCTTGCTGACGAAGGGCTGTCCTGACGCGATCTGGCTTTCCTCGGGACGCCCTTTCAGGCCGAGGCAAAGCGCTTCGCCGGCCACGGCGCCGACGGATCGCTCGTCTGCGTTGTAAACGAGAAGGCTGGCGGTGGCGCACTCACCGACAAAAGCGGGCTCTCCGGCACGATCTTTGGAGGCGACGCAGAAATCGGGAGCTTGTGCGAGTTGAACGATATTGTCGGAGCCGAGGACGAAATGGGCATTCGGCCCGCTGCACTCGTCTCCCTTGCCGATCACCAGATGCGCGCCCTTCTTGGGACTTTCCGCGATCATGCACGCCGTCCCGCTGCGCATCCCCGACAGCGTCAGCAGGCCGGCCTTTTGCTCCGCCGCCTCGAGAGAGGGAGTCGCGATGCGAGGCGCCGTCGCCTGCGTCGCCACTGGGGGGACGACCTCGGCGGTCGGGCGCGTCGGCGCTTGGCCAGGCTGCCACGCACAGAGAATCGTGCGCTTATTGGACCAGCAAGCGCCTTGCTGGCGAACTTCACCGAGCGGCGCTTGCGCATGCGTCGATGAAGGCTGCTCATTCCAACTGGCGTCCGCGACGCCGGGCGCGTTGACCGTGACGTAAACGAAAATGCCGCTCTTAGCTCTGAGAATGAAAGAGCCGTCCTTGCCCAGCGCTTCGAAGTCGCAATCGCCGTTCGTAAAGCTCTTGCCGTCGACCGTCAGCTTGCATTGCACCGGCCGCGCCGCCGCCGAGTGCAGCATGATCGGGCTCGCCGCGAGCGCCAGCCCGACCAAGGCGCAGCGATACATGCGTTCAGCACTCCTGAGAGCGCCCGAATTCAACACGTTCATTATCAATTCCTGCGTTGGCTGGATCACGATCCCGACGGCGGTCAACCTCCGTTGGCGACGATGCATTCCTTCAGGCGAATGAAGGCCTTGGCCGCCTGACTGCCGAGCGGCGCCTTGTCGGTGTCCTCGCTGCCGCCGAGGTAAAGGTCATAGCCGCCGCGCTGCATGATGGTCTCGATGAAATTGCGGTCGACCAACATCCACATGCGCTTGCCGTCGGCTTCCACCGTGCCTGGGTATTGCTGACCATTGGACGGCTCGCGGAAGGGGACGATGAAGGATTCGGCCCAGCGGCCTTTGCGGTCTTCAGCGCGAACGCTCACATAGTCCTTGCGATCTGTCTTCAGCGCGATGATGTCGTCGCGCCCGCCGACCCTGCGCGTAGCGCGGCAATTGGTGACGCCCTTCCCCTCTTTCGTCGCGGTGAAATTCCAGTTGTCGAAACCCGGGCCAAATCCTTTGACCTGCGCCGGCGCAGGGCTGGCGCAGACGAGCGTAGCGGCGACGACCAGCAGCGGGAGTTTCATGTTCATCGTTTCCTTATCTTCCGATTTGGGCGGAACGGGCTCGTGTCGGCCGCCGGGGGAAATGCTCGCCGACATCCGCCAGGACGCCAGTCGTTCTGGAGCTCAAGCTCGCTGATTTTGCCGCCCTCGACAAGGGCCGGGTCAATTCCAACGGGGATTTCAACGGGATTCGAGACAGGGGCATTCCAAAAGAACGGCGGTCGAGCACGCGCCGCCCTCGCCAATGCTCTGTCGACGCGTCCTTGCCGAGCGACGGCGCGACCTCCCCTGTCGGGCCGCGAAGTGGGATCTATGACCCATTGCGGCCCCGTCGCGCCCGCAGGGCCAACGTCTGGTTACGCCGGAAGCTGACATTCCCGGATCCGGCGTCACTGGGCGTAACGTACGGACGCTCTTGGTTTGGGTCGGGGGGAAAGACCGCTGGAAAAGTCCGCACCTCTCGCCACGTTGGGATTCTGCAACAGACAAAGAGCTTTTGCTGGTCCGCCGGCCCAGACGTTTCCTTTCGTGACGTTGACAAGCTCACGTCGGAAGTTACCAATGCGCCTATGGTCGAAGTCGAGGCGGTCAGGCGGAGGAGAAGACGGGCGCTCGGCGCGGGTGTCCGAAGATGTTCAGAAAGACCGAGGGAAACAAGGCGGCGATCGCGATCTGGCCGAATGGAATCGCCCGCGTGTCGATCGTGGGCCTCTTGGCTCGGTCTCTCTTCATCGTCAGGTAAGGCGGCGGCCGCTTTGTCCGATGCCGTCGACCGCGGCATGTCGCTGCGAGCGTCAGTCATTGCGTCGGCGACGACCGTCGCCATGCCCCCGGCGGCATTTTCCTGTCCCTGCCGCATTCCTCGCGAGTCCGCTCGGCTCGACGATCGCGCTGGAACTTTCTCGGTCCTTCCTAAACTTGACCAATGACAAGGGGCGGGCTTACAAATCACGCATGATGAACTGGGGCGCACAGCGAAAACTATCGGCGAGCGCCATTATCGGCGCTTTGATCTGTTTCGTCGCATTGCAGAGCAGTTTTGCCTATGCGCGCAATGTGGAAGCGCTCCGTTCTCACACCTCCGCCGCTTTCGAGTCTGGAAATTATGAGATTTGCAGACTCGCCTCCGCGTCGGATCCAAAAGCGCCGATCCAGGACCACCATACCGCCGATCAATGCTGCCTTCTCTGCGCATCGGGTGGTCGTGACGATCAGCCTACTCTGCTTTTCTTCCTCGGCGTTGTCTCCGATTTTCTCGCCCCTCTGACCTCGACCGACGTCGCCGATACGTGCGTCGACGACATCGACCGTCACCTTACGACCTGGACGAGTTCTCACTCTTCCCGCGCTCCGCCGCGTCTGTCCTGAACGCTTCTCCCGCTCTGGAGCGGGAAAATCGTTCGGGGCGGGGCCCGCTCGGGCGGCCTCTCGCTTCGCCGCCATCGCGAGTTCGAGGCTCCAGCGGAAGCCACATCATGTTCAGAACCAATGGCCGTTCGATCGGCGAGCTCTTCGAGCGCAACAAGCGCGATCTTCTCGACTGTCTCACGCGTCGCGTCGGTTACGAGGACGCTTTCGATCTTCTACAAGAGACCTTTGTGCGGATGCTGCGGCGTCGGGAAGTCGGACCGATCGCCGACGAGGACGCCTATCTACGAACGACGGCGATCAATCTCGCGCGCGACTTCTCCCGTCATTCCAAGACCATGGCCAAGCACGTCGCGCCAGGCGACATCCCGGCCGAGATCGCCGAGACCGGACTCGATCCGTCACAAGTTTGCGAGGCGAAGGAAAGCGCCCGCTTGCTGTACGCCGCGATGAAAGGCCTGCCCCCTAAGTGTCGGGAAGTCTTCATCTTACGTCGCTTCCATGATCTTTCGCCGGACGAAATAGCTCAACGGCTGGGCATTTCCCGAAACATGGTCCTCAAGCATCTGCGGCTGGCGCTGGAGAGGTGCCATGCGGCGCTCGACTAAATTTTCACATCGAGACGCCCACCTTATATCACTGTCGGCATCCGTCCTGCTAAAGTAGTGGATCAATGGCGGCGATAACGCCCTATAAGAGGCAGATTGGCGCGGAGATGGAGGAGGATGACGCTCCCCGTGATCGGGCGAACCGTCGGAGAGCGGCCATCGAATGGTGGACGCGCCTGGACAGTCGCGCTCCGACTCCGCAGGAGCGCGAGGCGTTCGTCATTTGGCTGACGCATGATCCGGCCAACCGCGAGGCATTCGAGAAGGTTTGCCGTATCTGGGGCGATCTCGAAGACCTGCGGCCGCTCATAGACGCCTTCGAAGTGCTTCCGCCGCGCCGAACGCGGCGCGTTCGCGTCGCCGCCGTCCTCGCGGGGCTCGCCATAACGCTGTTGTCCTATGTCTTTTTCGACGACGCCTGGATCATGTTGAGGGCGCAGACCCGCACCGGCGTCGCGGAGACGCGGACCATTCGGCTCGTCGACGGATCGCGGATCGAGCTCGGCCCTCGCTCGGCCATCTCGCTCGATTTCGACGAAGGCAAGCGCAATGTGACCCTCCTGAAGGGCGAGGCTTGGTTCGACGTCGCGCCGGACGCCGGCAGGCCCTTTTCCGTTCTGGTCGCCCGCGGCTCGGTGACGGCTCTCGGCACGAGCTTCGACATCTCGACGACGGGGGAGCGAACGGAGATCACTGTCGCGCAGCATCGGGTGCGCGTCATGACGGGTGGCCCGGCGATCATCGTCGATGAAGGCGAGCAGAGCGCTTTTGGGCCGGGCGTCGCCGCGGTCGATCCATACCGGGTGCAAGTCGACCATGTCGCCGCATGGCGTCGCGGAAAGCTGATATTCGACGACAAGCCGCTCGCCGAGGTCGTCTCTGTGCTCGGACATTATCTGAGCGGATATATTCTCATTCTCGATCCATCGATCCGAGAAAGGCGCGTGAGCGGCGTGTTCGACGCGGCAGATCCGATCGCCGCCATCTCCGCGATCGAGAAGGCTCTCGGCCTTCGCGCTCTCGATCTCGGCTATCTCGTCGTGCTCACGGGATAAGAGAGGATTTTTTTTGCTCGTCGACCTCCCCGCGGGAGGGGTCGGTTCGTCCTTGTCTGAGTGGGAGGCGTGGTGTCTGCCGCCAGGAGACGGGACAGGACCAAAACGAGATGTCGGATCGGATTCCTCACGGCAGCAAGTCAGCGAAGGGTGGGATGATGGGGGCGACGGCCATCCTGACCGCGATGGGCGCTCTCGCATTCGGATCGAACGCGGATCGCGCCGAAGCGCATGCGCAGATGCCGCAGAAGGAAATCGCCGAGATCGTACGAAGCTACGACATTCCGGCCGGCCCCATCTCGACTGCGCTCAACAGCGTCGCTGACGCGAGCGGCGTGCGCATCGTCTATGACTCACGCTTGACCCGCTCGTATCGGACGAGAGGCGTCTCGGGATCGCATAGTCTCGCGGCGGCGCTGTCGGAAGTCCTGTCGGGAACGGGGCTGAGCTACGAGCTGTCTCCCAACGGCAAGTCGGTGCTGATCGTCCTGGCTCAAGCCGGCGACACTCGCAACGATGCGAGCGCTGGCGGCGCCACGCCTCTGCCGACGATCGATATCGGCTCCGAGCCCAATCGTCCGACAAGCCGCCCCGGCTCGGGCGCAGGCAGCCAAGGGCCGGGAGATCGGCACACCGGCTACAACGCCGTCCGCGCGCCCTCGACGCTGAAGACGGACACGCCGCTACTGAAGACTCCGATCACGGTCGAGGTGGTGACGCGCCAGACGATGGACGATCAGCAGGCGATCTCCGTCAACGACGCCTTGCTCTCCAATGTCAGCGGCGTGACGCAAGGGATCAGCGGCATCGAGCTGTTCAAGGTTCGCGGTTTCTACAACACCGTCGGCAACGTCTACAAGAACGGGCTGATGGAATATAGGCTGCGCAATCTCGACACGACGAATCTGCAAGCGATCGAAGTGCTGAAAGGTCCGGCCGCCATGCTGTTCGGCAGAGGCGAGCCCGGCGGCATCATCAATCTGGTCGTCAAGCGACCGCTCGAGACGCCTTATTATTCATTGCAGCAACAGGTGAAATCCTTCGGCGGGACACGAACGACTCTCGACGCTACTGGGCCGCTGAACGACGAGAAGAGCGTTCTCTACCGGTTCAACGGGGAGTTCTACAGCACCGATTCCTACCGCAATTTCGTGACCGATCGAAATCTTTTCATCGCGCCGACGATCACCATTCGTCCGGTCGAGCAGTTCAAGATGAACATCGATTTCGAATATCAGAACAAGACCTATGTCGACGATTATCCGACCTTCCCTGCGATCGGCGGCGCTCCGGCCAATATTCCGGTGAGCCGATATTTGGGCGAGCCGTCCATTATGAAATCGACGCCGAACCACTTCGAGCGCAAGCGCATCGCCTATGATGCGACTTACGAATTCCTTCCCGGCTGGAGCCTGACGAACCGGCTCAGCTATTACCACATCGACACGAACAACGAGAATCTCTCGATACTGGGCATCAATCAGGCGACGGGAGTGATGAACCGTGTCGTGAATTTCCTGCCCGGCTATGGCGAGGACAGCTTCGGCGCCAATGTTGATTTGAAGGGCCGTTTCACGACCGGGCCGATCGAGCATTCCGTGCTGTTCGGATATGATTATTTCGGGACCTACCTGCCCGTGAACATCACCTATTTCTTCAGCCCGATCAGCACGATCAATATTTATGCGCCCACTTATTGGCTGCCGGAGAATCCCTATCGAGGGACCGCCAGCTACGGCGCCGCGGGTCAGAAATGGACCGGCGTCTACGGCCAGGACATGCTCTCCTTCTTCGACGATTCGGTACATGTGCTGCTCGGCGGCCGCTACGACTGGACGGAAACGGGCTCGAACAAGATCGGCACGTCCGACTATGCCGCGCGCGCCTCTTATGTGAATGTCTACTCCAACGCCTTCAGCCCGCGCGTCGGAGTCGTCTACCAGCCGCTTCCCTGGCTTTCGCTGTTCGGCGATTTCACGCAGTCCTTCGGCGCGAACAACGGCACGACGCAAAATCTCGCGCCACTGGCTCCGCAGAAAGGCGAGCAATATGAAGCAGGCATCAAGGCGGAGCTCCTCGACAAGCGCCTCTCGCTGACGATGGCCTATTTCGACATCGTCAAGTCCAACGTCCCCTATACCGATCCGACGAACACGCGAAACACGCTGCTGATCGGCAAGGCCCGCAGCCAGGGCTTCGAATTCGATCTTACGGGCCGCATCGACGACAATTGGAGCGTGATCGCCAATTATACGCATGACGATGTGCGCACCGTGGAGGGATCGCCCTCCTATAATCCGCTCACCCTCATCACGACCCAGCTCGCCGTCACCGGAAAGAAGCTGGCGGGAAGTCCGCGCAATTACGGAAATCTCTGGATCAAATATGACGCGGACGGCGCTTTCCGCGGCCTTGGCCTCGGAGCCGGCGTGTCGGTCTCGGAGAGCTATCTCGGCGACAATGCGAATTCCTTCGTCGTGCCGGGCTATGCGATCGTCAATGGCATGATTTCCTACACGACGCAGATCGCCGGCCTCACCGTCACGGGTCAGCTGAATGTGAAGAATATCGGCGATGCGAGATATTTTCCGGCCTCTTACGACCGCTACACCATCCAGACCGGCGCGCCGCGCACTTTCCTCGGCTCTCTGCGCGTGGAGTTCTAAGTCCGTTTGCGAATTCGGCGGCCGACTGAAACGAGGGTGCGATCCAGCTGGTAGGAGCGACGAATGATGCGGGAACAAAAGTCGAAGCTCGCGGCGCTGCTGATGGCAGCTCTCACAGTCGGAACCTGTCACGGCGCCGCAGCGCGGGACCAGGCGGTGACGCTCCGCTTCGCGCTGACGGCGGATGGTAAGGATGTCGGTTGCGCTGCGCCTCTGTCCAATCTCGGTAGCGGGCGTCTCGAGACGAAGCTGCACGACGCCCGCTTCTATATTCACGACGTGAAGCTGATCGACGCGAAGGGCGTGCGCACGCCCGTCGCTCTCGCGCAGAACGACTGGCAATATGCCGGCGTCGCTCTGCTCGACTTCAAGGACGCGCGCGGCGGCAACACGCCTTGCACCGACACCAATCCCGCAAAGAACACGACGGTCGGCGGAACCGCGCCAGCTGGCGCCTATGCAGGACTCGAGTTCTCGATCGGCGTGCCGGTCCAGGGCATGGCGGACGACAAGATCGTCTCGCTCAATCATTCGAGCACGGAAACCGCGGCCCCGCCGCTCGACATCGCCGCCATGGCGTGGAACTGGCAGGCCGGCCGCAAATTTCTTCTCGTGGAAGTCATCCCGCCCGCGCCGTACATCACCAAGTCCGACGGCTCGAAGACGCGGATATGGATGACGCATCTCGGCTCGTCGGGCTGCAAGGGCAATCCGGCGACGGGCGAGATCGTCTCCTGCGCGCGCGAGAATCGCTTCACCGTCACCTTCGACCGATTCGATCCCAAGACCCAACGCGTCGAGTTCGATCTGACGCGCCTGTTCGAGAACACCGATCTTCTTGTCGACAAAGGTGGCGCGATCGGCTGCATGACCGCGCTGGACGATCCAGAATGCCCGGCGATCTTCTCGGCGCTCGGTCTCAATCTCGCGGAAAGCGCTCCAGGCGCTGGCGACGCCGGCAAGCAGACGAAGCCCGGCGTCTCGCCGGTCTTCAAGGTCGGCGCCGCCAAGCCGGCGAAGATCGTGGGCGGCAAGCAATGAAACGCGCACCGCTTCGCTCGCGTTCGTAGCCGATATCGCCGCAGCGGCGACCGCGCCGCAACATTGTGGCGCGGTCGCCCTGCATGCATGACGGGACGACCGCGACGCTCGAAGAGTTCATCGATAATCACGCGCAGCGCTGCCGCTGGATCGATCTCTCAGCGCGCGTCTCCGGCCCATTGGAGGCCTGCGCCACAAAATGTATTTGTGCAATCTATACTACGTACGCAATGTATATATTTTTTACACTCAGCTATTTTCGGCCAACGGCGAGAAAAATATGCGGTTTTGTATTGCAATTGGAGAATTTTCAGCCATTATATATTTGTCGCATGGCTGAACGCCGCAGATGCGATGCTTTGTCTATTCTGTATAATACAGTCAGACTGGCTCAACTCGGCGTTTTTCAGGAGGAAGCAATGGCTATCAAGATCGCCAAGAAGGAAGTTCTCCCGGTCGTCGGTCGTCTGGGCGCGATGTGCAGCTCGTGCCCGATGTGCGGCCCGCTCTGCCCCTGATCGGCAGGCCGCCCCCGTCGCATTCGCCGGGGGCGGCGTCTCGAGACCTACGGTCATTTTCTTGGAGGCCTGTTTCGATATGCTGATCGGCTTCAATTTCACGCTCAACGCGACCCTCGACATGGTCCAGCGGATGATCAAGGCGCGCCAGATCGACTATTGTGAGCTATTGATCGACAATTTTCTCCATGTCCCCCCAAAAGAGCTGGAGACGACTCTCGATTGCCCGATCGCATTTCATATCATGTTCTCGAAATTTCTCGAGAGTGACGACGAGGTCCTCGGCAAGCTGGCGAAGCGGATACGGATTCTCATCGACGCATTGAACCCGATCTACGTGTCGGACCATTTGCTACGTTTTACACATGAAGGCAGATGCTTCTACAACCTGGGCGAAATAGATTACGAGACGCAATTCGACGCCGTTCGACGGCGCGTCGAGAAGTGGCAGGATTTGCTCGGACGTCGCCTCTATCTCGAAAATTTTCCATCGATCATGGAGGGCGGATGGGATGCGCCGGCCTTTTATCGGCGCCTATCCAAGGAGACCGGCGCGGGAGTTCTCTTCGACGCATCGAACGCCGTCTGCGCGAAGCACAATTGCGGCGCGCCGCTCGACCTCTGGAACGATATCGTCGAGACGACGCAGCATTTTCATGTCGCGGGCTATGCGCAGTCATTCAGCGCGCCTCATGTCATCGTCGACGCGCATGATCGAGAGATGGCGCCGGATACGATCGAATTTCTGTCCTCGATGCGCTCGTCATTCGACAAGCCCGGCGCGACGATCACCTACGAGCGCGACATCAACATCGACTATGATTCGATTGCAGTCGATCTGCAGCGTCTGCGCGAGATATTCCCCCACACTCAGGAGCTCGAGCATGCCGATCTTGTCGCCTGCGCCAGCTAGAATCGACGCCGATCTCTATGCCGATCTTATCGACCCTGCGCGGCTCGCGACCTATCCACGCGAGTCACGTTCCTATATCCGCATCGACATAAGCCTTCGCGCCTATTGGCACACGCTGTTCGACACCTGCCCATTGCTGCTCGATCTGTCCGGCCCGGACGGAGCGTCGATCTTCCATCCTTTCATGGCCTGGGCCAGACAGGAGAAGCTGTCCTTCGATTGGACCTATTTTCTGTGGGTCTATCAATGGCTGGCGCAGTCGGAGTTTCGGGACCGGCTGAGCGAGGAACTATTGTTGTCGATGATGACGGCCTCCGCCGCTCGCTGGCTCGGCTATGATCGCAATGTCGATGACCTCGGCGTCGTGATCGGCACGCCTCTGATCGATGGAGTGGTGGTCGGCTGGAAGATGGACAGCGTCTATTGCGGCCTGAACCAGGTGGAGCGCCTCGAGTTCGAGGAGCCGCTTCCGGCGCCGGACGGCCTGTTCGGCTATTTCTTCACGCCAAGTCTCAGACTCGGCCATTTTCCCGGCTGGCGGCCGATACCGCGATGATCGAAAGCGGCTTCTGGCGCGGATATTGGCCATTGCTCGTCAGTATCGGCTCCACGCAGCTCGTGCTGCAGGTGGATATCGTCACGCTGGGGTGGCTGGGAGGCGACGCGCAGAGCGCCTATGTTCTTCTCACGCGTCTGGCGCTGCTCGATCTCGTGCTGATGACAGCCATGGGAACGGTCGCCTCGACCATCGTCGCGCAAAGGCGACGCACAGCCGACGGGGCGACAGCGATCGGCGGCGCGCTGTTCCTCTCGGCGATCGGCGGCCTGTTCTGCGGGCTTCTCGGCTTCATGTTCTATCCCAGATTGGCTGCGTTGGTGGCAGGCGAGGGCGAAGTCGCGGCGCAGATCGAGACGGCTATCTACCTGTACACGGTCGCCACGCCCCTGCGCTTCTCCGTCACCGCCGCCATTCTCATTCTCCATGCGCTGGACGAAGGCGTTTCCATCGTTCGCTGGAAATTGATCGAAGGCGCATTGAAGATCGGTGGCAATCTCCTCTTCATCGGCGTTCTGGGCTTGGGGCTTCGGGGCTGCTTCGCGAGCGGGCTCGTCGTTGCGATCGTCTCGTCCATATGGTGTTGGCGCATCCTCTCTTCGCGTCACGCAGCGCCGTTCCACATTCCGAGCTGTTCCTTGGCTAGGAGTTTCTTTCGTTCGACGGCGTGGGAGTCGCAGCGAACTGTCGCGGTGCATTTCGCGGTAACGGTCGGCGTCATGCTTTTCGCGGCCCCCTGGCTCGGACATTACGACATTTCTCGGCTGAGCGCCTATGCCGCCGGACAGACGCTGATGCTCCTTGTCTTCGCGCCATTGCTGGCGCTCACGCGCTTTCTCTCTTTCCGACTGGCGCGCGTCGGGGACGACGTCATCGCGCCGCTCGTCCGCGCGCTTTGGCTTCGCGGCGCGCCCGTCTCTTTCTTCGCTGCGCTCGTGCTGTTCACAAGCCGCGATCTGCTCGGCGATCTGTACGGTCAGCAGGGGCCTTGGTGGTCGTCCCTGATCGTGGCGCTCGCCGTTTCACTACCGCTTCGACACGCGGCCAATGTGACGAGGGCCGCGCTGCTGTCGCGCGGAGCTTTCGCCGAGGTCGCGAAAGCGGACAGCGTCGCGCTCTGGTCCTGCGCCGTGCCTCTTTTGGCGTTGGGACTCGCGGCCGATTCGCCGCCGTTGACCTATACGTCGCTGATCGTCCCTGAGGCTATCTGCGCGCTGTGGCTCTGGCGGCGTCTCACACTGCCCAGGAGCAGCGTGCGCGCGAACGCGGCCCTCTGAAAAGCCATGATCCGCGAGGGGCGCCGAGAGAAGACGCGACGCGAGAGAGCAGGAGGTTGCAGGACCATGCCATCCGAACATGCGCCAGTTTTGATCGTGGGCGGCGGATATGCGGGGCTGACGGCCGCGCTGATGCTTTCCATCCGCGGCGTTCCGTGCCGGCTCATCGAGCGCCGCGCCGCGCTCTCCGATCATCCCAGAGCGCACGGGTTCAATCTTCGCAGCCTCGAGCTGCTACGGCAGGTTCCTGGCCTCGAAAACGACCTGCGCCTCGTCACGCGAGCTGCGCCCGGCGACACGACGATCATGGTCGCTGAGACGGTCACGAGCTCGCCCATAAAGATAATGGCGACGCCGGGCGGATTCGATCCGCGCCCGCTCTCGCCGGCAATGCTTTGCAGCGCCGGCCAGGATCGCGTCGAGCCGGTGCTGCTTCGCCATGCGCGAGCGCATGGCGCCGACATTCGCTTTTCGACCGAGCTCATCCGTGTATCGCAAGACGTGGACAATGTCCGCGCCTGTCTGCGCGACACGGAGAGTGGAGAGGAGACGATGGTCCATGCCGACTATCTCGTCGCCGCCGATGGAAGCAGCAGCGCTATCCGCAGAGCGCTCGGCGTCGACATGATCGGACTCGACGGCGTGTCTCACGCAGTGTCCATTCTCTTCCAAGCCGATCTGTCGATCGCGATGGGGAAGCGCGGCTTCCTTCTCTGCTACTTACGTCATCGCGACTTCACGGGAGCCTTCGTCAGCTGCGACGATCCCGACCGTGGGCAACTCAATGTCGAATATGACGCGGCTCGCGAAACCGTGTCGGACTTCGATGTCGAGCGATGTAAGAAACTCGTGCGCGCGGCGTTGGGTCAATCCGATCTCGACGTCCAGATTCTGAACGTCCTTCCCTGGCGGATGTCGGCGTTGCTCGCCGAACGAATGATCCTCGGCCGTGTGTTTCTCGCCGGCGACGCGGCCCATATAATGCCGCCGGTCGGAGGCCTCGCCGGTCAAACCGCGATCCAGGATGCGGCCGATCTCGCCTGGAAGCTCGCCATGGTGATCAAAGGCGAGGCCCGCCCGGCTTTGCTGGACACCTATGACGCCGAGCGCCGTCCCGTCGCGCAGCTCTCGATCGCGCGTGCGACCGAGAATTATGTCGAACGGCTACGTCAGGACCGTTCCGATCTCTCTGACGCCTTCGGTCGAGTCAACTATCTCGACGCCGCGATGAGCTATCGCTATCGATCGCCGGCTATTTCCTTGGACGAGCCGGACGATGGACTGCCGGCGGACGATACGCTGCATCCGAGCGGAAAGCCCGGGTCCCGACTCGCGCATGTTCCGCTCGTCAGAAACGGCGCCGAGATTTCGACGCACGATCTCGTGGGACAAGGATTTGTGCTGCTGGCCGGTCCCTCCGGATCCGCATGGATCGAGGCCGCGCGAGCGCTCTCTCACGGCGAAGACGCGCCGTTGAGAGCCTTTCTGATCGGAGTGGATGTCGATGATCCGACCGGTGCATTTCTCTCGCGAACCGGGCTCGGACCGAGCGGAGCTCTGCTCGTGCGCCCCGACGCCTTCATCGCATCGCGATCAGTCGATGGGAGCGCAGATTCCGAAGCAATTCTGAGGCGTTCCCTCGATCGCGCGCGCTGTCTCGATCGGCGCGAAGTCCCACCTTCGTCGCCTGCTTACGCGTCGATGGCCAAAGTCGTGCCGTGAGGAGCCATGTCAGCCCCAAAAAGCCCGCTTCCTAAAATCCCGCCAGCTCGCAGAGCGTTCCGAGGCGTTGTTTTCGCACGCAGCCGAGCATGCTCGGCTTTTGTCGGCGCCGGAGGCGTCATGCTGGGGCTCGCCGCCGCATACACTGCGCTCGCGCTCGAACCGACAGTGAGCTGCCCCGCGCCGGCTATTGGAGATGGGAGCGGCTGTCACGACAAAGTGATCGAGACGACGCGAGGAAACGCCGATGCCGACTCGAACATTCTGCAGCTCCTGGTGAGCTGGCAGGCCTGCTTCACGAAAGAAGACGTGACGGATCGGAATGTCCAGGCGATCATCGAGGCGTGTGATCGCGCCGCGACCTCATCCAACTTGAGCCGCAAGGAGAGAGAAAGGCTCACCTATCGGCGCGCGAAAATCCTTCAGACGGCGAGCAAGGCGCAAGCTCCGGCGGCAGGAAAAGTCGGCCCGGAGGCACAATGAGCGTTCCTTTATCGAGAGCGCTCGCCAACCGCGCCGGAGGGGCGCTCGCCGAACGGCGCGGGTTATTTCGCCAGGTCCTAATTGATGCGGCCGAGCATTCGGATCAGGGCGGCGCCGTGGCGATATTCGACGCCGACACGGGCGCGCGCTCGCTCTCGTCGTTCTCCCTGCCAACCGACGAGCGCCACAGGGCTCTGGTGCAAACGGCGGGAGACGAGCATACTCGCTCGATACGAGGAGCGATGTTGCACGGGTGAGGACCGATGTTGAGCGTCGACGATCTTTTCAAAGGCCGCCATTTCGATCGCGAGATCATCATTCTATGCGTGCGTTGGCATCTGCGCTATAAGCTCAGTTTTCGGGATCTCGTGGAGATGATAGCCGAACGTGGAGTGTCGCTCGCTCATACGACGATCGTGCGCTGGGTCCAACGATATGTTCCAGAATTTCGAAAGGCGGTGGAACGGCTTCGCTCGCCCAGTCGGCCGAGCGTGGATGAAACCTATGTCAAGATCAAGGGCCGCTGGACCTATCTCTGCCGCGCCGTCGACAAGGCAGGAAAGACTCTCGATTTTCTTCTGCGCGCCAAGCGAGACGTCGCCGCGGCCAAAGCGTTTTTCCGTCGGGGCATTCGCGAACCGAGGTCGCGCGCCACGCAAAATCACGTTCGACGGCTATCAGGCCTCGTATAGAGCGGCGCGTGAAGTCCTCGGAGAGCATCGAGGCGGCGCTCGAACCAAAATACGATCGTCGAAATATTTGAACAATCTCATTGAACAGGATCATCGAGCGATCAAGCTCCGCTTGGGGCGATGCTCGGGCTCGAGCGATTTCGGCGCGCGTCGGTCACTATCGCCGGGATAGAGCTCATGCATCGGATCAGGAAAGGTCAATTCGCACTGAGCAAATTTAGAACCGCTGGACGAACAGCGCCTGATATTTGGAGACGGTGCTCGTCGCCGACGAAATTCCGAACCAGATCGAGCGGCCGTTCCTAACATTTGTACCGCAACCCTACAGCCAACTTGGCGGCGGCTTGTCATCAAACGGAGACATTTATCGCATGTAAATGGGGCGATCTAGGCGGAAGGCGGCGCGGAAATGGGCCGAGTGCGCCTCGTTGCGGTCACAAAATGCCGTATTGGGTCGACTGTAAGCTCGCTCGCTAGTGGGCGTCGGGATTACGTCCGTTGGCGGATGTCTTGCTCTTTCGTCGCGTGGGACTGGGGTAGCTGGCATGTCGGATCAGGGTTCGCCGACTCCCGAGCGCGGGCAGGGGGCGGCTTGGTTCGCTGTCGCCCAGCCGCTCGAGGTGAGATGGCTGGTCGGCGTAACATTGATGGTGCCGGCGCTGCTCGCCGTGGGTGTCTACTTGCTGCGCCAAACGCCGTCGTCGATCTATTCGAGGACGCAGGATTCTGTAATCGACGTCCGCTTGCTTCCTCCGCGCGAGCACGTCGACCGCCCGCAGGAGCCGGCTCCGCCGAGGAACGGGACGGCGTCCGCTATGCTGTCCGAGCGCTCCGTCGAACGATCCGAGCCGACCGTTGTCGCCCCGGACACGAGGCCAACGCCACGGGAACGGACCGTCGACACAACGTCTGTCGCAGAGGCCCCCGCTGCATCCTCGACCCGAATGCTCACTTCGGATAATCGAGCGGCGATCGCCTTCCAAAAGGCGTTGCTGGCCCATATCGCCCGGTTTCGGCGGTATCCAGAAGAGGCTCGGCGAGCGGGACAGCAGGGAACGGTGCAAGTGCTCTTCGCCATGCGGCGGGACGGCGCCGTCACCGATGTGCAGATTCGGACCAGCTCTGGCCAGAGCGCTCTCGATGCGGCGGCAGCCGAAACGATCCGGCGGGCGCAGCCGCTGCCGAGAATCCCCCGCGAACTGCCCGACCGGCTGACGATTCTCGCGCCGATCGCTTTTGATATGCTCTGACGCGCGGACCATTCATCGCAGGAATGCGAGCGCAGATTGGAACGCGATGCGGCAGCGTCGTTGCGGATCGTAGAGTTGAGAGTCATGCGCATCGATTTGTCGGTCAAACGGGTTTCTGCGACCGGGCCGAGGGCTTCCGTGGGCGAGGCCGATCGCATTCGCGCCGCGCGGGCGTCGTTCCTGCCACCGTTTTTCGTAATGGCGTGGGTCGCCGCTTTCGCCTATGCGGCGTCGGCCCAGGACGAGGGCGCACGGGAGGAGTCGGCCCGCTTCTTCGACATTCCCGCACAGTCGCTCGCGAGCGCGCTGGAGGCCTATGGCCAGGCGGCCGGCGTGCAAGTGCTCTTCGAGAGCCGCTCTGCGGCGGGGCGCCGATCTGCGCCGCTGCATGGAAGCTTCACGGCGGACGCCGCGCTCGAGCGCCTTCTGGCGGGAACCGACATCAAAGCTCGCTATGTCGGACCCAATGCGATCACGCTCGAGCGGCTTGCGGCCCTCTCTGATCTGCCGCCTGCTCATCCTCTCGCATCTGCTGATATGTCTCTCGATCCGCTGCAAGTTGAGGCGTCTAGGGACGGCGAACAAGAACAGGCGCTCTTGCGAGATTATAGTGACGCCGTCCGCAGCGACATCGAGAGGGCTCTACGCAAAAATGCGCGGACGCGCTCGGGAAACTATCGTATCGGCGTCAAGCTCTGGGTGGACGATGCGCGCAGGGTCGAACGCGCTCAACTGTTCCAGTCGACCGGCGACAGCGAGCGGGACGCTGCGGTGAGCGCCTCTCTGCAAGGGCTTCTCATCAGCCGGGATGCGCCGACGCATCTGCCGCTGCCCGTTCGCGTCCTGGTCGTCGTCAAATCGCTCAAATAGACGCAGCTGTTCGTCATAACCGTCGAGATCGTGTCACCGCAGCGACGGAACCGAGTTCGCATAAAGGATATTCGACGGCGCCTCGAGCGGGGCTGTCATAAATTCGTCGTTCAACACCGTTAGTGACTGCACGCTCTCGAGGTCTCGAGGGCCGGCGTCGTTGGGGCCCGAGTTCCGTGATACAGACCAATCGTGCGCGTTTGTGCAGTCAGCTCGTCGAAAGCTACGACGAATTGCTGAGACGACTCACGAGGCGATTGGGCTCGGCGGATTTCGCCTACGAAACGCTTCACGAGACATTCCTGCGATTGGACCGGGTGGGCGAGGCGGCGGACGTTCGAAGCCCGAAGGATTATATTTTTCGCACGGCCGTCAATATCGCCAAGGATCACAAGAAAGCCGGGCGTAATCGCGTGAGCGCTGCTGCGGTGGACGCGATCCTCGACATTTGCGATGAAGCGCCGGGACCGGCTCAGATCGCCGAAGCGCGTTCAGAGATCGAAGCTTTCACGCGCGCGATGGCCGAGCTGTCGCCGCGCCGCCGTGAAGTGCTGAGGAAAATCGCCGTCGAGGGTCGGACAGCGCAAGAGGTCGCAATCAGTCTGGATGTCACCACCCGAACGGTCGAGGCTGATCTCCGATATGCTTTGACGCATTGCGCGGAACGTCTGAGTCGCACGCGTGTGGTCCGTCTGGGGGGGCCACGGCCGAAGTCATAATGACGCGGATGCGCCGTGACGATGCGCTCTAAGTGTCGGTCCGAAGACAAGTTGAATCGGATGAATCGCTTGTGATTCAATAGAGGCGGCCTGATTCTCGCGGAGACCGCCGATGTGGACGAATGAAAATCGCACGCGCTACGATCGTAGCAAATTGCGCTACCCGAGCGACGTGACGGACGCGGAATGGGCGCTCGTCGGACCGCTGATCCCACCGGCGAAACGGGGCGGCGGGAAGCGCACGGTCGAGATGCGCGCGGTCGTGAACGGCTTGATGTATGTGCTCTCGACCGGCTGCCAATGGCGCGCGATCCCCAAGGATTTGCCGCCCAAGAGCACGGTCCATGGCTATTTCGATCTTTGGACATACGACGGAACGCTCGATCGCATCCATCATGCTCTCTACGTGAAGTGTCGCGAAGCGGCAGGGCGCGAGGCCAGCCCAACAGCCGCGGTCATCGACAGCCAGAGCGTGAAGAGCGCAGAAAAAGGGGGCATCGCATCGATCCGCATGGCTACGATGCAGGAAAAAAGATCAAGGGCAAGAAGCGGCACATTCTCGTCGATACGATAGGCTTGCTGCTTCACGCGCTCGTTCATCCGGCCGACATTCAGGATCGCGATGGCGGCGTTCTGGTCCTGCGCACGATGTTTGGAAAATTCCCGTTTCTGCAAAAGCTGTTTGCCGACGGCGGCTATCAAGGCCCGCAGTTCCGCGACGCACAGAAGAAGGCCTTGCCGTTTGTCGACACCGAGATCGTCAAGCGCTCCGATGCGGCCAAAGGTTTCAAAGTGCTGCCTCGCCGATGGGTCGTCGAAAGAACCTTTTCTTGGCTCGGTCGCTGCCGAAGGCTGGCCAAGGACTTCGAAAACCTCAATCGCAAGGCGCTGGCGTTTCTTCACCTCGCCTCCATCCGCCTCATGCTCAGAAGGCTTTGTAATCAAGTATGAAGTTAACGGACAGACTCTAAGAGATCGGCGCGCTATGCGCCGTCCAAAAGCTCTCCCGCAAAATCGTCTCACTTTGGTCTTCGTCGCGCTTCGGGATAGGCGCGAGCCAGTCGTCTGATGTTCAGGAGCACCGGACGCTTTTGCGAGCGTCCGAGCGGAGCTTCGACGACAGGAGCGGCCGTTGTCTCGTTTGCAGCGGCTTCGGTCTAGGTGATGACCCGATCGGACGGCTCCGCGCAGGACCGAAAGATGCGATGCGAGAAGATTGCTCCAAACCCATAGAATCGCATAAAGATACGCGACGCTCTCGCCTTCTGACGGAGGATTCTGGCGTGGCTGGCGCCGATGACGAGCCTCGATCCGTGATTGAGCCGGCCGATACGTGCGAGCCTCGCGCCCTGCTGGACGACGCCCTCGGCTGGATCGCGCGACTGAAAGCCGGCGAGCCCTCCGCCGTGGATCTCGAAGAACTGCAGCATTGGCGCGCGCAGAGCCCTCTTCACGAAGAGGCGTTTCGGGAGGCCGTGCGCGTCTGGCGTCTCGTCGGCACGGCCGGCCGCGAGCTAGCCGAAGAAGCGAGCCAGAAGAATGCATCGCCGCCGCAAATAATGTCGCAGAGCAGGGCGTTGTCGCGTCGCGTGTTTGTCGGAGGCGCGATCGCCGCCTCGGTTGCCGGAGTCGCTGTCTTGCACCCGCCGCTCGATCTGTGGCCCTCACTCCAAGAACTCTCAGCCGACTACCGGACAGGCAAAGGCGAGCGGCGAATGGTGGCCCTCGCTCCCGATGTTTCGCTGGAGATGAACACCCAGACGAGCATCGCGGTTAAACCGACGCAGTCCGCGTTGCAGATCGAGCTGGTTTCCGGACAGACGGCTGTCTCCGTCGACCTGCCGCAGACCCGGCCGCTCGTCGTCCTTGCGGCCGGGAGCAAGATCACGGCGAGTCGAGCGCGCTTTGACGCGCGCTGCATCAACGGCGTTGTCTCGGTGAGCTGCCTCGAGGGCTCGGTGAGCGTCGCGCAGGGCGAATTCACGTTGCGCTTCGGCAAGGACGAGCAAGTGTCTTACGGCGCCGACGGCGTCATGCGATCCTCGCGCGTCGACCCGCGCCGAGTGACTGCTTGGCGGGAGGGGTTGCTGCTCTTTCACGACACGCCGCTCGTCGAGGTCATAGAAGAGGTCAATCGCTACCGTCCGGGCAAGATCATCATCGCCAACGCCGATTTGAGCCGACGCATCGTCGACGGCGTTTTTCGCGTCGATCGGCTCGAGGTTCTCGTGGAGCAGGTTCAGCGCCTGTTCGGAGCCCGCGCGCTGGCGCTGCCGGGCGGTGTCGTCCTTCTCGGTTGACCGGCCGCCGCACCACGGCGCGCAAATGCGATCCTCTCGAAATTCTCGCCGATCCGATTCCGCGAGGTGAGGGCTCCGTATTTTTTCGCAATTTGATTTTCGGGTCCGGGCTAACCGAATCGTCTTTCCAACGAGGGAGCGCGTTTGATCATCGCATCGGGCAGCGATCGACTGCCAGGTGCGCGCTTCCTGCGTTGGTGAGGAACCGAATGGTCATGTCCAGTAGTGGGTCGCGCAGTCGTGCATATCTGCAGTTTCGAAGCGATGTTGGTCGTGACTTTGTCGCGGTTCTGGTGATGTGCGGCGGTTTGTCGGCGTCAACGTCCGCTTGGTGCATCGGAAAAGCGCGGAGCGCGGTGGCCGAAGGCGCCGCCGAGGCGACGTCCCCGGGAAAAGCGGTCGCGGAAACGACAGCGCCCAAGTCGCCCGCCTCCGCGAAAGCCGCGTCGGAGAGTTCCGCGTCGTCGGCGCGTTTCGATATAGATGATTTCGTCGTCGACGGAGCCGATCGACTGACGCAGCTCGAGGTCGAGGAGGCGATCTATCCATTCGTCGGCCCGGGTCGCACTGCCGCCGATGTCGAAAAAGCGCGCGCGGCCCTCGAAAAAGCCTATCACGACAAAGGCTTTCAGACGGTCGCCGTATCCGTTCCGCAACAAAATGCGCAAGGCGGGGTCATTATCCTCAAGGTCGCCGAGCTCAAAATCGGCCGCTTGCGCGTGAAGAGCGCGCGCTTTTTCGATGTCGACCAGATCAAGGCCAAGGCGGCCTCTCTGAAGGAAGGCGCCGTGCCGAATTTCAGCGAGGTGACGAAAGACATCGTCGCGCTCAACCAATGGCCCGACCGGCGCGTGACGCCCGCGTTACGCGCCGGTGTCGCGCCAGGCACGGTCGATGTCGATCTCGAAGTCGAAGACAAGCTTCCGCTCCATGCGAATATGGAGTTCAACAATCGTCGCTCGCCCAACACGACGCCTCAGCGCATCATCGGGACTGTGCGCTACGATAATCTTTGGCAACTCGGTCATTCGCTGAGCTTCACCTATCAGTCGGCGCCGCAGAAACGTTCCGACGCCGAGGTTTTCTCCGCCTCTTATCTCGCGCGCGTGCCGGACGTCGATTGGCTGGCGGTGCTCGCATATGGACTCACATCGACGAGCGACGTCGCCACTGTCGGCGGAGTGAATGTCGTCGGGCCCGGCCAGACCGTCGGATTGCGCGCTGTGATGTCGCTGCCGGCGATCGAGAATCTGTATCATTCCGTCTCGGTGGGGCTCGACTATAAGCACTACGGCGAGGTCGTCAGGATCGGAGCCGAAACTTCATCCTCCTCGCCGATCACCTATTATCCCCTGGTCGCGACTTACAACGCCACCTATCAGACCGAAAGTTTCACCACGCAGCTCAATGCGTCATTCACTTTGAATATGCGGCCGGCGGGCAGCAACGAGACAGCGTTCGACAACAAACGCGCCTATGCGTCGGGAAGCTTCACGCATTTCAATCTAGACGTTTCTCATCTGCAGGAGTTGCCGGGCGGCTTCCAGGGCTATGGCCGGATCGTCGGCCAGATCGCCGATGGCCCATTGGCCTCGAGCGAGCAGATCAGCGTCGGTGGTCTCGACACGGTGAGGGGCTATCTCGAATCCGAGGTCCTCGGCGACACTGGAGCCGCCGGCACAGTGGAACTGCGCAGCCCCAACGTGGGCGAAATTCTGCAGGATGCGTTCAAACGAGAAGCCGGCGCGGATCGCCTGCCAGTGAGCCTGTTCAACGAGTGGAGGCTGTTCGGCTTCGTCGACAAGGGGGTCGTCGAAGTCATTCACCCGCTGGCCGAGCAGCAGGCGCATTTCAATTTGTGGAGCTATGGCTTCGGGGCGCGCATCAAGCTGCTCGACCATGTGAGCGGCATGTTCGTCTATTCGATGCCAATGATAAGCCAACTCTATACGCAGGCGAAGGAGCCGCGCCTGAACTTTCGTGTCTGGGGTGAATTCTGATGACGACGATGACGTTCGACATGCCCATTCTATCCGAGCTGCGAGGCCGTCAATTGGCGCTCGAGTTCGCGCGCCGCCGCTTCCGCATCGCCTCGATGCTCTTCTGCGTCGCTACGATGATGACATTGTGGTCGTCCTCCGCATTCGCCTGGTGGAACGACGAGTGGCAGCTGCGCAAGAAAATCACCATCGACGTTAGCGCCTCTGGAGCCAATATCACGGATCCTATCGGCGCGACGCCGGTGCTGGTGCGACTGCACATAGGCAATTTCCGCTTTTCCGCAGCCAAAGAGGATGGCGGCGATCTGCGCTTCGTAGCCGGCGACGACAAGACGCCGCTCAAGCATCACATCGAGAAATTCGATCCCCTTCTAGGGGAGGCGTTGATATGGGTGGCCGCGCCGAATGTGCAGCCCGGCGCAAAGACGGACATATGGTTGTACTATGGCGACAAAAAAGCCGTCTCGACCGCTGATCCCAAAGGGACCTTTGATGCGGACGCCGCGCTCGTCTATCATTTCGCGGAACGCGGAACGCCGGCGCTCGACTCGTCAGTGTGGGGCAACAATGCGTCGAGCGTCGGTCAGCCAGCCGATGGCGCGATCATCGGCGGCGGCTTGCGGCTCGACGGCCGCGCGCCTCTTATTATTCCCGCGTCTCCGTCCTTGGCGCTAGCCGCTGGCGACGCTTTCACCTTTTCGGCTTGGGTCAAACCGGCGACGCTCGCGTCCGATGCGACGCTCTATAGCCGCCGCGCCGGCGCCGATGCATTGGCGATAGGCCTCGACAACGGTGCGCCTTACATCGAGGTGACGACAGCCGGCGCCGTCGCGCGCAGCGCCGTCGGAGCGCCTTGGACTGCGAATGCTTGGCGGCATCTCGCCGTTGTCGCTGGCGCGGGGCGCCTCTCGCTCTATGTCGACGGCCGCGTCTATGCGACGCTCGACGCCAGCGTTCCAGAGCTCCGAACGAGCGCTGCGATCGGCGGCGAAGCGGGCGCTCCCGGATTCGTCGGCGATATCGACGAATTGCAAATCGCCAAGAGTGCCCGTTCGGCCGGCTTCATCAAATTCGCTGCGATCGGACAGGGGCCGGATCCATCCAAGCTCATCTCCTTCAGCGTGGACGAAGAAACCGCGAGCTGGTTGTCCGGCTATATGGTGATCATCTTGAAATCGGTGACGCTCGATGGATGGATCATCATCGGCCTATTGATGATCATGGCGGCGATCAGCTGGCTCGTCATGATCGACCGCGCGACCTATTTGAACAGGCAGGCGAAGGCCAATGCGCAATTCATGAAGAGCTTTCGCGAGCTCGCGACCGATCTTACCGCGCTGGATCACAGCGACGATGAGGATGTGGCGACTTTGGGCGGCCGCATCAGCGAGCGGGACGCAGACAGCATGCGTCCATCATCGCTCTACCGAATCTATCACATCGGCGCTTCGGAGATCCGTCATCGCTTCGTCGCCTCCGGCGTGCGCAGGGGAGCGCTTTCCGGACCGTCGATCGCGGCGATCCGGGCGGCGCTCGACAGTGGGGTCGTCAAGGAGACGCAACAGCTCAATCGGATGATGGTCGTGTTGACCATCGCGATCTCTGGCGGGCCGTTCCTCGGCCTGCTCGGCACGGTCGTCGGCGTCATGATCACCTTCGCGGCGATCGCTGCGAGCGGAGATGTGAATGTCAATGCGATCGCGCCGGGTATCGCCGCGGCGCTGGTGGCGACCGTCGCCGGCCTCGGCGTCGCGATCCCCGCGCTGTTCGGATACAATTATCTCATCTCCCGCATCAAAGATCTGACGAGCGACATTCACGTTTTCGTCGACGAATTCGTGACGCGCATGGCCGAATCCTATTCCGAAGGCCGGTTCGAGGTCGTCGAGCGGCGAATTGCGGGGGAGTGACGCCAATGAAGATGCAAGACGAAGCCAAGCCCTATGACGATATCAACATCACGCCGATGCTCGATCTCGCCTATGTTCTACTAGTGATCTTCATCATCATGACGACAGCGACGGTGCAGGGCCAAAAGGTCAATCTGCCGAAGGCCTCCGCCGCTCCGAGCCTCGCCACGCAAACGACGAAAGCGATCACCATCGCCAATGATGGCAAGATTTTTCTCGACACGATTCCCGTCACCTTGCCAGAGCTCGAGCAGCGGCTCATCCAGCAGAAGGCGTTGACGCCGGAGTTTCCGATCGTGCTGCGCGGCGACGCGCAGGCGCAATATCAAAGCGTGATGGATGTTCTCGATCTCTTGTCGCGTATCGGCCTCACGCAAGTGGGGCTCGCCACCAAGCCGTTGGTGAAGTGAGCTGCCGCGCGCGAAATTCGGAGAAGGCGTCATGAATTCGTCGACTGGACAAAGTTATCGTCGGCCGGAGCGTGAAGCTTTCCAGCATCGCAATGACGCGTCTGTGAGAGGCTGGCTGCGCCGCCATAGGGCGACGATTGCGATCGGCGGCGCGGTTCTGTCGATCATCGCTATCGTCGTCCTTTCTGGACATGACGATCTTCCGGCGCCTCGCCGAATTCACGAGCTTTCGATCGTCAATATTCTTCAGCCGCCCCCTCCGCCTCCACCCCCTCCGCCGCCTGAGCAGAAGATGATCGAGCAGACGAAGGTGGACCAGCCGGAGTTCCAAGAGCCGAAGCCGGTCGACGAGCCGCAGAAGGCGCCGATCAAGGATGCGAAGAACGATCAGCCTCCTGGACCACTCTCGCTCGACGCCAAAGCGCAGGGACCCGGCGATCTGTTCAATCTCGGCGGCAAGCCCGGGGGAAATGCTTATGGCGGTTCCGGCGGCGGAAGCGGGTGGGGCTGGTATGCGTCCATGGTGCAATCCCAGCTCCGTTCCGCTCTCGAGGCGCATAAGCGGACGCGCAAAGCGACGATGCGCGGCAATATCCGCTTGTGGGCGGATCAGTCCGGTCGCGTGACCAGAGTGCAGCTCAACGGAACGACCGGCGACGCCGAGCTCGACGCGGTTCTCCGCAATGAGGTGTTCGGTAATCTCACTCTGCGCGAGCCGCCGCCCAAAGGCATGCCGATGCCGATGATTATTCGGATCACCGAGCAGCGTCCGAGTTGATCGGCGCAGATAGTTTCAATCGAAGCCACGCATCGAGGCTGAAGAGTGCTGGGGAGTTTCATGTTCGAGAGAAAGTCGGGAGCGCGTCGCAGTTCGTTGGTCTTCGTCGCGTCTCTTTGCGCATGCGCGGGCTCGGCTCCGGTTGTCGCGCAAGATGCCGCAGACGAGGGAAAGACCCCGGAGCCGAAGCCAGCCAGAGTGTCGCGAGCCAAGCCGCTATCGCCCAATGCGACGATCAATCTGGTCAATCTTCTCGTCAAGCAGGGCGTGCTGACGGAGGAGCAAGCGAAGTCGCTCGTCGAGCAGGCGGCCAATGAGGCCTATGTGCAGCGCCAAGCTGCGAAGGATGCGACCGTGAAAGCGGGCGATGCGGCGAAAGTCGCGGCCGCAGCAGCCGCCGCGTCGCCGCCGGGCGTCAAACATGTGACCTATGTGCCGGAGGTGGTGAAGCGGCAATTGCGCGAGGACATCAAGAACGAGGTCATGGCTCAGGCCGAGAAAGAAAATTGGGCCTCGCCCGGCAAATATCCGGAATGGGCGTCGCGCATCCAGTTCTATGGCGACATGCGCCTGCGATATCGCGGAATCTACTATCCCAGCGGAAACGATCAATACGACGCTGTCAATTTCAATGCGATCAACACCGGTTCGCCCTATGATGTGAGCAAGACCAACCCCTATTACTATCCGACCTATGACGTCACGCAGAATCGCGATCAATTCCGCTTCCGCGGCCGACTCGGAATGGTCGCCGATCTTCACGATGGCCTTTCGGCTAGCCTGCGCTTTGCGGGAGGCGAGAATAATTCGCCCGTGTCGCAGAACCAGACCTTCGGCGCGAGCGGCGGCAATTTCTCGACATATTCCTTATGGATCGATCGCGCTTTCTTCAAATATCAGCCGCGCGAAGAATTTTCTCTGACCGCTGGGCGAATGGATAATCCATTTTGGTCGCCGACCGATCTCGTCTGGTATCGAGACATAGGATTCGACGGCTTCGCTGCGCGGGGCAAATACGAGATCGCCGAAGGCATTACCTCTTTCGTCGCCGGCGGAGCCTTTCCGGTCTTCAACACGGATTTGAACGCGGGAATCAATTTGCCGGCCTATGACGGCGGCCCTCCGACGAAGCTGCCGAGCCACGATAAATGGCTCTTCGCGGGGCAGCTCGGCGTCTCCGCCAAGCTCAATGATGATTATGCGTTCAAGATCGCCGCCGCCTATTATGATTTCAGCAAGGTGCAGGGAGAATTGTCGAGCCCGTGCCGCGTCTATAGCGCATCAGACGGGTGTAACACGGATCTGACGCGGCCGTCTTTTGCGCAGCGCGGCAACACCTACATGCCGCTGCGCTCGATCATCAGCGACACGTCGAACAGCGGCGGGACGACCGGTCAATATCAATATTTCGGACTCGCCCAGCAGTTTCGGCCGTTCGTCGCCTCCGGAGAGATCGACTTCGGACATTTCGATCCGGTACATGTCGTTCTGAATGGCGAGTATCTGGTGAACACGGCTTTCGACGGAAAGATCAGGCCGGATATTCTCGCGAACAATCTGACCGGGGCATTCCAGATAAGCGCCAACGAGTGGTATCCCGGCAATTACGTGGGCGGGAAATATGGCTATCTCGCGAGCGCAACTGTCGGACATAGGGAAATTCGTCGTCTCTGGGATTGGAATGTCTTTGCCGGCTACAAATATCTCGGGTCGGATGCGATGGTGGACGCGTTCGTCGACGCCGACTTCGGACTCGGCGGCACGAATCTGAAGGGCTATTTCGTCGGCGGAAATCTCGGAGTCGGCAAGAATGTGTGGCTGTCGCTGCGCTGGATGAGTGCGAATAGCATCTCCGGCGTCCCTTACGCCGTCGACGTTCTGCATGTCGATCTCAACGGGAAGTTCTGATGATGCGATTTCCGACGTTTTTTGTCGCCGTGTCGCTTGCGGCGTCGATGATCACGGGCGCACGAGCGGATTCGGAAGCGGATCGGCTTCGCGAGGCTCTACGTGGCGCGATCACGCAACAGCGCGCGCTGGAAGATCAGCGCGCCGCGCTGCAGGCCAAGCTCGCCGAGGCGGAGAGTGAACGCGCGCGACTCAAAGACCAAGTCGGCGCGGCCAAGGCGGAAGTCAAGCAAGTCGCGAAGCAGAATCGCGAAGCAATAGAGGAGTTCAATCGACGCATCGTAGAGCGAGACGAGACCTTAGAGAAGTGGAAGGCGGCCTATGAGGAGGCCGCCGATGTTGCGCGAACCAAAGACGCGGAGCGCGCCAAATTCGAAGCGCAGGCCGCAGCATACAAGGCGAACGTCAAGAGCTGTAACGCGAAGAATGTCGAGCTGGTGAAGGTCGGCCGCGATTTGCTGGAGCGCTATGAGGCGGCGAATTTCGCGGATCTCGCTTTGGCGAGCGAGCCGCTCACGGGCGTGCGGCGCATCGAAATCCAAAATCTCCTGCAAGATTACAACGACAAGATCCTCGATCACAAGGTGAAGCCATGAGTCATGTGTTGTTCCGCGTTACGAGCCTTCTCCGAGTGACGTGCGCCGTCGGTCTCGCGGGGACGATCGGCTTCACCGTTGGCGCGCTGGCGGAAGCGCCCCCCGGCGGCGCCGTCGCTCCCAAGCTCAGACCTGCGCCGCAGGTGGCGAGCAAGCCGAAAGCGTCTCCGGAGGCCGTGAACGTCGACGGTAGATCGCGTGAGGACGTCGTCGCGCATGTCGGCGACAGCGACATCACCTCTGCGCAGTTGCGCGCCTATGTTGCGACGCTCGGCGCGCGCGAGCAGGCGGCGATCGCCAAAGAGCCGGCGCTGCTCAATCAGATGGTGCGTCTCATGCTCAATGAGCGTGTCGTGCTGCAGGAGGCGATCGCGAAGAAGTGGGACCAGCAGCCGCATGTCGCGGTCCAGCTCGAGCAATTGCGGGAGCGCGCGCTCGTAGAGCTCTATCTGCAGTCGGTCTCGATACCTCCGGCGAATTACCCGAGCGAGGAGGAGCTGCAGAAGACCTATGACGCAAATCGCAGCGTCTTCGTCGTTCCGCGGCAGTTTCAGCTCGGCCATATTTTCGTCTCGGCGCCGAAGGACGCCGACCGCGCGACCGAGGATAAGGCGAAGAAGGCGCTCGAAGAGATCGAGCGCAAGTTGAAGGCGGCGGGGGCCGACTTCATGGCGGTGGCGCGCGCCGGAAATGACGCCAGCGACGGGGGCGATCTCGGCTGGTTGTCGGAAGGTCAGATTCGACCTGAGATCCGCGCGCGTGTGACAGGTCTCGCCAAAGGGGCGGTTTCGGAGGCGATCCGCTTGGACGATGGTTGGCACATCGTCAAGCTGATCGATACGAAGGCGTCCTACACGCGTTCGCTCGCCGAAGCGCGCGACCAGCTCGCGCAACAAATGCGGACCGAGCGGGCGAATGTGTTGCGCCGCGCGTATGTCGCCGAGCTGCTGAAAAAGCGTCCGGCTGTCGTCAATGAAATCGCTTTGTCGAATCTGCTCGACAGCGTTCGCAAGTAACTTCATCTGGGAGGTCGTTCATGTCCGATATCCTCGTCACATCCTTGACGCTCGACGATCTGCGAGATCTTCTCCAGCAGGCGGGCTACCGCGTAGAAGCGGTGACCGATCCGGTCGCGAATGTCGCTTATTTGCGCTCGGCGACCAGCGGTCTCTCCTTCGATATTCGACCTGGCAATCGCTTGGTCGGCGATGAGAGCGTGCGTTTCGCCGATATGGCGTTCGTGTCCGTTCTTCAAGTGAATGGTGAATTGCCGCGAGACCTCGTCAACGACTGGAACGTCGCGCGACGGTTTTCGCGCCTCCAGTTGAGCGGGCCGTTCCTCGCGCTCTGCATGGATATTTCCGTTGTCGGTGGCGTGACGAAAAGCCATTTGCGGGCGCATGTCGAAATCTGGGACCAGCTCGCGCAGGAGCTCATCGTCTATTTGCGTGATCGGTTGCGAGGACCGCAAGCGAATGGGACCGGTCGCGGCGTGGAGGTGGATGTGGCCGCTCCGGCGAGCGACGATCCGGCGACGGGATTCGGCACGCACACGTCACATTGACATTCTCTCGCAAGATGCATGGCACCGACATGACACATCGCGTTCACGCTCCGATATCCGGTAGACATCGCTGCGGCTCGGCCGCCCGCCGAGAGTCGAAAGCATCGGCGCTAGGGCTCGCAAGGCCACAGGCGCGATCCTCGCGGCGTGTTCTGCTAGCGGGAGCGAGCGCGATCGCTTTGTCGTTCATACTCTTGCAAGGGCTCGGTGGCGCGGCCGCTCGGCCGCTCGGGCGCGCTTCCGGAGTGACCTCGGCGCCGACCGTCGCGGTCGACGCAGCGACGACAGAGGCGCAGCGGGCCGCGGCCATAGCCAAGCAGAGCCAGGGATCGCTGTTGCGCGCGACCCAGGCGATTCAGGCCATGCAAGCGGCGCAAGCGGCCGCGCGCGCGGCGGCGGCAGGGGCTACGAATTCGTCGATCGCCGATGGTCTCTCGGTCGGCGGCAATGGCAAGCTGCCGGGGCTCGTCGTCGATCCGCGTGTCGGAACGACTCCCGGGCTTTGGATCAACGCCGATCTGCCGACGCAATCGGCGACCGGTGGCAAGACCACTGTAACGATCAAGCAGAACGCCGCGCAGGCGGTGATGACCTGGGCCTATTACAATGTCTCGCCCAATACGACTGTCGTCTACGACCAGCAGGGCAATCCGAGCTGGGTGGCGCTGAACCGAATCGATGCGACGGGAACGCCCAGCCAAATCCTCGGCCAGATCAAGGCCGACGGCACGGTTCTCATCATCAATCCGAATGGCGTTATTTTCGGCGCCGGCGCGCAGATCAACGTTCATTCGCTGATCGCCTCCTCGCTCGACATGGACGGAACCACCTCGTCGAGCGTCTTCAATGGCGCCGCCGCCTACAATAAGATGACGCTGCATATCGACGGTCTCGGCGACATCGCGGCCTATGCGCCGTCGAACGAGGTCGCGGCCAATACGAATTTCGTCGGCGCCGATGCGGGGCAGGGACTTTTCCCGATCGCGACGGCGCTCGGGACGACGATCGGCAATTCCACCCGTTTTTCCACGGGGACGATCGCCGGGCAGACCATCGGCGCGGTCGTGGTCGAAAAAGGCGCGTCGATCGAGACCTCGGTCAATTCGACCGGCGACGGCGGCTACGTGGCGCTGCTCGCCCCCAATGTCACGAATTCCGGCTCGATCACGACGAAGAACGGCCAGATCATCCTCGCCGCCGAGGGGTCGGCGCTGCTCAGCGAGCCGCAGTCGACAGCGACGGGCGTGCGCACGGCGATTGTCGTCGATCAGGACTTTTCCGCCGGCACGAATCCGACGAATAAGACCTTCACCGTTTCTTATCAGGGCGCAGCGGTCAACGACGGCCTGCTGCTGGCGCCGAGCGGAAATGTGACGATCGCCGGCGGACCGATCAAGCAACTCGGCGTGTCGGCGGCGACGACGAGCGTGACGCGCCCCGGTTCGATCACGCTCTACTCGACGGACAATGTCGTCTTTGGGCCGAACAGCGTCACCGCCATTCTGCCGGACGAGGGGAGCGGCTCGGTTCCGAGCGGCACAGCTACCACCGACTATTTCGCGAGCAGCCTGCAGCCGCAAATTTCGATCACGGCCTTCAAAGGCGTCGACTTCCAATCCGGCGCGCTGCTGCGGGCGCCGAGCGCAGCGGTGAACGTGACTGCGCCCGAGGTGCTGCTCGAGACCGGCGCGACAATCGATGTCTCGGGTCTCGCCGATGTGCAGGTTCCGATCTCCAATTTCCTCGTGACCTTCGTCGTCACGCCCAATGAGATCGCCGATTCGCCGCTCGCCGCCGCCCTCGTCGGCAAGACGGTGACGATCGACACGCGGGTTGGCTCGCCGATCGTCGACGCCTCCGGCTACGCCAAGCTCATTCCCAAGTCGATCGACGAGATTTTGACGGTCGGCGGGTCGGTCAATGTCTCGGGGACGAATTTTATCCAACAGCCTGGCTCGATCGTCGATCTCTCTGGCGGCTATGTCACCTATACGGGCTCGGCGGTGAACACGACGCGGCTCGTCGGCGCGGACGGGCGCTTCTACGACATCGGCAGCGCCGATCCGACGATCCGCTATGTCGGCGTCACGGCGGGGAGCGGCTTCACGGTCGATCATTCGCGCTGGGGCGTGACCGAGACCTATGTCAACCCGCTATTGAACAGGTCGCGTTACGAGGCGAGCTATCTCGCCGGCGCCAGCGCCGGCTCTCTGTCGATCGCGGCGGCGCCGATTCTCGATGGGACGATTCTCGGCGAGACAGTGACCGGGCTGCGCCAGCGCGCCAATGCGCAGGGCGGCGGAACGGCGGTTCAGACATCGCTCGCGCAATTGCCGGCCGGCGCGTCGCTGACGATCACCTCGTCCAATGCCTTCGTGTCGAGCTATTTGCTCGAATCGAGCGCGGACGCCGGCGACGATTCTTACGGGCTCGCCTCGTATAGCTATGGCTCGAATTGGCGCGCGCCCTCGACCTTGCCCATTCTGACGGATCGGCTGTCCGAGACCGGTTTCGCCTCAATCACGATCCAAGGCTCCGGCACCCGTCAGCCGACAGTGAACATGGCCACGGGCGCTGTTCTGAAGGTTGCCTCGGGCGGCTCGGTCACCTTGACGAATGTCGAGACCATCGACGGCTCGATCATCGCGCCCGCCGGCAAGATCACGCTCTCCGGCCATATCTACAATAGCGACGTGACAGCCGCGTCGATTCCTGCCGATCTGGTGATTGGATCGAACGCGCTTCTCGACGTCCACGGGCTGTGGATCAACGACTCGGGGGCCGTCGGCGATCGGTTGCAGGGTTCCGCCTTCATCGACGGTGGCTCGATCAGCATCACCACTTTGGCCGCAACCTATCACCGAGGGCGGGCCGACACCGACAATGTCGACGCGACGCAGAGCATCATTCTGTCGCCGGGCAGCATCATCGATGTTTCGAGCGGCGGCTATGTCGGCTCCAACGGCAAATTGAAGCTCGGCTCCGATGGTCTGCCGGTCGGCAAGGGCGGAAGCCTCTCGCTGGTCACTTATTCGGGCGGATTCGTCGGGCTCAACAGTGATTATCAACCCTACAACGAGCCACCGACCAACGGCAATCAGCCCAATACGGCGACGGTGGTTCTCGGCGGCGCGATCTATTCCAATGGCTTCGACACGGGCGGAACCTTCACGCTGCAGGCCCCGACGATCACTATCGACGGGCAGGCGAGCGCGATCACAACCTATACCTCCGGCGCGCGATCCGGCGAGATCGTCCTGCCGGCGAGCTTCTTCACCGACAATGGATTTTCCAACTATTCGCTGACCAGCGTCTATGGCAGCTCGACGGTGACCGCCGGCACGACCGTGCTCTTGCGGCAGGCGAATTATCTCGCGGCGAACGATGCGCTCTTATCGCTGCCGACAGGCGCGGTGCTGCGCGACGTCGCGACGGTCGGACTCGCGCCCGACGGATTGCGCAATCCCGTGAGCTTCGCGCTGCAGGAATATGGCTACATCTACGGCGGGACGGGACCGAGCACGACAGCGGGAACGCTGCTCGACGCCGGGGCCAGAATCATCGCGGAAGCGAATGCGACGCGGCAGGCGACGGTGACGCTGGCGGCCGCCGGCCCGGTCACCGTGCTCGGCGAGATCATCGCGCCCGGCGGCGACATCGTCCTGGCCAATACAGGCGTCTCGAACGGTTCGACCGGGCCGACACAGACGGTGGCGCCGATGCAGCTCACCATCGGCGCCGACGCCGTGCTGGACGTGAGTGGTGTGTTCATTGCCGATCCGACCGTGACCGCCTATCGTACAGGCAGCGCGCTCGACGCCGGAACGATCACGCTGTTCGGCGATTCGGTCACTGCGCAGACGGGCTCGCGCTTCCTTCTCGACGGGACGTCGGCGGAGGTCGAGATTCCCTCCGGCGCGGGACTGTTCGGGCCGCGCTTCGCGACGCGAAATATATGGAGCGACGGCGGCGTCCTGCAGATCGGCGCGTCCTCTCTCTATTTCGCCGGCTCGGTCAGCGCGCATGGCGGCGGGGAGCTCGCGAATGGCGGCCTGTTCCGCATCGGAATACCGGCGTCCAGCGCGCCGAGCCTTCTTTCCAGCCGCGTGACCAACGGCTATGCGGGGCTTCCCGGCACGATAGTCGTCGAGCAGGCGGGCATCATCGACGCCGCGTTGGCATCGCACACGACCTTGCAGGGCAATGCCTTCATCGGCGTCGACACGCTGAACAATAGCGGCTTCGACTCGATCGAGCTGAACGCCGCGACCACGGTCGCCTTCGTCGGATCGCAGTCGATTCAGATGCGCGGATCGCTCATCCTCGGCGGCGACCTCACATTGCTGCCGGCGAGTGGCGGCGATCCATTGACCTATAGCGCCCCCTCGATCGGCCATACGACGGTGGATTTGAGCTCGGGCTATGTGTGGCTCGGTCAGATCACAACAGGAGCTGTCCTGCCTGCTGCGACAGTGAGCGATGGATCGATAAATATTTCGGCGCAATGGATCGACATCGGCAATCCGAATGCCGGCGCTGCTGGCTCGGGAGTCAACTTCCGTAATGTCGGCTCCGTCACGCTGAACAGCGCCGACGCGATCCGCCTGATGGGAGCGAACACTGCTACGAGCACAAACAATAATTTTACTGGTTCGCTCGGCGTCGCAGGCGATCTGACGCTGAAAGCGGCGGAAATCTATCCGACCAGCGGAACGAGCTTCACGCTGAAGGCGACCGGCACGATCGACATTGAGCAGAATGGCGTCGCCAGCGCGCCGCTGTCGGCCGGCGGAACGATCATCGTCGACGCCACGAACATCGTGCAGAACGGCACGCTCTGGGCGCCCTTTGGACAAATCGTGCTCGGCAATACGACGACGACGCAGAGCGTCACGCTCGGCGCCGGCAGCCTCACCTCCGTCTCGGGAGCTGGCTCGCTCATTCCTTATGGCTACACTGTCGACGGCGAGGTTTGGTACGTCGGACAAACGACCACGAGCAGCGGGGCCACTATTATTTATAACGGCTCCAGCCTCACCGCGAGCCCGACCAAGGCGATCACGCTCAACGGCGCCGATGTCTCGACGTCCGCCGGAGCAAAGCTCGATCTCTCTGGCGGCGGAGACATCTACGCCAGCGAATTCGTCGCCGGCACGGGCGGCAGCCGCAATGTGCTCGCCGGCTCCACGGTCTACGCCCTCGTTCCCACCTCCTCCGCCAAGGTCGCCGCCTATGATCCGACTTTCGCTGCGACCAATTCCGATATCGGCTCGGCGGCTTTTGCCTCGAGCCTGCTGAACGCGCCGGCCGGAACGGCGATCTATATCGCCGGCGGCAATGGGATAGCTGCCGGCTATTACACTCTGATGCCCGGCATGTATGCGACCTTGCCCGGCGCTTATCGCGTCACCGTCGCCTCCACATCAGTGAAGAGCGCGGCCGCGCAAAGCTACACGTCGATGGACGGCTCGCTCTATGTGACCGGCAATTTCGCCAATGTCATCAGCGGGACGCGATCCTCGCAAACCGTGCTGTTCCAATTGCAGTCGCAATCGACCTGGTCGCAATATTCGCAGATCGACATCACCTCCGGAACGAGCTTCATCCGCAATCTGGCGCTCACCGCCGGCACGGCCATTCCGCTTCTCCCGGTGGACGGCGGCTCCCTGACCTTCGCCGCGCGCAATTCGCTCTCCATCGACGCGGGCAGCCTGTTCGGCTTCGCCGCGGGCTCCAGTCCGCTCGCGCCGGATGTGGCCGGCGTCGGCGGGCAATTGGCGATCAGCGCGGCCAAGGTGCTCGTGCTCGGCTCCAAGGATATGGCGGCCCCGGCGGGGACGGACGGCTATCTGAAGCTCTACGCCGATCAACTCGACACTGTCGGCGCGACCACTCTGCTGATCGGCGGCTCGTCGGTCGTCGATACGTCGGGCAATCTCGTCGTGACCGGCGTCGCCACCGATGTCGAGATCGCCACCGACGCCGCTCACGCGCTGAGCGCGCCGCAGCTTCTCATCATGACCAAGGCGGGCGGCGGCGGCATTCTCGTCGACGACGGTAGCGCCATCGCCGCGATCGGAACCGTGCCGAGCGGAGGCGACCGGGCGATCGTCATTGGCGCCGATCCGGTCGCGCAGACCAACAGCAGCGGCGTCGTGACCTATACGGCGGGCGTGAGCGGGGAAGGCTCGCTGCTGCGCGTCTCTACTGGCGCGATGGTCACCGTGACCCGCAATTATCTGCCGGGTCTCTACACCGGATCCGGGCCCGCGCCGACCCCCGCCGCCACGCCCGGCAGCCTCGTCATCGGCGCCAATGTCTCCATCGACGGGGCGGCCGCCCTCACCCTCGATTCGAGCGGCGTCAATCGCGTCGGCCCCAACGCCGCGCTCATCGCCAAAGCCTTCGATCTTTCCGCCAAGGCGATCGAGTTCGGCGCCGATAGCAGTTCTGCCGGCCTCGCGCTGACCGATGCGATCATCGCCAATTTCGCCGGCGCGGATTCGGTTCGCCTGCGTAGCGCCTCGGCCTTCAATTTTCACGATGTCGGTGGCCTTTCCATCGGCGACTCCGCCCATCCGATCGGCCTGTTGACCTTCGACGGCGGCGGATTCTACAGCGAGGGGGGCGAGACCAGCGTCTACGCCTCTAATATCACGCTGACGAATACGCAGAGCGCCTCGACGACGACCAATGGGCTTTCGGGGACAGACGGAAAGCTGACCCTCGTCGCGAGCAAGACGATCACCCAGAGCGCCGGAACGATGACCGCGAACGGCTTCTCGACGATCGCGCTGCAGTCGGGAGAGGCGATCCGCTTCGCCGGAACGGGCTCGCTGACGGCGAGCAATGGTTCGGGCGTCGCCGATCTCGTCTTCTCCTCGCCCAATGTCATCGCCGTCTCCGGCTCGGCGCAGGCGCTGACGACGAGCGGCCTTTTGACCATTCTCTCGACGAGCGCGGCGGCTGCCGTCGATCCGACAGAGATCGGCGGCAGCCTGTCGCTGACGGCCGCGAGCATCGCGGATTCGGGCGCGATCACCGTACAGGCGGGAACCTTGTCGCTGACCGCGACGACGGGCGACGTGACTCTCGCCAACGGCGCCATCGTAAACGCCGCTGGCACGCGTATCGTGCTCGGCAACAGCACGGAATATTCGCCCGGCGGCGTGGTGAAGCTCGTCTCGCAGAAAGGAAATGTGACGATCGCGAGCGGCGCGAAGGTGGACGTCTCGGCTGCCAAAAATGCCGACGGATCTTCGGGCAACGGCTATGCGGGCGGAATTTATATCACGACCGCCAATGATGGGACGACGACGCTTCAGGGAACGCTCGACGGCTCGGCGGCCTATAAGGACGCGGGCGGAGCTTTCGTGCTCAGCACCGGGACCATCGTCGGCGATCTTCCGTGGGGCGGCTTCACCAGCCGCTTCGCGGCCGCGATCTATGAGCCGGGCGACATCGTCGTGCCGACAGGCGTGACGCTGAGCTCGACCGAGGTGCTGCTCGTCGCCAATCAGGGCAGCGTCATCGTCAATGGAAGGATCGACGCCAGCGGGCCGACCGGCGGCAGCATCGCGCTCTATGGCGCCGGAACGACGACGCTGGCCGCGACCGATCCCGGCGCTACGGGCGTCATCATTCGCTCCACCGCCAAGCTCGACGCCCACTATGTCGCGGCGGAGAAGGACGATCCGGGCTACGCCAATGGCGAGAGCGCGCAGAGCCAGCGCGGCGGCACGATCACCCTCGGCACGACGGGCGCCACGAATGGAACGCTGAATGCGACCTATGGCTACGAGAATGTGACGGGCTCGGGCGCCGTCAAGGTGGAGAGCGGCGCGATCTTCGACGTGAGCGGCGGTCCGGGCGGGGACGGCATCGACAATACCGGCGGCGCCGTCGTCGTGCGCGCGCCGATCCTGACGAACAACAATGTCAATGTCAGTTTCAAGGGCACTGTCGTCACCAATGCGGACTCTAGCGGGAACGCCAGTGGCCAGGGCGTCGTCCTCGATGCTTTCGCAGTGTGGAGCACGACCGATTCCTGCACGCTCATTTCGGGAGGCTGCGGCTCGATCACGACCGTCGCGCAATATAATGCGCTGACGGCGGCGCAAAAGGCGCAGATGCAGCAGCATTTCGACGGGATCATCGATCCGGCGGGCTTCTTCAGCGGAGCGGGCGCGCAGATCATCTCGGCGACGTCCGGCCTCTATCCCTCTTCGACTTATGCGGCGCCGGCCAGCGGCGCCTATCTGCCGCATGTCGGCTTTTATCAGAACACGCTGCTCAATTTCGTCGAGAATCCGTTCAGCGGCAATGCGGCGGCGGTGGCGGCCGATTTCGCGGAGGCCAAATTGCAGGTCGGCGACAGACCGGCGACGGCCTTGCCCTCGACCTCCCTGCATCTGCGGCCGGAGGTCGATCTCGTCAATCCGTCCAGCAGCATCAATGGCGGCAATGTGACCGTCGCCTCCAATTGGAACCTCGGCGCCGGCGTCTACAATACGGCGACGGGCGCCTTCTCGCTCTATTACCGGACGACCAATGGCGGCGAGCCGGGCGTGCTGACGTTGCGGGCCGCGAATAATATCCAGCTGAACGCTACGATCAGCGACGGCTTCTATGAAACCAGCGATCCGTTCTTCGCGGCCGCGGTGGCGAGCAGCCTGGCCAGCAACGATCCATCTCTCGCCCTGGCGACGACCCGGTACACGAGCAGGAACCTGTATGGGACGGCCGCCTATATGCCGGGGATGACATCCATCTATGCGCCCCCCACCGTGTTTCCGTCTTCCTATGGCACGGTCGCGCAAAATACATGGTATGCGCAGTATTACTATTACTATGCGAATACGACGATTCCCTATATCAACATTCTCGGTCGCGGCGCGAGCTCGCTCTATATCACGACCAACGCCTCTGGCTCCGGCACATTCGACAATGATCCCACTCATTATTCATCCTACGCCGCCTATGTGGCCGCTTATAACACCTATTATGTGGGCTCGCGCTATGTCACCGGCGTCACAGGCATCGCGAACGAGGCGACCCAGACATTCTCGACGCCGGCAAGCTCGTCGAATGGAACAACGCAAAATCTGACCAATTTCGACAATAACCCGACCCATTACACGAGCTACGCCAATTACGTCTCCGCCTATAAAACCTACTCCGCCGCATTGGCGACATATCTCAAGACCTACTATGGTATATATAGCCAAGCGCCGGTCAACAGCAGCGTCGATCCGAGGACCTATCCTTCGACCATTCTCGCGCCGATACCGCCGGTCTACGGCAGTGTCTATTCCGGCGGCGCGACCGAGACCGCATCGCAATTCACCACCGACTATGTGACCAACTACGCCACGGGAACATCTTCCGCGTACTACAATTTTATACTTTTTTACAACGGCAACAAGGTCGAGCCGGGCAATGTGACCGGCAGCGCCGCGAATACGACCGGCAAGACCGCCCTGTGGCTCGCCGTTCTGCCCTATCTTCCCACCACCTCGGAAACGCCGCCGATCGTCCTCGCCTCGAGTGCCCAGCCGGGCCCCGCCAACGCCATCGCCAATAATCCCGCCAGCAATGTCACGACGGATAGTTTGGGCAATGCGGTGACGATCAAGGATTACAACACGACGTCGGCGGCGAGCCTGATGCCGGCGAGCTTCGGGGCCAGCTCGTCCTATGATTTCGTCGCTGGCGCCTATTTCGGTGTGGGCGGCGCCTCCTCCGTCGATCCCAACGCAGTCGTCGCGCTGAGCGGCGCGATCGACCCCAAGGCGCCGACCGCCAGCATCGTGATCAACGGCCACACCTCCTATACGGACCCGCTCGACACGACGAAGACGATCTCCATACCGACGATCGTGCGGACCGGCACGGGATCGATCACGCTGACGGCGGCCGGCAATGTCGAGTTCACCGATCCGATCGTTCAAGGCGCCGTCTATACGGCCGGCGCCGCAACGACGACGCCCGCCGACTATAATGCGCCGACCCTGGCGAGCGCCTATAACGCCAATCCCAACGGGCTGGTCTCGACGCCGGCCTGGGGGACAGGCGGCGGATCGATCACCGTCGTGGCGGGAGGCTCCATCATCGGCGTCGCCGCGGCGACCGAGAGCGAGACTTGGGCCGACTGGCTCATTCATTACGGCTCGTCGGACGGCGACAGCACGCCCTTCTCCGGCTGCGCGGCGACCGGCGCCACCGCCTGCCAGACGGCGGCCTGGGTCAATTATGCGACCTTCTTCCAGAATTTCGGCGCGCTCGGCGGCGGCGACATCACGCTGCGGGCCGGACGCGACATCACCGATATTTCCGCCTCCCTGCCGGAGACGATGGTCGTCGCCGGAGGCTTCACCGCCGCCGATCCAGCTCACGCCATTTATTACGGCGGCGGCAATCTGCTCGTGCAGGCGGGCGGGAATCTCAATTCCAGCGCCTTTCTGGTCGGGAGCGGCGCGGGCCTCATCGAGGTCGGCGGCAATGTGCAGCAGACCGCCGACAATCCGATCACCAGCGCGAAGGACGCGGCGCCCTATCCGCTGCTGCTCGCCGCGCAGGACGGCTATATTTCCGTCATCGCCAAGGGTGATCTAACGCTCGGCGCGCTGCTCGATCCGACGACGACTTTAGAAAATGGCGTTGGTAATGACTATGTGCAGAGCCTGACTCCCGGCCAAGCCAACTATCGGCCTGGCTCCGGCCTAGCGAACGTCTTCACCAGCTATGGCGCGCAGGCGGGTCTCTCACTCACCAGCATTACGGGCGATGTGAAGGCGGTGACAGTGGCGGCCGTCGGGCTCTTCCCGTCCCTCCTGTTGCCGCCGCGCCTCGAGATCGCGGCGTTGCAGGGCGATATCACTGGCCGCGGAGGGACGATCCTCGCCTATCCCACCGACAGCCTGGGACATAACACAGCGAGCTTGACGCTCGCGGCGGCGGGCTCGATCAATATCGATCTTACCGTGGGCGCTCCGACGCCGAGGGCGATCGACAGCAGTGTCGGCGGATACGTCAATCCGCTCGGCGTCTCCTTCTACACGCTCGCTTCGACGGAGCTGACGAACAGCGCGCCGATCCTTGTCAGCGCAGGCATGAACCTCGACGGGTCCCTCACCGTCGAACGGCCGGCGCAGATTCTCGCGGGCCACGACATAGGCGACACGCAGTTCACCTTCACCGGCCTTAATTTCACCGATGCGGATGTGACGAGCGTCGTCGCCGGCCGTGATCTCTCGGGCCAATATTATCTCTACGGCCCGGGCGCGCTCCTCCTCGAGGCCGGCCGCAATATTCGCAAGCCGCTGGGAAGCAGCGGTTTTGCCTCCTTCAGCGTCAACACGATCGGCAATGGCTCGGGCGGCGGGAGAGCCGCCGGCCAGCTCGCGACGCTGAAGAGCTATCTGCCGGAAGATGGCGCGGACATCACCATGCTCTATGGGATCGCCAAGGGCGTCGATTACGCCTCGGCGATATCGGCCTATGTCGATCCCGCCTCGGCGGGAACGAGCGGCATAGACTTCCTCTCCTTCATCGCCGCCAGCCTCGGCCAGTCGCGCGATCGGGCCTGGGCGAGCTTCCAGACTCTCGACGAGACGCATCAGCATCTCCTCGTCGACAAGGCCTTCCTGCAATTCCTCACGCAGGTGGTGACGGATTATCGCAATTCCTCGAGCGACTATTACGGCAAATATGGCCGCGCCTATGAGGCGATTGGAACGCTGTTCCCGAATGGACTCGGCTATGCGAACGACGGCAGCGGCGGCTCCGATCTTTCGGCGATCGGAAGGCTGGTCATGCCCTTCTCGCTGGTCGAGACGCAGGCCGGCGGCGACATCAATATCATCGGACCCAATGGCGGCATTCGCGTCGGCTCGGCCGGCCGCGATACGCTGAAGCCCAATCAGGAAGGCATATTGACTTTGCGCGGCGGCTCGATCCGCATCTACACGGACCAGACCGTGCTCTTGAACCAGAGCCGCATCATGACGCAGCAGGGCGGCAATGTGGAGATATTCAGTGGGAATGGCGACATAAGCGCGGGCTCGGGGCCGAAGACCTATGTCGCCAATCCGGTGCTGAGCGAGGTCTGCAACTACATCGCCGGCTATTGCTCGGTCAATCCGCAAGGCCTCGTGACTGGCGCGGGCATCGGCGCCATCGTCACCCTGCCGACGCAGGACCCGAGCCTTTCCAACGCTTTCCTCTCCGCGCCGAAGGGCACGGTGGATCTGGGCGCGGCGGGCGTGCGGGCCGCCGGCAATCTCACCATTGTCGCGCAACATGTCGCCAACGCCTATAATGCGCAGGTCGGCGGAAGCGTCTCTGGCCTGACGACGGTGACGACGGGGCCGAATGTCGGCGCGCTGACCTCGGCCTCCAACACAGCGGGCGCGGCGGCCAAGGCGGTGGCGACGCCGCAGGCTGGCGCCGGAGGCTCCGACACGCCCTCGATCATCACCGTCGAGGTGCTGGGCTATGGCGGCTCCGATCACGGAGACACTCCGGCGGGCGGCGGCGCGAGCGTGACGCCGACGAGCGCCGGCTCGGGTTCGCCGGAGACGCCGCCGCCAGCGAATGGCGCCAGCTCGCAGAGCGACAGGGCGCGGCGCTCGAGGTGAGCCGCGCGGCGTCGATCCGAACCCGGATCGACCCGCCAACGCGCACGCGGCTCCGAGCGAGCGTGAAGGCTCGCTTGTCGAAGCATGAGAATGCAGGGCATGAGAAGAGGCGAGAAGCCGCTCGCCTGATCGGGAGCAGGCCGGCGCGATCGACCGAATCTCTCTAAAGCGTTCCTTTGCTAATCGAAAAACATGCTGCCGGCGACATCTCGTCTAACAGGCAAGGGCCGGCTCGCCGCGCCGAAAGCGGAGACGGTCGAAAACGCGATCGCCGGAAAGAATCCCGTCGCAAAAAAAACCGGGCGCGCCTTTCGGCGCGTCCGGCGGTTCGATCGAGATCGATAGTTTTTATTGCGCGCCGGTTCCGCTCACGCTCGCACAACCGTCGGTGAAGAACCCGTCGTAGGCGGTGATCGTCGCCGAGCTGGCCGCCGTTCCGAGATAAGTGTCGCCGATTTTCTGGGCCCAGCTGCCGGCCCCAGTCGACAGAGCCTTGAAGCCGTTGTTGGCGGTAATCGTCGCGGCGTTGCCCGCCGTCAGACCATAGTGCCACTTCAGATAGCCCAGAAGATCGGAAACGCGGGTCGCGGCGGGAGTGGAATCCCGGCCGACGCCGTAGCAGCTATAGACATAGAGATAGGCCGTGCCGACCAGGGAATAAGCACCCGTCGCCGGCGCCAGCGGGAGCTTCGAGCGACCGGTGATGTCGACCGACACGCCGGTGCCCGGCAGATAGGTGGTCGCCGGGAAGGTCTGAGCATAGACGTTCCAGTCGGCGAAGTTCGCGCTGGCCGGCAGCGAGAGAACTCCCCAAGCCGCGTCGGCGCTCGTCGGCGTCGCCGCGATGAAGTTGGTCGACGACACGCCGGGGTGGGTGACGCCGGCCGAACGCTGATAATCGTTCTGCAGGCTGGCGGCGTGCGGGATCGTCGTCGCGGTGGACGGATTATAGGGCGCGACGAAGTCGTTGCTCAGATAGCCGATATAGCCGTAGTTCGCCGAGGTGTTGCCGATCGCCGCCGCGACCGCATCGCTGCCGTCGGCGCCAGTCGTGTTGAGGCTGCGGCCATAGGCCGTCACTTTGTTGATGAGCTGCGTGAAGTTGTTGTTCGGCAGGGCGCTCGTCGAGAAGATCGACACATAGCCGTAAGTGTTGCTCGGGTCGAGCAGCGGGCAGACCGTCTTCAGATAGTTGGTGAAGATGAAGCTGGTGCCGCTGCCGTCCGAACGATAGACGATTTTGATCTGCTTGCTGGCGCTGGCGTAGGCCGTGCCGCCGCCCGTGCCCGGCGTGCCGGCCGTGCTGGCGGCGTGCCAGGTGTTGGCGTCGGCGAAGCCTTCAGTGCCCGCCACGCCAGTGCTCGAGAGCGTCGGGATGGTGGCGGTGGAGTTCCAATCCGTCACGAGGCCCGAGAAGATCGCGCAGACCTGCGCGGTCGAGAGCTGGATGCGTCCGCCCGCGGCCGTGGTGGAGAACTGCGACTTGATGGTCCAGGTCGTTCCGCCGGCCGTCGTCGTGCCCGTGGACTGATCGACCGCCGGCAGATTGACGGCGATGGCGACCGGCGCCTCGAACAGCGGCAGCTGGATCGGATCACCGACGTCGGCCGTGGGGAAGCTCGTCGAGCCATTGGCCGCCGTCGTGTGGTTGATCTGGTCCCAGAGATAGACGGTGGTGGTGTAGCCGCTCACGAAATTCGAGGGGAGCGGAGAATCGCTCGCGCCGAAGTCGATGCGCGGATAGGGGTAGGAGGTGAAGCCGAGGGTGTAGTCGGGGTTGGCGGCCGGATCCAGGCCGGCGCCGCGGAAGCCCTGCGACGGGTCGTTGGAGATATACACGCGCTGGCCCGAGCCGCTGCCGATGCCGGCGTAGAGGAGGAGAACGCTCGAGCTAGAAGCGGTGTAGTAATCGGCGCTGAGCTGGCGCTCCGCGAGCGAGGCGAGCGTGCTGCCGCCGCCGAAGATGCCGTCGGTGGCGAGGGCCGGCTGGGCGCCGATCAACGCGAGGGTCGAAAGCGCGAGAGCGGAGCTCCCGTTACGCAGAGCTTTGCTGAAAGAAAGAGCAGACATGTGCTTCTCCTAATGGATCATCGCGTAGGGCTGCGCGAAAGGGTCGGCCTCCTCGACGGAGGCCGCCCGATCCCTGTTCAAAAATGACATTCTTGTTACAGTTGTCCGACAAGTAGATGATATAGAGGCGTAGTTGATACTTAGTACGCTTGGCCTCTTTTCTCGTCATTTGTCGCTATTGCGCCGCCTTACACCCTATAGACGGCCAAATCCGGTCGATCGCGAAGAAAAAAATTGCGGATTTTTTGGCAAAAAGGAGTCGCTGCGAACGCAGAGCCTCTTTATATTTCGTCGGTCATTCGATTGATTGATCTCCCGGGAGATTTGTGAAATGGCCGAAACTCCAGGCTTTTTCCAGCCGCCGACCTATCGCGCGCAGGCGCGCATGGAACTCGGGGCCTTTCGTCCCGTCACGCCCGCCGCCGGCAACGAGGTCGTCGCGCCGACGCCGCCCCCGCAGCTCGCGCGCGCGCGCAAGCAATATGCGCGCGGCGTCGAACATGCGCGCGCTGACCGCTGGCGCGAGGCGCTGCGGTTTTTCGAGGAGGCCGCGCGCTGCGCGCCCGATCAGCCGAACTATCATTATGTGCATGGCGTCGCTCTATGTCGCCATGATCGCTTCGATGAGGCGATCGGCGCGTTTCAGCTCGAATTGAAAGTGACGCCGGAACATGCGCCCTCCTTGACCGAGATCGGCACCTGCCTCGCGCGGACGGGGCGCACCCGGCAGGGCATTCCCTTTTTGCAGAGGGGCCTCGCGCGAATTCCCCATCTGCCGCTGGCGCAATTCAGCCTCGGCCTCGCGCTGCTGACCGAGCGTCGGCCCAAGGACGCGATCATCGCCCTGAGTTCCGCGTTGACCTACGACGGCGCCTATGCGGACGCCTATCGCATGCGCGGCCTCGCCCTCACGATGGAGGGCGAGCACGACAAGGCCGTCGACGATCTGCAAGCGGCCGCCGCGCTGGACAGCAAGAACCATCGCGCGCTTCTCGATCTCGGCATGAGCCTCGGCGCGAATGCGCGAGAGCAGCAGGCGGCGCGCCTGTTCGAGATGGCGGCGAAAGTGGCGCCGGATATCGCGCTGCCGCAATATGTCTATGGCAATTTCCTGATCAATCATCGTTTCTTCGAGGCCGGTCTCCGATATGTCGATCGCGCCATCGAGCTCGATCCTCTGCAAGCCGAGCCCTATGTCGGCCGCGGCTTCGGCCTGCTCGGACAGGGGCGCATCGACGAGGCGGTCGCGGCCTATCGGCGGGCCGGAGAGCTCAAGCCGGAGAGCGCTCAAATCGCCGGAACGCTGCTGTTTGCTCTGCAGCATTATCCGGGCGTCACCAAGCAGGACCTGCTCGATGCGCATAAGAGATGGGCGGCGCTCTACCGTCCGGCGGCGCCGCGCGACAAGGTCGCTTTCAGCAATGATCCCGATCCAGCGCGCAAGCCCCGTCTCGGCCTCGTCTCCGCCGACATGCACCGCCATGCGGCGGCCTTCCTGACGCTGCGCGCCTTCGAGCAGCTCGCGGCCCTCGGCTATGAGATTTTCTGCTACAAGACCGACAGGAAGCGCGAGGACGATGATTTCAGCGAGCGCTTCAAGGCCGCGGGCAAATTCTGGCGCGACGTCTCCGACCTCGACGATGCGGCTTTCGCCGCGCTGGTCGAGGAGCACAAAATCGACATTCTCTTCGATCTCGCCGGACATACCGCCGGCAATCGCCTCTCCGTCTTCGCGCAACGCGCGGCGCCGATTCAATTGAGCTGGGCAGGCTATGTCGGCACCATCGGTCTCGACACCTATGACGGCGTGATCGCCGATCCGGTCGAGATTCCGCCGCAGGACGATGAATTCTACGCCGAGCCTGTCATTCGCCTGCCCGATTGTTACGTCTGCTATCATCCGCCGACCAATGCGCCGGATGTGGCGCCGCTTCCGGCGCTGGAAAAGGGCGCGATCACCTTCGGCTGCTTCAATCGTCCGGCCAAGATCAATTCCGAGGTCGGGCGCGCCTGGGCGCGCATCGTCGAGCAGTTGCCCGGCGCGCGCATCCTCATGGTCTATGGCGGTCTGAACGAGAGCGCCACGCAGAAGGCGCTCTACGACGTTCTCGAGAAGGGTGGCCTGTCGCGCGAGCATGTCGAGCTCGTCGGCGGCGCCGAGCAGCCCATATTGCTCGACGCCTACGCAAACAGGGTGGACCTGGCGCTCGATCCGTTTCCCTATTCTGGCGGCGTCACGACGCTCGAAGCCATGTGGATGGGCGTGCCGACGGTCACTTTCGTCGGCGACACTTTCGCCGGCCGCCATTCGGCGACGCATCTTTCGGCTGCGGGCCTCGCGGACTTCTGCACATATTCGATCGACGATTATGTGGCGCTCGCCGTCGATTGGGCGAAGCGGCCTCAGGATCTCGCGGCCTTGCGCGCCGGCCTGCGCGACAAGGTCGCGGCCTCGCCGCTGAATGATCCGGTCCGTTTCGGACAGAATCTCTCGAACGAATTGTCTCGTCTCTGGACGCAATGGAGCAATCAGCGCCGCGCGCGCGATGCAGCCGGCGTGGGCGCGGTCGTGGCGAGTCCGCTTTTTCAATGCAATCGAATTGTATTCGGGTGAACGACATGACGCAGCAGAATATTCCCGGCGCGCGGCATCCGGACTATATCCGCGCCATTCTCGATCGCGCCGTAAAGATGATCGCGGAGGGCCGGCTGGAGAGCGCCGAGGTGCTTCTCGCGACATTGAGCGAAGAGCCGAGCGCCCGCGAGGTGACGGCCCATCTGCGCGGCGTCATCGCGGCCAGGCTCATGGAGAAGTCCGCGGCGCAGCTCTTCTTCAAAGCGGCTCTCGAGGCCAATCCCCGCAATGCGGAGGCGCATGCGCAGCTCGGCCTGCTGCTGCTCGACGAACGGCCGGTCGCGGCGGCCGCGGCCTTCGCGGCGGCGCTCGCGCTCGATGCGCGCAATCCCGATTGGCATGTCGCGCTCGCCGCCGCATTTCATCGTTTGGGCTTCGTCGATCGCGCGAAGGACAATATCGCGGACGCGCTGGTCCTCTCGCCCGGCCATGCGGAGGCTTCGACGCGCGCCGCGGCCATCGAGGCGGAGTCGGAAGAGATGCGAGAGATCGACGATCTGTCGCCCGAGGACGAGGCGATCCTCTGCGACGCGCTCTTCGCAGAGGGAACGCGGCGCCAGCGCGATGGCGATCTGGCGCGCGCCGCGGTCATTTTCGAGTGCGTCCTGAAACGCGCGCCGACGCATGCCTTCGCTCTCTGCAATCTAGGCGCGCTCCGCCGCGTCTCGGGCGATCTGCGCCGATCCGTGGAGCTGCTGGAGCAGGCGATTGCCGCCGATCCAAAGCTCGTGCCCGCGCGTCTCGCGCTCGCCGAGACCTACGTCGCCGCTGGCCGGGAGCAGGAGGCGCGTGCGCAATTCGAGATAGCGATCGAGGTGGGGCCGCGGAACGCCGATGCGCGCGCCGCCTATGCGATGGCTTTGCAACGAACGGGCGCGCCGAAAGAATCGATCCCGCATTTTCACCACGCCATTCTTCTCGATCAGAATCGACCGGCCGAATTCTATGCGGCGCTCGGCACGGCGCTCGAAGCCATGGGCATGCGCGATCGTGCAGAAATCGCGCTCCGACACGCCGCGGCTTTGGCGAAAACGTCATAGGAGGCGCTCGGCGTCGGCGGAAACAACTCGGGCGGCGCCAAATTGAGAAAGGGGAACGGGCAGGCGTCCTCGTAGGCGCATGTCCGCTCGAGCCCGCTCATGTCCTCCAAGTCGCGCATCTGCTCGAAAATCGGACGAAGGCCGCGTAACAGACGCGCGCCGGTTTTCTCTCCCATCTGCGCGAGAGCCGAGAGCGGCGCGAGAACGATCGATCGACGAACGAAGCGCCGCCGTTCGACTCGCGCTCATATGTCTTCGGGGCGTGTGTCTTTGAAGCATGTGTCTTGGGGGCGCGAATCGCTGTCTTCAGGACGAAAATCACGCAAATTCGAATCGCTTCCGTCGTCGAGCCCTCTCACCTCTGCGTTCCCATTTACGTCACCGGGAGAACTGGGGGATATCCGACTTCGTCGCGCCGGCATACGTATGCCGATGTCGCGATCGAGGTGCTTCGCGCAATGGATCAGCGCCAGCTTCAATTCCGCTTGAATCGTGCGCTTCGTCACGCCGAAACGCTTTGCGAGATCGGAGGAAGGAACTTCGTCGATGGAGACAGCGAGCAATATGTCGCGTCGCCGCTGCGGCATTTCCATCATGCCGCGTTTCAGCGCCTCGATCTCGGAGCGCGCTTCGACGATGCGCTCCGGATCCGGCGCGTCGTCGACGATATTCAGGAAGAATTCTGATTCCGGCGGGCCGCCGAGCAATTCGGCTCGACGCCGATCCGCGGCGAGCCGCGTGGCGACGCGGAGAAGATAGGCCTTCGGCCGCTTGATCGGACCGATCTCGACGCTCGAATGCAGCCGCAAGAACGTGTCCTGCAGGGCGTCCGCCGCGATATCCGTCGAGCCCAGTCGACGCGATAGGCGCCGCTTGAGATCTTCATATCCCGTAAGAAGCAAATTGATCAGAGTCGCGCGGCTGGTTTCGATCGTCATCGAACACGCTCCGCTTCCATCGTGGCTGCGCGCCTCGACGTCTCGAATATGCGCATGCGGATAGGTCGAGCTGATGACCCGGCAATGACAGACGCGCGATTTTTGCCGATTTGATGGAATTTCGTTCGCGAGCACAAGGCCGCCGCCGATACGACGCCGACGCGTCCGGCTCAGGGAACGCCTTAGTCGGATGAAAGGCGTCGTTTATTTGCGGATACGACGAGCGGGCGACGGCTCGGAGGCGGGCGCGACGGCCGCCACGCTGCGCATCGACTCGAGCCGCGAGCGGAATTCCTCCGAGACGCCTTGCGCGTCGAAGCCGTTGCGAATGATCTGAGGCTTGACGAAGACGACGATTTCCTGCCGGCTTTTGGACTTGTCCGTATTGCCGAACAGATCGCCGAGATAGGTGATGCGGCGTAGAATCGGGAGGCCGTCCAATGTGCTGTTATCCTGCTCGCTGATCATGCCTCCGAGCATCACAGTCTGGCCGCTCGTTACCGAAATAGTCGAATGCACGCGTCGTTGGGAGATGGTCGGCGTCAGGCTAGTGCTCGTCGCATTGGAAATCTCTTGTTCGACTTCGAGCTGAATCGTCCCATTGCCGTGGACATGCGGCCAGACCTTCAAGATCACGCCGGTGTCGCGCATCTGAAAGGAATTGACGACAGTGTTGGCGTTCGTGAGGATATTCGCCGTGCCGGTCGAAATCGGGATTTCCTGGCCCACCTGGAGAAGCGCTGGTTGATTGTCCGCGACGACGAGCGAAGGCGCCGACAGAACCTTGACGCTGGTGAGCGTCGAAAGCGCATTCAAAATGAGGTGAGGTCGCGCCTCCGGACCGAGCACCAGATTGAAGCCGGGAAGGACGCGCTGGAGGACGAGGTTCGAAACGACGCTCGCGGTGGAGGAGCTGGACGTCGTGTCGGACGACGACGAGCTCGAGGTCGATGTCGAGGAGGCGGACGAATTGGCCTGCGACGCATTGGCTCTGGTGGCGTTGCCGAGATAATATTGCACCCCATATTGCAGCTGGTCCGTCAGCGAGACTTCGGCGACCGTCGCCTCTATGGCCACCTGCATTTGTGGCCTGTCGAGCTCGCGCAGCGAGCGTTCGATGACACGATAGTCGTCCTGGTTGGAGTAGACGATAATCGAATTATTGCTGCTGTCGGCCGTGATGCGGACATTTTGAAAAACACCGCGGGGTAGGCTGCCGGGCGAGGAAGCATCGTTTTTGGTCTCTGCGTCGGCCTCCTTCTTCTCGTTGAAATTCTCGAAGGCGGCGGCGATCTGGCCGCCACCCTGGCCTGCGCCTGCGCCGCTGGCTTGGCGCGCGTTAGAGCTGTTGGCGTTGTTGCTGTTGCCGAAAGCGCTACCTGAGGACACAGAGTCGAGCTTGGATTGAGCCGCGCTCGCGCCTGGAGCGATCTGGCTGGTCGCGGTATCGCTCGTCGACGACCCCGCGCCCTTGCCAACGAAAATCTCATTGAGAATTTTGGCGATTTTGGTGGCGTTGCCATTTTCGAGACGATAGATGCGCACTGTCGTGCCGGTCATGTCCGAACGATCGAGACGCCGCACCCATAGCGTGACGCGCTCCAGCATTCGCGGACTTTGCGTCATCGCCATAACGGCGTTCATGCGCGAAATGGGTTGGAATTTCACCGCGCCGGCGCCTTGCGCGCCTTCCCCCGTCTCGAAAATCTGCTCGAGCTCGCGGACGAGCGTCGCTGGCGACGTCGATTTCAGGGGATAGACGCCGACGGATTGGTTGCGCATCCACTCGACGTCGAGGCCGGCGATCATGCTCAGGACCGCGTGTCGCTCGTTCGTCGAGCCTTGCACCAGGATGAAATTGCGGGCCGAGTCGGCGCGAATCATGTTGGGGCGGCTCACGAAATTTTCGGCCGCCTTTACCACCGCGGCTGCGGACGTATAGCGCAGCGGGACGATGGTGACGCCAAATCCCAGCTGATCCGCGCCGAATGTGACAGGGCCAGTGCCATTGGCCTCGTTGATCGGCATGATGCGGATGACGTCGTGGTCGCGCACGAGCGCCGCATTGGACATTCGTAGAGCGCTCTCCAATGCGGGCAGAACGTCCTTGCGCGCGATCGGGGCTGCTGCGACGAGCGTTATCGGCGTCGTGATGCGCGCGTCGACGACGAAATTCAGTCCCAAGGCGTCGCCGAGCAGGGCCTTTGCGACAGTCTGGACATCGGCCTGATCGAAGTTGATCTCGACGCCGTCGCCGCGTTCGGTCGCGCCGGAGGCCGGCGAAGCGGAGGCCATCGGCTCGGCGGCCTTCGTCGTTCCCTTTTGGGCCGGAAAGAGCATCGGTGGTTTTTGCGACTCTCGGCGAGTGTAATCGGCGAGAAGCGGAAAGCGTGCGGTCAAATCGGCGAGTCGGATGGAGTCGACGCTGTCGCCCGGGCCGACGCCGGTCAATTGTTCGGGCGATGAGCAAGATTGCAGCAGGCCCTGGGACATCGTCAGGGCCGCTGCGACCAGCCAGCGCCGGGCCGCGGAAGAAAATGAACCGGCTCGCCGGCGCTCGCTACGACAAAACACAACGCGACTCCGATCGACAAATTCGACTACCAATAAACTTGCGCTTTCGCTGACGTTGCAATGCAATCGCACGCTTGTGTGACAGAGGGGCAACGAAACCGTGGCCGGAGTCTGGCGTCTGATCGCGCGGCTGTCATGCCGCCGTCAAAACTCGAGGCTCTACTCGAGCGTATTGCTCGATGCACTGACTTCGGCGGTCTTTCATGTCTCATATTGCATTTTTCGAGCATCTTTCCCGAAAGGGCGTCGTGCGCGAGGCCGAGGCGCTCGAAAGCGCGCGCGGTCGCGACATGGCCGGCGAGATAGACTGGGCGAGCCTCACCCGTTTGACTCCTTCCGACTTCGCTGACGAACTCGCTGATTTCTACGCCTGCGCGCGTATCAAGCGCGGCGAGCTCCCGGCCGATGATTTCGCCGGTGGGCGTCTCTCGCGTCGTTTTTTGAAGGACGAGCGTCTCTTTCCCTTCGCGGACGACGACGGCGGTCTTCTGTTGGCCGTCGCCGCGCCAGTGGAGGAGGAGACGCTGCTCGCCATCGAGACCGCGCTGGAGCGCAAGGCAAGAATCGCGGTGGCGACCGCAGACGAGATCGACGCCGCGCTCGCGGCGGCATGCGGGCAAGAACAGGCGGCGTCCGCGACGGAGATCGCCGAGGCCGGCTCCGACGATCTCGACGATCTGCGCGATCTCGCGCGCGGCGCGCCCGTGGTGCGCGCTCTCGACGATCTGTTGCGACTCGCTGTAGAGCAGCGCGCCACGGATCTGCATATCGAGCCCTTCGCCGGAACATTGCAGGCGCGATTGCGCATCGACGGGCTCTTGAAAGCGACGCCGGCGCCGCCGATGAGCATGGCCAAGGGGCTGCTCTCCCGCCTCAAGATCATGGCCGGGCTCAACATCACGGAGCGGCGCCTGCCGCAAGACGGGCGTGCGCGCATCGTCGTCGCCGGCGCCGAGATCGATCTTCGCGTCGCGACGATGCCGACCCTCTATGGGGAGGGCGCCGTCATCCGTCTGCTACGCAAGGGCTCGGGCGTCGTCGCGCTCGATCAGATCGGCTTGTCGCAGCGCGACGGCGATATATTGAAGCGAAATCTCCAGGCGCCATTCGGCATGATCATCGTGACCGGGCCGACCGGCTCCGGCAAGACGACGACGCTCGCCGCCTCGCTCGCCGAGATCAACGAGCCGACGCGGAAAATTCTGACGATCGAGGATCCGGTCGAATATCAGGTTCCCGGCGTCAATCAGACGCAGGTCCATCCCGGTATCGGGTTGACCTTCGCGATAGCGCTGCGCGCCTTTCTGCGCCAGGACCCCGACGTCATCATGGTTGGCGAGATGCGCGACGCCGAGACGGCGCATATCGGCGTCCACGCCGCGCTCACCGGCCATCTCGTGCTCACGACGCTGCACACCAATACGGCGGCGGGCGCGATCACCCGTCTCATCGACATGGGCGTCGAGAGCTTTCTGCTCGCCTCGAGCGTTCGCGCGATCATCGGCCAGCGCCTCGTGCGCATCCTCTGTCCAGATTGCAAGCAGCCGCATCTCTTGACGGCGCAGGATATTGCGGAGGACGCGCGCTATGCTTCGCTCGGCTTTGTGGAAGGCGAGACGCTGCACCGTCCCAAAGGTTGCGAATGGTGCAATTACACCGGCTTCCGCGGCCGCCGCGGCGTGTTCGAGGTCATCGAGGCCTCCCCCACGCTGCGCGCGGCGATCGGACCCAAGACCGATGCGAGCGAGCTCGAGGCGGTCGCGCGCGGCGAAGGCATGACGTCCATGGCGCAAGACGGCGTCGCCAAATGCCGCGCCGGTCTCACCACCATCGACGAAGTCTTCCGCGTCACCATGAGCATGTAAGCCTATGCCGCAGTTTCGTTATCGCGCAGTGACGTCGGCCGGAGAGGTGGTCTCGGGCGAAGTCGAGGCCCCGACTCGCGAGGAAGTGCTTCGTCGCATCGAATATCTCGGCCATATGCCCATAGAGGCGGAGCTCGCGGCCAAAGGGCGGCTCACTGCGCTTTCGGGGGGCGTCCAACCTCCGCCGCCGCGCGACGTCACGATCTTCCTTCGGCAATTGGCGCTGCTGATCGGCTCTCGCCTGACTTTGGAAGCGGGGCTGCAAACGCTGGCGGAGGACGCGAGCAAGCCGATGATGCGTTTCGCGGAGGCGCTTCGCGCGACGATTTCCGCGGGCGATAGTTTCGCCGAGGCGCTCGAGCGTCATCCCGCGATCATCGAACCGGCTTATGTCGCCATGGTGCGGGCGGGCGAGGCGTCGGGCCGGCTGGAGCCCGTGCTGCGCGCCATCGTCGAGGATCGCGCCCGCAAGGAGCTGCTCGGCGAACGGATCAATTCCGCCATTCGCTATCCTTTGTTTCTCATCGGTTCGGCTATTCTCATCCTGTTTTTTTTCCTGGTGTATGTCGTGCCGCAATTCGAGCCTGTCTTCAAAGACATCGGGGATCGTCTCAACGGCGGCGCGGCCTTTGTGCTGGCGGCTTCGGCGTGGCTGCACGCCAATCTCTATTCATTCCTCGCCGGGTGCGCGGCCTCGGCCTTTTTTCTCTGGCTGATCTTCAGCCGAAAAGAAGCGCGCGTCCGGGCGATCACGGTTCTCGCGAGAGCGCCGGGCGTCGCCGGGCCGATGCGAGACGCACGTACGACGCGCCTCATCAGCGCTCTCGGTCTTCTCGTCGGCAATGGCGTCCCGCTGCCGACGGCGTTGAAAATCCTGCGCGACATCGTCGCGGACCCGGGCGCGATCGCCGCGATCGACAAAGTGCTCGCGCAGGTGCGCAGCGGTCGGCGCTTCGCGGAGGCGCTCGCCGAGACGGACTTGCTGCCTTCGCTCGCCGTCCGAATGTTGCGCGTCGGCGAGGAGACCGGCGATCTCGCCTCGATCGCCGCCCATGCGGCGCAGTTCTACGAGCATAGGCTGAACCTCGGCCTCGACCGTCTCATGGGAGCGATCGGGCCGATCGCCATTATTTTCGTCAGCGTCATTGTCGGCGCGCTCGTCGTCTCCATCATGAGCGCGCTTCTCAGCATAACGGAGCTCGCCCTATGAAGAGAATGTGTCCTCCTGAGCGCGCGGAACGCCTGCTTCGCGGCGCAAGCCCCGGCTATACTCTCGTCGAGATGCTCGTCGTGCTGACGATCATCAGCCTCATTCTCGGACTCGTCGGGCCGCGCGTGCTGAATTATCTCGGCGAGTCGCGGGTCAAGACGGCGAAGCTTCAGATCGAGAGCTTCGCCTCCGCGCTCGATCTCTTCTATATCGACGCCGGTCGCTATCCTTCCGCTTCCGAAGGGCTCGCCGCTCTCGTCCAGCGTCCGAGCGACGTCGACGTGTGGAGCGGGCCATATGTGAAAGGCGGGCGCGTTCCCAATGATCCCTGGGGCAAGCCTTATCAATATCGCTTCCCGGCCGACCATAATCCGCCTTACGAAATCATGTCCTTGGGCTCTGACGGCCAGGAGGGCGGCGTCGGAACCGCGGCCGATATTTCGAACATAGAACATCCCAATGTCGCCAATGCGGACCATTGAGCGGCGGGCCGGTTTCACGCTGATCGAGATGATGGCGGTCATGATGATCATCGCCCTGATTTCGGCTCTCGCCGTGATGCTGGCGCCGGGGTCTGGCCGGGCGCGGCTGAAGGCGCTGGCGATCGACGTGGCGGCGCTGCTGCGGCGCGAGCGGCTCGGCGCGATGATGAGCGGCAGGCCCCGTCATGTGGCGCTGGACGGCGAGAAGCGCGCGTTGCTGGGCGAGAGCGGCGGCTCGGTGCGCGTCCCCGCCGATGTCGCAGTGGCGCTGCTCGGCGTCGACGGCGGCGCGGGCTCGTTGCGGCCGGTGGTCCGCTTCGAGCCGGATGGCGCGTCCACGGGCGCGGCGCTCGCCTTCGAGCGGGAAAGCGTCCGCTATGAGGTGCGCATCGACTGGTTCACCGGCGGCGTGTCGATCCATGCGCCGTGACGCGAAGCGCCTGCGCGCGGGCTTCACGCTCATCGAGGCGCTGGTCGCTCTCGCTGTGCTCGTCGCCTTCGCCGGCGCGCTCGGCCCGCATCTTTTTCAAGGGCGGCGCATTCTGGCGAGCGGCAAGGGGCGGGTGAACGCGGCGCTTCTGTTGCGCTCACTCATCGAGGCGCCTTTCGACCGCGAGGGCGGCGCAAAAACGCAGGATGGCGAGACCGGCGGCTTTCGCTGGCGGATCGACGCAAAGCCGATCTTTCTCGACACGCCGGTCTTCGACGATCCGGCTCCTCGAAAGGACGAGAAAGCGAAGGAAAAGGACGAGAGTGACGCGCCGAAATGGGCGGCCTATCGGGTCGCGGCGCGCGTCTCCTGGGGGGAGGGCCAGTCGATCGCCGCCGAGACGATCCGTCTCGCAAAAGAGCGATAGGAGCGCATGATGGCCAGAAGCCGCTCGCTGGAGGAAAGAGGGCGTCGCGCCGGCTTCACCCTCGTGGAGACGCTGGCGGCGCTCGCCGTCGCCGCCGCCATCATCTTCGGAGCGGCGGCGCTCGTCCATCATGTGGCGCTCTATTTCGATCGCGGGGCGCTCGGCGTGAATGAGGCGGAACGTTTCGCGCTGGCGATGGATCGTCTGTCGCGCGATTTCGGCGCCGCGCGCTTCGTCGCGGGGAGCATCGAAATGCCGAAGGGCAAGGAAAAAAGGGCGGCGCCCGTCGCTTTCGAGGGCGGGCCGGGGCGCATCGTCTTCGTCACCGGGAGCGCCGTCGGCGCCCGCGCTGCGCGGGAGGAAGCGCTGACTCTCGAGGTCGAGCCGCTGCGCGACGGCGTGACGCGGCTGGTGCGCCGGCGCTCCGTCTGGCTCGGTCCGCGCGCCGGCCTTGTCGCCGAGGCGGCGGGAGACGCAGTGGCGCTGCTCGAAGGCCGATACGACATTTCATTCGACTTCGCGCGCATGGATGCACGCGGCGCGCTCGCCTGGACCGACAGATGGACGGAGGAGACGGAATTGCCGCGCGTCGTGCGCTTGCGTCTCGCCGACCCGGTGACCGGCGCCGATCTCGCCGCCGGCGCGCAATTCGTCCTATGGGCCGACGCGCCCGCCGCCTGCGCGCGCGAGGGGGGCGACTGCATGCCAGGCAAGACCGCTGCGCCGAGCGAGAAGAAAGCGTCGGAACCGCCGAAGGAGCCGACATGAGAAGCGGCTCCCGCCTCGATCCGCGCCGCGGCGTCGTGCTCGTCGCCGTGCTGTGGACGATCGCGCTGCTTTCGACCCTCGCGATGGCGGCGGGGGCGGGGTTTCGCGGTTTCGCCGGCGTTCTCGCCGTCGATAGAGATCGCGTGCAGGCGGAAGCGCTGTTCACCGCCGGGTTGGAAGCCGGGGCGGACCTTCTCGCCAAATATCATGGGCGGCCGCTGAGGCCGGTGGAGACGCGCATTTCCCTTTCGACGGGCGCCGCGCGCGTGCGGCTCGGCGACGAGCTCGGCAGGATCGACATCAACAAGGCGCCGCTGGAGGTTTTCGCTTCGCTCTTCGCCGAGGTCGGCGCGCCCGACGCCAATGAGGTCGCTCGCGCCATCGTGCTGTGGCGCGACGGTCAGGTGAAGACGGGCGCTCAGAAAGACGCGGCCGAACCGGCGCCGCCGCAAGGCGAAAATCCCAGCGCGGCGAAGCCGCAGCCGGGCGAGAAGGCGCCGGAAAAGCGGGATGTGGAGCAGGTCTTCACCAATGTCGATCAATTGGCGCAGATCCCCGCCGTGACGCCGGCCCATGTGGGCCTCGTCGCCCCCTATGTGACCGTCTTCGGCGCCGAGACTGTGAACGCCGCGACGGCGCCGCCGCAGGTCCTGCGCGCCTTGCCCGAGATGACCGAGGCCAAAGTCGAGCAGCTGCTCGAAGCGCGGAGCGCTTCGCCGATCGAGCCGGCGCGGATCGAGCAAATTCTCGGGCCGGCCGCCCGCTACGCCAAGCTCGCGACCCGTTCGGTGGCGCGGCTGCGGATCACGGTCGCCCTCGCGGATGGATATGCGGCGGCGGCGGAAGCGGTCATTGTCATATTGCCGAAGGATCGACAGCCTTATCGTGTGCTCTTCTTCGAGCGGAAGCCGACGCCGATCGACGCCGGCGAACGCGGATTTTTCGAGTGAAATTCATGTTCGGCGCAGATTTCCTCATTCATTGGATCGACGTGCTGGCGCAGCTCGCCGAACGTCTGCGCGAGATTTGGCGCGGCCGCGGCGCCCTTCTCGTTTCCCGCGAGATCGGCGGCTTTCGTCTTCGCTCCGGCGCGGATCCCGGCGCGTCGGCGTTCGTCGCCGCGTCGGCGGGCGCCTTTCCCGAGGAGGTCCAACGCCGCGCGCGCAGAGAGATCGTGCTGCTCGAATGGCCGCAGGAGCGCATTGTGACGCGGCGCATCACGCTGCCGGAAAAGGCGCGGGAGTTCATGAGCGGCGTCGTCGACAATCGGCTCGATCGCCTATCGCCCTGGCCGGTCGCGGAGATCGTCTACGGGCTCGCCGCCGCGCCCGGCGCGCAGCCGGGCAGCCTCGATGTGCGCGTCTGTATCATCTCGCGCGGCGAGATCGATGCGGCCTGCGCGGAGCTCGGCGCGCGCGGCCTCACGGTCGACAGGGTCGTCGCGACGCAGGACGGCGAGGCCTCCGTGGTCCTGTGGTCCCGCAATATGCGGCAGGCGGCGCAGGGGCGGGGGCGTCTGCGCCTCGCCATAGGCGGCGGCGTCGCCGCCTATGTGGCGATCTGCGCCATCGTCGGCCTCTGGGCTGCGATCTCCGCGGCCTCGCTGCAAGACGAGAATGAAACGCTGACGGCGCGCGCGCGCGCGATGCAGAAGCAGGCGCGCGCCGGCGAGGACCCGCGGATCATCGCGGCGCTCCCGCCACAGCAGCGCGCCTGGGCGCGCAAGGAAACATCGATTTCCGCCGTTCATCTCCTCGAATCGCTATCGCGCAGCCTGCCGGACGGCGCTTACCTGACAGAGCTTCGGCTCGAGGCCGATAAGCTGCGGCTCATCGGCCTCGCCGAGGACGCGCCGGCGCTGATCGCCGCCTGCGAAACCTCCGGGCCGCTGTCGCAAGTGCGCTTCTTTGCGCCGACCACGCGCGGCCCCGACGGCAGGCTGTTCACATTCAGCATAGAGGCGCGTGTCGCCGCGCGCCTCACTCCGGCGGGAGGATGAAGCGATGCGGCTCGATCTTCGGATAAATCGTGAAGAGGGCGCGGCGCTCGGCGCGCTGGCGGCGCTCGTCCTCGTCTGCGGGGGCGCGGCGCTGTTCGCGCTGGGGGGGCGTGGCGGAGCGGCCGAGGAGAACGCCCAGCGTCGCGACGCGCTGGCGCGGCTCGAAGCGGCGCAAAAGCGCGCCGGCGGCCCGGGAGACCGGGCTGTCGCGCCCGAGGCGGCGTTTCTCGCGGCGCCGACCGCGGCGCTCGCCGGCGCGCAATTGCAGGCCTATGTCACGCGCCTCGTCGCGGCCCAGCACGCCGCTCTGACCTCGTCCAACGCCCCGCCGCCGATGGGCAAGGAGGCGGCCGACGCCGTCCAATTGCAGGCGACCTTCGACATGGAGCTCTCGGCGCTGCAGGCGCTGCTCTATGAGCTGGAGACGGGGACGCCTTATGTCTTGGTCGAGGCGTTCTCGCTCCAGCCGCTGGACGGGGCGCGACGCGGCGGCTCGCAGCCGCTTCTGCGCGTCACCTTGAACCTTCGCGCCCATTGGCGCCGGACGGCGTCATGAGACGCTCGCCGCTCGTCGCTCTCGCCCTTCTCGCCGCCTCGCATGTCCCCGCGCAGGAGACGCCGGCCCGCGTCGACGCCAATCCGCTGGCGCGCCAGCCGCTCGAGCGTTTTGCCGCGACGCGCGACCGCCCTTTGTTCTCGCCGAGCCGCCGGCCGCCGCCGACCCCGACGGCGCATCGCGAGGCCGAGCCGCCGCCGCCCCCGCCCGAGCCGCCCACCGTCGTGCTGCTCGGCGTGCTGACCGACGCGCAAGGAACGCGCGCCTTCATCCGGCCCAATCCGATGGACAAGGTTCGCGCCGCTCGCGTCGGTGACGATATAAATGGTTGGAAAATAACACGGATAGAACCGACGCGGATCATTTTTGGGCAGGATGAGCGCAGCAAGACATTCGCCATGTTCGAAACGAGGCGCGTCACGACGAAGACCGCGCGCACAAATGCGCGGCGCTAAACTTTCGAAAGAATTTTTATGGTGACGCTTCGGGTTTGGCTCTCGCGCATCGTCTCGTGAATAGATCGCGCCCGCATGTGGGCATATTCACGAGACGACGAGAGTCGCAATGTCGCAACACAGACGATCGCCGCTCTATAGATTGACGGAAGCTCTCGCGAAACGGCTAGGCCTTGGGCTCGTCGCGGCGAGCGCCTTGCTCCACGGGGCTGCGCCGGCGCAGGCCGCCGCCTACCACTCGGCGGACGGCGCTCCCGCCGCATGGCGGGATTACGCATTGCTCGTCGGGCGTCGGGTTCAGGACTGGCTCGGCCAGGACAGCGAGCAGACCCGCCGGCTGCGAACGTCCCTGGAAGCGCGCTCGCAGCAGAACGCCTCGCCGTCGACCATCGTGGCGCGTCTCTGGATTTTGGCGAACGGGACGGTAGAGCGCGTCGATTTGGAGGGATTCGATCCCGCGGATGCGGAGGCGTTGCGCGCGCTTTTGACGCGACAGGAGGTGGGCGCGCCGCCGCCGGCCGATATGTCGCAGCCGCTGCATTTGAAACTATCGCTGCAGGCGAAGAATTGAGCGGCGGGACGCATAGTCGGAGCGCGGCCGAAGCGCGCGCGGCTTGCCTGCTCGCCGCGGCGATGCTCGGCGCGCTCGCGGTCGCCTCGCGTCTCGCGGCCGAAGAGACGAACGATCGAGGCTCGGCGAAGGCGCCGGAACCGGCGGCGGCGCGGCCGGGCTCGCCAGCCGTCTATCGCGCGCTGGCCGAAAGCGAAGCGCGCCGCGCCGGAATGCCGGGCGAGATCGCCGACGCCGTCATGGCCGTCGAGAGCGGCTATGATCCCAGCGCCTTAGGCTCGGTCGGCGAGATCGGCCTCATGCAAGTGCTGCCCTCGACGGCGCGAGCGCTGGGATTCGATGGTCGGATGGAGCGGCTCGCCGTTCCCGAGACCAATATTCGCTATGGCGTGAAATATCTCGCGGGCGCCTGGCGGCTCGCTGGCGGCGATCTCTGCACGGCGGTCATGAAATATCGCGCAGGCCATGGAGAGACGCGCTTTTCGCATCGCTCCGTCGATTATTGCCTCGCCGTGCGCGCCAAGCTGATGGCGCGTGGCTATCCGGTCGCCGGAATCGTTCCGATCGCTACCTTCGGCGACGCGGCGCCGTCTCGACTCCGCTCGGCGCTCGTCGTCGGATGTCGTCGAAATTGCCTCGCGGCGTCTGGCCGCGCCGAGCTCGATTTCGACGCGATCAACACGCGCCTCGATCATATCGTCATACAAGCGAACGCAAACGCCGTGCGGTTGCGGTGAGGCCTCTCGTCGGCGGCCGTGGCTAAAAATCGATCGTTCGAAGGGACGAAGCATGAGATGTCTCGGTCTCGCTATTCTGATGATGCCGCTCGTCGCGCCGTGTCATGCGAACGACGTCGCGGCGCCGAATGGAGAAATCATCATCGGCGGCGCAGCGTCGCCGATGGCTGAGGCTCGAACCTGCGTCGACGTTCAAATCGGCGGCGACTTGGCTTTCGGCTGCCTCAATCGACGGCTGAGGCGCGACGTCGAGCGCGTCCGCCCGATCATCGAGGCGCCTCCCGTAGACGCTCGATCGTCCGACCTGAAGACCGGCGTCGTCAACCTGCCGGCCATACGCCAGCAGTATGGGCGGAACTTCGGAATTTCGGCTGTCCCTTACCGCGAGCCGACGGTCAGCGCCGGATCGCCGATGTTGCGACGTTGAAGTCGCTGCTCTCGCATGGACGCCGGACGCGATCCGGGCGGGGGCAATCTGAAGGGTAGAGTTGGTCATGTTGGAGAATTTTGCGCAATTCCAGAAGGTAGAAGATGGCGGCAACAAAATGCGCCATCTTTCGAACCCGCGCGCGTCCGGCCACGATCTCGTCGGCCTCTTGCCGTTGGTCAGCATAATCATCACCAATTACAATTATGGGCGATTCCTGCGCGAAGCGTTGGATTCGGTCTTCGCTCAGACTTATCCGCATATCGAATGCCTCATCGTCGACGACGCCTCGACCGACGATAGCGATATCGTCCTGGAGAGCATTCGTCGCCACGAACCGCATGTTCGCATCATATCCCACAAGGACAATCTGGGGCAGACAACCGCGTTCAGAACGGGCCTCGCGGCCAGCTCCGGCGAATATGTCGTCTTTCTGGACGCCGACGATATGCTCCTTCCAGCCTTCGTCGAGACACATCTCTACGTTCATCTCTCGCTACGGATCGCGATTGGCTTCACCTCGTCGGATATGTTCCAGTCGATCAATGGTCGCATCGTCAGATCGTCCTGGACCACCCTCAGCGATTACGTCGCGTCAGGGCGCGGATTGCGCAAAGAGCGCCTGCGTCGTATCGACACCGCCGCGAGCGACCTTTGGCCATTCGAGCACGCGCCACTCGACGATGTCGAATCTCGCGTGCACTTCGTGGGCCCGCTCAGTTCGGAGGATTGGGTCTATGCGCCGACGTCGGGGAATTGTTTCAGGCGAGACGCTCTGACGTTGCTTCTCGGCGATGGTCCTCTCATGGATCTTCGATTCCACGGAGATACTTATCTGAACAAAGGCGTGCGGCTTCTAAACGGCGCCGCGCTCATCGATGCGCCCCTCACCATTTATCGAATCCACGGCGGAAACGGATTCGCGAGCCATGCGGAACTCTGCGGAGTCCATAGCGCGGCGCCCTTCAAGGCTTTCAGGGCCGAGTATTTCGCTTGGCGCGCCGTCGTGGATCGTCTGATCGACCACGTCGACGAGCTCGCGGAGCGCCTGGGCGTGGATCGCTATGTCGGCGCGCTCGTTTGCTTGCAAAACTCCTATGCGGACCATCCAGACTTTCAGCAGTTCGAGAGTCTCGTGCGATATATCGAAACGCGACTAGAGACGCGGGCGGATTCAATTCGCGCCTGCCTCGGACCGGAAGCGTTTGTACACTTATCGACGAGCGTCAAACGCGTCCGCAAGCGGCGAGTCCAGGTGAAAAGACGCGCGCCGCGACCCTGGATACGACCTTTGGCGGAGCTTTTCTTGACGATGGGGCGCTCGATGAGCCTCGCGGCGCTGACGAAGTTCGGCGATCGACTGTGGCATTGCTGAGAGTCGATCCGTATCGTCGGCCGGCTCCCTCGCAAATTTCTAATGGTTATGATCACCGGCAACAGAGCAGCCGGAATAGCGCAGTGATCGCCGCGTAAGCTGTGTCATTCATTACACGCTCGTCGCGTCCATAATCAAAATATGCGACAAAATCGGGCAGAGTTCCCGAGGAGACAGTTCAACTGATGGACGATGTGAGGATTTTCATACCGACTCGCGACAGCGAAAAGTGGATTGCTGGCTTTCTGGACGCGTATCGCGAAGCCGGCGTCGAGCCTTTGTATGTCGTCGACTCTCGCAGCGCCGATCGGACGCTCTCGATCTTGCGTGAAAAAGGAGCCGACGTCATCGAATTCCTGCCTTCTGACGACTTTGCGGAAGCCGGGATGATCGAATTCGGCGCGAGGAGCGCGGGAACGCGCTGGGTGTTGCGCTTCGATGACGACGAATTTCCGTCACGGAGCCTTTTGAACTGGATAGGGAACAAATCGAATTTCGCGGGCTGTTCAGCATGGTCGATTTCGTGTCGGGAATTGAGCTGCTTCGAGGGCGAACTGGTCTATTCGCAGTGGCCGACTCGAACCGATATCTCCGATGGAGTTCACTTCAATGGGATGGCCCGCCTATGGGAGGCGGCCAAAGTTTCTTACGTCGAAAAAATACATAGCTGTGGCTTTGAGGCCCCATCGAAATTAGGACAGGCTCCCGATGGAGTGTTTTTTGCGCATTTCAACAACGTGCTCCGGAGCCTGCCGGAAAGGCTCGCGAAGATAAGGCGCTATGCCGAGCGGGACAGGTCTCTAGCGTGGCGCTTCGCCGACGAATGCCTCCCCGAGTTGACCGACCCGGAACTTCACGCCTTTACTTCGGAAGGCATAGAAGAGTTCCGGGAGTTCGTTCACCGTCTCCTGCGCCCAGGGCTCGTCCGCGACGACTGCTTGAGCCCCGATGAACACCGATTGCTCGCCGCCGAATCGCAGCGCTGGATGGCTGAGGTCATTCGAGCGGCGCGAGGAACGATCGCGCAACATCGCGAAGAAATCGGGGCGCTACGTACGACTGTTCCTTTATTCGAATCCGGAATTCGTATCATTGCCGAGCTCACTTGCACCATTGGTCGACAGACAGGCTCCCCGGCGCTCCAGAAGCGGGGAGCCGCCTTGTGGAATATTTCGCGCAAGCGATAGACGGGGCGCGGCTCGAAATCGTCGTTCGTTCGGCTGCGGTGCAAATTGAGGAAAGGACAAGCGATCAGGTTCGGCATCTTGCCGGGGATCAGGCAGGGTTCTGTCGCAAATTTTTGATGCGGATCTGGGCTGGGCTATAATGACTGGAAGCGGGCCGCGCGGAATAGCGGGATGAACGAGTTCTAGGTCAGCCACTTCGAACATGATGCGATCCCGTGGGGCGTGCGCTGGTATGTCGACTACCGAATCAGCTGAACCGCGCCGGGATTGCCGGAGGCTCCAACTCTTGATTGGATGGGGCCATGGATACGAAGAAGAAGACATCGAACAGATTTTCACCTGAGGTTCGAGAACGGGCAGTTCGGATGGTGCTGGAGCACCGGGGCGATCATGCGTCGCAATGAGCGGCGATCGCCTCGATCGCGGCGAAGATCGTCTGCACGGGCGAGACGTTGCGGAACTGGGTCCGCCTGGCGGAGCGCGACTCGCGCGCCCGCCGTGGCGCGACGACGGATGAGCGCGAGCGGATCAAGGCGCTGGAGCGGGAGAACCGCGAGCTGCGGCAGGCCAATGAGATCCTGCGCAAGGCGTCGGCTTATTTTGCGGCGGCGGAGTAGGACCGCCGCACGAAACAATGATCGCCTTCATCGACGCTCATCGGGAGGCGCACGGGGTCAAGCCGATCTGCAAGCTGTTGCCGATCACCCCTTCCACCTATTGGGCGCACGCGGCGCGCCGACGCGACCCTGCGAAAGCCTCGGCCAGAGCGCGCCGGGACGCGGTCCTTCGCAAGGAGACGGCGCGTCTTCGACGAGAACTTCCAGGTCTATGAAGTGCGCAATGTGTGGAAGCAGTTGGAGCGGGAGAGCGAAAAGCTCGCGCGCCGCACGATGTGACGCCTGATATCCATCGAGCGTGATTTTGCACGGCGGCCGTCCGTGGTTCGTGAATGCACGACGGAAAAACGCTTTGGCGGCGGCGACATCTCGCTTCGCGCGCAGCAAACAATCCACTGCTTTTCCCGCCTTGTCGACGGCGCGGTAGAAATAGACCCACCGCCCCTCGATCTTGACGTAGGTCTCATCGACGCGCCACGATCCGCCGACTTGGCGCGCGAAATGGTTCCACCGCTTTTCGAACTCCGGAACGTAGCGCTGAACCCAGCGCATAATGGTCGTATGGGCCAACGACAAACCGCGCTCCGTCATCATTTCCAAGAGATCTCGGAAGCTGAGCTTGTATCGCAAATGCCAGCGCACGCAGAAACCAATGATTTCGCGATCGAAATGGAGTCCTTTAAAAAGATCGTCCACGCTCAGCATCGCCCATAACCCCAGCGTCCGGTTTCGCCCACGGAAGGATTATGTCGCGCTCACGCCATGTGCACCAGAACCAGCGCGGTGACCAGCGCGCTCCCCCGCGCGAGAGTGGCCTCCGAACGCCGTTGCGGATGCGCCCCGGACGACGTCCGTGTCACGCATCATTTCATGGCTTTCGCCCGTTCGCCGCACCGAGCCTCCATTTCTGCGAAGACTCGTTCGATCCACTCGATCACGAGCTTGATGCGCGCGAGATGCTTCAAATCGGATCGAACCAATAGCCAGAGCTCTCGCGTGAGGACGGACTCGGCTCCACTGAGCCGTACGAGACCTTCGTCATGGTCGCCCACGCAGATCGGCATGAGCGAGCGACCCAAGCCGGCGTGCACGGCATTCATCGCGAGATCGGAGTCGTTGACGATCAAGCCCGGGCCGAGGTCGGGCTCCTGCTTCACGGCCTCGGCCAGCCAGCGCGCGAGCGGCAAAGCGGACAGGCTCTCTTCGTAAGTGACCCAGGGCAGCTTTTCCGTCGAGTATCCAACGGCTCCGAAAACCCCATAGGGGAGCTCGCAGATGCGGCGGGCGACGAGGCGATAGTCTTGCTCGGGTCGGGCGAAGCGCACGGCGATGTCGATCTCCCTATCGCCGATATCCAAGTTTCTCGGCTCGGAGACGAGGTGCAGCTGCAATTGAGGATGAGCCCGCAGAAATTCCGGGAGCGCCGGCAGCAAGATCCGATTCATGATCAGAGCCACCGAGGTCAATCGCACCGTTCCCGCGGCTCTGTCGTCCAGGCCTGTCGCGACGCTTTTGATGCCGCAGACGCCCATTTCGATTTGCTCGGCGTGCCGGAGAACCTCGTGACCCGTCTCCGTGAGCAGCAACTGCCCATTGGCGCGCTCGAACAGACGCGAGCCCAGAGCGCGCTCGACGCGGGCCACTCGGCGCGCGATCGTCGTTTCGTCGACGTGCAACTGCCGCGCCGCGGTAGCCAGACGGCCAGTCCGCGACAGGACAATGACATAGCGAAGATCGTCCCAATTCAGATTCTGCATTTTTGCAGACTGCTCCTGCAAAATCACTTCTGGCAAGGCAAAATTGTCGGTGCTAGCTTGCCCCTGGTCAAGGTGCGGCGTCGACGCTTTTTTCAACGGCTCGCCGAGCCGCCGGACGGATTCGATCCGCTCGGCGGGCGGAGGCGTCGCGTCGCCGATAGGCCCAAGCGTCGAATCCGTCGGCCGCCCAGCGCAGGCCGCCGTTTGTCCGACAAGGACTTCGAAATGCTCCAGCTCGTGCTGATTGCTCTGCGGCGCCCCTACACTTTCGTCGTGGCGGCGGTTCTCATCGTCATACTCGGCGCTTTGGCGATTTTCAGGACGCCGGTCGACATATTTCCGGCGGTCGGCATTCCTGTCGTGTCCGTGATCTGGACCTATGTCGGGCTTTCGCCGGACGATATGTCCACCCGCATCCTCTATCCTTACGAGCTGGCGCTGACGGCGCTCGTCAACGACATCGATCATGTCGAATCACAGAGCTACAATGGCATCGGCGTCAACAAGATCTATTTTCAGCCGAAGGTGAAAATAGATCTCGCGCTGGCGCAGGTGGGCGCGGCAGGCCAGACCGTTTTGCGCCTGCTCCCTCCGGGTGTGCAGCCGCCACAGGTCATACTGTTCAACGCATCGACCGTGCCGGTCATCCAAATCGCTTTTTCGAGCGCCACGCGGACCGAGGCGGAGGTCGCCGACGCCGTCTACACGCTCATTCGGCCGCCGCTAACCACGGTGACCGGCGCCGCGGTCCCTTTTCCTTACGGCGGCAAATCGCGGCAGGTGCGCATAGACCTCGACCAGGAGAAGCTGCTCGGGCTCGGCCTCACGGCGCAAGACGTGGTGACCGCTGTCGAACGGCAAAACCTCATCATTCCCGCCGGCACCCAGAAAATCGGCGACTATGAATACGCCGTCCTGATCAACGACGCGCCTGCAGACATCGCCGCGCTGAACGATTTTCCGATAAAGCGCGCCGATGGCGCGATCGTCTATTTGCGCGACGTCGCCCATGTCCACAACGGCAACGCGCCGCAAACTAATCTCGTGCGCGTCGATGGCGCGCCGGCTGTGCTGCTGCCCGTGCTGACCTCTGGATCGGCGTCGTCGCTCGACGTGATCAACGGCGTCAAGGCGATGCTTCCACGATTGAAGCTCGCGCTCCCGGACGGGATCGAAATGACAGTGATCGGAGACCAATCCGCCTTCATCAGCGGAGCGGTCGTCAGCGTCGCGCGCGAGGCGGCGATCGCGGCCGCACTCACCGGCCTCATGATCCTGCTCTTTCTCGGCAGCTGGCGCTCGACGATCATCATCACGATCTCGATCCCGCTCTCCATTCTCGCCGCCCTCTTCGCGCTGTCGGCGCTCGGCGAAACCGTCAATGTGATGACGCTCGGCGGTCTCGCGCTCGCCGTCGGCCTCCTCGTCGACGACGCGACCGTCACGATCGAGAATGTCAACCGTCACATGGAGGCGGGCGAGGCGATCGACGACGCGATCATCAAGGCGGCAAAGGAGATCATCACGCCCGCCACAGTGTCGCTGCTTTGTATCTGTATCGTGTTCGCGCCGCTGCTGCTTCTCGGCGGCGTCGCCGGCTATCTGTTTCGTCCGCTCGCCGAAGCCGTCGTCTTCGCGATGATCGCATCCTACTTTCTGACCTACACTCTGGTCGAGACGATGGCCCGCTATTTCCTGAGCGCGCAGCAACGTGAGGCGCTGCGCGAGGCGAAATACGGCCCGGCCCGGCGCGGCGTCGTCCTCGCGACGTTCACGCGCGCGCAAATCGCGTTCGAAAGTGGCTTCGAAAGATTGCTCGACGCTTACGCGCGCGTGCTCCAACTGGCGCTTGCGCGCCCGAAGGCTTTCGTCGCTATGTTCTTCACGGGCGTCGCGCTCTCATTCACGCTGACCCCCTTTCTCGGACGCGATTTCTTCCCCGAGACGGAAAGCAGCTCCTTGCGGCTGCATGTCCGCCTCCCCACGGGAACGCGTCTCGAGCAGGCCGGCGTTCTCTGCGACCGGATCGAAGCCGAAATCCGCGACGCTCTGCCGCATGGTGCGCTGACGAGCATCGTCGACAATATCGGTCTGCCGATCTCGGGCATCAATCTGAGCTACAATAACTCCGGCACCATCGGCACGAACGACGCCGATCTGACGCTGAGCTTCGATCCCGAGAAGGTCGCCGATGCGGGGCCCTTCGCGGAATTATTGCGCGAGCGTCTGCCACGCGCCTTTCCCGGCGTCGTCTTCTCCTTCCTGCCGGCAGACATAGTGACGCAGATCCTCAATTTCGGCCTGCCGGCCCCGCTCGACATTCAGATCTCGGGAAGCAAGCGCGACGAAAACCTCGCCTATCTGCAAAAGACATTGGAGCGAGTCGCCCGCGTGCCGGGGGTCGCCGACCCGCGCATGCAGCAGGCGGGCGATTTGCCCACGCTCCACGTCGACGTTGATCGAACGCTCGCGCAGGAGGTCGGACTCTCGGAGCGCGACGTGACAGTCTCCTTGCAGACCATGCTCGCCGGCTCGTTCCAGACCTCGCCGGCCTTCTGGCTCAACGTCAAGAGCGGCGTCTCCTATCCGATCGTGACGATGGAGCCGCAGTTTTGGAACACGAGCCTCGACGCGCTGGCGAGCAAGCCGGTGGCGGCAGGCGAGGGACAACAAATTCTCAGCGGCGTCGCCTCGATTCGGCGCGGCTGGAGTTCGGGCGTCGTCACGCATTTCAACAGCCAGTCGGCGTTCGACATCTACGCCGGCGTGCGCGGCCGCGACCTCGGCGCGATCGCGGACGACGTTCAAAAAATATTGGACGACACCCGCAACGAAGCGCCGGCGGCCTCCAATCTCGTGCTGCGCGGCCAGATCGCCACGATGCGCAACGCCTATGCGGATCTGCTGCTCGGCCTCGTCCTGTCGATCGTGTTCGTCTACCTCATCATCGTCGTCAATTTCCAATCCTGGCTGGACCCGTTCTTGATCGTCTCCGGCCTGCCGACGGCATTGGCCGGCATCGTCTGGATGCTCTTTTTGAGCGAGACGACCATATCCGTTCCGGCGCTGACCGGAGCGATCATGTGCATGGGCGTCGCGACGGCGAACAGCAATCTCGTCATCGCCTTCGCGCGCGAGCGGCTCGATGACGGCGACACTCCGCTCCATGCGGCGGCGGCGGCGGGCGTGACGCGCTTTCGCCCCGTCATCATGACGGCTCTCGCGATGATCATCGGCATGGCCCCGATGGCGCTCTCCGCCGAGCAGAATGCGCCGCTCGGTCGCGCCGTGATCGGCGGGCTGACCTTCGCGACCATGGGCACGCTGTTGTTGCTGCCGGTCATGTTCAGTCTCGCGCATGGCTTCCTCATGCGCCGCAGAGCGCAGCGCACGCAAGGCGACAAGCCGGAGAACACGCACTTGGAGCAAGCGAATGTCGCACCCTGAACCGCCTCACCTCCATCCGCCGGACCCACTGGCGCAGGCGGAGCTTTTGCGTAGCCTGCGTCCGAGAGTCCTCGTCGCCATCGGCGTCATTCTCGCGCTCGCCACCTTCGGCGTCGTCTCGCGTCGCGCACGCGACGCCGAGCTCGCGCGCGTGACACAGGAAGCGGCGGTTCCTACTGTCGATTTAATTACGCCGACGCTCTCGACCGCCACCCAGGAACTCGTGCTGCCGGCCAATGTCGAGGCCTTTGTCGACGCGCCAATCTATGCGCGCGTCAACGGATATCTGAAGAGCTGGGCCTATGACATCGGCGCGCAGGTCAAGGCCGGCGACGTGCTGGGCGTCATCGACGCGCCCGACCTCAACCAGCAGGTGGAGCAAGCCAAAGGCCTGTTCGCGCGCAGCAAGGCGGAGCAAAATCTTGCGCGCGCGACGGCGAAGCGCTGGACCACGCTCCGTAACGAGGCGGCGGTCTCGCCCCAGAGCGCGGACGAAAAGACCGGAAATCTCGAGGCGGCAGCCGCCTCGCAGAATGCAGCTCAGGCCAATCTCGACCGGCTCGTCGCTCTCGAAGCCTATCTCAATCTGACATCGCCTTTCGACGGCGTCATCACAGCGCGCAATGTCGACGTCGGCGCCTTAGTGGACGCCGGCGCCGGTCGGCGCGAGCTGTTTCGCGTCGCCGACATTCACAAAATGCGCATCTATGTCCGCGCGCCGCAGGCCTATGCGGCGAAGATCACGCCGGGGCTGACCGCGCGGTTGACGCTGCCGCAATATCCGACGCGGGAATTTTCGGCGAAGATCATGACGACCGCCAGCGCGATCGCCGCGAGCTCCAGAACCCTGCTCGTGCAATTCGAGGCGGACAATCCCGATCGCGCGCTGCTGCCGGGCGCGTTCGGACAAATCAGGATTTCGCTTCCTCCCGAGGGGGCGCCACTGCTTCTGCCGGCGAGCGCGCTCGTCTTCGTCAATGCGTCGCCGCAAGTGGCGACCGTCGACGAGCGCGGCGTCGTGCGCATGAAGACCGTCAAGATCGCTCGCGATCTCGGACCTTCGCTCGAAATATCGGCGGGGCTCTCCGAGACCGACCGCGTGATCCGTACGCCATGGCAATCCGTGCATGACGGGATCGCGGTGAGAATCAAGGACCGCGAGAGGAAGGAAACGCAGGCGAGATGAGATTTTTGCGTCGATTCCTCCTGATGACGGCGTGCGTATCTTTGAGTGGTTGCGACCTCGCGCCGTCCTATGTCGCGCCGACGGTGGAGACCCCGGCGAGCTTCAAGGAAGCAAAAGGAGGCGGGCCTGCTTTCGCCGAGAAAAAGCGCGCCCTCTCGAGCGATGGCGGCTTGCAATGGTCCGCCGCCGATCCCGCCGATCTACGTCCGAGAGGATCGTGGTGGCGAGCGTTCCAGGACACGCGCCTCGACACGCTCGAACGCGAGCTCGACCAACTCAATCCAGATCTCGGCCAGGCCATGGCCGCGATGGACCGGGCGCGCGCATTGGCGGCGAAAGCAGCCGTGGGCCTCTCGCCGACCCTGACGGCGAGCGGCCAACTGACCGAGAACAAAGAATCGCAGCACCGCCCGCTTCGATTGGCCAACTCTTATCCGAGCGGCTCCGACTTCGCGCGATCGGCGCAGTCCCGTGGCCTGCCCATAAATGCGCCGACCTTTTACGGCGACAATCAGCTATCGATGCAGTCGAGCTATGAGATCGATCTTTGGGGGCGCGTCCGTAATCTTGCGGCCGCAGGCGTCGCGCAGGCGCAGGCGTCCGAAGCCGATCTCGCCGCCGTCGCCTTGAGCCTACACGCCGAGCTCGCGCGCGACTATATCAACCTGCAAGGCGCCGATAATGAGATTGCGCTACAGAAGCGCATCGTCGCTGCCTATGGCCGCTCGCTCGCCCTCGTGCAGAAACGTGTCGGCGGCGGCATCACCTCGCCCGCCGACGTGACGCGCGCGCAGACCCAGATCGGCTTCGCGAAGGCGCAGCTCTCCGAGATAGAGGCGCGCCGCGCGCTGCTCGAACATGCCGTCGCCATTCTCGCGGGCCACACGCCGGAGAGCTTTTCTCTGCCGTCATCGCAGACGCGCGTCGCTGCTCCGACGATTCCGCTCGACGCTCCGTCGCAGCTGCTCGAGCGCCGCCCCGACATCGCCGCCGTCGAACGGCGGGTCTATGGCGCCAATCTTTCGATCGGCGTCGCGCGCGCCGCGTTCTTCCCACGCTTCACGATCAATCTTTCCGGCGGAACGCAAGACACGGGTCTCAGCCTCTTCAACGCGCGCAACAGCCTCTGGTCGCTCGGGCCAGCCGTGACGCTGCCGATCTTCGACGGCGGCGCGCATTCGGCCGATCTGCACGACGCCGAGGCCGCCTATCTCGAGGCCGTGGCGCATTACCGGAGCGTCGTCCTGCGCGCCTATGGCGAAGTCGAGGACGCGCTCGCGCTCATTCGCTATTTCGATCGTCAGGAAAAGGATATCGCCGCAGCCGTCGTCGCCGGCAATAAGACGCTCGATATCTCGCTGAAGCTCTATGAGGAGGGCGTCGTGACCTATGTGGAGGTGGTGACGGCGCAGTCCGACGCCTTCGCCGCGCAGCGTCAGGCGATCGCATTGCGCACGGGACGCCTGCAGGCGGCGTTGTCGCTGATGACAGCGCTCGGCGGCGGTTGGAGCCGCCCGGTCTCTCCGCCCCCCGTCGCGGAGTCGCCCTGCGCTCCGTGCGAAATGGCGACGCAGGCCGCGACGAAGTCCTAGCGCGCGCCGAAGAACGCGCGTGACAGCGGAGGGTCGTGACGGATCGCGCCGTCTCGGCCTCCCCCGATCATTCTCTCGCTCGCTGTTCTCGACCTCGGCGTTCGGCGTCTTCCTATCGGCCCTTCGACGCTGCCTGGCCGCTCAAGGACCAGTCTGTCCGCCGGCCTTCGAACGCTTCATCGCTTCGAGCTTGTCGCGGATCGGCTGAAATGGGCCAAATTTGTGCTGGGACAGAGAGAACCCGTCGACATAGGGTCCATATCCGGCGTCGACGAATTTCTCGACGCCGACGGGAAAATCCTTGTCTATGCCGACCTTGTGCGGCCGATCCATCGAAGCCATATACGCCGCTATGTCCCAAGCCTGCTCGACCGTCAGCGCCGGATGATCATAGGTCGCGCCGAAGGGCATGTTCGCGTGGATGAAATTCGCCGCGGCGATCAATCGTCCCATGCCGGCGCCGTCGTTGAAGCTGTCCAAACCCCATAACGGCGGAAACTCATAGCCCTCGGCGTCGCCGACGACGCCTCTGCGCTTGCCCAGTCCGTCGGCGCCGTGACATGCGGCGCAATTCTCGGCGAAGGCCTTCGCGCCCTCCTTCGGATCGGCCGGGCGCGTCAGCTCGGCCATTTGGCCAGCGCCGCGCCCTACTTTCTCCGCGCCGGTCGAAAGAAAAGCGATATAGGCGACGATCGCGTTCATCTCTTTGGAGTCGACGGGCAGAGGTCGACCGTCGAGGCTGCGTGTCAGACAGCCGTTGATGCGGTCCTGGATCGTTTCGATCGCGCCTTCACGCGCCGCATAGCGCGGATATTCGCGGAAGACGCCGACCAAAGGAAGCCCATGCGGCTTCGCGCCGGCTTCGAGATGACAATTCTGGCAAGACAGATTGTTGCCGGCGAATCGGCTCTGCGGATCGCGGCTCTCCGGTCCGATATGCTTATAAGTTTCGACGATGAGGGCTCGGCCCATTCGCACCGCGCGGCCCCAAGAATCGTCTGGGAGCCGGTCTATATCGGGCGCGATCCTGGCCGCATCTCGGGTCGGCGTTTCCGCCCGCTCGGCGGCGATCGCTTTTTCGGAAGCGCGGGCTGACGCCTCGATGAGTCCGACACAGGACAGAGCCGCCACTATGGCGAAGGCGCCGGCATTAGGACTATTCACTCTACCTCCTCGGCGCTCTTTTCTCGACTTTTCGCCGCCCCTCCGTCGCGGTCAGACGATGCGCGATCGTCGGGATCGCCGCCCCGGATCACTTTCTGGGATGAATGTCTTCGCGTGAAAAAATAGGCAACTAAATTTTCGATTAATGGGGCGCGCGAGCGCCGGTTGCGTCGCAAATTTTGTCTGCGGGCGCGACACGGGCGTCCGAGAGTGACGCGGCTCGGTCGCGGTAGGACGGGGGTTGCCCCACGCCCCCCCCCCCGGCGCCGGCGCGCGCCTTCAGGTCTTTGTGGATTTCGATGAGCTCGACGAGAGTTTCGATGCCGAAGTCGGTGAATGCAAGAACGCCGTCGTCTCCGATGCCGTAGACCCAGATGACGCCGTCCTCGGTGTCCATTTCGAGAGCGACGAGCGCGGATCGTATGCAGCGCATCGATTTGCGCACGGCGCCGAGGAAGGCGGCGCTGGCGTTTCCATCAGATGCCAGCGGTCGGCAACCTGAAGAGCGCCGGGAAGCGCCCTGCTGGCGGCGAGCGCAAAGCCGCCACCGCGATCTCGCGCGACAATGGCTATTTGCGGCTGTCCGGCGAGCCATGCCTGCGCTGTTGCCGGCTCCCGATCGGGTAACAGCTTGATCGGACGACGGCGCCCGAGATCGCAAATGATCGCCCCATAGCGCTGATTGCGTTTCCACGCCCAGTCGTCGATGCCGATTACGGTCGGCGGCGGCGGCGACGGCCGACCCCNGCGGCGCACGACCCGGAGCAGCGTATCGTTACTGACCGGCATCATGAGGCGCCGGGCTCGACCCGCAGCCGATCGGCTGCCGAGCGCGAGGGCCAGATGATGGACGACGTTTTCGAGGCGGGCGGTTCGTCGGGCGCGGGCCGCGATAATGTCATCACCGAACCGCTCGGTGAAAATGGATCGGCGACATGTCGGCGTCATGCAACGGAAGCGCCGCGCCGTCAGGGAGATGCGAACCACGCGCCCCGCGAGCGGCAAATCCGAAAGCCGTCTCGAGTAGTGGCTGTGAACGCGCCTGGAAATCGAACCACAGTCCGGACATGTCCTCGTCGCGGCGATGGCGCGCGCCTCGATCGTCGTCATCTCACCCTCAATCGAAACGCGGTCGACGCGGAACCCTGACGGAATGATTGCCGAAGGACGCAGAGCAGTCGTCATGGCGCTGATTCCCTGTGAAACCAGCGCCACCCGGCGCCGCAAGTGCATCAGAAGTGAGTCAGAGCCAAACTTGCACGCTGAATAACAGACGCCGCAGTAACGTAAAGCGCGTCGTCCTCAAGACGAGAGTTCCGATAGCGGAACTGTTCGAGCCGAGAATCAGATCGTCCTCTCAATGAACTGACGCGGTTGTGTCTTCAGCCTCGGCCGGACGGTTGCTGGTCGTGATCTCGGGAGAAACGAAAGATTGGTTTTGACCACGCGCGCGCATGGTGTGCGCGACGCTCTCGCCGTTCTGAGGCGCGCGGTCAATTCACGTCGGAGTCCTCCCGCGTCCCTGAACGAACTGGGTTTGAGAGACCGCTTCGTGACCGATCTGCATTTCCTCGTGCTAGCCAGCTTCTTAAAATATAATTTAATAAACATTCCAACTTAACATGCCGCTACGAGGCTAAATTCGTGTAAGCTGCGTTTGCTAGCATCACAAACGGTTCACAAATGCAAGCATTGCAACTATGCTTGCATAACAAGCCGATATTACGAGCGCATGTTGTGTATATAAATCACACTATATATGGTTATGCAGATATCATGCCATTATATTGTATTTGCGCGGACAAAACACCATAGGATGGCGACGTCATGGTAAACATCATCCTCGCGCTTGCAATCGCTTTTTCGACGACGGGCGGACAATATGCTCGGGCCGCTTGCCATCCACATCAGCGCTCTCGGCATCAGAAATGGATCCGGTTGCTCCGTGACGACGAACGCTCCGCTCATGCCGCCCAGCCCTCCGAGGTCGTAAACGAGCATATCCCTGGCGCTGGCGAGATCTTGGACAATGGCGGGGGCCGCTCAGAAGGCCAAGGACTGTCTATTCCTTGAGGATCGCCTTACTTTTCGGAACAGATTTGCGCCGACGGGTCCGCAATTTTTCGGTCGCGAAAAGAACGCGAGCCATTCTCCCGTTTCACCCGAAACGGGAGAATGCCGCGACGCGACGTCAGAGGTGATAATTCAGCCCGGCCCGAAGAACGTTCCCATTGATAGGAGCCTTCCAGGCGACGCTCGAGAGCCCCGCTTTATCGGCATAATACAGAGGGCCGATATTGGCGGTGTTCGCCGTTCCGAGATCGTAACGCAGATATTCCGTCTTGACGCTCCAAGAGGGGCTGAGCATCCATTCCAATCCGGCGCCGGCCGTCCATCCCAAACGCATGTCGACATAACCGACCAAGCCGTTGTTGCCGACGCCGAAGTTGAGAACCGGCGAACGAAGGGAACTAAAATAGCTCGGGTTGAGAACGGCTTCGCCGAACGCGAGGCCGCCCGTGCCATAGGCCAGAATGGTGGGCGTGACGAGATAGCCGAATCGGGCTCGGATCGTTCCGAGGTCATGCTGATTGCGTTGCGCCTGAAGGAAAGTCGCGTCGGCGCCCGATCCGCGCAACGAGTTGACGGTGCTGTTGCCGACCGTCAAGCCTTGCAGATCCACCTCGAACCCGACAAGCGTTTTGTCGCCCGGCTCGAGGTTATAACCGATCTGAACGCCGCCGATGAAGCCGTGACTGTCGAGATGGACATTGGGCGCCAGCGCGCCGGCCGCCGCCAGTGCGGCGAATCCGCCGGCGCCTCCATAAGTGAAGCTCGTCTCGGTGTCGCCGGCCCATGTGTAGCCGCCGTTCACACCGAGATAGAAGCCGCGCCAATCGGCGACAGGCGTGGCAGCGGCGGCGAGAGGACGCTTCAGCGCGCCGACCGGGGCGGCGGCGACAGTGGGTCCATGTTCACCGAGTTTCCAACGCATCGCCAGTGCGGCCTGCCAGGCGCGCGCCAGCTGAGGACCATTGAGATTCTGATAGATCGGGAGGCCGCCTTCGAGGCCGACGGAATAGCCCGGCGCCCCAAACAGCTTTCCATCGATATCGACCCCGCCGTAAATCTCGATCCTTTTGCCACCGTAATAATTCGGATTGGCGCTTTGGAGCTTTCCGCTCATCCAATAGTCTTTGCCGTCGATCGGGCTCTGAATGTTGAAATTCGCGCGCACGGTCGTCGTCAGGCCGGGGAGCCAGCTGTAGCCTCCCCAAATGTTCGCTTCCTGATAATGGCCCCACATATAGCCTTCATTATTGACCGCGAGGGGAAGGCGCGCGCGATATGAAGCGCCCCATGACCAGGGAGCGATCGCGCCGGCGTAGAGAACGCCCGGCAGAACATCGAATGTGCCGGTCCCCGATTGCATCCCATAGAACGCCCGACCGATGTTGTAGGTGCCGTCGGTCCTCGACACGACGCCGCCTTGGTTATAGGTGCTCGCGGTCGGGAACGACATTCCGAGATTGAGCTTGATCCGGTTGATCGGATCTTGATAGGCCCGCCAGACGACCGATGCGGTCATATCCTCGAGGCTATCCGTGCCGGGAAAGCTCATGCTGCGTGGCGTGACGCCGGACGCCCCGTCGAATGTCATCAGATGCGAGTGCTTCTCGACCATGCCGGCGGACAGCACGATCGAAAAATTCTTGGCGAAGCCATAGGCCAGGGTCACCGTCTGCGATTCGATGAACTGATATTGCGGGACGATGCGCAAGGTCGCGGCGAATGGATTCCAATACCAAGGAATCGTACCCGCGATATATTGCGAGGACACGCGTTTCGTGCCGATGAGCGAATTGGCGTTGGTGACGAACTTCGGAATGATCGAAAGCGTCACTCGACCGGGCTCCGGCAAATTGTCACCGAACACCCCGAGAGGCACAGGCGCCGAAGGCGCGTTTTCCGGTTCGGGCGCAGATCGAATTGCGGACTCTTGCCCGGCGTCGGCCGGTGTGGCTTGCGCGACCAACGCGCTCGCCGCGAGCGTGAGCAGCAGGGCGCTTTCATTTACGAGGTGGGAGCGGAATCTCGATCCATTTTTCATTTTCTCATCTCCGATCTAGCGGCGATGCGCCGATCGTTTGCCCGGCGATCCTCTGGGAGATTCCGACGAGCCTGCACGGCGCCATGCCGTAATATATTTCGTCACCATATCGACGAGAAGCCCGTTCTGCCGTTGAGAGCGCGACATCTGCGGATTTGTGACATGCAGTTGCAAATGTACAACAGGTATATATATTTCATCATTGCGCTTTTATTTTAGCCAATACGATATCTATATAAGCATTAATACGAACATTAGTGCGCACATACGCCATATCCCCAAATAGATACTATATATCTATTTGGGGATATGGCGTATGTGCGCGGTGGAAGCAACCGACCTACAGAGATTTGAACGTCATCCTACCTGCAGTCGCGTCTGCGATAACGATCCCTCGAAGATCGCTCGCTCGACGCTGACAATCGGGAAGCTACGTGTATCGCGGTCGACCTCTGCGCGAGCGCACCCACGATTTTCTAGCATAACCATGTATTGTAGCCTTGTGTCTAGTTATAACTGCGACAATTAGAGCGCGGCGTTACAGCATATAGCCCACGATTCCAGCCACAATAGATTCACAAGGCCATGAGCCGGCGCCACATTAAGTAGTGTATTACACAACGCGCTTCGCAAGCGTTATTAAAAAATAATTTAATATTTCTTCATTGGAGCGTCATTCGCTTGCCGTTAGTCCGGTGCCGGTTAAGTCGGGAGGTGCTCGGATGAAAAAAGTCATCAACACGGCAATGACAGTCGAATACTCGAGAAGCAGCAATGCTCGCCAGCGCCTCGCAAGAGATCCTCGCTCCGTCCTGCTGGCGGTATTGTTCACCTCGTGGAACTCTGTGGCTTCCGCCTCCGACACCGAAATGAGAGCGGAGATGGAAGCCTTGAAGGCGCAAGTCCGACGCCTTGAGCATCGCCTCGAATCGCAAACGAAAGATCGAAAAGGGACGAACCGCGAGGTGGAGCGCGTCACAAAGAGCGACGCGAGTTCTGCGAAATCGGATGCCTTATGGCCCGACGTGTTCCATTACAAGAATGTCACTCTCAAGCCCGGAGGCTTTTTCGAATTCGGCGCGGTGCATCGCGATCGATTTATGGGCGCAGACCTCGCGACGCCTTTCGGCAACATCCCTTACGCGAATAATCCGACCTCCCATGACGGCGAAACCAGATTCACGGCGCGCCGCAGCCGCTTCACTTTGCAAACCGACGCCAATCTCGACGACGAAACGCACGCGAGACTGTATTTCGCGGCCGACTTCCTCTCGGCGGCGCAAACTGCGAATCTCACGCAGAGCGACTCGTTCAATTTGCGCTTCCGTGAGCTCTACACGAGCCTGGACCGTTCCGATTACGGCCTCCACGTCTCCGCCGGTCAGATGTATTCTCTCGCATCGCTGAACTCCCGCGGCACAACTCCCGACGCATTTCTGGTTCCGCCGGTGATCGACGATCAGTATTTGCCCGGCTATACATGGTCCCGCCAGCCCGGCGTGCGCATCAGCAAAGATCTCCCATATGATCTGCAAATCGCCGTGGGCGCCGAGGCGGCTTACACGAACTTCGCGGCGCCGGGCATGAACTTTACCGGCACGGTGGCGCCCATTCCCGCAAATGGCGTGTCGCAAACGCTCCCGGGAACATATTATCCCGGCGCCTATTCCCAAAACCCGATCGGGGGGTCGCTCTATAACAGCCTCAATGCGGTCACCTTCAACCATGTTCCGGATCTGATGACGAAAGCGTCATGGGATCCGACGCTATTCGATCGTAAGATACACATCGAAGGCGGAGGCATGTTGCGAAACCTCAATGATCGCACCTTCGGCGGCAACCACGATGTTTGGGCGGGCAGCGGCTTCATCGGCGTGACGGTTCCGGTGATTCCGAAATTGGTCGATTTCCAATTGTCCGGCATCACGGGACGCGCCAACGGGCGTTACGGCTCGGCCTCGATCGCGGACGCCACTTTCGACTGGACGGGCGCGCCGCAACCCATTCACGAGCGTCAGCTGCTCGTCGGCGTGACGGTCCATCCGACTCCGAAAACAGATGTCTACGCCTTTGCGGGCGGTGAATTCGCCGGCGCCCAATATTCGACCGTCAGCCTGCCGAAAACGGCGTATCTCGCGGGCGGAGTCTATTCGTTCGGCTACGGAAATCCCGGCTTTGTGAACAGCGGCTGTAGCGTCGAGGGCTCTTACACCGGTGGTCCCTACGGGCTCATCGGCTCCTGCGTCGGACAGACCAAATCGCTACGCCAGCTGACAGGCGGCGTTTGGCATAATTTCTATGACGGCCCGGGCGGAAAAGTTCGCGTCGGCGCCCAATATTCCTACACGATCAAGGACTCGTTCATCGGCGTCGGAGGCGCGCCCAAGGCGACTGAGAATATGATCTTCCTGAGCCTCCGCTACATGCCGTTCAACTGAGAGCCCGCGTCCTCGCTCGCCCAGAGCCCCTGCCTCTCATGCAAAGCAATAAAAACGTCACGTTCACACATAGGCAAAGGGGCCTCGGTTTGAGCACGCGGCGCGATCGACGAACCAACGCCGCCCGGTCACGACCGGGCGGCTGAAACTCTCCTCCGCTTTCCCAAACGCTGATTGAAAGCCTGTTCCTCGCCGCCAGTCTTATCCCCGGCCATTTCATCGCCGGCACGCGCTGCTCAACGCCTAATTGGCGACCGCGCTGTCAATCGGGCGTCAAAATTCTTATGACCGTTTCAAGCGCTATCTGCGATCCACCCCGTCTCCTATGAGGCGAGGGCGAACATGTTCGGCGAGGCAGACACGTTACGCCCGCGTGATTTCGACGGTCCAACCGTTTCTCATTGGCAGGTTGGACGCCGCATTTACGGAAGCCTTCGTCGTAGGGGAGCCTCGGTCTGACACGCGGAGTTCGGTCGCGCCGCTCATAATTTCGGCGGAGGATTCCTTGAACGGCGCCGAAGCCCTGGCCGCTGCCTCGATGTCGTTGTGTGCGCGTTACGCGTCACTGGTCTTCGGTTCGACTTGTTGCGTGGATCGCCCATAATGAAAGCCGACGAGCTCGCGCGCGATGGCGGTGATCGCCTTCTTGCCGCACGCCAGCAGCATTCGGCGATATTGTGGGCACAAGCGGACCTGCGCTTTCCATGCGATTTCATGGATCGACATGAAAAGAAATGACGTCCGGCGTCATTGAAGCATGGGTGAGCTACATCGTCGTTCGTCTGCTCGACGATCCGAGCTTCAATGACCTTCTTGACCCGAATATTCTTCTTGATCCGCGCTCTTATTAAGCCTTTTCAAATTTCGTGGCATCCGCTTGCGGGTCGATTGCTCGACCTCCAGAACCCTTTCGAGCACGCTGATTGCTTGCTCGAACCAAAGCTGCGCTTCCGCAAGATGGCCTGTCGCGCAGAGCAGATCGCCGATATTGCTCAAGCACGTCGCCGTGTCCGGATGCGCGGACCCCATCGTCTTTTCGCAGGTCGCATAGACGCGCTCCAATATCAGCATAGCGTCCGTGTAAGCTCCCTTTTCGAACAGCGCCAATCCGAGCTTGTTCAAGGTCATCAACGTATGCAGATGCTCGGGACCGAGCAATGTCTCACGGATCGACAGCGCCTTTCGCAAAAACGGTTCGACCTCGCCGCCGCCACCATGCGTATGGAAGAGATCCGTGAACTGATCGAGGAACGCCGCTATGTCCTTTCGCGTCACATTTACAGCCTGCTCGCGGTATGCCAATGCGCGCTCGAGCAGCTTCGCCGCTTCTTTATGGTTCCCACATAAAACGTGAATAATGACACACCCGTCGAGGCAGGCGAGAACCTCGGGGTGCTGTTCGTCCAGCAGCTCGTTGAAAATCGCCAATGCGCGTTTGCTATAGATCTTCGCATCGACGCGCTCATTCAATGAGTGCAACACGATGGCCGCTTCAGCAAAGCGCTCGGCCACTTCGACTTTGTCCGTCCCTGCGTTCTCCTCGAAGACTACGAGCGCGCGTCGGAGGCTTTCTCTGCTTTCGTCCAAATCTCCTTGCTTGCCTTCGGTCAACGCCAGACGGAGCAGAATATCTACTTTATCGCGATGACCAGATTGCTTCGACGCCTCGCAGTCGCCGAGAGCGTCGAGGAGCAACACTTTCGAGCGCGCGTAGTCTTGCCGCTCGAAAGCGCGCGCCGCCTGATCCATGAGCTTCTTGGCGCCGATAAAAAGCCGTTCGACGCTGTTCGGATTTGGCGCGCTCATCGGCCCTTCCGCATCTATCTTCGAATGATCCGGCGTATAGGCGAATTTCGAGCGAATATCGGAACTCATGATGACCCCATCAGGCATTGTGAGCGTAGATCGTCCCTGACGGCAGAGGCCGCATCGCGCATTGGCGAGGGAAATAGCGATCTACCGCTATGCTCCGTCACCCGTTTCGACGGACCTAGACCTTCTGAGCCGGCCGACGTTTCCTTCCGAAAGCCGACGCCTACAAGAGGGGTCGCGTCGGACACGCTGTTCAGCACAAGCCGCAGCTCGACTGCTCGCGCACTCTGGCGTCACTCGCTCCCCCGACGCGCGCCGCCGCCAAAACAGGTCGTATTCGGCTCTGTCTAGGCATATGCTTTCCTAGCAAACCCCCTCGCTGCGGGTTATTAAAAAAAAATTTAGTCGGGCCGCTCTGCCGATCGCTCTCAATTCTCTGATCTCTAATTTCTTTTTTATATTTGATTGCTTGCAGCCTGGCTGCTTTGGGCCGACATTCACCCACGGGAAAAGAGCGCTTTTCCTTTTGCTGTCGGGTCTCGAACTGGCGTTGCGAATGAACCGCAAATCCTCACAGAGGCCTCACCTCAACGGGCCGTGTGGCTCCGCCATCATTACGATCCATCATCGGAGTTCCGCCCGGTATGCAAGCTGCTATGCTCGGTATCGTTCGCGTCGCCCTACAACGTCCATACACATTCGTCGTCGCCGCTCTTCTCATATTGATCTTCGGCGTGAAGGCATGGAGGTCCACGCCGACCGACATCTTTCCGAACATCGGCATTCCCGTGATCAGCGTGGTGTGGACCTATAATGGCCTGCCGCCTGAAGACATGTCCGGTCGTATCATATATTTCTACGAGCGCGCGCTGAGCGCTCAGGTCAACGACATTCAGCATATCGAGTCGCAGTCTCTAGCGGGATACGGCATCGTCAAAGTCTACTTCCAGCCCACCGCGAGAATCGACACGGCTCTGTCGCAGGTGACGGCGGCGTCGCAGACTGTCCTGAAGTTTCTTCCGGCCGGAATTACGCCCCCCTACGTGCTGACGTTCAACGCTTCTAGCGTTCCGGTCATCCAGCTCGCGCTATCGAGTCGAACTTTGTCCGAGACACAATTGTTCGATTATGCGCAAAACTTCATTCGGCCGCAGCTCGCGACCGTGGCCGGAGCCGCCGTTCCCTCTCCCTATGGCGGAAAGGTTCGCCAAGTTCTGGCGGATATCGATCCACGTAAGCTGCAATCCTACGGGCTGTCGGCGCAGGACGTCGTCGACGCGATAGCGCGCCAGAATCTGATATTGCCCGTCGGCACCCAAAAAATCGGAGTCTATGAATATGTCGTGTCGTTGAACGACGCTCCTCGGCAGATCGAGGAGCTCAACGATCTCCCTATCAAGGCGGCCGATGGCGCAATTGTCTTCGTAAGAGATGTCGCGTTTGTCCACGACGGAAGCCCTCCGCAGACGAACGTCGTTCGCGTCGATGGCGGAGCGGCGGTCCTCTTGGCCATCCAAAAGTCCGGCTCGGCTTCGACATTGGACGTCATCAATGGCGTGAATTCCTTGCTGCCGAAGATTCGCGAAGGGTTGCCGTCAGAAATCCAGCTCGTCGCCGTCGGCGACCAGTCTACATTCGTCAACTCCGCTGTCTCGAGCGTCATTACCGAAGGTCTGATGGCGGCCACGCTGACGGGGCTTATGATCTTGCTGTTTCTGGGTAGCTGGCGTTCGACCATCATCATCATCACTTCGATTCCGCTGGCGATCCTGTCCTCCATTGTCGCGCTTTCGCTCGTCGGCGAAACGATCAATGTCATGACGCTCGGTGGATTGGCGCTGGCGGTCGGAATTCTCGTCGATGATGCGACTGTCACCATCGAAAACATCAATGCGCATCTCGAGCAAGGCAAAGCGATCGAGGATGCGATCATGGACGGAGCTCGCCAGATCATTATCCCGGCGACCGTCTCTCTGCTATGCATCTGCATTGTGTTTCTTCCTATGTTCGGCCTCGGCGGCGTCGCCGGCTACCTCTTCAGGCCGATGGCGGAAGCGGTCCTCTTTGCGCTGCTCGCTTCTTACGTCCTTTCGCGGACGCTCGTCTCGACTCTCGCGCACTACCTGCTCTCAACCCCGGTCAACCATCACGAACGAGCCTCGCGATCGGCCAATCCGCTCGCGCGTGTCCAGCAAGCTTTCGAGCGCCGCTTCGAAGCGGTTCGGGCGCAATACAAGCGATTTCTCGATTCAGCTCTGTTGCGGCCACGCGCCTTCGTCACCGCCTTCATGGCGGTGGTCCTTTCCTCTTTCGTTCTGACGCCAGTCCTCGGACGTAATTTTTTTCCCACCGTTCAGGCCGGGCAGCTGAAGCTGCATCTTCGGGCGCCGACCGGCGCTCGGATAGAAGAGACGACGAAAATCTGCGACAGAGTCGAGGGGGCGATCCGCCAATTCATTCCACCTTCCGCGCTCGAGTCGATTGTCGACAACGTCGGACTGCCGATCAGCGGCATCAATCTCGCGTACGGCAACTCCGGAACGATCGGCGCTGCAGACACGGACGTCATGATCACGCTCCGCGAGGGCCAAGAGCAGGAAACAGAACATTACGCCGAGCTCCTCCGAGAACGGCTTCCGAGACTTTTCCCGGGGGTTTCTTTCGCTTTTCTCCCGGCAGACATCGTGACGCAGATTCTCAACTTCGGATTGCCGGCGCCCATCGATGTGCAGATCAGCGGGACCAATGTCGACGCCAACCGCGCGTACGCGGAACAGCTGTTTCGCAGGATCGCCAAAATTCCTGGCATCGCGGACGCGCGCATTCAGCAAGCCTTCAACACGCCCACTCTCAACGTCGATGTCGACCGGCCAGCCGCCTTCGACGTCGGACTGACGGAACGTGATATCGCGGTGACTCTGCAGGTGAACTTAGCGGGAAGCGTGCAAACGGCGCCGACGTTTTGGCTCAATCCGAAGAATGGCGTTTCTTATCCTATCGTCGCGCAGACGCCACAGATGTGGCTGAATAGCATGGATGCGCTGCGGACGACGCCGATGTCGTCCTCCAAAGGCCCGCAAATCTTGCAAGGCGTGGCCGACATCTCCCGCGGGCAGAGCGCGGCGGTCGTCTCGCACTATAATGTTCAGCAAGCGATCGACATCTACGCTAGTGTTCACCGACGCGATTTGGGAGCGGTCGCGGACGACGTCCAGAAAATTCTCGACGAGATGGCGGCGCAACGTCCCGCGGGCTCGACTGTCGCGTTGCGCGGACAGGTCTCGACCATGACGGCGACCTATGCGCAGCTCTATAGCGGGCTCGCTCTCGCTATCGTGCTCATCTACCTTCTGATCGTCGTAAATTTTCAGTCTTGGCTCGACGCCTTCGTCATAGTGTGCGCGCTTCCCACAGCATTGGCGGGGATCGTCTGGGTCCTGTTCCTGAGCTTTACGACGTTGTCTGTTCCGGCCTTGACCGGGGCGATCATGTGCATGGGCGTCGCCACGGCGAACAGCATTCTGGTGGTGAGCTTCGCCCGCGGCCGCTTGGCGGAAGGGGCCGAAGCGTTGACGGCAGCGGTGGACGCCGGATTTTCCCGCTTCAGACCGGTCTTGATGACGTCGCTCGCGATGATGATTGGCATGGCGCCCATGGCGCTCAGCGCCGAGCAAAATGCGCCTCTCGGACGCGCGGTGATCGGAGGACTCATGTGGTCGACGGTCGCGACGCTTGTCCTCGTTCCTGTCGTTTTTTCGCTTATCCACTCTGAAACACGCGGCTCGAGGACATCGGATGAGTAATGAACCCATATGGATATCGGATCGGCCTACACATGTCTCGGCAACCGCGCCGATGACCATGGGACGACGCATGCTGTGGCCGATCCTCGGCGCGCTGATGGCGGTGGCGTTGGGCGCATGCGGCATAGCTCTGCGCTGGCGCGAAGAAGCGCGACTGGCGGATTGGACGCAGAGGCAGGCTGCGCCTTCGGTGCAACTGGCTACGATCAAGGCGGCGAGTGGCGGGCAAGCGTTGATCCTGCCCGGAGAAGTCAAGGCGTTCAACGAGGCGCAAATTCGCGCGCGGGTGAGCGGCTATTTGAAAAGCTGGAACTACGACATCGGCGCTCGCGTGAAGGCGGACGCGGTCCTCGCGACGATCGACGCTCCGGAGCTGGATCAGCAATATGAGCAGGCGAAAAGCGAGTTGGAAAAAACGGAGGCGCAAGCGCGGCTTGCCAAATTGACATCGAAGCGATGGGCCGCGCTACGCGCTTCCGCCGCGGTGTCGCAACAGAGCGTTGACGAAAAGGGAGGGGAAGTCGACACGAGATTGGCCGATGTCGCTTCCGCTCGCGCGAATATGGATCGGCTGAAGGCGCTGAAAGGCTTCACCTCGATCACAGCCCCATTCTCCGGCATTGTGACGGCGCGAAAAATCGACGTGGGCGTATTGGTCGGCCCGGGAAACCCGATCGAGCTCTTCGACATCGCCGACATTCATCAGATGCGCGTCTATGTGCGCGTTCCGCAATCTTTCGCGAACCGTATCAAGCAAGGGATGACGGCGACCTTGACGCTTTCACAATATCCCGACCGGAAGTTCGACGCTTCCGTGGTCGCCACCTCCGACGCAATCGCCGGAAGCTCGCGGACGCTGCTCGTTCAGCTGCTCGTGGACAATAGCAATGGCGCGCTATTGCCCGGCTCGTTTACCGAGGTTCATTTTCAGATTCCTGAAGACCCCAACGTCATCCGAATTCCCGCGACCGCTCTGCTGTTCCGGCGCAACGAGCTGCGGGTAGCCACGATCGGGACGGGCAACAAAGTTTCGTTCAAGAAACTTTTTGTGGATCGAGATCTGGGGACCGAGGTTCTGGTGACGTCCGGCGTCAAGGCGACGGATAAGATCATCGACTATCCGTCCGAATTGCTGAGAGACGGCGATGTCGTCGAGATTTCGCAGCCGACGGTCGACGGCCAGGAAGCGTCGTCGGTCCGCGGAGAGCGGAGAAAATGAATGTTCGTTCTGGGCTGCTGCCGATGCTGTCCTTTCTGACCGTTGCCCTTTCTGGCTGCAGCTTCGCACCGGACTATTCCCCTCCTGACGTGGAAACGCCGGCAAAATTCAAGGAGAACAAATCGTGGGCCGAAGCACGCCCGCGCGACGACCAGTCGAGAGGACCCTGGTGGCGCGTCCTGAACGACAGAACGCTGAACGAGATCGAAGCGCAAATCGACACCGGCAGTCAGAGCTTGGCGGCGTCTGTCGCCTTACTGGATCAGTCACGCGCCTTTGCGGCAAAAGCCGAAGCCGGGCTTATGCCGACGATCGATTTCAGCAACAGCTATTCGTCGAACAAGCAATCTGCGCATCGACCGCTTCGAAACTCCAATCGCGTGGCGTCGCCGCAAGGACTCGAGCAGGCGCTGATCGATGGCCGGCCATTCGATCAGCCATCCCATTACGGAAACAATTTGCTGAGCCTGCAATCGAGCTACGAGGTCGACCTTTGGGGAAGGGTCAGAAATTCGATCGCATCGCGAGAAGCGCAAGTGCAAGCGAGCGCGGCCGATCTCGAAACGATCCGTCTCAGCCTTCAGGCGGAAGTAGCGCGCGACTACGTGGCGCTGCGAACCGTCGACAGCGAGATCGCCCTATATGATCACGTCGTCGCAAGCTATGCGTTGGCGCTCGATCTCACGAAGACGCTTGTAAAAGGCAATGTCGGCGCCCCTTCCGATGAGCCACGGGCGATGGCGCAGCTCGAGGTCGCGCGCGCTCGTCGAGCCGAGCTCGAAGCGAAGCGGGCAATGTATGAACACGCGATTGCGACACTCGTCGGCAGAGCCGCATCTTCGTTCTCGATTCGACCTTCGTCTCGATCCAATGCTCAGCCGACGATTCCCTCGGCCGTTCCGCTCACCTTGCTCGAGCGCAGGCCCGACGTCGCCGCCGCCGAACGACGAGTGGCGGCGGCGAATGCGACGATCGGTGTGGCGAGGGCCGCGTTTTTCCCGCGGCTGACGATCAATCTTTCGGGCGGAACGCAGGACACCGGCCTCAGTCTGCTCAATTTCAAAAACAGCGTTTGGTCGGTTGGCCCGGCGATCACCCTGCCGATTTTCGACGGCGACGCACGCGTCGCCGAGTTGGACGCTTCGAAGGCCAGTCATGCTCACGCCGTCGCCGAGTACCGGGAGACCGTGCTGCGAGCCTTCCAAGAGGTCGAGGACAGTCTCTCGAATTTGCGCTGGCTCGCCAAGCAAGAGAAAAGCATCGGCGCGGCCGTGGCGTCGACTCAAAAAGTTCTCGACATCTCGCTCGTCCTCTATCGAGACGGCGCCACCAATTATCTCGATGTGATCACAGCGCAGACAGCGGCACTGGATGCGCGAGACGCTTTGCTGAGCCTCAAAGGGAAGAGGCTCCAGGCGGCGATTGCGCTGATGCTCTCGCTCGGTGGCGGCTGGTCGTCCGCCGACCTTCGGCATTTCGACAATCCGCTGACTGCCGCTCTGTCCAGCAATGGGAAAACGGGAGGCGAGCCATGACGGCTCGGTTACGCTCGCAGCCGCGCTGCGACAGCTGCGCTTTTTGGAGGCGTATGGAGAGAGACGGTGGCAGCTGCCACCGACGCGCTCCGAGCACGAGCAGTAGCTGCGACGAAGTCGCGCATTGGCCGCGCACCCACGCAGACGATGCATGTGGCGAATGGAGCCCAGATCGTCCAATCGCGGCCTTATCCTGTGGAGATTGTGTCCACTGGCGACATCCGAAGCAAGGAATAAACCCACTCGATCGCAAAGATCAGCTGCAGGACTGGTGGGCGCACGCCGGGCACTGCATTCGCACTGCGCCGTCGCCGGACGCCCAGCCGGGCAACAGGGCCTTCTGGCGCGCAACTCATGAAAGTGACGGCTGCTACGACGGCGAGGCCCGCTGATCTGCGGGTTCGGCGCAATTTGGCGTGCGCTCGATATTCGGCATTCATATGTAAACGCAACACAGGCCTACGTATGAAAACGCATAGAGTTGCATATGACATGCCATGGAGCGCCAGAATGACGCGATACGATCATCTATGTAAATATTGGTTACGGCCATGTCTAAGCAATATCCTGGCTTTGACCATGCCATTCGCCGCGCAATGCGCGGCGACGGGGCGCACATGTGATTAGATATTTTGTTTGTGTAGCGGTATGTCGCATGTTACGTAGCTTATTCTTTGGCATCGAAAGAGCGATGTCGCCAGTGCAATGCCGAGCCGTCTTCCCCCGACAGCGTCCGGGACAGCGCCAATGCGACGTCTGGGAAGCGGCTCCGCGAGCGCCAGTGATCGTGGAAGGGGACGAAAAGCGTTGAGCGTCGATAAAGCTTCGCAGCCAGGCTTCTCGCCGCGCGCCAAAGTGCTGCTCGTCGAAGACGACGAGGAGCTCGCGGGCGCTATTATCGACGCGCTGGCAAAGCGACAATATGAGGTCCTGCATATCTGCAACGGAAGCGAAGGCCTCTCCAAGGTCGGCGAGGGAGGCTTCGACATCCTCGTCATCGATCGCATCTTGCCCGAAGTCTATGGAATCAACATCGTTCAGGAGCTACGCCGACAAAATTTCAACGTTCCGGTTCTCATTATCAGCGCGCTAGACGCCGTCGACGAGCGAGTTCTCGGTCTCGAGGCTGGCGCAGACGACTATTTGATCAAGCCATTCAGTCTCGAGGAGCTGGGAGCGAGGGTCGATGCGCTGCTGCGAAGACCGTTGCAGAGCAGCGCCACCAAGCTTCAAGTCGGCCCGCTGACGCTCGATTTGCTGCGACGCACGGCGTTTCGCGGCGACGAAAAGATAGAGCTGTCGGCACGCGAGTTCCAACTGCTCGAATATTTCATGTCGAACGCCGGCCGGCTGGTGACGCGGCAAATGCTGCTCAAGGATGTATGGAAATTCCACTTTGTGCCGCAAACCAACGTCGTCGACCAGCATATCAGCAAGCTGAGGCACAAAATCGAAGGGGGAAGCACCAGCCGATTTTTCCTCAATGTCAGAGGTCAGGGACATATATTTGACCACCACGGCTAAAATATCCTGGCCATCGTTCCGCCGAGCGATCATGGCCGTGATCGCTTACGTCATGGGTACATTCGTGCTATTTGGCTTTCTGTATTGGAACTTATCGACCTGGGAAGTTGGACGATTTCGCTCCCTTTTGGAGCTTCAGGCATTGGGAATTTCCGCGTATCTCGAAGGACAGAAGAACCTGAGCCTAGAGGACAAGGCCTATAATCAGGCCTATCGATTGTCTGTATCTGGCCTGTTCGAACGCGATGGGTCTTACGCGCAAGGGAATCTGCACGAGATTCCATCGAGCCTGCTTTTAGATGGCAAGGCGCATCTCATACTCGACCCGAATGTGCGCTCTAAACGCGGTTTTGCGACACAGACCCTCTTCGTTGGAACGCGGCTTCCCGATCAGCGGATTCTCGTGATCGGCCGAGAAACGCCCGAGGTCGCCGTTCTCGAAGAGGCCGTGAAGCGCGTCTTTATGGAGGGCGTTTTTCCGTTCTCGCTCGTCGCTTTGATGATCGGCGCCTTCAGCAGCCGTAAGATGAGTGGGCGGCTCAGAGCAGCCCAGCAGCAATTGGACGAGATCAAAAGAGGCGCCTTGCACGAGCGCTTGACGATCAGCAATTCGAACGACGAATTGGACAGCTTGGCGCATTCTGTGAACGAGATGCTCGCTCAGCTCGAGGCGGCGATGCACGAGCTGGAACACGTCGGCAATAATATCGCCCATGACTTGAGAACACCGCTTGGCCGCGTACGAGCCCACCTCGAGCAAGTGCAGTCCGATTTTGTCTTGCCTCTCGAAGCGCAAGGCCGGATCGAGCAAGCGCTGAACAACCTGGATCAGAGCTTGAATGCGACTACGGCGTTGCTTCGTGTGGCTCATTTCGAAGCTGGATCGACCGATACGCACTTCAGCGAATTCGACGTTTCCGAAATGTTGCAAGAGCTGGTCGAGCTCTACCAGCCTGCGGCCGAATGCAAGGCGATAGAGCTCGTCGTTCGGAATGAGACGGAAGAATTTGCTCGCGGCGATCGGGACTTGTTGCTGGAGGCGTTCGCGAATTTGATCGACAATGCCGTCAAATTCACTCCAGAGCGAGGGATGGTCGAAATCCGCGTGATGAGCACGTTACAGGGGCCGATCGTCGAAATTCATGACTCCGGCCCCGGTATACCGGCCAATCAACGAAACCAAGTCTTCAAGAGATTTTACAGATCTCGGGAGACGAGACACGCCGCAGGCAGCGGACTCGGCTTGACTCTGGTTGCCGCAATTATTCGGCTCCATGGGTTCGAGGTCGAAATCAAAGACGCCGACCGGGGCTGCGCTTTCCTGGTCCAACTGTTCCGAAGAACACGATAGCGCAACGATCAGCGCGACAGAGTAGGTCTCGTCGACACGCGACGATCCTCCGCTTGGCGCGCGACGCAGTTCCATCGCTTTTCGCACTCGGGAACATAGCGTCGGACTCGGCGCATGACGGCCGCAAAGACTCGGCCCTGTCCCGATGCGCGGACATGCGACATTCACGATTGCCGGCACGGCTTCGCGACAGCCGGTCGATGAGCATCGATTTGTTCGGCTTCTCATGGCTGCGTTGGGCTTCGAGCCTCGTCGCCTGAGCCCACAGCCGACTTTTCCAGAGGCAGCGTGAAGCTGAAGATCGCTCCACCTTCCGGATTGGCTTCGGCCCAAATCTTTCCGTAATGCGCTTCGACGATGTTGCGTGAAATCGACAATCCCACGCCTATCCCGCGCGCCTTCGTCGTGACGAAAGGTTCGAACAGCTTCACCTTGATCTCGTCCGGCACGCCGGGACCGGTGTCGGCGACATCGATGCGGATCATTTCTCCCGCGACCGAGGACGTCGAAATCGTCAACTCGCGCTTATCCGACGCGCTCATCGCATCGATCGCGTTCCGCATCAGATTGATCAGGACCTGCTTGATCTGCACCTTGTCCACGAGCGCGCGATCGTCCTTCGCATTCAAACGAATTGTTCCACGGACTCCGGACTGTTTCGCAGTCGGGAGGGTGAGCTCATAGGCCTCCTCGATCAGCTTATGCACGCTCGAGAAGGTTTTCTTCGGCTCGTCGCGGGAGACGAATTCTCGCAAGTGATCGACCACCTGCGCGGCCCACATCACCTGCTCGACAGCGCTTCCCAAAATGCTTTCGATGCTCGCCGGGCGCCGCTCCGACGGTATTTTCAACGAGCGCTGCGCCGCATGGAGATAGGTCGCGGCCGCCGAGAGCGGCTGATTGATCTCATGGGCGAGGCCCGTGCCCATTTCCTTCATGGAGATCAATCGGTCTGCTTGCAGTTTTTGCACCTTCTCTTCGGAGCGCGTCGTGGTGGTCACATCGATGAAGGTCGCCACGACTCCGTCGATTTGTTGAGAGCCTCCACGATAAGTGGTGAGGCGGGCGAGATAATAGGGCGCATCGACGTCGTTCTTGTGCACGCGCCGCTCGATCGAGGTCCCGCTTTCCAGCACCTCGAGAAGGTCGGCGGTCAATTCGGGGTAGTCGAGCTTCGCCGCGAGGTCGGTGAGCGGTCGCCCGGCGTCCGAAGGGATGATGTTGAAGATTTGAGACGCCGCAGGCGTGAAGGTCCGGATGACGAGATTACGATCCATGAAGATCGTCGCGATGCGAGTGCTCGCGAACACGTTCCTCAGATCGCTGTTGGCTCGGTCCAGATCGTCGATCTTGCTTTCCAGCTCATGGTTGACGGTCCTCATCTCCTCGTTGAGCGATTGCAGCTCTTCCTTCGAGGATTCGAGCTCCTCATTGGTAGACTGCGTCTCCTCATTCATCGAGATCAGCTCTTCATTCGCTGATTTCAATTCCTCGAGAGCCGTCTCATATTCCTCGATCGTCGCCTGAAGCCGTTCGCGGGTCTCGAACAGCTCGCCTTCGAGCCGCATCGCGTCGCCTGCCGGCTCGGTCGGAGAGGTCGACATCGTGTCCGCTGTCGATGGTTCTCTCGCTTGGAACAAAATCAAGAAAAGCGCCTTGCCGCCCTCCCGGTCCAGCAGGGGCTCGGCAGTCAGCGAGACGAGTTCCGTGTGGTCGTTATCGGCTTCTACTTTTACGTTTTGACGCGTCGCTGTCCGGCGTGTCTCGATCGCCTCGCGCAGCACGCTGCGCAAATCGAGGCGCAGACCTTTGCGCGCCATCGCGAAGATCTGACGATCGGGCGCTCCGGGCGCCGCTTCGAGATATTTGCCCGTTCGGGCGGAAAAATGAACGATGTCGCCGTCCTCGGTCACGACGACATGCGGAGGCGCGAATCCTTCGGCGACGCGCGCCTCCACGCTGCGCCGCAATTGTGATGCGGATCCGGCGCTGGTCTTGCCGGACGCAGGAGCCGGGTAGGAGATAGCGCGCAAGCCAGCCATGAAATGCGGCATGCGCACGCGCCGGCCGGGATCGCGCGCCTCGAACAGGCAATGCTTCTTGTCGATCGGTGCAAAGAGGTCGGAGAATTGGCCGACGCTCTCGGACATACCGAGAAAAAGAATCCCGCTGGCTCGGAGGGAATAGTGAAAGATGGGAATCACTTCCCTCTGCACATCCGCGCCGAGATAGATGAGCAGATTGCGACAGGACACCAGGTCCATGTGCGAGAAAGGCGGATCGCGCAGAATGCTGTGCGGAGAGAAGACGCAGAGGTCGCGAACCGCCTTGACGACGACATAGCTGCCGGACTCGGCGGTAAAAAAGCGTTTGCGTCTCTGGTCCGAGACCCCGTCCATCAGCGCAAGGGGATAGCGGGCGGCGCGCGCGATCGTCAGAGCCGCGTCATCGATATCGGTCGCGAAAATGGTCACGCGCGGGGCGACTCTCAATCCGTCCATATGCTCGCGAAGAGTGATCGCGATCGAATAGACTTCTTCGCCGGTGGAACAACCCGGAACCCAGACCCGCACCGTGTCGGCCGCTCCTTTTCCCTCGAACAGCCGCGGAACGGCGCTTTCTCGGAGCGCGTCGAATGCGTCCGAATCGCGAAAAAAGCTCGTGACATTGATCAGGAGGTCGCGAAAGAGCGCCGTCGCCTCTTCGGGAGCCTCGCGCAGGCGCTCCACATAGTCGGCGATCTGTTCGCATTGCTGGATATGCATGCGGCGACGGACCCGGCGCATGAATGTCTTGGTCTTGTAGCCGCTGAAGTCGTGCCCCGCAGAATCACGCAGGATCGAATAGATGGCTTGGCGCGCCTCGAGAACGACGCCGCTGTCGTCGTTCATTCGCCGATCCGAGGCGAGATCGTCCGGCTCGTCGAGATCGCGTATGATCTCGACGAGCTTTTCCGCCATCGCATCGACCGGAATCGCAAAATCGACCAGTCCGCTGGCGATGGCGCTGCCTGGCATTCCAGCAAATCCCGGACCCGACCCATCGCTCGCCTGCGCCATGGTGACGCCGCCGTGCTCCTTGATCGCCTTGATGCCGAGAACGCCGTCGCTGCCGCTCCCCGACAGGACGACCCCGATGGCGGTTTCGCCGCGGTCGCGAGCGAGCGCGCTGAAGAATACGTCGATAGGCGATCGCTCGTGATGGGCTGGGTCGGTCGCTATCAGCCGAAGCCGCCCGGAGGCGATCGTCAGGACCGTCGCCGGCGGAATAACATATATCTTATCCTTCTCGAGGCGCTGACCGTCGCGAGCGACCTCGACGCTCATTTTGGCATGGTGCCCCAAAATATCCGTGAGCAGGCTCTTCCGATCCGGAGCCAAATGCATGATGACGACGAAGCTCATGCCTGGATTGGCGGGCATGGTGCGGAACAGACTCTCCAGCGCTTGGATGCCGCCCGCGGAAGCGCCGACGCCTACGACTGGAAACGATATGTCCGGGTTCATCGGCAGCGCCTTTCGCCTCGGCTCTATATGCGCTTCGAGGCGTTCGATGTCACGCTGATCAGTAACGTAGCAATGCCGAGCAGCCTATTTCACGGGCGAATATATCATATTTCACGAGGAGGAGCGGCTGACGGCGTTCCTTCGTCAGCGGCAGCGGCGGCATGAGACGCGCCCGCAGGGTAAACAAGAACGCCGCCGACCTCAGCCGCTCCGCTCGAGCGAAGCCCTCGATGAATATCGTCGACGGCGTCGAAAGAACCAAGAAACGTCACCGCTCACGTTGACCGGATGGCGCCGATCCAGTCTCACCGCCCTACGTACTGCAGGCGGGTCTTGCCGGCAGGCTGTCGAAAAGGTCCATCGGAAATACGATCGAGCTTTAGCGATAGCGAGATGAAATATACGCGTCGTCGATGCAATCATGCGGAGAGAAATTGGACCGCGAAGCGGTTATGAGGGAGATGATATGGGCGAGTTCAAGATCAAGGTAGCGCGCATCGAGGCCGCGGCGCCGAATGAGAAAGGAGACCGTGTTCAGATAACATTCGAGGTCGAGCGCGAGCCTTTGGTTTTCCAAATCCCGATTCTTCTCGAGATGAAAGAATTTGACGATACTGAAATGGTTCAGGTCGCGAAGAATGAGCTACATCGAACATTCGACGAATTGACCAATCAGACCGAGAAGTGGACACTGAGTGTGGAGGACGTGCAGCAGCTTTCTAATATCAGCTTGCGTCCAAAGACATGATGCCTTGGTGGGACACACGAGCGCCTAGCGTGGGCTCCGATCGAGGCGGATCAAATTCGTAAGCGGCGAAAGAGTTTGCGCATTATGAAGGTTTGAAGATGTCGGCGCAGGTTTCGAGGGCCGCATCAGAACGGCGACGGTTCGCTCGGCGCTCTTGCGCCAATACGCCTTCAGCTTGGAAAGCCTGCGATTACGGGTTCTTCACGCGAGTCGACGCCTCCAGCGTGAACTCGGGACAAGCGTCGGTGGGGTCCGCCGACGCACGCGGCGCGCCATCGAGAAGGCGCGCCGCGCGCAGGCGCTCATTCCGGCAGGGTGAACACTGTGAGCACGCCGCCGAGCGCCGTATAGTTCGACAGACTACGATAATTGCCCACGGCGCCGAGACCGTCGCTGCTCTTCGTCAGTCCCGCCGCGAGGCCGATGCCGGCCCAGCCGCCGACGCCCGAAAGCACGGCGACATATTGCTTTCCGCCGACCTCATAGGTGATCACATTGCCGATGATGCCGGAAGGCGTCTTGCGCCGAAACAGCTCCTTGCCCGTCTTCGTGTCGACGGCCTTCAGATAGCCCTCGAGCGTGCCGTAGAAGGTCACGCCGCCATCCGTCGTGACCGCGCCCGACCAGACGGAGAACTGCTCCTTGTTCGCCCACACGATCTTGCCGGTCTTGGCGTCCCAGGCGATGAAATTGCCCGTATGCGTCTCACCCTTGTCGCGATCGGCGGGGAACATCTCGACGGTGGCGCCGACATAGGGCTGTCCGGCCGAATAGCTGACCCGGAACGGTTCGAAATCCATGCAGACGTGATTGGTCGGCACGAGGAAGAGGCCCGTATTCGGGTCGTAGCTCGCTGGCTGCTCGTCCTTGGAGCCGAGCGTCGTCGGACAGGCGCCGCGCGTCGTCTCGTCCTCGCCATGCGCCTCGGTCGAGAAGCGCTCGTCGAGGATCGGACGGCCATAGGTCTTCGACGTTTTGTCGAGATCGATCTTCGTGGCCCAATTGACGGCGGGATCGAATTTCGCGGCGACGAGCAATTCGCCACTGACGCGATCGAGCGTGTAGCCGAAGCCGTTGCGGTCGAAATGAACGGCCGTCTTGCGCTTTTTTCCGTCGATCTCTTGATCGACGAGCAGCAGCTCGTTGACCGCGTCATAATCCCATTGGTCGTGCGGCGTCGTCTGATAGACCCATCTTGCCTTGCCCGTGTCGAGATCACGCGCCCACAAAGTCATGGACCAGCGATTGTCGCCAGGGCGCTGAAGGGGATTCCATGTCGAGGGATTGCCGGAGCCGTAATAGACGAGATTGAGCTCTGGGTCGTAGCTGTACCAGCCCCATGTCGTGCCGCCGCCGAGCTTCCACTGATCGCCTTGCCAAGTGTTGATCCCGGAGTCCTTGCCCACCGGCTTGCCGAGATGCGTTGTCTTCTCGGGGTCGATCAACGTGTCGTCGTCCGGCCCGGTCGAATAGCCGCGCCACAATAGCGCGCCGGTCTTCACATCATAGGCGGAGATATGGCCGCGCACGCCATATTCGCCGCCGGCGTTGCCGACGAGCACCTTGTTCTTGAACACATGCGGCGCGGCCGTGGAGGTCTCGCCCTTCGACGGATCGCCGAATTTGACGGACCAGATCGGCTTGTCCTTGCCCTCGCCGGAAGACGCGCCCGTCGCTGCGTCGAGCGCGACGAGAGTCGTGTCGGCTTGGGCGAGGAAGATCTTGCCGTCGCCATAGGCGAGTCCACGATTGACCGTGTCGCAGCACATCACAGGAACGACGGAAGCATCCTGCTGTGGCGCGTATTTCCAGAGCACCTTGTGCTCTGGATCTCTCAAATCGAGCGCATAGACATTGTTGGGAAACGGCGTGTGCAGATACATCACGTCGGTGACATAGGCTGCTTTCGTCGTCTTGCCGTCTTTCTCGATGACGGCGGGAATCGTCACATCGTGAATGACCAGCGGAGCGCCCTCGTGTCCGCGCAAGACGCCGGTCGAGAATTGCCAGTCGACTGCGAGCTTATGCACATTCGCCGTGGTGATCTGCTTCAACGCCGAATGCCGAAGATTGGCGTAATCGCCTGTCGGCGACACCCATTGGCGCGCGTCCTTCTGCAGGTCGAGCAGCGTGTCCGCAAAGGCGCCGCTCGCCGCGAGCGCAAGCGCGCCGATCGAAATCGACAGTCGAAGTTTCCTCATCTGCATTTCATTTCCTCCGCAGCCGGCTATTTTCTCGTTTGCCCTTCATGCGCGGCGGACGGCGCCGAGCCCGGGAAGCCGTGCGCCATCCGCCGCGCGCTCATGCAGCGGTCGCATGCAACGCCGCTCGAAGATCGATATTCATCGAATGGGCGTGGCGCGCCAGATCACGAACAAGGGACGCGCTTCCGATTGTCGCAAATTTGCGACAGCTGCGGCTGTCGTCCGTCATCGAGCGGCGCTCGGCGCCCTATGCTCGGCGTGAAACGATTCCAAAATGACGAGAGTGGGCAAAAGTCGGGCGCTCGATGCAAATCCGCCGACGCCAGCGGAGCTGGCTTCACGCGTCGAACACGAGATCGAGATGCGCTTCGAACAAATCGCCGATGTCCAGAGGGTGGGCGCGATCGAGCAGACCATTGTGAATGATCGCGAACCAGATCGGCGCGATGAGCAGATGAGGATAGTCTTCGAGCTCGGGACGGCGCAGCTCTCCTCTGGCTCGCGCGGTCGCGGCCAAATCGCGGATCTGCTTCAAGAGCGGCTCGAACATCGCGCGGCGGTAGATCTCCGTCATCTCCGGAAAGCGCGCGCCTTCGACGAGCACGAGTCGCGCGATGGCGGCGCGACCATTGCGCTCGATCTCGCGTATCGACACGAGCATGGTGCGCCGTATGAATGTCGACACCGGCTCGTCGGGGCGGCGATTGGCGGGGTCGGCGTCGATCAACGCTCCTGCGATCTTCTCCCGCACCACCGCTTCGAACAGCGCCTCTTTGGCCGGAAAGTATCGATAGGACGTACCCTTGGCGACGCCCGCGCGTCTTGCGACGCCGTCCATCGTCGTGTCGGCGTAGCCATTCTCGAGAAACTCCCCGAGCGCGGCGTCGATGATGACGCGGCGCGTCTGCGCGGTCTTCTCCGGGCTCGGCCCTCTACCGGCCCGCCGCGGCTCCACGCTCTTCGTGGGCTTTGTCGGTCGCTTCGCCATTCTTCTCGTGTCTTTCCGCCGGATCATGGCTTGACATAAAATGACCAAGTGGTCATTTTTATCGAAACCCCGGCCAGACGCAAGCGCTTCGCTGCGGTCGCCGACGCTTCCGGAACCCCTTGATGACTTTTTTCGGCTCGAGCCATTGGCTGTTCTCGGTCAAGACATTCGTCGCCGCGATGTTGGCCCTCGCCGTCAGCTTCTGGCTCGATCTGCCGCGGCCCTATTGGGCGTTGGCGTCGGTCTATATCGCCTCGCAGCCGCTCGCCGGCGCGACGATGTCGAAGGCCGTCTATCGGGCCGCTGGCACATTGATCGGCGCGGCGGGCGCGGTTCTGATGGTTCCCAATCTGGTCGACGCCCCGCTCGTGCTGGCGCTCGCCATGTCGATCTGGTCGGGATTTTGCCTCTATCTCGCGCTGCTCGACCGCACGCCGCGCGGCTATGTTTTCATGCTCGCCGGCTATACAGCGGCGATCGTCGGATTTCCGGCCGTCGACGCGCCGTCGACGGTCTTCGATCTCGCTCTGTCGCGAACCGAAGAAATCCTCGTCGGCATCGCTTGCGCTTCGCTCGTGTCGAGCCTCGTCTTCCCGCGCTCCGTCGGCGCCGTCGTCGCCGAAAGGCTCGATATCTCGCTGCGGCATGGACGCGACGCCGCCAGCGACGCGCTCGATCCGCAAACGAGCGCGCCGAACGACGCGCATTGGTTACGCCTCGTGACCGATGTGGCGGAGATCGAGACGCTCGCCGCCCATCTCTCCTTCGATCCTGCGGTCGAACGCCGATCGCTCGACCGCATCCGTCGCATCACGCCACGCATGCTCATGCTGTTTCCCGTTCTGTCGGCGATCTCCGATCGCCTCGCCGCGCTCGCCGACCTCGGCGGCGCCTCGGAACGCGTTGGCGCGCTCGTCGAGCGCGCGCGCGCCGTGGTCGTCGGGGCCGAAGATTCGGAGAAGACGACTGCCGAGCTTCGGCGCGACCTCGAGTCGGCTGCCGCCGCGAGCGCGGACGCCGACTGGCGCGCGCTCATCGAGGCGAGCCTCTGCCAGCGTATCGGCGAGCTGCTCGATATTTTGTTCGACTGCGGCGAGCTGACGAAAGCCCTCGCCGACGGGTCGGTTCAGCCAGCGCCCTTGCGCCTCACGGTCGAATCGCGCGTGGCGCGCGTCCGCCATCTCGACCATGGCGCCGCCCTGCACGCGGCCTTCGCGCTCGGCTGCGCGATTTTCGCCTGCTGCCTATTCTGGATCGCCACGGCGTGGCCGGAGGGCTCGGTCGCAGCCATGATGGGAGCGATCGTCGGAAGCCTCTACGCATCTCAGGACGATCCCACTCCGTCGATCGCCGGCTTCGCCAAATGGACCATCGTCGCCACGACGATCGCCGGCGTCTACCTTTTTGTCATATTGCCGCGCATTCACAATTTCGAGACGCTGGCGCTGGCGCTCGCTCCCGTCTACCTCGCCTTCGGCTTGCTCATCGCCTCGCCGCAGACCTTTCGCATCGGCTTGCCGCTGGCCATCGTCACGCCGACGGCCATGGCCGTGCAGGAGCTCTATTCCGCGGACGCCGAGAATTTCGTGAATACGAGTCTCGCAATGTCCGCCGGCATGGCGCTGACGGCGGTCACGACGGCCTTGATCCGCCGCGCCGGCGCGCAATGGCGTGCGCGCCGCTATGCGCGCGCCAACCGGGACGCGCTCGTTCAGGCGGCCGATCCGCGCGCGGGAAACGACGTGCGCCTCATGGGCTTGATGCTCGATCGTCTGTTTCTGCTCGCGCCCATCGCCCATGCGGTCGAAGGCAAACTGCCGGACGCGCTGCGCGATTTGAGAACCGGGCTGAATATTCTCGATGCGCGCCGATCGCGAAACACGCTGGTCGGCTCTCGCCGAAGACGGATCGACGCGTTGTTGAAGCATCTCACCCGCTCTTTCCAGATCGGTGCGCCGGCGCCGTCTCGGGCCGCTCTGCATGCGATCGACCGCGCGATGGCGATGGCGCGAAACGCCGGCGACGCGCGCCTGCTGCTCGCTCTGGTCGGCCTGCGGCGCTGTCTCTTCGCCGCAGAGCCCCCGCCCGACCAGTCCTTGTTGGAGGCGAAAGTCGCATGAATGCGGAAATCAGCATCTTCGGCGTGTTCGTATCGTCGCTGCTCGCCTTTGCGCTCGTCGCTTTCGTTCTGGAGGTCGTGATCGAGCGAGCGCTCGAAACCATCGGCTTCTACCGCTTCGTCTGGCACCCGGCATTGTTCAATTTCGCCATGTTCGTCTGTCTGCTCGGCGCTTGCGTTCTTCTCTTATCCCCGGAACGTCTGTGAAAACGAAGCTGCTCACCTTCCTTCGCATCGCGACGACATTAGCGCTCGCCCTGGTGGCGGCCTTCGTCGTCTGGCGCCTTTGGGAATATTACGAAGCGGAGCCCTGGACCAGGGACGGGCGCGTGCGCGCCGATGTCGTCGCCGTCGCCGCCGATGTGTCGGGGCTCGTCAGCGAGGTGCTCGTTCACGACGATCAATTCGTACGCAAGGGCGAGGCGCTGTTCCGCATCGATCGGGAGCGCTTCGTTCTCGCGCTGCGACAGGCCGAGGCGATTCTCGAGGGACGCACCGCCGCGCTCGACGTCGCGACGAAGGATCTGGCGCGTTATCGCGCTCTCGAGGCGACGAAGACGATCGCGGTCTCCAAGCAGCAGCTCGACGCGGCGATATCCGCGCAGGCGCAGGCCCAAGCGGCGTTGCGGCAGGCGGCGGCCGACCGCGATGTCGCCAGATTGAACCTCGATCGATCGGAGGTGCGCGCTTCCGTCAGCGGGCCTTTGACGAATTTCGACCTGAGGCCCGGCGTCTATGTGACGGCGGGCAAGGGCGTCGCGGCGCTGATCGACGCCGAGAGCCTGTATGTCGACGGCTATTTCGAGGAGACGAAGCTGCCGATGATTCATGTCGGCGACCGCGCCGAGATTCATTTGATGGGCGAGACGAAGACAATTTTCGGACGCGTCGAAGGAATAGCGGGCGGCATAGAGGATCGCGAGCGTAGCGCCGGAACGACGATGCTGCCGAATGTCAATCCGACATTCAGCTGGGTGCGGCTCGCGCAGCGCATACCTGTGCGCATCGCGCTCGATCCGGCTGCCGGCGACGTGGCTATGATCGCCGGGCGCACGGCGACTGTCGTTATCGGCGCGAAGAAGCCATGACGCCGCCGCTCGACGACGACCACCCGTTGCGTTGAGCGGAACGCGCGCTCAGCGACTCGCGGAGGAAGCGTAGCCTCGCTCGACGGCCTTCAACGCCGCCTCGAATCTGTCGAGAATCGCGCCGATGTCGCTGTCGCTCACGATGAGTGGCGGCAGGAGGCGCACAACCGATGCGAAGCGGCCGCCGAGCTCGAGAATGAGGCCGCGACGCAGGCACTCGTGTTGGATTTTTCGCGCCGTCTCCGGAGCCGCCGGCCGCATCGCTCCATCCGGCGCGCGGTCGTCGACGATCTCCACGCCGACCATGAGGCCTCGTCCGCGAATGTCGGCGATGCAGGATGCGTCTTCGGCGATCGACGCCAGTCCGCGCCGAAGACGCGCGCCCATCGTCTCCGCATTGAGATCGAGCCTTTCGCGCATGATATGGCGGATCGTCGCGGCGCCCGATGCGAAGGCGAGCTGATTGCCGCGAAACGTCCCGGCATGCGCGCCGGCCTTCCATATATCCAGATCGCGATGATAGACGACGACCGATAGCGGAAGCCCGCCGCCGATCGCTTTCGACAGCACGAGCACATCCGGCGTCACTCCGGCATGCTCGCATGCATACATGCGCCCGGTGCGTCCGAGACCTGTTTGCACCTCGTCGAGAATGAGAGGAATGCCGCGGCGCTTGGTGATGTCGCGAATCTTGCGCAGCCAGTCGTCCGGCGCCGGATTTACGCCGCCCTCTCCTTGAACGACCTCGAGTATCATGCCGGCGGGCGGCAGCACGCCGCTGTTCGGATCCTCGAGGAGATTCTCGATATAGCGCGCGCCAATGTCCGAGCCGGCCTCCCCGCCGAGTCCGAAGGGACAGCGATAATCGGAAGGGTAGGGAAGAAATTGCACCTCGCCGCCGAGACCGCCGACGGCCCTTCGCGGAGTCGGCTCGCCGGTGACGCCGAGGGTCGCATGCGTCATTCCATGATAGGCGCCCTGGAACGATGCGACGCCGCGCCGCCCGGTCGCGGTCTTGACGAGCTTGAGAGCCGCCTCGACCGCATCCGCGCCGGAGGGGCCGCAAAATTGTATTTTGAAGTCTTCTGCGAATGTCGGCGGAAGACTGTCGAACAGCTCGCGGATGAACCGGTCCTTCAGCGGCGTCGGCAGATCGAGCGTCTGGAACGGCGCCTGCTCCGCCAAGGTCGCGCGGATGGATTCGACGACAACCGGATGATTGTGGCCCAGAGCCAAGGCGCCCGCTCCCGCGAGACAGTCGATGTATTCACGTCCTTCCGTGTCCTCCACGATGACGCCGCGGCCCGCTCTGAGGGCGATCGGCAGGCTTCGCGGATAGGTCCTCGCATTGGATTCGATATCGGCCTGGCGCGCGAGATAGCGATTGCCGAACGCGCTATAGAGCGGATATGCGGCATGGAGGTTCTCGGCGCCGGAACTCGGGAATTCGCCGTCCGAAGGGCGATCGACGAGCTGCACGCTCGCATTCGAAAATTCCGGGTCGGTCGGCGCGGTCGACGGCGCGCGGCTGCTCGCAAACGCATCTGACGATTTGGACATCGTGCACCCCATCGGCGCCCCCGCGACGACGGACCATTCCGTCGGCGTACGCATTCCTGCTGACAAAGACGTGCGAGGTCGGACGAAGGCGCCAAACAATTTTCTGCGCGCGCGTCGCCCTGGGGGAGCGCCGACGATGAGCAGCCTGCGGTCGCTGCTCGGCGGCGAATGTCACGAAAATATTTGCGCAGTGGGTGCGGCGGCTATCGATGGGCGGGCGTCGACATCTGGCGGACTGTCAGAAAGTCACGCCCGCCGAACGCAGGCGCAAAGACGCCGAAGCCGTCAGCCCCGCGGCTGCTTTTCCCGCCGCGGCTTCTGCTTATGCTTCGGCGGGGCGTCTCTGCGCGGCGGCTTGACGTGTCTCGGCTCGGAATAGCCGTCCAGACGATCCACGCGAATATTGTCGCCGCCCGGCCGGCGCATGTCGACGACGAATTGCGCCGCCGCCGGCTCGGCGATCTCGACCTGCGTCTCATGCTCGAAGATCTGGATCGCGCCAATGTCTTGCCGCATGAGATTTCCCTTGCGGCAGAGCATGGGCAGCAGCCATTTCGGATCGGCGTTCTTCGCGCGGCCGATGTCGAGACGAAACCAGACGGCGCCGCCCGGCAGGCGGGACGGACGCGGCTCCTTGGCGGGCCGCGCGCCTGCCGCCCGGGAGGGGCGGGGCTCTCGATCCCGAGACTCGCGGGGCTCCCGGCGATCGGGCTCCTGCCCGGGGTCGAGGACGGCTTCGGTCGCGGGAAGCCGTGCGCGATAGAGGCGAACGAGCATTGCGCCGAGCTGCTCGGGCGATCGCTCCGCGAGAAGCAGCTTTGCCGCCTCGAAATCCTCCTCGCTCGGCGGCTCCGCCAGCAGCGGATCGCGCATCATGCGTTTGCGATCGAGCTCGCAGATCTCCTCGGCGGAGGGCGGACCGCTCCAAAATGCGTGCACGCCGGCGTCTCGCAGCAGCCGCTCGGCGCGCTGGCGTCTCGCGGAGGGGATCAGCAGCGCGCTGACGCCCTTGCGCCCGGCGCGCCCGGTGCGACCGCTGCGGTGCTGCAGCGCTTCCGCGTCATGCGGCAGATCGGCGTGAATGACGAGATCGAGATTGGGCAGGTCGATGCCGCGCGCCGCGACGTCGGTGGCGATGCAGACACGCGCCCGCCCGTCACGAAGCGCCTGCATGGAGTGGTTGCGCTCGTGCTGACCGAGCTCGCCCGACAACAGCACGGCCGCAAAACCGCGTTCGAGCAAGATCGCATGCAGATGGCGAACAGACTCGCGCGTGTTGCAGAACACGATCGCCGTCGGCGCCTCGAAATAGCGCAAGAGATTGACGGTCGCGAGCTCCGTCTCCTTCGGCGCGACGCGAACCGCGCGATAGTCGATGTCGCCGTGACCGCGCTCCCCGCGCGCCACGTCGATCCGCCGCGCGTCGCGCTGATAACGCTTGGCCAGAGCCGCAATGCCCTTCGGCATGGTGGCCGAGAAGAGCAGCGTGCGCCGATCCTGCGGCGTCGCCTCGAGAATGAATTCGAGATCCTCCCGAAAGCCCAAATCGAGCATCTCGTCGGCTTCGTCGAGAATGACCGCGACGATGCGCGTCGTGTCCAGCCCGCCACGCTCTATGTGATCGCGCAGACGTCCGGGCGTTCCCACGACGATATGGGCGCCCTCCGTCAATTTGCGGCGCTCGAGGCGCGCGTCCATGCCGCCGACGCAAGAGACGATTCGCGCCGCGGCGTGCTCGTAGAGCCAGCCCAGCTCGCGCTCGACCTGCAAGGCGAGCTCGCGCGTCGGCGCGACGACGAGCGCGAGGGGCGCATGCGGCTCCGGCAGGCGATCCGCCTCGCCGAGAATCGTCGAGGCGATGGCCAAGCCATAGGCGACCGTCTTTCCCGATCCGGTCTGAGCGGAAACGAGAATGTCTCCGTCTTGCGCTTCGGCGGACAGCACCGCCGCTTGAACCGGCGTGGGCGAATTGTAATTGCGCTCCGCCAAGGCTTTGGCGAGCGGGGCGCGGGCGTTCGGGAAGGTCACGGGTGAGCTTGCCTGGCGAGTGGGCGATGCAGAGAATGGGCGAGAGATACGCGCTCGAACGGGTCTCGTCGAGCCATCGGCTCGTTGGAAGGTCGGGGCCGCCGAAGCGAGCTTGGTCGGCGCGATATTATTTGCTTCGCGCGCGTCCCGCTAGATGGCGCTTCCGATCGAACGGAGAATAGCGTTCTAACGGAGAATAGCGTTCTAGAGGAGGTCGTCGATCTCCTCGATCTTGTCGTCGTCGTCGATCGGCGGCGGGACGCTGTCGTCGGCTTCTGCGTCTTCGTCCACCTCTTCCTCGGTCTCTGTTTCCGCCTCGGCTTCCGTCTCCGTTTCAGACGATGAAATGGCGTCGCTCGGAGGCTGGTCGCCGATGCGCGCGTCGCCGGCCATGGAGCGATACGGAGCCCTCCGCGGAAGCGAGCGCGGCAGCTCCACGACTTGGAAGATCGCCGCGCATTTGGGACAAGTGATCGGCTCGCGATTGAGATCGAAAAACGCGGCGCCACAGCTCAGGCATCGGCGCTTCGCGCCAAGTTCGGCTTTCGCCACGGCCTTCTCCTCTTGGTCGAGAATTCGGGCTTCAGGCGACCTGCAGCTGGTCGGCCGAAGATTTGCCGCTGCGCTTGTCGATGACGGTCTCGTAGGAAATCTTCTGGCCTTCGGCGAGGCCGCGAAGCCCTGCGCGCTCCACCGCGCTGATGTGGACGAACACATCCGCGCTGCCGGAGTCCGGCTGGATGAAGCCGAAGCCCTTCTGCGAGTTGAACCACTTCACGATACCGGTTTGCATGCGTTTTCCTTCTCTCGCGCGAAGACTGGGCGGCCGCGGTCGCGCGGTCGCATGTAGATCGAAGCTCTGGGAGGAAAGTCGCACGCCGACGCGCCAAAAGGCGGGAAAGCTCGTTCGTTCGGCCGAAACTCGATTTAGGAGATATAGGGCGTCGGGACGAAAATGCAACAGAGCGGTTTCGCTGCGAGACTATGTTTGCGGGGCTCGCGTGCTGGCGTCGCCACAGGATGCGCCTCGCGCGCTTTATTTCGAGACGCGATTGCGCGCGAGCTCGGCCCCTGGGCCGGCCGCCTCGAGCTGCTGAGCCGCGTCCTGGTCCCTGTCAAACATCAGGGGGATGGGAATCAGGCGCTGAAAAAACAGTTGAACCTCGAGACACAGGCTGCTTACTGCGCCAAGATTCCACTTCCAATTCGCTATGCAATCTAAATGAATAGCGCATTGGATTCTCTCTTCGGACACGAATTCCGTCGATCGGAACGCGTCCGAGCAAACAAATGAGCCGTCCTCGAATGACCGATCAGCCCTGTCCCTGCCGCGCCCAGGACGCCGAGCCGGCGCCCCTCTCCGCTTGCTGCGGCCCTCATGTCGAAGGGGCGAAACCCGCGCCGACCGCCGAGGCGCTGATGCGCTCGCGCTACACGGCCTATGTTCTCGGCCGCATCGATTATCTGGAGAATACGCTCGCGCCCGAGCGTCGGGCCAGCTTCCACCGCGCGGCGGCCACCGATTGGTCGAAAAAATCGCAATGGCTCGGCCTCGACATAGAAGCGACGGAGGCGGGCCAGCCCGGCGACGCCACCGGCCATGTGGAATTCACCGCACATTATATTTCGGAAGGCCTGCGTCTCACGCATCGTGAGAAATCCCTGTTTCGCTTCGACGAAGCCGATCAGCGCTGGTATTTCGTCGAGGGCGCGGGCCGCAAGAGCGCGCCGGTCATCCGGCAGCCGAGACCGGGACGCAATGACCCTTGTTCTTGCGGATCGGGCAAAAAATACAAAAAATGCTGCGGCGTGGCGACCTGAGATCGCGCCGCGGCGGCTTGGCGTTCGCTCTCGGGGGAGCGCCGAACGCCGGCTCGGCCATGGCGACGCCGGATTGACCCTAGCGCCAGCGCTGTAGCAAAAGGCGTCGGCGCTCGCTCTTTCCTCAGTCGGCGTCAAAGGCCCGCATCGCATGATCGACCGGCGACGCCAGCTCAAACGCCTTCTCACGGCGCCGGCCGTCGTCGGCGGCGTCGGCGCGCTGATCTTCGCAGCCCTCTCGGCCACGGATCTCCACGGATTCGCGAGCGTGCTGCGCGAGCGCGCGATCGACGCGCTACAGCGGGTCGCCCCGCGTGAGACAGGGCGCGCCGGCGTGCTGGTCGTCGATATCGACTCGGCGACCGTCGTCCGCGCCGGCGGCTGGCCGCTTCCGCGCGACGACATGGCGCGGCTCGCGGCGCGCATTCTCGACGGGCGTCCCGCGGCGCTCGCTTTCGACATTTTCTTCGACAGATCCGATCGACATTCCCTGCGCGCTCATATCGAGGGCGTGTCCGATCCGAAATTGCGCGCCGAGCTCGCGCCGATTCTCGCGCAGGCGCCGGATCCAGATCACGAATTCGGCGAGACGCTCGAGCGTGGCCAGACGATTCTGGCGGCGCTGGCGGGCGGCGCGGCGCCGCCGGCCGCGTTCAATTTCGTGCAGGCCGAAGAGCCGACCGGACCGCAATCCGCGCGGCCGATCGCCGGCGCGCTCACGCCTCACGAGCCGCTCGCGGCCTCGGCTCTGGGCCTCGGCGTGTCGTCGCTGTTCGGTGAGGAGGGCGGGGTGGTGCGCAGGGCGCCGCTGCTGTTCTCGGTCGGCGATCGGCTCATTCCCGGCCTCGCGCTGGAGGCGACCCGCGTCGCCGAAAATGTCGCCATGCTCTCTGTCGAAGGCGGCCGGCTCGAGATTGGGGCGCGCCGCGCGCCTTTGGGCGAGGGCGGCGCGCTGCGCCTGCGCTGGTCCGATCCCGCCCATTGGGCGCAGCGCACGCTCTCTGCCGCCGACCTTCTCGAAGGGCGCGTCGCGCCCGAGCGGCTTGCGGGACAATTGGTCATTGTCGGCGCCAGCGCGCCGCAGGCGGGAGCGCTGCGCCCGACTCCGCTCGGCCCGCTGACCCCCAGCGTGCAGATCCACGCCGAAGCGGCGGAGCAGCTCCTCGCCGGAATAGCTCCGTTGCGCCCGAAGCACGCGGTCGCGATGGAAGTCGGCGCGGCCCTCGTCCTCGCCGCCGTCGCCGCCGCCGTCGCCGCGAGGGTCGGCCCCATGACGGCCTTCGCCCTGCAGTCGGCCCTGTCCGCGTTCTGGATCGCCGTCGCTGCGACGGCGCTGATCTTTCAGAATATCGTCCTCGATCCCGCCGGACCTCCGCTCATCGTCCTGCTCTCCGGCAATATGGCCGCGGCGGCGGCCTTCGCCCGCACGCGCCAGATGAAGGCGTTCATCTCGCGCAAATTCGAGCAATATCTGTCTGTCGATGTGGTGCGCGAGATCATCGCCCACCCCGAGCGTCTGCGGCGCAAGGGCGAGATGCGCGTCATCACGGCGCTTTTCACCGATATCGAAAATTTCACCCCCATGACGCGCCGCCTCGCGCCGCGCGACCTCATCGCCCTGCTCGACGTCTATCTCGGCGGCCTGGAGCGAATCGTCACCAATCACGGCGGCATGGTGGACGGCGTGACCGGCGACGCCATTCACGCCTTTTTCAACGTGCCGCTGGAGCGCGCCGATCACGTCGACGCCGCCATCGCCTGCGCCGCGGCGATCGTCGAATTTTCGGAAAGCTTCCGCAAAGAGCCGCTGGCGGCGCAGGCGGGCTTCGGACGCACGCGAGTCGGCGTCGAGACGGGGCCGGCGATCGTCGGCGATGTCGGCGGCGCGCGCCGCTTGAACTACACGGCCTATGGCGATGCGGTGATCGTCGCGGCCCGGCTGGAGCAGGCGAACAAGCAGTTCGATTCGCAAATCTGCATCGGACCGGGCGCGGCGGCTGCGGCGGCGCGGCGCGATTTGGCGCCGCTCGGCATGCTGCGGCTCAAAGGCCTGCCAGAGGACACGATGATCTTCACGCTCGCGGGCGAGTGACGCGCCGCGTCAGCGGACGGACTCCAGCGCCTCCTCGATGCGCTTTGCCCCCCATTTTGTCACCGGGCTCGGCTCCGAGGGCTCAGCGTCGAGCAGTCCGGGAAGGAAGACCACGCGAGGCGGCGGGAAATCGACGCCCTCTCCGGCCGTCAGCCGCACGGAACCCGACCGCGTGACGACGTCGACGGCGCCTTTCTGGACGAAAACGCCGAACACTCCCCGGCTGGGGCCGGCGAAAAACACCGTGCCGCGCGCCGACAAAAGCCCATAGGGCGTCTCGAGGTCGAAGCTTTTTTCGGCCCCGCTGGCGCGGTCGATCAGAACGGCCCCCTCTTCCAGAGTGGTCCGGGCGGATAATTTCCCAACGAATTTGTCGACTTTCAGCACCGCATTGGCGCCGAGCCGCAGGCGCGTCGCCGCGCCGAGCTTGAGATCGAGCCGCGACGCATCGCCGGTGGTGGCGCGATCGTTCAGCAGGACGGCCGCACCCGCCTCCGCCGGCGAACGCCCATCGGCTCGCTCCAGCGCGGCTTCCCCGCGCGCCGCGACCACAGAGCCGACCGGCTCCGCGCGTGCGAGCCCGAGGGAGCCGATCGTGGCGAGGGCCGCGGCGAGGATAGCAAAGTGACGGTTGGACATGACGCAGCTTCCTTTCGCCGCACTTTGGTGCGGCGACGCTGGCGGCGCAAGCCCATCGGAGACAGCGCTCTGGGGAAAGGCGGCGGCGCTCGCGCGATGAGATCGCCAGCCCGAGACGCCGTCTTCTTCGTCGCTCGGTCCAATGGGGCTTGCGATAAGCATTTTGCGAAGCGAGAGAGAAGCGGCGGCAGTCGGGCGTTTGTATCGTAAAGCCGACTTTGTCCGGCGACGGGGCCTGTGGCTCTATCCTTGCTTGCGGAATTACGACTGGAACCGGGCGCGACGCCTCGAAAGCGCGCAGCCTCGCCCTCGAACAGCGGAACATGTCAGGCGCATCGTCAGATCCGGCCAATGAGCCCAATGACCAAATCGAGCCTGTCATCGGCAGTGACGGGCCTGCGGCGGCGACTCCGCTCGACTTTTCCGGCGCTGCGCCCGAGAATTGCGAAGACTCAGCTGATTTATCGGACGAGCCACTGGAGGCAGCCGCGCTCTCCGACGCGCTCTGCGCCCAGATCACGCCACTTTCTTTTGGCGATCGCGTCTTCTTGTTTCAGTCCGAGGCGGAGGCTTGGCGCTACGCAGTCGAGATGACGCGGCGTCACCATCGGATCGTCGGCCGCCCGAAGCGACGCCGGCTCATCGTTTGCGTCGGAGCCTCGGACGGAGCGGCAGGCTTGCCCCCCGGCTTGGAAGCCGATGGCGATGTCGTGCTGCTCCAAACGGACGATCCGGGCGCATTGGCCACGGAAATCGACAATCGGACGGCTGGAATACTGATCGCTCCGGTGAGGACGAAATCCGGTTTCGAAATCGTTCCGGGAGGGCAGCTCGCGCGACTGCGCGAGACCGCGGACGAATATGGACTCGTCCTCGCTTATGACGAAAGTTCGTGCGGCTTCGGGCGCTCGGGCATGCTGTGGGCGCATGAATGGACCGGCGTGACCCCGGACGTGATGGTCGCCCTCCATCGGCCGGCGAACGCCCCGCCGCTGGCGGCGCTGGTCGTCACCCAAAGATTGGCGCGCGGAGCGCCGGGCCACCCGCCTCTCGTCGATCGGTCGACGCTCGTGAGCGGGCGCGCTTTTATGGATATGCTGGCGGCTCCCGGCTTTCTGGAACGCGTGCAGAATCGAGGCTGGCGTCTCGAAGACCGGCTCACGGAGCTGTTCTATAAGCGCCGCGGGGCGTTCACGGCGCTGAGCGGCATCGGCCTATTGCAGGGCCTTGCGTGTCCGGGAGAGGCGGAGCCGATGCGCGCGATGCTGGCCGAACGCGGGCTCCTCACCCGCGCCATGGGATCGTTCCTCGGCCTATTTCCTCCGCTGACGGTCGAGGAAGGCGAAATCGACGCGGCGGTATCCATCATCGACGCGGCTTGCGCGCGGGAGACGCAATGAGAGCCGACGCGATCGCGCCGGGAATTGCGATGATGCGGAGCGATGATCGGCGCGACGGAAATCAAAGGATCGGGCGTCGCTATCGAACGGATCGAGGCGCGAGGCTCGATCCGTCGGCGCCTTCACCGGAGGTCGGCGCGAGGCCTTCATCGATATCTCGGAGGTGCAATTTGCCGCATCTCACTCTTGCGGCAGCCGCCGAAAAGAGAGCTTGAACGTCGCGCCTCCGCCTTCGGTGTCGCCGACGACGATTTGGCCGCCGAGGCGCGTCATCAGCTCTCTCGCGATCGTCAGGCCGAGACCCGTTCCCGGCGGCGCCTCGCTCTTGCGCCAGAACGGCTCGAAAATGAGCTCGCGATCCGCTTCCGCGATTCCTTCGCCATGGTCGATGACTTCGACCATGGCGTCGGCGCCGACGCGGACGATCACAGATCCGCCTTCGGGCTCGGCGCGTAGCGCGTTGTCGACGAGATTGGAGAGAACGGACTCGAGGGCCGCGCGATTTCCGCGGACAAAGACAGCGGAATTGGGAGCATCGAATTCGATTTGGCGACCATTCTGAACAGCGAGCAGCAGCGCATCGGCGGCGACGCGCCGGCTCGAGGCAACGAGATCGACCTCTTCTGTCGAGCGGGCAGGGCTATCCGACAGGCGGGTCGTCGCCAGCAATTGCTCGACGATATTGCGAATGCGATGCGCGTCGCCTTGCAGATCGAGGAGAAAGCTCGGCTGCTTCGGAGCGTCGAGGCGCGCGGTCAAAATCGCGACAGGGGTGCGCAATTCATGAGCGGCGTTGGCGGTGAAACGGCGCAGTCGCGCGGCTCCGGCGTCGAGGCGCTCCAGCGCCTGATTGAAGGCGACGACCAGCGGCCGGACTTCCGCGGGCGTCGTTGCGTCGGGAAGACGTTGTTCGAGCGTGTCCATGTCGATCCGCGCGGCCTCGGCGGCGATGTCGCGCAGCGGGGCGAGCCCGCGGCGCACGGCGAACCAGCTCGTGAAAATGGAAAAGAGAATGGCGGGGCCGAAATAGGCGCTCATCCATTTGGCGTCGTAGAACATCGAGACAAATATATCCGGCCAACGAAATGTGAAGCCGTGGACGCCGATCGACACGGGGCCGTAGGGCGTCTCTCGCGATTGGAGATAACCGGTCGGTCGGCCGTGCTGATGCGGGTCCAGCGAGAAATGAACCCAGCTCGGATGAAGAGCGCGGAGGCTCGTCAAAGCCGTCACGAGCTCGGGCGAGGAACCTGGGGCGGGCCGCATCTCTATCGGCTCGAACACCGCATATTTCAACTTTGGGTTGCGCGCCAATTCGGCGAGTAGCGCCTGTGTGGGCTCGACTCGTAGCGCCCCATCTGCGCCGCGTTCGATAGACGCCATGATCAGCTCGCGTGTGCGTGGATAGGCGATCTCATCGAGCGAGGTCGCAAAATCCTCCAGCCCGAAGAGGCCGAGAACGAGCGCGCAGATCCAGCCCCCGCCGACCGCGACGAGCTGCGCGGCCAAGAGATAGGCAGCCGCCCGCAACGCCAGCGAAGGGCCTCTGCTCATCGCGCCGATTCCGTCAGCATATAGCCGATGCCGCGCGCGAGATGAATCGTGACGCCGGCGCCGAAGGATTCGAGCCGCTTGCGCAATCGCCAGACGAGAGTGTCGAGCGTATGCGGCTGGATTTCGGCATCGAGGCCGTAAACCTCGTCCAACAACGCTTCACGCGCTATGACACGATCGGCGCGCCGCATCAGCGCTTCGAGCAGCGCGAGCTCGCGCCGATGCAAGCCGACGGGTCGGCCGGCGATCGTCACCTCGCGACTGGCGAGGTCCAGGGCGAGATTGGCGACGGCGAGCGAAGGCTGCGGCTCGGCTCCAGGACGCCTCAGGCAGGCCCGGATCCGAGCCATCAGCTCCGGGCCGCGGAACGGCTTGGCGAGATAGTCGTCCGCGCCCGCGTCCAGCCCGCAAATCGTGTCGTCCAGCGAGTCCAGCGCCGTCAACATTATGATCCGCACGCCGGGCCGCAGCCTGCGCAAATCGGCGACGATCGACAGACCGTCGCCGTCGGGCAGGCGCCGGTCGAGCAGAATGAGACCATAATTGGCCCTCGCCGCGGCTTCGATCGTCTCCTCGAGCGAGCCGCTGCGATCGACGATGAATTGGGCTTCCGCGACGAGCGAGGCGACCAGTCGCCCCATCTCCGGCTCGTCCTCGACGAGGAGAATACGCATGATCTCACCCTTCCCCTGGGGAAAATACTCTCCTAGAGCGCTCTCCGATCGTTCGATCGATCAGAATTCGCTCCCGAATAGAGAATCTCGAATGTGATCCGAGCCGATTGGATCGGGTCACGCTCTAGTTCGCGGCCGGGCTGGACGTCGAGGCCGCAGCAACTTTGATCTGAACGAAAACTTTACGATAAATCAATGGCTGGCTCCGTCGATCGAAACGCGGTCTGTTGCTCGGAGGATACAGTGAGCCGATATTCGGCGCGCCGCGCCGGATGTGAGACTAAGGGGAGGATTTATCCGTATTTTGCCGGGGTTGATCGGCGTCGAGTCGGCGGGCGGCGACAAATGGAGATGCGGAGGCTTCGCGCCATGACGGCGGCTGGAACCCGGCTGGAAGGATTGGCGCAGAGGCTCCATCGGCTCTTTATGAGCCTGGCGGCGCTCTCGTTCGTCCTCCAGAGCCTCGCCGCAATCGGCGGCGTGTCGCCGCATTCGATGTCGCACGAGCTCGGCGCATCGCCGCCCTCTATCGATTGCGTCGCGCAAAAATCGAATCCTCATTCGCACATCCCCGTCCGGGCCGAGGAGCCGGCCTGTTGTCTGCTCTTCGGCGCCTGCGACTGCGACGCGGCGCGGCTGGCGTTCGACCTCGACAGCGCCTTTCTCGCCGAATTGCCGGGTTTCGGCGCGATGGGCCGCGGCCCTAGACCCATGGTCGACAAGCGCGGCGGCCGCCCGACCGGCTGGGCGAGCTCTTGGTCGCCACGCGCGCCGCCCCTGTTCTCCTGAAGTTCGATCGGCGCGGCAGCTCCGCGTCTTCGTTCCTTTCGGCTTTCGCGCGGCCAATGTCGTCGCGCCAGGAGAAATTCAGCTATGATCGACTCGACCCTCTTGCGGGGCGTCTCCGCCTTGGTTCTTCTGCTTCCCTCTATCGCCGCCCGCGCACAGGAGGCGCTCCCGACAATCGATGTCGCTGGGGAAGCCAAGCCGTCTGCCGTCCGCGGCGCCTTGGGACCCGCGGCGAAGGAGACCGGCTACGCTCGGTCTTCCGCCGTCAGCGCCACCAAGACCGATGCGCCTCTGCTCGACACGCCGGTGTCGGTGCAGATCATCCCGCATGAGGTGATCGTCGACGAGCAGGCCCTGAGCACGATGGAGGCCGTCAAGAATGTCAGCGGCGTGCAATCGTCGCCCGGCACTTATTATGACCGCTATATGATTCGCGGCTTCAACATGCCTGCGACCTGGCGCAATGGTCTGAAGCTCCAGAGCCTCATCGGCGGGGAGGAGATCGCTTTCACCGATCGGGTCGAAATCGTCAAAGGGCCGGCTTCCGTGCTCTATGGGCGCCTCGAGCCCGGCGGCTTCGTCAATGTGGTGACCAAGCGTCCCCAGGAGGAGTTCAAGGCGGAGGCCGAGACGAAGTTCGGCAGCTGGGGATTGTCGCGCACCACCGTGGATATAACCGGCCCCGCGAATGACGAAAAAACTCTGCTCTACCGCGTCATGGGCGCATATGATCACGGCGACTCTTTCACCGATTTCGAGCACCATGACAATGGCGCGGTGGCGCTCTTTCTGACGTTCAGGCCGACTCAGAACTTCGAGTTCAACACTCAGGTCGAGCATTATCAGAAGAAGCAGTCGCAGCCGGACGGGCTCGGCAAAGTTCCCGTCAACACGCTTTTCGACGACAATGGTCGGCCCGTGGTCATTCCGGGCTTCAACGATCGTCCGCTGAATCTGTCGAGGCGCTTCTCGGTCGGCGACCCTGCCCTGTGGAGCGACTTTCCCTATGTCGTGCATCGAACCGTCGTCGGTTACGACTGGTCCTTCAAATTCGACGACAAATGGAAGATCACCAATCGCTTCCATTTTGTCACGAATGACGAAAATCAGACCGGCTTCTTTTCTTACGGCGGGTTCGACGGCGTAAATGTCGCGAGGACTTTCAGCAATTACCAGTATCAGCGACGCATCGTCGCGACCAATCTCGATTTGACTGGCGAAATACTGACGGGACCGATCAAGCACAAAACCTTGATCGGAGTCGACTGGTATTCCTATCAGGACGACTCGTTCGGCATCGACGCCGCCGGCACGCCGACGTTGCCGCTCAACGTCTATGCGCCGACCTATGGCAATTTGAACGGCTATTTGCATTATCTCGCCGATACGGGACGAGGAAATGCGTTGTTCCGATCCCGCGAGCGAGACTTCGGCGTCTATGCTCAGGACCAGATTTCTTTCTGGGACGATCGCATTCACGTCCTGCTCGGCGGCCGTTGGGACAAAGCCGAGGTCAATTATTCGCATGTCTATGGAGAGGCGGATGCGCCATGCTTCCCTGCTTGCACCGCCTATCCGCTGGATCACTTCGCCGATAAGCCGAAGCTATCGCCTCGCGTCGGCGTCTTGTTCAAGCTCGCGGACGACACATCGATATTCGGCAGCTATGTCCGGTCGTTCGGCACGAATAATGGCGTGTCGAGCGGCGGAACCATATACCCGCCAGAAGAAGCCCTGCAATGGGAGGCGGGGATCAAGAAGATCTGGCTCGATGGGAGGGTGACGACGAGCGTCTCCTTGTTCGATATCACCAAGAAAAACGTTCTGGAGCCGGATCCCGTCAACCCCAGCTTCAGCCGCGCCGCAGGCACTGTCGCCAGTCGAGGAATCGAGGTCGACGTGGCTGGAAATCTGACCGAGAATCTGAGCGTGATCGCCAGCTATACGTTCGATTCCGCGAAGATCGTCGACGATCTCGGCAATGGCAACGCCGGCAAGCGCTTCAACAGCGTCGCGCCGCATGTCGGAAATATCTGGGCGAAATGGGATACGGCGCCGGGCGTGCAGGAGGGTTGGGAGTTTGGAGGCGGCGTCTACGCCACGGACGATCGCTGGGGCACGGACGCCAACACATGGAAGCTCCCAGGCTATGTCAAGCTGGATGCGATGGGCGCCTATCGCACCGTGATCGAAGGGCATAAGATCAAGTTTCAATTGAACATCAAGAATCTGACCGACCGACGGTATTTCGAATATAGTGATCGCGTTCAATCCGCCTATTACGCCGCGCCGCGCACCTTTATCGGATCAGTGAATTTTCAGTGGTGACGAGCGGCGTTCGGCTCTGGAGAGGAGGGAGGCCTTGCGTGGCTTTTTCGTCTTTCTGCATCGCTGGGCCGGACTCGCCATGGCGGCGTTTCTCGTCGTCGTCGGCCTGACCGGCAGCCTGCTCGCCTTCAATACGGAGCTGGAGCGCGTTTTCGCGCCCCGGCTCTTCGCCACGCCGAGAGCCGATGCGGCGCCGCTCGATCTCGCGGCTCTGGCGTCTCGGGCCGAGGCGCAGGTCCCTCGAGGCCGTGTGACCTCCGTGACCTACGCCGAGCCCGATCAGGTCTCGATTTCCTTCGCGCCGCGGCAGAATTCTCGGACGCAGGCGCCGTATGATCTCGGCTTCACGGAATTCTTCGTGGATCCATGGACCGGCGCGGAACTCGGCCGACGTAGGCGCGCCGATCTCTCCGAAGGCCTCGTCAATCTCATGCCCTTCATCTACGATCTCCACTGGCGCCTCATGCTCGGCGGCGTCGGACAGCTGATATTGGGGATCGTGGCGACGATCTGGACGATCGATTGCTTCGTGGCCTTCTTTCTGACCCTTCCGCCCACGACGAAGTCCTTTCTGCGGCGCTGGAAGCCGGCATGGCTCGTCAAGCGCAACGCCGGCTTCTACCGCCTGAACTTCGATCTCCACCGCGCGGGCGGCCTCTGGCTATGGGCGGCGCTGTTGGTCTTCGCCTGGTCGAGCGTGATGATGAATTTGCGGCCCTTCGTCTACGAGCCGGTGATGCGGACTTTGTTCGATTTCCGCTCGTCGATCGATCTCTACCTATCCTTGCCGCAACGCGCCTACCGGCCGCCGGCGCTCGACTGGCCTGCGGCGCAGGGAGCCGGCGAGCGGCTCATCGCCGAGCAGTCGGCCCTGCGCGGCTTTACTTTCGGCAATGCCTTGGCGCTCTCCTATCTGGAAGAGGCGAACGCCTATCTCTATGAGGTCCGCGGCAGCCGTGATCTCTTCGAGCGCTCGCCCAAAGGCGGGGCGACGTCGGTGATGTTCGACGGTGACGATGGCCATTTGATCGAGGCGTCGCAGCCCACTGGCGAGCATATCGGCAATACGATCGAGAGCTGGCTCTACGCGCTTCACATGGCGCGCATTTTCGGCATGCCTTACAGGCTCTTTGTCTGTGCGCTCGGCCTCGCGCTCACGGCGCTGTCGGCGACGGGCGTCTACATCTGGTGGAAAAAGCGAAGAGCCCGCCGCCTTCATGCGCAACGCGACTCGGCCAAGGCGCCGAAATCGGTTGCGCTCCGATCCTCGGAATAACGAGCCTCGCGCGCGCTACGCGAGCTGAAATCGCGAGCCGATCTCCGACGAGAACGCCTTCGACGCACTGAGTCGAACTGCGCGCGCGCTTTCTGGCGCGAGGCGATGCGCGGCGCGCTGGCGTCTTCCGCCGCGTAGCGGCTGACGCTTTCGGCGAGCCCCGCTGGGCGGAGATGAAGCCCACGCATCCGAAAAGCAATTTCTGAAATTTCGTTGGCATGTTTTGCGAGACCGATCCGTCTAACTCAGTGAACGAACCGAATGCGGTTGCGGCCTTCTGCAAGACTGCGACAGAGAGGCGCGATGTCGTCGGAGCCAATTCTGTTCGTGGAATATTTCGGCCGCGTCGTGCGCAGCTCATTGTGAGCGCTGCAGGCGAACGACAATTCGGATCGAGAGGAGCTTGCTCATGGATCGGGACGACGAGGATCGCACGACCTACACGGTCGTGATCAATCACGAAGAACAATATTCGATTTGGCCCGATTACAAGCCTGTTCCCGCCGGCTGGCGCGCCGTCGGCAAAACCGGCCCGAAAGCGGAGTGTCTCGCCTACATCAAAGAGGTGTGGACGGATATGCGTCCTTTGAGCTTGCGCCGGCAAATGGCGGAAGCTCAGTCGGAAGCGTCCTGAGCCTGTCCTGTCGCCGATCGTCACGAGCACGGTCGCCTCGGGACGACGCGCGAATTGCGCGTGCGGACTGCGGTCGCAAAAGATCAGAGAGTAGGAGCGGGAATGTCGAAGGCCTACCGCGTCGCTGAGCTGGACCGTCTGTCGCCTGACGATTTCGCGAAATTCTACATTCGCCCCGCGCGGCCGGTGGTCGTGCGAGGCGCCTTGAAAGAATGCGCGGCCCTCTCCGACTGGACCTTCGATTATCTCCGTCGGCACGCCGGCGGCTCGAAGACGCCGCTGAAAGAATGGACCGCTTCCGGGGTCAAAATATCTCATATGCCTTTGGCCGATTATCTGGATGGTTTGGAGCTCTATGAAAGGCGCTGTGCGGCGGGCGAGCAGGTCGGAGAGAGGCCGCTCTATCTGCACGACATTCCATTGACCAGCGTGTTTCGTAACGCGAACGCTGATCTCGCGGCCTTTCCTCAAAGCTACTTTCCGTCCTGGTACGGCGCCGACTGGCCCAAATTCGCCCAGATGTTTCTCGGGCCGTCGGCCAGCCTCACGCCGCTGCATTTCGACTGTCTGCTGACTCACAATTTGTTCTTTCAAGTCTCGGGCAGGAAGCGCTTCACGCTATTTCCTCACGACGATCTGCAGCGCTGCTACCCCTACAATTGGCGCTGGTGCAAAGTGGACGTGGAAAATCCCGATCATGAGCGCTATCCGCTCTACCGCGACGCGCGAGGCGTCGAGATCGTGATCGGCCCCGGCGATCTGCTCTACATGCCGCCCGGCACGCTGCATCATGTCAGAAGCCTCGACTGCGCTTTGTCCTTCAACGTCGATTGGCACACGAAAGGCAGCGCTCTGAAAGGTTTGCTGGCGGCTATGCGCGGCATGCCTCTCCAGAATGTCTACTACAATGCGCTGATCGCTTTCGGCATGTGGGCAGGCGTCCCGTCGAAGCGCGTCATGCCCTTTTACAAATCCTATCTCAGCTACGTGTCGTGACCGATCGGCGCTGCGCGCCACGATCGGGAAAGTGCAAAGGAAACGACGAAAAATGTCGATCGTTCTCGATGGCGTCCGAAAGGCCAAGCTTCCTCTCGCGGCCCGAAATCTCGTCGATCTTTTGCGTATCCGCGCCGCCGAACAGGCGACGAAGCCGGGCTATGTCTTTCTCGACGATGGCGAGAGAGAGGGCGCGCGCCTCAGCTATGCGGATCTCGATCGAAGAGCGCGGGCGATCGCGACGCATTTGACGGCGCTGGGGCCGACAGGCGCGCGCGCGCTGCTGCTCTATCCGCCGGGTCTCGACTATATCGAGGCCTTTTTCGGTTGCCTTTACGCAGGCGTTATCGCCGTCCCCGCCTATCCGCCATCCGGCCGGCATCTGCAAAGGCTGCAATCGATATTCCGCGACGCGCGACCCGCCGCGATCTTGACGACGGAGGCGCTGCGTCAACGGTTCGAGAACGAGGCCGGCGAGCAATTGGCGCGAATTCCTTGCTCTTGGACGGCGACCGATGTGATCTCCTCCGAACAGGCGGAAGCGTGGCGCGCTCATGCGCCCGAGCCAGACCAGATCGCTTTCCTGCAATACACGTCGGGCTCGACCGGCGATCCCCGCGGCGTGATGGTCACGCATGCCAATCTACTCAGCAACCAAGCGCTCATCAAAGAGAGCTTCGGCCATGACGAGCGCTCAGACCTCGTCGGATGGTTGCCGCTCTATCACGATATGGGATTGATCGGGAACATCCTTCAGCCGCTCTATATCGGCGCCACCGCCTATCTGATGTCCCCCATGGCGTTCCTCGAAAAGCCGCTGCGCTGGCTGAAGGCGATCTCCACTTATCGGGCGCATACGAGCGGCGGTCCGAATTTCGCCTTCGATCTCTGTGTGCGCAAAATAAAGGAGGAGGAGAAGCGCGACCTCGATTTGAGCCATTGGCGCATCGCCTTCAGCGGCGCTGAGCCGGTGCGCGCGTCGACGCTCGATCGCTTCGCTCGGGGTTTCGCCATTTCCGGCTTTCGGCGTGACAGCTTCTATCCCTGTTACGGCCTCGCGGAGGCGACGCTAGTCGTGACGGCGCCGACGCGCGACCGGCCGCTTCCCATCGTCGAGGTGGATCGGCAAGCATTGGAGGCGCGTCGCGTCGCTCCGTCGCAAGGCGCCAAATCCACGGCCGTCGTCGGCTGTGGCCACGGCTGGCCGGGATATGACGTTCAGATCGTCGACCCCGAATCGACGAGCATCTGCGCCCCTGGCGAAATCGGCGAAATATGGGTCGCGGGGCCGGGCGTCGCGCTGGGCTATTGGAACAGGCCGGACGATACGGCGCGCGTCTTCGGCGCGACGGTCGCCGAAGGGGATGGGCGCGCCTATCTGCGGACGGGCGATCTCGGCTTCCTGGAGCAGGGAGAGATTTTCGTCGCCGGCCGTCTCAAGGATCTCATCATCGTCGCCGGCCGCAATTTTCATCCGCAGGACATTGAATGTGTGATCGACGAACAGATCGAGGGGTTGCGGCGCGGCTCCACCGCGGCCTTCCCCGTGACCATCGACGATCGAGAAGCTCTCATTGTCGTGGCGGAGCCGGATCGCTCGCACCTGGGCGCATTGGAAAATAGCGGCGGCGAGGCGCTGTTTCGGAACATTCGCGCTTGCGTCGTCAATGAGATCGATGTCGAGCCGGCGGATATCGTGCTCGTGCAGCCCGGCTCGGTCCCGAAAACGTCGAGCGGCAAGCTTCGGCGGGCGGAGTGCCGGCAACGTTATCTGTCTGGAGAATTGCGGACGTTGGCGCGCGCGCATTCCGCCGCGCCGTCATCCGCCGCCGTGGCAGAGCAATCCAGCGCGGAGCGGGCCGACGCGTTCCTGCGCGAGGCGCTCTCCTATCTGGCGCCGGCGCAAAAAGCTGCGCTTCTCACACGTTTTCTCATCTCCAGAGTGGCGCGATCGCTTGGGGCGCCGGAAAGCGATTTCAGCCCCACGACTTTGCTTTCGCGAAGCGGGCTCTCGTCGCTGCGGGCGATCGAAGTGAAGCATTCGCTCGATTCCGCGCTCGGGATCGAAACGCCGATCGGCGTTCTGCTCTCGGATGCGAGCTTTGCGGAGGCCGCTGAAGCGCTCGCCCGGCTCGCCGACGACGACGCTTCATCCGCACGCGAGGTCGCGCTGGCGCCGGACCCGCGCGCTCTGTCGCACAGCCAGCACGCGATGTGGACGGTCCATCAGCTCGACGCAGCGAGCAACGTCTATAATCTGCATCTCGCGCTCGATATCGACGGGCCGTTGGATTTTGCCCGCTTCCATCGGGCGCTGTCGTCGGTCGTCGAGCGTCATGCTCAGCTTCGCACCGTCTATCGCTCCGGCTCGGACGGCGTCACGCAGGAAGCGCTTCCCCTCGAAGAGTTGGCAGATTGGTTGCGCCGGGAGGACGCGACGGCCTGGACGTCGGCGGAGCTGGAGGGCGCGCTGTCGCAGGAAGCGCGGCGTCCGTTCGATCTCGACGCGCAAGCTCCCTTTCGGATCGTCGTCTACAGCCGAGGCGATGGCGGCTCGACCCTCTTATTCGTCGCACATCATATCGCTGTCGATTTGTGGTCATTGCTGCTTCTGGTCTCGCAGCTCGACGCGGCCTATCTCGCGCCGGAGGCGGGAGACGGCTTTGCGCCGCCCGCGAGCGGGGACTACGCCGAATTCACGCGTCGTGAAGCAAATTATCTCGCTTCCCCTGCCGCGGAGCGGGATTGGAGCTATTGGAGCGATCAGCTTCGCGGCCCACTGCCTGCGCTCGAATTGCCGACGGATTTTCCGCGCCCGTCCGTTCCCGACTATGCGGGAGGATCGGCGCCGCTGCGGCTCGACCACGAGACGACCCATAGGCTGAAAGAGCTGGCCAAGCGCGAGGGCGTAAGTCTTTTTTCGCTGCTGCTGGCCGGCTATTTCGCGCTTCTTCAACGCGTGACCGGGCAGTCCGATCTGGTCGTCGGAGCGCCCACGAGCGGCCGCTTGGGTTTGGAGACGATCGGTCTCGTCGGAAATTGCGTCAATCCTGTCGCGCTGCGGGTGCGGGCGCTGCCGCAAGACAGCTTCGAAGGTCTGTTGCGCGCGACACACGCAACGGTGCGAGGCGCGCTCGAGCATCAGCAATTCCCATTTCCGCTGATTGTCGACCGCCTTCAGCCCGAACGCCATGAGAACCAATGGCCGATCTACCAGAGCTGGTTTGTTCTGCAACAGGCGCAATCGGAGGCGCCGGCGGAATTCGCCGCTCTCGCGCTCGGTGAGGATGGCCCTTCGTTTTCTTACTGTGGGCGCACAGCGAGATCGTCGAGCCTGCGTGAGCGCGTGGAGATGTTCGACCTCGCGGTGATGGCGGCCGAGGTCGATGAGGAGCTGCTGCTGTCGTTTCAGTTCAAGACGCAGCTATTCGCCGCCGCCACAATCGAGCGCCTGGCGCGCCGCTACCGAGCGCTGCTCGACGGCATTCTGGACAATCCGCAGGCGCGCATCGGCGATCTTCCCATTTTGGAAGAGGCCGAGCGCGGCGAGCTGATATTCGATTGGAACGACACCTCGGCGGAATTTCCGCGCGACTTGTGCGTTCACGAGCTTTTCGAGGCGCAGGCGCAGCGCAGGCCCGACGCTGTGGCGGCGATCTTCGGCGACGACACTCTCACCTATGGCGAATTGAACGCGCGGGCGAACCGGCTGGCGCGCCATCTCGTCGGGCTCGGCGTCGGGCCGGAAGCGATCGTCGGCCTGTGTGTCGAGCGTTCGCTGGAGATGGTGGTCGGACTGCTCGGCGTTTTGAAAGCGGGCGGAGCCTATCTGCCGCTCGATCCAGACTATCCGTCCGAGCGTCTCGCCTACATGATCGCCGACGCCTCGCCGCGTCTCGTGCTGACGCAGCAGCGTCTGGCGGAGCGTCTTCCTGTGGGGACGCCGCTTCTGCGACTGGACGCGGACCGGGAGCAGTTCGCGCACGAGAACGCCGAAGCGCTCAGCCGCCGCGCCACGCCGCAGAATGTCGCCTATGTCATCTACACATCGGGGTCCACAGGAAAGCCGAAGGGCGTCGCCGCGCCGCATGGCGGCGTGGTCAATCGCATCGATTGGATGCAGAAACGCTACGGCCTGACCGCCGATGATACGGTCCTGCAGAAGACGCCGTTCGGCTTCGACGTCTCGGCATGGGAGTTTTTCTGGCCGCTGCAGGCCGGCGCGCGCCTCGCGCTCGCTGCGCCGGACGATCATCGCGAGCCTGCGCGGCTGGCGGAGCTCATCCAACGCCATAGCGTCACGACGCTGCATTTCGTGCCGTCTATGCTGCGGGCGTTCTCGAGCGTCGTCGACATGGCGACGCTGCGCTCGCTGCGGCTGGTGATATGCAGCGGCGAGGAGCTTCCCGCGGCGGCGGCGCGGCGCTTTCATGCCGCCACTGCGGCGGAGCTTCACAATCTCTATGGCCCGACCGAAGCATCGATCGACGTCAGCGCCTATCGATGCGCGCCGGACGACGATAGCGAGCGAGTGCCGATCGGCCGGCCGATCTCGAACATTCAGCTCTATATTCTCGATGCGGGTTTCGAGCCGATTCCGGTCGGCGTCGCCGGAGAATTATGCATCGGCGGCGTCGGCCTCGCGCGCGGCTATCTCGGCCGCGCCGATCTGACGGCCGAGCGCTTTGTCGCGAACCCTTTTGTCGCGGGGGAGCGCATGTATCGCACCGGCGATCTCGCGCGCTGGCGGCGGGATGGGAACATAGAGTTCCTCGGGCGGCTCGATCATCAGGTGAAAATCCGGGGTTTTCGCATCGAGCTGGGCGAGATCGAGGCGGTGTTGCAACGTCTTCCCGATGTGCGCGAGGCGGTTGCGCTCGCATGGGCGGACGGCTCGGGCGACAAGCGGCTCGCCGCCTATGTGACGAGCGAGGGTGAGCTGGACTTTGGCGCGCTGAAGATAGCGCTGCGGCGGGAGCTGCCGGATTATATGGTTCCGCAGCTTTTCGTTCGTCTCGAGGCGCTGCCGCTGACGGCGAGCGGCAAGCTCGATCGCAAGGCGCTGCCGGACCCCGATCCCGACGCGCAATCGCGCCGGAACTATGTCGCGCCGCGCACGCCGACGGAAGAGACGCTGTGCCGCATCTTCGCCGATGTGCTCGGCGTCGAGCGCGTCGGCGTCGACGATAGTTTCTTCGAGCTCGGCGGCGACTCGATTCGCGCCATTCAGGTTGCGAGCCGGTTGCAACTGGCCGGATATGAGCTGACGCCGCGTCAGCTGTTCCAATATCCAGCCGCGAGCCTGTTGGCGTCGGAATTGACGCTCGGCGCAGAGGCCTCTCCGATATCCGATGTCGAGCGCGCGCTCGCCCAATTCACATCCCCCTTCGCTCTTGCGGAGCTGGAGGCGGATGACATCGACCGCATCGTGCGTCGGCACGGAGATGTCGAGGACCTCTATCCGCTGACGCCGATGCAGGAAGGCATGCTGTTTCACGCCCTGTCCCAGACGGGAACGGGTCTCTATCATATGCAGGAGCGCTACGAGATAAGAGGGCCGCTCGACATCGAGGCTTTTGCTGCCGCTTGGCGCCGCGTGGTCGATCGTCATGCGAGCTTGCGGACCTCTTTCGAATGGGACCTGAAAGGCCGCGCTCATCAGGTGGTTCACAGCCACGCCACTCTGCCGGTCGACATCCTCGACCTCCGACATTTATCCAATGCCGATCAATCGTCATACATCGACCAATTGCTGAGCAGCGAACGCGAGCGCGGATTCGATCTCGCGACTGCGCCGCTGATGCGCATCAAGATCATCCGAGTCGACGACGACCGGCACATCTGCGTGCGCAGCTTCCATCACATCATCATGGACGACTGGTGCACATCGCCGCTGCTGCTCGACGTGCGAAAGCATTATGCGGCTGGGTTGGCAGGGCAGGCCGTCGAGGCCGAGCCGGCAGGACAATTCCGGGACTATATCGCCTGGCTGCGAACCAAGGACATGGCGTCGGCGGAGAGCTTCTGGCGCAGCTATCTCGACGGATTTTCGGAGCCGACGCCACTCGTGGGCGCCAAAGCGATCGAGATTCGGGCCGACGCCGCCGCTTCCGTCGATGACGTCATCGTGACTCTCTCGGCGGAGGATCGGAAAAAGCTCGAAGCGCTCGCGCGCCAACACCGCTTGACGGTCAACACCTATGTTCAGGGCGCGCTCGCGCTGCTGCTCGGCCGATATGCCGACGTGGATGAGGTCGTGTTCGGCGTGACGGTCGCTGGCCGTCCGATCGATCTTCCGAGCTCAGAAGCGGCATTGGGCCTGTTCATCAACGGATTGCCGCTGCGTGTGCGCATTCGTCCAGATCAGCCGATCATCGATTGGTTGAAAGAGATAATGTCCAGCAATTTGGAAATGCGTCAGCATGAGTTCGTCTCTCAATCGATGATCCAGAGCTGGAGCTCCATACCTCGCGCCGACGCGCTCCTGTTCCAACATCTGCTCACTTTCGAGAATGCGCCGATCGACCCCAGCCTGCGCGGAGAAAAGGAGATACTCGATATCGATCTCCTGCAGCTTCGCGTCCACACGAATTATCCGATCACCTTCGTCGCCATTCCAGGCGAGACGCTCACGCTTCGCCTCACTTATGACCGCGATCGTTTCGAGGCGTCGACGGTCGAGCGTATGGCTATTCATTTTAGGCGCGCTCTCGAAGAATTGATCGCAAAGAGCGACCGCCGGGTGAGAGACGTGCAGCTTGTAACCCGGGCGGAGGGTCATCGAGCCGCAGTCGAATGGAACGAGACGGATCACGACTATGGCGAGCCGCTCGATCTCGTGCGACGCTTCGAGGCGCAGGCCGCGCTGCGTCCGGACAGCATCGCCGCCGCCTGCGAGGGCGAGACGCTGACTTATCGCGCGCTCGACGAACGCGCGAACCATATCGCGAGCGCATTGGTCGAGGCGGGCGTCGTCCGGGACGATCTCGTCGCCCTTTGGGAGACGCGCGGGCTGAACTTTTTGGCGACTATGCTCGGCGTCTTCAAGGCCCGCGCGGCCTATCTTCCGATCGATCCTGCCAATCCAGATGGGCGTATTTTGCAAGTGCTGAAGGAGGCCGAGCTCGAATGGCTCTGGGCCGGGAAGAATCATCTGGCGCGCGCGAGCGCGCTCTGCGCCGATCTCGATGAGGCAGAACGGCCGCGTCTGATCGAGCCGATGACGACATGCGCAGCTGCGACGATGAAATCGCCGCGTCGCAACGAGCCACGCAATCTCGCCTTCGTCATCTTCACCTCTGGCTCCACCGGCAGGCCGAAAGGCGTAATGGTCGAGCACAGAGGCATGTTCAACAATCTGATCACGAAAGAACGCGTCCTTGCTCTGACCGCGGATGACGTCATCGCGCAGACGGCGTCGCAATGCTTCGACATTTCCGTCTGGCAGTTCCTCACGGCGATCGCCATCGGCGCGCGGGTCGAGATTTTCCCCGATGATATATCGCGCGATCCGCAACGGCTGCTCGAAGAGGTCGATCGTCGAAAGGTGACAATACTCGAAGCCGTCCCGTCGATGATCAAGGCGCTGCTCGATGTGGCGGAAGACGACGAAAGACTTGTTCGGCTCCGGTGGCTGCTGCCGTGTGGGGAGGCCTTCACGCCGGAATTGTGCCGGCGCTTCATAGCGCGCTTCCCGAATATTCGCCTTTTGAACGCCTATGGACCGGCGGAATGCTCGGACGACGTATCCTATTATCCTATCGAGTCGTCGCCCGAAGGAGACGATCTCAGCGTTCCGATCGGCCGGCCTGTCGACAACACGCAGCTCTACATTCTGAATCGGCGCCTCGATTTGGCGCCGGTGGGCGTCGCCGGCGAAATCTGCGTCGCCGGCGTTCAGGTGGGCCGAGGCTATCTCCATCGTCCGGACTTGACCGCGCAATCCTTCGTTCCCGACCCATTCGGGCCACCCGGCTCGGTCCTCTATCGAACCGGCGATTTGGGACGCTACCGATCGGATGGCGTCATCGAATTCCTGGGCCGCGTGGATCATCAGGTCAAAATTCGCGGACATCGGATCGAGCCGGGGGAGATCGAAGCCTGTCTCGTCACCCATCCGCGCATCGAAGAGGCTTGTGTCGTCGCTCGCCGGCTGTCCAAGAATTTGTATGGGCTGATCGCTTATGTCGTCGCGCCGCAGCTGGATGCGAGCTCTCTTCGAGAGCATGTGTTGCAGACGCTGCCGGAATTCATGGTTCCGAGCGCCTTCATTTGCATGGAGTCTCTGCCGCTCACGTCCAACGGCAAGGTCGACCGCAAGAAATTGCCGGACGTCGACGCCTCCGCCCATGTCTCGCGCGTCTATGTCCCGCCACGCAACGCGACCGAAGAGATTTTGTGCAAAATCTGGTCGGAGGTGCTCGATGCGCCGCGCGTCGGCGTCGAGGACAATTTCTTCGAGCTCGGCGGACATTCTCTGCTCGCGATTCAATTGCGTTCGCGCATTCGCGCCGCCTTCGGCGTCGAAATGCCTTTGCCCGCGGTGTTCGACGCCGCAACTGTGGCGAAGCTCGCCGAGCGCGTCGAAGATCTGATCCTTGCAGACATCGAAGAGCTGAGCGACGTCGAAGCGTCTCGGCGCGCGCGAGAGACGGTGGAAGCTCGCGCCTGAGGGCGCGATCCCGCCTTCAGGAACGAGTCATCCGGAGTGGACACCTCATGGACATGATCGAGAGTCGGCGAGAGCAGCAGGATAAGAAAGCACGCCTTTCTCCGGGCAAGCGCGAGCTTCTCGAGCTTCGCTTGCGGGGGCGCGCTTCGCTGCAAATGACTCAGAACGATATCGCTCCTCGGCCGCCGGGCGACAATCCATTGTCGTATGGTCAGGAACGCATCTGGTTTCAATGCCAAGTGTCGCCCAATCCCGCTTTGTTCAACATCGCGCTGCTGGCGCGCATTGGTGGGGCGCTCGACGCGGGGGCGTTGCAATCGAGTCTCGCGGAGATTATTCGCCGTCACGAAGTGTTGCGCTCCGGCTTCGCGAGTAACTGCGGCGTTCCGCGGCTCTTCTATTCATCCGATGCGGATTTTTCCTTCGAACGGATCGATCTGCGCAGCCTCGATGAAGAGGCGCAAAATAGTGAAGTTCGGGCGCTGTCACACGCCGAGGCGCGCAAGCCTTTCGACCTGGATGCGCCGCCGCTGATGCGGGCGACATTGCTCATCTTGGGGGACGAACGGCATGTTCTGCTGCTAACGATCCATCACATCATATGGGATGGCTGGTCCAGCGGACTGCTGATCCAGGAAATTGCGCAGCTCTACGAAGCGGCGATGAAGGGCGCGCCGAATCCGTTGGCGCCGCTGTCCGTGCAATATGGCGATTTCGCCTATTGGCATCGTCGCCTGATGACGAGCGAGGCGGGCAGAAAGCAGCTCGACTATTGGGCGAACAGGCTCGCCGGACTTCCCGATCTGTTGGCGCTCCCGACCGACCGGCCGCGCGCGTCCAAACAAGCCAACCGCGGCTCACGCTATTCATGGACTCTGTCGCAAGAGGCGCTCGCGGGACTGACGGAGCTCGCCCGACGGACGAACACCACGCTGTTCGTCGTCTTGGTGTCCGCCTTCAAGACCTTGCTTTATCATTACAGCGGCCAGACAGACATCGCGGTCGGCACCACCATCGCCTATCGCACGCATCCAGAACTGGAACGCTTGGTAGGATTTTTTGCGAACGCTCTGGTTCTGCGCACGACGCTCGACGACAATCCGAGCTTCGAGACATTGCTCGCGCGTGTGCATGAGGCCGCCGTCGGCGCTCAATCGAACCAGGATGCGCCATTCGAGACGCTCGTCGAAAAATTGGCGACGAAGCGCGGCCTCAGTCACAATCCTCTGTTCCAAGTCGCGTTCGTTCACCACAATATTCCGATCGAGCGGCTGACGCTCTCAAATCTCACCATCGACGTCGAGGAAGTGAGCACGGAGTCGGCGATTTTCGATCTCGTTCTGCATGTCTTCAACGAAGCGCCGGGGCTGCGGCTGCGTTTCGAGTTTGATGTGGGCCTGTTCGACGATGCGACCATCGCCGCAATGGCGGGGCATTTTACGGCTCTTGTCCAAAACATGCTGGAGGCCCCAACGCTGCGCATCGCCGCGTTGAGTCTTTCGGATTCGGCGGAACGGTCGCAGATCATCGCCATGTCGGAAGGCGCATCCCTCCAAACAGTCACGCCGGAGCTGATTCATCACTGGCTCGGCAGAAATGCCCGTGCAGATCAGCTCGCCGTGTCGACGTGCGGCGCGGCGCTGACGTATGGCGAATTATCCGCCCGCTCCAATCGGATCGCGCACTGGCTACAGCGCCTGGGCGTCGGCCCCGACGTGCCTGTGGGCGTGCTTCTCGAACCCTCCGTCGAGCTGGTGGCGGCGATCGTCGGCGTGTCGAAGGCGGGGGGCGCATTCGTGCCGCTCGATCCGGCCTATCCGCCCGGACGGATCGACTACGTTCTGTCCGATGCAAAGGCGGGCGTGCTGCTGACGACGCAGGAGCTGGCGTCGAAGCTCGGCGACATTTCGATCCCGATTGCAATTTTGGATCAGAAGGTCCTCGACGCTATGCCGGACGTTCCCGTCGTCTCGAGCGTCGCGCCTGAAAACATCGCCTATATCATCTACACATCTGGCTCTACGGGCCGTGCGAAAGGCGTGATGGCCACGCATCGCAACGCGGTGGCCTCGACGCGCGCGCGCGCGGGGCATTACGCCGAGGCCGTCACCGGCTTCCTGCTGTTGTCGTCCATTTCCTTCGACAGCTCATTGGCGGGGCTGTTCTGGACCTTGTTCCAAGGCGGGCGGCTGCACATCCCGTCTGAGACGATGCGCCGCGACCCGGGCGCGTTGATGCGTCTTGTCGAGCGAGAGTCGGTCTCGCATCTCTTGTGTCTGCCGTCATTCTATTCCGCGCTGCTGCAGGTGACGACATCGAAAAGCGGCGCATCGCTGCGGTGCTGCATCGTCGCTGGCGAGGCTTGCAAGCGCGACGTCGCCGACCATCATTTTGCGAAGCTGCCGCACGCCGCTCTCTTCAATGAATATGGACCGACCGAATGCTCCGTTTGGAGCACGGTCCATGAAATCGCCGAGGATGAGAACCGGTCCGAGCCGGTGAGCATTGGGAGGCCAATTCCCGGCGCTCGGACTTATGTCGTCGGGCCGGACGGCGAGCTGTCGGCCGCGGGCCTTATCGGCGAGCTATATATCGGCGGTCCGGGCGTAACGCGAGGGTATCTCGGGCGGCCTGAATTGACCGCGGAGAGGTTCGTTCCCGATCCCTTCGGCGGCGGTGGCGAGCGACTCTACAGGACCGGGGACCGCGTAAAGCGCCGCCGAGATGGCGGGCTGGAGTTTCTCGGCCGTTTCGACGAGCAGATCAAGCTGCGCGGCTATCGCGTCGACCCTCGAGAGATCGAGGACGTCTTGTCGTCGCATCCCTCGGTTTCGGACGCTGCAGTGGTCGTGCCCGCAGAGAAGGAGGGGAGCGCCAGGCTGATCGCCTATGTCGTCGCCGAAGGCGATTCGGGTGAGATCGAATCCGCGCTACGGCGGCATGTCGCTCAGAATTTGCCGGCTTTCATGGCGCCAGAGGTCATCGTCGCGCTGCCGGCCATGCCACGACTTCCGAACGGGAAAGTCGATCGTTCGGCGCTGTTGGAGCCTGCGGCCGTCGCCACGGAGCAGGATTTGGAACGCGAGGGCCACGCCAGCGCGATCGAATTTCTTCTCGCCGACATTTGGCGCGCTGTGCTCGGCGTGGAGGAGATCGGCCGCAACGACAATTTTTTCGATCTTGGCGGCAATTCATTGTCGGCCATTCAAGTCGTCGCGCGCGCGCAGCAGCTGTTCGGCAAAGACATTCCGATCACGACGCTTTTCGAGGGGGGAACTCTCGGCGAGCTCGCCGGGGAGATCGAGGGCGCCGCTGGCGCGGACGCCATCAACGAAAAGCTGAGCTTTCTGCTCGCAGAGATCGACCCGACCGCCGAGTTGGACGCCGTCGCTCGTGGCCTCGGAAACGAAGGGCCGCAGCATGTCTGGTGAGATCCGTTATGCTCTCGCGGAGAACACATGTGTGGAGCCGCTGGTCGGACGCTGGGTGGCTTGGCCTCATGTGATGGCGCCGGTCACGCAGAGCCTGCATCTCCTGAACTACCAGATCAAAACGATCGGCTCCTATCTCGGCAACCCGGCGATTCACGAGGTCTCCTGTCGCAATCCAAAGCTCTTGGGCGGCGCTTTCGTCGATGTGCCGGCGACACGCCTATCCGAAGTTCGAGATTTCTTGGCCGAGACCGAGGAGACGTTTTCGGACAATCTGGCTTTCGCGCGCACGCTGATCGAGTTTCACAATAAGCTCGTCGCCGAAGCGAAGGGCGAAAGCCTCGAGGACTGCTACCAGCGGATTCCCGAACCGCTGCGTGGCTATGTCGAGCTTCTCTACGACTACTATAACCGGCCGATCGTGCGGCCGCTCGAAGGGCTTCTCTACAAGAGCGGGTATTACAAGAAAGAGGCGCAGTCGTTGCGTCTTTTCCGTCAGGAAACCGATCTCGAACGGCCCTATTATATGAGCACGCCGAGATTGTCTGGAGACGATTCGCTCGATTGGACCGTCGCCTTCGACGATCCCAGAATCGACGAATTGTTCCGTCTGGACCAGGAGCCGAAATCCTTCGACGAGATCAGATCCTTGCTGGACGCTCCGGCGTCGCAGGATGCGAAGCTGCGCGCCATTTTGCGAGAGACCGACGGCGCCATTCGCGCCCCGTGGAGCGGCGACGAGGTTCGTGTTCGATACTTCGGGCATGCCTGCGCCCTCGTAGAGAGTGGAGGCGTTTCGATCCTCATCGATCCGCTGATCGCCGCGCGGCCCGAGCAGCATGACGTCGAACGCTTCAGCTTCGGCGATCTGCCCGAACGAATCGATTATGTTCTCATCACGCACGGGCATCACGATCATTTCGTCATCGAGTCGCTGTTGCGATTGAGGCACAAGATCGGCACGCTCGTCGTGCCGAAGAGCTCGGGCGTTTTCTATGGCGATCTGTCCCTGAAGCTTCTTGCGCGTCAGCTCGGGTTCGCGGATGTGCGCGAGGTGGACTACCTCGATGAATTCGCCATTCCCAATGGGCGGATCGTCGCCGTTCCATTCCTGGGGGAGCACAATGACCTGCCGTCCGCGAAAGCCGCGTATTTTCTGCGTCTCGGCGCGCGCAGCCTGCTCTTCGCCGCGGATTCGAATTGCCTCGATCCAGAGATCTACGCACATCTGCTTCGTGAGACCGGTCCAATCGACACACTGTTCGTCGGAATGGAATGCGTCGGCGCGCCGTTGACGTGGGTCTATGGGCCGATTTTGCCCAACAAGCCCGAGCATCGACACAGTCAGGGACGCCGCTCGAATGGCTGCAACTCTAGCGCCGCGCTGGAGCTCGCGCGCGCGGTGGGTTGTCGGCGGGTATTCGTCTATGCGGTCGGGCGCGAGCCCTGGGTGCGATACCTCCTCGCTCTCACTCCCGCCGACGACGACGTGTACATGGCGGAGATCGCCAAATACATCCGGTCGCTGCGCGATGAATTGGGCGTCGGCGCGGAGCTTCTCTTCGGCCGAGCCGAAATCCTGATTTAACGCGCGAGCCTGGAAGAACGATAATGGCTGAGCTGGTCGAGCGCTTGTCGCGCCTTTCTCCTGACAAATTGCAGCTGTTGCGGACGCGACTGAAGGATGAGTCGGAATTCGAGCGTCCCATCGTGGCCTCCTGCGGCGCAAAGAAGCTGCTTTCCTACGCACAGCAGCGCCTATGGCTGCTCGACCTCATCCAACCCGAGAGCGCCGCCTATAATAATGCCGGCGCGTTTCGCTTTATCGGCGCATTGAACATCTCTGCATTTTCATGGGCGGTGAATACCATCGTGGCCCGGCACGAGACGTTGCGGACGCGTTTTTCGGTGGTCGATGGCGAGGCGGTTCAGATCGTCGCGCCCTCGCTGGAGATCGCCTGTCCCATCGTCGATCTGAGCGATCTCGAAGCGGACGCGCGCGCCGCCGAGGCGCGGCGTCTCGTCGAGGCGGAGGCGCGGCGCCCGTTCGATCTGACGCAGGGTCCGCTGCTGCGCGTCCTCGTCATCGATCTCGGCGTCGGCGATGCGGCTGGGGCTCGCGAGCATGTGGTCGCCTTCACGCTGCATCACATCGTGTCCGACGGATGGTCGACCGACGTGCTGATGCGCGAGTTCGCCGCGCTCTATGAGGCGCGCATCGCCGGCCGTCAGTCGCCGCTTGCCCCACTTCCCATCCAATATGCCGATTACGCCGCCTGGCAGCGCGACTGGCTGCGCGGCGAGCTGTTGGAGCGCCAGCTCTCCTATTGGCGGCGGACGTTGTCGGATGCGGCCTTGGTTCTGGAGCTGCCGACCGATCATCCGCGTCCGGCGGTTCAGGACACCGCCGGCGGCGTGCATCGTTTCGAGATTCCGACGACGGTCGCGGATCGGCTGAAGGGCCTGGCCCGGGAGCAGGGCGCGACGCTGTTCATGGTTCTGTTGGCGGCGTTTCAGCTTCTGTTGTCGCGTTACAGCAGTCAGAAGGACATTTGCGTCGGCGTGCCGACGGCCAATCGGCGGCGCGTGGAGCTCGAGGGACTGATCGGCTTTTTCGTCAACACGCTGGTCTTGCGCGCGGACCTCTCGGGCGAGCCGAGCTTTGTGGAGCTTCTGGGGCGAGTGCGAGAGGCGGCGTTGGGCGCGCAGGAGCATCAGGATCTTCCCTTCGAGCGTGTTGTGGAAGAGCTGCAGCCGGCGCGCGACATGAGCCGCAGCCCGTTGTTTCAGGCGATGTTCGTCTTTCAGAACGCGCCGGCGCGGGTGTTTTCTCTGCCCGGTCTGCGGATCGAGACTCTGGCGGCGGACAGCGGAACGTCGAAGTTCGATCTCACCTTGGAGCTCGCCGAGGTCGAGGGCGGGTTGATCGCATCGATCGAATACGCCGCGGCGTTGTTCGAGCCGGCGACGATCGCGCGCATGGCGGATCATTATCGCAGGTTGCTGGAAGGGATCGTCGCCGATCCGCGGGCGCGCATCGGGGCGTTGCCGATGCTGAGCGAGCCAGAACGTCGGCGGCTGTTGATCGATTGGACCGATACGTCGGCGGATTTTCCGCGCGAATTGTGCATTCATGAGCTGTTCGAGGCGCAGGCGCAGCGCGCGCCCGACGCTGTGGCGGCGATCTTCCGCGATGACTGTCTCACCTATGGCGAATTGAACGCGCGGGCGAACCGGCTGGCGCGCCATCTCATTGGGCTCGGCGTCGGGCCGGAGACGATCGTGGGTCTGTGTGTCGAGCGCTCGCTGGAGATGGTGGTCGGACTGCTCGGCGTTTTGAAAGCGGGCGGCGCCTATCTGCCGCTCGATCCGGACTATCCGTCCGAGCGTCTCGCCTACATGATCGCCGACGCCTCGCCGCGCTTGGTGCTGACGCAGGAGCGTCTGGCGGAGCGTCTTCCGGCGGGGACGCAGATTTTGCGGCTGGACGCGGATTGGGAGCTGATCGCGGACGAGGGCGCGGGAGCGCTCGGCCGCCGCGCGACGCCGCAGAATCTCGCCTATGTCATCTATACCTCGGGCTCGACAGGAAAGCCGAAGGGCGTCGCCATCGCTCACGTCAATACGGCCGCGATGCTGCATTGGGCGAAGGACATTTTCATTCGTCCCGGCGCGTCGACGATGCTGGCGTCGACATCCTTGTGCTTCGACCTGTCTGTCTTCGAGCTGTTTCTGCCATTGAGCTTCGGCGGCGCCGTGGTCGTTGTGAAAAACGCGCTCGAGATCGCGGGGGTGGCCGGAGCGTACGCGGCGCATCTGATCAATACAGTGCCGTCGGCCATGGCGGAGCTCTTGAGGATCGACGCGCTTCCGCCGTCCGTCCGGATCGTCAATCTGGCCGGAGAACCTTTTCCGCCGGCCATGGCCGAATCCTTGGGGAGCCGCGAGAGTCTCGACGGCGTGTTCAATCTCTACGGACCATCGGAATGCACGACCTATTCCAGCTACTTTCGCTTGCGTGAGGAGGATTGGCGCAATCCGCCGATCGGCCGTCCGATTTCGAATACGCAAATCTTCCTTTTGGACGACGAGATGGAGCCTGTTCCGGTGGGCGTCTCCGGGGAAGTGTATATTGGTGGGGCAGGGGTGGCGCGCGGCTATCTCGGTCGCTCCGACGTCACGGCCGAGCGCTTTGTTCCGGACCCGTTCGGCGCGCCCGGAGAGCGGATGTATCGCACCGGCGATCTCGCGCGTTGGCGAGCGGACGGCAATATCGAGTTCCTCGGGCGGATCGATCATCAGGTGAAGATCCGGGGCTTTCGAATCGAGCTCGGCGAGATCGAGACGGCGCTGCGTTCTTATGTGCGTGAGGCTGTCGTGCTCGCGCGTGCGGACGCCTCGGGCGATAGGCGATTGGTCGCCTATCTGACGGGGGAGGGGGAGCTGGACATCGGCGCGTTGAAGACAGCGCTGCGACGAGAGCTACCTGATTATATGATCCCTCGCCTATTCGTGCGTCTGGAGGCGCTGCCGCTGACGGCCAATGGCAAGCTCGACCGTAAGGCGCTGCCTGATCCTGATCCAGACGCGCAACCGCGCCAAGATTATGTCGCGCCGCGCACGCCGATGGAAGAGACTTTGTGCCGCGTCTTCGCGGATGTTCTCGGCATCGAGCGCGTCGGCGTCGAGGACAATTTCTTCGAGCTCGGCGGTCATTCGCTGAAAGCGGTCCGTGTGATCGACCAGTTGCGCAGGCGCGGGGTGCGCGCCGACGCCCGCATGCTATTTGTCGCGCCGACCCCAGCGGCTCTGGCGCTCGCGTTAAACGACCGGCGCGAGGTGATCGTTCCGCCGAATCTCATCCCGAGCGACGGCGGCGACATCACGCCGGAGATGGTGACGCTCGCAAGCCTTTCTCGAGCGGACATCGATCATATCGTTCGATCCGTTCCCGGCGGCGCCGCCAATATTCAGGACATATATCCGTTGGCGCCGCTGCAAGAGGGCATATTGTTTCATCATCTGATGAGCGTCGACGGCGACCCTTATCTGATGCCGGTCCAGCTCGCCTTTCAGTCGCATGAGGCGACGGAACGTTTCATCGACGCGCTGCGAGCGATGATCGAGCGAAACGATGTGCTCCGCACGGCGATCCTTTGGGAGGGGCTTCCGGAGCCAATGCAGGTCGTTTGGCGTCACGCGACGCTGAACGTCGACTATGTGAACGTCGAGTCTGCGGAGGAGATGCGCGCGCGTTTCGATCCTCGCCATACCCGTCTCGACGTCCGCACGGCGCCGCTGATGCGGGCGGTGGTCGGTCATGACGAAGAGAACAGCCGTTGGCTCCTCCTCCTCCTGACGCATCATCTAGCGTTGGACCACGCCACCCTCCAATTCCTCGTGGCGGAGGTGCAGGCGTATCTGTCGGGGCAGAGCCATCTTGCGTCGGAGCCGACTCCCTTCCGGAATTTCGTGGCGCAAGCGCGCTTGGGCGTAAGCGCCTCGCGGCATGAAGCGTTTTTTACGTCTCTGCTGGGAGATGTCAGCGAGCCGACGGCGCCCTTCGGGCTCGTGGACATCCAAGACGATGGCGCTATCGCGGAGGCGAAGCTCGCCCTTTGCGCGAGCCTGGCGCAGTGTCTGAGGGATAGCGCCACGAGGCTCGGCGTCAGCGCGGCGAGCCTGTTCCATCTCGCTTTCGCTCAAATGCTCGGCAAGCTGACGGGGCGTCAGGATGTGGTCTTCGGCTCGGTGCTGCTCGGTCGGATGAGCGGCGGCGGCGGCCGCGCTCTCGGGCTTTTCATCAACACTCTACCAATGCGGATAAAGCTCGGGGAAGGAAGCGTCGTCGATTGCGCGCGAAACGCGCATCTGTTGCTGGCGGATTTGCTCGAGCATGAACATGCGTCGCTCACTTTGGCGCAGCGATGCAGCAAGGTGACGGCGCCGACGCCATTGTTCTCCGCATTGCTGAATTATCGTCACAGCGATCCTGACGACGCGCGCTCATCTGCTATCGAGGGCGCTGAGCTGATCTTTGCGGACGAGCGCACGAATTACCCGCTCACGCTTTCTGTCGATGATTTCGGCGAGGCCTTTCTGCTCACGGTCCAAGCCGCGGAATCCATCGATCCAGCGAAAATTTGCGATTACATGCGAGTCGTTCTCGACGCTCTCTCGAGCGCTCTCGAAAAGGCGCGGGCCACGCCGATACGGGCGCTCGATATTCTGACCGCCGCGGAACGCGGTGAGCTGATATTCGATTGGAACGACACCTCGGCGGAATTTCCGCGCGACTTGTGCGTCCATGAGCTGTTCGAGGCGCAGGCGCAGCGCAGGCCCGACGCTGTGGCGGCGATCTTCGGCGACGACGCTCTGACCTATGGCGAATTGAACGCGCGGGCGAACCGGCTGGCGCGCCATCTCGTCGGGCTCGGCGTCGGGCCGGAAGCGATCGTCGGCCTGTGTGTCGAGCGTTCGCTGGAGATGGTGGTCGGACTGCTCGGCGTTTTGAAAGCGGGCGGAGCCTATCTGCCGCTCGATCCAGACTATCCGTCCGAGCGTCTCGCCTACATGATCGCCGACGCCTCGCCGCGTCTCGTGCTGACGCAGCAGCGTCTGGCGGAGCGTCTTCCTGTGGGGACGCCGCTTCTGCGACTGGACGCGGACCGGGAGCAGTTCGCGCACGAGAACGCCGAAGCGCTCAGCCGCCGCGTCACGCCGCAGAATGTCGCCTATGTCATCTACACATCGGGGTCCACAGGAAAGCCGAAGGGCGTCGCCGCGCCGCATGGCGGCGTGGTCAATCGCATCGATTGGATGCAGAAACGCTACGGCCTGACCGCCGATGATACGGTCCTGCAGAAGACGCCGTTCGGCTTCGACGTCTCGGCATGGGAGTTTTTCTGGCCGCTGCAGGCCGGCGCGCGCCTCGCGCTCGCTGCGCCGGACGATCATCGCGAGCCTGCGCGGCTGGCGGAGCTCATCCAACGCCATAGCGTCACGACGCTGCATTTCGTGCCGTCTATGCTGCGGGCGTTCTCGAGCGTCGTCGACATGGCGACGCTGCGCTCGCTGCGGCTGGTGATATGCAGCGGCGAGGAGCTTCCCGCGGCGGCGGCGCGGCGCTTTCATGCCGCCACTGCGGCGGAGCTTCACAATCTCTATGGCCCGACCGAAGCATCGATCGACGTCAGCGCCTATCGATGCGCGCCGGACGACGATAGCGAGCGAGTGCCGATCGGCCGGCCGATCTCGAACATTCAGCTCTATATTCTCGATGCGGGTTTCGAGCCGATTCCGGTCGGCGTCGCCGGAGAATTATGCATCGGCGGCGTCGGCCTCGCGCGCGGCTATCTCGGCCGCGCCGATCTGACGGCCGAGCGCTTTGTCGCGAACCCTTTTGTCGCGGGGGAGCGCATGTATCGCACCGGCGATCTCGCGCGCTGGCGGCGGGATGGGAACATAGAGTTCCTCGGGCGGCTCGATCATCAGGTGAAAATCCGGGGTTTTCGCATCGAGCTGGGCGAGATCGAGGCGGTGTTGCAACGTCTTCCCGATGTGCGCGAGGCGGTTGCGCTCGCATGGGCGGACGGCTCGGGCGACAAGCGGCTCGCCGCCTATGTGACGAGCGAGGGTGAGCTGGACTTTGGCGCGCTGAAGATAGCGCTGCGGCGGGAGCTGCCGGATTATATGGTTCCGCAGCTTTTCGTTCGTCTCGAGGCGCTGCCGCTGACGGCGAGCGGCAAGCTCGATCGCAAGGCGCTGCCGGACCCCGATCCCGACGCGCAATCGCGCCGGAACTATGTCGCGCCGCGCACGCCGACGGAAGAGACGCTGTGCCGCATCTTCGCCGATGTGCTCGGCGTCGAGCGCGTCGGCGTCGACGATAGTTTCTTCGAGCTCGGCGGCCATTCGCTCACCGTGATGCAATTGGTCGCGCGCGTGTCGAACATGCTGAATGTCAGTCTGCCGATTTCTCTCGTGTATCGGAACGATAGGCTCGCGGTCCTCGCGGAGACCGTGGATCTGATGAAGGCGCTGAACCCATCCCACAGCGATCGAGCTTCGTCGGCCGCCGCTTTCGAAGAATTCGAAATATGAACGCCATGGAGCTCATGTGCGAGACCCATTCTCGACGCATATTGGTCCGCCTCGATGATGGTCGCCTGCGGGTCGAGGCTTCCGTCGGCGCGCTGCCGGCGCGCCGGCGAGCAAAATTGGCGCAGAGAGCTCGGAGCGGCGCATGAGTGATGGAGGTAATGAAATGGATGCGCCGCGCACAACCGCTCTGCATTTGTGGCGCGTGTTCGCGGCGTCGAAGACCGCCTTGACGTTGTCGATCGCGACCGGGCTGATCGCAGGCGTGAGCAGCGCTCGGCTCTTGACCTTCATCACCCATGCGCTCGAAAGCGGGGGGCGCGGGACGTTCGAGCTCGCCGCCAGCTTTTTCGCGCTCTGCTTCGTCGCGCTCGCGTCGAGCGCCGTCTCGCTGATCCTATTGTCGCGGATCGCCCAGGAAAATCTCTACAGCCTTCGTCTGTGGCTCAGCCGTTGCATTCTTGCGGCGCCGCTGCGTCAGGCGCAGGCTCTGGGAGCGCATCGCCTGATGGCCGCGCTCACGAGGGATATCGACAGCGTCGTGGTCGCTCAAGAGGTATTGCCGGCTCTGTTCATCGAAGGCTCCAAGGTCGTCGCCGTCTTCGTCTATCTATGGATGCTGTCGCCTCCGCTTTTTCTTATCACCGCGATCTATGTGATCGTCACCATCGTCGGTCTGCAAGCGCCGCAAAAATGGGCCTTGCGATGGCTGGAACGGGCGCGGCAAACCGAAAATGCGATGTTCAATCATTTCCGCGCGGCCACAGAAGGCGGCAAAGAGCTGAAGATGAACGCGCGGCGCCGGCGCGCCTTTCTGGACGATGAATTGCGCGAAACGGCGGGCGCGCTCAAGACGCAGAGAATCAAAGCGCTGGTGATTTTCGTCCTGATCGACCGCTGGGCTGAAACGCTATTCTATCTATTGCTCGGTCTCGTTCTCTTCGTCGTTCCGCGCTTTCAAGCAGCGTCGTCCGAGACGCTGACGGGCTTCACCCTCGCGATCCTGTTCCTCGGAGGCCCTCTATCCTTGGTCGGCGGCTGGCTGCCCAACATAGGCAAGGGCGTCGTAGCCCTACGCAACATCGAAGCGATGGGCTTGCGTCTGACGGCGGAGGCGGAAGTCGCCGCTGACGCGCCGCTGGCGTTTCGCCAGTCGCGGCCCGGCGTTCTGGAGCTCGAAGGCGTCACGCATCGATATATGAGCGAGAATGACGACGTGGGATATCGGCTCGGCCCGATCACGCTTCGTATCGAGCCGGGAGAGCTCATATTCGTCACCGGCGGCAACGGCAGCGGCAAGACGACGCTGGCTCTGCTCGTTCTGGGTCTTTTTCCACCCGACGCCGGCGCCGTTCGGCTGGGAGGAACGCTCGTCACTCATGACAATCGCGAGGCATATCGGCAGAATTTCTCCGCTGTCTTCGCGGACGCGTTTATTTTCGACTCGTTGCTGGGCTATGCCGGCGCAAAAGCGCAGGAGCGCGCGCAGGAACTGTTGGAGCTTCTCGATCTCGACAAGAAGCTGCGTATCGAGAACGGACGGCTTTCCACGGTGGATCTGTCGCGCGGACAGCGCAAGCGATTGGCGCTGCTGACCGCTTATGTCGAGGATCGCCCCTTCTATTTGTTCGACGAATGGGCGGCCGAGCAGGATCCCCCGTTCCGGGAGCTGTTCTATCGCAAGCTTTTGCCGGAGCTGAAAGCGCTCGGCAAGACGGTCATCGTGATCACGCATGACGACCGCTATTTTCACTTCGCCGACCGCGTGCTCCACATGACATCTGGACAGATCGAGGCGTTTTCCAGAGCCGATGAAACATTTCGCGCCGATCGCGAGGAGCGCTTGCAACATGCGTAAGGCGATGCGTCGTTCGGGCGTTCTCATCGTCGCCGCTCTGCTGGCGGGAGCGGCGACACTCGTTGGAGTCGTGCGTCTGCCTCTCCCCTGGGAGGGCGGCTCGCATGTTGTGCCGGGGCTCGGCGAGGCTGTCGTGGTGGAGTTCGACTCGGTCGGCGTTCCGCATATTCGCGCAACGAGCCGAACCGACGCCTACGCCGCCCTGGGCTATGCGACGGCGCGCGATCGCCTGTTTCAGATGGACATGCTCCGCCGCAAGACCGGCGGACGATTGGCTGAGATTTTCGGCTCTGCTTTGGTGAAGGACGACAGTTGGAGCCGCGCGATGGGGTTCGAACGTCTCGCAGGCGCCATCTTGCGACAGCTTCCCGCCGAACAGGGAGCGGCGCTGACGGCCTATGCGGCCGGCGTCAATCAAGCGATGCGCGACGCTTTGGCATGGCCTTGGGAGTTTACTGTTCTAGCGTATGCGCCGGAGCCATGGCGTCTGCAGGACAGCATTCTGGTTGCATTGAATCTGGCGGATTTGTCTTATTCGGCAGATCAAGAGCGCGCGGCCAGCGTCATGCGCGCGGCCTTGCCCGAGGCCGTCGTCGATTTCCTGACGCCGGACGGCGATTGCTACAATGAGATGCTCGCGCCACGAACGCCCGAACGCTGCACGCCGGGCGCGCTTCCGGCGCGAGAGATAGAGCAGCTGATGCGCGAGGCGGGAGGACGCGAGAGAAGCGCGGGCTTGGTTCAGAACGAACGTGCGCCGCGCGGCTCCAATGGCTGGGTCGTTGCGCGGGGGAAGACGCGCGACGGCCGCGCGATCCTCGCCAATGACATGCATCTGTCGCTCGAGACGCCCAACATCTGGTATCAAGCCGACCTCGCCTATGGTTCACGGCGGGTGGAAGGCTTGACCTTGCCGGGCTTGCCGATGGTGATCACGGGGACGAATGGGCGCGTCGCCTGGGGCCTGACCAGCGTCGAGGGCGATTTCGCCGATTTGGCCCGCCTGCGCAGAGATGCGGCCGAGCCGTCGAAATATCTCACGTCCGATGGCGCGCGTGAGTTTTCGGCGCGTGTGGAGCGCATCGGCGTGCGCGGCGCGCCGGAGATCGTGCTGCAGGTCAAAGAGACGATCTGGGGGCCGGTTCTACCCGAGCCGCTTCTCGGCGAGGAGGTCGCTCTCCGGTGGACGATGCTGGATCCGATCGCAACCAATCTCGACCTGATGGACATGGACAGCGTCGCGACCGCCGCGGAGGCCGCGCCGGTCATGCGCGGCGCGGGCGTTCCACCGCTCAATGCTCTTCTTGCGGACAGTTCCGGCTCGGTCATGTGGACGCTGATGGGGAAAATCCCAAAGAGACGCGGTCTGAGCGGCCTCTTCGCCGAATTTTGGGATGACGGCTCGGTCGGTTGGGACGGCTATTATTCACAACAAGAATTGCCCAGCATCGTCGATCCCGCGTCCGGCTACATCGTCAGCGCCAATCAGCGCATGCTCGGCGCCGCCGATTTCGCGCCGAAGATCGGCCACGACTATTCGGGCGGCTTCCGCGCCTGGCGAATCGACCAGCGCCTGAACGAGTCTTCGCGCATCGACGAGAGCGACATGGCGGCGCTTCAACTCGACGCCTCCACGGAATTCTACCGCTATTATCAGACTCTGGCGCGGCGCGCATTGAACGCTCCCGAGAGCGAGGGCGACAAAGACGCCGCCGCACTGATCCACGCGCTCGAAACCTGGGACGGGCGCGCGGAGGACAATAGTCTCGGGTTGCCGCTGATCGTCGAATTCCGAAACTCGCTGATCGACGCCGTTCTGTCGCCGCTCTTGGCGCGATGCCGCGCGCTGGAGCCGGGCTTCGTCTATGAATGGAGCAATGCGGACGTCCCCGTACAACGCATTATCGACAGCGGACGGGCCGAACTTTTGCCGGATCGCGATACGCATCGCGATTGGCCGCATTTTTTGCGCGCCGTGCTGAGGGAGAGCGCGCGGCGTCTGGCGCAGTCCAATGGACGCCGTCCTGTCGACGATCTTCGGTGGGGAGAGGCGAACAGGGTCGAAATCCGTCATCCGCTTGCCGCCGCGACGCCGTTGCTGGCTCCCGTTCTGAACATGCCGCGCGTTCCCGTTGCGGGATGTAGGCAATGTGTCCGGTTTTACTTTGCGGATGCGGGCAAGAGCTCGGGAGCAAATGCGCGCATGGTCGTCGCGCCGGGGCGCGAGTCGGAGGGCTTGATGCAGATGGCGGCCGGCCAATCTGGGCAGTTCGGATCTCCGCATTATGCGGACAGGGAGATGGACTGGGTCGCCGGACGGTCGCGGCCGTTTCGCGCCACAAATTTCGACGGCAGGATGATTTTGAATCCTGCACGGTAATTCCGTGAATTAGACAGTCGTCGTTCTTGGTTGCGGGGACAGGATTTGAACCTGTGACCTTCAGGTTATGAGCCTGACGAGCTACCGGGCTGCTCCACCCCGCGCCAAGGACGGCGGCCCTCTTGTGGGAGAGGGCTCGAAGACGAGAAAGGGG
>NZ_AZUO01000002.1:217500-323789 GCF_000527115.1 Methylosinus sp. LW3
AGACTTTCAGCGCGCCGACGCATTCGCTCACCGTGACCGGCGGCTCTGGATCGGACAGCGTCGACATCGCCTCGCTCGACAGCACATTCCATGCGGCGCTGTCGGTGAGCACGCTGCTTTCCGGTTACGATCCTTTCGACGAGGGCGGCCTGCTGCCCGGCGATAATCATCTGACGCATAAGAGCGTCATCAGCGTCTCTGGCGATATTGCGCTCCATGGCGGCGCGCTCACTCTCGAGGCCGACTCGATCTATGTCGGCACGGTCGCCGAGCAGACCGGCTCCAGCGGCTCCTGGACCGCCGGCGAAACCTATACCCATGTGGCCGCGACCGGCGGCGCCGGAACGGGCGCCGAGGCCACCATCGTCGTCGATGCGGATGGCGTCGCGACCGCGCGGCTCAGCTCTGCGGGAACGGGATACAGCGTCGGCGACGCGCTGACCTTCGCGCCGAGCGGCGGCGGCTCGGTGACGATGACGCTGCGCAATGTCGCCAGCTCGGCGATCGTCTCGACGGAGCTCGCGGGCGGCAACGCCGGCGAAATCCTGCTCGGCCATCAGAAGACCAACTCCGACGGCACGACGAGTCTCGCGGGCGGCGCGCGCATCGCGCTCGGACCCAACGCGCAATTGCTCGCGGCGGCCGATACGGCCAACGGCCACAAGGCCGGCAAGATCTCGCTCGCGACCTCCGATGTCGCCACGCGCCTCGTCAGCTGGCCGGGCGATTTCACGGCCAAGGACGCCGCGATCGACATTCAGGGCGCGGTCCTGCGCGGCGGCTCGATCAAGGTGAACGCCACCGCCAAGGACATCAACCTCAACAGCGACGCGCCGGCCGCCGCCGCTGGCTTCACCGGCACGCTGACGAGCCTGCTGGGGCAGATACCGGGCGTGCTTCTCAGCGCCGCGACGGGCATCGATCTCTCGGTGATCCTGCGCGGCGCCGACGCCAAGATCAATGTCGACGATGCGACGATCGAGGCCGAAGGAACGGTCGACATAAAGGCGGAAACCAAGGTCGACACGCAGGTGTTCGCGATCGCCTCGGCGCTCGGCAGCGGCGGCCTCGCCAAATATACGGGTCTCGAATTCGCCGGCGGCTATGGCCTCGCGCAGAGCGACGTCGAGGCGAATATCGGCGGCTCGACCGTCATCGACGCCAGCGGCAGCGTCACCATCTCGGCCAAGGGCTCGACTTCCACCAAGACGGTAGCCCGCGCCTCCTCCAATCTCGACAGCACGGTCAATCCCAACGCTTCGTCCATCGCCATTGCGATCGCGCATACGGATCTCACCGCTCTCGCGACGGTCGGCCTCGACGCTTCGATCACGTCGCGCGCAGGCAATGTCAATGTCATCGCCAATGGCGCGACCAAGACGACGCCGGACGCCAGCACGATCAGCCCGATCGACGGCCGCGCCGGCGTCGGCGTGGCGCTCGCTTTCGAGTTCGGCACGGTGAAGGCGTCGCTCGACGGAACGATCAAGGCCGCGGGCACGGTCGCCGGCGATAGCGCGGACACCAAGACATTCGATCCGATCGGCGGCGTCGATCCCACCACCGACATCATCACACTTCCCAATCACGGCTTCGCCAATGGGCAGGCCGTCGTCTACACGCCCTATCTCGTCAACACATCCGTCGCCGGCTCCACCGTGCTCGCGGTGCAGGGCCAGCAGAGCGACTCGGTCGGCGGGCTCGACAAGGGCAAGAGCTATTACGTCATCGTCCTCGATCAGGATCATATTCAGCTCGCCAAGGAGCCGTCGATCGATCTCGATCCGTCGGGCGTCGATCCGACCGCGACGCAGACGCTGAACGTCGTCAAATCCAAATTGTTCGACATAGACGCGATCGATGCGAGCGCGGACACGATCCATATCGCCGCCCATGGATTCGAGACCGGCGATCTGGTCGCTTATGACGCCGCCGGCAATACGACGATAACGGGCCTCGCCGACAAGGCCGTCTATACGGTCGACAGAATCGACGACGCGACCTTCCGCCTGAAGGACGCCTCCGGCGCTGTCATTCAGATCGCGCAGGGCTCGGCGCTCGGAACGCAGAGCTTCACGCGCGCGTCAGACAATAAGAAGGCCGAGGTCGATCTCGCCAGCGTGGACGCCAATGGCCGCATTCACGTCAAAAATCACGGCTTCGCGATCGGGACGTCGATCGATGTGACCTATGATTCGCTCTCCGAGGACGATGTGACGCTCGGCGGCGTGCAGGCGGCGCATCCGTATAAATTGGTCGCCACCGACGCCGACACATTCGAGCTGCGCGACGCGCAGACCGATGCGCGCATCACGCTGACCGACCCCGGCTCGGCGGCTACGCATGCGCTCGCCTATATCGGCTCCGTCGCGAGCTTCGATCCCGCCACGGCGGTCGACGGCGCGCTCGACACGATCGCCATCGCCGATCATGGTTTCAAGAGCGGCGACGCCGTCATCTATGCCGTCGATCCGACCAAATCGACGACGCTGTCGCGCGCCTTCGAGCTCGATGCGATCGACGCGACGGCGAAGACGTTTCACATCACGGGACACGGCTTTTCGACCGGCGATCAGGTCACTTATGACGCCGGCGGAAACACGCCGATCGCGAATCTCACCAGCGGCGCCGTCTATACGGTGCAGAAGATCAGCGACGATCTGTTCCAGCTCAAAGACTCGAATGGCGTCGTCGTCTCTGTGGCGCAGGGAAGCGCGCTCGGGACGCACAGCTTCTCCAACGCCGCGACGCAGACGACGGCGAGCGTGACGCTGGCGCGCGTCGACACGGCGACCAATCGCATCTACCTTCAGAACCACGGATTCACCGCGACCGCGGCCGCTCCGCTGCTCGTCGATTACGCCTCGCTCGAGGCGCTCGGCGCTTCCGCCATCGGCGGATTGCAGAGCGATCATCAGTATAAGCTCGTCGCCATCGACGCCAACTCCTTCGAGCTGCGCGACGCGACGACCGGCGCGCTGGTCACGCTGACCGATCCCGGCGCGGCCTCCGTGCATGTCATCGCCGAGGACCGGGTCTATCAGGCCTCGCGCGGCAATGTGCATGATCTCACCGCCGGCGACCGCGAGATTCGCGGCCTCACCGCAGGCGAGCAATATTATGTCGTCAAGGTCGACGACAATCACATCCGCCTCGTCGAGGATGCGAGCGAGGTCTCCGCGGTCAAGGCGATCAATCTCACCAGCGACGGCAAGGGCGCCAATCACACTCTGGCGGCGAGCACGAATACAGATGGCATAGGCGTTCAGGCGATCCTCGATTCGCAGACGCGCAGCAAGGCCAAGCCGGAAGTCGGCAGCAAGTTCAATCCGACGAAATATAAAGACATCTTCACCAAGCCCGACATTGCGCTCGCGACCATCTTCGGCCAGGCGTCGGCGACCAGCGGCAAGCAGACTGTCACCGATCCGACCACTGGCAAGGACGTCACCAAGGACATCACCAATGATGGGCTGAGCGCCGGCGGCGCCATCGCCGTCAATGTGGTGATCAATGATGTCGAGGCGACGATCGGCAAGAATGCGACGGCGGCCAAGCCGACGACGCTGCAGACCGATCACAATGTCGATGTGCTGGCGACGAGCACGCAGCGCACGCAGCTCATTTCGCAGTCCGACGTCTCCAAATCGAAGACCAAATCCACGACCGCCACAGCGGTCGATCTCTCCTTCGCGGTCGGCGTCTATCTCAATGACGCCAATGCGACGATCGCCGGAAACACCATCGTCGACGCCGGCGAGACGGTGAAGGTCGCATCCTCGCTCTCCTATCCTTTCCTCATCGATCCGCTCGATCTCGTTCTCGGCATTCCGCAGGACATCGTCACGCGCGGCGTCAGCGGATTGACCGATCTTCTGGACGGCACTTTCGGCGTCAGCTCGAAATTCATGAACACTTGGGTGATGGCGCGCGCCAAGGCCCAGGACACGCAGGCGACCTCGGTCTCCGGCTCCATCGCCGTCAACGCCTATATCGATCACAGCACGGCGGTCATTCAGTCGGGCGCCCGCATCAATCAGGCGCCGCCTTCCGCGACATTCAATCCATCCGCGACGCAATCGGTCACTGTCACGGCCGATGTGATGATGCAATTCGCCGAAATGGCGGGCATCGGCAAATGGTCGCTGAGCGAGAGTCCGTTCGGCAAGGCGAAATATGAGAAAAAGAAAGCCGGCGAGCTGCTGCGCGGCGGCGATGTGGTCGATGTCTTCGGCCGCTCCGGCTCCAAGGCGATCGGCGGCTCCATCCTCGTCGACGCCATAGAGAACACCGTCTATGCGCGCATCGAAGGCGACGCCAAGGTCGGCATTGGCGCGAGCGGCGCGCTGACCATTCATGCGACCGAAGATATTTTCCGCCTCGCCATCGCGCAATCGGGCGGCAAGACCGATGACGGCGGCCAATTCGCTTTCGCCGGCAGCGGGCTCGCCTTGCGCCAGCGCAGCGACGTCGAGGCCGGGCTCGTCGCCACGGCGAGCTTCGGGCCGACAGTCACGGGCGGCGGCGCTGTCGACATCTCGGCGACGACCGGCGGAACCGAGGTGGAGATCGCCGGCACGATCATCGTCGCCGGCAAGGGCTCGAACGGGCTCGGCATGTCGGCGCTCGTCAATGATGTCGAGCGCAAAGTCTATAGTTTCATCGGCGCCGATCCGAGCAATGGCGGCGATCCGAATGCGACGCCGGCCGGCGCCGTGTCGATGAATGTCGGCGACACGTCTCTGTCGGCCACGACGACCGGCGTCGTCGTCGGCGTCGTGGGCACGGCGACGGTGCTGACCGGCCCGCAGGGCGCGCCGCAGAACCTCGGCTCCTCGGCGAATGATCCGCTCGACGGCATTTCGCTTCCCGCGCTTTTCGAGGAAGCGCCTAAGCCCAAGAGCGGCTATGGCGTCGCCGGCAGCGCCGGAATCAATTTCATTCGCGACACCGATCTCGCCTACATCAATGCGCGCGGCGCCATGTCGGTCGGAACTTTGTCGCTCACCGCCGATAACACTCAGACGATCGTCGCCATCGTCGGCGGCGTCGCGGTTTCGGTCAACGCCGGCACGGGACTCGGCGGCGGAACGACGATCGGCGGCGCCTTCGCGCTCAATCAGCTCACCGCGGATACGGAAGCCTTCATCGCCGATCGGCTCGCCGTCTCCGGCTCGCCGGACGCCAATGGGCTCATCATCGCGAGCCATGCGGCGGCGCTCTCGACGCGCGATGAAATCTCGCTGAAGGCGACGCGCGGCGGCACGCTGGCCAGCTTCTCGGCCGCCGTCTCCGCCAATACGAATGAGCAGGGCGACGCTTTCGCCGGCTCGGTCTCGGTCAATCGCATCGTCGACACCACAAAGGCGACGATCGACGGCGCAAAGCTCAGCGCCAATGGCGATGCGGCGCTCACGGCGCGCGACGAGGCGCAGCTCGTCGCCATCGGCGGCGGCGCCAGCTATACGGCGGGCGCAAAGGGCGTCGGCGCTTCGCTCGGTTTCAATCAGCTCAGCGCCAGCACTGTCGCCGGCCTGCTCGGCGAAAAGCGTCGCAGCTCGATGACCCTCGGCGACGATCTGTCGATTCTTTCTGTCGACGATCAGAAATTATGGGCTTTCGCCGTGTCGCTCGGCATTGCGACCGGCGGCGGCGTCGACAGCAAGGCCGTGGCGTTCACGCTCGGCATAAATGTCATCTCGACCGATCAGAAAATCTTCACCCGCGACAATTCCTCGCAGATTCTCGCGACGATCCAGAACGCCGATGTGATCGCCTCGGGCGTCTCTCTCGAAGCCAAGGACAATTCGGTCATTTACGCGGTCGCCGGCGCGCTCGGCGTCGGATCGCAGGGCCAGGCCTATGGCGTCGGCCTCGGCTGGAATCAGATCGCACTGCAAGTGCGCGCCACGGTCGACAATTCCTCCATCACCGCAGGCGCGGGCGGTGTCGGCATTACCGCGCATTCGACGCAGGACGGGCCGATCTCTGTCGCCGGCAAGATCGCCGCCGTCGCCGTGGGCGGCTCGAAGGGCAATGGCGCGACGGTCGGCGCGAGCCTTTCGGTCAATGGCGTTTATAATACGATCGAGGCGATCGTCTCCAATGGCTCGACGCTGCGCACGACGACTGGCTCGGGCGGCTCGGTGAATCTGCGCGCGAGCGATGAATCGACGATCAACGCTCTGACTGGCGGCGTCGCCATTTCCAGCTCGGGAAGCGCCGTCGGCGCGGCGATCGGCGCCAATTACATCGCCAATCAGGTGACGGCGAAGGTCGATGGCTCCACTATCGATTCGAATGGCGACGCCATCATCGAGGCCGAAGAGACGGCGGCCATCCATTCGCTGACCCTCGGCGGCGCCGGCGGCGACAATGTCTCCTTCGCCGGCTCGCTGTCGATCAATGTCATCGACGACACTGTGACCGCGGCCGTGGTTGGCGCTGCGTCCAATCTTTCAGCGCGCAATAATCTGCGCGTGATCGCCGATGACACGGCCAATATCGTCGCCATCGCCGGCGGGCTCGCCGTTGGCGGCGACGCGGGCGTCGGCCTCGCGGCGACCAATGTCACCATTCTCGACACGACCAAGGCCTATGTCGACGGCGCCGCGACGTTGCAGGCCGGCGGCGTGGGAACAGCCTTCACGGATAAGCTCGGCCAGTCGCGACACGGCCTCTCGATAGAAGCGACCGCCGGAGAATCCGTCGTCATCATCGGCGTCGGCGGCGCCTTCGCCGGAGACGGCGCCGGCGCGGGAGCGCTCACCCTCACCTATATCGATGTGAGCGCGCTCGCCTATGAGGATGCGCCGAGCGTGACGCCGGCGGCGGGCGCGGGGCTGCATTCGGATCACGATGTCGACATCGTCTCGCACGGACATTTGTCGCTGGTCGGTGTCGCCGGCGCCATCGCCGGCAGCGAGGTCGGCATCGGCGCGGGCGCGGACGCCGACTATGTGAAGCGGCGCCTCGAGGCCTATGTCGGCGCCGGCGCAAACGCCAAGGGCGGCGACAATGTGATCGTCGATGCGCAAGGCGATGTGACGATCACCTCGGTTTCGGCGGCTGTCGTGGGCGCCAGCGAGGGAGCGGGCGGCCTGACCATCGGCGTCTCCGTGCTCGATCTCACCGCCAAGGCCCATATTGACGCCGGCGCCGTCGTGCGCTCCGACGGCAATGTTCTGGTTTCGGCCGAGGACGACACCACGCTCGATCAAGTCTCCGGCAATGTCGCCGCCGCGGGGACGGGCGCCGGCGGCATCGCCGCGGGCGTCGGCTATGTGAAGAAGACGACCGAGGCCTATATCGCCGCGGGCGCCTCGGTGACGGCGCTGGCCAAATCCGGCAAGAGCGGCATAGTCGCCAATACCGGCGAATTCGGCGCGCCGCCCGCGACGGCCAATGCGCACCAGCAGGGCGTCTCCAAGGATTTCGCCACTTCGGACGTCGATTACGCCGCGGATACGATGAATGTCGCGGGGCACGGCTTCAGCACCGGCCAGGAGGTGATCTACACCGGCCAGTCGCTGCCGCTCGGCGGGTTGCAGACCGGCGGGCATTATTTCGTCATTCGCATCGACGACAATCATTTTGCGCTGGCGGCCGATAAGAGCGCCGCGCTGAGCGGCCAGAAGATCGATCTGCTCGACACGGGCGTCTCCTCGACCGCCCGCCATGTGGCGCAGACGCTGAACAGCACTGGCGTCCCGTCGATCAGCAATAAGGATTTCAACGATCCCACGCTCGCGAATAATCGCGATCGCAAGCCGCTCGTCGCGACGCAATCTGGCGTGATCATCGTCGCGGTCAGCGTCAATGATCTGACCAGCGCCGGCGTCGGCGTCGCCATCGCCGGCGAGGGATCTGGCGCGCTCGCCGGCTCGGTGACCGTGCATCAGATCGACACGCTCGCCCATATCGACCAGGGCGCGCGCATCAATGCGGATGAGGATACGGGCGCGGGCGCCGGGCAGAATGTGCTCGTCGCCGCGGGCCGCACCTATAATGGTCTCGCGATCGGCGGCGGCCTCGCCGGCTCGGGCAGCTTCTCGGTGACGCCGGCCTTCGCGGCGCCGGTGCTGAAAGGCGCGACGGAAGCCTTCATCCAGGGCGCGACGAGCGGCAATAGTTACGACACGATCGTCAACGCCGCGGGCGATGTCGCCGTCGTCTCACATGCAGTGACCGACGTTCTCAGCATCGCCGCGGGCATTGCCGCTTCGGGAGAAGTCGGCCTCGCCGGCTCAGCGGCGGTGATCGTCATCGACACATCGACGATCGCCTCCATCTCCGGCCGTGTGCGCGTGTCGGCGACGGGCGATGTCCTGGTCTCCGCCAAGGATGACACGACGACTTATGCGATCGGCGGCGCCGTCGGCGTCGGCATAGGCTCAGGCGGCGGCGCCGGCGCCGTCGATGTCACCTCGATCAAGAAGACGACGCTGGCGACCATCGGCGATTATGCGATCGTCGACGCCTACGCCAATAGCGCCGCATTCATCTCCGATGCGCCGGACGGGACCTATTCGAACAATGGCGGCTTCGCGCAAAAGACCGCGCGCGGCGTCGCTGTCCTCGCGGCGACGTCCGAAAAAATCGTTTCGGTCGGCGCGAGCCTCGGCGCCGGCGCCTATGCCGGCATAGCGGGCGCGGTGACGGTCGAGCTCGTCGACTCCGACACTCTGGCGACGATCGGCGACGGCGCGCAGATCTATCAGAACACGGCGGCTACGGCCGCTAATTCGCAGAGCGTCATCGTCGCCGCGACAAACAAGCTCGATCTGCTCACTTTCGCCGGCGGCCTCGGCGCCAGCCTCGGCGCCGGCGTCGGCGCCTCTGTGGATGTCGGCGTGCTGCGCAATGACACGCAAGCGCTGATCGGCGCGGCGAGCGTGCGCGCAAAGGGCGACACGGATGTGTTCGCGCTCTCGCGCTGGACCGTGAACGCCAACGCCATCAGCGCCGGCGCCGGCCTCGTCGGCCTCGGCGGCGGCATCATTGTCTATTCGATCGGCGGCAATTTCACCGACAGCTATTCGACCTCGGATGGCTCCTCCTCGGCCCTCAGCAGCGACAAATCCACCGTGCTCACTTTCGTCGAGAGCACGGTCGGCACATTGTCCGGCCAGATGCAGACGAGCGACGCCTCGTCGCCCGCCTTCGATCCGGCGCAGAAGGTGAACGGCGCCGCCGAGACGATCGATCTTACCGCCGATCGCGGGCTGAAGACCGGCGACGCCGTCGTCTATGACGCGGGCGGCGGCAATGCGATCAAAGGGCTGAAGGACGGCGAGGTCTATTTCGTCATCGTCGACAGCGCGCATCCGCAGCTGGTGAAGCTCGCCGCCTCTTATGAGGACGCGCAGGCGGGCCATGCGATCGACATAGACGCGGCCGGCGCCACGGGCTCGCAGCATCGTCTCGCCGCCGGCAATGCGCAGATCGCCAATATGGCGCGGAGCGCTTCGTCGGCGAACACGCCGGCGGGCAGGGTGAATTCGGCGACCAAGGCGACGAGCGGCGTCACCAGCGGCACGACCGCCGGCATACTGCAAAATGCGAACATCACCACCGGCAATCTCGATGTGATCTCGCGTGAGGCGCTCGATCTCACGGCGCGCGCCGGCGGCGTGGCGGGCGGCGCGGCGGCGCTCGGCGTCGGTCTCGCCATTGTGAGCATAGATGCGGATTCGACGGCCTTCGTCGCGCCGCAGACGACGATCACAGGGCTGAACCCCAGCGCCGGCGTGCTCACCGTCTCCGCCAATCTCGACTCCAACGCGCATGTGCTCGGCTTCGCCGGCGCGGTCAGCGGCTTCGTGTCGCTCGGCGGCGCAGTGTCGCTCATCGACGACACGAGCTCCGCGCGCGCCATGCTCGGCGCGACGCCCGGCGCCTCGCATGACGATTCCTCGACCATCGAGGCCTCCGCGCTCGCGGATGCGACGATCGTCACGGGCTTCCACGACGTCAGCGTCAAATCCGTCGCCAATGTGAATCATTTTCTCGCCGACGGCGCCTGGTCGGTGTCCGGCGTCGCCGGACTCGGCGCGGCGGTGAGCAAGCTCACCATCGCGGGAACATCGCAGGCGATCGTCGGCAAGTTCACGCAGATCGGCTCCACTGCGGCGCAGGTCGCCGGCGATGTGAAGATCGACGCGCAGCGCACGGTCACGGTCAATCCCTTCGACGCCAATCAGCCCATGGGCATCGCCATAGGCGGCGGCGCCATTGTCGGCGCGGCCGCGGGCGTGACGCTCATCACCGTCAATGGCGCGGTCGCCGCGCGCATCGGCGATGATGCGGCCGTCTACGCCGGCGGCGAGGTGGATGTTCACGGAACCAGCACGACGACCGCGAACAGTCTCGAGATCGACGGCGGCGCCATAGGCGGCATTGCGGTCGGCGCGGTGATCGCGCATGCGAAATTCGCGCCCGTCATGGCGGTCGGCGTCGGCAAGCGCGCCGTCATCCGCAGCCGCACGACGGATGTCAAAGCAACGCAGACGACTTCCGTCAAGCTGCTCGGCTTTGCCGCCGGCGGCGGACTGGCGAGCGGACAGGGGCTCGACATAGAGCTCGAGATCGATCCGACGACGACCACGACCATCGACGACGGCGCCGATATCGCCGCCACGCAATCGGCCTCGGTGCAGTCGGTGACGACGACGACCTCCTTCGCGACCGGCGACGCCGGCAATTATGGCGGCGTCACCGTCATCGAGGGCGGAAGCACGAGCACGCTGAAGAACGCCAACAGCCTGAGCGTCGGAACCGGCGCGCATATAGCGGCGGGAACGGGCCTTACAGTGCTCGCCGACACCACCAATAATGCGAAGGCCGATGGCGACGGCGGCGCGGGCGCGGTGGTCTCCATCATCGGCGCGACCTCGACGGTGAACGCTTCCGATGCGACGACGACGACGATCGGCGGCGGCGCGCAGCTCTCCGCGGGCGGCGATCTCTCGGTCGAGTCGCGCACGTCCAGCACGGCCAAATCCGCGCCGCATGCGTCCGCCGGCGGTCTCGGCGCCGATACGCGCGTCACTGGAAATCTCACCTATGGCGGCGCGACCAAGACAGATGTCGGCGCCTCGACGCTGACGGCGGGCGGAAAGCTCGACGTTCTCGCGCGCGTCACGACGCTCGATCTGAAGATCGACGCCGTCGCCGAATCGAGCGCGCTCGGCGCCAATTCCGAAGCGCATGCGACATTGAGCCGTCCGGAGTCCGCTCCGGGCTCCTCCAGCCCCACATCCGATGCGCTGGTCGATCTGCATAACGGCGCCACGCTGAATGGCGGCGGCTCCGTCAATGTGAAGGCGCGCCAGGAATCCGTCACCAGCCTCGCGAGCGCCGACGCCACGACCAATGGTCTCGGCGCCTCGACCAACAGCTATGCGAAGAATGATTTCGATGTGACGACGCGCGTCGTGGCCGAGAGCGGCAGCGCCGTCCATACGCGCGCGCTGACGGTCGAAGCCTATGGCTCGCCCAATGTGTCCGGCTTCGTCGACGCGAGCTCGCATGGCGCGGCCATCGACACCGGCGCCGAGCATCCGTCGCAGACAATCGCCTATCAGCGGACCATCGATTTCAACGCCGATGTGTTCTTGTCCGGGCCGCCGGCGCCCGAGCTCGTCATCGACGCCGCCGGAAATATCGTCAAGCAGCAGGGCATAGGAACGGTCACATTCCAGAACGGCGTCTTCATCGTGCCGGATATCGTCAACACTTCGACCGCCGCCGGCACGGCGACCTTCTCCATTCCGAGCTGGGGGCAAGATCCGACGCCTGCGGGCTATGGCACGACGCCCGGCGAGGATTCGATCAAGGGCTCGCCCAAGATCACCTTCCTCACCGCCTTCGATCATGTCCTCATTCAGAATGCGTCGAATTTCGACGTGCAGGTCGGGCTCATCAATCCGCTGGCGGCGACGCCCAATTTTGCGCAGAACGTCGTCGTCGACGTGACCTATAAGAAGGACTTCCTGCCGGTCACGAGCGCCGATCCGGGCCATACCGCCGTCACCATCGCCAACACTTCGACCGCCGCGCGCACCAAGGTGACGCTGAACGACGCCATTCTCGACGCGCTCGGTCCGGTGTCGATCACGACCGCGAATGGCGATATCGTCGCGAATGCGAATGGCCGCATAGAGGCGACCACTCTGTCGCTCTCGGCGCCGAAGGGCGCGGTCGGCGCTTCGGCTTCGCCGATCCGCACCGTTTCGACACGCCTCGACGCGCTGGCGCGCGATGGAATCTTCATCAGCGAGACGGGCGATCTCGAGGTCGGCTCGGCGAGCTCGACGGGCGGGACCGTGAGCCTTTCGGCGACCGGCTCCATTCTCGACGCCGACGCCAGTGTCGCGGTCAATGTGAGCGCGCCCAATCTCATCCTCAACGCCGGCGGCGGATCGATCGGCGCGAAGGCGGATGCTTTGCGCATCGACGCGGCGCGCGCGGCCGGCTCCTTCATCGCCTCGGCCAAGGGCGATGTGGTCGCGACGGATGTCGCGGGCGGCCTCGGAATCGGGACCGTCGCCTCGACGACGGGCGATATCATCCTCTCGACGCGCGACAGCAATGCGGTCGGCGAGGACATCATCTTCGGCGCGACCTCCTTCATGAGCGCGACCTTGGGCGCCGCGTCGCTCGCCGCCGGCGACAATATCGTCATGGCCGTCGGCGCGACGCTGAACGCCGCCAAGACCGCGACATTGACCGGCGACCTCGGCGACGCCGATTCCGGCGTCGGCGCGCTGATCGATCTAGAGGGCGCGATCACGGCCGCGGCCGTGTCGGTCGTCGGCGGCGCGGATCGCGACACCATCGTCATCCGTGGCGTGTCGGCCAATGCGCCCACGACGGTGACGACCGGCGGCGCGGAGGATGTCATCCTCATCGGCAGCCGCGCGAGCGCAACGACCAATGCGAGCGGCGAGCTGATTGCAACGAGCAATACCGGCGGCAATCTCACGACGATCGTCGGAACGCTGACCGTGACGGGCGCGAATGACAAGCTGGCGTCGCTGGATCTCGACAATTCCGGTTTCGCGCAGGGCGTGACCGGAACCGTCTCCGACAGCGAGGTCGCCGGCTTCGGAATGACCGGCAAGGTCGTCTATAGCGATCTTCGCTCGCTCGCGCTGCATCTCGGCGCGGGCGCCGACACGGCGACGGTGCGCTCCACGGCGGCGGCGACCATCACCTCGCTGTTCCTCGGCGATGGCGCCGATTCCGTCATCGTGTCGGGCGCCGACGCGACGGTGAACAAACTCGCGGGAACGCTCATTCTCGACGGCGGCGCCGGCGCCGACACGCTGCTCGTCGATGATAGCGGCGATACGGGGGCCAACGCGGGCGTCATCGGCGGCGCCAATGGCAATCAGATTTTCGGCTTCGGCATGGGCGGAACCGATCAGTCGGTGGTCGATCCGAACATTGGCGTCACCTATGGCGATTTCGCCACTGTGACGGTGAAGGCCGGCTCCGGCGCCGACGCCATCTCGATCGCGGCCAGCTCGACGGATACGATCCTCGATGCGGGCGCCGGCGCCGACGCCATCACGCTGGGGCCGAACCTCGCCAATATTCGCGGCCATGTGCTCGTGCGCGGCGGCGGCGATGCGGGCGACGCTTTCTCGGTGAGCCCGACGGTCGACTCCAATCTGACGCTCGACGCCGCCTCGGCCACGCGCAGCCGCATCACCGCGGTCGGAATGGCGCAATCGGTCGAATTCGAAGGCGTCGCGGCGACCACGATCGCGCTCAGCGGCGCGACGACGAACAATGTCACGATCAATGGTTCGGCGACGCCGATCATCGTCGACTCCAATGGCGCGGTGGATCGAATTTTCATTCACGGCGCGGGCAAGGCGACGACGATCAATCTCGGCGCGGGCGACGATGAGGCGATCGTCTATGGAACGAGCGCGCCGCTGCTGGTCACGGGCGCCGGCGCCGCCGACAAGCTCACTGTCGATCTCTCCGGCACGCCGGCCGCCACGACGACAGGCGTGATCCATGACGGCGCCTCCGTCGGCGAGGGAATTGTCTCCGGCCTCACCGCCGGCGATGTCACCTTCCGCTCTCTGGCCGAGGTCGATGTGAAGCTCGGCGACGGCAATGACACATTCACGCTCAATGTCCATGCGGCGACTCTTCCGGCGACCATCGTCGGCGTGTTCGGCGGCGGCGGCGATGATCTGATCGAGGCGCGCAGCGTCAGCACGGCGCGCACCATCGTCGATGGCCAGTCGGGCAAGGATACGTTGCAGGTCGAGATTCCGACGCAGCCGATCGCCAATCAATTCACCTCCATCGACAAGACGGTGGAGCAGCTCATCGTCGATAATTCGGCCAATTCGACAGTCGCGATCGCCTGGACTCTGCTCGACACCGACCTTCAGGCCATGGCGCTTCCTTCCGGGTCGCCGGTCTCGGTGATCTCGACGGCCGGCGCGGATCTGACGCGCATTCTCGGCGGCAAGATGGGAACGGACACGCTCGATGTCGTGTCCACCAGCACGGCCAATGTGAATGTGACGATCGACAATAATCGCATCACGCTGCAATCGGGCCTCGTCGTCGTGACCCAGCCCGATCCCGCCAATGATTTCGACACTTATCGTAATTACGACAAGGCGCTGAATTTCGACGGGCTGAAACAGGGCGACATCGTCTATGCGTCGAACGGCTTCCGACTGTCGACCTCCAACGCGCTCGGCTTCATTCGGTCGGACGCCATCAGCCCGGCGGCGCAGGCGCGCGCAAATAGCGATGTGCTGACGCTGCAGGCGGCGCGCGCCGATGGAACGCCGAATGGCGACGGCTTCACGCTCTATTCGCTGGAGCTCGCCAATACGGCGGCGAGCGGAACGGCGATCGTCGTCCTGACGGGCCATACGCTCGGCGGACAGTCGGTGAGCGTCGAGCTCAGCCTCGTCGCCGGCGCCGGCTTCCAGCGCTTCGACACTTCGCTCGCGAGCTTCTATGGGCTCGACAGAGTGACGCTGACCGCGAAGGATGGGTCGACGCCATTCGGCTCGATCCTCGTCGACAATATCGTCGCGGTGGACGATCTGCCCAATGCGGCCGCGACCGTCGCGCCGGCGACCGTGCCGACCTATACGATCTCGAATGATTTCTCGATCGACACGACGGTTTATTACGGGGGCCAGTGGGTCTGGATCAACTCGGGTAAGATTCAGGTCAATTACAATAATGGCGGAGCGGCGGTCGACGACACGCTCGATTTCACCAATGGCGGCTGGTGGTATCTGGGCTATAGCCAGTCCGGCTTCTCGATCACCGCCGATGCGAGCGCCACGGGCGCGAACAATGGCATGGTCTCGGTGAATTTCGCCGGCGATCTCAACCTGCCCGCCGGACTAAAAGTATCGGCGGCGGGCGCCAATGCTCTGTCGTTCGATGTCGCGAACAATGTGCAGCTCGCCGACAATGTGACCTTCGATCTCTCGGCGCATAATCAGACCGCGGGCGCCGGCGGCGGCGCGGCGGGCGGCGCGGGCTCTGCGGGAGCGCGCGCGGTCGGCGGCTATGGCGGCGGCGGCGGCTCCAACGGCAGCCTTCCGTCCGATTTCACCTTCCAGGGAACGAATTCCGCGGGACAGGGCGTCGGCGGTCCCTATGGCACGGGGGACAACCATGGCGGCAGCGGCGGCTATGGCTCTCCGAGCTATTACGGCGGCGGCGGTGGTGGTGGCGGCGGCGGCGGCGCCTATCAGGATTTCGGCCGCGGCGGTGGCATAGGCGGCGACGGCGGCTGGGGCTATTACGGCAGTTGGGGCGGCTCCGGCGACGCGGGCGGGCTCGGCGTCGGCAACCAATATAATGGTTCGGCCGGAGGTGGCGGCGCCCAGGGCTACGCCGGCTACGGCGGCTCGGGCGGCGGCGGCGCCTATGGCGCCTATGACATCGTCAACGGCCAGCGCCTGCGCGACGGCGACGGTTATAATGGCGATAATGGCGGAACCGGCGGAACCGGCGGAACCGGCGGCGACGGCTTCGGCGGCGCCAATTCCGCGACGGGTCTTGCCATTTCCGGCGGCATGGGCGGCGGCGGCGGCGGCGGTGGCGGCGGCGGCGGTTCGGGCGGCGGCGGCGGTGGCGGCGGCGGCGGCAATGGCCGCCATTGGACCAGCGGCTTCCTCGGCCTCACCGATAATTACATCGGCGGCGGCGGCGGCGATGGCGGCGGCGGCGGCGGAGTCGGCGGCTACGGCGCCGCGGGCGGCATGGGCGGCGCGGGCGGCGGCGCCTTCCAGCTGGTCGCGCAAGGTCAGATCCGCGTCGGCAATAGCGACGCCTTCGCGGCGGTCGGCGGCGCGGGCGCGACCGGCGGCGTCGGCCAGAACCCCGATCCGAATTACGGACCGACGTCGAGCGGAAACGGCGGCGGCGACGATTCCGACGCCCATCACGGCGGCAATGGCGGCTCCGGCGGCGCGGGCGGCCCGGGCGGCGACGGCGGCGATGGCGCCGGCGGCTCCGGCGGCGCGATCAAGCTCTACGCCAGCGATCTCACCTCGGGCGGCGCGACGCTGAAGACCTCCGTCACGACCTCGGGCGGCGTCGGCGGCGGAAGCGCGCCAAAGGGCGGCGAGGGACGCTTCATTCTGGGCAGCAACACCTCGCTCACCTTCTCGAGCGGCGGCGCGGTGTCCGGCAATGGCGGCCAGACGGCTTTCGCCGCGACCGATCCGAATGTCGAGCATTTCACCGGCCCGCGTCAGTCGAACTCTTATATCGCGGGCGCGCCGCAGACGCCGACCATCGTCGGCCTTTCGGGCGGCGCGGACATATACGGCGTCGTCTCCGGGCTCGACGCCGCCTCGATCGACTTCAACACGACGACGCCGCAGCTCGATCACGCGCCTTCTGACGCGCTGCTCGCGGTCATGCTGCTGGACAAGGGCGTCGGCGCGCTGAACCAGGATTACACGGGCTATGATCTGCTGATCGTCGCCAATGTGTCGACGATCAATGTCGCCAATCCGACGCTCAGCGTCGACGGCGCCACGGCGCAAGCGCTGAAGACCAATGGCGTCGGCGCCGATCAGGCGCTGACGAGCCTCGCTCCGGGCCAGGTGTGGGCGACGCTGGTTCCAGAGGGCAGCGCGCATAATCACACATTCACGGCGTCGATCGGCGTGAACGTCTCAGGCGCGACGACGATCACCGGCAATACGCTGTCGCTCGGCGGCAATGTCCAATATCTCTCCATCGCGCGCCCCTCCGCGCCGACCGTCGCGCAGCTCACCGGCTTCGACGCCATAGCGGCCGATCCGGGCGCCAATCACATTTTCGGCGTCTCCACCGCGACCAGCTCGCTCGTCGTCGTGAACGCCGACGATGGATCGCAGCGCCAATTGTTCAAGGAGGCGCAGAACAACGTCTCCGGCCTTTCGAGCGTCTCCAATGTGCTCGTGACCGGAACCGACGGTTTCGTTATCACCGAGAGCGCGACGACCGGCAGGCTCGCGACCTTCAAGCTCGCCTCGGCGACGGGCGATCTTTCCTTCGCGAAATCGCAATCGGATGGCGGCTCCTATTACGACTCGATGCGCTATGACGCCGCCACTCGAGTGCTGACGACGACGGGTTCGGCCGGCCTGCGCAGCTATTCGCTGAACACGACGACCGGCGCGCTCACCTTGATCTCGACCGAGGCCGGCGCGAGCAGCGCCGCGACGGAAACGATCGCGCAGAATGGCTTCACCTATTCGGTGAACGCTTCGACCGGCAGCCTCACTGCGGCGAATGCGACGACCGGCGCCTCTCAGACTCTCGCAGGCGCGACCAATGGACTCGTCGGCGCTTCCGATGTGGCGGTGAGCCCGGACGGCGGCTTCGTCTATGTGACGAGCCAGAGCGGCAATACGCTCTCCGTCTTTGAGGTCACGAGCTCCACGACGCAGCCGCTCGTCTTCGTCGAGACTTTGCGCAATGGCGCCAATGGCGTGCGCGGACTCGACGCGCCGACCGACGTCGCCGTCACCGCCGATGGCCAATATGTGCTGGTGACGGCGCGCGGAGCCAATGACATCTCCGTGTTCCAGCGCGATCAGCAGACGGGCGCGCTCGGCTTCGTCCAAGTCGTGCGCGATGCGGTCGGCGGCGTGCGTGGCCTGCTGACCCCCACCTCTCTGATCCTCGGACCGCAGAACGGCTCCACGCTCACCGCCTATGTCGGCAGCCTCGGCTCGACGACCCAGCAGGGCGGCCTCGCGACATTCAATGTCGATCTCTCGCCCAAGGCGCCGCCGATCGCATTCACGACGGAGCACACGGATATAGAGTCGATCGGCGTCACCACGGGCGTCGGCGACGACACTGTGTCGCTCGTCTCCGCGCCGCCGGCGATCGTCGGCGCGACCAAGGTGAATACGGGCGAAGGCTCCGACCATGTCGTCGTCGCCGATTATCGCGGCGCGACCAGCGTCGATCTCGGCGCCGGCGCGGACAGTCTCGATCTGCGCGTCGTCAACGCCAAGACGGCGGCCGACACGCTCGCCATTCATGGCGGCGCGGACGCCGACACGATCGATGTGCAGAACACGGGCGCAGGCGCGACGACGACGATCAACGGCGACGCCGGCTCCGATACGATCACGATCGAGAAGGTGGGCGCCGCGGCGCATACGACAGTCTCCGGCGACGCCGACCCGGACATTGTGCGCGTCTCGCTTCCCAACCTGCCCTCCGATGCGGTGACGACGCTGCATGGCGACGCGCCCGGCGCGCTGCCCGGCGACACGCTGATCGTCGATCCGCAGGATCCGAACGCCTCCATACTCGTCGGCGGAGTCGCCGGCCTGCCGATCCCGCAGACCAATGGCTCGATCAGCCTCGCCGGCAAGGGCGCGGTCGCCTATGACACATTCGAGGGGCTGACGGTTCTGTCGTCGCCGATCGTGTCCTTCTCCGCGCCGAGCTATTCGACCTCGGAAGGTTCGGGCGTGACGCTGACCGCCAATGTGCAGGCGCTGGGCTCGACCAATTCGCTGTCCGGTCCGGTCGCTTTCGACATAGACGGCGACGGACAGTTCGGCGAAGTGATCGGAACGGCTCTCGGCGGCGGCGTCTATCGCGTGACGCTTCCCTGGGATCGCCTCGTCGATCTCGGCCTCGCCGACAATGGCCTCTATACGATCGCGGTGCGCGCGACCAATTCCGACGGTCTCTCCAGCACCGCCGTGTCGAAAATCCAGATCGCCGACACGCCGCCGGCGGTCGCCGTTTCCGGAGCGCATTCGGCGACGGTCGGAACGCCCTTCACCATCGGCTTCACGGCGACCGATGCTTCGCCGATCGATCGCGTGCTCGAATGGCGCGTCGATTGGGGCGATGGTTCGGCCGTCGAGACTTTCGGCGCCGACGCCACGCAGGCGAGCCATGTCTATGCCGCGCCGGGCAATGTCGCGATCCGCGCCACGGCGGTGGACAAGGATACGACTCCGACCGGAGCGACCTCCGCCGCCTATGCGGTGACGGTCGGTCTCACGGCGAATAATATCGATACGGGCGGCCCCTATCGCATCGCGGAGGGCCAGTCGCTCACGCTGACCGCGCAAGCGACCGGCGCGCCGCTCTCCTATGGTTGGGACATCAATAATGATGGGACGATCGACAAGAGCGGCGCGACGGCGAGCTTCTCCTGGAGCGAGCTGACGGCGCTCGGCGTCAATGACAGCGGCGTCTATTCCGCGCCGCATGTGATCGTCGGCTATGCGACGATCGGCTCGGCGACTCCGACGACGATCTCCAAGGCGGTCGGCGTGACGGTGGACAATGCGCCGCCGAGCTTCGCCACCTTCGTCAATAGCGGCGCGGTGAGCGAAGGCGCCGCCTCCGCGACGGTGACATTCTCCGGCGTGACCGATCCGTCACCGGTGGACGCGGCGTCGCTGACCTATCGCTACGACTTCGACAATAATGGAACCTTCGATCTCGTGCAGGGCGCCGGCTCCGCCACTGTTCCCGGCCAATATTTGCGGCAGAGCGGCGCGCTGCTCGTTCACGGCCAGATCGTCGACAAGGATGGCGGCGTCGCCGACGCCTATACGACGATCACGATCAATGAGGTCCCGCCGACGCTGACCGTCGTGGGCGCCGCGACGGCGGATGAGGGCGCCGTGTATAGCCTGTCGCTGGCGGCGACCGATCCGGGCGCCGATAAGATCAAATGGTGGGATGTGAATTGGGGCGATGGCGCGCAGGATCACATTCTGATCGATGCGGCCGCCGCCAATGGCAATGTCGTCGCGACGCATTCCTATGCGGACAATGGCGCCTATACGATCAAGACCGGCGCGACCGACAATGACGGCGCCTATGTCGCCGCCGACAAAAACGTCACCGTGCTCAATGTGGCGCCGACGCTGCAAAATGTCGCCGTCGCACCGGCCGCGGGGCCGGGGTCGGCCGAGATCGCCGAGAACGCGTTCGCACGGCTGAGTGGCCGCATCGTCGATCCGGGAACGCTCGACAGCTTCCGGCTGAATGTCGCCTGGGGCGATGGGCAGAGCGAGATCGTCGATCTTGCCGCCGGCGCGCTCAATTTCGACGTCGCCCATCGCTATGTTCAGGACGGCGTCTATACGATCACGACCAATATCGTCGACAAGGATCAGGGCGCCAGCGCCCCGACGGTCGTCAGCCTGAAGGTCGATAATGTCGCGCCTGTCGTGGGCGTTCTGACTGTGGTTCCGAGCGCATCGCAAGAGGGCTCCTCCGTCACCGTCTCCGGCGTCTACACAGATGCGGGGCCGCTCGATCTCCATACGGTTGCGATCGATTGGGGCGATGGCTCGAGCTCCGCGAGCGCGGGCGCCGGGGCGACGATTATCGTCGATGCGGTCAATCGCGCCTTCACCGCGACCCATGTCTATCTCGACAATCCGGCCGCGGGCGCGAACTACACGATCTCCGCGATCGTGACCGACGACGCCGGGGCGCCGAGCAATGTCTCGACCGCCGCTGTCATCGTGACGAATGCGGCGCCGATCATCGCCGATCTCACGCTGAACGGCGTCGCCGCGCAAAAGCAGACGATCGGCGGCGCGCTCGCTTCCAGCCTCACCATCGACGAGAATGGGACCGTGACCTTGCTGGGTCGCTTCGCCGACGCCGGCGTCCTCGACACGCATTCGGGCGCTGTGGTCTGGGGCGACGGCGGCGCCTCTGCGCTGACGATCGACGAGGCGAGCCATACATTCACGGCGACGCATCGCTATCTCGACGACAATCCGACGGGAACCGCGGCCGATGATTATCGCATCGATCTGACGCTCTCCGACAAGGATGGCGCCTCGGCGACGATCAGCGCGGCGGTCACTGTGGCGAATGTCGCGCCGGTCTTCACGACCTTCACCAATAATGCGGCGGAGGTCGGCAATGTGCTGCCGGGCGAGCCGGTCGTGCTCACGGGCGTCTTCGCCGATCCGGGAACGCAGGACAGCTATACGCTCATCGTCGATTGGGGCGATGGGACGGCGGCCGAGACGCTCGCCTATGCCGCCGGAACGCGCGACTTCCAGCTGACGCATAATTATCGCGATCCGGGCTTCTGGACGATCTCGGCGCATCTTTCCGATGATGATCTCGGTGTCGCCACCGCGACCACCGAGGCGCGGCTCACCGGCGTCGCTTTGCTCGACGGCGTGCTGCGCATCGCCGGCACGCCACAAGATGACACGGTGATCGTGCGCAAGCCGCTCGAGCCGGTCGCTTATTGGAACTTCAACGAGACCAGCGGTACCGCCGTCGCCGACAGCGCCGGAACGCCGCAGAATGGAACGCTCTATACGGATCGCGCGCCGGACCGCGCCGATCCGGGGCCGTCCGCCGCTTTCGCGCCTTTCGGCGCGGCCAATTCGATCGAGTTCCACGACGACAAGAAAGAATATGTCGCCGTCGCCGACGATGCGGTCTTCAATCTCGCGAGCGGCGCGGTGCAGCTCTGGTTCGACGCCAATGATCAGGATCATGGCTGGGGCGACACGCAGGTCTTGTTCTCGAAGAGCAAGAGCGGCCACGGCGCCGGCCAGCTGACGATCGGCGTCGATCATGGGACGCTGTTCGCCGAGCTCGAGGGCGTCGATGCGACCGGGCGGCTGAGTGTCTACCGCGTCGAGGGCTGCGACGACGTCACTTGCGGCGATTGGCACAATGTCGCCTTCACCTTCGGCGAAGCCGGCATGAAGCTCTATCTCGATGGCGCGCTCGTCGGCGAGAACGCCTATACGGGCGGATTGCAGGGCAATCACGAGGCGATCGTCATCGGCGCGTCCAACGCCGACAATCGCAACACCTCCGGCAATCTCTCCAAGCTGACCATCAGCGATCCTTTCTCCGGTCACATAGACGAGGTCTCCGTCTATGGCCGCCAGCTGAGCGATCAGCAGGTGATGGATGCGATGCAGAAGGGCGCGCGCGGCGCCAATGATCCCAATGGCGCGACGATCGAGGTCTATGCGAGCTTCCTGCCGATCATCGGGCAGAATGTGATCAAGACCTTCGCCGCCGCCGATGTGAAATCCATCCTCATCGCCACAGGCGGCGGAAACGACATTGTGACTGTCGATGCGAGCGTCGATGCGCCGCTGACCGTGAAGGCCGGCGACGGCAATGATACGGTTCGCGCGGGCTCGGGTCCGTCGGCGCTGCTCGGCGGCCTCGGCGACGACACGCTGATCGGCGGCGTCGCCAGCGACGTCATTCTGGGCGGCGACGGCGCCGATTACATCGTCGGCGGCGGCGGCGACGATCTCATAGACGGCGGCGAAGGAATCGACACGGTCTCCATGCCGATCGTGCAGCCGACCGCTTATTGGTCCTTCGACAAGGTTACGAATGGCGTCGTCGCCGACTCGGTCGGAACACCGCAGAACGGAACCTTCTACGGCGCGTCCCTGCACGGATCGGACGACGCCGGCGCCGGTGCGAGCTTCCATGGCGATGCGCGGCAATATGTGGCGGTCGCCGACGATGCGGCGCTGCATTCGGCGGATGGAACGATCGCCTTCCTGTTCGAAGCCGACGGCGCGCACGGCGATCAGGTGCTGTTCGCCAAGAACGGCTATGGCAATAATGAGGGCGATCTCACCATCGGCGTCGCCGACGGCCGCGTCTATGCGCGGCTCGAGACGGGGACGACGTCCTATACGGTGACGAGCTGCGACGATATCGGCTGCGGCTGGCGTCAGCTCGCCTTCAGCTTCGGCGCCGACGGCATGAAGCTCTACATCGACGGCGCGCTGGTCGACGCCAATTCCTACAGCGGCGGCCTCGCGAATAATCGCCAGGCGATCGTGATCGGCGCCTCGGACGAAACGAACAAGAACCAGACCGGCGATCTCTCCAAGCTGACGATCTCCAAGGCGTTCCGCGGCTCCATCGACGAGGTGGCGGTGTTCGGCCAGGCGCTGAACGGCGATCAGATCCGCCGTCTCGTCGTCTCCGGTCCGCGGCTGGCGAGCGCCGGCTCTGGTCTCAGCGGCGCGCTTTCGGATTATCAGCTGTCCTTCGTCGGCGGCGCGCTTCAAGTCGCCGACACGCGTCCGGCGCTGCCGCAAGGCGTCGCCTATTGGTCGCTCGATGAGGCGCGCGGCTCTACCACGCTGGCGGATAGCGCCGGCGCGCCGCAGAACGCCACCTTCGTGACGAAGCTCGCCTCCGATCTCGGCAACGCCGGGCCTTCCGCGAGCGTGGCGCCCTTCGGCGCGGGAACATCGGCGGCGTTCCACAAGGACCCGCGCGGCTATATCGCCGTCGCCAATTCCGACGATTTCGCGCTCGACAATGGCGCGATCCAGCTCTGGTTCGACGCGAGCGGCACGTCGGGAACGCAGACCTTGTTCTCGAAGAACGACGTGCGCGCCGAGGACGGCCTCACCATCAGCCTCGTCGGGCAGCGTCTCGAGGCGAGGCTCGACGGCCATGTCGTCGAGACGCTCAATATCGTCTCCGCCGGCTCGTGGAACCAGATCGCCTTCACTTTCGGCCAAAGCGGGATGAAGCTCTATCTCAATGGCGTGCTCGTCGGCGAGGATTCCTACACCGGCGGCCTCGCCGGCAATCATGAAGCCATTGTGATCGGCGGCTCCAACGCCAGCAATTCCGACGCCTCCGGCGATCTCGCCAAGCAGCGCGCGACCAACGCCTTCGGCGGGCTCATCGACGAGGTGGCGATATTTAGCGGCTCCGTCGATCAAGCCTTCGTTCGTCGGCTGATGAAGGAGGGCGCGCAAAAGCTGATCGCCGAAGGCGCGGCCGGGCCAACGATCGACGGCACGGATCAGCTGGAAGGCGTCGAGCGTCTCGTCTTCGGCGATGGAACGTCGGCCTATGTGCTCGGCGGCGCCAACCCCGCGACGCTGAGCGCCGCCGATGTGCAGTCTCTCGCCGGCAATGGCCAGCTGGTCGTGCTCGGCGACGGCGGCCAGCCGCTGCATCTTTCCGGCGCCTGGGGCGATATCGGCCAGCGCACGATCGGCAATGTCCTCTACGACGTCTACCACAACAGCAGCGCGCAGCTGCTCGTGCAGTCCGGCGTGCAGGTGACAGTCGATCAGCAATTGCTGACGCCGATCGCCTATTGGACTTTCGACGGCGCCGGCTCTACCGTCGCGGACAGCGCCGGCGCTGCGCACAACGGCGTGTTCTACGCCAACGGCCAGCCCGACCGTGACGACGCCGGCCCATCGACGACGATCGCGCCCTTCGGCGCGGGAATGTCGGCCGACTTCCACGACTCCAGCCGCGAATATGTGGCGGTCGCCAATGATCCGGCTTTCGCCGTCGCCAATGGCGCGATCACCTTCTGGTTCGATGCGCGCTCGACCTTCGGACAACAGACGCTATTCGCCAAGGACGGCGCCGGCCTCGGCGGCGGGCTGACGATCGGCCTCGATGGAAATCATCTGGTCGTGCAAATGGAAGGGCCGAGCGGCGTCTACTCGATCCGCTCGTCGACGACGGTGGCCGCCGGGGCGTGGCGCAATCTCGCTTTCACCTTCGGCGCCGGCGGGATGAAGCTCTATCTCGATGGCGCGCTCGTCGGCTCGAACGCCTATGCCGGCGGTCTGACCACGAACGAATCCGCGATTGTGATCGGCGGCTCAGACGAGGCCAATGTCGGGGCGGCGAGCGATCTCTCCAAGCTGAAGATCACCAAGTCCTTCGACGGCCATATCGACGAGGTCGCCTTCTTCGGGCAAGCGCTCACCGCCAATCAAATCCAGCAGGCCGCCGTCGCGGGGGCCTTCGGCGTGGCGAGCGTCGATGTTCCCATCACTTTCGTTCCCCCGCCGCCGCCCGCCCCTGCTCCCCATTGCTCGGACCTCGACGATTGGCTGTGGTTCGAAGCCGAGCACAAGCGCAATCACGCCGATCACGACGGACACGCGCTGGCGGGCGATGGCTGGCGGTTCGATTGGTAGCGGCGTGGGAGGGACGCGCAGCGATGTAATATGACCGTCATACAATGATGCGAATCGTGACCTGCGCTTTAGAAGCATGAAGTAGAGCGTGCTCGTTTTCAAAACGGAGTGGTGGTTATGGATCAGGTCGAGTCGAATGTGCAGCCCGCCGCCGATATTGCAGACGGCGTCCGCCAGTCGGCGGTGCTCTGGGACGACCGCAACATGGTCACGCATTTCGCCAATGTCGTGAACATTCAGAGCACGCTCGAGCAGGTGGATCTGTTCTTCGGCACCAATAAGACCTGGAACATCGGCAACGAACGTCAGGTGCATGTCGAATTGACCGATCGCGTCATCCTCAGCCCTCATGCGGCCAAGCGCCTCAGCGTCGCGCTGGCCGGCGTTCTCAAGGAATATGAGAGCCGTCACGGCGCGTTGAAAATCGACGGGCGCTGAGCGCGCCGCAGCGGCGGTGACGCGTGACAATGCTTGCGAGCACAGAGGGGGGCGGCGGTCTGCGGCCCCCCGAAAGAACGCGGCTCCTCGACGAGGAGCGCGTCTCCGTCCTCGAGCAGGCGCTGTGGAAGCGCCTGGACGACGCGGCCGATCTGGATGCTGTTCTCGCCGCATGGCTGGCGCTGCAATGCGGAATGATCGCCTCCGCGTTCTGCGGCGCGATCGCCCTGCGGGATCATAGCGGCAATCGCAAGATCGCCTCATGGCCGGAAGGCGTCGACGCCGTCTCGCGCCTTCATTCGACGATCGACCTCGCTGTCGCGCAACGTCGCGGCGTGGCGCACAAGCCCACCCTCGACTCCGGCGCGCCGTCGCCGGTCGCGCAAATCGCCTATCCGATCATCATCGACGATAAAGTGCTCGGCGCCGCCGCCATCGAGATCCATGGCGACGGCCCAGCGCAAGCGCGGCTCGCGGCGCGGCAGCTGCAATGGGGCGTCGCCCGGGTCCGCGAACGTCTGCGCATGGACGCCGCCGCGGAGGCGACGCATCGGCTGCGCCGCGTGACCGGAGTTCTCGACATGCTCGCCGTGGCGCTCGAGGAGGAGGGCTTCTCGCCCGCCTGTCGCGCCTGCGTCACCGAGCTCGCGTCGCTCTATGCTTGCGAACGCGTGAGCGTCGGCTTCGCGCAAGAGTCGGGCGTGCGCGTCGTCGCGATCTCCCACAGCGCTCATTTCGGAAAAGACCTCAATCTCGTTCGGCTCTTGAACGGCGCGATGAACGAGGCGGTCGATCAGCACGCAATCGTCCTCTATCCTCCGCACCCGGACGAATCGACGATTGTCCGCGCGCATGCCGAATTGGCGGAGGCGCATGGCTGCGCCGCCATTCTGACGACGCCAATGTTCGCCAAGGACCAATTCATCGGGGCCTTGAGCTTCGAGCGCGGCAAGGACCGGCCGTTTCAGCCGGACGAAATCGCTTTTCTCGAATGTCTCGCCTCCGCTCTCGGTCCCGTGCTCGACATTCGCCGCCGCGATGACCGCTGGCTGATCGTCAGGGCGTGGGAATCGCTTCGCGCGCAGGCGCATGATCTCGTCGGGCCGGGTCATGTCGGACGCAAGCTCGTCGCCCTCGCGCTGATCGCGTCCACCATGCTTTTCTATCTCGTGACGGACGTCTACCGCGTGAACGCCAACGCCGTGATCGAGGGCCGGGTGCAGCGCGCGATCGTCGCGCCCTTCAACGGGTTCATCGAGGAAGCGCATGTGCGCGCCGGCGACGTGGTTCGCGGCGGAGAGGTGCTGGCGACGCTCGACGATCGTGAATTCGCGCTCGAGCGCTTGCGCTGGGTCACGGAGAGACAGAAGAAGCAATATGAATTCGAGCGCGCCGGCGGAGCGCGCAATCGCGCCGATGCGCGCGTGCTCGGCGCCGAGATGCAGGAGTCCGAGGCGCAGATCAAGCTCGCCGACGAGCAGCTCGCGCGAACGAAATTGCGGGCGCCTTTCGACGGCCTCGTCGTCTCCGGCGACCTCAGCCAGTCTGTCGGAGCCGCGGTGCAACGCGGTCAGCTTCTGTTCGAGATCGCTCCGCTCGATGATTGGCGGGTCGTTCTGGATGTCGACGAATCGCAGGTGAACGAGATCGTGAAAGGGGCGCCCGGCGAATTGCTGATCGCGGCGCTCCCCAACGAGACGTTTCCGCTCATCGTCGAAAAAATCACCCCTGTCGCAAAGGCCGATGAAGGCGCGAATACGTTCCGCATCGAGGCCGCGCTACGGGCGAGCTCGCCGAAGCTGCGGCCCGGCATGAGAGGCGTCGGAAAAGTGGAGGCGGGCCGAAGACGCATAGGCTGGATCTGGACCCGATCGCTGGTCGATTGGCTGAAGATCTGGTCATGGCGATGGCTGGATTAGGAGCGCCGCATGGTCGCGCCGCTGCGCAGCTCCTCCTGGTATCGCGTCGCCGACCTCAAGCCGCGATTGCGCTCGCATGCGCGAATCCATCGCCAGCGCCATAGAGGCCAGCTGTGGTACGTTCTGCAGGATCGGCAGAATGGGCAGTTTCACCGGCTCTCGCCTTTGGCGCATCATATCGTCTGCCTGATGGACGGTCGCCGCACCATCGACCAGATTTGGGAGATGATGGGCGAGCGCTATGGCGACGATCAGCCGACGCAGGACGAAACCATTCGTCTTCTCGCCCAGGTCCACGCCGCGGATCTGCTGATCGGCGACGTTCCGCCGGACATGGAAGAATTGGCGCATCGGGCGGATCGGCACAGTCGCCGAAGCTTCGTGCAGAATATTCGCAATCCGCTGGCGATCCGCATTCCGCTGATCGATCCCGAGCGCTTCCTCGCCGCGACGGCGCCGCTCGGCAGACTCTTGTTCAGCTGGTGGGGCTTCGGCTTCTGGCTCGCGACGATCGCCATCGGGCTCGCGCTCGCCGGCATGCGATGGACCGCGCTCACGCATAATGTCGCCGATCGCGTCCTGTCCTCGGAGAACATCGTTCTTCTGCTGCTGGTCTATCCGCTCGTCAAAGCGCTGCATGAGATCGGTCATGGCATGGCGACGGCGCGCTGGGGCGGCGAGGTCCACGAGCTCGGCGTCATGCTGCTCGTGCTGATGCCGGTCCCCTATGTCGACGCCTCCGCCTCGGCCGCATTTCAGGAAAAGCGGCGCCGGATCATCGTCGGCGCGGCGGGAATCATGGTCGAAATGTTCCTCGCGGCCGTGGCGATGATGGTGTGGGCGCTCGTCGAGAAAGGTTTCGTGCGGGCCGCTGCGTTCGACGTCATGCTGATCGGCAGCGCCTCGACATTGCTCGTCAACGGCAATCCGCTGCTGCGGTTCGACGGCTATTATATTCTCGCCGATCTGATCGAGATTCCCAATCTCGGCGCGCGCGCCAACGCCTATGCGCTCTATCTGCTGCAGCGTTACGCTTTCGGCCTCGCGCATCTTCCATCGCCGGCGACCTCGCCGGGCGAGGCGCGCTGGCTTCTCGCCTATGCGGCGGCCTCCTTCCTCTACCGCATGACAGTGACCTTCGGCATCGCGCTCTTCATCGGCTCGCGATTCTTCATCCTCGGCATTCTGCTCGCGCTCTGGGGAATCGTGACCGGCGTCGCGCTGCCGCTCGCGAAGGGCTTCAATCGCCTCCTCACCGATCCGCAGCTGCGGAGCGTGCGCGGACGAGCGATCCTCGTCTCCGGTCTGGCGACGGCGGCGCTCGTCGTCCTCGCCACTATTGTTCCCGTCCCTTATGCGACCATGGCCCAGGGCGTCGTCGTCGCCCCGGAGAAGTCCACGCTTCGCGTGCGCGCCGACGGCGAGGTGATCGACGCGCTTCTCGCCGAGGATCTCTATGTCGAAGCCGGAACCCGCGTCGCGACGCTGGCGGACCCGACCCTCGCCGGCGAGACCGCTGTGCTGGAGGCGCAGACGGAGGCCTATCGCCTGCGGCTCGAAGCCGTCGCCAACTCCGATCTCGTGCAGGCCAATATTTTTCGCGAGGAGCTGCGTCGCCTCGAAGGAGCCTTGGCGCTGAACCGGCGACGCATGGCCGATCTTTCGATCCTTGCCGAGAATTCCGGCCGTCTCATCTTGCCGCGCGCATCGGATCTTCCCGGAAAATTTCTGAAGAAGGGCGATCTTCTCGGCTATGTCATCGCGGAAGGCGACCCGGTCGTGCGCGTCGTGGTTCCGCAATCGGACATTGATCTCGCGCGCAGCCGAACGATGAAGGTGGAGATCCGCTTCGTCGGCCGCGTCGATCGCGTGATTCCCGCCGTCGTCGCGCGCGAGGCGCCGGCGGCCCTGGACGAATTGCCGAGTCTCGCGCTCAGCAAGCGCGGCGGCGGCGACATTGCGATCGATCCGACCAAGACCGATGCGCCGCGCGCGCTCGAAACGCAGTTCCATCTCGACCTTCATGTCGCGCCGCAAGAGGAGCGGATGAACATAGGCGAGCGTGTCTATGTGCGTTTCGATCACGGCGCCGAGCCGGTCGCCTGGCGCCTCTGGCGCGCCGCGCGCCAATTGCTGTTGAGGCAGTTCGGTGTCTGACGCGCCGGCGCAGGCGCGCCCTCCCCTGCCGCGACCGCGGATCTATCCCGAGCGCCGCTGGCCCCGATCCGGTGTGCTCGAACGCATGGCGGAAGCGGCGGTGGCGCGATTTGCGCCGGCGATCGGATGGCTCGCGGGGCGCGGCGCCGGCGGCATTGTGGAACGTGTCGCCCAGCATGAGGCGGAGCTGCGCGCGCTGTCCGACGCCGAGCTGCGCCTGCGTGGCCGAGCGCTGCGCGAAACGCTGTATCGCTGTCGCGCGCGCGACCCGAAGGCGATCGCGGAAGCATTCGCGGTGATCCGCGAGGCTTCGGATCGCGTGCTGGGAATGCGACATTTCGACGTACAGCTGATCGGCGGCGATATTCTCCTCGGCGGGATGGTCGCCGAGATGGACACTGGCGAAGGCAAAACGCTCACGGCGACATTGGCGGCTGCGACCGCGGCGCTGGCCGGCGTCCCGACTCATGTCGTCACCGTGAACGACTATCTCGCGCGACGCGACGCCGATCTGATGCGGCCGCTTTACGAGTTTCTCGGACTGCGCGTCGGCGTCGTCACGCAGGAGATGGCGCCCGAGCAAAAAATGGCGGCCTACGCCTGCGACATCGCTTATTGCACGAATAAGACCCTCGCCTTCGACTATTTGCGTGATCGTTTGGCGCTCGGGCGGAGGAGCGGCGATCTTCGGCGCAAATTCGAGACTCTCGCTGCTCCGGCGACGCAGGGGCGTGATCTCTTGTTGCGAGGACTTCATTTTGCGATCGTCGATGAGGCGGACAGCATACTGATCGACGAGGCGCGCACGCCGCTCATTCTCTCGCGAGAACTGCCATCGACATCCGAGCAAGAGGATTTCGTTCGAGCGCTCGAGATCGCGGAGCGGATGAGCGAGGGGCGTGATTTTCTGCTCCGTCTCGACGAGCGTCGGGTCGAGCTGACCGCCGCAGGCCGCGCGCTGCTCGCCGAATTCGCGCAGCCGCTCGGAAGCCGTTGGCGCATGACGGCGCAGCGCGAGGAATGGGCGGTTCAGGCGATCACGGCGATGCGCCTCTTCCACCGCGACGAGCATTATATCGTGCGCGGCGGGAAAGTGGAGATCGTGGACGAGCATACCGGACGCGTCATGGCCGACCGCTTCTGGAGCGATGGGCTCCATCAGATGATCGAGGTCAAGGAAGGATGCGCAATTTCTGGCGTGCGCGCCACGATCGCCAGAATGACCTATCAGCGCTTCTTCCGACGCTATCAGCGGCTCGCTGGAATGACGGGCACGGCCGCCGAGGTCGCGGGCGAGCTCTGGAGCGTCTATCGGCTCGCCGTCGCGCGCGTGCCGAGCAACAAGCCCTCGCGACGCGAGCTGCTTCGAGATCGCATTGTCGCGACAGAGTCGGAAAAATGGCGCGCCATTGTGGAGACGATCGCGGAGCATCATCGGCGGGGCGCGCCGGTTCTGCTCGGCGCAAGGTCCGTCGCTTCGTCGCGCAGAGCGAGCGAAAGTCTCGCTGCGGCGGATTTGGCGCATGTCGTTCTCAACGCCGCGCAGGACGCCGCCGAGGCGGAGATCGTGGCCGCCGCCGGGCGGCGCGGCCGCATCACCGTCGCGACGAACATGGCTGGCCGCGGGACCGACATCAAGCTCGACGACGATGTGAGCGAATTGGGCGGATTGCACGTCATAATGTCGGAGCTCCACGACGCGCGCAGAGTCGATCGGCAGCTCGCCGGACGATGCGCGCGGCAAGGGCAGCCGGGTCGCTTCCAATCGATCTTATCGCTCGAGGACGGCCTGACGGACACCAACGTTTTACCCTTCGAACGGTACTTAATGTACGTAATGATTCGAGCCGGCTGGTCATGGCCTGCGCGTTTCGCTCTTCGCGCTGCGCAGCGTCGCGCGGAGCGGCTTCATGCTCATATGCGTCGCGAATTATTGGATAGAGACGAGACTCTCGATCATGCGCTCGCCTTCACAGGAAAAGCCGAATAATCGCCGAACGTCGATCGCGCGAACCGTCATCGCCGCGGCTCTGGCGATGTGCGGCGCTTCGGCGGCCAGCGCGGCGCGAGCCGAAAATCGTCGGATCGATTGCGTCATCGATCCGACGATGACCGTCAAGCTCGGCAGCCCGACTGCGGGATTGGTGTCCGAGGTGCTCGTCGATCGCGGAGACGTCGTCGTCGCTGGCCAAGTGGTCGCCCGGCTGGAATCGAGCGTCGAGGTCGCGACGCTCGAATTGAACAGAGCCCGCGCTGCGAGCGCTGCGCGCGTCGAGGCTCAGGCCGCTCGGCTGACGCTCAGCCGAGCGCGCATGGGCCGAGCGCGAGAGCTGCTCGCGCGCAACAGCTTCACGCGGGACAAATTCGACGAGCAGAGGGCGGATACGCGCGTCGCGGAAGAAGATCTGGCGCGTGAGAAGGTCGAATTGCGGCTCGCCGAGCTCGAGGTCGAGCGCTCTCGCGCCCTGCTCGAGCAGAGGACCATTCGCAGCCCTATCGCGGGGGTGATCGGCGAGCGCAAGCTGTCGCCGGGCGAGTTCGTCCATCAGGACACTTTCATAATGAGCGTCGTGCATCTCGATCCGCTGCATGTCGAGGCGTTTCTGCCGGTCGCCCTGTATCCGAAGATCAAGATCGGCGAGGCCGTCATGGTGTCGCCGGACGAGCCCGTCGGCGGGAGCCATCTCGCGACGGTCTCGGTGATCGATCGCGTATTCGATCCGGCGAGCGCGACATTCGGCGTTCGCCTTCTCTTGCCGAATCCGGACAATCGGCTGCCGGGCGGCCAACGCTGCAAGCTCGATTTCGACGAGGCGGCGCGTGAGAGGGACGCGCAATGAACGCGGCGCGCGCGCAGCGTCTTTGCGCATTCATATCGTGCTTCCTGGCGCTCGCGGCGCAAGAGAGCCGTTCGGAGACGTTGAAGAGCGCTCTGGCTTCGGCCTACGCCAATAATCCGGACCTCGAGGAACAACGCGCGGTCGTGCGGATTCGCGATGAGGACGTGTCCAAAGCTGCGGCGGGGCATCGGCCGAAGGCTGGCGCGTCCTTCAGCGCGGGGCCGCAAAAGTCGAGCGTCCGTCAACCGGGCGGCCGCGATCAGCTGAGGAACCGCCTCTACACCGATGATGAGAATTTCGGCCATCCGCGCAGCGGCACGCTGAATCTGTCATTGACGGTGTTCGACGGCTGGCGTTCGGATAATTCCATGCGTCAGGCCGAGTCCGGCGTGCTCGCGGCGCGCGCGATTCTGTCGGCCGCGGAGCAGGAAGTGCTGCTGCATGCGGCGACCGTCTATATGGATGTGCTGCGCGACACTGCGGCGCTCGGTCTGCGCAAGCACAATCGCGCGGTTCTCATGGAGCAGCTGCGCGTGGCGCGCGATCGGGCCGAAATGGGAATGGCGACGATCGCCGATGTCGCGCAGGCGGAAGCGGCGCTGGCGCAAGCCGAGGCCGACCATGTCGGGGCGCGCGAATCCTTGCGGGCGAGCGTCGTCGAATATAGGGAGGTGATCGGCCATGCGCCCGTGCGGCTCGAGCCTGCGAAAGGCTGCGAGCGTGATCTGCCGACGACGGCCGAGCAGGCTGTCGAACGGGCCGTCGCCGCGCATCCGCAGGTGATCTCGTCTCTTCATCAAGTGGATGTCGCGACGATGGCGGTGAAGGTCGCCGAGGGCGCGCTCATGCCGTCGCTTTCCGTAGGCGGGCAGGTCTTCCAGCAATATGATTCCTATCTCGGCTATCCCGGCACACGGCAGTTTTCGGCGCAGGTGACGGGAACGCTCAATGTGCCATTATACGATGGCGGCGCCGAATATTCCGCGGTCAGGCAGGCCAAGCAGCAGCTCGGTCAGGCGCAGGTGCATGTCTCGGCTCAGCGCAGCGCTATTCGCGCCAAGCTCGCCGCGAGCTACAGCCGTCTTGCGACCGCAAATGCGGCGCTGCATTACGGCGGAACGGTGGTGAGATCCTCGGAGAGGGCTCTCCAGCAAATTCGCAACGAGGCGGAATTCGGCCAAAGAACGCTTCTCGATGTGCTGAATGCGCAGCAGGCGCTATTCGACGCTCGGGTGAAAATGGTCTCGGCGCAGCACGATCGCGTCGTCGCCTCCTGCTCCGTTCTCGCCGGGATCGGCGGCCTATCCGCCGAGAGCTTGAATCTCGACGTCGACCGATATGACCCGGCGAAAAATCTGGAGCAGATACGAGAGCTTTGGATCGGCCTGGACACGCCGGAGGCTGTCGCGTCGCCTTCGATTCCGTGAATCCAGAATGATTGTTCGAGGCGAGCTGCGTCGTCAGCGTCGCGCTGATCTTCATTTTGAGGAGCGACGCTTCTGATACGGGAAGCATTATCGCGCCTTGGGCTCCGAAGCGTTGTTCTTGCCGTCCGTGCCGAGATCGAAATGCTGGCCGTCTACCTCGATGCTGCGGATGCGCGCACGGTAGCCGGCGCCCGGCGAGGACGCATGAACCTTGTGGGCCGCTCGGCTGGACGTCGCCGCAACGTGCGACGCGCGCATGCGGGGAGCCGGTAGCGGAGTCTGCGACGCCTCGCCACCCTGCATATTATCGTCGATATCGGCCGAGGCAGCCGCGGCTACCGCCGCCCTGCCCGCGGTGGCGCGCGACGCCTCGGCGCCATTCGAAGACGACGCCCTCGCTTCTCTGGAGACCACATTGCCGGCGCTCGTCGCCGCCTGCCGCGTTTGCGCGAGTTGTGCTGCTGCGGCGGCCCGATCCGCCAACACTTTGCCGATCGTTCCATTGATGTAATAGGGGACGTCCTTGATCTGCGCATTCGTCAATCCGCCGCCCCCGGTAACGGCGCCGGCCGAGCGGCCGTCGGGCGTATTCGTCATCGCCAAGCCGGGGTTGCTTTCGGAGTCGTAAAAGCTGTTCGTGATGGAGCCGGCGGAGCTGCCGCTCGAGTAGGAAACACCAGAGATTCCTCCGGTGAGGCCCTCAGGACCTCGCACGAGACCCTGTGAATATGAATCTGCGATAGCGCCTGTGTTGCGACCGGCCAGCCCACCGGTCCAAGTGCTGGCCCCGGTCCCCGTGACCGCCCCGGAAGCCGATGAGCCAGTAATATTTCCGCTGTTGAATCCGACGAGTCCTCCGGCTTGAATGCCGCTCGTCGTGACATTCCCCGTCGCGTAGGAATTGGTGATGGCGCCGGCGCTGGTTCCGGCGAGGCCTCCTGTCGCGATGGTCCCGCCGGTCACATCGCCCGTCGCATAGGATTTGTCGATGTTGACGGCTTTCGTCGATTGAGAGCTGCCGAGCAATCCGCCTGCGTACCATCCAGCCGTCGTCGAGACATTGCCGGTCGCATAGGAATTGGCGATGGTGCTCACGCCGCCCCTTGCGCCAGTCGATATATATCCGACGAGGCCTCCGATGGATTCGCCGGTATTTTTGGCGCCTGTGCCGGTCACATCGCCGGTCGCGTAAGAATTGGTGATGAGAATACCTACGCCCGCGCCTGTCGTGCTCACCATTCCGATCAATCCGCCGGTTCCGTTGATAAGCGGCGCGTCGTCCGGAAAATTGCTCGTCACATTGCCTGTCGCATAAGTGTTGTCGATAATGACATCGCCGCCTGCAGACTGCGCGCTTCCGCTTATCTGTCCGATAAGTCCGCCGATATTATATCCGCCGCGCACATTGCCGGTCGCGAAAGAATTCGTGACCTTCAATGAATTTGTGCCGATGGTCGTGGCGTAGCCGATGAGGCCGCCATTGCCGCTGCCGGCGTCATTGCCGTTCACATTGCCGGTCGCGTAGGAATAGTCGATCGTCGTGGCGGTCGCGCCGCCGACCAGCCCTCCTCCACCCTTGTCCACGTCGCCGGTCGCATGCGAATGCGAGATTGTCGAGCCTGTATTGAAATAGCTCCCGGCGCTTCCCAACAAGCCGCCGCCGCCTCCCGACACCTTTGCATCCGAATAGGCGTAGGTCACGTTCGAGCCGGTCACTCCTCCAGCCAGACCTCCACCTGCAATGGCTATCGACCCCGTGCTGTAGACTTGAGCGAGCGTCACCAGATTGCCGGTTCCCAATAGCGCTCCCCCTCCGCTGGAGGAGGATGCGCTGCTGATGTCGACATTCACGATTCCCACATCGCGAATGGTGGAGGCGCTGCCGTCCGCTCCGGCCCGGCCGATCAGTCCCATGGGATCGGATGACGTGCTCGACGCTTTCAGAGTCAGATTGCCGATGCTGTGGCCGAGACCCGCGAAGGTCCCAGAGATCGCCGAGACGACCGAAGCCGCGCCGATTTGGGCGGCGCTCCACTGCGAAGCGTCGAGGTTTGTCGCAAGTGCGAATTTTCCGCTGGCCGTGCCGGTGGCGTCGTCCAACGCAGCGAGCTGGTCCATCGAATGGATGAGCGTGTAGCTCTGCCCGTTGATCGCGAGAGTGGCGGTGTCACCCGGAAGGCTGATCGATCCATAGACGCCGCCGCTCGTATCCTTCACGGCGATAGGACTGCCGTTGGCGTCGAGCGTCGCGCCTGCGTAGCTGGCCTTGCTGCGGATGTGATAGTCGCCGCCATAGCTCATCGCCAGCGCGCCATGGGCGCCAGACAGCGACACGGCGTCATTGATGTAGATGTCCGCGCCCGCATTCAGCGTCAGCGCGCCGCGATCCGCAGTGGTGGCGACCGGCGCATTGACGTTGATATTATTGGTCGCCGAGAGCGTCAGCGAATTGTTCGACGACCAGCTCACGGCGTCGTTCAGAGTGACGCTGCCGCCGATCGCATTGAGGGCGAAATTGCGCGTCGCGAGATTTCCATTGACGAACTGACCGCTGAAAGTCCCGCCGGCGCCGACGATGATGTCCGGCTGGCTCCACGACCAGGAGCCATTGACCCCTGTGTTCAGCGCGAAACTGTTTCCCGTGACGACGCTGCCGCCGGCCGTCTCGAGCAGTCCGCCATTGCCGCTCGCCGCTGCAACATTGACGGCGCCATTGACATTGGTCTTGCCCGCCAGATTGCCGACGATATAGCTGCTCAATCCGCTGGCGGCGGTGCTCAGCGTCAGGCTCAGCGTGTTCGCCGACGCCAGCAGGACCTTACCGCCGCGCGCCGTCAGCGTTCCCGATTGATCGACGCCATTATTGCTCGCCAGCGCCGCAAAGCCGCCGTCGACGATGACGATGTCGCCGGCCGCCACCACCGAGCCGGAGCCGCTCGAGGCGACGAAGAGATAATTGCCCGCATTGAAATTGGCGTCGCTGATGCTCAGCGTGCTGGCGACGAGCGCGCCGACATTGACGCTGGACCCCGCCGTGAACAGCACGCCGGCGGAATTGAGAATGAAGACGCGGCCATTGGCGTTGAGAGCGCCGGCGATCACGCTCTTCTCATTGCCGGTCACGCGATTGAGGACGACGGAGGTCACAGAAGGCTGGACGAAATTGACGGTCTCGCCCGCCGCGATCGAGAAGCGGAACCAGTCGATGATCGCCGAATTCGTCGTTTGCGTGATCGTCGTCGTATTGCCGGAGGTCGCAATTGTGGCGGCGCCGCTCGCCACATGATCGAGAGCGAGACTCTGATTACCGACGACGACCGAACCAACGCTGCCGACCACAGTGTAATTGGGGTTGTTGACGGTCAGCGCGGTCACGTCGGTGATCGACTGAACGCCCGCGGCGGAGCCGGCTATTTTGGCGGAGCCGCCGAGGCTCACCGAATCGCCCGCCACCACATTCATCGCAGCGAGATTGCCGGCGCCGATGCTGACGCTCCCATCCGCCGACTTGGTCCCGTAGAGGCTGAGCGCCAAAGGCGTGATATTGGCGGTGGTCGTAAGAGACGCGTTTTGCAAAATATAATTGCCGCTGTCGGTCCCTGTCAGCGCCAGCCCGGAGACGGCGACCGTCTTGCCCTGGCCAACATTTTTGTCGGCAAATTGCGCCGTCGAATAAGAGAGGGACAGATTGTCGCCCGCGACCTTGCCGGGCAGCTGATAAGATATGGCGTCGACTGTCGCGCCGTCATAGACCTTGTCCACGCCAGTGGCGGCGGCGCTGATCGGCTTCGGCCCGATTGTCGCCGTGGTCGTGTTGGCGATCGTGTAATTGCTCGCTTTGCCGCCATTGGCGCCGTCCGCCGCGGCATAGGCGAGGTTCACCGTCTTGCCGACGGCGGCGTTCTTGTCGGCGAAAGCCGCCGACGTATAGGCGACATTCAGCGTCTGATCGCCGATGAGACCGATGAGCCCGCTGTTCGCTACGCCGCTGTTCAGCGTGGCCGAGGTGGTTCCGTCATAGACCTTGTCGGCGACGACGCCAGAGATCGTCAGCGCTTTCGGATTGACCGTGACCGTGCCCTTGACGTTCTTATAGACCGATGACAACACGCTCGAGGCGGCCTGCATGCCTGCGTCGACATAGCCATTGCTGGTCGCGACGGTGAAGGGATTGAGGGTCGTCGAGGACACGTCATCCTTCGAAAAGCCTGACCCTCCGCCTCCCTGCAAGCCCAGCACCGACAGCGACAGCGTGCTTATCGTCGAAGTGGCGACGCCATAGGTGGGGATGGTGCTTGTGCTGACGTAGATCAGAAGATTTGCGAGAATGGGATAGCCGGATTTCGAAGCCGCCCAAATGGCGGCGTCGAAACCCGCGTAGCTCGCGAAGCTGGGCGCCTCAGCGGCGGTCAGACTCTTTGCTGCGGAACTGTCGGTTACCGGGGAACCGCTCGAATACCAATAGGCGTTGGTGATCGCGCCGCCGGTGTTGTCCGCGACGAAACCATATTGCGGCTGCGCGCCACCGACCGAATAGGAGGTCGCATAGGCGTTGCTGATCGTCCCGGAGTTCTGATAGGCGAAGGCGGCGCTCCAATTGGACGATGCGTTGGTTCCATTGAGCGACGTCGTATAGGCGTTGGTGATCGTCCCGGTGTTTTGCCCGACGAAGCCCGCGAGACGAGGCCCCGCGCTGTAGAAGTTTCCCGTAGCGGCATATTCCATATAGGAATAGGACTGATCGATCGTTCCCGTGTTCTTGCCGACGAATCCGCCCGCGATCGACGTCGTATCGGCGCTGGATAGCCTTATCTGATTGCCTGCATAGGATCGATCGATCTTTCCGGCGTTCACCCCGACGAGACCGCCGACATAAGAAAGGTTGGAGACGCCGAAAGCGGTATTGGTGAGCAGCTGCGTGTTGGTCGAGAGATTCAACGCCCGCGCCGAGCTGTCGATGATCCGGCCGCTGGCCTCGTTCGTCCCGACCAAGCCGCCGCCGACGCTCGTTATCGCCACATTGGCCAGCGAATAGCTCTGAGCGATGAGGCCCGAGTTGACGCCGACGAGACCGCCGACGCTGTCGATCGTCACTGTCGGATTGGCCGCGGCCCGTGGAACCACGTTTCCGCTGGAGAAACTGTTGACGATGGAGCCCTGGTTGACATTGGCGAGCAGGCCGGCCGCGGCGCTGCTCGTCGTTCCCGCGCTGAGCGACGCCGATGCGACGGCGAAATTGCTGACCAGACCTCCGGCGCCGATCGTTCCGAACAAGCCCGAGCCGGTCAGCTGGGCCGAGATGACCGAGTGGCCGAGACCGTTGAAATTGCCGGTGAAGGCGGTCGTGGCGCCGATCGGGCCGCTCCAATTGCGCGCTCTCAAGCCGCTGAGATCGGCGCCGAGCACATAATTGCCGGCCAAGTCGTTTTTGACGGCGTCCAATCCGGCGACAGTGGTGATGACCGTGTAATTGGCGCCATTGAGCGTGAACGTCCCGGCGCTGGAAAAATCGAGCCTTCCGGCGAAGACGCCATTGGTCGCGCCCTGATAGGCATAGAGCCCTTTGGGCGTGCCGTCGGCATTGGTTCCGACGCCATAATTGGCGGCGAAGGAAGCTGTCCCCGTCGCCGTCATCACAGCGTCGATGAAGACATTATTCGTCGCGGTTAGCGTCAGTCTGTTGCCCGACCAGCTGACGGCGTCATTGACATAGATATTGCCGTCGGCGCCGTGTCCGCTCGTCGACTGGATCGTGACATTGTTCGAAGCGAGCTGGCTCGTCAGCGCCGCGCCGGTGATGTCGCCGCCTATGCCGATCGTGAAGCCGTCCGGATCGATGATCCAGCTTCCTGTCGCCCCGCTCGTCGAGGCGGTCGTCACGACGGCGCTATCGGCAACCGTCACCTTATTGCCGGAGGTCTCGATCGTTCCGCCGTCGCCGCCCTTGCACGCCGAGGCGTCGAGCTTGCCGGACACATTCACCGTTCCGCCCGAAGCGAGCAGCTTGATCCTTCCGACCTTCACCGAACCGCCGCTCGACGACGAGCCGCCGGTCAGATCGGCGAGCGTTCGCGCCTTGATGATCCCGCTATTGTTGACCTGCGCCGAGAGCAAATCGTCGGCCGCTTTCGCGGTCAGCACGACCTGGCCGCCATTGGCTTTTATCAGCCCCTTGTTCTGGACGAGAGCGTCATAGGTCCCTTTGTCGATCGTCACATCGACGAGAGAATCGCCACCGAAATTCAGCGTGATCTGCTCGCCGGAAGCGAGCGCGATCGTCCCGAGCTTCGCGGTGATCGTCCCCTCGTTCGAGACGGTCTTGCCGAGCAATGCGACATAGCCGCCTTCGCTCGCTTTGATCTTGCCCTGATTGACGACGGCGGCGTTCGATGAGCCGGAAAAGACGTAGTTCCCGGCCATGAAGTTCGAGTTGGAGATATCGAGCGTCGAGGCGACGAGGCCGCCGACATTCACCTGGGCGTCCTTGCCGAAAAGGATGCCGGCGGAATTGACGAGGAACACGCGCCCATTGGCGTTCAGCGCGCCGGAGATGACGCTCTGTTCATTGCCGACGACACGGTTGAGCGTCACCGACGTGGCCGTCGGCTGAAGGAAATTGACCGTTTCCCCGGCGCCGATGGAGAAGCCCTGCCAGTTGATGATAGCGCGATTGGTCGCCTGCGTGATATTGGTGACGCTGCCGGCCGAAGCGATGGTCGCCGCGCCGTCTACGACGACGCCGCCCGTCGGGTTGGCCAGGGCGAAACGCGGCAGGGCGAGAACGGCGGCGATGGCCGTCATGGTGGAAAAAGCGCCGCGCAGAGCGAGCAGATCGGCGCGAGACCGCTGCGATGATATCGACGTCGAGACAGCCGCCCATGATTCCGTCTTCCGTCCCACATTGCGGCTGAAACGCATCGATCTGCCCTTTTTGCGGACGGAGCCCATGAATCGGTCGTCGCGGTAAGGTGGCGCCGACGCTCCGTGCCATGCTTATGTTATGTAAACGAAATACATTATGATTCCGGATAAGTAGTGCTCGAAAACGGGGCGTTGTGGGCAAATTAAGGGCTGCCCTGGGGGCGACAGTCCGGCAATCAGATGGATGCCACGCCGGTCGGTTCGCAAGAGGCGTCGCCAGCTTGGCAAAGACGGTCTGGCTTTGCCCATTCTTTGTCAGAGCGGCGTCGGCGCGAGCGATTTTCCGTATGCGCCGATTATATTGGCGACCTCTGGAAGCTGGTCGACGAGCCGCACGGCTGGTTCGACCTCGAAGGAGGCCCCTGCCCTCTCGAAAATCGCTAGGCATAGCTGGTCGGGATCGTGTCGGGAACGGAAGGCGAGGCCATCCGGTGCGTCCGGATGCGCCCACAGCGCGTCGGCCCAGGCGCCGCAAGGCTCATAAGGTCCGGTCGAGATGGAATTGTCGAGGCCGAGAATCTGTAGCCCGGCGCTATGCAATTGTACTATACGGAGTGCGCGCCGACAGCGCACGACGCTCGAAGCACGCGCTTCGATGTCGACCTGAGCGACCATTTTCCTGCGTGGATTGCGCAGCAAGGTCTCGACCAGCGCGCCAGCGAAGCGAAAGGCGACATAAAGCACGCCGAATGAGCCGGAAGCGCTATCGAAACGATAGGTCGGCGGCGCTCCCGGGCCCGGACCGAAGAATATCGGATGATGCTCCGCTCGATGCACGCGGTGGAGCTCCATCCGAGCTGGCAGAACCTCGATCGGTAGCGCCACAGTGGCGAGAGCGGCTGGCGGGAAAGTTGCGACGCCCGAAGGGCCTCGGACCGGGCTCACGCGAAGCCGTCGCCTTGTTCGATCCGGGCGAGACGTTCCAGCTCCGGGGTCAGTCCCTCGCGCCGCAGCCTTTGCATCGGGGTCTCGCCTCCGAGAGCATCGTCTGGCGCCAACAGAAAATCCATTGCGACCCAAGGACCGGCTTCGGCGAAGACGTCGAGAAGCTTCGGCAGCCCGGCGACGACCGTCCCCTTGGCCTCGTCGAACTGGCAACGCGGATAGCGCCAATCGCCGCCCATGCGCACGGCCAGCAGCGTATTGGCGCGACGGCGCTTTTCGATCGCCTGCCGGCTGACGCCGAGCTGTTGCGCGACCTCGGTCGAGGAAAGCGTGCCTCCCGCTGCGTCGAGGATCTGGACGCGATGTTCCGCATTCCGCGCCACGAGCGGGGCGAGCGGGTCCAGGTCGACAAGCGAGGCTTCGGTGGTCGCGGTATCCGCCAGCACGCGCGCGAGAGTGCCGAAACCGGTCGAGGCGGCGAGCGCTTCGGAGAGTATTTTCAGATCGGCATGCGCGGCGATCCGGGTGATGGTGTCCATGGAGCGACGGAGAAACGCCTCGCGCAAAGGGTCGGCGCTCGTGGCGTCGCGGAAGGCGGTCTCGCGCGAAGATGGGGCTTTCATCGGCGCCTCGGTTGTCTTCAGGAGAATATAGCGTAGCGCATACGTGGTCAACCACGGCTCGGCCAACACCGACCGAACCAACGATGCGCCCACGATGAAATTCGTTCTCCAGAGCGGCGCCGTCGCTTTGCCGCGCGACGATCGAACCGAGAAGGTGGTCGCGACAAGGCCATTGACCGTCGCCCTAGCCTTCGCTAAGTTCTGTATGTCTCGGGGAGTCCGAAACATCGAAATCTTTCAGGGGAGACCTGAATATGAGCGCATCGGCGCAAAAGCACGATTATCTCGTGTTCATCGGGCGTTTTCAGCCCCTTCACAATGGCCATCTCCATGTCATGCGCCAGGCGCTCGCCGCCGGGCGCAAGCTTATCGTGCTGGTCGGCTCGTCGAATGCGGCGCGGTCGCCGCGCAACCCTTTCACCTATGAGGAGCGGCGCGACACGATCCTGGCCGCCCGCGGCGCGATCGAGGCTGCGCCCGATCGCATTCTCGTGCGGCCGCTGCCAGATTTTCTCTACAATGATCGCGCCTGGATCGCCCATGTCCAGCGCAGCGTCGACGAGGCCATCGCCGCGGACGGTGGCTCGGAACGCGCTTCGGTTGGCCTCATCGGCCACAGCAAGGACAAGTCCTCCTATTATCTGCGCATGTTCCCCAATTGGGACGCGGTCGATGTGCGGACGCAGCATGGCACGCTCAATTCGACCGATCTGCGCGAGGATTATCTGCGCCGCGCGCCGCGCATTCCCGACGCGCCGCTCTGTCCCGCGGAGACCAGCGAGTTTCTCACCCGCTTCATGCTGACCGACGCCTTCAAATGGCTGGTCGGGGAGACGGAGTTCTATCGCGATTACAAGGCCGCCTGGGGCAAGACGCCCTACCCTGTCTTCATCAATTGCGTCGATGCGGTCGTCGTTCAGTCGGGCCATATTCTCCTGGTGGAGCGCGCTCGCCGTCCCGGCGCCGGGCTGCTCGCCCTGCCCGGCGGCCATGTCGATCCCAATGAGAGCTTTCGCGACGCGGCTGTACGGGAATTGAAGGAGGAGACCAAAATCTCCGACCAGAAGGGAGAAATCCCTCCGGCCATGCTCGCCTCCTTCATCGACGAGACCAAGACGCGGCTATTCGACCATCCCGACCGCTCCGAGCGCGGCCGCGTCGTGACCCAGGCCTTTCTCTTCGACCTTCCGGCGCGCAAGCCGATGTTCTCGGTGCGCGGTGACGACGATGCGGCGAGCGCATGCTGGCATGAGCTCGGCCGTCTGAGCGCCGACCAGTTTTTCGAGGACCACGCCGCCATCATCCGCGAGATGACGGGCGCGTTGATCGACTGATTTTTACTTTGGCGTCCGGGGAGTCCGGGCGCCGGTTTCGCGCTGGAGGAGATTCCAGACATGACTCGCATCAGCAGAATTCTCGACGCCGACAGCTACAAGGCCAGCCATTTTCTTCAATATCCACCCGGGACGGAATTCGTCTCGAGCTATATCGAGTCGCGCGGCGGCGCCTTTGCGCAGAGCCTGTTCTTCGGCTTGCAGATCTATCTGAAGGATGTGCTGACGCAGCCGATCACGCGCGCCGACATAGACGAGGCGGAGGAGATGCTGCTCGCGCATGGCGAGCCTTTCAATCGCGCCGGCTGGGACCATGTGCTGAACGCCCATGGCGGCCATATGCCCGTGCGTATCGAGGCGGTTCGCGAGGGCAGCGTGCTGTCGACCGGAAATGCGCTCGTGCAGATCGTCAACACGGACCCGCGCGTTCCGTGGATCGTCTCCTATCTCGAGACCGCGCTTTTGCGGGCCGTCTGGTATCCGACGACGGTGGCGACGCGCTCCTGGCATTTGAAGAAGATCATCGACGCCGCCTGGCGTGAGACTTCGGACGCGCCGCAGGAGCGGTTGGTTTTCGCTTTGCATGATTTCGGGGCGCGCGGGGCCTCGAGCAGCGAGAGCGCTTCGATCGGCGGGCTCGCCCATCTCGTCAATTTTCGCGGCACCGACACGCTCGCGGCGCTCGCCCTGGCGCGGCGTGTCTATCACGAGCCCATGGCCGGCTTCTCGATTCCGGCGGCGGAACATTCGACGATCACCTCATGGGGCCGCGAGCGCGAGACCGACGCCTACGCCAATATGCTGCGCAATTTCGGCGGGCCGGGAAAGGTCGTCGCGGTCGTCTCCGACAGCTATGACGTCTATCGCGCGACGGCGGAGATTTGGGGCGGCAGCCTCGCCTCGCAGGTTCGCGAAACGGGCGGAACGCTGGTCGTGCGGCCCGACTCCGGCGATCCGACGACGACGCCGGTGGAGATCGTCGAAATCCTCGCCGAGAAATTCGGCGCCAGAACCAATAGCAAAGGGTTCCGCCTTTTGCCGGATTGTGTCCGCGTGATTCAGGGCGACGGCGTCGATGAAAGCTCGATCATGGCGATCCTCGCCAATCTGCGCGCGAAAGGTTTCGCTGCGGACAATATCGCGTTCGGCATGGGCGGCGCGCTGCTGCAGAAGCTCGATCGGGACACGCTCAAATTCGCGATGAAGACGAGCGCCATCCGCATCGGCGGTGAGTGGATCGACGTGTTCAAGCAGCCGATCGGCGATCCAGGCAAAGCCTCGAAAAAAGGCCGCCTCGCGCTGGTTCACAGGGACGGCGCGCCGCGCACCATTCGCGCGGAGCAGCGTCGGGACGGCGAGGAGAATCTGCTCGAGGAGGTTTTCGTCGACGGCTATTTGATTCGTGACGAACGCCTCGAGGATATTCGTCGTCGCTCCTGGTGACGTGCCCCTGAAAAATCCCACCAGCATCGATTAGAGTCCGGCCGATTGCAAGACGGATACGATGAAGAAGAAACGGTTCACGGAAGAGCAGATCATCGGGATTTTGCGGGAGCAGGAAGCCGGCGCGAAGGCGGCGGACCTCGCGTGCAAATACGCGGTTTCGGAGACGACGCTCTACAATTGGAAGGCCAAGTTCGGCGGGATGGACATTTCCGAGGCCAAGCGGCTGAAGGCGCTGGGAGGAGAACGCGCGTCTGAAGAAACTCTTGGCCGATCAGATGCTCGATGCGGCGGCGAACTCCTGGCAAAATTATGTATGGTCCGCCCCGGCATTGCAAGGGTCGTCTGGACTGCGGTCGGACGCAGTTAGCGTAAATGAATCCGGCCTCTCGCGAGTGGGCCGCTGTTGCGGCCAGGTCATGATGAGATTCGCGCGCATCGTTCCCACTAAATGGTACGGGCTCGGGAGCCCGTTTTTTTGATCGAGCTTACGATGCGTGGATCGCCTGCTCCGACATCATTCCTTCTCCCCCGGCAACTGCTGCCGAGCGCCCGATCAGACGTGCGCCGGATCGACCCGCTCGTAGAGATTGCCCGTCCGCGTGAGCACTGCCCAAGCCATTCGGGCGATCTTATTGGCCAAGGCGACGATCACCTTGTTTCGATGCATCCGTGTATCGAGCTGATCGAGCCAAACCGCGAGCTTGTCTTTTTGCCTGTCGAGGCGCGCGACGCACGATCGGGTCAGCGTCGCCGCCTCAGAACTCTCCATGAAGGCGCACAGCGAAGATTGAAACGGATCCACGATCGCGGTTATAAGCGGGATTATGCACGAACTGATAGTTGGCGGTGAGATGAACCCCGTCCTGGATATTGAATTTGTAGTATGTTTCCAAAATGTGTTCGCCGTCATAAGTGAGCGCGCCATCGCCGAGCAGAATGCCCGATCCTCCGTTCGCCAGATAGCGGATGTGGCTACCTGATATTCCGTTTACGACGCCGGCGACACCGATCGCATCCTTGGAACGACCCCATCCGCCTCCCGTGAGCACCGCGCCCGCGGAGAGCGATCGTTCGATCTCGGTGAACTCCATCGACTCATATCGGCCGTTCGCCATGCTCGCGCGAAGGAACAAGCCCAGATCATCCGCGAGAGGCTGTTCAATGTTCAAGCCGGCGCCCGCCTTGAAGCGCTTTTTTCGATCGGCCGTAATGTCCGGCGTATTTCCGGAGAGCAAGCCGAGAGCCACAGCCTCGTCATATTTTCCGAGATACGCCAAGTCGCCGTAACCTAAGAATTTGATCTTGGCTTCCTGACCAAGGAGCAGCGAATGGCGCGCCTCGAATTCGACGACGGGCATGAATTGACGAAAAAGCGCGGGCTCGATCGCCTCGCCATTGGGCTCGCCATTGGGAATGAGGGATGTCTGAAAAACACCGGCGCGCGCCGTCCACCAGTCCTGCTTCCACTCCGCCGTCGCCCCATGCGTATAGCCCCAGGAGTCGGCGGCGTAGTCGAAGGCGCCCATGTCGAGGACAGACCAGTTCAGAAATCCACTTCGGCCATCGTGAGCGTATTTGTTGTCGTCGAAGATATCCACAACGGAATATTTGCCGATTGTGAGTGTGAGACGGTTCGTGTCGACCGAGTTGGCTAGCTGATTTTGGCCCGCCTCGATTTTCTCACTCTCTCCACCAAGGCCGATTGTCTGGCGCAGAAAATATTTCTGGAAACGCAAATACGGTCGCGCATGGCCGACCTTATAGGCTTCGGCGCTGGGAAAGCCGGCGATACCGAGCGTGCTGCTGAGGCCATAGCCCTCGTCTATCTCCGGATCGACGTAGACTTCGCCTCCTTGCCACAAACGCAAGCCGAGGAAAGCGGTCGCAGATACGGTGGCGCGCGCCTGACCGCCGGACGGGGCCAAGCTATTGGTTCCCGAATAAAGGGCGCGGAATTTCGGATAGCCTTGCACGACGCCGGTAATTTGGCCATGCACGCTATATTGCTCGGGAGTATCCGCCGGTTTTTCATCCTTCTCACGTTCCGAGCCAGCTGATTTCTTCTTCGACTTTTTGTTCGCTTTCGGATCATCCCGTTCGTCGGCGGAAATCGAATGCTCGTCCGGCTCTGCGGTGAGGTTCATATCTCCGAATCGATAGCTCATGCCAAAGCGTAGGATGTGGCTTTCCGCCCACCTTTGGGAGGCGTAATCGAAAGCACTCCCATTGTCGAAGACCTCGCTGTTGTGCGATTGATTCAGGAACAAATATTCGGCGCGGGCTGACCAGTTCGAGGCGAGGGCGTACTCGACGCCAGCGCCAAAGAGATATTTCGTTCGCGACGAGGCCGAGAGACCGCTCGTGAACACATTGCCCGGCGCGCCGCCATTGAGTGTCAGTGTGGAAGCCCCACGCCAGCCGCCGCTCGCCACGCCTCCAGTGGCGTAGAAAAGCATTCGGTCGACCGCAAAACCGAGCCTTCCACGTAAACTCCCAAAATAGGCGCCGCTCGGATCTGCGGTCAGCGTGTAGGAGCCGACTCCCCGGAGCCAATAGACCGGGGGCGCAGGAAAAGCTCCGATCGGACCACGTCGGCCATCGAGAAAGCTCAGTTCAGTTTCGATCCCATAGACCCAATTTCCATATTGCCAATTGTAGCCGGCCTGCGCGCCGAAAGTTGGACCGGGGCGCTCACGGCCCTGTGGGTAGAGGTCGAAGAGAATGCTGTCGAAAGCGCTCACAGATCGAAATCTTTCGGTCCGATGCAACGGAACTCCTGCCCCGAGGCTGACGCCGAAATAGAAGCCTGCCCAGCAGAAGGCCGGAGGAACGGAAGTCCGCGCATCGGCGGCGCCAGCGGGTCCGACCGCGCTCAGCATCGCAGTGATAACGATTCCAGCCGTCGAATAGCGCATTGTCGTTCTCATCGAAGAAGACTCATTTTTCACGACACAGCTGCGATGCTCTCTCTCGAGTCCAAGAGTGAAATCATACGAAGCGTCGCATCAAACTGGATCGATCGTCTTCGGCCCAAGATTTTTCGACGTGAGCCAGAGAGACGATCGCCGCGGAATTTCGCCTGCTAAGCGTCGAGACGCGTTTCGTCGATGTTTCGAGACTCCTTCGCTGGACGATAAGCCCTCGAGAACTTCTGACGAAGCGCCGGCGCGACGACGAGCAGCATGATCGGTCCGAGCAGCATGCCGCCGACGACGACAGTCGCCAATGGCCGCTGTACCTGTGAGCCGATGCCATTCGAAACGGCGGCGGGAAAGAGGCCGACGCCCGCCGATAACGCGGTCATCAGCAGCGGCCTCATGCGTTGCTCCGCGCCATGGAAAATCGCTTCTCGGAATTCCATCCCCTGGATCGTCAGCTCTCGGAAATAAGTGATGTTCAATATTCCGTCCATCACGGCGACGCCGAACAGGGAAATGAAGCCGATCGCCGCCGAGACGCTGAAGTTCTCACCGGAGACATAGAGGGCGATCACGCCGCCAACGATCGCGAAGGGAATGCCCGCGAGCGCCAGCAGGCTGTCGCGAAGTGAATTGAACAGACTGTAGAGAAGCGAGAAGATGAGCAGGAAGGACAAAGGCACGACGATGGCGAGGCGCGTCTTGGCCTGTTGCAGATTGCCGAATTCGCCGGCCCAGAGAATTTGATAGCCTGGCGGAAGCGCGACTGCGTTCGCGACCTTCGCCTGGGCCTCCGCCACAGTCGAGGCGAGATCGCGGCCACGGATGTTGAATTTCAGTGGGACGTAGCGGCGGCTCCGTTCACGATAGATGAAAGATGCGCCGGTATCGAGGGAAATGGCCGCGAGCTCGCGCAGCGGAACATAGGCGTTCGTCATGCTTCCCGGAGGCGTATAGCCGACCTTGATGTCTCCGATCGCAGCGAGCGTCGTCCGATATTGCGGGGCGAGGCGCACAACGACCGCGAACTGCCTATCGCCCTCGAGCACGGTCGTTGCGTTCGTTCCGCCCATCGCGGCTTGCACGATCGTATTGACGTCACCCGAGTTGAGTCCGTAGCGCGCCGCGCGCTGACGGTCGACTTTGATATTGAGATTGGGCTGCCCGAGCGTGTGGAGAAGCTCGAGATCCTCGACGCCAGCGACGGTTCGGATCTGCTCGCGCACCTTCTCGGCCAGCTTTTCGAGAGTCACGAGATCCGAGCCGACGACTTTCACCGAATTGGCGCCCTTCACGCCAGACAGGGCTTCGTCGACATTATCCTGAATATACTGCGAAAAGCCGAAGACGACGCCCGGCAGCTCTTCTTCGAACTCCTTCTGGAGCTCCGCCGTGAGCTTTTCTTTCGTGAAACCGCGCGGCCATTCATCGAACGGTTTCAACGGTGCAAAGATCTGCACGTCCGAGAAGGCCGACGCGTCGCTGCCATTGTCGGGACGCCCATGTTGCGTCACGACCGTGATGATCTCGGGATGGCGCATAAGAATCTCGCGCATTTTGCGGGTCGATTCGACGCCGGATTCGAGCGACATGGTTGAAGGGAGAGAGGCGCGAATCCAGTAATTGCCCTCCTCGAGCGCGGGCAGGAATTCACTACCGAGACGTGTCGCCAGAAACAGACCGAGCGCGAGGAGCAGCGCGCCGGCGCCGATTGCGAGCCCGACATTGTCGAGCGCCCATCGCAGCATCGGAGTATAAGCTCCACGCATCCGGCGAACAATGATTGTCTCTGTCTCCGCGACGCGTGTGGGAAGGACGATCGACGCGAGCACGGGAGTCACGGTGAAGGTCGCGAGCAGAGCGCCTGCAAGCGCATAGGCGTAGGTTCTCGCCATCGGTCCGAAGATCTGCCCTTCGACGCCCGTCATGGTGAATAAGGGTAGAAAAGCGGTGACCGTGATCGCCGCCGTGAAGAAGACCGCACTGTCGACCTGTAGCGCGCTGACGAAGATGAGCCGGAGCCGATTGGTCCAGAGGCGCACGCTGCCGTGGCTACCGGTCGCCGCGGTAGGATCGGGACCCCAAAAGCCTTCCGTGAGATGTTGCAGGAGACGATTTCGCGCCGGGCGATCCGCCTGGAAATTACGAAAGATGTTCTCGACGAGGATGACGGCGGAATCGACGATGATTCCGAAATCGACCGCCCCGAGCGACAGGAGGTTGGCGTCCTCTCCCTGCGCCACGAGCAGAATGATCGCGAAGAACAGGGCGAAGGGAATATTCACGCCGACGATAATCGCGCTACGCAGATCACCGAGAAAAATCCACTGGATGAAGAACACGAGCAGGCAACCGAACACGAGATTGTGAAGGACAGTATGCGTGGTGACGGCGACGAGCGAGCCGCGATCGTAGAAAGGGACGAGCTTCACGCCGGGCGGAAGAGACCCGTCGGAGTTGATTTTTTCGACCTCGGCCGCGACCTTCGGCAGAATCTCGTTGGTGTGCTGCGTGCGGCCCATGACGACGATCGCCGCAGCAACGTCGTCGTCGTGGTCGCGTCCGAGTATGCCGAGACGCGGAACATGTCCGACAGTGACCCTCGCGACATCCTTGATTTGAACCGGCACGCCGTTCGATTGCGTGAGAACGACATTCTCGATGTCGTCCGTTCGGTAGCCTTTCGTCAGATCGTCATTGCCGCCGTCGTCGATGAGGCCAACGCCGCGAATATTCACCGATTGCTGGCCAAGCTCGATCTCCCGGCCGCCGACATTGACATTTGCGTTGCCGAGAGCTGCGATGACCTGTGGAATGGTGACATTATAGGCCTCGAGCTTGCCGAGATCGACCTCGACGCCGAACTGCTTCGTCGTACCGCCCCAGGAATTGATCTGAACGACGCCAGGGATGGTGAGCAGCCGCCGCGTGGCGATCCAGTCCTGAACAGTCCGAAGATCGGTCAAGGTGAAATGCGGCGGCCCGACCAGCTGATAGCGGAAAATCTCGCCGACGAGGCTCGACTGCTGGATGACGGGCGAGACATTGTTCGGAAGCGATGCGCCTTGCTGCAGCGCGATCGCCGCCTGCGCATAGGCGAAATGATAATCCGTCCCATATTCGAAAGTGACGCGAACGAAGCTCAGGCCGTAGAAGGAGGTCGAACGAATGTTCGTCACGCGCGGCGTCGGGTAGAGCGCGATCTCCATCGGCATAGTATAATATTTTTCCATCTCCTCGGCGGAGAGGCCCGGCGCCTGCGCGGTGATCTCGAGGATGACGGGCGCCGGATTCGGGTAGGCTTCTATATTGAGCCGCGTAAAAGCTGTCACGCCGGCGACAATGAACACGCCGACCGCGAGAACGACGACCGCGCGACGCGTCAGCCCGAATTCGAGAATGGATTTCAGCACGGGGCAACCTCGTTCGATCAGCGGCGCGCTATTCAGCCGCGCCGATCGCGGCGAGGTTGTCGAGAAAGACAGCGCCTTTCGAGACGATGAGCTCGCCGACGGAAAGGCCTTGCTCAATTTGGTCGAAACCGTTCTGGCGCAAGCCGATCTTGACTGTCCTCTGCTTGAAGCGTCGGCGATCCTGCGTGATCCAAGCGGTCATGGTTCCGTCGCTTTTGCGGACGATTGCGCTTTCGGGAGCCGCCGGCGCGCGAAACGACGCCCCGACGCGAATGACGAAGTCGGCGAACATTCCGGCGCGAAGCAGATGATCGGGGTCCTTGATCTCCGAGCGCACGAACATGCGTCGGGTGGTCGGATCGACAGAGGGTCCGAGCACGGTGATCGCTCCATGAAATTCTCGATCCGGATAAGCGGCGACGCTGACATGAACGTCCTGTCCGACACGCAGCAGCGGGGCGTCGCTCTCCACGACATTCGCCAGCATCCACATGGTCGACGTATCGGCGACTGCATAAGGCGCCGGGGCGACGCCGGGCTGGACGAAGAGGCCCGGCGACGCGGCCCGAGCCGTGACATAGCCAGCGAGCGGGCTCTTCACGATGAGGCGCGGATCCGCGCGCCGCTCTGCGACGATCTTGTCGATCTCTTCCTCGGTCTTGCCGAAGATGCGAACCGCGTCCCGCGCCGACTTCAGAGTACCTTCGGCCGTCTGCTGATCGGAGATCGTCTGGTCGACCGCTTGTTGCGAAACGCCACCGATCTTGACCAGCGACTTGACACGGTTGAGCGAGCGCGTCTGGAGCGTGAGCACGCCAGACGCGGCGATCAGATTGGACCCCGCCTGCAATAGGTCCGGGCTATCGATGGTGAAGAGGACCTGATCCTTTTCGACACGGTCTCCGATATTGAAATAGGCGTCGATGATCCGTCCCTGATAGGGCGTGAAGACCTGAACGAGGCGGTTCTGGTTGAAATCGATGCTCCCGACGGCTCGTCGTTCTTCGCCGAAAATGCGCTCGTCCACCTTTTCGATCTCGAGCGCGCCGGCCTGTTTATCGTTCAGTCCGATTTCCGTTTCGGCTGAAGCTCTCACCTTCGGACGTGGATATCCGTCGTCTTGTTGACGGAACGCCCAATTCGAGAGGGCGAGGGCGACGAGGACCGCCGCAGCGAAGGCGCTCCCCTCGATGAGTTTTTTGCCCAGACGCATTTGACGGCCTTGTGAAACGGTCTCTCGGGACCGAGAGCGCATGTCTCGATTCCAATCATCCCAGTCTTTCTATGGGGCGCGGCAGTCGATCGGTCTACTGTGATTTATAACAGTAGACCCTGGACGGCAGGAGAACTACCTAACTATGAAGTCACGCGGTCCGAGCGCTCCTGTCTTCCCATTATCACGGAGCGACAGAAGCGAACGAAGACGTTCGATTAGAGCATGCTCGCGGAAGAGAAACTCGGATAGAGATGCAAGTCTTCGGCTCGTCCACTTCGAAAACGCACTGCGGGCGCCGGATTTTCCTCACGCTCTTGCCGATGTTTTCCGCGCTGGCGGGTTGCGCGGTCGGGCCGGACTTCGTATCGCCTTCCCCGCCGCCGACAGAAAAATCAACGTCGAATAAGGCTCCGGTTCTCGCCGGAGGACCAAGATTCGTCCCGGGCGCAGAAATCCCGAAGCGCTGGTGGCAGGTTTTCCACAACCGAGGCCTCGATCGGCTGATCGAAGCCTCGATCGAAAGCAATCCGACCTTGCAGTCGGCCGAAGCCGCGATAAGGGTCGCCTATCACAACGCCGAGGCGCAAAAGGGCGCGTTTCTCCCGACCGCCATTTTCAACTCCACGGACAGTCTCAATCTCCAGTCCAATAATCGATCGCTCGAAACGATCAATCAAAGCCTCTTCAACCAGGCCATGACTTCGCCGACCACCAACATCGGTCCTCCGAATTCGCCCTATGGCTTGCTGTTGAAGCAGCTCACCGTCGCCTACACGCTCGACATCTGGGGGCAGAATCTCAGAAGCGTCGAGGCGGCTGAGGCGCAGACGGATCAGCAGCGCTACCAGCTGGAGGCCGCCTATCTGGCTTTGACTGGCAATGTGGTGACGGCGGCGATCCAAGAAGCCGCGCTACGGGGACAGATCGAGGCAGTCCGCAGATCGATCGCGATGGAAAGGGAGATGCTGGGACTGCTGCGCAAGCAGTTCGAGGCCGGCTACGCCGCGCAGGCCGACGTGCTCACCCAGGAAGCGGCTCTCGCGCAGGCACTGCAGCTCTTGCCGCCGCTCGAAAAGCAATTGTCGCAGCAACGCGATCTGCTGACGGCGCTCGCCGGCCGATATGCGCCGAACGAGATCGCCGAGACCTTTCATCTCGGTTCACTTTCGTCGCCGCACGAACTGCCGATCAGCCTGCCATCGAAACTCGTCCGGCAGCGGCCCGACATTCGGGCGGCCGAAGCCAATGTGCACGAAGCTACCGCGCAAATCGGCGTAGCCATCGCGGCGCGGCTTCCGAATGTCACGTTGAGCGCGAATGGCGGGTACAGCGCCTATCGGCTCGCACAACTCTTCACGCCCGGCACTGAGCTCTATACGGCGTCGGCGGCTGTCACACATACGATCTTCGACGGCTTTTCGCTTCTCAACAAGCAGAGGGCGGCGGAGGCGAGCGTCCTCCAGGCGGACGCGCAATATCGCTCGACCGTCATTGTCGCATTCCAGAATGTCGCCGATGCGTTGCGCGCGCTCGAGGCGGACGCCAAAGCGGTGAAAGCCGCAGCCTACGGCGAAGCGACGGCAAAGAAGAGCCTCGACATCGTGCGCGCCGAGCTGCGTCTCGGGGCCGTCAATGTGCTCTCCGTATTGAACGCCGAGAACACCTATCTGGTGGCCTCAGTGGCGCGCGTCGTCGCGGAAGGGAACCGTCTATCGGACACAGCCGGGCTGTTCATCGCTCTGGGCGGCGGTTGGAAAGACGAAAATCTGCGGGACCTCCCGCCGAACGGACCAGACGGCCCGACCAAGGAGCAGATCGAGAAGTTGAGCACGCCGGCAAACGCCGGCCTGATGCCAGCGTTCGATTGAGCAATGACTAATGTTCGAGCAGCGACACGGAGCGCGTTTCGATGTCGTGTCATTCGTCCGCTCTCAAAGCGTCAGCGCTCGCCATCGGAGCCCCACCGATTGGACGCCGCCCAGAGGAACTCTGGGGATTGCATTGGTGGGGCTCGGCCAACGAAAAAGCGATCTTACGATCCTGGCCGAGGCCGTGACGGACTTTGACAGCGTTGTGGGCTTCGAGGAGGCCGAAACAGAGATCGGCTACAGCGGCGTCCATGTTTATGCCGTATTTACATCTCGTTGTGCGCACGCCCATTGTCAGACTGTGGTGGAACGGCGATGTGTTCCAGCCTATAATACGGACTCTCAGAGAGAGCGAGAATTCGGAGACCAAAAATGTCTGCGACCGACGGCCGGGCGACGATCCTCTGCATCGACGACGATTTCGAGACCTCTTCGTTGATCGCTGAAGAGCTCGAGGACCGCGGCTTCAACGTCGTTCTCGCGAGCAGCGGACAACAGGCATTGTCACTTCTGCCGGACATTCGGCCAGATCTCGTTCTTTCGGATATCAGCATGCCGTCGATGTCCGGATTCGAAGTGCTGGAAAATTTCGCGCGATCTGCCCCCCATATCGCGAGAACGCCTTTCGTGTTCTTGACCGCCATGAGCGACCGCGAGACCGAACTCAAAGGAAGAAGACTCGGCGCCGATGATTATGTTTCCAAACCGATCGACTTCGATCTGCTGCATGCGATCATCGACGTCAGACTGAGAGGCGGCGTGCGATTTTTCGTATCAGAAGCTCCACTGCACGAGCTCAATGAAAGAGAAGTCGAGACTTTGCTGTGGGCTGCGCGCGGCAAGACATCCGACGAGATCGCATCGATCATGAGCATCACGAAGCGAACTGTCGATTATCATCTAGACAACGCACGCAACAAGCTCGGCGTCGCGACTCGAATCGAGGCGGCGGTCAAAGCCACGCTCGTCGGATTGATCGAGCCTTAGAACGATGAAACTGACGCAATCGATAAAATTCCGGATGGTCGCATCCTTGTGGCTCTTGTTCGCTACGATCGCGAGCATCAGCATCTTCGGGTTGGGTCGTCTCGAACGAGTCAATCACGAATGGTCCGACATCCGTGATCGTTGGTTGAAGAGCACACGATATATCGGCGACCTCGACAATTTCACATCGGATTTCCGCGCAGCGGAGGGCGCTTTTCTCATAGCGGCGAGAGACGTCGACGCCATCGCCATAGAACGAGAGATGGAGTCCCTCGACGAGACGATTTCGAAAGCGCAGAGAGGATATGAGAGCATCCTTCACGACGAGATCGAATTGGCGGATTACCGGCTCTTCGAGAAGAATTGGAAATTATATCATGGTGAAGCGAAACACACGCTCGAGGTCATGACGAAGGGAGACAAGGCGGCGGCGGGATATCTCTTCATGTCGGCCTCCAGGGACGCATTTGCTTCGACGAGTGAGGCCCTCGGGAGGATATCTGACCGAACCAACACGCAAGCTCGCCTGGCGAGCGAGCGCTCCGACCACGCCATTCGAGAAGCTCGCGCGTTGATTATCGCCGCCGCCTTTCTCGGCGCGTCTATGGCCCTCGGGATCATGCTTTACGTAACTCGACAGATAACCGACCCTCTATTGGAACTCGCCGCCAGCATGCGGCGTCTGTCGAGGAACGAAACCGATATTCAAATCCGGAGCACCGAGCGACCTGATGAGCTTGGAGAAATGGCGCGCTCCGTCGTGGTTTTTCGTGACAATGCGATCGAGCTTCAGGTCAATCAGCAGGCCCTTGCGACCGAAGCCTCCATGCTCGAGGAGAAATTGGAGCATGAGCGGCGTCTGAGCGAAAATCAGCGCAATTTCATCTCGATGGTGTCGCATGAGTTTCGAACGCCGATGACGATCATCGATGGGCATGCTCAGCGTTTGTTGAACGCTCGTCCTGCGCCTCGGGACGAGGTGGTTATCGAGCGAGCCAACAAGATCCGCGCCGCCGTGAGGCGGATGAGCGTCATGATCGAAGGACTGTTGCAAACCAGTCGTGTGATCGAGAGTCCGAGTCTCTACTTCCATCCGACCGACCTCGACATGTCCGCGGTGCTGAAGGAAGTTTGCGATCTGCATCGCGAAATTTCGTCCACCGTCTCAGTGCTCGAAAAATACAGCGCTGAAAAACTGCCCTTTTATGGGGACAGGAATCTTATTTGTCAGGTATTCAGCAACTTAATCGGAAATGCGATCAAATACTCCTCTCCTGGAGGCACGGTGCGAGTTGAGGTCCGCGGCAGGCGGACTGCCTTGCAAGTTTTTGTCACGGATAGCGGAATAGGGATCCCGCGCCGTGATGTCGATAGTATCTTTTCGAGATACTATCGGGCAAGCAATGTTTCCAGTATCACGGGTACCGGCGTCGGCCTCTACCTGGCAAAGATAGTCGTGGAATTACACGGTGGCGTCATTAAAGTGAGAAGCCGTGAGGGAAGAGGCTCGATCTTTTTTGTTTCACTTCCTTTGGAAGCAACTGGGCGAGCTCGATGAACCGTCAGAGAAAGCGTTTCAGCGATTGCTGAAACACCTTCTGAGGCAGAGCCCTCCGGCTTCCACAGGAATTTCGGCCAACGTCCGTCAGACGCCTTCCCTCCAGCCTCCCGCTATGCTCGAAATCATTGTGTGGACATGAGTATACCGATGCGTGGCGCAGAGCCGGGCCGCAGGTTTCATCGAGAGGCGCCGGGCTCTACCATGACGCCGCCCGGCCACCGGAGGAACGGTTGAGATACTCTCGATGAACCGCAAGATCGCCCGAATTGTTTTGGCTCTGCTAATCATCGGCGCGGCCTCGGCGGGCTATTGGTGGTGGCGCAGCCGTACGCCCGCTCTGCCAGCCTATGTCTCGCGAGCGAACGGGCGGTTGGAGATGACGCGCATCGACATTGCCGTCAAATATGCGGGGCGCATCATCGATCTGCCGATCCGTGAGGGCGATGTCGTGCGTCCGGGGTCAGTGTTGGCTCGGCAGGATACGGCAGAGATCAAAGCGCAGATCGCCGGCGCCGAAGCGCAGCGTCAGCGCGCCATCAGCGCCATAGGACGCGCCGAGGCGGAGCTCGACGTCCGCCGCAACAATCTGCGGCTCGCCGGCCTCGAGATGACCGAGACCGCGACAATGCGCGGCAAGGCGCTCGTCTCGCAGGTCGAACTCGACCGGCGCCGTATCGCGAAGGATGCGGAAGCCGCCGGCGCCGCCGCCGCCGAGGCCGGCGTGAAGGAGGCGCGCAACGCGCTCTCGGAGGCGGAGGCGCAAATCGCCCGATTGAAGGTCATTCTCGACGAGACGACGATACGCGCCCCGGTGAACGGGCGCATCGAATATCGAATCGTGGAGAAGGATGCGGTTCTTCCTTCCGGCGGGCGAATCGCCTCGCTGCTCGAGACGGACGACGTCTATATGACCGTCTTCTTCCCCATGGCGGTGGCGGGCCGGCTGACGATCGGCGACGAGGCGCGCGTCGCCCTGGACGCGTTCGACGGGCCGCCTTTGCCGGCGATCATCTCCTTCGTCGCGGCCGAAGCGCAATTCACGCCGAAATATGTGGAGACCGCCAGCGAGCGCGAGAAGCTCGTCTATCGCGTGAAGCTCAGAATTCCGGTCGAGGCCGCCCGCCGTCTCGACGGCAGGCTGAAAGCCGGCATGACCGGCAATGGCTATGTGCGCGTCGACCCGACAGGCCGCTGGCCGTCCTCGCTCGCTCTCGGACACGCCAAATGACGGGCGCGGAGAAGACGAAGACGCAGCCCGCGATCCAGATCTCGGGTCTCTACCATGACTATGGGAGCGTCCGCGGGCTCGAGAATGTCTCACTGTCCTTGCCGGCGCGCGCGACGATCGGGATGATCGGCCCGGACGGCGTCGGCAAGTCTACGCTGCTCGGCGTCATCGCCGGGGTAAAGAAGATTCAGGAAGGAGCGGTCCTCGTCTTGGGGGCCGATCTGCGCGAACGACGGGAGAGAGAGGCCTTTCTCCCGCATGTCGCCTTCATGCCGCAGGGGCTCGGCCGCAATCTCTATCCGACGCTGTCCGTCTACGAGAACATCGACTTCTTCGGCCGCCTCTTCGGCCTCGGCGCAGGGCGGCGCGACGCGCGCATTCGCCGGCTGCTTCGGGCGACGGGCCTCGATCCATTTCCCGATCGGCCCGCGGGAAAACTCTCGGGCGGCATGAAGCAGAAGCTCGCGCTCTGCTGCGCGCTCGTGCATGACCCGCAGCTCCTGATCCTGGACGAGCCGACGACGGGCGTCGATCCTCTGTCGCGCCGTCAATTCTGGGAGCTCGTCGACGAGCTGCGCAGCGAAAGCGACCAGATGACGGTGATCGTCGCCACCGCCTATATGGAGGAGGCGGAGCGCTTCGAATATCTCGTGGCGATGGATCACGGGCGCGTTCTCATCGCGGACGCCAAGACGGATGTGCTCGCCCGCACAGGCGCGGCGACGCTCGAGAAAGCCTATGTCTCGCTGCTGCCGGAGAGCCGACGCGCGCAGGCCTCGGGCGTGGAGATCCCGCCCTATCGCGACCCCGGCGGCGCGCCAGCGATAGAGGCGGAGGCGCTGACCCGTCGTTTCGGCGATTTCGTCGCCGTCGACAATGTGAGCTTCCGCATCGGTCGCGGCGAGATATTCGGCTTTCTGGGCTCCAACGGCTGCGGCAAATCGACGACGATGAAAATGCTGACCGGCCTGCTGGACGCAACGAGCGGGACGGCGAAGCTGCTCGGCCGAACGATCGACGCCGGCGACATGCAGACGCGGCTGCGCGTCGGCTACATGTCGCAATCCTTCTCCCTCTACGAAGAATTGACGGTGCGGCAGAATTTGACCCTGCACGCGCGGCTCTATCGCGTCGGAGGCGATCGCGCGCAGGCGCTCGTCGACGCCGCGCTGGTCGATTTCGCGCTCGCGGAACATGCGGACTATTCGCCCGCTTCTCTGCCGCTCGGCATTCGCCAGCGCCTTCAGCTCGCCGCCGCCTGCCTGCATTCGCCGGAGGTGCTGATCCTCGACGAGCCGACGTCCGGCGTCGATCCCGGCGCGCGCGATATGTTCTGGCGTCATCTCATCCGCCTCTCGCGCGAGAAGCAGGTGACGATCTTCCTTTCGACGCATTTCATGAACGAGGCGGAGCGCTGCGATCGCATATCGCTCATGCATCGCGGAAAGGTTCTGGCCGTCGGCGCGCCGGACGAGCTGCGGCGGGAGAAGGACGCGGCGACATTGGAGGATGCATTCATCCTCTATCTCGAGCAGGCGGAGGCGAGCGCGTCGGCCGCAGCTCCGCGCCTTTCGCCATCACCGGGCGAAGCATCGCCGCCCGAGCCGGCGCCGACCGAGATATTCGACGATCGCGCGACCGGCTGGGCGGGACGCATCCTCGCCTTTGCGCGCCGCGAGACGATGGAGCTCGCGCGTGATCCGGCTCGTCTCGCCTTCGCGCTGCTCGGCCCGATCGTTCTTCTGCTGGTCTCAGCCTACAGCATCTCTTTCGACGTCGAGAATATTCGCTTCACGAATTTCGACAGCGATCAGACCTTCGCCAGCCGGGAATTCCTGCGCAGCTTCGCCGGCTCGCGCTATTTCGTCGAGATGGCGCCCTCGCGCAGTCATGCGGATATGGAGGCGCGTCTGCGCAGCCACGAAGCCCAGCTCGCCATAGAGATTCCGCCCTCCTTCGGCCGCGACCTCGAAGCCGGCCGGCAGCCCGAGGTCGGCTTTTTCATCGATGGAGCCGCGCCTTTCACCGCCTCGAACATTCGCGCCTATGCGACGGGCGTCGTCCTCGAATATGTCACGAATCTCGATCGCGCGAGAGCCGCGAGCTCGCTGCCGATCTCCGTCGAGCCTCGCTTCATCTACAATCAGGAGTTCCGCAGCATTTATGCGATCACGCCCGGCGTCGTCATGCTGGCGTTGATCCTGATCCCGACGATGCTGACGGCGCTCGGCGTCGTCCGCGAGAAGGAGATCGGCTCCATCGTCAATCTCTACGCCTCTCCCGCCACGATCGGCGAGTTTCTCGTCGGCAAGCAATTGCCCTATGTCGGCGTGGCGATGGTCTCCTATGTGAGCCTGACGCTCATCACCGTATTCATCCTCCGCGTGCCGCTGCACGGCTCTTTTCTGGCGCTCTCGCTCGGCGCGCTGCTGTTCATTCTCGCGGTGACGGCGCTCGGCCTCTTGATATCGGCCTTTGTGCGCTCGCAGGTCGCGGCGATCTTCGGCACGGCAATCATCTGCCTCATCCCCTCGGTGAATTTCTCCGGGCTGCTCTATCCGATCTCGACGCTCACCGGCGGCGCTTACGCCGTCGGCGTCGGCTTTCCCTCCTCCTGGTTCCAGATCGTGAGCCTCGGCTGCTTCACAAAGGGGCTCGGCCTGTCGAGCTTTGCTCCGAACTATCTCGCGCTCGGCGGCTTCGCGGCGCTGTATCTCATCGGCGCGCGGCTTCTGCTCCGCAAGCAGGAGGCGTAGCGATCCATGGGACGCTGGCTCGTCAATGTCGCTCTGCTCAGCGGGAAGGAGCTCCGCAGCCTGCTGCAGGATGTGACGCTGATGGCGCTCATCGTCTTCGCCTTCACCGCCGCCGTTCATCTGATGTCCGAAGGCGTGAAGGCGGAGGTCTCGCACGCCTCCGTCGCCATCATGGACGGCGATCATTCGGAATTGTCGCGGCGGCTGCGCGATGCGATCCTTCCTCCCTATTTCATCGCGCCCGAAGAAATTGCGAGGGAGGATGTCGTCGCCGCGATGAACCAGAGTCGCTATATTTTCGTGATCGAGATTCCCCCGCGTTTCGAGGCCGACGTGCTCGCGGGACGCAGGCCCGCCGTGCAGGTTCTGGTCGACGCCACGGCGATGACGCAGGCGGGCCTCGGCGCCGGCTATCTGAACGAGATCTTCGTCGTCGAGACGCAGAAGTTCCTTGGCGCGAAGAGCATAGAGTCGAGCCTGCCGATCCGCGTCATCAGCCGCATAGAATTCAACCCCAACACCGATTCCTTCTGGTTCACCTCCGTGATGCAGATCGTCGTCAATCTGACGGTCCTGTCGATCATCCTGGTCGGCGCCGCCGTGATCCGTGAGCGCGAGCATGGGACGATCGAGCATCTGCTGGTGATGCCGGTGCGGGCGAGCGAGATCGCCATTGCGAAGATCATGACCAATGGCCTCGTCATTCTCGCGGCGACGATGCTCTCGCTCTGGCTCGTCGTGCAGAAATGGCTGGGCGTGCCGATCGCGGGCTCGGTCGGCCTCTTCGCCTTCGGCGCCCTGCTCTATCTCTTCTCCGTCACCTCGCTCGGCATGTGGCTGGCGACGCTCGCTCCGACGATGCCGCAATTCGGCCTGCTCTCTGTCCCGGTCTACGCTATAGCCTATCTCCTCTCGGGCGCCGCGACCCCGGTCGAGAGCATGCCGGAGGCAGTGCAGGCGATCGTGAGATTCGCGCCGACCACGCAATTCGTCTCGATGACCCAGGCGGTCCTCTATCGCAGCGCCGGGCTCGATACGGTCTGGCCGCAGATCGCGGTGGTGATCGCCTCGGGGGCGATGTTTCTGTCGCTGGCCCTGTCGCGCTTCCGCTCCATGCTGGCGAGGCAGGGATGAAGCGCGCCGCCATCGTCATGTCCCTTCTCGTCGTCGGCTGTCGCGAGCTCGACGTCACGCCGCCGTCGCCGACCGTCGTGGCGCCGTCGTCATTCGACGAGACGTCGTCGATCGGCGCGCCCTCCGCTTCCCCTGACCTCGCCCATTGGTGGACAGTCTGGCGCGATCCGCTGCTCGACCGCCTGATCGACGAGGCGCTCGCCGGCAACCCAGATCTGCGCATTGCGAAGGCGCGAGTCGAGGAGGCGCGCGCACTGGTCACAGTCGCGGAATCGACTCTCTATCCGACGCTCGGCGCCGACGCCGGTCTGTGGGAAGCGGATGTGAAATGGCGCAATCCGGTCGTCGATTTCATCCCCGGCAAAGCGCGCCGCGTCGACGCCCATATCGGCGGCCTCGCGGCGAGCTGGGAGCCGGATATTTTCGGCGGCCGCAGCTATGACGCCGAAGCCGCCCGCGCCAACGCCGCCGGAGTCGAGGAGCAATCGAACGGCGCGCGAATGATCGTCGTCTCAGAGGCGGCCCAAAACTATCAGGACGCCAAAGGGCTGCAGCGACGGCTTCTCGTTCTCGACCATTCCGTCGAGACTCTCGGCAAGCTTCTCCGCTATGTGGAGGCTCGCTATCAGGCGGGACAGGCGCTCGCCTTTGATGTGACGCTCGTTCGCGAGCGATTGGAGACCCAGCGAAGCAAGCGGCCGGATCTCCTTTCCGCGCTCGAGACGCGACAACGCCGGCTCGCGGTTTTGACCGGCCGCCCGCCGGAGCCGCCCATCCCGCTGCCGGCGCCCGGGCCTTTCTTCATCCCGCTGCCTCCGCGAGGACAGCTCCCGAGCGAGGTGCTGGAGCGTCGCCCCGACGTGCGCGCCCGCATCGACGCCGTGCGCGCCCGCGTCGCCAGCCTGACCAGCGCGAAAACGGATCTGCTGCCGCGCTTCCAGATCGAATTCCTCGGCCAGGACGGCCGGCTGCATTTTCAGGGAATCCCTGGACTTCAAGGCACGGGCGGCCTGGTCGGCCTCACCGCGCATCTGCCGATCTTCACCGCCGGGCGCATCGAAGCCAATATAGCGGCAAATGACGCGCGCCTCGAAGCGGCCGTCGCCGATTACGACAAATCCGTCCTGCAGGCGCTCGAGGATGTCGAGAACGCCTATGGCAGACGACGCGGATTGGATCGACGCAGCGAGCATCTCGGCGACGCGCTCGTCGGCGCGAGGCGCAATCATCAAATATCGAGAGGGCTATACGAAGGCGGACGTAAGACTTTCGGAGACGTGCTGAATGCAGAGCTCGACGTCTTCGAGCGCGAGAACGATTTGCTGGAAACCCAGATGGCGCAATCCGCCATGACGATCCAACTCTATCGCTCGCTGGGCGGCGGCTGGTAAGTGTCGTGATCGGCGCCGGCGCCTCGCACTTCCTCCCGTCCGTGACGAAGCTGACGCGGCTGCTCCTACCGCGACAGACGCGCGCAATATCGGCGCTCGAGACATCGAGAATTTCGATTGGACGGCGCCTCGGCTCGGACGCGAGCGGATCGCATAATTCGGCTTGCCGGAGCGACGTCATAGAGCCTAGCGTGCGCGAATGAAACGAGGAGGCCGTCGCAATGAGCACGCTTACCAAGCTCGCGCTCGGCATGATGGGGCGGTTGCGTCCGAAACCAGCGCGAGACGCCGCAGCGGCGCAGATCGCGCTTCCCCCTCCACACAAGGACGGCGGCATGCCATTGATGGAGGCGCTCGCCGAACGGCGTTCGTCCCGGGAATTCGCGCCTGACGAACTGCCGTTGCAGCTCTTGTCCGACCTGCTGTGGGCCGCCGACGGCGTGAATAGAGCCGAAGGCGGACGGACTGCGCCCTCCGCTTTGGACGCTCAGGAAATCGACGTCTATGTCGCGCTGCCCTCTGGGGCTTATCTTTATGTCGCCGCCACGCACGCCCTCGAGCTGGTCGCAGCGAGCGACATGAGGCGCGTGACCGGCTATCAGGATTTCGTCGACGAAGCGCCGCTCGATCTGGTGTTCGTCGCCGACCATGCGAGAATGGCGCTCGTGCCGGTCGCTCAGCGCGAGAGCTTCGCCTCGGTCGCGGCCGGCGCGATCTCGCAGAATGTGTATTTGTTCGCAGCGAGCGCGGGCCTCGCCACTGTGATCCGCGCCTGGATCGATCGCGAGGCGATCGCGCAGGCGCTGGGGCTCAGCCACGACCATCAGGTGCTTTTGTCGCAGACGATCGGCTATCCGAAGAAGATGGAATGAACCGCGCGACGCGCATCGACCCGGCCTTCCATTCGACCTCGACGGCAATCAGGCTCCCATCGGGCGGCGCGTGAGCTGCTCGCGCAGCATCGAGGTGGCGCGCGGACTCCAATTCGACCTTCGAGCGATCAAGCTTCGTTTGGGTTCCGTGCTCGGGTTCGAGCGATTTCGACATGCGGCTATCGTCATAGCCGGCGTCGACCTCATGCATCGCTGCGATTCCGAAACGCAACGCGGCTTTGCGATCCCTCTTGGCGGTCAACAGAAAATCGACTGTCGCGCCTGCGTTGTCGACGGCCCGATACAGATATTTCCAGCAGCCTTTGACTTTCACGTAGGTCTCATCGAGACGCCAGCTGGATCCAATCGTGCGCTTGCGAGCACGGAACTGTTTCTCCAGCAAAGGCGCAACTTGACGACCCAGCGGTTGAGCGTGGAGTGGTCGACTTCGACGCCTCGCTCTTCCATCATTTCCCCTCTATTCCGCCTGCCCCAGCCCCGCGATCATAGCCCCAACCGGCCCGCGAGAAAAAAATTCGGGACAGAGCCCATAACGCCATGCTCGGATAGATGGGTCCGTAGGGCGTTGATCAGCTGCGTGCGTTGACGCACGAACAGGTCGCGCGTTCGAGAGACCATCGCTCCGGCCTGCTGCCGAATGGTCTTGGCGGAGACGAACCGCATGGTCGGCCGCACCGCCGCCTCCGCGATCGCCTCCACATCGGCGGCGGCGTTCTTCTAGCGCTCGACGAGCGGCTTGACGTAGATCGGAGGAATCAGCCGAACCGAGGACCCCAGCGCATCGATCTCCCGCGCCCAATAGTGCGCCGTCGCGCAGGCTTCCATCGCCACGATGCAACGCGGCACAATGCCCAGGAATGCCAGAAGCTGGCCTCGCGTCACCTTTCTCCAAAAGCCTATACTGCCGTCGGCGGGGGCATCCACTCCATCAGTTCTCAATGGAAATCCTGGGTCAAATCTCGACGGAAATCGACAAGGCGCCCATCGCGTTGTAGTTTGCGCCGGGCGAAAGCCGGAACAGTCGAAAAGCGACGAATGTATAAGTGTCCAAAACGCCGTCGATCTTCTGAAGCTTGTTCACGACGAAAGACCCTTCGTCGTCGTCGTCGCGCAGGTAGAATTTCGCCAACAGATCGAATTGACCAGAAATCGAATATATCTCTGAGGTTTCCTCCAGATGGTCGACGATCTTCTCCGAGACGTCGAACGTCTGCCCTTTCGAACATTTTATTTGTACAAAAAGCGGCTTCATGGGCTCAATCCTCATGATAATATTACCCTTGAGAACATAAGCATTGACGAAATCCAGACTTCATCCCGAGCGTCACGGCGCTCGCTGTTCGAGCGCCGATCGAGCCTCGTCCGCCGCATGCTCGTGCGGCGCGCGCGCTCGGCCGGCCGCTTCGGCCTTCTCGATCGCATAGAGCAGGAAGGCGCAGGCGGCCGCGCTGAACACGCTGTAATTGAGCGGCAATTTGAGCCCCGTGAAGAGGGCCATCGCCGCTCCGAAAATCGTCAGCAGAACGCCGCTCGCGAGATAGACCGGCAGCAGCCAGACGCCGACGATCAGAAAGATTCCGAGAGCGAGCTCGACGAGCGTCGCCGCCCAGGCCAACGCAGGCACGAGATGTGCCGGCAGCCAGGGATTGAGCGCGGCGACCGCCGGATAGAAGCCTCCCATGCTGCCCCAGTCGACGCCTGGACTGCCGATGATCGACCAGAGGCCCCATCTGTCGGCCACAGCCGAAAGGAAAGCCGCCGCGAGCGCCAGTCGCGCCGCCAATGTGAAATTCGCCGAAATCATATCTCGACCTCCACCGATACGGCGCGCGTCCGTCCGGGCGCCGGCTCCATTTCGCGAGCGATGAGCTGCGTCTCGACGCCGCCTTCGAACTCGGCGAACCATTCCGGATCGAGACGACGCAGCTCCGCCGCACCGATCCGCCCGGAGCGCGTGAGAAGGCCGTAGGCGAAGCGATCGGGGCCGCGAGCGATCAGCTCGGTCGGGAGCGTCTCGAACCAGCGCATGGACCTGGTCGCGGCGTCGTGGAGATGCGCGGCCGCCGCCTTGCGATTCGCCTCATAGGCGGCAAGCGCCTCCGGGACCGGAAGCGTGTCCAGCGTGAGCGCGCGCGACAGCTCGGCGGCGTCGTCCAGAGCGAGGCGCGTTCCGGACCCGATCGAATAATGCGCGCTATGGGCCGCATTGCCGAGTAGAACCATATTCCCCGCGCTCCATCTCGCGCAGTCGATTTTCTTGAAATTCGTCCAGGACGAGGTGTTGCGCCGCCCGTCGCCGGCGAGAATCGTCGCGCCCTCGAGCTGCCGCGAGAAGATGCGCCTACAGGCTTCGACGCTCTCTTCGAGCCCGCAGCGGTCGAAGCCGAGCGCGCGCCAGACGGTCTCGGCGCATTCGACGACGAAGGTCGAATAGCCGTCCTCGAATTGATAACAATGCGCCCAGATATATCCGCCCGGCGTCTCCTCGAAGATGAAGCGAAATTGATCGCCCATGCTCTTGGCGACCCCGAGCCAGATATATTTGTTGGGCCGCTCCTCAGCGGTGACGCCGAAATCGGCGGCGCGCGCATCTCGAACCTTGCTCCGCGAGCCTTCCGAGACGACCACGAGATCGGCCTCCGGCAGCGGCTCCCGTTCGGCGTCGAAGGCACGATCGTAGACGAGCTCGACGCCGAGCTCCTCGGCGCGCTCTTGCAGAACGGAGATGAGCCCGACACGGCTCAGACTGAGGAACGAATGGCCGCGCGACCGGATCGAGCGGCCGGGCAGCTCGATGCTGATGCCCGTCCACGGCAACATCTGTCGGCGGATCGCCTCGCCGCTGGCCCGGTCCTGGCGCACGAGCCGATCGAGGAGCCCTTCGCTCAGGATCAGCCCCCACCCGATGGTCTGGCGCGGCGCTCCTCTCTCGATGACGACGACGTCGACGTCGGGCCGCGCCCGCTTCGACAATATGCTGAAATAAAGACCGGCGGGGCCGCCGCCGATGCACACGATCTTCTTCATTGAGCGCGTCCTTGATGGTCGAAGGGCGTCAGTGGGGATGCTCAGCCGCGGCCGAAAGCCAGCCGCTTGATGTTGACGAGATGACGCCACGTGATCGGATCGGTCGTTCCATTGCCGCCCCAGCTTCCCGAACCCTGCATGAAGGACACGGGGAGGTCCGAGGTCTCCCCCAGCATTCCGTGCGTCGCCGAGGTGTTGACGAGGATGCGGCCCGCCGGCATCGCCGTCGCGAATGCGTCGATCTCCACGGGGTCCGAGCTATGAATGACGGCCGTGTGTCCGGCTCCCTCGGACCATAGCAGCGCCGCCGCGTCATCGACGCCCCTCCCTTGCTCCGCTGTGAAGAGGGTGAGCAGGGGAGCCATCTTCTCCTGCGCGATGAATGGATACTCGCCTCTCTCCACGGCGAGGACCAGGCAGGCGACTCGACGCGTCGCCTCGAGGCCGGCGGCGGCGGCCAGAGCGTCTCCGTCGACGCCGAGCAGCTCGCGACGCAGCCGGCGTGTTTCCGGATCGAACAGCGCCTCGATCACCGGACTGCGCGCATCGCCCTCGACGACGACGGCCCCGGCCGCAGTCAGCGCCTCGAGGAATGGCGCGCGAACGCGCTCGTCGACGACGATATTGCTTTCCGAGCCGCAGACGATGCCATTGTCATAGGCCTTGCCCTTGACGATGTCGCGGGCGGCGCGGCCGACGTCGGCCGAGGATGCGACGAGAACGGGGACATTGCCGGGGCCGACGCCGATCGTCGGCGTTCCGGAGCTGTAGGCGGCGCCGACCAATTGGCTGCCGCCGGTGGCGAGAACCAGAGCGACGCCCGAATGGCTCATGAGAAGCTTCGTGCGGGAATGCGACGGCTCGGCGCAGCGCTGGACGAGATCCGCCGGAAGCCCCTCCTCGGCGAGCACGCCGCGGATCAGATCGAACGCCTGCGCGCCGACGGAATCGGCTTTCTGAGGAAAGCTCGCGATCAGCGCGTTTCGCGTCTTGATGCAGAGGAGCGCCTTGAACAGCGAATTGGGAACCGGATTGGTGAGCGGGACCACGGCGAAGATCACGCCGATGGGGCTCGCATACTCGATGAGCGATTGATCGTAGCCGATCCGGCCTCTGGTCCTCACGCCGTGGAGGCTGTGAAAGACGCGGGTCAGGACGAGACCGAGCTTGTGAGTCTTGTCTTTTCGGTTGCCGATTCGGGTGACGGCGAGCTCGCGTTCGGCCCAGCCCTCGACATCCTTGGAAAAGGCTCCGACGATCGCGCGGACGACCTTGTCCAGTCGCGCGTCGTCGAGCGCGTCGATGGCGTTCTGAGCGTCTCGAGCCCGCTCGACCAGCTCGTCCGCGACATTCTGGTCCAGGGAAGCCGAATCCGGCGCTCTAGCGGGTGCGACATTGAGCATGGACAATTTCCTTCTCTGAAATCGAACTCGATTCACTTTCGTCCGCGCCTGCGATCACCGATCGCTTTTTCCGCCCTCGATACGGCGGCCTACCACGCGATCTCCCGCCGCTTCGCGAAAAACCTTCCGTGCTGCGCCGATCGCTCGACGTCAAGCGCCAGCCACACCGCCGTGTCTGCGCCTTCCTCGGCGCTGTAGGGCGCCTTGGACGAGTCGATGAGGGAATCGAGGCCCGTGCGGCACCAGCCGGGGCTGCACACGCTGACGGAGACATTAGTGTCGCGCAGGCGCTTCGCCCATGTCAGCGCGAGCATGTTCAGGGCCGCCTTGGATACTCGATAGCTCGGCGCGAGGACGGCGTCGAACGGAGAGTCCGAGTTCGAGGCTTGGCCGAGCGCGGCCAAGTCGGTGGAGATGTTCACGATCCTGGCGTCGTCGGAGCGCAAGAGCAGCGGCGCGAACGCCTTCGTCACGAGAAACGGCCCGACGAGATTCGTGTCGATCGTTCGCCGGAATTCGTCGAGCGAGATATCGTCCGGACGCTTCGTCGAATCGATCAATATGCCGGCGTTGTTGATCAGAATATCGAGGCGCCCCTCTCTGCGCTCGATCTCGCGCGATGCCTCGCTCACCGATTCGGGCTCAGTGACGTCGAGCCTGATCGCCTCGATGTCGAGGCCGAGCTTCCTCAGCGCCTCCGCGGCCTGCGCGCCGTCCGACTGCCGCCGCGCGCCGATCAGCACGCGATGGCCGCGCGAAGCCAGCGAGCGAGCGATCTCGAAGCCGATTCCGCGATTGGCCCCCGTGACGAGGCACAGCCGGCTCATAGCGCGCGCTCCTCGACCGAAAGCCGGCTCTCGTCGCATGTCCGGCGCGCCTCCGGCGCCCGGCCGGCCGGAATGGACCGCAACACTCTCTTCAGCTTCTTTCCGGTCGCGCCGACATGCTCGTGCGCGGATTGAATTTCGAGCTCGTCGATCGAAGGCCAGCCGCGCTGCGCGAAGAGTCGGTTCATCTCGACGAGCAGCGTGCTCGCATCCGCCGAAGCTGCGTCTTCCGACAATTCGACGAGGGCCGTGACGCGCTCCGATCCGGCCTCCGATCGCAGGATGAGGCTGACGTCGAACAGCTCTGGAAGGTGCTTGAGAAGCAGTTCCTCGGCCTGGCAGCTGTACAGGACCCCCGATTTCGTGACGATGACGTCGCTCGTGCGATCGACGTGATAGAACAGGCCCTCCTCGTCGGTGAAGACGAGATCGCCGGTGAGCCAATAGCCGGCGATCTTGTTGAGCTCCGTGAGCGTGTGATTGTTCCAATACCCCTTGGTCACGGATTTCGATTTGACGCCGAGGCGGCCGACGCGGCCGGCGGGCAGGCGACGGTCATGTTCGTCGAACACCGCGGTCTCCACCCAGGGAAAAGGCCGGCCGACGCAGCGATCGTAACGATCGTTCTCCTGTCCGTGAACATTGCGGAACGCCGCAAAGGCGAACTCCGAAGAGCCGACATTGTCTACGAAGAACGATCCGGCTTTGCGCCTGCCTTCGGAGTCGATGTGATGCCCCTGCGCCACGAGCTTGCGTATGTGCCGCTCATGATTGGCGTCGCCAGTGGCGATCCAATATTGCACGGAGCCGAGATCTCGGCCCTCGAAGCTCTCGCGGCAAAGATCGACGAATATCTTGGGAAAGGCGATGACGACATCGGGCCCGATCCGCTCGATCGCCTCGAGCATCGACGCGGGCTCCTTGCGCCCGAGGATGGAGACGCGCGCCCCGCGCGTCAGCGACAGCATGAGAAGCGAAATCGCCGCGCCATGTGAATGCGGCAGAGCGGAGAGGACATGGCTGCCGAGTTGACGCTCGACCTGCTGCCTCACGCCGTGGAACATCGATTCGTGAGTAAAGATCACCGCTTTCGGCAGACCCGTCGTTCCAGACGTGTGGCCGAGCATGATGACGTCGTCGTCCTCATGCTCATAGAGCGGCGGCCGCTCGCGAGCGGGATCCGCGACGAGAGCGTCGACGGAGATCGCCCGCGATTCCCCGGCGATGACGTCGAAGGCGTCGCGGTTGGTCGCATGACGTCGGGACTCGACCACCAGCAGGCGAGGCCGGACGATTCCGATGAATCCCCGCACCGTGTCGAGATCGAGCCCGCTGTTGACGAGCGACGCCGTGGCGCCGATGCTCGTCAGCGCGACGAAATGGAGAAAATAGTCGAAACTGTCGTCCAGCAGGAGGCTGACGACCTCCCTCGGCCGTATCCCCTCCTGCGCATAGGCCGCCGCGAGACGATCGGTGGCGTCGACGATATCGCCGATCGTCAGCTCGACATCCCGCCCCGCCTCCCCGCCGAGCAGCGCCACCGCGCTCCGCTGCGCTTCTCTCGGAACGGCGGCGTTCAATCGATAGATGAAATTGCCGCCGCCGGCGGTCGGATCGTTCAAGACATAGCGCAGCAGAGTGTCCCTGAGGGATGGAGCGGAAGCCGTCATTTTCATAACTCCCGAGGTCGAACGATCGACAGAGAAAAAAGAGCGGCGATGGACATCATCGGCGAAGCGAGCGTCATTGCTCGCCGACGCGTCTCGTCAGATGAAAGGCGACCGTGGCGAAACCGCACCGAGCGTAGAAATCCTGCGCCGCGCGGTTGGCGCTGCCCGTCTCGAGAACGAGACTGGAGCAGAGGCCGCGCGCGGCGACGCCGCCGACGGAGTCGATCAGCGCCCTCCCGATTCCCCTGCCGCGATCGGCCTCCGCGATCACCAGATCCTCGATATGCGCATGGCGGCCGTAGACGAAATTCTCCCGCAAGTGATACCCCGCCAGACCGACCAGCGCGTCGCCTCGAAAGGCTCCGCACAGGCGGTAGCCACCGCTCTGCTGGCGCGCCATCTGGGCTTGGAAGGCGGCCCATTCCCCGAGATGCGGCCGCAATTCCCGCATCAGCCGGAGGCATGCCTCGTCGCCGACGGCGACGTCGTGGAACTCGAGGGCCGTCACGTCCTCGTCTCCGGCTCGGGCGCAACGACATACCGCATCCCGATCGCGAGACGATTCCAGAGATTGATGAGCCCGATGAGGAAGGTCAGGTCGACGATCTCTTTCTCGTTGAACGCCGCGACCAATGGTTCATAGTGTCGATCATCGGCATGGGTTGTCGCGACCAGCGTCAGCGCATCCGTCCATCCGAGGGCCGCTCGCTCGCGAGGCGAAAAGAGATCGCACTCCTCCCATGCGGCGAGCACGTACAATTTCTGCTCGCTCACGCCGCTCTTGCGTGCGTCGCGGGTATGAATGTCGAGACAGAAAGCACAGCCGTTGATCTGGGACGCCCGAACCTTGACGAGCTCGATCAAATCGCTTTCAAATCCAGATTTGCGGATCAGCGCGTCTATATTTGCGACAGAACGATAAATTTCCTGTGACACTTCCGATGGGATGAGACGTTTTGCGGACATGATTTGTCTTTCTAATGTCACTGCTGCTCGATGAGCCGACGTAGACTTTAAATGCGTCGGCGCATTTGTCTTGAGCCAAGACATCTCGATCGAGGTAGTCCAAGCTATGAACGATATGGGGCCGATTTTCGAATTCGTCGTCGATCGCTCGGATCGCGAGAGCGTCTACCGGCAGATCTACGAACGCATAAGATTAGCGATTTTGTCCGGAAGCCTCGCGGTCGGCGCCAAGCTTCCCTCCTCGCGAGCGCTCGCTGGACAATTGAACATTGCTCGCGGAACCGTGGACACCGCCTATCGCCTCCTTTCAGGAGAAGGATATGTCGTTTGCCGAGGCGCCGGAGGAACGATCGTTTCGCCCTTGGCCACGGTCGCCAACGCCTCATCCAATCGGGCCGACGCCGGCAAGACCGAATGGACGGACGCTTTCGACGGCGCCGCCAGTTCCCCACTCCCTTTCCAGATGGGGCTTCCCGCGGTCGACGTCTTTCCGCGGGCGCTCTGGTCTCGCCTGTGCGCCCGCCGCGCGCGACGCATCCACGCCGCGTCGATGGTCTATCCCGACATCGCCGGCCTGCCGGCGCTGCGGTATGCGATCAGCGCCTATCTGGGCATCTCACGCGGGATTGCCTGCTCGCCGGGCCAGGTGATTATCACGGGCGGCTATCAGGCCGCGCTCCATCTGATCGCCGAGATGATGATGCGGCCGGGCGACAAGATCTGGTTCGAGGATCCGGGATATCACAAGGCGAGACAGCTTTTGGAGGGGATGGGAGCCTCGATCGTCCCCGTTCCCGTCGACAACGACGGTATGAGAGTGGAAGACGCCATAAAGATAGCGCCTAATGCGCGCTTCGCTTTGGTGACTCCGGCACATCAGAGCCCGCTGAGCGTCTCACTGTCCTTCGCGCGGCGCGGCGCTTTGCTCGCCTGGGCCGCCCGCCAGCGCGCCTGGATCATCGAGGACGATTATGACAGCGAGTTCCGCTATGTCGGACAGCCGCTGCCGGCGCTCAAGAGCGCAGACCGCGAGGATCGCGTGATCTATACCGGCACTTTCAGCAAGGTCCTGTTTCCCTCGCTCCGCCTCGGATATCTGGTCGCGCCCGACGAGCTCGTCGGGCCGTTCCTCCGGTCGATCAGCCTGAACGACGCAGGTCGCTCGCCGCTCGAGCAGGCCGTCGTCGCCGATTTTCTGACGGAAGGGCATTTCGCGCGCCATCTCCATCGCATGCGCTCGCTCTATGCATCGCGGCGAGCCGCGCTGGCGCGCGCGTTGGAGATCGTTTTCGAGGACCGGATATCCGTCGACCTGCAGATGGGCGGACTGCACATCATCATTCGCTTCGGGCCGAGCTTCGACGACGTCGCGGCGGCGGAGGCCTGCGCCCACAAGGGATTGTCGGTCGTCGCCCTGTCGTCGCTCTCGCTGACGCGAGCCAGCGACCGCGGCCTGCTCCTCGCCTTCGCCAATGTGCCCGAAACGTCCGCGCTCTCGGCCTCCCGCCGTCTGGAGAACGCATTGTCCGATCTCCCGCCGATCGGGATCGAGCGCGCAGCGCCGCAGGAAGCGAATTGAGCGGCCATCGACCGCGCGGCGGGCATGGCTCCGCCGCCTCAACATGTCTCCACGCGATCTCCGCCGACGCCAGCGCGCGGGCGCCGCCTGCCGATCGCCACATAAAAGAGCGGCGTGAAGATCAAGCCGAACAATGTCACCCCGATCATGCCGGCGAACACGGTCACGCCGAGCGACTGACGCATTTCCGCGCCGGCGCCGGTCGCGAAGGCCAAGGGCAGCACGCCGAGGACGAAAGCCGCAGAGGTCATGAGGATCGGCCGCAGCCTCATTCCCGCCGCCTGGGCCGCGGCGACATGCGCCTCGACGCCTTCCGCCTCGGCCCGTCGCGCGAATTCGACGATCAAAATGGCGTTTTTCGCGGCGAGTCCCACCAGGACGACGAAACCGATCTGCGCCAATATGTCGACGTCGATCTGCCACAGCTCGAGCCCTGTCAGCGCCGCCAGAAGGCACATCGGCGCGATCAACATGATCGCCAGCGGAAACGTCCAGCTCTCATACAGCGCGGCGAGCGTCAGGAAAGCGAACAGCGCCGACGCCGCGAACACCAGAAGCGTCGTATCGCCATCCTTCTTCTGCTGATAGGAGAGATCGGTCCATTCGAAGTCGAAGCCGGCAGGGAGGCGCTCCCGCGCCAACGTCTCCATGGCGAGCAGCGCCCGGCTCGACGAAACGCCTTTGGCCGCGCCGCCGAGAATCTCCGCGGCGGGATAGAGATCGTAACGCGCCACGCGATAAGGCCCGGTCGTCTCGCGCACCTCGACGATCGAGCCGAGCGGAACCATCGAGCCGCCCTTGTTGCGCGCCTTCAGCCGACCGATATCGGCGCTGTCTGTCCGGAACGGCGAATCGGCCTGCGCGACGACCGGAAACGTTCGGCCGAGATAGTTGAAATCATTGACATAGACCGAGCCGAGATAAATCTGCAGCGTGTCCGCGACGGCGTCCGCCGGCACGCCGACCATCTCCGACCGCTTACGATCGATATCCACGAAGATCTTCGGCGTGCGCGTGTCGAACAGCGAGAAGACGTCGGCCAACTCGGAGCTTCGATCGGCGGCGGCGGCGAGGTCTCTCGCCGCTGCGGCGAGCGCTACGAGGCCATGCCCCTCTTTGTCTCGAACCATCATCTTGAATCCGCCGGCCGCGCCGAGACCGGGAACGGGCGCCGGCGGAATGGTGACGATGAACGCGCCGTCGATCTTGGACAGCCGCAGGCGTAGATCCTCCAATATCTTGTTCGTGTCGCGACCTCTCGCCAGGCGCTCCTCGAACGGCTCGAGCACCACGAAGATCGCGCCGGCGTTCGGGGGAAACGTATAGGTGGCGCCGTCGAGCCCGACATAGGGCGCGCCGTGGCGAACGCCCGGAACGCCGCCGATGATCCGCGTCGCCTCGCGCATGACGGCGTCCGTCCGGTCCAGAGTCGAACCGGGCGGCAATTGCACGAGTGTGATCAGATATCCCTGATCCTGATCGGGAATGAAGCCGGTCGGCGCGCCGCCGAACTTCCACGCGGTGAGGCCGATGAGCGCGAGATAGATCGCCAGCGTCGGACGCGCCGATTGCGCCATCCGTTCCGTGATCCGTCGGTAGACGGACGACATTGCGTCGAACCCGCTGTCGAAACGCGAGGACATGCGCTCGAGCATCCGGCGAGACGACACGGCGGGCGCCCGGGGAGACGCGACGCGCGCCTCGAGCAGCAGCGCGCAGAGCGCCGGGCTGAGAACGAGCGAGACGAGCAGAGAGATCAAGGTCGATGCGGCGATGGTGACCGCGAACTGGCGGAAGAACTGCCCATATATCCCCGACATCAAGAACGTCGGCAGAAAGACCGCTGTCAGCGTCAGCGCGATCGCGACGAGCGCGCCGCCGACCTCGTCGATCGTGTGATGCGCGGCCTCCCTCGGCGTGAGCCCGCGAGCGATGTGGCGCTCCGCGTTCTCGACGACGACGATCGCATCGTCGACGACGATACCGACCGCGAGCACGAGCCCGAACAGCGACAAATTATTGAGCGAATAGCCGACCGCCGACAGAATCGCGAGCGCGCCGATGAGCGATATCGGAATCGCCACGATCGGGATGAGCGACGTGCGCCAGCTCCGAAGGAAGACGATTACGATCAGCGTCACCAGCCCCGCGGCTTCCGCGATCGTCTTCAGAACCTCGCGAATCGATTGCCGGATGTATTCGGTCGGATCATAGACGATCGAATATCCGAGCCCGTCCGGAAAGGAGGCCGATAGCGCTTTCATCTTCGCTTTCAGCCGATCGACGGTGGCGAGCGCATTGGCGCCGGGCTGCTGGAATATCCAAAGCGGCACCGACTCGAGATGATCGAGATAGGCGGTCGTGCTGTAGTCCTGCGCCGCGAGCTCGACGCGCGCGACATCCCCGAGACGCGTGATGCGCCCGGCGCCGTCGCTCTTGACGACGATGTCCTCGAATTGTCGCGGCTCGACGAGCCGACCGGTCGCTTCGACATTGATCTGGAATGCGCTCGGCGAACTGGTCGGAGGTCCGTTGAGCAGCCCGGCCGACGTCTGCAGATTTTGCGCCCTGATCGCAGCGACGACCTCGCTCGCGAGCATGTCGCGAGCCGCGATCTTGTCCGGATCGAGCCAGACGCGCATCGCCAGTCTCCGTCCCCCGAAAAGCTGGACCTCGCCCACGCCCTCGATCTGGACGAGGACGTCTCTTATCTGCAGAGCCGCATAATTCGAGATCGCGAAGCGATCGAGCGCGCCGCTCGGCGAGAAGAGATGGATGACCATCAGCATGTCCGGCGAAACCTTCTTCACCGTCACGCCGAGCCGACGCACCTCTTCTGGAAGACGCGCGAGCGCCGGCGCCAGCCGATTTTGAACCTGCGTCTGAGCGATTTCGAGATTGGTCCCCAATCTGAACGTGATGGTCGTCGTCAGCCGGCCGTCTCCGGTCGACTGGCTGTTCATGTACATCATATTTTCGACGCCGTTGATCTGCTCCTCCAGCAAAGTCGCGACAGTTTCGCCGACGACTTCCGCGGACGCGCCGGGAAAGCTCGCATTGACCTGAATCGTCGGAGGGACGATGTCGGGATATTGCGTGACGGGCAGCCGGAAATAGCCGATCGTCCCGGCGATCGTGACCATAGTGGCGAGCACGATCGCAAAAATTGGCCGCTCGACGAAGAAATGAGAGAAAGTCATCACACTCTGCTCAATGCGCGGTCGCTTCGATCCGCCCGTCCCGAACGCTGACTCTGTTGCCTGGCCGGCTGCGGCTGGGTCCTTCGACGATAACGCGATCGCTCGCGTCGAGCCCGCGGCGAATGACCCGCAGGCCGTCGACGAGCGGTCCGGTCTCCACCTTTTTGCCGACGACCTTTCCTCCCTCCTCGACCACGAGCACGGTCTTTCCCGCCTGATCGGCCGATAGGGAAGAGTCCGAGACCAGCATGACGGAATGCGGCCTCGAAGCGGGCAGGCGGACTCGCGCGAACTGGCCCGGCGTGAGCGAATGGTCGCGATTGTCGAGGGTCGCGCGCATGCGAATAGTGCCCGTGTTCCGATCGAGGCTGTTGTCGACGAAAACGAGATGGCCCAACCGACTCCATTCGGATTCGTCGATCAGGCGGGCGCGGACCTCGATCTCCGCGAGGGGATCGAGCCGGCTCTCGGCGGAGCGTAGATAAGCGACATAATCCGCTTCGCTCAGATCGAATTCCAGATAGATCGGATCGAGCGACACGATGGTCGCCAGAGGCGTGGCCTCGGCCCCGCCGCTATTGACGAAATCTCCTATCGACACCCGCCGCGCTCCGATGCGGCCGTCGAAGGGCGCCGTGACGCGGCTGAACTCCAAGTCGAGTTGCGCGGCCTCCACCGCCGCTTCGGCCTGCTCCACGGCGCCTTCCGCATCCCTCAATTGCTGCAGGCGCAGATCATGCTCCTCCTCGGAGATATAATGTGTGCGCCGAAGAGCCGAGCTCCTCTCGATCTTCTTTCTCGCGAGATCGAGCTGCGAAGAGGCGATCTTGCGTTGCGCGCTCGCCTTTCGGAGCTGAATCTGGAACGGCCGCGGATCGATGGCGAAGAGGAGGTCGCCCTTGCGAACCATCTGACCGTCCTTCGCCCGAATCTCCGTCAAATAGCCGCCGACGCGCGCGATCAGCTCCACACGGTCGACCGCCCGCAAGCGCCCCGTTTGCGTGATCCAATCCACCACCTCGCGAGCGACGGGCGCGGCGACCGTCACCACTGGAGGCGCCGCCTCCGCAGGAGCCCCGGCAGGCTTCGACGACGACGAAAACAATCGATCGGGAGAGCCGACGAGCGACCCGGCGCCCATGACGCAGGCCATGAGGCCCAGAGCCTGCCACCTGCGCCGCCCGCGCATTTTCGACATGCGACACATGCTGCCTCCGCATTTTACGCATGAGCATCGCAGCCGCCAGCGCCTAGGTATATGGCCAAGACGCTTCAAATCGATTGGACCAAGAATGCGCGGCCCAGATATCCGTATTATCACGCATATCGATCGCCTCAGAGAACTTGGCCTAGTTGAAAAACTCATTCATGTCTCTATACGCAGAGCAGAGCCTGTATTAGTAAATGCGACGTGAAGAATTTAGATTTCACTTCGCAGATATAGTAAAACCTCGAACGACACCGAGCATAAATGCTCGCAGAGGCGCCGCGCCAGCGGGTTCGACGCTGAGGGCGTATGCCCGCGAAGCGGTTCGACTGGCCGGCGCGGCTCGGAAACGACATCGTCACATATCATTTGGAGGCTTCACGACATGACACAGATCGACGTCGACATCGTCATCGAGCGCTCCCACGACCGCGCAACGAGACCCGCGCCGATATGGTCCGGATGGCTCGAGGCCGACGACCTTCAGAGCCTGACCGAGCATCGGCTGCTCGTCGCGCTGCGCGCCGGAGAGATCGATCTTCGCGGCCTGCGCATCCTGCTCGTTCAGCACCATCTCTATTCGCGACACTTCACGCGCTATCTGACGGCTCTAATCAGCCGCCTGTCGAGCTTCGACGACGTCCGCAGCCTCACCGAGAATCTGCTGGAGGAACTCGGCGTGGAGGGCGGAAGCGAGCTGACTCACGCCGAGCTGCTGCAGCGCTCGCTTCGATCGATCGGCGCCGAGACACACAAGGCTACGCCGCTTCCGCAAACGAACGCGCTCATCGAGACGATGTTGCGCCATTGCCGCTCGGTCGATCCTCTCGACGGTCTCGCCGCGCTCGGCCTCGGCGCGGAGTCGATCGTGCCTCTGCTCTACAGCCCGATCGCCGACGCTCTAACGGCGCAGGGCTTCGACGACGATACGCTCGAATTTTTCCGGTTGCACATCGCCGAGGACGAAGGGCATGCGCTCGCCATATTCGCTATTCTCGAAAGACTGACCTCGAATCGGCCGTCCGCCCATGCGCGGGCGAGGTCCGTCGGGCGCGAGGTGATCGACCGGCGCGCCGAGATGTTCGACGCGATCTGGAACGAGATCCAGAGCGGCGCCGCGGCGGATGAGCCTGCCGGGACGATCGGCCGCTCGTCCTCGGCCGACTTCTGGCGCGTCCCCCCGAAGCTGTCTGCGCAAGCGCACGAACGTCTGAGACATGCCTCGGTGATCGCGGAGCAGGATTCCGGATCGTCACGCTTCTCGGACGAGCGCAATCACAAGGTGCATATCGTGGATTTGCCCACGCACACGATCAGCATGACGATCGGACGTCTCGATCCGTCGCAATCGACGCGCATGCATCGTCACAACTACGAGACCGTCATCTATGTGATCGCCGGGCAGGGATTTTCCCGCATCGGTTCGCGCGTCGTCGACTGGAAGGCCGGAGACGCGGTCTATGTTCCCGTCTGGGCGGCCCATCAGCACGTGAACACGGGCGCGATCGAATGCGTCTACGTCGCGTGCGAGAACGCGCCCCTGCTGCAAAATCTCGGCTCGATCGCGCTGCGGGAAGAACTCGCGCCGGCCGCCGAGTAAGCAAACCACGACGCGCATCGCCTCGACATCGGAAACGCACGGTCGGTGGATTCGGCCGATCGGCTCCGCTTGCGCATATCGTCGGAGAACCGCAATGACTCTCGCTCAATATTCGCGTCCGAGCGCCGAAGCGGGCCATGAAGCCGCGGCGTCGCCCGCGGTCGCCGCCACGTCGCCATGGATCAATCTCGCGGCCCGCCTGGTCGCGGAGAAGCACGAATGCCGCAAGCCCTGCTTCGTCGGCCCACAGGGCGAATTGAGCTACGCGGAGCTCGATCGGGAAATGCGCCGCGCAGCATCGGCTTTGACCTTGCTCGGCGCGCGCGCCGGCGACCGCATCTTCATCGCGCTCGACGACGGCTTCGAGCTGGCGACGATCTTCTACGCCGGCCTCGCGATCGGGGCGATCCCCGTCGTCTTCAATCCGAAGCTCGACGCCAGATCCTCAGTCGAGGTGCTGAACGACTGCGCGCCCGTTCTGGCGTTCTGCAAGCCCGCCTACCTCGACACACTCGAAGCGGCCTGTTGGTCGACGGGCGGACGCACGCGCGCGCTCGTCGCCGCCCCCGGCGAGCGCGGCCATATCGATTGGCGACCGGCCGAAGCCGACCCGAATTGGCGCGACTTCGTATATCGCGACGTCGAGCAGACAGCGCTCATTCAGTATACGTCGGGCACCACGACGGGGCGCCCGAAGGGCGTCGCGCATTCGAGCCGCGGAGCGCTCGCCGCCTGCGAGCAGCTTGCGGCGCGACGCCTCGGCCTGACATCGGAGGATGTGATCTATTCCGTGTCGAAGACGTTCTTCGGCTACGGAATGGGCAACAGCCTGTTCTTTCCCCTCTATGTCGGCGCGACCGCCGTGCTCGACCCGCGCTGGCCGACACGGGAGACCGTGATGGAGAATCTGACGCGCCATTGCGTCACGGCGCTATTCGCAGTGCCGACGGTCTTTCGAATGCTGCTCGCGGCCGACCGGCCGCATTGCGCGCTTCGTCTCGCATTGTCCGCCGGCGCTCCCTTGTCCGCGCGCATTCGATCGGCCTGGCGCGCACATTTCGGCCTGCCCGTTCACGACAGCATCGGCGCGACGGAGCTCTTCCATATCTTCGCCACCACCTATCCCGACTCAGCCGCCATGGACGGTCTCGGCGGCATGGTCGGCGACTGGCGATCGGTCATCGTCGACGCCGACGAGCGTGTCGTGGCGCCGGGCGAGATCGGCGTCCTGCTCGTGCAATCCTCGGCGCGCGCGCTCGGCTATTGGAGCCGGTCCGCCGAGACCGTCCAGCGCTTCGACGATCCTCGCTTCGGAATAGGCTGGTTCCGCACCGGCGATCTCTTCAGCCAGGATGCGTCCGGCCGCCTTCACTTCCATGGTCGCGAGGATGATCGCTTCAAGGTGTACGGGCGCTGGATCATTCCCGGCGATATCGAGGCGTTCGTCGCGCGACATCTTCCGGATCTCGACGAGGTCGTTCTGGCTCCCGGCCGCGGCGGCGACGGGGAACTGCGGCCAGTCCTGTTCCTGCGGGCCGAAGGCTCTTCGCTCGACGCGGCCGCCGAGCGCGTCGCCTCGCTGCTTCGCGCCAATTACGACAGCTATCAATGTCCCGCGCTCTACTTGTCTTTCGGCGGGGCGCCGCCCCTGTCGAGCAATGGCAAGCTCGATCGCCGCGCATTGAGCGAGCGGGCGAACGCGGCCTTCGCGAATGAGGCGAGCGCGCTGGTCAGGGAGGGCGTATAGCCATGCTCGACGTCGATAGTCTCACATCCTATGCCGCGGCAGGCTACGCGCGGGCGCCGTTGTCGCGGCGCCTGCCGCTGCCGAGAGCGGCGCCATCGGCGATCTACCGAGCTCTCGCGCATAGTCGCGATCATTTCCTGTTCGAGACGCGCGAGCGCATCGGAGACGACGGCGAGACATGGTCGCCACGCATGTCGGTGATCGGGCTCGAATGCAGCGAACGTATCGAAGTCGACGGCAAGCGTCTGGTCAGACGGCGTGGGGACACTGTCCTCGAGGAGACGAGCGACGCAGATCCGCTCGCTCTGCTGCAACGGCTCCTGGCGAGCCGGCGGGCGCCGCGGATCGCCGGGTCGCCGGAATTTTGCGGCGGACTCTTCGGCTACTTCGGATTCGAGACGGCGCGGATGATCGAGCCGCGTCTCGACCGTCGCCCGAGAAAGCCGAAGCCCTACGAGCTTCCGGAAATCGCACTTCTGATCGCCGAGAACACGATCGTGTTCGATCATTCGAGCCGCCATGTCGAGATCGTCATCGACCTTGCGATCGGCGGCCTCCCGCGAAGCGAGATCGCCCGTCGTCGAGACGAAGGGCTGGCGCGGATCGACGAGCTGTGTCAGCGCCTGGAGAGCGTCGACTTCGAGGACGAAGCGATCGCACCGGAGGGCGATCGACGACAGCCGAATGATCCGACCTATGTCTTTCCACAACAGCTTTTCGAGGCGGCGACGGAGAAGGCGCGAGACTATATCGCCGATGGCGACATCATGCAGGTGGTGCTGTCACAGCGCTCGACGAGACAGCTGCGATGCGAGGGCATCGACTATTACCGCGCTTTGACGAGCGTTTGCGGCGGCCCTTACAGCTATTTGCTGACGCTCGGCGACGCTCGGGTCGTCGGCGTGTCGCCGGAGACGCTGTTCCGTCTCCGCGACGGCGCCGTCGTCAGTCGCCCCATGGCCGGAACGCGGCGGCGCGGGGCGGATGCGGTCGAAGATCTGAGGCTCGAGGTCGAGCTGCGCGCAGACCCGAAGGAAAACGCCGAGCATATGATGCTGGTCGACCTCGCGCGCAACGATCTCGGCCGCGTCTGCGAGGTCGGCAGCGTCGAGGTCGCCTCCAAGCTCGTCGTCGAGCGCTATTCTCATGTGATGCATCTGGTTTCCACCGTGATCGGAAGGGCGATTCGCCAGCTCGACGGCGTCGACGTGCTGCGAAGCGCTTTTCCGGCCGGCACGCTGAGCGGCGCTCCGAAGATCCGGGCGCTGGAGATCATCGACGAGTTGGAGCCTTGCGGTCGCGGAGTCTATGGCGGCGCGATCGGATATCTCGGCTGGGACGGCGACGCCGACTTCGCGATCGCCATTCGCACGGCCGTGCTGAAGGACGGCGTGCTGCAAATGCAGGCCGGCGCAGGCATCGTCCATGATTCCGTTCCGCGGCGGGAATGGCAGGAGACGATCGAGAAAGGCCGGCTGCTCACGACGGCGGCCGCGCTCGCCGAGGCGATTCGATGTCCCGCGCGAAGCGCGCAGTTCCCGAGCCGCCGGACGGACTCGGCAGACTCGAGGATAACTGCAAATGCACCTCATGATCGATAATTACGACTCCTTCACCTACAACATCGTTCAATCTTTCGGCATCCTCGGCGCTTCGGTCGTCGTTCGTCGCAGTGACCAGATCTCGCTCGACGAGATCGCCGAGTTGAAGCCGGAGTCTCTCATCATTTCTCCGGGCCCCTGCACGCCGAGCCAGGCCGGCGTGTCCGTGGCGGCGATCCGCCGCTTCGCCGGCGGGCTGCCGATGCTCGGCGTCTGCCTTGGACATCAATGCATTTCGGTGGCGTTCGGCGGCTCTATTCGACGAGCCTCAGAAGTCGTTCACGGAAAAGTCTCGAAGGTGACGCACGATGGCCGCGGGCTCTTTCACCGGATACCGCAAGGCTTCGCGGTCGGCCGCTATCATTCGCTCGTCGTCGACGATCTGCCCGATTGCATCGTCGTCAGGGCGCGCGAGCATTGCACTGACGGACGCGACGGCGAGATCATGGCGCTAGAGCACGCCGAATTGCCGATCTGGGGGCTGCAATTCCATCCGGAATCCGTTCTGACCGAGCATGGTTTGAAGCTGCTCGACAATTATCTGAACCTCGTCGCAGGGTTCAACGGGTGCAGAACGTCGAAAAAGGTTGTGTCGCAAATTTTGTCTACGGAGTGTTGATTTCCACTGAGAGCTGACCCAGGCAGCACGAGTTTTTCCACCGAGAACTGACCCATGTTCGAACCTTTCCCCCTCGAGCGTCGCGGGGGACCTTGGAGTGATCGACATGGAGTTATTGAGCGTCATCCGACGCTGGCGATATCGGCAGGAGTTCTCGATCCGGGAGATTGCGCGACGCACGGGGCTGTCACGCAATACCATGCGCAAATACCTGCGTTCGGACAGCGTCGAGCCGCGGTTCGCCACGCCCGATCGACCGAGCCGGCTCGACCCGTTCGCCGATAAGCTGGCGCACATGCTGCGTCACGAGGCCGCAAAATCGCGCAAGCAGAAGCGGACGGTCAAGCAGTTGCACGCGGATCTGGTCGCCCTCGGCTACGACGGTTCCTACAATCGCGTGGCGGCCTTCGCGCGCGAGTGGAAGGAGGCGCGGCATTGGGAGCAGCAGACCTGTGGGCGCGGCGCGTTCGTGCCGCTGACGTTTCTGCCCGGCGAGGCGTTCCAGTTCGACTGGTCGGAGGATTGGGCGATCATCGCGGGCGAACGGACGAAGTTGCAGGTCGCCCAGTTCAAGCTCTCCTACAGCCGCGCATTCTTCCTCCGCGCCTACCCGCAACAGACGCATGAGATGCTGTTCGACGCCCACAATCACGCCTTCCGCGTGCTGGGCGGCGCGCCCCGGTGAGGTGTCTATGACAACATGCGCACCGCGATCGACAAGATCGGGCGTGGCAAAGAACGCCAGGTCAACGCCCGCTTCGCCGCCATGGTCAGCCACTTCCTGTTCGAGGCCGCATTCTGCAATCCGGCCTCCGGCTGGGAAAAGGGGCAAATCGAGAAGAACGTTCAGGATGCTCGTCATCGCCTCTGGCAGCCGATCCCGAGCTTTCCGTCGCTGGCGGCGCTCAACGACTGGCTGGAGGCGCGATGCCGCGAGCTGTGGACCGAGATTGGGCACAGCGCGCAGCCGGGGACGATCGCGGAGGCCAAATCCCGCGGAGGCTTGGCGCGAGGAGGTTCCGCAACTGATGCAGCCTCCGCGGCCATTCGACGGCTTCGTCGAACACACCAAGCGGGTCACGCCGACGTGCCTGATCCATCTGGACCGCAATCGCTACAGCGTGCCGGCCTCCTTCGCCAATCGCCCCGTCAGCGTGCGGGTCTACCCCGAGCGCGTTGTCGTCGCCGAGGGGCAGATCGTGTGCGAGCACTCCCGCGTCTTCGCCCGGTCGCATAACGACAAGAGCGTGACCGTCTACGACTGGCGGCATTACCTCTCCGTCATCCAGCGCAAGCCGGGCGCGCTGCGCAACGGCGCGCCCTTCGCGGAACTGCCGGTCGCCTTACGGACGCTGCAACAGCGCATGCTCGAGAAGGCGGGAGGCGACCGTGAGATGGTCGAGATTTTGGCTCTGGTCCTACAGCACGACGAGCAGGCCGTGCTGACCGCCGTCCAATTGGCGCTGGAGGCCGGCGCGCCGACCAAGACGCACATCTTGAACCTGTTGCATCGCTTGGTGGACGGCAAGCCGGTCGACGCGCCGCCCGTGAAGCCGCCCAACGCGCTGACGCTCCCCACCGAGCCGCAGGCCAATGTCGAGCGTTACGACGCGCTGCGCAAAGGTCGGGAGGCGCGCCATGCGTCATAATCCCGCCGCCGGCGCCATCGTCATCATGCTGCGCAGTCTCAAAATGCACGGCATGGCGCAAGCCGTCAGCGAGCTGACCGAGCAAGGCTCCCCGGCCTTCGAGGCCGCGCTGCCGATCCTGTCGCAACTCTNGAAGGCGGANACCGCCGACCGGGANGTGAGATCGATCGCCTACCAGCTCGAGGCCGCGCGGTTCCCGAACTATCGCGATCTCGCCGGCTTCGACTTCGCCAGCAGTGAGGTCAACGAGGCGCTCGCGCGCCAGCTTCATCGCTGCGAGTTCCTCGAGGATGCGCATAACGCCGTCCTGGTCGGGGGACCTGGTACGGGCAAGACGCATCTGGCGACAGCGATCGGCGTCCAGGCGATCCAGCATCACAGAAAGCGCGTCCGGTTCTTCTCCACCATCGAGCTTGTCAACGCGCTCGAAGCGGAAAAGCACCAGGGCAAGTCCGGGCAGATCGCAGGGCGGCTCGTTCATTCCGATCTCGTCATCCTCGATGAGCTCGGCTACCTGCCGTTCAGCGGCTCCGGCGGGGCGCTGCTGTTCCATCTGCTGAGCAAGCTCTACGAGCGGACCAGCGTCATCATCACGACAAATCTCAGCTTCGGCGAATGGGCCGCCGTCTTCGGGGACGCCAAGATGACGACGGCTCTGCTCGATCGCCTCACTCACCGCTGCCACATCCTCGAAACCGGGAACGACAGCTTCCGGTTCAAGGACAGCTCCGCGAAGGCGGACAAACCTGCAAAGGAGAAGACCAAAACTTGACGACCGACTGACTCACAAGCCATCTTCAACCCGGGTCGGTTCTCAACGGAAATCCTGGGTCAAATCTCGACGGAAATCGACACCCCTTTAGTCGTCGCCTCGACGAGCCTGCGCCCCGCGGGGCGCGGGCCTCGCGAGCTCGATGATCTCTTCAGTGATCTCCTCCTGACGTGTTTGCCGATGCCGCGCCTCCAGTCGCTCGAGCGTCTTGTGCGCATTGTCGCGGGCTTCGATCATCGCGCGCATTCGCGCCTCGTTCTCCGCCGCGAAGGACAGCACCGCCGCCTCGCATAATTCGGCGAAGACATATTCTTGCGCGAGGCCCTCGACGAGCGCGCGCGGCGGCAATGTGACGAGGGGCGGAACCGCGGCGGACGCCGGCGGAAAGCGGGCGAGGTCGAGCGGCACGAGCGAGCGCGCGACGATCTCGATTCCGGCGGCGCCCGGCGCGCCGTGGATGAGCGTCACGCGATCGGCGAGCCCCTCCCCCAGGCGTCCATAAAGCTCTTGCGCGATGCGGTCGGCGAGCGACGGCGCGTCATCGACGCGCGACGCCATTGGCAGAGTCCAATCGGCCCGTGATCCGCGCTCTTGCGCGAGCGTCGCGCCGCGCTCGCCGAGGATGAACAGAGCGGGCCGCTCGACGCCGTCAGCGAACCGCGCCGCCGCGTCGAGGATGCGCTCGTTGAATGCGCCGACGAAGCCGCGCTCCGAGCAGAACGCCAGGACGATATGGCCGCCGGCCGGCCGGCGCTCCGAGGCGAGCCGCGACGGCGGCGCTTCCTCGCTCAGCGCCAGCGCCGCGCAGATGGCGTCGCCCAACGTCCCCGCATAGGCGCGCACGCCGGAAAGACGCGATTGGGCTTCGCGCGTTCGGATGGCGGCGACGCCGCGCATCGCCGTGATGACGCTCTCGAGCTGCCGGGTCGCGACGATGTGGACCTTGATGTCGGCGGAGCGCTCGCTCATGAGGGACGCGCCGCGAGCTCTGTCGAAAGATCGCGCACCCGCGCCACGAGATCCGCGCGCATGGCGTCGTCGAGCGGGGCGTGACGGGAGATCGCCGCGACGCTCGGCGCGGCGACCGAGTCGAGATGCGCGGGAAGCCTCGCGGTCAGCGCAGGAATGGCTCGCGCCGGAAGGGAATCGAGAACGCCGGCGTCGAGCGCCGCGAGCAGAGCGACCTGATCGGCGAGGCGCAGCGGCGAAAAGCGCGGCTGCGTCAGCAGGCCGCGAATGCGCTCGCCCCGCGTCAGCTCCCGCTCGATGCGGGCGTTCGACATGCCGCCGAAGCGCGAGAACATCTCGAGCTCCAGAAACTGCGTGTATTGCAGACGCAATCGTCCCGAGACGTCGCGCAAGGCGTCCGGCTGCGCGCGGCCGCCGACTCGGCTGACCGAGAGGCCGACATCGACGGCCGGACGATGGTTCGCGGCGAACAAGCGGCGGTCGAGCACGATCTGTCCATCGGTGATGGAGATCAGATTGGTGGGAATATAGGCCGAGAGATTGCCGGAATCGGTCTCGGCGATCGGCAGCGCCGTGAGCGAGCCGCCGCCGAACGCCTTCGACAATTTCGCGGCGCGCTCCAAGAGTCGCGCATGGACGTAGAAGATATCGCCGGGATAGGCTTCGCGTCCGGGAGGCTCCCGGGTCAGCAGGGCGAGCTCGCGATGCGTGACCGCATGCTTGCTCAAATCGTCGATGACCACGAGCGCATGGCCGCCGCGATCACGGAAGAACTCCGCCATGGCGAAGCCCGCGAAAGGCGCGATCCATTGCAGGCCAGGCGGCGAAGCGGCGGGCGCGACGACGAAGATCGTGCGATCGGCGGCTCCTCCGCTCCTCACCGCCTCGATCGCGCGCTCGACCGAGGTCGTCCGCTGGCCGACGGCGACATAGACGCAGACGATGTCCGAGCGGCGCTGGTTGATGATGGCGTCGATGGCGATCGAGGTCTTGCCGGTGGCGTGATCGCCGATGACGAGCTCGCGCTGACCACGCCCCAGGGCGAACATGGAGTCGACGACCAATAGGCCGGTCTCGACGGGCTCGGTCACGAGATCGCGCGCGATGATGCTCGGCGCGTCGCGCTCGACGGGATGAAAGGCGGCGGCGGCGATCGGCTCGCCGCCGTCGAGTGGCCGGCCCAGCGGATCGACGACGCGCCCGAGCAGCCCCTCCCCGACCGGCGTGCGCGCGACCTCGCCGGTCGCGAAGACGCGCGCGCCGGCTTCGATCTCGTCGCCCGGATCGAGCAGCACCACGCCGACCCGATCCGCTTCGAGCACGCGCGCGAATCCGAGCTGGCCGGTCTCGAAACGCAGCAGCTCGTCGAGCGCGACCTGCGGCAGGCCGGAGACGAAGGCGATTCCGTCCGCATAGCTCTCGATGCGGCCGACCGTCTCGACCTTGGGCCCGAGATCGATCCTCGCAACCGCCTCGCGGCCGCGCGCGAGCCATTCGGCGACGGCCGGCTCATCGCTCATTTTCCGGCTCCGTCAGCAAGGTCGCGGAAATTTGCTCGAGATCGGCGCGCAGGCTGTTGCGAATGCCGGTGTGGGCGTTCTCCAATTCGAGGCCGGCGAGCAATGTCGGATCGACGCGAAGCTCGAATTTCAGCGGGTGGCCGAAGGCGCTTTCGAGCCTGCCGCGACACAGCGCGTCCTCCTCGGCGGTGAGCGGACGCGGCGCGGTCAGTATGGGCTCGCCGCGCGCGGCGAAATCGGCGCGCGCGGATTCCGGCAGAGCCGCGACCGCGTCCGCGAGACCGTCGATGAAGCCGGCGACGCGGGATGATGCAGGCAAGCGTTCGAGCAGACGCCGTGCAATGTCGACGGCGAGCAGGCTCGCGCGCTCGGCTTCGGCGCGACGGGCCGATCGTTCCGCGCGCTCGATCTCGGTCCGCATGTCCGCTCGCATGCGATCGGCGTCGGCCCTGGCGACCTCGAGCAGCCGGTCTCGCGCGTCCTTCGCCTCCGTCGTGGCGGCGTGGATCGTCGCCGCGCGATCGGCCGCCATCGCGTCGACGGCGGCGCGCGCGCGTTCTTCCAGAGTCAGGGCCGAGGCTTTGGCGGCGGCGGCGTCGTCCAGGAGCCGCCGGGCCATCGCCTCGCGCTCGGCGAGGATCGATGCGATGGGGCGGAAAAGGAAGCGGGAGAGCAGCCAGATCAACACGAGGGCGTTGACGGTCTGCAAACCGAGCGTCCACCAGTCGATCTGCATGCCTGCGAACGCCCTATTTGACGAAAGGATTGGCAAAGAGAAGCAGAAGCGCGATCACGAGACAGTAGATCGCCATGGTCTCGATCATCGCGAGGCCGACGAACAGAGTGCGCGACAGGACGCCAGCGGCCTCCGGCTGACGCGCGATCGCCTCCATGGCGGCCGCAACGGCCTTGCCTTCCGCGAGGGCGGGACCGATCGCTCCGAAGGACACGGCGACGGCGGCGGCGATCACGCTGATATATTGAATGTCGTCCATTCTTCCTCGCTCTCGTCTAGCCGCGCGCCCGCGAGCCGTGTCCATCGACCGCCGAGCCGATGAACACCATGGCGAGCGTCGCAAAAATGTAGGCCTGAACCGCGCCGGTCAGCAAATCGAGCGCCATCAGCGGAATCGGCACGAGCAGACCCGCGAGCGACAGCACGACGCCGATGACGAACACGCCGCTCATGATGTTCCCGAACAAGCGGACGACCAGCGAGAAGGTCCGCGTGATCTGCTCGACGAGATTGAGCGGGATCATGATGATGCTCGGCTCGGCGAATGTCGCGAGATAGCCGAGCGGGCCGCGCGTGCGCAGGCCGTGATAGATGGTCGCGAAGAAGACGATCAGAGCCAGCGCCGCATCGGTTTCGAGCCGCGCCGTCGGCGGCTCCACGCCGGGGACGAGCGACGACCAATTGGCGACGAGCACGAAGAGGAAGATCGTTCCGAGCAAGGCGCGATAGGGGGCTGGGTCCACGCCGATCGTGTCTCTTATCTGCTGGTCGAGCGTCTCGACGATAAGCTCGAGCGCGGATTGTCCGGTCCCCGGCCGCAACGAGAGCCGCCGAGTTACGAGAAGGCTCGCGAGAGCGAGCGCCGCCATCAGCGCCCAAGTGACGATGACGGGCTTGCTGACGGGCACGGGTCCGAGCTGGAAGCCGGGCTCGAGCGCGAGCGGCGAGGATTTCATTCGAGGCCCCTCAGACGACGCAGGACGGCGCGGCGCGCCGCGAGCAGTCCCAGCGCGCCGGAGAGCAGAGCGAGGGCGCCGATCTTCGCGAGGGCTGCGAGCGCCGCGGCGAGCGCGACGAAGCGCGCTATGAGCAAGAGAATGGCCTTCGGCGTCATCCCCTGCTCGAAGAGGGCGACATTCCAACGCAGGGCCCGGAAGTAAGCGAGGCCCGCGGCGAATCCCGCGCCCGCGCCGAGGACGAGCTGGAGAGCGAGCGGGGCGGCGGAAACGGTCATTGGCGCGACATCCATTTCCAGGCGAGCCAGAGGCCGGCTCCGGCGCCGATCATGACGAGAGGCGCGGAGAAGAAGACGCCCATGTCGTACATCTTGTCCAGCCAACGTCCGAGGAACAGCCCCGCGAGCGCCGGCAGGACGATGGTCCAGCCGAGAACGCCGATCTGCCCCAGTCGGCGTCCGAGCGAGGGCTCGGCGTTCCTGCGCTGCATCTCGCGCCGCTCGGCGGCCAGTTGCGAGGCCTCCGCCATCGAATCGCGCTCCCGTTCGGGGCCGGCCTCGCTCATGGCGCGTCCTTTCCATCGCCAAACAATTCCGAGGCGCCGGACGGACGCAGATAGCGGACGAGGCGACGCACGGCGCTGACGTGCAGCCGCGTCTCCTCGACGCGCGCGCGCGCCGCCGCGTCCTTCTCGGCCGCGCGCGCGGCGCGCACCTCGGCGTCGAGCTTGCGCAGATCGCGACCGAGAAGTCCCTCCCGGCAGGCGACCGACACGCTCTCTCCGCCCCTGACGGTCAGCACGCCCCCCCGGATCGCGCAATAGCGCTCGGCGCCGTCGGCGGATCGCCAGCGCAGGACCGAAGGCGGCAGCACCGTCAGCAGATCGGCGTGGCCCGGCAGCAAGCCGAAACCGCCGCTCTCGTCCTCGGCGCGGACGGATCGCACGCCGGCTTCGTCGAGCAGCACGGCGTTCGGCGTGGTGATGGCGAGCCGCAATGCTCTGCTCACGGCCGGCCTCCCGCCGCCTCGGCGTCCATGCGCGCGGCAGCTTTCTCCTTCTGCTCCGCCTCGTCGATGGACCCGACCATATAGAAGGAGCTCTCTCGCCAATCGTCGCAGGCGCCGGAGAGAATAGCGCCGCAGCCGGCGAGCGTGTCGGCGAGGGGAACCGAGCGGCCAAGCGCTCCGGTGAAGGCCTCGGTGACGGTGAAAGGCTGGGTCAGGAAGCGCTGGAGGCGCCGCGCGCGCCCGACGATCTTGCGGTCCTCAGCTGCGAGCTCCTCGACGCCGAGCAAGGCGATGACGTCCTGCAGCTCGAGATAATGCTCGATCACCCGGCGGACCTCGGTCGCGACTTCGGCGTGCGCCTCGCCGACGACCAGCGGATCGAGCAGCACGGAGGAGGAAGCGATCGGATCGATCGCCGGATACATGCCCTCGGCCGCCATTTGTCGGGAGAGTACGATCATGCTGTCGATGTGGGTGGCGATCGTCGTCACCGCAGGATCGGTGAAATCATCCGCGGGAACATAGACCGCCTCGATCGCCGTCACGCCGACCCCGCCGACCGAGGCGATCCGCTCGTGCAGGGCCGCCACTTCGCTCGCCAGCGTCGGCTGATAGCCGACGCGCGACGGCAATCGACCCAGGAGGCCCGACACTTCGGCCCCGGCCTGGACGAAGCGGAAGATATTGTCCATCAGCAGCAGCACGTTCTGGCGCTGCTCGTCGCGGAAATATTCCGCGATGGTGAGAGCGGCGAGCGGCGCCCGCCAGCGCGCGCCGGGGGGCTCGTTCATCTGGCCATAGACCAGAACCGTACGCTCGAGCACGCCGGAGCGGCCCATGTCTCGCAGAAGCTCATGGCCCTCGCGCGAGCGCTCGCCGACGCCGGCGAACACCGATACGCCCCGATAGCCCGTCACCATCGCGTGAATGAGCTCCATCACGAGCACGGTCTTGCCGACGCCCGCCCCGCCGAACATGGCGGCCTTGCCGCCCTGAGCGATGGGCGTCAGCAGGTCGATGATCTTGATCCCCGTCGCGAAAATCTCACCGCCGCTCGGCCTCTGGGCCAGCGGCGGGGGCGCGCGATGGATCGGCCGGCGCGGCGCGTCCGCCGGCAGCGGCGGTCCATTGTCGCCGATCGCTCCCGTCACATCGATCAGCCGTCCGAGCGTCGCGTCGCCGACCGGAATCTCGATCGGCCCGCCGGTCGCTCTCACCCGGCGTCCGCGCGACAGGCCGACCGTCGATTGCAGAGCGATGGCCTGGACGCTGTTCCGGTCGAGATGAGCCTGCACCTCGGCGTAGATTTCACGTCCGCCGTCGGCCTCGACGAGCAAGGCGTCCTCGATCGCCGGCAATTCGCCCTTCTCGAAGCGCACGTCGATCACGGCGCCGCGAACGGCCGAGACCGTGCCGTGACGCGCCGCGCTCGCGTGAGAAGAAGCCGCCTCGTTCATTTGCACGCCGATCGAGCATCTCGCCGATTGGTTCGAAATCCTGGACATTCTAGCGCGAAAGCGCCCAAGTCGCCGAGACCCTGGCGGTGAGCCGTCGCACGCCGGGCCGAAGACGCAGAAACGCCGCTCCGCTCGCGGAAGCCAAGGGCTCCGTTCGGCCGTTCGCCTCTGTGGCCGAAACCGCCTCCTGGTGATCGATTTCGATGATACGGCCGAGCTTGGCGCCCACGGCCTCGACATAGTTTCTCGCCCGCTGTTCCGCATCTTTCACCGCAGCGATCCGCAGTCGTTCGAGGCGCGTCCTTTCGTCGCTGACGACGAATTCCACGCCGCGAAGGTCGTTCGAGCCGGCGTCGATCGCCCGAGACAGCAAAGACGCGGCCTCATCGAGCGAATTCACCGTCACGCTCAACTCGCTTCGCGCCCGAAAGCCCCTGGAGACGTGCTTTCCATGCGCGCCGCGCGGCGCGGCTTCCTCCGTCGCGACCGACTGGAGCGTCACGCCGACGACGCGAATGTCGTCGATCGGCACGCCTTGCCGAACGAGGCCGTCCGATAAGGAGCGCGTCTTCCGCTCATTCTCGGTCACGGCCTCGGTCGCGGTGAGCCGATCCGCGACAATGTCCAGGTGGAGGATCGCTCGATCGGGAAGCGCCTCCTCCGAGGCTTCTCCCGTCACGGAAATATGCGGAAGAGTGTCCTTCAATGTCTCGGCCGAAGCGCTCGCGAGAAGGAGCGCGCTCGACAAGGCTGCGGCGAGTATTCGGGTCATCGACTTGCCTCGCTCGACGCCGCTGGCGGCGAAATCGCACGCTCCACGCTTCCGGCTTCCCCCGACTCGGCGCACCGAAGCCTCGGCGACTGGCGGAGCGTGGACTTTATCACGCTACATATCGCCCCAGCTTCACAAAACGACGAAAAAGCAAGAGAACGGCGCTCGAGCTCGTTCGCGCTACAGTCCCGACTTCAATCGGATCGAGAAGGCATTCTCCAAGCTCAAAGCTCTGCTCCGGAAAGCCCCCGAGCGAACCGTCGACGCCCTATGGAACAGGATCGGCTCAATGCTGAAGGAGCTCTCCTCCGCCGAATGTGCAAATTTCTTCTCCGCCCTCGAAAATCTACATTCCCCCACGATATTGCATGGTCTCACGAGGAGGCCGTCGCAATGAGCACGCTGACCAAGCTCGCGCTCGGCATGATGGGGCGGCTGCGTCCGAAACCTGCGCGAGACGCCGCTGCGGCGCAGATCGCGCTTCCCCCTCCGCATAAGGAAGGCGGCATGCCATTGATGGAGGCGATCGCCGAGCGGCGTTCGTCCCGAGAATTCGCGCCGGACGAGCTGCCCTTGCAGCTCCTGTCCGACCTGCTGTGGGCCGCGGACGGGGTGAATCGAGCCGAAGGCGGACGGACCGCGCCCTCCGCTTTGGACGCTCAGGAAATCGACGTCTATGTCGCGCTGCCCTCGGGCGCTTATCTCTACGTCGCCGCGGCGCACGCCCTGGGGTTGGTCGCAGCGAGCGACATGAGGCGCGTGACCGGCTATCAGGATTTCGTCGACGAAGCGCCGCTCGATCTGGTGTTCGTCGCCGACCATACGAGAATGGCGCTCGTGCCGGTCGCTCAGCGCGAGAGCTTCGCCTCGTTCGCGGCCGGCGCGATCTCGCAGAATGTGTATTTGTTCGCGGCGAGCGCGGGCCTCGCCACTGTGATCCGCGCCTGGATCGATCGCGAGGCGATCGCGCAGGCGCTGGGGCTCGGCCACGACCATCAGGTGCTTTTGTCGCAGACGATCGGCTTTCCGAAGAAGATGGAGTGAACTCCCGATGCGCATCGACCCGGCCTTCCTATTCGACCTCGACGGCACGCTGGTCGACAGCGTCTATCAGCACGTCCTCGCCTGGAAAAAGGCGCTCGACGCGGAGCACATCGATTTGTCGGTCTGGCGCATTCATCGCAAGGTCGGCATGAGCGGGGGCTTGTTCGTCAACCAGCTGCTGCGCGAGACGGGCATGGAAATCGACGCCGAGCGCGTGCGCCGTTTGAGCGCCGCCCACGCCTCCGCTTATCTCGAGATCGCCGACGGCGTGCGCCCGCTCCCGGGCGCGCGGGAGCTCCTCGCATGGCTCACCGACGCCGGCGTCCCCTGGGCGATCGCGACGAGCGGTCGCATGGAGACGGCGCGCGTCAATCTCGCCGCGCTCGGCGTCGATCCCGCCCGCACGCCGGTCGTCACCCGCGACCAGGTCGCGCACGCCAAGCCCGATCCAGACCTCTTTCTCGCTGCAGCCGAACGGCTGAACGCGCCCATAACGACGGCGTTCGTCGTCGGCGACAGCATATGGGACATGCTCGCCGCGACCCGATGCCGGGCGCTGGGCGTCGGCCTTTCGAGTGGGGGCTACGGATCCGACGAGCTGCGGCAGTCTGGCGCGTTTCGCGTCTATGACGATCCCGCCGATCTACTGTTCCACATCGACGAGATCGGTGGAAGGAAGTGACATTCGGTCGCTCTGCTCGCACTCGCTAGAATGAGCCATAAATGGTCGTCGCGGACGTCGTGGTCCGACGACAAGAAGAGCGGACTTCGAGATTCGAAGCGAGGGGAGTCGCATGATCGACGCGGCGCGGCAAATCGTCTGGTTCGAGGAAGTGACGCGCGACGATGTTCCGAGCGTCGGCGGAAAGAACGCCTCGCTCGGAGAGATGATTTCCCGACTCACAGAAAAAGGCGTTAGGACGCCCTCTGGATTTGCGACGACAGCGCAAGCCTATTGGCGCTTCATCGACAGCAATGGCGCGCGGAATGTCATCGCCACGACGCTCGACGACCTCGAATCCGGCCACATCGCGCTCGCCGACGCCGGTCGAACAATTCGTAACGCCATTCTACGCGGCGAATGGTCGAGCGAAATGGCGAGCGCCATCGTCGAGGCCTATCGCGAGCTGGGTCGGCGCATCGGCAGGGACGCGCCCGATGTCGCGGTGAGGTCGAGCGCAACCGCCGAAGACCTGCCGAATGCGAGCTTCGCAGGACAGCAGGAGACCTATCTGAACATTCGCGGCGAGCGGGCGTTGCTCGACGCCTGTCGGCGCTGCTACGCATCGCTCTTCACGGATCGCGCGATAAGCTATCGCAAGGCGCAGGGTTTCGACCATATGAAAGTCGCGCTGTCGGTCGGCGTGCAGATCATGGTCCGGTCCGACACAGGCGGCGCGGGCGTGATGTTCTCGCTGGACACGGAGACGGGCTTCGACAAGGTCGCGCTCATCAACGCCTCTTGGGGCCTCGGCGAGAATGTCGTGCAGGGCGCGGTGGACCCGGACGAATATGTCGTGTTCAAGCCGTTCCTCTCCAATGCGGCGCTGTCGCCGATCATCGAGAAGAAGCGCGGCGGCAAGCTGGTGAAGATGATCTATGCACAGGGCGGCGAGCAGCCGACGCGCAATGTCCCGACGTCCAAGGCCGAGCGCGCCTCCTTCGTGCTCGCAGACGAGGACATTCTGACTCTGTCTCGCTGGGCCTGTCTGATCGAGGACCATTATGGCCGGCCAATGGATATGGAATGGGCCAAGGATGGCGAGACCGGCGAGCTCTTCATCGTCCAGGCGCGTCCGGAGACGGTTCAATCGCGACGCGAGGCGAGCGCGCTGAAGTCTTATCGCATAGGCAAGAAAGGCCGCAGGATCTGCACGGGATTGGCGATCGGCGACGCGGTGGCGACCGGCAAGGTCTGCGTCATCGAGGATGTTCGCGACATTGGTCGTTTCGTCGATGGCGCCGTATTGGTCACGCGCACGACCGATCCGGATTGGGCGCCCATCATGAAGCGGGCCACGGCGATCGTGACCGAGCATGGCGGACGCACCTCGCATGCGGCTATCGTCAGCCGCGAGCTCGGATTGCCGGCGATCGTCGGCGCGCCGGATGCGACGCGACTGCTCCACGACGAGCAGATCGTCACCTTGTCCTGCGCCGAAGGCGACACGGGATTCGTCTATGATGGCGTCGCCGAGATCGAGATCGAGGAGCTCGATCTCGCCGCCGTTCCGGCGACGCGCGTCGAGGTCATGCTCAATCTCGCCGATCCAGCCGCGGCCTTTCGCTGGTGGCGTCTGCCTTCCGACGGAGTGGGCCTCGCGCGGATGGAGTTCGTCATCAACAATCACATCAAGATCCATCCGATGGCGCTGGTCCATTATGATTCGCTGAAGGATGAGGCGGCCAAAAAGATCATCGCCGAGGCGACGGTCGGTTACGAGAACAAGAGCGATTATTTCGTCGAAGGGCTCGCGCGGGCGCTCGGCCGCATCGCCGCCTCCGTTCATCCGCGGCCGGTCATCGTGCGCATGAGCGATTTCAAGACCAATGAATATGCCTCTCTGGTCGGCGGCGCCCAATTCGAGCCGAGGGAAGAAAATCCGATGATCGGCTTCCGCGGCGCGTCGCGTTATTACTCTCCGCGCTATCAAGAAGGGTTCGCGCTCGAATGCCGCGCCATACGCCGTCTTCGCGACGAAATGGGATTCACCAATGTCATCGTGATGATCCCCTTCTGCCGGGCGGTCAAAGAGGCGGATCGCGTGCTCGAGGTCATGGCGGCCAATGGGTTGAAACGCGGCGAGCACGGGCTTCAGGTCTATGTCATGTGCGAGATTCCCTCGAATGTCATTCTCGCCCGCGCCTTTGCGGAGCGCTTCGATGGTTTCTCGATCGGCAGCAATGATCTCACGCAGCTCACTCTCGGCGTCGACCGAGACTCGGCGGAGCTCTCCGATCTGTTCGACGAGAGGGACGAGGCGGTGAAATGGATGATCCGCACCGTCATCGACGCCGCGCGCGACGCGGGAGCCAAGGTCGGGCTGTGCGGGCAAGCGCCGAGCGACCATCCCGATTTCGCCGAATTCCTGGTCGAATGCGGGATCGATTCCGTGTCGGTGACGCCCGACAGCTTCGTCGTCGTGAAGCAGCATGTGGCGGCCGCGGAGAGTTGATTGACCGCGACCCGTTCAGTAATCGATGACCATCCGGCTGAAATTCGCCGAGGAGATCACATCGCCGTCGATAACGCAGGATTGTCCGTCCGCACATGCGCGCTTGGCCCCCTGGGTAACCACTTGTCGCGAATATTTCGTATGGATCGGTTGGCTGTTGTCGTAAGGCCGACCGCAGAAATATTATCCTTCGCTGTCTTCAGTATTTCGCCAAACTTATGATGCTTTTGCGGCCTCTTCTTTTTTGACCAGGCAGCTTATACCTCATCTTTCAGCCCCCCAGTTTGAAAGACTTTCTTTTTCGATTAGGTCGGGGACTGCATTGAGAGCCGTTAACCGCCATAGAAGCGCCGTCTGGCTTCTTGCTCTATGTCGAGCCGCAACTGAAAGTCCGCAAGCTTTTTCATTTCACGTCTACGCGCTTCTTCGTCTGGAGCAGCGCGCAATACGCGGGTCTGCTCTTCGACGGCTTTACGCAATTCGATTTCACGGGGTAAGGCTCCAGCTTCAGACATGATGCGGAAGCCGATGGCGTCCACACTGCTACCACCGCTCAGATCTAGGGGTTTTCCTGCCCCCTTTAGGTTATCGAATTGACCTTCGATTTGAGCCTTTAGAATTTGCCTTTCAGCCAGACTGGAAAATTTCACTGTTGCTTTCCCTTTGCTCTTGATCAAGCCAAAAATCCTCGCTCCAGCTCGTCGAAAACGGGCCAGAACATTTCCAAGTCGTGAGGTCCACGAGCGCCAAAGGCCGTCAATGCACCGGTGATGACCAGCGCGGCGGGTAGCGCTGTCAGATCGGAGCGGAACGCACCTTGCTGCTGCCCTATCGTAATGATCTCCGCGTAACGGCGGCACCATTCCTGTGTGAAGGAATCGATCATTGCCGCAACTTCTGGCTCGGATCGACCGACCTGTCTGAGTTGAGCCAAGCAAGCCGCCAACTCAGGACTGTCGCGAAGACTGTCGTGATATGCCTGCGCTTCAGCACGAAGCTGCGCACCGGCAGGCCTCTCCGCATCGGGGGGCGGCGGCAATTTGCGAAGAAAGTCATCTCGCGTGGTTTCAGCGACCAGCACAACCAATGCGGCCTTGTTTGGTACATGAAAATGCAAGGTGGAAATGTTGATGCCGACACGCGCCGCGACGTCTCGGGTCCGTAACGCAGCATACCCGTTTTCCAGGATCAGCGCCCTTGCGGCTTCAGCGATCATCGTCCGGCGTTCGTCTTTGCGAATATAGGACTGCTTTTGGTCATGGCTTGGCATAAATCAATCATATGATTGATTTATTGCTCTGACAAGGGATTGTTCGCCGATTTCAGAGAGAAGTCGCGTCTGAAGGGGGTCTTCCTCACTTTCCGTGTTGCTGATAGCCGCTTCGAATTCGTAACACTCGGAAAACACATGGGATATTGAAATGCGCGCCGCTTGAAAAATCGGGAGTAACAAGATCGCTCGAGCGGCTAACATTTGTCCATTCTTTCAATACCTTTCGGCAGGCTCGCGCGACAGTATGAGCACGGAAAGTGAGGAAGACCCTCCTAACGCAGGATTCGCGGAGTTAAAGGCAACGCGACACCAGTGGCGGGTCCTCTCGGCCCCGGTGTCGCCGAGGCGCCTGTCGCTCGCGCTTCACGAGCGGCGATAAGGCGAATTGAGATGCGCGAACTCGTATCGACCGCAAATGGTCACGAGTTAAATCAGATTTGAGCGGGCTGCTCGCCTTTGGGCTCGATGCGGCCGGTTTGATCAACCTCCTCGTCTCGGAGGGCGATGCGCGCGATCCGATCGACGACGCTGCGCGACGCGAGAGCGCCTCACGTCTTGGGCGCGGGCCGGCGACGTCGTTCCGGCGCGTTTGCGGCGCTTGACACTGTCGCGACGCTACCCTGGCCATCCGTCGGCCTGGTTCTCGAGCCACGCGCACCACCGACGGCCGCGGGAGGAGGGGGGCGCTCTCGTCGACGCGCCGCTTTTGTTTCAGGATCGGATCAGCGCGATCGTGAACGGCGCACAGGAGAGCCGCTCGCGGCGCGACCCGGCCCTGGCGACACTCTGGGCGCAGCTCGACATTCTGGGGATTGCGCGGCCGATTCTGGCGCTGCGCAGCGCCAGCGGGTGGCGACGCCCGGAACGTCATCGGCTCCCCCGATTCGCTCGGGTGCTCACCGCTCCGATTGCGCATCCCGACGCTCAACGCGGCGGACGCGGTTCTCGATCTGGTTACCGACCCTGTCGAGGCGCTTCGAGCCCCCCGCGCCGTTGCGAGGTCTTCCGGCGGGACTTCGCTCGGCGCACGTGTATAGCGACGGCGGGGCGGGCGAATTCCGACGCATCACGTGCGAGATCCTGGCAAATCCGAGATGGCGGGACGCCGAAGATCTCCCGCAGCGACGGCGACGACGCGTTCTGTCGCGGCCGATCGGCGCCCCGCGCTCGCCGCTCGGCGCAGGCAGAGCGGCGTCGGCCGGACGGGGCTGGGGCCATGGATGTCGTGTCATCGGAAGCGCTCGAAGATCTCTCTCCTGTCCAAGGGCCGTCCCGCGGGCACACTCGGATGCCAAAAATCCGACGCCGCGGAGCACTCCCGAGCGCGGAAACCGCCTCGATCGCCCGGAAATCCGGGGCTGTGGGATTATGTCCGATAAACCAACCTTATCGGACTTGATGGGGTCGACCCGAGAAATCGCGAGTGTTGTCAATTTGCATTTCAATCCGGGACTTGCCCATTAAATGATCTCAACAAGATAGCTGAGACCGAAGTGCCCGCCCAGACAGTTCAATCGAGACTGGCGCGGACATTCCGGGCACTCGAAATCGAACTCGTCGACCGGTCGATCGACAGAGGCATTTTCGAGGGCGATGCCCGCTTCACCCAAGGAATTCATGCGCCGCCTACCCTTTCAATCGAGACTCAGCACGCAAAAGTCTCATATGGCGTGCCGCAAATCGTAACATTCATCCCGAGTCCCGGATTGAAGCGCCAATCGACAACTCTCACGTCGCACGGCCGTGTTCAACCTGAGACCGCCGGCGGCGATCTCAGTCGTTCTTCTGAAAAGCGAGCTTGAAGGTCGCGCCGCCGCCCGGCGTCTCCTCCACCCATATTCGGCCGGAGAGCTTCTCCATCAATTCACGCGCTATGGCGAGGCCGAGGCCGGCGCCGGGCGTCGCCTCGCTCTTGCGCCAGAAGGCCTCGAAAATCGCGTCGCGATGGGCGGGCTCCACGCCTTCGCCATGATCTTCCACCTCGACCACGGCGTCGGCGGTCACGCGCACGACGACGGCGCCGCCCAAAGGCTCGGCACGCACGGCGTTGGCGATGAGATTGCCGACGACGCTCTCCAGCGCCCATTCATAGGCGCGCGCGACGACCAGCGTCGGCGGCGGCTCGAAAGCGAGGCGGCGGCCGGCGCGGAGCGCGATCGGCGTGTAATCGGCGGTGACGGTCAGCACGGCCTCGCCGAGATCGAGCTGCGGCGCTGCGCAAGTCTTGGCGCGCTCCTCGACTTGCGCCAGCACCATGAGCTGCTCGAGGATCGTCTGAATGCGCAGCGAATCGCGCTCTAGCTCTCGTTTGATCGGCGTGTCGTCGAGCTGATCGAGCCGCGTGCGCAAAATGGTGATGGGCGTGCGCAGCTCATGCGCCGAATTGGCGATGAAGCGACGCTGGCGGGCGACGCCAGCGTCGACGCGCTCGAGCGCGCCATTCAGCGCCTCGACGAAGGGAAGGACCTCGGAGGGCATGTCGGCCGTGGGCACGCGGCGATCGAGCGAGTCGAGGTCGATCTCGGCGAGCTTGGCCGCGCTGACGCGCAGAGGCGTCAGGCTCCTGCGCACGACGACGAGCGCGACCAGCGACAGCACCGCGCAGAGTGGAATATAGGCGAGGACATTTGCCGTGGTGGGATAGTTGTAGAGCCAGAACAGCATATCGTCCCAATGGAATTGCGCGCCATAGACGACGGTGCCGAAACGGCCGAGGGGCGTGCGCACCATTCGGGCGGAGCCGCGCGAGTCGGGGTCGGCGTCGCCTAATATGTGGAAGGTCGCACCGAGCATTTCGAGCTTGCCGAGCTGGCTGCTGAAATAATCGACGAGCTGCTGCGACGAGCCGGCGAAGGCCTCGCCTGTCTGCGCGTCGAAAGCCGCGAAACGGAAGCGCGGATTGCGCGCCAAATAGTCTCGCAGCTCCGGCGTCGGCTCTATGCGAAGCCGGCCCTCCGGCGTCTTGCGGACGGCGTGCATGACGATGACGCGCGCGCGCTTCACCGTATGGCCCTCGAGCCGCACATAGCCGACATCGTCGACGCCGAACGCCGCCAGCGGCAAGAGCACGGTCGCCGGAACGGTGAAGAAGGCGATGAGCGAGAAGACGACCCAATTGAAGACGAGCCGGGAGGAGAGCGAGCGAAGCAGCCTCACGCGCGCGATATCTCGATGAGATAGCCGATGCCGCGCAGCGTATGGATCTCGACGCCGGCCTCGCATTCCTTCAGCCGCTGGCGCAGGCGCGAGACCGACATTTTGAGCGCGTCGAGCTGCACATTGTCGTCGAGCCCATAGATTTCGTCGAGCAAGGTGCTGTGCTTGACCGCTCGTCCGGCGCGCCGCATCAGCGCCTCGAGCAGCAGCAATTCGCGCTTGGCGAGGACCAGGGGGCTCCCGCGCACGAAGGCCTCGCGCTGGTCGAGATCGAAGGACAATTCGCCGAGCGCGACCGGCGGCAGAGCGGCGCCCTGTGGACGTCGCAGCACGGCTCTTATGCGCGCCAGCAGCTCGTCGACGTCGAAGGGCTTGGTGAGATAGTCGTCGGCGCCGGCGTCGAGCCCGTTGATCCTGTCGTCGATCGAGCGCGCCGCCGTCACCAGCAGCACGCGCGAGCGCGGCTTGGTCGCGCGCAGCTGCTTCAGAATCGACACGCCGTCGCCGTCGGGCAAGCGGCGGTCGAGCAGGACGACCGGATAATCGAATTGCGCGACCGCCTCCACCGCCTCCGCCAGCGTCGCGACGCTGTCGGCGACATAACCCGATTTGGTGAGCCGCCCGGCGACGAGCATCGCCAGCTCCGGCTGGTCCTCGACGATCAAAATCCGCATCTATTCTTTTCCGCCCCGCCGCCGAACGACAGCCTAGCCGCCGGTGTCGTATCTTTGCAACAGGTCGCAGCGAATTCGCGCCGCCCGGCCATCGCCGGGGCTGTCGTTACGCTACCGTTATGCGAATTTTGTTAGAGGAATTGTCCTCATCTGGCGTGAGGATGCAATTTTGCGGCGTCTGGTTCGGGTTTTCGCGCTTCTGCTCGTTATGCAGGGCTTGGCTATGGGCCTCGGCCGCGAAGCCGCAGCCGCGCATGCGGTCGGGATGGGCCGCGTCGGCGCGGCCTCAGGCGAATGCCGGCCACAGGGCCGCACGACGCCGGGGCGGCCGCACCCGGCCGATTGCTGCCTGATCTGTTCGGTCGACCGCGCGGACAAGCAGGCCGATCTGCTCGCCATTCTCACCAGTCGCGCGCCATTTCCCGAGCCGCGCGCCTCCGGCTGCGCCGCCCGCGCCGAAGACGGAGGGCCTCGCGCGCCTTCGGCCTGCGCCTGCTCCGCCTCGGCCCGCGGCCCGCCGCCCGTCTCTCCGCCGATCGAGCGCAGCCGTCGGGCCGCATGATCTGTCTGCTTCAAGCGCGTCCCTCGAAGACGCGGCCGGAGACCATCACAATGCATATTGTTTCACGCGCGGCGCGGCGCGCCCTCGCCAGCACGGCGCTATCCCTCGCTTTTCTGGCTCACGCGCAGGCGCAGGAGCTGCTGCCGACGATCGACATCGGCGCAACCGCGCGCCGCCCGGCCGGCGCCGATGATCCGCGCAGCGCGCGATCGGGCGACCGCGTGACCGGCTACGCCGCCGCCAGCGCCGCCTCCGCCAAGCTCGACGCGCCAATCCTCGACACGCCGATCGCCGTGCAAGTGGTGACGCGCCAGACGATGGACGACCGCCAGGCCATCTCCATCAATGACGCCGTCGTCGGCACGGTGAGCAGCACATCGTTGATGCCGACCGGCTGCACATTGTTCCAGAATCTCATCATCCGCGGCTTTCCGACCGGCAATCTCCAGCTCTCGCAATCTTATCGCAACGGCCTGCTGCTTCCCGCGCAAAAATGCCCGAGCACCGCCAATGTACAATCGATCGAGGTGGTGAAAGGTCCTGTCGCCATGCTCTACGGCCGCGTCGAGCCCGGCGGCCTCGTCGACACGATCATCAAGCGCCCGCTGGAGACGCCCTATTATTCCGTCCAGCAGCAGGGAAGCTCCTTCGGCGGCGCGCGCACGACGATCGACGCCACTGGTCCGATCACGCCGGACAAAGTCTGGCTCTATCGCGTGACCGCGGAATTCAATCACAATCCGTCTTTCATCGATTATGTGACCGATGATCGCTGGTTCGGCTCGGCGACCGTCACCTATCATCCGAGCGAGCATTTCAAGCTCAATGTCGACGCCGAATATACGGATGTGAAGGGCGTCGACAACAACCCGAATATTCCCGCCATCGGCTACAACGCCGCGCCGATTCCGATCAGCCGCTATCTCGGCGATCCCAGCATCACCGTCGACAATCCCAGCCACGACATGCGTCGGCAGGTCGCCTTCGATTGGACCTATGATCTCGACCAGGATTGGAGCGTCACCAATCGCTTTCTCTATTCCAACAGTCGCGCCATTCAGACGAGCTTCTTCCTCGTCTGCGTCAATCAGCCGGGCCAGCTCAACAACACGCCTGCGGCCTGGTGCCCGAGCTCAGGGCCGGTCGGACAATCCAATGTCTCGCTCAATTGGGGTCCGGTCACCTATCGCACCATCACCGGCAATCTCGATGTGAAGGGCAGGTTCGACACGGGATTCCTGCATCATTCCGTGCTCATCGGCACGGATCATATGAGCTATTCGCAGGTCGGCGACATTTATCAGTCGAACCAGGCGCAATCGCTCAACATCTATGCGCCCAATTATTACAATGCGAGCATCGCGCCCTATAGCGGCCTCGGAATCTCGCGCTTCATCACGCCAGCCAATGGCACGGCCTTCATCCGCGCGCAGGAGTGGCAGGGTCTCTATGCGCAGGACATGATCTCCTTCTTCGACGATCGCGTCCATCTTCTGCTCGGCGGCCGCTATGATTTCGCCAGCGCCGTGAGCTCGGGCCAATCCTCGACCTCGGCTCTGCTGAATAATGCGCTGATGCGCGCCAATTATCTCGCCGTGCGCGTCGCCGATCACGCCTTCAGCCCGCGCGTCGGCCTCTCGGTCCAAGCGCTGCCCTGGCTCGCCTTCTATGGCAATTACACGGAGTCCTTCGGCGTCAACAATGGCGTGACGCGCAACAACACGCCGCTCGGCCCACAGCGCGCGATCCAGTGGGAAGGCGGCATGAAGGCGGAGCTCTTCGACAAGCGCCTCATCGCCACGGCGGCCTATTACGTCATCGATAAGCATAATATCGCGCAGGCGACGCCGAGCGCTCCGACGGCGCTGCGCAATTATGTGTTCGATCTGCTCGATGCACGCAGCGAAGGCGTCGAGCTCGACGTGAGCGGACGCATCGACGACAATTGGAGCGTCATCGCCAATTTCTCCCATATGTCGACGCATGTGACGAGAGGCTCGACGCCTTCGGCGACGGACCCCTTCGATGTGACGACGCAGGCGCCCATCGCCGGCAAGCGCCTGCCGGCCGTGCCTGACAATATGGGCAATGTCTGGGTGAAATATGAGGCGGACGGCTATTTGCGCGGCTTGAGCGGGGCGATCGGCGTGTCGCGCGTCGGCAACGCCTTCGTCGATCCCGCCAACACCTATCTCGCGCCCGCCTATACGAATCTGAACGCGATGGCCTCCTATCGCTTCCAGCTCGGGGGGAGCTTCGTGACGGCGCAGATCAACGCCGACAATCTCACCA
>NZ_AZUO01000003.1:0-299490 GCF_000527115.1 Methylosinus sp. LW3
TTCACAAATGCGCGGCGCTTCAGGACGAAACTTCCTCTGATGTGGGAGGAGATCTGTCGGAAGCGAGCGCGCGGATTTTGTCGATGGCGGCGTTCGCGGCGCGGCGACTGAGGTAGGACGCTTCATTGAGATCGTACGCCTCGGTTCTGGGAGCAGGACGGGGCGATCGACTGTTGGTCATGAAGTCGATGCGCCAGCTTCCATCCTGGAATTGAAAAGCGTACATGAGCGAACCTCCCGTCCTCGGGGTTCATGGCAGCGTGCAGAAGAGCGCGGCCGACGGTAAGCCGGCCGCGCCGATGCGTTGATCAGGCGAATTCCTCGGCTTGCTGATCCTCTTCCGGGTCGCCGTCCTCGTCGGTGGCGCCGATCTCCGTATCGGAGCCGTCGACGTTTTGGCCCTCGCCCTCGTCCTCCTCGGCGCGTTCGGCCGCTCGGGCGAGTTGGTTCGCGATCTCTTCTTGCGACAGAGCGAACCGCGCGGCCGGTAGCACGAATGTGGCGCCCGCGAGCTGGTCGATGAGGGCGGCGCGGGTCTCCTTGGCGCGAGGACGCGGCAGCACCGAGTGCAGCGCGGCGGCCTTTTCGAGCGCCGCTTTCGAAAGCGACGAGAGGAATTCTTCCGTCGCCATGTTCGGCAGATGCGCGTCCGCGCCGATCGCGTCGCCGACAAGGCGCGCGGCGACGCCGCTCGAATGATAGCCGGGACGGCAGGTGAGGACATGGGCGAGCATGTCGCGCGCGGCCTTCCGAACGAGGGCGGCCTCTTGGGTGATGCGGCCCTCGACGGCGAGGCGACGCGTGAGGCCTCGACGCAAGGGTGCGGAGTAGCCGCTCGCTTTCACATCGACATTCTCGGCCGAGAAGGCGACGACGAGCAGGCTGAGGAGCGTGAAATCGTCGATCTCATTCTCGGCGAGCGCTCGGGCGAGAGCGTCCGTGCGCAAATCGCCGATGATCGCGAGGCCTTTTTGCGTGATCTCGGGACGCGTGCGGGTCGGCTCGGAAGCCGTCTCCACGGCGCCGGCGCGCGCTCCGCTCTTCGCGGTCTTCGGTTCCGCCTTGGGCAGGCGGTAGGCGATTTCTTTCACAGAGCCTTCGCGGGGGTCGACGTAGAAGCCGATCATGTCGCTCTTTCTCGATTGGCCCCAGACCCGCTCGGCTTTCGGCGGGAGCTTCCCCTGGCCATATTCGTCGATTTGCAGGAGAACGCCATTCTTCGGCAGATTGGCTTCGAGCCATGCGGTCTGCGCCGCGAAGTAGGCTTCTACCTGAGTGGTGTAGCGAGAGTCCTGGCCGTCCTGCTCGAACAGGTCGTCCTCCCAGACGATGCCGAACGCCTGCTCCTCGTCTGGCCCGAACTTCGCGTGCTTCGCGTAGATGCGCCGCTTTTGGAGCGCGCGAGCGACATCGAGCCAAGTCACCGTGTCCTGGCCCTTCTTGGGCTTGTGCTTCTTCCATACGGAGGCCTGTTCGTCGGCTCCAACCGCGGCGATGATGCGGAGCTGACTTTCCTGCGGCATGTCGCCTTTGGCGATGTGATCGAGGATCGCCGGATGAATGTGGGCGAGGAGGCGCAATTTCTTGATGGTGCGGACCGGCAGAGCGAGAGCATCGCCGATCGCGTCTTCGGTCCAGTGGTCGGAAATGAGCGCTTCGATGGCGCGCCATTGATCGACCGGCCCCATCTGAGCGCGGGCCACGTTTTCGGAGAGGGAGCGGAGATTGTCGGCCCCGTCGTCGGCGCCGCGGACGAGGACGATGATCTCGGGGAGCTCTGCCGCGATCGCGGCGCGGACGCGCCGATCACCGGCTACAATGACAAGATCGTCGCCATCCGCGCGCACGACGGGCGGCTGCGTGATGCCGATCTTCTGGATGTTGGCGATGAGCTGTCGATCGGCGTGCTCGCCGGGCGCGGTGTGGCGCGGATTGTTGGGATTGGGCTTGAGATTGCGAGGATCGACGTGACGCAATTCCATGATGATGATCTCCTCTTTGAATTTCAAATTGCCGGTCTTCTTCTCGAAGACGAGGATCGAACGCCCCGGTCGCGGACGGCGGGGCAAGGGCGCGCGGAACGCGCGGGAGCGAAGCGACGAACTCTTGCGGCGACGGCCGCGCATGGGGCAGAGCGCCTTTTCTTTGTTCTTCGTTTCGTTTTGACGGAGCTTCTTCGCCCTCTTCGCGTGACGCGGGAGAGCTTCAGCTCACTGTGAAAGATCGAAGAGCGATCCTTGCCGCGGCGTCGGAACGGCCGACGGAGCCAGCGTCGATGTCGTGATCGGCGATGGCGTCGGACCGGCGCGAGGAATCGACTCGTATTTGGCCTTCAAGCGCGCGAGCAGCTCGCGCTCACGGCGCGCGATCTCGGCGTCGCGTCTCGATTGTTCAATCGCGAGAAGATTTGTCGCCGCTATGCGTGATTGGACGAGTATCTCGACGTCGCAAAATGTGAATTCCGCGGCGCCATAACAGGGCCATCGCAGCGTCTGTTCGAGGAATCCTATCTTCCTCTCGGAAGTCACGAAAAAGTTGTTATAAAATCTGGTCCGGTCATGATGAGCAATGTTCCCAAAGCTGTTGGAGAGGCGCACATAAAGCCGGTCGGTGAAGGCGCTTTGTGGACAGTCGTCCGCGAGAAATTTCAGCAGCGCGTTGGCGAACCACGCCTTGTCGTCGGTCGTATGGAACTTGGTCGGCGTGAAGTCCGGGGCCGTCAATTGTGGCGTTCGGAGAGATCGAATGATTGCGGTCGGGAGCATGTATCGTCTCCTGATGAGAAGGGGAGCGCAGCGATCGGCGACGCAAACTCTCGGGGATCGCCCGCGCCGAGGCGTTCGGACCAAGACCATGCCGTCCGAGCCCGCGCCTGGTCGTCAGACCTTCGGGATTTGATGGACGCGCCAGCGTGGCGCGTCAGGCCGCGGAGCTGGCCTCGGCTCGGCCATCGTCGTTCGCGGCAAGAGACGCATTGAGAGCGGCCAGCTCGTCGCGCTTCGCGTCGAGCTCGTCTTCATAGGCGAAGGCCTCGTCCAAACGCCGGCGATAGGCGGGCAGGCGCTCGGCGGCGTCGCGCATGGCGCGCTTCTGCTCGGCCAACTCCACTTCGAAGCGCGAGAGGCAATATTCGAGACGAGAGATGATGCCGAGCGGCGTCAGATCGTGAGAATATTCGATGTCGAGATGTTGGCCGGCGCGCTGCATCGTCAACTCGAGATCCGCGAGCTTCTGGCGCTCGACGGATCTCGCCGTTACGGACAAATCGAAGCCGCCGATATTGGCGATACGCCAGTCGCCGCCCGCGCCTTCGAATTCCTTGGCGCGGATGCCTCTGAGCAGGGCGGCGCCGGCGTCCTTGCGTTCGACGAAACGCTCGCCGTTCACCTCCATGCGGAAGGCGTCGCCGCGGGTCGGGATTCGCCGGGCGATGTCCTGCTCGATCTCGCCGATTCGCTTTTCGGCGTGGCGGAGCGAGGCCTCGGTTGAGGAGATCGTGCGGCGGACGGCGTATTGATCGTCGAAATGCGCGTCGCGCAGACGCTCCAGCCGAGCGATCTCGGCTTCGAGCCCGGCCTTCCGCATGAGCCTCGGGTCGCCCGATGCAATGGCCTTCGCCATGGCGAATTGGTTGACCTGCGAGCCGGCGTCCTCCAGCCGACGGATGCTGCGGTCGCCGGACATGGCCATTTCGATGAAGCGGGCCTTCCGCTCCAGCAATTGCCAGCCGGTGGCGTCGACGCTGCCCTTGGTGGCGTAGGCGTAGAGCTCGATCTCGTCATTCTCGTTGCCCTGGCGCTCGATACGGCCCTCGCGCTGCTCGATGTGCGAGGGGAGCCACGGAACGTCGAGGTGATGAAGGGCGACCAGACGGCGCTGAGCGTTGACGCCGGTTCCCATCGTGTCGGACGATCCGTTCAGGATGCGGATCTTGCCGGCGTTGATGTCCTGGAAAAGGCGCTGCTTGGCGCTCGACTTCTTGTAATCCTGCATGAAGGCGATCTGCTCGGGGGGAACGCCGAGCGCGACGAGCCGCGACTTGATCCAGCGGTAGGCCGAGAAGCCGCGCGTCGCCTCCACATTGAGCGTGCCGAGATCGGAGAAGATCATCTGCGCCGCGCCGGGCAACAGGTAGGGAACGCCATCCGCCCGCGTGTAGCGGCGGTCGGAGGTCTCGCGCCAGATCGCAAAGACGTTGTCGATCAGGGCGTTGAGCTTGTTGCCATCCTCATTGGCGTGGCCGGGGAGGACGAAGCGCAGATCGATGGCGGCGTGGCGACCGTCGGTGATGACGGAGAGGAGAATGTCGTCGCCCTTCTCGGGCTTCCCCTTGCGGGCCTCGATGACGGCGATGCGCTGGGCGAGGATTTTCTGATAGGCCTTGAAGGCGGCGGTCGGCTCGGCCGTGACGATCTGGCGCTTGCCGCCCTTGACGCTCGGCAGGCGGAGATAGTGGCGCAGATCCGATTTGAGCACGACGTCGGCGACCGAGCGATACATGGCCATGAGGTCGGCCACATTGACGAATTCCGAAAAGCGCGTTACCGGCTTGTAGAGGCCGGACGGCTGCAGCTCGAGCTCTGTGCGCGTCTCGCCAAAGGTCGCGGCCCAGGCGTCGAACTCGTGAATGCCCCTTTCTTCTAGCGTCTCCGGCTGCATGAAGCGCTGGAGCGTGAACATTTCGCCTAGCGTGTTCGTGATAGGCGTGCCGGAGGCGAGGAGCAGGGCGCGGCCGGGATTCTTCTCGTCGACGAAGCGGGATTTGACGAAGAGGTCCCAGGCGCGCTGCGATCCGTCCGGATCGACGCCCTTCAGGCTCGTCATATTGGTGGCGAAGGAGAGCTTGCGAAACTCCTGCGCCTCGTCGACGATGAGCTGGTCGACGCCCATCTCGCCGATGGTCAGAAGGTCGTCCTTGCGGCTCTGCAAGGCATCGAGCTTGGCTTGAAGCCCTTCCTTCATGCGCTCGATGCGCTTGCGCGAGATGCGGTCGTCGCCGTCGATCTTCTCCAGCAATTCGGAATAGCTGGCGAGATGGTTCTGAACGAGCGCCTGCTCGAAGGCGGCGGGCGCCGGCACGAATTTGAAGGCGCTGTGGGTGATGATGATGCAATCCCACTGCGCCGTGGCGGCGCGAGCGAGGAATCGCTGGCGCTTGTCCTTGGAGAAATTCGTCTCGTCGGCGACCAGAATGCGGGCGTTCGGATAGAGCAGGAGGAATTCGCGGCTCGCCTGCGCCAGGCAATGGCCGGGAACGACCAGCATCGCCTTGGCGACGAGGCCGAGCCGCTTCTGCTCCATGATGGCGGCGGCGATGGTGAAGGTTTTTCCGGCGCCGACCGAATGGGCGATATAGGTCTTGCCGGCGCTGACGATGCGCCAAATGGCGCGCTTCTGGTGGTCGTAGAATTTGATGACGCTGCTCGCGCCGGGAAGCTGCAGATGGCCTCCGTCGAAATGCCGCGGGACCAGATTGTTGAACTGTTCGTTGTAGATGCGGGTGAGACGCTCGGCCCGCTCGACATTGGTCCACACCCAGCGCTCGAAAGCCGTCTTGATCTTGGCGAGCTTCTCCTTGGCCGCCTCGGTCTCGGCGGCGTTCAGCTCGCGCCGCTCTCTGCCGTCCTCCTTCCAGACGTCGTAGATCTGCGGGATCGAGGAATTGAGCGCGTCGCCGAGCAGCAGGCCGGCGTTGCGGCGCGCCGTGCCCCATTCGGAGGTCGCCTCGGCGCGGCCGGAGAAGGCGGAGAGCTCGACGGTCCAGGAGGCGATCTCGACCGTGTGGCGGATCGAGGCCTTCACGCCGATGACCTCGGCGACGAACCCCATGACGACGTCGATCGGGATCCATGGCGCGCCGAGCCGGGCGGAAATATCCGAGGGCTTCAGATCCTCGGGCTGGACCGGGCCGAGCGCCTCGACATTGCGCCGATAGCGCGCATCTCGCTCGGCCGCGGCGATCGCGGCGGTGAGCTTGGTGCGTACTGGACCGGACAGATAGGCGTCGGCGGTCTGCCAGCTCTCGAAGCCTTCGATCGTCGTCTGCGGGTCGAGGAAGACGCGATCCCCGAGTTCGGCGAGCGCTTCGTCGCGCGAACGGCCGAGGAGGTCGGCGATGCGGTCGATGTCCACATGGCCGAGCTCGTGCAGGGTGACGGCGAGGGCGTCGGCCGCGCTTTCGATCGTCGGCGTCGCCGGCGGATGCAGCACGCGTTCGGAGAAGATCGGCCCTTTTGTCGCCGTTCCGGTCTCGACGTCATAGTCCTCGATCGAGGCGACGAGCCAGACGTCGGGGTCGTCGAGGAAGGGCTGGAGATTGGGGCGGCGCTGCGTCTCGCGCGCCTCGCCGGTCTTCGGATCGGTCGTCTCGGTGATGGTGGTGAGATTGATCGCTCCGAAATTGCGCAGGAAGCTGTTGTAGGCGATGCGCAGGCGCGTCTGGGCCGGACCCCAGGGCTCATTGGCCTCCTGGGCGCGCAGGACCTCGCGGATGGCGTCCCGGATCGGGATGAGAGCGCGAATGATGCGGGCGTGCTTTGCGGGAATGCCTTCGGTTCCCTTGCCGCCGCGCACCTCGATCATGCGCGGCGCGCCGTCGATGATCTGCGTCAGCGCGTCGTCGACAATGACGAAGCTGCCCTCCTTGATTGTCGCGCCTTCCGCGGCCGTGCCGATGCGGAGGGCGGGGCGGCTCGGCGCGGTCGCGGCCAATGCCTCGCTCGGCTGATGGATCCCGCGCGGCAGGCGCGAAACGGCGGCGTCGAGCGCTTCGTCGAGCGCGGCGCGGTCCTTTCGCTGGCAGGTGTAGGTCGGCCCATAGGCGCTGCTGGTTCGCGCATGGAGCCCCATGACCATCTCTGGATGGTCGATGAAATATCGATTGATCGCGAGCGGCTCCTCGCCATCCTCGGCGGGGACCGCCTCGGCGAGGTCCTGCCAGAGCGCGCCGGCGGGCTCCTGGTCGGCGGCGCGCCTCTGCAGGAACAGAATGTCGACGACGACGTCGGTTCCGGCGGCGGCGTTCATTGCCCCCTCGGGAAGCCGGATCGCGCCGACGAGATCGGCTATTGTCCCGATATGGGCGCGCGCCTTGTCGTCGACCTTGTCCATGGTCCAGCGGCTGGTGACAAAGGCGGCGAGGCCGCCCGACTTCAACCGTTCGATCGACCGCGCGATGAAATAATCATGCAGTGAAAGGTCGAGGCGCTCGGCTCCGTCGAGACGCGCGCGCCGGTCGCTGAACGGCGGATTGCCGATGACGAGCTCGAAGCTCTCGGAGAGGCGCGCCTTCGTAAAATCCTCGCGCCGGATCCAGGCGTTCGGAAACAGCTGCGATGCGATGCGTGCGGTGGTGGCGTCCATCTCGACGCCGGTGAGGCTCGATTTGCCGGCGAGCGCTTCCGCCATGAGGGAGAAGAAGAGCCCCGTCCCGCATCCGGGCTCCAGGATCGCGCCGCCGGCAAAGCCCATGCGCTGGACGGCGCGCCAGATGGCGCGAATGATGAACTCGGGCGTGTAATGGGCATATTGCGTGGCGCGGGCGAGGCTCGCCAGCTCTTCGCGCGGGACGAGCCGCTCCAGTTGCTCGCCCAGATCCTCCCAGCCCTCGGCGAAGCTCTCGCCGGCGCGGCGGAACATCATATTGGCGAGGTCCCGCGCGCCGAAGCCGACGAAGCGGCTCAGGACTTCCTGCTCCTCCGAAGTCGCATTCCGCTTTTCAGCCTCGATTTCGAGGGCGAGCCGGATGGCGGCGAGATTGTCGGCGGCGCGGGCTTTCCAGCCGTGAGCGAGCTGGCGGTCGCCGCGCAGCACGAAGTCCTGCGCGGGGATCGAAGGCGCCGCGACGGCCGGCGTTTCGTCTTCTTCGGGGAGATCGGTCGAGGGGCGAAAACTTCCGCCGTCGAGCGTCAAGCCGCCGGAGAGGCTGGTGGAATCGAACAGAGAAAGCGTCAGCTGATTGCTGTCCTTGGCCATAGCGAGAAATCCTTTCGGCGAGCACGAAAAAGCCCGGCGCGCGCTGGGCGGCCGGGCGTGGGCAGTCGGACGAATGTGCGAAGGGGACGGTTCGGGCAGGCGGCGGTCGCCGCACTCACCAAGGCCCGAAGGCGGCTTCGATGGCGGAACGCTCACGTCGATCGACGAGATCGAGCGCTCGAATGTGAAGCGCGGAGCCGGTGCGCGCGCGCGCGACGACATGGGACCAGGCCTCTCTGTCGTCGCGAAATTTCGGCGGACCTTGCTCCGGGTTGTCGAACTTCTGCAGCTCGATGCGAGGCGCGCCGTCGCGATAGCTGCCGCAATCGGATATGACCCAACCATCGCGGCGCGCGGCGTCGTGGTCGAAGGCGTCGAGGCCCAACGCCGCGCCGGTGGCGGCGTCGCGATTTTCGGATTCAGTCGTGCTGAACTGTTGCATCGGAGTCTCCTCTCGATCTTCTTCTCGAAGACCCCGATCCCGCACCGAGGACGAACGGCTGGGGCAAAGGCGGCGCCTCGTGCGCCGGGATCGATCCGGCCCAGCGAAGCGGCCGGAGCGGCCCACCCTTTGCGGCGGCCGTTCGTTCGCGGTAACGCCTTCCATTCATGTTCTTCTTTTTCGATTTCTCCTTTTCACACCTACGAATTGCGCGGCGTCACGAATGGGGCCGAAGGAGCCGAGCCGCGGGCGTCTTGTCACGCGCGATGCGTTCCGAGAGCCAGCGCCGACAATCGATTCTGTCGACGACGCGCTGCGCGCCGAGATCAAGCAGGCAAGCTGCGCCACCGAATGCGTCGAACGAGGGGAACACGCAGCCCTGACTCCAATGGAACCCCCATAGGCCGGTCAATCCTAACGTTCTCGCACAGCGCTGAACGAACGCGATCACTTGTTCGGGATCGCCGTCGTCCCCGGAGACGATGCGAAGACATCCTCTATCGGCGTCGCTGGTTTTCACCGCGAAGCAGACGCGCTCATATCTGGCGTCGAGCTCCTCGGCATATTGCTCATAGAGAGCGAGAGCCGGTGGGACGAATTCGGAACGGCCGAGTGGTAGAACGCAGGAAAAATGCGTGTAGGAGCGGGACATGTCGATGTCTCCTCTGGGAGGCGCGAAACGGATTGTGAAAAACGCGAAGGCGAGAACCGCGGAATTCAGCCGGGACCCGCCGCGTCGCCGAAGGCGCCGGCGGGCAGGCGCCAGCGCTCGGGGGACGTGCGTATCGCCGGCGACCAAAGCTCGGACATGGCGAGCTGCACGAGATCTGGCCGAGCGAGCGCGGCCGGATAGGGTCTGCCGCGATCGGCGACGGCATGGATGGGAGCGTCGCGTTTGACGGTGCAGCCGAAGCGCCGTTCATATACGGCGATCGTCTCGAAGCGCTCCGGCGCCATCCATCTGACCGTCGCCAGCTGATCGGGCGAGGCGAAGATGCAAAGCATGCAGGAGACGCGTCCAAAGCCGAGCTGATAGGCGACATGCGGAACGACGCCGTGACGCCGGAGCAGATCCCAGACTTGTCGTTCCTCCAAGCCGTGGATCGGACGCCAATGATCGACGTGGCGAGGCCGGCGGGTTCCGCCGCGCGTATCGGTGCGATGCGGTTCGAACGTCAGATAGCGAGCCCTCGCTGGGCTCTCCTCGGCGCGCTCGCCGGTGACGACGAGCGCGCACTTGCCGAGAAAGCGGGGCGAATTGCAGATCACGCTTCGCATCACGTCGATTTTCGCGACGGAACTGCACCAGCGAAGCCGCAAATCGGCCGTAACCTGGGGGAAGCGCAGACGCGTGCCAGGACCGCCGCGGCCGCCGAATGTCGCGAGGCTTCCTTCGGTCGTCTCGAACGTTACGGAGGCGGTGGGCTCATTGTCACGCAACATCTCACGACGCAGACCGCCGTCGCGCCACGAGAAGTAGAGCGGAACGCCAAAGGCCGCAGAAATCGCACGGCAATAGCCCGCGGTGATCGGCCAATCGAACGTCGGCGGCCCGCGACCGTCGACGTCGTGATGGTGCAATTCGATTCGCGCGGGATCGGCGCCCTGATCGAGAAGATGAAGGAGCGCTGCGACCGAATCCTTTCCGCCGGACAGCGCAATCAATATGTAGTCGTAGCTCCTCAGATCGGGAGCAATGGAGGATTGGAGGCGAGAGAGAGCATGCGGATGCTCGCCGTCTTCGGGGTTCGTCGATAGGGCGCGCATCATGGCGATCACGCGGCCTCGACGAGGGGCGCGTCGCTATCAGAGGCGTCCTGTTCATCGGAATCGCTTCGGCTTTCGGCGAAGTCGGGATGAAAGGCGAGGCAATAATCGGCCGCCTTCTGCGCCGCCGCCGCCGCGCGAAAGATTTCACGCTTGTCACTCTTCAAACGCTCGATCCAAAATGATAGATAGCTCGCATGGTTCTCGATGTCCGTGGGCAGGCCGAGCTCCGTATTGATCATGCAGCTCGACAGGTCGGCCACGAGTTCTTCGAACGCGTATTTCGCCGAGCCAAAGCGTCCACTGAGATCACGGTTCAGCCGATTTTTAGCGCCAGAAAAATGGGTCAGCTCGTGCATTTGGACAGCGGCGTACGCCTCGGGCGAACTGAACGCACGCTCCATCGGCAGCTGAATATGGTCGGTCGACGGGCTATAGAAGGCCTGGTCGCCGCCGATGCGAACGACGGCGCCGCTGTTGCGCAGAATGATGTCAGCCGCCTCGAAACGACGCCACGGCGCCTCTTCGATCGTCGGGGGCACAAACTCGGGAATACCGTCGATCTGCGACCCGTTGAAAACAGTGAAGGAGCGAAGCAGCGGAATGTTGCGCGTATGCTCCTCGCCGTCCGCCGGCGCGTCGCGATCTTCGACGCATAGGCTCTTGTAAAAGTATATGGTCGCGCCCTTCTCGCCGGCCCGCACTTGCCAGCCCCTATCCTTCGCCTGCTTGTAGCTGCAAAAGCGAGGATCGCCGCTCGCGAAGGAAAATCGCGACATACCCAGCAAGAGCACGTTGATCCCGCGATACCGGCGTCCGGTCGTGGCGTTGATCGGCGAGAGCGGACCGGCGGCCTTGTCGGGGTTCCAGGGTCGGCGCCAAGGGGCGACGCCCTGTTCAAGCGCAGCGACGATGCGATCCGTCACTTCGCGATAGTGATCGCGGCGCGCGGGCGCGCGAGCTTGGCTCTTCTTGAAACCGCTCATTGGTTCGTCCTTTCCATTCTGGTCTCGGAACGAACCTCGACGCCCCGCATCACGGCGGCCGGGGCAAGGGCGGGCTCGCCGCTCGCGGCGAGAACGGGCGCGCGCGCCTTTACCCTTGCGGCGGCGGACGCGCATGCGGGAACGGCGCTTCGCGCTGTCGGTCTGTTTGTTCTTCGGCTGTCGGTATTTTCTGCATGCGCCGCCTATCAGGCGGCACATCCGCTCTGCGTCTCGCGACGAACAATCCATTCGACACGCCTTCGAGGAAAAGTCATCGAAAGCGCTTGCGCCAGTGTCGTGGAGCGTCCAATAGTTACGAAATCTTATTCGTCATGAACTTCGAGGAAAATTCGAATGACGGCTTCAGAGGCAGAACCTTCTCGTTCGATCACGCTCGCGGCCGAGGTCGTCGCGGCCTTCGTCGCCAATAACTCCCTGCCGATCGGAGACCTGGCTTCGCTCATCCAAGCAGTACGCGGAGCGCTGGAGAACCTCGGCAACGCGTCGATCGACCCGGCGACGCCAGCGGTGAAACGAGAGCCGGCTGTTTCGATCCGCAAGTCCGTCACACCCGATTTCATCATATGTCTCGAAGACGGAAAGAGCTTCAGATCGCTGCGACGCCATTTGACGGCGCTCGGAATGAGTCCGGAGGAGTATCGGGCGAAGTGGAACCTTCCTGCCGACTATCCGATGGTGGCGCCCAATTATGCGGCGCAGCGATCGGAAATGGCAAAGAAAATCGGGCTCGGTCAGCTTCGCGAGAAGGCCGCGCCGCGCCAGAAAACCGTCGCCGCCGCGCCGGTCAAGCGTGGACGTCCGGCTAAGAAGAAGGTGTGATCGGCGACCGGCCTGGCTCTGGCAATAGTGCGCCATTCGAAGTGGATCGAGTGGCGCACGGCGCGACGTTTCGTGGCGACTGTGCGACCGGTCACGGATCGGATCGAACAAGGTCCATGACGAGTATTTCGTCAGCGCCGTAGACGAGATGGTTTCCGCATTCTTCGCATTCGTAGCGGCGGGCGTCCGGCTCGCAGCAATCTCTCACGGCGCCGCAGGCGAGACAAAATCCCTGCATCAGCTCCGACGCCTCCTCGATCGCTTCGAGGGTGAAGCGATGGGCGATGATTTTTCCTGAAGTCGAGTAGCGAATGGGCATGAAAGGACTCCATTATTTGGCTGTCTTGGAATTTGCCCAGGCCGATGCGCCTCGACAGGACGTCGACGGGCCGTTGGAATTTTGGGCTGGCCGTGGGCAGTCGGGGCGCGGCGCCATCCCGCGGAGGCAGGGCGCGCGCGATAGCGTCGCCTCTCGCTCGTCTGTTTAAAAAATCTCGAGCTGCTGTCGCGTCTGCTCGGGCGCGACGAGGCGGTAGTTATGATCTTTGATGTTGCGGATGTGATAGTATGCCGCGGACTCGGGATCCTGATAGAGGATGGCTGGTCGACGGCCGGGACGATTGGAGACGACCCGCATGGTCGTGAAGTCGCGGCCGTCCGCGAAGCGCACTGGCTCGTCGAAAACGATCGTCTGTCCGGGACGGGGACGCGGCTTTACAGCTCTGGCGCGTCGCGCTGCGGCGTGATCTCGGCAGCGCTTCCGCCACTCGAGCGCATATTCGTAGTCCGTCTCGGTCAAGAGGTCGAGAATAGCCTCTGGACATTCGGTCTCGCAGGGACCGGCAGATTCGCCTATATCTTTGTAGCCGAAGATGAATCCTTCTCGATCTCTGGGATTGTAGTCGACGAGGCAAACCAAGGCCCAAACGACGTGCTCTCCAGTGGCCTTGGTGACGCACTCGACCGCGGCGTAATAGACGCGCGGCGTCACGAACGCTGATTTCAGCACCTTGGAGACGACCTCCTGCCTCTCGAAAGTGAACTGCGCGTCGAGATAAGCGCCGGGTCCGTCGTGGCCTTCCAGCGATCGCATATAGAGCCAACCCATGATGACCTCCTTTGGAAAGGGAAAACGCGAAAGCAATCCGGCGGGAAACCGGGTCCATGAAGCGCGATGCGCGCGATGCGAGGTCGATCGTTCAGCGTTGTGAAGCGATCGATCGTGGCGGCGGATATTGCGAGACGTCGACCTCGATCTCCTTGCGCGCCGCCCATTGCTGGAATTCTGCGTATCCGCGCGCTCGGAAGGCGTCGACCGCGGCGATCACCTCCGCGTCGGAAATGCCGCTCTCGTAATGAGAGACGCGATCGAGGCGATCATTGTCGACAATCACGCGTGCTTTCGAGTGCCTGTCTCCGCCGATGCGACTGCTTCTCTTTCGCGATTTCTTGCTCGAAACCTAAAAGAGAAACGCCCCTTCGCGCACGGCGGGGCAAGGGCGCGCGGCACGCGCGGGAGCGTAGCGACGGCCCCTTGCGGCGACGTTCGCGCTAGGGGCAGCTCATTGCTTCACTGGGTCTTGATGTCTCTTCTCGCTTCACGCCATGCGAGAAAGTCCGTCTTGTTTCGTTCGAGCCATTGGAGCAGATCGCGCAGTTCGTCGAGCTGGTCGAGCAACGAGTCGAACTCGGATTGGCGCACGTTGCCGCATTTTCTCGGACCGGCTGTCCGTAGGAGCTGCTGGACGACGCGAATCGACGCTGCAAGAGCGGTGAGTGAGTGTCGTTTCTTTCCACCGGTTTCGCTCATCGCTTTCGCCTCAGCCATCCGAAGGATGGCTCACCGACATAGTTCCTCTCCCAAATATACCACGCGAAATCGACTCGTCCTCCGCGCGCTTTCAGCCCCGCGAGAATGACTGGACCTGGCGGCATGGAAGGGCGCGGCGTGATGATCAGCACGCGCCGCGGAAAGGTTCTCTCCAGCCATCTGGAGCGGCGGTCGCCGGAAATCCAGGAGAGGGGCAGGATCATTGCGACCTTTCGTCTCGCGATCTTGCGCGCGCGAATGACGAATTCCCGCGACTTTCGAAATGGCGGATTGCAACAGATGTTGTCCGGCGCCCGCCTTCTGGCCTCTTCGGATAGGAAGTCGACGGCGCGATCGCAGAACATGGATCGAGAAACCAGGTCCTCGCCCCAGGCGTCATTGTAGCCCGCGGCTCTCGCAGCTTCGACGATGCGTCCGAGCCCGCAGGCCGGATCGTAGATCGAACCTTCGAAGTCCTCCTCTTCGAAGAAGCGATGATCGACCCAGCTCTCCTCCACATACCAATCCTGAGGATGCCGCACCCAGAGATGGGCGTTGAGCGCGCGATCGGGCACGGCTGGGACGATTTCGACCGGCTCGGGCCGATCGTGGCGCACCCTGCGGTACTTGCGACGCGCTGGTGTGATCTGGCCGTCGCGATCGGCGAGGATCGAGGACGGCCGCGGGATCAGGTCGTTCATGGGACATCTCCCTATACGATGCGGGCGAGGAGACCTTCACGAACACTTCGACCAGCCGCAGTGACGACAGGTCATGCAGCCGTCTTTCTTGACGAGACCTGGCTGGCTGCATTTCGGGCAGAGCGCTCCGAGAGCGCGCGCCGGCGGATGTTCCTCGGAAGCGTGCGCCACGATCACTTCAGAGGGAGCGAGAAAGCCGGTGTCGATCATGTGGCGTTCGATGATCGAGCCGATCGCGGCGATGAGGGAGGGGACATAACGTCCCTCGCTCCAATGCCCGCCGCGCGGGTCGAACACGGCCTTCAACTCTTCCGCGACGAAAGCGACGTCACCGCCGCGACGGAACACGGCGCTGATCATGCGCGTCAGGGCGACCACCCACGCGTAATGCTGCATGTCCTTGGAGTTCAGGAAAATTTCAAAGGGGCGCCTTTCCCCATTCTCCTCGACGTCATTGATCGTCACATAGAGAGCGTGCTCGCTCTCAGGCCAGCGCAGCTTGTAGGTGGCGCCCGCGAGCTTCTCCTGACGCGGCGCGATCACCGGATGCGGGGGCGTCGGGGGAGCGGCGGACGCAGGCGCCGTGGTCGACAGGATGGAGCCGGTGATCTCATTGGGTCGATAGGTCGTGCAGCCCTTGCAGCCGGAACGATAGGCGTCCACGTAGATCGTCTTGAAGTCCTCGAACGAGATATCGGCTGGGCAATTCACCGTTTTGGAGATCGAAGCATCGACGTGGTCCTGAATCGCGGCCTGCATGCGAATGTGATCGGCGGGCGTCAGGGTCTGCGCGGTGACGAAATATTCCGGTAGTTCCGCGTCCGCGCCGAATTTTTCGCGGTAGAGCCGCACGGCGTAGTCGTCGACTTCCTGCTCGACGAAGGAATTGTCGGGTTGGCGGATCTTGCGCAGATAGGAAAGATCGAAGATCGGCTCGATTCCCGAGGAGACATTTTCCGCGAACAGCGAAATCGTCCCCGTCGGCGCGATCGAGGTGAGCAAGGCGTTGCGAATGCCATGCTCGAAGATTCCGGCTTTGATGTCGTCGTCGAGACTGCGAACGGTCTCCCCGGCAAGATAGGCGTCGCGGTCGAAGAGCGGGAATGCGCCCTTTTCTTTGGCGAGTCCGATCGACGCGATATAGGCGTGTCGATTGAGCAAGCGATTCCAGCGGGCCGCCATCGCGGCGGCCTCGGGCGTCCCGTAGGTCAAGCGGCACATGGCGAGCGCGTCGGCGACGCCGGTGACGCCGAGACCGATGCGCCGCTTGGCCAGCGCTTCCTCCCTGTGTTCGGGGAGCGCGAATCCCGACACGTCGATCGTATTGTCGAGCATGCGCACGGCAATGTTGGCGAGGCGTGCGAGGCCGCCCTCGTCGAGGTGGGCGCGCTCCGTGAAGGGGTCGCGCACGAGCTTGGTGAGATTGTTCGAGCCGAGGAGGCACGCGCCATAGGGCGGCAGCGGTTGCTCGCCGCAAGGATTGGTCGCCGCGATCGTTTCGCAATAATAGAGATTGTTGCGGGCGTTGATCCGGTCGATGAAAATGACGCCAGGATCGGCATAATTGTAATTGGCGCGCATGATCTGGTCCCAAAGGTCGCGAGCCCAGATCGTGCGATACACCTCGCCGCCAAACACGAGTGGCCAGTCCTTGTCTGCGTCGACCGCGTCCATGAAAGCGTCGGTGACGAGGACCGAGAGATTGAAATTGCGCAGGCGAGTCTTGTCGGCCTTCGCGGCGACGAAGGCCTCTATGTCGGGATGATCGCAGCGCATCGTCGCCATCATGGCGCCGCGCCGCGTGCCGGCCGACATGATCGTGCCGCACATGGAATTCCACACATCCATGAACGACAAGGGGCCAGAGGCGTCGGCCCCTACCCCTTTGACGAGCGCGCCCTTCGGGCGGAGCGTCGAAAAATCATAGCCGATGCCGCCGCCGTGCTGCATGGTGAGCGCCGCCTCACGAAGATGCGAGAAGATGGCGTCGAGATCGTCCTCGATCGTTCCCAGGACAAAGCAGTTGAAGAGGGTCACGCGGCGCGAGACCCCGGCGCCGGCGAGGATGCGTCCACCCGGCAGGAATTTGAAATCCTGCAACGCCGAATCGAAGGTTCCCTCCCATTGCTCGGGATCGTTCTCGACGCTCGCGAGGGCGCGCGCGACGCGGCGCCAGCTGTCTTCGACGGTCAGGTCGATCGGCTCTCCGGCGGGTGTCTTCAGCCGGTATTTTTCGTCCCAAATCTGTTGCGAGATCGCGGGCAGCGTCGCGCCTATCGGGCGCGATGGGGTTGCAGATATCATATTCATGATTTGCTCCTCGAGCAGTGAATGGTTTTCTCCGATAAAACCCCGAAGGCTGCCTCACGCCCGTCGGGGCAAGGGCGCGCGGAACGCGCGGGAGCCTCGGCGACAACTCCTTGCGGCGATGGGCGCGCAGGCGGCATATGCGTCTTCAATGATTTTCGGTTCTCGTTCCTTCTTGCGGCCTCTGCTCACGGCCGGCGCAAATGGCTCGGGAGCTTCCGCCAATCGACTGGCTGGCGTGGTGCGCCGCGGCGCCGCTCTGCATCGCGCAGGCGCCCCCTGACGCAGTGCTCCGCGGGTATGTCATCGACGTATAGCGACGGCGCTCCGAAGCCGCGCCGGAAAGCGCAGTAGGAAATGCTGACGCGCCGCATGCCGCGCGTCAGCGCGACGTACGCGAGCCGGCGCTCTTCATCGGCGTCACCGTAATCCGAGGGAAACACCCCCGCCTCCCAGGCGGGAAGAAACACATGCGGGAACTCGAGGCCCTTCGCCTTGTGCAGCGTCATCAGGCGCACGCGGTCGGTTTCGTCCTCGCCGGGGCGGCTGGTGGCGAGCGCCGCATGATCGAGGAGCTCGCGCCCCGTGTGGAACTCGCCGGCGAGCGAGATCAGCTCCTGGAGGTTTTCGAGCCGATCCTCCGAGCTCTCGGCCTTGCTGTCTCGCAGCATGGCGCGATAGCCGCTCGCGTCGAGCAGCAGCGAGATCTGATCGGCGAGCGTGTGCGAGCGATCCTCGCCGATGCGGCGCAGCTGGTCGGCGAACTGCAACCCGGCCGCGCGGCATTTCGCCGGCAGCTCGGCGGTGTCCAGGGCGCGCAGCAGCGAGACATTTCGAAACGAGGCCTCCGCCTCGACCGTCTCCATGGCCTTGGCGCCGAAGCCGCGGCGCGGCTCATTGATGACCCGGCGGAAGGCCTCGTCCGACTGGCGATCGTCGGGCGTCGCGGCGAGACGCAGAAGCGCGAGCGCGTCCTTGATCTCTGCGCGCTGATAGAAGCCGACGTCACCGACGATCACATGCGGAATGCGGGCGCGCATCAAGGCTTCTTCGAAGCCGCGCGACAGGAAAGAGGCGCGATAAAGAATGGCGATATCTTGCCAACCCGCTCCCTCGGCGTGACGGGCGAGCATCTCCTCGACGACGCCGGCGGCCTCGGCCTGGGCGTCGCGGTAGGCGACGACCTCGATCTTGTCGCCATGCTCCTTTCGCGTGTAGAGTGTCTTGCCGAGACGCTTCTTGTCCCGAGCGATGACCGCATTGGCCGCGGCGAGTATGTGACCCGTCGAACGGAAATTCTCTTCGAGCCTGATCCGCTCAGCGCTCGGAAAATCTTGATGAAAACGGCGGATATACTCGATGTCGGAGCCCCGCCATCCATAAATGGCCTGATCATCATCGCCGACGCAGAAGATGCGTCCATGTTGAGCGGCGAAAGACTTCAGCCAACTGTATTGGGCGAAATTGACGTCCTGATATTCGTCCGCGGCGAGCCAATCGAAGCGCGACGCCCAGCGCGCGCGATAGGCGTCGTCCTTGCGCATTGCGAGGGTCGGCCACAGTAGCAAGTCGCCGAAATCCGCCGCGTTCGCCTCGCGCATGGCGCGCTGATAATCGGCGTAGACGCGCGCGGCGGCCCGCAGCGCATGGGGATCGATCGGTTCGCGAGAGCGATCGCTTTTGGCGATCTTGCCTTCCACCCAGGCCGCGGCGCCGGCCGGCGTGATCAGATTGTCTTTGAACTTCGCGATACGATTGCACATGATCTTCAGCGGATCGCGTGCATTGGCGTCGCCGCCCTCCTCGCCATCGAGGCCTTGCGCCTTCATGACGCGTTTGACGAAGCGGCGGCTGTCCTCGGCGTCGACGATGTCGAAATTCGGCCGGAGCTCGGCGATCTCCGGCGCGTCGCGGAGCTGACGGGCGGCGAGCCCGTGATAGGTGCCGAGCCAGGAGGGCGCCGCCAGGCCGTCGAGCGCGGCGCGGATGCGCAACGCCATTTCGGCGGCGGCCTTGTTGGTGAAGGTGACGGCGAGAATGCGCGAGGCGGGAATACGGTCCACGGCGATGCGGTGCACGACCGCCGCCGTCAGCGTCGAGGTCTTTCCGGTGCCGGCTCCGGCGAGGACGAGGATCGGCCCCGTGTGCGCCGCCGCGCGCGCCTGCTCCGGCGTGAGGGTCGCGGCCATCCGGTCGAAGGCCTCGGCGGAGGGGCTATGCTCCGCCGGCGGTTCGTCGAAGCAGGGCTCGAAGCGGTCCCACTCCTCCATGCCGGCGAGCGGGTCGATGTCAGAGTATCTCGACATGGCAATTGGCTCCGTTGCAGCGGATAAGCTCTCCGCGGGAATCGTCGATGGTCGTGAAAACCGTGAAAAGATCGTCGAAGTAGAAGGCGCCCGTGTCGTTGCGTTCGCCGTCGACGACGACGCCCTCGACGATTTGCGAGCCATCGTCGGCTTCGACCTGAACGAGCGTGTCCAGGCGCCGTTCGCCGGTCGGGATGTGTCGGCAACGACGGCGCGTCGCCTCGGGCAGCTGGAAGAACGCTTCGGCCAGTTGGGCGAGCGTGTCGTCCATCGCGAGTTCGTCGACCGCGTCGGTGACGTCGATCGCGTCGCCGAGCTCACCGAGCCTTTGAAGGAAGAGTGCGCTGGCGAGCTTCGGCGGCCACGGCTCCCAGGGCGACATGCCGGGCGGCAGAGGCAGAGGATCGTCGTCGTGCGGATCGAGCGTGATCTGCAGGCTCGCTCTGATGTCGTCTCGGCTCCAGCCGACGACATGATAGGCTTCATTCGCCGCCGCCTGGCGATCGGCGCGCTTATGGAGGGCGTAGCTCTCGTCGGTCCACGGCGGCAGGCGGTAGCGTCGATCGACTGCCCGCTGTAGCCGCCGATCGAGCCGCGCGAAGCCTTCACCAAGATGTTGTTTTAACGGCATTATTGGATCGAATCCGCCGACCAACCCCTCGGTGGCGTCATGAAGAAGCTCGCGCAATGATTCCCGTGGCGTGAGCTTTCCCTCGCCTTCGCGCAGGGCCAGAACGGCGAGGCTGTGCTGGGCGACGCTGAGCGGCAGGTCCCAGGCCGAATATCCGCCCCAGCGATAGGTGCGCGACAGGCCGATCGCCAGATCCTCGTCGGTCCAGGCGTCCGGCTTCGGATCGAGCAGGTCGAGCCGACCGCCCGATTTGAGCAGCATCCAGGCGCGATGTGATGTCATTGTTTCGTCCTTTCTCGTTGGTCGAGCATGTCGTTCCAGTCGCTGTCCTCGACGGGCGGCCGCAGTCGCTCGAAGGCGACGCCGGCGGCCGCGGCGATCAGCTGGTGGCGGGCCGCGTAGCGGTCGCCGGCGGGATTGGCGTCGGCGGCGCTGCAGAAGCGCGCGCCCGGGATCGGCGCGAGGCGCGCGACGATCGCCTCGATCTCAGAGATCGTTTTCGGACCCATGCCGCCGCCGGTCGCCGCATACAGCGTGTCGGCGCGAATGTTCTCCAAGGCGGCGAGGCTGAGCGCGTCGATCGGCGCCTCGGCGAGGGCGAAGCGCGTCGGCGGCTCCGAACCGCCGGGCAAGCGGAACAGGATCTTGTCGCCGCCTCGCACCGATCCTTTGAAGTCCGGTCCGCGGATTTCGATATGGGTGACGGTTCGCCGGTCGTCGTGATGCGCGAACCAGGCGCTTCCGAATGGCCCCTCTCTCACGATGTCGGCGGCGCGAGCCGTCTCCAGGACGCTCGGGGGAAGGCAGCGCTCCTCGATGAGATACCGCCACACCGGCCAGCCGCGCCGAAGCCGGGGGCGCCGCGCCCATCTGATCGGGAGCGGGAGATCGGGGGATCGTCGCCTTTGGATGTCGGCGGCCGGAAAAGTCGGCTGGATCCCGGTGAACCGGCGGAGCACCTTGCGGACCTCGCCGAAATTCAGGCCGGGCTCGAGATGCTGCACCAGATCGAAGACGTCACCCTTCGCGTCGCTCTGCGGATCCCACCAGCCGCGGCCCTCGTGATTGACGATCAGGATTTCTCCCTTGCCACGCCGATATTTGAGGCAATGCTTCGTGCTCTCTCGGCGATCGAGCCGCCATGGCGGCGTCGAGCGCTCCAGCAGCGCGGCGCAATTCGTGCGCGCGCGCAAGATTTCGATCTCCTCGTCATGCCTCATGGTCTCTCGGCGCTCCCTTCGGGTTTCACGGGAAGGGCCGGAGGCCTCGAATCCTCCTTTTCCTTTCCCGAAACGCCGTCGGCCGACCGCGAGGCGGCCGCGCTGCAAGGGCGCGCGGAACGCGCGGGAGCTCAGCGACGAACCCTTGTCGGCGTGGCCGGCGCTAGCGGTAGCCATGTTCCCTCTTCCTTTGCTCCGGATTCCCATTCGTGATTCACTTGTGCGCGAATGCGAAGCAGGCGGGCGTGGAGGGCCGGCATGGCGGCGATGGACGAGATCGCGATCCTGTTGCAGGGCCGCAATGCGGAGGCGAACCGCCATCGGGCCTGGCGCGTCGAAGCCGGGCGCGATCTGTTCGGAAAATGGATGGTGCGCGTGTCATTCGGCCGGATCGGCTGCCGGGGGCGGACATTCGCGCGAGAATTCGCGTCGGAGGACGAAGCGCGCGCTTATGTGCGCGACGGGCTACGTCGCCGGAAAGGCGCCATTCGCCGCTGTGGGGTCGAGTATCGCATCATCGACGCGTCGCCGTCGGCTCTGCCTCTTCTCGCGACGCTCGGAATATCGAGCGCCCCGAAGATATTCGAAGCGGCAGGTCCTCGCCGTGAAGCCTGAACGGCCATCGGATGCCGCCGCGTCGCGGGAAACGCTCGTCGGCTCGGTCGAACGCGTGACATTTCACAATGAGGAGAATGGATTCGCCGTTCTGAAGGTCAAAGCGCGCGGCAAACGCGACCTCGTGCCCGTCATCGGCCATGCCGCTTCGATCTCGGCGGGCGAATATGTTCACGCCGTCGGCGTCTGGATCAACGACCGCACCCATGGGCTTCAGTTCAAGGCCGATTTTCTGAAGACCACTCCCCCGACGACGGCGAAAGGCATCGAAAAATATCTCGGCTCCGGCATGGTCCGAGGCATCGGTCCCAAGCTCGCCGCGAGAATTGTCGCCGCCTTCGGCGTGGCGACCTTCGAAACCATCGAAGCGGCGCCGGAAAGGCTGCGGGAGGTGTCCGGTATCGGGGAGTTTCGCGCGACGCGAATCGCTGCCGGCTGGGCCGAGCAGAAAGCCGTCCGCGACATTATGGTGTTCCTGCACTCGCATAGCGTCGGGACGTCGCGCGCCGTGCGCATCTTCAAGACCTATGGGTTCGACGCCATTCGGGTCATGACCGAGGATCCCTATCGGCTCGCCCGCGACATTCGAGGGATCGGCTTTCGGACCGCCGACGCCATGGCCATGAAGATGGGCGTCGCGCGTGACGCGCCGCAGCGCCTGCGCGCCGGCGTGTCGTTCGCGCTGCAGGAGGCGACCGACGACGGTCATTGCGGACTTCCCGTCGAGAGTCTGCTGACGCTCGCGGTCAAGCTGCTCGACGTCGAACAGGCGCTCGTGCGAACGGCGCTCGATCACGAGCTCGCCGGGTCGGAGGTGGTCGGCGACACGATCGGCGGCGAGCGCTGCGTCTTCCTGCGCGGACTTCATATCGCGGAGCGCGGCGTCGCCGACCGGCTGCGGGCGCTGCTGCGAGGCTCCCCGCCGTGGCCGGTGATCGATGTCGAAAAGGCCGCGCCATGGGTCGAAAAGCGGACGGGAAAGGCCCTGGCCCCTTCGCAGCGCGCCGCGATCGAGATGGCGCTCCGATCCAAAGTGGCGGTGATCACCGGCGGTCCCGGCGTCGGCAAGACGACTCTGCTCGACGCCGTCCTGCGCATATTGGTCGCCAAGGGAGTGAAAATTCTGCTCGCCGCGCCGACCGGCCGCGCCGCCAAGCGCATGGCCGAACAGACCGGCATAGAGGCGAAGACCATCCACCGTCTCTTGGAGGTCGATCCGAAATCCGGCGGGTTTCGGCGAGACGCCGACAATCCTCTCGACTGCGACCTGCTCGTCATCGACGAGACCAGCATGGTCGACACTTCGCTCATGTATGCCCTCGTCAAGGCGATCCCGACGCCATCGGCTCTCCTACTGGTGGGCGACGTCGATCAGCTGCCGTCCGTCGGGCCGGGCCAGGTGCTGGCGGACATCATCGAATCCGGAGCGATCCCCGTGGCGCGTCTGACGGAAGTGTTTCGGCAGGCGGCCGAGAGCCGCATTATCGTCAACGCCCACAGGATCAATCGCGGAGAAATGCCGGAATTGCCGCGGCGCGGCGAGGATTCGGATTTCTGGTTCGTCGACGCCGAGGATCCCGAGAAGGGAGCCGCCAAACTCGTCGAAATCGTTCGCGACCGCATTCCGCGGCGCTTCGGCCTCGACCCTATCCGCGACATACAGGTGCTCTGTCCGATGCAGCGCGGCGCGCTCGGCGCGCGATCTCTCAACGCCGACCTGCAGAAAGCGCTCAATCCTGACCCGCCGGCGAAGGTCGAGAAATTTGGCTCGATCTTCGCGCCGGGCGACAAGATCATGCAGACCGAAAACGATTACGACCGCGACGTGTTCAACGGCGACCTCGGGACGGTCGTGCGCATCGACGAGGACGAGGCCTCACTCGTCGTGAGCTTCGACGCTCGGGAGGTCGTGTATCCGTTCTGTGAGCTCGACGCCTTGGTCCCGGCCTATGCGACGACGATTCACAAGTCGCAGGGCTCGGAGTATCCTGCCGTCGTCATCACGCTCGCCACCCAGCATTACACCATGCTGGCGCGCAATCTCGTCTACACGGCGGTCACGCGCGGCAAACGTCTCGTCGTTCTTGTCGGGCAGCGCCGGGCGCTGGCAATCGCGGTGAGAAGCGGCTCTGGCAGGAAGAGATGGACGAAGCTGAGGGAATGGCTGATGGGCTGACATCGACGAGCAACGATCGGACCCCGGGGGAATGCTGGAGACGCCGGGCTCGTCGTCCAAAGCACGGACGAACGAGGCGCGTGAAAAATGCAAGCACGAGCGCCTCGCCGGCGAACGACAACTGAGCAGCGACAGTGACCTCGGGACGCAGAGCAAAAGGCGCTGGCCCGCAGGCCGAAGCGCAGGGCCGGGAGATTGTGCGTCTACACCAGACGCTCGAGAATTGGCGGGATTGCCGCCGTCTCGCTTACGCCGAGGGTTGGCCGGCGCTCGCCTCCAAAATCATCGACATCGAAATTCGCACACTGGAAACGGAAATTGCCCGACGAGCGCGTGAATTATTTTGAGGCCGCGACGCGAATAGCAGATCCGACATCCGACGGTCCGATCGTGTAGTTCTACCTGTCGGGTGGCCGGGCGGCGGCTCGGGCCGGCGAAGGGCGCCGCGCCGATTCGCGGACGCCTTCGACGGAATTAGAGCGGATACGCCTTAAACCGGCTCATATCCTGCGGCGGCAAAGAAATTTGCGCATTCGGTGGGGGGAACGCTCCTTCCGCAATGCGCCGATCCTGTTCCATAGGGCGAGGAGTTCGGCCTCGATCACTTCGAAGGTCGATCATGGACTGGTTTACCGGCACGCGTTGATGACCATGATCGCCTACGCTTGTCTCCAGTCCCGATCATCTCGTTGGGCGCGCTTGCGATGTCGCTCTTCTGGCCGGCCGTCAGTTTGAGCTTCAGCGGGCGTCCTTGGCGGTCGACTGGGCTCCCGAGCGCAGAACCCAGAATATGGCATTGAGCACCCGCCGATCGTCGCCCTGCGGCACGCTCCACGGCTTGTTAGGAAGATGTGGCTCGATCGCCTTCCATTCGAAATCCGTCAGGTCGCAGCTGCGCAGATTCATGCGCTCCCCTTTCAGGGAGTTGAATCACGCTCGCCTCGATTCTGAAATCCGGCTAGCCGTTTATGAGTTCACGTCCTAGCGAAAGCCTGATCCGTCCTAGGCTCAGGACCTGTTAATTTCGAGAGAGGCGTGATTCAAGGTCTCCGATATGGAGGCTTTGATGGGTGATTTGTTTTTGCTGAGCGAAATGCAGATGGCGCGAATTTCCCCTCATTTTCCCTTGGCGCATGGCGTGCCGCGGGTGGACGACCGCCGTGTGGTCAGCGGGATCGTCTACGTCATCAAGAACGGCCTGCAATGGAAGGACGCCCCGAAGGAGTATGGACCGCCCAAGACGCTCTATAATCGCTTCATCCGCTGGAGCCGGCTCGGCGTCTTCGATCGTATCTTCGCCGCGCTCGCAGGAGAAGGGCCGAAACCGGAGCGGATCATGATCGACTCCACTCATTTGAAGGCGCATCGGACGGCGGCGAGCCTCCTAAAAAAGGGGCTCTTTCCCGCTGTATCGGCCGCACGAAAGGCGGGCTGAACTCCAAGCTCCACGTCGTCTGCGACGGCGCCGGCAAGCCGCTCGTCATGATGCTGACCGAAGGGCAGATGAGCGATCACAAAGGCGCGAGGCTGATGCTCGACGCGCTGCCGCCGTCCTCGGCCCTGATCGCCGATCGCGGCTACGACAGCGACTGGTTTCGTCGAGCGCTCGCGGAGCGCGGGACCGAACCCTGCATCCCCCCGACGAAGAGCCGTAAGAAGCCTCTGGATTACGACAAGGGGCTCTACCGGCAACGTCACAAGATCGAGAACCTTTTCGCCAAGCTCAAAGACTGGCGGCGCATCGCTACCCGTTACGATCGATGCGCGCACGCCTTCTTCTCGGCCGTATGCATCGCCGCCGCTGTCGCCTTCTATCTCAATCAATGAGTCCTGAGCCTAAACTACGTAAGCTTTTTTGTCCGCCCCAACAGTGAAACTGTGGGGCGGATTGGATTTTTCCAAATCGTTGTGGATTGTTGTCGATCAGGAATTCTCGCTGAGCCGCGCTATAGTATCATGGGCCATGCAAACCGACAGCTTAGACCCAGAGGACGCGCTCATCACCGCCCTCACATTCACCCTCACACTTCTACGACAAGATCGGATTTCGTTTGTTGTCGCGCGCCGCGGGCTTACTCATATCGAACGCGACCTCATCCAACGATTTCCGGGCTTCGAAACTCGGATTCCTGATGTCGTCAGAAAGTGGCGTTTCAATCGAGCTCCGCTAGGTTCCAATGCACTCCGCTGATCATTGGGAGCGTAGCGCGTCTACTTTTCCGCTTGAGAACCGTTGCCTTTTATGATCGCTCCGCATCGAATGCACTGCGAAGTCAAGTCGGCACGCGCATGCAGGAGTGATCTAGCAGCTTCGATAAAGTAGGACGCTACTTGGTCTATACTCTCGACCTCCGGCTTTATGTAATCTAGCATGCTCAATATCGGCTTTATACCAGACCCGTCATTCGCATTTTTACTTGACTTTGTATGCCGCACCATTCTCATTACCTCCACTAAACTGTTACACTTTATGCCTTACGCTCGTCTGCTTCGGCCGTAGCATTCCGCAAATTATCGGAAATACGAATGTAGGTCATGCCCAAGTCCATAAACAATGTAGCCAGGATCGGCGGCGGCTGATCCTTCAATAGTCGCTCAATCATTTTGATATGAATCGTCGTTAGTTCCTGCAGAAATTCACGATATAGAATATCCATTGTCGCGTCTTCTTGTCGTTTTTCGCTCAAGTCCGGCTCTCGTACTGAGAAGGGGTATCCCACCTTCCTTCCACCCTGAAAAGAACCGCGATGCTTGCTTGATCCGAGACCGGCCTGGGATGCGGATCGAGGTATTTCACGAGCTCGAGATATGGCTCGGTCTCTCCGTCGAAGCGCATAGGCTCCTTGCCCTCGACCGGCTCGAAGCCCAGAACGCCGCGCCACATCCGCGCGTATTTTGGCTTCGCATGGGTCACCAGACGCTCGTAGCCCTTCTGCGCGACATGATCGAATATGAACCGAGAGCAATATTGGAGGACTCGGGGACCGCGATGCTCCTTTCGGAAGCAGGTGCGCTCCATTTTCGCGAAGTCCCGAAACCACCTCAGGCGTGCGGTTCCGATCGGCTCGTCATGGGCATAGGCGATCACATGCGTCGCCTGATAGTCGTTGCCATCGAACGTCTGACGCGCCGGAACGCCGTGCTCCTCCATGAAGCAAATGCTGCGAACGGCAAAAGCGTGGAGGAGTTGTTCATACTCGGTTATAACTTCGACCCGAATGTGGTTGTAAGAGCCAGTGTCCGCCATGTCCTAAGCCCCAGAAAGTGTGAGCTAAACTCCATGGCCGATAGTGGATGAATGCGAAAAGTCGTGGAACAGTGCTTATTTTCATCGGTTGTTCAAAAACGTTCGAACAAGGCGGGGAAAAAATGGCAGATAAAGAACCCCTGATGATGCCGGACCAAGAGCGCACGCTGCTCGCTGATCTGTGCAATGAAGCCGTCGCTCTCCACGGCGCGGACTGGGACGCGATTCAGCGGCATGTGTCTGACCGCCTCAGAGGGATGAGCGCGCTCGAACGAACGTACCTGATGGAAAAGGTCGAGCGGATTTTGGAAATTGGCGCAATGAATCGTTACCAAAATGGAATGCACTGACGTCATTCATCGATATTGAAAAGCAATCGGAAACCGCGGTCATAGGCCGATGGCCTCGCGTTCAGTTCCAGCTTTTCCCCAAACCACGGATTGGTGGGTCCGAGAACAGATGAGAGCCAATCAAAAACGAGACGCACAGGACGTGATTCCAGTCGCTGACGCACGGCGATTAAATACATAGGCACCGAAATCCGAGCGTCGAGGTTCAATGGAACAGAACTCGGTTCGAGAACCGTATAGCTCGCGAGCAGTCCTATCCCCATCCCTGATTTGACCAGCATGCCATAGGCGAAAGGATGATCGCAGAAGTGTGCGATCGTTCCGCGCTCGCAAAGGTCGAGCCAGCTATCCCAGAGACCTGTTCTTGCCGAGTAAAAATCCGATTGGATGAACCGGTGGCTCGAAATGTTTTCGTGCGTCGGCAACCCGAAATCTCGAATGTAGGTCTTCGAAGCGATCGGAATAAAGTGCAAAATTCCGAGGGGCTGGAGCGCCAGATCACCCGAGTCCACGCTTTTGAAGCCGACCATCATGTCCGTCTGATTTTCCTTCAGATCAGTGATGTTGAACGGCGTCTTCAGATGGACCTGAATTTTAGGATGCTCTCTGGAGAACGCCTCTAAGCTGGGCGCCAAAAAAATCGAGCTGAGAGCGTCCGTAATGCTGATACGAACGACGCCTTCTATTTCCCCCGCTTTGGATTTGATGCCGCTGCTGAGCGCGAAGAGCTGCTGATCTAATTTGCAGACCGATTGGGCGAGCAATTCCCCCTTTTCAGTAAAAATCAGGCCGTGCTTCGTCGGCACGACCAACTGCGATCCCATGAGGTCTTGCAATCGTTTGACCTGCCGGCTGACGGTGGGGTGGCTCATCCCGAGCATGTCAGCCGCGCGGTTGAACGAACCCGCCTTCGCGACGGCCAGGAACACGCGCAGCTCGCCCCAAAACTGGCCGCTCAGAATATCCTGATCCTCCATCGCTTTACGATGGAGGGACTTCTGATCGGACGTAAACGGTTCCATGTCACAACCCGCCCGCCGCAAAGGGAAGCCCCCGCGGTATTTGCCTGAGGCTTAACGTTTGCAGCAAAAATGTGTCGAGTCGAGATTTTTGTGTTATGAGAATGCCTTACAGTGGCGGTCTAGGTTAATTTTCCCGAGGAGGCTCGCGCCTGCATCCCGGATGATCGCGCTCGAATCGCTCTTTCAATCAATCGTCATCCCGCTGTTCACGAGCCGTCTGAGGACTCCGGTGATTTCGGCTGAAGGCTCGGCGCAACTGGCGTTGAAAAATAAAAGTGCTGACCCGTGAGCATCTGCGCCGGGGCGTCGATCGCCGCCGATGGAAAGCAAGAGCCCTGCGGCGTCCATTCATACGTCGATCACACCCGATTTCCGCGTGTCTCGATGACGGGAAGACATTCAGTCGCTGCGGCGACGCCTGAGGACCCTGGCATGACGCCGGAAGAATATCGCGGCGGGGCCTGCCTGCGGATTATGCTATGGGCGCGTCCGACTATGCGGCGCAGCGCGGGAGATGGCAAAAATGATCGGCCTCGGCCTGCTTAGCACAAAGGCCGGGTCACGCTCGGAGTGCCTCTGCGCCCGCCGCACGCGCACGTTTCGCCAAAAGGAAGGTGTAGTCGGGCGCATGAAATGAGCGCCTCGTCGCTAGACGACCTCCAGTTTTTTTGGTTTCCGCCACCGATAGATACTCGGATCGACGCCGGCCACCCGCGCAATCTCCATGATCCTCGCCACCGGAGCGGCAGCCGCCATGGCCTCTCGCTCCTTCTCGGCGAGAGAGTGTTTGCGACGTCGCTCGACTGACGTGATGACATCGATGCAATCCATGGCTCTCTGTAACTAACCTGTGGCTAGTCACAGTGTCATGCCCGACACGCCATTCGTAAGGCAGCCGCCTCCGGACGAATACTACGGACGCAGAATTGAGCTTATTCGATCGTCGCGAGTTCCACCGCGCGAGAGACATTTTGATTCGCGAGGAACCAGCGGTAGGAGCCTGCAATTCCGTCCTCCAGCGAGATTTCAGGTGCCCATCCCAGCGCCCGAATTCGGCTCGAGTCCATCAGCTTGCGCGGCGTGCCATCCGGCTTCGACGTATCGAACACGATCGCGCCCGTAAACTCGACAGCTTTGCGCACTGTCTCGGCGAGTTCGCCGATCGCAATCTCGAAACCGGCACCACAATTGATGTGCTCGTAGCCATCGTAATTGTCGAGGCAGAAGACGACGCCCCGGGCAAGGTCATCGACATGGAGGAACTCCCGCAGCGGCGTTCCGGTTCCCCAAACGACGACTTCAGAGCGTCGAGACTCCTTCGCTTCGTGGAACTTGCGAATGAGCGCGGGAAGCACGTGGCTCGTCTGGAGGTCGAAATTGTCATTCGGGCCGTAGAGGTTGCACGGCATGACAGAGATATAATGGCGACCATATTGTTTGCGGTACGCTTGGCAGAGCTTGATGCCGGCGATCTTCGCAATTGCATACCATTCATTCGTCGGCTCCAGAGGGCCGGTCAGCAACGCGTCCTCTTGGATGGGCTGCGGTGCGAATTTCGGGTAAATGCATGAGGATCCGAGAAAGACGAGACGGTCGACGTCTGCGGTATGGGCCGAATGGATGATATTCGCCTCGATTGCCAAATTATCATAGATAAAATCAGCAGGGTAAGTGTCGTTAGCGTAGATTCCGCCCACTTTCGCCGCGGCGAAGATTATGGCGTCGGGCCGATTTTGTTTCAGCCAGACTTCGACGGCGATCTGATTGCGGAGGTCGACGACTGAGCGATCAGCTTTCAATACTTCGTCGCCTCGCGCCTCAAGATAACGTGTGACGGCCGAGCCGACCATTCCTTTATGGCCGGCGACCCAAATTCTGCGACTGTTCATGTGAAATACCCGTTCTCGAAACACCGCCACAGTCCGTATAAATACGGGCTTTAAGCCTTTTTAATTATCGCCTTTTTTTGTGCTGTGCAATCGATAAAGTCACGATCCGACGGCACTTTTTTTTGAAATGATGAATGGGTTGAGATGCCGCCAGCGCTCGGACCATACCAGCTTTTGCATAGGCTCACCCTCTCCAAAAAAAGCGATCTTAACCCTCGAAAATCAAAGTTCCCCCACGATACTCGGCAACGTTCTGCTTCAAATGCCTCAGGATCGTGTCGTCGCTCGTCGGAATACCAAGTCGCTTCATCATTCGTTCGGCCGGCTGGGCGCCTACGCTGTGTCCGAACACCCGGATGAGTTCGGCGACCTCTCGGTCTTACGCGCGTAAGGCCTCTCTATATCGGATAGCTGCTCTGAGAATGTTTGGCCGTTCACACTCGTCGTCCAGGCACGCCAATGCTCGTATGGAGCTTTACGGTGATCACTGATCCTTGGACCGGGAAGTCCGGGAGCCCCAGACATATCGGCTATGCCGACGCGTCGACCGCGGTAAATGCCGATTTTAATTCCCCAGAAGCGCCGAAGTAAAATTCCCCAGTCCGGCGGGCACGGCGATCGGCCGGCGATCTGATCGGCGCCTCCGTTTTTGGGCGGTCGTCCGCGGCGCCGGAGCGTCGGCGGGATCGGGGCCGGCTGGATGCTGGCTTTTGTCCGAACATGTTCGGGCAAGAGGTCGGCGTGCTCGCGCAGGCGATAGCTCGAGCCTTCGATCTGGAAGACGACGGCATGGTGCAGGAGGCGGTCGAGAAGCGCCGTGGCGACAACGGCGTCGCCGAAGATGTCGCCCCATTCCGCGAAGCCACGGTTCGAGGTGAGAATCATCGCGCCTTTCTCATAGCTGGCGTTGACGAGCTGGAAGAACAAATTGCCGCCGCCCGGCGTGACCGGCAGATTGCCGATCTCGTCGACGATCAGCAGCGCGAAGCGGCAGAAGTATCGAATCTTTTCCCGCAACGTTCCCTCGCGCTCGGCTCTGGCGAGGACCGCGATGATGTCGGCGAGGGAGGCGAAGTAGACGCTGCGGCCGGCTTTGACCGCTTCGACGCCGAGCGCCAGGCAGAGATGGGTTTTCCCCGTGCCGGGCGGCCCGATGAGATGGACGGCTTCGGCGCGATCGATGAACTGCAACTCGGCGAGCGCCATGACGCGGCTCTTGTCGAGCGAGGGCTGGAAGGAGAAGTCGAAGCCGGCAAGCGTCTTGACGGCGGAGAGGCGCGCCATCTGAAGCGCCATTCGCACGCGGCGGTTCTCGCGCAGAGTGATTTCCTCGGCGAGGAGAATGTCGAGGACATCGAGCGCCGTGGCTTCGCCACGCTCGACGGCGCGCAGGGTGACGTCGAGGATTTCGAGGGCGCGCGGCATTCTCAGGCCGACGAGATTGCGTTTGACTCGGTCGATGATCGCGGAGGGCGCGGCGTTCATCGCGAGCCTCCCTGCGCAGCCAGGCGACGGCCCACCGCGTCATAGAAGGCCAAAGGACGTCGCGCAGCGTGATCGCCTGCGCGTCGCACGACGGGCTGCGGCTCTTCGGGCGGGCATCGGCGCGGCGCTGGCGACGACGTTCGACGATGCGCCGGATCGAGACGCTTCTCGCCGCGGCCTTCGAGCGGCGCATGTGTGGCGATCAGCTCGCCGTCTTCGAAGATGCGGATAGCGTCGGCGAAGACATGGACGTCGAGGACGCGCCGCCGGGTGGTGTCCGGCACGCTGTAGAGATTGCCGCCGACGCTGACCATGCCTTCATGCGAGGCGCGTCGTTCGAGCCGCAGCACCGCCTGATAGGCCATGGGCGGCAAAGCTTCGAGCGCCGCCTTCTCTTCGGCGAAGGCCTCATCGACGACGCGCTTCGTCGTGGCGTGGACGCGCGGATTGGCGACCGTGTCGAGCCATTTCCGGAGCTGCGCGTTCAGATCGTCGAGATCGCGGAATGAGCCGCCGAGCAAAAAATCCTCGCGGATATAACGGAACGGCCGCTCGACTTTCCCCTTCGTTTTCGCACGATAGGCTTTGCAGGCGCGCGGTCGGAAGCCGTAATGGCGGGCGAGATCGAGCAGCGCGCGATTATAAACGACGAGACCGTCCGGGTCTTCGCCGATGACGGCGGTCTTCATGCGGTCGTAGAGGATCTCGCGCGGAACGCCGCCGAGCGCCTCGAAGGCGGCCATGTGGCAGCGCAGGACGCTCTGCATATCCTGATGCAGAACGAAGCGCGCCCAGATGAAGCGGGAATGGCCCAGGACCATGGAAAAGAGCCAGACGATGCGCTTGACGCCGGGCGCGTCGAGGAACTCGAGGTCGAAGCGGGCGAAGTCGACCTGCGCCTGCTCTCCGGGCGGGGTTTCGAAGCGGACTTCGAAGCCCTTGAGGCGCGGCGGGCGAAGCTCTCGCAGCAGATCGGTGACTGCGGTGTAGCCGCCGGCATATCCATGCCCCTTGATCTCGCGCCACAACCGGCGGCCGCTCAAGGCCGGATAGGCGGCGAGGCGTTCCCGCAGATAGGCTTCGAAAGACGCGATCACGCGCTCGCGCGGCGGCCGGGCTTTGTAGCTGGGCGCCGTCAGCCCCGCGGCGATGTGCTTGCGGATGGTCTTCCGGTCGATTCCGAGCTGGCGCGCTATGGCGGACACCGAGTCCGCCAGCTACGCTTTAACATTAATAACTTACATAGAAATTTGCGGCTGGCCCCACTCTAGGCTCAGGACTCATTGATTGAGATAGAAGGCGACAGCGGCGGCGATGCATACGGCCGAGAAGAAGGCGTGCGCGCATCGATCGTAACGGGTAGCGATGCGCCGCCAGTCTTTGAGCTTGGCGAAAAGGTTCTCGATCTTGTGACGTTGCCGGTAGAGCCCCTTGTCGTAATCCAGAGGCTTCTTACGGCTCTTCGTCGGGGGGATGCAGGGTTCGGTCCCGCGCTCCGCGAGCGCTCGACGAAACCAGTCGCTGTCGTAGCCGCGATCGGCGATCAGGGCCGAGGACGGCGGCAGCGCGTCGAGCATCAGCCTCGCGCCTTTGTGATCGCTCATCTGCCCTTCGGTCAGCATCATGACGAGCGGCTTGCCGGCGCCGTCGCAGACGACGTGGAGCTTGGAGTTCAGCCCGCCTTTCGTGCGGCCGATACAGCGGGAAAGAGCCCCTTTTTTAGGAGGCTCGCCGCCGTCCGATGCGCCTTCAAATGAGTGGAGTCGATCATGATCCGCTCCGGTTTCGGCCCTTCTCCTGCGAGCGCGGCGAAGATACGATCGAAGACGCCGAGCCGGCTCCAGCGGATGAAGCGATTATAGAGCGTCTTGGGCGGTCCATACTCCTTCGGGGCGTCCTTCCATTGCAGGCCGTTCTTGATGACGTAGACGATCCCGCTGACCACACGGCGGTCGTCCACCCGCGGCACGCCATGCGCCAAGGGAAAATGAGGGGAAATTCGCGCCATCTGCATTTCGCTCAGCAAAAACAAATCACCCATCAAAGCCTCCATATCGGAGACCTTGAATCACGCCTCTCTCGAAATTAACAGGTCCTGAGCCTAGAGCGGATTCGCCTTAAACCGGCTCATATCCTGAGGTGGTGAAGAAATTTGCGCATTCCGTGGGGGAGAACTCCTTCAGCAATGCGCCGATCCTGTTCCATAGAGCGTCGACGGTCCGCTCCGCGGCTTTGCGGAGCAGACCTTTGAGCTTGGAGAAAGCCTTCTCGATCGGATTGAAGTCGGGACTGTAGGGCGGAAGATAGAGCAGCGTCGCGCCGGCCGCTTCGATGGCCTTGCCCACGCCTGCGCCCTTGTGGCTCCCCAGGGAACGAGGACCTGATCGACATAGGCCCGGAACCATTGACCATTGATCGGGCCGTCGAGAACCATCGGCGCCGTCAATCCGGTCAGGCGCAGGCCGGCGACGAATGTCGTCGTCTTCCAATGTCCATCAGGAACGTCGGCGCGCGCCCGTTCTTGCGCGCCATATTGGTCGTGGTCCAGGTCTCGTCGATGAAGACGAGTTTTTCGAGATCGTGATCGAGCTGGCTGTCGAACCAGGCTTCGCGCCGCTCTTTCACGTCCTCCCGGTCCTGCTCGCTCGCATGGGCGGTCTTTTTTTGTAAGTCAGACCGCAGCGGTCGAGGAAGCCCCACAGCGTCGCTCGGCTGGACTTTATCCCGCGTTCGGCGAGGAGCCGCTCCAACAGCTCGCTGGTGGTCAGGTCCGGCGTCGCCTCGATCAGCGCCAGCAGGAAGTCGCGATGCGGGTCGAGCTTGCAGCGTTTTGGCTGCCCCTGTTTGCGCGCGGCGAACCCAGACGATCGCGGTCGCATCGCCGACCCCGAAACGCGCCGCCGCCTGACGCGCCGAAAGGCCCTTCAACGCGGCATCGATCACCCGGTCACGCAAATCCTGGCTGTAGGCTCGAGCAATCTTTCCCCTCCGTCATACACATGACGTAAGGAATCAGGCTCTCGCCGATTCGGGAATCCCGTATTTGAATCGGAAAATGACGAACCCGCTCTAGGCCCCACCGGTTGCGTGCGGTCGGAACGCAGCAGCATCGCGTTGGCACAACTCGCAAATCTTTCGCGCGAGAGGGCTGTCGATCGGTCGAAAGATTGACGAACGCGACGACGTTGCTGGCCTCGAAGACGATCGCCCTGAGACGCGGCTGCGGAGGCTCGTGGAGAGTCGGAAGGCTGATGTCGCTAATCCGCTCGGCACGCGCGGACGTGAGTCGGCGGGCCTCGTAGCGGGCTTGGCGAGCGGTTAGCGGGTGAGGGGGCTCGGCGGGTTGATGGCAGGTGCCCAGTCGACGCGAGAGGGCGGTCGAGACATTTCGGCGCGCCGATTTCCCCACCTTGCGGACCCCGGTTCCCCACTTCCCCACCCCCCTAGAGGGGGTGTGGGTGGGGTGGGGTGCTGGGAACACCCCAGGATCACCGGGTTTCCCCACTTCGCTGGGGAAGGTGGGGAAGCATTCCGAGCACTTGCCGGCCGAATCCCCGGAGCTTATGCTCACAGCGAGCATAGCTGCTTCGCAAGGAGGCTCGCATGCAGGTCCGAACTTACGTCGACTCGCCGAGCCAGCTGGTCCGAGCGCTTGCCAAGCGGCGCGGCTCCGCGGTCCTGGCCGGGCAATCGGGAAAGGAACGCCCTAAGTGTGGCCGGTACCGGGCGACGACGAGCCGCCACGGGCCGCGTGATGATCTCCAAGCCGCCCGACCCGCCGTACGGGCCACGCCGCGCGACGATGCGCAACGCCAGCGGCGGGGTTATCGTGTTGGCGACGTTCAGCATCGAGGCGGGGGGGCGGCGGCCTCTCGGATCGCGCCGAGCGGAGCGCGCTGCGTGATCCTGGCGGAGCGCCCGCCCGCGGTGTTTCAGGGCGCGGCGAGGAATTCAGCGGCGAGGCGAGTGACCCACTCCCTGCGCGTCGTCCGTGCCTCGCTCCTCGACGAAAGCGCCCCGACCTCGGATGAACAGGCGGGGCGTTTTTGTGCGTGGATGGCGGCGCCGAGCTTGAGTGAGGTCCCGAATTGCGAGAGGATGGCTCGTCGAGCTGAGGGACATTTATGAAAAAGATTGTCGTCGCGTTCCTTTTGAACACTGCTTTATCGTCACATGCGCTCGCATTAGGCGGCGTCGTATGCCGTTCCGATGGCGCGGGTGTTAGTGGTTTCATCAATGATCAGCGTGACATCGTAGAGCCGATAAATTGTCTTGGGCAGCAAATTGCCGCGGTTAATAATCGTTCTGCCAGTCAACAAGCCATCGAAGCCGAGGCGCGCCAGATTGCCGAGTTGCAGAGGTTGGTTCGTGAGTTGTCGCAAGAGATCGGTGAGCTCAGGTCGACCCAAGGTCGACGACCCTAAAACGGTGCGTTGATCGCCGATCGCCTTCGGCGATCATGCTCACATGAAACAGCCCCTCCTCGTCCTCCTCGCCCTCGTCTCCACCACGGCCGCCGCGCTCGCGCAGTCATCGACTGTGCCGATCAGCGGCCTCCCGCCGGCGGCGACGCCGTTGTCAGGCAGCGAGATGGTCGCGGTCGTCCAGTCTGGGGCGACGCGGCGGGCAACCGTCTCGAACCTGTTCTCGGCGCGAGCCCTGACAGGCTCGCCCCACGAGTGGGTGTCAGCCGCCGGCTCGGATGGGCGCCTCACCTGCTCGCAGCCTGGGTTTGCGGACATATCGGGGGCGATCAGTCACCTTCAGCTCCCCTCGAGCGGGTCGTTGACGATCCTCGGCAATCCGACGGAGGCACCGGCGGCTGCACAAGACATGCCCGTTGGGGCCGGCGTCTTCTCTGCGCTTTCCAATGCCCCGAATAGCGTGAGCGGGTTCACGATATTCGGGGCCGAGCAAGCCGTGGTCCCGAATAACACGGCGCTGTCAGCGCTCCCGATCAGCTATGCGACGGCGGTCGCGCGTCTTGGATATTCGTCACTTGGCGATGGTCCGGCGCTCGTGTTCACGCCGTCGAACTCAGCATGCACGCTCAACGCCGGCGCCGGTGACGGGGCCTCGCAAGTGCCGTCGCTCGACGGCAAATGCTGGCTCGGGAATTTTGGCGGCGAGGCCAATCTTCTGCATTTCGGCGCGTCCGCGACGGCCGCGGACAATTCCACAGCAATCAACAATTGGCTGGCGCTTCTCGGCACGGCGGCGGGCGGGGACAAATGCCGGTCTTATACCGTAGCCTCGCCCGCCCCGGCATGCGTCATTCTCACGGCGCCCGCAGGCCAGTTCGATTTCAAGTCTCCGCTGGCGGCGCCTGCCGAGGACATAAACAAGGTCACTATCCGCGGGGGCGGCGGGATCACGACTTTCCGCTACACCGGCGCGCCGACCACGCCCGACCTGCTGACGTTCGGCAATCCCGCGCTCGGCGGGATGCACAATTCGAACCATTGGAATATCAGCAACATTCGCGTGACCAGCGCAACGACCATGACGGCAGGCGCCGCCATTCGGTTCAATAAGCTGTCTGACGCTCATTTGGAGAACATTTCGGTCGGTACGCTGGACCTCGAGTCCGATACGCCCGATGTTCGATTGAAGAATTGGGACGGCCTCTATTTCTACGGCTTCCATGAGGTTTTTCTCACAGGGTATCAGATTGCGTTCATGCGGAATGACGGCGTTCGCGCGCTCGGCCTCAACGCGCCTGTGAACGCGAATACGAACCTGATCATGTCCGGCGGTTATACCGATCTCAACGCGGGCGTCGGCATTCATGCGCTGGGGGCGGCCAATCTCTTCGTCGATAACGGCGAGTCGCTCGGGAACACCGTAGCTCAGGTCAAAATCGATAACAGGGGGAGCGTGGCGATCGGCTGCACCACGATGGCAGGGGTTTGCGGAAACCGTGAAATGCTTTTCGGCGCGCAATTCGTCGCGGACGGAACGCAGGTCGGCAGCAATTATGGGTATTACATCGACGACAACTTAATTCAGCCCGGAACGCCATTTCAGGTCAAGGGGCTCGTCGGGTCTGCTGGCACGGGCGCCGCCGATATATACGTCAAGAACTACCCGTCGGGGAACATCTCCATTTCGTCTCCTTTGATCGAGACTAGTCTTGCCGACGCGATCAAGGTCGACGACGCGACGACGCAGATACAAATCGCTCCGGAAACCATTATCGCAAACAATATCGGATACGCGATTAATGCGACTGTGCCGACGAATAATATATGGTTCAGCGGAAGAGCCTATAGCAACAACGGCGGCGCGAACGGCATGACCGCCAATGCTCGGGTGGGGTGGTATACCTACACTGGAACGTATCAGACCGACGGCAACGGAACCTACAGTGTTATAGAGCGTCTGCTCCGCCTGAATTCGAACGCCTATATGCTAGAAGTAGTGGCCACGATCTCGGATGTTGGTGATTCTCCTGCGAATTATTTCCGCATCGGATTGCTCAATGACGCCGATTATTGGCGGCCAGCTGAATTTTCCTTGATGCCAGCCACTATTCCATGCACGATACGCACAACTGTAGGCCAACAATACGCCGCAACAGGCGTATTATACGCATATAATCAGTATATTTCGATTGCAAAATACGACAATGCATCGCCGGCGACCGCAGTCGGGCAGATATATTGTAGCGGGATGGTCGCGACGCAGAAGTTCACGCCGTAGTGGTTGCGGGCCGAGCGTCACGTAGGGTGCTCACGCTTCTCGGCGCGGGGCTCCAGGCGCCGGTCGTTGTCGACGACGAGCTGTGGCCGCGGCTGCTGCGCCGCCAGCGCGTTCATCGCGCCGAGCATCGCCTCGCAAAACGCCTCCTCGAGGGTTTTCTTCGGCTGGTCGAGTGGGTCTTTCCCCTGTTGACTTCGTCAACGGGCTGCTAAGCTCCACGTCGTCTGCGACGGCGCCGGCAAGCCGCTCGTCATGATGCTGATCGAAGGGCAGATGAGCGATCATAAAGGCGCGAGGCTGATGCTCGACGCGCTGCCGCCGTCCTCGGCCCTGATCGCCGATCGCGGCTACGACAGCGACTGGTTTCGCCGAGCGCTCGCGGAGCGCGGGACCGAACCCTGCATTCCCCCGACGAAGAGCCGTAAGAAGCCTCTCGATTACGACAAGGGGCTCTACCGGCAACGTCACAGATCGAGAACCTCTTCGCTAAGCTCAAAGACCGCGGCGCATCGCTACCCGTTACGATCTATGCGCGCACGCCTTCTTCTCGGCCGTATGCATCGCCGCCGCTGTCGCCTTCTATCTCAATCAATGAGTCCTGAGCCTAGCGTTCACCTGCGGGGCAAAGCTACACGTGTATATTGGGGACGGGCTGCTCGGCGATCGGGGCGGCCCGGCGGATGCCGAGGTGCTCGCGGTCTACCACTTGATTTCCAACGTGGCATTGGCTATTCAAACTGTACACCTAGGACTTAAGAAGTAAGAAGTATGGGCGAGAGAAACGAACTTAAAAACGAAGGCTTCGTCAATAAACTGAAACGATACCGGGAGGCATCGGCCCGGGCCGAGGCATTGGCGCAGGAAGAAGGTGCCTTACTCCGGGGCATTTTCGAACAAGCCAACCGATTGGAGCGCGCGAGCGCAACCGATCGCACTTCCCAAGAGAGGGCTGAAGTCAACGCTAGCTGCCAGGCGGCCGTTTCCCGCCTGCGCGAAGTTCAGACTGCTCTTATTGAAGCGACCGCGTGTCTCAATATGGCTCGCCGGGCCTTAGAGCCGCTAGGAGCTTGAATCGGATGAATCAATTGTGGCCTCCATCAGGGCGGCCTGATTTTGCCGGAGGTCGCGATATGGAGCAACGAAAATTGACCTGCCCCTAAAAAATCCCACCTGCATCGATTAGAGTCCGTCCGATTGCAGGGACGGACACGATGAAGAAGAAACGGCTCACGGAAGAGCAGATCATCGGGATTTTGCGGGAGCAGGAGGCCGGCGCGAAGGCGGCGGACCTCGCGCGCAAATACGCGGTTTCGGAGACGACGCTCTACAATTGGAAGGCCAAATTCGGCGGCACTGCGGTCGGACGCAATTTGCGTAAATGTATTCGGCCTCTCGCGAGTGGCCGCTGTTGCGGCCAGGCCATGATGAGATTCGCGCGTATCGTTCCCACTAAATGGTACGGGCTCGGGAGCCCGTTTTTTTGATCGGGCTTACGATACGTGGATCGACTGTTCCGACTTTCATACCGCTCTCTTTCAAAAAAGAGCAACAACGAGAGCGCCGCGACGACTCTAAGCCGCCCGCGAGTTGGACAACGAGAGCGACTATGCATAGAATTCAGCCCGGATCTAAAATGCGAGGAGAGATCGTGTGATCGGTCGATCGTTTGATCATATCGTGAGTCTGGGAGCTCATTGCGAGACGGCGCATCACATCAGGCGGCTTACCGGATCGAACAAGGCGCATGTTTTCGACTGGTTTGTGACGCCGACGCTCTCCTTGGTAGAAATATTGGAGTGCGACTTCGCGGAGATGTTCCTCCCTGAGAATATGCGAGTTATCTTTGACGGCAAGGGCGTGCTCTGCAATAGGTATGGCACTATTCACTTTCACGACTTTCAGGACGGACACCCCGACGGAACCTATGTCCAAGAGCTCGTCGCTGCAGGCTGTCGGTCCAACCGGGACAAGTTCGCCTACCTTGCCAACCGATTCAGATCTATGCGTGGACGAGTTTTGTTTATCCGTGCGGATGATGGCTTTGTCAGCGGCGGTGATCGCAACGGCGACTTCACCGACGAATTGTTTTCGCGCTTTGTGGCGGCGATCGAACGTATTTTGCCGAACGTCGACTACAATCTGCTGTTATTGCGTAGCCAATACCGCGGCGAGCATCCCCGACTACACTTAGACGTCGCCGAAAAATACGGCGAGACCAGATGGGAGGGCAGCGACAGGGGCTGGGACGAGCTCTTCCTCCGTCAGGGTATCCATTTCGTCAAAGCCGAGGAACCGACGGTTTGAGTCACGCGGCGCAGGGCGCTTATCGTGTAGCACATAATAGTGCGCCGCGGCTTCGGCCGGGGCGACGTTTCAAATCGGCTGTCGCAGTCCGCGGTTGTTGAACCAATCGCCTCTTCGGGCGCGACGATCTCGTTGGCCGCAAAGCCACACCGCGGCCGCGTCGCCCGATCGCCTTGGCTTCATCCATCCAGATCGACATGGCGACATTTCGGACCGTAGCAACCCAGTGAATAAGGTGGGATTGCTGCCGTAGCTTCAAAACTGTTTCGGGCAACACAGCAAGCGTCCTGCCGCCAGTGGCCGGCGGGCTTGATGCGAAGACGACAAAACGTAAAGGCGAGTATCTTTGATAAATGCAACCCAGAAAAGTGTCTATCTCCTTTGAATCGTGCCCGAAATTCCATTAATACCCCGTGTCGCTCTTGCCAAGCCTAACTTGATCACCTATAGCTAGGCTAGCTTTAGCGGAAATCGTAACGACTCCCTTACTACCATCAACCTGGCATAAAGTAGACAATTCTACCACTCTTCCGTCTGCCTCGGAGATTGTGTGCCAAAAGGCAATACATGACGAAGATACTTCCTGTCATAATGTGCGGCGGGGCGGGCACGCGCGTATGGCCCGAGTCGCGGGAAACTCTCCCGAAACAATTCATTCCGCTCGTCGGCGAGCTGTCGACCTTCCAGACGACCATTCAGACGCTGTCGGACGAGGCGTTCGACAAGCCCGTCATCATCTCCAACGCCGATTATCGCTTCCTCGTCACCGATCAGCTGCGCGCCATCGGCGCCTCGGCCGATGTCGTCCTCGAGCCCACCCGGCGTGATTCGGCCGCCGCGGTCGCCGTCGCCGCCGGCGTCGCCGCGCGCCGCTCGCCGCAGACCATCGTCGTCGTGCTCGCCGCCGATCATGTGGTGCGCGACCCCAAAGGCCTCGTCGCTCTGTGCAAGAAGGCGGCGGCCGCCGCCNCGGACGGCTATATCGTCACGCTCGGCGTCAAGCCCGACAATCCGGCCACNGGCTATGGCTATATTCGCNCCGGCGAGCGCATCGCCGGCGACGTTTTCAACCTCGAGGCCTTCGTCGAGAAGCCCGATCGCGAGACCGCGCAGCGCTATATCGACGCCGGCTATTTGTGGAACAGCGGCAATTTCATCTTCCGCGCCGATGTGATGCAGGCGGAGATCGCGCAATTCGAGCCGGCGATCGCCGATGCGGCGGAAAAGGCGATCGACGCAGGCCGCGCCGATCTCGATTTTCTGGTGCTGGACGCAGAATCTTTCGCGCGCGCGCCCAAGACCTCCATCGATTATGCGGTGATGGAGAAGACGCGCAAGGCCGCGGTGATCGAGGCCGACATCGGCTGGTCGGACGTCGGCAATTGGCGCGCCGTGTGGGAGCTGACCGAGCGCGACGAACAAGGCAATTCGGTGCGCGGCAATGGCGTCGTGCGCGATTCGCGCAATGTTCATGTGCGCTCGGACGAGACGCTGACGACCGTCGTCGGCGTCGACGATGTCATTGTGGTGACGACGCCGGATGCGGTGCTGGTGCTGGGTCACGAGCATGGCGACAATGTCAAGCAGCTCGTCGATCAGCTGAAGCGCGAGAACCGCCGCGAGGCGGGCGAGCACAAGCGCATCTTCCGCCCCTGGGGCTTTTATCAATCGGTCGATTCCGGCGATCGGCATCAGGTGAAGCGCATTGTGGTGAAGCCGGGCGCGCGCCTGTCGCTGCAGAAGCATTTTCATCGCGCCGAGCATTGGATCGTCGTCAAGGGCACGGCGGAAGTCGGCCGCGACGAGGAGACGCTGCTGGTTCACGAGAATGAATCGGTCTATCTGCCGATCGGCTGCATTCATCGCCTGAGCAATCCGGGCAAGATCGACCTCGAGATCATCGAGGTGCAGACCGGCTCATACCTCGGCGAGGACGATATCGTCCGCCTCGCCGATTTGTATAGCCGCGCCTAGATCGTCTATAGACGGCCGTTCGGCCGATGTTGAAAGCCGCGAAAGTGGATTTGAATTAAGAGGGGTGCATGACGAAACGCGCGCTGCTGACGGGCATTACCGGACAGGATGGGGCCTATCTCGCACAGCTTCTGCTCGGCAAGGGGTATGAAGTCTATGGCGTGATCCGCCGCTCCTCGCATCGCGGCGTCGAGGACCATCGCCTGCGCTGGCTCGGCGTCGCCAATGACGTGCAGCTGCTCGACGGCGATCTCGGCGATCTCTCCAGCCTGCTGCGCATCGTCCAGGAGGTGAAGCCCGACGAGGTCTACAATCTCGCCGCGCAATCCTTCGTCGCCTCCTCCTGGCGCCAGCCCATTCTCACCGCCAACATCACCGCCGTCGCCGTCGCCAATGTGCTCGAGGCGCTGCGGCTCGGCGCCCCCGGCGCGCGCTTCTATCAGGCCTCCTCCTCCGAGATGTACGGCCTCATTCAGGAGCCGATGCAGAGCGAGAAGACGCCCTTCTATCCGCGCTCGCCTTACGCCGTCGCCAAGCTCTACGGCCATTGGATCACGGTCAATTACCGCGAGAGCTTCGGCATGCACGCCTCCTCGGGCATTCTCTTCAATCACGAGAGCCCGCTGCGCGGCATAGAATTCGTCACCCGCAAGGTCACGGATAGCGTGGCGCGCATAAAGCTCGGCCTCGCCAAGGAGCTTCGCCTCGGCAACATAGACGCCAAGCGCGACTGGGGCCATGCGCGCGATTATGTGCGGGCCATGTGGCTGATGCTGCAGCAGGAGACGCCGGACGATTATGTGGTGGCGACGGGCGTCACCACCACAGTGCGCGACATGTGCCGCATCGCTTTCGCCCATGCCGGCCTCGACATGGAGGCGCATGTGGTGATCGATCCGAAATTCTACCGCCCGGCGGAGGTCGATATTCTGCTCGGCGACTCGAGCAAGGCGCGCAAGGCGCTGGGCTGGGCGCCCGAGACCTCGCTCGACCAGCTCATCCGCGAGATGGTGGACGCCGATCTCGAGCGGTTGAAGCCGGGCGCGCGAGCCTGAATTCGGTCGGTGCCGTCGGACCGGAATGGACGGACGAACCAAGCTCGTCGTCGGGGGTTTGGAGATGATCAACCGGTGACGAGCGCATCGAGAGCAATCTCGTGTTGCGCCGTCCCACCGACCACGAGATCGCCAGTGCCGGATTCCCTTTTGCTCCCACGCCACATAAAGGCGGTCTGGCGCTCGACAAGCCGAAGAAAGTATCAAGGGCATATTTCGTCGATCTGCTGTATAGTGCCCAGGAGCAACTCGTTACAAAGCGAGGCATCAAGGATAGCGCCATGACTAGGATTCTCGTTACCGGCGGTTCAGGATTTGTCGGCTCCGCATTGACCAAGGCTCTGCGTGCAAGAGGCTTCACAGTCATCGGCACTGTATCCACTGAAAAGGGCGACTTTGTCCGCTGCGATTTGACGGATCCTGTGTTGGTGTCGGATGTCGTGAGCAAAGCCCAGCCGGACGTGATTTTCCACTGTGCTGCAATTTCGAGCGCCATCCATCCACTTCATCTAGAATATTACGGCACCAACGTCCTGGGCACAAAAAACCTACTTGCGGCGATCAAGGCCCTCGGGCGGCGCACGCGCTTTATATTTTTGTCGACAGCCGGCGTCTATGGCAATCAGAGCGTCGAAGAATTGCACGAAGCCCTGCAACCCAATCCCGTGCACGACTACGGAATGAGCAAGCTCTGCGCCGAATTTTGGATAAAACAGGCTGTCGAATTTTGCGATCCGACGATCTTCCGGCCGTTCAACATTGTCGGCCCAGGCCAGAACGATGCGTTCATTGTGCCAAAGTTGGCCAAGGCTTTTGCACAGGGCGAACGCCAGATCAGGCTTGGCAATCTCGACGTCTACCGCGACTATATCGAGATTACCGCTGCCTGCAGCGTTCTCGCCGATTTCATCGATCAACCGGCTGCGATCGGTGAAACCATCAATCTCTGCTCCGGTAAGGCGACATCACTGCGGGAATTGATCCGCGCCTTTCAGGCTGTTGCCGGCTATGAAATTGAAATTATTCAGGATATGGCGTTCGTCCGGACCAACGAATTGTGGCGCTTGATCGGATCCCGTGAAAAGCTGGATCGTCTATCTCCACGCCGAATGGCTCTGCGTTCGGTGCAGGAAATGGCCAGGGATATGTTTGATTATTACAAGGAGCAGCACGCAACGACCCTTCGCCCCTTGCGCGCGAGATTTGCGGCCGATTCAGCGTAAAGATGCGTCGCAGCGATTTGGATCGGCCTTCGAAGGGCGAAATGATCGAACCGATGCGACGGTAGCAGCGCCTGAGAGTGTCGCGCGCGTCATTGAACTCGCCGTTGACAGATCAGAAGGAATGACGAGAGCACGAAGCGTGACGGTGGTGGAACGCGACCTGCGCTCCGGGCACTCGTCCAGGGTGGGAGACGAATAGCCCGAAATCGACATTTTGGACCGTCAGGATGATGACACACGGGAAACGCTGACCTTCTGCGTTTTCCCTGCTTCGTCGAGCGGACTCGCAAACACATGCCGGCGCGATCTGCGACCAGAGCCATGCCCACCAGTTCCCCGAAGCAGTCTGGTCTCGAGCATGCGGCCGATACACCTTGATCGACCTCCAGTCTAGTGGTACGAATCAAACACTTAAGACCGCGTCAGCGACGCCAAGCCCAGAATGTGGTCCAACCAGCTTCGGACTCTTCCGTCTGATATGCAAATAAGAGGAGTGTTACACAAAATGAATTTGAGATCGCTTTGGCAACAAATCGCGGGCAAGCGCACTGAGTTTCAAGGCCATCTCGATCCCATCGAAGGGAATAGAGTTCGAGGCTGGGCGTGGCGGCCCGATGCTCCACAGGAGCCTGTCTGCGTCAGGATCCTGCTCGGCGAAAACGTTGTCGGGACTGCAGAGGCCAACATATATCGAGCCGACCTCAAGTCTGCGGGAATGGGCGAAGGGTATCACGGGTTCGAAGCGTCGCTGGATTTGAAAGGCGTCACCCAATTCCCCGATGGCGAAATCGTCTTGTCTTTGAGAGCGCAGGAGGATCCGACTCGAGAAATCGATTCTCGTCGCTATTCCTATCAGATGGTCACCGAGCAGGACGATCGGGGCGGTCAATCTAACGAGGACGGCCGCGTGTCAATCGCGGCGACGATCATCCCTCGGGCATTGTTCGCACATCGCCTGGCTTCAATGCAACCCGCCCGGGCGCGAGAGACCACTCGAGGTCGCGTGTGGATCGATCTGACGTTTTCGCTGCGCTGGACAGGCGGCGTTGCGGGTATGGTGCGGGCAGAACTTGAAATCGCCAGCGCGATGAAAAAAATCGATCCCAATGTCGGCTTTTCGGTTCAGATCGGCACCGGTTTCGCGGAGGTCCCACACGAACAATTACGTTGGTTATTTGAAGCGACCAATGTCACCGATGCCTATATGACGTATTTTGGGCGGCAAAAGGGCTCTTCCCCCAAAAGGCATGTCGTTAAGGTTGATGTCCCAGACGGAGACGCCTTCTTCCATCCGTTTGTAGAGCGCGATACGATAATTTCGACGGGCTTTATTCAGGATCACAAGGAACACTATTATTCTATTCTAAAGGATGAATTTCCGGGCGTATATATTTCCTATCTGATTTATGATATCATTTTGATTCATAGCAAAACTGCACATCTTTATCCCAAAGATGGCCAGAAGCTATTTTTCCGATACATGGACTGGGTCTCGCATCATTGTGACTTTTTGTTTTACGGTGGTGAAACTGCGCGAATGGATGCGATCACCCTCCAAAAGAGAGAGCATTGGCCCACTCCGCCAAACGTGGCGGTGAAGTTCGGCACGGATATCGTAAAGTCGACCGATCATAGCCGAGACGCGGATGTGTTGGCGCGGCTGGGCATTTCAAGTCCGTTCGTGATCTGCGTCGGTTCGATCGAGCCGCGTAAAAACCACGACACGCTCTATCGCGCCTATCTTCTGGCCATGCAACGGAAGCCCGAAGGTCTGCCAACCCTGGTCGTTTGCGGTAAACCGGTTTGGCGCGCGGACGACATTCTCCGCTTCCTGCATAGAGATCCTCGGGTGCAAGGCCGGATCATTCATTTGACGCCCTCGGACGAAGAACTCGCGGTATTATACAAAAATTGCGCATTTACAGTGCTGCCCAGCCTATACGAAGGCTGGAGTCTGCCGCTGCCGGAAAGTCTTGCGCAGGGCAAGCTCTGCATCGCGTGTGACACTCCCGCCCTGCGCGAAATCGGCGGCGATATGATTGATTACGCCGAGCCGTTCGACACCAGCACTTGGGCCGACAAGATTATTCTATACTCCAGCAATCAACAGCTGCTACAAGAAAAAGAACAAAAAATCCGAGCGCAGTGGAAGAATATTCTATGGTTCGACACGGCGCAGACCATGTATAATGCCGTTCGCAAATTCTCGGCGCAAACACCTGCCGCGCCCGCGAAAGCCCGGAGAAAGTGTCCGCTGACTCTCTGGGAGGAGCCGACAATCTGGATGGATATCACTTTGTCCTTCCTCCACTGGAAGGGTGGGGTCAATGGCATAATCCGTACGGAACTGGCGTACGCCTATCACTTGCATGTGCTGAGGCCCAATACGCGTTATTTTGCGTATACACATGACTATTTCTTCGAAATAGAGCATGAGCTGCTCGGCTGGCTCTTCCACGCGAGCAATATTTCCGCAGGCTATAAAAACTTTCATGAATTTTGGGAACCGCATGAGGCCGCAGGAACTGGGCATCGCAATCCCTTCCATTCGACGGGTCCGATAGCGTCCCATCCCGCCTATTTGCCTCGGTTCCCCGAAAACGCCATCATCTTTTTCGCCGCCATTGACGGCGATGGCACAGGCAAACTTTCTCGCAACGCCAAAGTCTTCGATGTCAGCTCGCGAGAGGAGCTCCATCTGACGTCCCAACTCGTCTATGATTTCACGCCCTTCCTCATCCCACAATTTCATCTTGAGAATACAGTGAGGAGCTACCAGCCATTCATCGAACATGTGTCGAAAACATTCGACCATATCGTCTATGGCGGCCGCACAGCGCAGCGAGATGGAATAGCAATTCAGAAGCAGAACGGCTGGCCTGTCCCTCCGAGCGCGTTCATCGAGTTCGGTTCCGACCTCGCGCTTGCCGACACGCGCGCAGCGGAGCCTTCTCCCGAGCGTGATCGCGCGCTTCTGTCGGCGATGGGATTGAATGGCAAGTTCGTGATGACCGTCGGCACGCTCGAAGCCCGGAAGAATCACGACATGCTCTACAAGGCCTATCTGCGAATCCTAGAACGATGCGACGGTCAACCGCCGTTCCAGATGGCCTTTGTGGGCAAAAAGGGCTGGAATACGGACGATGCAATCGCGAACATGTCCGCGGACAAGCGTGTCCGCGGCAATCTGGTCATCGTTTCTCCTTCGGACGAGCAACTGGACGCGATGTATCGTAACTGCTTGTTTACATTACTACCGAGCTTTTACGAGGGTTGGAGCCTCACTCTTCCCGAAAGCCTGTCCTATGGAAAATTTTGCCTGACCTCAGACGTCGATCCCTTGAAGGAGACAGGGCGTGATCTCGTCGAGTATATCAGTCCTTACGACACGTACGCTTGGGCCGATCGCATGGAGTTTTTCGCCCACCATCCCAAGGAACTCGCACAGCGCGAGCAGATGATACGTAAGCAATGGAAGCCTCGGAGCTGGCAGGACTCGACGCAAATGCTGATCGATATACTCGTGGAAGCCCACAAGGCCCGTTTTTACGAATTGCCTTCCGCGTCGGATGAGCTTCAACTCGATCGGCTGGCGGCAGCGGAAAGCGCTTAAGGACACGAGGCGGTCTCCGAGCTCACCCCGACGTGGCCCTCGCTGCCATAGAGGACGCGGCTTGCAGCGTTGACCTTCGTCAATCCCGACGGCGCGAGTTTTGGCGTCGTCGGGATTTTTCATTGGGTGCCGCAGAGCTTTTTCACCACCTCGAGAATCGTAGATTCTGGAGGTGGTGAATGCCGCGCTGGCGAACTGAGATTGTCGTACCAGCCTACTTTCGGCGGACACCATCCATGGTGAAGCGTGCAGGAAATGAAATCGGTTGGGTGCAAGCACCGCACGCGACGATCTTGCTCCCAAGATCGTTCCGAGATACTGTAATGGCGCTCATCGCCACCGGCGTGCTCGTGACCCACCTCGGTGCGAAGATCGTTTCAATTGATGCCGGAGATGAATCGCCGCTCGCAATTTGGCTCGGGGCGGGCCATCGCGTTTATAGCAGTCGGTCTCCGCTCATTCGGTCGGCGTAATCTATGGCCGCGACCATCGGGCGCCGGCGGCATCCGGACATTCCATGGGCGTGACCCGTCGATCTAAGCAAAACAGCGAATGCGAGGGAAGCATGAAGGTAGCCATATTGGCCAACTGCAACGGCGCTTCGATAGCGTCTTGCATAAAAGCGTTGAACCCAGGTTTTGACGCACAGTTCACGCTCGTGAGTTCGGATGTTGTGAGCGGAAACGAGTCTCTCGACGCGATCGCCGATAACTGCGACCTTATTTTCACTCAGCCTTTCGTGCGAAAGTTGCTTAAAGACCGACATTTGAAAAAAGCGCATTTTTTTCCGTTTATATCCTTTTCTGCATACCATCCAGACATGACGTTTGTCCGGGGAGGACTCCCATCCGGCAAATATGAAGCGATTAACGCCGAGAGCGGGATGACCACTTACCAATCCGCGATCGCCGTCTTCGGCTATGTTCATGGATTGAGTGTCGACGACATTATCAGTTTTTACAATCCTTGGGTTTATTCCCGGCTCGGCTATCTAGACGCGTGGGAGTCCAGCCGCGCCGACCTCTTCGGCGAAGCTCGTCTTTCGGAAATGCCCTTAGACGCCATGTTCGAGCGTTGGACACGCAACGGTTGTTTCATGTATTCATTCAACCATCCGCATCTTTCCGCGCTGGAAGACATTGCGATGGCTCTTCTCGACAAGGTCAAGATTCCCGCAGTGAGGCGCAATGTGTCGCAATACCTGGAAGACCCATTGCGCGTTATGCCGATCTGGCCGGTCTATCCGGAGATAGCCAGCCGCTATAACATTCCGGGCGATTATACTTTCATTAGGCCGGAACCGCTACGTTCATCGCGCGGCGTGATGTCCTTGCGCGAATTTGTCGAAGTATCCTATGAATCCTTCGCGCGATATGATCGGTCGACGATTCAGCCCCTAAACATGTCTTTGGACTTCATGCGTGAAAAATTGAATTCGACGCCTGCGGTCAGCATGCACGCCGAAGCGGCAAAGCCCGCAAAAGCGCGCTCTCAAAATCCATACAGCGATATTCCCGCTGTCCAATTTTGGAAAAAATCGGTCGCCGCCGTCAAGATCCCGGATCTCGATCCGGTCGTAAATCCGAAATTCAAGTTATCCAAGAACGCGAAAATTGCGACCGCCGGAAGCTGTTTTGCGCAACATATTGCCCGCACGCTCAGCAAAAGCGGCTTTGACTATCTCATTTCCGAAGCCGCCCCCCCTGGAATGAGCGCCGAACGGGCGCATGAGCTCAATTATGGGGTCTATTCAGCGCGTTACGGCAATATTTATACCGTGCGTCAGCTCGTTCAATTGCTCGATAGGGTTTTGGGAAAATTCCACCCACAGGAAGACTGTTGGGAACGACCGGATGGCAAATTCGTCGACCCCCTGCGGCCGCAGATCGAGCCCGAAGGATTTGCCGTGCCCTCGGAAGTTCGAGCGGCGCGAGACGAGCACCTGAAAGCGGTCACGTCCATGCTTCGTGACATGGACGTGTTTATTTTCACGCTCGGACTGACGGAAGGATGGCGATCCCGCCATGACGGCACCGTGTATCCTCTCGCGCCGGGCGTGGTGGCTGGAAAGCCGAGTCCTCACCTATACGAGTTCAAAAACTTCACGGTGTCCGAGGTCATTACCGACCTCGACCGGACAGTGGAGTTGATCAAGATCATCAATCCCGCCTGCAAGATCATTTTGACGGTTTCGCCGGTGCCGCTGATTGCGACCTATGAGCCGGAACATGCTCTCGTCGCCACGACCTATAGCAAGTCAGTGCTCCGCGTCGCGGCGGAACACGCCAGCAGAACACACGAAAACGTCGAGTATTTTCCCTCGTTCGAAATCATTACCGGAACTTACAGCAAAGGACGGTATTTCGACGACGATCTGCGCTCGGTAACCGAGGAAGGCGTAGCTCACGTCATGGGCGTCTTCATGCGGCACTATGCGGACGACGCAGAACAGCCGATTACGTCGCCGCCCCCGATCATGGACGAAGACTTCGCCGAAGCGAAGAGGAAGAAAGTGCTTTTTGGACTCGTCTGCGACGAGGAGGCAATCGCCAATTTTTGATAGGCCTACATCGAGCGTCCGCTTGCGTGACACATCATTCGATTCGACGCGTGATCAAAGCGGGCGACCTTCCTGCAGTGCACGTTGTCGCGGCGCGGCGATGTCACATTAACCTGACGCGGCCGCGCAACAACGGATCGGTGTCGTCTCAGGCGACGGTAGACGCGGACTTCCACGCTGCCATCGCCCTGAGGCGATGCAGACGGATGGCGAGCCCGGAACGACGGGAAGGTCTGGATGGAACGTAAGCGGTGCGAGCGTCCCACCTCGAAAAAGTTTGAGTGACGCCCGATCCTCTTCAAGTGATTTGGCCGTGAGGAGGGTCGGGCGATGGATCATTCCATGCTTGAAGCCATGCATGGTAAGCGCTGTTTTCAGGCCACGTCTTTCGGCGCAGCCGGCGCGGCGTAGGCCCATGGCATGAGTTCATTGAGTTTGCTCGTGAGATGGCCGTCGACGATCTTCGTGAGAACGTCAGGCATGTCGAAACAATCGTCGCCACTTGCAGCTTTCGTAAGCGTTCACCTGGCGCCATTCTGGCGGCGCATGGCGTGGAAGTGGTAGCGGTAGGACATGGATAGCAACATCTATGTCTACGCCTATTGACCTGCCCCCGATATTTCATCCAGCGGCGAGTTGAGTCCCGGCGGTTGATACGCCCGCGGGCGTGGGGTGAGCAACAGGCGATCGGCGGAGCTGGTCGGGGTTGCGCAGCCGATCGCCTGTTGCGGTGAGCGCGGCCGCATAGTCCGCCGGCGTCGCATAGCCGAGCGAAGAATGCGGTCGTCGGTGGTTGTAGTCGTGCGCCCAATATCGGATCTTCTCTCTCGCGTGGTCGAGCCCGAAGAACAGCGTCTCGTTGAGCAGCTCGTCCCGCATGCGACCGTTGAAGCTCTCGCAGAAGCCGTTCTGCATCGGCTTGCCGGGCATGATGAAATGCCACTCCACCTTGTTCTCCTCCGACCAGGACAGGACGGCGTTCGAGGTGAACTCGGTTCCATTGTCGGAAACGATCATGCCGGGCTTGCCGCGCCTTTCGATCAGCGCCGACAGCTCGCGCGCCACCCGCTTGCCGGAAATCGACGTGTCCGGGATCGCCGCCAGGCATTCACGCGTCACGTCATCGACGATGTTGAGGATGCGGAATCGTCGCCCACTGGCGAGCTGGTCGTGCACGAAGTCGAGAGACCATCGGGCATTCGGCTTCGCTTCGACGAGAATCGGCGCCCGTGTTCCCACGGCGCGGCGGCGCGCGCGGCGTTTCCTCACCGTCAGACCTTCCTCGCGGTAGAGCCGATAGATGCGGTTCTTGCCCGAGCGCTCGCCCCGCTGACGAAGCAAGACGAACAGCCGCCGGTAGCCGAAACGCCGACGCGCATTGGCGAGATCGCGCAGCTCGGCTCGAAGCTCGGCGTCGGCCGGGCGCTTCGACGTGTAGCGCGCCGTCTTGCGATCGATCGCGACGATCCGGCAGGCCCGACGTTCCGACAGGCCCATGACGGCCTGAAGGTGCGCGACGGCGTCGCGCTTGACGGCGGGCCCTACCATTTTTTTGCCAGGAGCTCGCGAAGCGCCGCCGCATCGAGCATCTGATCGGCCAAGAGCTTCTTCAGACGCGCGTTTTCCTCCTCCAGCGCCTTCAGCCGCTTGGCCTCGGAAACGTCCATCCCGCCGAATTTGGCTCTTCCAATTGTAGAGCGTCGTCTCCGAAACCGCGTATTTGCGCGCGAGGTCCGCCGCCTTCGCGCCGGCTTCCTGCTCCCGCAAAATCCCGATGATCTGCTCTTCTGTGAACCGTTTCTTCTTCATCGTGTCCGTCCTGCAATCGGCCGGACTCTAATCGATGCTGGTGGGATTTTTCAGGGGCAGGTCAGCGGCGCATTATCGAGGCGGCGGCGAATTATAGCTGTCCGCTCGGCGCCGCGTGATCCGTTCCAGGTCCCGTCGGCGTCATTGCGCGGGAGGCGTGGAAGATGGGTGACATTTTCTTTTCTTCATTTTGACGGTCGCTTCGACAAGGCCCAGTCCAGCGCGGGATTTTGGCCGCTCGGCATGTCGGGCTGCGGCGTGTCGGGGGGAAGCGTCGAAAGCGATTTGCGAAGCGCGCGATCCTTGGCGAGAGCATCATCGACGGCTGCGTTCACCCGCGCCTCGATCGCCTTCTGATCCTCTGAATGCCAGCGATCGAGGATCAGAGTGATCGGCCAGGTCGAGCCTTCGATTATCGCCGAGATTGTACTGCGGTTGGCGTGGTCTCGTGTAGCGCCGAACCAGAGCGCGATCAGGAGATACGCGAATATGGCCAGTTTGAGCATGGATCCAAAAAACTTTTCAAAGAGATTTCCCATCTACCCAATTCCCCAGTTTTTGCTTTCGGATGTGTCGCGGCGCGGACGTCCCGAACCGCCGGCTCGACGCCCCGAGGTATGATCGCGAGACACAGAAGTGGAGAAAGCACATACAGGATTCGATAAACGCCACAGCCGCCCGAGGACGGATCGCACGATGGCTCCACCAAGATAGCGACGCGTTCCCGCCAGATTATGGAAGATTATAGAACAGGAGGGACGACCATTCTAGATGCGCATGCGCTCGGTCCCGGCGCTCGGATCGCGTGAGAGCCGAGGCGTCTTTCGAAGCATTCCACACTCGGAGCGCGAGGCGCTCACGATGATAGATACTGTAACAATTCCAAGGACCAAGCGACGCTATTGACTTGGTGGGCCGGCTCCACGAGCTTCGTGATCGAACAGATGATCGCGCCGTTGCGATCTCGAGTCGGGTCGATGCAGCTCGGACGCTTCTCGAATAATCGAGACGAGTGTGTTCGCGCAGCGCGTTCTGCGAGGTGGGCATGAGTTGTGCGGGGATTGTCGGCGGCGCGGCCCTTATCGTCGCTTCCTGCGCGCCGTTGCGCGCGCAAGCCGATTGTTTCGGCGACCTCGCGGGGTGGGAGGTGTGTTTGCCCGGTCCAGCGCAGCGTGTCGTTACGATTCCCATGCCATCCGCCTCTACCTTCATCGCTGTGGAAGGCTCGGCGCAGCGGCTCGTCGGAATGCATCCCTCTTCGAAGAGAGCGATCGACGAGGGTCTGCTCGGACGCATGTTCCCCCAGGCGCGCGCCATCGACGCGTCTGTCGCCGGCGTCGGCGCGGATGGATTCATGCCAAATGTCGAGACGCTCGCTCTGCTCGATCCGGATGTCGTCGTGCAATGGGGCGATCGCGGCGACGACATTGTCGGCCCCTTGCGCAACGCCGGTATTCGCACAGCGCTATTGCGCTATGGAACGGAGTCGCTCGCGCGCGGCAATCTCGCGCTGATGGCGGATATCGCCGGCAAGCCGGAGCGCGCGAAAGAGCTGATCGCCTGGCGCGCTGCGACGATCATCGCCATAGAGAAGACGGCGCGCGACATTCCGGAAGCGCGGCGGCTGCGTGTCGTCTATCTGCAACGCGCCGCAAGCGGCCTCGCGGCGGCGGGCGCGAACAGCTACAATGATTTCTACATCCGCCTCGTCGGCGGCCGCAACGCCGCCGACGGTCTCGCCGGCGCGCCCGCGATCAACGCCGAGCAGATCGCGCAATGGGACCCGGATGTGATCCTGCTCAACGGCTTCGAGGAGAAGCTCACGCCCGCGCGCATTTATGACGACGAGATATTGTCGGCGACGCGCGCCGCGCGCGAGCGGCGCGTCTATAAAATGCCGATCGGAGGCTATCGCTGGGACCCGCCCAGCCAGGAGAGCCCGCTGACCTGGATGTGGCTCGCCGATCTCCTCTATCCCGAGGCCTTCCACTATGATCTGCGCGCAGAGATCGCGCGCGCCTATCGGCTGCTCTACGGCCATACGCCGTCGCAAGCGGATATGGACGAGGTGCTTCGCGTGCAGATCAACGGCGACGCGCGCTTTTATGATCGCTTCGCGGCGAGCGAGTCGAAATGAGCCTGCTCGTGACCGCGAGCGGCGACACGCCGCAAAAGCGCGCGCTTCCACGCTGGGTGCGAGCGCTCGCCGTCCTCGTGTTGCTTCTCGTCGCCGCGCTGACGGCGCTCTGCGTCGGACGCTTTCAGATCGCGCCGCAAAAGGCGATCGCAATATTGCTGTCGCGCGTCTCGCCATTGACGGCGGATTGGAGCGCGATGGACGAGCGCATCATTCTGCTCGTGCGCGCGCCGCGCGTTCTGCTCGCCGCGCTGTGTGGCGCGGGGCTCGCCGTGAGCGGCGCCGCGTTGCAGGGCGTGTTCCGCAATCCGCTGGTGGCGCCGCAAATTCTCGGCGTGTCGCCCGGCGCGGCTTTCGGCGGCGCGCTCGCCATCTCGCTCGGCTTCAGCGGCTTCGCGCTCATCGGAGCGGCTTTCACCTTCGGCGCTGTCGCGCTTGCGCTGGTCGGAGCCTTGGCGCGCGTCGAGGGCCGCAGCGACACGGTGATGCTGGTGCTGACCGGCGTCGTCATCGGGGCCTTGTTCGCGGCGCTCGTCTCACTGCTGCAGTTTCTCGCCGATCCGAACAGCTCGCTGCCTGCGATCGTGTTCTGGCTGATGGGCAGCTTCTCGGCCGCGACTTGGGCGCGCCTCGGCATTGCGGCGCCCGGCGTCCTCGCCGGCGCCGCAATGCTCTGGCTCATGCGCTTTCGCATCAATGTCCTCTCGCTCGGCGAGGAGGAGGCGCGCGCCCTCGGCCTTTCGGTCGAGCGCGACCGCTGGCTCGTCTTCGCCGCCGTCGCGCTCATAGAGGGCGCGGCGGTCGCCGTCGCCGGCGTCGTCGGCTGGGTGGGGCTGGTCGTGCCGCACGCTGCGCGTCTCCTGGTCGGCTCGGATCAGCGGGCGCTGCTGCCCGTTTCCGCGGCGCTCGGCGCATCCTATCTGCTGCTCGTGGACAGCCTCGCGCGCAGCGCCACGGCGGCGGAGATACCGCTCGGCGTCATCACCGCGCTGATCGGCGCGCCGGTCTTCGCCGCTCTGCTGCGGCAGACGCGCCGCAAGGAGCTCGCCGGATGATCGGTCTCGAGAAGGCCGGCGCGCAACGCGGCCGGCGGTGGATATTCACCGACATCTCCTTCATGCTCGAGGCGGGCCGCATTCTCGCCGTGCTGGGTCCGAACGGGCGCGGCAAGACGACGCTCATCAAGGCCCTCGCCGGGCTCGTTCCGCTCTCCGCCGGTCGCCGCATCGCGCCATCCGTCATCGGCTATGTGTCGCAGTCGATCGGCGCAGACATTCCCTATCGCGCTCTCGATGTCGTCGTCATGGGCCGGGCGCGCGGCCTCGGCCTGTTCGGCGCGCCCGGCGCCGCCGACTATCGCGCCGCGCTCGAGGCGCTGGAGCTCGTCGGCGCGCGCGATTTCGCCGAGCGGCCGTTCGACCGGCTCTCCGGCGGCGAACGGCAGATCGTGCTGCTCGCCCGTGCGCTCGCCACCGGCTCGCCGGCGCTGGTCCTCGACGAGCCGGCCTCGGCGCTCGATCTCGCCAATCAGAACCGCCTGCTCACCGTGCTGAGCGAGGTGAAGCGGCAGGGGCGTCACGCCATATTGTTCTCGACGCATCTGCCGCAGCATGCGCTGAGCGTCTCAGACGACGCGCTGCTCATGCTGGGACCCTCGGAACATTCGATCGGCCCGACGCGCGCCATTCTGAACGAAATCAATCTGACGCGCCTCTATGGGCTGCCCGTGCGGCGCGTCACCCTCGAGGATGAAGGCCGCGCGCCGATCGAGATCGTCGTCCCATTGTTCGCGGGAGCCACGCCATGACGGCCGCCGACCGCGAGACGTTGCTTGTGCTGAGCGGTGACGGACCGCCGCCGAAGGCTTTCGACGCGCCGCTCGCGGCTGGCGCGCTGGCCATGGTGCGGCAGACGGAGCTGGACGACTCGCGCCTCGCGGCGGCGCGCGGCCTCGTCACGACGATGCATCTCGACCAGGTGGAATTCGCGCGCCGCTCGGCTGCGCTCGAAGCCTTCTTCGATCGCGGCGGGCGGCTCGCCTTCATGGGCCATCTCGCGCGGCCATTCCTGCCGGAGCTCGCGCCTTTCGTTCCGCTCGGCGCCGGGCGCCGCGCCGATTTCGCGCTGGTCGCGCTCGACGAGCACGCCGTCTTCGAGGGGATCGACCGCGCGCGGCTGGAGACGCGGCGCGGCGTCGCTGGCTTCTATGGCCGCGGACATGCGCCGGCGCCGCCGGGCGGCCGCGCGCTGACCGGCGTCGGACCGCAGGCGGCGCCGATCGATTGGGTCTGGGACAGGCCCGCCGGCGGCGCGCTACTGATGCACGCCGGCAATGATCTCTGGACCGTCTGCGACGAGCCTTCCGTCAATGTCGCGCTCGCCGAGCGAATCGTCGCCTGGTGCGCAGGAGCAACGGCGCTGTGGTCATGACTCGCATTCTCGCTATTCATCCGGGAACGGCCTATCACTGCGAGACGCTGGAGGCGCCGCGCTATGCGCGTCTTTTCGACGCGCTCGTGCGGCCGGAGGAGCTGGGCGATATCGATCTGTCGCGCTTCGACATCGTGCTCGCGCCGTGCCGAACGCCCGCGAGCCGGCTCGCGCCGCATCGGGCGTGCCTCGAGGCCTATCTCGCCGCGGGCGGCGCCGTCGTCGCCATGGGCGAGACCGATCAGCATTTGTGGCTGCCGTCGATCCGCTTCACCAGCGTGCCGACCAATTGGTGGTGGTGGCTCGAGCCCGGCGCGAGCCTCGGCCTTTCAATCGCCGATCCACGCCATCCGCTGTTCGCGCGAATCGGCGCGAACGACATCGCCTGGCATTTGCACGGCGTCTTCGCGCCGCCCGATGGCGCGCGCTCGCTGATCGACGACGCCGAGGGACGCTCCGTTCTCTATCTCGACGAGGTGACGACGAAGGGCCGCATGCTGGTGACGAGCCTCGACCCGTTCTATCACCACGGATCGCACTTCATGCCGGCGGCGACGCGATTTCTCGACGGCTTTCTGCCGTGGTTGAAGGAGGAGTTCTGAGAACATGACCGACGATTCTCTGACGGTGCTCGATCATGGCGAGCCGATTGCGATCTCCTTCGCGGATATTCTCAAATATCACGGGCGCAGCTTCATCGGCGGGGCCGCGCATGGCTTCAAGGCGATGCAGCGCGCCTTTCCGCTGCTCTGCGCCGACGGCCGTCCGGAGCGCTACGAGGTGACGATCGCCACCGCCTTCCCGGGCCCCGGCGGCCGCGATGCGGTCGAAATGGCGACGCGCGCCGTCACCGGCGGGCGCTATACGGTCGATCTCGATCTCGGCGGCGCCGATGTCGTCGAGAGCCCGCGCGGGCGCTATTTCTTCCGCTTCGCCTATCGCGGCGCCAGCGTCGATGTCACCCTGCGTCCGGGCGTCGTGCGCGCCGAATTCATCGAGCTCGCGCGTCGTGGCGCAACGACGCCGGAAGACAAAGAGCGGCTCGAATGGCTGAAGCAGGACATGGCCGATCGCCTCATGAGCCTGCCGGCGGAAGAGGCCTATCACGCGGCGCCGCACGCGGCTTTGTGATCGGTTCGGACATCGAGAGGACGACAAAGAAGGCGGGCCTATGGCTCGCCTTCTTTCGGTCGGCCCGCCGCTCTGGTGAGCTTTTGCTGGCGCGAGCCTCGGGCTCGCTCGCCTCCGCATGCGAGGCGAGCGTGCGGAAGCCGCATCAGAAATTATGCGTGAGCTTGACGATGAAATTGCGCCCGGGCTCCAGCAGCGGATTGGTCACGCTGCGGCCGTAGGAGACATTGGCGAAAGTCGCGGCGTCGACATAAGCCGTATTGAAAACATTCTCGAGGCCGATGCTGAGGCGCGTGTCGCCGAGCTTCGGCGAGATCAGCACGCCGAGATCGAAGCTCGAATAGAGGTTCAGCACCACATAGCCGGACGTCTTGTATTCCTGCGTCGTGTCGATGCGCGTCTTGCCGGCGGCGGCGTTGAGCACGGCCTGCAGCGAATAGCCGGCGCCGGGCGGCGCGACCTGCACGCCGAAGCGCGCACGGAACGGCGCGATAGAGGGCAAAGGCCGCCCGGTCGTCGTGTTCGTGCCCTCGAGCATGGTGAAATTGCCGAAGAGATTGAGCTCTGGCGTCGCTTGCCAGCGTCCTTCGAATTCGACGCCATCGATTTCGGCGCGGCCGACGTTCTGGCTCTGCGTGTAGGTCGACACGCCCATATAGGTGACCGACTGCGTCTGCAGAAGATTGTGATAGACGCTGTGGAAGCCGGTGATGCTGGCGGTCGCTTCCGCGACATGGAGGCGAAGCCCGCCTTCATAGGTCACGCCGGTCTCCGGCTGCAGATTTGGATTGGGCAGCGAGGTCGCCGTCGAATTGAACAGCTCGGCGTTGGTCGGATGGCGGAAGGCCGTCGATATGTTGCCGACGACGTCGAGGGCGGGCGCGACGCGCAGCACGGCGCCGATGCTGCCCGTCGGCGCCAGCCGGTCGGTGTCGCTGTTGGCCACATAGGCGGACAGCAGCGCGGCCGAAGCGAGCGGCGACAGACGTGTGCGCGTGTTGAAATAGTCGAACCGGCCACCGGCGGAGACGGTGAGCGCTTCGAACGGCGTCCATTCGTGCAGCATGAAAATGCCGCCATTGGTCTGGAAGGATTCCGGCACGGATTGGGTGAGCGGGGAATATCGCAGCGCCGTCACCACGCCATTGGAGAGCGTGGCGGTGATGGAGGTTCCGAGGCTGCCGGGGCGGCGCTCGTAAAAAGCGTCGCCGCCGAATTTCGTCACCACCGAGCCGAAGCCGTCGATCGACCAGGGCGCCACGGCGAGCACGCGTCCGCCGATGACGACCGGCCCGATCACATGGCTGTCCGAGAACACCGTCTGCTTTGCGCTCGTCGTATTGATCGTGGCGAGATGCGTGTCGAAATAATTCACATAGGCGGACGCTTCGACATGGGAGATCAGGCCGCCGGTGAAATCGCCCGAATAGGCGAGGCGGCCCATCAGCAGCTCGTTAGGGCTCTGCCGCACATTGAGATACGGATATCCGGGCGCGCCGCCGACGCCGCCCGCGCGTCCGTCGGTCTCGACATAGCCACGAAAGCTCGCCGAAAAACGTTGATCCGGCGTCGGCGAATAGCCGAGCGAGAAATCGCCGCCGATGCTGCGGTAATCGCCGTTGCGCGCCACGCCCAACGGCGTCTCGTAGGAGAGGCCTTTACGTCCCGCGAGGCCGCCCCTCACCGAGAATCCGTCGCCGGCGCCCTCCGCCCATTCATAGGTGCTGAGCGCCGTCGCCGCGCTTGCGTAACCGAATGACGCGCCGCCGCGCCTGAATCGGAACGGCCCATCGACATTGCTGGAAGGCTGCCGCGTGACGACATTGACGAGCCCGGTGAGAGCGTCGCTGCCATAGAGCACGGAGGCCGGCCCGCGGATCACCTCGACCTGCTCGATTTCTTCGGGCGCGAAATAATTGAGCTGCAGCGTGTTGCGGCCATGCAGCCGATCGCCGTCGACATAGAGCGGCGAACGCATCGTGTTGGAGCTGAATCCGCGCAAATAGATCTGTCCGCCGATACCACCAGCGCGGGCGATGGCGACGCCAGGGGCCTGCGCGAGGATTTCGAGCAGGCCCGTCGGATTGGTGAGCTCGATCTGCTGCCGGTCGACGACGGAGATCGTCTGGGTGATCTGCGTCAGGCTCTTGGCCTCGGCGGGCGCAGGGCCGAGCGGTCCGACAATGGGCCGTCGTTCTTTGCGGCTTGCATCGATATCCACTGGTTGCGCCGCCACGTCGATGGTCGGCAACGCCTCCTGCGCGCGAGCGGCCCCCATGACGAGTGACACGAGGAGCGCCGACGCGACAGTGGAGGATGCTTCGAGAGTGACGCGCGACATGAGTTCGACCTCGCTCGGCTGTAATTCTTGGCCGACGACTACGGTCGTTGAGAAAGATAAACAAGCATACAGCTGCTGAAACAATTCCAATGAGGACCGCGCTCCTGGTCTCATTGGAAATATTCGTAAGTATCGATACCTCTATTGCGCGTGCGACATCCATAAATCATCTAAAAGCGCGAAAAGCAGCGACAGGACGCATCACGATTTGCATTGCCACAGAACACCGTCCTCGGCGCCGCGTGCTGCGAAGCAAAGTCAAAGACGTCGTCTCGGCGCAACAGATCTGCTCGAGGGCGACCGGCCCTGTCTTTGGAATGGCCGCATCGTGTCGGCGACGACGATCGTCGCCGTCGGCGTCAACGCCGAAGGGATGACGATCGCTTCTTCCACCAAATATAGACGCCAGTCGCGGACAGCATCACGACGGCCATGCCGAAAGCGCCGACGAGAATGCGATAGGGCATGCCGAACACGGCGCCCATATGGAGCGCAGCGAGCCAGGAGGTGAGCGTGACTCCGCTGCGGTCGCCCGTCGGCAGGCTCAGCGCGACAAAGTCGCCGGTGTAGGCGTCGAACAATACGGACGTCATCCCCAGCCTGTCGCCGAGATCCAGGCTCGATCGCACGCGGTATTGAATTAGGCCCTTGCCGAGCTTGTAATAGAGCGCATCGGCGCGCTCCACCTCGAAGCCGCGTGCGCGCGCCTGTTCGGCCATCAGCTTCACGCCGATCGCCTGCGCCTCTTCCCATTCGAGCGGCTTCGTCGCATCGTCGCGCTTGGGCCACGCGGGCCATGCCCATGGGGGCGGCGCACAATCGAAGAAGAACTTCGTCACTCCTGTGTAGACCCCGTTCAGATTGAAGAACACGCTCGACCAGACGAAGACGAGCAGCATAGCCCATAACCAGAGCCCGCTCGCGCGGTGCAGATCGAAATTGACCCGGTAGGGTTCTTCCTCACTTCCTGTTGCGGTGGCCGCTACACGGGAAGCAAACGCGCACGAAGGAGTTCTGGCCCCGCTCGACCATACATCGTTCGTTTGAGCGCTTTCAGGCGATTGATTTGTCCTTCCGTCGGGCCGTTGCTCCGCGGCTCGGTGATCGCATTTCTCACCGCGTCGATGTCTCTCTGCGCCGTGCGAGCGAAACGTTGCATCGCGTACAAGCCCGATTTCTGAGCGTCTCTCAGCCAGGCGACGAGCTTACCGACGTTCTTGCTTTTAAGCATGCCACGAAATCGCATGGCGAGTCGACGCATTGTCGCGAACTCTGGCCAGTCCTTCTTCATTGCATCGACTTTCGCAGCCTGATTGCCAGTCAACAGCCCGCGCGGCTTGATGCAGGGCGCCGCGGTAACAATCGGCGAGATCGAACGTCCGGTCGCGGGATCGACAGGTCGCGGGCTCGGAAGAGCCGATGTGCCCTTCACCGTCTTGCATTTCGGATTGCGCCATTTCGCGAAAAGTCGCTCGACGTTTGAAAAACTCCCTGTATAACCGCGCGTTTTGATTTCTTGGAAAAGGCGACGGCCGCGCACGCAACCTTCAGACCAGCGGCGCGATAGATAATCTTCGAAATGTCTTGGTGACGTTGTCTTTGGCGCGGCAGCGCTCCTTTCGGGAAGCGCATCGGCTCGGATCCATTTCATGACCGTGCGGCGATCGAACCCCGTTCGCCGAGCGATGTCCATCACATTTCTACCTTCCTCGTGTAGAGCGCGGACCCGATCGAAAACCGCTTGCCTCGATCGCTCGTTCGCCACTCTGATGAGGCGGCGGTGCTCGCCGCCGCCGTGCTTGTCTCTCACGCTGGCGACATCTTCACCGTCGGCCGGCAGCAAAGGACGAACCGAAATTCCGACCGCGCGGCCGAGTTGAGCCTGAATGGCCTCGCGCAGATTCTGCAGGATGTGAAAACGGTCGGCGATTTGCCGCGCCTGCGGCGCGCCTTCCTCCGCCCCTTGGGCGAACGACCCGCAGTGATCGCGGCTGATAATCTCGACGCCGGGATGCTGCTCGAGCCAGTCCGCAGTCGTGCCCGCGGCGCGTTCTGGAAATAGATCGAGCACTTCCCGCCGCTCCAGGTCCACCACGATGGTCCCGTATGTGGACCCCTTGCGCCACGCCCAATCATCGATGCCCACGACTCGTGTCGTCTCCTCCGAGCGCCGCCCCCTTACCCGTCGTTTGAGACAGCGCAGTATCGTGTCGTCGCTCGTCGGCATGCCCATTCGCTTGATCAAGCGCTCTCCCGGACGCCCGCCGGCGCCATGGCCAAGAAGATAAATGATTTCGGCGGCCCGCTCGGTGCGGCGCGCTCAAGGCGCCGCGACCTCGGGCAGTTGCGCAGTGAACGTCTTACGTTCGCAGGCTTCGTTTCGACACTGCCAGCGCTGGAGGCGAAGCGTCACAACAACAGGGGCGCCTTGCGCCGGCAGATCTTGCAGAACGCGCACATGCCAGCCGTGACGGCGTGTTGATCGCCTTCCACAATCCGGACAGACAGCAGACCGGACGGCCGCCGCCGAAATCCGCCACTCGCTGCCTAGCCGCCTGGCGTCCAAAATGTTTACGCCCTGCCCGAGGGACCAAATCGATTTCCTTTCCATACAGCTAAGCTATGGTCGCTCCCCGGGTCGATCAAGGGCGCAACAGGAAGTGAGGAAGACCCCGGGCTGGGTCAAGCTCGCCGTAGACGTGGCGTCTCCAGCGGTCGCGCACGAAGAACTGGACGCACTGCAGACGACCGGCGCCGCGCTTCTCGCTTTGCCGCCGTTCACCGGCAGGCCGGTGACGGTTCTCAGCGCGAGCAAGCCGATGAGCGAAGCCTCCGAGCTCGCTCGTGACAGCAACGCCAAGCGCGTCGACATTCTGCGCCTCAATCCTGGAGCCCGTCAGGTGTGGGTCGACAGCGACCACGCCATTCCGCTCGAGAAGCCGGAGGCGATCGTCAGTGCCGTCCGCGAGATCCTGTCGACCCTGCGCCGCCCCGAGCGCTGAAGGCGAGCGCCGCTACGACGTTCGGCAAGCACTCGGCGTGCTCATGCGTGGTAGCTGGCTCATGGCGTCAGATTGCGCGCCTCGCCCGATTCCCGGAAATGACGCCGTTCGTAAGCACTGGTACATCTTGTCCCTTGGTGAGCGTCGTCATCTCGCCTAGCTTGGCGCGGCAGTTCGGTCGCCTTCATAGCGGATGCGGTCGGTAGTTTTGGCGATCTTCGACAACGACGGGCCGTCAAAGGCGCCTCATGGCGCGATGCAGGGAGACCAGCAACGGAAATGGCAAGGCAATTACGATTTGCGCACGGCCTCCTATTTTCGCTATTCGCGTTTGCGCTTCATGGCGCCGACCGCGCGTCGGCCGAAGGCGCCTGCCCACCAGGATTTATCCCGGGCGGCGCTATGGTCCCCGGACAAGAAAACGCCGGTTGGACGGGTTGCCTCCACATGTACGACGTCGACGATGGCGGCGGTGGGCCGAGCAAGGGCGGAGATTCCGGTCCTCCTCCTTTCAATGCCGATGAGTTCCGCGCGCTTCTCGAATGGGAAAAACAAGTTGCGCGGGAAAACGAGGAGCGCCTCTTGAAGAGCAATCCTGTTTTGCGCGAATTGAAGCAAGGCGTATGGAAATTCTCACGCTCGCAGCCGAACGATCCCCGCCGGATATGCACCGCATCATTCCTCCAGTCGAATGGCGGCGTGTTGATCATGGATTGGGTGGGCGACGCCAAAGGCACGCTTCTCGCTTTTTTCGGCGGGGCGATCCCACCGACTGCTGACATCCGCACCGAGATGGTTACTCTCACCCAGTCCGGGCAAATCCAGAGAGTTCGCGCATCTCATGCGAGCTTGCCCTGGTCGGCAAAGATCGGAATGATCATATTCGCCGTCCCCTCCACACAGGCGCTGCTCAGCTCGATCGAGGACGCGCAGGATTATTCGGTGGAGCTGCAGGGGCAGGAAGTCATCCACGGGAAGTGGCACAGTGGTTCGACGGCGCGAAAGTGGTTGAGCGCCTGTGTCGGCAAGCGTGGCAAATGACTCGCGATCGGACTGTCGAGCGACTGAGCCATGATTAGAGCGAGAATGAGCATGCGCATTCTCGCCCGCCTCGTCGCAGCAATGTTGGAAAACCGGGGGCGAGATGGTCGAAACTCGCAAGACGTACAAAATCTCCACCCGGTTTGCCACGCGTCTTTGCGTCTTGGCCCTTTTCGCGCAAACCTCGGCCTGCAGCGCGGAATTGCCGCCGGACGTTCCAACGGTACTAGACGCGCGCAAATTCGTCATTTCACAGACCGACGCCGGATGCGACGATACCGAAAACACATACGTCATCAAGGATGACCGAATGATCGTGGTCTCGCAGAGCGGCAAATTCGCCACGATCATCTATGATCTCTATTGCGAGACTTACGCCGTTCGGACGCGCGTGTTCCTTCTGTGGCGGACTCTCCACGGCTACCGGCTGATGCACTTCGCAAAGCCTGTATATGAGCTTCATTGGGCCGACGACGTCGGATCCGAATTGGCGGAGAGGCCCACGGCGATAGGATACGAGGTCGTGACCAGACTTCCGAATGGGAAAATCGATCCGAACAGCCTGGAGATTACGAGCAATGAGCGTTGGGGCGCCCGTCAGGACTCTGGGGAGCAGGGATCATGGCGTTTCCTCCACAATACCGACCGCTATGCGCTGTCTTCGTTCGCGGTTGATCTTTACGGCGGACGCAGTCTCATGCCGACCGAGGGCGATCAACTGAAAGGCGAGCGCTTCATGCTTTTTCCGTCTGGAAAATAACGTCGCCGGGAGCATCGTCGCTTCTCGGAAGTGAATTTCTTACAACCGATGGACGCCATGGCTCTTACCTGCCGCAAATATCGTTTCGTAATTTCCTTCGTTCTCGCGATGGCTCTCGATGCGTCGGTCGAGGCGCTCGCCGCGAGCAGCCCGCTCGAAACGCTGCTCTTCGCCTTCGCGCAGGGCAAGCGGGACAGAGAAATCGCCGCGCTTGCGAACATCGAATGGAAGGGCTTCGCCTATCCCGAGGACTCCGAGAAAGACCTCAGCGTGACTTACCATTTGCGGGGGCAGTTGCGCCTGAGGGGATTTGGCGACGTCGATCTGCCGGTCGGGATCGGCGCGAGCGCGACGAGCAAAAGAGGCAATGAAGGCGACGCCTCGATCGACGTCATTTTCCACAGCGCCAAAGGGGCTCGCGGAATAGAGCTTCAGAAGTTTTATCCGAGCGGCAATTATCAGGAAATTCTCCAAAAGCAGCTGAGCGCCGGGACCGTGACTCTGCTTTCCGACAATTGCAAGACGGACGGATATGGCGATCAGCCCGATGACGAACACACTGCCTTTTTCCGGATCAATCTTCTCGCCGAGCCCAGGCCGATTTTTGTCCGCGCCGGTCGCAATGAGGATGGCGGCAAAAGCAGCCCAGGAGAGACTTTCTTTTCCTTCTCTCTGTTCACGCCCGGGAGCGATATGACGAAGAGATCCTGCGTCACCCGCATCGAGCCACTTCGATGAGTTCGTCGCGGTTCGGAGCACGAACGCAAAGGAGGATGATATGCGAACAGCTTTGTTGGCGTCCTTGTTGATCTTGTTTCTCACGAGCGTAACGGGGCGCGCCCTTGCGGTCGATTGCCCAAACGTGGACGTCGACAAGGTCAAGCGCGCTATCGGCTATCTGTCGGATTTCTACGGCGACGTGCCGTCCTGCCTCGATTGTCAAAGGCAAAGCAAGCCGATCGAGCGGCTGATCTGCCAAAACAGCGGATTGAGGCTCATGGAAATTCTGGACACCAAGGCCGCCGTCTACGCCTATGAGAACGCCACCAAGACGCAGACGACTCATTCGAAGCCGGACTGCTCCTTCGTTCGCAAGCAGCTTTCCAATAATTGCGTCGACGCGGTTTGCGCTTGCGCGAATTTGAAAGAGCACACGAACGACTCGCGAGGCGGAGAGTCCCCCTATTACGGCGAGACGCGTTGAAAGTCGGAGCGATCGCATGTCGATGGAACAACGTTTATGGTATTGATGGGTTTCCGATCGCTGGCAAAAGCTCTCGGTCTTGCGATTTCTCTTGCGTCGTGGACGGCAGATGCGAGCGGCAGGCTGCCAGTCCCGCCATCTTCGCAGATGTTCGCCTCGCATCGCGCATGCGTCTCAGAGATCGAGCGCCAATATGCCGATGACCAGCGACGCATCGCCGAGAAGACAGTCGAGGCCGATGGCTCCAGCCGGGAGACCTCGCTGGAAACATCGGGCATAGAGAGGACGGGGACCAACGACGTACGTTATCAGGCGACCATATGGTATCATCATGGGCGCGTTCGGACTGATCTCGGAAAGATCGAAACGAGCCACAGCTTCGAGACCCGCCTTCAGGAATGCAAAGGCGCGATGCTCCACATGAGTGGAGAGACAGGCTACACATTGAGCACGTTCGAGCCCTGGAAGAAGTCTGCGCCATGACGCAGACGACTCTATCGCGGCGGAAACTCCTTATCGGTGCTCTGGGCTCATGTCCGTTCGCTTATCCGGCGGTGAGCGGCGCGGCGCCCAGCGCCGCGGAGATATTTTCCGATCCGAAGATTGTCGCATTGCTCCACGCGGCCTTTCAGCGGGATAGCAAACGCGCCGCCGAGTTCGTGGCTGCTGGCGCGGATGTGCGCGCGAGAGGCGACAAGAACGTCACGCTGTTGCAATGGGCAATGCTCAACAAGAGCCACTTCGCCTTTCAAGTGCTGCTGAATATCGGCGCCGATCCTGCGCAGCCTGGAATCGACGGCGATACGGCTATCCATTTCGCCGCCATGGCGAATGACTTGGAATATCTGCGTCTTCTCCTCGCGCGCCATGTCGACGTTGACGCCCGCAATGGTCAGACCGGCAGGACGCCTTTGATGGCGGCCTTGATGGGGGAACGGGAGCAGCAGTTCGAAATGTTGCTCGCAGCCGGGGCGCGTATGAACCATGCCGACAACATGGGCAATACCATTCTGCATGTTGCGGCGCAACTCAACGATTCTGCGCGCGTTCTGAGATTGTTGCAGCAAGGAGCCCCGGCGACGGCGCGCAACCGGCAGGGCAAGACTTTCCAGACCTACCTCCTCATGACGCCGGAACGTCTGCTCAACCCAGAGGCATTGCAAGCGCGGCGGAAGATCATAGACTGGATGGCGCAGAACGACGTTCCCGTCGAACGCTGAACGGGTTTGCGCACCGGGAGGCTTCGGCTACGTGCGTATCAGCTTTGCGCGGATCGCCGGCGCATAGGTTCGCCCCACGCGCACTTCCGAGCCGTCGCTCAGAACGACGATCAGCGCCGCGAATGGCGCCTGCTTGATGCGCGTGATGGCGCTGCGGCGCACGATCGCTCCACGATGGATACGTAGGAACTCTTCGCCGTCGAGACGGCGTTCGAGCGAGGACAGGCTCTCCTGAAAGAGATAGTCCGCGCCAGAAACGTGGATGCGCACATAGTCGCGCTCCGCCTGGAAGCGGATTACATTGTCCAGCGTGACGCGCAAATATTCGCCTCGCGCCTTCACCCAGAAGTCGGTCGACTTTTTCGGCTGTTCGGTCAGAGTGCGCTTCAGGGAGGCGATCATTTCCTGCAATTCGGCGACTCGGTCGGCCTGAAGGCGTGCGCCCGCGGCGATCCGCGCGCGCTCCAAGGCGCGAGCGAAGCGTCCCGGCTCGATCGGCTTGGTGACGTAATCGACGGCGTTGGCCTCGAAGGCGCGCAGGGCGTGATGGTCGAATGCGGTGACGAAAACGACGACCGGCGGCTCCGGTCCGAGGCTCTCCAAAACGTCGAAGCCGCTGCCGCCCGGCATTTGGATGTCGAGCAGAAGAATGTCGGGCTGCGTTTGCTCAGCCGCGCGACGAGCCTCCCGGGCGTCGGCGGCTTCCTCGATCCGGCCGACCCATTCCATCTTCGCGAGCAGACGCAAGAGCCTGCGGCGCGCGAGCGGCTCATCATCGACGACGAGAATCGTGAGCTCGCTCATGCGAGCCGCCACGGGAGATCGATGGATGCCCGGTAGCGGCCGGGCGCGACCGGGCCGGATGAAAACGAGCCGTCGCCTTGAAAGCGGGCGTGCACGCGTTCCGCGACGTTGCGCAATCCGACTCCCATGCCGGCGGGCTTCTTGCCGTCATCATCCATCGGCATGTCGTTCTCGACCGTGAGGTGAAGCCTGTCTGCTTCCCGGCGCGCGCGCAGCGCGATCTCGACCTTGCCGACAGTGGCGCCGACGCCGTGCTTGATCGCGTTCTCGATCAGCGGCTGCAGGATCAGGCTGGGCACAAGCGCGCTGCGCACGTCCTCGGGCATGTCGATGCTGAACGCCATCCGGTCGGAAAAGCGCTCCCGCTCTATTTCCAAATATTCTTCTTGAAGAGCCAGCTCATCCGCCAAAGACACGTCATGCATGGGATCGAGCGACAAGGTCGTGCGGAGGAATGTGGAGAGCGACAGGACCATTCGCTCGGCGCGGGTGGCGGAGCCCTCCTCGATCAGGCCAGCGATCGAGTTCAGCGTGTTGAAGAGAAAATGCGGATTTACCTGGTATCGCAACGCGCGCATTTGCGCGGATAGCGCTTCCTCACGGGCAGCGGCTAGCCGACGTCCGCGGTCATGGAGTTCGAAACTGAAGATGAGGCTAACGAACAGACAGGACCAGCCAAAAAACAACGCCGCACCTAAGGCTGTGTCGTTGATGAAACTATTCCAGTCGTGGGTAGCCAGTTGTGGCAAAGGGTAGACGGCTTGAGCGGCGTAGCCCAATGCAGCCCAAACCGGCGCTGCTGCTAGGGAGATCAAGAAGGAGGAAATGACGAAAATCGGCAGGGAGCTTTCCGATGGCCCGCGACGGCTCGCCCATCTATCTAAGCAAAACAAAATATACGAAATCAAGGCTGTAATAAGCCATCCAGATCCATATCGAACAATTTTTTCTACAATATATACGACGCGCTGGGTATAGTCTACAGAGTCCGTTATTTTAAGCATCCAAAGAAGAACCGATGAAAGGAACGCGCCTCCCCAATAGATCAGGCCGAAGCGAATGGTGGCCTGACGGATTGCGCATGCGTTAGACGATCTCTTCATCACCCTTCATTCCCTCTTCGACCTACAGGGCCTTTCCATTCATCGACTCGTGTCGGCGTTCATAGGACGCCGGCAAAGCGGTCTTCGGCATACCGTTCGTCCCCCGACAATAGCGGTTCGCAGATTCTTGCCGCCGCTCGTCGCCGCGCTCGCGCTCGTCGCCGGAAGGCGAGTGAGCCCGCGCTCCAGCGATGCTACGAAGCTGCGAAAGGGACCACGGGGAAGTTTCAACATGGATAGATACGACATTTCGGACATAGCGCCAAACCTTCGGGGCAGCAGGCATTCAGGAGGCCCCGCGATTATCGAGCACAGTGCGACAGCGAGCATCGTTTTGTTCGCGGTGCGGACGAAAGACGCGGACGATTTTCTCGCTCGGGTGCGTCACATGCTGCCGGAGGGCAGCGTGCTGTATGCGCGGCGCGAAGTGACCCGCGCGCAAGACTCGCGCCTCACACACGGGCTGTCCACGCTGACCGAGCGACAACACGACATTCTGCGGCTCTTGATGCATGACCTGTCGAACAAGGAGATCGGCCGGCGATTGAAGCTGTCGCATTTCACGGTACGCAATCATGTCTCGCAACTGTTGAGACAGTTGAACGTCCCGTCGCGCAAGGCTGTCGTCGCTTTGCTGAATGACGCCCTCGCCGCCGATGCGCATGTCCTGCCCCTATCCGATTGACGGCGCCGGACGAGCGTGTTCCTCGCCCCGAGGCGTCATAGGACATTATTTGTCGCGTCTCTCGCAGGAGCAATGCGCGCATCGTACCGGTGCGTCGGCGTAATTGATTTCGCGAGGATCGGATGGCTCCATGCCTTATCCGACGATTTGGGATTTCAAAAACTATGCGAAATTGTTGCGCCTTGCTCATCCTGCTCCTCACCTTCGGCTCGGGGTCTGCGCAGGATTCAAAAAAAGCGCTCCAAGAGTGGATCGACGATCCGAGTCATGGAAGCTTCCAGGGGATGATCCCCCTGAGCGGCAAGAAGCACGGAGACTATCATCGCGGCTATCGCTGCCCGAGCTACGAAGCGGCGACTTTCGTCGTTTCTATCGTCGAGAAGGCCCATCTGCACGAGAAAAAGCCGAAAGTGTTGCGCGCCACGCTTTTGCGCTCGCTCGCCGGACAAGCCTGCGAACCCGCGGCCGCCGGACAATACCGGCCGCTCCAACTCGGCAACGTCTCGCAAATCGATAACGGGCCGGAGGCGGGCGAGGAATGGACCGCCCTACGTGTCCAGGCGCCGGATGGAGCGGAGATTGGACTCGTTTACGACGCGAGCATCTACGGGATCGATGACTGAAGCGCATGTGGAAATGGTGACCGCGATGATCGACTTCCCCGGCGGGAGCCGGCATAGGCTGGCTTGGCGCTATGGACTGGCGCTCGTCGCGATCACTTTCTTCGCCTTCTTGCCGCTGCTCTCTCTCTTCGCCGCGAGCCTCGTCGCGAGCGCCAACAGCTGCACGCTTGATGAAGGCAATCCGCACCCCTGCCTCATCCTCAGTTCGGACGCGGGACAGACCCTCTACAATATGGCGGTCGGCGGCTGGCTGATGATCTTCACCCTGCCCATCGGCGCCGGATTGTTCGTCTTGTGGCTGCTGGTCCTCGTGGTTCACTCATGGCGGCGACGTAAGCGGCCATCGTTCGACTGAACCGGCTGACACGGCGATGAATTTCCCCGCCACGCCGCCATTTTCCTTTGCTCATCGGGCGAACGCTATCCGCTCACTCATTCTTCGAGGTCGCGAAATGTCCAGAAAGACGCCTTCCCTGCCAGCCGGCGCCGGTTTTCGCCTAGTCACCGTCCTCGCGCTCGCATCTCTTCCCGCATTGGCCGCGTCGCCAGGTCCGTTCAGAGCCGTCGATCGCGACTCTCCGTCGAATTATTGGATCGAGGACCGTAGCTGGGGCGGCGGCGCTCGCTTTGTGTTGAATCTGAAACAGAGCCTAGCAGCGGACGCGGCGCACCGAGATTTTCTCGCCGGAACCGAATTCGAAACAAAAGTCCGGGCGCCGTCCCTGAAGTTTCTCGCGGGAGGCGACCCCGAATTTACGTTTGGTTGCGTCGACCGGGATCCGGCGAAAAGCTACTGGCGCTTTCGCGTGGGAATCACGCCGCCCGGATCTGGCATCACGAGCAAGGACGAGATCGCGTATGAGAAGGGCATAAAATATTACTTCGGCGCGCCGGGAATGCTCGTTCTCCTGGGCGAGGCGGACAAGGAGATAAAGCGCATTGCGCTTGCGCCGAGCGACGACGCGCTCGAAACCGCCGCTCTGACGCAAGACGATGTCCAAGCCATCCTGAACGCGTCCGTGATCCGCGCCAAGACGCCGCGGATTTTTTTCGAATCTGGAACCTCGGCGCTGAAAGCGATGATCGACGGTAATCCGAAGCTTCCCTGCGCCGCGCGGTGAGCTCGTGTGTCGATCGGCGTCCCCCCTCTCTCTGGAAAGTCAGGGGCGTAAAATGTCAAAAGCAAAGCGCACGGCGTCGCCAGAGCGTGTGTCGTCACGAACACAGGGCTCGGAGTCTCGCATCGCTCTCGGTAGAGGCCGCCCCTCGGCGGCCGACACGGCGATGAGTCCACCCGCCACGCCGCCGTTCTCTTTTGCTCATCGGGCGAACACTATCCGCTCGCTCATTCATCGAGGACACAAAATGCCCAGAAAGACGCCTTCCATGCCAATCGGCGCCAACTCCCTTCTCGCCACCATGGTCGCTCTTCAAATGCTCGTGGCGCTTCCCGCGATGGCCGCCTCTCCGGCGCCGCTCAGAGCCGTCGATCGCAATCCTCGGGCGAATTGGATCGAGGCCTTTGACTGGGGCGGCGGCGCTCGCTTTGTGTTCGATCTGAAACAAAGCCAGGAAGCGGGCGCGCCTTCCCTGAATTTTCTCGCCGGAGGAGCGCCGGAATTTTCTTTTGGTTGCGCCGACCAGGATCCGACAAAGAGCTACTGGCGCTTCCGCGTGGGAGCCACACCGCCCGGATCGGGCATCACGAGCAAGGACGAGATCGCCCACGAGAAAGGCATGAAATATTACTTCGGCGCGCCGGGGATGCTCGTTCTCCTGGACGAGGTGGACAAGGAGATAAGGCGCACTCCGCTTACGCCGAGGAACGGCTCGCTCGAAACCGCTGCTCTGACGCAAGACGATGTCCAAGCTATCCTGAACGCATCGGCGATCCGCGCCGAAACGCCGCGGATTTTTTTCGAATCCGCAACGTCGGCGCTGAAAGCGACGATCGACGGCAATTCGAAGCTTCCCTGCGCGACGCGGTGAGCTCGCGTGTCGATCGGCATCCGCTCCTTCTCTCTCAAAGGTCAGGGTCAGAAAATGTCAGAAGCAGAGCGCGCCGCGCGCTGCGTCGCCCAAGCGCTCGTCGTCACCATCGCAGTTCTGTGGATTCTCGCGTCGCTGCCCGTCGAAGCCGCTCCTCGGGAGAAACTCGAAGTCATCGACTCGAGCACTCGGTCGGAATGGATTATGGATGAGCGCGCCTGGGGTGGCGGCGTCCGTTTCTATTTTCCCAATGCGAAACATAAATCCGGCCCGACTGACCTGACGCCCAATTTTGCGCTCGGCTGCGACAGCATCGACCCCGGAAAGAGCGTTTGGCGATTCCTCGTAGAGCTCGCGCCGTTAGGCTCCGACGCTTCGGGCGAGGAGGAAACCGCCAATATGAAGAACAAGGCGTATTACTTCGGCGCGCCGGGCACGGCCATCCTTTTTGACGAAATAGACAAGGAGTTTAAGCGCGTTCCCATTCGAGCGACAGCCTGGGGCACATTGGAAACCGGGCGTCTGACGCGCGAACAGGTCAAGAGCTTCACGGAAGCGTCGCAGATCCGCGTCGAGACGCCAAGGGTCGTCTTCGATACGCGCGCTCTTGGGGCCAGTGGTCTCCACCTGATGCCCAAGCTTCCCTGCGCCGCGCCGTGAGCACGGAAGGAGTATCTCGATGTCGGATAGGCTGAAGCAATTTCTCGTCGTCGTCCTCATGACGGCCTCACCCGCTTACGCCGCATCGTCCAGCGTGACTGTGGACGAAAGCGGCGTAGTGGTCGCCGGCGCCTGGGGCGCGCGCAAAGCCTATGCGCCTCTGGATGCGGCCGGTATCTTGCCTGGCTTCCTCGGCGCCTGGGCCATGCGTCCGGAAATCTGTGGCGAGGCGCAGCGCTCATCCTCGTTCCCGGACCGGACCCCCAACGGATTCGTCTGGATCGCCGCCGATCGCATCTCCACCAAATCCGGCCCGCTCGTCGTCGCCAGCGCTTATGTCCGAACGCCAGAGACTTTGACGCCGCGAGACGTAGAAGCCGCTCTGGCCGAGAAGCGCAAAATCGTCATTTCGTCCGAGAGGGAGCGGAACGCCGCCGAGATGCTCGTCGAACTGCGCCCGCTTCGGCAAAGCGAAAGCCATATCTACCAGCTCAGCCTCTCGGACGAGAGGAAAACGCTCGTGATCGAGGAAGCCGGCCGTGAGCGCGTCACATTGAAACTTTGCAAATGAACCGTCTCATGCCCAAGACGACGGGAGAACTTCGGAGGGTCGCGCCTCGCTTCTCGGAGCGGGACAATATCCGCCACTGCGCCCATACGCGCCGGCTGACGGAAGCGGCTGGCTGAATCGGATAGAGGCCGGCAGCAGCGTGCAAGCGCCTGCGCCGGCGTTTCTCATTGCCGGCCCGCCCAGCGAAACGCCAGCACCGCGGCCGTTTCCTTCGGAGGCGCATCTTCCTCGCCGCTCAAGGCGTAACTTATGGGGACCTCGATATCGAATGGCGGCTCGGGCGCCGCCTCGGGAGAAAGAGCGATGGGAATTCGGTAGGTCTGCCGTCCGTCGGCGTCGAGCTTGACGTCCCAACCCTTCGAAGCGCTCGTGGCGCCGCCTCCCGGGACACAGCGCTTCGCCACGAACCTGCGGGCCCTGGCGTCGGACAGATACGCGGATCGCTCGCAGGTCCATGGATCGATGCGGATCAGCGCCGTCTCCACCTGCGAGATCGCGCCGGAAGCGAACTCGATCTCGAGCCATTCGACTCCCTTGCCGGGGACCTCATGGACATCGACCAGTCGCGCCGTGAAATGCGGCATGCGAACGGTATCGCGCCCGGCCGCCATTGCGCCCCCGGCCGCAAGGCTGAAGACGCCGACGACAAAGCGGCATAGAAAAAGTTTTCGTGTCGATATCATCCCGTGTCTCCCAAGAGACTTTTCCACTTGTGGCGCTGCTTCATACGCTGCTCTATCGACAGCGGACCAATCGCGAGACCGCCGACGGATAGGGCCGCACCGTCCGCCATTCGAGAACGGCGCTATCGGACGAAAGGGTGAGCTCTTCCGTAGAATCCCACTTTCCTCCGCCGCCCGAATTTCGAGTGTTGAAAATAATCGTGCGGCGCGAGCTCCCCATAGGGAGAACCCCGAGAGCGATCATTTCCCCTTCCGACTGATGCAGACCTTTGGAATCGATTGCGAGCACGGCGGTCGTTTCTCCCCCGGCGCAATTATGGGCCGAATAGGCCCATTTTCCGTGATATTGCAGGGGAATCTCGTGCAACGGGCGCAGCGTTTCCGCAGCATCAATTCCCTCGGGCGGGGCCTCGTCCGAGACTCCGACAGAGAATTCCAACCGTCCGTTGCTCTTGTGGCGGTAGACGTCCAGCAGCAGCGACGGATTGCCGTCGACGATGGCCGCGCTCGTTTCCTTGTCGATCGTCAACATGGCGCCGGCGATCTCGACGCAGTGCGTCGTCCCCGCAAAATAAGCGTCGACGCTGTCGCCCTTTCGGCGCAGACCTCTTACATGGACATTGAAGCGGTCCTGCTGGAGAATGGCGACCGCGTCGGACAAGGCTTCCCCCTTGTTGCTGACCTGATCCTCCGGCGCGATTTCCGTACAATATTCGGTGAGATAGTCGCGAGCTGCTTTATCGCAGCCGCCTGGTCCTGCAAAGCCGAGCGCAGACGGCCAAAGGCAATATGAACAGGCTAGAAAGCCGACCGTGGCGTTTTGCCGCCATCGTCTTCGAGACATCGCCAGTCCTCGCGTCGAGCCATTCGATCCGTGGCTATTCCCGGCGCCGCACGCGGTCAACATACATGAAGTACCGGTTCGCTTTTACGCTCAACTTCGACCCGCACCGACGATAGGTTCGACTGGCAAGCAGGATCTGACATGAGTGCGAACAATGTGCACCTTCTCTTCGACTTCGTTCATCAGCCGACTTTTGGTCGCTCTGACGCTGCCTCAAATTCTGTCAGCCGTGCCGGCATGGGGCGGCGCCGAAAATCCAATTGCTGAACTCGAACAGCATGAACTCGAACAGGCTGCGCTCGCGTGCCAGTCTCGGAGTTATCAAGAGTTGTTCACCACGATGATCCGGTCGGCAGCCGTGCGAAAAAAATACGCCGCGCCTCAGATCGATTATGAGGAACGCGGCAAAAAGAACGAGACGAGGAAGAGCGCGATTCCGAAAGAGAGCTACGACAAATTTCCGATCCAGATGTTCGATTTCTTTTGGAAAACGACCGTCCCGGCGAAGCCCGGCGACAAAGAAGAATATGTGATGATGGAGTTCAATCAGGGCCAGAGCAATCAGATTTCCGTCGAGTGGACGCGCGTGCATTACCGGGGACCGTACGTGGGCGAGGAGAATTTGGGGACAGCGTACGACCTCGACGGCAAGCCTTATCGTCCGGGAAGGCGAGTCGATGGCAAATTGCTTCTCTACCCGACCAAAGATTGCTGGGAGCTCGTCGCGGATATTCGTTATCTCAGATAGTGCCGAGACGGCGAGCGAGCTGCTGCACGTATAGAGGCAAAAGGCCGGCACATGACGGTCGGCGCGGTCGGAAGCCAGCCAGACTGGTTCAATGGAAATGCCTCATCGATTGAGCCTCCCTTTCGCCATAGGGCAAGGTCGGCGCTTTGCAGCGCTGTTCGCGTCTTGAAGACATTCGGCGGCGAGATCGTCGTCTAAGCGGGAAGGCTGCGACGCCGTGAGCTTTCGCGTTCTGTTAGGAGAGATCATCGTGTCGCTTGGATTCAATCAGCTCAATAGCTCTTTGACTGAACGTAAGCGCTGTTTTCAGGCCACGTCTTTCGGCGCAGTGGGCGCGGCGTAGGCCCACGGCATGAGTTCATCGAGTTTGCTCGCGAGATGGCCGTCGACGATCTTCGTGAGTACGTCAGGCATGTATGCCTGTGGATCGACGCCATTGAGCTTACATGTCTCGATGAGCGAGGCGACAATCGCCCAGTTCTCGGCCCCGCCGTCCGAGCCGGCGAAGAGAGCGTTTTTGCGATTGAGAGCCATCACCCGTTCATTCTGCCCATGTCGGGCAGGAGTTGGAAGTCCATTACCGGTGGCATCCGTATTTTGGCAGCAAGGTTGCTGTACGTCGGGTGGAGCAGCGAGCAACTGGGCAATTTCTCAAAGTGCTGGGGCCTGCCGGCGTTGTGGTCTCGATGGCAGGCTGGATGCTTGATCCCGCCATCTGCGCCGGAATGACGCTTGGCGGCCCGCGTGTCGATGTGGCCGCCCTCGTCGAGTTGGAGCGAGTGTTGATAGGTGCGATCAATCCCGCACAGTGCCGGAGCGATATTGCGATCGTTCCGGAGGAAGGCAATGCAGTCTCCCAAAGCGCCGGCAGTGGAGCCGGCTCGGCAGTTGACCCTGTTATTCGACAACACCAGGCTGGAAAGGCTCGGCTCGGCGGAGCGGGACGAGATCATTTTGGCGTTGGCTCAGATCCTGATGCAGGCAGCCGGCCTCAGCGTCGAGGAGCTTGACGATGACAAGCGCTGAAATCATTCCGGCGGTCATCCTCAAGAGGAAGGCTGTCGTCTACGTACGCCAGTCAACGCAATCCCAGGTGATGACCAATCTGGAGGGCAAACGGCGTCAATATGATCTGGTCGATGTCGCCCGCCAACACGGTTTCGTGGATGTTGAAATCATCGACGACGATCTCGGCCGGTCGGCGAGCGGAACGGTGGCGCGCCCCGGCTTCGACCGCTTGGTGGCGTGGCTGTGCGCCGGGAAGGTCGGCGCTGTTTTGTGCTTCGATGCGTCCAGGCTCGCGCGAAACGGCCGCGATTGGCATCACCTGCTTGAATTGTGTGGGCTCGTCGAAGCCCGCGTCATTGATGGCGAGGGGGTCTATAACCCGTGTCGCCCCAATGATCGCCTTCTTCTTGGCATGAAAGGCAGCATCAGCGAGTTCGAACTCGGCGTGCTACGCACCCGGATGTTGGACGCCGCCCGGTCCAAGGCCGGCCGGGGCGAGCTGCGCTTGTCGGTTCCCTTCGGCTACATCTGGCACCGGGAAGCCGGGCTCGGCCTTGATCCAGATCAGCGCCTCCAGGAGGTTATTCGCGTCATCTTCGTCCGCTTTCAAAAACTCGGGAGCGCGCGCCAGGTGCTGCTCTCGATGAAAGCCGATCAAATCCACTTCCCACGCCCCTCTGACGAGGGCCGCATGACGAGCTTCGACTGGACGCCGATCCGCTACCGTAACGTGATCGCCGTTCTCAAGAATCCCTTCTACGCAGGGGTTTACGTTTACGGGAAAAGTGAGAAACGCACCTCCATTGTCGACGGAAGGGCGCGGCGAAGCTACGGCCATGGCAAGCCGATCGGGACATGGGAGGTGATGATCAAGGATCATCACGAAGGCTATATCGACTGGGCGGAATATGAGCGCAACCAGAAGCAGCTCGCTCTCAACAATTATGGCAGTGCCGGAGGCGTGAAGTCCGGCCGGGGCGGCAAGGCGCTTCTGTCGGGCGTGATGACTTGCCGGCGGTGCGGACGACGACTGAGCGTCGCGTATACGGGCAATCCTCAGAGCCGGCCGGTGTATCGCTGCGACAAGCCAAACCTTATGATGGGGCTGCCACGGTGCATGACCTTTGGCGGCCCGCGGGTCGACGCGGCTGTCTCCCGAGAGTTGTTGCTGGCGGTGGAGCCAATGGCGATCGAAGCGGCGTTTGAGGCGGAGCGGATGCACCGGGAACAACAGGAAGACCAGCAACGCATCCTCGACATGGAAATGCAGCAGGCTCGTTATGAGGCGAGTCTGGCCGAGCGTCGTTACGCCGCCTGTGATCCTGACAATCGTATGATCGCTGCGCAGTTAGAAAAAAACTGGGAGACGGCGCTGCGGCGTGTCCGGGACCTGGAAATACGCCAGCCCGCGGAACGGACGTCAAACATCGAGGTCGACCCGAGCGCATTCTCGAACCTCGCAGACAACTTATCGGCAGCATGGCATGCGCCGAATGTTACGATGCGCGCCCGACAGAAACTGCTGCGGACACTGATCGCCGACATTATCGTCGACGTCGACGATGATGCGCGCGAGGTCGTGCTCACGATTCATTGGCGCGGCGGTCAGCATTCCGAACTGCGTGTCCGTAAACCACGGGCTGGTGAGCATGGATGCGCAACTACCGAGGACGCTTTGGCGGTGATGCGCAGCATGGCCGGTCGCTGGTCGGACGAGCATATCGCCGCGTCGCTCAATCGAATGGGCATGCCCACAGGCCAAGGCAAAACCTGGACAGCGCATCGCGTTGCTTCCGTTCGACGCGTGCGCGGAATCCATGCCTATCGATCTGCGGAAAAGGACGGCGAATGGCTCACCATGAGGGAGGCGGCAAAGCTGTTAGACGTCACACACCATACGATTCGGCGCCTGATCAAAACGGGTGTCCTTCCTGCGGTGCAGGTTGTCGCCGGAGCCCCGCATCAAATACGGGCCGACGACTTGGCGTCGGACCCGGTGAAAACCGCGGTGGCCCGTAAAGGCCGCCCGTGTCGCGCTGTTGACGCGGACACGCTTCCAATGTTTCCAGATACTTGAAGAAGGGGCGCACAATGACTCACGCATCGCGATCGGCCGGATCGCGCGCTCGACGACATTGGAGTCGAGCTCGATGCACCCATCGTCGATGAAACGCGTCAGGCCGTCCCAGCGCGACAACGCATAGCGGATCGCCTCGGCGAGCTTGGTCTTCTGGCTGATCAGCGCCAGCTTTTCTCGCAGCCAGAGCTCGAGCGCGTCGAGGATGGGACGAGATTTTTCCTGTCGCGCATCACGACGCTGGTCGGAGCTTCGCCCGCGGATTTCGCTTTCGACCGCGTAGAGCGCGCCGATACGTTCGAGCGCCTCGCGGCCACCAGAGACCTGTGCGAAGGCATCAGTGTCGCGGATCGAGGACCTCTAGAGACGCATCGGACGAGACGCGATATCGCCGAGGCCCATATGCTCATGTTTGCCGGGAGGACGGACGAGGCGCGGCAGCTCTATTTGAAATGCCGCGGCGAATTGCGCAATGAGGATATCGGATATCTCGTCTTCGTGGCGCCGACGTGGGAGCAGATAATTCGCGAGGAATTCAGTGAATTCTGCGAGGTCGGGCTCCATCATCCTTTGATGGATGAAATCGCCGCCATTTTCCTCGATACAGAGTGGCGACTTAGTACAGGGGCACCGGCGAAGCTCTGGTTGAGGGCGCAAACGAAGACGAACTCGTGACGCCGGGCGATGCTGCGCAATTGATGCTCGTCGGGAAGAGGCAAGCGTGGCGGCGCGCGAGTGGTCTATTATTTTCTCGACGACGCGATCCCGCTCTACGCGCTGCTGGTCAATCCGAAGAACGAAAAGACGGATCTGTCCGCCGAGGATAAGCGGGCCGCCACGCCGCTCGTCGAGGCGATCAAGGCCGCGAGGAAAAGGAAATGAGCGCGTTCGGAAAAGAGCTGATCCAGTCGCTCGGCGAAGCGCTGGCGCATGTGAAGGGCGATGGTCCGGCTGTTGTTCACGTTCCTGTGGATCCGCGCGAGATTCGCAAGCATGCCGGGCTGACGCAGGCGGAGATGGCTCCCCTCATGGGGATGAGCCTGTCGGGCTATCCGGAAATGGGAACAGGGCCAGCGCGCGGTCAGCGGCCCGGCCGCAATGCTGTTACGCGTGATCGCGACGGAGCCGGAAGCGGTGAAAAGGGCGCTCGTGGCGTGACGTTCGAACAAACGTCTCGCGTTCGTTAATGGCGAGGATGCGCCATAACCGGCCATTCGTCGCGGACGACCCGAGGGACCGCTTTCCCTGGATTTCGCGGACGTTCGCGGCGGCGGATCGCCTGGACATAAAGCTGCGGCTTCTGAGGCCCGGCTGAAGCTCTCGTGACGCGCTTCGTTCCCTGATGACGGTCGCGGCGTTAGCTATGCCGAGTTATCGATATGCGTTTGCGCGCGGCGGCGGCGAGAATTGGCGATTTCGCGCGCGATCGGAAGCCTGCGGTCGAAGGCCGGCTCGGCGATGCGTCCGACGAAGATCGCGGGATCGGCGCCGTCGCCGACTTCGACCTGGCGCATGAGGCCGAAGGCGTCGCCGGCGTCGAACACATTGGTCACTGTGCATCGGCGATCCGAGGCCCGGCGGCGCGAGGCCGCAATCGACGCGGTCAAAGGTGGACTTGCTCTGAAATGCTGAGAGCGTCGTTGCACGCCGATGCGGCTTTCCATCTTCGGGAGCTCGAAAGCGATCCTGCGCAGTCCATGCGCCGCTCGACGGCGAGTAGGAAGTGCGCCGTCGCGAAGGCGGTCCGCACGGAACAGCATTTACGCGAGACGTGGCGGAACCATGTGCGCGGCTTCTATCGGCAAGCATGGGGGACGTCACGGTCACGGCGCCCCTGACGACAGCAGAGAGCGCGGCTTAGGCTCGTTCCGCGCGCAGAGTCTACCATCGCAGGATTCTAATTTGCACCGAGAAGTAAAGCAGAGCCCTATTGGAGGCGCTGCGACAGAATGCGCAGCCCCTGAGCATCAGTATGTCACGGTCACAGCGATGACATCTGAATACGCTCCGACAGGCGGCGTCTGACCTGAGTACACCCGTCCGAAGATCGTGAGCGACTGCGCCGATGCGTTCCCGGTTCCCGCTACCGTGTTCGCGCCGATCAAGTCTCCCCACGGCGCGCTTCTCGCGCTATTGCTGTAGAGTCCATAGGTGATCGTGTCGCTGCCTGCGTGCATTTTGCGTTGCGTCGGATCGGTGGCTCCCGACAATCCGCCGGACAGGCCGACCGTATAGGGGAGACCATTGCTGCACGTCAGGCTCATCGTGGATTGCGCATCTATATTCGATCCGAAGCTCAATATGTTCCCAAAATTGAGATTGTTGGCGGATACGCTGCAATTCGCTTGAACAGTCGCGGATGCGGAAAAAGAGACCGCGCTCGATTTTGTCCCTTGGGTCGATACGCCGCAGATCGCGACGGGGCTGAGATTCGGATTTTGAAACATCTCCAAGCTCGTGCTCACGTCGATGAAGTTGTTCGTATAGGTTCCGACGCCCGCGCTCTGCTGGGAGGCGAGAACTGAGCCATATAATGTGACGCTGGCGGAGCCAGAGCCGCTCGTGATCGGAATCAGAATGGATAGCCCATTGGTCGTCGCGCTATAGGCCGGCACATAGGCGCTGTAGGATCCCATCACCGTCGTCAAGCTGGCGTCTTTGTAGATTTCGAACAACAGCGTCTTGGGTCCGCTGATGAGCTGACGTGGCGGCCAGGACGTCGACTGGCCGGGTCCTATGCTCAGGCAAACGGTCGCCGAGACCGCATTGGGGTTTGCCCCCGAACATATGATGGAAATAATCGAAGGTTGCGCCGGAGACGCAGCGCCCGAGAGCACATCCACGATGCCGAACGACATCGTGCCCGACGTCGAGCATGACATAGCCGCGACGGCTTCGCCGCTCGATGTCGTCAGGCCGAGGAAAGCGGTAACGAAAAAAAGAAGGGCGCTCGAGAAAAATTCGTTTATTCGCATGTCACTCGGATCTCCCTATTCGGCCCGGCCGTCTGCGGAGCCTCGAAAGTGCCGCGACAATCCCTGGTTCCAAGATCGATGATGATCGAATTGCTCGCTGTGAGATCGGTCACAAAGGCGCGGCCGTCATAGCCGACGACGAAGGCGCTATCGCTGTCGACGAGCTTGCCGCGGCTTCCGACTTCGATCGGCTTTCCGGCCTTGTCGGTCAGGACGAGGACGATGGGCTTGGCGTTTGCCTTCGCGCCGAAATCGATCGCGACGCCGCTGCGATATCGTGGCGCGACGACCTCTTGGGTTTTCACCGAAACCACGTCGACCGGCAGCGTCATCAGATCGATGTCGACCTTGTTGCGTTGATAGGAGCGGAGCGTCGGTATCAACAAGGTTCCGAGAACATTGGTTTCGCCGACGCGGCTATTGTCATGCGTCACCGTCACGCCGGGAGCGCCGGCGTTCACGATCGCAAAACTATCCTCGACCTTCGGCCCGATAGCGACATTCATGTCGGCGAGCGCGATCGCGCCTTCGAATTGCGCCGCGCCACTCACAAAATTCGCTTGTTGCAGGCCGTTGATGCGGGCTGTTCCGACAGGGGTTCGATAAGAGACCGCCCCGTTCGTCATCGACGTGGGTCCCTGGGTTCGGTTCAGCGACCACCCATAGCTCCCGATGCTCGCTTCCATGTTCTTGCTGGCTTGCGCATTGAAGCCGATACGGCCTTTTCCCGTTGTCGGATCGAACACGGTCTGCGCGCCGCCTCCGACTTGAACATTTCCGCCGATCGGGAAGGAAACTCCCGCGAAAACCCCTTTGTTTTCTATGCCGGAAATATTGCCGAAAACAGTGACGAACAAGCTTCCCTCATAGGGAAGCTGTCGCGAGTACGAAGCGGTCAATGTTTGAGAGGCCATGAGCCGGTTCGATTGCCAAGCCCAGATTCGATCCCTGTTGTCAGGCGTGATCTGCGCGAAGGTGAACGACGCATTGCCGCCGATTACAGGGAGTTTCGCGCCCAGAGAAATGCGATTGATCATGCGCGGCGGATGAACGAAAACGAGGTTCGCAGCCAGCTGTTGATTGGTTTGAGGAGTATAGAGATAGAATGAACGGGAGTCGGCGGCCCAACGGGCTGCGGTCGCAGAGGCGAGATCGTCGAAAGCGCCGAAGGTCTGCTGCGTGCTGGCGCTGAATGAAACGCCCAGCGGCGTCATCACATTATATGACGCATAGCCTTGGCCGCCGAGCGCTGTGAGATAGCGGGACCCCGAGACGGCGGCGGTCAGCGAGCCGAATCGTCCAAATTGCGTCGCCGCCCCGATGCTTCCATTGTAGAGCCCGGAGCCGAGTTCCGCATGCCCGAGCACAGTCAATTGGTCTGTCACGCCATACCGAGCGCTCGACGAGACGACGGGCCTGTTGTCGTAATCATTCGAGCGATAGGCGTAAAATTTTCGCGCGAATCCCGCTTCGAACGTGTAGTCGAAGAGGCCCGAGGCGATGAGGCGCTCGTTCGTGAATAGAGAGAGATCGGTTCTTGTTTCCCGTCCAGATGCATCTCGAATGACGACTTCGGCATTGCCATTCGCGGACGAAACGGGAAGATTGGCGATGCGAAACGGCCCCTCCGACACCTGTTGCGAAAATATAGGCATGCCGTTGACGAGCACGTCGACTGATGACGGCACCGCGGCGCTTCCCGAGATAGAAGGCAGCGCCGCGGTCACAATGTCCGGGCGCATGGAGAAATTTCTTTGGATCTGCATCCCGCCGAGTCGCATCGGCCTCGTCCAATCGAGGGCGCCGGAAATCGTGTCGCCGGCACGATACATGGTCTGCGTGTCGGGATCGGCGTATGCGTAAGCGGTCTCGAGTCTCAAACCGATGGTATTATTGGCGCGGTATAGATTGAAGTTGTTCGTGTTTCCGATGATGCCTGTCTGCGTCACGACCCCATAGGGACTGAAAATTCGGATATCCGTGGATAGGCTGGCCGCCGTGATCGCCGGCCTCCAATGTGTGATCGCAGTGGAGGACGAAGCGAACATCACATAATTCACCAAACCTCCCCATGACGACGTCGCGCTTGGAACGGCGGGACGTTCGCCGCGGCTGTCGTAAATTTTTGGAATGCGCTGATCGTCGGACAGATCGAAATAGAGCTGCTGCTTCGGCTCGTCGTAACGATAGGCCAATCCAGAACCATTCAGAACGACCATATCTTTGCGCCCGCCCGCGCGTGGCGGCTTGACCCCGATGTCCTCGAGATCGCCTCGCTCGACCGCGAAGACGCCGTCTGGCGATTTCCTGGCGGATACGAGCAGACCCGTCGATTTGCCATTTACGTAAGCTTCCAGACGGAGGTCCAAAGTCCCTGTGGACGCACGATCGCCTTCCATATCGGCGATCGTATTTTGTTCGAGCTCAAGGGCTCGCGCGCGGCTTTCGGTAAGCGCGCATTCTATGAAAATGCAGCTGGCGGCTATGATGCTGAGCCGCCGCAATGTCGAACCTATCGCGGTTTTGCGACGATGGATATGAACTCACGATCTACAGTAGCCGAAACTTTTCCGTCCCGGAGGTCGAACTTTCCTGGCAATTTCCAACGTCTTTCCGAGTGTCCTAATGCATAGCCCGCCAGCCCATTCGCGATGGGCTTGCCGTTCAGAGAGAGAGCAGAGATTTTGGCTCGACGATCGCCTTCGTTTTTCGCGACGAGGAACCGACCGCCGTCGCGATTCGTGACAAACCAGGATAGGCGAGGCTGACTTCGCGTCTCTTCATAGAAAAAAATGGGAATGACATAGCGCAGCGCCACTGCGATAATCCCGTTGCGTCGCATCGTGGCGTCGGGGATTTCGTCGACGACGAGACGGTAGCTTTCTTCACCTGCAATCGGCGCTTCGACAATTCTCACCACGCGTATCGTATATTCCGCGCCAGGGCCGATCTCGGCCATGGGAGGCGAACAAACGACATTTTGCGTCGGCTCCAGGACATCCTCTCCATGCTCCTGTCGCCAGACGAAAACGCGGACTTGGCCATTGATCGGTCGATTTCCGCTGTTTCGAAGCGTGATCGTCACCGTCTGTTGTGGAGCTGCCGCCTCGAGCGAGATCGGCGAAACTTCGAGCGAGGCGGCGGACGCGCCGTCGAAGACGGCTGCGCCGCAAAACAAAGAGAAAACGAAAAATAGCCGCTTTGATTTCACTGCAATTCCTCTGCGGACGATGAGGTCGAGCAGCGACAAAGGCGCCGGCATTTCTCGCGAAATGCGCCGGCTGCGCGATGTCTTCGATCACTCATGAGATTGATCGGGCGCCCCTCGCCGAAAAGCGAAGTGGCCTCGTTCAAAAATTCACTGTCACGGTAATCGTATCGGAATACGCATCGGGAGTGCTGAACTGCCCGGCCGGGATTTGCCCATAGACTGTCAGGAGCTGAGGAGCGCCAGTGCCAGTGCCCGAAACCCAGCCAGGCGCTACATCATCCCAATTTATCGAATATCCGGAGTTTTGAAAGAGCGAGTAATTCAAAAGCGCCGACGATCCTGCAGCCTTCATCTGACGCGTCGTGGTGCTCGCGCCATACAATCCTTGGTTCAATCCGACATTGTAAGGGGTGCCGTTCGTGCAGCTGACAGTGAGAGCGGACGTCGTTTGATTGAGGACTCCACCGTAATTGCCGAAGAGCATCGGGAGCGCCGAAACCTCACAAAGGCTCGTCACATTCGCCGACACGGTGAACGTGGTCGTGACGGTCGCCGCTTCGGCGTGATTCGCAAAAGCAAGCGCGATGATTGCTCCGCCGAGAGCTGATTTAAACGATCTATACATAATAATCCTCGTCGTATAGCGATGCATGAAGGAAAATTGAGCGAGATGAAGGTCGCGCACAAAGACATATACAATATATTGTCCCTTTAATATCATTATATATTCAGAATGCAAATGGGTGTTTTTACGCAAATAGTTCTATCGTGCGCAAAAACACGCGCTTTGGTTCGCCGGACGGGGCCGCGGGCGCAGCTGCCGGTCTCGACGGCAGCCTCTTTCGAGTTCCGAGTTCGTTCAACGCCCACCGCATAGCGGCGGCGGACCGACAAGCCGCCGACGGGCCCTCGTAGTCGATGATCAACTCTCTCGAAAAGGCTCCGGCTGAGCATAGGCGGCGAGAAAAACGCCGACTCCGGTGGTGATCGTGCGGTTGCGCTCGGTCGCCGACAATGCCGACTCGTCGCCGAGCATGGCCCGCAACTGAAGGTCGCCACGGATCAGGCCGATAAAATGCTTGGCGACGTCGCGGGGAACGGACCGGCGGAGCGAGCCTGCCGCCATTGCGGTCTCGAACACCTCCGCCAGTCGCGCGATCAGCCTGTCCGGCCCGTTCTCGTAAAAGAGCTTGCCGAGTTCGGGAAAGCGCGGGGCCTCGGCCGCGACGATCCGGTTCGTGGCCACCACGTCGGGCGACAGCAATAGATCGAGCACCGCGCCGGCAAGACGCTCCATTTTGCTTCTCAAATCCGCGGCGCCCGTCACCCCCGACACCAGGCCGGATGAAAACCGGTCGCCGGCCGCCCAGATCACAGCCGTGAACAATTCATCCCGGCTGCCATAATGCGCGTAGAGCGTCGCCTTGCTGACGCCGGCTTCCTGAGCGATCGCCTCCATCGATGTTTCGGCGAAGCCTCGGCTGAGAAACAACCGGTGAGCCGCCTCGACGAGGCGCTCGACCGTTCGCGGCCCTCTCGTCCTTACTTTCGGCCTGCCGGGCTCCGCCATTGCGATCCTCATTCGATATCCATAACTGAACGACATCGTTCAATAGTTGACGGTTCGCATGGTTATTGATAGCCTTTTGCGGTGGAAATGCAAAACCAACCCGTTCATTTGAACGGGGCGCGATGTTTCGGAAGAGATGGTCGCGGGGCTGCGCGCGCCCGTCCAATCCCACAAAGCACGCCGTCGCCGTCAGGGTAGGCAAGAGGGAATCATGACCAACATTGTCTGCGACAAGCTCGGCATTCGCTACCCGATCCTGCAAGGGCCGATGGCCTGGGCGTCGGACAGCAAGCTCGCCGCGAGCGTTTCCAACGCCGGCGGGCTGGGAATCATGGGGCTCGGCTTTTGCCCGCCGGCCGTCTTCGAGGCCGAGATCCGCGCGGCCCGAGCCCTGACGGAGGCGCCTTTCGGCCTCAACATCATCACCTGCCTGCCCGACGCCGACAAGCTGCTGGAAATCACCCTGCGCCAAGGGATCAGGGTCGTCGAGATCGAGACGTTCCCCGCCTATTTCGACACGCTTCCGCGTTACGTCGAAGCGCTCAGGAGCCACGGCGCCGCGACGATCGGCAAGGCGTCCTCGGTGTCGGAGGCCAAAGTGTTCGAAGCGGCCGGGGTCGATTTCGTTTCGGTCAAGGGGTACGACGGCGGCGGTCATATCTTCGGCCTCACCGGCACATTCTCGCTGATACCCCAGGTCGTGGACGCCGTTTCCATCCCCGTGATCAATTCGAGCGGCGTCGCTGATGGACGCGGCGTCGCCGCTTCGTTCATGCTCGGCGCCGCCGGCGTCGAGGTCGGAAGCCGCTTCCTGGTAGCCGAGGAATGCCCGATCCACGCCAACTACAAGAACGCCATCGTCACCGCCGGGGAAGGCGACACCGTTCTGACCGGCGTCAGCGCCGGCGACGGGGTGCGTGGCGTCAAAAACCGGCTGACGGATGAAATGCTGCGCCTCGAACGGGAACTGCCGCCCGACGACGCCGCGGAGCGCATCCGCGAGATCGGTCGTGGCGTCTTGCGCGCGGCGGCCGTCGACGGCGACGTCGAGAACGGCAGCCTCGTCGTCGGCCAGAACCTCGGGCTGCTCGACGCCAAGTTGCCGGCGCGCGTCATCATGCAGGAATTGATCGCCGGCTATTCGAGGGTCGCGCCTCGAGCAACGTGAACCGGGCAAGTTCGACCTGCTCCGCAAACGAGCGTCCGGGGAGACGAGTCGGCGTTACCGCCGTCCGCCGAGCGACGAGGCGTTGCCTCCATGGCCCGGACCGATGTCGTAGCGAGCGTCCGATCACGCGTCATCGAGCGGAGAAAATCCATGACGACCTATGAAATGCGCATCTACACGCTGAAATCCGTCGAGGCCGCCACGGCCTATCGCAAGATCTGGATCAAGCATATCGAAAGCCTGAAAGCATTCGGGATCGTCACACATGGCGTGTTTACCGTTGCGAGCGATCCGGCGAAAGTCGTCGCACTCGTCGGCTATCCCGAAGGTGTCGATCCCAAGGCGGCCTCTGATCGCTATATGGCCAGCGATCTGTTCAAGGCGGACATGGCGGGTTTCGACATCGCCTGGCTCTCCTGCGTGGAGACGATATTGCTCACCCCCGAGACATTCTCTCCTCTCCGGTGACGAAACTCTCGAAATCGCTCCCGAAGCCTTCCAGCTTCTGAAAGACCGCTTTGAGCCGGTCGCGCCGGACGAGGGTCGCGTGGAGACGTGGGCCATTAGAAATGCGCGACGAACCAGTCGCGCGCCGCCGGACAGGATTGGGCGAAGCTCTCGCAGTAAGGAGCGAATTGACCGCAGGGTAGCGTCGCAAATTTCTTTGGTTCGCCGGCCCGTTCGAATACTTGGCGCGAGACCTCGAATGGCATCAGCGTAAGCAAAAGCATTTTCTCTTGAGCGACGCGATCCCGCAGCCGCTGCAGGACGCCCGGCCCGGGGAATGTCGCCTTTCGGCGCAACCCGACGTTGGGCCTGTCGGCGCGACAGGGCTGCAATGGGGCATTTGCGGTCATTCGGCCACGCCGACAAAGCGGTCGCCGCTGGCAAAAAGCGTAGCGGAATGAACCGCAATCATCACTTGGCGGCTCGACGCTCATGAGAGCGAAAACATGCAGATCGAGCACCCGTCTGGACGCCGACTCGGACCCCGACGTCGGATCGACGCGATCTGGAGCTACGCTGAAACTTGCACTGCGACGCTTTGCCGAGCGTCGCGGCCCGACTTGCCCAGCGTCTCATGCCCGAGGGCGCCACAGCGTGAAGCCGGCCTCTCTCGATAGTGGGTGGATGCGGAATCCTTAGCCCGCTGGCTCGAGCCGATCCATTTGCAAATCCCCCGGCTCCGGAGTAACGCTCGGCCATTCGTCGACTATTTCAGCATCTTGAGCATGAACCAGCATCCGCCGCCCACCGACATGCCGCAGCCGCTGCGCTTCTCGAGCGGCGACTTCGCTTCGCCCGATCTCGCGCTCGAGCGTTTTCGCCAACTCACAGAGGACATCTGCGATGTGATCGTGCTCGGAGAGACGAAGGATTTTCACGTCTCTTCGGCGACCCTGCACCTGAGCGGCGCTCTGTTGCTCGAAGCGCGGTCGAGCGCTCTTCGTTACGACCGCACGCCTAGACATGTGGCGCGCGGGATCGATCATTTTCAACTGGTCATGTATCTCGGCGGCGGGGCCGAATTCTTGGCCTCGGACCACACCTATCTTCAGCGGGCCGGAGACGTCAGTCTCATCGACATGGGACAGCCGAGCCTGACGCGGGAAATGCAGGCGGACGACGGCGTCACCCGAAACATCAGCTTTGTCCTGCCGAGGGTGTTGCTTGCGCCGCTGCTGAGCGCGGCCGATAGCGGACCTACGGTCAGAATCATGCCGCGTGAAGCGCCCTATACGCGCATGCTGAGCGACTGCATGCTCGCGTTGCGACGTTGCGCTTTGGAGCTGACGCACAGTGAAAGTCAAGCGGCCGTCCAATCGCTGGCGCAGCTCGCAGCGGGAGGATGCAATCGGCGCTGGGAAGACGACCAGTCGCCGGCCAGCGCTTCCCAGGAATCATTGCGCGCCCGCATCAAGACTCATATCGAGAACAATCTCGGCGTGGCGTCGCTCGGGGTCGAACCTCTTTGCCGCGAGTTTGATTTGTCACGCGCCGGCCTCTATCGTCTTTTCGCGCCGCAAAGCCCGATGAGCTATATTCACGAAAGGCGCCTGCACCGCGCCTTCGCCATGCTGATCTCGCCCGCTTTCCGCACGTGGCGAATCCTCGATATCGCCTTGGAGTGCGAGTTCGCTTCGGATGCGACTTTTATTCGCGCATTCCGTCGACAGTTCGGCGTTTCGCCCGGCGAGGCGCGCAAGCTCGCCGAGCAGAAAGTTCTCGGCGCGCCCCCAGGCGGCGGCCCCTCGCATCCGCAGCCGGACGCCGAAGCGTCGCGCTGGGTCTCGCAGCTCACGGGCGCCGTGCTGGCGAGGAACGACCTTTAGGCGAATCCCATTCGCCTGCGTGTCCATCAAACAGCGCTGGTTCAACGCCCGGCCGAAGCCGAAGCGCACTCCACCGACCTAGGACGCGATGGCTTTTCTCCATCCCCATCCGTCATTGAAGTCACCAAAGAAGTGCGTTTTGTCGATGCCCAGTTTTATCGGGTTGCCGGAAACGTCGCTCGGATCGATGGGTTCGAACAGCGGATTTACGAGGCTAGCCGGCGGATTGCTTCCATCCTGCCATATCGTCGGATTGCCGCCCCGATAGTATTCGTTCGGTTTTATGACCAAAGGGTCATCCTTGCTTTTCAACACACGGATCTCGTACCAGACCTGGTCGTCGGCCGCGGGCGGGGTCGTGCTGCCGGGCGGAGTCCATCCGTGAACGCCGCCGTAATGCAGTGCGCCGTCCGGGCTGTTCGCGAACGGGTAGTGCCCCGGCGGATGAGGATAGGCACCGTCCCCAGCCCCCCAGGATCGATAATTGCGCCCAGGCAGTTCGAGACCATCCGGCCCCCATTGTGGATCGTTCTCCGCGCCGGTCCGATTGGGGCTGATGACCCACTGTTCGTAAGTGAGCGGCAGCAAGGCTCTATAGAAGGCGCGCTTCGCAGACACTGCGATCGCCTGCGCGAATGTGCGTTGAACAGCGGTTCCGAACGCCCATGATCCATTCGCATGCGCGCCGGCTTGCTCGAGCTTGCCCCAGTTGCTGAAAAGGATGTCTTCGATGTGGTTCGTGAGGTCAACCAGTTGATCGAAACGCGCGAGCAAATCCTGCGCGAGGAGGTCCGCCCGGTTCCATATCTTTTGAGAGTTCGGCCGGCTGCTGCCGCCGCTCTCATGACCTGGGCTCAAAGCGGAGGCGAGTCCGAACACATTCGCAACGAGGCCGAGCGGCGCCGCGATCTCCTCGGCCGGAGTGAAGCCCAAGATAGAGGATGCGACGGACAAGGAATACCCGACGATGTCCAACCAATCGAGGCTCGTCGTCTCATGCTCATGCCTTTTGGCGTTCGCGAGCGCATTGTCGATGACCGTTCGGGCTATCGATTGCAAATCGACATAGCCGCTGAATGTCGCGTCCCTGAATACCCGGCGCCATTGCGTGACGATGTTCTTCATCGCCGCCACATAGAGCATCTCGGTTACGAGCTGCGTACGCACATCGTCGAACTCGGCTTCCGTAAAAGCGCTCCCGGCCGGGTATTGCAAATTGCCGGTCGTCAGAGCGAGGCCATCCCAATCGGCGGATTTCTTCAGCACATATTGCGGACGAAGGTCGACAATTCCTGAGCCCGGCCAGAGCTGATCGGCAATATGCGCCATCGCAGCCCGATATCCGGCGCCTTCCGCATAGGGCCAGTCCTTTGCTGGCCCGAACGCCACTTCCCATAGCCGCGTCGCTTCGAATTCAGGGCTGGACGAGCTGGTCTGAACGCTCCACTGCCATTGCCGCGTGCGGATCAGCGTGCCCACCAACCGAGGGCGCGACTGAACCTGTCCGGTCTGCCCTTGGATGAAGTTGCGCCTGCCATCGTAGGGATGAGTGCTGGCCACCACCGTAAGGCCGCCGTTCGACGTGCCCTGGTTGTACTGCTGGAAACCGAACGCGGTGACGATGTCGTGGCCTGCGCCGCTGGTCAGCGCGCCGATCTGTCCGGCTACTGTCGGGTAGCCCGGATTCCAAACCCGATAGAGGGCGTTCGTGGGATTTTCGGACCCATCCGATACGGCGAAAAGCCTGCCGTCCCATGTCGGAAAATTCTTTGCTTCGACGTCGTCGTTGGCCCAGCTCGGAGAGCCGTTGGGCGTATTGCCCCACCACTGTCCCTGACCGAAGGTCTGCAGCACGAGAAGCGCACCGGACGCTTCGGCGCGGAAGTAATCCAGCGCGGCTGCAAGACCGATGACGCCGCTGCCGAACTTTCCGTGTTTCGGGTCTCCTCTCTCCCCCTCCACAGCGGCCCCCCTGGGAAGACAGAGTTCGAAAGTGAGATTGGCGCGCAGGTCTAATCGTTCGCCATCGAGCGCGACCAGCTGAAGCGCCGTCGCGCCATTCTGGATGCTCTCGGAAGGAAAGGCTCGGTCGCTGATCTTTATGACGTTGCGAGTGTAGCCGTCCGATCCGCTCGCCTCAGTATCGAGCGCCAGCATTTCGGGGGAAACGAAGGAGAACGCGTTGCCGGACGCCATTTGCAGATAGCCTTTCAGGCTCCCTCCCGAATCCGGAGCCGAAAGATCTGTGCTGTTCTGCCATGCCTGGCCCGGGTTGAGCCCCTTGCGGCCGATGACCGAAAAACGTCGTTTGGCCAGAATCCAGGCGCCGTCGGGACTTTCTGCAACGGCGCCGACGCTCCCGAGGATTTCTCGAAATAGCTTTTCGTCGACCGCTCCAGGAGTCCTGTGGCCCTGAGGGCGCGCGGTCACGATTACGATCTCGTCGCCGGTAAGCCGATTTATGTCCGCCTGCAGTTTCTGCAAGTCGTTCTCATTGTAGGAGAGATCGCTGATTTCGGTCAGAACCGTCTGATCGAGCACGAGCATGCGCAACCATTCGGAGGTCGATCCATAGTTCCGGCTCCCGATCCGAATATCGCCTTGCTCGTCGATGGTTTGAATAGGCAGACCCATCGGATCATCGGTCGGAACAACCGCGATCTCGACCTCGTCCACGCCGATGAGTTCGTCCGCCGGCGCCTCGTCTCCGCTGTTCAGAACTTCCGAGACCGCGAGTCGTACAAGGTAGCGGCCCGGCGTATTTCCGACGAACCTTGCCCGCGAATTCGCCGGATCGCTTATTTCCGCCTGAGCGCCGGTCGGTCCTTCGGCAATGCTCCAACGAAACCGAAGACGGCTGCCGTCGAATGCAGATTTCGATTCTGAACCGTCGAGAATTATGGAATTGCCGACGGAAACGATTCGACTCCGGCCTGCTCCTGCGAGTGGAGCAGTCTTGGCGATAGTGATCGAGCGCGCTATTCGGCTCGACACATAGTCGCCGCACGGAACATCCTCTACGAGAAGATTGTCCCCGTACGTGAGTCCATCATCGGCGCTGAGGTCTACTCCTGCTCGGAATCGATCGGAGCGGACGCGAACCTTCGCGCCCGATCCGGGATGCTCGAACAGCACCCGACCGTTGAGGACGGCTCGCTTCACCCGTGTCTGGCGATTTTCATCGAGCTCCAATTGCGCGTGACCGGATTCGGTGATTTGCCACGCAGTGAAAGAGAATCCGACCGTCTCCTGAGTCGCAGTAATGCATTCGCCGACTGCCGCCATGAATGTGCCCGGACCGAGATCGAAATCCGTGCCGCGTTCGAAAACGGCGCTTCGTACCCCCGAGACCGGTTCGCTGAAACGGCAGGTCACATCTCGACCATTTAGACGCGCGCGAAAATCGTCAGCCGGAGCCCATACGCTCACGGCCAACAACGGCTCTTCCAGATCGTGAATTTCGAGCGGGGAAACGATGTGGATGCTGCCTATTCTGCTTTCACTTTCGACACTCATTTGTTCCTCAGAAGAATAAGAGAAAAGGAAAAATGCTCGTTGGGAAGCTAGACGCCCGAGAACCTGCGCTGCCGCAGTCCAGGAATGCGAGGCGCCGCGAGACCTTTTTATCAAAAAAGGCGAGATGCCGCTTTGCCGGATGTTCCACAGCGATATGCCCGCCGTCTCATGTTGCGAGGCGGCGTCACGGACCGAGCCCGGCGAGGAGAGTGCCGGTGAGCTGTTATCGCCCAGCGGACAAAATTCTGGATCCGGCTGCGGGTGGGCCGGTTCTGGGGCAAAGACTGGAAATCGCGAGAATCGCTGTCTCGGAACGGCGAAGTTTGAAGATGCTGACGATACGCGCCAACAGGTCCGTGAAGCCGAGAACATTGGTCTCGATCAAACTATGATAGTCCGAGTCCGTGGCGCGCACCCTGTCTATCAGGCGGTTGGGCGAAGGGGACGTTTTGCACTGATCAATCGTATCCCGAGATCACCGCGTCGATTTCGATCCGCGCGTTGTCGCGCTCCAGCAGCAGCCGACGACGATCCCCCGGCGCGCCATGGAGCTTCGACAACACAGCCTCCTTACCGGCGCCCCGAATTTCAGCGCCGTTGACTGCGACGAGTTCGTCGCCGATTTCGGCTCCTTCTATGACTGCATCGGCTCCGGCGGTCCTCGCCTTGCGAACAAAGTTGCCGATGAAGTAGCGATCATCGCGCCGAACGAGGGTAAGACCCGGCTGATCGAGTTCGTGCAAATCAACGCTCCGCTGCTTTTGCCAATAGGTCATTCGGTTCGGGTAGTCGATTGTCAGCTTGTAATCTTTGAGCACATTCCCGCCGAGCCAGCCGATGACGGGTTTCGGAGCCGCCTTTCTCCAATTGTCCCAAAAGAAGTCGCCGAGCAATCCATCGGCGAAGACGCCGAGTATCGGGGCGGTCGCCAGTGCGCCGACATTGTCGAGGGAGAGCGCGCCGACCGTCATTCTCGGAATGCGGAACACGACGCCGTCCTTCTCGAAGGCGAAGTCGACCATATTGGCGTTGGCCGGACCGACCGCGCCAAAAGCGCGCCGCCAGTCAGGATGCTGCGCCATCCAACCCCTCGCGACATCGCCTCGCACCCAGCTGTAGCCGGAGCCAGCGTCGAGCGCGAGCGGGTAAACGCTTTCGCCGATTTTGGCCTGGATCGCGATGACGCCGGTCTTTAAATTGACATCGCACGGAACGGCGACGCCCTCTGGTTTTCGGGTCCCGGGCTCCGCGATAGCGAAGGAGTGACGACCATAGTCGAGAGTCACAATGAACTGCTGTAAGAGGCTCGTCGGCAGCATAGCTTCGACCGGCTTGGGCGCGAAGAGATGTCGAAAGTCCGGAACGCCGAGTCCGCCATCGCCATCCACGACGTCGCCCGCCTCCGCCATGATCGCGCGGTCCCCGACCCAGAGTCGTAGCGGTCGCCCTCGGTCGATGGCCAACTCCTGATAGAGCGTCCGCGTCAGAACCGGCGCAGCCATACCCATGTTGAACCAAACGAGCGCCTTACGCGCTCCCCCCTCGGGCGTCTCGAAGGCGACGTCCAGCAAAACACGGCTGGTGTCGAGGATCATAGGAATTTCGCCAGTCGTGAAAGCCGCGGCCGTTTGCGGCGGAGGGCCTTTTCGCGCCGCCTCGGCCGGCGCGACAACGCAACTCAGAAGCAAGGGAACAACCAAAAGCGGACAACGAGGAAAATCGGTCATGGCGAAGCCCAGCCACAGAATGAATCAAACGGCGTCTTTCAAGGATCCCGCCTCGTCATCCGGCGTATATTCCATCAGGTCACCGGGTTGGCAGTCGAGATAGTGGCAAATCGCGGCGAGCGTCGAAAAGCGAACGCCATTCACCTTGCCCGATTTGAGGAGAGAGAGATTCGCCTCGGTGATGCCGATCGCCTGCGCGAGCGTCTTTGAGCGCATCCGGCGTTTGGCCAGCATGACGTCGAGGCGCATGATGATCGGCATCAGACGAATCCATCCCGTTCCTGCTCGATCTCACGACCGAACTCCATGACGTCGGCGATGACGAATGCCAGCGCGCCGAAGATCAACGACATGACCTCGTCGAGGTGAAACCAGATCGGGTCACTCGTCACGCCCGCGAGCATGATGACGCGATTGGCGACGAATGGCGCGGCCGAGTAGAGAATGAGGCCTACGCCCATGAATTTTATTCGGCGCGCATTTTCGAAGGCGAACACGATCCCATCGGCATAGAGACGAAACAACCCGCGCGCCTCGTGAAGAATGAACATGATCGGCGCAGTGAGCAGGCAGATGGCGACGGCGCCCGCCAGCCGCTGGCTCGGGGCAAAGGCCGAGAGAGCCACGCGGCCGCCCGCCGGATCGGGCGCTCGTCCGATCCATAGTCCTCCCGGACCAAATGAGAGCAGCGGCCCGTCATAGAGCAGCGCCGCCATGGCGAGCGTCAGTGTAAACGCTGCAGCCAATGCGAAGGCGACGGTCAGCGCGGTCGCGAGCAGGTCGCTTCTGCGTCGGATTGCGACCCGTCTTGGCTGATCCTGCGTCGCAGCTATCGGCCGAGAGGGAAAGAGCGTGACATTGTCCATGTGGACCTCGGCATTCCGTTATTGCCATAGATAAATAATTATCGTAATGCAATAATATTATGCCGATTGGAGTTCCCATGTCCAGCCCAAACTGCCCATTTTGCGCCGTGTCGTCGCTGACCCTCGTCGCAGAAAACGAACTCGCCATCGCCATCCGTGACAAGTTTCCGATACGCCCCCTGCACACATTGGTCATTCCAAAGCGTCATGTCGCCGACATATTCGAGGCTTCCGCGGCTGAGCGAGAAGCCGTTCACGAACTCGCATCACGATGCCGCACGATGTTGATGGACGAAGATCCGACGATAGGCGGATTCAACGTCGGCTCGAACATCGGTGAAGCGGCGGGACAAAAAATATTCCACGCGCATCTTCATCTTATCCCGCGACGGGTCGGCGATACTCCGCCGCCACCGGCGCGTCCGGTCGCGTGAAGCGAGTCAAGGCATTTCTATGGCTTCCACGATTGTCCTCATTCGGCACGGCCGCGTCGCGATTGAATCCGACGGGCTCTTCTCACGCGAGGACTTCCTTCGCTTCGTTGAAGATTACGATGCTGCGCCCCTCTGCCCGGATTCTCGCCCTGCGGAAAAATTGACCGAACGGCTGCGACTTGCTCGCGGGTTGTTCGCGAGCGAACTGCCGCGCGCGAGAGAATCGGCGCGCATCCTTTTTCTCGATCGAGACGTTCGATACGACGCGATGTTCAATGAAGAACCGCATCACGTCGTTCCATGGCTCCAATTTCGAATGCCGCTCCTGGCCTGGTTCGCTTGGTCACGCGTCGGCGAAGCAATGAGTCCATCCCTGCATCGAGCGGTCGCCGCACGCGGATCGATCGCGGCGAAGCGGTTGATCGTCGAGGCCCATCACGGCCCCACAGCTCTGATCGGTCATGGCTGGGTCAATCGTTTCATTGCGCGTTCGTTGATCGAAAGCGGGTGGAGATGCTCCCTGAGACACGGAGGTTCAGAGCCGTGGTTCTTCCGTCTCTTTTCCTCATGCGAATGACTTCGGTGATGACCAGAAGAAAGGCTATGCTCATGAAAGTTCGCATTTGGGCTTGGAGCGCGACAATTTCCTTTCTCGTCGTTGTTATCGGTTTCGCGTGGAGCGCCACTCTTTTCGCTCAAATTCTCGCGGCGATCTCCATTTCCTGCGCGTTCGGGCTCGCGTGCCATGCCTATGGCGTAAGGCACGCCGTCGCACTTCTCCTCATTTGCTCGGCTATAACGTTCACCATCGAGAACATTGGCGTGGCCACGGGGCTGCCGTTCGGGCTCTATCACTTCACGATCGGCGCCGATCTACCGCGGATCGGCGTCATCCCGCTCGTCGTCGGCGGCCTATGGTTCGGCATGGGATATTGCTCATGGGTCGTCGCCGGCGCCCTGCTCGACCACGCCGACGGACGGCTGAACGAGAAAGGCAATGTGATCGCTCTACCCCTCGTCGCGGCTTTCGTGATGACGCAATGGGACGTCGTCATGGATGCGCCGAGCGCGACCATCTCTGGAGCATGGATATGGCATAGGGGCGGCGCCTTCTTCGGTGTGCCGATCTCCAACTTTTTCGGGTGGTTCTCGACTTCGTGGCTGTTCTTTCAGGCCTATGCTCTCTATCTGCGTCGGCAAGAGCCGGCGCTGGATTCAGCCCGTGCGCAGAGCCCCGAGTTTCGGGTGGCGGCCGTCTTGCTTTATCTGAGCGCCGGTCTCACTCATCTGACGCCCTGGCTTATCGGACCGGGCGGAGATACCGTCGACGGCGCTGGTCATGTTTGGCGCATCGATGACATACGTGAAAGCACCGTCGCCGTCATGCTATTCACGATGCTCTTCTCTTCCACACTCGCGTTGCTGCGCATCGGTCGTGAGCACGCTGGCCCCGCAAACGAGTCGTCCGCGCTTTGCGGTTTTCACCTGCGCGCCGTCGCCGCATTTGCTGACGAATTTCGCGATCAACGAGGCATTTCTCGGCGAGAAAATTACGGCGACGGACCTTGAAAATGGCAATTCGCGCCTCCGGATTCGATAGGCGGCGGCGTGCCTGCGTTGCGCCAAAACCTCCGACGCCACGCGGTGAACCCACGCGAGTCGATTGCCCAGATTTGGTCCGACATACTCCATCCATCAGATGACAGCCCAAGCCCTGTATCGACCGCGTCCGGTCAACTCGCGAAGGTTCGACGAGAGTTCGTCGATCATCGTAGTGGCGGCTTGTTGAGAGACCCGAAGCTCCTTGGCGGCGAGAGGGACAGTGACGACCGGCGAAGCGAGACACAATTCGACGAGCTGCGGCATCCTCGAATTGGTTCTTCGGCCTTTGCATTTTCTGAGCAGGAGCTCGCGCGCGAGCGTCAATCTGTCGAGTTCCTTCGAGTCCGCCTTCGCCATCGCTTCGATCGCACATGCGAATGCGATCAATCGAGTTTCCAAATCATCCCGGCCGACTCGCCGAAATTTGGCCTGTCGAAATCCAGAATGCAGCGCGGTGAGATGATGTCGTGTCTTTCCACGGGATCGGAGCAAGGCCGCGGCGAGCAAGGAGCCGAGCCAAGCGCTGCGCTGCAACGGCTCGATCTCCTCCCAAGCATCGAGCGCGACGCTTGCCGCCATCAATGGCGGAAGGTTCTGGCTGCGGCCCAAACGCTCGCGCCACTCCGCGAGACGGGCCTGATCGTCCCAATCTTCGTCGTAGACCAAACCAGAGTCGTCTCGCTTCGGCGGAGCCGGCTGGATTCGCTCTATCGGGCGTGACGTTCGCGCCAGCAATTCGTCGATTTCGGCGAATTCTCCTGTAATGATCGTCTCACCGTCCTCATCATCCAGCTCTCCATCCGCCGCTTCGTCCATGGCGCCCGAACCAGCGGTTGGCTCAAACACCGCATCATTCGATCTCCCTGCCCCACGTAGATTGGCGAGGCCCTCGGTCGTCAACGCCCAGGCCGGTTCGCGATCGGCTATGCGACGACGCGTGAGTAGAACGGCGTGGGCCCGCACGAGCTCGTGCGTCGGCGTGCGGACGTCCATTCCGGCGTCATGAAGCACGAGATCTTCGAGCTGCACGAATTCGCCCGCGCGCCACAAGGCGGCGCAGGCGTCGTGGAAATGCGCGCGAAGAATGAACGCTTCGGCGACGGGACTGGAACGAAGCCGCTCGTCGAAACGCGCGAGGGCGTCCGACGCGCTCTCGAAGGGCGCCTGCAGAGGCTCGAATGAAACCGAGCCGGGAAGATCTAACCCCATTTTTAATCCTGCACGAATCAAGACGATTATCAATTTAGTGCGAATGTAGCTTGAGTGATAGAAGATACATTTGTCTGTTTCGTCACCCTGATCGAAATGCGCCGCCGCGGCTGGCCGAAAGCAAGCCTCGGAACGGCTCCGGAGGCGAGCTTTCGGCGCGAATCGACGAAAAGGGCGTTTTGCAGGCCTTTCTTCTGCTCACCACTATGTCGCGGCGGCGAACTTCAGCCTTCGGATGCGCTTCGAAACGAACAGTTGTGGATAGTCGTCGGCAATGTAGCGCTTGGCTTGGCCCCTAGGACGCCCTGCCCTGTTTCGATCCGCGAGCCGCTTTAACGGCGCTGCAAGCGTTCGACCGATGAGAATCGGTGCTCAGGCCGTGTTGGACCAGAACGAAGTCTTCTTACCGTGCTTGCCGCGTATCCGGGCTAAGAAGGCTTGGTGCGTCTCATGCTTTCCGAAGTCAGCGATATTCGCCGCCAACCCCGCGCATTCCAGTAAATGGCGCACCGCGTGCCTGTAGCGGCTGGTTCGACTTTGATCGAGCGCGAATACGATCATGGCGCGCAACGCCAGCGTCGCCGCCAATGGATGCTTTCCGGCCAGGGCTTCGGCACCCGGCGACAAAATTTCATAGCGATCTCCGTCGAGATCCCGGGAGCGCTGTAGGACAAGCTTTGCCGCCCGATCGAGCGCCGGCCATGACGCCAGGAACCACAGCGCCTGTTGGAAATTGGCGTGGCTTTCGACGATGTCGAGCGCTTTTGTTTCCACCTCGATATCGTCGAAGTCGGGAAGGCGCTTCAAATGCTCGCGTAAATGCCGCTCTGACAGAAAGCGCTCGAAGCACGACCAGCGCGCTGATTGCGCCTCTTCGCTTCTACTCAGCGCGTCGAGCGCCGCTATGCGCGCGTCGTCCCATTCGAACTCAGGGCGGTCGGCGCGCTCGCGCTCGGCGGCTTCCACAATCTGCAGCGCCTCGTCGGCGCGGCCGGCGGCGGCGAGCCGTCGGGAAATTTCCGCCGCGATTTTCGGAAATTTCGTCGCTCGTGTGTCATATTGCGCGATGAAGGCGTCGACGTCGCCCTGCGCGTCGGCAATGTCCCTCAACGCAAACCGGATGACGCTGGCCTGATGGCGATTCTGGATATCGTCTTCAAATATCGGACCGCTCGACGACCAGCCGATTTTGCGTCTTTCGTGATTCGCGAGTTTTTTCGTCGGCTCGTTGGACAGCGTGATGAGACGCTGCTTCAAATGCACGAGACCGGAGTCGCCGAGCGAACCGCTCAACGTGGCGATGAGGTGGTCGTATTGTCCATAGTCGTTGGCGAGCAGCGCCTGATATGTGCGGTCGGCCAACTCCACTGCGTTACAACGTGCGGTCTCGGCCAAGCGAGCGAGGTCCTTTGCTCCTTGGTGAAAAACTCCGATGATCGTGCCGCTACTGTCGTCGCAGCGCGCGAACACCGAAGCGGCGAGCGCTGTGAAGCTCCACATGAGATCGAGCGCTACTTTCGGATCCGCCGGTCCGACGTGATCGACGATTGCGCGTCGCTGCGTTTCGAGATCGTCGACGAGAGCGCGGCGTTTCTGCCAATCGATGAAGGCGCTGGACCGGGAGATCGCGGCGAGGCGTTTGCGAATTTCTCGTGAGGCGTCGGCCGGACTGCGGGCGCCGGCAAGCGCAAGGCGCAAACGTCGCTTTACGGCAGCGTCGCCACTGCTGATTTCCATCAACAGTTCGGCGAGCCGCGCGGCGCCGAGCGCTTCGAGGTTTTGAGCGTTGAGCGTGTTTTTCGACGCCATGAGGGAGTTTATAGCCGAATCGAGTTTCGCGGAGGCGTCGCAACTGTGACGGGGGCGGTCCGGTGGGGTGCCCGGTTAATTAAGCCGCCTTAAAACCTCAGGTCAACTATTTAAGGAGGCGTCCAGTTGCTTAAATAAGATGCCTGGGTCATGCTGCGCCCATGAGCGTTCAGAATTCCCATAGCTCTCGGCTCGGTCGATACGTGGAGGCGACTGTCGGCGGCGAAGTTGTACGCGCCTTCGTTCCCCCTCCTCTGCCGCCGAGCCCGAACATCGACCTCCTGCCCCTTCTCGGTCGCCTCAGTGCCGCGGAACGTGCGCTCGGCCGGCTCGATGGAGCAGCCATTCTGCTGCCGCGGCAGGAACTTTTTCTCTACATGTATGTCCGCAAGGAAGCCGTGCTCTCATCGCAAATCGAGGGCACGCAGTCGACCCTCGCCGATCTCCTTCGGTTCGAGACCGAGGCGCAGTCCGGTCAGCCGATCGACGACATTCGAGAAGTCTCGAATTATGTCGATGCGATGATGTATGGCCTCGAGCGGCTCGAAGACTTCCCGCTCTCGCTTCGACTCATTCGTGAGCTCCACGCCCGCCTTCTGCAGAGCGGTCGTGGTGAGACGAAAGACCCCGGCGAATTTCGTCGCTCGCAAAATTGGATCGGCGGCACGCGGCCAGGCAACGCGTTGTTCGTGCCGCCACCCCCGAGCGAGGTCAGCGGCTGTCTCGACGCCTTCGAGCGCTTTATTCACGAAACTCGATCGCAATTGCCGCCGCTGATCAAAGCTGGCCTGCTTCACGTCCAGTTCGAGACCATTCATCCGTTTCTCGACGGCAACGGTCGCGTCGGGCGCCTTCTGGTGACGCTGTTCCTGTGCGCCAATGGCGTGCTGCGCACTCCCCTCCTCTATCTCAGCCTTTATCTGAAGACGCATCGCGCGGACTATTATCGTCTTTTGCAAGAGGTCCGCGAGAATGGCGCTTGGGAGAGCTGGCTCGAATTTTTTCTGGAGGGCGTTGCCGAAACAGCGAATCAGGCCTTCGAAGCGGCCGTGCGGATCGCCGGTCTTTTCGCGAGCGACCGGGAGCGGATAGCAGCGGAGAGCGATCGGACGGGGTCATCTCTTCGCATTCACGACTTGCTTCAGCTGCATCCGTTCGTCACCGCGAACGACCTCGTCGCGCGTGCCGGGTTGAGCGCGCCGACAGTCAATGCGGCGCTGGCCGATCTCGAGCGTTTGGGCATCGTCGCGGAGATCACGGGCCGTCGGCGTGGTCGCGTTTTTAGCTACCGCGCTTATCTCGACATTCTCGGCGAAGGAACGGCTCCGCTGCGAGGGTGAACTCCGTTTCTCGCCTCGGGTGTTTGCAGAGAGCGCCCCTCCCGTTCGAGGAGCCTTTCCTCGACGAGGCGCAGGTTGAACGGAAATCGGAAGTAGATCTGTGGTGGGAACGATGGCGCTCGTACTTCACGAGCGATGGTCTGAGGCCGAAGATCGCCCCTCTCCGCTTAGCCACCCGTCAAGTGACGTCGCCCTCTTCGCGCTCCCTGCCCTCTTTTGTGAACGGTTCGGGATCGACTTGGGGGCGTCTTGCGGGGCAGTCCCTTCCGACGACTGCGGACGCGATGGGGTATGACCTAGTGAGGTCGCGAGCGAGAAGTTGGGCCTCGGTCGTCGACACTCACCAAGCGAATTTTTGATCGGGCGGCCGTTGTCTCTCGACCGCCCTGTCCAGCTTTGATCTCGACGCGGGCGCGCGACGGCCGGTTGACCGCTCTCCGCCGAGTTGCACGCGGACAACTTAGGAACGAGCGTGACACGCTTTGGTTCAAAACAGGTCCGATGAGTGGCCCTGGACGCCTCCCGTCGAAACTTGCGGGTGATTTACGTGCAACACCACCTTCGTCCCCGTGAGAGCGTCCCGCGTGGGGGCGTGGATGCGCCCAAAAAAGGGCTGGTTGCAGTGAGGGGAGTGATAGTTGATTGCATTCCCGATTTGCGGCGTCGTCGAGAGCGCGATCGATGATGTGTGAGGGGCGGCCTCATAGGGCGCGTGGGAAACAGCGGCGCTCGAAAAGCGAATAGCCCGAATCGCCACGGCATTCGGCTCTCCGCAGAGGCCCGGTCGGGTGCGAATGCCACTCCGACACTCTGTCGTATTGTTGGGTGATAGAACTTCGCTCGCATCGATTCAAGTTGCACGCGTGCAACTCCCGAGGGGGCGCAACTGTTGGCCGAAGCCGGCGCGATCGAAGCGGCCGAGTTGTCCGCGTGCAACTGGGGAATAGGGCCGCCTGGCGGCGAAGGCGTTGGACGCGGCGGTAACCTCTCGTTAAATAAAAACTCCTTGCGATGTGGAGCGAATCGGCCCTTATACTTCGATCAGCGCATTTCAGGGCCAACAGCTGAAATTTCCGCAGATCCAGGGAAGTCAAATGCCGACATCGATCATAAGCCAGCAGCGGGGTCCCGACGACCTGCGGTCGCTGATCAATGCCGACGCCGCCGAGTTGTCGATGCGCCTTCGCGCGCAGCAGATCAGGGATTTTCCGCCGGCCGCGCAGAAGACCATTCGGCGATTTTCCCCTGCGGAGGCCGCACGCTTCATCGGGATTCACGAGGGCTATTTGCGACAGCTCGTCGCGGAAGGGAAGGGGCCTCCGGCCCAGCCGAACAATCGGCGGACCTATTCGGTCGAGGACATCGACGGCCTCCGCGCCGAACTCGACCACAATGGCAAAGGCGCGCGCCGCTATGTGCCGCATCGCAAGGACGGCGAGCCTCTTCAAATCGTCTCGGTGATGAACTTCAAGGGCGGAAGCGGCAAGACCACGACCGCTGCACATCTCGCGCAATTTCTGGCGTTTCGGGGATATCGCGTGCTGGCGGTCGATCTCGATCCGCAGGCCAGCCTCTCGACCTTTTTCGGTCATCAGCCGGAGCTCGACGTCGGCGAAGGCGAGACGATCTACGGAGCCATTCGCTACGACGCGCAGCGTCGCGACATGGCAGAGATCGTCCGCGCCACGTACATACCGAATTTGCACGTGGTTCCCGGGCAATTGGAGCTCATGGAATTCGAGCATGAGACGCCCAAGGCGCTCATGGGACGACAGGAAAATAGCTCGCTGTTTTTCGCGCGCGTCTCCGAGGCGCTCTCGCAGGTGAGCTTCGCTTACGACATCGTCGTGATCGACTGTCCGCCGCAGCTCGGCTTTCTGACCCTTTCCGCGCTCTGCGCCGCGACCGCGGTCTTGATCACCGTGCATCCGCAAATGCTCGACGTGATGTCCATGTCGCAGTTCTTGAACATGACGGGCAGCCTGCTCGACGTCGTCGCCAACGCTGGTGGCGAGACGCAATATGATTGGATGCGATATCTGGTGACGCGCTACGAGCCGAGCGACGGCCCGCAAACGACGATGGTGGGGCTGCTGCGCTCGATCTTCGGCTCCCGAGTGCTCACGCATCCGATGGTGAAGAGCACGGCGATCGCCGACGCCGGCCTGACGAAGCAGACGCTCTATGAAGTCGAGCGGCAGCAGTTCACGCGCGGAACCTATGACCGCGCGGTCGAAGCGCTGGATCTCGTCAATGGCGAGATCGAAGGCCTTATTCGCGGCGTTTGGGGGAGAAGCTGACGATGGCGCGGAAAATCAGCTTCGACGCGCCTTTGGAGGAGACGCGGCCTCAGGAGGCGGAGGCGCGCGCCGCAGCGCCGCATCCGGCGCGTCCGCTTCTCGGTCTCGATCGTCCGATCAAGCAATCGAGCGCTCTCGGCGCCATATCGCAATCCTTGGGCGACATTTCCGAGCGTGTGAAGCGGGCCGAGCAGATCGAGCAGAAGCTGGTCGCAGGCCAAACCGTCGTCGAGATAGACCCCAGTCTCATCGACGCCTCCTTCGTGCCCGATCGCATGGATTCTACGCCGGAACAGAATGCGGCGTTTCGCGAGATGATCCGCGAGCATGGGCAGAATGTTCCCATTCTCGTCCGCCCGAAGCCGCCGGAGCGTTTCGAGGTGGCCTTCGGCCACCGCAGATTGCGCGCCGCTCGCGAGCTCGGCGTCAAGGTTCGCGCCGTCGTGCGCGATCTGACCGATGAGCAGCTCGTCGTCGCGCAGGGGCAGGAGAATAGTGGACGGACCGATCTCACCTTCATCGAGCGCGCGCGCTTCGCGGCGCGGCTCGAGGATCGGAAATTCTCGCGCGAGATCATCATGGCGTCTCTCAATGTCGACAAGGCCGCGCTGTCGCGCCTCATCGCCATCGCGACGCGCGTTCCCGGCGCGCTGATCGACGCGATCGGCCCCGCGCCCGGATTTGGCCGCGTGCGCTGGCAGGAGCTGACCGAGCTTCTCGATGTGGAAGACAATCGCGCGCGGGCGCGCGCCATTGTGGCGGAGCCCTCGTTCGGGGATTTGGACACCGATAAAAGGTTCCAAACCCTCTATGACCGGTTGCGCGTTCGCGAAGCCCGCCTTCGCCCCGAGACATGGAATGCAGAGGATGGGACGCGCGTCGCGCGCATCATGCGCTCCGGCAAAAAGCTGACGCTCACATTCGACGATCGTGTGGTCCCGCAATTCGGCGATTTCGTCGCCGAAAGGCTGCAGCTTCTCTATGAGGAGTACAAGGCCGGCGGAGATCGCGGGAGCTGACGCTTCTTTCGCGCCGCGTATCTGGCGCTGTTTTAGCGTTTCACGAAACCAACGGAGATTGATCGCAAAAGAAAAAGGCCCCCGTCACGTCGCCGTTCCGGAAGCCCCTTCTTTGTGTTGGCGCTCGAAGAATCACACTTCCGCAAATCGCTGTCAAGAGTCGGCGCCGTTTCGGTGAGCGGATTTCTTTTGCCTGAATGAGGCAAAGGAACATGCAGACACGTCCAACGACGCCCTTCGGGCGGCGGCCGCTGTCGCTCGCCATGGTGGCGAGCCAGGCCGCGACCGAGAATTTTGCCGCAAGGCCGGGCGCATCCGAAACCATCGTCCATAAGTGGCGATTATTTCGGGCGCTCACCGAAGCCAAAGAGCCGCTCGGCGTCACCGAGCGCGCGCTATCCGTATTGCACGCGCTGTTGAGCTTCCATCAGGAGACCGCGCTCAGTCTGCCGGAGACCAATGCAAAGGCGGCGGAAGCCGGCTCAGCTGGCGGCGGCATCGTCGTGTTCCCGTCGAACAGGGAGCTTTCGATCCGCGCGCATGGCATGGCGCCGGCGACGCTGCGCAGGCATCTCGCCTGTCTCGTCGATGCAGGGCTGATCATCCGCCGTGATTCCCCGAATGGCAAACGCTTCGCCCGAAAAGGGCAGGGGGGAGCCATAGAGGACGCATTTGGCTTCGATCTCGCGCCGCTCGTGGCGCGCTCGAGCGAAATCGAGAACCTCGCCGAGGAGGTGCGGGCCGAGAACCGTGCGATCGCGCTGCTGCGGGAAAAGATCACGCTCACTCGCCGGGACATCGTCAAGATGATCGAGACCGGATTGGAGGAGGGCGTTTCGGGCGACTGGGACGGCGCGCACCAACAATATGCGACGCTCTCGGGGCGCTATGGGCGGGGGATTTCGCGCGCCGATCTGGAGGCTTTGGCCGGCGAACTTGTCGCATTGGCGACGGAAATCCACAAGCTGTTGGAAGCGCACATAAAAGCTCAAAATATGAGCGGCAATGAGTCTCAAACTGAGCGTCACATACAGAATCAAACCACAAACTTTTCTGATCTTGAACCTAGCCTTCAAGAAGGCAGGACCGATCCACCCCGGCCAAACCTCGAACAGAGCAGGGGGCCGATCGTTCGAGCGCCGGAAGTATCCTCGGAACGCTCTCAAACTGTCGATTCCAAGCCAGCGCTTCGAGCCTATCCGCTCGGCATGGTGCTGGAGGCCTGTCCGGACATCGTCGATTACGGCAGAGGCGGCGAAATTTCCTCATGGCGAGACCTGGCGGCTGCGGCGGCGACGGTGCGCTCGGCGCTCGGCGTTTCGCCAGACGCCTGGTCGAAAGCCTTGGACGTCTTGGGCGAGCATGACGCCGCGATCGTCATCGCCGCGATCCTGCAACGCGGCGATGAGATCAAGAGCGCCGGCGGTTATCTCCGCGTCCTGACCGAAAAGGCGAGGGCAGGGGAATTCTCGCTCGGGCCGGTGCTGATGGCCCTGTTGCGAGGAAAGGCAGCGAAGGCGGCGAGAGATCGCAAGAGGGCGGGGTGATGTCGGAATGGATTTCCGGACGAGCCTCGGCAGTCCGCTCGATCACCGTGTTTCGGCGCCGAGCAACCGAAGTTTTTCCGCGCGGTCGAGCAGGCTTTTGACGGAGGAGGGCGCCCAGCGGGCTCCGCCGCGCGGCGTGCGCTCATACATGGCCTCGAGCTGCGCGCCGATTTGTGCGAGCGTCAGATCGGGATTGGCCCGTTTGATCCCGGCGACGAGCGTGACGAGGCGTTCGCTGCTGACTTTTCGGCTAGCGGCTTGATGAAGGAGGCGGGGCTCGATCAAACCCTCGGCCACGAAGCATTTGACCGCGCGCTTGAGGCGCTCGACGGTCCATTGGGGCAGGGGAGCGCCGCTGGAGCTATCGCGCTTGGCGTTGAGCACGCGCACGACATCCTGCCAGCGGTGATCCGGGCGCATTTGCCGGACGACCGGCAGCCAATGTTCGGCTGTTCGATTGATGCGCTCGAAATAGTTCGCCGCCTTCGCGTCGACGATGCGCTGGATGGCGTCGCGGTCGCCGGCGCGGAGTTTTGGATTGCCGCCGATGCGGCCGCGCTTTTTGGCGGCGCGCAAGCCGTCTTTGGTGCGCTCCTGGATCAGCGCGCGCTCCAACTCGGCCACGGCGCCGAGAACCTGCAGGGCGAAACGGCCCTGCGGCGTTGTCGTGTCGATGGGATCGGCGAGCGATTTGAAATGCGCGCCCTTGGCGTCGAGCTCGGCGATCACGGCGAGGAGATGCGACAGTGAGCGGGCCAATCGGTCGAGCCGCGCGACGACCAGCACGTCGCCGCGGCGCACCCGCGCCAGCGCCTTGGCCAGCTCCGGCCGCGAGGCCTTGGCGCCCGACATATGCTCGCGAAAAATCTCGACGCAGCCGGCCGCCTTCAGCACATCGGTCTGCGCGTCCGTGACCTGATCCTCGGTCGAGACGCGGGCGTAGCCGATCAGCCGTCCCTTGATGTTCGAATCCGTCATCGGGAGGCGACTTCCGATCCGCCGCGGTCGGAGAGAAGCGACAGCAGGGCAGGGTTCGTGTAAATTTTCTCCCTGCCTGCCTCAATTTCCTGGAGGAGCCCGAGGGACACGAGGGCTTTCAGATAAACGGAAGCGGATTGGCGCTTGGCGATGCCCGCGCCGACCAGATCGGCGATTCGGCAATAGGGATTGACGAATATGATCTCGGCCAATTCGCGAGAATAGATCTTTGGCAAGTCGCGCCGAATTCGTTCGGCGGTCCCGTCGAGCAGGTTACGGATCGCCCATATTTTTGCGGTCGACCATGTCGCGGTTTCGCGTATGGCGGCGAGCATGAACAAGATCCATGGCTCCCACGCGTCGTCCGTCGTGACGGCGAGTAGGCCATCGTAGTAGGACTTTTTATTATCAATGATATAGCGGCTCAAATACAGGACGGGAATATCGAGCAGCCCTTGTTCGACGAGGAACAGCAGATTGAGAACTCGGCCCGTGCGACCATTGCCGTCTGTGAACGGATGGATCGCTTCGAACTGGTAATGCACGATGGCGAGCCGGATCAGCGGATCGACGCCGTCATCCGTGTGGATGTAGCGCTCCCAATTGGCGAGTTTGTCGCGCAGCAGTCCGGCTCCTTCGGGCGGGGTGTAGACCACTCGGCCGGTCGCCTCGTTCAGCAGCGCCGTGCCCGGGGTTGCGCGGATATCGAGGTCCACTCCTTTGATGGTCCGACATATCTCGATGGCGCTCCGCGTCGAAAGCGGGCGGTCCTTCAGACTCTCGAAGCCCTGATAAAGCGCCGTGCGATAGCGGAGCGCCTCCTTGGTCGCAGGGTCGACGCCGGTTTCCGGCCGGTTGGCGAAGCGGAAGAGCCTGTCCGTGGTCGTGACGATGTTTTCGATCTCGGAGCTTGCTTGCGCTTCGAGGAGCGGAATCGAATTGATCAGAACCGACGGGTTGGGGATTAGCTGGCCCGAGATCTTGAGTTCCGCCAGCGCCGCGCGGCCCCCGACGCAGGCCTTGAGAATGGCCTTGGTCTCGACGTCGTGGCGCGGCGGCAGAGCCGGAAGTTCATTGTAAGGGCGGGCAGGGTCGAACAACATGTCGAAGAAGCCTGTGTCGATCGACAGATTGCTCCCGACATGTCGATGAGATCGACAAATGCCGAAAACGTGTCGATGATTCGAGTTTCTATCGACATGCAAGCTCCAGCGCAATAGGCAAATACATAATTGTATGTGACAACAAATCGACCGTTTGAAACCGCATCCGAAGGCCGAAGTTCCGCGCCGTCACGAGGGGGCGAGCAGGAGAATGGCCGGAAAAATAGTCCTTTTCGTCGAATTGCGGGCCGAAAGCGCGCCTCCGGAGCCGTTCCGAGGCTTGCTTTCGGCGGCCGCCGTGACGCATTTCGATCCAGTCGGCGAAAGAGAAAATAGCATCATCTATCACTCAAGCTAATTTCAATTTAGATTGATACCTGTCTTGATTCACACGGAATTGAACTGGGGTTAGATCTTCCCGGATCTGTTTCATTCGAGCGCTTGCAAGCGCCCTTCGAGAGCGCGTCGGACGCCCTAGCGCGTTTCGACGAGCGCCTTCGATCCAATCCCGTCGCCGAAGCGTTCGTTCTTCGACCGCTACGCCGGCTAGATGGGACGGGCCGAGAAGGATCGTCAGGTCTGCCTCGCGCATCTCATTCGCCAACACTCTTGCAGCAACGCGCAATACGCAAACGACTGGAGCGCCGAGCTCTACGCCTATATCCACTCGGTGATCGAGACTGGAGGCCGCCGCGCCATCGACGCTTACGAAGCGATCGGCCTGACCCTCGCCGGAAAGCCACTCGCGGAGGCCGCCCCGTCCTGAGCGATCCCGCTCGCGCCGAAACCTCCCCCGTCCGCTGCAAAATCGGCCTCTCCAAAGCCAGCCCGCACCCACCTCGCGGCCGCCAGAGATGATGGAGCCTGAGCAATTACCTCACGCCCTGTCATCGACGAGGCCGCTCGATATTCATGTGGTGTGACAACCTTTTCCCTGACCATCGGGACTGACGAGCCCAAATATTTTCTGGAAAGCGCTTGCAAAGCTCACGCTGATGCGCAAAAAGCTCGCGCGCTGAACACCATTATGATGGATCATTTTCGCTTTGTTCTTCTGAGTTGCGAATTCATGGTCCTCGGTTACTAGATTTGAGGCCTTCGATGTTTCCTCGCCGTGCTTTCTTCGGACCGAATTATGACAATCGCGCTCGCGCAATTTTTCTAGCATTCGCCGCTATTTGCCTGTTGAGCATCGCTGGTCAGATATCCGCGGCCTCGGCTGAAGACGGAGTGGCGGACATCGCCGCCAGCGCTGGTCTCGATCGCCACGCATCGGTGGGGCAGACCATTCAGCTCGATGCCTCCGGGTCCACCAGCGCGAGCGGGCGTGCGCTGCGCTACCGTTGGGCGATCACCCAGCGGCCGTCGGGCAGCGCCGCAGGGATTTCCGACAGCTCCGCCGTACGGCCCGTGTTCAAGGTCGACGTCGCGGGTGATTATATCTTTTCGGTCACGGCGCAGGCCGAGGGCGGCGACGACGATCGCAGCTCGGCGCGAGCGAGCGTCGTAGTCTCGACACAAAATGTCGCCCCTGTAGCCGACGCCGGCCTCGATCGGAAGGTCTCGGTCGGTGCGACCGTTGCGCTCGACGGCGCGCGCTCCTTCGATGCCGACGGCGACGCGATTGCCTATCGATGGACGCTGCTGCGCCGGCCTGCGCATAGCGCCGCCGCCCTGTCGTCGACGACCGTCGCGCGTCCGACATTCGTCGTCGACTCAGAGGGAGCCTATGTCGCGCAACTCGTCGTCGTCGACGCCACGGGCAAGATCAGTTCGCCGTCGTTGGTGACATTCTCTACGCGTGTCGCTTTGCGCGGCCGCGCCAGCGCGGGGCCGGCGCAACTGCTCGCGCAGGGCGCCACTGCGAGGGTCGACGCCGACGGAACCTATCTGCCGCCCGGAACAGCGGCCGTCACCAATGTCGGCTGGACGTTGCTGTCGAAACCCGCCGGAAGCGCCGCGCGCCTCAAGACGGGACCAGACGCCCGTCAGGCCGTGACGCTCGACCGCTCCGGCGATTATGTCGTGCAGGCGACGCTACAGGTCGTGGCGCGGGGCAGCGAAGACAGCCATGAGCACAGCCGCGAGGGCGACCGTGGCGACGATCACGGTCGCCCTCGGAATCGGGACCGCGACCGCAGTCACGACGATGATCACGAAGGGAGTGAAGGGACCCGCTCGCGTGGCGGTGCGCGCCCGGTCACGAGCCTGCTGACCACCGGCAATGTTCCCCCTGTGGCGAACGCAGGCGACGATCAGCGCGTCGCAGCCGGAGCGAAAGTCACGCTCGACGGCTCGCGCTCTACCGATGTGAACGGCGACGCGCTCACCTATCGCTGGGCGTTGATCTCGCGACCGGCGGGATCTTCCGCCGCGCTCGACGATCCCACCTCCGTCAAGCCCGGTTTCACGGCTGATGTCACCGGTTCCTATTTCGCCGAGCTCATCGTCGACGATGGGTTCGGCCATGCGCGGCCGGCGACAGTCGTCATCACGACGGAGGTCGCCGCGCCGATCGCCGATGCGGGGCGCGATCCGCTGGCGCGCGCGGGCGACATCGTTTCCCTCGACGGCTCGGCGTCGCGCGATCCGGAAGGCGGCGCGCTCTCGGCCAGCTGGACGGTCCTCGGCCTCGGCGACCAGCTTCCGGGCGCGCTCGCCAATGCCTCTTCTCTCACGGCCGCCCTCGCCATCTCGCCGAGCGGAAAGGACCGCTCTTCCGGCCCGACGCCGAAGCTCGTCGTGGCGCAGTTCACCGTCGAGAACCGTCTGCTGTTCTCGACCGACGACGTCGTCGTCTCCACGGTGGAGGCGCGTCCTGTCGCCGCGCCGCGGCAGGTCGGCGTCGCCTATCGCGGAGTCGTCGTGGGGCTCGACGGCTCATCCTCCATCAATCCCAATCTTCCGGCGACGCCGAACGGCGGGCTCACCTACAAATGGTCGCTGCTGTGGCGCCCCGCCGGCTCTGCGGCGGGCATCGGCAATCCGACGAGCGCGCTTCCGACGTTGAAGCCCGACGCCTATGGCCGCTATGTCGTTCAGCTGATCGTGTCGGACGGCGTGCTCAACAGCCGGCCGCGCACGCTCGTCGTCGAGGTGACGGCGCAGAAGCCGGTCGCTGCGATCTCCGCCAAATCCCCCGTTCTCGTCGGCCAGACGGCGAGCTTCGACGGCTCGACTTCCGTCGACCCGGACGGCAATCCGCTCACTTTCGCCTGGACGTTGAAGAGCGCGCCGGGAGGCAGCCGCGCCGCGGTGACCGACGCCGCCGCCTCCGTGGCGCATCTCGTTCCCGACGTGGCGGGCTCCTATACCGTCCAGCTGGTCGTCTCCGATCCGTATAACGCCTCTGCTCCGACGACAGCGACGATCGTCGCGCAGGGCGGTTTCACCTTCACGCCGGTGCCCGCGCAGAGCGTCGCGCTCGGCTCGAGCGTCTCCTTCACAGTCGCCGCGACCGACTCCAGCGGCAAGCCGGTGAGCTACGCCTATTCCGGAGCTCTGCCTCAGGGGGCGAGCTTCGATGCGACCACCGGTGCGTTCAAATTCAGGCCACAGAGCAATAATCCACCCGGCTATTCCTTCACCTTCCAGGCGACGAATGGGAAGGATGTGATCACGCTGACCGTTCCCGTGACGGTGACGGGGACGCCGGTCGGAACGACGGCGAGCCTCACGGCCAAGGTCTATGACGCCGTGAATTACGCGAATGGCGTGTCGACTCCGGTCGTCGGCGCGGCGGTCTCGATCGGCTCGATCGGCGCGACCAGCGACGCGACCGGCGCGATCGCCCTTTCCGGCCTCCCCGCCGGGCAGGGGACGCTCGTCGTCGCGGCCAGCGGAGCCACGCCCGCGCCCGACGGCTCGTCCTATCTCGACACGGTCCTCCCGGCGCCGCTGATCGCCGGCGTCGTCAACACGCTCGACGGCCCGATCCTTCTGGCGCGGGCCTCCGGCGGGGGCAGCGTCGGCGGCTCCGGCTCGACGACGATCACCAATTCTGCGCTCGGCGTGACGCTGACCATCGCGCCCAATTCGGCCTTCACCGCCAGCGGGGCGCCCTATACGGGTCAGGTGTCCATCGGCTCGCTGCCCGCGGGCACGCCGATCGGCCTGCCGGCCGGCTTCGCGCCCTGTCAGCTGCTGGTCGTCTCGCCCACAGGCGTCACCTTCAATCCTCCGGCCCAGCTCACCCTCGCCAACAATGACAGGCTTCCGCCCGGCGCGCAGGTCGATCTCTGGGCCTTCGATCCGCAGCTCGCCAGCGCCCGCGTCGTCGGAATCGGCCAGGTCTCGTCGGACGGCGCGCGCATCTCCACACTCATCGGGGGCGTTCCGGGCGGCACAGTGCTCGCCATGACGCCCCGCCACGCCGGAATGGTCGAACGCAAGACGCAGCCCGCCGACATATTCAACCCCAGCGCGCTCGGCGGCGGCGATCTCGCGACGAGCTTCTCGCCGCCGGGAATGCGCGAGCTCGGCGCCGCGCGCGGTCTGACTTTCGTCTACCATTCGACGACGGCCAACGCCCGTCCGATCGTCGACGCCGCGGCGCAGTTCGGCGCTGGGCTCGGCCTGCCGCAGACGCTGACGAGCCGGCTCACCCTCGCGAATATCGCGCAGCAAACGGCTTCGACGACCAATTTATCGACCCCGATCGCGGGCGCCGGCCCTCTCGATCCGGGCCGCGACAATGGCGTCATACAGGCCGGCGTCGCCGATGCGACCAATCTCGTCTCGGGCTCTTATCGCTATTCACTGCTCACCATCGCCAAATTCGCCTGCTCGGCGGTCGGCGCGCAGGCGACGGGGACGCTCGTCGTCAATAATCAGGCGAAAAGCCCCTTCGGCGCCGGCTGGCAGCTCGCCGAGCTGCAGAAGCTCGAGAAGCAGGCGGACGGCTCGCTCGCCATCGTCGAGGGCAATGGCCGCACGCTGATCGCGCATCCGGAGCAGGCTCCGGATTTTCTGCCCGACCCGGTCTATATCCCCGTCAGCGGACCTTTCCTCGGCGCGACGGCCGATCTGCTCGGCAATGGGCTTCCGTCGATCCTGCGGCTCGGCTGGCGGGACGGCTCTCTCAACGTCATTCTCAATCGCGGCGGCCGGCAATTCGTCAAGAGCGCATCGCCGATCATCGGCGACGCCGGCTCGCAAAACGCCAATGGCACTCTCAACGTCGATGTGACGGATGTCGCCGCCGGAGATGTGACCAGCGACGGCAATATCGACGTCGCCTATGTCAACTCGCGGCACAATCTCGCGAAGATTCTCGTCGGCGGCTCGGGCGGCTCCTTCCTGCCCGTGCCGCTCGCCGTCGAATCCAACGGCGCCGGCGGCGCCATTGTGATGGGCGACTTTATCGGGGATGGCGGCGGCCATCTCATGATGAGCGAAAATCAGGGCGGCTACCCCGATCTTCACATCATCTTCAACGACGATAGGAACAATTTCACCTTCCATCACGACGCGCCACGACTGCCCGGCTACAATGTCACCCATGTCAAAGTGCGTCTGCCGGGCTTTCAGCACGACACAGTCGCGGTGCTGACCACCGACGGCTCGCTCTCCTTCACCTATGGCGGAAACGCCGATGGCTTCGGCGGCCATTGGTCGCGCGGGCCGAGCGGTCTCGGCTATTGGCAGGTGGACGGAGACGAGTGGGTCTTCGACACGATCAGAATGCCGACGGCGCTCGGGCCGGTCGGCCCGTCACGCGCGCTCGCCACCGCCGACATCGACGCCTCCGGCCTGCCCGCCTTCGCCGTCGCCGCCTCCAACGCCGTCTATATCGTGCAATGGCGCCAGACCGGAGCCGGCAACCAATATATCCGCCAGACGCTCACGCTTCCCGGCGGCCTCGCGCCCGACAGCGTGACGCTGGCTCCGCTCGCCAATGGCAATCGTCCGAGCCTCATCGTCTCGGCGAAGAGCGCGGGGTTCTATGTCTTCCTCAATGACGGCAAGGGAAATTTCAATCCGACGCCGGTGAAGATCGACACGCCCTTCCGCGTCGGCTTCGAGATCGACGTCGCCGATTTCGATGGCGACGGTGTCGCCGACGTCGCGGTCAACGACATCGACAATGATCGCGTCGCCATTTATTTCGGCAAGCCGCATCCTGACGGCGCCTTCGTCTCGCCGATCGGCGATTACACGCGGCTGGTGCAGAATGGCGACGGAAGCTATCGGCGCATCTACAATGACGGGACCACCGTCACTTTCGGCGCCGACGGCTTCCAGACCAGGCTCGTCGACGCCAATGGCAATTCGACGGACTATTCGTACAACGGCCAGGGCCAGCTGACGCGGATCGTCGGGCCGACCGGCGTGACGACGAGCTTTTCCTATTCCGGCTCATGGCTCGCCTCCAGCACCGACGGCGCCGGCCGCACGACGAGCTATGAGCACGACGCCGCGGGCAATCTCACCAAGGTCGTCGACCCGCTCGGCAATGTCACGCAATATCTCTACGATGGCAATCGTCAGCTCGTCACGACGATCGATCCGAATGGCGGCAAGACGAGCAGCAGCTATTCATCGACGGGCCAGCTGAAGAGCCAGACCTATCCCGACGGGAGCACAGTGAAGCTCGACGTCTCGCGCGCGCTCGGCCTCGACGCTTTGGGCGTCGATCTCGGCGGGCCGACCAATGCGGCTTTCGTGCCCGTTGAGGACCGCATCACGCAGATGGTCGACGCCAAGGGCAATCTCAGCGAGTCGGAGGTCAATGAATGGGGCGCGGTGGTGCGCGTCACCGACGTTCTCGGCCGCGTCTCGCGCTTTTATCGCGATGACGCCAATCATGTCGTGCGCAGCGAAATCCCCGCTGGCGCGAGCACGGGCGCAATATCGCCGAGCCCTCTCGGCCTGCCGCAGATCGGCGCCTCGGACACGCTGATCGAGGAATTTCTCTGGGACGAGCGCGGCAATCTCCTGCAGCGGCGCGAGGGCGTCGGACATGCTGCCGATCCGGTGAGCGGCAGCCTTCTCGAGCGGGTCAGCTCTTATGTCTACGAGCCGACCCACGACAAATTGATCCAGAAGACCGACCCCGAGGGCAATGTCTCCAAATGGAGCTATGATGCCAACGGCAATATGACGGCGATGACCGACGCGCTCAGTGGGGTCACGGCCTATACATATGACGCCCGCGGCCTCGCGCTCACCAAGACCGATCCACTCGGCCATGTGACGAGCTATGCCTACAACACCAGCGGCAATCTCGCGCGCACGACCGACACGACGGGCGCGGCCTTCGACCGCTATTACGACGGCAGCGGCAATCTCATCCTCACCGTCGACGCAGTGGGAACCGCGATCGCCCGCAATCGGGCCTCACGCTACGACGCGAATAATCGTCTCGTCCAGCAGACTTCCGCCGCCGGCCAAGTGACGGCGACGAGCTATGACGGCAATAGCAATGTCATTCAGATCGTCGATCCGGCCGGCAATGTCACGCGGCGCAGCTTCGACGGCGACAATCGTCTCGTCTCCGAGACGACGCCCGACGCCGGGACGAGCAGCTTCACCTATGACGCCAATGGCAACCGGCTGACGGCGACGGACGCCTCGGGCGCGGTGACGAGCTATGCCTATGACGCCGCCAATCGCCTCGTCACGGTCACCGACGCGCTCGGCGCGACGCGCAGCCTCGGCTATGATCTGCGCGACAATGCGGTGAGCGTCGTCAATGCGCGCGGTAAGCAGACGCAGCTCGGCTATGACGTCTACAAGCGCCTAGACCTACGCGTCGATCCGTTGGGCGGTCGCTGGCTGACCCGCTATGACCGCAATGACAATCCCGTCTCGCTCTCGACGCCCACGGGGCAAAGCCAAGCGCTCGCCTATGATCGGCTGCAGCGGCTGATCGGGGAGGGCGGGACGAGCTTCTCCTATGACGCCGCGTCCAATCTGGTGTCGACGCGCGGCGACAATGGCCTCGGCTATGATTTCGGCTATGACGGGCTGAACCGCCCAGTCGGCATGCAGACGGCGGGCTATCCGCTCTCCGTCGTCTTCTCCTACGCCTATGACGCGCTGTCGCGGCGCGTGTCGATGAACGACAGCCTCGGCGGCGTCACAGCCTACGCCTATGACGCGGAAGATCGCGTCACGGCGATCGGGACGCCATGGGGCCAGACCATTACCCAGAGCTACGACGGCGCCGGCCGGCCGCAGCGTCTCGTATTTCCCAATGGACTGGAGGCCGATCTTTCCTTCGAGGCGCAGACGGGGCGGCTCGCCAGCCTCGCACATCGGCCGACGCCGGCCGGCAATCCCCTCCTGAAATTCGACCACGCCTATGATCTGCGCGGCAATCTCTCCGCCCTCGCCGAGCTCTCGGGAACCAAGACCTTCTCCTATGACGCCGTCGAGCGTCTGACCGGCGCGAATTTGGTCGCTCCGCCGCAGCAGATCGAGAGCTATTCCTACGATCCGGAAGGCAATCGCATCGCCTCCCATATCTCGGCGAGCTACGCCGTCGACAACGCCGACCGTGTGCTGGAGAACGCCGACAATCGCTACGAATGGAGCGCCGACGGCCAGCTGACCAAGCGCACGCCCAAGAATGGCGGCGTCGCCTGGAGCTTCGTCAGCTCGTTCCGCGCCCGCACGAACCAGATGCGGCTCGACGCCGCTCTCGGCTCCGACGGGACGACCATCGGCTTCGTCTACGACCCGTTCGGGCGTCTCGTGTCGCCGCAATGGCCGGCTCCGCGTGGTAATGAGGAGCTCTATTACGACGGTCCCGACGTCGTGCTGGCGCGGCGGCGTCTCGCCAGCGGCGACCAATGGGTGCGCTATGTCCACGGCCCTCTGGACGACCAGCCGCTGGCGACGGAAGTCTATGCGCAGGGCGCGGCTCCGACGCCGGGGACGGGATCGCAGTTCTACTATCATGCCGATGGCGAAGGCTCGATCCGCCTTATCACCAACGCCGGCTCCACCGTCTTCAACCGTTACGACTATGACAGCTTCGGTCGGCGACTGGCGGTGGTGGAGAGCCTTCCCTTGCAGCCCTATGGCTGGAAGGGGCGGGAATGGATCCCCGGCCCTGACATTTATTACAACCGCGCGCGCTTCTACGATCCGGCGCTCGGGCGCTTCCTCGCCGAGGATCCGCTCGGCTATGGCGGCGGCGATTCCAACCTCTACAGCTTCGCCTGGAACAATCCGAAGAATTGGAGCGATCCGAGCGGGCTGAGCGCCGCGGCGGAAGAGGGGGCGATCGATCAGGCGACTGTCGGCGCCATTCTCGGCGGCGGCATCGTGACGACGGCGGAGGGGACCACCGCGCTGACGACTGGCGCAGACGCGGCCTTTGTGGCCGCGCGCAGCGGCAGCGCAGTTCAGAAGATCGGCGCGCGCATCGCTTGCACTTTCTTCGTGCTGGCCGACGCGCTCTCCTTCGCCAACGACCCATCGCTAGTCGGCGCCTATGACCTCGTGACCGACATGTCGTCCTGCGCGGTGAAGGCGGTGAAGAAACCGCAGCCTCCGACGCGCAAGTCCTCGCCGTCGCCGGGATGCTCGATCTCGGGCTTCTCGTCCTTCGAGGCGGGGACGCCGATCGAGACGGCGCAGGGCCGCCGGCCGATCGAGGAGATCGCGATCGGCGATCTGGTCGCGGCGCGCGACGGCTTCACCGGGGAGGTAGGCTGGCGTCCGGTGCGCGAGCTGTTCCGCCGCACGGCGCCGAGCATCGTTCATCTGACGCTCGACGGGCCGGATGGACGACGCGAGACGCTCAATGTGACGAGCGAGCATCCGTTCTTCGTGGCGGGCAAGGGCTGGACGGAGGTGCGTCGGCTCGAGAGGGGCGACCGGATTATCTCCGAGCACGACGCGACGCTCGCGGTGACCGATGTCTCAATGGAAGAGCAGCCGACGCTGGTCTATAATTTCGCGGTCGGACAGGACCATAATTATTTCGTCGGAGACGAGGGCGCAGAAGCGCATAATGCGCCAGGATGGTTCTGGAAAAATGTGTTGAACAACACGAACACACCCAATTCTATAAAGGGGTGGATTCAAACGGAACTAGCGAGAACGAAAGGGGATTGGTCACGAATAAGAAACCCGCCCGGAATGGATTGTGGTCACTACCCTTCGAACAGAGGCGCCCATGACCCGCGGTCACGCCTTGAGTGGGCCGCCGATAATAGAGCTCGTCCAGGCCTTACCGGAAGGAACCCGCTATGGCGATAGATCGCAGACATTCGAATCGCGTTCTCAGCGCAGCGGGCTTGGACGGCGAGCGTCTTGCCCAGGCGATTTCCTCCGGCAAAATAGTTTTCTCTGAGCCGGCAGAGCCTAGTTCAAAAGAATTCGTTGCCTTGATCAACTTAGCTAACGCTGAGCGGCGAAGCGAGAAATTTACTGGCGGAATGCTAAGATTTGGAAAAGTTTGGGCTTTAGAAAAGAACGACACATTAATGGAGTTCCAAATTGAAGATGAGCGAGGCAAAATTCGTAGTGCCGTTCCATTCTGGCCGGCTGAAAAATATGCAGCATACGCAAGAGACGCCCTCGGATTGACAGCTAATATACGCGAACTCGATATTCTGGAATATATTTTTAGTGTCTTAGCTGTTGATTTGCCAGCCAAAAAACTGTTTGCAGCGAGGTTTTGGCTTCCAAGCAAGCGTACCGTAGTCGATCCTCCGCGAATCCTTGCAAAGAAACACCTTGAAAGTATCGCGTGGTATTACAAGGTTGAGAGCGGTCCGTTGGCGTCGAAAATGTCCGATGAAGAATATCGTATCGCTCTCAAGGACGCTTACCATCGGCCGATGAAGTGCGGCCCCAAAGGTAAGCTGCCTTGACAGCGCCCCTGTTCCGCGAAGACGCTTCCCCAACGGGCTCGAAACCGATCTCTCCTTCGAGGCGCAGACGGGGCGGCTCGCCAGCCTCGCGCATCGGGCGACGCCGTCCGGCAATCCCCTCCTGAAATTCGACCACGCCTATGATCTGCCCGGCAATCTCTCCGCCCTTGCCGAGCTCTCCGGAACCAAGACCTTCTCCTATGACGCCGTCGAGCGTCTGACCGGCGCGAATTTGGTCGCTCCGCCGCAGCAGATCGAGAGCTATTCCTACGATCCGGAAGGCAATCGCATCGCCTCCCATATCTCGGCGAGCTACGCCGTCGACAACGCCGACCGCGTGCTGGAGAACGCCGACAATCGCTATGAATGGAGCGCCGACGGCCAGACAATTGCTCTTTCATCTGATCAGCCGGCTCTACGAACGAACCTCGATCATCGTCACCACCAATCTCGCTTTTGGCGAATGGCCGAGCGTGTTCGGCGATGCGAAAATGACCAGCGCGCTGCTCGACCGCCTCACTCACCATTGCGACATCGTCGAAACTGGCAATGAAAGCTGGCGCTTCAAGAACCGCGCCTGACGCCCCCGATCAAATCGCGAACCGAAACGCACTCGCCCCGGCTGCGCAACCCCGCCAGGCTCCGCCGGGGCGAGCGCTCGCGTTCCGCCCTATGAAAAATGGGGGTCAATTTTGAACGCCGATCGGGGGTCAATTTTGGATGCCGATTGACAGAGGAAGACCCACCGAGAGTGAAGCAGAGCCGAGTTAACGGCAACGCGACAGAAATGGCGTCCTTTGAAAAGATCGTCCACGCGCAGCATCGCCCATAACCCCAGCGCCCCAGCGTCTGGTTGTGCCCACGGAAAGATTATGTACGCTCACGCCGTTCGCGCCAGAACCCGCGGACGGAGGCCGGCTGCATTGGCTTCTATGAGCAATTGGATGATGGGCGCGTCAAGTCTTGCGAATATTCCACGCTTTGCGGCGCCGGAAATACCATTCTCAGGCACGCCCCCCGCGACGGCCCGGCGGCAATCTCGACATGACCACCGTGCAATCGCATGATCTTCTGAACCAGATCGAGCCCAAGGCCCGCGCCGCTCCCTGCGTGACTGAGACGGTAGAAGGGCTCGAAGACTTGTTCGTGTTCTTCCGGCGGGATGCCGTCGCCCTCGTCGCACACGTCGATCCATCCGGCACTAGCGACACGGACCGTGATCGTTCCACGTCGGCCGCCATGATCGATCGCATTCTGCACGAGATTGGCCAACGCTCGTTCGAGCGCCGTTTCGTCCCCCAGAGTCACGACGCTGTCGGCTTCTGGCTCGAACGCCATGTCATACCCCGCAGCAAAGGCGAGTGGCGCAAGGTCCAGAACGACCTTCTCGGCCATGACCGCTAGGTCCACTGGATTGCGCGAAGCGTCCCCCTGATCGAGGCGCTGAAGATCGAGGAGTTGCCCCGCCAACACTGCGAGGCGTGAGGTGTCTTCTAGCAACCGTGCCCGATCCGACCCGGCTGGCAGGGCAGAAATACGGGTTGTCAGAATGGCGATCGGAGTGCGCAGTTCGTGTGCCGCATCGGCAAGGAAGCGTTTGTGTCTCTCATATCCCCGATCGAGACGGTCCAGCGCCTGATTGACCGTCTTCACGAACGCAACCACCTCGGCAGGCACGCGATCCGTCGAAAGGCGCCCCCCGCTGCGGTCGATGTCAATGTGTTCCGCATCCTTCGCGGCTTTGCCCAATCCGGCCATCGCGCGGCGGACGGCGAAGGGCGTGACCAGAATAGTCGCCAGCGTCGTGAGCCCGATGATGGGCAGGACCACGTTGAGAAACAGCGGTTGCGCCGTCGCGATGACTTTACTTGCCGAAAGGCGTCCCTTCGCCGCCGCCAGCATCTGAAGACGGCCGGCTTTCGTCTCCACCCAACGAACGACAGCGATCGGTGGAGTGTCATCACTCGGATGCGCGCCCAGACGGGCCTGGTCGATGTGGTCTAGCGCGTTGGCAACGGGTACTAGATCGGACGGGACGGCGCTTTCGGATAGCCGATGCCCCTGGGCATCGCGGACGAGGAACCAGAGATCGGGATTTTCTGATCGAAGGCGCGTCAGATCGGGCGTAGCGGTCAACATCAGTTCACCTTGGGGCGCACGCTCGACAGCTTCGGTCAAGACATCGATCGTGCTGCCTTCGTATTCGTTGCCCAAGGCGCCACTGCGCCACATCAGGCCGATGACCGTTAGGATGAGCACACCAAGCAAAGCCAGCATGGCCGCCTGCGTGACCGCGAGATAAACGACGAGACGCCATTGGAGCGATCGGGGATACCGCAGCCTCATGGCGCCTCGCGTAGTAAATAGCCGACACCGCGAACGCCGTTGATGATGACGCCGCCATCGGCCAGCTTTCGCCGCAACCGAGATACCTGGGTGTCGAGTGCATTGGGCTGCACCTCGTTATCCAATGCAAAGACCGCCTCCATCAGCAAAGCGCGCGGCACCATGCGCCCCAGGCGGCGCAGCAGCGCTTCCAGTACGAGGATTTCCCGCCGTGTGAGATCCAACACCTTGTCTTCGATGCTGGCTTCGCGGTTCATGAAGTCGAAAGACAGGCGACCGGCACGAATGCTGGTTGATTGCACATTGGCGGGTCGGCGCAGCAGCGCGCGCAAACGCGCCATGAACTCGTCGAAGGCGAAGGGCTTTGCCAGATAGTCGTCCGCCCCTTGGTCGAGTCCCGTCACGCGGTCGGAGAGATCGCCGCGGGCCGTGAGAACGAGGACCGGCACGAAATTGCCTTGCGCCCGCAATTTCGGAATCAGGGAAAGGCCGTCCCCATCGGGTAATCGGCGGTCCAGCACCATGGCGTCGTAAGAGCACGCTCCCACAATTACCTCAGCTTCAAAGAGGGTTGGCGCATGATCCACAATCATGTCATGGCGGGTCAGCGCGGCACGCAGCGCAGAAGCCATCTCGGGCTCGTCTTCGACCAATAACACTCGCATGTCGCCGTTTCACTCTTCCAAGTCTGCATGGAAAATACAGGTGTCTTTTAAAGCGCCAACATGGCGGTAGCCTTGCAGAAAACCACCCAGAAGCCGGTTTCGCGAAATTTTATCACGAATGTTCCGCGACACACTGCCGACAGCGAACCGTGAGACATTTTCCGAAACGGCACTTCAGGAAAGGGCCGATTGGCTGCGCTCACACAGAGATATCCATAATGAATTCAAAGTCCTCCCAGGCTTCACCAGCCCTGTCATCCGCCCCCAAACCTAGTTCCTGTATGCCGTTTGCCGCCGCAATTCCATTCTTGCGCGAATGGATGCGCAGCCCGCGAAGCGTTGCCGCAGTTCTACCCTCCGGGCAAGCGCTGGCCTCGCTGATTACAAAGGACATCTCAGCGGTAACCGGACCTGTCCTCGAGCTCGGTCCCGGCACCGGCGTTTTCACCCAGGCGTTACTCGCACGCGGTGTGCGACAGCAGGATTTGACGCTGATCGAATACGGTTCCGACTTCGCCCGACTGCTCCAGAGGCGGTTTCCCGAAGCACGGGTGCTCTGGATGGACGCCGCCTTGCTCGACCGGCACGAACTCTATCGGGATGCTCCGGTCGGCGCTGTGGTCTGCGGGCTTGGTTTTCTGAACATGCCGCAAGAGAAGATCGCGGCGATCGTCAAAGGAGCCTTCCGCTATTTGCGCCAGGATGGGGCCTTTTACTTCTTTACCTACGGAGAGCGCTGCTCTGTCCCGGATGCGGTACTCGCCGAACTGGACCTGGAGGCCACCCATGTCGGCAAGACGTTTCGTAATGTGCCGCCAGCAGCCGTATATCGCATAACTCGGCGATGGCCGGGACAAGGATGATGCCGATGGACGCTTCCCCTCTCCTGGCGCAATTCCTCAGCCTCGGCCTGCTGGGAACTGTCCTTATCGCGCTGACCGAGAAACTTGCACCGGTGGTGCCGTCCTACGTGATGCTGATGCTGCTCGGCATGACCGTTGCTGACGTCAAGGCTCTTGTCGTGATGATCCTGGCAACTGCCGCCGGCTCACTCACGGGTTCCATGATCTGGTACGGAATCGGCCGCTCGATCGGCGGGCCGCGCATCGAGATGGTCGTGGCCCGCTTTGGCAAATATATCTTTCTCAAACCACAGGTTTATCAACGCCTCGCCGATGCCTACTGGCATAACCACTTCCGGGTCACCCTGATCGGCCAGATCGTTCCAGTGGCGCGGATTTACTTGGCGCTGCCCGCCGGTGTCCTCAGACTTCAAGCCGCCCCCTTTGTCGCGGCAACGGCCCTTGGCATTCTTATGTGGAACACGCCTTTTCTGGTGCTGGGATTTCTGTTGCGCGGCACCGGCCACGATCCTGCCCATGTGGGTTTTTGGAGTTCGATCATACTGGTCGCGTTGGAGATTGCGATCTTCTCCAGCGTTCGGCGCTTGGGCTTTCCACCGATAGACTGCGAACAGCCGGACGGTTCACTTCCAGCAAATATCAGGGCGGCGAAGCTGATTCGGCAATGAGTATGTCGCCTGGCGCGCAACCGAGAAACTCGCAGATCCGGGCGAGCGTTTCAAAGCGCACAGCTTTGACCCGCCCTTGTTTCAGCAGGGACAGATTGGCCTCGGTGATGCCAACATATTCGGCGGTCGGCCCCCCTTTGGTGGTGTAGCAGTTCGGGAGCAAGCCGCTCGCGACGCGCGCTTTTCATTGCGGCGTAGCGAGCGGCTTTGCGATCGGCGAAAGCGTCGAAGCTCTGCCGCAACGTCTTTCCGTCGATGGCGATGAAGCGGGACGGCGCGGCGGCGCCGCAACTGTCGAGACTTTCCGCATGACGGCGAAATGCCTGCTCGAGCTCGTTGGGATCGATCTGTCGCAGGATTCCGCGCACGGAGGTGTAGGCTGGCGCTCTTCGCAGGGCGGCGTCTGGGAACGCCGCATTGAGCACGCCGAGCCTCGCCTGGATCAGGGCGTGGATTTGCCGATACGACCGGGCGCCGCTCAGCATGGCGATGATCGAGAATAGGATGACGCCGACCTGGTTGTAAATTTTGCCTTCGGCGCGCCGCCGATCCGGGATGGCGGCAAGGCAGGATGCGAGATCGATCGTCGTCATGGGGCAACCTCTGATTCGGGTTGCTCCCCATAGATTCAGGCACTTCCAGGCATGAAAAGCGAAAAATAACATCAATTCATCAGACAAAGTATAGAGCGTTGAACAGCCCTGCTCGCCCATGCCACACGAGTCCAGACGCCGAGCGTTTCTTCGCATCCACTTCGACGTGCATGTAGAGCGGCGCCAGCCGACGTGGACGCGGTTTTTGTGTCGGAAACGTATCGAAACAGAAGCCGAGTCGTCCGCCGTTTCAATGAAAAAGCGGAACGACTTCATGCCCCGATGCGCCATGACCCGAATGGAGGAGCCCGACATGCCCTCGAGGCGCATGCTTTCACATGCGTGCTTTAAAGATCAATTGCCGAAGCGATAGCTCAAGCCGAGCTTGATTTCTCCCTCGCCGGACTCGCGCCTCAACTTCACGCCGGGTGAAATCGGCGTGAAATATTCGCGTTGCGTCGGTAGACCATCGACGCGATATTCGATCTTGGCGCGCCATCGGTCGTCTAACGCATATTCAACGCCGAGGCCCAGCGTAGGGCCGACGACAATATCGTTGCGATGAGCCGCAAAGGCGCCCGAGTAGTAATGTCTCGAGACATCCGCGAGGAACAATCCGCCTGTTGCATAGAAGAGAATGCGATCGAAGGCATAGCCGACGCGGCCACGCATCGACCCCTGTAGGCCGACCCTGTCCACGACGCTGTCGCCGAAGACCGTCTCCGCCGAGCTGCGGGCGTTCGCGAAATTGATATCCCCGATGAGGCCGAACACAAGCGGACCGCTGTGCCAATCATAGCCTGCGTGTAGGCCACCGATTAAACTGTCGCCGTGAATGGTCCTCGACGTGAGCGTCGCTCCGGTCGGGACAAACACATTCCGCAGGCGGGTCGCAGTCCGCGCATAGCCGATCTGTGCGCCGACATAGAAGCCTTCGAACAGAAAGACAGGCGGCGGGGGAACGAAAACAGGCGGGGGAGGGACGAAGTAGCTGCGCGGCAAATCAGCGGCGTCGGCGGCCGTCGTGCAGAAAATCAGGACCAGGGCGGTGAAGCGGTGTTTACATGTCATCTGCTGTTCTCGGTGGAGAAGATGAGAGTAGGTATGCGTAACNGACCTTCCAGGCATGTGCGGTCTGACCGCTAAATGAAGTCTATGCTTGCTAGATTGCATGAACATTGCAGCGACAGCGTCGATTGCATAATAAAATCTCTTGTCAGATAGATTTTTAATGCAGANATTATTTTTCTCCCGTTCGCTCGAGGATCGTCATGCGCAATCTTTTCTGTTCCGCCATCCCCGCTTTTTGCCTTGTCTGCGCCCGCCTGCAAAGGGGCTGGGGACGCACACTTCTGTCGCATAGCGACAGGCGACATCGCCTCGTCTGAGCAAGGCCGCAATCTGCTCGCCGAATAACACGCCAACGCGCTGCCAACCGCCAGCAGCCGGGCAGTGACGCTAAACGGGATCCGCCATGTCTTCCGATACCATTCGCGCTGCATACGCGGCCGCCGCGCTCGCCTCGACAACCCTTCTTGTCGGCTGCGCTTCCGACATCATGAAGAATTATGTCGGCAGGCCGGTCGAAGATGTCATCATCGATTACGGCCCACCCTCCACCGTGCTCGAACTCGGCCGTGACGAGCGCGCATATCAATGGCGCAAGGTTTCAACCGATGTAGTGGCCGGCTCGACCAGCGGTGAGATCAAGAATACTTGGCGCGGCGCGCGCTACGAAGAAACGGTGACACCGGGTTATGTCCAGGAGCGGGAATGTTTCTACACATTTTACGCACGCGGCGGGGGCAAGGATTGGTATGTGACGAGCTTTCGCAAGCCGAGGCTCGAATGTGAGTGAGGCGTTCGAGCCTGTCGGAAAATCGCCGCAAGGCAGCCTCGGATATCCGCTACGGGCGGCGCCTGCGCGTGACGAGACGTGAGGGATACAATGCGCATTCTGCTGCTCGAAGACGAGCCGGAGATGGCTTCCGTGCTGAAATCGGCGCTGGGTCGCCGCCATATCATCGTCGACCATGTGGCGACGATCGCCGACGCCGAGGCGGCCGCCGCCTTCGGTCTCTATGACGCGCTCGTTCTCGACCGCCGCCTGCCCGACGGCGAGGGGCTCGATTTGATCCCAAAGCTGAGGGCCAGCCATGTCGATGCGCCGATCTTGATGCTGACGGCGCTCGGCGGCCTGGACGACCGTGTCGCTGGCCTCGATGGCGGCGCAGATGACTATTTGACCAAACCCTTCGCCGTCGAGGAGCTGATGGCGCGGCTCCGCGCCTTGAAGCGCCGGCCAGCAAACCTGCGTTCCGAGACGATCGTGATAGGCCGCCTCACCTATGATTTTCACCACCGCGAGGCGCTGGTCGGCGACAAACCACTGGAACTGCTTCGCCGCGAGCAACTGGCCTTGGAGGCGCTGGTTCGCCGCCCAGGCAGGGCGGTGCTACGCGCGACGCTGGAGGAATCGGTCTACGCCATGGATGACGAGATCGGCTCCAATGCGCTGGATTCTCATCTTTCACGGCTTCGCCGCAAGCTCGACGAGGCCCGCGCCGGCGTCGAGATCAGGGCGATCCGCAATCTCGGCTATCTCCTGCGCGCCACCTCATGAAAAAGTCCAATCCATATTCGTTGCAATGGGTGCTGGTGCGCAGGCTCATCCTGCTGCAGGCAGCCACGCTGCTCGTCTTCCTCGGCCTGCTCACTCTGGTGTTTTTCATCGCGCAGCCGCGTCTTGCTGTCGATAACGAGGTGGCTACGCAGCTGGTGGCGGGCGCCTTGGGCCGAGACGGCGATGGTCGGCTCATTTTGCGCGACACGTTTGAGCTCGAGAGCTTCCGCAAAAGCTTCCCCGGCCTTTGGTTCGTGGTGCGAGACGAAAAGAGCCAGGAGCTCAGGCGAGGCAATGTCCCTGCCGCCTATGTTAGCGGCGGCGACGAGCTGCTCAGACAAGTCGATCGTGCAACCTTGACCTTCGAGCCGGAATGCCCGCACCCTGCCGCGTCCTACGCCAATCTGGATTCGCCCGCGGGGCGAGTAGGCGTGCTGGCGTCTACTATCGCCTCACGTGACGAAAATACGGGCGTCGAGATCAATGTCGACCTGCATATCGATCTCGCCCGTAACGCTGATGGCAGCACCAACTGGCTGCGCGTCGGGCCGATCCTGGTCATCGTCACGCTCGTCGCGCTGCTACCGATCGTCACTGTCATGGGTTTCACGACGCTGCTGACAACGCCGGCGGTCGTGCGCCGTTCGCTCGCCGGGCTTGTCGCCACCGCCGAGGAAGCCGGCGCCATCGACATCGACAATCGTGCCGTGCAACTGCGGACCGAGGACGTGCCGCAGGAGATCGCGTCGCTGGTGCAGGCATTCAACCGTGCGCTCGCCCGCCTCGGCGAAGGCTATGAGAAGCGCAATCGCTTCCTCATGGACGCTGCACATGAACTGCGCACTCCGATCGCCATATTGCGCACACGCGCTGAATTGCTGCGCGAGGATCCGGAAAGCCGGCGCCTGCTGAAGGATATCGAGCGGCTGTCGCATCTAGCGCAGCAATTGCTCGATCGTCAGGTGCTCGATCATTCTACCGGCCCGCGCGACGTGGTCGATCTGGTCGATCTGGCGAGGATGCTCGCCGCCGATTTCGCGCCGCTGGTGCTGGAGGCCGGGTATGAGTTCTCGTTCGAACCGTCCGACGGCAAAGCGCCGGTCTGCGTCCGGCCGCAGCAGATCGAGCGCGCCGTGGCCAATCTTTTGCGCAACGCCATTGAGCACGGCGGCGGCTCGGGCTGCATCACTGTCGTGGTCGACGAAACAGGCGGAGTGGAAGTCCACGACGAGGGACCTGGAATCCCTCTCGACGAGCGCGAACGCGTGTTCGATCCGTTCTATCGACTACGCCCGCGCTCGAGCGGTGCAGGTCTGGGCCTGAGCCTCGCTCTCGAGATTACGCGCCTGCACGGCGGCGCCATCGAAATCCTCGACGGCGCGTGGATAGGCACACATATCCGGCTGCAGTTGCCTCTGGCGGAAGCTAAGAAGCCTGCCATCAAATCCAGTTGCGTCGCGCGAACCAGTTGAGCTCCGCACTGCGCTCGAGACAACCTGACGAGGATCCCTCATTTAGATACGACTCTCGACACGGCCGCATTCTTGGTGGCCGCGAAACATCAGGAAACCAGTCGATGCCGTGCGAGGAGCTATGCCGGAAAGTGGGTGATGACGGCGTGAGGAGAGCGGCGTAACGGGGTTGGTGTCCAGCCTGTCACGTTGCTCTTAACTGAGCGAAAGCTCGCCCGCGTCTTTTCCGATAGTTAGCAGAAAACACGATTGCTCTTAACCGGGTCATCCTCACTTTCCGTGCTCGACCATTGACGAAAGCGGCAACATCCGCGCGCGCAGGAGTTCGGCTCCTGCGCGGCCATACATCGAGCGCTTGAGAGTTTTCAGCCGATTGATTTGTCCTTCTGTTTGTCCGTTGCTCCAGGCTTCCGTCACTCCATTCTTGACGGCTTCGATGTCGCGTCGCAACGTGCGGACGAAACGCTGGATGGCGAATAGCCCGGAGCGGTTCGCGTCGTTCAGCCAGGTTTCGAGCCCCTCGACGTTCTTGCTGCGAAGAATGCCACGAAAGCGCATGGCGAGTCCGCGCATAATCACAAAGTCCGGTGAAGCGTCTTTCAGAGCCGCCACCTTCGCCGCCTGAGCCGGCGTTAACTGACCACGCGGCTTCATGCAGAGCGCCGCCGCGGCAATCGGGGAGATCAGCCACCCGGTCGCTGGGCAATAGCACGAGGCGTCGCTGGCGCTTCGGCAAGGACGTCCCCTGTTGTCGTCGGCTCCGTTTTCGCGGGCTTTGGCGCGAGCACAGAAGATAACGACGGTGCGCCACGTTTCGTGAGCCCCCATCGCGCCAAAACCCGCTGCATATTCGAATAGCTGCCCAAATATCCTCTCGACTTGATTTCCTCGAACAATTGATGGCCTCGGGTGCACCCGTCCGACCAACGGTTCAGAATGTAGTCACGAAAATATTTCGCCGAAGTCGGGGTGGGCGTTCTTTCTCTTCGAACCGGCGCCGTGGTCGCGAGCACCCACTTTTTAGCCGTGCGCCAGCCAACGCCCAAATCCCTGGCGATATCCCGCACCGTCGCTCGCGCACTTTTCAGAATCTGAACGCGATCGAAGATCGCTTGCCTCGAGCGGTGATGTGCTTGCTTCGTAAGACGCCGATGCTCCGCCATCTCCAAACGTCCCTTCGTCGCGCGCGAGAGCGAGCCCTTGCGCTCATCCGCGGCGTCCGGCAAAGCCGGACAAGCCATCCCCCTGTCGGAGCGGCTCATTTGCTTCTCGATCATCTCCCTCAAATTTTGCAACAGATGGAAGCGATCGGCAACTTGCCGTGCCTGTGGCGCGCCTTTCCTCGCGCCCTGCGCATAAAGGCCACAACGATCGCGGCTGACAATCTCGACCTCGGCGTGCTGGCCGAGCCACACGGCTGTCGACGCGGCCGAGCGATCAGGAAGCACGGCGACGACTTCGCGCCGTTCGAGATCCACCATGATCGTTCCGTAGTTCACGCCCTTGCCCGCGCGGGCGCGGTGCGGGCAAACTCCTTGCTCACACCGCCGCCGGCTCGACGCGCAGCGCGGCGAGGAATTCGGCGAGCTTCTGGCGATCGGCCTCGGCGAGGGGCTTCAGCGGCGGCCGCGGCGCGCCGGCCGGCAATCCGCGCAGGGCGAGCCCGGCCTTCACGGTCGTCGGCAGGCCGCCCACCACGATGAATCGCAGCACCGGCAGAATGTCATAGAACAGCGCCCGCGCCCGCACGATGTCGCCCGCCTGCACCAGATCGAACAGCCGCGACGGCCGATCGTCGAGCAGATTGGGCGCGGCGGTGCACCAGCCAGCGGCGCCGGCGGCGATCGCCTCCAACGCCATATGGTTGGCGCCGTTGTAGAAGGGGATCGCGCCGTCCGACAGCTTATGGATCGCGTGCATGCGATTGAGATCGCCGCTGCTCTCCTTGATGAAGCGCACCGTATCGAGCTCTCGCACGAGCCGCACCAGAAATTCCGGCGACATGTCCACGCCGCTGGTCCCCGGATTATTATAGGCCATGATCGGCAGATCGGTCGCTGCCGCTATGGCGGCGTAATGATCGAAGATCTCGGCCTCGGTCAGCTTCCAATAGGACACCGGAATGACCATCAGCATATCGGCGCCGATCTCGCGGGCGTAGTGCGCCTTGGCGACGGCGGCGGCCGTCGTCAGCTCGGCGATTCCGACGATCACCGGAACGCGGTTGGCCACCGTCTCGACGCCGAGGCGGGCGCCATGGCGCCATTCCTCGTCGGTCAGATAGGCGCTCTCCCCGGCGCTGCCGAGGAAGGCGACGGCCGCCGGCTGCGAGCGCAGCAAATTTTCGGTCACGTGGCGGAACGCGCCGTCGTCGATCCCGCCATCAGCGGAAAAGGGCGTGACGGGATAGGCCACGATGCCGCGAATCACATTGGTCCGAGTCGCATTGGTCATGGCGATCCTCACTTCGCTTCTTCGCGGATCGCGAGGCGACCGGCGTTCTGAAGCATGGGGGCGTTCTCGCAGGCGAGATAGCGCGCGGGCTTGTCCAAATCGGCGTTGACGTGATGGTGCCAAGCCCAGACCGGAATATAGACGGCGTCGCCCGCCTCCCATTCGATGCGGCGGTCCTCGATCATCGAATAGCCGCGCCCCTCGAACACATAGAGAATGGTCTCATAAGTGTGGCGATGGCGGTTGGAGCGGCCGCCCGGCGTGAGCCCGCCGACCGTGAGGCTGATGGCGTGCGACGGCAGATCGATGAAATGCACCGGATGCTTGCGCTCGGCCGAATAGGCGGCGCGCGCATCGTCCTTCTCGACACCGCGATGTGCGAGCCGCTCCGGCAAAATCACCTCGAATATCGGCGGCGTCTTGTCGAAATCGGCCGAATGAAAAACCCGTTGGGCGGACATGGCCCGTCTCCCTATTTGGTTGCGACGGCCTGTCTTCATTCGAATATGAGGATCGGTCCAAGACTTGTTTTCGATAATGAAAATAGGTTTTGCCTATGATATAGGAGTCCGATGGATTTTCGACGGCTCCGCTATCTGATCCGCGTCGGCGAGGAGCGCAGCTTCACCCGCGCCGCCCGCTCGCTCAATGTCTCGCAGCCGACGCTCTCCCAGCAGATACAGGATCTCGAGGCGGAGCTCGGCGTCGCTCTTTTCACCCGGACAGCGCATAAGGTCGAGCCGACCGAGGCCGGCCTGCTGACCATAGACTGCGCGCGCCGGGTATTGGCGGAGACGGAGCGGCTGCGCGAGGCCGTGCAGGAATATCGCGGACTGAAGCGCGGCCGGCTGCGCATCGGCGTGACGCAGACCTTCAACGCGCTCTATCTGCCGCAGATCGTCACCGCCTTCGCGCGCGACTATCCGGCGATCGACCTCGAGATCCTGGAGCTCGCCAATGACGAGATCGACGCCGGCGTCGAGGCCGGGACGCTACATCTGGGCGTCGGTCTTCCTCGCGCGCACACCAAGAGCCGCTCCCAGCCGCTCTATGCCGACACACTCATGTTTGTCTGCGCACGCGGGCACAGGCTGGCCGAGGCCGAGAGCGTCCCGGCGGCGCGCCTGTCCGAGGAGAGCATAGCTTTGCTCGGCCATGGCTTTCGCACGCGGGCGGCAGTCGACGACTATCTCGCGGAGGCGGATATGACGCCGCTGCGCGTGATCGCCTTCAATACTTTCGCGGCCATTCTCAATGTCGTCGCCTCGGGCGATTACGTCTCTATCGTACCCGCCGACGTGCGCCATGTGTCAGGACTCGTCTCGGGCGTCGCGGCGCTGCATTTCGCGCGGCTGGAACCCGGCCCCGGCAGCCGCACGATCTGCCTACTGAGCGCGCCGGACGACAGGACAACGCCGGCGGTGATCCGCTTCGCCGCGCGCATTCGCGATTATTTCGCCGCGACGAAGCGATGACGGTCAGAGCTTTCGATGGTTCTGGAGCAAAGAGCGGGAGCGAAACATAATCCTTCGGAGGGCGGAACCGGACGCTGGGGTTACGGGCGATGCCGAGCGCGGACGTTCTTTTCAAAGGACGCCATTTCGACCGCGAAATCATCGTTCTCTGCGTGCGCTGGAATCTGCGATACGAGCTCGGCGTCCGAGATCTCGTGGAATTGATAGCGGAGCGCGGCTTGTTGTTGGTCCACTCGACCATCATGCGCTGGGTTCCGAGCCATCGCGATCGCCGACGTGGAGCGAGTATTGGACGGGACCGACCTTCATCGTCATCGATAGGCTCGCGCCAGAACAGGCCTCAGCAACGTCATGAGGAGGCCGGCGACACTGTCCGATTACGTAGCCGGCTGCGGGCGTTTGTCCCGCGCTTGCTATCCGGCCGTCGCACGGTGCTCCCGAAAGGCCGCAGCCAATGTCCGAAGCGCGGCGCGCGACTTGCGATCGGTGAGCGTCGAGTGCAGCACGATCTCCGACGACGGCAGGCGCGGCAACCTGAAGCGCTCGCCGATTTCGATGGCGCCGGGCGGAGCAAGGCGACAGGAAAAGATGGCCATGGCGAGTCCGGCCGAGACGGCTGCCGCCACCGCCGACGAGCCGCCACCCAGGAACACTTCCGTCCAGGCGATGCCCGCCTCATCGAGAGCACGGGTCGCAATATCGCGCACGCCGCAGGACGGCGACAGGGCGGCCAGCCGCAGAGGCTCGCCCTGCCGATGCTCGAAATTCGGCGCGGCGAACCATCCGAAATGTTCGGGGCCGAGGACCTCGCCATCACGCCGGTCGTCTTCGCGACGAATGATACAGGCGTCCAGTTCTCCGCGATCGAAGGCGTCGAGCAGCGTGCGCGAATTCTCCAGGCGGACTTCGATGCGCAGGCCCGGATCATGCGCGTTGAGTTGCGCCAGAAGGGTCGGAAGCTCCGGTCCGGCCACATGTGCGGCGATGCCGAGCCCGAAGCGGCGCGGGGTCGTGGACGCGAGCGCCGACAGCGCGGCTTCGTGCGCGGCAAGAAAGTCGCGAGCCCGGTCGAGAAAGAGGGCGCCATGCGCGGAGAGCCGGACGTGGCGCGGCGTGCGCTCGATCAGCCTTTGGCCAATCCGCTCTTCCAGGCGACGCAGCTTGACGCTGATCGCGCCTTGCGTGGAGCCGAGGGCCTCGGCTGCTCGCGTGAAACTTTGCAGGTCAGCGACGGCCACGAAAGCCTGTACCGACTCGACATCGAGGGATGCCATTTCAATCATCCAGATTTGTTGTCTCTAAAATACTCAGCCATACCATTCTTATATCGTCAAGTTTCGCCTACGATCAGGTTCATCAACAACAGTCCCTCGCAGGACTGCCGTGGCGCCCCGGCCTTAGCCGCTGTGGGTGAACGGCCGCGCGCGGGACGCCGAGCGATCTCGCGCTTGAAAGGCCTAATCATGTCTTTTACTTCCTCGCGGCAAGGCAACCTTGCCTTGGCCGCCATCTGCTTGTCGGCTTTGATGTTCGGCTTCGAAATATCAAGCGTTCCGGCGATCCTGCCGACGCTGGAGAAAGTTCTTCACGCCGACTTCCAGCAGCTCCAGTGGACGATGAATGCCTACACCATCGCCGTGGCGACGGTTCTCATGGCTGCGGGCACACTGGCGGATCGCTTCGGGCGCAAGCGTCTCCTCATCGTCGCCATTGTTGCGTTCGGCGGCACGTCCCTCCTGTGCGGCCTTGCCCCCGACATGACAATCCTCATCGTCGGGCGCGCGCTCCAAGGCGCGAGCGGCGGCGCCATGCTGATTTGTGGGATCGCAGTGCTCTCGCATCAGTTCAGCACGGCGGCCGATCGCGCCCGGGCTTTCGGCTGGTGGGGCATCGTTACTGGGTTTGGCCTCGGCTTCGGCCCGGTGATCGGCGCCGGGATCGCCGCCCTCATGGGCTGGGCCTGGGTGTTTCTGATCCACGGCTTCATCGCAGCGCCGACGGTCGTTCTGGCTTGGAGCGCTGTCCGGGAATCGAAAGACCCGAAGGCTCGGCGGCTGGATCTCGCTGGCGTCGCGACCTTGTCACTGGCCGTCTTTTGCGTCGCTTACGTCGTCACCCAGGGCAGCGAACTCGGCCTCACCAGCCCGATCGCGCTGGCGATCGTCGCCACGGCCACCCTCAGCCTCATCGCCTTCATCATTGTCGAGCAGATCACGCCGCACCCGATGTTCGATTTCTCGGTGTTCCGAATCCGGCCGTTTTCCGGAGCTCTGTTCGGCTCGATGGGCATGAATTTCAGCTTCTGGCCGTTCATGATCTATCTGCCGATCTGGTTTCAGGCAGGACTCGGACTCGATGGTCTGATCGCCGGCTTGGCGCTGCTCGCCTACACCCTGCCGACGCTCGTTGTGCCGCCATTCGCCGAACGCCTCTCACTGCGCCTAGGAGCCGGGGCCGTCATCCCGGCGGGACTGTTCGTGATCGGTCTCGGCTTTTTCACAATGAAGATCGGAACAGGCGGTGGTCCGGCGGCCTTGCCGACAACGTTGGTTGGCGCGTTGCTGGCCGGGATCGGCCTCGGAGCGACCAACACGCCGGTCACCAACACCACGACCGGATCCGTGTCGAGCGACAGAGCCGGTATGGCGTCCGGCATCGACATGAGCGCCCGGATGATCTCGCTCGCCATCAACATCGCACTGATGGGCTTCGTCTTGCTCGAGGGTGTTCTGAAGCGCCTGAGTACAGCGTCGGGATCATTCGACGCGGCGCAGCTTCGGCGCTTCGCCGAACAGATCGCGGCCGGAAATGTCGCCGCTCTAGATCAAGCCGCCCACGGAGCGTCGAAGGTGATCGGTCCTGCCGCACTGGCCGGCGGCTTTGGAGACGTGATGCTCTACGGCGCCATCGGCGTCTGGGTGCTGGCCGCACTCAGCTTCTTCACCTTCGGGAGGAGGAGAGATGTCGATGGCGCGTCATGAGGTCGGAGCCCGTCAGCCCGCCGGTCCTTGCGTCCTGCGCTATGCCAATGTCGGCGCGGTCGAGCGACGAGCGACCTCGACGAACAGATTTCCGGCCCGCGACAACGGGCGCGCGGACGAAGCGACGAGCCCGAACTCGCGATGCAGCGGTGAAGTGAGTTTCGAAACCCGGAAGCCGCGTTGCTGTTCCGGCAGGGTGGATTCCGGCACGAGGCTGACACCCGCGCCCTCCCGCACCAGGGCAATCGCGCTCGACCAGTCGCGCACCTCGATCTGCACGTTCTGGAGCGTCAATCCAGCCGCGTCGGCAAGCGAGCGGGCGTTCGTATGGCACCCGCCGGTGGCGAGAACGAAGGGCGCGGCCGCCAGTTCGTCGAACGGAAGCGACGGTCGTCGTGACAAGGGATGCGCCGCCGGCAGGATCGGAACCCAAGCATCCCGTCCGAGCAGAACGGCTTTTCTGGCCGAAGACGGGTTGAGAACGACCCCGAGGTCGATCGATCCCGTCGCGAGCCAAGCCTCCACTTCCAGGTCGTCGGTTTCGAGCGGCACGAGGTCGATACCCGGATGGAGCGTGCGAAAACGCCGAAGCAGGGGCGGAAGGACCGTGGCGAAGACGCTTGGAAACCCCGCCAGGCGGATGGCCCCGGTCTCCTCGCCGATCAGCGCCATTGCCTCCCTTTCGATCGCCTCCAGATGCGAAAGAGCCGTACGCGCATGGTCGAGCGCGCGCTCTCCGAAGGCGGTCAACTCGACACCCCGTGGTTGCCGAATGAGCAGCTTCACCCCGAGGCTCTCTTCGAGCGCGGCCAGGGCTTGGCTCATCCCCGATTGGGTGACGCCGAGCTTGTCCGCGGCTGCGGTGAAGCTGCCGGCATCTGCGACGGCGATAAGGCTCTGGAGCTGGGTCAGGTTCATAGTAGGTACACTTATACTAGAAAAATATTCGAGTAATTTTTATTATGCCATGGGACCTGCGAGTGTGGGTGGCTATCTTTCCCCTCAGCGAGGCCCCAACGATGAAGCTCTATTTCGCGCCCGACACCTGTTCGCTTTCGCCGCACATCGTGCTTCAGGAGCTCGGAATGCCCTACGAGCTCGTCCGCGTGGACAATCGGACGAAACGCACATCCACGGGAGAGGACTTCCTCGCCATCAATCCGAAGGGCTATGTCGCGGCACTCGAACTCGATACCGGCGAGGTTCTGACCGAAGGAGCGGCCATCGTTCAGTATTTGGCCGACCTGATGCCGGAGGCGGGATTGGCTCCGGCCGCCGGTACGCTGGCGCGGGTTCGGCTGCAGGAATGGCTCAACTTCATCACCAGCGAAATCCATTCCGGATCGAGCCCGCTGTTCAATCGAGCCTTGCCGGAGGAGGTGCTGGTGATCTTCCGGGACCGGCTGTTCCGGCGCCTCGACTTCATCGAGGTGAACCTCGCATCTCGGGATTATCTGGTGGGCGACGGCTTCACGGTCGCCGACGCCTATCTCTTCACCGTGCTCGGCTGGATGAAGGGGTTTTCGATCGATCTCGACCGTTGGCCGGCGACCACTCGCCATATGCAACGGATCGGCGCGCGGGCGTCCGTCCAAGCTGCTTTGGCACGGGAGGCGGAGATTCCTCCCGTCGAATGACACGCAAGTTCGACTTCGACCCGTTGATCGGAGAGCTGTCGGTGGTCGCGGCGCGCGGCAGAGAAGATTCAGGGAGCGTCGTCTCGTCGGAACTTTCCCGGCGCACAGCCGACGACCCGCCGGAAGGTTGTGCTGAAGGCCGCTTCGGATTCATAGCCGATGGAAAAGCCGATCGCCCCGACACTGTCGTTCGTTCGTTTGAGCCGCTCAGCCGCGAGCATCATGCGCCAGCGGATGAGATAGTCCAGGGGCGGTTGTCCAACCGCTTCCCGGAAGCGCGCAGCGAAAGTGCTGCGCGACATGCCGGCGATGGCTCCCAGTTCGGCAAGCGTCCAATGGCGAGCGGGCTCGGCGTGCATGGCGCCGAGCGCTCTCGTCAGCCTCGGATCGGACAGCGCCGACAACCATCCGGCGGGTTTGTCCGTTCCGGAGGCGAGCCAGAGCCGCAAGACTTGCAAGAGCATGATCTGGGCGAGGTGCTCCGCCATCAACATGCCACCTGGAGGCCGATCTTTCAGTTCCGCAGCCAGTTGCTCCAGCGCCCGGCGCAGAACGGCAGCTTGGTTCGAGGCGTCACGCACATGAACGATTGCCGGCAAGGACCCGAACAACATTCCGGCATGATCGCCCTCGAAAGAAAAGCGCCCCCCGATCAGGAAGAAGTCGCCGCCGCCGTTGCAGGTCGCGATGCCGTCGACAGCCTGATCATAGATCGTGGGAGATTCGATCGGGGGCAATGCGAGGTCCGTCGCGAAGAGGAACGGCCGGCCGCGCGTGAGCAGGAAGCAGTCGCCGACTTCGATCCGTCGCGGTTCCGGCTCTCCGTCGACCTGGACCCAACAGGCGCCGCGCATGACCGCGTTGAACTTGATGCCTTCATGCGGGGGAAAGCGAATCGCCCACTCACCGCCGGCGTCGAGGCCCGCGCTGATGGCGGTTTTCGGCTTCAGAAGCGACAGAACATCGGACAATGGGTCCAAGGCAAAAATCCAGACGATCGAGAAGGAACGGCGGATTATACGGCATGGATCGTGCGAACGCCACGGGTCATCATTCCTGAGAGCAAACATGCGGGCGAAACCGCACCTCTCGGAGAGACACCATGATCGACCATCAGAAACCGCTTGGATCCGGCTTTGGGGCAAGAAGCACAGCGACGGATGTTCTCGCCGATATCGATGTCGCCGGTAAACGCGCGATCATCACCGGAGGGTATTCGGGGCTCGGCCTGGAAACGACCAGGGCGCTCGCCGCATCGGGAGCCCAGGTCGTCGTTGCCGCGCGCAATCCAGCGGCAGCAGCGGTAGCCACGAAGGACATCGGCGGCGTGACGGTCGAGCCGTTGGACCTTTCGCACCTCGACAGCGTGCGCGCCTTCGCTGAGCACATCCTCACCGGTGGCCAACACATCGATATTCTGATCAACAACGCGGGCATCATGGCCTGCCCGGAGACGAGGGTAGGACAGGGCTGGGAGGCGCAGTTCGCCACCAATCACCTCGGGCATTTCGCGCTGACAAACGCGCTTTGGCCGCGGCTCGAAGGTGGTGCACGTGTCATCTCGGTCTCATCGGCCGGCCACCACAATTCGCCGATCAACTGGGACGACCTTCATTTTATTGGCGGCTACGACAAATGGCGTGCCTACGGCCAGTCGAAGACGGCGAATGCGCTCTTCGCCGTCCATCTCGGCCGGCTTGGGCGCGAGGCCGGCGTGCAGGCCTTCTCGCTTCATCCGGGAAAGATCTTCACACCGCTCCAGCGGCATCTGGCGCAGGCGGAGATGATCGCCGAGGGCTGGCTCGACGTGAGCGGTGCGCCAGCCGACCCGACCTTCAAGACGCCAGCCCAAGGCGCGGCGACGCAAGTTTGGGCCGCGACCTCGCCGATGCTCGACGGTCTTGCCGGTCTCTATTGCGAGGATTGCGATATTGCCGTGCGCGCCGAGACTACAAATCAACCGTTCGTCGGTATTCGAAATTACGCCGCCGATCCCGATCAGGCCGAGCGGCTCTGGACTGAACCGCGCCGGGATTGCCGGAGGCTCCAACCCTTGAGAGGATGGAGCCATGGATACGAAGAAGAAAACATCGAACAGATTTTCACCTGAGGTTCGGGACCGGGCGGTTCGGATGGTGCTGGAGCACCGCGGCGACCATGCCTCGCAATGGGCGGCGATCGCCTCGATCGCGGCGAAGATCGGCTGCACGGGCGAGACGTTGCGGAACTGGGTCCGCCAGGCGGAGCGCGATTCCGGCGCCCGCCCTGGCGCGACGACGGATGAGCGCGAGCGGATCAAGGCGCTGGAGCGGGAGAACCGCGAGCTGCGGCAGGCCAATGAGATCCTGCGCAAGGCGTCGGCTTATTTTGCGGCGGCGGAGCTCGACCGCCGCTCGAAACAATGATCGCCTTCATCGACGCTCATCGGGAAGCGCACGGGGTCGAGCCGATCTGCAAGGTCTTGCCGATCGCCCCTTCCACCTATTGGGCGCATGCGGCGCGCCGGCGCGACCCTGCGAAAGCCTCGGCCAGAGCGCGCCGGGACGCGGTCCTTCGCAAGGAGATACGGCGCGTCTATGACGAGAACTTCCAGGTCTATGGCGTGCGCAAGGTGTGGAGGCAGTTGGACCGGGAGGGCGAAAAGGTCGCGCGCTGCACCGTAGCGCGGCTGATGCGGAGCATGGGTTTGCAAGGGATCGTGCGCGGCCGGCCGGTCAAAACGACGGTGAGCGACCGCAAGGCTCCATGCCCGCTCGACAAGGTGAACCGGCAATTTCGGGCGGCGCGGCCGAATGCGCTGTGGCTGTCCGACTTCACTTATGTCTCGACTTGGCAAGGCTTCGTCTATGTGGCTTTCGTGATCGACGCCTTCGCTCGGCGGATCGTCGGTTGGCGCGCCTCGCGCACGGCGCATGCGGGCTTCGTGCTCGACGCGCTCGAGCAGGCGCTGCATGATCGTCGGCCGGTTCACAGCGGCGGCCTCGTCCATCATAGCGACCGCGGCGTTCAATACGTCTCTATAAAATACACCGAGCGCCTCGCCGAGGCCGGCGTCGAGCCATCGGTCGGCAGCGTCGGCGACAGCTACGACAACGCGCTCGCCGAGACGATCAACGGACTCTACAAGGCCGAGCTGATCTGGCGAAAGGGGCCGTGGCGAAGCTTCGAGGCGGTCGAGTTCGCCACGCTCGAATGGGTCGACTGGTTCAACAATCGCAGACTGCTGGAGCCGATCGGAAACATTCCGCCGGTAGAAGCCGAAGCGCGCTATTATGCGCAACTCGAGGAGCCCGCCATCGCGGCGTGACTCAGACGAAATGGCCTCCGGCGATCCCGGCGCGGTTCAGACGCTTTCCGCCGAACTCACTGGCATCGATGCCTTCGATGCATCGAGGTGATGCCATGCGGGTGGGCGGCGCCAAAGAGCGTGACAGGAGCGAAGACGCCGTGCTGGGGAAAAAACCTATTCATTTCATCTGTCTCCCGCCCGCAGTTCAGGAGAACGGAAGGCCGGGAAGTTCAGCTGTTACAAACAGAAATTCCCTTGTGCAGCTTGGCTTCCTGTCGCTGCACCGCCTATTTCAATACGGCCAGGGCCGGCTCGATCAGCGCCTCCAGTTCCGCTCGCGTCGCGCCATCCCGTGCCTGGAAGGAGATGGCCTGCAGAATGCCGTGATAGAAGGCTGCGAGCTGCGCGACGTTCGTGCCCGTCGGCAGCCAAGTGAGGATGACGCGGAAGACCCTCCTAAAGCGAGAATTCCTGATACGAAAAGTTGCTCACGCAAAATTTGCACCGCAACCCTTCGTCGTCGCCGTAGAGACGACGAATGACGACAAGCCACACAAGATCATCCTGCGGCGCGTGAAAGCGTTCAGCAAGGCGGAGTTGCGCAAGCTCGCCGGCGCAGCGCTCGAGAGTGGCGCCGCTGTCGTCTCCGATGGACTGAACTGTTTCGCCGCCGTGACGGAGGTCGGCTGCAGGCACACCGCGATCGTCACAGGGTCGGGAGCGAAAGCTGCAAAAATCCCGGCCTTCAAAGGGGTCGACACCGCCCTCGGCAATATCAAGGCGGCGATCGTCGGAACCTATCGAGCCGTCGGGAAGAAACATGTCCCGCGCTACCTCGCCGAATTCGAATACCGTTTCAATCGGCAAGACGATCTCGTCGACATGATCCCGCGCCTCGCCGTCGTCGCGACAGCAACAGCCCCGATGCTCTACCGCCTCCTCAAGCTGGCGGACTTTCAGCCGTAAGCAGGAATGCCTTTGTCACGGGACTGTCAGCAGATCTGATCGCCTTTCCGCTACTTCGGTCCGGTCAGCATCTTGTGAAGGACGCCCGCGAATCTGTCGAACCGCGCCGAACCATTGCGGATCGCGAGCACCAGTCGAATGTTCGGCACGGTCGGGAGCCCAACGTCTTTGGACATGATCGCATGATCGGGGCCGACCGCGCTCTTCGGGAGTATTCCCACTCCCAACCTCGCGCTGATGGCCGAGCGGACATTTTCGTAGGATGCGCTTGAATAGGCGATCGAATATTTAACGCCCGTCGTCTCCAGCGACTGAATCGCCGCGCGCCGATAGGCGCAGCCGTCTGGAAAGGTGACGAGCGGTAGCTCACAGCTCGGATCAAAACGATATCTCTCGCGGGCGACCCAGAGCAGCGGCTCCTCACGAATGATCCGCATATTACACTCACAGCCAACGCGGTTGTCCTCCGCCATGTCCTTGTAGAGAACGATATCCAGCGCGCCTCTGGAAAATTGTTCTTTCAATTGCTCCGACAGGCCGGAAACGACTTCGACGCGCAGATTGGAATTGCTCTCGACGGAGCGTGCGACGAGGGAGTTCAAATGCTCGACCTCGAAGTCGTCCAAGACACCCAGCACGATCCGGTCAGATGCATCCTGCTGTCTCATGATCCCTACCGTGTCGTTGAGCTTCACCAGAATCTCACGCGCCGGTCCAATGAAGCGATGGCCATCCTCGGTCAGTCCCGCGAAGTGGCCGCGATCACGAACGACGAGCACGCATCGAAGAATGTCCTCCAACCTTTTGAGGCCCTGCGTGATCGCCGACTGTGAGCGCGCGAGTTCGTTGCCGGCACGCTGAAAACCGCCATGGTCGCTGACCGCCACGAAAGCTCGAAGATGCTCGAGCGTGATCCTACGATCTCCCATGATCGCATCCGATCGCGCGCGGTCGTTCTGCAAATCGCTCATGCTCGCCTCATATGCTGTCGATGACAAGGCATATTAGGCGCACTTATATCGCCCGCAAATTACTAATTTTACTGCAAATGCCCATTCGCCCATAGTTCTTCACAACTCGCGAGGCTCGTGATGTTGCGGAATTCTCTCTCTGTTCTAGTGCTCGCCTTCAGCGCAATTTGGAGTTCAGCTTTCGTAGCCGGAAAGATAGCTCTCCGCGATTACGATCCTTTCACGGTGCTGGTCGTCCGCTTCACGATCGCGTCGCTCCTTCTCGGCGTGCTCGTCGTCGCCACGCGACCGAAGCCGAATAGGAACGCTGTCGAGACAGGCGTTCTGCTCGGCCTGTTGAACAACTGCGCATATCTTGGTCTGACGTTCTATTCGCTGAACTATATCTCGCCCGTTCTAGTCGTCGTCATCGTCAGCTGCGCACCATTTTTCACTCTGCTGCTGTCTTGGCTTTTCGAGAGCGAAGCGATGTCGCTTCGACAGGCGGCGGGCATAGCGCTCGGATTTTCGGGCGTACTCCTCGCCACCGGCGTCGATTTCGGGGAGATCGCGAGTCTCACGGGCATTGCTCTCGCCATTTTGGGAACTGCCTCGTTCTCATTGGCGACGGTACTGTTCCACGCGCGAGCACAGCACTATCCGATCAATCAGTTGAATCTCTGGCAGTCCGTGACCGGCGCGGTTGTCCTGTTGCCTATCGCCTATTTCTTTGGAAGACCTTTGATCGCGCCGACGACCGAGAGTGCTGCGGCCATTCTCTATCTCGTGATCGTGGTGACGATCGGCGGCATGGGACTGTGGCTACTGCTCATAAGACTGACCGGCGCCGCCATGGCGTCGTCCTACCACCTCCTCAATCCATTTTTCGGCGTCGTTCTATCCGCTCTCGTGCTCAAGACGCCGTTACGCATTCTCGATTTTTCCAGCGCTGCGATCGTCGCGAGCGGCTTGGCGCTGGTTATTTCAGCCCCAAGAAAGAAGGAGTAATACGATGACCATTACCGCAATAGATTCTCGTATCAGTGTTTCACCAACCGATTTCTTCGAGCTGCCTACCGTGCTGCGCAGGTTGCGGTGCAAATATCACGGACGGCTGCGCGAAGGGGACTGGTATTTCCTGAGGGTCAGGCAGCCAGCACTGCGCTCCAGATTTCGGGCGCAGTTCCGCCTGCGGCTTTGAATTTGCCCAGTGCGAATTGACCCTTCCTGATGCGATGCATGAGTTCGACGCCGGCGATCGTGATCGCCGCATGTCGGAACCGCTTGAACCCGAGCATCGGCCCCAAACGAAGCTTGATGGATCGGTGATCCTGCTCAATCAGATTATTCAGGTATTTCGATGATCGAATTCGAGTCCGCGCGCCGCCTCGATACTGCGCGAGAAGCTCGCGCGCCGCCCGATGGGACGCCTGATATCCGTCGAGCGTGATTTTGCGCGGCGGCCGACCGTGGCGCGCGAACGCGCGACGGAAAAACGCTTTGGCGGCGGCGACATCTCGCTTCGCGCGCAGCAAAAAATCCACTGTTTTTCCCACCTGGTCGACGGCGCGGTAGAGATAGACCCAGCGCCCCTTGATTTTCACGTAGGTCTCATCGACGCGCCACGATCCGCCGACTTGGCGCGCAAAACGGTTCCACCGCTTTTCGAACTCCGGAACGTAGCGCTGAACCCAGCGCATGATGGTCGTATGGGCCAACGACAAGCCGCGCTCCGCCATCAGTTCCACGAGATCTCGGAAGCTGAGCTTGTATCGCAGATACCAGCGCACGCAGAGAACAATGATTTCGCGGTCGAAATGGCGTCCCTTGAAAAGCTCGTTCACGCTCAGCATCGCCCATAACCCCAGCATCCGGTTCCGCCCTCGCAGGGATTATGTTCCGGTCACGCCGTTTGCACCAGAGCCCGCACGCCGACGCACGAGCTCGTGCGAGCCCATGCCGTTCTGCTGACGCGCCGTCGCATTGCCGATCGCGAGCCGGGATGGGCGCTGACGACCGATGGCCTCGCCAGTCTGCGTGGCGCAGGGAGACTGCACGGCGCGGCGTGCGAGCCAACCTCTGGTTCGGGCGCCATGGCCGAAACGGCGGATCGGGAGCTGGATGACGAGGATGACGAGACGATCCGTACAGGAGAATTCGCCGAAATCGATGCATTGCTGGCGCGAACGTCGCGGGTGATAGAGCGAAGCGAGCCCGCGCCTCTGAAGCGCGACGACTCTGGTTTGGTCTACGACGAAGATTGGGATGAGGAGGCCCGCCTCGCGGAGTGGCGCGAATGTCTGGGCCGCACTCAAAAGCTTCCGCCTTTGATGGCGGCAAGCGTCGCGCTCGATGCTTGGGAGGAGATCGAGCCGTTACAGCGTAGCGCTTGGCTCGGTCCCTTGCTCGCCGCGGCCTTGCTACGTTCCCGCGGAAAGACGCGGCACTGTCTCACAGCGCTGCATTCGGGGTTTCGACAGGCCAAATATCGCCGAGCTGGGCGAGATGATTTCGAATCACGATTGGCCGCGTTCGCATATGCGATCGAAACCATGGCGAAGGCAGACTCGAAGGAACTCGACAGATTGACGCTCGCGCGCGAGCTTCTGCTCAGAAAGTGCAAAGACCGAAGAGCGAATTCGAGGATGCCGCAACTCGTCGATTTGTGTCTCGCTTCGCCGGTCGTCAGCGTCTCTTTTGCCGCCAAGCAACTCCGGGTCTCACAACAAGCCGCGACGACGATGATCGGCGAGCTCTCGTCGAATCTTCGCGAGTTGACCGGACGCGGGCGATACAGGGCGTGGGCTGTCGTTTGAGGGCGTGACGCGCACGGACGAAGTTCGCGTTCGACACACAATTCATGGAGAGCAGAGCGCAGTGTGTCGGCGACATTTTAATCAGCAACCATCGTATATCGCGTTGTCCCATCCTCGAAGCTTTTCCATGAACTTGCTTGCCGCCGGTTGAATGTTGCCGGGGAACGAGCCCAAGCCAGGTGACGAAGTCGTGTCCGCGTTTGAAACCAGCCTTCGGCGGCGCGAAGGTCTCGATCGCCATGGCCGTAATCGGTCCCACGCCGGGCATCGTTAATAGGCGACGGCTTATCGCGCCTCGCTTGGCTTCTCGAGCCGTCGCTTTGCGCGCGAGCCCGATGCGCGGGCGAAGGGCGGCGAAGTCCAGGGCGAGCGCGTCGACGGCGGGAGCGGCCCGCCGTCGACCCGAGTGACGTCAGAAGGTCGCCCGGAGCGAGCCGAACACGCTGATCGGCGCGCCGACGGTGATGCCGGCGGCCGAATCCGAATGCGGATAATAGGTCGTGTCGAGGAGGTTCTTGATGTTGAGCTGCGCCTCCCAGGCGATCGCGTCGATCGTGAACTTGTATTTCGCCAGCAGATCGACGCGCGCATAGGCGGGCAGCTTCACCTTGTTCTGCAGATCGGCATACGCCTCGGATTTCGCGACGACGCCGGCTCCGATCGTGAGGCCGGGAATCCACTCGTCCATGGCCTTGGTGACGAGAACGGAGCCGTTGACGTCCGAGACGTTGCGATAACGCTTGCCGAGAATGGCGGCGTCGTTGTCGCGCGTGATCTTCGAATCGATGAATGTGTAGCTCGTCACGATATTGACCGTATCGGAGAGCTTCCCGACGTTTTCCAGCTCCACGCCCCTATGCGTGACTTCACCCGTCGCGATGACGAAGCTGGGATCGACCGGATTGATCGTCGCGATGTTGCGACGCTTGATCTCGAAGATGGACAAGGTCGAGGACAGGAGGCCGCCGAGCGTGTCGAACCGCGCGCCGAACTCCGCCTGCTTCGCGATTTCCGGCTTGAACGTCTCGCCGTTGATGTCCTTTCCGTAATTCGGGCCGGCGAGTCCGTCGGCGTAATTGGCGAAGACGGAAAAGTCGGGAGCCGGCCGCCACAATAGGCCGACGCGCCAGCTCGTATAGGAATTATAGACGTCATTCGGGTTGCGGACAGCTCCGGCGCGTGTGGTGTTGAAAGCCGACCCGGCCCTGTCGAAGCGAACGCCCGGCGTGAGGAAGATTTCACCGGGGACTCCGACGCCTGTCAAACGAATCTGATCCTGAGCGAACACGCCCCACCAATCCGTCATCAGGTCCTGAAAGAAGGGGACGCCGTAGGCGAATTTGTTCCCATAGGCCGGCGCGTGGAGATCGATCGGCGGACAGCAGGCGGAGAAATAGGGGCCGCTCGCCGAGAAGTGGTTGCGATCATATCCCACGAGAAATGTGTGCTCGAGCGGGCCTGTGCTCGCTTTCGCTTCGACGCTGACCGTGCCGAACAGCGCATAAGTGTTCCGGTCGCGCTGCGCGCTCTGGAATCGCGAGAGGCTGTTCTGACTGGCGTCGAGCCCGAGCGGCCACATCGAGTCGAAGCCGCTCAAGCCCGTCTGCCAGTCGAAGGCCGCTCTCATTTTTACAGAATCGGAGAAGCGATGCTCGAGGCTGGCGCCGAGCAATATCTCGTCAGAATAGGACCGGTCGCCTGGCTCGCCGAAAAAGCGGCTGCGCGGCACATTTGCCGGGGCGCTCTTGACGCCGGGAATGCCCGGGTCGACGGACGGAATTCCCCAATCCATCGCCGTCCTCGCGTGCGTATACTCCAGCTCGAATTTGACCTTCGTGTCCTCGCTCGGCCGCACCACGACAACCGGCGCTAGGAAGACGCGTCGCGCATTCACGAAATCCCGAAACGAGCCGGACGTCTCGAACGCGCCATTGAAGCGATAGGTCACGGCGCCGCCCGCCAGAGCCGGACCTGTGACATCGACCTCGGTGCGATATTTGTCGTAGGAGGCGAAGGTCTGCTTCAGCGAGTAGGACGGGGTCGCGAGAGGCTCCTTCATCACCAGATTGATGGAGCCGCCGGGGTCCTGGCGGCCGTAGAGCATTCCGGTTGGACCTTTCAGGACCTCGACCCGTTCGACATTGGCCATGTCGCGATAGCTGCCTGCGCGATTGACGTCGATCGGCATGCCGTCGCGCAGCACCCAGAACGTGTCGAATCCTCTGATCCAGAATTCATCGATCCCGCCGCCGAATCCTTGCCCGGGTGTGACTCCCGGCGTGTATTCGAGCGCATCGCGCAGAGCGAAGGACGCGGTGTCCTCGATCTGCTGGCGCGTGACGACATTGATCGTCGCCGGCGTGTCGGCGATCGGCGTGCTGGTTCTCGTCGCGCTGACCGAAGTCAGCGCCTTGTATCCGATCACCGGTCCGGCGGTCGTCTGCGTGACGGCCGGACCCGCGGCGCCCCGCGCGGAGCGGTCGGCGCCGATATCGATCGTCGGCAAGGTTTCCTGCGCGAGCGCGGCAGGGGCGCCGGCGAGCGCGGCGGCGAGGGCGGCGGCGGAAAGGCCGCGGGATTGGTCGAAACGGGGCATAATGATCTCCCGGCGCGGCGCAGGCGCGCGCGCAGTGAAGTGAGAAAAAGAGTGTGGTGCTGTGGCGGGTCAGGCGCGCACGGGCGGCGCGCGCGAGGACCAGGAGCTGCGCCAGCCGGCGGGCGTCGGAGCGCCGATCGCGGCATGGCGCGCGATGCGCGAGCGGATCGGCGGGCGCTGCCGGAGGACATATCCGTCCGCCTGGCACGGACCGAGCGCGAGCGCCTCGTCGAATCCCCGCGCGCCGCAGAAGGCGCAGCACTGGGCGTCGTCGCCATGGCGCCGCGGATGCTCCGCCTCGCCAGCGGCCCTCGCGCAGTCCATGCTCCGCGCCGACGTGGCGTAGCCCGCGTCTCGCGCCGGCGCTCGGCTCGTCGCGGCGGCCGGCGCGACACCTTGCCACGAAAGCAGCAGGAGGACGAATGCTGCGGCGAGGCGGCGCAGGAGCGTCGCGCTGCGGCGCCGCTCGCTCGATCGCCGATCCTCGCGCTGATGCATGTTGCGTCTTCGTCCGTTTGCCGGAGGCGAGCGGTCGCCGCGAATGTTCCGCTTATCGAGACATGTATCCGATCCACTCTTACGGCGTCCTCACGGCCGTTCCGCGCGCGATAGGATCGGCGACTGTTGCCGATCTGCCACAGCTGTTTCGCCTTTGGGAGAACATTGTTATGGTCGAAGCGCCACTCCACGCCGCTGCTTCCTCGCCGAGGAAATGGCATCAGGACGCCTCGAGATGCGGATTCTCATTGTCGAAGACGATCGCGATCTCTCGCGCCTGCTGCGACGGCGGCTCATCGGCGCCGGCTATGCCTGCGACAAGGCGGGAACGATGGGCGAGGCGCTGGAGGCGCTGCGGCAGCTTCCCTATGATCTGATGCTGCTGGACCGGCGATTGCCGGACGGCGACGGCATAACGGCGATCGGCCGCTCGCGGGGATTGCAGCCGGCGCTCAACATCATCGTGGTGAGCGCGATCGACGAGAGCGAGGAGAAGGTGCATGGTTTCGACGCCGGCGCCGATGATTATGTGACCAAGCCCTTCAACGGCGCCGAGCTGCTGGCGCGCATTCGCGCGCGCCTGCGCCAGAAGGAGGGCGTCAAGACGCTGCCGCTGCTCGTCGTCGGCGATCTCTCGCTCGATCTCGACGCGCGCCGCGCTTTTGTCGGCGAGGCGCCGCTCGATCTCAATCGGCGCGAGTTCCTGCTGCTCGAGGCGATGATGCGTCGCGGCGATTGCGTCGTTACGCGCGAGGAGCTGATGGGCCAGATCTACGGCTTCGATCGCGCGGTTTCGAACGGCGCGCTGGATACGCTGGTCTCGCGGCTGCGCAAGAGTCTCGCCGGCGCCGGGGCCGGCGTCGAGATTCTGCTCATTCGCGGGCGCGGCTACATGCTCACGGAGACCGACGGATGAAGGCCGCTCCTTCGCTCGCGCTGCGCGTCGCGCTCTGCCTGCTCGTCGCGCAGGTGCTCGGCGCGTCGATCACCATCATCGTCGTTCAGCTGCATTGGGCGACGCAACCAGAAGCGCGCAGCGGCGGGCAGTGGAACGACCTCGCCGAGCATCGGATGACGGATCTGATCGTGCAGTCCATCCGCCGCGCGGAGGACGGACGCCTCTTCTTCGAGCCCATCGACGCGTTGAGGGAGGAATATGCGCGCTCGCCGAAGCTCGAGATCGCCATTCTCTATGCGAGCACGAATGAGCCGATCGAGGGATCGGCGCCGCGTCTCGCCGATCTCTTCAGCCGGGCGCCGGCGGTTCGCTTGAAGCATTCGATCTTCACGCTGGCGGACGAGCCGGACATCGGCGCGCGCGGGCATGTCGAAGACGTACGCACGCCCTATGGCCGCATGCGCATCGCCATGTTCGGACATTTGTTCGACTGGACCGACGTGCTCGGCCTCGTCTCCGATATTTTCCCCGAGCATTTCAATAATTACGCGATCGACATCGTCGGCGTCATGCTGATCGGCTGGCTGGCTCTGAAGCGCGGGCATATGCCGTTGCGTAGACTCGCGCGCGAGGCGGAGCGGATCGAGCTCGACTCGCTGCATCAGCGCCTACCGACCGAGGGCGTGCCGGCGGAGATCATGCCGCTCGTCACAGCGATGAACAGCGCGCTCGCCCGCCTCGACGAGAGCGCCGAGCGTCAGCGCCGCTTTCTCGCCAACGCCGCGCATGAATTGCGCACGCCGGTCGCCATTCTCGTCGAGCGGCTCTATGGACCGGAGGAGCCGCAGCAGAAAAATCTGATCCGCCGCGATGTGGCGCGGCTCGAGAATCTCGTCGAGCAATTGCTTTCCAACGCGCGGCTGGACCGGCAATCGGACAAAAGTCTCGGGATGATCGATCTCGTCGCCATCGCCGAGAGCGTCCTCGACGACCATGCTCTTCTCGCCGCGAAGATGCGACGCAATATCGCGCTAGAGCACGACGGCGCCCAGCGTTCGGCGCGCGGCGATCGCCGCGCCGCGGAGAGCGTCGTCGCCAATCTCCTCACCAATGCGCTGCGCGCCGAGCCGGAAGGTGGAACCGTGACCCTGCGGGTCGGCGACATGACGATCGAAGTCGTCGATCACGGCGAAGGCGTGCCGGCGGAGGAACGCGGCGCGGTGTTCGAGCCATTCTGGCGCAAATGCGACGCGGAAGCGGGAACCGGACTTGGGCTCGCCATCGCCAAGGAGCTGATGGAAAAGCTCGGCGGTCGCATCTGGGTCGAGGAGACCCCGGGCGGCGGCGCGACATTCAAGCTGAAATTCTGGATGGCGCAGACAAAAGAGCTGGGGTCGCCGGAAGAACCGTATCCTTCTCCACGATTCGATATTCGATGCGCCCGTTCACCGGGGCGCGTATCGTCGTCTCGTCGAGAATGACCTTCAATCGGGCGATTTGCGCCTTCGCCTCCGAGTGTCGCGTTGCCTTTAACTCCGCGAATCCTGCGTTAGGAGCAACTGAATTGCCTTTAACGTGCGAGAGAAATCATGAACATCGGCGCTCGACCATGATGCCGTTGCTTATCCACTCATTGAAAACATGATAAAATCTATGGTTCTCTAGTGAGCAGCTTTTCATGTCAGGAATTCTCGCGTTAGGAGCAATAAAGCATCGAATCCGTGGCGCCTTTAAGAGCAATTTCTCGAATTAGGGGCAATCGAGATTTCTATTAAAATATTGAAACATATAGCATTTTTATTCGCGCAATTAAGGGCAACCCGACAGGAGCGGATTCCTCCATTCGTTATCGTGAGTGGCCTGTCGCGGCTGGATTACTCGCGTCAGATTCGAGCCGCAGCTCCTTCCCGTTGGAACGTACGGCCGAGCGATTCGTGGAAAGCTTTCGCGCGCGCCGTTTCTTCAACCAGATATAGACGCCCGTTACCGAGAGCAGCGTGACAAAGAGGCCGAGCGCGCAGACGAAAATCTGAAACGGCCGGCCAAACACGCGCGTCATATGCAGCGCATAGAGCCAGCTCTCGACCGTATTGCCGGCGTGCTCGCCGGTGGGCAGACGCAGCCGCACCAGCGATCCGTCGTTTCCGTCGAAGGCGATGACCGTGCCGCCACCTTTGGGCGAGCGCTCGAAGACGTCGCGGTCGGTTCGGATCTCATAGCTGTAGACTCCGCCCATCGAACTATAGGCGAGACCGAGCGGCGCCACGATCCGGAAGCCGCGCTCCTTCGCGAGTTCGGCGGCAAGGCGCTTGCCATTGGCGCGCGCCGCCCGCCAATCGAGGGCCGGCGCGTCGTTCACGCCGCGCGCCATCACCTCTTTGAGGATGACCATCGGCGATTGGTAATCGAAGATTTTCTCGGTGACCCAGAAATAGACCGGCTTCATGTTGAACAGCACGCTCGACCAGGCGAAGACGAACAGCATCGGCCACAACCACAGGCCGCTCGCGCGATGCAGATCGAAATTGACGCGATAGGTGCCGCCGCGCCATTTCACCAGCCAGGCCGTCTTCCAGCGGCGGAAAAAGCCGCCGAGCGAGTTCGGCAAAGTGAGATAGAAGCCGACAAAACAATCGATTGTCCAGGCGATCGCCACAATGCCGAGCGTGAAGGAGCCGAGGGTTCCGAGAACCAGCGTCCAATGCAGCTTGTAGATGAAGGGCATTAGATTGACGAGCCCTTCCGAAATATCGCCGCGTGTCCGGCGGCCGAGTTCCTGTCCAGTCCAGGGATCGAGGAACAATTGATCGAAGCCGGTGACAGGACCCGGCTTGCCGGTCGCCCGATCGATCGGATGCGCGAAATTGACGAGAACCTGATCGGGCTCCGCATAGAGCACGCTTCCGACGCGCCGATCGGGAACGATCGCCTGGGCGCGCTCCGCGAGAGTGGCGAGATCGAGCGGCGCGACGCCTTGTTGCGGCGCGGCGAAGAGCTGCGGAGCGAAAACGCGCTCGAGCTCGGTGTTGAAAGCGAGCAGGCTGCCGCTCAGCGCGACGACGATGAGAAATCCAGTCATCGCCAGCCCCACCAAGCGATGCAGAAAGACGAAAATCGAACGGATCATGGTGTGGCCTCCGAAAATAGCTTCAATCGCGCCGGCGGCCGTGCGTCCGCTGCGCCCGGCCGCCGGCGCGATCACATCAGAATTTTACCTTTAGCGAGCCGACGAAAGTGCGCGGCGCGCCATAGGCGGCGTTGAGGGCGCCGTCGCTGCTCTCCAAATATTTCGTGTCGGCGATGTTCATGACATTGAGCTGCGCCTCGATCGGAACATTCTGCAACACGAAGCGATAGCCGACCATGGCGTCGAAGCGCACATAGGCGGGGAGCTGCCAGGAATTGGTGGTGTTTCCCTGCCGCTCTCCATTGGCATAGAAGCCGCCCCCGAAGGTGAAGCCTTCCTTGCCGCCCGACGCAGTGTCGTATTTCACCCAGAGATTGCCGGCGTGGCGCGGAATTCCGGGCCAGCGCTTGCCGAGAATGGCGCCCGTGCCGGTGATATTGCTCTTGAGGACGATCGCGTCGCTGTTCGTGTAGCTGCCGATGATGCTGATATTGTTGGTGATCTGTCCCGCCACGTCCAATTCGACGCCGCGATTGCGCACCTTTCCGGCCGCGATCTGGAAGCTCGAATTCGGAAAGCGCGGGTCCGGCGTCAAAATGTTGGAGAGATAGATGTCGAAAGCGGCGATCGACCCGGTCATCCTGCCATCGAAGAGGCTCGCCTTGGCGCCGACCTCGAATTGTTGTCCTTCTTGAGGCTTGAACGGTGTGGCGTCGGCGCTTTGCGCGGCCGCGTTGGAGTTGGAGAACGACTCCGAATAGCTCGCATAGATCGAGAAACTCTCGTTGAGCTTCACCAGCAGGCCGCCGTTCGGCGAGATTTTCCGCTCGGTCCTGTTCCCCTTCCAGGACGGATTGTAGTGGCCGTCGCAGAACGGATAGCACTGCGCGCCGGCCGCCGATTGCGTTGCGCCGAATATCTCCGTGCCGCGGTCGAACGCCGCGTCGTAGCGGCCGCCGATCAGGAAGTGGATGAAGTCTTCGTAGGAGATGTCGTCTTGGACGTAATAGCCGAAGTTGATCTGATTGGAGCGAGACAAAAGGTTGCCCGAACCTTGGCCGATGAATCCGTGCAGCGAGTAATAGTCGATGCCGCTATAATTGGGCGCCCAGACGTTGAGAGCCGGGATCGGCTGCAATGGAAAGCCAGCAGGCGGCGTGCCAGGAGGATTATCGTCCTTGTAGACCTGATGATACCAGAGGTAGTCGAAGCCGAAGAGCAGCTTGTGCTTCAATGGTCCGGTTTCCACCTCGCCATTCACATATAGATTCAGATAATACATGTCACTATAGCCGCAGCTCCAGATGAGCTTGCGGTTCATTTGGCCGGTCGTGAGATTATAGCCGCGCGACAGGAGATAATATTGCATTTCGTCGGCGTGATTATAGTGGAAGCGGTTCGTCACCGACCATTGATTGTCGAAACGATAGGTCCAATCCGCCGCGACGAGAATGTGCTCCATCACATCGGGAAATTCGTCGTACCATTTCGGGTCGAGCTGCGTCCAATTGCGCGGAAGGCCGGCCGGGCGGCCGACGAAGCCCGGCACGGCGAAGCTCTGCGCCAATGCTGGGACCATCTGGCCGTAGCTGACGCGGTTGGCCGTTTGGAGATGGTCGTATTGGAAGGAGAGATTCGCTTCGAATTGCTCGATCGGCCGCCAGGCGAGGCGCGCCAGAACCGAGCCATTGTCGCGATGCCGGAAATCGATGAAGTCGTCGGCGCGGTCATAGACGCCGATCACCCGGTAGAGGAGCGTCTTCTCCTTGTCGAGCGGCCCGGTCGCGTCGATGGTGGTGCGTGAGAGGCCCCAGCTGCCGAACTGCTCCTGCATGCTGTAGGCGGCCTCCTCCTGCGGCCGCTTGGTGACGAAATTCACCATGCCGCCCGGCTGAATGCGGCCATAGAGCATGGCGGCCGGCCCTTTGAGGACTTCGACGCGCTCGATGAAGGCCGTGTCCGACGTGTTGGCCAAGCCGTTCAGCTTCAGCCCGTCGCGATAGGTGTTATTGCCGTTGGAGAAGCCGCGGATCAGGTAGGCGCGTAATAGGTGAACAGGCCCGTCTGCACGCCGGAGACGAATTTCACCGCCTCCTGAGTGTTGAGGACCTGATTGTCCTCGAGCACTTGTCGCGGAATCACGACCACGGCGCGCGGCGTGTTGATGAGCGGCGTGTTGGTCTTCGTCGCCGTGAAGGCGTTGGTGCGCGCATAGCCGGTCTGCTTGCCAGCGTCTAGGCTCAGGACTCATTGATTGAGATAGAAAGCGACAGCGGCGGCGATGCATATGGCCGAGAAAAAGGCGTGCGCGCATCGATCGTAACGGGTAGCGATGCGCCGCCAGTCTTTGAGCTTGGCGAAGAGGTTCTCGATCTTGTGACGTTGCCGGTAGAGCCCCTTGTCGTAATCCAGAGGCTTCTTACGGCTCTTCGTCGGGGGGATGCAGGGTTCGGTCCCGCGCTCCGCGAGCGCTCGGCGAAACCAGTCGCTGTCGTAGCCGCGATCGGCGATCAGGGCCGAGGACGGCGGCAGCGCGTCGAGCATCAGCCTCGCGCCTTTGTGATCGCTCATCTGCCCTTCGGTCAGCATCATGACGAGCGGCTTGCCGGCGCCGTCGCAGACGACGTGGAGCTTGGAGTTCAGCCCGCCTTTCGTGCGGCCGATACAGCGGGAAAGAGCCCCTTTTTTAGGAGGCTCGCCGCCGTCCGATATGCCTTCAAATGAGTGGAGTCGATCATGATCCGCTCAGGTTTCGGCCCTCCTCCTGCGAGCGCGGCGAAAATACGATCGAAGACGCCGAGCCGGCTCCAGCGGATGAAGCGATTATAGAGCGTCTTGGGCGGTCCATACTCCTTCGGAGCGTCCTTCCATTGCAGGCCGTTCTTGATGACGTAGACGATCCCGCTGACCACGCGGCGGTCGTCCACCCGCGGCACGCCGTGCGCCAACGGAAAATGAGGGGAAATTCGCGCCATCTGCGTTTCGCCGAGCAAAAACAAATCACCCATCAAAGCCTCCATATCGGAGACCTTGAATCACGCCTCACTTGAAATTAATAGGTCCTGAGCCTACGGCGTCGGTCTGTCAAAGGCCCGCCAGATGCGCATGTCGAGCGGCGAAGGCCTCCTCCGACTCCTGCTCCCAATAGCGCCGCGACGCGCCACTCGGATCGACTGGCCGCCCGAGCGCCTCTCGCTCATGCTGCCAACATATGTCGTAGGATGGGATGCGATCTGCGGCGAAATAGGCGGGCTTCTTACCATGATGGGCGAGACCGCCTGCGTTCAGACTGCAGGGCGCCCGCGCGGGATTGAGCCAATTTCCTGCAACGGGCTCTTCTTGCACATGGATTTCGCGAACGACCTGCTCGAACCAATATTCCGGTCGCGCCGCCGGGCCGCCATTGCGCCGACGACGCATGGCCAAGCTCTCCGCAATATGCGGGAATCGAGCAGCGATCTCGGCGTCCTCGACGATACGCGTCGGGCCGGAGATGGTGACTGCCGAAAACCAGCTATGATCATCCCACAAAAGCAGCGACGACCAAGGGTTCGACCAGAGCTTAGCGGCGTGGCCATGGACGGCGTTGCCGGCGAAATAGGGGACGAGCGTCAAAGTCTGGCTGTTGTGGCGGGCAACGAAGCCCGCCATGCCCAACTCACCGTTGCGCGGCGAAACGCCGGGCAGTCCGGATGCTGAGACTGTCGCCTGCAAAATCTCGAATTGGCATGCGAGCAGGCGATCGAGCGGCAGGAGCGGCGTCCAGCGCGTTCGCGCGACGTCTGTCGCGTCGCCGCGCGGTCGCTTGACGAAAAGATTTTGTGAGCATTGCGTGAACGCTTCCTCCACTCCGCCAACGAGGAACACAGCGATCGATCCCGTCGCGGCGGCGGCGCGACGCCAGGGATCGAGCGCGCCAGCAGCGAGCCCATAGTCATACTCGACCTGAGCGGGCTCCAGAGCTTCGACCGCAAACAGCGTAAGATGCAGACCCATCGCGTCCGGATCATATGGATGCAGCGCGAGGAGCGCCAATTTCCCGCTGCCGAGCGCAGACCCGACGACATTGATCATCGCCCCAGAAGCCGAGCGCGCGGCGGCCCGCACGCCCGGCTCCGCGCATAGTATCGAAGCGCCGCTCGCGAGGCGCCTGTAGGCCTCCGGCGCATGGCCGTCGCCAGCGAGCCAATCCTGCAATGCGCGCGCTTCTTCATCGTCTTGCGGTCGCGGCAAGAACGCGGCCGCGGCAATCGTCTCGCGATCGAGAACGACGAGTGGCGACGCCCCGTGACGAGCCTCCGCCATAGCGAGGGCGACATGTCTCACTCGCGACCACGACGCGCCGTGACCACCGCCGCCTGCGGCAAAGACAGCTTGGATCGCTGTCTGGGCGTACGCGCCCATCGTCGGATTGAGATATTGGCGGTACTGACGATCGTAAAAATTATCCGCCCCTTTCATCGTGGCGGAGCCCTGCTTGGATGCATTCGCGTCGCGCAAATATTGGAACACATGTTCCGCCGCAGGCCCCGGAGAGCCCGCGCGACGCAACCATCGCTCGGCGAAGGGCTCGCGCAGTCCTCGGGGGAGAGCTCCCACTAATCGACGCAGCATCGCGCCACGGCGGTTCGCCTGGCGCTGATTCTCACTGGCGATTTCGTAGGCGCGAGCGCGAAAGCCCGGAAAGGAACGGAATGATATCGACATGAGAGGTCCCAGATCTCAGGATAAAACGTGGAGCCATCCGATCGTCGCGAGATCGATCGCGCCGAAGCACCGGTACGATGCGCGCATTGCCTCTGATAAAGACGCGGAAAATAATGCGCTATGACGCTTCGCGGCGATGAACGCGCTCGTGTCACGCCGTCAATAGGATGGAGGCAGTCTATGTGCATCGGCGACGAGAGCGTCATTCAGCAAAGCGACGATCGCCTTGCGCGAAGGCGCGTTCAATTGTCGCAACAGTTGCGAGACATGATTGCGTACGGTGAAATGCGACGGCTTCAAGCGTCGGCCGATCTCCTTGTTCGACAAGTCAAGCATCAAGAAACGCAGAATATCGCGTTGTCGTTCCGTCAGCGTGGACAGTCCGTGTGTGAGGAAAACGTCGCGCGCCCCAAAGGCTTCGCGCCGCGCATAAAGCACGCTGCCCTCCGGCAGCATGTGACGGACGCGAGCGAGAATATCGTCCGCGTCTGCGGTCCGCACCGCGAACAGCACGACGCCGGCCGTCACATTATGCTCGATCGTCGAGCGGCCTCGAGATGTCCATTGTCCCGAAGGTTTGGAGCCATGTCCGAAATGTCGTATCTGTCCATGCTGAAGCATCCGTGTCATTCCCTTCCCAGCTTGGTAACATTGCTGGAGCGCGGGCTCATTCGACTTCCGGCGATGAGCGCGCGTGCGCCGACGAGCGGCGGCAAGAATCTGCGAACCGCTACTGTCGGGGAACGAACGGCATGCCGATGACGGCTCGATACGGATGGCGGATCTCGCCAGAGATTATCATGACTGCAATATGCAGCGGCGACGATCCGCAGGCGGTGGCGAATGAAACGGAATTTCAATGAATGGCGACACGAATCGAAGAATGGAAATAGTCTCGGGGTAAATCGAAGAGGAAATGCAGGATGACGAAGCGATCGTCCCACGAATGCGCCATCCGTCAGGCCACCATCCGCTTCGGCCTGATCTATTGGGGAGGCGCGTTCCTTTCATCGGTTCTTCTTTGGTTACTTAAAATAACAGAGTCTGTAGACTATACCCAGCGCGTCGTATATATTGTAAAAAAAATTGTTCGATATGGATCTGGATGGCTTATTGCAGCCTTGATTTCGTATATTTTGTTTTGCTTGCATAGGTGGGCGAGCCGTCGCGGACCGTCGGAAAGCTCCCTGCCGATTTTCGTCATAGCCTCCTTCTCGATCTCCCTAGCAGCGGCGCCGGTTTGGGCTGCATTGGGCTATGGCGCTCAAGCTGTCTACCCTTTGCCGCAACTGGCGGCCCACAATTGGAATAGTGTCATCAACGACACAGCCTTAGGTGCGGCGTTGTTTTTTGGCTGGTCCTGTCTGTTCGTCAGCCTCATCTTCAGTTTCGAGCTCCATGACCGCGGACGCCGGCTAGCCGCCGCCCGTGAGGAAGCGCTATCCGCGCAAATGCGCGCGTTGCGGTACCAGGTAAATCCGCATTTTCTCTTCAACACGCTGAACTCGATCGCCGGCCTGATCGAGGAGGGCTCCGCCACCCGCGCCGAGCGAATGGTCCTGTCGCTCTCCACATTCCTGCGCACGACCTTGTCGCTCGATCCCATGCATGACGTGTCTTTGGCGGATGAGCTGGCTCTTCAGGAAGAATATTTGGAAATAGAGCGCGAGCGCTTTTCCGACCGGATGGCGTTCAGCATCGACATGCCCGAGGACGTGCGCAGCACGCTTGTGCCCTGCCTGATCCTGCAGCCGCTGATCGAGAACGCGATCAAGCACGGCGTCGGCGCCACTGTCGGCAAGGTCGAGATCGCGCTGCGCGCGCGCCGGGAGGCAGACAGGCTTCACCTCACGGTCGAGAACGACATGCCGATGGATGATGACGGCAAGAAGCCCGCCGGCATGGGGGTCGGATTGCGCAACGTCGCGGAACGCGTGCACGCCCGCTTTCAAGGCGACGGCTCGTTTTCATCCGGCCCGGTCGCGCCCGGCTGCTACCGTGCGTTCATCGAGCTCCCGTGGCGGCTCGCATGAGCGAGCACACGATTCTCGTCGTCGACGATGAGCCGCTCGCGCGCCGCAGGCTCTTGCGTCTGCTCGCGAAGATGGAATGGGTCGGCCGGATCGAGGAAGCCGCCGACGCCCGGGAGGCTCGTCGCGCGGCTGAGCAAACGCAGCCCGACATTCTTCTGCTCGACATTCAAATGCCGGGCGGCAGCGGCTTCGACGTTTTGGAGAGCCTCGGACCGGAGCCGCCGGTCGTCGTTTTCGTCACCGCATTCGACCATCACGCCTTACGCGCCTTCGAGGCCAACGCCGTCGACTACGTCACCAAGCCGATCGAGCCGGGACGCTTCGCTCGCGCCTTGGAGCGCGCGCGGATCGCCGCNGGCGCACGCCTTCAGGCCGACCGAGTCGCCGAATTGCAGGAAATGATCGCCTCCCTGAAACGCACTCTGACCGAACAGCCGAAAAAGTCGACCGACTTCTGGGTGAAGGCGCGAGGCGAATATTTGCGCGTCACGCTGGACAATGTAATCCGCTTCCAGGCGGAGCGCGACTATGTGCGCATCCACGTTTCTGGCGCGGACTATCTCTTTCAGGAGAGCCTTTCCTCGCTCGAACGGCGTCTCGACGGCGAAGAGTTCCTGCGCATCCATCGCGGCGCGATCGTGCGCCGCAGCGCCATCACGCGGATCAAGCAGGCGCCATTCGCGGCGCTGATCGTCGTTCTGAGCGACGGCTCGGAAGTGCGCGTGGGACGGACCTATGCGCCGACGATCCGCGCGAGGCTCATGCGAGCATAGCGTGAGCGGCGTCTCGGCGGACTTCATAAGACCGCGCCGCCGTCCTTTCAGCGCGGTTGGCGATGCAGGATCGACAGGATCTCGCGGACAGCGGCGACGACCGCCTCCGGCTTCTCGAGCGGAATGGCGTGACCACTGTCGACCCACAGCTGGCGGGCGCCGGGATTGAGGCGGAGAATGTCGACTCGCTTTGCATTGCTGTCGCGAGCGAGCTCGGAGGTTTCGCTCATCGGCGCGCTCGCGCTCAGGACCGTCACCGGCCTTCCGGTGAACGGCGGCAGAGCGAGGAGCGCCGCGCCGGTCGCCGGCAGGGCATCCAGCTCTTCCTGCGCGACCGCAGGAGACGCCACATCGACGACGAGCTTGACCCAGACCGGCCATTTCTCGCGCGCGCCAGCGCCGCTCAACTGCTCTGGATGCGTCGAATCGACCAGCACGAGCCCCGCCACCTCGTCGGGATGACGACGCGCGTAGAGTTGGACATAAAGCCCACCGATAGAATGACCGACCAGCACATAGGGCGGCGCGATCCCCTTGGCCCGAAGGGTCGCGCGGAGCTCCTCGACGATGGTGACGCCGGCGCGCGGCGTCGTCGCCGGCGCGCTCGCGCCAATGCCGGGACGATTATAGGCGAAGACGGTGGCTTCGGTCGCGACGTCCGACAGAACCTTCGACCACCACTCCAATCGACCGCCGAGTCCGCTTTCGAACACCACGGCCGGCCTGCCCTTTCCCGCTACGACGTGCTCGACCTTTCGCTCCGCGAGAACCGACGTTGCGACGCCATCCATCGAGGCGCAGCCGCCGACTGCGAGAATCGTGACGAGAAATGTCGCGACGATTCGGCCAGAACGTCGAATGCGAAGCAAGGCGTCCCGCGCTGCTTTCTCTCGCTTGCGCCGAGTCTCGACCCTCATCGTCGATCGTCCCGCGACATCGACGCCAGAACGCGGCGATATGCAGGGACCATCGACTGCGGATCCGACGCCCGACGCGCTTTGATTTCGTTCTCGATCAGGCGCTCGAAAATCGCCACGAAGTCGTGCCTTCTCGTGTCGGACGAAGCGCTTCCGTCGAAGTCCCCGCGGGCGAACCGAATCTGAAGCAGGATCATCGAGCGTGATCTCGCCTTGCTCGACGTCGCTCTTGCCCCACGTCACATATTCAGCCTTCGTCATGTTCGCCTCGAAGGCAGGGCGCTGTGGTTCCTCGGAGACCCTTGTCGCCGCCGCCTTCGGCGGCTGTGCGCAAATTGGGATCGTACCAATTTTCATCGCTCATTCCTACACTGGAAAGGCTAGAGCGCTTTCCGATCGAACGGAATCGTTCGATCGATCAGAATTCGCTCCCACGCGAGAATCTAGAGCGCTATCCGATCCAATCGGATTGGATAGCGCTCTAGGGAGACGTCGTTTTTTTGAAAGTCTGGCTTCGGCCTGCTTCAGTAACACTCAATTGGACGCGCGCGCCTAGAGCGGATTCACCTTAAACCGGCTCATATCCTGAGGCGGCGAAGAAATTTGCGCATTCGGTGGGGGAGAACTCCTTCAGCAGTGCGCCGATCCTGTTCCATAGGGCGTCGACGGTTCGCTCGGCGGCTTTGCGGAGCAGAGCTTTGAGCTTGGAGAAGGCCTTCTCGATCGGGTTGAAGTCGGGACTGTAGGGCGGAAGATAGAGCAGCGTCGCGCCGGCCGCCTCGATGGCCTTGCGCACGCCAGCGCCCTTGTGGCTCCCCAGGTTGTCCATCACGACAATGTCGCCCGGTGAGAGCGTCGGAACGAGAACCTGATCGACATAGGCCTGGAACCATTGGCCATTGATCGGGCCGTCGAGAACCATCGGCGCCGTCAATCCGGTCAGGCGCAGGCCGGCGACGAATGTCGTCGTCTTCCAATGTCCATGTGGAACGCCGGCGCGCAGCCGCTCGCCTTTCGGCGCGCGCCCGTTCTTGCGCGCCATATTGGTCGTGGTCCAGGTCTCGTCGATGAAGACGAGCTTTTCGGGATCGAGATCGAGCTGGCTGTCGAACCAGGCTTCGCGCCGCTCTTTCACGTCCTGCCGATCCTGCTCGCTCGCATGGGCGGTCTTTTTTTGTAAGTCAGACCGCAGCGGTCGAGAAAACCCCACAGCGTCGCTCGGCTGGCCTTTATCCCGCGTTCGGTGAGGAGCCGTTCCAACAGCTCGCTGATGGTCAGGTCCGGCGTCGCCTCGATCAGGCCGAGCAGAAAGTCGCGATGCGGGTCGAGCTTGCAGCGTTTTGGCTGCCCCTGTTTGCGCGCGCCGCGCTCACCGGTCTGACGCGCGCGGCGAACCCAGACGATCGCTGTCGCATCCCCGACCCCGAAACGCGATGCCGCCTGACGCGCCGAGAGGCCCTTCAACGCGGCGTCGATCACACGATCACGCAAATCCTGGCTGTAGGCCCGAGCCATCTTCCCCCTCCGTCAATGCTCATGACGTAAGGAATCAGGCTCTCGCCGATTCGGGAATCCTCTCTTGAATCGGAAAATGACGAACCCGCTCTAGTTGCTCGGGAGCACCAGTACACTATCGATCTGAGGCTAGGAGACCCGGTCTGAGCTGCTGGCAATAGATAACGGAACTATCGGGCTCTACGCGGAGCTCGCGCTGCTTGTCGACCGGCGGCGTCATGGCGTCCGCCGGCTCTTCGCGCCGATAACGACAGTCGGCGTGCGCCTCGCAATCATGGCTGGGATTCGACGCCGCTGTCGAAGTGGGAGTGACGCGTTATGAAATCCGCGCGGAAACCGCGCCAAATCGCTGTCGCGGCGTTTCGTGAGCGTTCCTCGACGGCGCGCCGACGCCTTGTGCCGACGAACGTGTTCGTGTCGATCTGGACGGGCGCATCGGCTGCGGATCGTCATATAGGCCCCGAGGCACCCAGCGTCGGCCTACGCCTCGCGGACGACGATCCTGTTCGCCACAATGCCGATCGAAGCGGAACCAGTCGGCATGAGAGTAACCAAAAAGCACCAGTACATCGCTCGCGTTGACGAACGGGCCGCGTGAAAAATAGGTATTGTCCGCGAATGTCCACACGAGGATTGGCTATGTCTCGCGCTCGATGGCGTCACGTTGCTAGGGTCGGCTTTCTATCGAGCTCAGATCGCTTCACGCGGCAAGTCGTCGTGCGCCAGCGCTACGACCTTGACGATCCAGATTCGGAAGGTGTGACGAACGTCGATGCCGGACGGCAGAGGCAATCGTTTTTCCGATCGACGGATGGAACGGCGCATGCGGCCCCTCGCCACTGTGCGCTGGAGCACAGACTGAGGGAAATCGTCTCCAATAGATTTTCGGGCATTGGGAGACGAGGCCCGCCGGAGCGCAGCCGGGGAGGTCGATATCCTGCCGAGGCCGCGGTTCAGATTTCGCGCCTCACGGGTTCGACTGCAATTTTGAACGAGCCGACCAAGCGCCGATGGAGGACGACAGGAATGAGCCGCATCTTACTATTGTCTGCATTGGTCGCCATCGGCGCCACCTCGGCGCAAGCTTCCTGCGAAGCGAACTTCTCCTCGCAGGGCGTTCCTTTGCTGACCCCGCTTTCATACAAGACGTGGATGCTATTCCCGAAGCTCGACGCCAAAAAGGCGCTGGATCGTCTGGCGAGCGCGGTCCTCGCCGAAGGCTATTCCGATATGAACGTGGACAAGGCCTATGGCGCCATCACCGCGTTGCAGGAAACCACTGGATCCGGATTGCCGCAGACGCTTCGCATCGTCGCTCGCAGGGTGAACGCCGGCACGCGGGTCGATGCATTCTTTTCCATCCAGGCAGGCCAGGTCACGACAGAGGAGCTCGTGCGGGGAAGTCTGTGCAACCTGATCGCGGCAGCGATCGGCTGAAATAATCCTGTATCGCAACGACATTGATCTAGGCTATCATTCGTCATGCCGCCTCCGACAAGATCACGATCGACAAATGCAAAGGGATCATGGCTATAATCGAAGGCTATAGCGCCGACCAATAGGTAGGGAACTCCATGGGTAGACTTATTTCGATGTTTCTCGCATTCGGACTTGCTGCAATCTCGCTCAGCGGATGTCAGTCCGTCCAGCAGTCGGCGGCAAGCGCCGCATACACATGTGAAGCCGCTGGACTTCGGCCGGGAACACGGCGTTTCGATCGGTGCCAGGAAGCGAACTTCGCGCAAAATAGGGCGCAGTCGGACGAAGCGGCGACTGCCGTCGCGGCCGCCGCAGCCGCAGGGGTTATCGGGGGCGCGGTCATCGGAGCGGCCGCCTCGCGGCCTTCGTACGGCTATTATGGACCCCGTTACTATCGTCCCTACTATTACTGACAGCAGAGCATCGAGCGCGTCTCTTCTGCGCTCGAAGGCGGAGCGGACGACGACACGCGACAGCGTGGTCGTCGCGCTCTCGTTAACCGGGAAAGCATGAACACCCGGGGCGTCGCGTCGATCGACGGCGTTGTGCGGCAGGCGCGCAAGATCGACATGGCGTCGCGCGATCAGCGCATTCCTTATGGCGATATGCCGCGCGAGATCGAGCCGCTGGTCGAGACGATCAACGAGGCGCTCGCGCGTCTCGACGCCGGCGTCGCGCGGCAGCGACGCTTTCTCGCCAATGCCGCGCATGAGCTGCGCACGCCATTGACGATCATGAATGCGCGCATCGAGAGCCCCGAGAAGCCGACTTTCGAGCAGGATCTCGCGCGCGATGTGCGCCGGCTGCGCAACATCGTTGAGCAATTGCTAGTCTACGCGCGTTTCGGCAAAGGCGAAGGCGTGTTCGAGGAGGAGATCGATCTCGTCGCGCTCACCCAGCGCATCGTCGACCATTATGCGCTCGTCGCGGTCCGCAATGGGTCCGACGTGGAGTTCCAGTCGGAGAGCGAGCGGACGCCGATCCGCGGCGACCGTTGCGCGCTCGAGAGCGTCGTCGGCAATCTGATCGACAATGCGTTGCCCGCCGAGCCACGCGGCGAAACCGTGGTGGTTTGCGTCGGCCCGGGCGCGACGATCGAAGTCGCGGACCATGGCGAGGGGGTGGTCGAGGCCGACCGCGAGCGGGTGTTCGAGCCCTTCTGGCGCAAGAACGAGACGACGCCCGGCGCCGGGCTCGGCCTCGCCATTGCGCGCGAATTGGTCGAGGCGCACGGCGGGGCGATCGGCGTGACGGAGACTCCGGGCGGCGGCGCGACCTTCACGCTCGCCTTTACGCACGAGGGGCGACGCAGAGTTGTGGAGCCTATCTCGGTGATCGCCCGAGAAATCGGTATCCTCGTTCCGCGCGACGTCTCGCGTTTCGACACGTCGCGCCGCATGGCGACACTCGTCGTGTTCGCGCGCGAGATGGAAGCGATCCTCACCGAGGCCGCTCTCGCCATGTTCGGCAAGTTGCTCGGCTCTGTGTTCCGCCGCGCCGAAAACAAGCACAAGGAGAATCTCCGTCGCGCGCGCCAAGGCGCTCGATGCTCCGACACGGGCGTTGCTCGCGACCGCTTCATCGATTTCGAGTCCGAGCCGCCGAGCGCGCACGCGCGCGGCAATACGCGCGCCCTCGAATGTGTCTTCGCCAATCTCTTGGACAATGGAATCAGGCTAGTATCAGTTTTGTTTCAACGGCTTGCGCTTCTCGAACCACCAATTGTCGAGCAGGAGGCTGTAGGGAAGTATCGGATAGCGCGGCGTCTTCTCCGGATGTTTGAGCCTCGCGTCGTGAGCGGTCCAAATTTCCGAGGCGTGATAGAGCGGCACAAAATAGAACCCCGACAACAGAACGCGGTCGAGCGCTCGGGCCGCCATTATCAGCTCGTCCCGAGTCTTTGCCGCGAGCAGCGCGTCGATCATCGCCGACACGGCCGGCGAAGCCCGGCCTGCGAAATCGCCCGCAGCCTCCATAGCGATCTCGCTCCAGTGAACGCGCTGCTCGCCTCCCGGCGCCGCCGCGCTGATCCATCGTGCAATGAGCATCTCGTAATCGAACTGCTGACGTCGCCGCACGAACTGGACATAGTCGACGAGCCGCACCCGGGCGTCGATGCCGATTTTCGCCAAAGAAGCAGAAAAGGTCAGGGCGATGCGCTCCTCGTCCCGGCTGCTGACCAGGATTTCAAATTGCAGCGGCGCGCCATCCTTGACCAGCCCCGTATCGGCCAGTGCATATCCGGCGGCCCGGAGCAGCGCCTGCGCGCGTCGCGACAGCTCCCGGTCGCGCGCCGTGCCGTCATGTATCGGGGGCCGCCATTCGCCGGCCATCACATCCGCTCGCACGACATTCGAGAACCGGGCGAGGAGGCGCATTTCGACCGCGCTCGCAGCATGGCCCGACGAGGAAAATTCGCTCTCGTCGAAATAGCTTTTCGTCCGCCTGTAAAGATTGGAATAGTAATTGGCGTTGATCCATTCGAAGTCGAACATCATCCCGATCGCCTCCCGCACGCGCACGTCACGAAACGCCTCTTTGCGGAGGTTGAAGAGAAAACCCTCTATGCCGACGGGACGCGGCGGCGTGATCGCCTCCTTGACGACACGACCATCCTCGACGATCGGCAAATCATAGCCGTTCGCCCAGCGGCCGGCGCTCATCTCCTCGCGAAAGTCGACGAGGCCGCCCTTGAACGCCTCGAACAGCGCGCCGGCGTCACGGTAGTAGTCGACATCTATCTCATCGAAATTGAACATCCCACGCCTTACCGGCAGGTCCTTTCCCCAATAGTTCGGGTCTCGCCGAAGCACGAGCCGCTGGCCGGGCCGGACATCGGCGACGAGATAGGGACCGGACGCGACCGGCGGCGAGAGGCTCGCATCGGCGAAATGCTCCACATCGGTGGCATGCAGGGGCAGGACGGGAAGAGCGGCGAGCTGGAGCGGCAGCTCCCGGTCGTCGGTCCCCGTGAGATCGAAGACGATCGTGTGCGCGTCGACGATCTCGGCGGCTCCAACCCGGCCGAATGTCTCCCTCAGCCGCAGCGCGCCCTTCTTCCTGAGAAGCTCGAAGGTGAACAGCACATCGGCGGAAGTGATCGGAACGCCATCGGAAAAATGCGCGCGCGGATCGAGATGAAAAGTCGCGCGCCGACGCGCGTCGTCCATCTCGACGGAGCGCGCGACGAGCCCATAATAGGTCTTCTGCTCATCCTCGGAGCGCGTCATCAGCGTTTCATAGACCGCGCCGAGAAGAAAAAGCGGCGACCGAACATAATTCACGTTGAAGCGATTGAGACTCTCGAAGGCGCCGAACATCCCGAGGCGAAGCTTTCCGCCCTTGGGCGCGTCGGGATCGGCGTAGGGCAGATGATCGAAGTTCTCGGGCAACGCCGGCGCTCCGACGATGGCGAGCCCATGCCGCGGCTCCGCGGCCCGAGACGCATTTCCCGCCGGCTCGACGAGCCCGACCCCGACCACCGCGAGCGCCGTGAATGAAAATCTGCGCCATTCGCCGCGCGCAGCTTCGAAAACCGCATTCATCGCCGCACCCTTTTTATCTCGCCGATCAGGCGCGCGTCGCTCTACCGCCGCGCGCAACATTTTCCTCCGACAGCCATGGAGCCTCGCGCGCTCACCGGCGGAATCTCTACCCCATCGACGAGCTCGCGCGGACAAATGCGAGGATCGAGGACCGGCATGGGACTTGTTGGACGAGGCTGTCGGCTCGTGTCGTCGCTCGGGCCATTTCGATTTCATGCTCAGCCGAAACGTTCACGATACTCTTTTGGACAGACGCCATGCACACGGAGGAAGGCTCGCCGCAAGATTTCCTCCGAGCCGAAGCCGCAGCATCCCGCGATGCGCTTGGTCGGATGATGCGTCTCGAGGAGAAGCCGCCTGGCGGCTTCAACCCTCCGCCGTTCCACCCCTTGGCCGGGCGTCATGCCCGTCTCCTCGCGATAGCGCCGAGAGAAGGTTCGCTCGCTCATCCCGGCTTGGTCGGACAGGCGGCGCAAGGACATATCTTCCGTGAGATTGTCGTCGATCCAAAGATGCAGCTCCACAAAGCTGTGGTTGGGCGCCTGCAGCGTCACCGCATCGCTGAATTGCGCCTGGTCGCCCGGCCGCTTCGGAAACACGACGAGGCGCCTGGCGACCGTCAGCATGATCGGGCGCCCGAGATCCTCCTCGACCAGCGCGAGCGCGAGATCGATGCCGCTGGTCACGCCCGCCGACGTCCAGATCGGACCGTCATGGATGAAGATCGGCCGCGGATCGACCGTGACGCGCGGAAACTGGTGAGAGAGCCGCGCGCAAAACTCCCAATGGGTCACGGCGCGGCGCCCGTCGAGAAGGCCGGCCGCCGCGAGGATGAACGCCCCCGTGCAGACCGAGGCGACTCGTCTGGCCGAGAGCGCGCGCTGCTTGACCCATTGGGCCAGTTTTTCTTGTTCCGCCGCTTCCGTCGCGCCGCGCCCTCCAGCAATGACCAAAGTGTCGATCCTGGCGCCCGCCGCCTCGAAAGGCGTGGTCGCGATCACGAAGCCGCCGGTCGCGACGATCGCGTCGGAGGCGCTGACGCCGCGAATCTCGTAAGCGGGCGGCAGGCCACGGCGCGCGAGAATGTCATTGGCCGTCGTGAAGACCTGAAACGGCCCAGTGACGTCGAGCAGCTGCGCCCTGGGAAAAGCGAGAATGTCGACGATCCGCGATGTGTTTGGCGGGATTGGTTGGATTTTTGGCGACACAGCCGTTTGCGTCCCTGCTAGCTTGCCATGCCTAGCGCGATAACGGCCTCTCTCGAGGGGCTGGACGTTCTCGAATGACGGAATGCGGCTGTCCGGCGCCAGCGGTGGGGTCCGGACAGTGTGGCGGAGCAAGAAGCAGTATAGGAGGCCGAGTTGAAAACTGCAACTACGACTATCGTTACGAAGTCCAGCGATCCGAGCGGATCAGATGACTTCAGATCCTCCGCCTCCAGCGATCATCTCTTCATGAGCCGGCGTCGAATGTTCGCGTGGCCGACACCTCCGCTGTCCATGGATTTCGCTATTCCGGACAGCAAAATATTGCGGCGAACGCCGCAAGTATAATCCTTATTCATCTGCATAAGTTCTGAACTGCGCGCCTGTCGCCGGCAGAACTCTTTCGCGCGCCTTCGACCCTTCGGCGAAGCGCCCGGATCGACGCCCCTACCCCCCCACGACCTCGCAGCATGATCGAGAGCCCTGAAATGCAAGACCGGATCGATCGTCGCAGGCTCCTCGCTCTCGCCGGCGCCGCCGCCGTAAATCCGGCGCTCGGACAAGAGAAGGGGAGCGCCCATTTGCATGCCATGATGGCCCCGGACCCGACGGCGCCGAAAGTGGCGATGCTCGTCTATCCGAAGATGGTCGCTCTGGACCTGATCGCGCCGATGACCGTCTTCACGATCATGCGCTGGAACCTCCAGCTGATCTGGAAGGAGCGAACGCCGGTGTCGACCGACGTCGGCGTTTCGATCGCCGCGAATTCGACTTTCGCGGAAGCTTATTCCGACCCCGACATCTTGTTCGTGCCGGGCGGCTTGCTGGGCACGATCGCCTGCATGCAGGATCCCGAGGTCGTCGATTTCGTCGCGAAGCTCGGCGCGCGCGCCAAATGGGTCACGAGCGACTGCACCGGCAGTCTAATCCTCGGGGCGGCAGGGTTGCTGCGAGGCTATGACGCGACCTCGCATTGGGCGGTCGCCGATCTCCTGCCTCTGCTCGGCGCGCGCCATGTCGATAAGCGCATCGTGCGTGATCGCAACCGTTTGACCGCCGGCGGCGCGACTGCGGGCATCGACTTCGGTCTCGTCCTGGTTTCGGAGCTGGCGGGAGAGGAAGCGTCACGCAGAGATCAGCTCATCCTCGAATATGCGCCCGCTCCGCCCTTCCGCAACGGAACGCCCGACGAAGCGGGGCCGGAGCGCGTGGCGGAGATGCGCAAGGGGAGGGTCTGGATGGACGAGCAGGCCCGGCTCGCCGTCGAGGTCGCACGTCGCCGGCTCGGGCCCGGATGACGTCCTCGGCCGTGAGAACTGCGCTCCGACGTCGGCGTGAAGCCGAAGACGCTCACGATCTCCGGCGCGACGGCCTCTGCTCCATCTGCGGGACGGCGCCGCGGTCGCGGATCTTCGTCGCGATCAAAATGCAATGATCAATCTACAGAGAAAGAACGGCCTGATGTCCACCTCGCGCTCCCTGCTCGCCTTCTTGCTGCAAGCCGGCGCCTCGGCGCCGGCGATCCTCGTTCTCGCCTCCTCGTCACAGGCTCACGCGCAATCGTCCGAGGCGCTCCCGCCCATCGAAGTGGGACCACAGCGAGCCGCGACAGGGGAGACTCGATCTACCGACCCGTCCGCTCAGAGCTATGTCCGCGAGCAGGCGCAATCGACGCTCAAGCTCGCCGCGCCGATCCATGACGTGCCGCTCTCGGTCCAATTCGTGATGCGGCGAGTGATCGAGGAACGTCAGGCGCTCACCGTCCGCCAAGCGATCGAGACCGTGAGCGGCGTCGAGAGCAGCAACGCCTTCCCGGGCTCGCTCGCGTTCCGCATTCGCGGCTTCATCGACGCCGGCGCGAGTTTGCGCGATGGTTTTCGCGAGACCAGCAATCAACAAGACGTGCAAGGGATCGATCATATCGAAGTTCTCAAAGGGCCTGCATCCGTCCTCTACGGCGGGTCCGTCGCGTCGGGCGGAATCGTGAACATCGTCACCAAGACGCCCCTCGACGCGAATTTCCTCCATGTCGACATCGCGAGCGGCAGCTATGGATTGGTCCGGCCGACCTTCGATCTGAATCGCGATCTCATGGGCGATCATTCGCTGCTGGTTCGACTCGACGGCGCCATCGACCGGTCGCACACGATCAAGCAATTCGGCGAGCAGGAGAATGTGTTCCTCAATCCCAGCATATTGTGGCGCGCGACCGAGCAGGACCAACTGCTGCTGCGCGGACAATGGTTCAACAGCGGCTTCAGCTATGGCGCCTATCAGGCCCCGCTCGCACAGCAGACGCTCGCGCTGCCCCTCTCCTTCAGCTACATGGATCCCAATCAGAGCCAATCCCACAAGGACGCCGAGCGCGTCAGCCTGGAGTGGACCCACAGATTCGACTCCGGCGTGAAACTCCGCGTCGGCATGAATGTGTCCGATGTGAATTATTCGCTCGGCACAGACCGCTTCTCGCGACTGACGGTAGCGGCGAACGGATATACGCTCTCCCGCTCCGTTCAGTCCGGCCCCGCCTGGGTTCAGGATTATGATTGGCAAAACGAGCTGTCGGGAACATTCACGACGGGGCCGCTGCAGCATGACTGGCTCGTCGGCGGGGAAGCCTATTGGAGCCTCAATCACACGATCGGCTACGCCGTCACCGTGCCGACTCTGAATCTCCTATATCCCGTCTACGACGTCGCCATCGGCGCGCCGAAGCTCTCCTCCAATACGAGATCCCGCGTCAGTGACTTCTCCGGCTATGTTCAGGACTTCGTCACCCTCGCTCCGCATTGGCGTCTCCTCGCGGGCTTGCGCTATGATTCCATCACGACGAGCAGCCTCAATCCATTGTCGTTGACGCCATGGAGCATCAACCGCGCGCAAAAATTCTCGCCGCGTTTTGGTCTGACCTTCGAGCCCATCCCCGAGACGGCTTTCTTTTTCAATTGGTCGAACAGCTTCGTGCCGACGACCTCTGTGACATCCAGCGGATCCCCACTGCCGCCCAGCGCGTCGCAACAATGGGAGGTGGGCGTGAAGCAGAAGGCTTTCGACGACCGTGTCCAGGCCACGCTCGCCCTCTACCAGCTGACCAGAACCAATGTGCCGACGACCGATCCGACGAATACGGCGTACAGCGTGGCGTCCGGATTGCAGCGGAGCCGGGGAATCGAGCTCGATGTGGCGGGAGAGATCGCTCCCGGCTGGAACATCGTCCTCAGCTATGCGCACACTCTCGCGAAGGTGCTTCAAGACAATCGCCTTCCGGTCGGAGACCTTCTCGCCGGCGTTCCCCGCCATTCCGGCAATCTGTGGACGACATATGAGTTCCAGCCCGACTCGCCGCTGCACGGATTCGGGCTCGGCGCGGGACTGCGCGCCGAGACGCAGAGAGAGGCCGCTCTGCCCAACACATTTCTGCTTCCCGGCTATGTGCGGCTCGACGCGTCCGCATGGTATCGCTTCGACGTCGCCAGCCAACCCTTCAAGCTCCAGGTCAACTTCCAAAACATGACCAATCGGCAGATCTACGATACGGACGGAGCAAACACGTTGAGACCGATGCAGCCGTTCACAGCGATCGCCAAGCTCAGCACGGAGTTCTGAGTGGCGGAAGCCAAGTGTCGATGGGGTCGCTGGTCAAATCGGCCTCCGATCGCAGTTATGAGGTTGAATCCGTCATGCGCGATGGGGCGCCTCGATCGTCGTCATGCCCGCCTTCAGCGAGGCGCGCGCGACGCGAAGCATCACCACTGTGAACTTATCTGCATTGACGAAAATACATTCATTGGGAAGCGATCGATGTTTCAGCGACCCGATGGCTCGCGAAATTGCCGACTATCGCCGCCGGGGCCGCACATAACGAGTTCGCCGACCGTCATCAGCGAATGAAGCGCATCACGCGCCCTGCGGCCGAGTCACGCTAATCCCGCCGCCGCGAACGTCCGGGATGTCCAGAAAGCGGTCTCTCGGATCATGCCGATCGAACGTCGGCTCCTGGCGCGACCTGCCCCGTTCGGGAAAGACGAACGAGGCACTCTGACCCATAGCGGCCCCGACCTTCCGGTAGGCTGACGTCCGGTTGCGCCGACAGCGGACGTTCTCGTAGCCGGGTGGATGCGCGCGGGAATCCTGCGAGCCGGGGTCCAACGGTCGTCAGACAACGCTCTCCGACTTCGCCTCGAGCGCGTGGAGAGCGCCTGACTGTAGCGGCCCCGGTCTGAGCGAATGAACCCCGACGCGTTGCCGGAGGCGCTCTACGTCGACCAAGCATAGCAAAAGGGGCGATCAACCCCGGCGCACATCACGCGCAAATTCGAAGGCGGTCGACCTTTGAGACGCTGTCGACTACGGCGCGGAAAGGCGCCTTCCGTTAGGCGCCGCCATTGCTGGCGTTCCCTGCTTCTGGCGACGGAGCCTCTACCGCGTGACAAAGGAGCTATTGCTTCGCTTGGCGTTCCAATATCCGTAGATACCGACTGATTTGTCGCGACAGCAGAAGCCGGCGATCGAAGGCGATTTGGTTTATCGGCGCGATGAATATTTCTCGCGGCGGCGCGGAATCATGAACGGCGAACTTGCACATGGGGCCACGGGCGTCTCGCGAGTCGAGCACGTCGGTGACGGTCAGTTTGGGCGCCATAGTCTTGTTCGCCGTACGCCTGCGAAGAAACGTCAGCAGGGCGGGTTTGGCGTGCGCCGCGAGCGGAAGCGCCCCTCGCACCATCTTCAAGAGTCCTTCTCTCGTAATTTCGCAATCCATGTTGAACCACTTGTCGTTACAGGCGATTTTGCTATTCATCGGAGATCGGCTGAGACTTGGTGATACGATGCAACGCCGAATGCGCGTCATCGTATCGTTCGTCGGCTCGTCAGCCTATCCGGCATTGACGATTTGCGAACTCGGCGCCAAGGCCCTGGCCGCATGGGCGGCGCCAGCGACAAAGCTGCTCTCGCGAAAAGGCTTCCAGCCGATAATCCTGGAAAGGCATGACTTTTGGCTTCGCGACCGCCCGACTTCGAAGCGCCGATGCACGGCGGGGACGGGTCATGCCTTTCTGCGTTCCGAGCATATGCTCAATCATTGAACACCCCTGTCAAAACTATGCACCAATTCAGAATTTGGCGCGTTGCATCCAGAGTGTCGGAGCGCTTTCCTGCTCGACTCGCCTCACGCCCGTCGAAAGTGTCAGCTCGAACGCCCTTATCACGCCCTTCTCTAGCCGATCGCTCAGCCGATCAGCCGACGCGCTGCTTGGCGAGCTTCCGAGCAAGGGTTCGCCTGTGCATGCCGAGCCGCCGTGCAGCCTCCGAAATGTTGAAGTTCGTTTCCGCGAGCGTTTCATGGATCCGTTCCCACTCGAGCGTCTTGATCGAGCTTTGACGCTGTGACAATACGACCGTGCTGTCACCTTCGCGGCGCGTGAAGGCAGCTTCTATATCGTCGACGCTCGAAGGCTTTGCGAGATAGTGACAGGCGCCAAGCTTGATCGATTCGACGGCGGTCGAGATGCTCGCGAAGCCGGTAAGCACGACGATCTTCGTCGAGGGGTCGCGTCGATGCAGAATCTTCACGCATTCCAGTCCCGATCCGCCGGCGAGCTTGAGATCGACGACGGCTTTGGATGGAGTTACGGTCGCGAGCGCGGCGTCGAGCGTTTCCACACCGTCACAAACGCTGACGCGATATCCTCGTCGCTCGAAGGATTTCTGTAGCGCCCGGGCGAAGGACGCATCATCCTCGACGATCAGGAGGAAGGCATCAGGATACGCCATTTCGATTCTCGACCGACATTGCGCCTATGGGAATTTTCAATTCGACGATTGCGCCGCCGCGTGCGCCGTTTCGTGGTTCGATCGATCCCCCGAGCTTGCGCAGGACATTGACGACGAGAAAGAGGCCAAGGCCGCTCTCGGGCCGATTCTTGGTCGATCGATAGGGTTTCCCGAAGCGATCGAGGATATCGGAAGGAAAGCCCGGTCCTTTGTCCCGCACCGTCAGCACCAGGATATCGCCCTTTCGTGTCGCCTGAAGTCCGACCCAGTCTGGAGACGCCTCCAACGCATTGTCCAGTATGTTGAACAGCGTTTGTTTGAGAATGAGATCGGGCGCTATGGCGCTATCGACGCCGATGCGCTTGCAATAAGCGAAATGCGCAGGGGCTCGACGGCTTCGCCATTCGCGCGCCAGGTCGTCGAGAAATCTCACGATCGTCGTCCGCTCCATGCGCTCCGCGCGAATTTCGCCCGCGTTCAGCAGGACGCGCGACACGATCTCCTTGCAACGGACGAGCGCGGTCTTCATCTCGTGCAGCTCGTCGCCGATCTCGGGGTCGTTCGCCAGCAGAGGCATTCGCTCCCAGTCTTGCAGGATCACCGACAGCGTCGCGAGCGGCGTGCTCAGCTCATGCGCCGCACCGGAGGCGAGCAGCCCCATGCGCACGATATGTTCTTGCTCCACCGCATGTTGCCGCATTTGCGCGAGGCGAGCGTCCTGGTCACGGAGATTACGATTGATGCGGGTCACGAGAAAGACCAGGAGCACGGCGGCCAGAACGAAGCAGACGAACATGCCGTGGATATGGAGGTCGAAAAATTTCGACGAGCCGCGCATGTGATCATGCGCATGCGCCAGGCCGATCTCACGGTAATGCCCTGTGAGCCAGATGAAGCAGCCGCCAGTGAGGACGACGATCGTCCAAGTGAATGGCGGCTGCAAAAGAACAGCGCTGAGGATGACCTGCAGCAGGAACAGCGAAATGAATGGATTCGTCGCGCCGCCGCTGAGGTAGAGCTGAATCGTCAGCGTCGCGACGTCGAACAGCAATTGGACGAACAGTTCGGTGTCGGCGATCGGCGTGTCGCTCGAGCAGCGATAGAGCGTGACGATATTGAGAAAGAAGAGAACGACGATCACCTCTCCCATTTCGAAAATCGGAAGAGGGATGTCGAGCCAGAGATGGGCGACGGCGATCGATGCGATCTGACCGCAGATCGCCACCCAGCGCAGAGTGACAAGGAGCAGGAGATTCTTCGCGTTCGTCGAGTCGTCGACCGAAATCGGCGCTATCCTGTCCTTTGTCCGAGGCCATCGAACACCCCGCCGGCTCAGCGCCGCAACCCTGATCGAAGAAGTCATTTCTCCGCCCGCAGGCCGTGAAAAAATCCGGCGATATTGTCGATGTCCGCATCGCTGAGCGGTTTCGCCATTTCCGTCATGGTCGGATTATGACGCTCTTGCGCGAGCCTGTAGTCCCTCAGCGCCTGCGCCAAATAGTCGCGATTCTGTCCGGCGAGATGCGGGACGCCCGGGACGACGGCGCGGCCGTTCTCGCCATGACAGGCCATGCAGACCTCGGCCCGTTTCCGCCCCGCCGCGACATCCGGCATTTGCGCGAGCGCCGTTTGGATGGGGACGAAAGCGAGGATCGCGACCGCCGCCGAAGAGATCAGCATCGTCGATCGCATCTTCTGTCGTCGCAAGGGAAGCGGCGCGGACGGGACGCAGGCGTTCGATAGGGGCGCCGCGCAAATTTCATGCGTCATCATCATGCTCCAGACAATCAGGGGAGGAAGACATTCTTGACCCAGACGGCGGCGCCATAGGTGAAGAAAGTCGCGATCCAGACGATCAAGACGGCGACGGCGGCGGAACTGAGCCGAGCGACGTTCGCTCCGGGAAAATAGACGTCCCTTACGCGGCCGGCCTGATAGCACAAGGTGAGATAGAAGCCGCCGACGAGTCCGCCGACGCCCAGAAGCGTGGTCGCGAACAAGATCGCCGAGGGCCAATCGACATTCACCTTGTAGTCGTCGATCGAATAGCCAAAAGTCGACAGCATGGAGACGCGAATGATTTCTCGCCAAATGGACAATAGGAGGAGCATGGCCACGCCTGCCCCGAGAAACAGATAGCCACGTCCTGGCGCGCTCTTTGTCCAGACCAGCCAGGCGAGAGCGGGAAGCGACAGGGCGAGCAGAAAGGCGAGTGGATGCGCGACGAGATGGCCGCCGGGCGGAAGATCGGCCGTCCACCAGAGAAACAGCGCCAGTGACACGGGCGAGCCGAAGACCGCGATCTTTCGCCCGAGCGTGCGCGCGAAGGCGAGATAGGAAGGATCGATATCGGAGCGCGGCGCGAAATAGTCGGCATAGGCGAGAAGAAACACGCCGACCGCCGGCGCGGATAGGCTGATGATGAAGAGATAGCGCGGCCATTGAACGGCATGCAGCCGCGCGCCGCTCGTGTCGACGCCGCCACCGGGCGCATACCACTCCATCCAGCGCTCGGGGAGCAGCGCCTGGTAGGTCAGCGCGTGCATGATCAATCCGTCGAGCAGAAATATCACCAGAGCGACGACGGCGTAGGCGATCACGACACGTTTCGCCGAAGCCTCGTTCTTCGCGTAGAAGACGAACCACGAGCAATAGCCAACGATCAGAGTCGCGATAAAGCCGATCGCCCAGCTCGCTGACAGGACATTCGACGCATACCATTGCGGGTCATAGATCACCTGCGTGAACAGCAGAGGCGCGACGCCGAGCACGATCAGCAGGGAGACGCCGATCTTGGCGACGCCGGTCATCGCGGCCGAAAGCCGCGCCCAATGCGGCCCGTTTTTCCGGAGCAGAAAGCCGGCGACGGCGAGAGCGCAGGCGCCGAGGGTCAGCAGAACGAAGGCGATGTGCAAGACCCATGTGCCGACAAAGAGCGCCTCGAACAATCCGGGCGCGCCGGGCACGCCGGCGGGATCACGCATGGCGTTCATCATGGAGCCGATAGTCATCGTTCAATTCTCCTTGGAGCCGGACGGCGGCGCCGCGATCGTCGGGTCGGCGCGCCGTGCGCCGCCGGCGGCCGCGAGATAGCTCGCAATCGCATCGGATTCGTCGGGCGGCAAATCGATGCGGGGCATATAGGGGATCGCGCCGTGCTTCAGCGGGCCGTTCAGAAAGGCTGCGATCAGATCCTTGTCTCCCGAGCCATGGAACTTGTCGGGCAGGCTGCGCAAGGGCGCGCCCGGCTCCAGTGAATGACAGTTCGAGCAGGCGATTTTCGTGAGCAGCTCGCCGACCTCGAGACGGTTGTCGGCCGTCACGGAGCGCAGGCGATCGGGAATGAAGGGGTGAAGCGCGAGCAGGCCTTTCTCGGCGATCGCATCGACCTCGCCGACGACGCCTTTGCCGGGCGCATCGCGCGAGATCACTTGGTTGCCGTAGATGTATTGGCCGACGACATAGGGCTTGCGCATGCTCTCGCGCATCCGTTCTTCCGGCCAGACGCCGATCGTCGCCAGCAGCAGGAACAGTGCGATGGCGAGCGGCGGCTTCACGAACTGCGGCCTCGCCCAGCCGATCAGCAGATAGAGCGTCGTGACGACGAAGACCGCAATCATGCCGTCTGCGTAGCGCGGCAGAAGATGCGAACGCAGCATGATCAGCGCATTGCCCGGCAGCGTCTGCAAATAATAGAGGAACATCATCACGGCGAAGAAGCCGCCGCCGACGCCGATCGGCGCCAGCAGGCGCATGACCGACACTTTGAGATCCACATCCTTCATTCCCGACGCCACGATGAATCCGACGACGACGGCCATGACCAGCATCGAGCCGGTGCGGATTCCAAGGTGCGCGAAGAAATTGAGATTGTAGAAGGCGTCGTTTGTCGACCCGGTCTCGTACCAGGCCGCGTTTCCCGGCCACATCATGAACGACAATATGCCGACGATCAGCAGCATCGTCGCCCAGGAGGCGAGCGCGAAAGACCACGTCAATTTCAGATGTGTGAGCGGGTCGATCTTGCCGATCAGATAGACGAGCGCATAGACGCCGATCACCTCGACCGTGAAATAGACCCATTCGGTGGCCCAGACCCAGACGAAATTGTGAATGAGGCCGCTGACGCCACGCGGGCTCGCCACAGTGATCGCATACCAGATGCCCGGGCCGGTGATCGAGCCGATCACATAGGAGAACACCAGCAGGAATACGCCGAAGCGCCTGATGAAGTCGAGCAATTGCGGCTGGGCGTCCCGATACGCCTTGGTCTCCAGAATCGCGAAGAGAAAGGCCGCTCCAACCGACGTATGCGAGGCGAGGACATGAATGACCCCGATGATCCCCATCACCCATGCGGAGCCGATATAGGGCACGTAGAAAGTGGGATAGGCGCCGATAATGTCCATCGTCCGGCTTTCTCGTTTTTGACGGATTGTTCGCTCTGACTATCGCAGAGGCGGCCGGAGCGGGGATTGGACAAAACGCCCAATGCGACAACCGGTCCTCGCCGCCGAGAGCGGCGACTTCAAACTTGCGTTGCGCGACAAGCATCGCGGATCGTCGCGACGCGACGATCGCGACTTCCCGACGTTCAGAAATTGGCGATGGCTTAGAATACGCTCTAAGCGCGTTGATTTACCGAATTCGCCCTCGGGCGGCCCAATGCGTAAGCCAAAAGGCCGACGCCGATCAGCAAGGCGGCGGCGATCGCCGAGGCCGGTCGCATGATCAGCGCGGAGACCATTATGCCGCTCGTCGTCGACAGAAACACGATGGCGGCGCATAGCTCGAGAAGCTTGTCCAGCGCGCGGCCGCGGCGCATTTGGTGTCGAAGCCATCCGACGACGACCGCGCCCGCCGAAAGGCTCAGCGTGACGCCGGCGAACTCCAGGAGATCGCGAAGTCCTGCACTCCAAATAACGATGAGGCTGAATGCCGCCTGGGACAGTATCGCGAAGCGCGGATAATCGCCATCCAATCGACCGAACGCAGCGGGAAGAACGCCGTCGTGCGCCATTCTCGCATAGACGCGCGGTCCACTCAGCAACATGGACGACGCCGAAGTGACGAGCGCGAACGCGATGAGCGCGCTCAAGGCCTGCTCCGCACGCGGACCGCCGATCGCCAGCGCGGCGAGCGCGCCGGATTCGGCGACGCCGCGGATTTGTCCCGGGGGCGCGCCATAGAGGATCACGGCGCTCACGCCGAGGTAGAGCGAGATGACGAGAAGAGTTCCCGAATAGAGCGCACGCTCCACCGTGCGGCCGCCGCCATCGATATCTCCCGTGACATAGACAGCGGCATTCCAACCCGAATAGGCATAGGATATCCAAACGAGCGATCCGGCGAAGGCCAGGAGTGGGAAGGTTTCGAGCGAAGGCGGCGGCGCGGCGGCAAAGGCGGCGCCCGCCTCGGGCGCGCCGAAGGCGATGAACACGACAATCGCGCAGATTTTGATCAGGACCGCGAGATTTTGGGATACGACGCCCTTCGCTGGCGCGCCGGCGTGGAGCAGGCCGAGGCCGATCACGATGAGTGTGGCGACCCATGGCGCCGGCGCGCCGGGACCGCCGGCGCGGGCCAGATAGAGTTGCGCGCCGAGCGCCGCCACGGCGATCGGCGTGGTGAATCCCGCGACGAGAGAAATCCATCCCGCCACGGAGCCCAACGCAGGATGCAGAGTGTTTCGCAAGAAGACATACTCGCCGCCGGACTCTGGAAATTCGGCGGCGAGGTCGGAGTAGATCACGACGCCGGCGAGCGCATAAACGCCGCCCATCAGCCAGGAGAGCATGACGAAGGCCGGCTCGCCGAGATCCGCCAGAGCGAAGCCAGAGGTCGTGAAGACCCCCGTTCCGATCGTATTGGCGATGACCAGCGCGACCGCGCCGGAAAAGCCGAGGAGCTTCCCCTTGCGCGGCCCCCGCTCGCCGCCGGACGTGCGGCCCTCGGCGGCGGGCTCGAAAGATGCGCCCATCAATCGCGCTTCTGATAAACGAGGAAATATTGCCGCGGCAGGAAGTCGTGCGTCTCGACCAGCGAATAGCCGGCGGCTTCGAGCTCCTTCGTCACTTTCTCGGGCGGAATTCGGTGTTCCACGGGCGGTCCGTCCGGCGAGTCTGCCTTGAAGTCGACGATCGCCAATCGTCCCTTCGGCCGCAGCGACGATTTGAGCGCAGAGAAATACTGCGTGCGATTTCCGATATGATGATAAGTGTCGACGACGAGAGCTAGGTCGACGGGCTCGGGAAGATTGGCCTTGTCGGGACTGGACTGTACGGGCGTGAGATTGGTGAGGCGCTCGCGCGCGGCCCTTTCGCCGAGATAGGCCACCATGTCGGGCTCGACATCGGCGGAATAGAGCTTGCCGTTTGGAATGCGGCTGGCGATCCGAACGCTGAAATAGCCGGTGCCGGCTCCGATATCAGCCACGCGCGCGGCGCGATCGAGATGCAGCGCGTCGACGACCTTCTCTGGATTCTGCCAGGCGTCGCGCTCTGGATCGTCGAATTTTTTCGCCCATTTGGCCGCATCGTCGAAGCGTTTGTGAAACGCCCCGTCGGAAGAGGGGCCGGCATGGTCGCCGTGACGGCCGCCTTTGCCGTCATGCTCCATCGGCGCTGCGGTCTGCGCGAGCGAGAGAGGCCCGACGGCGCCGACGCCGATCAGCGTGAAAGCGGCGACCGCCGCGCGAATAGCGCTATTCATCTTTTCTCCCCTTCGAGATCGAGTGACGTTCGTCATGGTCTTCATTGGCTTCCCACCCGCATAGATGTCGCCCGTTCGCCAAGATGGCAGCGTCATTTTTTCACTCGCGGAGTCGCCGGCGTCGCAACTCCGTCAGGCCGGTCGTCGCGTCCTTCGATCCATCTATAGGCTTGCCAGGATTTGCCGCAGCGCATGGCGCATTGCCGACACTGTTCCAGGCCGATCCGCGCAGCCCTCCCCTTGCGCACCCAATGTTCGAGCAGCGCGCGCGCCGTCTGCGGCGTTATGTCGAAATGCGCGGCGACATCGTTGACCGTCGCCTCCTTCCGAGACGCCAGAAAACCCGCGAGCTCGATGAGCATCAGACTTCGACGCCCGCATTCGCGGGGACGGTCTTCGGCCGTGGTCCGACATAGAAGCTCGCGGCGCCGAGAAGGACAAAATAGGCGAGGACGCCGATGATCCATGCGGCGGACGAAGAGGGATGCGATACGAATGTTCCGATTTGATAGAAGAGAACGGCGGCGCCATAGCCGAGGCTCAGCGTCCAGAACACCATGAAGCCCGTCCATCGTCGGCTCGTCTCGCGAGCGGTCGCGGCCGTGGTCGCGATGCACGGATAGCACAGCAGCAGGACGAGATAGGCGAGCGCTCCGACTTTGCCGTCGAACCGCGTCGCCAGAGCGGGGGCGAGTCCGGCCGCTGCGCCATGCAGGCGCACCGGCGCACCGATTCCGACCAGCGCGGCGAGATTTCGCGGAACGGTCATGGCGGCGCGATACAGCCTTTCCCGCAGATCGAAGCCTCCTCCCGTCACGGGCGACGTCTGATGCGCGCCCGCGCTGGACGGAACGGCGCCTTGCCGCGCATGGCTCTCATGCGCCTGCTCGGACGCCACCGGCGGCGCATGCTCCGTCGCCTCGTGCTTCGGTTCGGCGGCGTGAGGCGGCGCAGGCGGAGCCGCGGCCGCGCGCTCGGCGGCGGCTCGCGCTCGTTCCTCGGCAAAGGCCGTGCGCGCCTTCTCCTGGGCCACGTCGACACTCGGCAGAACCTTGGAATCGATGCGGGCCATGCGCTTGCGGATGTCCTTCGCGCCGACGCCTTCGACGCTGCCGACGAGCGGATGCGCGCCGCCTTGTGGATCGATCAGGACGAGGTCCCGGCGATCGCCTCGTGCGAGAATCCATTCAGCTTCCGCCACCGCGGCGACGAAGGCTTGCGCCGAGGCCGCGCCGCGCCACAAGGCGGTAATGCGCGCTTTCGCTTCCGCCTCGCCGAATGCGCTGTCCCCCTCGGCCTCGCGCTGCGGCGGCTCGTGGCTGCGGCTCTCTAGGCTCGGCGTCTCCGCCTCGATGGTTTTCGCTTCCGGCGGGCTCGCGCGCGTGGCGACTCCGCGCGCAGGTTCGGGCGCCTCGTCGTGGCGCTCTGGCGAGGCCGATGGCGCGTGCTGGGCCTGCTCCAGATAGATCGAGCTGAGCGTGCTCACGATGACGACCTTGTGCAGCACGCCGGTGAGCAGCGCGACGGTCGCCGGCCAATTGTCTTGCGTGACGCCCATCGGCGCCAGGATCGGCGTGATTGCGCGACCGCCCGCCGCGAGCATGGATTGCTCGATCGGACTGCGGTCGAAGGAGCCGTCCGTGCCCCAGGCGCTCAAAATCTTCACCAGAAACACCAGCGGTATGATGTATTTGCCGACCTTGAAGAGGAACATCTTCAGCCGGATCCAGGAGTTGATCAGCACATTGCGCAGCTTGGGCCAATGATAGGACGGCAGCGTCAACACATGCAGCGACCGTTCCTCCGGCAATAGGCTGAATTTCATCAGCAGCGAGGTGAGCATCGCGAAGAGAATGCCGAGCAGATAAATGCCGAAGACGACGAGCTGTCCATGCACGGGAAAGAAGGCCGCGGCGAACACCGTATAGACCGCGAGACGGCCGCCGCAGCTCATGAACGGGCTCATCAGCACCGCCACGATGCGGTCGCGCGGGCGCTCCATCGTGCGCGTCGCCATGATCGCCGGGACATTGCATCCGAAGCCGACGACCATGGGAATGAAGGCGTTGCCCGGCAGACCCAGCGATTTCATCAGCCGGTCCATGACGAAATTGGCGCGCGACATATATCCGGATTCTTCGAGCATAGACACGAAGAGATAGAGAAAGCCGATGATGGGAATGAAGGTCACCACCTGCAGCAGGCCGTTGCCGAGTCCGTCGGCCAATATCGCGGTCAGCCATTTCGGGCTGCCGATCTCGCCGAGAAGATAGCGCGGCCCCTCGACGAAGAAGGTTTCCGACATCATCACGAAGAATGGCCGGAACGCCCGGCTGAGCGCGATGGTGAACCAGAACAGGCAATACATCACCGCGAGGAAGATCGGAATGCCGAGAAAGCGGTTCAGCGCGATGCGGTCGATGAGATCGGATGCGGTGACGCGCGTCACGCGGCGCTCCGCTATTGCCTCCTCGGCGACGAGATGCGCGAAACGATAGCGAGCGTCCGCGATGAGCGTGTCGGGCTCGCTCTTCGTCTCGTTCAGTATTTGTTCGGCGTGGCGCGCATGCGCCGCTCTGACCTGCGGCGCGACCTTGCTCGCAGCGAAGCCGTCGCCCTCGAGCAAGCGAAGCGCCAGCCATCGCGGATCGAGACCGCTCGATTGCGTCGCGCCGATCTCGCCAGCCAATTCGGCAATCGCGTTCTCGATGGCCGGGGGATAGTCCAGCGAGAAGCGCGACGGCTTCGTTTCGCGGACCCATCGCTCGATCTCGGCCTCGAGACTGTCCAATTGCTTTCGACGCGTCACGACGACCGCGGCGACGGGACGATCGAGGCGGCGCCGCACGGCCTCGGCGTCGATGCGCGCCTCGCGCTCGTCGAGGTCGTCCATGACATTAAGGACGACCGCCACTGGCGCGGCCATTTCCAGCAATTGCGTCGTCAGATAGAGCCCGTGCTCGAGATTGGACGCGTCGATGATATTGATGATGAGATCGGCGTCGGCGGAGAGAACATAATCGCGCGCGATGCTCTCATCGACGGAGGACGCTTCGTCATGCGTGTCCAGCGAATGGATTCCCGGCAGGTCGACGACGCGATAGCGCCGGCCCGCGAAATCGAAAGCGCCGACCTTCTTCTCGACGGTGACGCCGCCCCAGTTCCCGACGCGCTGATGCGCGCCGGTCAGGCCGTTGAACAGCGTCGTTTTGCCGCAGTTCGGATTGCCGACGATCGCGATCGTCACGGCGCCCTTCGGTTCGAAGGTCGGCTCTGGCTCGGCGATGCGCTCGACCATCAATGCCGAAGCTTCATCGCCGCGCAGGCTCAAATCCGCGCCGCGCACGCGAATTTCGACAGGATCGCCGAGAGGCGCGACGCGGAGGATCGTGAATTCGGCGCCCGGAGTGAGGCCCATAGACAGCAGCTTCTGTCGATGACCCGCATTTCCCTGATCGAAGCCTATGACTCGGCCCCGATCCCCGACTTTCAGTTCGCTGAAACCAATGCTCATCGTCGCCGCCTCGCGATGTCGAGCTCACGCCATGTTTCGTCAAAATCCGAAATTCAACGCCGTGTTGAGCTCCCAAGACTGCCCCAGCTGTGGGCCATTCAATCGCTGATAGATAGGCGCTCCCGCCTCGACTGCGATCCGAACCGGCTTCATGCCTTCGGACTTCAGAAGATATTCGAAGCCCCCGAGAAGCTTGACGCGTTCGCCGCCTTGATAATCGGGAACCGTTCCTTGCTGCGCGCCCCAGATCAGCACGTCATGACCATAGATGCGGTCCCATATCGTCGCAGCCACGCGGCCGGTCGCAGCGAGGCCGGATGCGATATCATAGGCGCCCCAAGCCGAGATCTCGTTCGATAATCCCCTGAGATAGCCGGACTGGTTCTCCCCGAGCGCCGCGCGTCCCCGATATATGAGGCCCCACGACCAAGCGTCCACTTTTCCCCTATAGGTGAAGCCGAACAATCCGTCATAGGTCCCCGTTCCGAGCTGCAGCCCGTAATAGGCGCGCTTCTGGAAGAACACTCCCGAGGGATGCATGTGGATGATCTCCTCGGAAATGCTTCCTGTCGGCAGGCTGAGGCCGAGATTCACATGTAGGTGATGAATGTCGTCCTCATAGAGGCGGACGAGCCCCTGCAGCATTGTGTCGCCCCAGCCCTGCGTCGCGGAATTCGTCGGGCCGAGCGGCGTCGATCCGTTCGGCCCCCTGAAAACGGTCATGGACATGTTCTTGTCGGACAAAGCCCCCATGACCATGACGTTGAACCAGTCCGTGACCCCGAACATTCCATGGAACATGTGCATTTGCATTTTCATATTGTCGGGAGCGTTTCGCAGCGTTCGCGTCGGATTGGCCGCAAAGAAGTTCGGCAGAGCGAAGACGCTGTTTGGAACCCACGGAATCTGCGTCACCTGATAGGGCGCGATCGTCGAGCTCCCGACGTAATTGCCCCGCATCACGCCATAGCTCGGTGTATAGGCGAAACGCATCTCTCCGGCGCCGACCATATGCGCGCCGTAGACGCCCGCTGGCACGACCGTATGGACCTTTCCTTTATGCTCCCCGTCATGCTCCTCTTTTCCGCCGCTGGCCCCTTTGAGTCCGCCCGCTCCTTTGTGTCCGCCGGCCGAGGCGTCAGCGACATGACTCGCGCCCTTCTGCTTCCAGCCATGCTGACCGCCCGCGCCATGATGGCCCGAACGCGCGCCCGCGCCCGCATGGCCCTCGCCGCCTTTTTGGATTCCATTAGCGTCGCCGCTATGCGAATCGGAGGCGTCTCCATCGCCCTTTGCGCCCCCTCCATGCGCTCCCTCCGCATCGCCGCCCCCATGTCCGGCGGCGGCGACATTCGAAGCGAAATGATAGTTGAGACCGACCCGAGCAATGCTGCCACTCATGCGCGGCGACGAGACGACCGAGCTGGTCCAGTCCGCCGGCACGCCATTGGCGCCGCCGAATGCGTTCGCGGCGAGCGGATAGGCTTGCGAGGCGGTGCGGACTTTTCCGCCATCCAAGGAAAAATAGAGATATTCCACCTTGAAGCTCCAATCGGGCATGAACATCCATTCGACGCCGGCGCCGGCGGTCCAGCCGGTTTGCGGCGTCAGAGTGGCGAGACTGCCGATCGCATTCTGTATAGGGAGGCCCGCCGCATTGGCGTAGAGAGACGACAGCGCGATCTTGTGCTCGACCCCTCCGAAAGCAAAGCCGCCGGTGGCGTAGACCAGCAAGGTCGGGTCCACGAGATAGCCGAGCCGTCCGCGAAGCGTGCCGAGATATTGCAGCGACGACGCTCCACTCGCGGAATTGGAGAGAGTGTCGCCATTGACGAGGATATTGCGAGCGAATGTCGCGCCGCTGCTATTCCGGTTTCCGGCGCCGACGCCCTGGAAATCGACCTCGACGCCGGCGACGAGCGGGCCGAGATATTTGCTTCGATAATTATAGCCGATTTGAATGCCGCCGAGGAACCCTCCGACGCCGCCGCCGGCCAGCTCGCCGTTTTGGATAGCCCAGAACGGCGCGCGCATCGGCCACATCACCGGATCTGTGAGATATTTTCCGGTGACTGCGGGCGCGGTCGTGAAGCCGATGGAGCCGGCGCTCGCCGCGACGCCTCCAGCGTCGAGACCTGCGTAGTAGCCTTCCCATTTCGGAAGCGGGAGAATGGGCGCGGGTTCGCGCAACGGAAGATCGGCCGCCAAGGCCGCTCCGAAAGCGAACGCCGAAGCGCTCGCCGATAAAAGGATCCGCGATCTCATGGTTTCGTGCCTCGGTGGAATGAATCTTCTGAAACGAATTGGATGAGCCCTGCGCAATCGCGCGAAATTGGGCGCGACGCTTCATGCGAAGCGCGTCCTGCGCGCCTCGTCACGAATAGTGAGGACTGTCGGGAATTAGGCGCGTGGCGGCGCTCTCGGCGACCCGGAGCTCATCCATCCACATCGCCGCACGTCAGCGACACGAGGTTCGAAGGAGATCGTCGACACATTGGATTTAGGCGGGACTAGGTGGGCAAAACCTCTCGGCTCGGCGATGACGTCGGCCGCCCCGTCACGCGTTCCAGCGCTACAAAGAATGCAGCACCCACAATGGTCTCGACGCTCGTTGGCAGGGATCTCGTCGGCGCGCGGCGTCCCGCAATCGGCGACCATTCGAAGCGATGACGCGCCATGCCCGGCGCCGGTGGCGGCTTCCCCGAACGCAGCAGCGACGACATGAGCGAGGCTGCTGATTATGAAAAGACGAGCGATCAAGCCCACGAAAATTGCGCGAGCGCGCCATCGTCGCCGTATCGGCGGGGAATCCATCGGAGAATCCGTAATGATATCGCTGCCTATATCATCACGGGCGGGCAAAGGCCCGTCAATCAGCGTGAGCCCGTAGCACCTGATTGAAATTACGGCATCATCAGGAACAGCCGTCACGAAGAACGCGTCCCGTCAGATCGTCGGTCTCGGCTGTAAGAATTCTGGGAGGCATTGATCGGACTTGGAGGCGCCGAGTTCCGATTACCGCTGCTGATCAGCCTGTTCGGCTTCACGGCGCTGGAAGCCCGGATCCTCGACCAACCAACCTCTTGGATCGTGAAGCTCGCCTTTCGCCGGCCTTTCCAATCGAGCGCGCCATCGGCGATTATCGTCCCCGCCAAAAACCAACAAGCGTCGCCCATTTGACAATCGACCGGGCCCGCGAGCTTGGTTTCGACCTGACGGATATTTTATTTTGGAAACAGGAATTCTCGCGACATCGATCAGACACACGCGGCGCGCGCAGCCGACGCCCGCCGACTGATGGAAGCGCTTCGACGATGCTTGCCTCTCATGGCGCATCCGCCAGGACGGTCGCTGACCGCATCGATCGCGGCCGCGCGCCGCCGAGATTCGGATCGTCGATGCCGAGAAACCAATGTGTTCGACGGCGACGACGACACCCCCGCGATCTTCGTCACGCCGATCGCCGAGCTCGCCTTCGATCGCCGGCATTCGATCGCGCGCGCCATCGCCCTTTATCGTCGCGGCCGCGCAGTGCATGTCGCCGACCGTGCTTAGCGAACCCCGACCGTCGGGAAGCGAAACGCACCGCGAGACCTTCAGCCGGGCCGCGCAAGATCCGCCACCGCGAACATCCGCGATTTGAAGAGAAAGCAGTCTCTCGGGTCATGCAGGTCGAATGGCCGGTTATGGCGCGACCTCCCCGTTCCGGACGGCGAGGGGGGAACTATGACCCATTTCGGACCCGCGCCATGCGAACGGCGGACGTCCGGCTGCGCCGATAGGAGACATTCCCGTGTCCAGGCGAAAGGAGGTCGTCGTTTGAGGAAGAGCGGGTACTCCCGCCGATTTATTCGTGGCGCCAGACCTTCACCGACGATGCCACGAGAATCAAGGAGAGAGCCGGGATCAAGAGCTGATCCGACGCGATCCCGAGAAGACGTCCGCCTATGAAGGTTCCCGCGATCGAGCCCAACGCCATGATGAGGACGAACGTCTTGTTGCGGGTCACGACGCCAAAGGCGCTGTCGCGGCTGTAACGAGTGAAGCCGACGATCATGGTCGGCAGACTCACGGCGAGCGAGAGGCTGCCGGCGAGCTTGATGTCGGCGTCGAAGAGCAGCACCAGAGTCGGAATCAACAGCTCGCCTCCCGCGACTCCCATAAGCGAGGCGACGATCCCGATGCCGAAGCCCGCGACCACGCCGGCGACGATCAGCAACGGTCCCGAAACGTGCGCGGACGCCGTCGTCGCGCCATGTCCGAAAGCCAGCGCTCCGGCGATCAGCACCAGAAGCACGCCGAGGATCCGATACAAGTTGCGGGAGCTCAGCTTCGTCGCCCATCCTGCTCCGAGCCACGCGCCCACCAAGCTGCCTGCGAGCAAATTGAGAATGATCGGCCAATTGGAGGCGACAGCTGCAAAGGGGACGGACGCGGCGCGAAACGGCAGAGCGGTCGCGACGACGATGAGGCTCATCGCCTTGTTGAGGATGACCGCCTCGAGGGCGCGAAATCGAAACGGCCCGATGAGCAGCGGCAGTCGAAATTCCGCGCCGCCGAGACCTATCAGCCCGCCGAGCGCGCCGATCGCTGCGCCGCCGACGAAAGCGAAAGCCTGCCTGGGCTTCGTCATGAGCCGATTGGTTCCACCGTTCTCGCCCACAGTGGATGACGACGCGGACTCTGACGGAACGGGCATATCGGACCTCCGATGGGTTTCGGATCGCGACGCACGACGCAATACCCGAAACAGTACGAAATCGAAGATAGTGGTTCGCTAGCCTCGAAAACGCGGCTTCAAATGCAATGGAAAAGCATCAATGTAAATATGAAGGGACTGAAACGAGGTGACGCCGCATCAGAAATATGCGAAAAGATACGAAATGCTACCGATATGGATATAGGCCGTGCTGCCAGACGAACGTCGCGCCCTGACCGCCGAGGACGTCGCCGAGATGCTGCATGTCAGCAAGAGTGGCGTATATGGCCTGATCAAGAACGGCGACATCGGCCATTACAAGGTCGGTCGAAAGATCCGATTCACCGAAGCTCATGTGCGGGAATACGTCGAACGGTCCGGCAAGACCGCGCGCGCTGCGATACGCAATGGTCCGTCGGCGCTCGACGAGGACCGTTATTTCGATTTGTCGCCGGAACGCCGAAGCGCGAATGGTTTCGTCATCTGCGGCCAGGATCTGATACTCGACATTCTTTCGAACTTCATGCGCATGCATGGCGTGATGGCGTTGCGGGCCTACATCGGCAGCTATGACAGCCTCGTCTCCCTCTATTTGGATAAGGTGGGCGCCGCGACCGCACATCTTTGGGATAGTTCGACCGACGACTACAACGCGCCCTATGTCAGAGCGCTCGTGCCCGGAGTCCGTTGCCTGATCGTGAATGTCACCTACCGTATGCAAGGTTTTTACGTCGCCAAGGGCAATCCGAAAGGCATCCGCTCGTGGCGCGATCTCGCGCGAGACGACATCACGATGATCAATCGCGAGAAGGGCGCCGGCTCACGCGTGCTGCTCGACGAAAACCTCGGCCTACTGGAGCTATACGGCAGCAGAATCAAGGGTTACGACAATGAGAACCAGTCGCATCTCACTGTGGCGAGCGCGGTGGGGAGAGGCGACGCGGATGTTGCTGTCGGCAACGAGAAAATTGCCCGACAGGTCGAGAATGTCGATTTCGTTCCGCTCAAGAAGGAGCGCTACGACATTGTCATCAAGAAGGAGCAGCTCGAGACTGCGGAGATAGCGACAATGTTGAAAATCCTGCGCTCCGATAGGTTCAGGAACGAATTCGAGAACATTGGCGGATATGATATCCGCGACATCGGAAAAATCGTCGCCGAAACGTGAGCCGGGCGCTCGAAAATCTGTCGATGGTTCGAGGCTCGTAGTGCTCGAGCCTAATCTATCGACCTTCGACACACGAACGAGGAATGAGCTCCGTAGCCCTATCGAATGGGGTCCCATGGACCACGCACAGCCGGGTCGACAGTCGCTGGAGCAGGCCGTTTCACTGGTCGCCGCCACGACGCGCGCAGTGACGCCGCGACGCGTCGAGACTGCGGCCGCGCTTCATCGGGTCGCGGCGGCAGACATCGAAGCGCCGGCGGCGATACCGGCTTTTCACCAGGCCCTCGACGACGGATGGGCGATCAAGGCGGATGACACGCTCGGCGCTTCGCCCTATGCGCCGGGAATTTCGAGCACGGTTCCTCGGCGCGTCAGTATCGGGGAAACGCTGCCCGATTTCGCCGACGCGGTTCTTCCATTACCAAAGGCGTCGGACCAGTCCGGCGCTTTCGAGATTTGGGGAGCGATCGCACGGGGCGAAGGCATGCGCGCCGCCGGAAATGATTTGCGTCGCGGAGAGATTATCGCCACCGCGGGAACCCGACTGGACGAGCGACATATTGCTCTCCTGAAAATCGCTGAGATCAGTGACGCGCTCGTGCGCATTCCGCGCGTAATGATCGTCGGGGCCGGCGTCGTCGGCGATTGGCTCGCGGATCTCGCGAAGCAAGAGGGCGCCGACTGCGCCATGATCGACACGGCTGCGCGAGCCGACCCTTTGGAGATGGCAGATATCATCCTCGTCGTCGATCCGAGCGAATGGCGCGATCGCGCGCAGCGACAGGAGAGAACGCTGTTCTCGTGCATCGCGATGCGTCCGGGAGAGATGACGGGTTGCGCGGTTCGAGAGTCGCCGGGAGCGCCCCACTCATCCGAGACGGCGACCATCTTCGTCGGCGCGCGTCTCGAGTCCGCTTTGGCGGCTTGGCTCTTGCTTATCCGCCCGTGCCTGCGCCGGCTCGCCGGCGCCACATCTCGCGACGGGACCGCCAGCTTGCCTTCGACTCGAAAGATCGTATCCGCGCCGGGGGTCAGCGAATTGACATTGCTGCGCCGCCTGGACGGCGAGGCAAAGACGGGCGCTCGGTGGGAGCCTTTGGCAACGGGGGACATCCCCTATTCGGCGATCGCCAATGCCGACGCTTGGCTGCTCGTGGACGCCCAGTCCGAAGGTTTCGCGGCCGGTGAGATCGTGACCGGGCAATTCTTGTGAGATCGGCTCGAAGCGCATGAGCAAGACCGACGACCATCGCGACATCTCGGCAGTGACGCAAGAGCAATTCCTCACCGTGCTCTCGCGCGAGGAGGCGATGCGGCGCTTCTACGCCTGCCTCGCCATGCGGCCGCTCGGCGAAGAGACCGTCTCGCTCGGCGAAAGTCTCGGCCGCGTGACGTCGCAAACGCTTCGTTCGCCGATCGACGTTCCGCCTTTCGATAGGGCGCTGGTCGATGGCTTCGCCGTTCGAGCCGGCGACGTCACGAGCGCGAGCGAGCAGGCGCCGATTTGCCTCGCGCTCAATCCAGAATCGATCGCCTGCGGAACCGCTCCACGCCTCGAAGTCGCGGCAAGCTCCGCGACGCCGATCGCGACGGGCGGCCCTCTGCCGCGCGGCGCCGACGCCGTTTGCATGGTGGAGCACAGCGATCCGGGCGAGGCCGACGACGTTCTAATCCGTCGTGCGCTGGCGCCGGGGCAGAACATCGGCTTCGCCGGCGCCGATATCGCGCGCGGCGAAACGCTGCTGCGGCGCGGATGCCGGATCGGCTCCCGCGAGATCGGCATGATGGCGGCCTGCGGCGTCGCCAGCGTCGCAGTCTATCGCAGGCCGCGCGTCGCGATCCTCTCGACCGGCGACGAGCTCGTCCAGCCGGGCGAGCCGCTGCGCCCAGCGGCGATCTATGACTCCAACGCGCCGATCGTCGCCGCGGCGGTGCAGGAGAACGGCGGCGCGCCCATCGTTCTCGGCGCCATAGGCGACGATGAGGCGGCGCTGGAGGCGGCTCTGCGAGATGCGCTCGCACGATGCGACGGCGTCATTCTGTCGGGCGGCACGTCGAAAAGCGCGGGAGATTTGACCTATCGCGTCGTGGCGCGGCTCGGCGAGCCGGGAATAATCGCCCATGGCGTCGCCTTGAAGCCGGGAAAGCCGCTGTGCCTCGCCGTCGTCGATGGCAAGCCCGTCGTCATATTGCCGGGGTTCCCGACCTCGGCCATGTTCACCTTCCATGATTTCGTCGCGCCGGTCATTCGCGCGATGAGCGGGCTCGGCGCGCGTCTCGACGCCTCGGTCGAGGCGACGACTCCATTTCCGATCCTCTCCGACCTCGGTCGGACCGAGTTCGTGATGGTGGCGTTGACGCAGCGCGAGGACGGGCTGAAAGCCTTTCCCTTGGGCAAGGGATCGGGAGCCGTTTCCGGCTTCGCCCGCGCCGACGGATTTCTGAGGATCGACGCGCTGGCCGATCATCTCGAAGCCGGCGCGCGCATGCAGGTGACGCTGTTCGATCCAGAGCTGCGCGTCCCCGATCTCGTGATCATGGGCTCGCATTGCATCGGGCTCGAAATCATCATCGACGCGCTGGCCGAGGCGGGAATAGCCGTTCGCGTCGTCGCGATCGGCAGCATGGGCGGGCTCGCGGCCGCACGGCGGAACGAATGCGACATTGCGCCGATCCATCTGATGGACGAGAAGACCGGGGTCTACAATGCGCCCTTCCTCGGACCGGAGCAGCGCTTGGTTCGAGGATGGCGCCGCATGCAAGGCCTCGTCTTTCGCGCCGGCGACGCCCGCTTCGAAGGCCGCGCCGTCGAGGCGGCGATCTCTGCGGCGCTGGCCGATCCCACCTGCCTCATGGTCAATCGTAATCAGGGCTCCGGCACGCGTATCATGATCGATCGACTAATCGGCGCCGCGCGTCCGAATGGTTATTGGAATCAGCCGAGCTCACACAATGCCGTGGCGGCGGCGGTCGCGCAGCAGCGCGCCGATTGGGGGGTCGCGATCGAGCCCGTGGCGCGCGCCTATGGATTGAGTTTTCTCCCGATCGGCGAGGAGCATTATGACTTCGTGATCCCGCTTTCGCGGTGCGAGGTCCCCGCCGTTCGCGCCTTCATCGAGGCGCTCGGCCGAGAGGATGTGCGGAGGGAGTTGGGCGGCATGGGCTTCACCGCCGGCGCGCCGAAAGAAAGCGAGACGCCATGCGCGTGATCGGCTTCGCCGGCTGGAGCGGCGCAGGAAAGACCACGCTCATCGTGAAACTGGTTCCGCTTCTACGCGAGCGCGGCCTCACCGTCTCGACGCTCAAGCACGCGCATCACAATTTCGACGTCGACAAGCCGGGCAAGGACTCGTGGCTGCATCGCGAGGCGGGCGCGACGGAGGTGCTGGTCTCATCCTCCAATCGCTTCGTCCTGATGCACGAATTGCGCGGCGCCCCGGAGCCGCGTCTCGCCGATCTGTTGCGGATGCTCGCCCCCGTCGACCTGGTTCTGGTCGAGGGCTTCAAGACCGATCCGCATATCAAGATCGAGGTTCATCGCGCCGCCAATGGCAAGCCCTTTCTCCATCCCAATGACGAGACGATCGTGGCGCTGGCGAGCGATCTGGCGGAAGGCGCGCTTCCTCACGCCTCGCTCGACGATGTCGAGAGAATAGCAGATCTGATCGACGCGCACGCTCGCCCGATAGACGAGACCATAGCGACGCTCGAAACAGCGTATGCGAGCTTTGATTCCGAGAAGGATTAGACATGGCGCAGCTCGGCAAGGACAGTTTTTCGGCCGGCGAGAAGCCGATGCGCGTCGATGACGCGGTCGCGCTCCTACTCGCGCGCATCCCATGCGTCGAGGGACTCGAGAGTGTTTCGCTCTTTGCCGCCGAGGGGCGCGTTCTCGCCGAGGCGCTCGTCGCGCCGATCGATTTGCCTCGCTTCGACAATTCGGCCGTCGACGGTTATGCGGTTCGCTTCGGCGATCTGACGCCGGGCGCCGAGACCATCCTCCCGGTCGGCAGCCGCGTGGCGGCGGGACATGCGCCGGAGCCGGCGTTGGAGAGCGCCGCCGCCGTGCGCATCTTCACCGGCGCGTCCATGCCGGAAGGACTGGACACCATCTTCATGCAGGAGGATTGCCGTCTGCTGGAGGACGGTTCCGTCGCGCTGCCCCCGGGCCTCACGCTCGGCGCCAACCGGCGCCTGCGCGGCGAAGACATAAGCGCCGGTGATCCGGCCTTGCCGAAGGGCCGGCGCCTCACACCGGAAGACATAGGCCTCGCCGCCGCGCTCGGCGTCGCGCATCTTCCCGTTCGGCGGCGCTTACGTGCGGCGATTTTTTCCACCGGAGACGAAGTGCTTTCCCCTGGCGAGCCATTGCGTCCGGCGGCGATCTACGACGCGAACCGTTTTCTGCTGCATGCGCTGCTCGGGCGCCTCGGCGTCGAGGTCGACGATCTCGGCGTGCTCGCCGACGATCCCGACATCATCAGCAGAGCCTTGCACGAGGCGGCGGCGACGCACGATCTCGTATTGACCTCGGGCGGCGTGTCGGTCGGAGAAGAAGACCATGTGAAGAAGGCGATCGGCGCGGAGGATTCGCTCGCCTTCTGGCGTCTCGCCATCAAGCCCGGTCGCCCCGTCGCCATGGGCGTGATCGGCGGAACGCCTTTCGTCGGCCTGCCCGGAAACCCCGTCGCCGTCTTCGTCACTTTCGTTCATGTCGTGAGGCCGCTGATCGCGGCTCTCTTAGGCGCCGCATTCGAGCCGGCGCGCAGGCTCGCGGTCACATCCGGCTTCAAATATAAGAAAAAGAAAGGGCGGCGCGAATATGTGCGCGTGTCGCTCCGCGACGACGCGACGGGCGATACGATCGCCGAGAAATATCCGGTCGAGGGCGCGGCCGTGCTGACGTCGCTCACGCGGACGCATGGCTTCGTCGAATTGGCGGAGGATGTCGAGCGCGTCGCCCCGGGCGACAAGGTCGCCTTCGTCGATTATGCGCTTTTGAGGTAATCCGCGGACGCTTCGTGAAACGTCCGCGGGCGTCGCCTTACTCTGCGGCGTTCTGCGCCAACGCCGGCCGAACCCGCGCCGCGCAGAATTTGAACTCCGGAATCTTGCCGAAGGGATCGAGCGCCGGATTGGTCAGCAGATTGGCGGCCGCTTCCGCATAGCAGAAGGGCATGAAAACGAAGTTCTCCGGCACATCGCGGTCGGCGCGCACCTTGACCTCGATCGCGCCTCGGCGCGTCTCCAGCAGGATGAAGTCTCCGGCTGCGAGCCCCATCCGCCGCATGTCCTTGGGCGTCATGAACGCGGTCGCCTCGGGCTCGATCTCGTCCAGCGTGCCGGCGCGGCGCGTCATCGAGCCCGTGTGCCAATGCTCGAGCACGCGGCCCGTCGACAACACCATCGGATAGTCTGCATCCGGCAATTCGTCCGGCGGCGACACATTGGCTGGCACGATCTTGCCGCGCCCGCTCGCCGTCGGAAAGCCTGATGCAAAGATGATCTCATTGCCGGGCTGATCCGGCGCATCGACCGGATAGGTCACGGCGCCCTCGCGCTCCAGCCGCTCCCAGGTAATATTATTCAGCGACGGCATCGTCCTCGCCATTTCGGCGAAAATCTCCGAGGGGCCGGAATAGCTCCAGTCGCAGCCGAGGCGCTTCGCCACCTCCTGAATGATCCACCAGTCCTGACGCGCGTCGCCCGGCGGCGGCACCACCGCGCGCGCCATCTGGACGCGACGATCCGTATTGGTGAAGGTCCCCGTCTTTTCGGCGAAGGCGGAAGCCGGAAGAATGACGTCGGCGTGGAAGGCCGTCTCCGTGACAAAGAGGTCCTGCACGACGAGATGCTCGAGCTTGGCGAGCGCGGCGCGGGCATGATTGAGGTCCGGGTCAGACATCGCCGGATTCTCGCCCTCGATATACATGCCGCGGATTTCATCGGCGTGAATCGCATTCATGATCTCGACGACGGTCAGCCCGCGCTTGGGATCGAGCTTTTGCCCCCAGAGCTCCTCGAAGAATTCGCGCACCTCGGCCTTCTCGACCGATTGATAATCCGGATAGACCATCGGGATGATGCCCGCATCCGACGCGCCCTGCACATTGTTCTGGCCGCGCAGCGGATGCAGGCCGGTCCCGGACCGGCCGACCTGTCCAGTGACGAGCGCCAGCGCGATCAGGCAGCGCACATTGTCCGTTCCGTGGACATGCTGGCTGACGCCCATGCCCCAGAAGATGATGGAGGAACGCGAGGTCGCATAAGCGCGCGCCACCTCCTTGATGGTTTGCGCGTCGATCCCGCAAACATCCTGCATCTTCTCGGGCGGAAAATCGACGATGCGCTGGCGCAGCTCCTCGTAATTTTCCGTGTAGCCGGCGATATATTGCTCGTCGGTCAGGCCTTCCGTGATGATCGTATGCAGCATCGCGTTGAGCAACGCCACATCCGCGCCGGGCTTGAACGAAAGATGCTTCCATGCGTGGCGCGACAAGGGCTGGCGGCGCGGGTCCATGACCACGAGCTTGGCGCCGCGCTTCGCCGCATTTTTGATGAAGCTCGCGGCGACCGGATGATTGCTCGTCGGATTAGAGCCGATGACGACGATGAGCTCGGCGTCGAGCGCCGCTATGAAGGGCGCCGTCGTCGCGCCGGAGTTCAGTCCCTCAATCAGCGCGGCGACGGAGGAGGCGTGGCAGAGGCGCGTGCAGTGATCGACGTTGTTGGAGCCGAATCCCGTGCGCACGAGCTTTTGGAACAGATAGGCCTCTTCATTCGAGCCCTTGGCCGAGCCGAAGCCGGCGAGCGCTTTCGAGCCATGCGCATCGCGCACGCGGGCGAGTCCTGCCGCCGCCGCTTCCAGCGCCTCTTCCCAGCTCGCCTCGCGGAAATGGGTGAAGGGATTGGCCGGGTCCACCTGAGCGTCCGCGCTCTTCGGTGTGTTCGGCAGACGAATGAGCGGCTTGGTCAGGCGATGCGGGTGATGAATGTAATCGAAGCCGAAGCGCCCCTTCACGCAGAGGCGATTATGGTTCGCCGGGCCGTTCTTGCCCTCGGCATAGACGATGCGATCGTCCTTGACCTGATAGGAGACCTGACAGCCGACGCCGCAGAAGGGACAGAGCGAATCGACCGTGCGGTCGGGATGGAACTTGCGCTGCTGCGTGGCGTCGTCGATCAGCGCCGCCGGCATCAATGCGCCGGTCGGGCAGGCCTGCACGCATTCGCCGCAAGCGACGCAGGTGGATTCGCCCATCGGATCGTCGAAATCGAAGACGATCTTCGAATGATGATTGCGATAGGCGACGCCGATCACATCATTGACCTGTATCTCGCGGCATCCGCGCACGCAGAGGCCGCATTGGATGCAGGCGTCGAGATTGACGCGCATGGCGGGATGGCTCGCATCTCCCTCCCAGCGCTCCGCCGCGGGGAAACGGCTCGTCGTCACGCCGCTCTTCTCCGCCCAGATCCAGAGCTTGGATGAAGGATCATGCGTCGTCTCACGCGGCGGCTGATCGGCGACGATCAGCTCCATCACCATCTTACGCGCCGTGACGGCGCGGGCGCTCTGCGTCTCCACCTTCAATCCCGCGGTCGGCTTGCGCATACAGGAGGCCGCGAGCACGCGCTCCCCTTTGATCTCGACCATGCAGGCGCGGCAATTGCCGTCCGGGCGATAATCGGGCTCGGGCGAGAAGCAAAGATGCGGGATTTCCGTTCCGACCCGCTTGGCCACCTGCCAGATCGTCTCGCCGGGCGCGGCTTCGACCGTCTGGCCGTCGAGCTCGAAAGAAATTTTGTCGGTCATCGCTTCCATCCGAAAAGATCGCTCACTCGGCCGCCTGCCGCGTGGGCCCGAAATAGCGGATCACGCTCATCAGAGGATTGGAGGCGGCCTGCCCCAGGCCGCAGATCGAGGCATCCCGCATCGTCTGAGACAATTCGGCGAGCAGCGCCTCGTCCCATATCGGGCGCTCCATCAGCTTCACGGCCTTCGCCGTGCCGACGCGGCAGGGCGTGCATTGCCCGCAGCTCTCGTCCTCGAAGAAGCGCATGAGATTGATCGACACGTCGCGTATGTCGTCCTTGTCGGAGAGCACGACGACGGCGGCGGAGCCGATGAAGCAGCCATATTCCTCGAGCTTGCCGAAATCGAGCGGGATATCCCCCATGGAGGCCGGCAGAATGCCGCCCGAGGCGCCGCCCGGCAGATAGGCCGCGAAGCGATGGCCCTCGGCCACGCCGCCGCAGCATTCGTCGATGAGCTCGCGAATGGTGAGGCCGGCGGGCGCGAGCTTCATGCCCGGCTCCTTGACGCGGCCGGAGACGGAATAGCTGCGCAGGCCCTTGGAGCCGTTGCGGCCCTGGCTCGCCCACCAATCGGCGCCCTTCTCCAGAATGTCGCGCATCCAATAGAGCGTCTCGACATTGTTGATGAGCGTCGGACGGCCGAAAAGGCCGACCTGGAACGGAAAAGGCGGCTTTTGCCGCGGCAGCCCGCGCTTGCCTTCGACGCTCTCGATGAGCGAGGATTCCTCGCCGCAAATATAGGCGCCGGCGCCGCGGCGCAGATGCACTCGCGCGCCGCCCGTCGGAAGCTTCGCGATCTCGCGCCGCAGAATCTCGTGGATCGCAGGATACTCATCGCGCAGATAGATGTAGACGTCGGTGACGTCGACGACATGCGCGCCGATCAGCATGCCTTCGAGGAAACGATGCGGATCGCGCTCGAGATAATAGCGATCCTTGAATGTGCCCGGTTCGCCCTCGTCGCCATTGACGCACATGAGGCGCGGACCCTTCTCGGCCCTCACCGACCGCCATTTGCGGCCTGTCGGAAAACCGGCGCCGCCAAGGCCGCGCAGACCCGAATGATCGAGGCCGTCGAGGACCGTATCGACACTGAATTCGCCCGTACGGATTTTCGCCAACAGCGCATAGCCGCCCGCCGCGACATAGGCGTCATAGCCGATGTAGTCGGGAATATCGGGATGGGTGTGGCCATGCTCGGCCGCGTGCAGCACTGTCTCGGTCTTCGCCGCATCGACGAAATAATGACCGACCTCGGCGACCGGCGCCGTGTCGCAGCGGCCGACGCATGGCGCGCGCACGACGCGAATATCTGGGCCAGCCTTCGCCTGCAATTCGGCGAACAGCCGCTCCGAGCCGTGAATCATGCAGGAGACCGACTCGCAGACCCGGATGGTGATCGACGGAATTTTCGGATCGCCCTCCTTCACCACGTCGAAATGCGCATAGAAGGTCGCCGTCTCGAAAACTTCGGCGAAGGAGAGGCCCATCTCATCGGCGAGGCTGGCGAGATGCGCGGCGGAAATCTGCTGATAGCGATCCTGAATGAGATGCAGATATTCGATCAGAAGATCGCGCTGGCGCGATCTGTCGCCCAGCAGCTCGGCGATCTCATGCGCGGCGTCGGGGTCGATCTGACGACCCTTCGGCGTCGCGCGGCCCCGGCGACGCCCCGCGCCGGGATGCTCGAATTTGAGAACGTCATGGACGTCATGCTTGCTCACGCCGTTAGCCCTTTTTCGAAATTGAGAGCATCGCTCTCGGCCGCTCTTCCGCAATCGATGGTCGTACGGTCGCAGCGAAGCCTCCGCGGAGAGCGGCCGATTGGAGATCTATATACACGCATTACATGTCGAGGCTTAGCAAGTTTTTTGGGCGGCCGCCGTTAGAATCGGCGCCATCCGCCTATTTTCACCACCTCTGTCTATATTGACTTTCAATGCTGCGCTGCAATATCTCTATAACAATGTAAATTGAACATATAGCGAGGCTCCCATGGCGTTGTTCTCCTCCTCCCCGACGCGCCGGAGCTTGCTCATCGGCGCTGCGCCCGCGGCGTTCGCTCTCACTTGCGGCCTGTCGCCGCGGGCGCGCGCCGATACTGCTCCCCTCGTCGTGCTGACCAGCTTTCCCGAAGAGCTCACGACGCGATACGAGCGGGAGTTCGAACGACGATACCCGGACGCCCATGTCCAATTCGTCTGGAAGCACTCACGCGACGCTCTCGCTCTGTTGAGTGGACCAGACCAGGGAGGCGTCGACGTCTATTGGGCGCCTTCCCCCAACTTCCCCCTTCTACGTGATCAGGGAGCGCTCCGCCCGATCGCCGTCGATCGCGCGGTCCTGCCGGGGCGCGTCGGCAATCAGCCGCTATCGGATCCGTCCGGGACGTACGAGGCCTACGACCTCGCAGGCTACGGCTTCGCGCTCAATCCGTCTCTGCTTCGGGAGCGCGGCCTGCCCGAGCCGAAAAGCTGGGGCGATCTCGCCTCGCCTATTTTTGCCGACCAAATCGTCGCTCCCATTCCGAGCAAGGTCGGATTTGCGCCGGCTTTATATGACGTCATCTTGCAAGCAGAGGGCTGGGAGCGCGGCTGGGCGATCGTGAGCGAGCTCGTCGCCAATGCTCGCCTCGTTGCGCACGGGCGCGGCCCCACCGCCTCGGTCGAGGAGAGCGAAGCGCCGATCGGACTGACGATCGATTTCCTGGCGCTCTCGGCTCGCGCCAATGGCGCGCCGATCGCCTTCGCTTATCCAGCGCGCACCGCATTTCTGCCGAGCAATATCGCCGTCACCTCGTCGACCCGGAAATTCGATACGGCGAAGGCCTTCGTCGACTTCGTCCTCTCCTGCGACGGACAGAAAATATTGCTGGAAGCGGACAGCGTACGGCATCCGGCGCGTCCCGACGCCTATCGTCGGACCGGGAGCGAGGCTCTCATCAATCCTTTCGACCTGCGCAGCGAGAATATTTTCGACTATGACTTCGACCTCGGGCGCCATCGGCCGGGGATCGTTCGTGCGCTATTCGACATCGCCTTCGCGACGCGCCATGCCGAGGTGACGTCGCTCTGGCGGTCTATCCATGACGCAGAGACTCGGCTCGGCAATGCGACAGGAAGAGAAGCTGAGCGAATCGCCGAGGCGCGTCGCCTCGCCGGTTCGGTTCCTGTTTCCACTCGCCAAGCCGATCGTGCGGAATATCTCGCGCAATTCGCAGGTCGCGATGCGCCGGATGCGGAGATTCTGGAGCGATGGAACGCCGAGCTCGCCGCTTCGAGAGCGACAGCGATGGCGTTGCTGCACGCCCCATTGCCCGGTTGAATAATAACATCCCATCTTGATGGGGCAGCGCACTCTAGCGCGCCGATATGTCGGCGAGGATAAACTTCATAGTCGCGCCCGCGTAGCGCTCGAACGTCTGTGTTCAGGCGATCCGACGCGACGAATGTCCGCGAACTCCAGGGAAAGCGGCCCCTCTGGTCGTCCGCGACGAGTGACGGCTTAAGGCGCGAGTTCCTCCTTCGCGACGACGAAGGAGGAACTGTGACCCGAAGCGGTCCTGTCCTTCCTGTAGGGCCGACGGCCGGCTACGCCGATAGCCGACATTCCGGGATCTGGCGTCGCTCGGCGTCCGCTGGCTCCTCGGCGGACGTTACGCCTGGTCCCGCCTCTGGCCGTGTTGCGCTTCTGAAACAGAGATAGGGCTTCGCTGGCTCGCCGTCCCCGAGCTTAAGAATGGCCAGCATCGGGGGGCTCGATATTTCGATTTGCCGTCCGCGGCGGCACAATTCGAGCCGTGTCGAGAGGCGCGCGGAGTGACGCATCCTTTTCCTGCATCCGGATCTCCCCACAGAACTTTTCAATTTGCTCGCTATGGACACGGTCATCGTGCACGCGGATCGGCCATTTCGCAGGGTACGTCCCCCGCGAGCGGAAGCGATACGCGCAGGGTGGCACCCCCGCCGGGGGTGTCTTCGACCCAGATGCGTCCTCCCAGCTTGTCCATCAACTCCTTGGCGATCGCCAATCCCAGACCAGCGCCAGGACTGGTGTTTTCCTTGCGCCAGAAGGGCTCGAAAATAAGCGCGCGGTCGTCGGGAGAGATACCTGGTCCATGATCGATAATGCAGATCTCGGGTCCGGGGCCGACGCCCACGATCACGGAACCGCCGACCGGCTCCGCGCGCAGAGCATTGCCGATGAGATTGGCGACGACGCTCTCCAGCGCGAGCCGCTCGCCGCGGACCGAGATGATGCTCGCGCCGTCTTGCGAAAATTCGAGATTGCGCCGCATCTTGAGCGCGAGCCGCACATGGAGGTCGACCATCGCGCGGCCAAGCTCGACGATGTCGATCGTCTCCTCGAGATCGTCTCCGCGCTTTTCGAGACGTGCGCCGGCCAGCAGCTGCTCGACGATATTGCGGATGCGTGAAGCGTCGCGGCGCAGATCGGTCATCAGCCCTTGCTGCTGCGGCGCGTCGAGGCGTTCGAGAAGGATGGCGACGGGCGTGCGCAGCTCATGGGCGGCGTTGGCCAGGAAGCGTCGCTGACGCTCCGCGCCTTCGTCGAGACGCGCGAGCGCGCCGTTCATGGAGTCGACGAGCGACGAGATTTCCGCCGGAACGCCTTCGAGCGGCAATCGCTGATGGAGTGAGTTCAAATCGATTCGCTCCGTTTGGCGCGCCACTCGCTTCAGTGGCTCGAGCCCGCGCTTGAAGGCGAGCCATCCGACGCCGACGGCGACGAGAACCTCGAGAACGAAATATCGAAGATAGCTCTGGAACTCGATCTGAAGCGTGCGCAGAAGATCCCACCACTCGAACAAATGGCCGTAAATCGCAACGGTGACGCGTCCAAGGGGCGTCTCCATCAGCGAGAGATGGCCTTTGCCCACCTCGAAGCCTTCGCCGTCGATGGAGAAATGCATGTGAGTGGTGCGGATGCGGCGCAAAATGACGAGTTCGGAGACGAGCGCCGGAGACGAGCCGGCCAGCGCCGCTTTCGCGTCCCAGTCGAATACGGCGAAGCGTAAATTCGGCGCGCGCTCCATCTCGGCGCACAGAGCCGGCGAAGGGTCGATCAACAATTCGCCGCTCATCGAACGGCGCAGAGACCCGGCCACAATGTCGTTCGTCCTCGGAACCGCGAGCTCGTTTTTGTCGCGCTCGAACATGAGCAGCGCGCCTTCCTCGACGAAAAGCTCGATCGCCAGCGTCGTCAGAACAACGCCGACGATCTGCGCTGCGAGGAGATAGAGAACGAGGCGCCGAGACAGAGAGGGCGCTCTCACACCTCGGCCTCGGTCAAAATATAGCCCCGTCCGCGCACAAGATCGATCTCGACGCCCGCGTCGGCTTCCGCGAGATGCTTTCGCAGCCGCGACACCAGAGTGTCCAGCGCGCCGGGAGAAACCGCGTGGTTCACGCCATAGACGTCCTCGAGCAGATCGGTTCGCGACGCGACGCGGTCCGCTCGCCGCATGAAGGCCTCGAGCAGGACGAATTCGCGCTTGTGAAGGTGAAACGGCCGACCTCGGACCAACGCCTGCCGCGCCATCACGTCGAAGGATAGCGATCCGACGACGATCGGCGGCAGTGGCGCGCCGCCGCCGCCCTGGCGTAGGCGGGCGCGCACGCGCGCGAGAAACTCCGGCCCGTCGAAGGGCTTTGTCACATAGTCGTCGGCGCCGGCGTCGAGGCCCGCGACCTTGTCGCGATTGGCGTCGAGGGCAGATACCATCATCACGCCGATTCGCGGGCGCAGCGCGCGGATCTCGCCGATATGAGCGGCGCTGTCCCCGTCGGGCAGGCGCCGGTCGAGCAGAACGAGATCATAGGGGAATTGGCGCAACGCCTCGAGCGCCTCCCCGATGGTAGCCGCCTTGTCGCAAGAAAAGCCTGCCCGGTCGAGACGTCGTCCGATGAGCAGGGCCATATCCGGTTCGTCTTCGACGACGAGGAGCCGCATCCTCGTTTCCTCCCACAACCCCGACGACGAAAGTCGGGCGCTCCCCGAGAATACGGATTTCAACGGGAGATGGAAGAACTGTGGCGCCGGCGCAACAGCGGGCGGCTTTTTTGCGGCCGTCCGTGGCGGCAGATCGGTGTAAGACGGAGAGATATACGGTCTGGCGGCAACCAGCGCTGACCTTCACGAGGGGCGCCCGGCCGAGGAGCCCCATGTTCAGTCGATCGAGCAGCCTGCCACGCGCGCGCCGAACCAGGGTCTCGGCGCGCGCTATCCACGCCTTGCTCGTCGCTCTGCTCGCCTTGCTTCAGGTTTCATTGAAGCCGGGGGCGCTCCCGTCGCTGGCGGCGATCGAGGGCTGGAGCCGCGTGATCGCGTCGCCGGCGCCTTCCTGCGACGGCGACGCGGGCGATCGCTCGTCCGGTCATGATCGTCGCCATGTGCAATGCTGCCTGCTGTGCAATGGACGCGATTCGAGCGGGACGGCGCCCGATGCGCCACGCATCGTCGTCGCGACGACGGCGCCTATGCTCGTCCGGCGTGTGTCGATCCGGCAAACAGGCGCGCCACGCGCGCAGCGTCCGCTCGGCTTTGCGACATCCTGGTCGCCACAGGCGCCGCCGACCTTCTCCTGACCGCCCCGTCCGTTCCGACCTTCGTCGAACGCGCAGAATGCGCCCAAGGAGAATTCCCCATGTTGTCTTCGATGCTATCGCGTGGCGTTTCCGCCAGCGCGTTGACCCTCGCTCTCGTCTCGGCTTCCGCGCTCGCCCAGGAATCGCTCCCGACCATCGATGTCGGCGCGGATTCCTCGAACGGCCGACAGCCCGCCGCGGGCTTGCCCGGCGGAGCGAGCGATCCAGCCGCCTACCACAAGCCCAATTCCACGACGGCGACCAAGACCGACACGCCGATCAAGCTCATTCCGACCAGCGTGCAGATCGTGCCGCATCAGGTGCTGCTCGATCAGCAGGCCGTCGTGATCGACGACGCGATCAAGAATGTCAGCGGCGTCTTCTCCTCTCCCTATGTGGGCCTGCAGGGGGGCTGGAACATTCGCGGCTTTCTCGACTACGCCTATTACTTGGACGGCGTGCGGGTGAATCCCTTCACGGCGCTACCGCCGCGCGAGACCGTCGATGTGCAGCAGATCGAAATACTCAAAGGTCCGGCCTCGATTCTCTATGGCCGCATCCAGCCCGGCGGACTCGTCGAGGTCACGACCAAGCAGCCACAGGCGGAGCCGCATTACGAGCTGCAGCAATTGTTCGGCTCCTACGGCCGCTATCGCACGACGCTGAGCATGACCGGGCCGCTCGATGCGGAAAAGAACCTGCTCTATCGTCTCGACGCCTCCTATGAGAGCGCCGACGCGTTTCGCGAGGGCTTGCACGGCAATCACGTCTTCGTCGCGCCGAAGCTGAAGTGGTCGCCGACGCAGGACACCTCTGCCACCTTCTATCTGCAATATTACAGCGGTCGCGACCCGATCGACGGCGGCATTCCGGGGCTCTATAGCAAGCTCGTCCCGAAATCGTTCAATGTCGTGGCGCCTGTGCCGATCTCGCGCAATTTCGGGTCGCGCGACGCCGCTCTACTCACGCGCTATGATCTGCGTCTCGGATATCGCTTCGAGCATTCCTTCGACGCCAATTGGAAGCTGACGCACCGCTTCGATATGAACATACGCGATGTCCCCGAAAAATGGGTGGATGTCTACAATCCAAATCCCGCGGGCTGCTCGCTCGCCGGCTGCCGGGTGGACCGAGACGCTCTTTCGATTACTCCGAACACGGAGCAAAATTATTTTACAAGCCTCGACGTGAACGGGCATTTCGACACATTCGGCCTGTCTCACACTCTGCTGGTCGGCGCGGATGGCTATCACACGAAGAACGATGCGACCCTGACATTCAACTGGTCGAATGTTTCGCCGTCCGACCTGTTCAATCCGGCGAGTCCCGGCGACCTTCTCCCTTACACGGCCGCCGTCGACTCGTCCTTCCGGCAGGTGATCCGCGAGAGCTGGTACGGCGTCTATCTGCAGGATCAGATCGCGCTCCCTTACGATTTTCATCTGCTGGCCGGGTTCCGTTACGACTCGGCTCATAACTCGACCGACCGGACCAATCGCGTTCCCGTCTTCTCGACCAAATACACCGTGGTCGACGCCGATGCGGTGAAGCCGCGCGTCGGCTTGCTGTGGCAGCCGCTTCCGCAGCTCTCGCTCTATGGAAATTATGTCGAGGGGTTCGGCGCCTCCAGCGGAGTCAACGCCGACAATTCGGCCTTGCCGCCCGAAGAGGCGCGTCAATGGGAAGGCGGCGTAAAGCTCGATCTCTTCGATAGCCGGCTGAGCGCCACCGCTTCCTGGTTCGACATTCTGAAGACGAATGTGCGCACGCCCAGTCCCGATCCAGCGCTCAATGCGGCAGGATTCAAGATCTCCACCGGCGCCGTGCGCAACAGCGGCGTCGAGCTCGACGTCCAGGGTCAGGTGACCGACGAGATCAAGCTCATTGGCAGCTACACGCATATCGACTCGCAGATCGTCTCCGACAACAGCGGCGCGCAGGGCAATCGCTGGTGGGGCGTTCCGCGCGACGCCGGGAGCCTGTGGGCGGTCTACGAGCCACAACTCGCGCTCTTGCGTGGCGTGGCGTTCGGCGCCGGCTTCGTGTCGCGCGGCAGCGTCGAGGTCGACCGCGCCAACAGCTTCAGCATTCCCGGCTATACGGTCGTCGATCTGATGGCGCGTTACGGCTTCGACTATCTCGGCAAGAAGGTGACCTTCCAGCTCAATGTCGGCAATCTGCTCGGTCAGACCTATTACATCTCGTCTGGTTGGACAGGCGGATTCATTCCCGGCGCGCCGCGAACTTTCAAAGGCTCGGTGAAGGTCGAATTCTGATCGCTTCGCGCGGAGCAGCCTCGATCCGCTCCGCGCCACGCGCCTTTTAAATGGAAAGCTCATGACGCGCGGATTCTGGCTCCTGCTCCATCGTTGGATCGGCCTCGCCGTGGCGGCCTTCCTCATCGTCGAAGGTCTTACCGGGGCATTGCTCGCCTTCCTGCCGGAACTGAACCACTGGCTGACGCCGCAGCTCTATCCGGGTCCTCATGCGGGCGTCGAGCTCGACTTGGGAACCCTCGCATTGCGCGCCGAGGCGCTGGCACCGAACGCGCGCGCGAGGACGGTGTATCTCGGTCGCATCGGCACGGCGCGCATCGGCATGGAGGCGCGCGTCGAATCGACGCCGCTCGATTTCGACTATCTCTGCCTCGATCCTGTCACGGGAGAGGAGCTGGGGCGGCTGCGATGGAACGACGCCCCGACATCGATCGAACGCATCATGCCTTTCGTCTACAGCCTCCACGAGACGCTGGCGATGGGGAGCGTCGGCGAATGGATATTGGGCTTCGTGGCGCTCGCCTGGACGATCGACTGCTTCATTGCTTTCTATCTGACGTGGCCATCGACGAAGGGCGGGACGAGCTTCCGATTTTTCGCCCGCTGGCGACAGGCGTGGACGGTGAAGCTGCGCTCGTCCTTCTTCCGCATCAATTTCGACATTCATCGCGCCGGCGGCCTATGGCTGTGGGCACTGCTCTTCGTCTACGCCTGGTCGAGCGTCTGCTTCAATATGAACAGCGTCTATACGGGCGTGACGCGCCTTCTGCTCGACTATGATCGACCCGTGTGGGCGCAGTCGGCGGAGGGCGCCGTTCGAGAAGCTCGCGCGCCGATCGGGTGGAGCGAAGCGCAATCCATCGGCGCACGCCTCATGGGCGAGCAGGCGCTCGCGCACGGCTTCTCGATCGATCGGCCTCTGGCGCTCTATGCGCTGCGCGGAAGAGGGCTTTACGAGTATCGCGTGCGTTCGAGCCTCGACATCGGCGATCGCTACGGCTCCACCGCGCTCTTCTTCGACGCCTATAGCGGAGAGCTGCGACGCCTCGATGCGCCAGTCGGCCAGCACGTCGGAAATACGCTCACGACTTGGCTCCTAGCGCTACATATGGCGAATGTGTTTGGCCTGCCCTACCGAATTGTGGTCGTCCTCTTGGGGCTCGGGATCGTCGCTCTCTCGGTGACAGGCGTCTACATCTGGTGGAGAAAAAGAGCCGCCCGACGTGTGCAGCGTTGGTCGAGCGGCGCTTCCTGAAGCCCCGAGCCGTCCGGCGATACGCGGGGCCCTATTGCGTCTTCCTCGAGCGACCTTCCGAGGAGCGAATAAGGGAAGATTGCGCTGTCGCGTCCCATCTTCGACGAAGTGTTCTGGCCAATCGTCATCAACTATGAATTGGCTAGCGGCCTCAATGCGGATCAGTATCACAAACCGCAGAAATATCGTACACAAGGGAGCAACAACCGAACGCCGTGAACGTCCGCAATGTTCGGAGAAAGCGGCCTCTCGGGTCAAGCAGGTCGAACGGCCGGTATGGCGCAACCTCCCCGTTCGTGAACGTGGAAAAGTGACCCGAAGCGGCCGCGTCCCTAACGAAGAGCCGACGACTGGTTCCGCCGATAGCCGACATTCCCCCGTCGGCGCGACACGCGCGCTCCGGCCCTCCTCAAGCGAAAGGTCGGCGCTTTTGCTGCTTCGATGCGACCGATCGGTTTCTTGAAGATCGGTGCGAGAAGCTGCGTCCGCCGTCAGCTCGGCGTGACGTCAGACATTGCGGACCGTCGGCGGTTGGTTTTCGGCGCATGGAGCGCGCCTCGCGCCCCTCTCTTTTTCCACCAGATGTAGACGCCGCTCGCGGAAAGAGCGGCGACCGTGACGCCGAATAGGCTGACCGCGACCTGGTAGGCAGGGCCGAACACATTCGCCGAATGTAATTCGGCGAGCCAAGTCGAAACAGTCACGCCGCTATGTCCGCCAGTCGGAAGAGAGACGTTCAGTAATTCGCCGGTATAGACGTCTATGTCGATTCCTGTGGCGCCGTATTTTTCGCCTATATCCAGGCTCGAGCGTACCCGATAGTTGAACACTCCCTTCTCGCGCAGATGATAGAGCGCGATCGGACGTTCGATCGTGAAATTCAGCGCTTTCGCCTGTTCGGCCATCCGCCTCGATGCGATTGACTGCGCTTCCTCCCATTCGAGAGGCTTGCGGCCTTCGACGGGGAGCGGGCGCGCTGCGAGACTAGGACGAGGATAATCTAAGAAAAAGCCCGTGACGCGCGAATAGACGACGTCCAAATTCATCATCACGCTGGACCATGCGTAAATCAGCAGCATAGCCCACAGCCAGAGCCCCCCCGCTCTGTGGAAATCGAAATTGACACGGTAGAGCGAGCCGCTCCATTTCACGAGCCATGCCGGTTTCCATCGAGGGAAAAAACTCTTGCGAGAGCGTCCGCGTGCGCGCGGCAATGTGAGCGCGAAGGCGACGAAGCAGTCGATCGTCCAAACGAGTGCGACAACACCGAGAATCCACCCACCCGGATCGTCGAGAGCGAGCGCATAATGAAGCTTGTAGACGAAGGGCATGACCTCTGCGCGGCGCGTCGGGAATACGCCGAATTTCAGTCGGCCCAATTCGACGCCTGTCACCGTGTCGAGATAGATCTGGTCGAAAGCGAGTGGAGGCGCCCCTTCGAGCGCCTCCATCGTCACCCAGGCTGTGCCTATGTAACCGAGGTAGACCTGCGTTGCTCGCGCCTGTGGCGCGAGCGCTTCGGCGCGACGCGCCAGAATGGCGGCGTCCAACTCTATCCCGGCGTGGGGGCCGGGATAGAGATCGGGCGTGATCCAGTGGTTGATTTCGTTCCAGAACGCCAGAAGGCTTCCGGTTAGACCCACGACGATCAGAAATCCCGCGATGGCGACTCCGGCCCAGCGATGCAGCCGAACGAGCGCTGCGCGGATCATTTCAATACTCGACCTTGAGAGAGCCGATGACCTGAAAGCGTTCGCCGGGGAAGATCGAAAGACGCGGGTCGAAATTGGTGAACTGATCGGCGCCCTGATAGTATCTGGTGTCGGTCAGATTCTTGAAATTGAGCTGGGCATTCCAGTTTGTTCCTTCGTATTTCCATTTATAGCCGACCATCGCATCGAGGACGGCGTAGGCGGGAAGCTGAAACGTGTTCTGGTTGTCGCCCTGGCGGATGTCGACATAGCGGACGCCGAGGCCGAAGCTCGCGCCTTCCTTGGACGCGTAGCCGTTCCAGTCGTATTTCGCCCAGATCGAACCGGAATTGCGCGGCACATTCGGCCACCACCGCCCGGAGACATCGACATAAGTCCCGAGATCAGAACTGTAATCGGAGAGCTTCAGTATCTTTGTCCGTGTATGCGCATAATTGCCGATCACGCTGAGATGATCGTCGATGCGGCCGGAGATGTCGAGCTCGATCCCTCGACTGCGCACATTTCCGGTGATCGAGGTGTTGAGCGTGCTGAGGTCCGCCGTCGCAATGTTCGTCTTGGTGAGCTGATAGAAGGCGAGCGTCGCCGTCAGCCTATCGTCGAAGAATTTTCCTTTGAGTCCTCCCTCCCACTGCTCGGAAATTTGTGGGCGGAGAGGTTGTCCGTTGGCGTCCTTGCCGTTGTTGACTCCGAAAGAGTTCGACCAGTCTCCGAACGCCGCGAGCCACGGCGTCGCCTCGAATAGAACGCCCGCGCGCGGGCTGAATCCATGCTCGCCGTATTTTGGAACATTGACCTGCTCCATCGTGGTCGGGGGATTTCCAAAAAAATCCGAATAGCCGTAGCCATGCACGGCGTAGTCCCACCGCCCGCCGCCGATGATATGGAGCCTGTCGAACAGCGTGATATGATCCTGCGCATAGAAGCCGGAATTTTGTTGCTTGAGCCGGCCTGGCTGGCAGCCGCTGACTTGGGCGCACCAGGAGTCGAGGTTCGCTTGGGTGAATTTCCAGGACGGAACGCCGCGCCAGGGCGCCCATACATTGACGTCGAGGTCCGGGTCGGCGACATATCCGCCGCCATAAGTCCGGTACTCGCCCGTGACCTTATTGAAGTCGTAACCCAGAAGAACCTCGTGCCCGACGCCGAATGTGTCGAACTTGCCGATCACGTCGGCGTTCCACGCCCAGTCGCGCTCGTGGTAGTGCTGCGCGAAGACATTGCGGTGCAAGACTCCGGTCGCGGGATCGAAGGCGGAAGAATAGGCGAAGCCGTCGACGGGGACGAGATTGATGTCATCGTCCTTGTAATTGCGGGCGAGAAAGCGACCATTGAATGTCCATGACATGTCTGCGTTCTCGTATATTTTGTGCTTGACGCTGACGCCGTTGAAAAGCGTCAGGAAATTGCTGTAGGGCAGGTTCGGATCCTGCAGGTTCCGCGTGGTGGGGATCTGGATCGGCCGATTTCCCAACGCAATGACGCCGGACTCCTGCTTGAAGCGCTGCTTGGAGACCTCGACCTCATAAGTGATTTCGGTCTGCTCGAATGGTCGCCACGTCACCGCGCCCGCGAAGTCGAAGCCATCCCCAGAGACGAAGTCTCTGGAGGTCGAATCATAGCTCTGGAACGCCCCCGTGAAACGGTAGAGCAGCGTCTTATCGTCATTCAGCGGGCCTGTGGCGTCGACGAGCGTTCGATACAGCGCCGACGAGCCGATCTGCTGCTCGACCGAATAGTGCGGCGTAGCCGACGGCTTCTTGGTGTTGAGCGAGATCATGCCGCCAGGATCGCCCTTGCCATAGAGCATGGCGGCTGGACCCTTGAGCACTTCGATGCTCTCGACATTGGAGGGGTCCAAAGGCCCGAGCGCCAGGAAGACGAATGCGCCTGGGCCGGCGCGCAGCTCATTGCGGAATATCGAAAAGGTACGGAATCCACGAATATTGTAGACCGCATTCCCGCCGAGCGCCGGCTCGAACCAGACGCCGCTGACGTTCTGGAGCGCCTCTCGGACGGAGTTCTCCTTGCGATCGTCGATGACGGCGCGGGGCACGACCTGAATCGACGCCGGCGTGACGAAGATCGGCGTGTCTGTCTTCGTCGCCGAGCTCGCGTTCGGAGCGGCGTAGCTCGGACTGCCGATGGCGTCGCCCGGAGCAGCTCGTGAGGGAACGGTCGCGTTGGCGCGCGCGGCGCTGTCCGCGCCGACGTCGATCGTCGGCAGCGCCTCTTGGGCGAACGCGGCGGACATGAACACAAAGGTGGAGGCGCCAGCGGAAACACCGCGCAGCAGTCGAGAAGGCCTCATGATTTGTCCCTGATGCGGCCGCTATCGGCCGTTTGAACCGAGATCGTGCGAGTGCGGTCCGTTCGGACCATTCGATGGATCGGATCAGGAAAAATGCGGCGGCGCGCGCGACGACCAGGCGCTCGCCCAGCCCGCAGGCGGTCTGACTTGCGCGGAAGCAGGAATCCGGGACAATCGGGCGCCGTTCGCGTCGACAGGCTCGCTGTCCACGAGGGCGAGAAGAGCCGTTGCGCAATCGGCGTCGCATCCACCGCAGAGGATGCAACAGTCGTCGAGATGATGTCGCGTGTCGCCGGAGCCGCCGCCGAGCCCCCATTTCGCGCAAGCGATGGAAGCGCCCGAAGCGAGAAGGGCCGTATCGCCGTTCGGCTGGCCCCGGGGCCGAAACGGCAGACCGATTGTCGTAAGAGCCTGAAGAGCGATCGCGACGGCCAGGAGACAAGCGACGACGACGCGAAGCCGGTTCGCGGACCGACGGCGCGCGGTCTCCCGCCCTGTCGTCCTCGCTCGCATCATGCTCTGGTCAACCTCCAGGACAATTCGGCCTTTTCGACCACGGTCGCGGTCGATGCACGATAAGGCACGAACGTCTTGCGAAGATGACCCGGCGAGAATTGCCGAAAATTCAGGGCGATCGTGATACAAATGACACAGTCAACGATAGGGTCGATGTCCTGCCATTGCTTTCTTGCAACTTTTGGACGCTTCCCTATGGAATGGCGGTCGGCCCATTCACGCGGGCTGGGGATCTTGGGAGCGGCGCCCATGCGTATCTTATTGGTCGAGGATCAACCGGAACTGGCGACCAGCGTCGCCAAGAGAATTCGACAGGCGGGCTACGCCATCGACACTTTCGGCACCATTCGCGACGCGGATGCGGCGTTGGACGAGCAATCCTATGCAATCGCCGTGCTCGACCGCCGCCTGCCGGACGGCGATGGACTGTCGCTGGTGGCGCGCATCCGGGGCAAGCATCCTGGTAGCCGGATATTGATGCTGACGGCCCTGGACGCGATCGACAGCCGCATCGAGGGATTGGACGCGGGAGCAGACGACTATCTCGTCAAGCCTTTCGCCATAGAGGAGCTGATGGCGCGTATTCGCGCGAGCTTGCGACGGCCCGGCGGCGAGCGCGCGCCGCCAGTGGAAGTGGGCGCGCTTTCGTTCGACCTGGAGACGCGTACGGCTTTTGTCGGTGGCGAGCCGGTCGTGCTGCTTCGCCGTGAGCTTGCTCTTCTGGACGCGCTGATCCGGCGCGTCGATTGCATCGTCTCGCGCGAGGCGCTGGTTTCGGCGATCTACGGGCTCGACGAAGACATAGAAGAGCATGCGCTGACGAAGCTCGCTTCCCGGCTGCGCGCGCGCCTGGCCGAGCTGAACGCCGGCGTTCTCATTCATGCGGCCAGAGGCTTGGGGTATATGATAACGGACGCGGCGCCCAAGAGACCGAAATGACGATCGGCCGCTCGCTCGCGCTGCGCGTCGTTTGCTATCTGGTCCCGGCGCAGTTCGTCGCCTTCGTCGTCGCGCAATTGTCGATCATGGGCCTCGGCGCGACCCATTTGTGGTTCGTCGATACGAGTGTCGACGAATTCGCCATCCATCGCGTCGGACGGATGGTGATCGACTCGCTGACCAAAGGAGCGGACGGCCAAATGCGGCTCGCGCCGACCGAGGCGCTGCGCGCCGAGCTCGAGCGCTCGCCCGGCTTGAAATATGCGGCCTTCGATGTCGAAAGTTACGAGGCGCTCCCGGGCTCCTCCCCAGAACTCGCGGTAACGCTGTCTGGCGCGATCAGAGTCAACTCCACCCACACGCATTTCGTTCTTCCTTCCGATCCGAAGTCGGTCCCTCACGGATACGCCGACGCCAGAACGACGCCTTATGGAACTTTTCAAATCGCCGTCTATGGGGAGAAATTTCAATGGATCGACCTTCTCTACGCCATCAGCGAAGAATTCCGATGGTCGTCGGTCGATTTCGTTTCGACCACTCTGCTATCGGTGGGAGCGGCTTGGTTCGCCGTGCGGCGTGGATTGGCTCCGCTGCGCTCCTTGTCACAGGAGGCCTCGCGCATCGATTTGGAATCGCTCGATGCGCGTCTCTCGACCGCAGACGTTCCCTCGGAGGCGGCGCCCCTCGTCAGAGCCGTCAACGAGGCGCTGTCGCGTCTCGACGCCAGCGCGACCCGACTGCGTCGCTATATCGCGAACGCCGCGCATGAGCTGCGCACGCCTCTGGCGATTCTGCGCACGCGCATAGAGGACAGCGAGGACGCCCCGACATTCAAGAGCGATCTCCTGCGCGACGCTGGTCGGCTGCAAGTGGTGGTCGAGCAGATGCTCGTCGCGTCTCGTTTGGCCGAGAGCCAGCTTCCACTCGATCAGATAGTCGATCTCGCCGAGGCTGTTCGTCAGACCGTGTCCCGTCATGTCCTGCTCGCATTGCGATGTGAACGCTTCATCGAGTTCGAGACAAGCGACCCAGCTCCGAAAGTCAGAGGCAATCTTCGCGCGATCGAATGCATAATCGCGAACATCGTCGACAACGCCTTGCGGGCCGAGCCGATTGGAGGAACGGTGCTCGTGCGGGTCGGCTCCGACGCTGTCGTCGAGGTGATCGACCATGGGGAGGGGCTCTCGCAGTCCGATCAGGCGACGGCCTTCGAGCCATTTTGGCGGAAGAGCGACGCGGTCCCCGGAACGGGACTGGGGCTCACCATCACCAAGGAGCTTTTTGACAAGCTCGGGGGACGTATCTGGATCGAGGAGACTCCGGGCGGAGGAGCGACATTCAAACTCGCATTTCAAGCGATACGATGAGGGATTCGCCAAGACCGCCCCCCAGGCGAGGGTCTGAGCCGCTACGCGAGCCCGTCCAGCGGGTCACTCGTTCGCGCGTCACCGACGTGGAATAGCGAACCCCGCGACCGTCACGAGAACTTCAGCCGAGCCAGGGGATCCGGATCTTTATGCCCTGCCGATCCGGTGGCGCGAACGTCCGCGAAATCCAGGGAAAGCGGTCCCTCTGGACGTTTGTGACGAATGGCCGGTTATGGCGCAACCTCCCCGTTCCGGGACGGCGAACGGGGAACTGTGAACCCTTTGCAGTCATTCGGAACTCGAGGGCTTAACGGCAGAAAAAAAGATACCGGACTTGCGAGCCTGGAGGGAGGACGCTGAGGTCGCCGGCTCATTCATCGAGCATTGAAATAATGGCGCAAGAGCGCAAGTCCGCCCTGCGACGTCCAATCCACTTCGCCGGTGATGTAGCCAGCGACGCGCCCTCGCGGATCGATCACATAGGAAATCGGCATTCCGCGAAGGATTGAACCGCGCCGGGATCGCCGGAGGCCATTTCGTCTGAGTCACGCCGCGATGGCGGGCTCCTCGAGTTGCGCATAATAGCGCGCTTCGGCTTCTACCGGCGGAATGTTTCCGATCGGCTCCAGCAGTCTGCGATTGTTGAACCAGTCGACCCATTCGAGCGTGGCGAACTCGACCGCCTCGAAGCTTCGCCACGGCCCCTTTCGCCAGATCAGCTCGGCCTTGTAGAGTCCGTTGATCGTCTCGGCGAGCGCGTTGTCGTAGCTGTCGCCGACGCTGCCGACCGATGGCTCGACGCCGGCCTCGGCGAGGCGCTCGGTGTATTTTATAGAGACGTATTGAACGCCGCGGTCGCTATGATGGACGAGGCCGCCGCTGTGAACCGGCCGACGATCATGCAGCGCCTGCTCGAGCGCGTCGAGCACGAAGCCCGCATGCGCCGTGCGCGAGGCGCGCCAACCGACGATCCGCCGAGCGAAGGCGTCGATCACGAAAGCCACATAGACGAAGCCTTGCCAAGTCGAGACATAAGTGAAGTCGGACAGCCACAGCGCATTCGGCCGCGCCGCCCGAAATTGCCGGTTCACCTTGTCGAGCGGGCATGGAGCCTTGCGGTCGCTCACCGTCGTTTTGACCGGCCGGCCGCGCACGATCCCTTGCAAACCCATGCTCCGCATCAGCCGCGCTACGGTGCAGCGCGCGACCTTTTCGCCCTCCCGGTCCAACTGCCTCCACACCTTGCGCACGCCATAGACCTGGAAGTTCTCGTCATAGACGCGCCGTATCTCCTTGCGAAGGACCGCGTCCCGGCGCGCTCTGGCCGAGGCTTTCGCAGGGTCGCGCCGGCGCGCCGCATGCGCCCAATAGGTGGAAGGGGCGATCGGCAAGACCTTGCAGATCGGCTCGACCCCGTGCGCTTCCCGATGAGCGTCGATGAAGGCGATCATTGTTTCGAGCGGCGGTCGAGCTCCGCCGCCGCAAAATAAGCCGACGCCTTGCGCAGGATCTCATTGGCCTGCCGCAGCTCGCGGTTCTCCCGCTCCAGCGCCTTGATCCGCTCGCGCTCATCCGTCGTCGCGCCAGGGCGGGCGCCGGAATCGCGCTCCGCCTGGCGGACCCAGTTCCGCAACGTCTCGCCCGTGCAGCCGATCTTCGCCGCGATCGAGGCGATCGCCGCCCATTGCGAGGCATGGTCGCCGCGGTGCTCCAGCACCATCCGAACCGCCCGGTCCCGAACCTCAGGTGAAAATCTGTTCGATGTTTTCTTCTTCGTATCCATGGCTCCATCCTCTCAAGGGTTGGAGCCTCCGGCAATCCCGGCGCGGTTCAGATGAAGGGCGTCTCTCGCGTTTCGGACGGCGGCGCGGCGATGCGCCTCACGGGGTCGAGGAACGAAAGGAGATGTGTGAACCCTAGACGCTCGAGGAAAGGCGCGACAGCCGACTTGCCCTGCCGATCGACCGACACCGCCACCACCTCGATATCGGCCCCTTCGAAGAGCCATAGGCTTTCGAGCATCGGCACTTCCCGACGGCATGGCGGACACCATGTCGCCCAGAAGCTCAACAGCACGACCTTTTCTCGAAGCGAGCGAAGATCGATGTGCTCGCCATCGATGCGTTCGATCTTCACGGACGGCGCCATCGCCAGCGGTCTGAACTCGGTGAACTGCGACGTGGCCGACGTGAGCGGTGGCGGGGCGTCTGATTCCGATCCGGCTTTCACGGAACTCGCCGACACGGCGCCAACAAGATTGGCCGCCATGGCGGCGAGGAGCAGCCGAGCAGTCGCGATCATGTTCGGAGGCCAGACAGTCGCGCGAGGCGACGTCCGGTCTCTTTTACGATGAGAGGGACCGGGGCCGATCGACCGATCCCGAGGTTCACGTCTCGGCAACCGTGCCGCCCTGCGCTGCGCAAGCTTCGGTGGATTCGGCGGGCGCCCATCCCTGACCCTTGCAGGAGTTCAGGCCCTTGCAGGAATTGCAGGCGCTCTTGCAGGCGCTCATTCCTTTGCAGGAATTGACGCCCACACAATGGACGGGGCTCGCCGTCTTTGCGAGCGCGCTGGTCGCAGCGCCACTGACGGCCATGGCGACCGCGGCGATGGCGAGCGACGCTCCGCATACGACTTTCATCTTCATAGCGTTTTCCTTTTCGGTTCAGTTCGAGTCTGTGCATTGCTTTGGGCGGTTCGCGACGCGAAAATCCACTCTCGCGTCCGATAATGCTGGTCAGAGGCGCTCTCGCGCGAGATTGGCCGCCGCCGACGCGTCAATGAGATATTCTCGGACCAATAAGCGCGCCCGACGTAAGCGAGCTTTGGCGGTCTGGACGCTGACGTCGAGGCCCTCGCATATCTCGGTGATCGTCAACTCCTCGAAGTCGCGCAAAAGGATCACTTCCAAATAATGCGCGGGCAAGGATTCGAGCGCGAATGCCAATTCCATCCGCAGTTCGTTCATCGGGCGTGCCGTGAACCAATCGGCGATCCTTTCCTCGTCCAGTTCCTCGTGGGCGAACATCCGTCGCGACAGGCGTCGGCATTCGCGACGCACGACCGTGAACAGCCACGCGGCGAAGGACGCCGCAGTTCGCAGCGAACGCAGGCGCTGCACGACAATGAGAAGCGCCTCCTGCACCGCATCGTCGACCTCGCTGGTCACGCAATGGCGCCTGGCGTAGCGACGCGCGTCGAACCGGCATTCGACGAGCAGCCGGTCGAGCGCGGCGGCGTCGCCCCCTTGGGCGCGGACGATGAGATCATACGAGCAAGCCGCCATCGCTTTCCCCTCAGTGACCGAGCCGACGCCCCACCATGGCGCAGGCGGGACAAAAGCCCAGCAGCCCGCTCGTCGCCGCGATAAGCCCCATAGCGCCAATGCCCCAGCCTGTCGGCGTCGCGCCGAAATAGGCGACGGAGGCGACCAAGAGCCCAGCGCCCATCGCCACCCGGACGACGCGCTCCCAGCCTGGAACATTCTTCACATACAGCATCTTTCTATCTCCCATCGTGGTCGGAGGATCATTCCTCGACCGAGAAGGAGGGAGGGAATTCGAAAAAAGATTCGCGGCCACGTAAAAAATGTTACCGCATGGCGGCGCGCGGACTCGGCGTCGGCGCTGCCCACTCGCTGACGCTGCTGCTGAGATCGTCGATAGTGCCCCCGGCAACCGAGAGCCGGTTTGCTCCTGAACCAGTACGAGAGCCAATGTCGAACGTCCGCTCCTGGTTTCTGTCTCAGGGCGGTGACGGAGATCCCCTCATGGCGCGACCTCTCCGTTCGCGGAAAGCGAACGAGGAACTCTGACCCAAATGGACGATTCGCCTCGCCTTCAACTTCACGCGACGCCACGAGATCTCGGCGACGCTTAAAGAGGCGCTGCGTGGCCTTCCGGGTGGCAGCTAGCCTAACCTCGGAAGAGACGCGCCCAAATGGGATGCAATTTTGTGATTTTCCCTGTCCAGAGACTGGTTTCGGCCTGCCGTGCTCCATCGCGCACTTCGGCGGTGCTCTGCGCGACGCCGCGACCTTGTCAAACGCCGCAAACCGGGGGAAAGTCGGAACCGAACCTGGGCCATCCGGCGAATCCCTGATTCGCATATTTGAAGCCTGCTCTCGTTCGTCCCGCGCCAAGCCACTCCGCGCAGGTGTACAGATGAAAACACGTCCGATCCTGGTTTGGCTGCATCGCTGGACCGGCCTCTTGATGCGGAGGCCCGGTAGCACTCACCACCTAGCCTCGAAGGCCCGTTTGGCCTGTTAAAGACAAAGTTCGGGCGTCGCAGGCGCGACACCCTGCTCGGGGATAACCGCGGATGAAGGTCAAGTGGGCGGAGGCGCTCAAGCCCGTTACGGCGATTCTCGGCGATTATTGGCGTCAGTCGAAATTGACGCTGATCGTCGTCGCCGGCATCACGACGCTCTCGACGCTGGCGTCGGTGGGCGCGCCCTATCTCTTTTCAAAGTCGCTCGATCGAATTTCCGCAGGCGAGCCGGTCGAGCAGACGCTGATCGGGTTCGTCGTCTATGCAGGCCTTTTGGGCGTCGCCACGGTCCTGCGTCACGCCGTCGACTATCTCACTTTCATGACGAGCGAGAATCTCAACTTTATCGCCGGCGTGAGCTTTTTCGAGCGCATCCTCAAAAAGACGACCGACTTCTTCATAGAACACAACTCCGCCGAAATCCAAAGCGCGCAAAGTCGCGGCCAATCAGCGCTGAACGGTTTTGTGCAACTCGCCCTCGGAATTATTGTCCCGAGCATCGCCCAAATAGCTCTAACGATCGCCACGCTCGGCGCGGTACTGAGCGCCGATATCGCGACGATCGTCTTCATTTATGGCGTCGTCTTCGTCGGCTTCACCTATCTGGCGAACAAATGGACCAACCAGCATCTGCACGCTGCGATCGAGTCGATACAGGCCAATGCGCGTTTCGTCGGCAACGCCATGAATGCCATGGAGACTTTGCGCCATTTCGACAGCCAGGAATGGCTGCGGCGGAAATTCTCAGCCAAGGCGCGCGAGATTCGTGACAGGTGGCGCCGCTTCTGTCTGGAGCGCGTCGGATACGGCACCTTCTTTGGCGTGATGCTCGCGCTACAATTTGCGATCACTTTTTGGCTTCTGCTACCGAAATATCGGGCAGGAGCCGTGACCGTGGGCGATCTCGTCCTTTTCAACACATTGCTTTTGCAATTGAACCAGCCCTTCGAGATGGTCGGGCACGCGATCGACAATCTGGCGCGCTCTTATTCGCAATTCATGCCTTACGTCAAGATGTGGCTCGCGCCGGAAGAAGCGGATGCAGAGCAGGGGAGCCCGCTCGAGATTCGCGAGGGGCGCATAGAATTCCGGAGCGTATCCTTTTCCTATCCCAATGGCCGCGGCGTCGAGGACGTGCGCTTTGCCGCCGAGCGCGGTCGCTTGAACTTTCTGACCGGCAAGACAGGCGCCGGAAAAACGACGATCTTCCGCGTGCTTCTCAAATCGCTTGCGCCCGCAAAGGGTCAAATCCTGATCGATGGGACGGACTTGGCGTACGTTGGTCGACGCCAATGGTTTTCACACATTGGCGTCGTTCCTCAAGAGATCGTTCTGCTCAACGACAGTCTGCGAACCAACATCGTGCTGGGGCGGCAGCCAGATGAAACGAAGCTTCGGGAGGCCGCAGCCCGGGCGGCCATCCTGGATTTTATCGACGCCTTGCCCGCAGGATTCGAAACGCTGGTGGGCGAACGCGGCCTAAAACTCTCCGGCGGGGAGCGTCAGCGCATCGCTATCGCGCGCGCGCTCTACGCCGAGCCTGAGTTCCTCTTTCTCGATGAAGCCAGCTCGGCGCTCGACGAGGTGACAGAGCGGGGAATCATGACGGAGATCCGTAATATCGCGGACGACGTGACCGTATTGGCGATCACCCATCGCAAGGTGACAATCGGCGCCGACGACCATGTCATAGAGCTAAGTGAAGCAGATGCTCTAGCCAACCAAGCCGATGCGGGCTGACACGCTGGCGCTTGCGACGGCTGACCTCCGGCGCGGCCTCTGCGCGCCGCGGCTACGTTTCGAGGCGCAGCGCCGTTGCCCGGGAAGTGCACACTTTGGTGCGACTCCCCCCTTCCCGACGGCGAAGGAGGAAATGTGACCCGAAGGAGACCCTTTCTCCCGATTGGCCGACGTCCGACAATTGCCGATAGCCGACATTCGCGTGTTCGGCTGAACGCGCCCGCCGACGAATGGACCTGCCCGCTCTCAGGTTGTGGCGCCTATGCGACAGTCTAACAATGTTTTCGTAACTGTGCCGCCTCGGCCTTGACAGTAGCGGCGACCGACGTTCTCAATCTCTCCCATGGAGAGGGGCTCTATAGGCATGATCTCGGCTGGGCGAGGGCTCTTGCCCTACGTCCTCGCCTTTTTGTTTGTAATCAAAGCAGCAGCTCCCATCATTTCAATTTCATGGACGGCTCCGCATCTGAATGACGCAGGCTGGAGCCTCGACAAATTCGATGGTCGAGCGCCATGCAGCGCCGATGTGGGCGGTCCGGACTGGCCTGCTCATGGCCACCAAGACCGTGGGGAGTGCATTTGCTGCGCTTCGAGCGTTCGCGACGATCTGACCGCGGTCACCGCCTCCCTACTGGCGGCGAGCTATTTTCTCGCTGATTTGGCGCCGAGTTCGAAGGCCGAGCTCGATTATGAAATTGTGTTTTGGCGCGCGCCGGGTTGGACGAACGCCTGGTCGTCACGAGCGCCGCCGGCCGTGTGAGAAGATCGGCCGTCCGCCGTCGAACAAGCGGCGAGAGATCGGCACACCTCCGAAGGCCGCCCCCGACGCCGGTCTCGCGACCGCTGGGGCGCTGGACCGCGCACCATTCGATTTCCCTTTGCGTCCATCAGGTTCGTCGTCTATGTCCGACAGCAAATTCGGCGTTCTCGCCCAAGCCTTCTTCCTCCGCCAACCCGATCTGCTCAGATTTCTCAAGCGCAGGGTGGGGTCTCAGGACGCGCCGGACCTGCTCCAGGAGACCTATGTCAGGGTGCGCCGTTACGCGGCGAGCGAGGCGATTTCGAACCCGGAAGCCTTTCTCTTCAAGACGGCGAGCAACATCGCCAAGAACCATCGATCCCGCCTCGAGATGGAGCAGAGATATGTGGACGCCGGCGATGTTCCCGAGGACATTCCAGAAGGCTACCCGCTCCAGGATGATCAATTCGATGGGCAACGCCGCGTACAGCGCCTCGAGGAGGCGATCCTGAGCCTGCCCCCGCGCTGCCGCGAGGTTTTCATCCTGCTGCGCATAGAAGAGTTGCCGGCCGAAGAGGTCGCTCGGCGGCTCGGCATTTCCCGCAACATGGTCCAGAAGCACTTGCATCTGGCGCTCCAGCGCTGCCATGACGTGCTGGAGTGAGGTCGTTTTGCAAGCTTCGATATCAGATCGTCGGCGAAGGCCTTCTCGGAGAAAGCCGCCATTTCCCGACGCGGCGCGGTCAATTTCGATCGGCTCTTCGGGAGGAAGCCTGAATGCATAGCGACCCGTCGCCTTCCGGAGACCAGGAGCGGCGCGAGGCTGCGATCGATTGGCTGGCGCGAATCAGAACCGGAGCGATGACGCGCGCGGATCGCGACGCCTTCGACGCATGGCTCTCGGCGGACGAAGCCAACCGCGCGGCCTTTGAAAAGGCTTTCTCCCTATGGCGAGATTTGAAAGGCGTCTCGATCCCGGCCGCCGCGGCGGCGTCCCGACGGCCGCGCTGGCCGCTGGCCGCGGCCTCTCTCGCCGCAATCCTGTTCCTCGTCTATTTCGGGAATGATCTCGTAATTTTCTGGCGAGCGGATTTCTCCACAGGCGTCGGCGAACTGAAGACCGTGACGCTAGAGGACGGATCGCGCATAGAGCTCAACGCCGATACGGCGATCGCCGAGCATTATTCCGGCGACCGACGGCGTCTCACGCTTCTGAAGGGCGAAGCCTGGTTCGCCGTGGCGAGCGATCCGGTCCGGCCATTCGTCGTCGAAGCGGCAGGAGGGACAACGACGGCCCTGGGAACCAGCTTCGATATTGCGATGAGCGCAGGAAGAGCGCAGGTCTCGGTCACCGAGCATAAGGTCACTGTCGCCGCCGCGGGGCGGACAGCGATCGTCGAGGAAGGACAGCAATTGTCCTACAGCCCTGATCTTCCCGCCCAGGCCGCGCATCCCGCGGATGTCGAGGACGAAGCGGCGTGGCGGCGCGGATATCTCATCTTCCACGACAAGCCGCTCGCCGATGTCGTCGCCGCCGTCAACCGACATTTCCACGGCCGTATCCTCATCATGACCCCGTCGATCCGCGACCGAAAGATCAACGGCCTGTTCCGGACATCGGAGCCCCTGGAGTCCATTCGCGCGATCGAGCTGTCGCTCGGCATAAGAGCGGCATATCTAGGAAACTACATAATAATTTTATGGAGCTGAACCGTCGTCTGTCGCCTGTGGTCGCAACAGCGCGCAAATTCATCGCGACCCGACGTCAACAATCGGCCGCGCCGATTGTCTGAATCATTAGAGGCGCTTTTTTCACCCGCCTCCGAATGATGCGACGGGAGGCGACGCAAAATGAAAAAGAAGCATGAGCCGCTTGGAGCCGCGGCGGCCTTCGGACTGCTCGTGCTTGGCCCTGGCGTCGGCGCTCTGGCGCTGGATGCGTCGCCCGCCTGGGCGGCGCTCGAGACGAAAAATTATGAAATTCCACCCGGGCCCGTCGCTACGGCGCTGCGCCGCTTCGCCGAGAAGAGCGGCGCGATATTGGTCTATGACTCCGAGTTGACGAGAGACAAGACGACCGCGGGCCTCGATGGCGCCGCCACGATCAACGAAGGGCTCGCGAGGCTTTTGTCGGGCACCGGCCTCTCCTACACGCTCGCGCCCGGCGAGAAGGCCGTTTCGATCGTGCTGGCGCAGAACGACACAGAAACGCGGAACGACGCGAGCGGCGCGACGCCGCTGCCGGCGATCGACATCGGCGCCGAAGAGGGGCGACCTCGAGCAACCGGACGTCCAGGCCTCGGCCAGGGGCCCGGAGACAGGCGCACCGGCTATCGCGCCGAAAGCGCGCCGACCACATTGAAGTTCGACGCGCCACTGATGAAGACGCCGATCTCGGTCGGCGTGGTGACGCGCCAAGCGATGGACGATCAGCAGGCGATCTCGGTCGGCGATGCGCTTTTCACCAATGTCAGCGGCGTCACGCCCTCGACCGCGCAGCTCGACGTGTTCAAGGTTCGCGGCTTCTTCAACGTGCTCGGCAATATGTACAAGAACGGCCTGATGGAATATCGGGTGCGCAACCTCGACACGACCAATCTCCAATCGATCGAAGTGCTGAAAGGCCCTGCGGCGATGGAATTCGGCAGAGGCGAGCCGGGCGGCGTCATCGATCTCGTGGTCAAGCGGCCGCTGACGACGCCATACTACTCCATTCAGGAGCAGGTGACGTCCTATAGCGGCACACGGACGACGATCGACGCCACTGGGCCGCTGACCGAGGACAAATCGCTGCTGTATCGCGTCAACGGCACTTTTTTTCGCACCGATTCCTATCGAAATTTCGTGACGGACAGAAATTTCTTCGTAGCTCCGACGATCAGCTATCATCCTGTCGAGCAGTTCCGCATCAATGTCGATTTCGAATATCAGAACAGGACCTGGGTCGACGATTATTTCATCCTGCCGGCGGTCGGCGGCGCCCCGGCCACTATTCCGGTCGGCCGCTATCTGTCTTCGGCCTCGCTCATGACCAGCATGCCGGATCACGTCGAGCGCACGCGCATCGCCTATGACATGAGCTATGAATTCCTGCCGGGCTGGAGCCTGACCAATCGGCTCAGCTACTCCAGCATGGCGACGAGAAACGTGAACATCGCACCCTTGGGCTTCGATCAGGCGACCGGCGTCCTCAGCCGCTACGCCTTCGTCGTTCCTGGCACGACGGATCGGACCTTCGCGACCAATCTCGATCTGAAAGGCAAATTCCAAACGGGACCGGTCTCACATTCGATATTGCTGGGGCTCGACGCGCTCAAGAATTATATGCCGATCAATCTCCAATATCAGCCGATACTGAGCACCATCAACATCTACGCGCCGAACTCATGGCAGATCGAGAATCCCTATAGCAATCCCGTTTACAGCAAATCCGGTCAGAAATGGACGGGCATTTACGGCCAGGACATGCTCTCCTTCTTCGACGACACGGTTCACCTATTGCTGGGAGGACGCTTCGATTGGGCGGAGACGAGCAACAACAAGAATCTCAAATCCGCCGTCGGCGCAGAGGCGAGCTATGTGAGCACCTACAATACCGCGTTCAGCCCGCGTGTCGGCATCGTCTATCAGCCGCAGCCATGGCTCTCGCTCTACGGCAATTTCACGCAATCTTTCGGTGTGGCCAATTCGACGCGCGTCGGCGTTCCGCTCGCGCCTCAGAAAGGCGAGATGTACGAAGGCGGGCTGAAGGCCGAGCTCCTCGACAAGCGGCTCACCTTGACCATGTCATACTTCGACATTTTCAAGACCAATGTTCCCTATACCGATCCGACCAACGCCAACAACACGCTGCTGATCGGCAAGGCGCGCAGCCAGGGATTCGAATTCGATCTCAAAGGCCGCATAGACGACAATTGGAGCGTCATCGCCAATTACACGCATGACGATGTGCGAACCGTAGAGGGCGCGAGCTCCTACAATCCGCTGACGCTCATCACGACGCAGCTCGCCATCGCCGGCGCCAAGCTGCCGGGCAGTCCGCGCAACTACGGCAATCTCTGGGTGAAATACGACGCCGATGGCGAATTGAGCGGTTGGAGTCTCGGCGGCGGTCTCACCGTCGTCGAAAGCGCGCTCGGCGACAATGCGAACTCCTTCGTCCTGCCCGGATACACACTGGTCAACGGCATGATCGCCTACAGCACGAAGATCGCCGGCTACACGGTGACGGGCCAGCTGAACGTCAAGAATATCGGCGACGCGACCTATTATCAGACAGCCGCCGATCGCTACACGATACTGACCGGTGTGCCGCGCACCTTCCTCGGCTCGCTGCGGCTGGAGTTTTGATCAAACGACGGAGAGGATCGCAGTGGCGAAGGTCCGCGAAATCCAGGGAAAGCGGTCATTCGCTCGGTCCGGGTCGAATGGCCGCTCCTGGCGCATCCTCGCCATTAACGAACGCGAGACGTTTGTTCGAACGTCGCGACACGAGCACCGTTTTCACCGCTTCCGGCTCCGTCGCGATCACGCGCAACGGCATGGCGGCCGGACCGCTGACCACACGCTGGCCCTGTTCCGACTTCCGATAGCCCGATAGCCCGATAGCCCGATAGCCCGATAGGCTCATCCCCATGAGGGGAGCCATCTCCGCCTGCGTCAGCCCGGCGTGCTTGCGAATCTCGCGCGGATCCACAGGAATGTGAACAACAGCCGGACCATCGCCCTGTGAGCGGCGCTTTCTCCGGCGTCGAGGGCGTCCGCACCTCCTGGAAGTCGCAGCCGGTCACCGGACCTGGCTGCTCGAGGCTGGAGGCGCCGCAGATGCGCTCGCCGCCACCCCCACGCAGCGAAGCATTGCGAGGCTGCGCGAATTCGTTCGTGCGGTCTCGTGCAGGCCGTCCAACTTCAGGCGGCCCTCCGCGCGCAATGTCACCGTCGACCTCGCGTGGTGTCCCGTGCTCGGCATTTCTGTCGCTCTCCGCCTCATCCTGCCGCGCGCCAAACAAGGTGAAAGCTCACACCATGTTTGGCGCGCGTCAGTTCGCCGATCTTGATGTGGACGGCCTCTCCTCAACGGCATCATAGCGCCAAGGCGTGGTCGCCTTGCACGAGCGGCGCGGAGCTTTCACCGAAGTTGGTTCGCCCAGGCCGGCGTCCTATGATCCACGAATGAGAGTGCTGCATTCATTTAGGCAGGGGAGTTGGACGCCATGGGGAAAACCAAATGCGAAGGGTGCGGCCATCAGACGCCGAGCTTCGAGATCGTCGAATATGGTTCGATGGAAAACGGATACAAACAGCTTTGCCGCCGCTGTTTCAATAGCGAAGCGGCCGCTGCCGCCGGCCTCAAAGATTTCGAGCATGTGGAATTTGACCCCATACGTCTGAAAGACAGCGGAGGAAAAGTCCATGAATTCCATTTCCGAACATTCTTGTTTGGGACTGGCGTCGCTTTGGACGCGTTCGAACTTCGCAAGGGCGCCCCGGCGGGCTATCAGTTCCAAGTGATTGCGGGCCCCGAAGAAGACCTTCTCGCCATGCTCGGTCGGCTGATCGCAAAGATACAGCGTGCCCTTGCCGTAAAACATCTCGAGGACGGCGAGCACGGTCTGCAGATCGCAAAGGCCGGCGTGGTGCGCGCCCTCATCGACTGGGATCCCGCGACAGATGGCCGCCTGCCGCTCCTTATCATTGATGGACGGGAGATTTCCTGGGAGGATTTCGGCCGATGCCTGATGTCATTCGAGGGATTCCAGTTCAAGTTGGAGGTGCACGACAAAAGCGATGAAGTTTGACGCTGCTGCGCACTGAGGAAGAGAAGACCCGTGCTGAGGCCGAAGTGGTTTGACGAGGCGCAACTTGCGCCGACCCGCTTGTGAATTCCCCGTGACCTGCCCCCGATATTTCATCCAGCGGCGAGTTGAGTCCCGGCGGTTGATACGCCCGCGGGCGTGGGGTGAGCAACAGGCGATCGGCGGAGCTGGTCGGGGTTGCGCAGCCGATCGCCTGTTGCGGTGAGCGCGGCCGCATAGTCCGCCGGCGTCGCATAGCCGAGCGAAGAATGCGGTCGTCGGTGGTTGTAGTCGTGCGCCCAATATCGGATCTTCTCTCTCGCGTGGTCGAGCCCGAAGAACAGCGTCTCGTTGAGCAGCTCGTCCCGCATGCGACCGTTGAAGCTCTCGCAGAAGCCGTTCTGCATCGGCTTGCCGGGCATGATGAAATGCCACTCCACCTTGTTCTCCTCCGACCAGGACAGGACGGCGTTCGAGGTGAACTCGGTTCCATTGTCGGAAACGATCATGCCGGGCTTGCCGCGCCTTTCGATCAGCGCCGACAGCTCGCGCGCCACCCGCTTGCCGGAAATCGACGTGTCCGGGATCGCCGCCAGGCATTCACGCGTCACGTCATCGACGATGTTGAGGATGCGGAATCGTCGCCCACTGGCGAGCTGGTCGTGCACGAAGTCGAGAGACCATCGGGCATTCGGCTTCGCTTCGACGAGAATCGGCGCCCGTGTTCCCACGGCGCGGCGGCGCGCGCGGCGTTTCCTCACCGTCAGACCTTCCTCGCGGTAGAGCCGATAGATGCGGTTCTTGCCCGAGCGCTCGCCCCGCTGACGAAGCAAGACGAACAGCCGCCGGTAGCCGAAACGCCGACGCGCATTGGCGAGATCGCGCAGCTCGGCTCGAAGCTCGGCGTCGGCCGGGCGCTTCGACGTGTAGCGCGCCGTCTTGCGATCGATCGCGACGATCCGGCAGGCCCGACGTTCCGACAGGCCCATGACGGCCTGAAGGTGCGCGACGGCGTCGCGCTTGACGGCGGGCCCTACCATTTTTTTGCCAGGAGCTCGCGAAGCGCCGCCGCATCGAGCATCTGATCGGCCAAGAGCTTCTTCAGACGCGCGTTTTCCTCCTCCAGCGCCTTCAGCCGCTTGGCCTCGGAAACGTCCATCCCGCCGAATTTGGCTTTCCAATTGTAGAGCGTCGTCTCCGAAACCGCGTATTTGCGCGCGAGGTCCGCCGCCTTCGCGCCGGCTTCCTGCTCCCGCAAAATCCCGATGATCTGCTCTTCTGTGAACCGTTTCTTCTTCATCGTGTCCGTCCTGCAATCGGCCGGACTCTAATCGATGCTGGTGGGATTTTTCAGGGGCAGGTCACCATGTCTCATTCCGATCGCCCTTCCGCGCCGCAGACCGAAGGGCGGCTCACCGACGCCAAAGGAAAAAAGCGACCCATTCCGGGACAAGCGAAGCCGTGGACATTGTCCGCCGAGATGCATCCCGAGTGGCATGCGGCGATCGAGGACTTCAAAAGGAATCGACTGCCGCGCGATGTGGATATCGTTCGCTGTCGCGGGATCGAGCAGAAGATTGGCGTGGCTGTCGCGCTGCTGGGCGGAATGAGCAAGGCCGCGATCAAAGCCGCGACGGGATTGAGCCTTTCGTGCATAGGCAGTCAGGTGTCTCGGATGCATCTCAGCTCAAAGGGCGCGACCAGCTCCACCTTCGATCGGCAGCGATACGAGGACACCTTGAAGGTGCGGCCCCCGAAAGCGGGGGGCGTGTCGCGTTGCTTGATATTCCGTGCGTCCGGAGACCATCGCTCCAACTCCGTGGACCAGAGCAACGAGAGAAGACGAAATGCAGCGCTAGGAGCGAAAGAAAAGAGCGCGAAGAACGCCGAAGTACCCGACTATCACAAATTGAAGCACGAGCCGTGGTGGACCGGGATCGAGGTTCGCAAAGGCGTGAGCGTGTCCGCCGTTCCTTGCCTTTCGACGCCGTTCGACTTCACGATATAGACTTCGTCTGCGACAGCCTCTCGATAGAGCTGACTACACTTGCACGCACTCTCCTGTGCGAACGGCAAGCGCTACGCGTGAGCCGTTGCGCGCAGGGGCGCGCGTCCCGCGATTCGCCGGGCGAACGTGTCGCTCGATCGCGACGATTGCGACGCAGCATTTCGTGACGCATTGTCGTAGCGCGCGCTTGGCGAGAGACGTCGACGTCGTTCGTCGAAATTTTGTGGTCACACAATTTGTCGATTCTCATTCGCGCACATCCTTTCGATGATCGACAACGTCGAATCTTTTCGAGAGGGACGGCTTCATGCAAAACGAACACGCCGCGATCAACCGCCGATTGTCCGATCCGGATTTTCAGGCGTCTCTTCTATCGAGGTCCATCGGACTCGCGCTCGGACTGTCGCTGCTGACGACGGCCTTTATCGCGCATGACGTGTATTTGTGGACGCATCCTCCGACCCCGAAATACTTCGTGATCGACGGACGGAAGACCCGAGAGTTGACGGCGCTCGACACGCCGATCGTCGATGACGCGCAGCTGCTCGATTGGTCGACGCGCGCCGCGCTCGCGCCCTACAACATCAATTACAATGATTATCCGCAGCAGCTCTCCGCTGCGAGTCGAAAATTCTCCAAGCGCGGCTGGAACGGTTTCGCCACCAGCGTGATGGACACCAAGAATTTCGACACGATGAAGCGGTCGATGCTGCTCTGCTATGCGCAAGCGCAGCGCGCCGCCGTCATCAGCGAAGTCGCCACGATCGCTGGAGCGCTCGCTTACCGCATCCAAGTTCCGATCGTGCAGACCTGCCAGAACAGCCAGCAGAACATCACGCAAAATCTCGTGATCAAAGCGCTCGTCGCGAGAACGAACGCCGAGGATCGCCCGGACGGCTTGGAAATCGACGAGCTCGTGGCGGTTCGCCAATAGCAATGAGGACAAAAAGATGCAGCACAGAAAAACATTATGCGGCGCGGCGGCCGTCCTGCTGTCGACTGCGTTCCCCACTCTGGCGCAACAATCGGCGGGCCTCCCTGGAACCGGGAACGGCGGCGGCGTCGAGGCGTCGGGATCGGCCGATCGAGCCGCGAACCTCATCCCGCTGACGCCCGGAATGATCCGGGAACTGGGCAAGCGGTTCGGCGACAACAAGCGCGCGCAGGAGCAGGCGACGACCGAGTTCGCGGCCCCGGCGAGCCGACGCGTGAATGTGTCTTTCGCGCCGGGGCAGGCGGTCAACATCATCCAGACGGTCAAGGGCTATCCGACGGCGATCTCCTTCTTCGACCGCACCGGCGAGCCATGGCCGATCCAATGGGACACGAACTCCAATCCCGCGGCCGTGACGGATGGCGGGAACTGCAACACGGGCCAGAACGCCAGCGGCCCCGCGGTCGCCGCCACCGGCTTTTATGTCTGCACGCCGGCGAAGGGATCGAATGTCCTGGAGATCACGCCGATGTCGCTGCAGCCGCGCGGCGGTCTGGTGGTGACGCTGCAGGGCGCTCCGAAGCCGATCAGCTTCCTGTTGATCGGCGGCGGCGGACGCTACGACGCCGATATTTCGATCCAGGTGGCGGAACGCGGCCCGAATGCGAAGGCGGGGACCGTGCGCGCGAGCGCGCCCGACACGGCCGCCCCTTTCCTCACCGCCATGCTCGACGGCGTTCCACCCGCCGAGGCGACGCCTCTGTCGGTTCGAGGCGTGTCTCCGGACGAGCTGCGCGCCTGGCGGCTCGGAGATCGCGTCTATCTGCGCACGCGTCTCACATTGATCTCCCCGGAATGGACGGCGTCCGAGGCCGCCGAAGGGGGCCTCACCGTCTACCAGCTGCCCGCGACGCCGGTCGTGCTGCTCTCCCATCAGGGACGCACCGTTTCGGCCTCTTTGACGGAGGATTGAATGTCCGACCTTTTTTCCAAGATCCCGCTGCTGTCGCAGCTACGAGAGTTCAATCGAGGCGGGAGGGGCGGCCCGGCTCGGGTCGTCACGATCGCCGTGGTCAGCGTGTCGATGACCGCGCTTCTCGTCGCCGTCTCGTCGATCTCGCATCCGACTCTCCCCGAGTCGTCGGTCGCCAAAATGCCGGAGGTCGATCCGCTGCCGGGCGGCATGCACAGCAATCCGGCGCAGGACGCGCTGCTGAAGCGTCATGCGCAGACGCAGGCGGACAGAGCGCTCGCGTCGGGGGCGTCCTATACGCCGCCCTTGCCTGCGGCCGCGCCGCTGCGGCTCGTCGATCGGCGCGATCCCGAGGAGATCGCCGCGGCGGAGCCGCCGCCGGCGCCCGCGGTGGTTCCGATCCCCGAACCGGCACCGCTCTACGTCCCTCCCGAAAGACCGCAAGAGGAAGCGCGCGTCGAACAGGTCGCCGCCAACGATCCTGCGAGCACGAACGCGGGCGCGGGAGCGAACGACGAGCAATTCAAGCAGGCGGTGGGCGATCTGTTCAAGCAGTGGGAAGGACGGCCGCCGCGCACGGATGTGGTGCTCGCGCCGGCGATCGATGTTCGGGACGATCTCGCGCCGGGACAGAGCGGGCGCACCGAACAGCGCGCCGCAAATCCTCGTCCGACGTCGCCTACACAACCACAGCAGCGTTCCCCCGCCGAGACGGTGTTGGTCCCGGCGGGGCGCGGCGTCTACGCCCATACGGTGCTCTCGGTCAATTCCGACACCGGAGGGCCGATCGTCCTGCAGGCGGACACGGGACCGCTGGCAGGGGATCGCATGATCGGAACCTTCTCCAAGAACCAGGCGGTCGGCGCGCTGTTCGGCGACACCGAGCGGCTCATCGTGCGGATCAATTCGGTCGAGCACCACGGTCAAACGATCAATGTGCAAGGTCTGGTGATCGCGCCGGACAGCATGGAGACCGCCGTCGCGACCAGCGTCGATCAGCATTACATCGAGCGCTTCGCGCTGCCGACGGCGGCGGCATTCGTCGCCGGACTCGGACAGGCGATCGCGCTTTCGAATTCGACGATCGGCTACACGCCGTACGGCGGCATGATCCAGAGCTACGGCAAGCTGGATTTCCGACAGCAGGCGGGCATCGCCGGCGGCGCGGCGGCCGCGCAGATCGGACAGACGCTGCAACAGCAAACGCCGAAGGGCGCAACCGTCTTCCTCGCCGCCAATGCGGGCGTCGGCGTCATCTTCCTGTCCAATGTCGCCGCGGCGCCGGAGACGGCGAGCGTCGATCCCGCGAGCCTCAACACGAAGTAGGAGAAGACCAATGAGCGATGTCGCCGCCAATCTCGATTTCGTCGACAGTGATGAATCCCAAGGGCTCGCGCTGGGCCTACCGGAGCCGGATGCCGAGATGGCGTCGAGCAAGCCCTCGTCCGAGGAGGAAAAGGGCTCTGACAAGAAAACGCTGGCCGCGTCGATCGCGACCAGCTTCGCGCGCATCCGCACGGAATTCCTCGGTCCCCGACGAAAGCCCGCTGAGACGGCGGAGAAGGAGGAGCCGCCATTTTCGGGCGCCGACATGGACGCCCCCCACCTCGCCGAGCCCGATCAGACGCTGCGCGTTGAAGCAATGAAGTCGCGGACAAAAGGTTGGGATGCGTTCGAACGCTACAAGCTCGTGACGTCGGTTTCCCTCGCGGCTGTCGCCGCCGCGACCATTGCCGCCGTCGCTCTTTGGCCGAATGGCGGAGGCGTCGAGGGCGGGGTGGCGGAGAAAGGCGCCGACGCCGGGCTGATAGCTCCGGCGTCGAAGCTCGCTTCCGTGCCGCCAAATGAGCGCGGCGAGCCCGTGTTGGAAATTCCGGCGGAGTCTCCTCCTCAGAAGATCAAAGAGGAGGTCAGGGCGTTCTGGACTCCCGAGGACGCTCGCAAGGCGTCTACGGGGCCGCTCGCGGTCGCCGCGCCCGCTTCCGCCTCGCCCTCCGTCGTCTCGGAAGTCGGCGTGCGGGCTTCGCCGGCGGCCCGCGAGGCGCCGAAAGCCGCGCCTGTCGTCGCCGTAAAGGCGACGGCTGCGCCGACGCTGCCCGTTTCAGTCGCCGCCCCGGTCGCTTTCGCGGCGCCCGACACCACGAGCGAGCCCGCCGCGAAGGCGAGAGAGGACGGAGCCCGGCGCGTCGCGTCATTGCCGCCGGACGCGCCTGTCAAGGCGGAAGAGAAGCAGCTGGAGATGGAAACGAGACTGTTCGGCATGATCACCGAGCTCTCGACATTGCTGCGCCGCACCAGGGAGGAAATCGCCACTCTGCAGGACAGCGACAAGAGAATGGCGCGCGCGATCGAGGCGAAGCTGAACGATTTCGAGCGCCGGCTGAACCTCGGCGAGGCCCAACGCTCGCTCGACGCGGCGAAAGCCACTCCGACATCGCCGCCGGAACAAGCGAGCCCGCCCGTCGCGCCCCCGCCCACGCGGCCGGCCGCGATGAAGGGCGTCGTCCCGGCGTCCTTGTCGACGAAGAACGAGCCCGACAGTCCCACTCCGCCCGCCCGATATCGTGTGCAGGCAGCGTCGCCGGGCCTCGCCATGCTGTCCGAGCTCGATCGCAGTGGTGACGAGATCGCCCCGCTGCAAATCGGGATCGGAGCGCATGTGCCGGGCTATGGCCGCGTCACCAAGATCAGCCAGCGCGGAACCGAATGGGTCGTGCAGACGGAGAAGGGGCCGATCCGCTGAGCGGGTCGGCTTCGAGGCATTCGATAGAGGGGGCTGAACGTGCAAGGATTGGTCAATTTCGCAGGAGAGATCGGCAACGCGATCGCTATTCTGTTGCCGACCTTTTGCTATCTGACGGCGCTCGCGCTGTTCATGTCGGCCGGATGGGGATTCTGGACACAATCACAGAGCCACAATCCCTATCGCGGCCGTCCCTGGGTTCCGTTCGTGGCGCTCGTCCTCTCTGGCGCCTTCGCGTCGTTTCCGTCGATCCTGACGATGGCGAACAATACGGCCGGAACCAATCTGCAAGTGTCGATCGGGGCGTTGACGAGCTACACGGCGCCGACGGTCAACGGGAATCTGTTGGGACAAACTCCTGGCGACTCCGTCGTTAATATCGTGACGCTGTTCCAGGGGTTCTTCCAGGCCGTCGGCGCGATGTCCTGCTTCTTTGCGATGCTGACCTGGAATGCGGTGATCGCGGGCCGCAGCAATCGTAGCCCCGGCGGTTGTGGCGTGCAGTTCATGTTCGGGATCATGCTCATCAATGTCGTGACCATCGCGACATGGCTGGTTTCCGTGTTTCGAACCTGATCCGTCGAGAACATCGGTCGATTCCAATCCGGCGCTCCATTGCGGAGAAAAAGCATGCAGACTGTCGAGAGGCTGAAGCAGCTTCCAATCGTTATCACCTTGGTCGGTTGGGCGTTGTTCTATTCGTGGTTGTTTTCGATGGCGGGTCTCGGATTGTCGGCATCGACTGTCTTCGACCTCGCCGAGAAGCAAGCGCTCGCGGAACAATTCGCCACAGCGATGGGGCTCTATTTCGGGCTGGCGGCGCTGGTGAGCTGCGCCGTTTATCTTTGGGCCATAGCCCGTTGGGCGCGGCTATTTCTCATCAACGCCGGACGATACGGGCTGGCCGACATCGCAATGGTTCCGGCGGTCGGCGTCGGCCTCGCCGGAATGAGCGTGCTTCTCCTCGCAGGCCCGCAATGAGGCGCTTCCTCCATCGCCTCGCGGCGCCCGGAACAACCATGTGCGAGAAGGTCGCGAAGGGTTTGTTTTGGGGGATCGCGATGAACCCCGGCGTGTGGCTGTTCGTGATCGCCCATCTCTGCGCTCGGCAGCGATAGGTGAAAAAAATATTTTCGGCGCGCAAACGCGACGCTCGATATTCGCGCATCTTCGCCCGAAACTTTTTTTCGAGGGCGTGAGGCGCTCTCTCAATCGAAGGAGATGAACTTGCACACCATCGCCAAAATCAAATCCCATGTGTCGTCGTTGCTCGCCGGCGCGGCGCTCTCCGTCTCTCTCGGAGCGACGAGCGCCTTTGCTCAGGCCGCCGGCCAGACGCTCGGCTCGCAGGTGCAGAGCATTTCGAAGGAGTTCTCGACCGCCGGTGGCTTCGCCGGCTCGACCGCTATGTATGTCGCCGCTCTGGTGACCTTCGTCGCCGGCGTCTGGTTCCTGTGGCAGTCGCGTCAACCGGAAAACCGCGAGAGCGGGAAAGTCGCGGCCGGTCTTACGGGTCTCGTGCTGACCGGCCTGTTCGTCGCTGGCGGCTCGTGGATTCAGAAGGCCTCCTACACGACCACTGGCGCGGGCGCGAAAGTGACCGACCAGGCCGGCGTCATCACCTTCCAGTGATGCTCAATGCTCTCCTGTTCCTCGCCGGCGTAACGCGGCGAGGCGCAGGGGACAATTGGTCCTCGCCGGTGGTTCGGTCGCAAAGCCGGAGACCGGCGAGGGTGCATCAGTTTTTGAAGATCGGCGCGGCGCGATGCTCCCACTTTCACTAGCGGCAATAAGCAATGGGTCGCGGCCTGCTTTCGCAATGGCGCAGCCGCGCGCACGAGGATTCGCCGATCGCTGCCCGCATTGTGGATGCGAGATCACGAACCGGAGCGAAGGGCGATCGGAAACTTCCGATGGGTCATGTGGCTGCGCGCTGTGCTGCCTCGCTCAAAATCTCGAACGCCCCGAAATCGATCGCGAGGCCATCCTGATCTGGATGCCGGAGTTCACGCAGGGCGCCGTCAATGCGCTCGTGCATCGCGTGCATTCGTCTTTCGCGAGACACGGGAAACCCGTGTCATGGCCTCTCGATCCCCTTCCACCGAACAGTCCTGGCGATCTGCTCGCCGCGAGCTCGGCCTATGCCGCCCTCGTCGAGCGCAGTGTGATCGCGAAGCAGCGCCTCGGCACGTCTTCACCGCGCGATCTCGCCGAAGCTCTGTCGTTCGTATCGCCGAATTCCTACGCCCGTCGCCACGAGCTGCTCGGCGGCGCGCGCTTGCTATCGCTCGGCCGCTTTTTTGTCGACGGCTACGACATTTATCCGCGCTTGCTCGTCAAGGAGAGGCTCGCTTCGATTTTGAGGAGATAGATAATGCTCCATTGGATATCTCGCGGGCTCGCCGCAATGTCGTTGATGGCGAAGCAGCCGCTCGCCAGCTTTTGCGATATCGAAGCCGCGCATGGCGACGCGCTCGTCACCAAGCAAGGCGACTATGTGAGCTTCCTTCGTCTCGGCGGGATGCGCCGCATGTCGACGCGGGCCGATATCGATCGCTTGGCCAACGCCATGCGCATCGACATCTCGGGAACGCTGGAGAACAGGGGACACGCCATCGTCGGATGGTACGCCTCCGATCCAGATCTCGCGGCCGTCGAGATCGACCGCGTGAACATGTCCGCCTGCCGGGAGATCGCCAAGGAAATCGGGCTGGACCTGGGCGATATTTTCGAGGAACGCAAAAAGCTCTGGACCGGCATGATGCGCTGGGAGGCGGCGTATTTCATCTTGTGGACGCGCGCCACGACGCTCACCAAGGAAGAGCGCAAGCAGATGAAGGAGGAGCAGGCGGCGCTGGCCAAGAAGTGCCCGAACATCGGCGACGCCCAGAAATACTATTTGCGTAGCGACGTCATGGCGGCGCGACACACCGGCTTCGTCTCGCGCGTCGTGTCGTCGTTGAAAGGGCTCGATGTCGCCGCGACGGAAATCTCGGCCCATGACGCTCTCATCGTCGCTCGCGAGGCTATGTATCGCGAGACGGTGGGCTCGGCCTGGAGGCCGACCCTGGTCGGCGACGCCTTTCGCCCGCGCTGGCCGGATGAGAAGGACGAGCGTCCGATCCTGGAGACGCTGATGTGGCCGGCGATCCGTGATCTCTTCTTCGACTCCGACGCCGTCGTCCATGACGGGCAACGCGTGGAGATCGGCCTCTATGATTATGGCTGCGTCGATATGACGATGGGACCGGAGGATCCCCGTCCATTCGTCGAGCTGTCGTCGCGGCTCGGGCAGGATCGCGTCCCTTGGCGCGTCTCCTTCGTGATCGAGGGCGGCGGCAATTCGGACATGCTCCTGAAAAGCGCTGGCGCGCAGTTTCTGTGGATGTTCCCCGGTAACCGGGACATCACCCGCGCCTTCGAGCTTTTGAAGCGCGAGCGCGAAAACAACAACCATATCGCCGTGCGCCTGCGCGCGTCCTTTGCGACCTGGGCTCCGTTCGGCGAAGTGGGCAAGCTGCGGCTACGACTGTCGACGCTGAAGCAGCGTCTCGAGGCTTGGGGAAATTGCCGCGGCACGACCGTCATCGGCGATCCGCTCGAAGGCGTCATGAGCAGCGTGCCGGGACTGGCGCTGGCGTCCACAGCGCCGCCGTCGGTGGCGCTGATCGGAGACGTGCTGGCAATGCTGCCTTGGGGACGAACGGCGTCACCCTGGGACCGAGGCAGCGTCCTGTTTCGCCAACCGAACGGCGCCATGTGGCCCTATGACCCCTCCGGCGGCTCGAAACGCCCGCAAGTGCTCGACACATTCGTCGCGCCGCCCCGTTCGGGAAAATCGGTGCTGGCCAATACGATCAACCTCGGCCTCTGTCTCAGCTCCGTGGCGCTCGGGGCGGTCGGCGCGAAGCTGCCGCTGATCGGCAAGGTCGATATCGGGGATTCGGCAGAAGGCTTCGTGCTTCTCATTCAAGAAGCCCTGGGACCACAGCGCCGGCACGAGGCGATCTACACGCGCATGCAATTCGCACCGGGCTTCGAGTTCAACGTCTTCGACCTGCAGGTCGGCTGCGCATATCCGCTGCCGCTCGAAAAGGCCTTCTTGCAGAATTTTCTCGCGCTGATCACGCTGCCGCCGGATCAGAGCACGCCCTTCGAAGGCATGACCCAGATGATCGGCATCGTGATCGACGAAGCCTATCGGCTCTGCACCGATGTTCCGGGGGCGTCGCCCAAGCGCTATCGGCGAGGCGTCGAGCCTCTCATCGACGCGGCGATCGAGCGACACGGCGTCGAATTGCATCATGACGAGCCGCATTGGCGAGACGTGGTGCAGGCCCTATGCGCGGCCGGAGAGTATCGTCTCGCGGAAGTGGCGCAACGGCACGCCGTCCCTGTGCTGGAGGACCTGGTCGGAGCCGCGCGAACCGACCAGGTCAAGGACATGTTCGGCAAGCTCACCATCGCGATGACGGCGGAGCAGGCCTCGGACCTCTTCGAACGCTATATCTACGATGTCATTCGCAAGTTTCCGACTTTGAACAGCCCGACGCGGCTGGATTTCGGGGCGGCGCGGATCATCGTCATGGATCTCGCGGAAGTCGCGCCGACCGGCTCGGCGGCGGCCAATCGTCAGACCGAGATGATGTATATGCTGGCCCGCCACATCATCGCGCGCAATTTCTTCCTGAAGCCGGATTACCTGCCATTCGTGCCAGCAGAGGCGCGCGGCTTCCACCAGCCGCGCTTCCAGGAAATCTACGAATCGGTGAAGCGGCTCGACTATGACGAATGGCATCGCACGCAAGGCAGTCCGCAAGTCCGCGCGCAAGCCGAGCTCGATGTTCGCGAAGGCCCCAAGCACAATGTTCAGCTCGGCTTTGCCAGTCAGCGCTTGAGCGACATGGGCGACGCGATTGTCAGCCAATCGACGGGACGCTTCGTGCTGCGGGCCGGCGACGACGCGGAAGCCGAAGAGATTGTGCAGCGCTTCAATCTCTCCGAAGCGAGCGCCGACATCGTCCGCCACCGCCTTCATGGACCCGGTCCCGCCGGCGCGCCGTTCCTGGTGGTGCTGCATGCGGACAACGCCAAATATGAGCAGATGCTCGTCAACACGCTCGGGCCGATCGAGCTGTGGGCTCTGTCGACGACCCCTGGCGATAGAGCGCTGCGCAATCGTCTCTATGACCGCATCGGCTTTCGGGAGGCGCTGCGGCGTCTCGCGAGAATATTTCCGGGCGGATCGGCGGAAAAAGAGATCGAGGAACGCAAGGCCAAGCGCATGCGGCGGGGCGAGCTCGACACGCGCGCGGAAACCGGCGTCGTCGACGAATTGGCGAACGAGCTGTCCGATGCGCGCGGGATCGGCGCCAAGCTCCGATATGAAAATAGCGGCTCGGAGTTCTCGGTCATGGCGACTCATTAGAGTCGCGCAATTCTTTTCACGCGTCCGAGTATTTGAAATTCGCGCAGAGCAGGGGAATCGTTTCGGCCTGATTTCGTGATCGAGGAGCGTCGCCATGCCCAGCTTTCGCATCCAGCTTCGCCCTAACGGCGTCGTCATGTTCGGCTCGGGGACGCGCGACGTCGCTCGAATGGAGCATCGCCGAGCCCTCGATCTCGATAACGCCGAATCGGTCGCGAACGCCGAAGAGGCCGAACTTCGTCGCCTCATCAAAGGTCGAGACAAGCGGCCGAGACTTCATCGTCATTCGCGCCGACGCCGAATAGCGTGATAGCGCAAAAATATGGAGCAGATCATATGAGCGCCAACCATTCATGTCGCGTTCTCGTCCTACTACTGGCGTCGAGCATTCTGGGCGGCTGCGCGCATGATGTTGCGACGACGGTCGATGTCGCGGGCATGCCGAATGCGGAGATCGCCCTTCGACGAAGCGTCGACCACGTCGACAAGGAGATGGGCGAGATCGGTCGAATGCGCCCGGCTCCGCGTCAAGGCTCTACCGTCGTGCCTGCCGAGCTGCAAAAGATCGTCGCCTTCGAATGGGAAGGACCGATCGAAGGCGCGGTGAAAAAGCTCGCCGGCGAGGTCGGATACGACGTCGTCGTCGACACTGCGTTCAATGTTCAGTCGGTGTCGATCGGCATCAAATCCGGCCCCCGGCGCGTCTACGAAATTTTCCAGGCCATCGGCAGCGCCGCGGGCGACCGCGCGACCGTGCAGGTCGATGCGCAGCATCATCGCATCGAGGTGATCTATCATGTCTAAACTCACGCTCCGTAAACTCGTCCCGAGGCTCCTGGCTTCGACCCTTCTCGCTTCCTCGGCTTTCGCCGAAGGGATCAAGGTCTATCCTGTCCCTCCGGCTCCTTCGCCCGCGGAGATCGACGCGGCGGCTCATGTTCTCGGCAATCCGCTGAACAAGCCGATCACCGGAGCGTCGCAGGAGCCTGCGGTCGTCGGAGGCGAACGTCCGCCGTCCCTCGAGGCGCTGCAGGCGGTGCGCGCCGGGCGGGGCGATCCTGGGCTCGGGCTGGAGCCGGGACGAGAGGACACGCTGTATCAGGCGGCGCTGAGCTTCGGGGCGCAAGGCGGCCTGGCGGCGCGATCTTTCGCGATCAACGATATGCTGCGGCGCTATGAGCCGACGCTCGACAAGAGCTATGATTTCGGCTCCGTGGTGCTGCCGCTCGGCGGCGGCCGGACCCTGCTGCGCCCGCCGGTGGTGACCCAGGGACAGCTCGCCTTCGCGCTCGGCGAGAATGCGCAGGTCGCTCGGGAGACGGACTGCGTCTATCAGATCACGCGCGAAGCGCAGCTCGCCTCTGCCCCGCCGAATTGGCGCGCCTATCTCGTGCGCAATTGGAAAGCCCCGACGCGGCCCCATGACGCCGTGCTTCCACGCACCGAGCAGGAAGCCGCCTATTGGAACAAATGGGTCGCCGAAGGGTGGGCGCAGGGCGAGAAGCAGGCGGTGGAGATTTTTCTCTCCGACCTCGGTCGCTTGCAGCGCGATATCGTCGGCATGGCGCGGTACCGGGTGCTGCTGCGCGCTGGACTGGTCGAGCATCCGAAGGTCGCCTTCCAGAATAGCGTCGTCAACGGCGGCCGCGACGAGCTGCGCGCCGGCGATCGGATCGTCCGTATCACCGATCAGCCCGGCCTGCAGGCCGATGCGCGGCGCTGGGTGTCCAAGCGCCACGGCCCCTGCCCGAGGTGAGCGCGGGATGAGAGCGGCTCGACGAACACCGCGCACTCGGGGAGGGAGAGACGTGACGCTTCATGATTTAGCGACGGACGCGTCGGCTGATGAAACATGGAATAGCGCCGGTCTGTCCTGGGTGGCGGACCCAAGAAAGAGCGCGCCCGGCTTGGATTCACTGCTCACCTGGGCCTATCGCTCGGGAGCGTCGAAAGTCTCGTTTCAGACGGGGCACTGCCCTCGGCTGAGGATCTACAGCCGCAATCGCAGGGTCGGCGACACGACGGTCGATGAGGCGGAGATCGCACAGATCGTCAATCATCTCTATGGCGCCGACGGCATGGCGCATATGCAGGGCGGCGGCGAGCTCGATACGACCTATGAGATCGCCTTGAGCCGCACCGAGCGGCTTCGCTACCGTCTCAACGTCACTTCGACGCGCGGCAGCCGGAGGTCCGTCAATATCGTGCTGCGTCCGATCCCCGGATTGCCGCCATCCCTGGAGGAGCAGCTCGTCGAGCCCGGCATCATGGAGGCGTTCCGCCCGCGAAACGGCATGGTCATCGTGTCGGGCGGCACGGGCTCGGGAAAGTCCACGCTGATCGCCGGTATGACGGTCGCCAAACTTTTCGACCCGACCGGGCATTACGACATAATCGAAGGCGCCGCCCCGGTCGAGTTTTTGCTCGATCGCGTCAAGAGCCCGAACTCGACGATCAATCAGAGCGAGATCCCCCGCGATCTTCCGACTTTCGAACAGTTCATTCGTGGCTGCATGCGACGCGAGCCGACCGACATCATCGTCGGCGAGTGCCGCGATTCGGTGACGATGAGCGCGGCCATTCAGGCGGCGATCTCCGGCCATGCTCTGACCACGACGATCCATGCCAATGACGTCGCACTGACGATGCAGCGCATCGCGAGCCTCTGCCCCTTGGCCGAGCGCGAGAATTTGATCAGCGCCGTCGCGCAATCGCTGCGGCTCGTCGTCAATCAGAGGCTGACGCGGTCCCTGGATGGAAAGCGAACGGCGTTGCGCGAGTTCCTGGTCTTCGATCGAAAGCTCCGCAATCGCTTTTTGGAGACGGACCCGACGCAATGGCCGGGCCTGACGCGCCGCGCCATCGAGGAGCAGGGACAGTCTTTTGCGCAGGCGATCGACAAGGCCTTGCAGGATGGCCGCATCAGCCAGGAGACGGCGGCCCGCGAATTGAGGGAGGAAGGCTGATGTGGCGGAACACCGCTCTGCCGACGCGGATCTTGTTTCTGGATGGGCGGGCTTGCCTGCCCCTGCTGGTCTTCGTCGTCTATTGGAGCTGGCTCACTTTCTACATAGCGATCGGTGGCATGACCTTTTTCATTGTCGTCAGCTGGGCGGGCCTCACGGTTTCGTCGGTGTTGCGGCTGCTGCGGCGCATGTTGATCGGGCCGATCCGAACCGCTGTCCCGACCTGGAAGCGCAGGAGGGCGGCATGATCCTGGATATAGCGGATGTCGAGGCTGTGCTCGAGAAGCTGCTGCGGAAAGGCGGGCGGCCGGTGCTGTTCGAGGGCGTGACCATACCATTCGACAGCGCAGCCGCGGCGGATGGATTGCTGCCGCTGTTCCTGCTGACGGGGGAAGCCTTGTGGCGGGAGGTGAAAGGGGAGGGGTTCGGACTGACGACGCAGCCCGATGAAGGGGCTCTCCTCGGCTATCGCCTCGCCGTGATCGACGCAGGATCATTCACAATGGCGATGTTGGCGACGATGGAGGTGATCTCGCAGGCCTGCGGGCCGAACGGGATCGAGGTGGAGAAGCTCGGCGACGTCTGGGCGGCCTCGAACGAACGCTTCGAGACCGATCGGCGAGGGAAGGAACAGCGGCAATGAGACGGTTTTTCGCAATTCTCGCTAGCTCCCTCGTCGCGATCAGCGGACCGGCGCGCGCCGCCGATGATCTGGCGAAAGGCGCCTACGTCAAGGAGTGCATCGACGCGGCCTCGAAGACGCATTCGATCCCCGCCGAGATTCTCTTGATCCTTCTGAATGTCGAGAATGGGCGGCTCGGAAAAGTGAGCCAGAACACCAACGACACGGTCGACATCGGACCGATGCAGGTGAACCAGATTTGGGTGCCGAAGCTGGCTGCACATTGGCGCGCGTCGCGAGAGGCGACCTATCGCGCTCTTCGCGACGAATTCTGCGCCAATGTCGAAGGCGGGGCGTGGATCCTGCGACAGGCGCTCGACGAGGCGGATGGCGATCTCTGGGAGGGGATCGGGCTCTATCATTCGCACAATGAACGACACAAGGCCACCTACCTGCGCCTGGTCTTGGCGCAGGGGCGGCGTCTGCAGCGGCAGGCCGCCGGCGAGATTGCCTCGGCCGACAAAGGCGCCGTCACCCTTGGAGCGAGGTGATGTCCGTATCGCACTCGTCACAGGGCAATGTGAGTGACGGCGCTGCCTTTTTAATGAGCGTCGCCGTCTTCGTCGTCGGCGTCGGCTTCGGCGGCTGGTATCTCTGGGAGGAGCAGCACGCCGCGATCAGCGCGATCGTCATGCAGGGCCTGCACGGCCAGATGACATTTATCCATCTGTTCACGGATCGCTACGACGTCGCCGACGCCCAGCTTCTCGCGACAAATCCCGCGACGGTGAAATTTCCGCAGCTGCTGCGCCTCGCCCGCGAGGTCGGGCGCTTCTTTCTGCTGCCCTCGATCGGCGTCGTTCTGGCTCTCGCCGCCGTTTGCGCGAGCCGCGCCGGGGCGAAGCGCTTTTCCCGGCCGCACGATCTCGAAGCTTTGATGCGCGAGCAGCTGCGATCCTTTCGGACGCCGGCCGCCTTCGTGCGCAGACGGCTGGGGCTCGTCGATATCGCGCCGGGCAAGCCGCGTCCCGCCGATCGGGCGTTGACCCGCGCGGAATGGATCGAGCGCTGGGCGACGGACGACAAGGGCGCTTTCAATGAGGCCGCGGCGCGGGCCGAGCTCATGCGTCAGCTCGGCTCGGTCCGCGGCAAGCCGGGAGACGCGGCGCCGCATGTGCGTTGCATCCTGGCGGCGCTTTCGCTGCATCGGGCGCAGCGCCGCGACGAAGCGCAGCGCTATCTGGGCGATCTCTCGTCGGCGCTGGGGCCGATCGGCAAGGAAGGCCGAACAGGTCCCGATCACGCGCTCCTTTTTCCGACCGCCCTGATCGAGCGCGCGGATCAATGGTTGGGCGAACGAGATTTGCGCCAGCCACTGGTCAAGACGATGGCGGCGCATGGCTTCACCACCCCCGCGACTATGAGCGTTCTCCTCGCCGCGCGGGCGGAAGGCGGCGTTCTGCCGCCGGCGCAGTTCAACTTCCTGAAGCTCGTCGATCGGCGGCTCTGGTACGCGCTGCACTCATTGGGCTACCCGGCGGACATGTTCGATCCTCTTCTCCACGCGACGCCGCTCGTCGAAGCGATCGGGGCGCGCGACCATTGGGCGGCCGAATTGATCGCGGGTGCGCCCTTGCGCGTCGCCTCGATCGACAATGCGCTCGCGGCGGTTCGGAAGGTCTGACACTGGGCGGAGGGAACGCCTTCTCATTCGCGCAGCGCGCAACGATCATGAGTTTCAGAAAGATCGAGGAGGCCCTGATGGACGAGCCCATTGCCACGCAAGAGACGAAGACCGTATCGGAGCGGCCGCATATTCACGTCGACATTCATGTGCATCTGGACGGGCCGGTCGTCACGCGTGCGGTTGGACACCGAGACCGCGTCGACGACGAGATCGAACGCGGCAGCCCGTCCGCCGCGCCGACGAGACGATCATTGCTCACGACGCTCCTCGTCGGTTTCGGCGTGTCGGCCGTCGGCTATGTGGGCTTTCGGGCGGGAAGCGTTTCGTCTCAGCAAAAAGATTTCGGCGTGAACCAGGCGGCGGTTTCTCAAGGGTCCGCCGCGACGGCGTCGCCCACTTCATTGCCCGAAACGCTCGCTCGCGACCTGCAGCGGCCCCCGCAGATCACGCCCGCGCCGGGAACCCCGGCCGGCGCGAGCCAATCGGGTCCGGCCGCCTTCGGCCTGCAGCAATGACGCGAGCGCCGGCGGCGCGGAGAGCACTATGATCCCACGCGAGATTTCGGGGCCGCAGGAGCGTTTCGAGCGCTCCGGCGCGCAAGCGCTGCGCGATCTGCGGCCGATGTCGACGCGCGTCTGGGGCTCGCTGATGAGTGAGTTTTCAGGCGCCATGCTCAGCGTCGGGGCCGGTCTCATGCTGCTCGAACCCGCGTCGGTCGATCTCATCGTCCCCGCGGCGATCGGCTACGCGGCCCTCGTCCTGACGCGACGCGTCGATCTGCCGATGCGGCTTCCAAAGAGCGCCGCCGTCGCGGACTGGAACTATCCCGATCCCAAGAATCGCGCGCCCCGCATGGCGGCCGGCATCATCTATCTCGGCCGCGACGTTTCCGGCCGGGAATTATGGATCACCGCTGAGGACGGCCGGCAACATGCGACCATTCCAGGAACGACCGGCGCCGGCAAGACGACCGCGATTTTGGGCTTCGTCTCCAATGCGCTGACCCATGCGAGCGGCTTTGTTCTCGTCGACGGCAAGGCCGACCACACATTGTTCGGCGAGGTGATGGCGCTCGCGCGGCGGTTCGGCCGCGAGGACGATGTGCTGCATCTCAATCTCTTGGTCGCGAGCGGCAGCAAAGAGAGCAACAGCTTCAATCCCTTCGCCACGGGCAACGCCGACGCGATCCGCGAGATGGTGGTCAGCCAACTCGGCGAGCAGGCCGTGAATGACTCGAACGGCGTCTTCCGCAGCCGCGCCGTCGCCTTGATCGGAGCGGTGATCCCCGTTCTGACATGGATCAGAGATCACGCCGGCGTTCCGATCGACATCGAGAAGATCCGGGACGCGCTCGAGCTGCGCGTGATCTGGAAGCTCGCCGTCAAGGGTCTCTATGAATTGCGCGACCCCGCGACCGGCAAGACGAAGGACATTGCTCTCGACCTCCCACAGGACGTCGTCTATCCGCTGCTCGCCTATCTCGGCGAGCTGCCCGGCTATGACACGGACCTCGACTACAACAAGCAAAAGTCCGACGATCCGTCCAAGCAGCATGGCTATGCGCGGTTTTATTTCACCGAGATGTTCACCCAGCTCGGCGTTTCGCTCGGGCACATATTCAAGATCGAGCAGGGCGACATCGACATGCGCGACGTGGTCTTGAACCGGCGCATTCTGGTCGTCTCTCTGCCGGCGCTGGAGAATTCCTCCGACACATTGGCGGGGCTCGGCAAGATCGTGGTGACGTCGCTGCGCGGCATGATGGCGCAAATGCTCGGCATGCCGAAGGAGAAGCTCGGAATGGAGGCTCCCTATCATATCGTGTTGGACGAGCTCGCCTATTATGCGACGAGCGATCTCGACCGGATGATGGCGCAGGGCCGCAGCCTCAACATCGCCTTCTGGCTCGGCTTTCAGGAGGTCTCGGGGATCTTCGCGCGGCTCGGCGAGAAGACCTACACGCTGCTCGGCAACGCCAATCTGACCGCGGCGATGCGCCAGCAGGACGCCAATCGCACGCGCGAATGGATCGAGGAGACCTCGGGCAAGACCGATGTGGCGCAGGCGACGAGCTTTCGCGGCGGCGACATCGGCGTTTATCACGACACCCGCCAGGCCGATGTGCGCCAGGTGTCGCGGGTGAACTGGCGCGACCTGCAGAGCCTCATCGAAGGCGAGGCGATCATGCTGTTCGGCGGCCGCCGCATCTACGCGAAGGTTTTTCACGCGAATGTCGACAAGGCGGGTCCCAAGCCCCTCGTCAAGCGGACGGCTCTCGCTCCACCCGCCCGCCCCGAGCTCGAGGCGAGGCTCGACGAGGTTCGCGAGATCGCGGCCAGGATCGAGAATGGGATGGTCGCCGCCGGCGGCCGCGAGCCCATGCCTCCGACGCTGAAGGCGATATATGAAGCGTTTCGTCTCGCGAAGGCGAATGGAGGCGATCGAGACGCCTGCGTCGAAGCGGCGATCCGCGCCGCGGGCGAGGTTCCCTTTACCCCGTATGAGGGAAGGAAGGGCGCGGCGACGCGCCTTCTTCTCATGCTCGAATCGGCGGTGCGTGGAACGGAAGGAGAGGCGTCGGGCGGCGATCGGCCCGCTGAACCTTTCGACAAAGCGCTCTTCGAAAAAATCGTCGAGATCGAGGCGGCGATCGGCGAGGATGGAGAGGCCGCCAGAGAGAGGGCCTCGATTCTTCTCGGCAAGATCGAGGCGGCGGTAAAGGAGACCGAGGGGACCTTGCCCAGCCGGGAAAATCGGGAGAAGCTGCGAGAGGATTTGGCGGCGGTCACGACGATGATCGCTGCGGACGCCGAGGCGGCGCGGCGGCCGGCGCCGAGACGGCGCGTGGAGGCTTCCCCGTGATGGCGTCGACGCGGCTGATCGATATCGAGCATGTCGTAGCGGCAGCGCTGGTCGTCATTCTCATTCTCGCGGTCGTCGCGTTCATCGGCTCGCGTCGACCCGACTATCGACGCGGGCGATTTCTGACGCCCAATGAAAAGCGCTTCCTCGCCGTTTTGGACGAGGCGGTCGGCGAGGGCTATCGCGTTTTCGTGCAGGTGCGGCTTGCCGAGCTGGTGGACGTCGATCTGAGGGCGAACAATTCGAAAAGGCGAGCCGCGATGAACAAGGTGTTCGGCAAGAGCATCGATTTCGTCATTTGCGATTCCGCCAGCCTGGAGCCCATCGCGGCCATCGAGCTGGACGACAGGACGCATGCGCTTCCGCACCGCCGGGAGCGCGACATATTCGTCGACGCCGTGTTCGGCGAGATCGGAATTCCACTGATGCGCGCGAGAGCGCGACGCGCCTACACCGTTGCAGCGCTTCAGACTTTGCTGCGTGAGGCCGGCGTCGTTAAAACAGCTCGCTCCGGTCTTCGAACGATCGGGTGAGAATGAAAATCGTTGCATGAGACCTTCGGATTGACGGGAGCATTATCGAATGTCCTTTCGGCTGTCGCTTCTCGCCGGCGCATTTGCTTTCTCGCTGCCGTTATTCGTCTCGGCGGCCGAGTCCCCTGAAATCCATTATGCGCCCACTGAGAATCTGGAACGCCTCGATGTAGCGCTTCTGCGCGCCGCGCGCGTCAAGATCGACCTCGCCGCCTATGTGCTGACGGACTGGCCCGTCATCGACGCGTTGATCGACGCGCATCGACGCGGCGTCGTGGTCAGAATCGTTCTGGACCCCAGTCAGGCGAGCGATCTCGATCGGCTACGAGAGCTGTCGCAGAGCCTGCGCACGAGCCCGCCCGGTCCTTTCATGCATCTGAAATCCTATTCCGTCGACGACATGCTGTTGCGGACGGGCTCCGCGAATTTCACCGCGTCGGGGATGAAGCAGCAGGATAATGATGTCGTGGTCATCCGCGATCGAGCGGCCGCCCAAACGTTCGAGGCGCGTTTCGAGCAAATCTGGTCGGCCGCAAAGCCGGTCCTTCCTCCCAGCCCCGCTTTCGCCTCACGGGTCGCAGTTCCCCCTTCGACGAAACCAACGGCGCCGGCGAACTGCGAAATCAAAGGAAACATCAATCGCAGTGGCGAACGTATATTCCATAAGCCCGGCGAGCCATTCTACGCCCGCGTCAAAATCGACCAGAATTCCGGAGAGCGCTGGTTCTGCTCGGAGGAAGAGGCGGTCGCCGCGGGTTGGAGACACGGGCGCGTCAATTGATCCCGTGAGACGGAATGCTTTTCGAAGCCGGCAGAATTCGCGTAGACGAGAGCCATACCCTCGAGGATACCTCGATTGCAACCCTGGTTTAGACGGTCCATGCGCCGCGCTGCGCGGACCTTCGCCTTCATCCTCCTCGCGCCGATCGTTCCGGCTGCGCTCTATCTCGCCGTCGCAGCGATCGCGAGCCGCACGCCGGTGAACGACGACTGGCGCGAGCCGGATGGCGGCATAACCATCTACGTGCAGACCAATGGCGTGCATACCGGCGTTGTCGTGCCGGCGAAAGCCGCCGGCGTCGATTGGAGCAATCGCATCCACCCGGGCGATGCGCCCGGTTGGTCGACGACGCCACGCTGGCTCGCTTTCGGCTGGGGCGATCGGGACTTTTATCTCAACACGCCGACATGGGCGGAGTTTTCGCTCCTCCGAGGATTTAAGGCCGTGACGGGGCAGGGGTCGACGCTGGTGCATGTGGACCTCCTCGAGGACGTCCGCCCAGGTGAGATGGTTCGTCCGCTGCGACTCACTCCCGAGCAATACCGCCGCCTCTCCGCCTTCATCGATGCGACGTTCGCAGACCGGCGCGAGGTCATCCACGGCTATGGCCAGAACGACGTCTTTTACGCCGCGCGCGGCCATTACAGCGCGTTTCGGACCTGCAACGCTTGGACGAACGAAGCGCTGCGCGCAACCGGCGTTCGCACGGCGTTGTGGAGTCCAATCGATGACGGCGTCATGCGCTGGGCTTCCCAACCGGTAAGGTGATGGCGGCTCGAATACGCCTCTCTGTCCTATCACCCTCCCGACCGAGGCGCGGGAACGCGTGCGCTCGAAAATCGCAACAGACGTGGCTGCGCCTCACATCGGCGATTGGAACACCATGATCCAACGCGCCAAGAGCGGGCATGCCGATTTTCGGATTGCGCCCAGGGCGAGCGTCTTTGGAACGGCTTCGGAAAGTGCCGAAGCGGCGAAGACGCAGGTCTTCTCCCCGCGTCAGGCGGACAGCACTTCCTCGAGCGCAGCCGACCTCCCTTTCCAAAAGGATGAACGAAGGAATATTCTACGATCATCAGCGCTTTTCCGCGGCTCCGACCTGTAATATCATCGGGATATGCCGAACGATCTATTTCAACCGTTGGAGACGGACCGCCTCCGCTTGCGCTGTGTCGCCACCGAAGATGCCGCCGCGACCGCCGTTATGATGACGCCGGAAGTTAGCCGATGGCTGGCTTATTGGCCCAGCCCTTTTACTTACCAAATGGCGATTGCGCGCATCGAGGCCGCCCGCGAGTGGGCGCGGAGGGGCGACGCGCTGCCGTTCGTCGTGACAGACAAACCCAGCGGCGACGTGCTCGGATGGGTGATGATCTACCGGGACGAAGAGAATCGTCGGCGCGGTTCTCTGGGCTATTGGTTAGGTGAGAGGCATCACGGCAAAGGCTATATGCGGGAACTTGCGCCGGCAGCATTGGCGGCCGGTTTCGGCTTGCTCGATCTCGACGTGATCGAGTCCGCGGCGCAACCGGAAAACGCTGCGTCGATCGCCGTGATGAGGGCTTGCGGAATGAAGCCGACTGGCGAGCGTATGGTATATGCGCCCGTCCGTGAGAGATATGAACTTTGCCACTTCTATGAGGTTCAGCGTTCTCGCTCCCTGGCGTGAAGGTCCTGCGCCTTTTTTCGTAGGTTCCGCTCTCGCTCCGATTGACTGTCTTGACGCTTTTCCTTCGCCCTCCCGAACGGGAAGAGTGCGCCAAAAGCGCGGCGTCGGCGCCGCGCACTGGCCACTCTATATGTAGTGGCGTCTGCGTCGACCGAATGGTTCCGGCTTCATCGAAACGGTGATGGCGAGGGCCGATCGATGGAAGGGGCCGGCGAGGGCGGCTCGTGGCGCTGCTTGTCGAGGCGGGATTCGATGTTCTCTTTCGCCTCGCGCAATAGGGCTGCATTTCGCTCGACCTCGGCGGAGAGATCGCGGATGTGGGGCGCAACTTCTTCCGTGGCGATCTTCGAGCGCACGCGCTCTCGCGCCTTTCGGCCAGGATCCATGGCGTCGGCGGGCCGCCGGTGAAACGAGCGGCCCTGCTCGATGAAGGAATCGATCGACCGCTCTCGCATCTGCCTGCAGGCCTCGACGAGATCGAGGGCGAGCGACTTATAGGGTTTGGCGGCCATATCGGCTGCGACCCGCTTCCAGAGGTCTTCCGCCTCGATCGGCTTGGCGTCGCCGAGCGCGCGGCTTCTCCTCTCGGCTTCATGGACGGCCGCTTCGGAAATCATCGTCCAGGTCGTTCCCCTGGCGCGGCTTTCCGCGACATAGGCCTTGAAGGCCGTGATGCCCGCGCTGCCGCGCGGCAGGGCGTCGATATGCTCGTCCGAAGTGACGCCTTGTGCGGCGTCGATCGTCAGCGCATGGCCGAAGCCGAGCATCAGCCGCTTGGTGACGGGATCGGTCAGACGGCGCCACTCGACCTCGCCGATCTGGCCCTTGGCGTTCTGGAGCAGGAGACCGCCAGCGGTCTTCCCGACCACCTTCACGACATGGCCGTTATAGCCGATCGGGCCTTCCTTGCCGTCGATCTTCGCCCAGGTGTAGCGATAGAGGCGCAGATGGTCGCCGGTGGCGATCGGCAGGTCGAAGGCGTGCGGCTCCTTCGCGCCGCGCGGCGCGATCGCCTTGTGAACTGTCTCGTCGGCGCCGATCTCTCCGCGCGCTTTGAGCCGGTTTCGGATTGCCATGCTGATCGCGGCCGCGTCCTCATTGGTTGGCGCAGAAATCGTGATCCCGCGCTTCGAGCCGGCGGCGTCGAGAATGTCGCGTCGGCTGACATAGAAATCGGCGATCTTTGCGGCGACCTGGTCGAAGTCGCCGCCGACCAGCATGGCCGTTCCATCATCGCGCTTCATCGCGAGGGCGGATTGGGCCTCGGAGTCGCGGAACATGCCGGCGATCTGGCGGTCGCGCCGATCGACCTGACGGACGGCGGTGAGGAGTTCCGGCTGCGCTGATTTCGGCAGGGCGCGGCGCAGGATTTCGATCGCGTCGCCGGCTTCGATCGCCTGCGCCTGTTCGCGGTCTCCCAGCGCCTTGATGGTCATGCCGGTCTCGGCCTGCAGCTCGAGCAGCCGCAGCATCGGCCGCGGCGCGATCTGGCTGATCTCGTCGATGACGAGAATCGTGTTGCAGGTGGGCACGAACTCGCCGGCTTCGACCGATTTGAGAAACGGCTCCAACGCCCTGGTCTGCGCGATGCCGGCGTCCTGCAGCGCGTCGGCCTGCCGCCACGCGGTCGAGACGCCGACGAGCTCACGGCCCGCGGCGTCGAAGCGGGTGTCCGCCTTCCACGCGGCGACGAGCGGCCGGAGCAGCGTGGATTTACCCGCGCCGGCGACGCCGGTGAGGAGCGACAGCGCGCCGCCCTGGCCGAGCGCATAGATCGCCGCCTTTTGGGCCGCGCCATGCTCCGGCTCGCTGTCGAAATCGAGCCCCGAAGCCTCTATGGCGCGGCGGATGTCGCCGGCCGCCAGCGCGCCGGACGTGTCGAGCGCCGCGCGGGCGGCGTGGCTGCGGAGGTTTTCCTCGACACGGATCTGCGCGGAATTGGTGACGCGGAGCACCTGTCGCGGCTCGTCCTCGGAATTCTCGCGCTTCGCCCAGGCGGCGACCAGATCGACGTGTTCGCCGTGAAGATCGATCCCCTTGCGCTCGATCAGCTCGACGACCCGGTCGATATCCTTGACGCCGCCGGCGACGCCCACCCCGATCAACGCGCGCGCCGCGTGGATGCGAAGACGATCATGGTCGATGACGGCGGCCGTGTGGAATTCCTCGGCGAGATTTTTCGCTGCGAAGGCGTAGGCCCGCTCGAACCGCTCATCGTTCGACAGCGCGGCGATCTTCGCGCCCTCCATGACGGTCGAGTGTTCCCAGCCCATCGCCTCCGCCTGGTCGCGCCAGATTTTGTGGTCGGTCTTCTCGCCATGCTTGGCGAGGCGGGCGGCCGCCGCCGCCTCGCGGAGGATTTCGGCTTTCTTTTCCGCGGAGATGTCGTCCCAATCGAGCCCTTGGCCGGCCGCGAAGGCCTTGGCGTTGCGTAGGACCTGATGGGTGCTCTTGCTGAACGCCTCATTGGCGAATTGCGGGATCGCGAGGATGACGGCGGCTTGCTCCTTATCGTCATAGGCGACGCGAATGCCGAGCATGCGCAGCTCATCGGCGAGGACGGCCTGGGCGAAGGCGCCGAACTCATGGACGCGGGCATGGAGGCGCTGGGTGTCGAGCGATCCGATATGGCCTTCGCCGGTGACGACCAAATTGAACAGCGCATTATGGATGTGATCGTGGGGATCGCCGGCGATCGGCGCTTCGAGGAGGTAGGTCGCGCCCTCGCGGCCGTCCTGGACCGGCAGGGTCGGACGGGAGATGTAATGTCGGAAGCTGACCCAGCCGACAGCGCCTGGATCGGCGCCGCTCTCCCCCGCGCGCCCGCGCCGCGCCCAGCCAATTTCGCGCGCTACATAGCGCATCGCCGCGTCATTGGCGCGATAGATGGCGTTGCGGATGGCGGCTGCCTCCGCTGGATCCTGCGCGAATTCGGCGGCGAGCGTCACGGATTTGTGGGGCGAGAAGGTGAAGTCGTAACCGCTGATTTCTCGCTTGTGCTTGGACCAGGCCTCTCCCGTGTCGGCGCGTTTTCCCTCGAAGAGCCGGTCGAGCTCCTCGCCCTTGGGCGCGTGGTGAGAATTGATGCCGAGCGCCCGTGCGACGGAGAGCGGCATGTCCGCTCGCCACGCCGGCCCGGCGTCGCGGCCCGTGTAATAGCTGGTGAGGCGCGACCCCGGCTCCAGCTGCTGCTGGCCGAGGGCCTCGGTCGCCTGCTCTTGCGGCGGCGGGCCGAGCCTCGCTTCCGTGAAATACATGCGGACGAGCTTGCCGTCGGACGCTGCGGCGAACTTGCGGAAAGTGATCATCCATCAGGCCTTCGCGAGGGACGAGAAGCGCTTTTCCAGCGCCTCGACGGTCTTGTCCGGGAGGCTTTGCTGCATGTCGACGAGGAGCTCGAAGGTTCTCCGAGAGAGGATGAGCTGCTCGCGGTTCTGCGCGATCAGATGGGCGAGCAAATCGCTCAGCGTCGGCTCGCCGGCGTCATCCTTCGGCGTGAGCAGGGCGATGATCTCGTCGAGGCGGGCGATGGTGATGCGGATCTGCTCGTTCTGAAGGCCGACCGCTTCGACGATCTGGTGGGCTTCCTGCTCGACGCGAGCGAGCCCTTCTTTCAATTCCTTGGACATGATTGCGCCTCCGCTACGAGAACGAAGGGTCGTCAGTGTCTGCGCGAATGAAAACGATCGCTGCCGAAAGATTCGGGGCAGAGTCCGGCGGCGGCGCGCGGCTCGCGACATCCGCGGTGATGGGCGCTCACACCGCGCGGAGCCGCCGACAGCTCTACGGAGAGTCGCCGGCGGTCGGGGATGCTCCCGACGCCGCCACTACCGATTTGAGATGTGGCGCCGCTTTGAACACGACGACCCGACGCGACGAGATGAGAGCGGCGGCGCCGGTTTTCGGATTGCGGCCCGGGCGAGCGTTTTTGGAGCGGATGCGAAAAGTGCCGAAGCCGCGAAGACTTACGTCTTCTCCGCTGGTCAGGGCGGACAGCATTTCCTCGAGCGCGCAATCGAGCAGGGCTTTTGCGGCCGCACGGGAGAGGCCGGGGATGCGGGCGTAAATGGCGTGCGCGATGTCATCACGCGTCACCGTGCTCCTGGAAACAGCTGCGTCCAAAATCCCATCCGGCTTTCCGCCGTTCCCTCAAAAAACACGCCGTCCGCAGCGGGGAAATCGAACCACAATGCGGCGGAGAATGTCTACCGCGCGGGTAATAAGGAGACCAGCGCCACCCCCGCTGGGTAGTTGATCAGTATGGTTTTTCGTTGGCGAACCGTGCGAGCGGATCGGAGGGAGCTGATTGCACCAATTTCCCTGTTCGCCTATGGCAACGATGCGCCACCTCGGGACTCTCGAGGGACGCCAAACACGAACGACTCCATTCCGGCGAATTCTCCTCGCAAAACTCTCTTGCACAATTTCCTCGACCTCGTCGCCGCAATGAAGCCGAAGTAGCTGCGTATTGGCGGCTTGCGTCCGTGCGCCGGCATTCCGATCGACGTTTTCTGGCAGACTGGCGCGCCGCCGGAAGAGCCGTGGCTACCGAACCAGAGCGCGCCGCACTATCGCCGGCGAGTCTAAACTCAGGGAGATCGTCATGCACAAGATCAAATTCCGGATGAGCGGCGACGATCTCAAACCCCGCCGCACCCGCATGGAAATTCCCGGCTGGGCCGGCCAGCCCGAGAAGCGCACAGATGGCGCGCATGAGCACGCCTGGCACTGCGTGCCTTTTTCCGAATACGCCAAATATGGCGTCGAAATCTTCTACCCCTACAAAAACGAGCTGCGCGTTTCGACGAAGAACGGGCGGCTTATTCTCGACGGCGACTTCGGCTCTCCGCCCGATCCCGACCGCAGCTGGCCGCCCTTCCGCGACTTTGGCGGCAGCTATTACACCTATCAGTTGCTGCTCGATCTCAAGCCCGAGCCCGGTTATGCGATCAAAGTCGAGACGCATCCGAGCTTCTATACCGACAGCACGGGCACGGCGCCGATCGCCGTGCCGGCGATCATCCGCGAATGGTGGCCGATGGTCTATTTTCTCGTGTTCAAATCGCCGGCGGAAGGGCAGACGCATATCTTCCGGGCCGACACGCCGATGGCCCAATTCACAATGATCCCGGCGGAAAGCGACGTCGAGCTGGAGCCCATGAGCTTCGACGAAGCGGCTGAACGCGAATTGCAGTCGCGACGCATCCACGCGAGTCGAGAAACGCTCGGCGCCGACTCGCAATGGCTGTCTACCACCGACACGGTTTTCGACGGCACCTATCGCAACATCCAGGGCGCTGCGCGTTCGGCCACGCAGAAGAAATAAAAGACACCGCCGCGCGTGAACGGCGCGACCGGTCATTTTTACCACCAACCGCCATTCCAATGATGATGGTGGTGGTGATGATGGTGGTGGTGATAGCGCGGCGGTCCGTAGTAGTAGCCCCCGCCGCCCCAACCCCAGCCATGGTGATGGTGATGGTGATGGTGATGAGGGTGGTGACGCCAGCGGCGATAATAGGGGTAGCTGTAACCGTAACCGCCGTTATAGGGGTCGCCGTAATATTGCGCCGTCTGAATACCCGGCTCGGGCTGCGAAGCCTCTCGCGCCATGGCCTCTTTCAGGAGCGCCGCGGCGTTCGGAATCGGTTGCAGAAGCTCCGCATAGGAGCTGGGCGACATCACTTCGTCGAGTGTCCTCGCCTCGGCCGCCGGCGTCGCCGCAGCGAGCGGCAGGGCCGAAATTGCGCCGAAAAGTCCGACGGTCTTCTTGTCCATGAGCATTCCCTTCCGCCGGTGCGCGACTCACGCGATCCGGCAACGAAATCGATGCCGAACCATTGTGGCGCGGCAACGACCAAGGTAAGCATCGCGCTCTGCGCATGAACTGCCGGTGAATGGCTGCGTCAGCGGATCATAAGGCGGCAGCAGCTAGGTTCGGAAGTCCGCCCCTTTCATGGACGTCGGAATGCTCGTGTGAGTTTGGAACTTGACGAGCGGCTTTCGACCGAAATGGTATCGATGCGCCAAAAGTGGACGTTCGACGTTGGCCGATCTCGAAGACCTCGATCGCAGCGCTCAACACCGAGCGAAGTCCACACTCAATCCCAGCCGATCGTGGCGCAGACCGAGTTCGGCTGATAACGCTTGTCCGTGAGATACTGGTTGATTTTAGAAAGCAGCCAAGCTTCGTCGTTCCCATGGGAAAGCTCCCTTACGACGAAGTCACGATCACCGAGATTAGCGATCGCCGCCAAGATTGCCTTACGGCGTTCGCGCTTTGGATTCGAACTCAGCGCTTCCCTCAGCGGGCCGACCAGTTTCGGCGCCCAGCGCTTGTCCGCGTAGCATGCGCCTTTGATCCTCGCCAACCGATCGATCGCCCGCGGATCGAGATCGGCGCCGAAGGGAAGAAGATAAGGCGTGGGGTCGACGCCGAGACGCCCGACGGCGGGCAGCAATATTTCTTGCACGGCCGGTCCCCGATCGAGCAGCGCGACGATCTGGTCGGCGTAGGGCTCGAGAAACGCGGGGGCCAATCGAGGGAATGTGTAAGCAGCCTGGCGGGCGGCTGTGTAATCCGGCCCTATCCCATCGGTCGCGATCATTTGAAGCATGTCCGGCATCAGCGCCGCCGTGACGACGGGGTTGCGCTCGAATATTCTATCGAAAGACATGGGCGACCGGATGCGCCGGTCGCGCGCGATGCGGCGCAAGAAGTCGATCGAGGGTGGAGTCCACTCCTTCATATTGGTCGCGTGCTCGAGCCAATCGTGTATCGGCTTTGCCTGTTGGGGATCGAAGGTCTCGGTCCGCGGCAGGTTCAGAACGGCGAGAGCCTCTCTGGTCATCAAGTCGTTGACGCCCTGCCCGCTCGTAGGCTTGGTTTCGACCGCCGCCACGCCCGCCGGCCGCTCGAGCGAAAGACCGAGGCGCGCCAAGGTCCCGTTGAACGAAATCTGATCGATGACAATGCGACGCCTCATGATATCGAGGCCTTCGCTGTGCATACCGTCCATGATCGGACCCCAGATCGCCGGGACCGAGGCCACATCGACTCCGACTTCCGTTTGATGGAGGATTTCAGTTGCTTCGCCGCCTTCCCGCCAATGCGCAGTCACGGTTTTGGTGGTCCTTGGAACCACCAGTCGCAGCGGGCTCGGCTCGTCATCTGGAAGGAGCGACAAGGTGTCGAATTGGATCGTCAACTCGGGCGCTTCTCCGGAGTCTCGCGCCGGCAGGACGCAAGTCGCGGTTTCCGACATCGGGCCGCCAGGCGCGGCGCAGCTTTTTCCGCGCTCGAGCCTGTAGAACGAGCCGGCCGCGGCTCCATCGACCATGACGACCCGCACCCATTCGACCCGACCATAGGTGAGCAGAGCGCGGCATTCGTAACCGCAGACATCCTGATCCATGAATGTCTGATCGTGATCGGCGGAGCGGCGACGAATCTCCAGGGACGTCACCCCGATCAGCCCCGGGGGCGCAAAATCAAATCGCTTGAAGGGTATCGAGACCTCTTCTGCTCGCCTCTGAGCGTCGTATCCAGGGACAATGGCGACGGTCGCCATGATCCCGGCGGAGAGCGCGACGCCTTCCCAGCCCGAGCCGAAGCGCCGACAGACGACGGCGGGCAAGGCGCAAACGCCGTAGACGAACACGGTCGCCGACAAAATGATCGGCAAGCCGAGTCCCAATGTGAGAAACGCCACGATGATCGCCATGTCACGGACCGTCATCAAGGCCGCGAGAGCGCCGATAATGGCAATAGTGACAAAGTACATTAGTAATATCATGCGCGCCTCGAAATCGGCTCTTCGACCTCCCGGCAGTGAATAGCCGCGCCATGACAAGGATCTGTTAAATCGGATACGCAGGCCTCGACTTCGAGCGTCACCAGGAGGGACGGCGCCCTAAGCGTGGACCGGCCGTTTCCAGTGCGATGCGGAGCGCCACTCGGCCCATTGCCCGATTCCGCAAATGACCGCTTCGGGTCGTTTTTTTTGCGCTCCCGAAAGGGAAGGTCGCCTTCGGGAAGGGGAGGATGCCCCTTTCCGTAGCTATTGCCTTTAGCTTCTGTTCACGCTTGAGGGTAGGTTTGGGCCCATGTCCAAAAGAATCGACAAGTCGTGGGTGGTGTTCGCGAGCGTCGAGGACAACGAACGCGGAAAATGCGTCGATGTTTTTTGTCGGCCTGATGGCACTTTTGGATTTGAGGAATTTCGGCGAGATGTCGAGGACGCCGGCGAATGGACACCGCTCGGCTATTATTCAGGGTCAACCTATGCCTCATCAACGGCCGCATATGAGGCCGCCGAAGCCGCTGTTCCTTGGCTCGCTGACATATTGCGTCGTAATCCGGCCCTGAGGCGCCATCCTCGCCGCTAGAGGATGCCGGTACCCGGTACCATTGCAAATCCCGAGGCAGCTCATCGACCGCCCGTAGCCCGAGGCGCTCGCTCATGCCCCGTAGGTAGAGTGACACCGGAACCAATGGCTGCATTGGGTCAGAGTTCCTCGTCTCCGTCCCGAAGGGGGAGGTCCCGCCAGGAGCGGTCCTTCGCCGGAAGGCCTCCGCCAAGAGTTCGCACGATTGCAACAGCCTGGGGCTTTCGCTGCGATTTTCTTGAAGCGATCAGCGGTGAAGACGTGCGACGATCTCGAATATGAGCTAGAGCAGCCCGCGGGAGACACATTTATGCGACAATGGCTTCGTGATCTCACGATTCATTTTGGCATCCTTTTATCGATGAGCGCGCTTGGCGCCGAGGCGCATCCGCGCCTTCGGAACGGCACCGCCAATTTCACGCAGCCGATCGTCGCGACGGAGCGCAAAATGATCTCGATCACCGACAAAAACGCGATCGTCGTCGACGAGAGCGCGGTCAACTCCACCGATCCGGACTATGACATAGTCCAGGCCAATATCGACTTCCTCAATGATCTGCTGGCGCAACATATTCGCTTCGACGAAATGTCGCAGGAGGCGCTGCGCAGCTATGAGGTCGATTATTATCTGGCACAGATGGAGAATGGCGGCTTCCCGCAATTCGTCCTCAATTCGCGCTGGCATGTCGATTCGGTGCGACTGATCCGCGAAGGTCTGGCGGCGATCGGAGCGAAAAAGCATCTCGCGCTTTTCGAGGAGGGGGTCCGCCTCGTCGAATCGCTGGGCGAGGAGCGGTTGAAGAAATTCCTGGAGACGACCATCCATGATTACGGCAAGAGCGCCGAACGCGCCGCGCTCGAAGCGATAGACGGCCGATTTTTCGCTTTGGACAAGACAGAGGATCTGCGTGGTCTCAATCGCGCATGGCTCCGCGCGCATCCCGCCCTCGCGCCGGTAAGCGCGGAACGCATAGCGGCGGAAGTCCGGCGGCGCGGCGAGCAGCTTCCCGATCGCGCCGCGCGCATCGCCGCCGCCGAGGCCGCCGCGCCCCGCTACATGAAGCTCATTCGCGCCCTCGTCGCCAAGGCGGGCCAGCGGCTCGACCGCGTGACGGCCGGCGATCCGATGCGCGAATTCGCCGGCGCGCCGACGACCGCCTGGTATTTCCTAACCGATCAGGGCCTGTTCCATATGGTCGACTCCGGCGGCAAAGCCATCATGTTCCGCGGCCGATCGACGACCGATCGCGTTTGCGAGATCGACGCGCCGTGAGCGGCAGGAGCAAATTTGCTTTCGTCCCGAACCGGGCGCATGGCGATGCTCGTCGCCGCCTCGACGGCGGCGCGATTTCACCCACACCGAAGCCGACGATGGTCCGGTCGTTCGGCCAGCGCCCGCGGTCATTGCTTCGTCGACCGCATTCCTCACAATTCGGCGACAGGATCACGAGGAGAGAAGGGAGCGATGCGCCATGACCGGCCATTCGTCACGGACGACCGGAGGCCTGTTTTCCTGGATTTCGCGGACGTTCGCGCAGCGGCTGGACGCGTCCTATTCCTCGGCTCGGCTCTAGCACATTATTGGCGCCTTTCGACGCTTCGGGGCGCGGCTGCCGATTTTCCCTGGTGAGTCCCGGTTTCGAAGAGATCGGCACGGCGCGCCGGACGTTATTCCACCGCAGCAATTTCTCGGGCGTCCGAAAGAGCCTTGGCGGCAAGGCCGATCACCGCAAAGGCCGCGAGGATCAGAATAGCCGTGTGCAGCCGCGACAGGCCGTCATACACAATCTCGTCGACTCCGGTGACCTGCGTCACGAATGGCCATGCGGCCATGAGGATGCGGAACTCGCTCGGGCCGAGACCGATATAGGACATCGGCCGCGCATGATGCGCGACGGTGCGGAGGTAATTATAGGCCGAGAACAGCAGGTAGCAGACAAGAATGACGAAGGCCGATTGAGGCGATAGAAAAGGCGATGCGCCGAACATCACAATCAAGAGCACTTGCAACAAGAGGTCATTGGTCTGGCCGATGACTTCGAGCTTCCGACTGGTCTCATTGCGGCGCCGGGCGAGCAGCCCGTCGAGCGCCATTCCGAGCCAATTGAGGACCATTCCGGCGACGAAGACAGGCAACCACGCTGAAGACCAGTCGCGGCCGATGAGCGCCGCCGCGGCGATGTCGGCCCCAATGACGCCGATTTTCGTCAGGCGCCGCGGCGTCGCTGATTGCTTCTTCGGCACCGCTCTCCCTATTCGTCCTGCTGACCTGCGCGATCGTCCTCAGAAGGTGAATCCGACCTGCAACAGCCCCTTGGTGTGGCGGTCGTAAGCCGTCGCGCCGCTGTTCGTCCCATAGGTGTGTGCGGCTTGCGCCTTCAGCACCAGCAGGCTGCCGCCGCCAATGTCATAGGTCGCATAATAGCCGACGCCGACATCATTGACGCCCGTATAGCTCCGCTGCGTCGTCGTATAGGAGCCGTTCTCCAGCCAGACGCCGCCTATGTCGGTGAACACGCCGAGCGCATGGCGGTAATTCTCGATCTGCGGCAGCGCATATTTCAATTCCGGCGTGACGATATAGCCGCTGTCGCCGGCGAGCCCTTCGTCGAAGGAGCGCACGCCCCAGAAGCCGCCGAGACTGAACTGCTCGCTGCTGTCGAGATTGCCATCGAGCGCCTTTTGCGCGCGCAGATAGGTCGACAGGGAGAATTTCTCATCGAGCGCGATCGTCGCATTCACCGAGAGATTGATGCGATAGAAATTGCCGACCGTATCGGCGCCGGAACGGTTCTGAATCTTCTGCGTCACATCGAGATAATTCACATAGCCCGAGGTGAAGGAGAGCGTCGAGCTCGTCGCCAGCGGCAGGCCGAACAAATCCTGCGCCGCGTCGCGCGTCACGCCGATCGTGCCGAGCGCTATGTTGCGACTGGCGGTCGATGTGTCGGCGATTTTATCGTTCAGCCATTTATGGGTGAAATTCGCAAAGAACGAGATGCTCTCCTCGCGCTGGCGTATCAGCGCATAGCTCAAAGTTCCGGTGATCGCATAGGCGCTGCCGGTGGCGTCGAGATCCTTATAGGCGCCGCCGAGAGCATAAGTCGTGCGATAGGCGCCGATCTCCGCGCGCAGACCATCCCGCCCGATCGGAACCGAATAGGCGACGCGGCCATTGGCGAGAGCGGCGCGCGTTCCGAGACGATCGCCGAGCCCGACAGACGATCGCCGAAGCCGAGCGGCGAGTTGATGGCGAAGCCGCCGTTCAGACGGTCGCGGCCCGTATAGGGCGAGCCGAAATTATCCCCGAGCAGATAGCCTTCGACACACTTGCCTTCCGGCACGGCGAATTGAAAATCCGATGTCTCTTGCTGCTTGCCGGGCGAGACCACGATACGCGGAACGCCGGCGCCGGGAAGATCGGAGAGCCGGAGCAGAGCGCGCTCGAGCGCGCGGCCGTGGATGAGCGCCTCATCCTCGAGCGCCGTATCGACGACGCCTTGCAGGAAGCCCGTGTCGACGGCGGAAGGGTTTTTGACGAGCACGCTGCCATATTTGCCGACGACGAGCTTGATCTTCAACGAGCCGCTGCGCGCATCTTGCGCCGGCACATAGGCCTTGGCGACGAGATAGCCCTTGGCGCGATAGAGCAACGTCACCTTGTCGGCGGCGCCGTAAATGTCGTCGAGCGTGAGCTTGCGGCCTTCATATGGCGCGAGGATTTCGCGCAGCTCGGACTCTTGGACGAGGAGCGGCCCTTCGACGATGAAATGCTTGACGAGGAGCGTCTCTTTGCTGGCGAGGGTGAAGCGCGGCTCGGCGAGCTGCGGCAGCACGGGCGCGCTCGTGCGTGGCGCAATAGGGCGCGACTCCACCGCCTGACGAACAGCGTCGCCGATATTGTAGGGCAGCATAGGTGTGGGCGCGGTTTGCGCGAAGGCTCGCGGCGCAGCGAGGAAAAGCGCCGGCGCAGCGGCGCAGGAGAGGAGCAGAGGGCGGAAATACATTCGGGGCTCGACCTTTCTGGTCCTTGCGCGTTTCATTGGGCCTTCGGGGCGGGCGCGGGGTTTTTACGGTCTGTTCCGAGATCGAAATGCTGGCCGTCGACCTCTATGCTGCGGATGCGGGCGCGATAGCCGGCGCCCGGCGAGGAGGCGCGGACCTTATGAGGTCCACTCGTCGTCGAAGCGTGCTGCGCATGCGCGCGGAGCGCCGGCAAAGGCGTCTGCGCGGGCTCGCCGCCTTGAATATTGGCGTCGACGTCCGAGGAGGATGCGGCCTCCACGGCCGCTCTGCCCGCCGCGGCGAGCGACCCGTCGGGCGCTGAGGTCGGCGCCGCCGCCCGATTGGAGATCACATTGCCGGCGCCGCTCGCCGCTTGCTGCGTCTGGGCCTGACGAGCGGCCGCCGCCGCCCTCGCGGCAGCGGCGGCGTCAGCGGCAGCCGCGCGCGCCGCCAACACCTGGTTTATCGTGCCATTGATATAGGCGGGCGCGTCCTTGATCTGCGCGCTGGTCAGGCCGACTGCTTTGATGTTGCCGGCGGAAGGCCGTGATCCCAAGCCCGATGGAAAATTGGTCGCCGGCACGCCGGGATTCGCCTCAGCATTGTAGTAGCTGTTACTTATGACGCCCGACGTCGTGCTGTCGGCGGTGCCGCTGTCGTTCACATTCGTACCGGCGATTCCTCCCACATAGGCGCCGCTGGGACCTGTGACGACGCCAGCGGCGTAGGAATCGGCGATCACTCCCGTGTTTCCTCCGACCAGGCCGCCGACGGTGGTGGAGGGGGAGTTCGTGGCGCCGAGCGCGGTCGCATTGCCGGTCGCGTAGGAGTGGGAAATGGAGCCCCCCACATTGTTGCCGACCAGGCCGCCCACTCCCGTGCTCCCGACGACATTGCCGGTGGCGTATGAGCCGGTGACCGCGCCGCCGAAATTTGAGCCGGTCAGACCGCCGACCGAATTATTGCCTGTCACATTGCCGGTCGCATAGGAATTGGCGATATTCGTCGTTCCGGAGCCGACGAGGCCGCCGACGCCAAATCCGGTGGTCGATCCGGTGACATTGCCGGTGGCGTAGGAGTTGGAGATCACGCCGGTTCCGCTATTCGAGGAGCCGCCGTTCTGTATGTAGCCGACGAGGCCGCCGGCGCCGTCCCCGAGACCGCCGGTAAAGGTCACATTTCCCGTGGCATGGGAGTTGGTGACCGCGAAGGTCGTGTTGGAGCCGTAAGTGACGCGTCCGATCAGGCCGCCAATTCCGGGCGTCGTGCTGACCTCGATGCTCTGCTGACCAGTGACATTGCCGGTCGCGTAGCTGTTGTCGATGGTGAGATTCGCAATCGCGGCCGAAGCCTGGCCGATGAGACCGCCGAGACCGTAACCGCCGGTGACGTCGCCGGTCGCAAAGGAGTTCTTGATTACGGTCGATGTGGCGCCGCCGGGAATGGTTCCGATCAGGCCGCCCATGAAAGCGGATGTCGAGCCGCCGACGAGAGCTCCCGTCGCGTAGGAATCATATACATTCGTGTTGGAGGCATAGCTGAGCAGGCCGCCGCAGCTTCCGCTCGTGGTGATCGTCCCGCTCGCGTGAGAGCGGTAGATGTTTTCATATTGCGAATAGCCGATCAGTCCGCCCTGACCGCCGGTTCCGCTCACATCGGCGGTCGAGAAGCTGTCCGAGATGGTCGTGAACACGCCATTGGTGCTGCCGCTGATGCCGAGCAGGCCTCCGGCATTGTCGCCGTGGATCGAGCCCGTGCTGTAGGCCTTGCTGATCGTCGCCAGATTTGTGCCGACCAGCGCGCCGATGAACTGCCCGTTGGCGGGCTGGCCATTGGTCAGGCCCGTCGAGCTGATATTCACATCGACGACGCCGATATCGCGGATGAGGCTGCCGGCCGTGGTCTGGCCGATGAGGCCGAGATTATTGACCGCGCGGCCATTCGCAGCGCCCGTCGCATTGATCGTCAAATTGGCGAACGTATGGCCGAGGCCGGCCAGAGTGCCGGAGAATTTCTCGATCAGCGCATCCGTGTAGGTCTTCCCCGCCGCATCGATATTCTGCCCCAGTGCATAATTGCCGGAGACGCTCGCCGCCGTGGTCCCGGGGAGGACGGTGGCGTCATGGCCGTCGAGCGCGTCGAGCTGCGCGACATTCTGGATGAGCGTGTAGCTCGTTCCGTTGATCTTCAGGCCGGCGCTCGCGCCGCTCAGCGTCACGCTGGCGTATTGCGTTCCGGCGGGCGCCAGCAGCGCGATCGGATAGCCATTGGAGTCGAAAGTGACGCCGCTATAGGTCGCCGGCGATAGGATAGTATAGTCGCCGCCGTAGCTCATCGCGAGGCCGGCGCTCGCGCCGCTCGCGGTGAGGGAGGCGTTGATATTGATATTATTGCTCGCCCCTAGCCCGAGCGTCGTGCTCGCGGACCAGCTCACCGGATCATTGATCGTGATGTCGCCGTTGATTGCATTGACGTTGAAATTGCGCGCGGCGAGCGTTCCCGCGACGAATTGCGCCGCGACCCCGGCAGAGCCGATAGTGACGCTCGGCTGTGTCCAGGACCATGTTCCATTCGTTCCGGTGTTCAACGATAGATCGTTGGCGACGGAAATCGTCTTGCCCGCTGTCTCGAGTAGCCCGCCATCGCCGCTCGTCGCTGCGAGATCGATCTTGCCGCCGACTTTCGCCGTCCCGCCGAGATTGCCGACGATATAGCTGCTCAATCCCGAATTGGCGGAGCTCAGCGTCAAATTCAGCGTGTTTCCGGCGACGAGCAAGGCCTTGCCGCCGCGCGCCGTCACATTGCCCGATTGCTCGACGGCGTTGTTGCTGGCGAGGGCGAGGAAGCCGCCGTCGACGATGACGATATCGCCGGCCGCGACGACCGAGCCCGTACCGCCGGATGCGACGAAGAGATAATTGCCCGCGTTGAAATTGGCGTCGCTGACATTGAGCGTGCTCGCGACCAACGCGCCGACATTGACGCTCGAGCCGGCCGTCAAAAGTACGCCGGCCGAATTCAAGATGAACACGCGGCCGTTGGAATTCAGCGCGCCGGCGATAATGCTCTGCTCATTGCCGGTGACCCGATTGAGCACGACCGAGCTCGCCGAAGGCTGGACGAAATTCACCGTCTCGCCTGCGGCGATCGAGAAGCGGAACCAGTCGATGATCGCGCGGTCGGTGGTCTGCGTGACGGTCGTCGTCGCGCCGGATGTGGCGATCGACGCCGAGCCGCTGACGACATGATCGAGCGCGAGACTCTGCGAGCCCAGCACCACCGAGCCCACGGCGCCGACGACGGTGTAATTGCGATTGCTGACGGTGAGACCGCTGAAATCGGTGATCGTCTGCACTCCCGCCGCAGCGCCGGAGATCTTCGCCGAGCCGCCGAGGCTCACGGCATCGCCGGCGACGAGATTCATGGCCGTCAGATTGCCGCCAGTGATATTCGTAGAGCCGTCGGGGGATCGCGTCCCATAGATCGTCAAGGGCAGCGGCGCGATATTGGCCGTCGTCTGCGCCGCGGTGCTCTGCAGCAGGTAATTGCCGGCGTCTGTTCCCGTCAGCGTCAGGCCGGAGACTGTGACCGCTTTTCCGGTTCCCACATTCTTGTCGGAGAATTGCGGCGTCGCGTAGGCGAGCGCGAGATTGTCGCCGGCGACCGTGCCGGGCAATGACCAAGCGATGGCGTCGTCCGTCGTGCCGTCATACACCTTGTTTTGTCCAGCGACGGTCGCGGTGATGGGCTTTTGTCCGACCGTCGCCGTCGTCGTCTTGGCGACGGAATAATTGCTCGCCTTGCCGCCATTGGCTCCGTCGGCCACCGTATAAGCGATGTTGACCGTCTTGCCGGTTCCGGCGTTCTTGTCCGCGAAAGCGGCGGATGTGTAATTAATATTCAGCGTCTGATTGCCGACGAGACCGACGAGGCCCCCATTGGCGACGCCACTCACCAAGGTCGCGGATGTCGTGCCGTCATAGACCTTGTCCGCCACGGCGCCCGAGATGGTCAGCGCTTTCGGACTGACGGTGACGACGCCTTTGACGTTCTTATAGACCGAGGACAATAGGCTCGACGCATTCCATGCCCCGGCGTCGACAAAACCGTTGCTCGTCGCCGCGATGAAGGGGTTATTGGTCGTCGAGGCGGCGCTATCGACCGCCGAGAGCGTTCCGCCGCCACCCTGCAAGCCGAGCGTCCTCAGCGACAGGCTCGCGCCTGAGAATGTGGCGGAGCCATAAGAAGGCGCCGTGCTCGTCGCCACATAGACGGGTATTTGCGCCAGGATCGGAAAGCCGGACGTCGAGGCGGCCCAGATCGACGAATCAAATCCCGCATAGCTCGCGAAAGTCGCCGCCTCTGTCGCGGTGAGGCTCTTGGCGCTGGAGCTGTCGGTGGGGACGGTCGCACCCGAGGCGCTGCTCGCCGACCAATAGGCGTTGGTGATCGTGCCGCCGGTATTGTCGAACACAAAGCCATAAAGCGGCGTCGAGCTGCTGCCCGCCGAATATTCCGTCGCATAGACATTGCTGATCGCGCCGGAGTTCTTATAGGCGAATCCCGCAGCCCAGACAGCGGAGGCATTGGTCGTGTTGAGCGCGTTCGTGTAGGAATTGGTTATCGTTCCGGAGTTCTCGCCGACGAAGCCGCCGACGTGAGGCCCTTGCGCATAGAGGGTGGATAAAGGCGGGGCTGACACATAGGACTGGTCGATGACGCCGGTGTTCTTGCCGACGAAGCCGCCCGCGATGGAGGTCGTATCGTTCAGTCGCAAGGTGAGGATAGTGTAGGATCGATCGATCTCGCCGGAGTTTACGCCGACGAAGCCGCCGGCGTAGGTCGGGGTGGTGGTGTCCTGCGAGAAAATGAGGCCAGTGTTCGCCGAATTGAGGCGAGTGAAGCTGTCGACGATCTTGCCGCTCGCCTCATTCACGCCGACGAGGCCGCCGCTGATTCCGATCGTAAAGACATTGCCGGCAGAATAGCTCTGCGCGATCAAGCCGAAATTATCGCCTACGAGCCCCCCCGCGATGGCGACATTGGTATTAGCGACATTCATTGCGGCGAAACTGTCGACGATCGTTCCGCGATTGACATTGGCGAGCGCGCCGACCGCCGATTTCGCGGCTGCGACGCCAGCGACCGATCCGCCGGACAGGCCGACATTGCTGATGGTCGCGCCGGCGCCGACGGTGCCGAACAGGCCGGTCGCAGAGAGCGAAGGTGAATTAAACAAATGGCCGAAGCCGTTGAAGGTTCCGGTGAAGACGCTCGCTTCGCCGAGCGTCTTCGCGGAGCTGACGTCGGCGCCGAGCACATAGCGCCCGCTCAGGTCTTTCGTCACAGCGGCGAAGCCAGCGGCGTTGCTGATGACGGTGTATGCGTCGCCATTCAGCGTCACGGTTCCTGCGCCGCTGAAATTGATCTTGCCGACATAAGTGTAGGCTCGATCGGCTGTTCCTATCAGCGTGTAGAGGCCCTTGGGCGAGCCGTCCGCATTGAAGCCGGTTCCGTAATTCCCGGCGAAGGAGGCCGTGCCGGTGGCCGTCATCACATTATCGACGAAGATGTTGTTGGTGGCCGTAAGCGTCAGCTTGTTGCCCGACCAGCTGACAGCATCATTGACATAGATGTTGCCGTCGGCGCCGTTGCCGTTCGTCGACGCTATGGTGACATTGTTCGAGGCGAGTTGCGTCGTCAGCGCCGCGCCGGTGATATCGCCGCCGAGGCCGATGGTGAAACCATCTGGGTCGATGATCCAGCTTCCCGTTGCGCCATTGGCCGCGGCGGTCGTGATGGTCGCGCTGTCGGCAATCGTCACCTTGCTGCCGGACGTCTCGATCGTGCCGCCATTGCCGCCCTTGGGCGCCGAGGCGTCGAGCTTTCCGGTCACATTGACGGAGCCGCCGTGGGCCAGCAGCTTGATCTTGCCGACCTTCACCGAGCCGCCGCTCGACGTCGCGCCGCCGGTGAGATCGGCGAGCGTTCGCGCCTTGATGATCCCGCTATTGTTCACCTGCGCGGAGAGCAGATCGTCTGCCGCTTTCGCGGTCAGCACGACCTGACCGCCATTGGCCTTGATCAGCCCTTTGTTCTCGACCAGCGCGTTATAAGTCCCCTTGTCGATGGTGACGTCGATGAGCGAATCGCCCTCGAAATTGAGCGTCATCTGCTCGCCGGAGGCGAGGGCGACCGTTCCGAGCTTCGCCTTGATCGTTCCTTCATTGGAGACGGCCTTGCCGAGCAGAGCGACATAGCCGCCTTCGCTCGCCTTGATCGTCCCCCGATTGACGACCGAGGCGGCGGAAGAGCCCGAGAAGACGTAATTTCCAGCCATGAAATTGGCATTGGAAATGTCGAGTGTCGAGGCGACGAGGCCGCCGACATTCACCTGAGCGTCCTTGCCGAACAATATACCGTTAGAATTGACGAGAAACACCTTGCCATTGGCGTTGAGCGCGCCGGAGATGACGCTCTGCTCATTGCCGACGACGCGGTTCAGCGTCACCGACATCGGCGTGGGCTGCAAGAAATTCACCGTCTCGCCGGCGCCGATCGAAAAGCCCTGCCAATTTATGATGGCGCGATTGGTCGATTGGACGACATTGGTGACATTCGTCGTGGAGGAGATCGTCGCTGCGCCATCGACCACGACGCCGCCTGTCGGATTGGCCAGCGCGAAGCTGGGCAGAGCGAGGACAGCTGTGATCGCCGTCGTCGCGGAAAGCGCCCCCATGGAGCGTGCAGGTCGTCCAAAGCAGATGGGATCGAGTACCGCTGGATGTACTTTTGCTATTTGTCTTGCATCGCAGCTAGAACGCATAAATCCCCCGTATCGAATGCAAGCCGAGGCGCCTCGAGCAGTCCCTGAGCGTCGACGCGGACTTGTCGCAGGCGCTTTTAGCGGCTTTTAATCAGCTTATCCTTTGCTAAGTGCTACATTTACATTACGAATGCAAATTCACGCAATGCTGAAACGGTGGGCTCCGGGCTTATTTTTGCGCCAGAGGCGCCGTGCAATGGCGCCAAGATAGTAAGCATCGCCACAACCGGCGTTCCTGTTCGAAATATGCAAAGCTGCTTATGGAACGAGTCGGCGATGTGAGAACGCGCGCCCTCTGCGACGCAAGGCGGGCTAGTATCTGTTCATGTAAACTAGATAAATATCCCTCTGGCGGGAGAGAGTTCGGAAAAATGCAGCCGGTCCGGTTTGGACGATGATCGATTGCGGCGTCATTGTTTCTGGTCCGGGCTCAACGCATATTCGGCGCAGCGCCCGCGGTTCGTTCCGGTCCCGACGAGAAGTAAGAGGCGCGCCATGCGCCCGCAGGCCGCGGCCATGATGGCAAATGACCGGATATGACGCGAGAATGTCAGCTATCGGTGGAAGCGGGCGTTCGCCCTTCGGCAGGGCTGGGTCTCCTTCGGGTCACAGTTCCTCGTTCGCCGTCCCGGGACGGGAAGGTCACGCCATAACCGGCCATTCGACCTGCATGATCCGAGAGACCGCTTTGTCTGAACATCGCGGACGTTCGCAGCGGAGGATCTCCTACGGCTCGGCTGAACGTCTCGTGACGCTTTTCGCGCTCCACCGGTGGTGGGGGTTGGCTATGCCGAGTCGGCGACGCGCGTCTGCGCGCGGCGGCGTCGATAATCGGCGATGGCGCGCGCGATCGGATGCCGTCGGTCGAAGGCGAGTTCGGCGATGGGCGTAGCGAAGATCGCAGGGGCGTCGTCGTCGCCGACCTCGACCTGGCACATGAGGCCGAAGGCGTCGCCGGCGTCGAACACATTGGTCACGCGGCATCGACGGTCCGAGTCCCGGCGGCGCGCGGCTGCGATCGACGCGGTCAGCGACCGTCCTCGCGGATGCGCCATGAGAGGCAAGCATCGTCGAAGCACTTCCATCAGGCGGCGTGCGTCGGCGGCGTGCGCCACGCGTAGCCGATCGACGTCGCGAGCATTCATGTCTCGAATGATTTCGGTCATGTCAAAATCTGCTTGTGTGCAAAATGTCGGCGCGGGCGTATCCACGCCACAGTGGAGCAGCTTCTCATCGCGGCGCGTCTCTCCGAGAATCAGACGGCGGTCGATCAGGAGGTCGATCTATTGGAGACGGTAGTCAGATTGTCGCCGATCATTCGCCGCTCGCTCGGCGCAGCGAGCGCAAGATCGCTTTCGAGAGCGACGATCCCGGCATCCTGGTTCGCGGCAATCAGCGGGCGGTCGAATCGGTCGTCGCCAATCTCATTGTCAACGCTCTGAGAGCGGAGCCGGTCGGGGGAATGGTGCTCGTCCGAGTGCGCTCCGACGCGGTCGTGGAAGAGATCGACCACGGCGAGGGCGTCGCACCCGTTGACCGCGAGGCGATTTTCGAACCATTCTGGCGCAAGAGCGAAGTGACGCTCGGCTCGGGTCTCGTCCTCGCCATCGCCAAAGAGCTGATGGCGAAGCTCCACGGCCGCATATGGATCGACGACACGCCGGGCGGCGGTGCGACGTTCAAGCTGTTGTTTCCGGCGACGATTCTACATGAGCGCTTTGATCGCTCCTCTCGAAGTCAGCTATGAGTATCCTGCGAACAATCGCCCGAGTTCGATCCCTCCGGGGTCTGGAGTTTCAAACGTCTACGACGCCGATCGGCGTTGAGACCCTTCTCTGATCAACTGACAAAAGACGGGGATGTCGCGCGGCGATCAACTTTTCCGACATATTTCTATCATTGCCTTGTGCGGCGGCTTCCGGAGGCCACAAGAATGTTTCACGCTTTCAACGCGCGCACTCATGCGCAGACTTTATCGGAAAGGCTCGACCTCATGCTGTCGCGCCGTTTCAATCCCGACGAACCAGGCGCTGCGATTATTGTCACCAAAAATGGAGAACCTCTATTCCGCGCCGCCTATGGCTCCGCGGATGTCGAGCGCGAAATCGCTCTCGATCCAGGCATGACCTTTCGATTGGGGTCGTTGACGAAGCAATTCACGGCCGTCGCCATCATGATCCTCGCCGAACAGGGAAAGCTCTCTGTCCAGGAGGATATTCGTGAATATCTATCCGACTATCCGACCCATCGAAGAAGCATCACAATCGAGCATTTGTTGACCCATACGTCGGGTGTCAAGAGCTATACGGACATGCCGAATTTCAAGGACTTGATGGCTAGAGACATGTCGGTCGACGAAATGATCGATTACTTCAAGAATGAACCATTGCAATTTGAGCCGGGTGCTAAGTTCGCCTACAGCAATTCTGGATATTTCCTGCTCGGGGCGATCATCGAACAGATTTCCGGAGGCCCATACGCGTCGTTCATGGCCGAGAAAATTTTCGAGCCGCTTTGTCTGAGGGGGACCGCTTATGAAGGATTCGAGCGCGTCTCCACCCCGAAAGCCGTCGGCTATAGCCGTAAAAGGCGGGTCGCGCCGATCAGCATGACACAACCCTACGCCGCAGGCGCGTTGGTTTCCACCGTCGACGATCTCGCGCGTTGGGACGCCGCAATTTCATCAGGCAAGCTTCTCAGCGCAGAGTCCTGGAGGCGGGTCTTCGCACCGTTCAAATTAAACAACGGCCGGATGACAAGCTACGCCTACGGATGGGGCCTCGGACCATCCCGTCCTTTGCAGATGTTCGAGCATGGCGGCGGCATTCCTGGCTTTGCCACCCATGCGATCCGCGTTCCCGACGGGAAGGTCTATGTCGCCGTGCTGATGAATGATGACGGCGGCGATCCCGGCCTTATCAATTTCGTGCGACTTCTCTGGAGCGGTCGCATTCCATCGGCGCTCGCGTCACGCGCGATGGCAATCACCGTCCTCGGGAATCAGGCCGCGGGTCGAGCATAAGACGAATTGCCGAATAGTCGCATAGGTGCCATAGCCAGAGCTCGAACTGTTCCATTCGACCCCGCGCGCGTCTAGCTAACACGGGAATGTCGGCTATCGGCGGCAGCGGTCGCTCGCCCTTCGGGAGAGACCCGGCCGCTTGGGGTCAGAGTTCCTCGTTCGCGGTCCCGAGCGGCCAAGGGGCGCCAGGAGCGGACGTTCGGGCTCGACCAACGCCTCATGGCTTCGCGCGGTAACGCTCCAGCGTTACGGAAAACTCGTCCCAGGACAAGGTTTTCGTGAAATGGATTTTTGGACGTATTTTTCGACAAGTCGTGATGGCAAAATGGAGGTATTTCGACAATTCATCTGTGGATGTGGGCGCGCGGTTCAGGAATCCGCACTGACAAAGGTCATGCGTCTTTCCTGAGCGCGTCTGCGTACTGCTGAATCAATAAAGCGATTGTCGGATCGGAGAATGACGCTGGCGTAAGTGCTCCTTTGTCAAAGTTGATACCAAAGCGACCGATATAGAGATTGCCCATCAAACCGACTAGGTGTTGTTGAAACAGCTTCAGAATCGTCGGGCCCATGGGATCGACTCTACCATCCACGATAGATCCATTCTTTTTTTGAAAATTAGAAATGGCTGAGATCGTTTTCGGCCCTACAATCCCGTCAACCTTTAGTAACATTTGCTTTTCCCTTGCAAGCGAATCGTTGAGCAATCGTTGGGTGACGCGGACATCGCTTGCGTTGTTCGCCCCGCCCTGCCCTACAGAGCCTAATATGACGTTAGCCATTGGGGGACCTCATGGTATTCAAGCGAACGCTGGAATGGGCGCAGGTGCCGGGTTTGGCAACCGACCGCCCTTTAAAATGAGCGCGAGAATAATCGCTAAGATTGCGATCAACAATGCGAGCGCTATTTTCTCAAGATCGCCCTCAACGCAGATGTCATAGACGATCAATGCAGGGGAAACCCGCTTGAAATGGAAAAAAACCTCTAGATTGAAGCCTAGCGGCACCCCTTTAAAAATCTGAATCTTTTCATCCGGAGTCCATTTGACGCCCTTCCTGTATGGCAAGTCTAGTGAACTATAGAGAGTCGAAATAAATGTCAGCTTTATCGCCCCGGCCGACAAGCCAGAGGGTGAGTTCGGTTTGATCTCGTAAAATTCAGCGCGCGAAGGCTTCTTGCTACGCGGTGGTTCGTGAGTCATCAGGTCCGGGATTTTGAACAGCGATGCGGCGCTCAAGATAAGGACTTGTTTAATCGAGATGTCATCATGCAGCTTCAAATAAAGAATCAAAAGGTTTGTGTTTCCAATCCCGATTGAGATGTCCTGAAAATCTTCTTGTGTCGGGCTGCCTGGGAAAAAGCCCTTCGTTCGTCGGCGGACGTGGTCCAAAAACCGCTGCCCGATCACGGTTTCTGCAATCAATCCAAACGCACTATCCATGGGGGCTGGGAGAATTACACTGACAGGGATACAGGCCATGAGCGCCTCGCATTCGAATTTCGCCTAGATGAATGCCAAAATTGTTACACAGAATGGCTCGACAGGCGGTCTCTGGCAATCCCCTGGATCACCGCCGCCTCATATCCGACTGGAGTTCCATGAGCTAATTAGGAGTGGTGGCTCCAAACCCCTGGGCGATGGCTACTTTTCAGCCTAAGCTGGCACGTCGCACAGGTTCTGGTCATCGAAGGGCTGCGCAAAGCTCTTTTAGTTGAATGGCAGTTATGGGTCAAAGACAGACGTATTCTGGCTCCCTTCGTGCTGTGTCATTCCCTGAACCGAACTTCATTCAGGAGCGGGTGGCGCGCCGCATAGACCACGCATTTCACCTTCGGCTTCGTCGGTTCATCATTCATCCCCACATCCCCCGCATCTTCGCCCGCACATCGACCCGCAGCCCACCCCCGATGAGACGCTCGCCCACCGCTGACGCGGCCGGCCAGCTCGCGCAGTCGAAATGCCGCAGCAGCTCCGCGGGAATGAAACGCGTGCGCGCGGCGTAGACGTGCCGGTCGCCCTGCGCCGGCTGGCCATGAGTGAAAAATCGCTGCGGCGTCACCAGGCGCAGGCTGTCCTTCGCCCGCGTCATCGCGACATAGAGCAGCCGGCGCTCCTCCTCTATCTCCGCCGCCGTTCCCGTCGCGAGATCGGAGGGGATGCAGCCGTCGACGGCGTTCAGCACGAAGACCGACTTCCACTCCTGCCCTTTGGCGGAATGGATCGTCGAGAGGATGAGATAATCCTCGTCGCGCAGCGGCGGACCGGCCTCGTCGCTGGTCGCATCCGGCGGGTCGAGCGTCAGCTCGGTGAGAAAGCGCTCCCGCGAGGGATAGCAGGCGGCGATCTGCTCGAGCTGGACGAGATCGGCGAGGCGGCACGGCGCGTCCTCGTGCAGGCGCTCGAGATGCGGCTCATACCAGCGGCGCGCCGCTTCCATTTCCGCCGGCCAGCCCTCTCTCGCATGGAGCAATTGCAGCGTCGCGACGAGGCCGCGCCACTCCTCGCCGGCGCGCGGCGGCGTCGGCGCCTCGGCGAGGCTGGCGAGCGGGTCCGGGCGCTCGATGAGGAAGTCGAGAATCTTCTGCGCGGAGGAGGGGCCGACGCCGGGCAGGATTTGGAGAATGCGAAAGCCGGCGACGCGATCGCGCGGGTTCTGCGCGAAGCGCAGCAAAGCGAGCACATCTTTCACATGGGCGCTGTCGAGGAATTTCAGTCCGCCGAATTTCACGAAGGGAATGTTGCGGCGGGCGAGCTCCAGCTCCAACATGGCGCTGTGATGCGAGGCGCGGAACAGCGCCGCCTGCTGCTTCAGCGTCATGCCGGCTTCGCGCGCCTCCAGCACGCGCTCGGCGATGAAACGCGCCTGATCGCTCTCATCGCGCACGGTGACGAGCTGCGGGCGCTCCGAGGAGCGGCGCTCTGTCCAGAGGTTCTTGGCGTAGCGCTCGGCGGCGAGCGAGATCACTGCATTGGCCGCGGCGAGGATCGGCTCGGTCGAGCGATAATTGCGGTCGAGCGTGACGATTTCCGCGGGCGGCGCGAAGCTCTTCGGAAATTCCAGAATGTTGCGCACAGTGGCGGCGCGGAAGGAGTAGATGGATTGCGCATCGTCGCCGACGACGGTGAGCCCCTGGCCCTTCGGCTTCAAGGCGAGCAGGATGGAGGCCTGGAGGCGATTGGTGTCCTGATATTCGTCGACGAGAATGTGATCGAAGCGGCCGCCGATCTCCTCTGCGAGGGCTTCGTCCTGCATCATCTGCGCCCAATAGAGCAGGAGATCGTCGTAATCGAGCACATTCTGCACCTGCTTCGCCTCGACATAGGCGCCGAACAATCGGCGCAGCTCGTCATGCCAGCGGGCGCACCAAGGGAAGGCGCCGAGCAGCGCCTGCTCGAGCGGGATTTCGGCGTTCACGGCGCGGGAGTAGATCGAAAGGCATGTGCCTTTGGCAGGGAAGCGGCTCTCGGTCTTCGAGAATCCGAGCTCGTGGCGGATGAGATTCATCAGATCGGCGGAGTCTTCGCGATCATGGATGGTGAAGGCGGGATCGAGGCCGATGGCGCCGGCATATTCGTGCAGCAGCCTGGCGCCGATCGCGTGAAACGTGCCGGCCCAGGCGAGCACGTCGCCGCCGCCTTTGGCGCCCAGCGCCTCGGCGCAAATGCGTTCGACCCGCCGCGTCATCTCGGCGGCGGCGCGGCGGGAGAAGGTCATCAGCAACATGCGCTGCGGATCGGCTCCCCGGACGATGAGATGCGCGACCCGATGGGCGAGCGTGTTCGTCTTTCCGGAGCCTGCGCCCGCGATGATGAGCAGCGGGCCGCCGGCGGAGGCCGACGAGCCGTCAGCAAGGCCGTGCTCGACGGCGCGGCGCTGTTCGGCGTTGAGCTTTTCGAGATAGGCGACGGCGGTCATGGGCGAATCGGCAGGGTGAGCGGGCCAGCGGACTGAACCATGATTCTTGTTTTGTTCGCAATGGCGGCGTATCACGAAAATCGAAGCTGCGGCGCCTCGAAATTGCTCGAGGCGCCACGAAGCGTTCGCGCGGCCTTCCTCGCAGAGAAATATCCGCAACCCCGTCCTCTTGACTCCCGACCTCGAAGGGGAGAACATTTAGGGAACATGACGTTGAACCCACACCCAGAGGTCGAGAAGGCGATTGCGGCACGAGCCCGCCATAGAGTCGTTGCGCGCGCAGATCGAGAAGATCGAAGGCCGAGCCCGGCGCGTCAAATCGGTCCTTCCGTTCGGAATCGCCGACATCGACGCGCGTCTTCCGGGCGGTGGTCTCCCCCTCGGCGCGCTCCATGAGGTCGCTGGCGGCGGCAATGGCGCCGTGGACGGCGCGGCCGCGGCGCTGTTCGCCGCCGGGATCGCGACCCGCACGAAAGGCAAGGTTCTCTGGGTCATCACGCGATCCGACCTCTTCGCCCCGGCGCTGGCGCAGGCGGGCTTAGCGCCCGATCGCGTGATCTATGTCGAGGCCGGCAACGACAAGACAGTGCTCGCATGTGTCGAGGAAGGCTTGCGGCACGGCGGTCTCGGCGCGGTCGTCGGAGAAGTCGCGCGTCTCGACATGACCGCGTCCCGGCGTCTCCAGCTCTGCGCCGAGGGAAGCGGCTCGATCGGGCTCGCGTTGCGGCGCTGGCGCCGGCAATCCGAAGCCGTCGACTTCGGTCAGCCGACTGCCGCGGCGACCCGATGGCGCGTCTCGGTCATGCCCTCGGCGGCTCTGCCGGTCCCCGGCGTCGGCCGCCACCGTTGGCTCCTGGAGCTGATCCGCGTCCGCGCCGGTGAAAGCGCGGATTTCGAGGTGGAGGCGTGTGATGGTTCGGGTCGTCTCGCTGTTCCTGCCGAGCTGGCCCACAGACCGGCTTCGACGGCAGGCGGGCGGCGCGGCGCCGCCGGCTGAGACGCCGCTCGTCCTGATCGGTCACGACGGGAGGAGGCAGGTGGTGCAGGCTGCGGACGCGGCAGCCGTGGCCTCGGGCGCGCGCGTCGGAATGCCGGCCGCCAAGGCGCGGATTCTCGTGCAGGGCCTCGTCGTTCGAGATCACGACCCCGCGGCAGACGCCCAGGGTCTCGACCGTCTCGCACTGTGGGCGCTCCGACGCTACGCGCCTATCGTCGCGGCCGATCCCCCGGACGGCTTGGTGATCGACTCCACCGGCGCCGATCATCTTCACGGCGGCGAAGAGACCATGCTCGCCGGCCTGATCGACAGGCTTTCATCGTCCGGCGTGCGTGCGCGTGCTGCGATCGCCGACAGCTGGGGCGCGGCGCACGCCTTGGCTCGCTACGCCGCGCGGCCCGTGCTGATCGCGCCGCTCGGTCATTGCGGTTCCGTGCTGACGGGCCTTCCGCTCACCGCGCTTCGCCTGCCTGCCGACATGGTCGCCGCGCTCCATGTTCTCGGCTTCGAGCGGATCGGCGATCTCCTCGCGCAACCGCGCGCGCCGCTCACTCTGCGTTTCGGGCCGCAGCTCGGCCGCCGCATCGATCAGGCCCTCGGAATTCTCAGCGAGCCGATCGAGCCGATCCGACCGGGCGAGCTGATCGAGGTGAAGCGCAATTTCGCGGAGCCTATCGGCGCGGCCGAGACCATCGCCCGCCATATCGGCGAGCTGGTCGTCCAGCTCTGCGCCGGGCTGGAGGCCGAGGGGCTGGGGGCCAAACGTCTCGACCTCATTTGTCACCGGGTCGACGATCGCCTGCAGGCGGTCCGTGTCGGCGTCGCCATGCCGGGGCGCGACGTGAAGCGTCTCACGCGACTGCTGACCGACAAGATCGAGACGATCGAGCCCGGCTTCGGCATCGAAACCCTCAGCCTCACCGCGACACTGGCCGAGCCGCTCGCGGAAAAGCAGACCCTGACCGCAATGGTCGAGGACGGAGCGCCGGACGTGTCCGATCTCGTCGATACCCTCGTCAACCGCGTCGGTGAGCAGCGCCTCTACCGAGCTGCGCCGGTCGCCACCGAGACGCCCGAGCGCTCAGTGTGCCGAATTCCGCCCATGGCGCCGGACACCGGCGAGACATGGCAGGGGCGCTGGCCTCGGCCATCGCGGCTGTTGCCGTCGCCCGAGCCGATCGAGACAATGGCCGCGCTGCCGGATCATCCGCCGGTCGCCTTCACCTGGCGCGGCGTCCGGCGGCGCGTCCGCCGGGCCGACGGACCCGAGCGCATCCGCGGCGAATGGTGGCGGCGCGATGCCGAGCTGACCGCCGTGCGTGACTATTTCCGCGTCGAGGATGACGCCGGCGAACGCTATTGGATCTTCCGCTCTGGAGATGGAGAGAATCCAAACAGCGGCTCGCAGCGCTGGTTCCTTCACGGAGTGTTCGGATGAGCGGCCCATTCCGCTACGCCGAGCTGCAGGTCACGTCGCATTTTTCGTTTCTGCGCGGCGCGTCATCCTGCGATGAGCTTTTCGCCCAGGCGGCGCTTCAGGGCGTCGAAGCGGTCGCCGTGGTCGACCGCAACTCGCTGGCCGGCGTCGTACGCGCATTCGAGGCCGCCAAGGCGACCGGCGTGCGCCTGATCGTCGGCTGTCGCCTCGATCTCATGGACGGCATGTCGGTGCTGGTCTATCCGACCGACCGCGCCGCCTATGGCCGGCTCTGCCGACTGCTGTCGCTCGGCAAGAAGCGCGGCGGCAAGGCGAAATGCATCCTCGAATGGGCCGATCTCGTCGCCTACGGCGATGGCCTGATCGGCGTCCTCGTTCCCGACGAGGCCGATGAGACCTGCGGCCTGCGATTGCGCCGGCTGCGCGACGCCTTCGGCGACCGCGCCTATCTCGCACTGACGCTTCGTCGACGCCCCAATGACCAGCTTCGGATCCACGAGCTGTCGACCATGGCCACGCGGATGCGCGTGCCGAGCGTCGTCACCAATGACGTGCTCTATCACGCGCCCGACCGGCGCATGCTGCAGGACGTTGTGACCTGCATCCGGCACGGCGTCACCATCGACGAGCTCGGCGATCGGCGCGAGCACGGCGACCGCTACATGAAGCCGCCCGAGGAAATGCGCCGGCTGTTCCCGCGCAATCCCGAGGCGGTCGCGCGCACGATCGAGATCGCCGCGCGTTGCCGCTTCGACCTCGCGGAGCTTTCCTACCAATATCCGGAGGAGCGCGACGATCCGACGCTCACCCCGCAGGAGACGCTGGAAAAGCTTGTCCGGGAAGGCGCGGAAACGCGCTATCCCGAAGGCGTGCCGGAGAGCGTCCGGGCGTCCCTGCGGCACGAGCTGGGCCTGATCGAGAAGCTTCGATACGCGCCGTATTTCCTCACAGTGAACAGCATCGTCCGCTTCGCCCGCTCCCGGGATATCCTCTGCCAGGGCCGTGGGTCGGCCGCCAATTCCGCCGTCTGCTACGTGCTCGGCGTCACCTCGATCGATCCCGGCCGCAACGACCTCCTGTTCGAGAGGTTCGTCAGCGAGGAGCGCCGCGAGCCGCCGGATATCGATGTCGATTTCGAGCACGAACGGCGCGAGATCGTCATGCAGTGGGTGTTCGACACCTATGGCCGCGACCGCGCGGCGCTTTGCTCGACCGTCATCCGCTATCGCGCCAAGGGCGCGATGCGCGACGTCGGCAAGGCGCTCGGCCTCACGCAGGATATCGTCGAGACGCTGTCGAGCCGTGTCTGGGAACGATCGGAGGGCGCCGAGGACTTACATGTCGGCGCCCTCGGCGACCGGCGCTTGCGCCTGGCGCTCGACCTCGCGCGTCAGCTCATGGGGACGCCCCGCCATCTGTCACAGCATCCCGGCGGATTCGTGCTCACCCAGGACAGGCTCGACGAGCTGGTCCCGATCGAGCCGGCCGCGATGGACGCGCGGCAAGTGATCGAATGGGACAAGGACGACATCGACGCCTTGAAGTTCATGAAGGTCGACGTGCTGGCGCTGGGGATGCTGAGCTGCATGAAGCGCGGACTCGACATGCTCGCCGATCACAAGGGAATCCATCTCGATCTCGCCGCCATCCCGGCCGAGGACCCGCGGACCTATGCGATGATCCGGCGCGCCGACACGCTCGGAACCTTTCAGATCGAATCCCGCGCGCAGATGTCGATGTTGCCGCGGCTGAAGCCTCGGACCTTCTACGATCTCGTCGTGCAGGTCGCGATCGTCAGGCCGGGACCGATCCAGGGCGACATGGTCCACCCCTACCTGCGCCGCCGGGAAGGGCTGGAGCCCGTCGTCTTCCCGAAGCCGGAGCTCGAAAAAGTTCTCGGCAAGACCTTGGGCGTCCCGCTCTTTCAGGAACAGGCCATGCGCGTGGCGATCGAATGCGCCGGCTTCACGCCCGGCGAAGCCGACATGCTGCGCAAATCCATGGCCACGTTCAAATTCACCGGCGGCGTCTCCGGATTCAAGCAGAAGCTGATCGAAGGGATGGTCGACCGCGGCTATGAGCGCGACTTCGCCGAGCAGACCTTTCGTCAGCTCGAAGGCTTCGGTTCTTACGGGTTTCCGGAATCGCACGCGGCCTCTTTTGCACTCATCGCCTATGCCAGCGCCTGGCTGAAATGCTGGCATCCGGATGTGTTCTGCGCGGCGTTGCTGAACGCTCAGCCCATGGGCTTCTATGCGCCGGCCCAAATTGTCAGGGACGCGGTCGCGCATGGAGTCGACGTGCGGCCGGTCTGCGTCAACGCCTCGCGCTGGGATTGCGCGCTGGAGCCCACCGCGGACGACAGCCGTTTCGCCGTGCGCCTCGGCCTGCGCATGGTCAGGGGTCTCGCCAACACCCATGGCGGCGCCATCGTCGCTGCGCGCGCCGACCGGCCCTTCGCCTCGGTCGACGATCTCTGGCGCCGCGCTGGCGTGCCCTCCGCCGCTCTGGTTCATCTCGCCGAAGCCGACGCCTTCCGTCCGGCCCTGGGGCTCGCCCGCCGCGAGGCGCTATGGGCGATCAAGGCGCTGCGGGACGAGCCGCTTCCTCTCTTCGCCGCCGCCTCCGCGCGGGAAGCGGAATTCGTGCCCGAGGTGAACGAGCCCGTCGTGACATTGCGGCCGATGACGGCGGGCGGCGAGGTCGTCGAGGACTACGGCCATGTCGGACTGACGTTGAGGGCGCACCCGCTCAGCTTCCTGCGCGAGGATCTCCGGCGCCGGCGCATCGTCACCTGCGCCGAGTTCATGGCGGCGCGCGACGGCCGCTGGCTGGAGGCCGCCGGCATCGTCCTCGTCCGCCAGCGTCCGGGCAGCGCCAAAGGGGTCATGTTCGTCACCTTGGAGGACGAGACTGGCATCGCCAATCTCGTGATCTGGGCGAAGGTGCTCGAGGCAAACCGGCGCGCCATCCTGTCGGCCGGCATGATGGCGGCGTACGGCCGCGTCCAGCGCGAGGGCGACGTCGTTCATCTGGTCGCGCAGCGCATTACGGACCTCTCGGCCGACCTTGCCAGCGTGGGCAGTCGGGATGAGACGTTTCCTCTCCCACATGGCCGTGGCGACCAGCTCCGTAGCCGCGGCTCCGGTCTTCCCGAATTGCCCAGGGAATCGATAAGGGTGAGAAGCCGGGATTTCCACTAATCGAAACTTGTACATCCGGCGGCTGCGTCGAAAACCGATCGACGCAACCGCCAGTGCGAACGTGCTGGCGCGGATACGAAGTTGGCCGGCGCCGAGACGATGGAAAGCAGGGCGAACTGCTCGCCCATTTGGTTCCGTCACGTGATCTTTTTTCTAAAGATCAATGTCTTTGGCCCGGCAAGCCGACGGTGAGCTGCTGGTCCGCGGCTTGAGCGGCGATAAGGATCACCCGTTCGAAATTATGGAACGCCGGTGTTTCCGCGAGCCCTGCTCCCAGAGAGACCTTCTCTCGAAAGGACCGGAAGTAGCTTTCGAGCGTCTTGATCTGATAGCACAGGGCGACGGCGTCGTTTTGGGCAGCGACATCGTAAGGAAAGAGGCCGCCGGGACCGGCGGGCCATGCCGTGTTGAGCTGGCGGCGGTCGAAAGCGAGCGCATAGAGAGCCGCCTCCGTGATTGCCTGGCGCTCTGTCGGCCCACCGCCGAAATCGACGGTGACGAACCCTTTCGCAAGCGGGGGAAGACGTTCCAGCGCGGGCTCCTTATTGCGGATCCCGAGCGCCTCGCAGGATTCTTCCGCAAGCAGCGGGAATCGCTTGTCGCCGGTGTAGGGGATATTTCCGATGAACAGGATCTTGAGCAGGTAGTCCGGGCTGATGAAGTCGCCGGAGTAGATATCCTTGAAGCGCCGGCGGCAGTGCTCGGCGAATTCCAGCGGCGCCGACTCGGGCTCCTCGGAGTCGTCGGGTCGCCGGAGGCCGAGCTCGGTCTCCAGCGCGTTGAACGCGTCGATATATTTGATTTTCCACTCCAACGCTTCATCCCCTGTGAAGCCGAAGGCGAGAAGTGCGAAGCCGTCGCGGGTCATCGCGAAGGAGCGAATGGCGCGGTCCGCGACCGTTGGATGAGGGTGAGATATCTCCATAAACCATTGTTTCTGCGCATCCCTCAATTTTGAGGACTGGAGCAACCCGTCGATATCGCGCAGGACGTTGTCATGGCGTTTGCCGAACACATCGGCGACCTGGCGGCTGTCGGCGAGGACTCTTCCCTCGGCGACCGAGACGAGGATTTCGACGGGCAGGTTCTGCGCGGGAGCGCCGGCGTCGTGGCTTTGATGATCTGACATTTTCCACCTCGCATTGAAATCACGGCTGTTTTCGAACAGCCGTGCTGCGCCAGGGGCTTTGCCCGGGCGCCACGAGAATCAGCTTGCGAGTGATGTGTGCGAATATGAAGCGCCGTGCCGACCGGAAATTCGCGCCGAAAAAAATTTATCGGACCGCGCCGCGCGCGCCGAATTCCACGCCGGCGGCCCCTCAAATTCAACTTTTGCGTATTTTACTGCGCGTCAGCGCGCCTTGCGTGTGATGTTCGCCGGTTCGGCTCTGAGCGCCCCGGAGGGGCGTCCGGCACCAACGGTGCAATGGTCCGTAATGGTTGTTTTTGAGTGTCGCGACGTTGACTCCTGACTGACGCGGGATTGTCGCGAGATTGCTGTTGCGCCCCGGCGCGCAAGCAAGACTGGGACCAGAATAAGAGGACGCGCCAAAAAAAGATAGTGACGGGCCGAATTTCAAATTGGGGTTCGCGCACCTTCCGACTTTCATCGCGAGACGAGAGCCGCGGCGAACGGCGCCCTGGGCCTGCCGGGGCGGCGGCCTGTGGCCGCAGGAGCGCGAGGAATGGGCGATGACAGAGCGCAAAAAATCGCTGATCGAACTGAAAGCCTATAGCCGACACGGCGACATCTACCGATGGCTGCGGGAAAATTACGACCGCGTCGAGCCAGAGATCGTCGGATTGAAGCGGACTTGGGATTCGATCGCCGCGGACATCGGTCGAGAAGGCGTTCAAGGGCTGCGAGGCAAGACGCCTTACGGAAATTCGGTGCGACGAATCTGGCCGCGCGTCTGCCGCGACGTCAACGCGGAACGCGAACGACAGGCTGCCGAGGCTCGCGAACGCGAATCGAGATCTGAGCAGAGGCGAAGCTACCCGTCACGACAACCGGCGGACTTGCGGCCGCTGATGGCGACGAATGGCGCGGGGAACTCGGTCGCGAGCAGCCCGAGGGGCCGGGGCGTGCTCGCTCTGCCGAAAGCGGGCGCGCCCGGCGTTCGCGAGGGGCTGGTGCGACATCCGATCGAGCCCCAGCGGGCGGTGCAGCAACGTGTCGCGGCCGAGGCGGACATTCGCGCACGCATGAGCGAGATCGGGGAGGACGGGCGTCTGACGCCGCGCGCGATCGAACTGACAATGGCGTGGAGCGGGATGCAGGCGCGCCGAGCGGACAAGTGGACGGGCTTAGCGCAGGGACTGCTCGTCCTCGACGACGAGGTGCTTCTGGTCGAGTTCGAAACGGCGAGGCAGCCATGACGAAGGGACAAAAAAATCCGAGTTCATATTCGCGCACGGTCGGCCGACGTTTGCGGCGTCGGCGCGGCCAAGACGGCGGCGGTCGAGAAGCGGAGGCTATAACCATGGCAAAGGTCGAAAACCAAATCGAAGACACGGGAACCGCGGTCACTGGCGCGCCGAAGGCGAGCGAAGGCGCCGCGCTTCCCGTGCTGATCATGATGCTGGGCCGGGGTCGAGTCGGGAAGACGGCGACGGCGACGACGCTCATTCAATACTATCGGTCGGCGGGCGGACAGTTGCAGGTCTGGAATGCGGACCAGCAAAACGAGACGCACAGCCTGTCGCGTTTTCATATGGACGCGCTCGAGCCACGCCCGGGGAGCACCTTCGAGGACCGAAAGCGCTGGCTGGAGGATCGGATTCAGGATCAGAGTCGGGGACGATTTCACGCCTTGATCGACTTTCCCGGCGGGGATTCGACCGTGCTGAAGCTGGCGCAGGAGACGCGTCTCGTTCGATTGCTGAAACGCATGGGCATTCGGCCGGTGGCGGTTCATGTCGTCGGACCGGAGAAGGCCGATCTCGATTATCTGCGGCATATGGCGGCGGCCGATGTGTTCATGCCCGAGGCGACGCTCATCGTTTTGAACGCGGGGCTCGTCCAGTCGGGTCAGTCGATCGCTCAGTCGTTTGCGGAGATCATGACGGATAGCGTCGTTCGGGACGCGGTTTCGAAGGGCGCGGTGGTGATCACCATGCCAGCGCTTCCGTGCATGTCGGAGATCATGGATCTGGGGATCTCATTCCGCGACGCTGCGGATGGGAGGTTCGAGGGCGACGAGGAGCTGCTGTCGCTGTTCGATCGGGCTCGGACGGAGATTTTCTTGGAGGAGGAGCTTCCCGAGGCGTTGAGCGGGATTCCGCTCGCGTGGACTCCCGCGGCGAAGGAGGCATGATCATGTTGGATCACAGCAATCGGTCGGGAGGCGCACAGGCGTCCGAGGCGGCGACGATCACGGAGCCGCTCGAAGGAGCGATCCGCGAGGTCGAGCAGGCGGCTCACGGCTGGGGCGTTCGGACGAACCATCCAGAGGGCCGGTTCATCGCGGTGTTCATGGCGGCGCTGCGGTCGCTCGGGTCACTCGTTTCGGGATCGGTGGCCGAAATGCGGGAGATCGTTCGTGGCGCGCAGAGCGCGACGGATGCGGAGATCGCGCGGCTTCGTGAGGCGAACCGAATGGCGGCTCTGGCGATCCGGCAGGCGGAAGTTGTTCAGGAGACGATCGTCAGCAATGTCTGCAAGGACCTGGTGAAGAATCTGACGAGCGAATCGCAGCAATGGCTGGTTCTGGCGGAGAACAATATCCACCGTCGTCGCACGCGCATTTTCGCGATGAAGATGAGCGGGGCGGCGTTGGCGCTGCTGAGTGTGAGCTTCTGGTCCGGCTATCAGATTCGGGTCTTGCAGGACGAGCCGGCGCTGCAATCGCTGGCACGCTGCGCGAAGACGCCGATGCGGGTGGCGATACAGGGTCAGCCGACGGGCGACTGGGTGTGCAAGCTGGAGACGCTGGCTCCGCGGGAGTGGCGCGATTTGCCGGACGAGCTGAAGCGTCGATGGCTGACGTGGTGGCCGTTTTCGGGCTGAGGACGAGAAGGCTATCGAACGCGAAACGAATGAAGGGCGGGCGCGATCGTCGCGTCCGCCCTTCACCTTTTGGAGCGGCGCGCTTCGCCGGCGCGGTTCAATCGCAAGTGAAGGCGAGCAATTTCTCGATACGGTCTTTGATGAGATCGCCATGGCAGGGCTTGTCGAGCGGAGCGCCGTGACACCAGCACATGAGGATGAGGCGCTCGCCGGCGCGCACGCGCTCGGCGAGCTTTTCGGTCGCGGCGGACATCGGCCCGCCGCGCGCGAGGTCGGCGTCGAATTTCTTTTTGTAGAGCGCGATGACTTCTGCGCGACGGGCGTCGTCGCGATGATTTTGGAGAATGAAGGGATTGCCGAGGATCGGATTGCATCTGTCGATATCGACGACGGCTTCGCCAGGGCGCGGCTTGGCGGCGGCGCCCTTGCGCTTGTTGCCGAGGCGGACGCTCCCCGAAGGGGCGCTCTCTCGGATTTGGTCGCGTGCGGCGGCCGCGTGGGAGGCGTCTCGATCGGGGAAGGCTCGGCGGGAATCGAAGGCGTTCATTCGCGTGTCTCCGGTCAGGGTAGCGAATCCGAAGCGCCGAGAGCGCTCGGTTATTCGGGATCGGGGGGCTTCAGTTTGGCGCGGCGATAGGAGGCCTTACCTTTTTTCGGCGCGACGATTTTGGGGCGAGCGTCGAGAGCGATCTCGGCGCCGGCGTTGGCGGCGCGTCGGCGCAGGGCGCGGGCGGCCTGGTTGATCGGGCGGGCGATGGGCCGGCGGGAGAGAGGCATAGCGATTACTTTCGTGGTGGCGAGGCGAGCGGCGAGCTACCATTCGCCATAGAGTTCGCCGTCCTCGAGGCGCCAGACGTCCCATTCGAATGCGGTCTCCGACCCGTCGCTATAGAAGGCGCGGCCGGTGACTTTCATCGCCGATCCGTCTTCGACCGAGGCGACGACGTCGTCGATTTCGACGCGGAGGGAATTTTTGTATGGAGCCATGACGCGGGCGACATAGGCTTTTGCGGATTCGGCGGGGACCGGCATGGGTCGCTCTCCTCGTCAGGGCGGATCAATCAATATAGGGAAACGGTGTCGCGGAAGCCTCGCGGCTCCCGCTCGCCGTGCATCAAGCGCCGAAGGCGTCGATTTCGGCCTGGGGAGATTTGCGCTCGACGGGCTCGGCGCGGTCGGCGGCTTTCACGAACTGGGCGATAAAGGCGAAGCTCGTTCCCGAATTGCCATTGAACGGCTTCCAATAGCCGCGCAGGTCGAGCGTTGCGCCGATCGCATATCCGGCGACGATCGTGTCGAATTCGTCGCGGCTCATGTGATCGGGGGCGTACCAGACGGCGCGGGCCTCGCGGCCGTTCGGCTTGTCGCCGTAGAAATGGATGGCGCGGTCGCCGGCGATGGTGAAGCGGGCGTCGGGGTGATCGGTGAGGGTGACGCGGAGGGCGTCGCGGGAACGCAGGAGGCGACGGGTGTGGTCGGCGGCGATGGCGTCGGCGCGGCGGCGCTCTTCCTGCTCGCGCTGCTCGGCTGCGTTCGGACGGCGGAGCTTGGTGAAGTCGAACATGTCGTTCTCCATCGAGATCACGAGAGAGCGAGGCGGGGACCTTTCGATCCCCGCCGCTCGGGCTCAGCCGAAGGCTCCCAATTCAGCGGCGGCGGACTTGCGTTCGACACTTTCGGTCTCGCTGGGGGCGACGTAGGGCTTCCAATCTTCGCCGGTGATTTGGAGATAGGCCTCGACGGCTCCCTCGGCGGCGGCGAGAAGGGCGTAGGTCTGGATGGCGAGATCGGCGGCGAACTGGCGAGCGCGCTGGGCCTTGGACTCGAAGCCGGCGGGGGCGTCGCGATCCTCGTCGCGGGCTTCGTTGGCGAGCTTGGCGGTGAGGGTGCGGGCCTCGGTCACCTTTTCGGAGTAGAAGCGTCCGGCTCCCTGGGCGGAAGCGACGTAGGTTCCGACGATGCGCTGAAAGTGCATCTTGGTGGCGGTCTCGTTGAGCGCCTCGTCGAAGGCGGTCCAGGTCTTGCGGAGCAGCGTGTCGTGGGCCTCGCGGATCCCGGAGAAGTCGGGCACGGAGAGGGCGAAGGCTGCGGCGACGTTCGTCGCGATCGCGTCGTCGGGGCAGAGGAGGCGCGCGCTCTCGAGCGAGATCGGGGGACGAGCGGGCTTATTGCGTTTCGCAGCGGACGTTTGGGGACGCTTGGTCATGATCGTGATCCTGATTTTCTGGGCCGGGGGTTTCGCCGGCCCGATGCCGGTTTGTTCCCCTCGGTGCGGTCCCTGAAAGCCTGGCCTAGAGAGCGGGCCTGCACCCGCGTCCGGCGCCCATCGGGCGGCGGCGCGGGCCGTAGCAAAGCGGAGGACGGCGAGACGCCGACTTTTTTGCCTCGCGATGCAAAGATGTCCGGGGCAAAGAAAAGAGATCCGGCGCTTGCGCCGGTCAAAAAATGAACTGCCCCGGCATCGGCGGAAAAAAGTCGGGGGCCGCCGTTGCGGGGCCGGTCGGCCAGGCTTAGGGACGCAACAAAACCGAGGGGGCAAACCGACGTATCGGGCCTGCCGAGCGAAACGCCCCCAGAGAAATCATGCGATCGTCGAGACCGAGCGTGTTTCCCCGAACTCCGCGACAGCGAGATGCATCCCGCCGACCTTCGATCGACCGGAGCGAGCCGACGACTGCCGACGCGCGCGACGAACCGTCGATTGCAGCGGCCTCGCCCTCGATTCCCCGACGACCGCCCGCGGCCCATGACACGCTCTGCAACCGGACCGCCCACGGCGCTCGACGACTCCGCCGACCCAGCACATCAGCGCATCGGACGGACCGAGGCGCGCACTGCCGGGGGCCAGCTTTCTCGGTGACAGCGACGAGGACTCCGATCCCGACAGCGCGCTCGCCATCGACAGCGACGAGGTCGCGCCCGCCGTGCGAGCGACCATGGGCCAGCGCTCGACGTCGCGCCGAGCCACGCAGGGCTACGCCTGCCGCCGGCCGGGGGGTCGTCTCGCCGATCGCAGCGGCGGGATTGGCCGCCCACGACGCCGCGAGATCACGGCGAGCGCAAATCCGACGCGCTTCCGAAGGGGCGCCCGGCCCGAACGGCGGGATCGAAAGATTCCTGCGTCACCGCACGCCGCCCCTTTGACAACGACACTGAGCGCGCCACAGAGAGCGGCGAAGTGCGGCGAAGCCCGGTGTCGGCTGGGGAAGAGTTTCTTTTCTATGCGCGGGAGCGCGCTGGGAAGAAACAGCGGTCTTCATGCTCTCGAGAGGCTAAGGAATATTCGCGTGTCGGACCGGCTCCTGCGAAAGCGATCGTGACCGGAACGGCCGAGACGTCGCTTGCGACGGCTCGGTGAGCGCCGCGCGCGGCGCGAGTAGAGCGCGGTTCCGATTTATCGGAATTCGCCTATTGGTGGATAATCGGGGCGGCCGGAATGAATCTCGTGAGGGCGGCCACGGCTCCGACGATGGTTCCGACGAGGACGAGGGTCTGAAATCCGATTGCGCCGATGACCCATTTGAGGGTGTTGGCGTTTGTCTCGGTGATTTTCCGATCGAGGCCTTCGATTTTCAGCTCGAGGCGATGCTCCACGCCGTCGATTTTCTGATCGAGGCGACGCTCTGTGGCTTCGAGGTCGGACTTCAATTCGCCGATCTTGAGCTCGAGGCGGTGCTCGACGCCGTCGATTTTCTGGTCGAGCTTATGTCCGGTAGCCTCGATTTTCTGATCGAACTTATGGCTGGCGGCCTCGACATCGGCTTTGGTCGCGGCCTGAGTGTCAACCAATTCAGCGAGCGCCGAGACTTGCTCGACGGAGAAGCCAGAGGCCTGGAGTTTGAGAATTGCTGCAGCGCTCATGGTGTAAATCCTATCATGGACGGAGAGATAGAAGAAGGGGGCGGCGAGACGAGGACGCGGCGTATTTGCCCGGGATTTCGGGGGGTCATCCCCAGCCGACATGGGTCGCTCCGGCTTCCTTGCTTTGTTGGACGAGGATGGCAAGCTCATGGAGCCGTCGATTGAGGTAGCCCTCAGAGCGACCGCAATCGATAACTATGAGCTGGCCGGGCATTTCGTCGACCGTCACGGGAATTTCCGCGGAAGGGCGTCCGGTGGATTTCCGTAAAGCAGCGGTGAGACGGCCGAGGAAAGCGGCAATGGGTTGTGGGGGCGCGGACCACAGGTCTTCGAATCCTAAGATGGAGAGAAGATCGAAAGCGTTCGCGTTGGAAAGTTCGAAAGTCCCGTTCTCGGCTCCGGCGAGGACGTACCGTTCGGCAACGGCGTCGAAGACGTAGGGATAAAAGCTGACGGTCATGATGGGCTCCCGCGGTTGAGGAGAGAGCTTGTCGAAGATCGAAGCGTCTCCTGTTTCGTTCGGGACTATTCCTCGAACACTTTCCCGCTGAGCCGCCGTCGGGGCGCGGGGGCAAGGGGCGCGCTTTGCGCGCCTCGACTTGCCCTTGCGGCCGCGCCCCGATGGTGGCAATCGAGTTTTCCCCTTTCTTCTTCAGGCGATTACGGCATTTTGTGCTCGGCGATTGTTCGCGGCGTAGCGCGCGGACGACCGGCCGCAGCAGGAGTCGCGGTCGGCCGCGCCAATCGGCCGAGTTCGAATTTCGATTTTCTCGCGTCGAGATTCGCGCCGATTTCGCGGAGCCTCTCGGACGCGCGTCGGAATTTCCGGCACGGGCTGGAGCGACGCGCGACGAGGAATTCGAAATGGCGATACATTTTCTGAACGTCGGCTCGGTTCGGCGGTCCGAAGGGCGCAGTGTGATTTCGGCGGCGGCGTATTGCTCGCGATCGAGGCTGAAGGACGCGAAGACACTTCGCGAGGTGGACTTTTCCGCCGTGAGCGACCTCATTCATTCGGAGATCTTGCTGCCTCTCGGCGCAGATGCTCGGTGGGCTGAGCGAGAGATCCTCTGGAACGAAGTCGAAGCAGTCGAGACGCGCAGCAATGCGCAGCTCGCGCTAGAAATCGAGGCGGCGCTGCCCGAAGCTCTTCCTGCTGGCGACGAGGTGGGGCTCTGCAGGGAATTCGTGACGCCGCTCTTCGTCGAGCGCGGACGGGTGGTGGACGTGAACCTGCATCGGGCGGAAGGCGCCGATGGACATACGCGCGTGTATCTTCATGCCCTGTTGTCGATGCGCGAGATCGGGTCGGATGGTTTCGGGAAGAAGCTGGACGATTGGCATGGGCCGAAGCTCCTCATGCAATGGCGCGAGCGCTGGGCGATGCTCTCGAACAAATATCTTCTCGCCGCGGGCCGCGATCGGTTGATCCGGGCGGGCGCGGACGCGGCGCGCGGCCGAGAGCTCGAACCACTTTTCGACGACGCCGAAAGCGAGCGCCTGGCGGAGAACTATGAAATCGCGTGGCGCAATGGCGAGCGACTGCTCGGTGAACCCGAGCTGGCGCTGCGTGCATTGACGCGCGCGGGCGCGACATTCACGTACGGCGAAATGATCGCGTTCGTGAGCAGAAACACAGCCGGAAAAGAGCAGTTCGACACGGCGCTGGCGCGCGTGGAATGTTCGATCGGGCTGGTCCGGCTCGCGGACGGCGAAAGTTTCAGCACGCGCAGCCTCGCCGCGACAGTGCAATGCGCATCCGACGAAAGCAGAGTCGCCGCCGCGGCTTCGGGCGGCGTCGACACGACGGAGACGGGCAGGACGTTCGCGGAGGCAATCTCGCAATGGGAGCGAGCGGGACTGCGGCTCCGCGGAGTAGGCTTGACATATGAGACGGCGAAGGCGTTCGAGAAGAAGTCGGGCATCAAGAGCGTCGGGGTCCACGGGCTGCTGGGCCGATGGAAGAAGAAGCAGGATCGGCTGGCGGCGACGGACGTGCTGGTCGTGAATGACGCCCAAGGCTTGAGCGCACGCCAGAAGGAATGGATGTTGCGGGCGACGCGCGCAGCGCGGTCGAAGCTGGCGTTGGTCGATGGGGCGCGCGTGCTCGAAATCGACGGCGGTGCGACCGGCTTGAGCCCGGAAGAAATGACGGCCGTGAGCGGTTGACGCCAAGGCCCGCCGCCGCACATGTTTCGAACGAAAGCGAATTTCAGAACAACAATAAGCAATTGGAGCGAATTATTCATGAGCGCCCGAATTAAGCTGACTGATATCGATCGCCCTCGGGAGCCGTTGGAGGTCGAGGTGGTGGAATCGAACACGCAGATCATGATGGTTGCCGTTCCGGGCACGGTCATGAAATTCGAGTTGCGGCGGTCGCGCGACGGCGCCGCTTTCGAAGGGGCGATCGGCGGGCGGTATTTCCGCTGCGATCCGAGCGCGTCCACGACGAGCGAGAGTGCGAGCGCGGCGACGAAGGGAAGAAAAGTCGCATCGACGTGACTTTTCATCTTATTATCAATGTGTTGCCGTTGTATTCCGACGCCGCGTCTGGTTTGATGAGACGATCCGCAACAGGAGAGTGGCCATGCGCATCGAATTGACGCCCGGCATGACGAACGTCGTGCGCTTTCCGATCGAGCGGCGCGCAAAGCCGTCGATGGAGCTCGTGCGCGATATCGCGCCGGATTCGCGAGAAGTCTCCTTGGTGATCGAGTCGTTCGGATTCGACGACGACATCGATGGCATTCGCGACGCGGCCGACCAGGACATGGCGGATGACATCGCGCAGAAGGGGGCTCGCCTGTCGAGCACGCAGCGACAGGCGGAGCTGGACCGGCTGCTGCAGCCGATCGTCGAACGCGCGGTGTCGCTGTGCCGTGATGCGCACGACGCGTCACTGGCGGCGGTGAAGGCGCAACGCCAGGTGGTCGAGGCGCAGTCGGAAGGTGGCTATTGGCTGACCCCGCTCAGCGAGCAGGCGTCGGCGCGGACCTTCTACGCCGCGCGCCTGCTGGTCGACGCGCATGTGGCGTGTCAGCGCGCTGCGGGCGCGTCGCGCGCGATCGAGATCGCGAAGCGCGGCGAGACCTGGGCGCGGTTCGACTTGCACGCGGAAGCGCATGCGTTGTGCGCCGACGAACTCGCGGCGAGGACGTCCGGCGGCTGATGCCTTCCCGGTTTACCGCGCTCCGAAATAGGGACGAGGGGAGGCGTCGAGGGCCTCCCCTCCGGCCAATCGATCAGTAGGGAATGGCGTCATCCGGGCCAGGAGATGCGCTCCTTTGCCGGCGCCCGTAGGAGTCGTCCCGCGCATCGGCGTCGCGGTGCTCGCCGTCGCGATTGTCGGCGGCCTGCGCGAGGCGCGAGAAATCGTTGCAGATGAGATCAACGGTGAAGACACGCTCGCCATCATCGCGTTCATAGTTGTTCTGCCGGACGCGGCCGCGCGCGTGCACGAGATCGCCCTTGCCGATATATTTTTCGATGTAACGTGTGGTTACGGTAGAGAAGACGACGACCTCGTTCCAGTGCGGGTCGTCCCTCCACTCTCCGCCCTCGTCTTTGTAGGAGTAGTTCGACGCGATGGTGACGTGCGTGGTGGAGCCGACCTTCTTGACCGCGCCGACGCGTCCGATGAGCTGAAACTCTGCTATGTTTTTCATGTCTTTTCTCCGAGCGGGGCCGCAGCCCGTTGCACGGCGTTCACGAACAGCCGGAAAGGCGATCTGGAGCCTCCGGCCGAAAGGCCGGAGGTCGAGCGATAGCGCTGAGCTCCGGGCGCCGTTGAATTTTGATGCGCGAGGAATGCCCGCGCTCGGGAGCCCGCCGTAGAGCGGGCGGCAGCGGACAGGGGAAAATTCTGCGGCGCCTGGAGCCGAAGGACTCGCAGGCGGCTGTAGAACGCCGGCGTGCAATCGGGATTTGCGGTTTCTCGCTCGACTTCGATTCTTCATTCTTCCTTCTTCGAAATTCCTCGCTCGCCTCGCATCGCACAGCGCCGGAAGCGACGGTGACGCTGCGCGCGCCCGCATGAGCAGCGGCCGGTCTCCCCGGCCGGAAGCCCGTCGCGATGAGGGATTAGCCAAAGGCGCGGCGACGACATGGCCAAAAGATCCGCGATGATGATTTCGCGGTTGACAGGAATTTCACATTCGCGCCGATGGGAGCAATGTTGAGAGCCTTCTGAAAAAGGAGGTCTCATGTTGCGCAAAATGAATATGTCCCCTCCGGACGCCGGCGGCGGAGGGCATGGCGGAGGACGAGGACAGCTCGTCGTCTCATGTCGATTGATTGCGGTGGCTCTCGCCGCGGGCGCGGGGTGCGCGTTGTGGGGGCCGACGCCGGGGATAGCCGACCCGACCCCTGTCGTCGAACGCGGATTGCCCGCCACGGTGATTCCGACGTACCGCGAGAAAGGCGCGCCGAATTTCAGCTATCCGACCGGTGGAACGGATACGGGTGGCGGGAACGGAGGAGGAGGAAATGGCGGAGGCGGCGGCTACAATGGCGACGGCGGAATTGGCGCGGGCACGATCGCAACCGACTACAGTCAATACAATGGCCAGAGCGTCGGAAGTGGGCAATGCGTCGCGCTGGCGCAGGCGACATCCGACGTCGGCCTGACGTCGACCTGGGTTCCGGGCGAACGTGTTGAGGGCGCTAGCGACATTGCAACGGGAACTGTGATCGCGACTTTTGGCGATGACGGGACATACACGAACACGCCGGGCCAGAGCCACACGGCGATTTACCTCGGTCAGAACGATCAGGGCATACAGGTAATGGACCAATGGTTGAATCAGCCGGCCCATTACAGGACGATATATTGGACAGGGAACAATCAATATGAAGCGGGAGATAAATTTTATGTCGTATCGCACTAAGGCGCTCACCATACTGATGCTGATGGTTCCTTCGGCGGCCTTCGCCGTCGAACCTTGCAAGAATAACCTATCGGGGATCACGATCATTTCGGGACTAGCGGACCCGCCGGGGACACTCACGCCGGACACAGAATCGCTGACGCCTGACGGCTCTTTGAAGGAGCAAGGATGGCACAATCTCAAAAAGGCGCATCAACCGCTAAAACTCGTGTGCCGATATAAGGATGGAACGCGCGAAACTTTTGTCTTCAAAAGTCCGATTGATCGATGCGTGTACACTCCTGGGCGCGTGGTGTGCAAATAGCGGCGAGCGCCGACATCGAACTGTGAATGAGGATCGGGTGCGACTCAGGCATTCGATCCTCCATTTATATCCGCGCACAGCGAGCTCACGGTTGCGATGCGGTCGATAGTGGTGTCGCCGTATGCAGGTCCGGAGGCCATCATGAATAAGGAATCGTCGTCAGATATTTATCCCAGTGGAAGCTGGATTTCGAAATCCGTCGCGGCCTTCCTCACAGGCGCTCTGTCGATAGCAGTCGGGGCTGGCGCGCTGGGCGCGGCCGTCGCCAGCATTGTCGTGTTGGTGCTGGACGGTCCGACAGCGATCCGAGGGCGCATGGTCGATGCGTCCTTCATTCATCCCGTCTCGGGCGTCAGCGATGACTTGGCGCGTCTATTCGAAAGAACCGCGAGCGAGCGAAGCGAGATTTCGGATTCGCGAACTTTCACCTCGAATCTGTCGCGACGAGAGCGGATGGCGCCACACTCGCCTTTTCAGACCGACGAATGAACTCAGGGGACGATTTGGCGCTCGCAAACAGCAAAAGCTCCGAGGGAATCCATTGTCGACACATTTCGGCGCCCTCTGCTTCACATGTGCGTCGAGAGCCAGAGCGCTCCGCGACGGCCTCGTTATGCTGCGACAGATCGAAGCGGCAACTTGCGACCGGCGAGCCGAGGAAGAGTCGGATATTCCGCCGCGTCTTTGCACATGCCGAGATCGTCGTGGAGGATCAATGTGCGGACGGCGATCTTGCGGATGCGCCCATCGCGAAGGGAGCGCACGAGGGCGAGATCGGAACGTCCGCTCACATAGACGTCCTCCCATTTGCCTGCGGCGGCGCTGCGACGGGAAGCGGCGACGACGCCATTCAAAAACGCGAGGACAATGCAGGGATTGCGGCGAATAGGCGCCCCGCGAAATCGATCACGCCAATAGCCGTCGTTCTGCAAATAGTAGATGGATCCGACGGCGATGACGCCGACGCCCTTCGGATTGTCGCCACCCTGGCGGCGTTGAGCATAATATTGCCGTATCATAGCGCAGCTCCCTAGTTAGGGCATCCCGTGGGAAGGCTTCATGTCAGTCCGCCCAAGCGCCGACATGAAGAACGGAACCGTCTTTGGAGGCGACACGAATACCGACGCCGCATTCGATTTCTGTTTTCGAGTGATCGATTTCGAAGGGCCAATCTTTCTGGATCAGCCTCATGGCGTATTCGACGGTCATGTCTCGGCCGTCTTCGCGGTCGAATGCGAATTGGGCCAGATGCGCGATGCTGGTGGCGCTGCCGAAAATTTCCGTGCTGACGTCGACCTGCGTCCTGGCCATGTTCACGCCTCCGGGAATCGGCCTCCGAAAAGATGGGACGGCGACGTTCGTGTCGTCGCGGTGAGAGGGAAAGGACCGCGGCACTGGCCCTCGAGTTCGCGTCGTCGGGCAGTGCGCGTCGCGCATGACACTGCCGCATCAGGCGCCACCGTCTTCGAAATCCACCTCTGAAGGCGGCTGTGCTCGCGAGGCGGGAGTCTCGAGG
>NZ_AZUO01000004.1:0-254172 GCF_000527115.1 Methylosinus sp. LW3
GGCGACCGACAGAGTTCCGAAGGCGAGTAGTCCGGAGACGGCGATCGCGAGCGTGAGCAGCGTCGTCGCGACGGGGCGGCCGACGAAGAGGGCCGCCATGCTCATGTGAGGCTCTCCCGCCGCTCTGCGCCGAAACGTCCTCGCAATCGTGCGGCCAATCGATCGAAGGCGAGATAGACCGCGGGCGTCGTGAAGAGGGTCAGCAATTGGCTGACGGCGAGGCCGCCGATCATGGCGACGCCGAGCCGCTGGCGCAGCTCCGAGCCATTGCCGGAGCCGAGCGCCATAGGCGCGGCGGAGATCAGCGCGACCATCGTCGTCATCAGGATCGGCCGGAAGCGCAGAAGGCAGGCGCGGCGAATGGCCTCGCGCGGCGGCAGGCCCTCGTCGCGCTCTGCGACGATGGCGAAATCGATCATCATGATCGCATTCTTTTTGACGATGCCGATCAGGAGAATGATCGCGATGATGGCGATGACGTCGAGATCGGAGCCGGTGATCGCCAAGGCCAGCAGCGCGCCGAGGGCGGCCGAAGGGAGAGTGGAAAGGATCGTCAGAGGATGGACGAAGCTCTCATAGAGCACGCCGAGCACGACATACATGACGAGAACGGCGGCGAGCACCAGATAGAATTCATTGGTCAAGGAAGATCGGAAGGCGGCGGTCGCGCCTTGAAAATGCGTCCCGAAGCTCGCCGGTAAGCCGATCGCGTGCTCGGCGTTCTCGACCGCCGTGATCGCCTCGCCCAACGACGCGCCGCTCGCGAGATTGAAGGAGATCGTCGTCGCCGGAAATTGCGCAAAATGCCCGATCAGGACCGGCTTGCGGCCGACGACGACGCGCGCCATGGCGGAGAGCGGCGCCTGTCCGCTGGTCGCCGTCCCCGAGGGCAGATAGATCGAATCGAAAGTGTCGAGTCCGCGACGAAGGTCGGGATCGGCCTCGAGAATGACGCGCATCTGGTTGGCTTGCGTGAAGATCGTGCTGACGATGCGCTGGCCGAAACTGTCGTAGAGCGCGTTGTCGATCGTCGCCAGAGTGATGCCCAAGCGCGCCGCCGTCGCGCGATCGACCTCGATCATCGCAGCGAGGCCGTCGTCCTGGAGGTCGCTGGTGACATCCACCAGCCCGGAGGCCTTGCGAAGCTCGGCGACGAGCTTCGGCGTCCAGGCGCCGAGCTCAGTCGACGAGGGGTTGTCGAGAATGAATTGATATTGCGTCGCGCTGACGTCGGTCTCCACGGTGAGGTCCTGCGCCGGTTGCATGTAGAGCGCGACGCCAGCGACCTTGGCGACATGCTCTCGAATGCGGCGGATGATCTGGCGCGCCGACAGGCGTCGCTCGGATTTGGGACGCAGAATGATCTGCATGCGGCCCCTGTTGAGCGTCGTGTTGTCGCCGTCGATCCCGATGAAGGAGGATAGGCCGGCGACATCCTTGTCTTCGAGGACCGCCTTGGCGAGATCGGTCTGCAGCTCGCTCATGCGTGCAAAGGAGATGGACTGCGCCGCCTCGGTGACGCCTTGGATGACGCCCGTGTCCTGTACCGGAAAGAACCCCTTCGGCGCGACAAGAGCGAGCGCGGCCGTCAGGACAAGAGTGGCGACGGCGACGGCGAGCGTCACATTTTGATGATCGAGGGAGACAGCGAGCGCTCGGTCGTAACCGGCGAGCAGAGAATCGAACCATCCCCTGTCGCTAGCGCGCGCTTCTGACTGCATGGGCCGCTCGCGCAAGAGCCGCGCGCACATCATCGGGACGAAAGTCAAGGACACGACGGCCGAAATGACGATCGCCGAGGCGAGCGTCACCGAGAGCTCATAGAACAGACGGCCGATCATGTCGCTCATGAAGAAAAGTGGGATCAGCACGGCGAGCAAGGAGACGGTCAAGGAGACGATGGTAAAGGCGATCTCTCGCGAGCCTTTCAGCGCCGCGTCGAAGGGGCGCATGCCGGCTTCTATGTGACGGCTGATGTTCTCGATGACGACGATCGCATCGTCGACGACAAAGCCCGTCGCTATGGTCAGCGCCATCAAGGAGAGATTGTCGAGGCTGAATCGCCACAGATACATTGCGGCGAATGCTCCGACGAGCGAAAGCGGAACCGAAAGGCTCGGAATGAGGGTCGCGCGCAGATTGCGCAAGAATAGGAAGATCACCATCACGACGAGGGCGATCGCGAGGACGAGCTCGAATTCGACGTCGGCGATCGAGGCGCGGATCGTGGTGGTGCGATCGACCAGAACCTCGGCTCGAACCGAGGAAGGGAGACCGCCTGTCAGCTGCGGCAGCAACGCTTTGACTGCGTCGACGACATCGATGACATTGGCGCCGGGCTGGCGTTGGACATTGAGCAGAATCGCCGGCGTCGTATTCACCCAGGCCCGCAGCTGCGTGTTCTCCGCGTCCCGCTCGACCTTCGCGACATCCGCGAGCCTGACAGGACGGCCGTTCTTATAGGCGATCACCGAATCGAGATAATCGCGCGGATCTTGAATCTGATCGTTGGCGTCGATCGTATAGGAGCGACGCGCTCCGTCGAGCGTGCCCTTCGGCGTGTTGACATTGATATTGCCGAGCGTCGTGCGCAGATCGTCGATGTTGAGCCCATGCGCCGATAAGGCGCGAATATCGGCGCGCACGCGAACCGCCGGCTTGTGGCCGCCCGCGAGCGTCACGAGGCCGACGCCAGCGAGCTGCGAGATCTTTTGCGCGAGCCTTGTGTCTGCGAGCGTCTGGAGCTCGATCAGCGGCGTCGTCGGCGAAGTCACGGCGATGACGAGAATCGGAGCGTCGGCCGGATTGATCTTGGCGTAGACGGGCGGCGTCGGGAGATCGCTCGGCAACAGATTCGTCGCGGCGTTGATCGCCGCCTGCACCTCCTGCTCGGCGATATCGAGCGACAGCGACAGATCGAATTGTAGCGTGATGACGGAGGCGCCGGCCGAGGACTTCGAGGACATCTGACGCAGGCTCGCCATCTGCCCCAGCTGTTTCTCGAGCGGCGCCGTGACGGCGGAGGTCATGACCTCCGGACTGGCGCCCGGATAGAAGGTCTGCACCTGGATCGTCGGATATTCGACGGTCGGAAGCGCAGAGAGGGGAAGATAACGCCAGGCGACGACGCCGACGAAGAGCAAGGCCGTCATGAGTAGCGTCGTCGCCACCGGCCGCAGAATGAACAAGCGCGACGGATTCATGGGAGCGCCAGACCCAAGCGCGCCGACTGCGCGCCGGGGATGCAAATTTTCGCGCCCTCGCTCAGGCGATCGGCGCCTTCGACGACCACGCGATCGCCCGGCGCCAGACCGGACAGGATCACGACGCTTCCGCTGGCGGTCGCACCGGTCGATATCTTGCGCACGGAAACCGTGTCGTCGGGGTTGACGAGATAGACGAAGGTCCCCGGCGCGCCGGCGCGCATGGCGGCCGCGGGCGCGACGATCACGTCGCGCTGAGTGTCGAGCAGCAGCTCGACATTGACGAATTGATTGGGAAACAGCGAGCCGTCGGCGTTCTCGAACAAGGCGCGGAGCTTGACGGTTCCGGTGCTCGTGTCGATCTGATTGTCCACCGCGTCGAGAACGCCGACGGCGAGCTTTTCCGCAAAGGCGCGGTCATAGGCCGTCACGGCCGGACGCGCGCCTTCGCGCAAACGCTTCATGAGCTTGCGCAAGCTCTCTTCCGGCAAGGTGAAGACGACCGAGATCGGATCGACCTGAGTGACGACCACCAAGCCGTTCGTATCCGCAGGCGTGACGTAATTGCCGAGGTCGGTCTGGCGCAGTCCCACGCGGCCTCGGATCGGCGAAACGATACGACAATAGGCGAGGTTCAGCTTTTGCGCGTCGACCTGCCCCTGGTCGCTGCGCACGATCCCCTCATATTGGCGGACCGTGGCCGCTGCGGTGTCGACCGTCTGCTTGGATGTCGAATCCTGTTTTATCAGACGTTGGTAGCGTTGCAGATCGAGACGCGCATTGTCGAGCAGCGCCTGATCCTTCTCGAGCTGCCCTTGGTATTGGGCGAGCGTCGCTTCATAGGGGCGAGGATCGATCTGGACGAGCAGCTCGCCCTTCTCCACCATCTGCCCCTCGTGGAAATGGATTTCGGTGAGGTAGCCGCTGATCTGCGATTTGACAGTCGTCGTCGCGATCGAGGTCAATGTGCCGAGCGATGTGAGAATGATCGGCACATCGCCTTTCGTCACGGTCGCGACGGAGACCGATTGGGCGGATGCGAGGCCCGGGGACCCTACCGGGGGGAGGCCGCCAGGCGCGCCCATGCCGGGGCTTTTCCATGGCGCTCGCAGAAGCACAATCCCCGCGATGACGGCGAACGCCACGATCGGGCTCAGCCACCGGCGAGCAGTCGCTCCGATCGCACGGGCCGGGCGATCGGAAGTTCTGTAGAATGAGAGGCGCTTTTCCATGAGAACGGGCGAAACCCAAGGCCGAGGCGACGCTGCCCGGTCATCGGCCCACATATGAAACCAAGCCTCGGCAGTTCTCAACTAATTGCTTGTTTATTTGATATTTTCACGCAATGTGTCAGTATCGACACAGGTCGAATATTGCCGATCGGCCCTAACGCGCCTATCCATGTGTGTCGCCTCGGCGACCTCGGCGCGCGGTCTCGGGAGTCCGAAGTAGCGTTGAACAAGACCCACAACATCCTCATTGTCGAAGACGATCTCGAGATACGCGATCTTCTCGCCAGCTTTCTGCAAGCCAAGGGCTTCGTCGCCATGGCTTGCGGCAGCTCCGAGGAAGCCGGGCCGATCCTGGCGCGGGAGGAAATCGATCTCGTTCTCCTCGACGTCATGCTGCCGGGCGCGGATGGATTCGAGTTCTGCCGCAGCCTGCGTTCGTCTGGCGGCCCGCGCATCATCATGCTGACGGCGCTGAGCGAGCCGGTCGACAAAGTCGTCGGGTTGGAGCTCGGCGCCGACGATTATGTCGGCAAGCCTTTCGATCTTCGCGAGCTGCTGGCGCGTATTCGAGCCGTGCTTCGCCGCCCACCGGTCGGCGAACGTTTCGACGCGGAGCTGGTCTTGCGCTTTTCCGGCTATGCCTTCCATCCGCAGCGCCGCTTCCTGCGCTCGCCAACCGGCTTGCGCGTGCCACTCACCGGCGCCGAGACCGATCTGCTGCTGGTGTTCTGCCGGAACACGCGCCGAATTCTCTCACGAGAGGAGCTGATAAATCTCTCGCGTGGCGAAGGTTTCGCCATTGCGCCGCGATCTGTCGATCTCCTTGTCAGCCGTCTTCGCCGCAAGCTTTCTGGCGACGATCCGTTCACCGATGTCATCCATACGGTGCGCGCGGATGGATACGCTTTCCAGCCGGAAGTCTCGATCGAATGATTCAGCGCTTCTTCGCGACGACGCTCGGTCAGATCATTGCGATCATCGCCGTGTCTTCCGCGACGACCTTCTTTCTCTTCCTCGCCATTCTGTCGACCATCAACACCAATCTCCCTCCGCCGCCGCCATGGCCTTGGCCGAGCGCCTATCGAATCGCGTTCCTCTTCGAGAGCGTCCTCGGAGCGCCGGAGGATGCGCGTGCGGCTATCGTCGCCCGCGCGCGCCGAAGTGATTTCGTCGTCCAATTGACGTCCGCGCCGGTCATTTGCGACGGCAACGACAAGGACGCTCAGAATCTCCAATCGGCGCTGCGATCGAAATTCGACCATGCTCTTTCCGAACCGACTGTCCGCTCTTGCGGCTCCGGCGACCCGGTGACCGATCTTCAAGCGCTGTTACCATTGAATGGACGAACGCTGGAGGTCCGAACCGGCAACCCGGGAGCACAATATTTTCCATGGCTCACTTTTCCGCTCGTGGGAGCCCTGCTGTTTCTCTGCGTCGCGCTCGCCGCATTGTCCGCTTGGGCCGTTTGGCGCGTCACCGGACCGTTGCGTCGTCTCGCCGACAAGGCCGACGCCTTCGGACGCGAGATCACGCTGGAGCCCATCCAGGAAGAGGGGCCGCTGGAAATACGACGCGCGGCGAGAGCCTTCAATCTGATGCAGGAGCGCGTCATGCGCTCTATGAGCGATCGCACGCGCATGCTCGCGGCTGTCGGGCATGACCTCAGGACGCCTCTCACGCGCATGCGCCTACAGCTGCAAGCTGGAAAAATGGAAAGTCTCAGAAGCAAGCTTCTGCGCGATGTCGATCTGATGCATTCGATGGTCGCCTCGACACTCTCCTTTCTCAACGGCGCCTTCGACGAGGAAGAGAAGGAATGGCTCGATCTCGGCGCTCTTTTGTCGACCTTGTGTGACGAATTCGAAGAAACGGGAGCCCGGATCGCTTATGAAGGCGGCGCCGACATTCGCTTTTTCTGTCGACCCAACGCGATCAATCGCGCCCTGACCAATCTGATCGAAAATGCCATTCATTTCGGCAATCGCGTCGACGTTTCCGCTTCGACGGACGGAACTCGCATCGTGCTAGACGTGGCCGATGACGGTCCCGGCGTTCCTGCCGGACGCATCGAGGAAATTCTCGAACCTTTCGTTCGCCTCGACCCTTCGCGCTCCGCGCGGCCCGGAAGCGTCGGCCTCGGACTTTCTATCGTCAAAGAAATCGTCGAAGCGCATCGGGGCCGGCTCGACCTCCGCCACCGCGAGCCGCACGGCCTCATCGCCAGAATTGTATTTCCGATCTAGTGGGTGCGACCGCCGCGCGACGAGCCGCGACGCCGTCAGGACCGGCGGAAGTCGTTATCTCAAGGCTGCGTCCAAGCCTCGACGCCATCTTCGGTCAAACGCACCGGTGTCGCTTCCCCGCCGGCAACATTGAGCGCACCGATCAGTTCCGACTTGCGCTCGGGCGGCGTCATGAACAAAAGGAAACCTCCTCCACCGGCTCCCGACACCTTACAGGCATAGGCGCCGGCGTCATGCCCGATCTTCAGCAGTCGCTCGATGAGATCGTTCGAAATCGTTGCAGCGGTGCTTTTCTTCGACAGCCAAGACCGATTCAACGTGTCTCCAAAAGCACATAAATCACCTGCGAGCAATGCGCGCTTCATCGCGAACGCCGCCTCTTTGAGCGACAGCATTGCTTCGACGACGCCAGCGTCCTTCGACACGATTCTGCTGATCTGGGCGTCGATGATCGCGTCGGAATCTCGGGACAGCCCGGTAAAGCAAATCACCAGCGACGCTTCGAGCTCCAGCAAGATATTCCTATGCACGCGCAGCGGATTCACGATCACGCGATCCTGGTCGAAGAATTCGATGAAATTGACCCCTCCGAAGGCGGCCGAATATTGATCCTGCTTGCCGCCTGCGAGCCGAAGCTCTCGACGCTCGATCTCGAACGCCAAATGCGCCAGCTCGTAACGTCCGAGCGGCGCGCCCGCATATTCCCGCATTGCCTCGCACATAGCGACGACGAGCGCGGACGACGTTCCGAGCCCAGAACCTGCGAGCGCATCCGCCGTCGTCACTATGGTGACGCCTGTAGATCGCGATAGGACGCCATCCTCGAGAAATCGATTGAATATCCCTCTATGGAGCCGCAAACCAAACGAGCTGTCGATCGGCGTGCCGAACGCGTGGCATTCGGTTACCCCCTTGTCGCGCGCGTCGAAGATCACCTTCATATCGTTCCGCGGAGTGACATAGCAATATGCGTAGCGATCGATCGTGCAGTTCAACACCGCGCCGCCATGCAAATCGCAAAATGGCGAAAGATCCGTGCCGCCGCCACCGAACCCCAAGCGCAATGGCGCGCGCGAACGAATGGTCGAGACGGCCGTCGCCTGGACGCTGCGTATTCCGGGCAGAAGGAGGTCTGAGCCGTTAGCGAGAGATTTCATGGCTGACATCCGTTCCCCAGGGTCGATGCCACCAGAGCCTCGAGATTTCGTTCATAGACCGACAAGGAGAAATTCGCGTCGTAATAGGCTCTCACCCCGCTCATTCGTCGCTGCGCTTCTGACGGACTGCGTTCTCGCGCTTTTTCCCGCAGCGCATGTGCGAATGCCTCCGGGTCGTCGGCGACTGTCACCTCTCCGAGAGAGGCGGCGTCATCGTGCATTCCACGTAGAGCGGCGGAGGTCGCGATCATTGGCAATCCGCTCGCCATCGCTTCCAGCGTTTTGATCGACAGCCCGAAGCCCTGGACCATCGGTAGAAGAACGAGGCGAGCGGTTCCATAGACGCTTCGGACATCGTCCACGCGTCCGACGAACCAATCGCGATAGCGTCCGAACTCCTCGGGCGCTTCCGATCGCACGCCGCTATCGACATTGCCGACGATTCTGATGTTGATCCCCGCGATCTTCGGCGCAACCTGCCGCAGAAACCAGACGACGCTTTCGACATTGGCGGTATTGTTGCTCGCTACGATGACGATGTCATCGCCACCCGGGCCGACCGGCGCCTCTGGACCTGCCGGGTAGAGGAGAGCATGGCGCTTCTCCGGAAGCAGTAGCGCGAAAGCTTCGTGCTCTTCCACATTCACATGCAAGAGCAGATCGGCGCGCCGCATGCTCTCGAGCTCGACTGCGAGCATCGACTCGTAGCTCGCATGTGGACGCAGCCACCCGATCTTCGTATTCATCAGCATGAATTGACGCGCTTGCAGATCGTGACTGTCGAGAAGAATAGGCGAGCGCCCCCGGGAGAGACGCACGGCCACAGGCATCAAAAAAAAGTGATTGCAGTGCACGAGATCGAACGATCGTCTCTCGAGATCTTTGGAGAACAGCGCTCGCTCCGCAAGAGCCGTGCGGATGATTGCCTGATTGCCATGCGCATACGGCCAAACGGCATCGCGAAGGAATTTGGGGTGCAAAACCGTGCGGAGGGGGGCGCCGCCGACGAAGCGCGCATCGCTTTCGAGTTCCGACGTCGACTCGAGGTAGGACCGCCATATCCAGGAGCGGCCGGGAACGAAACCGGGATCAGTGCTGACCGCGATAGTCGAAACATGTGCGCCCATTGCACGATACGCGGCGATTTGACCGAGGATCGACTGGTAGCTTCCGCAGGAATGCCACGCCGGATGCACCACGGCCACTTCCTTGTCGACGAGTGACGCCGAGTGCGCCGGACGGAAGAAGAAGGACTGGTTCATGCGACTAACATCTCTGCAGCTATTCCCGAGAGCGCCTCGACATAAGCATCGAAACCGAACACTCGATCGAAAAAGCGGCGGGTGTCGCTCGTGCAATTCGGCGTGACGCCATCGCCGCAGCTCGAGCGCGCATGAACGTGCCGCAGCGCAGCGGCGAAGCTCGGCGCATCCGCGGCGACGGTGACGTTGCGAATCTCTTGCAAATCGACATTCAGGCCACGAAATGCAAGCGGCGTCGCAATCAGGGGCGCACCACTGGAAAGAGCTTCCACCGTCCTGATCGACAGCCCGAATCCTCCCAGTGTGGGCAGCAAAACGCAGGCTGCGCGTTCATAGACCCACTCGATCTCCGGCACGCGACCCAAAAATAGATGTCGATATGCGTCGTACAGTCGCTTGTCGCGGGCTTTGATCACTTGATCGATATCGCCGACGATGTCGATCGAAACCTGCGGCGCCAGAGGCAGAACCTCCTCCAACAGCCATTTGATTCCAAGATAGTTCGGATAGTGTCCGCTCGCGACAGCTATGATCCTCTCGCTCCTTCGCGATTGCGCCGCCGGCGGAACCGCAGGGTAGACGAGCGCATGACGCATTTGCGGCAGCAAGCGCTCGAACAGCTCGCACTCTTCGTAATTGAGATGCACGCAAATGTCCGCTGTTCTCATCCACTCGAGCTCGATAGCGAGAAGCGCGTCGAATCCAATTTGCGGGGAAATAAAGAACCCATCTCGGTTACGAAGCAGGAATTGAGAGGCTTGGACGTCATGCGTCTCGAGAACCACGGGCGCTCGACGTTTTCCTACCAATCGCCGCACGAACGGCAATGTGAAGAAGTGATTGGCGTGAACCAGGTCGATCGCTTCGTCGTCGAGGCCGTTGGGTAATGGCGTCCGCTCGACGAGCTCGATCAGCCACGACGCTTGGTCCCCGTGGATGAGCGGCCACCATCCGTCTTTGAGCAAGGAGAGGCTCGCCAAGCTTCGAGTGGGCGGACCGGAAAAATAGCGCTCGTCGACCGGCAGATCGTGAGTTTCGCTCAAATACTTCCGCCACCGCTTTCCGCGAGGCGCCTGGGCGGTCGGCGCATCCATCAGAGCGATCGACAGGACGCGCGCGCCGAGCGCGCGATAGGCCAGGGCCTGGGCGCAAATGACGCGATAGGTTCCACATGACGACCAAGCTGGATGAACGATGGCGACCGTTTTCCCATCGAGCTTCCGGCCGAATAACCGGGTGGGGCTCGGATTGTTCGTTCTCTCGAAGCGCGGCATGTCGTTCAAGAAGCCTTCTTTGGAACTGCCACCCGCGCCCCTTTAGCGCCTTAGCCGGGGAACTGTGTTTCCAGATGATGTCGCATTCGAGTTAAAAGCGACATCTTGTAGAGAGTCGGAAAAGCGCGACATTGTTTCGGGATGCAGTCTTAATTTCGCCATACGCAGGACTTTCTGCTTCAGCTGAAATTGGTGTGACGGATGCATCGCGCGGCGTACCCTCTACTCGAACGTCGGGGCTTTCGCGGTTGGAACGCAGCGGCAATTTCGAGCCGCGATTCCTGGCGTCGATCAAATGGGATATTCGTCCGCATAGGATACGGAACTACAGATGAACGAGACCGAGTTCGATCAATCGCCCGCCGCCGACCGACGATATGGAGTCTCGATTGTCGCCAATGACAAAGTGATCGATTGGTTGCTACCGTTCTTGGAGAGCTATAGCGTCACGAACTCCTCGCTTCCGCTCTATCTCATCCCCTACGATGACAATATGTCTCTAACCAAACGCGCGGCGGAACTATATGGCGCGACGATTGTCGAAAGCGAGCCGGTTGAAATCGATCGATTGTCCTATCAACTCTATCCCGGGATCTTCAACGCGAATCGACGCCGGCTTCGTAAGCTGCAGGCGCTCGTACTGCCTCTCGACGAGGTCGCCTACGTGGACGTCGATGTGATCCTTTTTCGGGATCTGAGGCCGGTTTTCGGTCGGCTCGAAAGGGGGAAGGTCGAGTTCATCGTCGCATCGCCGAGCTTCGACTATGTCTACAACGAGAATCGAAAAAGACACGCCTTCTTGGACGACGCTCTCTTATTCAACGACGGATTTTGGGTGACGTCGAGCCGCTTCCTCACGCTTTCCGATGTTCTCGCAACGATCGACAGCGACGTCGAGATGTTTCACGACATTCGCAAGCGAGGTCAGCTGTTCGCGCAGCCTCTGATGAATTTTGTCGTGCATCGGCGTGGGTTGAAGACGGCGCTATTGCCACATTGCGTCGACAATGCTTCGCATGAGAATTTCTACAAGGCGCCCGGAATCACCTTCCGAGATGGCAAGCCGCTCGATCCCGATGGCAAAGAGATTTATCTGGCGCATTGGGCGGGAGCGCTCTCTCTTCCGTCACACGATATATTCGCTGGCGCCTGGAAAGAGCTTTCGAAAGCGGCCTGGTCCAAATTTCAGAAGCGAACGACCTGACCTTCGATGGAATGCCCAGACGAGAGGTTCGCGGCGCGATGGTGACGAAACAGGCGGTAATATTGGTCGGCGGCAAGGGAACTCGTCTCGGCGCCTTAGCGGCCGCAACTCCGAAGCCGCTCATGGCCATCGACGAAGATATGGTGTTTCTCGACCTTCTGCTGTTCGAAATCGCTCGCCACGGGTTCCAGGATATTCTATTGCTCGCGGGACATTTGGCCGACAAAATAGCGCAGCGCTACGATGGCCGCTCCATTCACGGAGCGGCTGTCCGTGTGATCGTCGAGAGCGTTCCGGCGGGAACAGCGGGCGCATTGAAGAATGCGGAGCCATTGCTCGACCCGATTTTTTTGCTGGTGAATGGCGATACGCTGTTCGACGTCAATTTGCGGCGGCTCACGGCGTTGATAGAGAGCGATCCAAACCTCATGGGCGCGCTCGCGCTCCGTCGGACATCGAATGCGAGCCGTTACGGCAGCGTGGTAACGGAGAATGGATATGTCGTCGCCTTTCACGAAAAGCAGTGTGGCGCCGGGGCGGCGTTGATCAATGGCGGCGTCGGCGTGTTTCGACGGGAGATATTAGGCTGCGTCGGAGAGTGGCCGAGCTCGATGGAGTTGAACGTTTATCCTCGACTCGCGAAAGCGCGCACGCTGGCCGGGGCAGAGTTCGAAGGCTATTTCATCGATATCGGAACGCCAGACTCTCTCTTCGAAGCGCGTCGTGACCTTTCCGCTCGACGTCGTCCTGCCGTGTTCTTTGACCGCGACGGGGTGCTCAATCGCGATTTTGGCTATAGCCATCGTGCGGAGGAGTTCGATTGGATTCCGGGCGCCATTGAAGCCATTCGTTGCGTCAATGACTCGGGGGGCTTGGTCATCGTGGTCACCAATCAATCGGGCGTTGGGCGCGGGCTCTTTCGCATCGAGGATGTCCAACGCTTTCATACGGCCATGTCCGAGCAGCTCGCTGCGGCGGGCGCGCACATCGACGCGTTCTATTTCTGCCCCTACCACCCCGAAGCCATCGATATCGAATGGCGGCACCCGGATCATCCAGATCGTAAGCCCAATCCGGGCATGATCCTGCAGGCATTGGAAGACTGGCCGATCGACGTCGCTATGAGTTTTCTCGTTGGCGACAAAGAAAGTGACGTAGAGGCGGCGCGGCGTGGAGGGATCCGAGGACTATTGTTCCCAGGGGGCGATCTCTATGAGTCTATACGACCGGAGATCGAGCGTGTTGCCGAGCGTCATGCTCGCGCGAAATCGTAGGGGCGCCGATCGGCGTGGAGACGTGCTCGCCCGGCGGCTCAGAGAACCTACCGTCGACATGCGTCGATCGCGCGCAAGTCTATTCGCCTACGCCGAACGTCACGAACCCGAGAGGAATGATATGACGAGAGTGGTGGCGCCGTGCTCCGTCTGCGCCTGGTTGAAGGAGAAAGCTCTTCCCTTATGGTCGTCGGTCGGATGGGATCGGGATACGGATTCGTTTGTCGAACGTCTCTCCTCTCGAGGAGAGCCTCTGCTCGACACGCCGAGGCGAGCTATGGTGCAAGCTCGCCAGATTTACGCTTTTGGGACAGCGCATAGAAACGGCTGGCTTTCGGACAGCGAGGACTTGGTCTCGCGGGCGGCCGATTCGATGGTCAGGCGATATTACGGCGTCGATGGCGCGCGTGGCTGGGCGTTTTCTGTCGCGCGTGACGGCGCAGTCGTCGATAGTCGTCGCGATCTCTATACGCATGCGTTCGTCCTGCTAGGCTTGGCGACGGCCTATGAGACGACACAGGATCGCGCCTATATTGCGCTAGCGGATAAGACACTGGATTTCCTGGACGGATACATGGCCTCGGCGCATGGTGGATATATCGAGACGCTCCCGGACTCCCGCGGCCACCGTCGTCAAAATCCGCACATGCATTTGCTGGAGGCGCTACTTGCGCTTTTCGATGCGACAAAAAGATCGAGCTATTTCGAACGCGCGACGGCAGTGCGCGACCTGTTCTTTGCGCGCTTTCTTCAAAGTCAAGGCTCGGTCGTCGTCGAGTTTTTCGACAATGAATGGCGTCCCCTCGACAGCCCTCACTTTCCTTTCGAGCCCGGCCATCACTTCGAGTGGATCTGGCTATTGGATCGCTACGAAAAATTGCAACGGTTCGATCTGGCGAACGCTTTGGATCGACTCTGGGACACGGCGCTGCACGTTGGCGTCGACTCCAACTGCGAAATCTTCGCGCGCGGGACGATTGGCGGAGCCGTGGATCGTTCGACGCGCCTCTGGTTTTATACGGAGGCGGCAAAGGCCGCCTTGGTGATGAGTGCGCGACAGGAGCGTTTCTGCGGCCCGAGGGCGAAGGACTTCCTGGACGCGATGCACGAACGGTTTCTCGAGCCAGCTCTCTCGGGCAGCTGGATCGATGAATTCGACGCCCACGGATGCGTGAAGAACGATTTTGCTCCTGCGAGTTCGCTCTATCATATCTGTTGCGCTGTTGACGCTTCGGAAAGCGCCGGCGCACCACCTTGGCGGCGATGACTAAAGCGGTTTCCGTGCAATTTTTGCCGATAGCTACGCGATGGGGTCAGGCAGTTCGTTAGGATCAGGCAGCGAGCACCGCACTCCAGATTTCGGCGCAGTCGTCCCGGCGGTTCTAGATCTGCTCAGCGCGGATCGCCCCTTTCTGATGCGATGCATGAGCTCGACGCCGACGATGGTGATCGCCGCATGTCGGAATCGCTCGAGCCCGAGCATCGGCCCCAAACGAAGCTTGGTGGATCGGTGATCCTGTTCAATTCGGTTATTCAGGTATTTCGAAGATCGAATTCGAGTCGGCGCGCCGCGACGATGCTGTGCGAGAACCTCACGCGCCGCCCGATGTGACGCCTGATATCCGTCGAGCCTGATTTTGCGCGGCGGCGGTCCGTGGCGCGCGAACGCGCCACGGAAACACGCTTTGGCGGCGGCGACATCTTGCTTCGCGTGCAGCAAAAAGTCCGGGACTGTCAGGAATCTTGTGTGTGAGGCCATAGTAGAACCGCAGGAGGCGAGCTATTGCGATTAAGAAGGACACATTGGACCAATAGTTGTCGGGACGCGATCCGAAGGAGGTTTTTTCCAAGGGTGGCTTGGTCGACGGTCATCGACGCCGTGCTGGAGACCGTCGCCGAATGGCGGAACCGGCCGCTCGAGGCGATGTATCCCTTGGTCTTCTTCGACGTGCTGCGCGTGAAATCCGCGATGAGGGCTTGGTTCGGAACAAGGCGGTCTATCTCGCGTTCGGCGTCACGGCAGACGGAACGAAGGACATTTTGGGGCTTTGGATCGAAACCGCGGAGGGCGCCAAATTTTGGCTTGGGGTGATGAACGAGCTGAAAAACCGCTGCGTCGGCGACATACTGATCGCCGTGGTCGACGGCCTGAAGTGCTTGATGCCGGAGGTCATAGCCCAAAATGACCCGCGACAAAAAATTTACGACAAACCCGCCATGCCGGCCGATCGCCTTGCGTAAGAAGCGCAACGCAGCTTTGCGGTCCCTCTTGGCTGTCAGCAGGAAACCCACCGTCGCGCCCGCCTTGTCGACCGCCCGATAGAGATATTTCCAGCAGCCTTTGACTTTCACGTAGGTCTCATCGAGACGCCAGCTGGATCCGATCGCGCGCTTGCGAGCACGGAACTGTTTCTTCAGCAAAGGCGCATACTTGACGACCCAGCGGTTGAGCGTGGAATGGGCGACTTCGGCGCCTCGCTCATCCATCATTTCCTCGAGCTGACGATAGCTCATCGGATACGCCACATTCCACCGGACGCCCCATAGGATCACGTCGCGTTCAAAATGGCTGCCCTTGAAATCGATCATCGGACTATTCAGCCTGCCCCAGCCCGGCGATCATAGCCCAAACGGACCCGCGAGAAAAATTCGCGACAGAGCCCTTCGGTCTTCCCTACAGGCTCTTCGTCTTCACCAGTGGCCTTTCGGTCACATCGCTTTCGGTTACCGGGGTCTACGTGTGGTGGCGGAAGCGGCGGTCGTATTCCCGTGTCGCGTTGTCTTTTAATCGGGCCAGCTCAAGAGTTCGTGGCGATCACATCGTCGTTGACGAAAATCACGCTCGCCGCGCCGACGACGGTCAAATGATCTCGGGCGGCCGATCCGGCGGCCGCCGCGTCGCGCGCGAGTATCGACTGGACGATGCGGTCGTGCTCGCGCCAGGATTTTTGCAACCGCCCGTCGAGCCGAAATTGCGCGCGACGGAACGGCGCCAACCGGCGACGCGTCTGCGAAGCGAGCTCGCACATATGCGGCGAATGCGCGCCGCGATAGAGACGCGTGTGGAAGTCCGAATTGAAGAGCTCATAGTCGGCTTCCGCCTCTCGCGCGACAAGCTCGGCGGCGGCTCTATGCTCGATCTCCAGCGTGCGGCGCTCTTGTTCGGTCATGCGTTCGGCGCAAAAGCGAGCGCAGATCGCTTCGAGTTCGGCCATGCTCTCGAACATGGATGCGAGATGCGCGCGCGAGACGACGGCGACGATGGCGCCGCGATTGGGACGACGTTCGACGAGACCCATGGCCGAGAGTCGGTTCAACGCCTCGCGCACCGGCGTGCGCGACACCTTGTAACGGTCGGCCAGCGAAGCTTCGTCCAGCTTTTCGCCCGGATGCATGCCGCCGGTGACGATGCGATCCGAAATGGCCCGCACCATCTGGTCGACGGTCGTGCCCGCGCGCACGAGCTTCCGTCGGCTTTCGCTCGGTCTCGCCTGGTCCTCTTCCGATGACAATGAGCCGATCCTCCATCGCCGCTTCCGTGCGCTGATGACCAAATCTTCGGCATAAACTGCATGCAAATGCCGAATGATAGGGCAGTTAGTAAGTTATAACTTATTACAGTCATTGAAACAATTAGATTTCTGCGTATGGACTATCAATTGCATACACATTGCAGAGCCGCCGCGGGGCGGAAAGGAGCTCTCCATGACGCGACGCATGATTTTCGACAGGCGGCATCTCCTCCAGGGCGCAGCGGCGGGGCTGGCGGCTTCGGCGCTGGGCGCGCGGCCCGCGGCCGCGGCGACCGTGACGATCGGCTTCATCTATGTCGGCCCGAAGGACGACTATGGATATAATCAGGCGCATGCCGAGGGCGCCGCGGCGGTGAAGAAGCTGCGTGGCGTCACCGTCATAGAGGAAGAGAAGGTCCCGGAGACGATCGACGTCGTCAAGACGATGGAGTCGATGATCAATCTCGAGGGCGCGTCGCTGCTGTTTCCGACGTCCTTCGGCTATTTCAATCCCTTCGTGCTGCAGGCGGCGAGCAAATATCCCCAGACGGAGTTCCGCCACTGCGGGGGACTGTGGACCGACAAGAATCCGAAAAATGCTGGCTCCTATTTCGGCTATATCGGCTCCTGCCAATATCTGAATGGCGTCGTCGCCGGCCATATGACGAAGACCAAGAAGCTCGGCTTTGTCGCCGCCAAGCCGATTCCGCAGGTGCTTCTCAACATCAATTCCTTTTTGCTCGGCGCGCGCTCCGTCGATCCCGACATCACCTGCAGGGTGATCTTCACAGGAGAGTGGTCGCTCGCGGTCAAAGAAGCGGAAGCGGCCAACGCTTTGCTCGATCAGGGCGTCGATGTCGTCACCTGCCATGTCGACAGCCCCAAGGTCGTCGTTCAGACGGCGGCTGCGCGCGGCGCCTATGTCTGCGGCTATCACGCGGACCAACGTCCGCTCGCGCCAGAGCGCTATTTGACCGGCGCCGAATGGAACTGGGCGACAGTCTATAAAACATATGTCGAGAAATTTTTGGCCGGCCAGCCTTTGCCGAATTTCACGCGCGGCGGCCTCGCGGAGGGCTTCGTCAAGACGAGCCCCCTCGGCGCCATGGCGCCGGATGCGGCGAGGCGGCAATTCGAGGCGAAAAAGGCCGAAATGACCAAGGGCGGCTACGCGATCGTCGCCGGCCCGCTGAAGGACAACAAGGGCGCGCTGGTCGTGCCCGCGGGCAAGAAATATCTCGAGACCGCCGTCGAGCTCGAGAGCATGAATTATCTCGTCGAAGGCGTCATCGGGGCGATCTCCTGACATGGCCTCGGGCGCGCATGGAGCGGACGACATGACCGAGACGATCACCGACGACCCGGCGAGACGAGGCGAGCGCCGCGACTTTGCGACGGAGCGCGCCTGGATCGCTCGCCGAGCCGAGCCGCTCGTCATCGTCGCCGCCTCCTTGCTCGCAGGCTGCGGGCTGTTCAGCCTGCTTCTTTTGACGCTGGACAAATCGCCGGCGCAATTTTTCGAGCTGCTATGGCGCGGCGGCTTCGGCAGCTGGTTCTCGATCCAGAACATGTTGTCGCGCGCCGCGCCTCTGCTGCTCGCCGGACTTTGCGTCGCTCTTCCCGCCCGGCTCGGGCTTCTCATCATCGGCGGCGAAGGCGCTATCGCGCTCGGCGGCGTCGCCGCCGCGGCGACGGGCTCGGCTCTCTCATCGGCGCCGGCGCCGCTCGTCGTCACGGCCATGGCGCTCGCCGGCATGGCGGTCGGCGGCGCTTGGATCGGCGCGATCGGCGCCCTGCGTCATTACCGCGCCGTCAATGAGACGATCTCCGGCCTGCTGATGGCCTATATCGCCATCGCGCTCATGAATCATCTCGTCGAAGGCCCTTTGCGAGATCCCGCTTCCCTCAACAAGCCGTCCACCGCGCCGCTGCCGGACGCGGACCGCATCGGCTCCATTCCGGGGACCGACGTGCATTGGGGGTTGGTCGTCGGCATTGCTTTCTGCCTTCTCGCTTCCGTCCTGATCGAGAAGACCTCCTGGGGCTTCGCCGCGCGAATCTCCGGCGGCAATCTGCGCGCCGCACGCATACAGGGATTGCCGGTCGGCGCGCTGATCGTCGCCTTCTGCGCGCTCGCGGGCGCCGCTGCTGGCCTCTGCGGCATGATCGAAGTCGCGGCAGTCCATGGCGCCGCCAATGCGTCGCTCGCCTCGGGCTACGGCTACACGGGCATCCTCGTCGCCTTTCTCGCGCGGCAAAATCCGCTCGCGATCATTCCCGTGGCCATGCTGCTCGGCGGAGTCGGCGCCGCCGGCGGACTCATACAGCGCCGCATGGAGCTGCCGGACGCCACGATCCTCGTCCTGCAAGGCATGGTCTTCATCGTCGTTCTATTCGCCGAGACGCTCTATGGGCGATTCCATATTTTTACGCCCGAGCGCTGGGCGCGGAAAGGCTGACGCGATGCAGACGACCGACATTGGATATTGGAGCGTGCCGCTCGCCATCGTCGGCGGCGCGATCCGCGTCTCGACGCCCTTCATCTTCGTCTCGCTCGGCGAGACGATCACCGAGCGCGCCGGGCGCGCCAACATAGGGCTCGAAGGCATTCTGATCTTCGGCGCAATGTCGGCCTACGCGACAGCCGTGCTATCGAATTCGCCCTGGCTCGGCGTCGCGGCCGCCGGCGTCTCGGGAATCGCCGCCGGCCTGCTGCACGGCTGGATCTGCAAGTTTCCGCGCGTGAACGACATAGCGATCGGCATTGCGCTCATGCTGCTGGGAACTGGGCTCGCCTTCTTCTTCGGCAAGGCGTTCATCCAACCTTCCGCGCCGCGCTTGCCAGCCATTTCCTTGGGCTTTTGGTCCGACATTCCGCAGCTGCGCGCCGCGCTCGACGTGAACGCGCTGTTCGTCATCGGCGCGGCGCTCGCCGTTTTCCTGCAATGGGCCTTTCGCAACACACGCGCCGGCCTCATTCTCAGAACCGTCGGCGACAGCTCGGACGCGGCGCGCGCCATGGGAATCGACCCCGATCGCGTGCGCCTGCTCGCGACGGCGGCGGGCGGCGGCCTCGCGGCGATCGGCGGCGGCTATCTCTCGCTCTATTACCCCGGCAGCTGGAATGAGAGCATCTCGTCCGGCCAAGGCTTGATGGCCGTGGCGCTCGTCGTCTTCTCGCGTTGGAATCCACTCGGCTGCTTCGCGGCGGCCCTGCTGTTCGGCGGGGCCGGCGCGCTCGGCCCGGCGCTGCAATCGGTCGGCGTGACCCATGGCTACTATCTGTTCTACGCCGCGCCTTACGCGCTGACGCTCGCGATCATGATCGCGACCTCTTCTCCCGGACGAGCGCTCGCCGGAGCGCCGTGCGAATTGTCGATCACGAGATGAACAGGAGACGACGCCATGAACGAGCGCGCCGCCGCGGAACGATATATCGCCGCCGACCCTTATCCCTGGCCCTATAATGGCGCTCTGCGTCCCGATAATACGACGCTCGTCGTCATCGACATGCAGATCGATTTCTGCGGCAAGGGCGGCTACGTCGATGCGATGGGCTATGATCTCTCGCTCGTGCGCGCGCCGATCGAGCCCATAAAATCCGTGCTCGGCGCCATGCGCGCCAAGGGCTATCACGTCATCCATACGCGCGAAGGGCATCGACGCGACCTCGCCGATCTGCCGGCCAACAAGCGGTGGCGCTCGCGCCGGATCGGCGCCGGCATCGGCGATCCCGGCCCGTGCGGGCGCGTTCTCGTGCGTGGCGAGCCGGGCTGGGAAATCATCGAGGATCTGGCGCCGCTCGACGGCGAGCCGATCATCGACAAGCCGGGCAAGGGCTCCTTCTGCGCGACCGATCTGGAATTGATCTTGAAGCAGCGCGGCATAGAAAACATCGTGCTGACCGGCATCACCACCGATGTCTGCGTCCACACGACGATGCGTGAAGCCAATGACCGTGGCTTCGAATGTCTGCTCCTCGAAGACTGTTGCGGCGCCACCGACCTTGGCAATCATCGCGCCGCGGTCGAGATGATCAAGATGCAAGGCGGCGTCTTCGGCGCGGTGGCGACCTCCGCCGCGCTGCTCGCCGCGCTTCCGTGAGGCTCGAATGAGTGGCTCCGCGACAGGACGCGCGATCGAGGTCGAAGCGCTCGGCATGACGATGCGCTTCGGCGGCTTCCTCGCCCTCGATGACGTGTCCATGCGCGTCGCCGCGGGCTCCTTCCACGCTCTGCTCGGCGAGAATGGCGCGGGCAAGTCGACGCTCGTCAAATGCATGCTGGGCTATCAGAGGCCGAGCGACGGGCAGATGCTCGTCGACGGCCGCGAGGCGCAGATCCTCGGCCCGCGCGACGCGGCGACACTCGGGCTCGGCATGGTCTATCAGCATTTCACCTTGGCGCCGTCGCTGACGGGGGCCGAGAATCTCGTGATCGCGCGCGCCGATGCGCCCTTCGTGATCGATTGGCGAAAGGAGCGCGCCGCGCTCACGCAATTCATGGAAACCATGCCCTTCCGCGTCCCGCTCGACCGGCCGGTGGGCGCGCTTTCCGCGGGAGAGCGGCAAAAGCTCGAAATCGCGAAGCAGCTCTATCTCGGACGGCGCTTTCTCGTCCTCGACGAGCCGACTTCCGCGCTGACGCCTGACGAGGCGGAAGAAGTTCTGGGCCATGTGCGCGCGCTGACGCGCAGCGGCGCGCTCACCGCGCTGATGATCTCGCACAAGTTCCGCGAAGTCTTCGCCTTCGCCGACGACGTCACCGTGCTGCGCAAAGGCAGGCGCGCCGGCGGCGGCGCGATAAGCGCGCTCGACCGTTCCGCGCTCGCGGCGATGATGATCGGCGAGCAGAAGATCGCGACGCTCGACGCCCGCGCCGCCGTCGCCGAATCGGCGGAGCCCGTGCTGGAAATAAGAACGCTCCGGGCGCCGAACAGCGCCGGGCTGAAATCGATCGAAATCGACGATCTCGTCCTTCACGCCGGCGAAATCGTCGGAGTCGCCGGAGTCGCCGGCAATGGGCAGAGGGAGCTGCTCGACGTCCTTGCAGGCCAGCGCGCGCCGAAATCCGGCAAGATCAGGGTCAAAGGCTCGCGCTATGGCGCGACGCGCGCCGAAATGAAGGAGCTCAATGTGCGCTTCATTCCCGAGGAGCCGCTGCGCAACGCCTGCGCGCCGCTGATGAGCGTCGCCGAAAATCTGGCTTTCCGAACTTTCGATCTCGATCGCGACGGAAGGTCACGGCGCTGGCTCGACGGTCGGGCGATCCGTCGCGACGCGGAACGGCTCGTTGATCGCTTCGAGGTCAAGACCGCCTCCCTTGATGCGCCGATCGCGACGCTTTCCGGCGGCAATGTCCAACGCTCCGTCCTCGCACGCGAGCTGACCGGAGACGTCGATCTCCTCATCGTCGCCAATCCTTGCTTCGGCCTCGATTTCGCGGCGGTGGCGGAAATTCGCGCTCGTATCATGCAAGCCCGCAACGCCGGCGCCGCCGTATTGCTGGTTTCCGAGGACCTCGGCGAGCTTCTGGAGCTTTCGGATCGAATTCTCGTCATGTCGGAGGGCGCGATCGTCTACGAGACTCCGATCGCGACCGCCGATGCGCATGAGATCGGCCGGCATATGGCGGGGAGGTGCTGATGGCGAAAATCATGGCGGAGCCGTTCGCCTTCGAGTTCGAGCCGAGCGCGCTCGCGCTGGTCATCATCGATATGCAATGTGACTTCATCGAGCCCGGCGGCTTCGGCGAGAGCCTCGGCAACGACGTCTCCCGGCTTCGCGCCATCGTGCCGACCGTGCTGCGTTTGCTGCTGAGCTTTCGCGCGCGCAGCCTTCCCGTCATCCATACGATGGAGTGTCATCGTCCCGACCTGTCGGACTGCCCTCCCGCCAAGCGCGACCGCGGCGCTCCGCGCCTGCGCATCGGCGATCCGGGTCCGATGGGCCGTGTGCTGATCGCCGGCGAGCCCGGCGCCGCCATATTGCCCGAGCTCGCCCCTCTCCCCAGCGAGATCGTGATCGAAAAGCCAGGCAAGGGCGCCTTTTACGCGACCTCACTACAAGAAGAGCTGACGCAGCTCGGCGCTCGGCAGCTCGTCTTCGCCGGCGTCACCACGGAAGTCTGCGTGCAGACCACGATGCGCGAAGCCAATGACCGCGGCTATGAATGCCTCCTCGCCGAAGATGCGACCGCGAGCTATTTTCCGCATTTCGAGACCGCTACGCTGGAGATGATCCGCGCCCAAGGCGCGATCATCGGATGGACAGCGAAGACCGAGCAAATTCTCGCGGGGCTGCGCGATGGCTGATCGATGCTACGCCGATCTCCTCGCCGGCGGCTGGCGCGCGCTCACCTTCTCGCCTTTTCGCGATGGCGTCGACATTTGCTGGCTCGAACGCGGCGAGACACCGAACGACCCTTCGCTCGCCGTGCTCCGCTACGCGCCGGGCGCGTGCGTCCCCAGACATAGGCATATGGGCCTCGAGACCATCGTCGTTCTCGACGGCGCGCAGAGCGACGAGACCGGCGAGCTGCGCGCCGGCTCCGTGGCGCTGAACGTCCCCGGCACCGCGCATTCGGTCTGGTCGAAGGACGGCTGCGTCGTGCTGATCCATTGGACGAAGCCTGTCGAGATTCTCGATTCGGAGCGATGATGCTGCAATTCGACATCGAAAGCCTTCTCGACGCTTATGCGCGAGGCCTCTCGCCGCTCGCGGTCGTCGAGACCGTCTATGACCGGCTCGAGGCGGCGGCGGATCCAGGTATTTTCATCCATCTCGCGCCTAAGGAGGCGCTGCTGCGCGAGGCGGCCGCGCTCGGCGCCTTCGACCCCGCCATCCCGCTCTGGGGCGTTCCTTTCGCCGTCAAGGACAATATCGACGTCGCCGGAATGCCGACAACCGCCGCTTGCCCGGCCTATTCTCATGTCCCACAGGTAGACGCGACCGTCGTCGCTCTGCTGAAGCGCGCGGGAGCGCTCTGCATCGGCAAGACGAACATGGATCAGTTCGCGACAGGTCTCGTCGGCGTCCGAACGCCCTACCCCGTTCCGCGCAACGCGATCGATCCGACGCTCGCGCCAGGCGGCTCGTCTTCGGGCTCGGCCGTCGTCGTCGCTCGAGGCATCGTCGCCTTCGCGCTCGGGACGGATACGGCGGGCTCGGGGCGCATACCGGCGGGGCTGAACAATATCGTCGGCTTGAAGCCGACCCTAGGGGCGCTCTCGACCTCGGGCGTCACGCCGGCCTGCCGGTCGCTCGATTGCGTCTCCATCTTCGCTCTCACTGTCGAGGACGCCTATCGCGTCTTCGAGATCACGGCGACGCATGACGCCAGCGATCCGTTTTCCAAGAGAGTCCCGAAAGCTCCGCTCGGCGCGCGGCCTCCGCGGCTGCGCGTCGGCGTCCCGGCGGAGCCGCGCTTCTTCGGCGACGCGCGAATGCGAGCGGCCTATGACGCTGCGCTCGGGCGGCTCGAGCAGCTCGGCTGCCAAATCATGCCGCTGCCTTTCGAAGATTTCCACGCCGTCGCCGATCTGCTCTACAGCGGCGCTTTCGTCGCCGAGCGCTACGCCGCGATTCGCGCGTTCATCGAGACCAATGCGGCGGCGCTGCATCCCGTCACTCGCGCCATCATCTGCGGCGCGAGCGGATTGTCGGCAGTCGACGCTTTCGAGAGCGCCTATGCGCTGCGGGCGCTGCAGGCGCGCATCGAGCCGCTGCTGGCGTCGGTCGATCTTCTCTGCGTCCCCACGGCGCCGACCCATTACACGCTCGCGGAAATCGCGGCGGAGCCGCTCGACGCCAACACGCGGCTCGGAACCTACACGAATTTCGTCAATTTGCTCGATCTCTGCGGCGTCGCCGTTCCCGTCGGCGCGCTCGCTGATGGCCGCCCGGCGAGCGTCACCTTATTGGCGCAGGCCAATCGCGATGCCCTCGTCGCGGCGCTCGCGCGCGACTTGCACGCAGACGAAGGGCTCGGCGCGACCAGCTGGCGAAGGCGGCCGCGCATTGCGACTCCGCCCGACGATGGAGAGCGGATCGAGATCGTCGTCGTCGGCGCGCATCTCTCCGGCATGCCGCTCAATGGCGATTTGACGGCGCTCGGTGCGAGATTCGCGCGCGCGACACGCACGGAACCCGGCTACCGGCTTTATGCGCTTGCAGGCCAAACGCCGCCGAAGCCAGGTCTCATCCGGGACGAAACCGGCTCGGGCGGCGTGGAAATCGAGGTCTGGACGCTGGACGTCGCCGCTTTCGGCCGCTTCGTCGCGGCCGTTCCGCCGCCGCTCTGCATCGGAACAATCCGCCTCGCAGACGGGTCTGCGCCGAAGGGATTTCTCGTCGAGCCCGCCGCTCTGAGCGACGCCGCCGACGTCACAGGCCACGGCGGCTGGCGAGCCTACTGCCTCGCGCTCGCGGAGCAAAAAGCCCGATGAGGACGCGTCCGCCCTCGTCTCCTGCCGATCGGTAGGACGCGGTCCAAAATTGCGACCAGCTCGGCGCTGCGCCGCATGATGACGCTTCTCAAAGGCGTTCGATAATCTGAATCGCCATGCGAACGGCAGCTGTTCTGTTCTCGACGCCCATCTTTTTGTAGATTTGCTCGAGGTGCTTGTCCACGGTTCTCGGGCTCAGTCCCAAAATTGCGGCGATATCCGCATTCGATTTTCCCCGCGACAGCCAGAGCAGCACTTCGGATTCGCGCGGCGTGACCGACAGAGCGCGCGACAGCGCGCCTTCCGCGCCGCTCTCATCGGCTTCCGTCAGGCAGAACAGCAGCTCGTCCCCGCTGACGAGGCCGAGATAGAGAATGCGGATTCTGACGCCGGCCCTGGTGGTGATGATCGCCTCCTTCTGCGCATTCGCGCGCCCATCGGGCATGAGCGCGCGCAATTGCGCGGCTCGGCGCGAGACCGTGACGTCGTCGTCTTCCATGTCGAGATCGAGCAGCGAGCGGGCTTTCGGCGTGCTCCAAATCACCGAGCCGCGTCGGTCCGTCGCCAAAAGATGACGGCCGGAGGCGTCCAGCGCAGATCGAGCGCGCAGGGCCATGCGGGACGTCGCCATATGCGCACTCAGCCGCACCAGCAATTGCTCGACGACGATCGGCTTGGTCACATAGTCGACGCCGCCGACGGTGAAACCTTGAACGACGTGATCGGTGTCGCTGAGCCCGGTCATAAAGATGACGGGCACGCCGGCGAGACGGTCGTCCCGCTTGAGACGGCGGCAGACTTCGAATCCATCCAGCCCCGGCATTACAGCATCGAGCAGGATAATGTCGGGCGTCAAGCGCTCCAAAATGGCGAGAGCCGACTCCCCACTTCGCGCGACGAGCGCCGTCGCGCCGCGATCCTCTATAGCCGTCGCAAGGAAGGCGAGCGCGCCGGGGTCATCGTCGATGATGAGGATCACGCTAGACTTCATCTCTCGCTTCCATCTGATCTCGCTGATCCGAGCGCACTTGCGACCTCCGCGCGACGGTCACGAGCTCGTCGAATTTCATCTCGATCGACAGCCGGCTCAGCGTCTCGACGAGCGAGTCTTCCTCTGGAAACTCGGCTCGATACTTCTTCAGCAACGCAGTCACTCCGCGCGCATGGCCGATCTCCGCGAGCGCGACGATATCATCGACCGGCAGCCGCCGTCGCGCCCCGGCGTCGCGGGCTTCCGCGTCAGGCCGCGACGCGCCGAATCGCCAGACGAGATCGCAGGTCGCGGCGATGAGGTCGAGCAGATCGCCGAGCTTGAAAGGCTTCACGAGATAGCCTTCGTATGTGCATCGATCGATGTCGACATCGAGCTCCTTTTCGGCGTCCGCCGAAAGCATGACGATCGCCACGTCTCGCCCTTTGCGACGCCTCACCGTCTGAGCGACCTCCCAACCCGATGGCCCGGGCATGTTGATGTCGAGCAATACGAGCTGGGGAGCGACTCGCTCGACCAGATCGAGACAGGTCGTCCCGTCCCGCGCAGTAAAAACGACGAAGCCGAGCGGCGCGAGCAGGCGCGCGACCAGCTCCCGATGGCTCGCCTCGTCATCCGCGACGACCACAGTGACGCGTGCGCCGTCATAGCCGCTGATCTGCGAATAATCCGGCCGCGCCGAAATGATCGGCGGCGCCGATTGCGGGAGATAGAATTTGACCGAGAACAGGCTGCCGTGGCCGACGCTGCTGCGCAAAGAGATCGCGCCTCCGAGCACCTCGGTCATGAGCTTGGTGATGGTGAGGCCGAGCCCTGTTCCCGGCGCCCATTTTCGTCCGACGGATTCGAGTCTCTCGAACGGACGAAATATTCGCTCGTGCTGATCCGAAGCTATGCCGGGACCTGTATCCTCGACCTCGAATGTCGCCATGTCGCGGTCATAGACGATCGTGAATCGAACTTCGCCGACCTCGGTGAACTTCACAGCGTTCGACAGGAGATTGAGCAGAATCTGCCGAAGCCTCTTCTCGTCGATCCGCACCCATTTCGGCAACGAGCCTCGAACCTCGTAGCGAAACGCCACGCCCTTGGCCTCCGCCTGCAGCCGAAACATGTCGACGACCTGCCGCAGCACCGCCGGCAGACGCACATGGTCGCGATGCACCTCCATGCGGCCGGCCTCGATCTTGGCGATGTCGAGCAGTCCGTCCACGAGACTGGCCAGATGCTCCGCCGAACGACGAATCGTGCGCAGAGCGTTTGGGTCGGAGGGAACCGACGGCGTCCGTCGCTCGAGCAGCTGAACATAGCCGAGAATGGAATTGAGAGGCGTCCGGAACTCGTGGCTCAAGCCGACGACATAGCGGCTTTTGGCGATATTGGCGGCCTCCGCCGCCTCCTTCGCCTTCTGCAATGCGCGGTCGGTGTTCTTATGCGCCTCGATCTCCTGCATCAACAGCGTTGTCTGGCGCTGCGTCTCCTCTTGCGCCACCAACCGGCTCTCCTGCGCCAGCACGAAAAACCAGGAGATGATTCCCGAGATCAAGCTCAAGATCACGAAGGCCTTGAGCAGAGGCGGTCCGATGAGCGCGGGTGCGATGCGCGCATCCAGAACCGCCTGCCAATAGACGAGCCAGAGCGCGCCGCCCAGCAGACAAATGATGAGGGCGAAGATGACGAGATAACGCCCGACATTCGAGCCGAGCATCTCCGCCGCACGCTCCGACAGCACACGCGCGAGCGAGCGTCGCAGCTGGTCCGCGAGCCGCGTCTCCGGCTTGCAGGCGTCGCCGCAGCGCGCGTCGAGCGTGCAGCATAGCGAGCAGATCGGGCCGGCATAGGCGGGACAGCTCGCCATGTCCTGCGGCTCGAACTCATGCTCGCAGATGCAGCATTTTTGCGCTTCCGCCGAGGCCGGCGTCCGCTCACGCCGGGCGATGTAGAATCGGCCTTTCGTCGCATAGGCGATGAGAGGCGTGGCGACGAGCGCCGCAGCGAGAGCGAGATAGCAGGACATGGCGCTCAACGTTTCGCCCAGCGCCCCGGCGTGCGCGGCGATCGACAAAACGCTGGCGAAAAGCGTCGCGCCGCAGCCGACCGGATTGATCTCATAGAGATAGGCGCGCTTGAACTCGATGCCCTTCGGGCTGAGGCCGAGAGGCTTGTTGATGGCGAGATCCGCGAACAGCGTGCCGATCCATGCGACCGCCACATGTGAATAGAAGCCGAGAATGCCTTCGATCGCACGATAGACGCCGAGCTCGATCAAGACGACCGCGATGACGATGTTGAACACCAGCCACACGACGCGGCCGGGATGGCTGTGCGTCAGCCGCGAGAAGAAGTTCGACCAGGCGATCGATCCCGCATAAGCGTTGGTCACATTGATCTTCAGCTGCGAGACAATGACGAAAGTGGTGGCGAGTCCGAGGCCGATCGTCTCGTCGCGCACCACATAGCCGAAGGCGACGACATACATTTGCGTCGGATCGCCGGCGTTCTCGGGCGGGACGCCGTGCTTGAAGGCGAGATAGGCCAGAAACGACCCGGCCAGCATTTTGGCCGCGCCGACGACGATCCAGCCGGGACCGGCGGCGATGAGCGACGCCCACCACCTCGCCCTTCCGACCGTCGCGGCTCCGGGGAGGAAACGCAGAAAATCCACCTGCTCTCCGATTTGAGCGGCGAGCGCGAAGACGACGCCGGACGCGGCTCCGAACAAAGTGAGATCGAGCTTCCCGTCGAGCGGCCCGATGCGGCCGGTGAATTTCGTCCAAGCGGATAGCGTCGCATGATCCTGCAGCGCGATCGCTGCGAAAGGCGCGACATGGAGCGCGATCCAAAGGGGCTGCGTCCACATCTGGAATCGGCTGATCGATGTGAACCCATGCGTGACGATCGGCAGCACGGCGAATGCACAGACGAGATAGCCGAGAGCATCCGGCACGCCGAGTCCCGCCTCCAGCGCCTTGGCCATGATCGCGGCCTCGATGGCGAAGAAGATGAAGGTGAAGCTCGCATAGATGATCGAGGTGATCGTCGATCCGAGATAGCCGAAGCCTGCGCCGCGGGTCAAAAGATCGATGTCCGCGCCATAGCGCGCGGCATAATAGGCGATCGGCACGCAGGTGACGAAGATGATCACGCTGACGACGATGATCGCCGCCGCGGCATTGGTGAATCCGCAGGTCAAAGTGATCGCGGCGCCGATGGCCTCGAGAGCCAGGAAGGACACTGACGCAATGGCGGTGTTGGCGACGCGAAACGGCGACCATCGGCGCGCGCGTTCCGCGGTGAAGCGCAGAGCGTAGTCCTCGAGGGTCTGATCGGCGACCCATTTATTGTATTCGCGTCGGACCCGAACGATCCGCTGCTGTGCCGTCATCTCCGATCGCCCCTGCGCCCCGCGCTTCGCCGGGCGCCGACGAAACTACGCCTCGCCACGGCGAATCCACCGCCCGTATTTCGTTCGCGACGCCCGTTTCCGCGGCACCGACGCTGAGCCGACGCCCTTCGCCATTCGACCCGATCGCGAAGATAGCGGCGCGATATGCGTAGGCGAATACGCGAATCGACGTATGGCCTCGCAGCCCGGCGGAAGGCCAGTCTTTGCCGGAGGACGGGCTCGTCCCGACAGTGTGAGGGGAGACTTTATGACCACCAAATCCGGCGACGCGCGCAATCTATCCCGCCGTCAAATGCTTTCGGCGTTCGCGGCGACACCTGCGCTCGGCTTCATCGGACGGTCGGCTCTGGCGGCCTCCGCCGCCAACACGACTGGGCTGGCGGTGACGGATAGCGAGGTCACTGTCGGAATATTGCATTCCGTCACGGGAACCATGGCGATCAGCGAGACCGGCTCCGTCGAGGCGGAAAAGCTGGCCATCGAGCAGATCAACTCGATAGGCGGCGTGCTCGGCCGCAAAATCAAATTCGTGCAGGAGGACGGCGCCAGCGACTGGCCGACCTTCGCCGAAAAGGCCAAGAAGCTTTTGGTCAACGACAAATGCGCCGCCGTGTTCGGCTGCTGGACCTCCGCCTCGCGAAAGGCGGTCCTGCCGGTGTTCGAGCAGTACAACGGCATGCTCTATTACCCGACCTTCTATGAGGGGCTCGAGCAGTCGAAGAACGTCATCTACACGGGTCAGGAGGCGACGCAGCAGATCATCGCCGGCTTGAACTGGGTGACCAAGCAGAAGGGCGCCAAGAGCTTCTACCTGCTCGGATCCGATTACATCTGGCCACGCACCTCCAACAAGATCGCCCGCAAGCATATCGAGAACGTGCTGAAAACCAAGGTTGTCGGCGAGGAATATTTCCCGCTCGGGCACACACAGTTCAATTCGGTGATCAACAAGATCAAGCTGACCAAGCCCGATGTGATCTACGCCATCATCGTCGGCGGCTCCAATGTCGCCTTCTACAAGCAGCTCAAGGCGGCTGGCATCGATCTGTCGAAGCAGACCTTGCTCACGATCTCCGTGACCGAGGACGAGATCGACGGCATCGGCGGTGAGAATATCGCCGGCGCCTACGCCTGCATGAAATATTTTCAGTCCTTGGACAACGCCAATAACAAGGGCTTCGTCTCCGCCTTTCAGAAGAAATGGGGCGACAAAACCGTGATCGGCGACGTTACCCAGGCCGCCTATCTCGGTCCCTGGCTGTGGAAGCTCACCGTGGAGAAGGCCGGCTCGTTCGATATCGACAAGGTCGCCGCCGCTTCGCCCGGTGTCGAATTCAAAGGCGCGCCGGAAGGCTATGTGCGCATTCACGAGAACCATCATCTCTGGTCGAAGACGCGCGTCGGGCGCGCGCGCGCCGATGGACAATATGAGGTGATCTACGAAACCGCCGAGCTCGTTCAGCCGGATCCGTTCCCGAAAGGCTATCAATGAAGGATCGGCGGACCGGGCGACTGGTCCGCCGATTTACTTCGGCCGCCCCTTTTCCTCACGACATATGGAGGCTCGGATGCTCGGCGACTATTCGCTCAGTGATCTCGGCTCGATCTTCGTCATGCAAGGATTCGCCGGACTTATCCTGTTCTCGGTGTTTCTGCTCATGGCGCTCGGCCTCGCGATCATCTTCGGTCAGATGGGCGTGATCAACATGGCGCATGGCGAGTTCATGATCCTCGGCGCCTATATGACCTATCTCACCTCCAAGCTCTTCGAGACGTATCTTCCGGCGCTGTTTCCAGGCTATTTCTTCGTTGCGATGATCGTCGCCTTTCTCGCTGCGGCGCTGCTCGGCGCCATGGTCGAATGGGCGCTGATCAGCCGTCTCTATAAGCGCCCTCTCGATACGATGCTCGCGACCTGGGGCCTCAGCCTCATTCTCCAGCAGCTCTATCGCTCCATCTTCGGCGCGCGCGAGGTCGGCGTGGAGCTGCCGCCTTGGATGCTCGGGTCCTGGCAGATCACCTCCACCATAGAGGTGCCGATCAACGGCATGTTCGTGATGGCGCTGACAGCGGTCATCACCGCCGGAGTCGCTCTGCTGATCTACAAGTCTCGCCTCGGTCGCCAAGTGCGCGCGGTCGTCCAGAACAGAGTGATGGCGGGCGCTGTCGGAATCGACACGCAGAAAGTGGACCGCGCGACCTTCGCGCTCGGTTGCGGAATCGCGGGAATAGCAGGGTCGGCCTTCACCATGGTCGGATCGACAGGGCCGACCGCCGGCCAGCTCTACATCGTCGACTCCTTCCTCGTCGTTGTCTTCGGCGGAGCGCAGAGCCTCATCGGCACCATCGCATCCGCCTTCGCGATCTCGCAGTCGCGATCGACGCTCGAATTCTTCACCTCCGGCTCCATGGCGCAGGTCGCGACGCTGATCGGCGTCGTCGTCATTCTGATGCTGCGTCCGCAGGGCCTGTTCGCAACCAAGGTGCGGCGATGAAACTCCGTGGAGACAATGCGCTTTTCCGCCGGTCCGAGCTCTTGGGCCTCCTCGCTTTCGCGACGCTCATCCTCGTCGTGCTGCCGGCTGCTCTCGACATCTTCCGGCTCAATCTCGTCGGAAAATATCTCACCTACGCCTTCGTGACGATCGGCCTCGTCGTATGCTGGGGCTATGCCGGAATTCTGAGCCTCGGCCAGGGAATTTTCTTCGGTCTCGGCGGCTATTGCATGGCCATGTTCCTGAAGCTCGAAGCGTCGAGCGTCGAGAACACGAAAATCCAATCGACGCCCGGCATTCCCGACTTCATGGACTGGAATCAGCTCACCGCGCTGCCGTGGTTCTGGAAGCCGTTCGAGAATCTCGGCGTCACGCTCGCGGCGGTGGTGCTGGTTCCGACGCTGTTCGCCTTCATCATCGGCGCGGCGATGTTCAAGCGACGTGTCGGCGGCGTCTACTTCGCGATCATCACTCAGGCGGTGGCGCTGATCCTCACAATATTGATCGTCGGCCAGCAGGGCTACACCGGCGGCATCAATGGCATCACCGATCTGCGCACGCTCAAAGGCTGGGACATTCGCTCGGATGGCACCAAGCTCACGCTCTATTATATCGAATGCGGGCTGCTGCTCGCCGCCATCGTCGCAACGCAGCTCGTCACGCGATCGAAGCTCGGCCGCATTCTCGTCGCCATGCGCGACAAGGAGGACCGCGTGCGTTTTTCCGGCTACTCCGTCTCGAGCTTCAAAATATTCGCCTTCTGCTTCGCGGCGGCGCTCGCGGCGCTCGGCGGCGCCATGTTCACATTGCAGGTCGGGTTCATGTCGCCGTCCTTCGTCGGAATTGTTCCGTCGATCGAAATGGTGATCTACACGGCGGTCGGCGGACGCTCATCGATCCTCGGCTCCGTATGCGGGGCGCTGCTGGTCAATTTTGCCAAGACGCGACTATCCGAAAGCTTTCCCGAACTTTGGCTGTTCGGACTGGGAGCGCTGTTCGTCGTCGTGGTGCTGTCGTTCCCGGAGGGCCTTGCGGGAGTCTATCGCAGCTCCGCGCCGCGCCTCGCGAGAAGCTTCGTCGCGAAGCTGCGGGCTCTCTGGCGCACGCCGATGACGCGCTCTCTCGATCATGAACTCGCGGAGTGACGCCATTGTCGACACATCAGGATTTCCTTCTCTCGGTCGAAGCATTGTCGGTCTCCTTCGATGGCTTCAAGGCCGTGGACGACGTGTCGCTCTATGTCGAGCCGAACGAGATTCGCGTCATCATCGGCCCGAACGGCGCTGGCAAGACGACGGTGCTCGATCTCATCTGCGGCAAGACGCGCGCCACCTCCGGGTCGATTCGCTTTCGCGACAAGGAGCTCACTCGCATGAGCGAGAACGGCATCGTCGAGGCGGGGGTCGGACGCAAATTCCAGAACCCGTCCATCTATGACGATCTCACCGTGTTCGAAAATCTGGAGATTTCCTACCCGCGCGGCCGTTCCGTGCTCGGCGCGCTGCTGTTTCGTCGCGATCGGGCGGTTCGCGAGCGCATAGAGGAGATCGCCGAGACGATCTATCTCGCCGATCAATTGGCCGAGCGCGCCGAATATCTCAGCCATGGGCAGAAGCAGTGGCTGGAGATCGGCATGCTGCTGATTCAGGACCCCGAGCTCTTGATGCTCGACGAGCCGGTCGCAGGAATGAGCGTCTCCGAACGGCGCAACACGGCGGAGCTCTTGAACAAGATCATCGTCGGCCGATCAGTGCTCGTCATCGAGCACGACATGAAGTTCGTCGAGGACATCGCACATCGCGTCACCGTTCTGCACCAGGGAAAGGTGCTGTCGGAAGGCTCGATGGAGCATGTGAAGACAGACCCGAAGGTCGTCGAAGTCTATCTCGGACATTGAGGAGCGCCATGCTGGCCATCGAAGGATTGCGGGTCGCCTATGGCGAGAGCGAGGTCATTCACGGCCTCGAGGCGGAGGTCGCGCCGAATGAGATCGTCGCGTTCATGGGACGCAACGGCATGGGCAAGACGACGCTCATGAAGGCGCTGATGGGCATTGCGCGCACGACCGCCGGCGCCGTGCGAATCTCCGATCGCGACATCACTGCGCTGAAGAGTCACCAGCGCGTCGCCGCCGGCCTCGCCTATGTGCCGCAGGGCCGGATGATTTTTCCGGCGATGACGGTCGAAGAGAACATCGAGACCGGATTGACGGTCACGGGCGAGCGCGAGGTTCCCAAAGACATATATGAGCTGTTTCCCGTGCTGCTGGATATGAGACGGCGCAAGGCCGGCAATCTTTCCGGCGGCCAGCAGCAGCAGCTCGCTATCGCGCGCGCGCTCGCCTCGCGACCCAAAGTGCTGCTGCTCGACGAGCCGACGGAAGGCATACAGCCTTCGATCATTCGCGAGATGGCGCGAATGCTGAAGAAGATCCGCGATACGCGCGGATTGTCGATCGTCGTCTCCGAGCAGGTCCTGTCCTTCGCGCTCGACATCGCCGATCGCGTGCTGGTGCTCGAGAACGGCGAGATCGTCCATTCCGAGAGCCGGGCGACGATCGACGAGACGAAGGTCGCAAACTTTCTGTCGGTCTGACCGGCTAACCACGAAGGGAGAGAACAATGGCCGAAACATTGATCAAGGTCGATCTGACCCAATCCGCATTCGAAAACGATATGGTGCACAATCGCTGGCACCCGGACATACCGATCGTCGCCTGGGTGAAGCCGGGCGACGACTTCATCATCGAGACCTATGACTGGACCGGCGGCTTCATCAAGAACAACGACGACGCCTCGGACGTGCGTGACATCGATCTATCGATCGTGCATTTCCTGTCGGGACCGATCGGCGTCAAAGGCGCGGAGCCCGGCGATCTCCTCGTCGTCGATCTGCTCGACATCGGCGCGAAGCCGGAGAGCCAATGGGGCTTCAACGGCTTCTTCTCCAAGCAGAACGGCGGCGGCTTTCTGACAGAGCAGTTTCCGCTCGCACAGAAATCGATCTGGGATTTCGAGGGACTGTTCACCAAATCCCGTCACGTGCCGGGCGTGCGCTACGCCGGCCTCATCCATCCCGGCCTGATCGGCTGCTTGCCCGACCCTAAGCTGCTGGAGACATGGAACACGCGCGAGGAAGCGCTGATTGCGACCAATCCGACGCGCATTCCCGGGCTCGCCAATCCGCCTTTCGCGCCGACGGCGCATCTCGGCCGCCTCGAAGGCGAGGCCAAGGCGAGGGCCGCGGCGACGGCCGCGCGTACCGTGCCGCCGCGCGAGCACGGCGGCAATTGCGACATCAAGGATCTCTCGCGCGGCTCGAAAATTTACTTTCCCGTCTATGTGCCGGGCGGTGGATTGTCGATGGGCGATCTGCACTTCAGCCAGGGTGACGGCGAGATCACTTTCTGTGGCGCTATCGAGATGGCCGGCTGGCTGCATTTGAAGGTCGACGTCATCAAGGACGGAATGTCGAAATACGGAATCAAAAATCCGATCTTCAAGCCGAGCCCGATTACCCCGACCTACAATGATTATCTGATCTTCGAAGGCATTTCTGTCGACGAGCACGGCGGCCAACACTATCTGGATGTGACGGTCGCCTATCGCCAGGCCTGTCTGAACGCGATCGAATATTTGAAGAAGTTCGGCTATTCGGGCGCGCAAGCCTATTCGATCCTGGGCACGGCTCCGGTACAGGGGCATGTCTCGGGCGTCGTCGACGTGCCGAACGCCTGCGCGACCCTGTGGCTGCCGACCCAAATCTTCGACTTCGATATCTCGCCGTCGGCGGCGGGTCCGATCAAATATCTCGACGGCTCGGTCCAGATGCCGATCGTTCCCGACAAATGAGGCGGTCATGCCGATCTATGAATATCTCTGCGACGCCTGTGGACCGTTCACGACAATGCGCCCGATGGCGGATTATCTCGAGCCTTGCGACTGTCCCGATTGCGGCGCCTCGGCACCGCGTGTCGTGCTGACGGCGCCGCGCACGTCGCTGATGAGCTCGGCGAGCCGAGGCGCGTTCGAGGCGAATGAGCGGAGCCGCTATGCGCCGCGGCGGTCATCGTCGCACGGAGCCGGCTGCGCCTGTTGCGGCGGGGCGTCGAAAACCTCTGGGGAGGGGGCCAAGTCTTTCCCTTCTGCGAGGCCCTGGATGATCAGCCATTAATCACGAGACTTTTTCGTAAACGAGCTGGCGCGGTCGCTCGGCGAAGCCGTGGCGACAACGCCAGCTTTCGGCGATGTCACGTCAAATGGATGCGGGGCGGCGTGAGGCCGAGGCGCTTTGTCGCAAATTTTGTTTTTTGGACGCGGGCGTGTGAGAGTGACGCGGCTCACTCCGCGAGCGCATAGAACTGCTGGGCTGGAAGCAATTCGCCCCTGGTCTGCAACTGACCTGCCCCTGAAAAACTCCACCAGCATCGATTAGAGTCCGGCCGATTGCAGGACGGACACGATGAAGAAGAAACGGTTCACGGAAGAGCAGATCATCGGGATTTTGCGGGAGCAGGAAGCCGGCGCGAAGGCGGCGGACCTCGCGCGCAAATACGCGGTTTCGGAGACGACGCTCTACAATTGGAAGAGCCAAATTCGGCGGGATGGACGTTTCCGAGGCCAAGCGGCTGAAGGCGCTGGAGGAGGAAAACGCGCGTCTGAAGAAGCTCTTGGCCGATCAGATGCTCGATGCGGCGGCGCTTCGCGAGCTCCTGGCAAAAAAATGGTAGGGCCCGCCGTCAAGCGCGAAGCCGTCGCGCACCTTCAGGCCGTCATGGGCCTGTCGGAACGTCGGGCCTGCCGGATCGACGCGATCGATCGCAAGACGGCGCGCTACACGTCGACGCGCCCGGCCGACGCCGAGCTTCGCGCCGAGCTGCGCGATCTCGCCAATGCGCGTCGGCGCTTCGGCTACCGGCGGCTGTTCGTCTTGCTTCGTCAGCGGGGCGAGCGCTCGGGTAAGAACCGCATCTATCGGCTCTACCGCGAGGAAGGGCTGACGGTGAGGAAGCGCCGCGCGCGCCGCCGCGCCGTGGGAACACGGGCGCGATTATCGTCGAGGCGAAGCCGAATGCCCGATGGTCTCTCGACTTCGTGCGTGACGCGAGAATGCCTGGCGGCGATCCTGGACACGTCGATCTCCGGAAAGCGGGTTGCGCGCGAGCTGTCGGCGCTGATCGAAAGGCGCGGCAAGCCTGGCATGATCGTTTCCGACAATGGGACGGAGTTCACCTCGAACGCCGTCCTGTCCTGGTCGGAGGCGAACAAAATCGAATGGCATTTCATCATGCCGGGGAAGCCGATGCAGAACGGCTTCTGCGAGAGCTTCAACGGCTGCATGCGGGACGAGCTGCTCAACGAGACGCTGTTCTTCGGCCTCGACCATGCGAGAGAGAAAGTTCGCTCTTGGGTTCACGATTATAACCACCGGGGCCCGCACTCTTCCCTCGGCTATGCGACGCCAGCGGACTATGCAGCCGCGCTCACCGCAACAGGCGATCGGCTGCGCAATCCGGACCAGCTCCGCTGATCGCCTGTTGCTCACCCCACGCCTGCGGGCGTATCAACCGCCGGGACTCAAATCGCCGCTGGATGAAACTTCGGGGCACATCAATCGAGCGTTCCGTCGTAGGTCCAAAGATCGAAATAGCCGTAGACCGTGCTCTTGAGCGGCAAATCCTTCGGGACGCGCGCCACTGGCCGCCGGTCGAGAGCACAAACATCAAGCCATTCACGACCGCGCGCATCTCGATTGTGCGCTTCCCGCCACCGCGTTTCGCAGGCGGGATCGGCGGCTCGACAAACGCCCATTCCGCGTCCGTCATGTCGCTCGGGTAGCGCAATTTGCTACGATCGTATCGTGCGCGGTTTTCATTCGTCCACATCGGCGGTCTCCGCGAGAATCAGACCGCCTCTATTGAATCACAAGCGATTCATCCGATTCACCTTGTCTTCGGACCGACACTCAGAGGCGCCCAATGAACGTGAATGTTCTTGAAGCGGGGGCGATTGGCCGACCGAGGGACCGCTTGTCCCATAAATGCATAAGGAACAATGGGCCGAAAGTAAACAGCCCGTCCGCCAGAATCTGGAAGAAATATCCCCGTGTCTGCATGTAGAAGCCGAAGAATACCGGCACGAGCGCGCACCCGGCGATGCGGGCTTCTCGTCCCAGGTGGTTGAGGCGACGGACGAGATGGATGGCGAGACAGAAATACAAAAATGCCAATATGGGCAGTCCAACCCAGCCGAACTGCAGCAACATTTCCACATGCTGCGGCGCGGAGACGCCGGCCTGTTCGACACCCTCGGTGCTGAATCCGCCCAAATAGTGGGCTAGATAATCCGGCCCAGGCTTGTCCTTCCAGATGAAGCTCGGAATGAGACGCGCCATTCCCACGATCCACGGCTTGCCGAAAATGAGCTCGGGCAACGGGTTGGAGGCGGTAAATGAAAACGCATAAAGCGACCCGACCTCTCCGCCAAACGAAAACAGGATGTCCGTCCAGGTCATGCCATCGAGCTTAGCGAGGTCGACGCCTTGGCCGTAGGTCCTGGCCTGGCCCATGGCGTTGCCGCCGAGGATCCCGACAATTGTCCCGACGACAATGTAACTCACCCTGATCTTGATACGGCGCATGAGCAGGAAGCTCGCGGCCACGGTGTAGCCCATGAAAATCAACCGGGTCCGGAAACCCGTTGTCAGCAGTATCAGGCATACGACTACCAGGACTACAAGTGACCGCGCGTTGAAATTCTCCCGAATAAGAACGACGAGTGTGAGCGGTAACAGCATCGTGAAGGACATATTGAGAAAGGAAAAATCGCTCACATCCGCCGTGATGGACGCCGAATAATTCTCGTCCGCCATGAGGTTGAGGCGCCCCAAGGCCACGGTGACTGCAATCCCTGCAGCTGCCGACGCTGCGAGAAACCAGAAAACCGCATCACTCGACCGACGCTCGACCAACCGAGGCCGCGCCGGATCGACGGCTAGGTCGCGGCGTCCAGCTACGCAGGCAGCGTAAGCTCCCAACGCATACAATAGGACTGCGAAATGCGGCCATTCAAGCGTTGTGAGAACCATCCCGAAGTGGGCTTCGTTGTTGCCCGAGAGTGAGATAGCGGGCATGACGAAGAAATAGGTAATGGCGGTCAGCGCCATCATGCTCGGTAGGCACATTGCTCCTAGTACGAACCTTCCCGCGGAAACGACAAAGATTGCTATGAGCAGGACGACCGTCACGATGCCTATTCCTGATGTAACGAGTCCCATACCTACCTCCCACGACTGCCGCACGAGCGGGACCGTCTATCGGCTCCGAGCTGTTCCTTGGCGACGATGACGAGGCGCTCCCTCGGCCTCGTCACTGTAGCGGCCGCCGTGGCTGGCGCTACTCTCCGGAACGATACGCTAACGCGGATGACACAGGGTTCACATCGATCTAGTGTCCGTCTTTGCCACGCTGCCGCAGTATGGTTGAGTAAGCACTCCGCCCACGGAGGATCGAAAGGCGTACCTTCGGCACGGGGAGTGACATAGCGCTTGGAGTGTCGACAAATCTATCCGTTCGTATCCATAGGGCTCCCTGGGGTTCCGGTGCAAACGGCGTGACCGGGACATAATCCGGCTCTGTCGCGAATTTTTCTCACGGGTCGGTTGGGGCTATGATCGCGGGGCTGGGGCAAGGCCGAGCTGATCTGGCGAAAGGGGCCGTGGCGAAGCTTCGAGGCGGTCGAGTTCGCCACGCTCGAATGGATCGACTGGTTCAACAACCGCAGACTGCTCGAGCCGATCGGAAACATTCCGCCGGTAGAAGCCGAAGCGCGCTACTATGCGCAACTCGAGGAGCCCGCCATCGCGGCGTGACTCAGACGAAATGGCCTCCGGCGATCCCGGCGCGGTTCATCTCGTCGGCGCGATCCTGCTCGAGACAAACGATGAATGGGCCGTGCAGCGCGGTCGCTATATGACGCTGGAAACCATCGCGTCTTTGAGCGATGATCCCATCGTCAGGCTGTCCGCTGTGACCGCCTGATCCTGCCGGCCAAAGCCGGAAATCCCAGTGTCCGCCTCGATCCAGCTACACCACGCTCTGGGACACGATCGCTGCCGCGACACTCCCCACGCTCAGCACCGCCCATAACCCCGGCGTCCGGTTCCGCCCTCGGAACGATTATGTCCCGGTCACGCCGTTTGCACCAGAACCGTTTCACGCAGGCGGCTACCTTCGGGGAACGGCCCCCCCCCTCCGAGTTTCCATCTGACCGGCGCCCTCGACGGTTTGCTCTGAGATGGCCACGCCATTCTTGACTGCTATGGCGAATATGAGGCTCGGCGGGAAAACACGCAGCAGTGGCGCCGGAATCAAAGGATCGAATTCGAACATTTCTGTGACATTGAAGCCGCGTTCAAAGAAGGCCTGGTCGAGTGCGGATGGGGTGGTCTCGAATTTCGAAACGGACAGATAGCTCCATGCTCCAGAGCCACTCCATCGGAATCGTCGATCCGCGAGGCGTTGCGCGAATCGAAGCGGAGAATTCGCATGCGGCACGGAAACGATTAAAAAGCCACCTGGTTCGATGACCCGCGCCAATTCATCCAGGCACTGATATGGCCGATCGAGATATTCGATCACGCTAAGGCATATGCAACCCGCGAAATATCCATCTGCATAGGAGAGTCGATCGAGGTCCGCCACCGTTTCGAATTGCGTCAAATCGGAAAGGCCGTATCGCTTAGCGAGGTGCCGGGCGGAGTTTATCATTGGCGTCGATGCGTCGAGACCTGTAAAATGCCTCTCTCGATCAGCCAAGAGGCGCGAGAAAAAGCCGCTGCCGCAGCCAGCATCCAGCCAACGGCCCGGCCGCGCAATCGCCGGCGCGATCTTTCGTCGAAAGAAGTCCACGCGTCGCTGGAAGCCTCCCGAAAGATATTTGTCGTCCCAGGCATCAGCGAGATCGTCGTGGAAGCTCACCGCATTCATAAGTTCGCTTTCGTCGCGATCGCTCAAATGCGCTCCGTGTTCGGCGCTCTGGGTAAGATTTGACACGCTGCGAACTTTCGACAGATAGTACGAGATCATCTCTCTTATACGCGACTTTGTCGGATGTTTCATTTGCATCGCGCGTCTTCCATCTCTACCATATTCTCGTGCAAATATTTCATGAAGCGCGAGAAACGGCGCCAGTATCGGCTGGGTTATCCACCGAGCCGGCATTCCAGATAGCGAGGGCGCAGCTCTCGTTGATGCCGAGACTTCCGAGTCTGAACTTGCCTTTCGGGATCCTGTGCAGGAGCGCAACTCCGGCGATGGTGATCGAAGCGGTTCGGATCCGTTTCAATCGGGGCGCGCCAATTTCGTCTTTCTGATGGAAGGCGACAGCGTAACGCTCCTTCTGGGAGCGTCTGTTGCACACTAACCCCTTATCAGCCCGGTGACAGCGAGCATGGCCAGTACGCCGTTGAATTCGGCGATGACGACAATGGCGATCACGACGTCCGTTTGAAGACGAACAGCTTGGCCTTTTTGGCGAGGTCGATGAGTTCCTTCGACGATCCGCAGCCAGTCAGGGCGCGCATCAGCACGCCGAGGTTGAAGCCTGCGACCTGGATCAGGTTGCGTTTGGCGATATTTTCGCGCCCTTGCAGCCATGTGCAGCGCATACCGCCGCGATCGAGCACATGGGCGAAGCTGCGTTCGACCAGTTCGCGGCGCTTGCCGCATAGCGGCGCGGCCGACGCTGGATTTCAGCCGCGCGCGATTGGCGTAGACGGCGTCGCGCGCCGCTTCGTCGTCCCACTGACGTGCCCCCGAAGTTTCATCCAGCGGCGATTTGAGTCCCGGCGGTTGATACGCCCGCAGGCGTGGGGTGAGCAACAGGCGATCAGCGGAGCTGGTCCGGATTGCGCAGCCGATCGCCTGTTGCGGTGAGCGCGGCTGCATAGTCCGCTGGCGTCGCATAGCCGAGGGAAGAGTGCGGGCCCCGGTGGTTATAATCGTGAACCCAAGAGCGAACTTTCTCTCTCGCATGGTCGAGGCCGAAGAACAGCGTCTCGTTGAGCAGCTCGTCCCGCATGCAGCCGTTGAAGCTCTCGCAGAAGCCGTTCTGCATCGGCTTCCCCGGCATGATGAAATGCCATTCGATTTTGTTCGCCTCCGACCAGGACAGGACGGCGTTCGAGGTGAACTCCGTCCCATTGTCGGAAACGATCATGCCAGGCTTGCCGCGCCTTTCGATCAGCGCCGACAGCTCGCGCGCAACCCGCTTTCCGGAGATCGACGTGTCCAGGATCGCCGCCAGGCATTCTCGCGTCACGCACGAAGTCGAGAGACCATCGGGCATTCGGCTTCGCCTCGACGATAATCGCGCCCGTGTTCCCACGGCGCGGCGGCGCGCGCGGCGCTTCCTCACCGTCAGCCCTTCCTCGCGGTAGAGCCGATAGATGCGGTTCTTACCCGAGCGCTCGCCCCGCTGACGAAGCAAGACGAACAGCCGCCGGTAGCCGAAGCGCCGACGCGCATTGGCGAGATCGCGCAGCTCGGCGCGAAGCTCGGCGTCGGCCGGGCGCGTCGACGTGTAGCGCGCCGTCTTGCGATCGATCGCGTCGATCCGGCAGGCCCGACGTTCCGACAGGCCCATGACGGCCTGAAGGTGCGCGACGGCTTCGCGCTTGACGGCGGGCCCTACCATTTTTTTGCCAGGAGCTCGCGAAGCGCCGCCGCATCGAGCATCTGATCGGCCAAGAGCTTCTTCAGACGCGCGTTTTCCTCCTCCAGCGCCTTCAGCCGCTTGGCCTCGGAAACGTCCATCCCGCCGAATTTGGCTCTTCCAATTGTAGAGCGTCGTCTCCGAAACCGCGTATTTGCGCGCGAGGTCCGCCGCCTTCGCGCCGGCTTCCTGCTCCCGCAAAATCCCGATGATCTGCTCTTCCGTGAACCGTTTCTTCTTCATCGTGTCCGTCCTGCAATCGGCCGGACTCTAATCGATGCTGGTGGAGTTTTTCAGGGGCGCGTTACCACCGGCGCAAATAGCCCTTCGCCGGCGAAGACTCGGCGATTCGGCTCTTCCACTCGCCGTCGTCGAGAGCTTTCAAAACCTCGCGCGAATGATAGCCAAGTCCGCGATGATTTCGCAGGATCGTCCTACGTCGACACGAGGCCGACAGCCGAAAGATTGTTCTTCGCCGTCTTCAGCGTTTCGCCGAGCGTCGTCGTATCGCCCTCGTCGGCTTCTTAGATCGGCGCAGCGACGATGACGCCCGTTTCGAGATCGACCGCGTGTTCCGGCTTGTAGGCGAGATGCGTCGTCCCGTCCTTCATCCTGGCGATCTTCGCCGCAGCGTCCGTCTTGTTCGTCCAGTCCTCGTTCGACAGCTTCTCTCCTTTGCTCTTGCGGGTCGAGTCGAACGAGGACGTCGATAATCGGCGTCTCGACGCCGCTTTCCTTCGCCATGCACTCGAGCATCGCACGATAGGTCTCGCCATTGTCGCGCCGCACGATGCTGCGCAACGCCGCGTTTGAGTCGGCGACGCCGATGCGCTTACTCTTGACAAGACCCTGCTCGGCGACAAGCTTCAAGACAACGCCGAAAACCTTCTCGTGGACTTCGTGCTGGAGACGCGAGTGCGTCTTCGACAGTCAGAAGTGATCGGGAATTTTGTCCCGTGTCGAAAGCCGCAGGAAATCGCGCAGCGAAAAGGAATTGGCGCAGCGCCACACGATGCCCCGTTCGCTGTCGCGCCTTTCGAAATAGCCGACCATGCGCATACGGAAATACCGGCCCGGTGGCAACGACGGCGCGCCTATCCGCGCTGCGTAATAGGGCTTGCATGCGTCCACGACGAAGGCATCGAAATCGGCGTCGAGCAGCACCTTTTTGAAGCTTGTCGTAAAATGCGTGCCCCAGAGAACGCGGCAGATCGATCCATGTCACGATCAAATCGCCCTGCGCCCCCGTCTCTCGCTGCATCGCCGTCACGATAGCCGCATTCGTCTCTCTTCAACGAACAGAATCAGGTGAGCCTCACTTCGTCAACGGGCTAATATGCCGTCTGCCTCTCGCCGCGACATCACCCACTTTCGTCGATAGCTCCCGTCTTTCGTCGTTTGCGCCAGAGTCTCCCAGCGGGGTCGCCCCCGACGTCCAGTCGAGGAAGGCAAGAGGCGAGAACGGAAGATCGCCTCCCTGCGGCCCTAGCTGCGACTGTCAGAGGCCACCCTTGAAATCGATCATCGCGTTGTTCCACCTGCTCGGCTGAAGCCGAGTATCGCCGATCACTCCGTCAAAGCGGGGCTCTTGTTTGAGCCCTGCCCGACCAAGCGTGTTTGCACCTCTGAAAAATCGCGGAAAAGGCTGATGATCCTCCAAATGCCGGGCGCAATGACGGCGATTGAATATCCAATACTGGTCGCTATGACCGCGCCAGCGCTGCCAATCTTCGGAATGAGAATAATCGCTAGAGGCAGATTGATGACCACCATCCCAAGCTGGCCGAACAGCACCATGCGGTGGATCGTCGCCATGTAGAAAAAACCAGTGAACCCATGCGCGACCGCTGAGACGGCCCCGTAAACCGCCATGCTGGTGACCAGCAAAGGCGACGGATCGATTGCTTCTCCCATCCAGGCGGCAAGAATTTTATCCAACACAGCAACGATGACGCATGACACAAACGCGTTAAACGTTATTATAATAATATTTGAGATTATAAAATGGCGGCGCACCCAACGAAAATCTCCTCTCGCGAAAGCCTCGCCATAAGCTGGCATTTGGGCAAGCAAATACATATCTGTCACCAATGAAGGAGCAGTTAGTATTTTCTGAACTATATAGTAGTCTGTTACGGATTCAATGTTTAGCAGATGCGCTACAAGTATTTGATCAGATTGAACTGCGAGGGCCTGTAGCGATATAAATGTTAGATAAATCGATCCTGAAACGTATAGGCGTTGGCACACACGCCATTCGACAAATTTCCAATGCGGACGGATATCAATCCCATCATTATTGAAAAAATATAGTGAGGCAACACTATTTATGATAGGACGAATCCCTAGTGTTGCAAATACAACTATTACCATACTTGACTGCGTATATATAGAGATAACCTGCGCGCATATTGTTAATATAGTAGATATAAATTCCCACTGTTTTGCGACGTCGCCTTGTTGAAGCGCCGTGCGAGCCTGAATTGCAACTGCTGTTGGAAATGACATTGCCCCTAGATATAGAATTACATTTGCAACATCGCGCGCTTCCATTTGAAGTTGTGGGCTTGATATATTCAACGCCCAGCCAAAATCGATATGCGGACTTGCATAAAGTGCAATAAGTGCAATAATACAACTTGCGCTAGAAGCGGCGGCGTATGTCGTGGAAAGAAGTTTTCGGACTCCGATTCTGTCATCTGCGCCGTGGGCGTGAGCGATTAGCGCCGTAGCACCGGCGGTAACCCCGCCGTCGGCAAGAGAGAACCAAATCATTAGAGAACTGAGAGTGGCCCAAACACCGTAACGATCGGGTCCGAGATAACTTACCATGAACGGTAGGATGAAAAAATTTGCTAGGGTTCCAGTTCCCCGGGTGAAAATCGACATCAGCGTGTATCTAAGCATGCGAAAGCCGCGTGTATCTCTGGAACGCACCGCTTTCAATACCTCAATAATGCGTTTCATCGAACCTCGAAGAGTTTCTGTCAAGCGATCTTGGTAAATCCCGACCATGACTTGGTCCCTGATCAGCTTCCGTTGGGGCGCAAATTTTTTGGGTGTGTCGCGCATGTGAGAATGTGACTGCTCACGCTGCGAGGACATAGATCAGCTGTAATGAACGCGATCAGAGGCGACCTCGGAAATTCGGACAGTGGCTTGATTGGATTTTCTGCCTGACAGCGGCGAGGATTCTCGCTGCGAATCAGGAGCCTTCGATGACGAAGAAGAGCCGCCAGACGCATTGGATCACCTCTCATTCGAAATTGCTGCCCTCGAAATTGACTGTTTCTCTATTCGTCCTCCGCCTCCGCCTTCGATCATGGCCCATATAGTCTCCCGATCAGATATTGTGACCAACGTCGATCCGGGCTCCGAGAGAGTGTTGACATTTCAGAACTTCCGGCTATATGGCTAGACAGCCTAGCTAGGAGCGAGCTCGTGGAATGGTCGCTGCAGGACGCTAAGAACCAGTTCTCCAAGGTAGTGCAGAAGGCGCGCGAGGAAGGCCCGCAGACCGTCACTTTGCGCGGTGAACGCGCGGTCGTCGTGCTGTCGGCGCGCGACTATGATGCGTTGCGCCCCGGCAGGCCGTCGTTTGTCGACGACCTGTTCACTGGCCCGAGCTGGGACGGCGAGTTCGCCGAGGCAGTCATGCAACGCGCAAAGACGCCGAGCCGTAGTCCTGCTTTCTGATGTATCTGGTCGACACAAATGTCGTTTCCGAGGCCCGGCGCGGCGCGCCACAGGCGATCTCGTGGCTACGCTCCGTCGATCCGCTCGGCGTATATCTGAGTGTCCTGACGCTTGGTGAGATCATGCGGGGGATTGCGCTGAAGCAGAAGTTGGACCCCAAAGCCGCCGGACATCTCGCCGAATGGCTACGCAAGCTGCGAAGCGACCATGCAGATCGCATCCTGCCGATCACCGACCAGATCGCCGTCGAATGGGGCCGGATCGCGGCAATTCGTCCGCGGGGCGATGTAGACGGGTTGATTGCTGCGACGGCGATCGTTCACGATCTCATCGTCGTTACCCGGAATATCGCCGACTTCAACGACACCGGGGCGACGATAATCAATCCGTGGGACCTAGCATGATCCGTCGGCCGACACTCAGCATCCCGTTCGGCTGGATAATGTTACGGTAAGCCGCTCTGGCGCAAACGGCGCGAGACTTACATGGTTGCTCGATACGAGGAGCGATATTGCCGGGATGAGCACGACTTCGCGTGTCGACGATCTTTGCAAAGGCCGGGATCTCGGCTGCAAGATCATCACTTTCTGCGTGTGTGGTCGCGGCGGCATGAGTTCAGTTTTCGTTCATGGACGAACTCTTATTGAGCAGGATCAGAGAGTAAGCTTTCAATTTGAAACTTGCAGAGTTCCATCAACTTCGCCGCGCTAGCATTCAGGCCATACGAAACAACGAAGCGATCACCCTTCCGAGCGAGCCCGGCGCAGAATTCAAGACCCCTTTTTTCAAAAAAGAAATCTCCGGATTCCGAGACGATCTCCCACGATCTATCAAAATGAATAAAGCGGTGTACATAGAATATCCCAGATACACTATTTTTCCTTGAGCGAAAGCTTCTTCGTGTCACATTAATGCGACGATGAAGCAGGCACAGCCAGCCTTCGCCGAATGGCACAAGTTGTGACGATCCATTATACACCCGCAAATGTGGCTTACCTGTGCTTTCGATGACGACCTTAGCCTCGCCTTCCAATCGCAATAGACAGAATGGGCTGACGCGATAGATCGCATTCATAACGCCATCAATATCTACGGGCATCCAATTTTTTTCTTGCGCACATTGGAACGGGGACCTGAGGAATGTCACATCCGCCAGTCGATCTCCGACGACGCGCGCCCTTGTCATTGTGCAGCGCCCAGTTACTGTATTATAAGCACTTCCTGTTAAATAGACATCTCCGTCTATTTCGCTTAACCGAGCATCCTCAATGCCATTTCGCGCGGGATGCTCATCCGTTGTTGTTGTATAATCGGATAAATCACAAAGTTTTAGCCGCTCGATGACTTTTAAATCGTTATTAAGAGTTAACAGCCAGTTTTCATTGTGCAAATCCGATCCATGAAATCCGATAAACCGACCGCAACAACTTGTTATCCAATTATGTGCCCTTACAATTGCCATCCATCCTGACGCAGTAGGAATTATACTTGGGTTGTCCGCCGATAAGGATGAGGGGATTCGTAAATCAATCGATTTTACGCCAAACAGGCGTGATAAAACAATAACGTTAGGAGTTTGCGCCCGATATAGAGGGTAATCAATAATACCGACCAGGCGACTTAAAATTATTGTGTGCCAAGTTGTCTTAGAAAGCATCGCTGGTCAAGCCTCCGTTGGTCACTACTTTCACCTATAGCTGAGAGCGTTTTTCGATCCCGAGTCGCAGCGACAGACGCATTCGAAGCCATCGGGCGAACCATGAGGTAGGCGTGGCGCTGCTCGTCGCCAAATCGACGAGTTCTATGTTTGTTCTAATACGCAAAGCCTAGTTGAAAGCTCGATAATTCCGAACAAGGAGGGGCGAGAAACTGTCTCGGGTGCATTCAGTCCACGTATTGACGAACTTGCTTTTCAGCAATCACGGGGGCCGCGCCGCCGCACGAAGACCCGCCCATACTGAGCATTCGCTCAATGGTTTTTGGCGACGGGCGGTGACCCTGTTTAAAAAGCTGATAGTTGGCCGGGACGAAAATATCGTCAATATTTTTTGGAGCCTCTGGGAAATACGATAGATATTCATCCCGAACAAAAAATGCGTTAGCCCCCGTCGCCGCATTGCAACATAATAATGTATAAGAGAAACACGATAACAGATCTGATAGCAGTTGTAAAGATGCGCCTGAATAGTCGCTATGGTCCCATAAATGATTTGCATCGTAATCAATAGTCCATTTAATTGGCGGAGGGAATTTTGCATTATATTCAACTATAAAAAGCTTAGGAGATACGCCACTCTCTAGTATATCATTTACAAAATAGTAATCGTTGCCATCTAAATCGATACTTATAACGTCTGCAGTAATAATCGCCAACTTTTCGAAGCCCTGCCGCATGAGTGGTATGACATTTTCCAGCGTTACAAAAGCCTTTAAGAAAGCGAATCGTTGTGGGTTCAACTTATGATTGAAGCACAAATCTTCGCCGCCGATCCAGAACCCGCGCCAACCCATCGCTAGAAGAATTAGAGTGTTATTTTCTAGTCCATCGCCTACACCAAGCTCAACAAATGTTCCATTCGCAATACCAAGACGTTTAACAATTTCGAGTGTGATTCCATCCTCGTCTGTTTGAGAGAAATACTTAGCCCCGAAGCGACTAAGTGGGTTTTTCGTTGCGCTCACTGATTGAGTCCATTGTGTTCTCACAAGATAGTCATGCAGCGTATCTTGTTTCTTATAAATTGGCGCAAGTAGCCAATCCCGGACGAGACGGAGAAATTTGAACATCTCCGTTTGCTGCATGCGATAGGCAAATTTGAACATCTCCGTCTTCCTCCATAAGCCGGCGAAGGCCCTGGTCAACGTCGGTGCCGACGTATGAACGCGGATTCACCGGAAAAACGCGCTTTCGAGAACGCTCCCACCGAAAAAACCATCTATCGGTTCACGGGAGCCGGGAGAGTTCTGGTATTCAGTCACGTCTGAGTAGAACGGTGACATTGGGGTCGAGCGCGATGGCGATTCCGTAGAGCTTGGCTAGGGTCCATTCGACACCCCGGCGCGTGGCGTAGCGCAAGCGCATTCCGATTCGCTTCAGCGCGCTGTCAGCATCGACCACCGTGAAGGGGTTTTCGGCGCGTACCATTGTCCAAGGCTTGCCGACCAGAAGCTGCATCAGCACTTGCCCGGAGAGCGCGGAGCGATGTGTCCAATCGCCGTTTTGGGTCACGCAACCAAGTGGGCTTTGGGCATTGGGGAAGCGCGCTAATACATGTCCGCCGGATTTCAGCAGCTTCGCCAAGGACTCGAACAAGACGAGAAGCTGCTCGCGCGTCAAGTGCTCCATGACGTCGAATGCGACAACGATGTCAAAATTGCCTGTGTCCTCCGTCAAGGCGTCGGACAAATCGAGCGCATAGACGCGCACGCCGCGTTCCGCTGCGCTTGCTCGCGCCTCGGCGAGCAGTTCCGTGCCGGATATTCTGGCTCCCTGGTCCGTTGCATAACGGAGGAAGCCGCCATTGCCGAATCCCAATTCGAGTATTCTCCGGCCAGACAAGTCTAGCCCTCGGAACTCACCCTTATAATAGCGCCTCTCATAGGGGCCGCAGACCATGAACTGCGAAGGATTCCACTGCTTCCATACGGAATATCCCGCATAGTCGTCCGTCATGAGTCGTCCTTGTTTTCGAGGCTGAAGGAAGTTCTGGCACCAACGTTTCATGAAGCGCGAGAAGCGGCGCCACTACCGGCTGGGCTAAGCAGCGAGCGTGGCATTCCAGATATCAAGCACATGGTTCCACCAAATTGCATCACTCGGTCTTCGGCCGTAGCGGGCGCTCGCTGATGTGCTTGGCCCATATCAGCCCGTCAGCTATACGGGCGTGCGGCGTAAGCGCTGAGGAGAGTGGCGAGCCGGTCGCAGAACCGATCCCAACGATATTCGGCGGCGCGCGCATGCCCCCGCTTGATAAGCGTGTCGCGCAGATTGGCGTCACGCCGGAGTTCCACGGCCTCGGCGAGGTCAGTCGCGGAATCGGCATCGATCATCAAGCCCGCTTCACCAATGATTTCGGGCAACGCGCCTCCCCCCCTATTCGCCACGACGGGAACGCCCGCTGCCATGGCCTCAAGTCCTGGGATGCCAAACCCCTCGTAATTCGAGAGGGAGACAAGGGCAATGGCTCCACGGATCCAGCGGCCCATCGACAGGTCGTCGATGCCGCCGTCGATGAGCATCACATTCCGCGCCGCAGAGGCGTCACTTCTAAATTCCTGCTCTACTGGACCGATCACCACGAGCCGGATCTCCGACGCCTGGATTGCGAGCTGCTCGGCAAAGCGCAATAAGTTGTGGCCGCCTTTTTTCCGGGAGATGCCGCCCACTGCAATGAAGTATTTCACTCCGCTCAAGGGCGACGCCACGTCGGGATCCATACGCGATATATCGAAGAAGTGCTGCTCGATGCCGTTGCCGAGAACCTGGACGCGTGCCCGATCGGCTCCGAACACTTCACAAATGCGGCTTTTCGAAAATTCCGACACTGTCAGGACGACCGAGGCCCGCGATACGATCCGTGACCACATTGCAAACCGCATGAGTGTTCGTGGATCGAAGCGCTTTTTGCGGCCGGGCTCGAAATGATAGACATCGTGTATCGTTACCGCCGTGTTCGCATGGCGCGCGCTGACGAGGACCTCCCGCGGGCTGTAGATCCAATCCACCTCGCCGGAGTACAAGTCGAGAGAGGGCCAGTTCAAGCTCAGGGTTGCAGCGGCATAAGCGCGTCGTGATATCGGCAAACGGCAACTCTGGACATGGGCGAGTGGTGCCATCGAAGGTGCCGATTGGTCTAGGGCCCAGTAGTCCTTTGGCACCCAGAATGTCAGGTCGACGTCTTTCCTTCTGGCAAGTTCCCCGACCATGTTGACAGCGTGCTTCCCGACCCCGGTCGCATAGCCGTGGTAGCGTTCGCTGGCGTTGAACACAGCGACGCGCAACGGTTTCGTGCGTCCGTTGACCATTCCGCGGTGCTCAAGCATCGCCATTGTCTCCCGGCTCGACACCAAGCCAAGCCTCGCCCACCTCAGTCATTTTGCCGACCCGCAGTCCGACGAGAGCACGCTCCGGTTCGCGCCGCTTCTCGTGGTCGCGCCGTAGCTCTCGGAAATTGTAGCTCTCGTCGTTGTAAACGATGATCTTACGGCCGTCCGGGGACCGCGTGGGCTGCTTGCCTGCCGGCGACATGTCGATGATGGCGAGCTGAGTATGTCTGAGCGCGATCGTCTCATCGACGAAGCTGTCCTGATTGTCCTGGCCGCGATGGGCGGCGGCCACAACCTTCGCGCTGATGCTTGCTAGAAAGCGCACATTTCGCTGTTGGTCCAGGGATTAGGTGTGTGTGGTCTATGCCGGGATGCAGCTTGCTTTATGAGCACGGGACGAGAGTTGCCTCAAGTTACCAGCGCGGTGACGAAGTCGCGGCTTGATTAATCGAGTTCCGGAGCGGCGATGACGGCGAGCATGGCCGGCGCGCTGCCGATGTCAACGATGATGACGATGCCCGTGGCGCTATCCGTCCGAATAACGAACAAAAAGACGTTTCTGGCCGCCTCGGCGCGTTCTCTTGGCGTCCCGCAACCGACGAGGGCGCGCATCAGGACGCCGAGATTGAAGCCTGCGACCTGGATCAGGTTGCGTTTGGCGATATTTTCGCGCCCTTGCAGCCATGTGCAGCGCATACCGCCGCGATCGAGCACATGGGCGAAGCTGCGTTCGACCAGTTCGCGGCGCTTGCCGCATAGCGGCGCGGCCGACGCTGGATTTCAGCCGCGCGCGATTGGCGTAGACGGCGTCGCGCGCCGCTTCGTCGTCCCACTGACGTGCCCCCGAAGTTTCATCCAGCGGCGATTTGAGTCCCGGCGGTTGATACGCCCGCAGGCGTGGGGTGAGCAACAGGCGATCAGCGGAGCTGGTCCGGATTGCGCAGCCGATCGCCTGTTGCGGTGAGCGCGGCTGCATAGTCCGCTGGCGTCGCATAGCCGAGGGAAGAGTGCGGGCCCCGGTGGTTATAATCGTGAACCCAAGAGCGAACTTTCTCTCTCGCATGGTCGAGGCCGAAGAACAGCGTCTCGTTGAGCAGCTCGTCCCGCATGCAGCCGTTGAAGCTCTCGCAGAAGCCGTTCTGCATCGGCTTCCCCGGCATGATGAAATGCCATTCGATTTTGTTCGCCTCCGACCAGGACAGGACGGCGTTCGAGGTGAACTCCGTCCCATTGTCGGAAACGATCATGCCAGGCTTGCCGCGCCTTTCGATCAGCGCCGACAGCTCGCGCGCAACCCGCTTTCCGGAGATCGACGTGTCCAGGATCGCCGCCAGGCATTCTCGCGTCACGCACGAAGTCGAGAGACCATCGGGCATTCGGCTTCGCCTCGACGATAATCGCGCCCGTGTTCCCACGGCGCGGCGGCGCGCGCGGCGCTTCCTCACCGTCAGCCCTTCCTCGCGGTAGAGCCGATAGATGCGGTTCTTACCCGAGCGCTCGCCCCGCTGACGAAGCAAGACGAACAGCCGCCGGTAGCCGAAGCGCCGACGCGCATTGGCGAGATCGCGCAGCTCGGCGCGAAGCTCGGCGTCGGCCGGGCGCGTCGACGTGTAGCGCGCCGTCTTGCGATCGATCGCGTCGATCCGGCAGGCCCGACGTTCCGACAGGCCCATGACGGCCTGAAGGTGCGCGACGGCTTCGCGCTTGACGGCGGGCCCTACCATTTTTTTGCCAGGAGCTCGCGAAGCGCCGCCGCATCGAGCATCTGATCGGCCAAGAGCTTCTTCAGACGCGCGTTTTCCTCCTCCAGCGCCTTCAGCCGCTTGGCCTCGGAAACGTCCATCCCGCCGAATTTGGCTCTTCCAATTGTAGAGCGTCGTCTCCGAAACCGCGTATTTGCGCGCGAGGTCCGCCGCCTTCGCGCCGGCTTCCTGCTCCCGCAAAATCCCGATGATCTGCTCTTCCGTGAACCGTTTCTTCTTCATCGTGTCCGTCCTGCAATCGGCCGGACTCTAATCGATGCTGGTGGAGTTTTTCAGGGGCAGGTCAGCTCGTCGTAAAATGCGTGCCCCGGAGAGCGCGGTAGCTCGGCCCAGCCGACAACCAGATCCCCCCTGCGTCCCCGTCTCACGCCGCATCGCCATCAAGCCAACCTCAGCCGAATCTCACTTGGAAACCGAATCAGCCAGGCGCGACTTCGTCAACGGGCTGTTACGACGCCGCATCATCGTGAATGGGCTGGTTCGCGCAAATGAAGCGCCGACTTCATCGCGCTCACGCCGCAGCCGAGCCGGATGCATGCATCCGTCCGCAGAACGTCTAAGCCGGGCTCAAATCGGCTTCCTCAACTTGAACAAAGCTTCTCCGCCACGCTTGCTCAACTTACCGGCGTAGGCCGCCTCGAGGAGATAATTGATCTGATGCAGAATGCGGTCGCCGAACGGCAGGCAGATTCCGTAACGACGCATCTCAGCCAACTCGAACCCGGCCGCGGATCCAGCGGCAAGTATCTCGTCCTTGGAGAAAGCTTCGACCTTGTAGATCACGCGTCGCAACGGCGACCGCGCGTAGAGGGTGCTGATCCAGGCGCCTGGATGGTCTGTCAGAGTGGACTGCAAGATGAGCACGCCACCACGCCGGAGGCTGGTGAAGGCGCGCGCCAGGAGTTCTGGGAGGCGACCAGTGTGCGCAATCAAACCAAGGCAAAGGATCACGTCAAATCGGTCAGCGCCCGCCTTCGTCAGCAGTTCGAATCCGTCTTCATTAGTCCATGTAATACTGCCGGCCGGTGGCCGCTGCTTGAAACCTCGCTGAGCCAACTGCAGCATTCCCGGGCTGATGTCATTCACGAGCAACTCGTCGAATGCGAGGAATGAGGCAACTGCATGGGTAATCTCGCCTGAGCCCGCCGCAATGTCGAGGAGCGCACGCGGTTTCTCTCCAGACAACAATTCGACAGTGAGTTGGCGTCGCAGTTGAAATTGAACCGCGGCACCAGTGTGTGTGTGGGGGTCAAAGTTGGTCGCGTAACTTTCCGCCAATCGTTCAAAATGCCCCGCCACAGCCTCTTGGCAGGGGGCGGCTTCCGCCGGTTGCTGGCTAGAAAAAACAAGGCCTTCAGAATTTCTCATCGTGTCCTCTGTCAGCGGCGATCACTGCCGGTCAAGTTACAACTCTGGTGCAAACGACGGGCGATGGGCACGGCCGCTCGATGCGAGGAGCGGGGTGAGTATGATGTCGACCTTTGACGTTCTTTTCACAAAGGCCGGGATCTCGTTCGCGAGATCATCGCTGTCTGCGTGCGTCGATATTGCGCGTGGCGATCACTCTGTGGAGCAGTTCCACCTGAAGTTTGAACTTTTCACTGGAACTTGGGTACGCGCGCGGCAATTGTCGTCGTCCGGCCGTGATGAGGCGCGAGCGCAGTTCCGCAGAGCGAGCGAGCTCGATCAAGCGGGCAGCGATTTGGTCGACATCCTGTGGTGGCACGAAGATCGCCGCGTCTCCGCACAGCTCGCGCGCAAAATCCATATCGGACGTCACCAATGGTCGCTCGAAGAAAAAGCTTTCAGGATAGACGGCGGTCGAGGCCTCGCGCAATGTCGGCAGGAATACTGCGGAAGCGGCTCGATAGGCGAGCGCCAGCTCGTTGAGCCGCAACGTGCCCACGGCAACGAGGCGATCCGCGATCCCAAGCCGCTTCGCCTCGGCGGCAATCGCGCGCCAGTGGGGACTCGACGGCTCCAGCGTGAATCGGAACTCAAAGTCCAACTCAGGATCGAGCCGTCGCATCGCCGCCGCGACTGGGGGCGTAATCTCAAGATTCTTGTGGAGATAATATGCCGTTGGAATCAAGATTCCGAAACATCCAATGGGCGGATCCTCTCCGGGACTGTGCTGCGCGAGAAGCGGATTGACGCAGTTTCCGATCACGGAAATTCGGTCTGGATCAATTTGGAGGCGGCGTGCCAACCTGTCGGCAACCACTTGCGTTTGGACTGCAAAATGATCGGCTTGGCGAAGCGCGATACACCGTAACCAATCGGTGAGCTTCCCGAGGAGCGTCGGCGATGTGAGCGGGCCGTCGGGTTTATAAATGAGAGTGGGAAGCGCAAAGCCGACGACATGGTAGGCGCGCGCGCGAAAGTATGCCGGCCCGCTAACCGTGAATACGATATCCGGCGCAAATGCGGCTTCGATATGGGGCAGCTTATAGCGAAGCCACACGCGGTCAAAATTGTGTCTTTTCTGCACGAAGAACACACGAGCATCGAAAGCGACTTCCGGCGGAAGGAAAGACTGGAGTGGGATGGGCACAACCGCCTGCCAATCGATATCGGACTGTTGTCGCAAATTGACGAGGAGGGCGATAGCTCCTTGAACCCCTCCCCCCCAGGCGAGCGGCGTGCAATCTACGAGAACTTTCATTCCAGAAACCTTGGGAGAGCCGGTTGGAGTGTGGGTCTTGCAGGCGAAAATCAAGGGGCGCTCGACGTGCGGCGTTTGGTCGATGACAAAATGCAGTCACCACCTGCTCACCTCCGCCGACGAAGAGCGGCGTAACCACCGAGGAATCTCGCTATTGGCGCCTTGTGGGATTTGCGAGGGAATACCCGCCCGCATACCGCGGCGTCACTTGGCCGTCGGCGGAGGACAGTCCTGGCATGAGGTAGAAGTAAACGAAGCTGGTCATCAACAGCATGCACGGCAGAGAAATTGCGCCGAGCTTGAATGACTGCACCGAGACGAAATTGGCGATCGCCAGCAACGCCAAATTCAGCAGGCCCGTTTTCGATCCAATCAGATCGGAAATTGCTCTAAGATCGGAAAGAGAGTGAGCAATCCCGGTTCGACCCTGATTGAGATCAGGAGTCATGCCTTCGGCTCAGCGAGGCGGACGTCGCTCAAACCTGCCAGCTTTCGGATGACTGCGACAAAAGCGCGGCCGCAGGCCTCGTCGCTGTATCGTTGCGCGGTCGCCAGCGCCGCCGCCGACATGGCGGCCCGCAATCGCCGATCGGTTACGATGCGCGCGATTCCATCGGCTATGGCTGTTCCGTCGCGTTCGGGAACGATCAGGCCTTCGACGCCGTCCTGAACGACCGAACCACTCGATTCTGTCGTGACCACCGGAAGGCCGTTGGCCAGGGCCTCATAAATCGATGTCGCGGACCCTTCGGCGAGCGAGGGCAGACAGAATACATCCGTGCGCGCGAACTCCTCCGCCATCCGTTCGCGGTCGAGCGCGCCGAGGAAGACGAGGTCTTGTGTCTCCGGCCGCGCTCGGACAATCGGCGACACCCGACCGGCGACAATGAGTGCGATGTTCATTCCCCGCTGGTTCAAGATGCGCGCCGCCTCGGCGAGATACGGAATGCCCTTGCGCAGGCCCGCCGCGCCGGCGAACAACACTCGCCCCGGCTCCGGCCGGGCCTCGCGCAGCAGGACGCCGCTGGCGCCGTAGGGAACGAGCCTCACCCGCGCCGGATCGAAGCCGGGCAAATCTCCGAGATCGCGCGCCACGGCCCGCGAGGGGCAAAGGTAGAGATCGGATATGGCGACGAGGCGGCTCATTCGTTTGCGGTAGAATTCGATTACTGACGGGGAAGTGCTGTCGCTTTCCCAACCCGGCCATCGCGAGCGTTCCTCGTGTTCGATCTCGAGATATTTGGGCGTGACGACAAAATCGGAGACAATCCGCGCGCCGCGGCGCTTGGCAAACGCCAGGAACGAGCCGCCATTGCCGTGATAATTGACGACAATGTCAGCGCCCTCGAGGCCGCGCAGGCGATTGGGCCAAGCGAGCGCCTCGTCGATCAGCGGGTAGGCGCGTTCCGCATGCAGAAAGGACATCGACGTCGAGACGAGGTTGGGCAGCACGCTAGCGTGCAAGCGTGCGCTAGGCACACCGCGAACCGTCCGGCGCGCGATGGCCCCGCGAAGCCGCGGCGCGAACCGAGCGGCGAATTGCGCCAATGAGCCAGCATCGCCCTCCGGCCAGGCGGCGTCGGTCACGAGACTATGCAGCAAATTCGCGGCTTCCAAATGTCGCGCATAGACGAAGTTTCGTCGCGCGCCCTGCTGGATCATCATGACTCGCCGTTCAGTCATGATCGCTCATGGGCTTCGTGGCCATCGCCTCGATCTGAAACCAGCGGCGATCGAGTTGCCCCCAGACCCGGCAACAGAAATTAAACACGGGGCGTCCGAGTCGTGCGAGCTGCCTGCTCATCCTGGGCGGCCATTTGTGGATATAGGGCCGGGAATATTCGACCTCATAGCCAGCCGCCTTGAGCAGATTGCCAATGCTCTGCGGGCTCCAGGAATAGACATGCTGATTGATGTCCTTCGTCTTATAGACCCAGCTGATGTTTTCGCAGGGAACCACGATGTGCAGCTTGCCACCGGGTTTCAACAGCGGTTTCAAGGCCCGCAACTCCTGCCAGGGCTCGAGCGCATGCTCCAACGCATTGTCGGAAATGACGACGTCGATGCTCTCCTGCCCGATCGCCGCGAGCGCTTCTGCCGCGTTGGCGAAAGCCCGCACGCCATTGCTCACTGCGGTCTCGCGCGCCGTGGCGTTGGGTTCGATGGCGAATCGCTCGGCGCATTCGAGATTGGCGAGCAGGAATCCCCCGCCGCAACCCAAATCCAGCACCCTCGATGCAGGCTCGATCGATTTGCGAAATTTGTCGATATTGGCCCATCCGCCAAATTGCCCTCCATCCTTCTGCCACTCGAAATAGGCTGCATCGTAATGCGCTGATACTGTCGGACGCGCCGTTGCTGGTTCGCTCATTGAATGTGCTCGCTTACTGTTCCATGATTCCGCCTCCACGCGACTGCGCGGACTGCATTGTGGTCAACCTGTCCCGCAATCAAAATCGGTCCTGATCTGGGCCTTTGAAGGCGATAAAGCCTAGTTCATAATTTTCCCATGGATCGCCGCCGCTCGGAGATTCATAGCGGCGCCGCGATCTGGAAAATTGGGCGTCATAAAACACATCGTCGAGAAAATTCGGGTGGACGCCGCCCCACATCGTGCGCCACGACTGCGGAAATCGCTCTCGATGGCGTGCGGAGCCGTTCGGCGCCACAGCAATGAATACACCGCCCAGCCGCAGGCATTTCCATGCCAGATCGAAGACCTTCGACGGCGCCGGAACATGTTCGAGGACATGGGCCGAAAAAAAACAGTCGAAGCTGTTGTACAGCGGATGCTCTTCGTCGATCGCAAAGGGGTCGTCGACGTGGCGAACGCCTAGCTTCGCGATGCCGTAATTGCGGCGATCCTCGGCGATTTCATAGGACTCGACGTCATATCCAGCGCGGGCGAATTGATAGCTGCCGTAGCCCCAGGAACAGCCGAAGTCGAAAACCTTGTCGCCTTCCGCGACGCCGTGTCGCTTCAAAAGTCCGACATAGCGGGAAAAATCCCGCTCCGAGCCGGCGAAGTTCGCGGCGGTCAACGCTGCGATTTCCGTGTCGGAGGGACAAATCATGGCAGTCCCTTCCTGGTAATGGAAATTGTAAAATATCTTGTTGAACTCTTCCGTGTCCGTCGGGCCGCGAAACTGGAGACGACACTCGTCGCAGCGCATGAGCCGCGTCACTAAGAACTTCCTGTCTATTTCTTGCGCGGCCGCAGAACCGCAGTTGGGACAGATCCATCCCGCCGGATCAGCAAAGCGTAACGCGCTTCGCAGAAGATATTGCAGTCGGCTCATTTGAAACCCTTTGGCGCTCCGTTGCAGCCGTTTGATCATGGCCGACAGACGATGCTCTATCCGTGTTTGTCTTCGCGGGTCGCGAACACCGCCAGTGTTTGCGCCGCCCGGTAGAGGTCGGGCCCGCTCGGCCTCGTGCTCATATAATAGACGTCAGGAAATTTCGAGCGTAAGCTCAGAACATCGTCATGGATGGAATAGGAGTAATACACCCCATCTCCTTCGCTGAAATGATACCCCCGGAAGCCGGTACGAATATAGTCACAAATCCTCCAGAGGCCGAGCGCATTCAAAATCTGTTTCATCGCCCGACTTTTGAAACTGCCCTGCCCGAAATTATTTGCGTCGGAGATAAATACGGCTCTACGCGCCACCCTGCACATTTCGGCGACCGCGCGCCGATGATCTTCGATATGATGGAGTATCCCGAAAGCGCAAACGACGTCGATGGAATTATCAACGAACTCCAACGCCAACGCATCGCCCGCGACGAGCTGGGTCTCCGCCAGTCCCTTTGCATAGGCGATTTCGCGAAGCGCCTGAGACGGCTCGACGCCCTTCAATTCGAGACCGGGCCGATCTTTCAGATAGAACAGCGCGCGGCCCGTTCCCGAGCCGACATCCAGCACACTCGTGAAAGCATATTGGCCGATCATCGCGGCGAGCCAACCGAGAGCCTTGGCGTGCTCGTCTCTCGGATCGATGTGAAGCGCATCGTAATCGGCGGCGGCGGCGGCGTAATATTCGGCCAGCGCCTGCTTCGCGCCGGCGACGGGGTCGGTCATGTCGTCGCTCCTGAATGGGCCGGCCGAGCCTGCCTGGGCGATCCACTCGCGGCCTGCGACGCGGCTCGCGCGATAAGCGCTGTCGTAGACAATTCGCGCTGGTCCATGCTCAGCCGCGCAACGTAATTCTCGAAAGCAATCTCTTGCCCGGTCACGCCTCGCCTCGCTTGCTGTTGCGCAGCGATCGAAATTCGAAAAGCGCCGCCAAAATCGATGTCGGGGGCCGCTAGAGTATCCGTTATGGACAAGGGGCTTTTTCAGCCCAAGTGCGATCATCGCGCAACAAGGCGCTGGCGAGGACGATCATTCTGCGCATAAGGGCGGTGATGGCGACCTTGCCTGGCTTCCCCTTGAGGAGCCTGGCAAAGCCGGCCTTCATCTGCGGACTGTCGTCGGACAGCCGCGAGGCCAGCGAGGCTCGACGCCTGTCCTCCTTCGAGGCGGCCGAGTTCTGGCATTTCGATGAGCAGGGCGAAAGCCGTGAATTTCGAGACTCCGGGGACGGAGAGGAGAATTTCGAACCGGCGAGTGAGGAGCGGATCGCCTTCGATGCGCTGTTCGACTGCGGCGTCTATCTCCACGATTTTCGCGTCGATTTCGGCGATGCGCTTTTTGTTCCGCCTTTCGAGCAGCGAAAGCGTGATCGCCTTCGCGCGGTTCGTGGCGGCGGTGCGGTCTTTGATGAGCGCGGCTCTCGCCAGATGCAATTCTTTCAGCTCGGCGATGGTCTGGCTGACGCAAGGGCGAGGCTCGAGGTCGAGAGCCTCTCCCATGCGCGCCAGCATGGCGGCGTCGGCGCGATCGGTTTTGACGAGCTTGCCGGCGGCCTCGGCGAAGCGGCGCGCGTGGCCCGAATTGACTTTGGCTATCGGCAGACCGGCTATGTCGAGCGCGCGTTCACGCGCGCGATGGTAAGGGCCGGTGGGCTCGAACACGACACGCTTCACCGGCGCGGCGCCCATCCATTTGATCAAGGCCTTTCGGCCGGTCTTGTCATTGGCGAAACGGCGCGCGGCTCCGTCCACGAGGCGATGCGCGTCGAGCCAAGCTTTTGAAACGTCGACGCCAATGGTAGAAGGGTTCATCTTTTCCATGCCTCTGCTTGTCATTCGGGCCAAAAGCCCGAGTATCCGATCAGGCCAAAGGAAAAGACGAGGGCGATCATACTCTAGCTCTAACCGTCAAACGGTCCGCGGTTTCCCGATTCATCCCTCGCCGGTGACGAGAGCGGTTCCTTTCTGCCTCAGCGGCAGGAAAAGTCATAAGATAAGTGCTTTCCGATCAAACGGAATCGTTCGATCGATCAGAATTCGCTTCGACGAAAGAAAGCTAGAGCGACATCGCCCTCGTCAGGACGCGGAGGCCGCAGGCTTCGACGCCGATGCGATGGAAAAGCGCGGCTTATACGCCTCCAGCCCGATACAGAACGGGGCGAAGCCGAAACGCCGCATCAGCAGCTTGTCGAACAAGGGCGGTAGCGGACGCAGCGGCAGTGCTACGGCCCAGCCGAAGAGCGGATGAATGCGTCCGATCTGCCACATGAGCCAGGCGCTCGACTGGCTGATCGGGCCGGAGATGAAGCTGAACTCTTCGATCGTCAGACCCGATAGAGCGCAGAGTTCCGATAGCATCGCCCGGTTGTAGCCGGCGCGCACATGGCGCCCGTCCTCGACGTCCGGAAATGGACCGTAATCCATGAAAGTTTGCGGAATCCTATGGAGATGAGGCGTCGTCAGCAACAGCCGTCCGCCGGGTTTCAGGCAGTTGACCATGGATTTCATGAGCGCCAGGTCGTCGAGGATGTGCTCGATATTCTCGCAACACAACACGACGTCGAAGGCGCCAATAAAATCGGTTCGCTCGTGCAGCTTGCGGACGTCGCAGATCTCGAATGTCGCGCTCTGGACGTTGCAAAGCGCCGCGCGTTTTTGCGCTACCCTCTGATTCCGCTCATCCCAGCTCAATCCGAGGCTCCTGTATCCCCGTCTGGCCGTGCCGATGGTGAAGGCGCCCGAGCCGCAGCCGACATCCAGCAAGCGATCGGCGTTGCGAGTGACGCGCAGCCGCCGCGTGATCCATCGCATGCGATCCCAGACGAGTGCGTCGCCATGATGCAGCGTGGCCTGGAACCCGAATAATCGCACGAGGAGAGAATTGAACATTTCGTGTTTCCTTACAGGAATTCCGGGCGCTGACGCGCTTGGTCCCGTGCATCATGCAAAAATTCGCTGATCAGCCCTTCAACTTCACGACCGAATCGCCCGGGGCCGAATGCTCCGGCGAGTTGTCTCGACTCCGCTTCGGCCTCAACCAGCCGCGCATCATCGAAGTCGGCCGCCTCGTGCAAGGCTCGCAAAAGCTCATCCTCGTTTCCCGCGACAAAGCGCACCGCGTTGCGCGCGCCTGCAAGATCGTCCGCGCTGCCGACGCGATCGCTCAACAAAAGGCTGCAGCCGCATGAGGTTGCTTCATGCACGACCAGCCCCCACGCCTCGGCGAGCGAGGGCAATACGAAGACTCTCGCCATTCGGAACCTTTCGGCCAATTGCTCGGGTTGCACGAAATCCTCGGTCACGATGTTATCATGTTGGGGAATGAGATGCTTCAGTTCGCCGTTACCACACAGGCGTAACCTCCAATCGGGGCGTGAACGGGAAAAGCGGATAAAGGCGTTAGCGAGACCAAGCACGTCTTTGCGAGCGATGAACTGGCCAACGAAAAGAAAGGTTTTGGGCCGCGACGCGAGATCGCCCCCGCCATGGAACAGAGTTTGGTCCGCGCCATACATGCCGCTGCGCACCAGATCGGCCGGCATCCCGAACCAGCGCATCAGCCTTTCGCCTTGGCGACCCGGGACAATCATGGCGTCAAAATGGCGTCTGTGAAAGATACGAAAGGCGATGGCGCCGAGAGCAAACTGCCGGAAATCTCCACGCCAGTTAGCGTCGCTGAGACCGATCACGCGGCCGCCGCGGGCCTTCACCTCGCGGCCGAGCGCTACGAACGCCGGATAGGCCCAACCGGACTGCACGAAGATTTCAGGGATGGCGAATCCGAGATCGCGCCAGGTCACTGGTTGCATGGCGTCGACCCACGAGATCGGGCAATTCAGCGCCTCTTCCATGCCCGTGATCGGCACTTCCGGCGGCGAGCCGACGACGATACAATCTTGGCCCAAGCGATCCACAGCGCCGCGAATGAGCCGCGCTGCGTATTGTGGCAAGCCCATCCATGAAAATGCGATCTGCGTCACGCGCGACATATCCGCTCGAGCCTGCGAGCGACTCTCATGCTGACATACGGATGGCGACACAGGGCTCGTCCGGGCGTCGGGCCTGAAGGGCGACCTCGGTATGGCCATCGTCGACGAAACGCCCGCGATCCTCGACCAGATCGAACATGGGATCGTTGCTGTCATGAAACTCGCAGGGACGAATTTCGACAAAGCCCGCCTCCCGAAGAAGACTGCTCATCAGTTCCCGATCATACATCCAGCGATGGCCGCTATAGCCGAAGAAAGATCGAAGAGTTCCGACTAGGCCGCGTCGACGCTGCAACAAGCCGATGTGACATGCCCCGATGAAAGCGTCCGCGGCCTCGCCTCGGCCTTCACGCCGATCACGCAGATAGCGTTCGGCCCGCGAAGCGAGATCGGGCACGATCATGCGGAACACGCCGCCCGGACGCAGCGCCTTATACGTGTTAGCGATCGCCCGCGACACGTCTTCCCGTGCAAGGTGCTCCAGCACATGACTGGCGTATATCGCCTCCACAGAGCCGTCGGGCACGGGCAAGCCGGCAACGATATCTCCATAGGCGACATTGGATGGAAACAGGCGGAGGTTCAGAGTGTCGGCTACGAAGCCAACTCCTGGCAGCCGTTCCAGGCGAAGACGCGGGGAGGCGTCGAAACTGATCCACCCTTCCGGGGCGCTGAGGCCGCAGCCATATTGAACATAGCGCTGGTTCAAGATCGCCTCCGAGCGCACCGATTCAGACAGAGGTTGCAGGAATTTCGGCCAATGTAGCGGGCGATCTCGGCTTCGAGTTCGAGCACGGATTTGAAGACGCCTCGCCCGATTTTTCGAGGCGTGATGGACGAGCCTATTTTGTGCAGACATCGAAAACACCTCTGTCGGCGACCTCAGTCCACGACCGGACCAAGAAATGGATTGCCGCTTTCATTCTCGACTCGCCGGAATCGCGACCGGCGCGCAGATGCGTAGCGATTCCTCGATCGCGAATGTCGCTTCTGTGACGGCGACGAGTTGAGCGAGCGGAATGGGCGCCTCGCGCTTGCCCCGCGTCGCCTCGAGAAACGCCGAGACGAGGCCGTGCTGGCCCTTGTTCTGCGCGCTTTTCGTCGTCTTGCGCTTGCCACTCCGCGTCACGGTGAGGCAACGAAAGTCGTCGAGTTGGATCACGCGCCCCCCGGCAAAGACTTCGATATATTCCTTCGGCACGCCCGCGTCGCCGACCGACGAATAGACGATCGTGCCGCTGGAGCCGTCGGCGAAGCGGACGAGGATCGAGACCGCATCGGCATGATCGCGCGTGGCGATCGCTTGCGCCTCGATCGGCAGGCTTCCGGATAGGAAGGTCAAAGCATCCACGAAATGGCATACTTCGCCGATCACGCGGCCAGCTCCTTCCTCGCGCTGTATCCAACTATCGGCCGGGATAGCGCCCGCGTTGATGCGATATAGCATCACGAGCGCTCCCGTTCGCGGCTCGAGCGCAGCTTTGGCCTTTTGCAGCAGCGGCGCGAAGCGTCGATTAAATCCGACGGTGAGCACGCCCGGCCCGATTTCAGCCGCGCCTAGGACCTCGGTCAGGCCGGAGCTGTCGATCGCCAGTGGTTTTTCACAAAACACGTGCTTTCCAGATCGCAAGGCGTCGCGCGCAAAGCGCGCATGCGTGTCGTGTCGCGTCGCGATGAACACAGTGTCGGTATCATTGTCCTCCAAGGCAGCGGCCGGCTCGGTCGCCGAGACAGCAAATCCATGCTTCTCGGCGGCGTGCCTCGCGCTGACGCCCGTGGCGGTCACCACCGTGGTCAGCGTCGCGCCGCCAGCCTTGCGCAGCGCCGGCAGCAGCACGCCTTGGGCATAATTTCCGAAGCCGAGGAAAGCGACGCCGTTTCCGCCGCTGGCGCGGAGCGCCGGTGGAGCGAGACGCAGACTTCTTTCGATCGCTCGCCCTGCCGCTTCTGGATATGTGATCAGAATGGCGAGATGAGGCTCGTCGCTCTCGAGCAGCTCATACGCCTTCTCCGCCTGCGCGATCGGGAAGCGATGCGTGACGAGCCGCTTCGGCGTCACTTTCCCATCGGCGACGAGTGAGAGAAACGCCTCCATATTGCGCTGTTCGGTCCAGCGCACATAGGGCAGAGGATAGTCCAACCCGTTCTGCTCATAGGCTGGGTCATGCCGGCCCGGACCGTAGGAAAGCGATAGCTTCAGTTCCAATTCGCGCTTGTAGAAGGGCTCACGATCGATGGTCATACCGATCATTCCGACAATGACGATACGGCCTTTCAGTCGGCTGATCTCGGCGGCGAGATTGATCGGTTCATTGGACTTGCTGGACGCCGTGACGATCACCGCATCGGCGCCATATTCATTGGTGAATCCGGCCGTCGCTTCGATCAGGTCGTCGCTGACGGCAGCGTCCGCACCTAGCTCCACTGCTAGTTTCGCGCGCGCCGGATTGGGATCGAAGCCCATAACGCGACAGCCGTTCGCTTTGAGCAATTGAACCGTGAGCAGCCCGAGAAGGCCAAGGCCCATGACCACTACTCGTTCGCCGAGCGTCGGCGAAGCGAGGCGCACACCTTGCAGTGCGATCGAGCCGAGCGTGACGAAGCTCGCGTCCTCATCGTCGACGCCTGCCGGAATGGCCGCGGTGAGATGCATCGGCACAGCATTGAACTCGGCGTGATTGGCTTGTCCCGCGCCCGCGCATGCAATGCGATCACCGACCACATAGGCGCCTCCGCGTCGTCCGATGTCGACGACCTCGCCGGCGAGGCTGTATCCCAAGGGAATCGGAGTATCCAGTTTGGCGAACACTTTCTCGATCGTCGGCCGTAGGCCGTCGCGTCCGACATTGTGCAACACGCGACGCACGAGGTCCGGACGCGCGATCGCCTTGCCGACAAGCGACGCCTTGGCGAGATCGATCAACTGCTTTTCCGTGCCGGAACTGATCAGCGACACTCTGGTCGCGACGAGCACGCCACCATCGATCGCCTTCGGCGCTGGAACTTCGGCGACCCGCAATTCGCCAGTTCGGTAGTTCTGCTCGACCTGCTTCACGAGATCTCCGCTGCTTCTACTCGTCAGCCGAATACGAAACGACGCTCAACTCCGTCGTGACTCCGTCTTCGCCATCGAGTTTGACGCGCAATCGCGTCGTGTCGAACTCCAGACCCATATCCGGCCACCAGACCGCAGGCTCGATTTCGATCGGCCTGGAACAGCTCATTCGGATCGCCACCGCACCGCGCGTTATCGACGCGACGGCGCCGGCGATTTCGACCTGCGCGTCCGGATGCAACAGGAAACCAATGCTCGCCACTCGCTTCGTGTGACCTTCGATTCGGTCCGTGATCGTTATTCGACTCGGTTCGACGGCGAACCCGCGAATGTGGATGGGCGCCTGCGCCAATCGTGCAAAACCGTCGTGCTCTCCCGTGAGCATGAAGCCATCGTCAGTCCGGCTGTAGGAGAGGATGGCGACCTCAGGCCGTCGTCCGCAACGGAACGAACCAAAAAATTCGGCCTGATCCGCGCCGTCGAAACACAATGTGTTGTGGCTCGCCGCCGTCCGACAAAGTTCGCGCCGCTCGCCGGCGACATATTCGAACACACCCTGATCGACGACGATACGCGCGCCGCCGACCGACCATTCGAAGCTCGCTACGTCGCCATGCGCATGTGCAGGCAAATCGTCTGGCCCGATGCGGCCGCAATCGGCGAGAAAATAGCTTTCCTCGCTGCGTAACCCGAAGTAGCCGGCGTCTCGAAAAGCAAAGACATCGCGGGACGACGGCCGTCCACCGAACAGCTTTTCGTAGACAGCCAAGCATTCGCCCGGCGCATAGGCCATCGACAGGCCCGAGTCGTTGAACAATGCGACCGAGCCGTCCGGATGTGTAAGATCGGCGACGACTTGCGCCATGTGGTGTAGAGCATCGTCGAGTTCGCCGTTCAATGGATCGCAGCCGAGCGCATGGCGACACTCGAGCAGATCGGCAAATACCTGGCAGTGGTAGGACGGGGAACGCTCATAATGCATCCCATCCGGCAGGATTTGGGCACGTAATTCCCGCCGTAGCAAACGCAAGCCGCACGCGCGCCAGCGATCCGCGTCGCGACCCGTGAAGAAAGCGGACGCCCAGATCAGCGCTTTGAGGTTCTTTATGAGGTGATTTCCACCGATGTCAGTCTCGAGATTGGCTTCCAGAAATCGCAATTGTCTGGCGAGCGAAGCGATCATCATCGCGCTCTCGTCGACGGTCAGACGCGCGCCGCGGGTGGCTGCTTGCTGCATCCAGACGACGACACGCAACGAAAGCGCATAGCTGTTCCAGGTGTCCTTCCAATAGTCCCGCGCATAGGGAGGGTTGGCGTTCGTCCACTGGCTGACGAGTTCGAAGAACATCTCATCGTCGACGTCCTCCAGATACTCCATGTAGTGGAGATTCATTCGCCAGAGCTGCCCGCCTCGATCGCCACGACGCATCCGCCAGTCGACGATGGCAGGGGACGCATGCGACTGGCGAAGAAAGGTGAAGCGCAAGGATCGACCGATCCGTGCGATCATTCCTCGCCGCGGTTCGAAAAGAGGCGTCGGCGGCCTATCGGCGAGCGGCGGCGCTGTGGCCGGGAGCGGCGCGGACAGTCCGACATGGGCGACGCGTCGTATCAAATCGAGCTCCAAGCGGCGCGCCAATTTGGCCAGCGGCACGTTCCGCCCGAAGGCGATCGCCCGCGCCATCTTGCGCAATGCTCCTTCTTTCATCGGCGGGCCAGCGTCTCGAGTTGCACGGCGACTGGACGCTTCGCCGGTTCAGCGCCGATCGCTGCCGACAGAACATCTAAATAGCGCGCCGCGAGCACTGCCCGATCGTAATGCTCGCGCACATGCGCGCAGCCTGAGGCGCCGAGCCGAGCAACGAGATTGCGGTCATTGGCGAGCCGCAAGATTGCAGCGGCGAGCTCATTCGCGCTCTGCGGGGTGATCGCAATTCCCGCTCGGGCCTCCTCAAGCAATTTACGCGCTTCTCCGTCCACCCCGAGAACAATTGGACGGCGCATAGCCATGGCTTCGAACATTTTGGAAGGCAGCACTGTTTTGAATAGTTCGTCTCGGCGCAGGAGTATGAGGCTGACATCCGTCGCGGCCCATATGCCCGGCATGGCCTCCTTCGGCTGCTGTTCGAGCATCAGGACATTGTCGAGCCGCCTCTCTTCCTTCAGGCGGAGAAGTCGTGGTCGTTCCGCGCCTTCGCCGACGAGTAGGAAAATAATGTCCGTCGCCCCTCGCAGCAACTCGGCCGCCTCCAGAATCGTGTCGAGACCGTGCGCCATGCCGTGCGTTCCGACATAGGCCGCGACGAATTTGCTTTGCAAGTCGAGCCGCTCTTTCGCCGCGTGTGTGTCGTCGCTCGCGTTGAAACGATCGAGGTCCGCGCCATTCTTGATCACTGTTGTCTTTTCCGGCGCGCCGCCGCGCGCGGCGATGTGAGGCATGAATGAGTCCGTCACGGAGACGATCCTATCGGCCCGACGGTAGGCCAGGGCCTCGAGCTGCTCGAGACAGCGAATGAGGAATCCATTGCGCATCGCGCCGACTGTCACAATGCTCTCCGGCCACAGGTCGCGTATCTCGAGAACCCATGGGGTCCGCTTCAACGCGCGAGCGACGAGCCCGACGAGGCCGCAAAAAAATTGCGGTGAAGTCGATATGACGACATCCGGGCGCTGGAGCCAGACGAACGCCATGCTCGCCGACAGTGCGTAAGAGAGGTAGTTCAACGCCCGACGCAGGAAACCTTCATTGGCGGCGATGAGCGTGAACACGCGCACCACGCGCACGCCGTCGATTGTCTCCGTCTGATAGAGCCGATTGACATAGCCGGGATAAACCTTGCCGCGCGGATGGTTCGGCACGCAGGTAACGACGACGACCTCATGCCCAGCGCGCGCCCAAACGCGGGCGTGCTCTGCGGTTCTGGAGGCTGGCGCATTCACCTCGGGCGGGTAGTAGTGCGTAAAAAAGACGATCCGCACGATCAGCTAATTTCCTCGTCAAGCGGGTAGAGGCAAGCGCTCGTGAGCGAGAAACGCGTCGATCTCCTCTGCGATGCGTTCGGCCGCGCGCCCGTCCCACAAGGGTGGGATGCGACCTTTCTTGCCGCCATTGTCGAGGATATCGTCGACCGCAGCATTCAGCTCATCGAGCGTGGCGACGAGTTGATTTGTGCCCTGCTCGATGGTGATCGGGCGCTCGGTGCTATTTCGAACCGTTAGACATGGCGTCCCGAGAGCAGTCGTCTCCTCCTGCACACCGCCGCTGTCGGTGACGACGAAGCGCGCTTCGCGCATGAGCCCGATCGCGCGCAGATAGCTGAGCGGCGGGGCGACGATGATGGGGGAGGAGCGTAGAAATCCGCCGAGATCAGCGCTCTCGATCATCGAACCCGTGCGCGGATGCAGAGGAAACACGAGCGGAATTTTTTGCGCGATCCCGGCCAGAGCTTCAAGAAGCAATGCGAGCTTGTCCCGATCGTCGACATTGGAGGGACGATGCAGTGTGACCAGCGCGAAGCCGCGGCTTACCACATCTTCGCCGATCGCGGGTGTCACGCCGATTTCCGTGAGTGTCTCGCGCGCGGGGGCCGCGCGATGTAGGCACGCATGCAATGTATCGATCATCACATTTCCGACGAAGACGATGCGTTCCGGAGAAACGCCCTCTCCGATCAGATTATCGACGGCGGAATGTTCGGTCGTGAAAAGGAGATCGGAGAGCCGATCTGTCACGAGGCGATTGATCTCCTCCGGCATAGAGCGGTCCTTGCTGCGCAGCCCGGCTTCGACATGAGCGATCGGAATGCGCAGCTTAGCGGCGACGAGCGCGGAGGCGACCGTCGAGTTGACGTCGCCGACTACGAGCAGGAGATCTGGCGTTTTTTTCGACAGCTCGGACTCCATTCCCAACATGATGCGGGCCGTCTGCTCTGTGCCGGTTCCGGACCCCACTTCGAGATTTACATCCGGCGATGGAATGCTGAGTTCGTCGAAAAACACGGCGTTCATGGCGACATCGTAATGTTGCCCAGTATGGATGAGTCGCGCTACGAGGCCCTTGCGCGCCGAGATGGCGCGCATGATCGGCGCGATCTTCACGAAATTGGGGCGCGCGCCGACAACGCAGGCGATCGTTCGCGGCTCGAGTTCCAACATGGCTATTCCATCTCTGAATCGGCGCGACGCTCAGATGCGAATGCTGTCCGCATCACGCCAGGACGACATTGGCGCTCGTCACGCCCCGGTGCCGACATGCGTTTCGCGTATCGACGATCAATTTTGCATGAGAGGCGAGAACGGCGTAATCGACATCGTCGTGATCGGTCGCGATCAGGACCGCGTCATAGCCGCCGATTTGCGCAGGATCCCAGACTTCGGACCGACGCCCGGCCAAAGATTTGTGCTCGCGCGTCTCCGGGATCATGTTGACGTAAGGATCATAGAAACGCACCTCCGCTCCACGCGCTTCGAGCAATTCGATGAGTCGCAGCGACGGGCTTTCTCGGATGTCGTCGACGTTCTTCTTATAGGCGACGCCGAGCACCAAAATGCGCGACTTGTTCAGGCCGCGCCCGCGAGTGGCGTCGAGAGCCCGCGCCAGCTCATTGACGACATGCTGCGGCATGCTGGAATTGATCTCTCCGGCCAGCTCGATAAAGCGCGTCACGACGCCATATTCGCGCGCTTTCCAGGTGAGATAGAAAGGATCTATAGGAATGCAGTGTCCACCCAGCCCTGGCCCGGGATAGAATGGCATATATCCGAAAGGCTTCGATTTCGCGGCCTCGATCACTTCCCACACGTCGATGCCCATCGCGCCATAGACCAGTTTCAGCTCGTTGACGAGCGCGATGTTGACCGCGCGGAAGATGTTTTCGGTCAGCTTGACCGCCTCGGCAGTTGCGCTCGAGGAGACCTCGACGGTCCTCGGGACGAATTGGTTATAGAGCGCGACGGCCAATCTGCGTGCGTCGGCGCTGTCGGCGCCGACGACCTTCGGGATGCGCGACGTCGAAAATTCCAGATTGCCCGGGTCCTCTCGCTCGGGCGAGAAGGCGAGATAAAAGTCTTTGTCGCACGAGAGTCCGCTGGTTTCCAGGATGGGGCGCAACACTTCATAGGTCGTTCCGGGATAGGTTGTGGACTCCAATATAATCAATTGACCGGGTCTCAAACGGGACGCGATCTGCTCTCCCGTCGCGATGACGAAGGAGAGATCCGGGCCGAGATGAGCGTCGAGCGGGGTCGGCACACAGATCAGCAGGGCGTCCGCTTCGGAAAGGCGATCGAAATTGGTCGTCGCCTCGATCAGATTCTGTTTCACGAGCGGGCGAATTCGATTGTCCGAAATATGCTTGAGGTAGCTTTTTCCCTTCGCCAGGGCCTCGGGCTTCATGGGATCGACGTCGAACCCCAGCACATGCGATCCGACTTCGGCGGCGGTGATGCAGATCGGCAGACCGACATAGCCGAGTCCGATCACGCCGATCAGCGCGTGCCTGCGCGTCAGACGTTCTTCGAGAGCATCGATAGGCGCGCGCTGTTGCAATTTCGAGGTTAGCATCGTGCCGTCCATCGTCGGTTAGAAGTGAGGTCGTGAAAAAGCTTTTAGCCATTGTGAAATTTCGAGCGAGGCTCGAACACGGCGTAGGATGTGATAAGAGACGTTCGTTCGCCCGACGCTACCGCACTTCGGGTGAATCGCTTCACCCGAAGCCCGATTTTGTCGTCACGCCGCCGCACGAAGGCGCAGTGGCGCTTACCGTCTCGCGCAACGTGAGGCCATGCGACCCTTCACAGGGTAGAGAAAGCCCATGGCGTCGAGTCGCGCGCTGCTCTCGCGTCGCGTGGAGCAACGAGATGAATTCGAGCTGTTCGGCGATCAGCAGCCGCCGGAGCGTCGCCGGCCATCGGAAGTCCGATTACAGTCAATGTCGTAGCGAAAATTTCGAACGAAGCGACGATCGCCGGAAAGATGTGCGAACCGACGAAATCGACCGGGCGTTCGATCCAGAAATGTAGCCTCAGATCGGAAGGTACGGCGTCGCTGAAGGAGACAGCGGACGTGTGGCGCTTCGACAAAATGCTTCGCGTTCGCGGCGTGAGCTCGCGGGAATGGATGATAGAACGCGCTCGAACAGCATATGCCAATTTCGCTTTTGCGATTCCGAAATTGTCTTTCGAGATAGCAATCGCCTCGATGGCGATGGCGACGAGAGCAAGTTCGGTGAACAGCGAACGAGATTGACGCATCAATGCCGCCTCGAATCTAAATTTAAATGCGCGTGGACGAAATGTTGTGCGAGGCTAGCTCGCGGAGCGAATGGTTCAAGCAGCGTCTATTCTGGAGCCGATTATAGTGCACAATCGGCATTGGTGCTCGTTGGGTAAATTACCAGGCTCTGGTGCAAACGGTATGAGCGGACATAATCCGTGAGGGCAGAACCGGACGCTGGGGTAATGGGTGATGCTGAGTGCGGACAAACTTTTCAAAGGCCGCCATTTCGACCGCGAGATCATCGTTCTCTGCGTGCGCTGGTATCTGCGATACAAGCTCAGCTTTCGACGATCTCGTGGAAATGATGTCCGAACGCGCCTTGGCTTTGGCTCACACGACCATCATGCGCTGGGTTCAGCGCTACGTTCCGGAGTTCGAAAAGCGGTGGAACCGCTTCGCGTGCAGGGTCGGCGGATCGTGGCGCGTCGACGAAACTTACGTCAAGATCAAGGGCTGCTGGGTTTATCTCTATCGCGCCGTCGACAAGGCGGGAAAGACAGTGGACTTTTTGCTGCGCGCCAAGCGGGAGGTCGCCGCCGCCAAAGCGTTTTTCCGTCGTGCGTTCGCGAGCCACGGACGGCCCCCGCGCAAAATCACGCTCGACGGATATCAGGCGTCACATCGGGCGGCGCGCGAGCTTCTCGCGCAGCATCGAGGCAGCGCACGGACTCGAATTCGATCTTCGAAATACCTGAATAATCTGATTGAACAGGATCACCGATCTATCAAGCTTCGCTTGGGTCCTATGCTCGGGTTCAAGCGATTCCGACATGCGGCGATCACCATCGCCGGTGTCGAAATCATGCATCGCATCAGGAATGGTCAATTTGCACTGAGCAAATTTGGTGCCGCTGGGACAACTGCGCCCGAAATCTGGCGTGCGGTGCTCGCGGCCCAATCCCAACGAATGTCGGCCCTCATCGCACGGCGAGGTGCATGAAATTGCACCGCAACCATGCAGATAACTTTCGCCTTTGAGAAGTATCGCGGGCTTGACGGGCTCAATGTCGAGCCGACCACGTTCAGGCCTGAACGGGCTGCCGCAAGGCAAATCGGCAGGCCTACATAGCCCAGCCCGATGAAAACGATCGTCGCGTCCTAGGCGCGGAGCCGCTCCGCAAGTCGCGTTCCAAAGTATCGTGTGCTTTCGTCCATGCAGTTTTCGACGCCTTCCAGCGTTGTTGATTGCTTATCCACTGTCGTGTCCTCGCGACAGGACGCGGCCAGATGACCCGCATTCCAGGGATGCCGAGGTTATTCTGGAGGATTTCAAAACGGCTGTTGAGGCGTTCGTACCACTGCCGTCAATTTTACAGTTCGCGTAGATCGTCGGTCTCGAACGCTGCAGCGGCCAGTGCAAGCATGAGTATGACCGGCAGTAAGACGAGGAGAAACACCGCGAAGGCGAGGGATTGCCCGGTTGCTCGTACCCCCGAAAGTGCGCCTCTTGTTATAGAGCGATCTTTCCCGCTGCTTTTCTTATCATTCGGCATGTGCGTCTGGGATCTTTATTTCTCGGATCGCTGTGTTGGCTTTGTCGCAAATTTTCTTTATGCGCTCGAGGAACGTGTGAGAGTGACGTGGCTCACGCGGTGAGGGCGTGGAACTGCTGCGCAGGACGCAATTCGCCTCTGGTCTTCAACTAATCCTTTCGGATCATATGCAAGAGCTCGATCCTCGTTCGAAGGCGGACGCATCTCCTCGGACGGCGCGTCATTCTGCTCGCCATGGCGGAGCGCCGGCTCGGCGTGGCCCAGCGGCTGGCGCGCTACTTTCTCGATCACCGCGATCCCTCGGGCATCACCCACATCTTCGCCGATATGATCCGCGCCCGCATCTACGCGATCAGCTGCGGTTATGAGGACGCCGACGATCTCGACTTTCTGCGCTCCGACCGGGCGTTCAAGCGCGCCTGCGGGCGTCTGCCCGACACGGGCCGCGATCTCGCCTCGCAGCCGACGCTGTCGCGACTCGACAACGCGCCAGCTCTGCGCGATGTGACCACCTGACCTATGCGCTCGTCGACCAATGGATGGCCTCCTACGACGAGCCGTCGTCCTCCGTCACGCTCGATATCCACGACACGTGCAACATCCCGCATGGCCATCAGCAATTGTCGCTGTTCAACGCCCATTACGACGAGCGCTGCTTTCTGCCGATCCATGTCTACGACACCGAGAAGAGCCGCCTCGTCGCCGGGATCCTACGCACGGGCAAGACGCCGTCCCGCGGCGAGGTGAGAGCGCATCTGCACCCGCTGACGCGATCTATCCGCAAATCTTGGCCGGCGAGCCGCATCCTGTTTCGCGGCGAGGGACATTATGCGTGGCCCGAGGCGATGGCCTTGTGCGACGATCACGGCGTCGATTATGTCTTCGGCCTACCCGGGACCAAGCCGCTGTCCAAGAAAGTCGACGGGATGGCAGACGCTGTCTGCGTCGAGTGCGCCATCGACGACCCGGACGGCGTGCTCGGCTATGCCGAGACGCGCCATTGCGCCAAGTCCTGGGACAGGGGGCGGTGCGCGATCGCCCGCATCGAAGCGACGCGGCTCGGCCTCGATATCCGCTTTGTCGTCACCAATCTCCCATATGGCGCGCCGCAATGGCTCTACGACAGTCTCTACTGCGCGCGCGGACAGGCGGAGAACCTCATCAAGCTGCACAAGACGCAGCTATCCTCCGATCGAACCTCATGCCGTTCGGCGCTCGCCAATCAGCTTCGCCTCGTCTCGCATACCGCCGCCTATTGGCAGGTGCTCCGCGTCCGCGACGCCATTCCGGCACCTTGCGATCTGGCGAAAGTGAAGTTCTCGACGCTACGCCTGCTGAAGGCCGCCGGCCGCGTGATTGAGACCGCGAGCCGCGTGCGCCTCGCCCCTTCACCGCCGCCAGTCCCGAAGCCGATATCTTCTGCTCCCTGCTGGCCCCGCTGCTCCTGCCTGGCGGCCCATGAACGACGGGGCAGCGCGCCCCTCACATCTTTCCTATCCCTCTAACGCGTTCTTGAAGGCGCGGTTCTCGAAGCGGTGAAAAAGCGGAACGACCTCGCACGGCTCGTGAGCCGAACGGCCCAACAATCCAAAAACTGGCCCCGTCATGAATAAGATCGGCTAGAGCCTTGTCGGTCCCACGGCTACCGCACTTTGGGTGAATCGCTTCACCCAAAGTGCGGTCATTCACAGTTCCGCCAAATGACTAGCATTCTAAAAACCTATCATGCTTTTTGGTGGAATTCTTTCCGCAGCATTACCTAATACGAACCCTCTGAGAGACTGTCTCACGTCGAGGGATTCCCGAATCGGCCGAAATTTGTTGAATGAACCGGCTCTGTCGCGAATTTTGGCTTTGCCGCAAATTTTGTTTATGGACGCGATGAACGCGTGAGAGTGACGCGGCTCACGCCGCGAGCGCATAGAACTGCTGGGCTGGACGCAATTCGTCCCTGGTCTGCAACTGGTCCTTTCGGATCATATGCATGAGCTCGATCCCCGAGAGTGTCGCGGCAGCCGATCGAAATGATTTGAAGCCCAACGTCGGCCGCGTCACTCGCTTCATCGCTCGATGGCCCTGCTCGACAATATTATTGAGATATTTGATGCGCCGGATTTCGATGTCCGCTTCATGCTCCGCATTGTAGCTTTCGATCGCCGCCGTGTTGGCGCCGCTCTTGTCGATCGTGATCTTCTCCGGCCCGCCATGTTGGCCGATCGCCTTACGCAGGAAACGCAACGCGGCTTTGCGATCCCTCTTGGCGGTCAACAGAAAATCGACTGTCGCGCCTGCGTTGTCGACGGCCCGATACAGATATTTCACAGCAGCCTTTGACGTTCACGTAGGTCTCATCGAGACGCCAGCTGGATCCGATCGCGCGCTTGCGAGCGCGGAACTGCTTCTCCAGCAAAGGCGCATATTTGACGACCCAGCGGTTGAGCGTGGAATGGTCGACCTCGACGCCTCGCTCTTCCATCATTTCCTCGAGTTGACGATAGCTCATCGGATACGCCACATACCACCGGACGCCCCACAGGATCACGTCGCGTTCAAAATGGCTGCCATTGAAATCGATCCTCACTCTATTCCGCCTGCCCCGGCCCCGCGATCATAGCCCCAACCGGCCCGTGAGAAAAATTCGCGACAGAGCCGGATGTCGGGCTCTGTATTCAACGCCTGGACCGCAGCGCCCCTGCGCCGTGCCGACATCTGCGACCACGAAGCCCGGCTGTTTTCCCGTCGCCTCAGCAATTCGTTCGGCAGCTATCTGCAAGGCTTCGGCGCGACGAGCGACGAGTGTGACATGGACGCCCTCATTGGCGAGCGCCCAGGCGCAGGCCATCCCTGGCCCACGAGAGGCGCCGCAGACGATAGCGGTTCTGTCCGGTATCCGAAGATCCATTCGGGTGCCTCCTTGCTAGACGGCAAATGTGGTCGAATGATCCGCCACCTACGAGCGCGAGGAATATAAGAGTCTGTCCGTGAACTTCATACCTGATTACAAAGCCTTCTGAGCATGAGGCGGATGGAGGCGAGGTGAAGAAACGCCAGCGCCTTGCGATTGAGGTTTTCGAAGTCCTTGGCCAGCCTTCGGCAGCGACCGAGCCAAGAAAAGGTTCTTTCGACGACCCATCGGCGAGGCAGCACTTTGAAACCTTTGGCCGCATCGGAGCGCTTGACGATCTCGGTGTCGACAAACGGCAAGGCCTTCTTCTGTGCGTCGCGGAAAGGCGGGCCTTGATAGCCGCCGTCGGCAAACAGCTTTTGCAGAAACGGGAATTTTCCAAACATCGTGCGCAGGACCAGAACGCCGCCATCGCGATCCTGAATGTCGGCCGGATGAACGAGCGCGTGAAGCAGCAAGCCTATCGTATCGACGAGAATGTGCCGCTTCTTGCCCTTGATCTGTAGAGTCGAGGAAGGGCGCGGTGACGCGTTGGATCGCGCTGCCGCTTCGCGACACTTCACGTAGAGAGCATGATGGATGCGATCGAGCGTTCCGTCGTATGTCCAAAGATAGAAATAGCCATGGACCGTGCTCTTGGGCGGCAAATCCTTGGGGATCGCGCGCCATTGGCAACCGGTCGAGAGCACATACATCAAGCCGTTCACGACCGCGCGCATCTCGACCGTGCGCTTCCCGCCGCCCCGTTTCGCCGGTGGGATCAGCGGTCCGACGAGCGCCCATTCCGCGTCCGTCACGTCGCTCGGGTAGCGCAATTTGCTACGATCGTAGCGCGTGCGATTTTCATTCGTCCACATCGGCGGTCTCCGCGAGAATCAGGCCGCCTCTATTGAATCACAAGCGATTCATCCGATTCAACTTGTCTTCGGACCGACACTAAGGGTTCCATAACGTCCGTTCGACGAAATCTCGGGCCGCCCGGGCGCCCGACACAGAATCTGCGCGATGGCCTCCGCCACCCCTGCCAATCGGGCGCCATCCCGTCGATGGCGGCCTCGCGCGTCGGCGCGGCGCCCTTCGCCCGCGCCGACCCACCAGACCGGCAGAGTGACACGAACGGCGCCGTCGGATGTCGGATCGTCCATTCGCGTCCGCGCGACCTCAAAATAATTCTCGGACCGGCCGAGAGATTTCCTGTTCCAGCGCGTGGATTTCGATGTCGATGACCTGTGCGCCGAGCGCTGGTCGTCCCTCTGCGGAGGGACCCCGACTGAGGGCTGCCAATCTCCAGCGTCTGGTGGAGGCGCGCGCCTTGTCCCGCGCTTCGACCTACAGCCCATCGTCCGCCTCTCTGTTTCCCGAGGTTGCCGCTCCGCCTCGTTCGTGTCCCTTGCGACAAATTCCACATCAGTCGGGCGTCGGAGGCGATCGTTCGTCGTCGATTTCAACCCATGAAAGCGTCGCGCGCGTCGTCTTGAAGTGACTTACGGCTTCCAGCGATTTCCATCGAGCCAACTCGTGGTCGGACGGGTTGTCGCCGTTTTTAACGAAATACTAACCAATCTCTCAGCATAACGTGAGCATGGCTGTCAGAGACTTCTGATCATGACGCAGGTCGATGTTCTAGGGAGCGCGTCCACCAAGATCGACGTATCGATCGTGATGCCGTGTCTCGACGAGGCTCGCTGCCTGCCCGTCTGCATTGCCAATGCTCGGGACGCGCTCGAGACGATGAGTCACGAGCTCGGATTATCCGGCGAGATCGTGATCGCCGACAATGGAAGCCGAGACGGCAGTCAGTTGATCGCGCGCGCTCTCGGCGCGCGGGTCGTCGACGTCGAGCAGCCGGGATATGGCGCTGCGCTCATCGGAGGACTACGCTCCGCCAATGGCGCCTATCTCGTGATGGGAGACGCGGACGGCTCATATGATTTTCGCGAATCCGTCGATATGGTGCGCCGCCTCGACGCGGGCGCTGATCTTTGCATCGGCTCGCGCTTCAAAGGGCGTATAGAACCGGGAGCGATGCCCTGGAAAAATCGCCATATCGGAAATCCCGCGCTCACCTTCGTCTTGAATCTGTTTTTCCGCGCAGGCGTCACCGACGCCCATTGTGGTCTGCGCGCCATAACGAGCCCCTGCTTCGAACGACTCGATCTCACCGGCCGTGGAATGGAGTTCGCCAGCGAGATGATTATTAAGGCGGCGCTCAAACAGCAGCGAATCTTCGAAGTGCCCGTGACGCTCCATCGCGATCGGCGCGATCGTCCCTCGCATTTGCGGCCGTGGCGCGACGGATGGCGGCATCTGCGTTATCTTCTCATGTTCAGCCCCGCCTGGGCCTTCGCTGTGCCGGCCATTTTGGCCATAGCGCTTTCCTTGGGGATATGGGCGCTGACCGGCGTCGCGGCCCTCGCGGAAAATAAGTCGCCTTTTGGCAATTACTGGATCATTCTCGCCGGCTCGCTGCTCGGCCTCGGACACACCGGCACAGTTCTCGCCGCAGCGACGCATTTCTATGGCCGCCGCCAAGGCTTTCGTCCCCCTGCTTGGTGGGAGGACAAGGTCGTCGATTGGTTCTCATTGGAGACCATGCTCGTCGCTGGGAGCCTCTTTTTCACGCTCGGTCTCACTATTCTCCTCTCTGTTTTCGGCTATTGGTCGAGTCGCAATTTCGAGCCCATCGGCACGGTTCTACCCGCTGTCGTCGGTACGACGTTGATCGTCATCGGCGCTCAAAATGCGCTCGCTGGCTTCCTGCTCGCGATCGTCAATGGTCACGAAGCGAATTTCGTCGACCGAACAGAAGCCAAGAACTGGTCCGATGCACAGCGACATTCCACTCGCGCGCCTATCGCCACTCTGAACGCAGCCGGCCGCAATTGCGACGAAACCGCCTCCGATCGAGCTGCAAATGGAGGCAGGTGAAGATGATCGCCGAAAGCGCCCAGCGCCGTCTTCGTCCCCGCATCTTCGACACGGACTGGCTGCTGCTCCGAGCGATGCGCGTCAGTATCGAGAAGGTCGCCGCGCAAATCGTGAAGCCCGGCGCGATTGCCGTGGATTTCGGATGCGGCTCCAAACCGTATCAGCCGATCTTCGAGGCTCTCGGCGCATCGTATCTCGGAGCGGATTTCGCCGATGCGGAAATCACGATCGATAAGAACGGCCGCGTCGACGCGCCCGACGCGAGCGCTGATCTCGTCGTCTCGTTTCAAGTTCTGGAGCATGTTCCCACCGTCGGCTCCTATCTTCATGAAGCGCGCAGGCTCCTGCGATCTGATGGTCGGCTAGTCTTGTCGACCCATGGCAATTGGTTCTATCATCCTCATCCTGAGGACTACCGGCGCTGGACGCGACTCGGACTCCTGACCGAACTCGCCGAGCACGGGTTTGAAACCATCGAATGTGTGCCTCTGCTCGGGCTACCCGCCTGGACGACGTTGCTCAGACTGACCTGCGGCTACCACGCCATCGTAAAACTGCCAGTCCTCGGCCGCTTCTTCGCTCGAACCCTCGCTATCGCGCTCAATCTACGCGCCTTGATTGAAGAGGCGATAACCCCGGAATGGGTCACGCGCGACAATGCATGCGTCTATCTGATGCTGTGTCGCCCGACCCGGATCTCGCCATGAGATTGCCGCGTTTCATGCTCGTCGGCGGATTCTGCGCGCTTCTCAACAACCTGTCGGTTGTCGCCTTCAGTTTGGTCGGCATCCATTATGTCTGGGCGACACTTCTTGCATTTGGACCCATACTCATCATCGGGTACAGATTGCACTGTTCCATCACATTCGACGCGCCGGCGTCCTGGGCTTCCTTGGCGCGCTACGCTGCGGCGATGCTCGCCAACTATCCGCTCTGGTTCGCCTCTCTCTATCTCCTCGGCGATTTCGGCAATCTTCCCACAGCGATCTCCGCACCCGTCGCCACAATTTTCATAACGCTCTGGAATTTTTTATGCACGAGATGGGCGTTGTCACGAGCCGTCACGCCCTTCCATGAAACGCGTTCCGCGAATCGGGGGTAATTTCATGGAATGCTTTACGCTCGACGATTTGACACGCTGCATGGCGCCGCATGCGCCTATCTATTCCTGGCGTAAGCCAGCCTATCAATATGTGGCGCTAACCAATCTCCATCGCGCATGGGATAAATCGCATCGACGTGCGCTCGATGTCGGCGGAGGAACCGGGCTTCTCGCCTATACGATCAAATCGCTGTTCGGGCTGGATCACATCGTCTCCATAGACGTCGAGAACCGATACCTACCGTCGCTCGACATCGAAACGGCCGTTTATGACGGCTGCACGCTTCCGTTTCCGGACAAATCCTTCGATTGCGTCATTCTCTTCAATGTTTTGCATCATGTTCCAACTCCGCTTCGCCTTCCATTGCTGCGCGAATGTCGACGCGTCGCCGGGACAGGTCCTCTCTACATCAAGGACCATCTTTCTGAGGGCCTGTTCGACGATGCTCGGCTCGCGGCGCTCGATCTCATCGGCAATCTTCCCTTCAATGGAATGGTGAGCGCCTGCTATCTGCGTGCCGACGACTGGCGTACGCTCACGAGTGGTGCGGGCTATGCGTGCGAAATCGTCTCCGACGGTGAATATCGTCACGGCGTCGAGCGAGTCATCTTTCCCAATCGCCTCGAAACGAGCATGAAATGGCGACCGATTTGACGACTGGCCACGAGATGTGCCGTCCGGTCATCCGGGTCGCAATGCTGTCGCATTACTTCGAAGAGCATCGCGGCGGAGTCGAAATCGTCGCGGGCGCATTGGCGAGAGCCTTGTCGCCGCTGGGTTTTGAAATCGTCTGGCTCGCGACCGACAAAAAGGCTTTTCGTGACGAGACATCGAACCCGGAGCGGCGCGGGCTACCGGCCTCGAACATCGTCGAACTCACTGCCAAAATTCCCTATCCGCTTCCTTTTCCGAGCGCTATTCGTTCGATTTTTGCCGAAGTGCGCAACGCCGATGTCGTTCTCGTTCATGACGCGCTCTATCTGACCAGCGTCGCCGCACTCTTCGCCTCTCGATTTTATCGCAAGCCTTTCCTCGTCGTGCAACACATCGGGATCGTCCCGTATCGCAATCTCATTCTCCGATCGCTCATGGCGGTGGCCAATCGAGTCATCGCTGTACCTGTTCTGAACCGAGCCGACCAGATCGTCTTCATCAGCGATTTGACGCGGCGCTATTTCGAGACGCTTCACTGTCCGCGCACGCCTCAACTCATCTTCAACGGCGTCGACACCGAGATTTTCTTCCCTCCTGAATGTGAAGCAGACAAGGCGACGGCGCGCGCCGATCTTGGTCTGCCCCCCTTCGCGCCTATCGCACTCTTCGTCGGGCGCTTCGTAGAAAAAAAGGGCTTGCTTCACCTCGAACATCTGGCGCGCGAACGCGACGACGTCTTGTTCGTCTTCGCTGGTTGGGGAGACATTGATCCTTCGCAATGGACGCTGCCGAACATACGCGTGTTTCGAGAGTTGGTCGGCCCGTCTCTCGCATTGCTCTATCGTGCGGCCGATGTGTTGTTGTTGCCGAGTGTCGGTGAAGGCTTTCCGCTTGTAATACAGGAAGCGCTCGCCTGCGGTCTGCCTATCGTCTGCGGCGCCGACACCGCTGCCGCGGACAAAGAGGCCGAACCATTCCTGACTACGATAGCTATCGACGTCGAGACGCCGAAAGCAACCGCGGCGGCGCTCGGGGCGGCGACCTCTCGCCTGCTCAAGTCTGGGGAGAATGGAAGGCAATCGCGCGTCGCGCGCGCCGAATTTTGTCGCTCGCGCTATTCCTGGCGCGCTTCTGCAGAGCACTACGCGACGCTTTTGCGTGGTTTGGTCGCGTTTCCGAAGCCATAGACCGTCAAAGCCGAAGCACCGATAATAGAGGTAAAATTATGTTTGATCTCGATACTGCTTCCGATACAGAAGGCCGCAACTCGTCATTTTTCCTCACTTTGAAGGGCGTGACGATCATTTCGATCGCGATCATTTTTTTCGGGGTAATCATCTCGTCTATGACGGAACCTGTTCTAATCGCCACAGCGAAGCAGCCGAAATTTGTATGGTTGACGACATATTTTTTCCGCAGCCAGGACGCGCTATGGCTTGTCGGCGTTGCCATTCTTCTCGCAATTGTAGCTATTGCACGGCCGAAGTTGCACCGGAGCTTCATCGATCTCGACGATCGATCTCGACGCAACATGGCCGTGACGCTGCTCGCGCTCTTCGTCCTGATCTGCGGCGTCGTAGGAACTCATTTGGTGTTCCACGACTATCATCTGTCACGTGACGAGATCTTGGCGGACTTCGACGCAACGATTTTCCGCTCCGGCCATCTGATCGCGTCCATCGCTCCAGAACATCGGCCCTTTGCGTCTGCGCTCGCGCCGGCATTCATGGTCCCTATCGACCGGGTTGATGGCTTCGTTTCCGCATATCTGCCGGTGAACGCGGCGTTGCGAGCGGTGGGCGGCTTTGTCGATCCGGCCTCGACCAATCCGCTTCTCGCCGCCTTCGCAGTCATCGCAGTCTTTGCTGTCGCGCGGCGCCTTTGGCCTTCAGATGCGGCTCCAGCGCTCGTCGCCGCCGCGATAACGGCCACATCCTCGCAGCTTCTCGTCGGTTCGATGACGAGTTACGCGATGACCGCCCATCTCGCCCTCGATATGCTCTGGCTCTGGCTATTTGTCCGCGACGACGAAGCCGGACACGCGGCTGCGATCATCGTCGGAGCGCTCGCGATCGGTTTGCATCAAGCGATCTTCCACCCGCTCTTTGCGGCGCCCTTCATTCTGCGTCTCTGGAGATCGAAGCGACGAACGATGGCGACGGCGTATATCGTCAGCTATGCGATCGTTCTCCTTTTTTGGATCAGCTATTGGCAATTGCTCGCCCTATGGGGCGGCGTCTCTATGGACGCCTCGGACGAAGTCGGCTTTGTTTATTTTATTGCCCGAGTTGTAGCTCTTCTGACGAGTTTTCAATGGTCGGGCGCCGACCTTATGGCGAAGAACATTTTGCGATTCGTCATTTGGCAGAACCCGGTTCTTCTTCCCTTGGTCCTTCTCTCCTACAAGCAAATACGCGACCGCTCCGGAATCGCCTGGGAGCTGGCTGCAGGCATTTGCCTCACGCTCATCGCCATGTTCGTCGTCCTTCCCTATCAGGGTCATGGCTGGGGATATCGCTATATGCATGGGCTGCTCGGGAATTTTTCGCTGCTCGCGGCCTACGGATGGATCGATCTCTCTACGCGCACAAGCGGCCGCGCAAAGCCGGAGGCCGGAGCAATGCTCGCAATCGGTTGCGCTATCGGCGCGATCATTCTGCTTCCGGTCCACGTCATTCAAGCCGAGCGCTTCGTCCAACCCTATGCAAGGGCCGCCGAGGTGATCAGCCGCACTGATGCGGATTTCGTGATTGTCGACAAATCTGGACTTCTTTTCGTCGAAGACCTCGTTCGCAATGATCCGTTCCTGGGAAACAGGCCGAAAATTCTCGATCTTACTTACCTCGCGGATGAGCAGATTCACCTTATCTGCGCGAAGAGCAAGGTTGCTCTGTTCGAAAGCGCAGATGCAACATCGCTCGGGATTTCGCGCCACGATGAGGCGACGAAAGTCGACGATGACGTTCGCAAAAAGAAGCGAAAGCTCATGGCGGATCTAGGCTGCGGCGCCGAAATCAGCCCGCGAATGTCAGTCGGCGTGGCGCGTTGGCTCTGACGCAATTCTGGTGCAGTTTTTCGTCAGTCCGCTCCGAGAAGCCGGGCTTCGAGGAGATCGAGTTTTGCGCGCCCATACATTTGGCGCTTGATCAACTTCAGCCGGGTGATCTGGCCTTCAGTCTGGCCGTTCGACCAAACGTTCGTGATCGCCGCCACGACGGCGGCGCGGTCCTTTGTGACGCCGCTCGCGAAGGAAGCCAGGAGGCCGGTTTTTGCACGGTCGATCCAGCCGTCGAGGTCGTCGCCGGCTTTCTTGCGGATCGTGGCTTGAAACGCGGCGACGGCGGCGCGCGCTTCGACAAGAGCAGGAACGCTGTCCTCAATTGCTGCGATTGTGAGCGTCTCCGTCGTCGACAGCGCGTCCCGGCCACTCGTCATCAGGCGCGCAATGGTCCTCGCCGAGGGCGTTCGATGCAAGCCAGCCGCGTCCATCTTTTCCGAGCGGCGGCGCCGGCCCGCCCATTCGGAGACGACGCGCAAGGATCCACGAAAGCCGGCAGCTTGGAGACGTCGCCACAGTTCAGCGCCATTGTGACAGCCGGCGGCCCATTGCGCGTCGAGCCATGGAAGATGCGGCTCGAGTGAACTCTCCCGCGTACGGAAAATTTCCGAGCGCTGGCCGCGCAGAATCTTTCGAACGAGCCCGCGACTATTGCCCGTCTCCCGCACGATCTCTTTGATCGACGCGCCACGCTCGGCCCGCGCAAAAATAGCGGCGTTGACTTCTTCGCGGCGCAGATAGCCCTCGTATTGAAGCTTCTCCGCGGCGGTGAGCAGTGCCGGGTCGACGAACGTCGCTCCGAGCGCGGATCGTATGCAGCGCATCGATTTGCGCACGGCGCCGAGGAAGGCGGCGCTGGCGTTTTCCATCAGATGCCAGCGGTCGGCGACCTGAAGAGCGCCGGGAAGCGCCCTGCTGGCGGCGAGCGCAAAGCCGCCACCGCGATCTCGCGCGACAATGGCTATTTGCGGCTGTCCGGCGAGCCATGCCTGCGCTGTTGCCGGCTCCCGATCGGGTAACAGCTTGATCGGACGATGGCGCCCGAGATCGCAAATGATCGCCCCATAGCGCCGATTGCGTTTCCACGCCCAGTCGTCGATGCCGATTACGGTCGGCGGCGGCGGCGACGGCCGACCCCCGCGGCGCACGACCCGGAGCAGCGTATCGTTACTGACCGGCATCATGAGGCGCCGGGCTCGACCCGCAGCCGATCGGCCGCCGAGCGCGAGGGCCAGATGATGGACGACGTTTTCGAGGCGGGCGGTTCGTCGGGCGCGGGCCGCGATAATGTCATCACCGAACCGCTCGGTGAAAATGGATCGGCGACATGTCGGCGTCATGCAACGGAAGCGCCGCGCCGTCAGGGAGATGCGACCCACGCGCCCCGCGAGCGGCAGATCCGAAAGCCGTCTCGAGTAGTGGCTGTGAACGCGCCTGGAAATCGAACCACAGTCCGGACATGTCCTCGTCGCGGCGATGGCGCGCGCCTCGATCGTCGTCATCTCACCCTCAATCGAAACGCGGTCGACGCGGAACCCTGACGGAATGATTGCCGAAGGACGCAGAGCAGTCGTCATGGCGCTGATTCCCTGTGAAACCAGCGCCACCCGGCGCCGCAAGTGCATCAGAAGTGAGTCAGAGCCAATTTTCGATGCCGATTGACAGACCAGAGCTGCGACAAAATCGACGGCGACGTTGGTGCGGCCATCGCTGTTTCCTTTTCGTCGAAGTCGGCCTCGTCGGGCGTATGCCCGTCAAGCGACGAATGGGGGCACCCCTCGTTGTAGACGGCCAGATACCGGCCGATCGAAGCGCGCGCTTCGGACACGCTGTCGTAGACTTTCAGATAGACCTCCTCATCTCCCGCCATCTGCCGCTCCGCGTCGGTCAATGCCACTGGTTCGACCGATATGACGAACAAGTCCAGTTGCGTGTACGACAACCTTTTCATGGCCGACCCCTCCGGAATCTTCGATCCCGGGAAATTAGCCATGAGCTGATCGGCGAAGCGGCGCAAGAGGATCAGTTGGCCGACGGGAAGCCGCGGAATGGCTACGATCGCAAGAGCGCTAGCCTCCTGAGCGAACATCCATTCGGGAATTTGATAGGTGCTGCCATGGGCCTGACGAATCAGGAAATAACGAACACCGTCATGCACGAGGTCTCCGACGACCACGACACTCTGACCAACCAGCGGGTGAAACGGATATTTGACCTCCGCTTCGAATGTCAGAAACCCAGCACTATGATCCCGGCTCCGATGAAGGTAGGCGTTCCTGGACACGTCTCGCTTCGCTTCTTGCGGCATGCAAGTTGAACAGCGTCGATCCCTATGCCTGGATGAAGGCGACGCTCGAGGCAATCACCGATGGCCATCCGCAGTCGCGCATCGACGAGCTGATGCCCTGGGCCGTCAAATCCTCGTCGCCGACGCCAGCCGCACGGCCGGCAAGATAGCGCCGGAGATCTAGACCTCGGTGCTTGCCGCCTGAACCAAAGAACGCCCGAACCCAAATTCATGCCATTCGTGAAATTTGCACCACAGCCTTATAGCCGGATGAGAAGGCCGCCGCCGCAGATCGGTTTTTCAAGTCGCGAATCGAAAATCAGGCGATCACGTCCTCGTCGCCCATCTGCTTTGGACACATCGCGAGACGCTCGATCATCCAGCGGCCCGCCGGTCCCGGCGGGTCGGACGCCCGATAGACGACGGACATGGGTAAGGCGAGCCCGCCAGAAGGTATGTCCTCGATCGCGAGTTCGACCAGCCGGCCGGCGTCGAGATCGGATTGGACGGTATGACGAGGCATTCCGCCCCAGCCCAGTCCGTTCAAAAGAAAGGCGTGCTTCGCGAAGAGATCGGCGAGGCGCCAAGTGGTCGGCGCCATGACTCCGAACTCACGCCCGGCCGTCAAGGCGGAGCGATCGGTCAGGACCAGCTGGACGTGCCGGGCCAGTTCCTCCTTCGGAATGACGCCCTTCCAAGTGGCCAACGGGTGGTTCGCTGCCGCGACCATCAACAAGCGCACGTGGGTCAGGCGCTCGGCGACGAGCCCGCCGGGCAGCATCGGCAAGGGTCCCGCGATGCCGAAGCTCGCGCGTCCGTCGATCACCGGCTCCACCGACGCCCCGAGCGCCTCGACATAGAGCCGTAGCGGCGTGCGGGGAAACTGCTCGCGGAATTGGGTCGCCGCCCCGGCCAGAGCCTCGATCGGAAAGAAGACGTCGACCGCGATCGCCAGCTCGGCCTCGAGCCCGGCGGCCATGCCTTTGGCGCGCGCCTTCAGGCCATCGACGCCGGATAGGATCTGCCGCGCATCGGCGACGAGGACAGCGCCTTCACTCGTCAGCCGGGGATAGCGCCCGCTGCGATCGAACAAAGAGACACCTAGACGCGTCTCCAAGCTGCCGATCGCTTCGCTGATGGCCGATTGTGTGCGCGACAGCCGCCGCCCCGCGGCGGAAAAGCTGCCCTCGTCCACAGCGGCGAGGAAAGCGCGCAATTGATCCAGAGAGACCCCGTCCAGCATAGCTGTCTCCAATACATCGGATTCTCCGATGGTAAGTATAAAGATATGCCGGCTTCTCCTGTTCGCACAACCATGCGACTTACTCACTCGATGTTTCGCGCTCTGAAAAACCTCTTCGCTCGCAAAGCTATGACGCCTCACGCAGGCGGCTCGGAGGAGTTCCCAATGACGACGATCCTGCACATCGATTCCAGCATCCTCGGCGGATATTCGGTCAGCCGCGCGCTCACCGCGGAGGTTGTGGCGAAAGCGCTGGTCCTTCATCCGGGCGCGCGGGTGATCCGCCGCGACCTCGTCGCCGAGCCCGCGCTCCACCTCTCGGATGCGCATATTGCAGTCTTCCAGGGCGGCGAGGTGACGAGTGCGGCTCTTGGTCAGGATCTCGCGCTCGGCGGCGCCTATATCGACGATCTCTTCGCCGCCGACATCATCGTGATCGGCGCGCCCATGTATAATTTCTCGGTCCCCTCGCAGCTCAAGGGCTGGATCGACCGTGTCTGCGTCGCCGGCCGCACCTTCCAATACGGCCCCAATGGCCCGCAAGGGTTGCTGCCCGAGGGCAAGAAGGTCGTCATCGCCTCGACGCGGGGCGGCGTCTACACCGGCGACAGCCCGGCCGCCGCGCTCGAACATCACGAGAGCTATCTGCGCGGCGTTCTCGGCTTCATCGGCCTGACCGACGTCACCATCATCCGCGCCGAAGGCCTCAATCTCGGCGAAGAGCCGAAGGCGGCCGCCATCGCCGGGGCGAAAGCCCAAATCGCTTCGCTCGCCGCCTGACCCGGCGGCGACGCCCTCCCGCTATCACCGAACCTCTGGAGCTCTATCGACATGAATCAGACCAACGCCTTCGCCTTTGTCGGCCGCCTGCTGATCGCCGCGCTCTTCATCCTTGGCGGTCTCGGCAAGCTCGCGGCCCCCGAGGCCACGCAAGGCTATATCGCCTCGGTCGGATTGCCGGCCCCGCTTCTCGGTCTGGGAGTCGCGGTCATCGTCGAGGCCGGCGGCGGCCTCCTTCTGCTCGTCGGATATAGAGCGCGACTCGTCAGCCTGGTCCTGGCGGCCTTCACGCTTATTTTGGCTGTGCTCTTCCACAGGAACTTCGCCGATCAAAACCAGATGATCCACTTTCTGAAGAACGTCGCGATCGTCGGCGGCCTTCTTCAGATCGCCGCCTTCGGCGCCGGCTCGTTCAGCCTGGACGGCCGCCGCCTCCGAGCCTGATCATGCGCTCGGCGTCGAGAAGGCTTCTCTCCTACTCGACGCCGTCGACGGCCTTTTGTCGAAGGGCGCCGCGAGCACGTGACGCGCTCTCCCGCCTAATTCTCGAGGAAGCTGCATGGAAATCGGCGTCGACAGCTTCGCGGCGATCATCCCCGATCCTGCGACGGGGAAAATCATATCGGCCGCCGAGCGGATGGAGCGTCTGCTCGACGAAGTGGAGATCGCCGACCGCGTCGGGCTCGATGTGTTCGGCGTCGGCGAACATCATCGCGAGGAATTTCTCGACGCGGCGCCCGCTGTTATCCTGGCCGCCGCCGCTGCGCGGACGCGGCGAATCCGCCTGACCAGCGCCGTCACCGTGCTCAGCGCCGCCGATCCGGTCCGCGTCTTTCAGGAGTTCGCGACGCTCGACCTCATCGCGAAAGGACGCGCCGAGATCGTCGTCGGGCGCGGATCCTTCGGCGAGGCCTATCCGCTGTTCGGCCTCGCCATGCAGGACTATGACGCCCTTTTCGCCGAGAAGCTCGACCTGCTCCTAAAGCTCCGCGACGAGATTCATGTCACATGGCAAGGACGCTTCCGGCCGCCGCTGACCGGCCAGGGCGTCTTCCCCAGACCGCATCAGGCCCGCCTGCCGATCTGGCTCGGCGTCGGCGGCACGTCGCAATCCTTCATCCGCGCCGGCGCGCTGGGCCTGCCACTCATGGTCGCGATCATCGGCGGCGACTTCCGGCGCTTCCGCCCGCTCGTCGATCTCTATCGGCAGGCGGGCCGCCGCGCCGGCCATGCGGAGGAGACGCTCCAGGTCGGCGTTCACGCAATGGGCTTCGTCGGCGACACCGACCAAGCCGCCAAGGACGCTTTCTTCCCAGGGTGGGCCTATATGTTCACGCAGATCGGCCGTGAACGAGGTTGGTCGCCCGTCACGCGCGCCGGCTTCGAGGCGATGTGCTCGCCCCATGGCGCGTTTCTGATCGGCGACCCGGAGACCGTCGCCCGGCGTGCGCTCGCAGCGAGCGAGGCTCTGGGCGGCGTTTCGCGGCTCACCTTTCAAATGAGCGCGGCGATGCTGGACACCGATGCGATGAGCCGCTCGATCGAGCTTCTCGGAGCAAAGGTCGCGCCTATGATCCGCGCTGCGACGAAGGAGAAGCTCCATGGGTGAGTTGATCGCGGGCCAGTGGCGGCGCGGCGGCGTCGAGAAGCTCCTCGAGGACGGCCGGCTGCGGCGCCCACCCGCCGTATTCCGCAATTGGATCGGCCTGACGGAAACCGACAAAGCGCCCGCCTTTCCGGCCGAAGCGGGCCGGTATCATCTCTATGTCTCGCTCGCCTGCCCCTGGGCGCATCGCACGCTCATCATGCGCCGGCTGAAAGGACTGGAAGAGCTCGTCGGCCTTTCGGTCGCGCATTGGCTGATGGGCGAGGACGGCTGGTCGTTCCAGCCAGGCCCGGGCGTCATTCCCGACACTGTGAATGGCGTGCAATGGCTGCATCAGCTCTACACATTGTCCGAGCCGGACTGCAGCTCGCGCGTAACCGTTCCGGTGCTCTGGGACAAGGACAGCCGCAAAGTCGTTTCCAACGAATCGGCAGAGATTCTGCGGATGTTCAACAGCGCCTTCGATCGCATAGGCGCGGCGGAAGGCGACTATTATCCCGCCGAGCTGCGCAGCGAGATCGACGCCGTCAACGAGCGCGTTTACGCCGGCCTCAACAACGGCGTCTACCGCGCCGGCTTCGCCGCGACGCAGGAAGCCTATGAGGCCGCCGTCGCGGATGTCTTCGAGACGCTGGACTGGCTCGAGCAGCGCCTCGAGACCCGCAGCTTCCTGGTCGGCGAACAATTGACCGGAGCCGATATCCGGCTGTTTACGACACTGGTGCGATTCGATGTGGTCTATTACGGTCACTTCAAGTGCAATTTGCGGGCGCTCGTCGATTATCCCGCTCTCTGGCGCTACACGAGGGCGCTCTACCAGCACCCGGCAATCCGCCCGACCGTCGATTTCGGTCACATCAAGGGTCATTACTACGGCAGCCATCCCTGGCTGAATCCGAGTGGGGTTGTTCCAATCGGCCCACGACGCGATTTCGATGCTCCGGTCGAGCCTCGCCATCATCATCAGGAAGTAGTCTCGTAACCGGCCTCGACGCCTCTCTCTCCAACGTTTCGAGATACTCCGTTCGCTCGGTTCGTCGCGCGATCATAAAATCGGAAGTCGGCTCTTCGCCCACCGTGCGGGATCTGGCTTGAACAAACACCCGGTTTTGCCCCCGCGGAGCGCAAAAATTCAACGGTTTAGAACGCCAATCAACGTCGAATCCCATCGGCGATTCATACATGCCAACCATCACACATGACTCCTGATGATGGCCATCCCTTCACACTTTCATATAACAGCCCAAGCCCTGTATCGCCTTCGTCCAGTCAACTCGCGAAGGTTCGACGAGAGTTCGCCGATCATCGTGGTCGCGGCTTGCTGCGACATTCGGAGTTCTTTGGCGACGAAAGGGACGGTCACGACCGGCGACTCCAGACACAGGTCGACAAACCGCGGCAGCCTCGAATTCGTTCTGCGGTCTTTGCATTTTCTGAGTAGAAGCTCGCGCGCGACGAATCCGCCTTTGCCATGAGTTCGACCGCGTGTGTGAACACCATGAGTCGCGATCCATAATCACTTTGCCGGCTCGTCCGAAATTTGGCGTTACGAAATCCCGCATGCAGCGCTGAGAGATGATGCCGCGTTTTTCCCCGGCGCTGTAGCAAGGCTGCGGCGAGCAAGGGCCAGAGCCATGCGCTGTGCTGTAAAGGCTCGATCTCTTCCCAAGCGTCGAGGATCGTGCCCCTTGGAGAGGTGTAGCAGCGGCGCTCGGGCGCGCGGAGCGGAGGCCGTAGGCCGTAGGCCGACGCGCAGCGCGTCCGAGCGCCGCTGGGCGGTCATCGGCGGTTCTCCGGTAGCATCGGTTTGCGATTCGAACGCAACCGAGGAAACACCGATGACCGACGATATGATGAACCTTCGCGCCCTGCTGGAAAAGTCCCCGGACGCGGATTTCCTGCGTGAGATGATCGGCTTCGCCGCCGAGCGGCTGATGGAGCTCGAAGTCGGCGCCCTGACCGGCGCCGCCCACGGCGAGCGTTCGGCGGACCGCCGTGTCCAGCGCAACGGCTATCGTGATCGCGATTGGGAGACGCGCGCCGGGACCGTCGAGCTGCGCATCCCCAAGCTGAGAAAAGGCTCCTACTTCCCTTGCTTCCTCGAGCCGCGCCGCATGGCCGAGAAGGCGCTCGCAGCGGTCATTCAGGAAGCCTATGTGCATGGCGTCTCGACACGCTCCGTCGACGATCTCGTCAAAGCCATGGGCGGCTCCGGCGTCTCCAAGAGCCAGGTCAGCCGGCTCTGCGAGGAGATCGACGAGAAGGTCGACGCCTTCCTCGAGCGCCCGCTCGAGGGCGACTGGCCCTATCTTTGGATCGACGCCACCTATGTGAAGGCGCGCCAGAACGGCCGCATCGTCTCGGTGGCGACGATCGTCGCCGTCGGCGTCAACGCCGACGGACGACGTGAAGTTCTCGGAATGGATACCGGCCCCTCCGAAGCCGAGACCTTCTGGACCGAGTTCCTGCGCGGCCTGCGCCGGCGAGGACTGCGCGGCGTCAAGCTCGTCATCTCCGACGCGCATGAGGGGCTGAAGGCCGCCGTCGCCAAGGTGATGAACGCTTCCTGGCAGCGCTGCCGCGTGCATTTCATGCGCAACGCGCTCGCCCACGCCGGTAAGAGCGGAAGGCGCGTCGTCTCGGCGCTGATCGCCACCGCTTTCGCGCAAGAGGACGAGAGCGCCGCCAAGGCGCAATGGCGCAAGGTCGCCGATCAGCTCCGGCCGACGCTCCCAAAGCTCGCCGCCTTCATGGACGACGCCGAATGCGACGTGCTCGCCTATGCGAGCTTTCCCAAGGATCACTGGCCGAAAATCCAGTCCACCAACGGCATCGAGCGCCTCAATGGCGAGATCAAGCGCCGCACCGAGGTCGTCGGCATCTTCCCGAACGAGAAGGCGATCAAGCGCCTCGTCGGCGCGATCTTGTTGGAACAGAATGACGAATGGGCCGTGCAGCGTGGCCGCTATATGACCCTGGAAACAATCGCCGCTTTGAGCGATGATCCCATCGTCAAGCTGCCCGCCGTGGCCGCCTGATCAAACCGACTGATGCCGGAGTCCCTCGAACGGGACCGACCTGAGCTACACCATCTCCAGGGGCACGATCGCGTCGAGCGCCACGCCTGCGGCCATCAAGGGCGGAAGATTGCTCGCCGTGCCGAGGCGCTCGCGCCACTCGGCGAGGCGGCCTCCTCGTCCCAATCCTCATCGTAAACCAAACCAGAGTCGTCCCGTTTCCGCTGGGCCGGCTCGATGCGCTCTGCCAAACGCGACGTTCGCGCCAATAGTTCGTCGATCTCGTCGAATTCCCCTGTCGAGGATCGCTCCACGGTCTCGAGCTCATGCTCCGCCGCGTCTGGGCGCGCGACCCGGCCGCGGTCGCCTCGAGGAGAATACCGTGTGGTCGCGACACGCCACGCAGACTAGCAAGTCCCTCGATCGTCAGCGGCCAACCCGGTTCGCGATCGGCGATGCGGCGCACGAGCAGAACGGCATGAGCCCGCACGAGCCGGTATGTCGGAGTATGCGCGTCCGTCCCGGCGTCATGAAGGATGAGATCCTCGAGCGGAACGAATTCGCCCGCGCGCCACAGAGCGGCTGTCGCGTTGCCTTTAACTCCGCGAATCCTGCGTTAGGAGCAACTGAATTGCCTTTAACGGGGTCATCCTCACTTTCCGTGCTGCCGACTTGCTGGGGCGGCCGGTCTCAGGATCGTGTCGTCACTCGTTGGAAGGCCGAGGCGCTTCATCAACCGTTCGGCCGGCCGGCCGCGGACGCCGTGTCCGAACAGCCGGATGAGCTCGACGACCCTCTCGGTCTGACGCGCGTAAGGCCTCGCAATATCGGATAGCTGCTCTGAGAATGTTTGGCGGTCACACTCGTCGTTCAGGCAGCGCCAACGGCTCGTATGGAGCTTTACGGTGACCAAAGATCCTTGGACCGGCAAATCCAGAAGGCTCCGGATATATCGGCTATGCCGGCGCGTCGACCGCATGTTGCAGCCAGGACATGCGCCGACTTCCGAAAAAGTGGGTCCTCGCGACCAATATGCAGCGCGTTCTCGCACGATTGGGACTCACGAAACGTGGCGCACGGTCGTCATCTTCTGTGCTCGCGCCAAAGCTCGCGAAAACGGAGCCAACGACAACAGGGGACGTCCTTGCCGAAACGCCAGCGACGCCTCGTGCTGTTGATCCCGCGACCGGGTGGCTGATCTCCCCGATTGTCGCGGCGGCGCTCCGCATGAAGCCGCGTGGTCAGCTGACGCCGGCTCAGACAACGAAGGCGGCAGCTCTGAAAGACGCTTCACCGGACTTCGTGATTATGCGCGGACTTGCCATGCGCTTTCGCGGCATTCTTCGCAGCAAGAACGTCAAGGGGCTCGAAACTTGGCTGAACGACGCGCAGCGCTGCGGCCTATTCGCAATCCAGCGTTTCGTCCGCACGTTGCGACGCGACATCGAAACCGTCAAGAATGGAGTGACAGAAACCTGGAGCAACGGACAAACAGAGGGACAAATCAATCGGCTGAAAACTCTCAAGCGCTCGATGTATGGCCGCGCAGGCGCCGAACTCCTGCGCGCGCGGATGTCGCCGCTTTCGTCAATCGCCGAGCACGGAAAGTGAGGATGACCCAATTCTTGTCATCGCCGCGCAGCGAAGAGCCTCCGAGCGGCGATAGTAGTTTATCGCCTACAACTATAGATATACTCTAGCGCCGTCGTCGTGTGACGGAGTTGTTGTTTCCATGAAAGATAAGTAACGTGTGCTCGACGAGCGCCTTTCGATTCCGCCACGAGGATTCGCCGGACAAATGACGGTTTTGGAAGGGGGCGGTCGAATTGGCGGAGGACGAATGACGTACGAAGAGCGGGCGCAGGTCGCCGATCCCAGAGCGCTCGATCCGGCGGTCCTGAGCGAACAGGTTCGGGTCCTTTATGGAAGCACGGCGGTATTGCCCGTCAATCTGCTCAATGCCGTCCTCACCGCCTGGGTAGCGCAGAGTTTGTATCCGAGATGGGTTTTGCTTCTCTGGGTGGGTTCGCTGACCGTCATCGTCTCCTTGCGGCTCTACAATTCATGGCTCTACAAGAGCGAGCCGCAGCCGGACGACGCCGCGCGCCGCTGGGCGCTGCGCTTCACTGCCGGGGCTACGGCGACGGGTTGCCTATGGGGGCTGTCCGCATCAATCCTCCTGCTCACCGACGATCCATCTTTTCACGTCTTCATCGCCTTCGTGCTGGGCGGCATGATCGCGGGCTCCGTGACGATCGACGCAGCGTTTCTGCCGGCTATGCTCGGCTTTGGGGCGCCGACGGCCATGCCGGCCATTTTGGCTTTTTTCGCCCGGCCGGAGCCGACGTCCGGCACGATGGGCCTCATGTCCGCGGCTTTTGTCATGGCGCTTCTGCTATTGGGCGTGCGCGCCAATCGTTGGATAGTATCGTTGGCGCGACGCGAGCTGGCGCAGGCCGCGCTCGCCGCCGACCTCGAAAAGCAGATCGAGGTTCGTGAAAAGGCCGAGCAGGAAATGGCGCGCGCGATGCGCACCGATCTCCTATCGGGCCTGCCCAATCGCGAGACCTTCAAGGAATGGGTGACGGAAGCGTTTCGTGGAGGCGAAAAAGACGGCGCGTCATTCGCTGTTCTGTATCTCGATCTGGATCGCTTCAAGGAAGTGAACGAGACGCTCGGTCATTCGTTCGGAGACGAGTTGCTACGGGCCGCCGCGGAGCGAATCGGCCAGGCTATACGTAATACAGCCTCGATCGCGCGCATCGGCGGAGACGAATTCGGGATTTTCATGAAGGACGCCGCGCGGCGAGAGGCGGTCGATGAGGTCGCGGAAAAAATAATCCGTTCTGTGGCGGCGCCGTTCACGATAATGGGAAAGCAAGTCCACGTCTCAGTGAGCATCGGTGTTTCGATATTCGGAGCGACTATCGTCGCGCCAGAAGAATTGCTGAGGCGCGCCGATCTCGCGCTCTATGAAGCAAAGTCTGCGGGATATAATCAGCGCCGCTTCTATTCGGAGGCGCACGACCGCGCTGTGCGTGAGCGCGTGACCCTGTTCGAGGAGCTCAACTCGGCGCTCGAAAGGGAGGAGTTCGAACTCCATTATCAGCCGGAGGTCGAGTGGCCGTCCGGACGGATCATCGGCGTTGAGGCGCTGCTCAGATGGAATCATCCCAGTCGCGGGCTGCTGGGACCGGGAGCTTTCATACCGCTCGCCGAACGGACGGGCCTCATCACGCCGATCGGCGCATGGGCGCTCGCGAATGTTTGTCGCCAGGCCCGACTCTGGCGCGATCTCGGAATCTGTCCGCCGATCGTCGGCGTCAATGTCTCGGCCGCCCAGCTCTTCACTGCGTCGCGATTTGAGTCCGATCTCGCACGTGAGCTCGACATGTGTGATCTCGATCCGAGCTCGATCGAGATCGAGCTGACAGAATCGGTTCTCATGCAATCCTCCCGCGGAGAGACGACGGCAATCGATCGAATTCGCGCCTTGGGCGTTCGCATCGCGATCGACGATTTCGGCACCGGGTACTCTTCGCTCGAATATCTGCTCACCTATCGCGTGAACCGAATCAAGATCGCACAGCAATTTGTGCGCGGACTGCCGCACGATCCGGGCAGCGCGACCATCGTTCGCGCCACGATCGGCCTCGTGCAAGAGTTCGGATGTGAAATGCTCGCCGAGGGCGTCGAAACCGTCGGGCAACTGGATTTCCTGGTTCAGGCGGGATGTCAGAGCGTTCAAGGTTTCTACTTCAGTCGTCCTGTGCCTGCCGAGGAGGTTACGGAACTGTTGCGACGAGGCGTCATCTCTCCCGAAGATCGAGCGTCGAACCACGCCGAAATGGTTCTGGTACAAACGGCATGAGCGGGACATAATCCTTCGGAGGGAGTTCGCTACCTGATCCTCAGGAATTGCCAGTTCCCTTCGTGCGGCCATCCCCAAAATTTGCTCCCCAAGGCCAGACGTAACGCGGTCGCCGGAACAGGCTTCGATCCGGCCACGTTTTGAAGAGGCGCAACGGCTGGCCGCCGCGGACGGCGCCGAAGGTGTCATCGATATCGAGCGTGATGTGCGCCGAATCGATGCGCAGGCGCGGAAACGGAGTCCGATCGTTCGCGATGGGACTTCGGCTCACTTCTTCAACGATTTCTCGCTCGTGGTCTTGTCGAAGAAGCTCGAATCGAAGAGGCCGTCGACGCTCGGCGCCTTGTCCGCCACGCCCAGCTTCACCTGATAGGCGAGAAGCGCTTCGGTCGATTCTATGATCGATTTCGGATCGACCACGAAATGAACGGCTGGCGAGGATAGCGATTTTCGAATGGTCGCGCCGTCGACGATGCCCTTGGACAGCGCCGCTTCGACATGGGGCGCGGCGCGATCGGGATTTTTCTGCAGTTCCTCCACAGCGCGGACGAGCCCGTCGACCAGCGCTTGCGTCTGCTGCGGGTGCTTCTCGAGAAAATCCTTCGAGACCGCCGCCACCGTGCCCGGTTGACCCGGAAACAGCTCCGAGCCTCCGGCGATCAGCGCGATCTCTGGATTGGCTTTCTGCACGATCGTGAGCGTCGGCTCGCGGACCGTCGCGGCCTCCACGGCGTTCGCGAGCAGCGCTTGTTGCGTCGCGTCTATGCCGATGGAGATGATCTCGACGTCCGAGGGATCGGTATGCGTCGCCTCGCGGAGCCAATATTGGAGATTGGCCGCCGGCACCGAGCCGGGCGGCTGGGTGGCGATTCTGGCCGGGCGGCCATTGGCGGCGCGGAATGCCTTGAAAGCCGCCGCCGGCGCGACGCCTTTTTTGAAGAACGTTTTGAGCTTGGGGCCGCCGACGAGCACATTCTCATCGACGGCGAGGGCCGCCACGACGCGCAGGTCGATGCCTTTCGCTCGTCCCGCGGCGGCAGGCGCGACGCCTCCGATATAAATGTCGATGCCGCCGCTCGCCGCCGCCTGAACGATATTGGGGCCGCTCTCGAAGACCTTGGTCTGCAGATCGAGTCCGCTCTCGCGGAGCCAGCCTTCCTTCTCCGCCACGAACAGGGGGGCCGCGCCGATGACGGGGATGACCCCGACGCGCGCGGTCACCGTTTCGGCCGCGGTGCAACTGGCATGGAAGGCGAGGGCGATGGCCATCGCGACGAGCTTCTTCGACACTGATTTTCCTCCGTCTCGAATTGTGACGGCGTGAGTTTGCGTCAGTATGATGATTTAGTCTATGGTCGATACAGAACAAAAGGAGCGTCGGATTGTCTGATGAGAAGGATCGGGTGCGGACCCAGCCATCGGGATCGCGACCCTCGGCGCCGGTCGCGCCGGAAGGGCTCCATGAGAAGATGAAGCGAGCGCCGTTCGCCGGCCGGCTCGCTTGCAGTTTCGATGAGGCGGAGGCCGGATCCTGGCGGGAAATCCTTCTGGACTATGAAGTGGGCGCGAGCGGCGTCGCCGATGGCGCGACCTTCAAGGTCACGTTCAAATTTTATTCGGACTGGGCGCTGTTTCAGACGGTCGATCCGAAAGGCGCCGATTATCTCAGCGTCGAATATCAGGCCGGCCCGCTGGCGCCCGGACAATCGCCGGCGAGCGTGCAGCATCTTTCGGTCCGCTTCGATCAAAAAGGACATGAGCGGCCTTATCAGAAGGCCGTGATCGTTGATGTGATCGACGGCTATCTCAACATGGGCGACCATATCGTCATCCGACTGGGCGATCGCCGGGCCGGCGGACCCGGCACGCGGGTCCAGACCTTCGTCGATGATGATTTTCGCTTTCGCGCCTATGTCGACCCGCTCGGCACGTCGCGTTATGTCGCCGTGCCGGGCGACGTCTCGCTGCGCATCGTCGCCGGCGCGCCGGCGCGGTTGTCGTTGGTCGGCCCGCGTTTCGCGCGTCCGGGCGCTCGCGCGGCATTCCGGCTCTCGGCGCTCGATCGCTGGGGGAATATCGTCAGCGATTTTCCCGGCCGCATTCGTCTTTCGATTCTCGCGGGCGCCGACACGATCGCCTCCCGCGCGCTCGTCTTTCCAGAAAAGGGCTGGGCGAGCGTCGCAATAGAGGATGTTCCGACCGATCGCGGAGATGTGACGCTGGCCGCCGAGCCGGAGGCGCACGCGATTCCCACGGCTCGGGCCTATCTCTCGGTCTTCGCGGACGCGCCGGCGCCGCGCGGCTTCTACGCCGATCTGCATGTTCATGCACATGACACGGTCGGCACCAACAGCCCCTCCTATAACGCCGCCTTCGCGCGCAATGTCGGCGGCGTCGACGTGTTCGGCTACACGGCCAATGATTTTCAGATCACCGACGCCAATTGGCATGACGGCGTCGCCGCCGTGAACGCGCTCGACGCGCCCGGGCGCTTCGTGACCTATCCGGTGCAGGAATGGTGTGGAAGCTCGACGGCGGGAGGCGATCACAAGGTGATCTTCCTCGGCGAGGACGAGCCAGATTTTCCGTATGACGCGCAAGGGCGGCACAATCGCACCCTGTCCTGGAATGAGGACATGAAGTCTCCGAAGGTCGAGCTCGGCCGCTGGCCGGTGAACGAGCTGTGGGACGCTTATGGCCATTCGCCGGAGACCCATCTCGTCGTGCCGCATGTCGGCGGGCGGCGCTATATCGCCGATTGGCACCACCCCGAGCTCGAGCGGCTCGTCGAGATCGCTTCGGCCTGGGGGCATTTCCCCTGGCTCTATCAGGACGTGATCGCCCGCGGCTATCGGCTCGGAGTCTGCGCGAACAGCGACGAGCATCGCGGCCGGCCGGGTGGCGGCGCGCCCGGCGTACAAGTGTTCGGCGTGCGCGGCGGGCTGACCGGCGTTTTCGCCGAAAGCCTCGACCGCGTCACGATCGGCCGCGCCTTGCGCGCGCGTCATAGTTTCGCGACGACCGGCGAACATCTCGCGCTCATCGTCCGGTGCGGCGATCGCCTCCAAGGCGACGCCTTCGAGCATCAAGGGCCGGCCGAGATCGACTATCGCTTCCTCGGCGACGCCGGCTTCGACGAGATCGCCGCCTTCGACCATGAGGGGCTGCTCTGGCGCCGAAATCTCCATACCGAGCTGGGCTTCTCGCGCAAGCGTGTGCGGCTGCGCTGGGGCGGCGCGCGAATAAAGGATCGCTATCGCTGGGCGAGCTGGAACGGCCGTCTGCGCGTGCAGGGCGCCGTCGTGCGCGGCTTCGCGAGCGTCGGCTTCGAACATGACGAGGAGAGCGCCTGGCGCTCCGGGGCGACAGACATCGCTTTTCGCTCGGAGACCTATGGCGACTCCGACGCGCTGGAGCTCGAACTCGATGAGCTTTCCGCCGCGCGCTTTCTCGTCGAGGGAACGATCGGCGGCTTCGTGAAGGTCGGCGATCCCCGCTTTCCGGCGCCTTTCGTTCATGCGCCGGAGTTTCGCTTCGAGGCGACGGGCCGGGAGTTGCTCGAGAAGGGCGAACTGCGATGGGAACTCGGCGGGGCCGAGCTGTTCCTTGCTTTCGAGCGTCTCGCCGACGCGCCGCTTCCACGCGACATCGCGGGACGCTTCACGCTCGACCCGCGCAACGGCCCGTTCGGATTCCGCCCGATCTATCTGTTCGGCCGTCAGCGCGACGACGCGAAAGTGTGGTCGTCGGCGCTATTCATCGCCTTCGGCGACGCGCCGAACGCAGGAGAGGCGAAGTGAGACGGCGCCTCGCCTCCGTGCTGGGCCTCGCGCTATTCCTCGGCGCCTGGGAGCTGGTTCCGCTGTTCACGCCGGGAGCGCGCGCGCTTCTGCCCGTGCCCAGCCAATTGCCCGGCGCCTTCTGGCGCGAGCTGCAGAATGGCGTCTGGCTCGCCTGCGTCGGCGCGAGCCTCTCGCATTATCTCGCTGGGCTGCTCGTCGGCGTGACGCTCGGCGTCGCGGCGGGCGTGGCGGCCGGCGCGCATCCGCCGCTCGAATGGGCGACGGCATGGATTACGCGCATTCTTCGTCCCATCCCCGGACTCGCCTGGATTCCTTTCGCCATTCTCTGGTTCGGCGTCGAGGAGAAGGCGGCGATGTTCATCATCGCCGTCGGCGTGTTCTGGATCGTCTATTTCTCGGCTCATGGCGCCATTCGCAATGTCGATCGCGATCTCATCGAGGTGGCGGCCGCATTCGGCTTCAGAACCAGCTGGGAAAAGCTGGTGAAGGTGCAGTTTCCGGCGAGCCTGCCCGGCATTCTCGTCGGCGTGCGCACCTCGCTCGGCCAGGCCTGGATGGCCGTGGTCGCGGCCGAATTGTTCGGGGTCGCCGGCCTCGGGCAGCGCATGAATCAGGCCTCCAGCCTGCTCGCCACCGATATCGTCGTCGTCTACATGCTGACCATGGCGGCGCTCTATGGCCTGATCGACATGGCCTTCATCTTCGCGCAATCGAGGCTTCTCACATGGAAGGCGTAACGCCGCCGCCGTCGCCGCCGCTCATCGAGATCGAGGAGCTGGCGCTCGGCTATGAGCACGACGGCGCTCATGTCGCTGTGCTGGAACGGCTCGATCTTTCCATCGCGCGTGGGGAATTCATCGCGATTCTCGGCGCCTCTGGCGTTGGCAAATCGACCTTGCTGCGCGTTCTCATCGGCCTCGCGGCGCCTTCAGCCGGCGTGCTGCGTTTCGACTCGCGATCCGATTGCGCGATGGCGCTGGTGTTCCAGGATGCGCGATTGCTTCCCTGGCGGCGCGTCGAGGCCAATGTGGCGCTCGGCCTCGAGAAGACGAAGCTCTCCAAAGAGCAACGCCGCGTCCGCGCGGTGGAAGCATTGCGCGGCGTCGGTCTCGAGGGTTTTGGCGAGCGCTTTCCGCATCAGCTCTCCGGCGGACAGAGGCAGCGCGTCGCCCTGGCGCGTGCGCTCGCGGTGCGGCCGGACGTGCTGCTGATGGACGAGCCTTTCTCCGCGCTCGACACGCCGACGCGGCAACGCCTGCAGGATGATCTGCTCATGCTCTGGCGTGAGACCGGCAAGACGATCCTCTTCGTGACGCACGACATAGACGAAGCCGTCTATCTCGCCGATCGCGTGATCGCGCTCGGCGGGAAGCCGGGCGAGGTTCGAGCCTCCGTCACGATCGACGTCGCGCGTCCGCGACGACGCGGTGATACGCGCCTTCGCGACATCGCCTCGCTCGTCGAGTCGAAGCTGCGCAGCGATTGACGGTTGTGTCGCAAATTTTATCTGCGGAGGTGACGCAGGCGTGTGAGAGTGACGCGGCTCACGCTGCGAGGGCATAGAACGGCAGCGCTGGGTTCTGGTGCAAACGGCGTGAGCGGGACATAATCCGTGAGAGCGGAACCGGACGCTGGGGTAATGGTTGATGCTGAGTGCGGACGAACTTTTCAAAGGCCGCCATTTCGACCGCGAGATCATCGTTCTGTGCGTGCGCTGATATCTGCGATACAAGCTCAGCTTTCGCGATCTCGTGGAAATAATGGCCGAACGCGGCTTGTCTTTGGCTCACACGACCATCATGCGCTGGGTTCAGCGTTACGTTCCCGAATTCGATAAGCGGTGGAACCGCTTCGCGCGCCGGGTCGGCGGATCGTGGGCCGCGATCGTCATCGCTGGCGTCCAACTCGTGCATCGCATCAGGAAGGGTCAATTTGCGCTGAGCAAAATTTGGAGTGGTTGGGACAACCGCGCCCGAAATATGGCGTGCGGCGCTCGCGGCCTAATCCCAACGAATGTCGGCCCCCATCGCACGGCGAGCGGCAAAAAATTGCACCGCAACCCTTCGGCGAAGCCTATCCTCTCTTCGGCCTCGCCATGGCAGGACTATGACGCCCTTTTCATTGAGCAGCTCGACCTGCTGCTGAAGCTCCGCGACGAGATCCATGTCACATGGAAAGGACACTTCCGGCCGCCGCTGACGGGCCAGGGCGTTACCGCGCTCAATGCGGCGGCATCCAGATCCACAAGGGCGGAGCGCCTGGAAAGCGAACGTCGCGGAGAATTGTCTCATCCGCGACATCCTTCGGCTTGAGATAGACGAAATAATTATCGCTTCGTTGAAACAGCTCGTCCTTCGGCGTGCTTTCCGGGCTGACGAGCATGTCGTTGGTGAAGCGGACATGCATGTAATGCGGCAATAGCTCGGTGAACGTCTCGACGCGCGTTTCCAGCATGAAACGATAGAGCTGCCGGCCCGTTACCTTCAAAACCGCTGCCGTCGCATCGGCGACCGGCGAGAGCGTCGTCTCCTGCCATCCCGTTCCCACCTGAATGAACGCGCGCACGCTCGGCGACATGACATAGATCGGCGGCTCCCGCTTTATGTTCTCCAGATAGACCGTCACTTCAAAGCGATCGCCGCCGAGGCTGGCGATCGAGGCGATATCGCTTCTCAAGGTCGACGTCGCCAATTCTTCGAGCGCCGCGAGACGCGTGCGGTGCGCCTCGATCTCGAATTGCTGATATCGCGCAATGCCTGCATTCGAGAGGAGAGCGACTCCGAAGAATAGGGCGGCGACGAGGCCCCCGCGTCCAACCATCCTCCAGAGATTTGCGCCGAGACGTTGCAAGGCCCGCGCGCCTTCGAAGACCGCGGTCGCCGGCGGCTCGTGTTTCGCTGGCGCAGGCAGAATGATCGGGCGAATAGGACGTGGAGCCTCCGCGCACCGTGCATCGATGGGCGCAAGAACGCCCTGCCGCATTTCCAGGGTGCGGTCCGCCAGCGCCGCGAGATCCCGATTGTGCGTGACCATTACCATGCCGAAGCCTTCTTCGGCCCTGAGCGCCTCGAGCAGCGCGATGATCTCCTCTTCCGTCTCTTCGTCGAGATCACTCGTCGGCTCATCCGCGAGAAGCAGTCGCGGCGCGTTGACGAGCGCGCGCGCTATGGCGACGCGCCGCTGCTCGCCGCCGGACATTTGACAGGGAAAAGCGGAGGCGCGTCGCGCCAAGCCGATACGCGTCAGCAAATCATGCGCCCGCGCGTAAATCTCTTCCGGCGCGCTTTCGCCGCCGAGCAAAGCCGGAAGCGCGACATTATCGACTGCGCGAAGATTAGAGAGCATGCTCGAGAATTGGAAGATGAAGCCGATCTCTTTGCGGCGAATGTCTGCGAGCCTCTTCTCAGAAAGCTCCCAAACGCGCTCCCCGGCGATGGCTATGTCGCCGCTCGTCGGCTTCGTAAGCGCGCCGATCATAGCGAGCAAGGTCGACTTTCCAGATCCCGACCGACCAACGATCGAAATGAGCTCACCCGCCCGAACCATTAGATCAACGTCCGATACGGCGTCTATGCATCGGTCGCCATCCTGGTAGGATTTGTTCAGATGAGTGGCGCGGAGAATCATTGGGCGCCGTCCATTTGGATCATCTGCGCGGGCTCGAGGCGTATCGCCCGTCGTCCTGGGAAAAGCGCGCCGACGACGCCCAGCGCGAGCCCGAAGACAAGGCAGACAACGCCGGCTACGACGAAGAATTCGTCCGGAGGTCCATCGAGAGGAACGCCGAGCGACTCGAAATAAAAGCCCATCGATCGCGCGGCGAAGAAGATCAGCAAGGCCCCGAAGGCGACGCCCGCGACGCCGCCTGCTCCCGTGATGAGAACGGATTCGAGTAGCGTGATGGCGATGATTTGGCCCGGACGCGCGCCCATGGCGCGCAACATTCCGATTTCGCGGTAGCGCTCTTGCACGATCGCCGAGAAGAGCAGTGTGACGACAAAGAGCAGCGCCAAGATCAGTAGCGCGGCGAAGGCGCCGACGCCCCAAAGCAGGCTGCCGAGCGACTGCCGAGCAGTCGTGAAAATCGGATTGCCGGAAACGACCTTGATCCCGGGAATTTGTCCGATCGCAAAGCGCGCCTGCTCCAGCGACGCTCCCGCAGAGAGCTGTAGCAGATAGGCGGACATTTTGTCCGGCGCGAGATCGGGAAGGCATGTGGCTGGAGACGCCGAGTGATGAGCGTGAAGGGGCTCGCGATGATGAAGCTCTTCGGCGTCGGGAGCTCGCGCGACCGCGGCTCGGGGCGCAGCTGCGATCAGCCCATCCAATCCGGCAAAAGTCAAAAAATAGGACTCGTCGACAGGCCCGACGCCTGTGTGGCGCAATCTGCCGACGACGGTAAGCGTTCGGCCACAGATCGAAATCGTTTCGCCGGGCTTTTGTGGAACCCGTTCGCCGACCAGCAATTCTTCGGCGCCGAGCGAGCTCCGGAGGCCCTGTGGAAGCCATGGCTCGATCGTGAAATCGCGGCGCGGATCATAAGCGATGAGGCTGATCGACCTGCCCTCCACGCCGGCGCGCACCAGACGCTGCGGCGCTGCAACGACGACCCCGGGAGCGCGGCGGAGGGCTTCTCCGAGCGATTCGTCGAGCTCCAGCTCTGTTGGCTGAACGGTGAGGAGTGTGCTGGTGAGATTGATCAGCGCACCGTGCGGCACAATGACCAGATCGGCGCCCATGCGGGAGAAGCTCGTTAGAACGCCATTGTGCAGTGACCAGCCGAGCACCGCCCCAGCGAAGCCGACCCCGACCGCGATCATGATCGCGAGACCAAGAAAAAGGCTTCGGAGCAGCCGCCGTCCGACATTTTGCGCGGCAAGCCGAAGCAGCAGATGCACGCTGGATAGAAAGGACATTGCACACTCGCGAACGTCGCTAGTCAGACCGTGGTGCAGCGGCTGTGGATCAGCTCTCGATTGTTGCGTGGAACGATCACGCAATCATGGTGTCCGCCGAAATTCGGAATATAGCCGACCGGCTCCAATGTATCTTGCGTAAAGATGAACGTGCCGCCTTCGAGCCGCTGGAAGCCGCTGAAGATCGCCAGCACATATTTGCCGTCATAGGTGACATGCATCGTTTGCGTGTCGACGCCGACATTTTCGAAGCGCTTGATCGTGGTCCAGCTATTGGTGTCGACGACGACGATGGCGCTTTTCGCCGGCTTCTGGTGCAGCTCGGATACGAACATCTTCGATCCGTCCATCGAATAGGTGATATGGAACGGGCTCGGCGTCGAACCAATCCAATGCGGATCCTTGAAGTCTCCGATACGCTTCCATTTACGTGGGTCGCGATCTTCGCAATCGAACACGCCCATGCTGTTCTGCCGCGTGTTGTTGGTCAGGGTGAACCATTTGCCTTGCGGACCGAAGCCGCACTCATGGCCGGATGTGACAACATGATCGAGCGTGATCTCCCAAATGCCGTCGGCGATCTTCGTCACCGCGATCGCGTCCTTCGTCGTTCCCTCTGGCGAGGAAATGCAGGCGAGAGGCTCCATTGTCGTGCGGTCGAAAACGACGCCGACGGCGAACATGCGTAACGTGACCAGTGACAGCGGATGGATCGGGTGGTGGACGCAATTGTCGGCGCCGGTCAGAGACTTCACACCGTCCCCGGGAAGCTGGCCGGTGTAGGCGAGATATTCGCCCATCGGCACCATTTCCCAATCGAGCTTGTTGCCTTTCGTGCCCCGGCAATCATAGAGACCTGTCTCCGGCGCCTTGACGAGGCGGAAAATACGAATCTTGCCGCCCTTGAACCAATTATCCTCCAGAAGACCGTTGGGTTCGTTGCCGATCCAGTCGAATCGAAATGCATCGATCACCTCGGTCTTGCCGTTTCCGGTGGCGCGCTTGAAGAAAGCGACGACGTCCTTCTGGCCGTCAGATACGGAGAAGCCTGTGGCGTCCGGGAAAATCACCGTATGCACGCCGAGGCCGACGCCCGTGGTTTCGGCGATGTTCTCGAGCAAATTCATCTGCCGGCCGTCGAAGCCGACACGGTAGATCTGATTGCCCTGCCCCCACAACGGATCGAGCATGCCATGTTCGCGAATCTGCGTGGGAATGCCGTAGATCAGCACGTTTTGGCCGCCCTGCGTCGAATTGATGAATTCGAAACCCTTTCGTGGGTCCGCCGAAGGAAAGGCCGCGAGATGATGCGCGATTGGACAGCTGTCGCCATAATTCCAATATTCGATCCACGCCATCGTCTTGCCGCTGGCGAGATCCTGAGCTTGAGCGCCGCCGCCGAGCTTTGTCGGCGTGAGCCACACATAATCCCCCAGGGTGGCGAGGCGTGAAGCATTGGCTTCTGCTGCCGCGGCGGAAGGAACGAGAGGATCGGCGCCTCCCAGGAGTTTAGAAAGAAGTCCAGCCGCATCGGCGGAGCGTGCGCCGAGAATGGTTCCGACAATGCCAGTGGTCGCCGCGCGCAATAGATTGCGACGGTCTATGTGGGCCACATCACCGATCCGCCTCACATGAGGGGCGTTCGAGCCGGAAGAAGCATGAATGCGGGAGCAATCTTCTTCGTCAGCCGACATCGTACCCTCCTTCGCCATATGGTAGAGAAGCGCGCTGCCGCAGCTTTTTGCTCGATTTCGGAATCCGCGGGTGAGACGCGTGTCATGGCTCAGCTCCAGCCAAGGGAGCTGCCGATGATCGCGCATTCAATTCGGGCGGTTAGAGCCGAACATGCTGCCCTCGGGCCAGTCGTCAAGGAGCGTCGCACTTTTTTCGGTTCAAAAGCGCATGACCACATCCGATTATCGAGCGCAGGCTCAGCTTAGGATTCGCGTGGACGAGAAGTGATGTGCGTGGGCTGGTTCTGGGGTGCGAGCAGGCAAACTGCACCCGAAATCTGGAGCGCAGTGCTGACTGCCTGACCTTCATGAAACGCCAGCCCTTCGCGTGGCCATCCGCAAAACTTGCACCGCAACCGCACGTCTAAAGTTCCCTGCTGTCCGACGGCTACGCCGTGATCGAGGAGGCGGAACGATCCATCGCGACCGCCGACGCGGGGCGAGTATTGGACGGGCCTGACCTTCACCGTCGTCGATCAGCTCGCGCCAGAACAGGCCTCAGCGACGTCATGAGGGAGCCGACGACACCGTCCGACATACGTAGCCGGCTGCGGGCGTTTGTCCCACGCCCGCTATCCGGCCATCGCGCGGTGCTCCCGAAAGGCCGCAGCCAATGTCCGAAGCGCGGCACGCGATTTGGGATCGGTGAGCGTCGAGTGCAGCACGATCTCCGACGAAGGCAGGCGCGGCAGCCTGAGGCGTTCGCCAATTTCGATGGCGCCGGGCGGAGCTAGGCGACAGGAAAAGATGGCCATTGCGAATCCGGCGGAGACGGCCGCCGCCACTGCCGACGAGCCGCCACCGAGGAACACTTCCGTCCAGGCGATGCCAGCCTCGTCGAGGGCGCGGGTCGCAATATCGCGCACGCCACAGGAAGGCGACAAAGCCGCCAATCGCAGAGGTTCGCCCTGCCGATACTCGAAATTCGGCGCGGCGAACCATCCGAAATGTTCGGGGCCGAGGACCTCGCCATCACGCCGGTCGTCTTCGCGACGAATGATACAGGCGTCCAGTTCTCCGCGATCGAAGGCGTCGAGCAGCGTGCGCGAATTCTCCAGGCGGACTTCGATGCGCAGGCCCGGATCATGCGCGTTGAGTTGCGCCAGAAGGGTCGGAAGCTCCGGTCCGGCCACATGTGCGGCGATGCCGAGCCCGAAGCGGCGCGGGGTCGTGGACGCGAGCGCCGACAGCGCGGCTTCGTGCGCGGCAAGAAAGTCGCGAGCCCGGTCGAGAAAGAGGGCGCCATGCGCGGAGAGCCGGACGTGGCGCGGCGTGCGCTCGATCAGCCTTTGGCCAATCCGCTCTTCCAGGCGACGCAGCTTGACGCTGATCGCGCCTTGCGTGGAGCCGAGGGCCTCGGCTGCTCGCGTGAAACTTTGCAGGTCAGCGACGGCCACGAAAGCCTGTACCGACTCGACATCGAGGGATGCCATTTCAATCATCCAGATTTGTTGTCTCTAAAATACTCAGTCATACCATTCTTATATCGTCAAGTTTCGCCTACGATCAGGTTCATCAACAACAGTCGCTCGCAGGACTGCCGTGGCGCCCCGGCCTTAGCCGCTGTGGGTGAACGGCCGCGCGCGGGACGCCGAGCGATCTCGCGCTTGAAAGGCCTGATCATGTCTTTTACTTCCTCGCGGCAAGGCAACCTTGCCTTGGCCGCCATCTGCTTGTCGGCTTTGATGTTCGGCTTCGAAATATCAAGCGTTCCGGCGATCCTGCCGACGCTGGAGAAAGTTCTTCACGCCGACTTCCAGCAGCTCCAGTGGACGATGAATGCCTACACCATCGCCGTGGCGACGGTTCTCATGGCTGCGGGCACACTGGCGGATCGCTTCGGGCGCAAGCGTCTCCTCATCGTCGCCATTGTTGCGTTCGGCGGCACGTCCCTCCTGTGCGGCCTTGCCCCCGACATGACAATCCTCATCGTCGGGCGCGCGCTCCAAGGCGCGAGCGGCGGCGCCATGCTGATTTGTGGGATCGCAGTGCTCTCGCATCAGTTCAGCACGGCAGCCGATCGCGCCCGGGCTTTCGGCTGGTGGGGCATCGTTACCGGGTTCGGTCTCGGCTTCGGTCCGGTGATCGGCAGCGGGATCGCAGCCTTGATGGGCTGGGCCTGGGTGTTTCTGGTCCACGGTTTCATCGCCGTGCTGACCGTCATCCTGGCTTGGCGCGGTGTTCGGGAATCGAAGGATCCAGCCGCTCGGCGCCTGGATCTCGGCGGCATCGCGACCCTGTCACTGGCCGTCTTTTGCGTCGCCTACGTCATCACTCAGGGCAGCGAGCTCGGTTTCACCAGCCCGATCGCGCTGGCGATAGTGGCTACAGCCGCCCTCAGCCTCATCGCTTTCGTCATTGTCGAGCAGATCACGCCGCACCCGATGTTCGATTTCTCGGTGTTTCGAATCCGACCCTTTTCCGGAGCGCTGTTCGGCTCGATAGGCATGAATTTTAGCTTCTGGCCGTTCATGATCTATCTGCCGATCTGGTTTCAGGCGGGGCTCGGACTCGATGGGCTGACCGCCGGCTTGGCGCTGCTCACCTACACCCTGCCGACGCTCGTTGTGCCGCCATTCGCCGAACGCCTTTCGCTGCGCCTTGGCTCTGGCGTCGTCATCCCGGCGGGACTGTTCGTGATCGGTCTCGGCTTTTTCATCATGAAGATCGGAGCAGGCGGTGGTTCGCTGGCCTTGGCGACGACATTGGTCGGCGCGTTGCTGGCCGGGATTGGCCTCGGGGCGACCAATACGCCGGTCACCAACACCACGACCGGATCCGTGTCGAGCGACAGAGCCGGCATGGCGTCCGGCATCGACATGAGCGCCCGGATGATCTCGCTCGCCATCAACATCGCGCTGATGGGCTTCGTCTTGCTCGGGGGCGTCCAGACGCGCCTGAGTGCGGCTTCAGGATCGTTCGACGCCACGCAACTCCGGCACGTCGCCGAACAGATCGCGGCCGGAAATGTCTCCGCTCTAGATCAAGCCGCCCTGGGAGCGTCGAAGGTGATCGGTCCTGCCGCACTGGCCGGCGGCTTTGGAGACGTGATGCTCTACGGCGCCATCGGCGTCTGGGTGCTGGCCGCACTCAGCTTCTTCACCTTCGGGAGGAGGAGAGATGTCGATGGCGCGTCATGAGGTCGGAGCCCGTCAGCCCGCCGGTCCTTGCGTCCTGCGCTATGCCAATGTCGGCGCGGTCGAGCGACGAGCGACCTCGACGAACAGGTTTCCGGCCCGCGACAACGGGCGCGCGGACGAAGCGACGAGCCCGAACTCGCGATGCAGCGGTGAAGTGAGTTTCGAAACCCGGAAGCCGCGTTGCTGTTCCGGCAGGGTGGATTCCGGCACAAGGCTGACACCCGCGCCCTCCCGCACCAGGGCAATCGCGCTCGACCAGTCGCGCACCTCAATCTGCACGTTCTGGAGCGTCAATCCTTCCGCGTCGGCAAGCGAGCGGGCGTTCGTATGGCACCCGCCGGTGGCGAGAACGAAGGGCGCGGCTGCCAGTTCGGCCAACGAGACCGAATTACGCCGTGACAGGGGATGCGCCGCCGGCAGGATCGGAACCCAGGCATCTCGTCCGAGCGGAACGGCATTTCTGGCCGGAGATGGGTTGAGGACGACCCCGAGGTCGATTGATCCCGCCGCGAGCCAGGCCTCCACTTCCATGTCGTCGGTTTCGAGCGGCACGAGGTCGATGCCCGGATGGAGCGTGCGAAAACGCCGAAGCAAGGGCGGAAGGACCGTGGCGAAGACGCTCGGGAACCCCGCCAGGCGGATGGCCCCGGTCTCCTCGCCGATCAGCGCCATTGCCTCCCTTTCGATTGCCTCCAGATGCGAAAAGGCTGTTCGCGCATGGTCGAGCGCGCGCTCTCCGAAGGCGGTCAACGCGACGCCCCGTGGCTGGCGGACGAGCAGTTTCACTCCCAGGCTCTCTTCGAGCGCGGCTAAGGCTTGGCTCATCCCCGATTGGGTGACGCCGAGCTTGTCCGCGGCTGCGGTGAAGCCGCCGGCCTCGGCGACGGCGATCAGGCTCTGGAGTTGGGTCAGGTTCATAGTAGGTGAACTTATACCAAGAAAATGTGCCAGTAATTTTTATTATATTACAAGGCCTGCCAATGTGGGCGGCGATCTATCCCCTCCGCGAGGCCCCGACGATGAAGCTCTATTTCGCCCCCGACACCTGTTCGCTCTCGCCGCACATCGTGCTTCAGGAACTCGGACTGCCCTACCAACTCGTCCGCGTGAACAACCGGACGAAACGCACATCCACGGGAGAGGACTTTCTCGCCATCAATCCGAAAGGCTATGTCGCGGCACTCGAACTCGATACCGGCGAGGTTTTGACCGAAGGACCGGCCATCGTTCAGTATTTGGCCGACCTGAAACCGGAGGCGGGATTGGCTCCAGCCGCCGGTACACTGGCGCGGGTTCGGCTCCAGGAATGGCTCAACTTCATCACCAGCGAGGTCCATGCCGGATCGAGCCCGCTGTTCAATCGAGCCTTGCCGGAGGAGGCGCTGGTGATCTTCCGGGACCGGCTGTTCCGGCGCCTCGACTTCATCGAGGTGAACCTCGCACCTCGGGATTATCTGGTGGGCGACGGCTTCACGGTCGCCGACGCCTATCTCTTCACCGTGCTCGGCTGGATGAAGGGGTTTTCGATCGATCTCGACCGTTGGCCGGCGATTGCGCTCTACATGCAGCGGATCGACGCGCGGGCGTCCGTCCGCGCTGCTTTGGCAAGGGAGGCAGAGATTCCTCCGGTCGAATGACGCGCAAGTTCGACTTCGACCCGTTGATAGGAAGCCAATCGGCTGACGCGACGCGCAACAGAGAAGCTTGAGGGAGCGTCATCGCGTCGTTACTTTCCCGGCGCGGTGTCGAGCCGATTCACAGGCAAACTCTCAAGTCTCCCCGCGCTTCAGGCGCGCCAGATACTCCTCGCGCGTCATGGACCTTGATCCCGCCTCCTCGCGCCGAACCCGATCCCGGCCCGGGAGGGCGTCACGGAGGACGTCCAGATTCTTCCAGGGCGCCATTTCGTCCCCGCGCGGCTCGCCCGGCACGAAGGGGGATGTTTCCGCGCGCTGATAGCGATGCACATAGCGCGGGCAGTTCACGAAGGCCTCATAGACCTTCACCACCAGCAAAAGCTCCGCGCCGGGAAATGCTGCGAGCTCCGCCTCGTCGCGCACGAGGCGCGCGGCGCCGTGGATGCGCAGCCGGTGCGGCTGCTCGAAATCGATGAACAGCAGTCCGACCTTCGCATTGGCGGCGACATTGCCCGCGGAGAGATACATGCCGTTGCCATCGTAGCTCGGCAATGCGAGGGTCTGGTCGTCGAGCACGCGCACGAAGCCCGGCGCCCCGCCCTTGTAGGAACAGGTCGGAAAGCCGCGATGGTCGACGGTGGCGAGGAACACCATGTCCCGCCCGGCGATGAAGGCCTTGTGCTCGGTCGTCAGCGTGCTCGTCACCATCATCTTGCGCAAGGTGTTGGCCAACGGCCGGCTGTCGAAGGCGTCCTGCAGCAAGCGGTGCGACTCGCCATAGAGCTCGGCGATCGCCCCGAGCGACGGGCGAAAGGCGGGCTCGTCCGGCGGCGGAACGAGCGACCAGACGAGCCGGTCGAGGCAGATCGTCCACAATATGCGGTGCGTCGCGGCTGCTTCCTCCCCCCGGAGCTCGCCGTGGGTGAGCGTCAGCTCGCAAGCGTCGGCGCCCAGAGGGCGCAGATCGACGTCGACCCGCGTCGGCGGCCCGCAAAGGCCGGCTGCGGCCCCCTCATATTCCCAGCTCGAGGAGATCCGCCGCTCTGGCGCGACGTCGATGTAACGGCCGCAGAGTCGATAGCGCGTTCCATCTGGATCGAGGCCCTCCAGCCGGTAGACGCCGCCCGGACGCGGGTCTATGACCGCCTCCCGCAGCGCCCCGGCTCCCGGAATCAGCCAGCGGACCAGCCATTTCGGGTCCGTCCAGGCGGTAAATATCTGTCTCGCCGGCGCGTTGATGCGGCGGACCAGGACGAGCGAGACCGAACGACCCGCGGCGCTGGTCATGGCACGCGCTCCAACGTCACGCGGTCCAGGGCGCGGCCGCGCGTCTCGGGCAGGAACAGTCCTCCGACAACGAGCGCGACCAGCAGGACGCCGGCTGCGTACCACAGACCCGCATAGAGATCGCCCGTGGCGGTGAAGGCGGCGAATGAGATCGCCGGGAGGAAGCCGCCGAACCAGCCGCCGATATTGTAGGACATCGCGAAGGCCGTGGTGCGGATGCGGGTCGGGAACATCTCCACCATCCAGGCCGAGAGCGGGGCGGACGCCATCGCGACGAAGACGCTGAGGGCGGCCATGAGCGCGATCAGCATCGACACATTGGTCAACTCCGGCGCGGCGCGGGCAGGATATCCCGCATCGGCCAATGCAGCCGCGAGGGCGACGTCGAAGGCCTTGGCCTGCTGCGTGAAGACCGCCCGGTCGAGCCCGACGCCCTCGAAGGCGGGAACCACCGCGGCGCCGATCTCCACCTCTGCGACGCGGCCCGGTGACGCGGCGCGATTGGCGTAGGGCACGCCGAGCTTGGCGACGGCGCGCCGGGCGATGTCGCAGGGGCTGCGGAACTCGGCGAGGCCGAACGGATCGAACTGGCGGCTGCACGTCGCCGGATCGGCCGCCACCGTCACCGGATGCGTGGTCATCGCCGCCGCGAGGCGCGGATGCGCATAGTGGGTGACGCCGAGGAACACCGGATAGGCGGCGAGCGCCGTACCGATGAAGCCGGCGAGCACTACCGGCTTGCGGCCGACTCGGTCCGAAAGCCAGCCCGCCAGGATCATTGCGCCGATGAAGACCACGCTGTAGCCGAGGATGGTGTAGTGCAGCAGGAAGGGATCGATCTTCAGGTTCAACGCCAGGAGGTAGATCGGATAGGAGCCGGTCGCGATCGCGACCGACTGGCCAGCGGCGGCGCCGAACAGGACGAGCAGCGCCACGCGCAGATGGTCCCAGCGGCCGAACGCCTCGCGTAGCGGCGTCCGCGAGCCGCCGCCCGACCGCTTCATGGCCAGGAACACCGGAGATTCCTGTAGGCGCAACCGGATATAGACCGAGACCAGCATGAGCACGGCGGAAAGTAGGAATGGAATGCGCCAGCCCCAGGCCTCGAACGCCGTCTTTCCGAGCGCCAGCTCGCAGGCGAGCACGACCAGGATCGCCAGAGCCAGGCCGCTCGCCGCGGTGACAGCGATCGCGCTGGTGGCGAAGCCGCGCCGGTGGGCGGGGGCATATTCGGCGATAAAGGTGACTGCGCCGCCGAACTCGCCGCCATAGGCGAGGCCCTGCAGGATGCGCAGCGCCATGAACAGCAGCGGAGAGGCGACCCCTATGGCCGCGTAGCTCGGCAGCAAGCCGATGAGCACGGTCGACAGGCCCATGATCAGGATGGTGAGCAGAAAGGTGAATTTGCGCCCGGCGCGGTCGCCGAGGGGGCCGAACACCAGCCCGCCGAATGGGCGGGCGACATAGGTCACGGCGGCGGAGAGCAAGGTGAAGATATAGGCATAGGCGGGATCGAGCCCGGAGAAGAACTCGGCGGCGACGATCGCGGCCATCGGCCCGTAGAGCACGAGGTCATAAGCTTCGAAGATGGCTCCGAGAGAGGAGGCCACCACCACCCGGCGCAGGCCGCCGGGATCGGCCGCCTGGTCGGCGGCGGGCGTGGGCACGGACGTTGTAGCCCGTTCGCTCGAGAGGGCATTCTGGGTCAAGCGCTTCCTCCATCTTGTTTCTACCGGTAGGCGCCGGACTCTAACGGCCCGTGTCCTCCGCCTTCATCTGAGCGACCACGGCGTCCAGGGCGTCGAGCCGCTCGCTCCAGAAGCGTTCATGCGCATCGAGCCAGTTCCGGGCGGCGTCGAGACCACGGCGGTCGAGGCTGCACATCTGATGACGGCCCTGCTTGCGTCGGATGACGAGACCCGCCTGTTCCAACACCTTCAAGTGGTTGGAGACAGCGACGAAGGAGATCGGAAACGAGGGAACGATTTCTCCAATGCTGCGCTCGTGTTCGGTCAGCATACGCAGGATCGCCCTGCGGTGCGGGTCGGCCAGAGCGTGAAAGACCGTGTCGAGCGTCGCCTCAGAATATTTAATCATTTCATTAAATATCATCGCCCGCGACGTCGGTTGTCAAGATGGAGTGCGGACATAAAGGCCCACGCCTCTGCGGAAGAACGAAGGCGCCACCAAGACGCATTGGCGCAAGGCCGCCGATCATCTCCGGCCGACGCTCCCAAGGCTCGCCGCCTTCATGGACAACGCCGAATGCGACGCGCTCGCCTATTCGCGCGAAATCGCCAGCATTAAAGGCACGTCGAAGCGTTTCTCGACCGGATCGTCGAGTCTGGTCCGCGACGAAATCCAGACTGGCACGACCAGCGGTCGCGTTTGGCAGCGTGACTGCACTCTGCCAAACGCGACGTTCGCGCCAGTAGTTCGTCGATTTCGTCGAACTCCCCGACGAGGATCGCTCCACGGTCTCGAGCTCATCCACCGCCGCGTCTTCGTCCTCGAGGGCGCCCGCGCCAGCAGCAGTCGCCGTGAGGAGAATGCCGTGAGGTCGCGACACGCGCCCCGCAGACTAGCGAAGGGCTTGCAGGCGCTCGAATGAAACAGAGCCTGGGAGATAAAATCTCATTTTAATTCCGTGTAAATCAAGACACATATCAAGTTATATCGAATTTAACTTGAGCGATAGAAGATCCTTTTTCTCTTTCGTCGGCCGGATCGAAATGCGTCGCCGCGGCCGCAGAAAGCAAGCCTCGGAACGGCTCCAGAGGCGAGCTTTCGGCCCGCAGATCGGCGAAATGGGCTGTTTTTCGGGCCTTTCTTCTGCTCACCACTATGTCGCGGCGGCGAACTTCGGCCCTCGGATGCGGTTTCAAACGACCGATTTGTTGTCACATACAATTATGTATTTGCGTATTGCGCTGGAGCTTGCATGTCGATAGAAACTCGAATCATCGACACGTTTCCGGCATTTGTCGATCTCATCGACATGTCGGGAGCAATCTGTCGATCGACAGAGGCTTCTTCGACATGTTGTTCGACCCTGCCCGCCCTTACAATGACCTTCCGGCTCTGCCGCCGCGCCACGACGTCGAGACCAAGGCCATTCTCAAGGCCTGCGTCGGGGGCCGCGCGGCGCTGGCGGAACTCAAGATCTCGGGCCAGCTAATCCCCAACCCGTCGGTTCTGATCAATTCGATTCCGCTCCTCGAAGCGCAAGCAAGCTCCGAGATCGAAAACATCGTCACGACCACGGACAGGCTCTTCCGCTTCGCCAACCGGCCGGAAACCGGCGTCGACCCTGCGACCAAGGAGGCGCTCCGCTATCGCACGGCGCTTTATCAGGGCTTCGAGAGTCTGAAGGACCGCCCGCTTTCGACGCGCAGCGCCATCGAGATATGTCGGACCATCAAAGGAGTGGACCTCGATATCCGCGCAACCCCGGGCACGGCGCTGCTGAACGAGGCGAGCGGCCGAGTGGTCTACACTCCGCCCGAAGGAGCCGGACTGCTGCGCGACAAACTCGCCAATTGGGAGCGCTACATCCACACGGATGACGGCGTCGATCCGCTGATCCGGCTCGCCATCGTGCATTACCAGTTCGAAGCGATCCATCCGTTCACAGACGGCAATGGTCGCACGGGCCGAGTTCTCAATCTGCTGTTCCTCGTCGAACAAGGGCTGCTCGATATTCCCGTCCTGTATTTGAGCCGCTATATCATTGATAATAAAAAGTCCTACTACGATGGACTGCTCGCCGTCACGACGGGCGACGCGTGGGAGCCATGGATCTTGTTCATGCTCGCCGCCATACGCGAAACCGCGACATGGTCGACCGCAAAAATATGGGCGATCCGTAACCTGCTCGACGGGACCGCCGAACGAATTCGGCGCGACTTGCCAAAGATCTATTCTCGCGAATTGGCCGAGATCATATTCGTCAATCCCTATTGCCGAATCGCCGATCTGGTCGGCGCGGGCATCGCCAAGCGCCAATCCGCTTCCGTTTATCTGAAAGCCCTCGTGTCCCTCGGGCTCCTCCAGGAAATTGAGGCAGGCAGGGAGAAAATTTACACGAACCCTGCCCTGCTGTCGCTTCTCTCCGACCGCGGCGGATCGGAAGTCGCCTCCCGATGACGGATTCGAACATCAAGGGACGGCTGATCGGCTACGCCCGCGTCTCGACCGAGGANCAGGTCACGGACGCGCAGACCGATGTGCTGAAGGCGGCCGGCTGCGTCGAGATTTTTCGCGAGCATATGTCGGGCGCCAAGGCCTCGCGGCCGGAGCTGGCCAAGGCGCTGGCGCGGGTGCGCCGCGGCGACGTGCTGGTCGTCGCGCGGCTCGACCGATTGGCCCGCTCACTGTCGCATCTCCTCGCCGTGATCGCCGAGCTCGACGCCAAGGGCGCGCATTTCAAATCACTCGCCGATCCCATCGACACCACTACCCCGCAGGGCCGTTTCGCCCTGCAGGTTCTCGGCGCCGTGGCCGAGTTGGAGCGCGCGCTGATCCAGGAGCGCACCAAAGACGGCTTGCGCGCCGCCAAAAAGCGCGGCCGCATCGGCGGCAATCCAAAACTCCGCGCCGGCGACCGCGACGCCATCCAGCGCATCGTAGACGCGAAGGCGGCGAACTATTTCGAGCGCGTCAATCGCACAGCCGAACATTGGCTGCCGGTCGTCCGGCAAATGCGCCCGGATCACCGCTGGCAGGATGTCGTGCGCGTGCTCAACGCCAAGCGCGATAGCTCCAGCGGCGCTCCCCTGCCCCAATGGACCGTCGAGCGCCTGAAGCGCGCGGTCAAATGCTTCGTCGCCGAGGGTTTGATCGAGCCCCGCCTCCTTCATCAAACCGCTAGCCGAAAAGTCAGCAGCGAACGCCTCGTCACGCTCGTCGCCGGGATCAAACGGGCCAATCCCGATCTGACGCTCGCACAAATCGGCGCGCAGCTCGAGGCCATGTATGAGCGCACGCCGCGCGGCGGAGCCCGCTGGGCGCCCTCCTCCGTCAAAAGCCTGCTCGACCGCGCGGAAAAACTTCGGTTGCTCGGCGCCGAAACACTGTGATCGAGCGGACTGCCGAGGCTCGTTCGGAAATCCATTCCGACATCACCCCGCCCTCTTGCGATCTCTCGCCGCCTTCGCTGCCTTTCCTCGCAACAGGGCCATCAGCACCGGCCCGAGCGAGAATTCCCCTGCCCTCGCCTTTTCGGTCAGGACGCGGAGATAACCGCCAGCGCTTTTGATTTCATCGCCGCGTTGCAGGATCGCGGCGATGACGATCGCGGCGTCATGCTCGCCCAAGACGTCCAAGGCTTGCGACCAGGCGTCTGGCGAAACGCCGAGCGCCGAGCGCACTGTCGCCGCCGCAGCAGCCAAGTCTCGCCACGATGAAATCTCCCCGCCCCTGCCATAATCGACGATGTCTGGACAAGCGTCCAGCACCATGCCGAGAGGATAGGCTCGAAGCGGCGGCTTTGGGTCGACAGTCCGAGAACGATCTGAAGAAGTTCCAGGGCCTCGCTGAATTGGTCCCCTGTCCTCTTCGACATTTGGCTCGGACGGATCGGCCCTGCCTTTTTGAAGGCTAGGTTCAAGATCAGAAGAGTTTGTGGTTTGATTCTGTATGTGACGCTCGGTTTGAGACTCATTGCCGCTCATATTTTGAGCTTTTATGTGTATTTCCAACGCCTTGTGGATTTCAGCCGCCAACGTGGCAAGTTCCTCCGCCAAAGCCTCCAGATCGACACGGGAAAGCCCACGTCCGTAGCGCCCCGAGAGCGCCGCATAGCGCTGATGCGCGCCGTCCCAGTCGCCCGCTACGCCCTCCTCCAGTCCGGTCTCGATCATCTTGACGATGTCGCGTCTGGTGAGCGTGATCTTTTCCCTGAGCAGCGCGATCGCACGGTTCTCGGCCCGCACCTCCTCGGCGAGGTTCTCGATTTCGCTCGAGCGCGCCACGAGCGGCGCGAGATCGAAGCCAAATGCGTCCTCTATGGCTCCCCCCTGCCCTTTTCGGGCGAAGCGTTTGCCATTCGGGGAATCACGGCGGATGATCAGCCCTGCATCGACGAGACAGGCGAGATGCCTGCGCAGCGTCGCCGGCGCCATGCCATGCGCGCGGATCGAAAGCTCCCTGTTCGACGGGAACACGACGATGCCGCCGGCAACTGAGCCGGCTTCCGCCGCCTTTGCATTGGTCTCCGGCAGACTGAGCGCTGTCTCCTGGTGAAAGCTCAGCAGTGCGTGCAACACCGATAGCGCGCGCTCAGTGACTCCGAGCGGCTCTTTGGCTTCGGTGAGCGCCCGAAACAATCGCCATTTGTGGACGACGGTTTCGGATGCGCCCGGCTTAGCAGCGAAACTCTCGGTCGCGATCTGGCTCGCCACCATGGCAAGCGACAGCGGCCGCCGCCCGAAGGGCGTCGTTGGACGTGTCTGCATGTTCCTTTGCCTCATTCAGGCAAAAGAAATCCGCTCACCGAAACGGTGCCAAAATGCTTGACAGCGATTTGCGGAAGTGTGATTCTCTCAGTTGCTACACATTGAGAAGGGCTTCCGGGGCGTGATCGTTTCGGGGGCCTTTTTCTTTTGCTGGGTTCTCCTCTCGCCGCCTCTCACGCGCCTTTCGATGCGCCGTCGCCGGCGTCGAAAGAACGATACTCCTCGAGCAACTCGGGCAGGCGAGCGGCGAGAAACTGCGCAAATGCGCTTCCATCCGCTTTTGCCAGCGTCACTCTGACATCGCGCTCGGAGGCGCGAATTTCCGCGATCGATTGGCCCGCGGAGTTCCTGATCTCTATGATCGGGCGGGCAGGGCGCGGCTCCGCCTCGGCCCGCTTCGCCGCGGCGAGCGTCCGTGCAAAACGCGTGTCGCCATCGAGCGATGAGAAGGCGGGAAGGGCGGCCGCCGCCCTCGCCCGCCTCAGCGCCGGAGCGTCACGCAACAACTCGGCGAATTCCTGCCAGCGGCCGCGGCCGATCCTCGGCGCCCTTCCGATCGCTCGAACGACATCCTCCGGCACCGCCTTGGCGACCGATATGAGCTTGGAGGCCTCGGCCCTGTCGATGGCGAGCGCCTGCTGAATGACCGAGCGACTGCGCCCGGCGCTCTCCAACCGCCAAGCGAAGACCGCGCGTTCGATGAAGCTCAAATCCTCACGCGCTGAATTTTCGACGCCCTGCGCGATGATGAGATCATCATCGCCGAGCGCGCGAATGATCGCTTTCACCGGACGGCCGAGTTGGAGCGCGGCGCGAATGCGGCGATGGCCGAAGGCCGTCTGATAGCGACCGGGCAGGGCAGGGTTGACGCGCAGCAGGACGGGAACTTCCTGCCCACGATCGCCGATCGATTGTTTCAGCGCCTCGAAGGAGGCGTCCTCCTCCTGCGGGAACCGATCGGCGAAAGGGGAGGGGTCGACCAACCCCGGGTCGATGTCGACCACCTGCTCGCCCGCGGCGATGCGTGCCCGCAGCATTTCGTTTTCCCGCTCTATGTCGGAGAAGGTCTCCTTCATCGAGCGCACCGCCCCGGCCGCGACGCGGCGCGGCTCCGGATTGTTGTCAGCAGACAACATCGGGGCGGGGGGCTGCGCGAAGAGGGAGCGGATCGTATCCGTGCGCTTGCTCATCGCCGCCAGACCTTTTCCATGAGGCTGAGGATTTCCCGATTGACGCCATTGACCGATTCGAGCCCGCGCTCGAAAGCGGCGCGGCCGACCGAGCCCCTTTCGAGTTCGTAGAGCGATTGCTTGGTGAGCCCGGCATTGGCGATGGCCGTCGACTTCCATACCGTCGCGCCCAGCACATCCTGGCCGAAGAGATTGCGCAGAAGAGCGACAATCTGCGTTTCCGGCACGTCATTGGGATCGTGCCGTGTCACGACATATCGGATGAAATCATAATCCAGCCGGCCGCCTGCCTCCTCGATGACCGTCATGACGTCCGACGTCATGAGCAGAAATTGATTCATCGAGGCCACATCCACCATCTGCGGATGAATGGTCACGAGCATGGCCGTCGCCGCATTCAGCGCGCCCATGGTGAGATAGCCGAGCTGGGGCGGGCAATCGATCACGACGACGTCGAAATCGTCCGCGATCTCGGCGATCGCGCTACCGACCCGCCGAAAAAACAAATCGCCGCCGCGCAGTGACCGCTCCGCCATGGCGCGCGGAGTGTGATGCTCGAATTCCATGAGCTCGAGATTGCCGGGGACGAGCGAGACCCCGGCGAAATAGGTGGATCGCACCACGTCCCGCATCGGCCGGCGCGCCTCGTCATAGCGAATCGCGCCATAGAGGGTTTCGCCCTCGCCAATATCGAACTCCGGCTGATAGCCGAACATGGCCGAAAGCGAGGCCTGCGGATCGAGGTCTATGGCCAGCACCCGATAACCTTCGAGCGCGAGAAACTGCGCGAGATAGAGCGACGTCGTGGTCTTGGCCGACCCGCCCTTGAAATTGGCGACCGCGATCACCTGCAATTTGTCGCCGGGGCGCCGATGCGGCAAGAATCCGAGCGCCTCCTTTGGACGCGCGCCCGCGAGGTAGACGCGCAGCTCACCGATCTGGGCCGGCGTGTAGGATCGCCGTCCACCGCCCGCCACCGCGGGCGTCGGGCCGAGCCCGTCGAGCGACAATTGCCGAAGATATCCGTCGGACACGCCGAGGAATCGCGCGACCTCGCCCGACGAGAAAGAGCGAAGGGTTTTTCGAGCCGCCGGCGGAAACAGCGTGGCGCTCAACGCCTGCATCTGCCCCGACAAGACTTTCGCATGGCGGGTCATTCGCTGCAGCGCGCTCTCCGGCGCCGTATAGGGCAGGGCGTCCAAGTTGCTCGTCACAGAAAACGGTTCCTAAGCGTTAAACGGCCAATTTCCGTCTGTGACTAGAGGCCGATTCTCGATTCGTTGCAAGCCGTATTGAGTTAATGGTGTCCTAACGGCCCACCGGCCGCAGTCCGCGCAAAGGCATGCATCGCCCATAGCGCCTCAATGATTCGGCTCTCGGCCGATGAACGCGCAACCCGCATTGGCACGGCCCGCGGTCTCGAACCGAAGGAGACAGACGAGCGTCGACTGTGTCCCCTCGAATCGCGATGAGCGCACCGCTCCCGTGCGGACATACGTATAGCGAAAAAGCTCCTGCCGCGGCAGCAGGCGCCGCTGAGACGACCTAGCCGCCTTCTCAGCGGCGCTGACGCGACCGAGAAGGGGCGGCAGGTCAATACCCTGATCGGCGGCAAGGGAGGCCGCCGACAGTCGCTCCCACGTAGCGACCGAGCCTGGCGTTCTCCGAATTCTGGGCGTTCAACGGCGCAACACGCCCCGCGCTTTTTATTTAAGCAATTCGGCCCCGGAGCAAGACGCTTATATTTGTTCCGCGGGCGAGCGGCGATCTATCGCTTCACGCGTGAGGAAAACTGCCTCAATCTACGCCGCTATGGGACCAGCCCCTGCCCCGGCTCCACCATGATGCTGAGCGTGACAAAGAGCCAGAGCACGGCAAAATCGACCTTGTCGACAGACATTCCCTCTGCATTCCGCGAACTCCTTTGCGCCAGACGAATACAAAGCTATGCCATATTATTTTATATCATTTACATATCGTAACGGAAAGCACACGCCAATCTGAACGATAGCAAGATGGAATAACCCCATTTTTGTCTAATACCTGGAGCCGATGGCCGGCACATCGAAAAGTATTTCGCGCTCAACGGGAGGCGGAGTGGCGTATCCAGAAGCAGAATATCGACCATTATATTATCGTCATTTGGACAGCATTCATCGGCGCAGACCACACAATGGCTACCCGATCCCGCTTCTGGCGCCCGCCAGCACGCAATACGCGAGCGTGACGCTGAGCGGCGCAAACGCCGGCCTGAAGATCAACGGAACCAATTACACGCTCATCCAGACTGTCGCGCAGCTCGACGCGCTCGACAGCCATGACGCCACCGTCCTGCCGGGAACCACGGCGGCGAGCGTCTCCGGCAATTATGCGCTGGGGCAGAATATCGATGCGTCAGGGACGACCTACACCGATGCGTTGATCGAGAAATTTTCCGGAATGCCGGCCGGCCTCGACCATACGGTCGGCAATCTGACGATCACCTCCACGGCGTTAGTGAACAATAATCCCGTTTCCAATCTCGCTCTGATCGGCCAGACGACCGCTGGCGGCCTCGTTCGCGATATCGGAGTCGTCAACGCCAATATAAGCTCCTCGGCCACAGTTGTCTTTTCGTCCGGACCGCAGACAGTTTACGGCAACTTCCTCGGTGCGCTGGTCGGCTCGAATTTGGCCAATATCAGCAAAGCCTACAGCACAGGAACCGTCGTTGGAGGCAATTCCGGCGGTCTGATCGGCTATAACGGCATTTTCCCACAACCCGGCGTGTTCAACACCATCTCGGACAGCTTCTCGACAGTGAATGTGACCGGTGCAACGGTCGGTGGACTGATCGGCCGAAGCGAATATCTCAAGATCTATCGTTCCCACGCCAGCGGAACCGTCGACTCTTCACTCGGAGGAAACAGCGGAGGATTGATCGGCTACGCAAGCAATACGAATGTTTACGATTCTTACGCAACCGGTGATGTCCTCGGCGGCACGATCGGCGTTGGTCTCGGAGGCCTCATCGGAAATGTGCCGAGCGGCTCCGCTCCGATCCTCATCAGGAACTCCTTCGCCACCGGCAATGCGACGGGTTTCTACGATCTCGGAGGGTTGGTCGGCACTGTCTCATCGTCGATTGCCAACTTCACCCTGGAGAATAGCTACGCCACGGGCAATGTGACCAGCTATCAGAACACAGATGTCAGCCAGCCCCCCGGCATCGGCGGCCTGATCGGCGCGGCCAGCAGCTTTGGCTCCAACATCGTGACGATCACGAATTCTCACGCCACGGGCAATGTGACCTATACGGGGGCCTTCGGCACGGGGGCCGGCGGCCTCGTCGGCTATACGCAGGGTAACGGGCTCATCGCCAATTCTTACGCCACCGGCAATGTCACAGGCGTCTCCGGCAGGGGCGGCCTTATTGGCACAGGCGGCTCGACCAACATCACCAACTCCTATGCGACCGGCAATGTGACCGGGGGCAACAACGCCGGCGGCCTCGCGGGCTCCAGCAGCGCGACCATCACCAATTCCTACGCTACGGGCAATGTCGTCGCCAATGTGCAAGCCGGCGGCCTCGTGGGAACCAACGCCGGCGGGACGATCACCGGCTCACACGCGACCGGATCGGTGACCGCTCTCGGCACGACGACCAACGCCACGCTGGCTTCCGCCGGCGGGTTGGTCGGAACCAATTTTGGACTAATCTCCAATTCCTACGCCACCGGCGCCGTGACGGGCCAGAGCGGCTACACGGGCGGGATCGCCGGCGTGAATTTCAACAATAGCGGCAATCCCAACAACACGACGACCGGCGTCATCAACAACAGCTATTACAACTCCGAGGTCAACCCCAGCTTGCCGGCGACCAATTTTCCGTCAGGCCTCGCAAGTCAACTCGTCGCCGGCAAGGTGACTGGCGGCGGCGGTTTGACGAGCGCCCAAATCAAGGACGCGCCCTTCTATATCAATGGCACGATCAACCAAGTGTTCGCCGCGCGCGCGGCAGCGGCAGAAGCCGCCGCAGCCGCCTCGGCCGCCGCCGCGCGTCTGGCCCAGACGCAACATGCGGCGAGCGGCGCCGGCAATGTGATCTCCAATCGGGCGACGGCGCCGACCACTGTTCCCAACGGGTTGCTCGCCACGGCGGGCAGAGCGGCGGTGGAGGCCGTGTCCTCGGCCGATGTCGACGCCCTCATACAGGGCTGCGAGCCCACGCAGACGCCTCTGCCGGCGGTCCGCACGCATACGCAGCATGCTTCGACGACGACGAGCGGGCCTCACAAGGTCCACGTCTCCTCGCCGGGCGCTCATTATCGCGCGCGCATTCGCAGCATCGAAGTCGACGGCCAGCATTTCGATCTTGACAACGGCGGCAGGAACTCGGCTCCCACGCCAAATGCCCAATAATGAGGTCGATCCTCGAACGGAGATCCGTGTTCTTCTTCTCCTGCTCGGCCGCGCCGCAGGCCTTCGCCCAAAGACAGCGAACTGACCCTCGACGCCGTGCTCGTCGGTCTCGGACGATGCAGCCGAGACCGACGAGGGCCTCGACGATCGATCGTCCGCGATGCGCGCGTGGGGGCCGGGTTTACCGCTTTGTCTGTCGATGATAGAATGACTTATGATCCGTTTGTTCCGCGCGCTCATCCCCATGCTGGCATTGGCTTCGCTGCTCCTCGGAGCCGCGCCGCTGGCGCGCGCCGGTCACGGATGCGAGGGCATGAGCGCCGCCGCCATGGAGGATTGCCATAAGGCGGCGGGGGATCGCGGCTCGGTCGCGGCGGATGATTGCGCGGCTGTGTCCTGCGCGCAGATTTCGCCCGTCGCCACGCCGAATGAATGCTCCTTCCTCATCCCCGCCGTAACGGCGAAGGGGAGGGCCATCGCAGCGAGCGACGCCGATTTCGCCTCACTGACCGGCTCTCCAGAGCTTCGACCTCCGATCGCCTGAAGCCGCAATCGCCGGCTCCGCTGCTCGCGCGACGGAACGGCCATGTCGCTTCAACGCCATCCGCCGCAGCAGCGGCCGGAGATCGAGATCATGCCTCCTTACGCGCCTATTTTCGGCGCGCTCGCGCTCGCCGCGAGCGTGACCGCATCCGTGCTTCACGCCTCCCATTCCGACGCCACCCATAGCAACGCCGCGGGGTCCGAACTTTCGGCGCGGGCCGCCGCGCTCGATGATCCCATCTTGTTCTATCGCGATCCGATGGGTGGGACGGAGATCGCGCGCCAGCCGCGCAAGGACGAGATGGGAATGGATTTCCTGCCCGTGCGCCGCTCGCAGCTCGCGCCCTTCGTCGCAAAGCTCCCCGAGCCGCCAGTCGCCGCGAGCGAGGAGCCGCTCTTCTACCGCGATCCCATGGGCGGTGACGCGATTTCCGCCACGCCGCGCAAGGACGGCATGGGGATGGACTTTCTGCCGGTCCGTCCCGCCGATCTGCGCGCCATACTGACGAAGCTCGCCGCCGCGCCGCGCAGGAAACGCATCCTCTACTACCGCAATCCGATGGGGCTGCCGGATGTGTCGGCCGTTCCGAAGAAGGATTCGATGGGCATGGATTACACGCCCGTCTATGAGGGCGACGATGTCGAGGCCGATGGCGCGCTACGCATCGCACCTGGGAAAATCCAGCGCGCCGGCGTGCGCTCGGAGCTGGTGCGCCGTCAGCCGATCGTCACCGAGATTCGCGCGCCCGGCGCCGTGCAGGTCGACGAGCGCCGCGTCGCCGTCGTCGCGACGCGCTCGGAAGCCTTCATCGAGAAGGTCTTCGAGGCGACGACCGGCGCGCGCGTCGCCAAGGGCCAGCCGTTGGCGCGGCTCTATTCGCCGGCCATTGCGGCGGCGGCTGCCGATTATCTCGCCTTCTCCGGCGCGCGCAACAGCGGCGATCCCAGCCTGCTCGAGGGCGTGCGCCGCAAGCTCGAGACGCTGAACGCGCCAGCGGAATTCATCGCCGAGATCGCCAGGAGCCGGCGCGTGCCGGCGAGCGTCTCCTGGCCCGCGCCGCGCGACGGACTCATTCTCGAGCGCAACGCCGTCGAAGGGATGAAGGCCGAGGCCGGCCAGGTGCTGTTCCGCATCGCCGATCTCTCTGTCGTCTGGGCGCTGGTGGATGTCTCCGAGCATGATTATGCGCGGCTGCGCCTCGGCCAGCCGGTCGAGATCAGAGCGCGCGGCCTTCCCGATCGCATCTTCTCCGGCCATGTGACGGCCATTTATCCGCAGATCAATCGCGAGACGCGCACGGCGCGCGTGCGCATAGAGCTGCCAAATCCCGATCTGACCTTGCGGCCCGACATGTATGTGGAGGCGCAGATCGGCTCCGGCGATCACGACGCCGTCATCGCCGCGCCGGAAAGCGCGGTGATCGAGACCGGCAAGCGCGCGCTCGTTCTGCTCGACAAGGGCGATGGCCGTTTCGAGCCGCGCGCGGTGACGCTCGGCCGGCGTGGCGAAGGCTATGTCGAGGTGAGGAGCGGGCTCGCCGAAACCGACCGCGTGGTGACGGCGGCCAATTTTCTCATCGATTCGGAGAGCAATCTGCGCGCGGCGCTGCAGACTCTCGCCGGCGCGGAGACAGCGCGATGATCGGCCGGCTGATCGCCTGGTCGGCGCGCAATCTCATTCTCGTTTTCATCGGAGCCGCCTTCGCCGCGGCGGCGGGACTCTATGCGCTGCGCACTTTGCCGCTCGACGCGCTTCCCGATCTCTCCGACGTGCAGGCGATCGTCTACACGGAATATCCGGGGCAGGCGCCGCAAGTGGTGGAGGATCAGGTCACTTATCCGCTGACCAGCGCCATGCTGACCGTGCCGCGCTCGAAAGTGGTGCGCGGCTTCTCCTTCTTCGGCGTCTCCTTCGTCTATGTGATCTTCGAGGATGGCGTCGATCTCTATTGGGCGCGCTCGCGCGTGCTGGAATATTTGAGCGCCGCGGGCAAGAAGCTGCCGCAAGGCGTGACGCCGACGCTCGGCCCGGACGCCACCGGCGTCGGCTGGGTCTATCAATATGCGCTCATCGCCAAGGAGATGACGCTCGCCGAGCTGCGCTCGCTGCAGGATTGGACGCTGCGCTACGGCCTCTCCAAGGCGGAGGGCGTCGCCGAGATCGCCAGCGTCGGCGGTTTCGTCAAGCAATATAATGTCGTCGTCGATCCCAACCGGCTGCGCGCGCTGGGCGTTTCGCTGAAGCAGCTACGCGAGGCGATCCGCGCCAGCAACACGGATGTCGGCGGACGCACGGTGGAGCTCTCGGAATTCGAGTTCATCGTGCGTGGCCGCGGCTATCTGAAGAGCGCCGCCGACATAGAGCATATCGGCTTGCGCGCGGAGAATGGCACGCCTCTGCTGCTGCGCGATGTCGCGCGCGTCGAGCTGGGGCCAGACGAGCGCCGCGGCGTCGCCGAGCTCGACGGCGAAGGCGAGGTCGCCAGCGGAATCGCGCTGCAACGTTACGGCGTCAATGCGCTGAGCGTCGTCGAGAATGTGAAGGCGGCGCTCGCGCGGCTCATGCCCGGACTGCCGAAAGGCGTCGAGATCACGACCGTCTATGATCGCTCGCCGCTCATTCACGCGGCGATCGAGACATTGCGCAAGGCGCTCGTCGAGGAGAGCCTGATCGTCGCGATCGTCTGCGCCGCCTTTCTGATGCATATGCGCAGCGCAATCGTCGCGATCGTCATGCTGCCGATCGGCGTGCTCATCGCCTTTGCAGCGATGAAGGCGATCGGCGTCGGCTCCAACATCATGAGTCTCGGCGGCGTCGCCATCGCCATTGGCGCGATGGTCGATGCGGCGATCGTCATGATCGAGAATGCGCATAAGCATTTGGAGCGCGCGCCGCCGCAGAAGCCGCGCCTCGACATATTGATCGAGGCGGCGAGCGAAGTAGGGCCGGCGCTATTCGTCAGCCTGCTCGTCATCACCGTCTCCTTCCTGCCGATCTTCACGCTCGAGGCGCAAGAGGGACGGCTGTTTGCGCCGCTCGCCTATACCAAGACCTTCGCCATGGCGGCGGCGGCGCTGCTCTCGGTGACGCTGGTTCCGGCGCTGATGGTCGTCTTCGTGCGCGGAAAGATCGTGCCGGAAGCGAAGAATCCGATCAATCGCGCGCTGATCTTTCTCTATCGTCCGATCATCGCGCGCGTCCTGAGAGCGAAGACGGCGACGATCCTTCTCGCCATCGTCGCGATCCTCGTGACGATCGTCCCGGCGGGCCGGCTCGGCGGCGAATTCATGCCGACGCTGGATGAGGGCGCCTTGCTCTACATGCCGACGACGCTGCCCGGCCTCTCCGTCACCAAGGCCGCCGAATTGCTGCAGACGCAGGATCGCATCATCAAGAGCTTTCCCGAGGTCGCATCCGTCTATGGCAAGGCGGGCCGCGCGGCGACGGCGACCGATCCGGCGCCGCTCGAAATGTTCGAGACCATCATCGCGCTGAAGCCGAAGGCGCAATGGCGCGCGGGGCTGACGACGAGCAAGCTCATCGCCGAGCTCGACGCGGCGCTGCAATTTCCCGGCGTCTCCAACGCCTGGACCATGCCGATCAAGGCGCGCGTCGACATGCTGGCGACGGGCATACGCACGCCGATCGGCGTGAAAATCTTCGGCCGCGATCTCGCGCAGATGGAAGGCCTCGCGCGTCAGGTGGAGGCGGCGCTGAAGCGCGTGCCCGGCACGGCGAGCGCCTATGCCGAGCGCGTCAATGGCGGCTATTTTCTCGATATCATTCCCGATCATCCGGCGCTCGCGCGCTATAATCTGATGATCGGCGATGTGCAGGAGGTGATCGCCACCGCGCTCGGCGGCGAGACAGTGACGACGACAGTGGAAGGGCGCGAGCGCTATGGCGTCAATATTCGCTATCCGCGCGAGTTCCGCTCCGATCCGCAGACGATCGGCAGGGAAGTGCTCGTGCCGCTGCCGCGCGGCGGCGCCGCGCCGCTGGGAGAGGTGGCCACGATCGAGCTGACGCGCGGGCCGACGTCGATCCGCACCGAGAATGGCCAGCTCGCCGTCTATGTCTTCGTCGATGTGCGTGATCGCGATCTCGCCTCCTATGTCGCCGAGGCGCAGAAGACCGTCGCGCAATCGATCGCTCTGCCCGCCGGCTCCTATCTCACCTGGAGCGGGCAGTTCGAATATATGCAGCGCGCCGAGGCGCGGATGCGGATCGTCGTGCCGCTGACGCTCGCGATCATCTTTCTGCTGCTCTATCTCAACTTCCGCCGCTTGACCGATACATTGATCGTGATGGCGTCGCTGCCTTTCGCGCTGGTCGGCGGCGTATGGGCGATGTGGCTCATGAGCTTCGACATGTCGGTCGCCGCGGCGGTCGGCTTCATCGCGCTCGCCGGCGTCGCCGCCGAGACCGGCGTCGTCATGCTGATCTATCTCGATCAGGCGCTACGTGAGATCGCCGCCGCACGCGCCGCGCAGGGCTGCGCGCTCACGCGCGCCGATCTTCATGAGGCGATCATGCTCGGCGCCGTCGAGCGCGTGCGCCCGAAGATGATGACGGTGACGGCCATCATCGCCGGCCTGCTGCCGATCCTCTGGAGCTCCGGCGCCGGCTCGGAGGTCATGCAGCGCATAGCGGCGCCCATGATCGGCGGCATGGTCTCCTCGACGGCGCTGACGCTCATCGTCATTCCGGCGATCTATGCGCTCGTCATGGGCGCTCGTCTGCCACGCGCCGATGTCGCTCATACGCGCGACGCAACGGAGGCGTCCTAAAAGCGTGGGCGCGCCATACCCCGCAAAGCTTTCGCGCCGTCGCCGGAAGCCGAGCTCACGGCTTGTCATCGCGCGCGCCCACTCCGCCATCGCCAATGGCTTTTAGCGAATCGTGATCGCCGGCGAGGATAAGTGAACACCCGAATGGCGACTCTGCGGAAGCGTCGATAAACGGATTCTCGTCATCCGCCTCGTGTCGCGAGCAGTTCGCGACCTAGTCGCGGGGGGGGCTCGAATGACGGCGATCAAAACAATTATCGGCGCGTCAATGACGAGTCTGGCCACGACTGGCGTCGAATCTCGAATCGCGAAGCGATGAAAGTGGAAATCGAAACAAACCTCTCGCTTCCATTGGGCGACGGCTGGGGTCTCCACCCGCCCGCCACGGATCGCCTCGTCATCATCAACGCGACTGCGAAGCTCGTGCTGGACCTGCTGCGGGCAGGCGTGACGCGTGAGGAGATCGCAGGCGCTTTCACAGAGCATTTCGACCTGCCGCTGGATGACGCCGCGAGCGATGTTGCATGCGACGCATCGGCTTCTCCTTCCATCGAAGGCGACGAAATCGACTGCGGCGAATGGCGCTTCGGCGAACAGGCCGTCCACATCGTGTCGAGCGTGCCGGAGCTGACCCGAGATTATTTCGCGCGCTTCGCGCATGAGATCGCGCCGCCGAGCGCAAAGGCCGCGCAGCTGCGATTATCGACCGCCGGCGACGGCTATCGGCTGACGCTGGAGGGCGAGAGCAGATGGATCGGCGACACATTGCCGGAGCTGATCGCGCGACTTAACGAGCTCTTCCTCGGATGGGAGCATCCCGATGTGGAGCTTCTCGCTTATTTTCACGCGGCGGCGGTGAGCCGCAACGCGCGCGCCGTCCTTCTTCCGGGCGCGAGCGGCGCCGGCAATTCGACGCTCGTCGGCTATCTTTGCGGCCACGGATTTTCCTATCTCGGCGACGACCTCGTCGCCCTGTCGGCGCATGACTGGTCTCTACGGCCTTTGCCGACGCTCCTCTCGCTGAAATCCGAATCCTGGAACATATTGGAAGGGCTCTTTCCCGAGCGGTCCGACCGTCCGACCCTATGCCGCCAAGGGCGCGACGTGCGCTATGTGGCGCCGCGCGCGAGAGAGCGCTCTTCCTGCGCGCCGGCGATCATTCTCTTTCCGTCTTACACGCCCGAAGAGCCCGCGACGCTCGCGAAGCTCACGCCTCTGCAGACGATCACGCGATTGCTCGAATCGGCGATGGATATCGAGGCTCCCGTCACCGAAGCGAAGATCGCCGAGATTTGCCGCTTCATCCTGTCCACTCCAGCCTATGAGCTGCGTTACGGCGATCTGGCGCAGGCGTCGAAGATGGTGGAGGATGCTCTCGACGCGAAGGTCTAGGCAACCGCGCCAAATGCTCGCCCGATCGGCGCGACGCGGCTCGGCTGCCGAAGCGCCGGCTGCTCGAAAGGCGAGAGGACTTATCGCGCCCCTCGGCGCGAGCCGATAGCCGCGTCTCGCCGCCTTACGGGACAATGCGCGCGGCCTCACTCCACCGCCAGCCGCTCGGCGAGCTCGGACACATCGTCCCAGGTCAAAAGGTGGCGTCCCTCCGCCGTTTCCACGAGAACGCCATCCTGCCCGACAGTCGCCGAGAATTCGACGTCGCCGCCGACCGGGCTCAGATAGACGATGTCGGCCCGGCGCCAGTCATAGGCCAGAGCGGTAAAATTGCGCGACAATGTTCGGCCTTCCTCGAGGGTCAGGTCGAAATATACCCGCTCGCTCAACATCATCCGCAGCATGTCGCCGAACAGCCGGTTCGACACGCGCTTGACGAGGGGATAGCTCATACGTCTCTGCTCGGGTGAGGCTATTCGGCTGAAGCCAGGACGGTCGCGCTTCCCGGCTCCGGGATAGGCGTGGAGAGCCACCGTCGTCGTCTCCGCAGAGAAACGCGGCGATGGCTGCTTTTTCGAGCAATGCCCATGCCACGAGGGCTCGGGCTCGGCTCCTCGCCTAGACGGCGCGAACCTCCTCCGGCTTCACGATGAATTCCAGGCGGTCGGCACGATCGAAATCCGCCGCCGCCGCCTCGAGCAGGAAGCGGTTCGGATACCAGAAATTGGCGTAGGGCAGGAACAGATTGCCGAACGATAGGCTGGCCAGAGGCTCGGTCCCGGCGAAGAGAACGACCTCCACTCCGACGCCATTGGTCGGCCCGACAGTATTGTCGCCGAATATTTCGAACTGGACCACGAATTTGGCGGACGTAACGCCGCCCTCCGAGGTTTTGATCCCGATGACGCGGAGATCCTGGAAACGGCGACCGATCGCGCCATCCGTCAGAAGTTGCTGAAATTCATGCGCGCGCCCCTTCTTGACCTGACTGGCGTCGTCCAGCGGGACGCCAAGATCGGCCAATCCTGTGGGCTTGGCGGGCGCCAGCGTCACGACGGTGCGGGTTTCTTGCAGTACGGGCAAGGTCGGCTCCTTGTGGTTTTCGACGTTGGACCCGACAAAACCGGGGTCCACGCCGCGCGCCACGCATTTTGCGCGCCAAACGCCGAGACGCCGCTTTTGGATCAGCGGCCTGCCGCTCACTGCCTCGGAATGGCGCCTCGTCGCCCGCAAAAAACGAAAAGGGCGCCGCCCGATCCGTCTGGATCGGACAACGCCCTGTTTTTCTTCCGAAAACGCCTAGCGCGTCAGGCCCAAGCCGCCTCGCCGAGCGTGGACAGAACCGCGCGCATCGCCTCGCGATTGCTCAGCGTGACATAGGCGTAGCCACATTCTTCCATCGCTGCTCTCGTCGCCTCGCGCATTTTCGCCAGGCGGCGACGCGACAGGCTCGGGAACATATGATGCTCGATCTGGCTGTTGAGGCCGCCGGTCAGCCAATCGAGAAAGGGCGAGCTCGGCGTGTTGCGCGTCGCGCGCGCCTGCCGGTCGTAGAATCCCTTCGACTCCTTGGCGTCATAGACTTCCATGCCCGTGTGGTTGAGCACGAAGACGAAGGCGAGGATGAAGCCGCCGACGAGCTGGGCGCCGAGGAACCAGAGCCAGCCGGTCCAGGCCGGCCCCGGCGTCAGCATTCCCGCGAGCGCGAAGCCCGACACCCAATGGGCGACGCAGAGCGACGCTTCCCACCATTGCTTGTTCTTGGCCGCGACCTCTATGCTCTGCCAGCTCCAGTTGAAGCGCGCGACCGAGAGGATCGGGAAGAACAGCGGAACCTGAAAGCGGGGCAGAAAGAAGGACAGCGCGCGCCCCAGCCCGGCGCGCCGCGACTTGGCGTTGTATTCCGCGAGCGACTTGTCCCAGACCAGCCAAGGGGGGGAGTCGATATCGCCGTCGATCGGCGTGAGGCTGCCATCCTCCTCGACGCGGCAAGCGTTCGGGAAAGCGTGGTGAAGCTCGTGCTTCTCGACCCACCAGGTGGAGCCGAATCCCTGGGCGAGCGCGATCAGCCGCAGCTTCAGACGCGCCTTCGTCTCGCCGCGGGGACCCCACTGGCTATGCGCGACGTCATGACCGAGATAGGCCGTCCGCGGATAATGCAGGCCGAGAACGAGCAGTCCGACCGCCGCAGCGACGCCGCCCTGTGCGAGCAGCGTGAAAGCGAGGGCGGGGGCCGCCACAAGCTCCAGGCAGCGAAGCGCCTGTTCCCAAAAGGGCACGCTGTAATAGCCCTGCTCATGCGCCCAGCTCCTCAACGCAGCGATACGCTGGGCCAGGCCTTTTGCGTCCGGGGCGCCGTCTGGAGCATCGAGGGTGGCCGAACTTGCATGTTGTTGGTTCAATGGAATACCCGGGTAGCACGCTCGGCTACTGTCTGAGGCCGCAGCCTCTGCCTATCGGGCGAAGACGGGGCTTTTGTCAAATTTCTTTCACGGAAGAAGGGGTCGATCGGCATCGATCCGGCTCGAAAATCGGGGCCGCTAGGCCGGTTGGCCCAAGAAAAACCGCTGTGTCGAGAATTTTTGTCGCGGGGACGCCGGCATTGTGCAGCTTTCGCCTGTCCCATGGCGACGAGAGCAGCCAAGTCCCTGCTTCTGGACTCGCTCGCCGGCAGCGTTGGACGTCCGTGACAATTCCGCGGCTTGTTCTCATGCGTCAGTCCTGGGCGTCCGCCTCGAGCCTCGCCCGCCGAGGCGCGGCGACTTGGATTTTCTCGGACGCCCGATCTATAGTCGCGCTCACGGAAAAGGTCCGCATCCGTCGCCCGCGACTTTCCCGTTTTTACAAAATTTCCAATGCTGACATTCGCGGATATCCGGCAGAGACCGGAGCGATGACGATTGCGCCCAAATGGGCGGGACCGGACTTCCACGAAGTCAGGCCATTGCCTGACGCGATCGCCGAGCGCACGCTCCGACGGCGCTGCGGAGACGCCGGCGCCAACATCGATCCGCGTCCAATCTCCGGCCAACGATGAGAAACCCGGTGTGAATGGGGGACCCCTCGAAATTGAAATGATCGAACGGAATCGTTCGATCCAACCGCATTCGCACCCTGGAATTTAGAGCGCCTCCTCCGCGATCGCCCAGAGCTCGAGCTCGAGCTCCGGCCAGTCGCCGGAAAAATGCAGCCCGATCGAGGCGGCGACGGAGAACTCCCGCCACAGCGGCGAATGACGATCGAGATAGAAATAGACATGATGCGAGATCGTGCGAATTTGGCCGGGCGGCGTCGGCATATGCACGAGCGGGATTCCCGGCAGATTGGCGTAGACGATATCGTTCATGCGATTATTCGGCCCGACCTTCAGCAGCTGCGGCAAGAGCTGCTGAATCTCCGACGGCGGCCGATCGCTCGCCACTTCCAGCACCAGCGTCGCATTGCCGAGCAGCGCACGGTCGCGGATGGGCGAGATATAGACATTGGGCGCCCGCTGAACCAGCTCCATCCGACGCGCGCGCCGGCTCGTCCGGGCGCTGAGAAACTCTTGCAGATCACGCAGGATCGGCTCGAAGACATTCTCCAGATCGTCGTGATCATAAGCCGGATAAATGCGGCTGCGACGCTGCTGCGAGCCGAATGTCGCGAGCTCGCCGGCGAGCGAGGCGAGCGATGTGTAGAGCCGCTCCGGATGCGTATAGCCCGACTGGCGCAGATGGCGCAGCAAGGGCGCGGCGCGATTGAGCGTCTGCAGCAGCAGATAGTCCGCGCTCTGCATTCCGCCGCCAGAGGACGGATCGGCGGCATAGCGCGCCAGCTCCTCGAGCTTGTTATCGACCCAGCCGATCACACGGTCGATCCATCCGGTCACGACGCTATGCGCCGCGCAGACGAGCAGCGGCGGCGCGAAATTCGGATCGAAGATGATGACCTTGTCGCGTATCTCCAAAATGCGCGCGATGGCGAGGCAATCATATCCCGGCTTCGGCCGACGGCCGATCTCGAGCTCGAGACGCAGATGCGCGACGTCGATCTCCTCTTCGTCGCGCATCTCCGCGACCGAGTCGATGATCGTCTCCACGCCTTCGGTGAAACGGCTCGCCACATCTTTCGCGCGATAATCGACCTCGCGCGAATTGGGCGAGGCGTTGGGCAATGTCAGCCAGACGGTGAGGCCCGCCGCCTTCGCCGGCGCCTCGATGGAGGCCGGCGCCGGACCTTCGCCCGGAATATCGAAAGGCGTGCCGTCCGGCATTACGCCCGCCGCCTTGCGCAGCGCGATCTTGCTCTGCTGCGCGAGATCGGAATCGATCTCGAGCTGCGCGAACCCCCAGGGGTAGGGACTGGCATGCCGGGTGCGGCTCTCGATGATGCGCTCGAGATAGCGATCATTTTGCTGGAGATGGTGCGGCCGCAAGAACAAACCTTCCCGCCACACGACTTTGCTGCGCCACGACATTGTTCTCGTCCCCTCGGATGCGCGGGTCGCTCCATCTCGTCGCATTGTGAGATATCGCATGTGAGCACGCCGGAAAGACCCGCTGTTCTTTCTCGACGACCGTTCTACCCGCGCAGAAGCGCACCCTCGGTGAGAAAACCCACAGCGCTGTGAACGGCGCAAAGAACTTTCGTTCCTTCCGTCGCGCGCATTCCCATCACGCGATCTGCGCGAGGCGCAGAGCCTCGTCCAGCCAAAGACGAAAAGCGTCCTCCCGCGCCGACGGCGTGAGCCGGCCGGCCGCGAGCATCAAGGCGCCGCGCACGCAGCCGGGCGCCAGTCCCGGATCGACGACGAATGCGACCGCTTCCGCCTGGCCGCTCGAGCGCAGCCAGACGCTCGGACCGCAATAGGCGGCCGCGTAAGCGACGCTCGTCGCAGGCGTCGGCCGCGCGGCGCAGCGCGCGACCTCGAACGCCTGCGCGCGCAACCGCTCCTCCGGCTGGCGAACCCAGGCCTCCGCCGCATCGAGCGCGTGACGATCGAGATCGGCCGCCGTCGGCTGCAAGGCGCGCAAATTCTGACAGGCCCACCAGACCGCTCTACGACGCTCGAGCCAATAGGCGCAAAAGCCGACGGCTTCCGCAATTCGTCGAGAGGCTCGCAGCTTCGCCACGAATTCGAGCGGCGTCTCCCTCGTCGGCGCGACACCGATCTCACGCGCCGCGGCAGGGAAAGCCGCGAACAGATCATCTGCGGTCGAAAATCTCTCGCGGATCATCACGCGCCTCCATCAAGGAACCGGAGCCACGACGCCGACCGCCTTCAAAGGCCCAGGGACCATCATGGGACCGACGGCGTTGATCACGCCCGGCCCGACGGTGAAGGTCGCGCCGCCGGCTTGAAGCACGATCGACACGCCCGCGACGAGCGTGATTGTCGCCCCCGCCATGATCGTCACCTCGCCGCCCGCCTGGATCGTGATCGCGCCCCCCGCCTGCGTCGTCTGCTCGCCGCCGACCGTCACATTCTGATTGGCGCCCACTGTCGTTTTGTCGCTCATGGCGATCGTCGCCTCGCGGCTCATGCCGACTGTGAGCTTGTCCTCGCTCGCGATCGTGACCTTGCGGTCGCCGCTCATGACATTGAGCTCGTCATCGCCCATCTTGATCGTCGTCTTGCGTGACGATTGTCCGACCGGCGTCTCGAAACGCTCGCCGATCTCGCGTGTCTCAGCATGCTCGATCGTCGATTCGAGATCGCGTTCGGCATGAAGCCGTATCTTCTCCTGCAACTTCGCGTCTTCGAACATCAGCTCATTGTAACCATTCCCGCCGGTCGAACTGTTCGACTTCACGCCCGACTGCGTCTTATTCGCGGGCAGGCAGTATGGGAGCCCATTATCCTTGTTGTAGACGGCTCCGACGATCAATGGCCGATCAGGATCGCCCTCGAGAAATTCGACGACAACCTCCATTCCGACGCGCGGTATAAACTGCCCGCCCCACTTTGCGCCCGCCCACATTTGCGCGACCCGCACCCAGCAGGAACGCAGATCGTCGCGATCCCAATAGAAGCGCACCATCACGCGGCCGTAGCCGTCGTCATCGACGTCGATCTCCTCGCTATCCTTGCCCTTGCGCGCCACCACCTTGGCGGTTTGCGGACCATGAATCATCGGCTTCGGCGTCGCCAAGGGCGCACGAAAAGGCCGATCGCTCGGATGCAGCTCGTAGGCGCCCTGATAAGGCCGCGCGTCCGCGCCCGCGCCCGACCGATAGGCTTCCATCGCAAAACGATGCGTGCAGCGCGCGATCAAATATTGCTTGTTTTCTTCATCGGTCGGATGGCGTGTCACGCTCACGAGGCCGCCGGGGAAAAAGTCCGCCGCGTCGCCATCCACGAAGCGACGATAATCACCCGCCTGCGCGGCCTCCAACCTTATTCGCGCATAATGCTTGCCGATATCGCGCTGCTCATATTTGCCAGGATAGTCGTAATATTCGAGCGCCGACTTGTCATAACGCTCTGTGGCGCTCGCCTCACCGGACATGTCGGCGTTGGGCGCGGTAAAATTGTAATCACGCAGCGTTACCTTGCCGGTCTGCAGCTTGCGATTGGAGGACCATCCAAAGAGACGTCGCGCCTGCGCATGAATGGAGCCGAACTCCTTTCCCGCATATTCGATCGTCGGCGTGTTCGGCAGCGCGCCATGAGAAGACGCCGAATCGGCGAGCACGAGCCTTGCGCCGTCCTCACTATGCTCGAAGAAATAATAGACGCCATGCTGCTCCATGAGCCGCGACACGAAAGCAAAATCGCTCTCCCTATATTGCACGCAATAATCGAGACACGGAAAGTCGCCCGACAGCGCCTTGCGAAAATCGATCTCACGCTTGCGTAGCACCTCCTCGATGATCTCGATCGCGGTCTTTCGATGCCAGATCGCGCAATTGCTCGTACGTGTTAGCAGCCAGAGCGACGGCCGCAACACGAAGCGATAGGCGAACAGATCGCCGCGCCGCCCGATCGCCTCGGCCTCCACCGCAATTCCGCTGAAATGGCGCGTTTCGCCATGGCTTCCACGCAAGCCGACGCTGCACGAACGTCCGAGCGCCTGGTCGAAATCGATCGTCGCCTCGCGAGAAAGCGCCAGCACGCGAAACTCGAAAAGCTCGCTCAACCCCTCCGTCCCTTCGAAGCTCTCGACGACCAAACGCTCGTCCGCGAAAGGCGATTTGAACGCGGCGAGCCGCTTCTGCTGATCGAGACGACTGTCCATTGCGGTTCACTCCCTGCCGCCAGCGTCACCGCCAGCGTGCTTCCTCGACGCAAGCTACTCGCCTCTACGGATCGCGGGCTGTGGCATAGGCCACATCGCGCATGCCGTCGGCGCACGAAAAGGAGGCGGGAGCCAACGCAAACCATAGAGTGAGGCAAATCATGACCAAAATCGACTTCACTACGGCGATCGCGCCACTGTCCGATCGCGACCCCTGTGGTCCCGACCTCGATCTGCAAGGAGACGACGACTACTTGAATTTCGTCGCCGTTGCCGAGGGATTGCTGCCGACCGAATATTTTCGCGACGGCGAAGCTTTCGACGCCTCGCAACCGGCAATGCTCGCACATTTCGATCAGATCGGCGCTCTCATGCGACGAACGCGCGACATACGCCTGTTCTGTCTCGTCGCGCGCTTCGCCATTCTGCGTCGCGACTATGAGCAATTCGTCGGCGCCGTCCACGCCATCGCCGAATTGCTCACCGCCAATTGGGAAGAGGCCCATCCCGGCGCCGAAAACGGCTCCTTCGCGCTTCGCGCCGCAGCCCTCGGGCCGCTGAACGAGTCGACCGTCATCTTCCCGCTCCAATACATGCCGCTCTGCGAGGATCGCCGCTTCGGCGTTATCCATTATCGCGCCCAAATGTGCGCGGTCGGCGAAGCCAAGCCCAGGGAAGGCGAGCCCATTCTCTCCTCACTGTCCATTTCGCAGGCTTTTCGGGATTGCGAAAGAGAGCGACTCGTTACGAAGCGGGTCCTCATCGACCGACTGGCCGAGGCGCTCGAGACCATCCACAGCTGCTTCGGCCGAATGTGCGGTTTCGACAAAACGCCGCGCCTCGACAAAATCCGCGCGACCGTGGCCGGAATGCGCGCCTTGCTCACCGAAGCCGCCGGCGACGAGCCGAAAGGTGACGCTGCCGCGAACGGGAAGCCCGAACCTCGACATTACGCCGACAGTCGCATCGACGCCCCCGCCCATGCGCGCCGCGCTCTCGACGCTACGATGGACTATTTCCGACGACACGAGCCTTCCAGTCCGGTGCTGCCACTGGTGGCCAAGGCGCGCGACATTCAAGGCAAGTCGCTCGCCGAAGTGCTCGAGTCTCTCGTGCCACGGCATGCCTCCGACGCCGAATATGAAATCGGCGACCAAAAGTTCTTCGCCCTGCCGCTCGATCTTTTGACCCAGGTCACGCCGCCGGCAGAAGGCTATTGCGAAGACTCGGGCGCCGAGATCGAAACAGAGCCGCACGCCCCGACGCACGAAGACGCCGAAGAGCAAAGCGATCCTCATTATGACGAATGGAATGAAGCGCCGACCGACGAACCCTATGTCGACCATCTTCCACTCGCGGCTGCGTTTCCTATCCCGCCCGAACCGATATTTCGCGTCGCGACGCGCGCCGAAGCGATGCAGCTGCTCGACGAGACATCGCGCTATTTCCAGATCGCGGAACCGTCGAGCCCGATCCCCTGGCTGATCGCCAGCGCAAAAAAGCTCGCCGAAAAAGACTTCCTGAGCCTTCTCGGCGAGCTCCTGAAAGAGCGCGCGCTGAGCGATCGCAACGCCGAATGACGCTCGAGCCGATCACGCGAAACGCCGGCGCTCGCCTTGTGACTTTAGTCACCGCCACAATCGATCACTTCGAGCAATTTGCGCTCCAGGACAAATCGCCGACCCGCACGACAGTCAACGACGCGGCCACGACGACGGAAACACGACGTCCTGAAAGCCCCGGAGATATCCCCGGGCCGATGCTCGCACCCACGACCATCGCACCGAAGCGAGGACAGACAAATGACCCGACAAAGCAATAGCGGACAGAAGTTCATCAGCCGCAACCGCCCGCCGCGCGTCCAGATCACCTACGCCAATCCGACCAATTCCGAAGAGAAAATCGAGCTCCCCTTCGTGATGGGCGTGATGGCCGATCTCTCCGGCAATGCGCCGAGCACGCCGAAAGAGGAGATGACGCAGCGCAAATTCCTCGAATTCGACATGGACAATTTCGACCAGCGCATGGGCGCTGTCGCGCCCGGCCTGGCTTTGCGCGTGGAGAATAAGCTCGCCGAAGAGCCGGGCGAGAAGCTCGCCGTCAATCTTCGCTTCGAGACAATGGCCGATTTCAATCCGGCGTCGATCGCCGCGCAGACGCCGGCGCTGGAGAAGCTGCTCGAGGTGCGCACGCAGTTGGCCAATCTGCTTCGCTACATGGACGGAAAGGCCGCCGCCGAGGAGCAGCTGCGCAAGCTCCTCAAAGATCACAAGCTGATGGCCGATCTGCGCGACAGCCGCGCCTGAACCATTCCGCCAACCAGCTTTCCGCAACCCGCCTTCGACACGAAACGAGGATCATATGTCCCAGGAACAGGAAATTCTTCACCCCTCCGAACCCTCCCAAATCGTCATCGCCGACGAATTTTCCGAGGTGCTCAAGCAGAGCTTCAAGCCGCGCACCGAGCGCGCCGAGACCGAAGTGCAGAACGCCGTCTCGACGCTGATCAAGGAAGCGCTCGCCGACACGGCCGTCATCAAGGACGATGTCGTCGAGACGATCGAGGCGATCATCGCCGCGATCGACGAGAAGCTCACTTCGCAAATCAATGTGATCTTGCATGACGCCGATTTTCAGAAGCTCGAATCGGCCTGGCGGGGCCTGCATCACCTCGTCTATAATTCCGAAACCGACGCAACGCTCAAAATTCGCGTGATCAATGCGTCGAAAGAAGAGCTCTATCGCCATCTCCGCCAATATCCGGCCGCGGCATGGGACCAGAGCCCGCTCTTCAAGAAAGTCTATGAGGAGGAATATGGGCAGCTGGGCGGCCGACCCTACGGCTGCCTCATCGGCGACTATTATTTCTCGCAGCGCGCGACCGATGTGCAGCTGCTCCGTGATCTCTCGAAGATCGCTGCTTCCGCGCATGCGCCTTTCATCGCCGCCGCCGATCCGACGCTGATGGGCATGGACAGCTGGACCGAGCTGTCCAACCCCCGCGATCTCTCCAAGGTCTTCGACACGCCGGAATATGCGGCATGGAAGGGCTTGCGCGATTCGGACGACGCAAAATACATCGGCCTCTGCCTGCCGCGCGTGCTCGCGCGAGAGCCCTATGGCGCGAAGTCCGAGCCTGTGCCGCAATTCGCTTTCGAGGAGGATACGGACGGACATGCGGGTGAAAACTACGCTTGGATGAACGCCGCCTATGCGATGGCGTCGAACATCAATCGCGCCTTCAAGGAATATGGCTGGTGCACGCGCATTCGCGGCGTCGAATCGGGTGGCGAAGTCGAAAATCTCCCCACCCATACATTCCCCACCGACGACGGCGGCGTCGATCTGAAATGCCCGACCGAAATCGCGATCAGCGATCGCCGTGAGGCGGAGCTCGCGAAATCCGGCCTCATTCCGTTGATCCATCGCAAGAACACCGATCGCGCGGCCTTCATCGGCGCACAGTCTTTGTTCAAGCCGAAGGCCTATCAGAATGATCCGGAAGCCACCGCGTCCAGCAACCTCGCCTCTCGCCTTCCCTATATGTTCGCGGTCAGCCGCTTCGCTCATTATCTGAAGTGCATGGTGCGCGACAAGATCGGCTCCCATCGCGAGAAGGAGCAGCTCGAGCGCTGGCTGCACAATTGGATCCAGGACTATGTGGACGGCGATCCGACCAATTCGACCGAAGATGTGAAGGCGCGGCGTCCTCTCGCTGGCGCGTCGATCTCGATCGTGCCGAATGAGGAGAACCCCGGCTATTACTCCGCAACATTCGAGCTGCGTCCGCATTATCAGCTCGAAGGAATGGACATAGGCCTGCGGCTCGTTTCACGCCTGCCGACAGGCAAGTGAGACTCGAGCACGCAATGTGGCTTCCGCCACATCCGCCGAAGCGTTTCTTCTTCATTGTAGAACCATCGTCGAGATCGACGAGATCCAACAACGCAATACTGAAAGGAACTCGATATGTCTTCTAATGCTTTTCTCCACATCGCCGGCATCAAGGGCGAGTCGAAAGCCGAATACGCCGAGCTGAGCCCGAAGGCGGAGTGGATCGATATCCTCGATGTCAACTTCAACATTCACAATCATTCGAGCTCCAGCTATGGCGGCGGCTCTGGCGTCGGCAAGGCGGACTTCGGCGCCATCTCCTTCGTGAAGCGCTACGACAAATCCTCGCCGGGCCTCATGCATTTCTGCGCCGTCGGCAAGCACATTCCGAAGGTGCAGGTGAAGCTCTTCAAATCCTCCGGCGACAAGGAACCGCTAGAATATATCACGATCGTGATGGAGCAGTGCTTCATTACCAGCGTCGTTCCCTCGGGCCTCACTACCGGCGAAGGAATGGAGGCGATCGGCCTCTCCTTCGCGAAGTTCGACCTCTCGTATAACGAGCAGGACGCAGACGGAAAGAAAGTCAAGGGCGGCCAGTTCGCCTGGGACCTCAAGGCGCTGCAGGGCAAGGCGAGCTGAGCGAGGACGCTGCGACGAGCCGCTGCGCGACCATCGTCGCGCAGCGGCGACGACGAAATGCGAGAATCGCCGAGGAGCATTTCTATGGGTTCGACCAATTACACATTGCAGATCGACAGCGTGCGTGGCGAAGCGCGGCGCGGTGGAAAGGACGATCTCGTCGAGATTCTCGGATTCGAATATGGGACCACCGCCAATCATTTCCAAGGCGAGCCGGGACATAAGCGCCGCAGCTATTCGAATGTGCGCTTCCGCAAGATCGTCGATCGATCGAGCGTCACCATACAGCAGATGCTCGCGCAGAATACAAAGTTACGGAAGGCGACTCTCAGCCTGACAAAGGGCGGCGGCGAGCCGCTCGTCTATTACACACTCGTTCTCAAGGACGCGTATTTTGTGTCCTACAAGATTTGCGGCGAGGACGCCGCCGACGAATTCGCCGCTCTGCCGAAGGAGGAATTCGAGATCAGCTACCGCCGTCTCGAGGTCGAATATGAGGCGCAAGACGACAAGGGACTGAAAGACGGCGCCGTTTCCTTCGCCGACGATATTGCGACCAATGATTGAGGGAGGCGGAAATGGCGGAATCGCTGCGAAACAGAGTCGAGTCTTCATTGCTGCACTGCTTTCGTGCAGCGCATAAGGCGAAGGATACGCGAACGAAGCTTACTGCCGGCGCGTCGCAGCGTTCGGCGACGATTTCGCGCGAAGGCCAGCGCGTTGCAATTGCGGAATCGGCCCTCAAAGAGGAAGTTGCCCAGCATGTCGAAACGCTGCTCAATTGCGTCGCTGTCGATTCGACGATCGATCTCGAGCGGTTTCCACGGGCTCGACGCTCGGTCTTGAATTACGGCTTCCCGAGCATTGCGCGTCTCACCATAGACGAATTGGAGCGTTCAGGACTCGAGTCCGAGATCGAGAGGACCTTGCGCAGCTATGAGCCGAGGCTGATCGCCTCGACGCTGCAGGTGACGCGGGACCGACGCATCGACCCGGCCGAGCTCACCATTCGTTACATCGTCCGTGCCGAGCTGGCGAGCAAGCCGCTTCCCCTTCCTATGGAATTCATAGCCGACGTCGAAGTCACGACCGGAAAGATTCAAATTCAGCAGAGGTGACGCCATGAACCGCGAATTCCTCGATCTCTATGATCGTGAGCTCGATCTCCTGTACGAACATGGACGAGAGTTCGCCGAAGAATATCCTGGCGTCGCATCGCGTCTCGGCGGCCTGGCGCGCGATTCTATGGACCCCTCGATCTCGGGCCTGTTCGAAGGGTCGGCGTTTCTCGCCGCGCGCGTTCAGCTGAAACTGAAGCACGAGTTTCCCGAGTTCATCAACAATCTCCTGGAACAGCTCGTCCCGAATTTTTTGGCGCCGACCCCCTCCATTTTCCTGGCTCAGATTCGTCCGCCTTTCGGCGACCCCGCTCTGAAAGAAGGACGCGTGATCGCGCGCGGGACAAATGTGGACGCGGCCTATGTCGAGCGAGACCGAGAAGTCTCTTGCCGATACAAGCTCACAGCGCCCGTCGAGCTCTGGCCATTCGAAATCGCCGCCGCGGAATATTGCCAGACAGCGGCGCCACTGGTGGCGCTCGGGGTGAAGCCGGGGCCGGAAACGGTCGCCGGAATGAAGCTGACCCTGAGCATGCGCTCGGCGGCGGAACACCGGGAGAGCAACGGAGCCGCGCAAGATAGTTTTTCGTCCTGCCCCGTGGAACATCTGCCGATTCATTTATGCGGCGCGGAAGCCGAATCGGTCGGCCTCTATGAGCAGCTGTTCGCGCATTGCACCGGAGTGTGGCTGCGCTCCGTCGATGAAACGGGCGAACCGATCGTGATCTCGCTCGGACGGGAGGCGATCGGCGAGATAGGCTTTGGCGACGACGAGGAGCTGATCCCGTCGGACGATCGAATTTTTCGCGGCTTTGAGCTGCTGCGCGAGTATTTCACCTTTCCACAGAAGTTCCTGGGCTTCGATCTCCGCGGTCTGCGGCGCGCGCTGGCGCGAATGCCAGCGAGCTCGATCAGCGTGATCTTCGGCTTCGATGAGATCAATTCGCAGCTCCCCGCCGCGGTTCGTCCGCAAATGTTTTCGCTTTTCAGCGCCCCGGCGGTCAATCTGTTCGAGATGACGACCGATCGCATCCGTATTCGCAAGAATCAGCACGAGCATCAGATCCTGCCGGACCGAAGCAAGCCGCTCGATTTCGAGCCCTATCGCGTCCTCGATGTCTTCGCCTATATGTCGGGCGGCGGAGAAAAGCGTCCCGTGCGTCCGCTCTACACAGCGACGGCCGACGAGGCGTCATCGTCCGATCTGAGCTACACGATTCGAAGATGTCCACGTCGCCACTCGGAGGACGAAAGGCGGCGCGGCGTCGCTTCCAATTACACGGGCTCCGACGTTTTCATCTCGATCAGCGAGCCGGCGTCGCTGACCACGGAAAGCGAGATCGCCGAGCTCGGCGTTCGAGCGTTGTGTTCCAATCGGCATCTTCCCGAACATCTGCCGGTCGGGACCGGCAAGGCCGATTTTCGGCTGACGGACGATATGTCTCTCGACGTCGTCTGCGCCGCAGGGCCGACGGCGCCGCACGATGCGGTCGTTTCCCAGATCAAGAGCCGCACAGAATCGGCGCATTCCGGCGTCGTCGCCTGGCGTCTTTTGAACATGCTCAGCCTCAACTATCTCGGCCTCAGCGAGCATGGCGGGGGCAAGAATGCGCTGGCGCTTCGAGAGATGCTGGCGACATTCGCCGACGCCGCTGACAGCTCGGTCGAGAAGCGGCTGCGCGGAATCAGATCGGTGGAGAGTCGCCAGATCGTGCGCCGCTTACGTCGCGCAAGAGGCGTCGGGACGGCGCTCGGCGTCGAGATCACGGTCACAGTCGACGACAAGGCGTTCCAAGGATCAGGCGCTTTTCTGCTCGGCGCGGTGCTGGATCGGTTTTTCCCGGCCTATGCGGGGATGAACAGCTTCACGCAGCTGGTGATGCGCACCAGCGAGCGCGGCGTGATCATGCGTTGGCCGGCGCGAATTGGCTCGCGGAGGCTGATGTGACCTATCTCGAACATTTGGCGGACGAACCCTGGCGCGTCGATTTCTTCGACATGATGCGTCGGCTCGAGCGTTCGCTCGGACATGCATCCGACGAAGCAAAGGCCAAGCCCCGGATCGGCGATAGCGCGTCTCGCAAGGACGAGACGATCGAGATCGACGGCAAGGCTGTCGCGCTGTCCTTCGGGCAGGATCCTTGGATGAGCTTTCCGGGCTCCAATGTCGCGCGCGTCGAATGGCGTGAGCACGCGAAGGGCGCGGACGGTGAGCCGGATTCGGCGGAGGAAAGCGAACGGCTGCACGTCGTGCTCAAATTCCTCGGGATGCTCGGCCCGCAGGGCGCTTTGCCTCTATCCGTTACCGAGGAGGCACATGGCTGGTCTCTGCAGCAGGACCCGTCTTTCCCGCATTTCTTGGATATTTTCAACAATCGATTCCTGCAGCTCTTCTACCGGGCCTGGGCGGATTCGCGCGCCATTGTGCAGCATGATCGTCCAGACTGTGATCGCTTCCAGGATTATGTGACCTCGACCATCGGGCTCGGCACGCCGCCCTATCGCGGGCTCGCCGCGACGCCAAAAGGCATTTCCGTCTATGCCGGTCTTTTGGGTTCACGCACGAAGTCTGGCGAGCGCCTCGCGGGCGCTATTCGCGGACTGTTCGCGGTGGAAGTCGAGATCGAGCAGCTCGGCGGCGGCTGGCTCACGATCGAGGAAGGCGAGCGCAACAGGCTCGGACGCAGGAACTGCGGCTTGGGCGGCGATCTGATGCTGGGCGCGGCATCCTTCGGATTCGATCACAAATTCCGCATTCGGATTTTCGTCGAGGATATGAAGCGCTATCGCGACTTCCTGCCGACAGGTGAGGATTGCCACAGACTGAACGACCTTCTTTTCTTTTATATCGGCGAAGAAATGGAATGGGACGTCGAAATCTCTCTTCCAGCGACGCAGACGACTCCGATTTCGCTCGGGCGAACGGGAGAGCTCGGCTGGACCAGCTGGATGGCGCCGAACCGCGCGAGCGGCGAGCGACGCTGCGACGCCCGCTTCGATCCGGCGAAATATGCGCGCGCCGCTAAGCAGCGGATGCAATGAATTTGAGGAGGGCGGAGAAATGACTGAGATCAGCCTGGAGACCGTGACCGGCAAGCTCAATCGCGTCGGCTATGACGCTTTTATGCGCGCCTTGCGGCAGGCGAAGCTGGCCGGGCATCGCAATGTAGAACTCGCACATTGGCTGATGCATCTTCTGCAGAGCGAGGGGAGCGATCTCGATCTCACGGTCGATCGCTTCGCGCTCGACAGGGCCAGGCTGTCGCGCGATCTGGAACAGGTCATCGGCTCGTTTCGCGTCAATGAGACACAAATGCCCGGCGTCGCCAACAATGTGGTGGACGCGCTGGATCGCGGCTGGCATTTCGCCACTTTGCTCTTTGGCGAGACTCAAATTCGGAGCGGCCATCTGCTGACGGCGCTGCTGAAGACGCCGGAGCTTCGTCGCGCTCTGCGCTCGCTGTCGCGCGAGTTCGACAAGATCGCAGACGAGGCGCTGACGCAGGAGGCCAATCGGATTTGGGCCGGATCACAAGAAGAGAATCTGAGGCCGCTGGACGGCGCCGGGCCTGTCGCCAAAGGCGCGCGCGAGGCGAAGGGCGCACATACGGCGCTCGATCGCTTCGCTCAGGATCTCACGGAAAGGGCGCGCAGCGGCGAGCTCGATCCGGTGCTGGGGCGCGACGATGAAATTCGTCAGGTCATCGATGTGCTCATGCGACGCAGGCAGAATAATCCAATTCTGATCGGCGAGGCGGGCGTCGGCAAGACGGCGATCGCGGAAGGATTTGCACAGCGAATCGTCGCCGGCGCCGTGCCTGCGGCCTTGCGGGACATTCGTCTTCTGTCGCTGGACATCGGCCTTTTGCAGGCCGGCGCCTCGATGAAGGGCGAGTTCGAGCAGCGGCTTCGGTCGGTCATCGACGAGGCGCAGTCTTCGCCGACGCCGGTGATCCTGTTCATCGACGAAGCCCATACGCTGATCGGCGCCGGCGGACAGAATGGCGTCGGCGACGCCGCCGATCTGCTGAAGCCGGCGCTCGCGCGCGGCGCCTTGCGCATGCTCGCAGCGACGACCTTCGCCGAGTATCGACGCCATATCGAAAAAGATCCCGCGCTATCGCGGCGCTTTCAGCCGGTCGATGTGGACGAGCCTTCCGTCGAGCGCTGTGTCGAGATGCTGCGCGCCATGGTGAAGCCGATGGAACGGCACCACAATGTGCGCGTTTCCGAGATGGCGATAAGGTCGGCGACGAAGCTGTCGCAGCGCTACATTCCCGCGCGCAAGCTTCCAGACAAGGCGGTCAGCCTTCTCGACACGGCCTGCGCGCGCGCGGCGATCTCACAGAATGCGACGCCTGCGCCCATAGAAGATGCGCGCGCCATGATCGCGGCCTTGGAGAGCGAGCGTGCGGCGATCGTGAGCAATAGCGATCTCGAGCAGCTGGACGAGCGCCGCCTGCATGACGTGGAAGTGGAGATATCGTCCGCGCAGGAGAAGCTCGCCGAGCTCGAATCGCGTTGGACGCGGGAACGCGGCCTCATCGAGGATATACATCGATTGCGGGAGGAGGCGGCCTCCGCCGAGCCCGCGCATCGACAGGCTATCCGCGAGCGGCTCGACGCCAAATCCGAGGCGCTGGAAGCGCTGAGCCCGGAGCGGCGCATGATCTACGCGCATGTCGATGAGCAATGCATCGCCTCAGTGGTTTCGGATTGGACCGGCGTTCCGGTCGGACGCATGGTGACGGATGAGATCGAAACGGTCCTTCATTTGACCGAGATTTTGAACGAGCGCGTCGTCGGACAGACGCACGGGCTGCGGTCGATCGCAAAGCGCATTGAGACGAGCCGGGCGCGATTGGACAATCCCGACAAGCCGATCGGCGTCTTCATGCTGGTCGGCCCCTCGGGCGTCGGCAAGACGGAAACGGCGCTCGCGCTCGCGGAAGCGCTCTATGGCGGCGAGCAGAATGTCATCACGATCAATATGTCGGAATTTCAGGAGCCGCATAGTGTGGCGACGCTAAAAGGGGCGCCTCCCGGCTATGTCGGCTTCGGCGAAGGCGGCCGCCTCACCGAAGCGGTGCGCCGCAAGCCTTACAGCGTCATTCTGCTCGACGAGATCGAAAAGGCGCATCCCGACGTGCACGAGATTTTCTTTCAAGTCTTCGACAAAGGCCAAATGGAGGATGGCGCAGGCAGGCGCATCGATTTTCGGAACACTCTGATCATTCTGACATCCAATGTCGGAACCGATCTGCTGATGCGGCTCGGCGCCGACCCCACCGTCGCGAATGATGCAGAAGCGCTCGCGCAGGCGCTGCAGCCGGAACTGCTGCGCGTATTTCCGCCGGCGCTTCTCGGCCGCATCGTGACCGTGCCTTACTTCCCGCTGTCGCGGCAAATGCTCGTCGGCATCACGCGGCTGCAATTGGATCGCATCGGCAAGCGGGTGACGGATGGATATCGCGCGACGTTCAGCTATGACGATACGGTGGTGGACCACATCGTCGAGCAATGCCGCGATCCCGACTCGGGCGGCCGGATGATCGATAATATCGTCACCAACACGCTATTGCCGGCTCTATCCCGCGAGTTCTTGAAAAAGGCGCTGGCCAAGCAGGAATTGGCGCGGGTCGCCGTGGGAGTCCAAAATGGCGCGTTCGAATATTCATGCGCATGAGCCGGCCGGCGGGCCGTCTCGTCGCTGATCGAGATAGCGAAGCGCTGACGGAGCGCGCCCGTCAGCCCGGCGCGAGCGCGCGAATGACGCGCTCGGCGAGCCGTTCGATCGTGTCGCGCTCGAACAGGCTCGTCGCATAGATGAGGCTGCCCTTGATCTCGCCATCGTCCAAGGAGACGGAGAGAGTGAGTGGGCGGCGCACCGCGACACGGTCGGCGGAAGCGCGCGACAGCGTCAGCCCTGAGAATTGCACATTCTGCGGCGGAGCGTCCTCGATCACCAGCGCCACGTCGCCGAGCCGCTCGGCGTCCGGGCCGTGATCCTCGCGCAGCGCCGACATGATGTCGCGCCAAGGCGCATTCTGATTGGCGAGCGCCCCGAGCGTCGCCTCGCGCACGCGCGGCAGCAGTTCCTCCAGCGCGTCGCCGGGCCGCTCTATGCGCAGCGGCAGAGCGTTCATGAAGGGTCCGAGCATGCGATGCGTCGCCGCATGATGCCGCAGCGAGACCGGAATCGTCAGAGCGAGCGCATCGTCCGAGGCGCGCTCGGCGAGAGCGGCGGCGAAGGCCGCCGTCAATGTCATGGCGAGAGTCGCCCGCTCTTTCGCCGCGAGCGCCTCGGCGGCGTCGACGGCCGCCTGCGGAAAATCGAAACGGAAGACGGCGCCCTCCGGGACGAGGGCGCCTTCCCCGCGCGGCGGATCGCACCGGATCGGCGCGGGCAGGCCGCTCTCGAACAGCCGGCGGAAATAGGCCGTCTGGCCGCTGCGTAGCTCCGGCGTCAGCCATTGCCGCTCCCACAGAGCGTAATCGGCGTAGGAGAGCGAACGATCGAGGAGCGGAAACAGCTCCATGCCCTCGAGCCCATTGGCGTAGAGCGCGCCGATCTCGCCGAGCAGCATGCGGACTGTCGCGCCATCGGCGATCGAGCGATGACAGCGCAGCCGCAGCAGACGCTCGCCATCGCCGATCCGCTGCAGCGAGACGCGGATCGCGGGCCGCCCGTCATCGGCGCGGACCGGCTCTAGAGGATCGGGCGCTTCCTCGGGACCGAGCAGCATCACCTCGGGCGGCGCATCGACGATCCGCTGCATCGCGCCGCCATCGGCCATGGGCTCGAGGATGGTGCGCAGAATGGCGTGGCGCCGGAAGGCTTCCCTTATGCTCTCGATCTGGCGCTCTTCGTCGAGCGGGCCGAGAATTTGCACGCCGACGTCGATCCACTGACCCGGCGCACCGGGAGACGCCTGCTCGGCCGCGAGGGCGCCGAGCTGGGCGATCGAGGCCGGCGCGACAGCGCCTGCAGGCGCCGCGACGAATTCCGGCAGGGCGACGGTCGCGCCGCGCCGCGCGCCGTCGAGCCGGGCGGCGAGCGCGGCGAGAGTCTGATCCTCGAAAATCGCGCCGAGCGGCAGCTCCACGCCGAGGCTTTGATGAATGCGCGCGCGCAATTGCGCCGCCAGCATGGAATGACCGCCGAGCAGAAAGAAGCTGTCATCGGCGCCGACACGCTCGAGCTTCAGCAGATCACGCCAGATCTCGGCGAGGCTCTCCTCGTCCTCGGTCCGCGGCGCGACGAAGGCCGAGTCACGAACCGCATCGCGCGGCGGCGCCGGCAAGGCGGCGCGATTGAGCTTGCCATTCGCCGTCAGCGGCATTTCGTCGAGCGTCACAAAGGCGGACGGAATCATATGATCGGGCAGAAGGCGGCGCAGATGATTGCGCAGCGCATGCACATTCGGCGCCGGTCCGTCGAAGGTGAGATAGGCCGCGAGCCGGGCCTCGCCGTCCATGTCATAGGCCGCGACCGCCGCCGCGCGCGTGCGCGGATGGTCGAGCAATGCGCGCTCGATCTCGCCGGGTTCTATGCGGACGCCGCGAATCTTCACCTGCTGGTCGTCGCGGCCGACGAAGGCGAGAACGCCGTCCTCCTCACGCCGCACAATGTCGCCGGTCGCATAGAGACGCTGCGTCGCCTCGCCATCGTCGAAGGCGAAAAAGCGCTCTTGCGTCAGCGCAGCATCGCCGAGATAGCGCAGCGCGAGGCATGGCCCGCCGATGTGCAATTGTCCGGGAACGCCGATTGGCGCGATCCGTTTCTGCGAGTCGAGCACGACCAATCGCACATTGGCGCGCGGCCGTCCGATCGGCACGATCGCCTGCGAATCGGCGAGCGCGCCCGGCCCTACCACATGCAGGCTGACGATGCCGGAGGTCTCGGTCTGCCCATATTGATTCACCCAGCGCAATTCGTCGCCGACGAGGGCGCGCCAATCGCGCACGAGCGACTGACGCAAAGGCTCGCTCGCGGTGAGCTGCAAACGCAGCTCATTATCGAGCAGTGTTGCGCGCGCGGTCTCCGGCAAGCTCGCGAGCGCATCGGCGAGCTGCCGCAGCACGGAGGGCACGAGATCGATGATCGTCGCCTTGGCGGCGCGGATGCGCGCAAGCAGAGCGAAGGGATCGCGCCGCTCGTCGTCGCTGGCGATGACGATACGCGCGCCGGCGGCGAGCGGCGCCAATATCTGCCGCATGGAGGAAGAGAAGGCGCTCGACGCCGTATGCAGAAAGGCGTCGGAGGCGACGACGCCGAGCTCCGCACGAAGAGTCTGCGCATATTCGGCGACGGCGCCATGCGAGATCACCACGCCTTTCGGCCGACCTGTCGAGCCCGAGGTGAAGACGATATAGGCGGGGTCCGAAGGTCTGACCAACGCCTCGAGCGGCGCGTCCGACTGGCGCGCGACATCGGCGTCGAAAGGCGCGGAGACGTCGAGCGCGACATTCGCCTCGGCGAGCATATGCGCGATACGTTCCCGCGGATAGGATTCGTCGATCGGCACATAGACGGCGCCGGCCTTCATCACGCCGAGCATTCCGACGATCATATCGACCTTGCGCCCCGTGCGCATAGCGACGGCGTCGCCGGGGCGAATTCCCTTCGCGCGCAGCCAGCGCGCGAGACGCCGCGCGGCCGATTGCAGCTCGGCGTAAGTGAGGCGGCGCTCGTCATCCTCGCAGGCGATATGATCGGCGCGCGTCACGGCGACGGATTCGAGCAGCTCCGCCACAGTGAGCGGGCCGGGCGACGGTGCCTCCACGGGCGCGCGGCTCGCGGCGCGCTCTTCCGGCGTCAGCAGCGGCAGCGTGGAAAGGCGCCGCGACGGATCTACGAGAATTCCGTCGAGCCCGGCGAGAAAATGCCGTAGCAATCGCTCTATGCGTGGCGCATCGAAGAGGTCGGTCGAATATTCGACATGGCCGGCCACCGCAGCGTCGTCGAAGATGGTGAAGGTGAGATCGCGCTTCGCCGTCTGCGTGTCGATCTCCTGCACGTCGATCTCGAGGCCGGGCACAGCGGGCGGCTGCAACCCACCCTGCAGCAGCAATTGCACGCGATAGAGCGGATTGCGCGAGCCGTCGCGTTCGCGCTCGACGGCGTTGACTACATGATCGAAGGGCGCGTCCTGATGCACCATCGCGCCCTGCACGCGCGCGCCGAGGCGGGCGATCAGCGCGCGCATGTCGGGATCGCCGTCGAGGGCGACGCGCACCGGCAGAGCATTGACGAAGAGGCCGATCAATCCTTCGATCTCGAGCCGGCCGCGATTGGCGCTCATCGCGCCGACGATGAATTCGTCCTGGCCGCTGTGACGTTGCAGCACGGCGGCGAGCGCAGCGAGCAGCGGCGAGAACAAGGTCACGCCCTCCGCCTGCGCCAATGCGCGCAGCGCCTTTGCGCGCTCGGCGCCGAGCGCGAAGCGCAGACGGCGGCCGCGAAAGCTCGGCGTGCGCGGCGGCGGCCGGTCGGTCGGCAGGGCCAAAGGCGCGGCGCCGGAAAGCTCCGCCTTCCAAAATTCGAGCAGCTCGCCCAGCATCTCGCCGGCGAGCCAGTCGCGCTGCCAGGCGGCGTAATCGGCGTATTGAATCGGCAATTCGGGAAGCGGCCAGGCCTCGCCCGTCGCAAAGGCGCGATAGACGGCGGAGAGCTCGCGCAGCAGCACGGCGAAGGACCAGCCGTCGGTGACGATATGATGCATCGTCACCAGCAGAATATGATGCGTCTCATCGAAGCGCAGCAGGCGCGTGCGAAACAGGGGCGCCTGTGCGAGATCGAATGGCGCTCCGGCCTCGCGCCGCGCCCATTCGGCTGCCTCCTCCTCGTCGCGCACGGTCTCGACGGGCAGCGGAACGCGCAGCGAGCCGAAGATCTGCGGCTGCGCGACGCCGCGCTCGCTGCGAAACGATGTGCGCAACGACTCGTGCCGCGCGACGATGGCGTCGAGGCTGCGCTGCATCACAGCAACGTCGAGCGCGCCGCGAATGCGCACGGCGGCGGCGATATTATAGGCGCTGGAGCCCGGCGCCAGCTCATGAAGGAACCACAGCGCCTCCTGATTGAAGGAGAGCGGCAGAGGCGAACCGTCGCGCGGCCGGCGCGTCATCGGCGGCTGGCGCTTTGCGGCGGCGCCGCGCTGCTCCTCCCACCAATCGAGGAGGCGCGTCGCGAGCGTGGCGACATCGGGGCTCTCGATGAAGAGCGCCACTGGAATGGCCGCGCCGAGCGCCGCCTGCAAGCGGCTGCGCAGCTCCATCGCGGTCAGCGAATCCATGCCGAGCGCGGCGAAGCCCGTATGCGGATCGATATCCTCGGCGCTCATATGCAGCGCATAGCCGATCTCCGCCTTCAGACGCTCGACGACGAGACCGCGCCGCTCCTCCTGCGGCGCATCGGCAAGCCAGGAGTCGGGCGCGGCGGCGGCGGGAGTGTCGGCCGGGAGAGCGAGAGAGTCGTCGGAGGCGAGCGCGGCCGCGCGCTCTTCGCCGGACCCCGAGAAGGAATGCGCGTCCCGCCGCACGGCCTGGAACCAGAAGCGCTTGCGCTGAAACGGATATTTGGGAAGATCGACCTTGCTGCGCTTCCACGGCGCATCGACGGCGCGGAAGTCGATGCGCGCGCCGGCCGCATAGAGCTGGCCGAGCGCTTCCTCTATCTGCCGAGCGTCGGACACGTCGCGGCGCAGCGAGGCGACCGCCTGCGGCGTCGGCCGTCCCTCCGGCCAGGCGCGCAGCGACATTGCGGCGAGCACGGGCTGCGGGCCGACCTCGAGCAGGACCCGACAACCTAATTCCGCGAGTGTCTGCGCGCTCTGCGCGAAGCGGACCGGCTCGCGCGAATGGCGCCGCCAATATTGCGCATCCAATCGCGTCTGCGCGGCGAGCGGCTTGCCCGTGCGATTGCAGATCAGCGTGCGCGTCGGCGCTTCGAAAGGCGTCTCTCCGGCGAAACGCTCGAAGGCGTCGAGCGCCGGCTCCAGCAGCTCGGAATGAAAGGCGTGCGAGGTCTCGAGCTCTTCCGTGCGGCGACCTTCGCCACGAAATGTCTCCGCCAGCGCGCGCACATCCTGCTGCGGACCGCTGACGACGATATGCGCGCCATTATAGGCCGCGATCGAGACATGCGGGAAAGCGGCGAGCCGCGCCTCGACAGCGTCGGCCTCGGCGAAGATCGCCGCCATCAAGCCGCCCGCCGGCAAGGCGCCGAATAATCTCCCGCGCTCGGCGAGCAGACGCGCGCCCTGCTCGAGCGTGAAGACTCCGGCCACGCAGGCGGCGGCGTATTGACCGACGCTGTGGCCCAGAACCACATCCGGCGTGACGCCCCAGCTGCGCCACAGCCGCGTGAGGCCCATCTCCAGCGCGAAAAGCGCCGGCTGCGCGTAAGAGGTGTGGTTGACGGCGCCGTCCTCGGCGAACATCACTTCGAGCAGCGGGCGCGGCAGAATATTGGCGATCGCCGCCGCGCATTGCTCCAGCGTCTCCTTGAAGAGCGGTTGCGTCTCATAGAGCTCGCGGCCCATGCCGGAATATTGGCCGCCCTGTCCGGTGAAGAGCCAGGCGGTCTTCGGCGGATCGGCCGCGAAGCCGGTGTAGACTCCCGCAGAGTCGCGCCCCTCGACGAACGCCTCCAGCAGACGCGCGGCCTCGGCGCCGTCCTCGGCGACGATCGCCGCGCGATGCTCGAGATGCGAACGGCAGACGCCCGCCGAATGGCAGACATCGGCGAATGCGCTCGCCGAGGGCAGCGTCTCGACGCGCTGGATATAGGACCGCGCCAACGCCTTCAGCGCCGGAACGCTCCGCGCCGACAGCGGCAACATATGCCAGGGACGTTCGGAAAATGACGAAGCTGCGTCCTTCGTCTCGGCCTGGGGCGCCGCCGGCGCCTCCTCGAGGATCACATGCGCATTGGTGCCGGAAAAGCCGAAAGAGCTGACGCCCGCGCGCCGCGCCCGTTCGGCGCGCGGCCAGGGGCGCGCCTCCGAAACGACCTTCAGCGGCAATTGCTTCCACGGAATATGCGGCGAGGGCGTGCGGAAATGCAGATGCTCGGGCAGCAGCTCGTTCTCCAGCGCCTGCGTCACCTTGATGACGCCGGCGACGCCCGCGGCTGCTTCGAGATGGCCGATATTGGTCTTCACCGAGCCGATGAGCAGCGGCCGGTCGGGCGCGCGTCCCGGGCCGAGCGCGGCGGCGGCGGCTTGCGCCTCGATCGGATCGCCGAGCGACGTGCCCGTGCCATGGGCCTCGAGATAATCGACATCGGGGGGCATGAGCCCGGCCTGATCCAGCGCCGCGCGAATGACCCGCTGCTGCGCGCGGCCGCTCGGGACAGTGAGCCCGCCCGAGGAACCGTCCTGATTGACGGCGCCGCCGCGTAGCACCGCGCGGATGCGGTCGCCGTCGCGCAGCGCGTCGGAGAGCCGCTTCAGCACGATGACGCCGCAACCTTCGCCGCGCACATAGCCGTCGGCGGCGGCGTCGAAGGTCTTGCACTTGCCGTCTGGCGCCAGCATGCGCGCGCGCGACATGCTGATCATCAGAGCCGGCGTGAGGATCGCGTTGACGCCGCCGGCCAGCGCGAGGTCGCATTCGCGTAAGCGCAGCGCCTGGCAGGCCTGATGGATCGCCACGAGCGAGGAGCTGCAGGCCGTGTCGACCGTCACCGCAGGCCCCTCGAGCCCGAGTCGATAGCTGATGCGTCCGGCGCCGGCCGCGGGCGAGGTTCCCGTCGCATAATAGGCGTCGATGGTCTCGGGCGTCATATTGTTGACGAGCAGGCCGAGATATTCATGCGTGCTGACGCCTATCCAGACGCCGGCGCGCGCGCCTTCCAGCTCCGAGGCGGCGACGCCTGCATGTTCCAGCGCGCGCCAGCTCGTCTCCAGCAGCAGACGATGCTGCGGATCCATGTAGGAGGCCTCGCGCGGCGCCACGCCGAAGAATTGCGCGTCGAAATCATCGATGCTGTCCAAGAGTCCGGCGCGCCGCGTCAGCGATTTTCCCGGCGCGTCAGGATCGGCGTTATAAACAGCCTCGGCGTCCCAGCGGGAGAGCGACACTTCGCCGACGCCTTCGCGCCCGTCCCGCAGCATCTCCCAAAAGGCTTCGGCGTCCGCGCCGCCGGGAAAGCGCGCCTCATAGCCGATGATCGCGATGGGCTCGCGCGTCGCGCCCTCGAGCTCGGCCACGCGACGGCGCAGGGTCTCCAGAGCGACGATCGCCTTTTTCTTGAATTCGAGCTCGCTCATTTCGGGTCTCGCGCGTTTATTGCGTCGTGGCGGTGAGCGTCTCGCAACAGCGAGCGACGATCTCCATCAGCGCCCGCTGTCCGGTCGCCGGACGAAAGTAGAAATGATCGCCCGCGACGAGGCGCCGCTCGAAGCCGCCGCCCGCATGCTTTTCCCAGGCGTCGAGCTCGGCCGCCGACACGACCGGATCGCCGTCGCCGCCCACGGCCGTCAGCGGGCAAGGGAGGGGCGGACGCTCGGTCCAGCCATAAGTCTCGTTGATGGAGAGATCGGCCTGCAGCGCGCGGCCGATCATCTCGACATAATCGCTCTGCTCGAGCAGAGCGACCGGAATATTGCCGTGCAGCTTCGCGACGCGGAACACGACATCGCGCGGCGGAAGATGCGATACGCGCTCCGCTCGTGAGAGCAGATGCGGCGCGACGCGGCCCGAGGCCAGGAAATGCAGGCGCTCCGGCGCCGCGCGTCCCTCGGCGAGCAGGCGATGGACGATCTCATAGGCGAGCAGAGCGCCGAAGCTGTGCCCGAAAATCAGCAGCGGCCGATCGGCCAGCGCCGCGACCGCCTCGGCGAGCGGCGCCGCGAGCGCGTCCATCCTGCGCGCAGGCTCCTCACGCAGCCGCTGCTCACGTCCCGGAAGCGAGGCGGCGTAGAGATTGGCGCGGCCGCGCAGCGGCGCGATCCAGGGCCAAAATCCCGTCATGCCGCCGCCCGCGGGCGGAAAGCAGATCATCGTCACTAAAGAGTGATCGTCTGCGGACATACGCTTCAGCCAATCGAGCGAGGCAGGGTTCGGCTCGTTCATGCGGCGCCACGCGCGATCGCGATGTGTCGCAGCGCACACCACGCTTCAGCGGCGCCTGCTATGGAAGTAGATATCGAAGAAGTCCGGATAGATTCCGAGAGGTCGATCAATGAAACCACCTGCGCATTCGATTGTAAGCGCAATATTTCGCATCGCAGCGCGACGCCGGCGCGCTTGGCTACCTTTGCTTTTTACGCTACAGTCCAAAGGGATGCAACGCCATCCATCCGTCGCGGACAGCGCCGGGACCGCGCCACTCGCCGGCTGTTACGGTTAACGACCGCATGAACGGCCGATAGGTCGCATGGTCTACTTGCCGTTTTGCGCGCGGATGCGCGACGAGATTATTTTGCATCGAATGACGCTGAGCTTTTTTGTCCAAACTATCTCTAGGAACGAGTAGAATGAACGGATCGACGCATGTCGACTTCGAGCACACCGGCCCCGGACTCCCGGCGGGCGAATTGCTGCGGCGCTATTGGCAGCCCGCCTTCGTCTCCGAAGAGCTTCCGGTGGCGCATCCCAAGCCTCTGAAAATTCTGGGCGAGGAACTCACCCTCTATCGGGGAGAGGACAAGGTGGCGCGCATCATCGACGGACGCTGCCCGCATCGCGGGCTCGTGATGTCGGTCGGCAAGGTGGAAGGCGACAGCATACGTTGCCGCTATCACGGCTGGAAGATCGACCCGACCGGCCAATGCGTCGAGCAGCCCTTCGAGCCCAAGAGCTTCGCCGCCAAGGTGCGCGTGCGCAGCTATCCGGTCGAAGAATATTTCGGCCTGATCTGGGTCTATCTCGGCCCCGCGCCGACGCCGCCGCTGCCGCGTTGGCCCTCGCTGGAGCAATGCGGCTATTTTCACGTCGTCGAATTGCGCAAGTGGAACTATTTCCACGATCTCGAGAACACGGTCGACGATGTGCACCAGCGCTGGGTGCACGCCGAGGGCATTTATCAGGACGCCGCCAACGCCGGGCAGATTCCCGCGGCGACGGCGCTCGAGACCGAATTCGGCCTGATGCAATACACCTCCTTTCCCAACGGCTATCTGCGCAAGCTCGCGCTCTTCATGCCGAACATGCTCTATTTCACCTCCGGCGCCGGCATGCTGCGCGGATTCAAGAGCTTCTTGTGGAATGTGCCGGTCGACGACGTCAGCCACAAAATGTTCTTTCTCCTCGTCGCGGCGCATTTGTCGCCGGAGGACGGCCGCGACGTCGCCGATGGAGTGCGCTCGGGCATGCGCTATGTCGCCTCGTCCCTGCCGCCCGTCGAGCAGGTCATCCAATCCGTGCTCTCCGGCGAGAAGCGCTGGGAAGACATAGAATCGCGACCGGATCTTCTGCTCATCGAGGACGGAATCGTTCTGGTCGGCCAAGGCATTATTCCGGATCGCTCGAAGAACCGGCTCGGCGCCTCCGACGCGGCAATCATTTTGCTGAGGAAGCTCTATACGCGGGAAATGTCTCGAATCGAGAAGGGAGAGCAGCCGTCGGCCTTTCCCGGACCCGACGAGCGGCTGCTCGCGCAGATCGATGAATTTCAGGCCGAGCCCGCGTGAGCGGGAATTCGAAAAAGCGGGAGTCGGCTTTTCGAAGTCCCGCGTTTTCAAATGACTCTGAGCAGCAATTTTGCGCGCGCGCAAATTCGAGGAGAGCGCATGCCCACGGTGAGGGACATATTGGATCGGGCCACCCAGATGATCGACACGCACAGAGACAAGGCGAGCTCTCTGGGCGCCCGCTACAAATTCGTGCTGAAGGGCGAAGGCGCCTGCACTTTCGTGCTCAATCTCACAGCGGATGATCCCGGCGTGCGCGAAGGGGAGAGCGAGGCCGATTGCACGATCCGCGTCGCCGCCGCCGATTTCGTCCGCATGGCCGAGGGAGATGTGGACAGCCGCGATCTGTTCTTCGCCGGAAAGCTGAAGGTCGATGGCGATATGGGGCTCGCGTTGAAGCTGAAGAAGATGATCGCTTCGGCGTGAGATGAGGGGCGAGCAGGCTTCGTCGGCCCGGGGGCGACGGGCGAAGCCGCTATGACGAGCAAGGTTCGACACTGCGTCCACGCCGCGGCTGCGGCGTGATCGGACGCGTGCGCGTTGGGGGCGACGAAATGGGCGCGACGAATTCATTGAGCGAAGTCGAGGAGCTGGCGACAGAGCGGCTGCGGCGTCACGCCGTCGAGCATCCGGACCGGCTGGCGGCGGCATTTCTCGACGACGATCTCGAGATCCGCCAATCCTGGAGCTTCGGCGAGCTCGATCGCCGCGCGCGCTCCATGGCGGCCTTTCTCCAAAAGCACGCCGCGCCCGGCGAGCGCGTGGTGCTGGCCTTTCCGACCTGCCTCGATTTTCTCGCGGCCTTCTATGGATGTCTCCTCGCCGGCATGCCGGCCGTGCCGGCCTCCCTGCCGCTCGCGCATGGCAAGGATCGGCGGCTCGAGCTCATCGTCTCCGACAGCGGCGCCAAGCTCGTCCTCACCACCGCCAAGCATGTCGAGCTGCTGCAACGCCGCCTCGCCGAGGGCGAAGCGGCGGCGACGCCGATCATCGCCGTCGACGGGCTCGCCGATGAGAGCGACGTCTGGCGCGACGTCCCGCGCGCCGCCGGCGATCTGGCCTTCCTTCAATACACATCCGGCTCGACGCGCTCGCCGGCCGGCGTGATGGTCGGCCATGGCAATGTGGCGGCCAATCTGATGGCGCTGCATGACGGGTTCGGCTCCACGCCGGAGTCGGTCTTCGTCAGCTGGCTGCCTCTGTTCCACGATATGGGGCTCATCGCCGGCGCGCTGGCCCCGACATGGGCCGGATGTCCCGTCTATCTCATGAGCCCGGCGAGCTTCGTGCAGAGCCCATTGCGCTGGCCGCGCGCCATCTCGCGCTATCGCGGCACGATCGGCGGCGGCCCCAATTTCGCCTATCAGGCCTGCGTCGAGGCCGCCCGCGCGCATGGAGTCGCGGGGCTCGACCTCTCCTCCTGGACGATCGCCTGGAATGGCGCGGAGCCGGTTCGCGCCTCGACGATCGATGATTTCGCAAAGACTTTCGCGCCCGCCGGCTTCCGTGCGGAGGCGCTGACGCCGGCCTTCGGCCTCGCGGAGGCGACGCTGCTCGTCACCGGCAAGCGCGGTCCCGTCCGGCCGCTCGTTCGCGCGGTCGACGAGTCCGCGCTGCGCCGTGACAGCGTCGCCTTCTGCGACGCCGAGGATGCGCGCGGCAAGCCGCTGGTGAGCTCCGGCGAGCCGGCGCTCGGCGTCGATGTCCGCATCGTCGATCGGGACTCCTTCGTCGAGGCGTCGGCTTCGCAGGTCGGCGAGATATGGGTGGGCGGCGGCAGCGTCGGCCAAGGCTATTGGAACAAGCCGGAGGAATCGGCGGCGACATTCGGCGCGCGCACGGCGGCGGGCGAAGGCCCCTTCATGCGCACGGGCGATCTCGGCTTTCTGAGCGAGGGCCGGCTCTTCGTCACCGGGCGGCGCAAGGATCTGATCGTCATTCGTGGCGTCAATTATTATCCGCAGGATCTCGAGCAGACGATCGAGGCGAGCCATCCGGCCTTGCAGCCGGCCTCCTGCGCCGTCTTCGGCGTCGAGGAGGGCGACGCGGTGCGCCTCGTCGCCGTGCAGGAGCTGCGCCGCAGCGCCTGGCGCTCCGTCGATGCCGCGGAGGTGTTCATGGCCATGCGGCGCGAGGCGGCCCGCGAGCATCAGCTCGCGCTGCATCGCATCGTGCTGCTCAAATCCTTCGGCCTGCCCAAGACCTCGAGCGGCAAGGTCCAGCGCGCGGCCTGCCGCGCCGCGCTCGAGGACGGAACGCTCGCGGCGCTGCACGAATGGCGCTCGACCATGCAGGTCGCGCCCATCGACTTCACTGGCGAGCCGCTCACGCAGCCGGGCGTGCTGGAGCGCCAGCTCGTCGATTGGCTGCAGCGCGAATGCGGCGTCGAGAACATCAGCTGGAAGACGCCATTGATGGATCTCGGCATCGACTCGCTGAAAGGCGTCGAGCTCGGCAATGCGCTGTCCGCCGCCTTCCAGCATTCCTTCCCGGTGACGCTGATGATCGAGCATCCCACAGTGGACGCGCTCGCCCGGCTCATTCGCGAGGAGGCGCTGGGGATGAAGTCCGCCGAGCCGGAGCCGGGGCCTCCGCCGCCCATCGCCTGGGAAGGCGCCTCGCTCGAGCAGGAGATCGACCTGCTCGACGACGCCGCTCTGGACGCGCTGCTCGAGGGCAGCATAGACGCGGTTCTCAAAATGGATAGACGCTCGTGAGCGAGGCCGACTTCAAGAAAAAGGCGCTCCTCGCCATCGAAACGCTGCGCGCTCGCGTGCGCGAGCTCGAGGACGCCCGCGCCGAGCCCATCGCCATCATCGGCTATGCCGCGCGCCTCCCCGGCGCGCGCGACGCCGAGGCCTTCTGGCGCCTGCTGAGCGAAGGGCGGGACGGCATCGCTCCCATTCCCGCCGACCGCTGGGACGCCGATGCTTTCTATGATCCCGATCCAGACGCCGCCGGCAAGGTGACGACTCGTCGCGCCGGCTTCGCCGACGACGTCGCCAATTTCGACGCGCAATTTTTCGGCGTGTCGCCGCGCGAGGCGGAATTTCTGGACCCCCAGCATCGTCTGATGCTGGAGACGAGCTGGCACGCGATCGAGCATGCGGGCATAGCTCCCGCCGATCTCGAGGGCAGCCGCACCGGCATGTTCGTCGGCCTCAGCACGCACGACTATCTGACGCTGCTGTCCGGCAAGCTGGGCTATGCGGTCATCGAGGCCTATTTCGGCACCGGCACCTCGCCCGCCGCCTGCGCCGGGCGCGTGAGCTTCCGTTTCGGCTTCGAGGGGCCGGCCGTCACAATCGACACGGCCTGCAGCTCCTCGCTGGTCACGCTGCACGAGGCCGCGCAGGCGCTGCGCGCCGGCGAATGCGAGCTCGCCCTCGCGGGCGGCGTGAACGTCATCTACAATGTCGGCACGATGATCAACTTCTCCCGCGCGCGCATGCTCGCGCCGGACGGGAAGTGCAAGACCTTCGACGCCGCCGCCGACGGCTATGTGCGCGGCGAGGGTTGCGGAATCCTCGTGCTGAAGCGCCTCTCCGACGCTTTGCGCGACGGCGACACTATTCGCGCGCTGATCCGCGGCAGCGCCGTCAATCAGGACGGCGCCTCGGGCGGTCTCACCGTCCCCAATGGCCGCGCGCAGCAGCGCGTCATTCGCGAGGCGATGAAGCAGGCCAATCTCGTCGCCGGCGAGATCGACTTTCTCGAAGCGCATGGCACCGGCACCTCGCTCGGCGATCCTATAGAGGCCCAGGCCGCGGCCGCCGCGCTCGGCGCAGGCCGCCCGGCGGACAGGCCGCTGCTCATCGGCTCGGCCAAGACCAATATCGGCCATCTCGAGGCCGCGGCCGGCGTCGCCGGCGTGCTGAAAGTGGTCCTCTCGCTCGAGCATGAGCTGCTGCCCAAGCATCTCAACTTCCGCACGCCCTCGCCGCATATTCCGTGGAAGCAGCTGCCGCTGAAGGTGATCTCGGAGCCGCGCGAATGGCCGCGTTCCGAGCGGGCGCGGCGCGCCGGCGTCAGCTCCTTCGGCTTTTCCGGCACCAACGCCCATGTGATTCTCGAGGAGGCGCCCGCGCCTGCCGCTCCGCAGCAGGAGACCGCGCGCATCCCCGAGCGTCCCTGGCGCCTGCTGCCGCTTTCGGCGCGCAACGCTGCGGCGCTGAAGGCGCTGGCGCAGGCCTATGCCGAGCGCATCGAGGCGCTGCCTTCGGTCGCGGCCTTCGCGGATATCTGCTATACGGCGGGCGTCGGCCGCTCGCATCTCGAGCATCGCGCGGCGATCGTGGCGGAAGATCCGGCGAGCGCGGCGCGGCTGCTCACGGCGCTCGCCGAAGAGCGTCCGTCGCCGGGCGTTCACATGGGCGTCTCGGCCGATCCGCCGAAGACCGCATGGCTCTTCACCGGCCAAGGCAGCCAATATTCCGGGATGGGCCGCGAGCTCTATGAGACGCAGCCGATCTTCCGCGACACGCTGGACGAATGCGCGGCGGCGATCAGAGACATTCTGCCGCGTCCGCTGCTCGAAGTGATGTTCGCCGAGGACGGCGCCATCAACCACACCTCTTACGCGCAGCCGGCGCTGTTCGCGCTCGAAATGGGCCTCGCGCGTCTGTGGCGCAGCTGGGGCGTCTCGCCGGATGTGGTGGTCGGCCACAGCGTCGGCCAATATGCGGCGGCCTGCGTCGCCGGCGCGTTTTCGCTGGAGCAGGGCGCGCGTCTCCTCGCCGAGCGCGGACGTCTGTTCGGCGCTCTGCCGCCGGGCGGCTCCATGGCGGCGATCTTCGCCGAGGCGACCGCCGTCGAGGCGCGTCTTTCCGCCTATCCGCATGTTTCGGTCGCCGCTTATAATGGCGCGCATATCGTCATCAGCGGCCCGCAGGCGGATGTTCTGGCGGTGGCCGAGCAATTCCGCGGCGAAGGCAAACGCGCCGAGGCGCTCGAGACCTCGCATGCTTTCCACTCGGAATTGCTGGAGCCGGCGCTCGACGCTTTCGAAGCTTTCGCCGAGAAAATTCCCTTCGAGAATTTGACGCGCACGCTCGTCTGCAATCGCACCGGCAAGGCGCTCGGCGCGCAGACGCGGCTCGACGCGCAATATTGGCGGCGCCACTCGCGCCAGCCCGTGCAATTCGCACAGAGCGTGCAGACTCTGGCGAGCCTCGGCTGCCGCGCCGTGCTGGAGATCGGCCCGCAGCCGGTGCTCGCGGCGATGGCGCTGCGCGCCTGGCCGGAGGCGACTCCGGCGCCGCAGCCCGTCGCCTCGCTGCGCCGAGATTCTTCCGACGCGCGGCAGATAGAGGAGGCTTTGGGCCAGCTCTATGTCGCCGGCGCGCGCATCGATTTCAAAGCCGTCGAGGCGCCGTGGAAGCGCAACAAGATCGATCTTCCGCTCTATCCGTTCCAGCGCAAGCGCTTCTGGTTCAAGCAGACGCGCGCGCCGGCGCAGGACAAGAAGAGCGCCGACTCGCAAATCCTGCAAATGATCGAGGATGGCCAGCTCGAGGAGCTCGGCGGCCGGCTGCGCCTTGCCGACGACAAAGGCGCGACGCAGCGCGTTCTGCAGGCGCTCTACGATCATTATCAGCGCGAGCGCTTTTCGCAGAACACTGCCGAAAATCTCTATGAGCTCGCCTGGAGCAAGCGCGCCGGCCGCGATTTCGCGCCCCAGGCGAACGCGCATTCCTGGCTCGTCGCCGCTTGCAGCGAAGCGTCGGCGCGTCCACTCATGGACGAGCTGACGAACGCCGGCCATGCCGCGCGCTTCGTCGATCTCGCCGCCGCCGCGGATTTCCCGCGTCTCGTCGCCGCCGCTCTGCCGACGCGCGTCGCCATTCTCACCGCGATCGATGCGCCCGAGGGCTTCGGCGAAACGTCGCTGAAGCGCTTCGAGCAAATGGTGATGGCCGGCGCTTGCGGCCTCTCGCAGGCTCTCGCGGCGTCCGGCGCCAAGACGCCCGTCTTCCTCGTCACGAGCGGCGCGCAGCCGGTCGCCGAGAGTGACGCTATCGATCCGACGCAGGGCTGCGCCTTCGGCTTCGGCAAGGTGCTGGCGCTCGAGCATCCGGATCTCTGGGGCGGCCTCGTCGATCTTCCCGCTGCCGAAGCGTCGGCCGCCGACTGGCGCGCCTGCGCGAATATTCTGCGCGCGGAGACGCGCGAGAACGAGGACCAATTCGCCATTCGCGGCGGACAGACCTTCATCGTGCGCCTGCGCCGCCGGACGATCGCGGCGGCGCGGCCGCTCGATATCGGGACGGAAAAAACCTATCTCGTGACCGGCGGCCTCGGCGCGCTGGGATTGGAGGCGGCCGCCTATCTCGCAGGGCAGGGCGCGCGTCACATCGCGCTCACCAGCCGGCGCACGCCAGACGATCGCGCGCATCAGCGCCTCGAGGCGCTGCGCGAGCGCTATGAGGGCTGCGAGCTGCGCGTCATTCCGGGAGACGTCTCCTCAGAGGCGGATGTCGCGCGCATTCTGGAGCGCATCGGCGAAACCATGCCGCCGCTCGCCGGCGTCATTCACGCCGCCGGCGAGATCGACGCGACGCGCCTCACGGCGCTCGAGCAAAAGCACATAGAGAAAGTCTTCGCCGGCAAGGTCTGGGGCGCCTATCGGCTGACGCGCGCGCTCGAAGGCGCGTCGCTCGACTTTTTCATCTCCTTCTCCTCCATCGCCTCTGTGTGGGGCAGCTTCGGCCAGACGGCCTATGCCGCCGCCAATGGCTTTCTCGACTCGCTCGCCGCCTGGCAGCGCCGCCAGGGAATGCCGGGCGCCAGCGTGAATTTCGGCCCCTGGTCCGCCGGCATGGCGGATGAGGCGGCGCGCGAGCAATTGGCCAAGCGCGGCGTGCTCGAGCTCTCCTCCGAGCTGGCGCTGAACGGCATGAAGGCGGTGCTCGAATCCGCCGATGGCCGCGGCGTCGTGGCGCGCGTCGACTGGGCGCGCTTCCTGCCCGTGTTCCAGCTGCAAGCGCGGCGCGCCTTCATGAAGGAGCTGGAGAAGGAGACGCCCGAGGGCGAGGAGCAGATCATCGGCGGCGGCGCGCTGGCGCAGCGCCTGCTGCTGGCGCCGGCCGAGGGCCGCAAGCGCATGCTGCTCGACCATATGCGGCAGGTGCTGGCCGAGGTGGTGCGCCTCGACCCGGCGCAGATTCGCGAGGAGGCCGGCTTCTTCGATCTCGGCATGGATTCGCTGATGGCGATCGAGCTGCGCAAGCGTCTCGAGAAGGACCTCGGCGAGACGCTGCCGGCGACGATGGCAATCGACCATCCGCGGCTGACCGACGCGGCCGATTTCCTGCTCTCGCGCATCGGATTGCAGAATGAGGCGCAGGCGGAGGCCGCGCCCATCGTCCAGACTTTGCGCGCCGACGAGCCGATCGCCATCGTCGGCCTCGCCTGCCGCCTGCCCGGCGCCGGCGGCGCGGACGCCTATTGGGATCTGCTTTCGCATGGCGTCGACGCCATCCGAGAGGCCCCGTCCGAGCGTTTCGACATAGACGAGCTCTATGATCCCGATCCCGAAGCGGCCGGCAAGGTCTATACGCGCAACGGCGGCTATATGGAGGGGGTCGATCTCTTCGACTCCGAGCTGTTCGGCGTGTCGCCGCGCGAAGCTCTGTGGATGGAGCCGCAGCAGCGCCTCGTGCTGGAGACCGCATGGGAAGCGCTCGAGGACGCAGGGCTCGGGCCGGCGGGGCTGTCGCGCAGCCGAACCGGCGTCTTCGTCGGCGTCGGCGCCAATGAATATTCGCATCTCCTCGCCGGCTCGCCGGAGGAGATTCAGGCCTATTTCATCACCGGCAATGCGCTCAACGTGATCGCCGGCCGCGTCGCCTTCTCGCTCGGGCTCGAAGGTCCGGCGATGGCGATCGACACCGCCTGCTCTTCGTCTCTCGTCGCGCTGCACGAGGGCGCCCAGGCCCTGCGCGCGGGCGAATGCGACATGTCGCTCGCCGCGGGCGTCAATGTGCTGCTCAGCCCAGCGACGATGATCGCCGCCTGCCGCGCGCGCATGCTCTCGCCGGACGGCCGCTGCAAGACCTTCGACGCCTCGGCGGACGGCTATGCGCGCGGCGAAGGCGTCGGCGTGCTGGTGCTGAAACGCTTGTCGGACGCGCAGCGCGACGGCGACCGCATCCGCGCCGTGCTGCGCGGCAGCGCCGTCAATCAGGACGGCGCCTCCAGCGGCCTCACCGTTCCGAACGGCCGCGCGCAGCAGCGCGTCATTCGCGCGGCGCTGGACCAGGCCGGCCTCGCCCCGGCGGATGTCGATTATATCGAAGCCCATGGCACCGGCACCTCGCTCGGCGACCCCATAGAGGCGCAGGCCGCCGCGGCGGCGCTCGGCGCCGGACGGCCGGCCGATCGGCCTTTGCTCATCGGCTCCGCCAAGACGAATATCGGCCATTTGGAAGCCGCGGCGGGCGTCGCCGGCGTCATCAAAGTGGTGCTGTCGCTAGAACATGGGCTGCTGCCCAAGCATCTGCATTTCAAGACGCCTTCGCCGCATATTCCGTGGAAGGAGCTGCCGCTGAAAATCGTCTCGGAGGCGCGCCCCTGGCCGCGCTCCGATCGCAAGCGACGCGCCGGCGTCAGCTCTTTCGGCTTCTCGGGCACCAACGCCCATGTGATCCTCGAGGAAGCGCCGGCTCCCGTCGTCGCGCCGGCCGGCGAGAACGCCGCTCCGGCCGAGCGACTTTGGCATTTGCTGCCACTCTCGGCGCGCAGCGCTCCGGCGCTGCAGGCGCTGGCGCAGGCCTATGTTGCGCGCGTCGAGGCGCTGCCCTCGGTCGCCGCCTTCGCCGATGTCTGCCACACGGCCGGCGTGGCGCGCTCCCATCTCGAGCACAGGGCGGCAATCGTCGCGCAGGATGGCGCCGACGCCGCGCGGCTGCTGGCGGCGCTCGCCGAGGGGCGTCCCGCGCCGGGACTTCACTCGGGCGTTTCGGCGGACCCGCCGAAGACCGCCTGGTTGTTCACGGGGCAGGGCAGTCAATATTCCGGGATGGGCCGCGAGCTCTATGAGACGCAGCCGCTCTTCAAAGAGACGCTGGATCAATGCGCGGCGGCCATCGGCGATATTCTGCCGCGCCCGCTGCTGGAGGTGATGTTCGGCGAGGACGGCGCGATCAATCACACCTCTTACGCGCAGCCGGCCTTGTTCGCGCTGGAGATGGGCCTCGCACGCCTGTGGCGCAGCTGGGGAATGACTCCCGACGTCGTGCTCGGCCATAGCGTCGGCCAATATGCGGCCGCCTGCGTCGCCGGCGCCTTTTCGCTGGAGCAGGGCGCACGTCTGCTCGCCGAGCGCGGACGTCTGTTCGGCGATCTGCCGGCCGGCGGCTCGATGGCGGCGGTCTTCGCCGAGGCCGGCGTCGTCGAGGCGCGGCTCTCGTCCTATCCGCGCGTTTCCGTGGCCGCCTATAATGGCGCGAATATCGTCATCAGTGGCCCGCAGGCGGATGTGCGAGCGCTGGTCGAGGCCTTCCGCGGGGAAGGCCGCCGCACGGAAGAGCTGGAGACCTCGCACGCCTTCCATTCCGAGCTGCTGGAGCCGGCGCTCGACGCTTTCGAGGCCTTCGCCGGAGAAACGCCTTTCGAGACGCTGACGCATACGCTCATCTGCAATCGCACCGGCCGGGCGCTGGACGCGCAGACGCGATTGGACGCGCAATATTGGCGTCGTCATTCGCGCCAGCCGGTGCAATTCGCGCAGAGTGTGCAGACGCTCGCCGATCTGGGCTGCCGCGTGCTGGTGGAGATCGGCCCGCAGCCGGTGCTCGCGGCCATGTCGCTGCGCGCCTGGCCCGAGGGCCGGCAGGCGCCGCAAGCGGTCGCCTCGCTGCGCCGGGATTCCTCCGACGCGCGGCAGATAGAGGAGGCCTTGGGCCAGCTCTATGTCGCGGGCGCGCGGCCGGATTTCGCGGCGATCGACGCGCCGTGGAAGCGCAGCAAGGTCGACATTCCGAAATATCCGTTCCAGCGCAAGAAATATTGGCCGCGCGCCATTGTCGCGCGGGGCGGCGGCGCAGCGGGCGCCGGCGCGCTGCTCGGCTCGCTCTGCGATCTCCCCTCGGGCGATACGCTCTATGCGACCTGCTTCAGCGTGAAGCATCTGCCCTGGCTCGAGGACCATGTCATCTATGGCGCCATGGTCGTGCCCGGCGCCACCTACGCCTCCATGGCGCTCGCCGCCGTCGGCGCGCCGGCGCAGCTGCGCGAGGTGTTCTTCTACGAGCCGATCGTCTTCACCGGCGAGGAGCAGCGCGATGTGCAATTGACGCTGCGCGCCAGCGAGGAAGCCTCGCCGAGCCTGCGCAAATTCGAGGTGCACAGCCGCCCGCGCAACGATCGCGACGCGAGCTGGTCGCTCAACGCCTCCGGCAGCGTGGAGCTCGAGACCGCAGTCACCGACGAAGCGCCCGAGGCCATCGACACGATCATCGGCAGGCTGTCGCCCATGCCGCCGCAGCGGCTCTTCGACGGTTTCGCGGAAAATGAGCTGCGCTGGGGGCCGAACTGGTCCGGCTCGCTGCGCGCGCTCTGGGCGGAAGGCCCCGAGGCGGTGGGCGAGCTGCAGGCCGGCGAGGAGCTTTCCGAGCATATTTCGAGCGAGCCCATCCATCCGGTGCTGCTCGATCTCTGCACCGGCGTCGCCGGCGCCGTTCTGCTCGCCGCGGCTCCCGAGGCCACGGCGGACGACGGCAGCCTGTTCCTGCCGCTGCGCTATGAGCGCGTCACTCTGCGCGAGAAAATGCCGCGCCGCTTCTACTGCCATGCGCACTGGCGCGCCGACGCCGATGAGCGCTCCGAGACACAGGCTTTCGATCTCGTCTTCGTCGATGGCGAGGGACGCTATCTCGGCGGCATAGACGATTTCGTCGTGAAGCGCGCGCCGCGCCAGGCGCTGCTGCGCGGCCTCGGCGTCGACGCCGGCCGATTGCTGCATCTCTTGAGCTGGCGCGAGCGGCCGCTCGTCGCGGCGCCGGCCGCCGAGGCGGCGCCGTCAGAAATCGCGCTCATCGTCGCCGCGCCCGATCATCCGAGGCTGCCGACTCTGCGCGCCGCGCTCGCCGAGCGCGGACGCCGCATCGTCACGGTCGCCCCGGCCGCGGCCTATGAGCGGCGGGACGACGGCTTCACGCTCGATCCGCGCGACGCCGAACATTGGCGCAAGGCTTTTCTCGCGCTCGCCGAAGCGGGCGAGAGCGCCTTCGCCCTCGTCTTTCTGGCGAGCGGCAACGCCGGCCCGATCGAGGCCGAGCCGAGCGATGCGCTCCTCGCCCGCCTCACCAATGATCTCGACGGAATCATCGGCGCGACGCGCTATCTCGTCGGCCCGGGGGCGACGCGGCCGGCGCGGGGCCTGTGGCTCGTCACCGAGCGCGCCGTCGCCGCCGATCCGAGCGAGAATGTCGATCCGGCCCAGTCGGCGATCTGGGGCCTCGGCCGCACCATTCTCGCCGAGCAATCCGACGCCCATTGCGCGCTGATCGACACGGATGGGAGCGCCGAGGCGATCCAATCCCTTGCCGACGCGCTGCTCTCCGGCGCGCCGGAGCCGGAATTCGCGCTGCGCCGGAAAAAATGCATGGCCCCGCGGCTGATGCCCTGGGCGCGCAGCGGATTGCTCGCGGCGCCGACGCAGGATTATCGCCTGCAGCCGAGCGAGCGCGGCGCGATCGACAATCTGCGCCTCGCGCCCGAGAGCTTCGCGCCGCCGGGGCCGGGACATGTTCAGGTCCGTCCGCTCGCGGGCGGCTTGAACTTCCGTGACGTGCTCAATGTGCTCGGCCTCTATCCCGGCGATCCGGGCGAGATCGGCGGCGAGCTGGCCGGCGTGGTGACGGCGGTGGGCGAGGGCGTCGAGGGCTTTGCGGTCGGCGATCGCGTGTTCGGCTTCGCGCCGGGCGGCGCATTCGCGACGGCGGTGAACACGCCCTATCCTTTCCTGACGCATCAGCCGGCGAGCGTCGGCGCGGCGGAGGCGGCGACGCTGCCGGCGGCCATGCTGACCGTCATGCTCGGCTATGAATGGGCGCTGCCGAAAAAGGGCGAGCGCGTGCTGATCCATGCGGCCTCCGGCGGCGTCGGCCTCGCGGCCGTGCAGCTCGCGCAAAAGGCGGGAGCGATCGTCTACGCCACGGCGAGCGCGCCCAAGCAGCAGACGCTGCGCGATCTCGGCGTCGAATATATCTACGATTCGCGCACGCTGAATTTCGCCGATGAGATATTGGCGGACACCGGCGGCGCCGGCGTCGATATCGTGCTGAACAGCCTGACCAGCGAAGGCTTCGTCGCCGCCACTGTGCGCGCGACGGCGCAGGGCGGCCGCTTCATCGAGATCGCCAAGCGCGACATTTGGACAGCCGAGGCGATGGCCGCGGCGCGGCCCGACATCGCCTATCACATATTGGCGCTGGACGATGTGATGCGCGATGATCTTCCGCGCATCAAGCGAATGCTGGATTCTCTCGCCGCGGATCTTCGCTGCGGCGAATTGCAGACGCTGCCTTTCATGGCCTATCCGATCACCGAGGCGAAAACGGCCTTCCGCTGCATGCAGCAGGCCCGTCATATCGGCAAGATCGTGCTCACCGTGCCGGAGGCGCCCAAGCCCCGCCGCGACAGAAGCTATCTCGTCACCGGCGGCCTCGGCGCGCTCGGCCTGCGCATGGCGGAATTTCTGGCGCAGCAGGGCGCCGGACGTCTCGTGCTCACGAGCCGCCGGCCGCCGGACGACAGCGCGAAAGAGACGATCGCGGCGATCGCGGCGCAATATGATTGCCGGGTCGACGCCATCACGGCCGATGTCGGCGACGAGGCGAGCCTTCGCGCTCTGCTCGAGGGCGTGCGGCGCGACGGACCGCCGCTCGGCGGCGTCTTCCATTTGGCCGGCGTGCTGGACGATGCGCTGATCCCGCAGCAGACGCCGGAAAAAGTGCTGAAGACCCTCGCGCCGAAAGCGCTCGGCGCCTGGCTGCTGCATCATTTGACGCTCGACGACGCGCCGGAACTCTTCGTGATGTTCTCCTCGGCCTCCGCCGTTCTCGGCTCGCCCGGGCAGGCGAATTATGCGGCGGCCAATGCCTTCCTCGACGGCCTCGCGGCGCATCGCCATGCGCTGGGTCTGCCTGCGGCGAGCGTGAATTACGGGCCTTGGGCCGACGCCGGCATGGCGGCGAGCGAGGCCGCGCGCGTCAATCTCGGAAGGCAAGGGCTGACGCCCTTGAAGCCGGCGATGGCGCTCTCGGCCATGGCGGAGATGATCCGGCATGGCGCGGCGCAGGCCATCGTCATCGGCGCCCAATGGCAGCGCATCGCCAAGCTGATGGGACCGACCCGCCCGCCCATGCTGGAGCATGTGCTGCCCAAGGCCGCCGCGGCGCAGGCCTTCGACGGCGCCTTTTTGAAGCAGCTCGAAAAAGTGCCGGAGGAGCAGCGCGCCGACTTCCTGACCGAGCATCTGCAAGGGCAATTGCAGCATATTCTCGGTCTCGCGCAGCCGCCCGCGCCGGACAGCCGCTTCCTCGAGCTGGGGATGGATTCGCTGATGGCCGTGGAGCTGCGCAATCGCCTGCTCGGGCAATTCGGCGCCTCGGTCTCCATTCCCTCGACTGTCGTCTTCGATCATCCGACCGTCCGCGCGCTGGCCGAATATCTCGGCAGCCAAACGGCGGAAGGCGGCGCGGTCGAGGCGACCACGACTGATTCGGAAGCTCGAACAGATACGCCCGCAAAATCGGAAAAGGAGCTTGCGGCGCCGCCGTCATGAGCGGCCCCACGCCTCGCATGGCCCACAGCGGCACAGCGCGACAGCGAAGGAGCTTTTATGAGCAATTTTCTGAGCTTGCAGGCAATCGCCGAGACTAGCTTTCCTTGACAGAGCGTGTCTCGAAAGCTAGTACCGTTAACAGGCCGTTAATTCGGCCACTCCGAGCTTTACGCTCGTGTCATATTTGTAATTCGCGCTCCGAAGGGCGGCTAGCACGGATGAAAATACATGCGTGCATGATCATCGGCCTGACGGCGGTCGGCGCGATACTCGCGCCCGCCCGCGCCGAGACTTTGCCATCGGCTCTGGCGAGCGCCTATGCCTATAATCCCGATCTCAACCAGCAACGCGCCGGCGTGCGCGTGCATGACGAGAGCGTCGCCAAAGCCTGGAGCGGCCTGCGGCCCAACGCCTCGGTGATCGCCGGCCTCGGCGCCATGCGGACCGAATTGCTGGTGCCGACGATTCGGCTGCCCTTCATGCATGAGCGCATCTATCTGCATAATGACCATGACGGCAATCCGCAGGCGGTGACCGTCAATGTCTCGCAGACGCTTTTCGACGGCGGCCGCACGCTCAACAATGTGAAGAAAGCCGAATCCACCGTTCTCTCGGCGCGCGCCAATCTGCGGCTGATCGAGCAGGCGGTCCTTCAGAACGCCGCGACCGCTTATATGGATGTGCTGCGCGACACGGCGATCTTGTCGCTGCGTCAGAACAATATTCGCGTGCTGGAGCTGCAGCTCGCCAACACGCGGGAGAGCGCGGCCGCCGGCTATCTGACCGAGACCGACGTCGCCCAGGCGGAAGCGGCCGTGTCGCAGGCGCGCTCCGATCTCTATGGCGCGCAAGCGCGGCTGAAGAGGAGCGCGGCCAGCTATCATCGCATCGTCGGCGAGGAGCCCAAGCGGCTTCAGCCCGCGGGCTCGGTGGAAAAGCTGCTGCCGCGCAGCGTCGAGGACGCCGTCGTCATCGCCACGGGCGGTCACCCCGGCGTGGAGGCGGCGCATCATCAGGTCGATGCGGCGCAATTCGCCGTCCATGCCGCGGAAGCGGATCTTCTTCCATCCGCCTCGGTGAGCGGCCAGCTCTCGCAGCAGAACGACTTCTTCCTGGGCCTGCCCGGATGGCGGCAATTCAGCTACGGCGTCAATGTGAACTTCCGCGTTCCGCTCTATCAGGGCGGCGCCGATTTCGCCTCGGTGCGCCAGGCGAAGGAGCAGGTGGGCCAGGCCCGCTTCGGCGTGGATATGCAGATGGGCGACGCGCGCGCCAATGTCGTCGGCAGCTACGCCTCGCTGGAGGCCGCCAAGCTGCAGATGAAGTCAGACCACGCCACGGTGAAAGCGGCGGAACTGGCGCTCAACGGCGTGCGCGAGGAGGCGAAGGTCGGCCTGCGCACGACGCTCGACGTTCTCAACGCGCAGCAGAGCCTGCTCCATGCGCGGGTGAATGTCGTCGTCTCACAGCATGACGTCGTCGTCGCCTCCTATGCGGCGCTGGCCTCGATCGGCAGGCTGAACCGGGCGGCGTTGAATCTGGACGTCGAGCATTACGACGCCGAGCAGCACTTCGAGAAAGTGCGTGGCAAATTCTTCGGCGTGGATACGCCCTAAAGAGCCATCGCGAAGAACGTCCCGATTAGGGACGGCTCCCTCAACGAGACGGCTTGGCGGCGACGAGCTCGCCGAAGAGATAGGCGTCCACTCTGAGCCCGACGGGCAGCTTGGCCTCGTCGTCGAGATCGACGAGCACCTGCAGGACCTTTGTATCGATGCGGTCGCCGGGACGTCCGGTCTGCACGATCTTCGAGCCCATTCGGGACGACACCCAGCTCACGCGGCCCTGGAACTTGCGACCAGGATAGGCGTCGCTGACCACTTCGACGCGCTGATCCGGCGTCACCTTGCCGATGTCGGTCTCGTCCACCTCGGCGCGCACTTTGAGGCCACGCAAATCGCCGACAATGGCGACCGTCGTCGGCGGCACATTGGTGACGGTCTCGCCCACCTCATGGGTGCGGCGCAAGACGGTTCCCGCCACCGGCGATCGAATGAAAGTCTTGTCGAAGATCGCCTTCGCCGAGGCCAGCTCCGCATCGGCGAGCCGCAGCCGCGCGCGCGCGGCGTCGACGTCCTCGGAGCGGGCGCCCGTCTGCAATTGCGCGAGTCGCTGGGCGGCGACGGTGCGGCGCGCCTCGCTGGCGTCGAGATTGGCCTTCGCCTGATCGAGCATCGCCTGCGGCGAGACGCCCCGCTTGGCCAGCGGCTGCCGACGCTCATAGTCGCGACGCGCATATTTGAGCCCGGCGTCGGCTTCCGAGAGAGCGGCCTCGGCCTCGCGCAGCTCCTCGGCGCGCGCGCCATGCAGAATGCGGTCGAGCTCGGCCTGACGGAGCGCGAGCTGCGCCTGAGCGGAGGCGACGCGCGCGCTCTGCTCGGCGTTGTCGATGACGGCGATGACTTGCCCCGCCGTCACCTCGTCATTCTCGTCGACCTTGAATTCCTTGATCACGCCGACGATCTGCGCGGAGATCTCGCGCTCCTTGCTGTTGGGCTCGACGACGCCGGGCGCGGCGGCGACCCGATGTTGCGAGACGAGCTTGGTGCTCGAGGAAAGCGCCTGCTCCGCGCGGCCGCTCATCGTGGACGATACGGCGGCGAGGCCGACGAGAAGAAGAATGGCCGGCGACGGCCGATCGAGTTTCATGACGCGCTCCCTGCGCCGAAGGAATGGGACGACTCTGGAGGCTTATCGACGATGCGGCCGTCCTCCAGATGCAAGACGCGATTCGCGAACTGAAAAATACGAAAGTCATGCGTGACGATGACGACCGCGCGGCGGCTGTTGCGCGCGAGCGCCTGCAGAAGCTCCATCGCCTTCAGACCATTCTCGGAATCGAGCGCCGCCGTCGGCTCGTCGGCGATGAGTATCTCCGGATCGGCGGCGAGCGCGCGCGCGATCGCCACGCGCTGCTTCTGTCCGATGCTGAGCTCCGACGGAAAGGCGTCGATGCGATGACCGAGGCCGACGCTGCCGAGCAGCTCATGCGCCCGGACGCGCGCGACATCCTTCTCGACGCCCATGAGATCGAGCGCGACCATCACATTCTCCGTCGCCGTCAGCATCGGGAACAGATTATGCGCCTGAAAGATGAAGCCGAAATGTTGAAGGCGCAGCTCCGCCAGCCGATCTTCGTCCAAAGTCTCGGTGGATTTGCCGCATATGGTGATCTTGCCGGCGGTCGGGCGCAGCAGATGGCCGAGTATATGGACGAGCGTCGTCTTGCCGCTGCCGGAGGGACCCACGAGAAGCAGGACCTCGCCCGGAAGAATATCGATGTCGATATTCTTCAGAACCTGGACGGCGCTCGGCCCTTCGCCGAAATTGTGAACGAGGCCGCGCGCGCTCAAAATGGGCTGCATCATCGGAACACCTTCACCGGATCGACCGTCATCACCTTGCCGATCGAGCCGATCGAGGCGGCGACGCACATCAGCATCGTCGCCACGACGATTCCGAAGGCGAGCCAGAGCGGAACCTCCGGCGCGGAGCTGAGATGGCGGGTGAAGACGACGACGACCGCAATGACAGCGAGTCCGATCGCCGCGCCGAACACGCCGCCGAGCACGGCCTGCTGCACGATGATGCGATAGAGATAGGAGCGCGGGCCGCCCATGGCGCGAATGACGGCGTATTCCGGCAGGCGATCCATCGTGCTGGCGTAGAGCGTCTGCGCGACGATGACGACGCCGACGAGCAGCGCCAGCAGAGTCGAGCTGACCAGCGTGATGCCAGCGCCCGTGGTCACGAGCCAATAATATTGGCTGCGCCAGGCGAGCTGTCCCGCCGTCAGCACCTCGACCTCCGACATGCGCGCGGCGAGCGCCTCGGCCACGGCCTCGGGCTTATGGCCCTCGGCGACGCGCACCAGCACATAGGCGATGTCATTGTCCGGCGCATAGAAGAAGGATCGCGCCTTGGCCAGCGACATGAAGACATAAGGCGCCTGGGTGAAGGTCCTTATGCCGTCCGTGAAGCCGACCACGCGAATTCTGTGGCTGTTGATCTCGACCGTCTCGCCGAGCGTGCGAATGCCGAGCTTATCGGCGTAGAGGCGATCGATCACCGCGCCGTCCGGCTCCGCCAGCGCCTCTTTCGCGCTCGGCCCCTCGACCATGGCGAAGGGCAGGCCCATCGTCGCGTCAGGATCGATGCCGATGACGATGACAATCTGCCGAACGCCGTCCGGGCGCTTCAAAAAGCCGAAGTGGAGCATATAGGGCTCGGCCGCCGCGACCCCCTCCACCGACATCGCCTGAAAGCGCCGCCGCTCCTGCAGAGGCGTCGCGAGATCGACGCTGGGCACGCCTTCCGCCGTGATCCAGAGATCGGCGCCCGCGTGATCGACGACGGTCGAGATCGTATGGACGAAATTCAGCAGCATGCCGAGCTGAATGCCCATCAATATCGTCGAGAATGCGATGCCGGTGAGGGTGATCGCGAAGCGGATGCGGTCGTGGACGAGATTTCGCCATGCGATGAGCAAAGTCATGCGCGCGCCTTTCGACGCGGCGGCCGAGACGCTCTCAGCCCGACTTTTCAACGCAAATAGGGTATCGCCGGACACATCGACCCTTTCCACCTCGCCGCCAGCCGCCCCTAGGGGACATTGCGGCGCCCTCGGAAAATACTCAAGCCGAGGCGCATTCCTCGCCTCGGGGCGGAAGAGGGGCGTCCTCCGTCGCACAAGCTATTATAAAGCCATCGCTTTCTATAGTCTCGACAGCATAGGCGAACATGGTTTCCCGATCCTGGATTCGAACGCTCCCGTCTGGCGAAAAATCGACCGCTTCGAGCGATTTCAGCCTTCCGTCGACGCCGGAGCCGAGCAGCTTTCCCACCGCCTCCTTCGCTCCCCAGAGCCGGGTGATCCATTCGGCGCGGCGGGCCGCTCCGAGCGCCTTCACCTTCTCGCGCTCGTCAGGGCCGGCGACGGCGGCGAGAAATCCGTCGTCCCGATCGGCGATCCGCTCTATGTCGACGCCGACGCGCCCGCTATGGGCGGCGGCGATCGCCCGATCTTCGCAATGGGCGATGCTGACATGGGGCAGGGCCTCGCGCCCGTCCGCGCCGGCGACATAGGGGCGGCCGGCCGGATCGGATCGGACGAGGATCGCGGCCGGATGCGCCATTTCGGCCCCCGTACGGTTGCTGATCCAGCGCCGGGCGCAATCCTTGGCGACCGCGCGGCCGAGCAGCCATTGGCGCTGGCGCGCCGGAAAACGGGCGTGACTCTCATAGACGGCGGCCTCCTCGAGGCCGAGGCAATCGCGCGCGAGCATTCGCGGATCGAATTTGCCGAGATCGGGCTCGGCGAGGTGGAGGACCAGCGGGCCGTCGGCCGTGTCGCCGACCGGCGCGGGGCGGCCGAGCAGAAATTGTCCGGGCGCGCGGCGGTAATCGACGAGACGCCGCTCCCATTGGAATTTCCAGCAGCGCAGATCCGCGATGCGCATCCAGACGCCGCCTTCGCCATCCTCCGCCTCGACATCGGCGTGAATGGTCTTGCCGTCCGTTTTCCGAAGCTCGATGCGCACGGGGACGAGCGTTCCCGCGGGCGGCGTCGGCCGGTAGAGCTCGAGCTTGCCGAGCCCCACGGGAAAAGCATAGCGATCGCGCTGCATCGCATAGACGCCGACCATTTGGCAGATGGCGTCCAGCACGCAGGGCTGCAGCAGCAGCTGAAGCTCCGCTGTGGAGCGAAACAGGCCGGCTGGCGAGGGGATGCGCAAATGGCCGGCGATGCGCCGATCCTCGACGAAAACCTCGCCGAAGAGGCAGCGGAAGGCCGGGCCATGGAACAAATGCCGCTCGGCGTAGAGGCTCGCGGCGTCGACCCTGAGCGCCGTTCCCGCGTCGAGCGCGCCGAAATCCGGGAACAGCTCCAGCAGATAATGGCGGCCGAACAGCAGAGTCGCCTCGACCGACGGCCCGCTCTGACCTTCCGCGCGAATGGCCGCGCGCACGAAAGTGGCCTCGCGCTGCGGGTCGTAGCGGTCGAGACGGGCTTCGATCGTCAGAATCGTGGCCTCGACATCGACGAGATCGATCCATCTCGTCGCCTTGATCTCCTCGACGCCGATGAGCCCCTGTCCCGGAACGACACAGGCGGCGACCTCCGCCATCACCTCTATGCTCATCATCATCGGCAGCACGGGCAGGCAGGCCGAGAGCGGCTTGACGCCGGGCGCGTGAACAAAGGCGTGGTCGGCGAGATAGAGGTCCTCGTCGAGATGCAGGATGCGCTCGACGAGGACGCTCTCGCCGGGCGTCGCGGCGATGACGCGTCCGACGAAAGGCAGCGCGCCGCGGCGCCTCGACACTGTCCGATCCTGCGCTTCGAGCACGGCGTCCATGCGATCCGCGCTCAGATCTTCTCGAGCACGAGGCCGGTCGCGGTGAGACCGGGGCCGAAGCCCAGCGCCACGACATGCGCGCCGGTGGGAATGGAGCGCTCCTCGACGATCGCCTTCAGAATATGCGGCACGGTGGCCGAGGACATATTGCCATTCTCGAAGAACACATTCTTGCTCATCGCCACCTGATCGTCGTCGAGCTTCAGCTCCGACTGGATATGCTCGACGATCTTGGGTCCGCCCGGATGAATGGCGAAATAGAGCCGGCTGCGCTCGCGCTCGAAATCGAGCCCGGCGCGATGCAGAAGATCCTCGACAAAGCCTTTGACCGCGGCCTTGATGACCACCGGCACCATGATCGACAGGCTCATATGGAAGCGCGTCGGACCCGGCACCCAGGTCATGTCGTCGGCGGAGTCGGGAAGGAGATGCTCGTTATAAGCGAGCACTTTGAGGCCGGAGAGACCTTGGTTCCTCAGATAATCCTCGGTGACGGCGGAGTATTTGATGAAGCCGTCCGCGAACAGCGTCATGGTGATGATGTTCTGCGCGGTGAGCTCCTCGGCGTCGCGATGCGCGGAGAGAATCTCCGTATGCACGATATCGACGCGCTCCTTGGGCGGCGTGACGCCCATATGGGAGGAGGCGAGAAAGCCATGCGCCATGCGTATGGCCGGAAAGGCGCCGTAGCAGCCCATATGATAGCTGTGCGTGACCGTCGTGCGCAGCCAGCCCTTTTTCGCGGTCATGCGCTCGACCGGGCTCGGCGCGAGATAGCCCGAGCAGGTGACATGGATGAGATCGTCCGGCGCCTCGAAAGCGTCGGCGTACATTTTCTCGAGGCAATCATCCGCGACGTGGGCGTAGCTCTCGTGGCGCGCCTTCAAATCCTTCGGATTGAGATCGCGGTAATTGTCGAAGAGCCGCATATAGTCTTCTTCCGGCTCGTTGACGGAGAATTCGCCGTCGGCGAAGACGATGTCCTTCAGACGCGGAAAAAAGACGAGCTGCCGCGCTTTCACGACAGCGGGAGACAGGCCGTAGTTCGAGAATTTCTGCCTGATCTCCTGATGCTTGGCGAAAAACGCCTCTTTGTCGGTAAGGCCGTTGCGCGAGCAGAAGGCGCGCGCGAATCCATAGGCGCTGAGCTCCAGCGTCAGCCCCTGCGGCGTCGGATCGGCCATGCGCACCGGAACGAAATCGGTGAGACAACAAGCATTTTTAACGCTGGCGCGCGTCAAGCGCTCGGTAAGTGCAAAAGACATTTCTCAACCCCCTCTTCGACCCGCCCGCTTCGACGCCTTACTGGCGCAGCGCCAATTGCGCTATTTTCTGCATGCTCGCCGCGACGACGATCTCCGGATTTCCGGTTGCGCCGCGCGCCAGCTCGTCCAGGCATTCCTGCCGCCCCTGCTCGATCTCGAGCGTGCGAATGTCCTTGGACTCGTAGAGCCGGCGCAATTCGTCAGTGACCATGCCGCCGTTCCACGGCCCCCAATTGATCGCGACGACATGCGTTGTCGGCCATTCGAGGCTCAGCCTCGAGGCGAGCTTGTTCAGCACCTCATTGGCCGCGCTATAGTCGCTCTGGCCGGCGTTGCCGAAACGCCCCGCGATCGACGAGAAGAAGAGCAGGAAGCGCAGCTCTTCGGGACGCAGCTTCTCGATCAGCGTGAAGGCCGGCGTCGCCTTGGTCGCGAAGACGCGATCGAAGGAGTCGAGCGTCTTTTCGCGAATGAGGCGATCGTCGAGCACGCCGGCGCCATGCAGCACGCCGTCTATGCGGCCGAAGCGCGCATAGACATCGTCGATGAGCCGGCCGAAAGCGTCGGCGTCGGTGATGTCGAGCGAATGATATTCGACGCGCGCGCCGGCAGAAATCATCGCCTCGAGATTGGCGAGGATCTGGCGATCCTTCAGCATGCGCTTCCATTCGCGCTCGATCTCGACGGGTTTGATCTTCGGATTTTCGGCGCGCAGCCTGCCGATCAGAAACTCTTTCAGCTCGCTCGCGGAAAGTCGCCGCGTCTCCTCGGGCTCCGCCGCCGGCGCGGGGCTGCGTCCGACGAGGACGAGTCGCGGACGATAGGCGGAGGCGACCGCTCTCGCTATATCGGCGGTGATGCCATAGGCGCCGCCGGTCGCGAGAACGACGGCCTCGGGATCGAGGCGCAGGCTCTCGATCTCGGCCGCCGCGGCGCTCGCCTGGGCGAGATCGAGCGTCCAGCGCCCGTCCTCGGTGAGACCGATCTCGAGTGGCGAGGCGCGCAGGCCGGCCTCGATCATCAGCTCTCGCGCGATCTTGTCCGCAGCGAGATGCGGATCGACATCGATGCAGCGCACGCGCAAATCCCGCCATTCCTGCGCGGCGGATTTGGCGACGCCGAGCGAGCCCGCCGCAGCGGCGGAAAACCTTTGCTGTCGCCGCAGGCCGAATTGACCGTCGAGCGCCGTCACATTGACGAGCCAGCCGCCGCCGCGGCCCGCGCTGTCCTTCAAATCCCCTTCGAAAGTCTTGAGCAGCTGAAACAGATTGCGCGCGCAGGCGAGCCGGCGCCGATCCGAGACGCCCTCGGCGTCGAGCCCGGCGAGGTTGAACAGCGCGCCGACGCGATGGCGGCCCTCGGCGAGACGCGTCGCGAGCGCCTTCACCCCTTCGGGATCGGCGAAGTCGATCGTCATCGCGTCGGTCGCGAGCTGGGCGGTCTCGTCGCCGGGCAGCGCCCGCCAGACCTGATAGCCGCGCGCCTTCAGCGCTGCGTCGAGCGCCTCGGCGACCGGCGTCGCCTCGCCGACGACGAGGATCACGCGCTCGTAAGGATAGCCGTCCATCTCCGACGCCCGCGCGGCGCGCGGCGCGGCGAGGGGGCCGAGCACATAGCGAAGCGTTTCTTCGGAACCCACTGTCTCATTATTGGACTCCACCGTCCCCAGCGGGGACAGAGACGACGGAGCCGGAGATTTTTTTGCCGGTTTGGTTCCTTCCGTTTCCGCGCGGCGCGCATGCAGGCCGTCGTACCATTCGACGACGGCGTTCAATGTCTTGAGGCCGGCGAGCTCGTCGAAGATCGTCTCTTCATCCTGCCCCTCCATGAAGGGGAAGCGATCCTTGAGCTGATTGAAAATCTCGATCCGCTTGATGGAGTCGACGCCGAGATCGGCCTCCATATGCGCGTCGAAATCCAGCATTTCCGCCGAATAGCCGGTGCGCTCGATCATGGTGGCGAGAAGCTCGGCCTTAAATTGCGCGGTCGGCGGCATTTCGATCGACGCGCCCTCGGCTTTCGGGGCCGCGGCTCCATTGATGCGCGGCGGCGCCTCGGCGATGGGCGCAGCGGAGACGATGGCGGCTCCATTGGCGGCGGCTCCATTGACCGCAGCGAGAACCGCCTCGGGCAGCACGGGCACCGGCACGCTCGGCGTCAGCAGCCGATGCGGCGCGGACGGCGCCGGTTCGGCGTGCTGCGGCGCTTCGAACCGGGCGGGCTCCGGCGCCTGCTCCAACGCCTGCTCGAAGTAAGCGTCGGAGCCGGCGTCGGCGGATAGGAGCCGTTCCTGCAAGGCGATGAAGCGCTGCAGCGTCACTTGCTGCTCGCGCTGCAATTCGATGAGTTGCGTCAACTCGCTGCGCATCCGCGCCATCGTCGGCGGCGAGCCGCGTGGGCTCGCCGCGACGGGCGCGGGATCGCCGGATTTCGACTCGCGGTCGTTCACGGACACTCTCCTTCGTTGCAGGATCGGCGTCGCGGCGACGCCATTCGATTCGATGGGCTTTCGGGGTCCGCTCGCGCCATTGGCGGCGACTGGCGCGGGCGGCTTCTCGCTCGGAATGCGGATCGGCTCCGGCGCCGGCTGTTTCTCCGCCGTCGTCGGGGCGGGGAGGCGCCAAGGGACCGCCTTGCCGCCGCTGACGCGCCAAACGGAGGCCGGCGGATTGGCCGCGGCCTCGGCCCTTTCGAAAAGAGCTTGTAGACCGATCACCGCGAAGCCGCGATGACGGAACCATTGCGCCACATCCACCGGCCGGCCGAGCGTGATCGCCTGGGCGAGCAAATGGCCAAATTGCAGCCATCCCGGACGCTCCGGCGCGTCGACGGCGAGCGTTACATGCTCCCGTTTGCCGAGAATGCGGTCGACGAGGCCGCTCAGAACCATTCCCGGCCCCGCCTCGATGAAGACGCGCGCGCCGGCCTCGTAGAGGCGCTCGATCTCCTCGACGAAGCGCAATGGCTCGGCGATATGGCGGCCCAGCAGCGCCTCTATCTCCCGCGCCTCGCTCGGATAGGGAGCGGCGGTCGTATTGCTGTAGACGGCCAGTTTCGGCGCCGTGAAGGCAGTTTTCGACAATTCGGCGGCGAGGCGCGCCTGCGCCGGCGCCATGGCGGCGCAATGAAAGGCCGCCGTCACCGGCAGGCGCTTGGCGCGCAGACCCTGCTCGCGGAAGGCTTCGACCGCTTTGTCGATCGCCGCGCCGCCGCCTGCGACGATCGTCTGATCGGGCGCGTTGAGATTGGCGATCGCGACCTCGAGGCCGAGCGCGCGGATCGCTTGCGCAACGCGCGCCTCGTCGGCGGCGACGGCGGCCATTGTCCCGCCATCCGCCGCCGCGGCCTCGGCCGAAATCAGGCCGCGGATCTGCGACAGACGCAGCAGATCGTCGCGCGAGATCGCGCCGGCGACGCAGAGCGCGACATATTCGCCATAGGAATGGCCGGCGACGAAATCGGGCGCGAGGCCGAATTCGGCGAGAAGATCATAGGCGGTGAGATCGGCGAGACCGAGCGCCGGCTGCGCGACGCGCGTGTCGTCGAGCTCGGCTTTGCGCCGCTCGCGCTCCTCCTCGGCAAAGCTCGGGAGCGGGTAGATATATTGCGAGAGCCGCTGCGGCAGCGCGCCCGCGAGAGCCAGATCCGCGCGCTCGAAGACGCCGTAGCTCGACGGGCGCGACATGACGAGATCGCTCAGCATGTCCAGCTTCTGCGAACCCTGTCCGGGAAACAGCATGCAGACGCCGCCGCCGGGCGCCTCCGCGCCGCGATCGTGGAAATAGATCCCTTGCGGCGCTTTGATCGTGCGCTTGCCCTTGCCTTGGCGCAGGAAGAATTCGAGCTTCGATCGCAGATCCTCGACCGAGGTCGCGACGATCGCCAGCCGGCTTACCGGCTCGCCCGCGGGCAGACGGATCGCCTGCTCGTCGAGATGCAGCGAATAGGCGAGCTGCCCGAGCGAGAGCAGGTCTGGATGGACGAGCCGCTCGAGGAGGCTCTGCGCCGCGCGCTCGACCTCGGCGCCGTCGGCGCGCGTCACTAGGATGAGCTCGGCGGCGCGCGGCGTGAAATTCTCGACGTCGCTTTCGCGATAGCCGCCGTCATATTCCTCGAGGATGGCGTGGAAATTGGTGCCGCCGAAACCAAAGGCGCTAACGCCGCAGCGCCGCGGCTCATCGGGCGAGCGCGCGAGCCATGGCCGCGCGCTTGTGTTCACATAGAAGGGCGTCTGCGCGAAATCGACGCGCGAGCTGGGCTTGTCGACGCCGAGCGTCGGCGGCAGCACGCGATGTTTCAACGCCAAGGACGCTTTGATGATCGCCGCGAGGCCGGCCGTCACCTTGGTATGGCCGATCATCGATTTGACCGAGCCGACCGCGCAGGACTGACGCGCCGCGCCATCCTCGCCGAACACCTGGGTCATCGACTTGATCTCGCATTTGTCGCCGACGGCCGTGCCAGTGCCATGCGCCTCGATGAGCGCGACGCTCGCCGGACTGACGCCGGCTTTCTCATAGGCGCGCTGCAGCGCCAGCGCCTGGCCTCTATTGTCCGGCGCGGTCAGGCTGCGATTGCGGCCGTCGCTCGAGCTGCCGACGCCCTTGACCACCGCATAGATGTGATCGCCGTCCCGCTCCGCGTCGCAGAGGCGTTTCAGCACGATCGCCGCGACGCCTTCGCCGAGCACAATGCCGTCCGCCGCATCCGAGAAGGGGCGGCAGACGCCGGTCGGCGACAGCGCATGAGTCTGGGCGAAGGACATGAAGGCCATGCAGCCATTGGCGCCGTCTATGCCGCCGACCAGGGCCACGTCGGCGTCATGCGACTGCAGCTCGCGAATGCCGGCGTCGAGCGCGGCGAGCGAGGAGGAGCAGGCCGCATCGACGGTGAAATTGGCGCCGCGCAGATCGAGGCGATTGGAGACGCGGCCCGCCGCCACATTGGCCAGAAAGCCGGGGAAAGAGTCCGGCGTCCATTGCGGCAGCTCCTTTCCATGGAGAGAGGAGACGATATGCGCGCGCGTCTCCTCGGAGAGGCCGGCGACCTTCGGCAGATAATGCGAGAGCAGCGTGCGGAAGACGTAGAGCGTTCCGAGCTCGTTCATCGCGCCGCTGGCGAAGATCGTCGCCGTGCGGTCCTTGGGGAAAGGCCGGCGATCGAAGCCCGCGTCCGCCAGCGCTTGCGTCGCGACATGCAGCGCCAGCAGCTGCACCGGCTCGATCGACGGCAGGCTCGCCGGTGGAATGCCATAGGCGGTCGGATCGAAGGCGATCTCGTCGAGGAAGGCGCCCCATTTCGAATAGACGCGATCCGGCGCGCGGGCCGTGTCGAAGAAATCGCTCGGACGCCAGCGATCCTCGGAGACCTCGCGGAACATGCAGACGGATTGGACGATATTGCGCCAGAAGGCGCGCGCATCCTTCGCGCCGGGCATGACGCAGGCCATGCCGACGATGGCGATGTCCTCGCCCTTTTCTCTCGTGGCGCGCGCGCTCGCCGCCTCGGCCATGGCGCGCCGCTTCGCGAGCAGCTCGGCGGAGCCTTGCGAAACCTCTTCGTGCAACTCGGCGATCGAGAGCGTGTCGCGACGCAGGCGCGCGACCTCGCCCATCATATAGAGGCCTTCGCGCCGCTGCGCTTCGACATCCAGCTCGACATAGCCGCCGGTCTCGTCGAGACCCTTCTGCTCGCCCTTATGCGCTAGGCCCTTGGATGCGATGCGCAGACGGCCGACATTGAGCAGCTCCAGCGCCACCAATATCTCCTCGTCCGACTTCCCCTCGCGAATGAGGCGCCGGCGCGTCGCGTCGAACTCGTCGCAGAAGGGCGTCGCGGCGCAGCGCGTGTAGAGGCCGACGCCCGATTGCAGAAGCGCCGTCTCCTCGCAGCGCAGCGCGCGATTCTGGAACTCCTCGAGGATCGCGCCGGCGCTCACCGCCTCGCGGGTGAAGAGATAGGCCGTGCCCATCAGCACGCCGATCTTCATGCCGCGCGCCGCGAGCGGCGCAGCGAGGCAGGAGACCATCGCCGCCGATAGGGCGTCATGCACGCCGCCGGCGAAGAGAATCTGCACCGAGCGCGGATCGTCGATCTTGGCGTCGGCAAGAATCTCGATCACGGATTCCCATAGGACGAAGCTCGTGCGCGGGCCGGTATGGCCGCCGCATTCGCCGCCCTCGAAGATGAATTTTCGCGCGCCCTCCTTCAAGAAACCCTGCAGCAGGCCGGGCGAGGGAACATGCAGATAGGTCGAGACGCCCAGCGCCTCGAGATCGCGCGCCTGGCTCGGACGTCCGCCGGCGATGATCGCGAAAGGCGGCTTGGTTTCGGAAATGGCTTCGATCTGCTCCTGGCGCAGCTCCAGCGGCGTAAAGCCCAGCATGCCGACGCCCCAGGGCGTCTCGCCCATGAGCGCCTTCGTCTGCGTGAGCAGCGCGCGCGCCTGCGGCCCACGCAGCACCGACAGAGCGAGAAAGGGCAGACCGCCGCCATCCGCCACGGCGCGCGCGAAAGGCGCGACATCGCTCACCCGCGTCATCGGCCCCTGGGCGATGGGATAGCGCACGCCGAGAATGGTCGCGAGATCGGAGCCTTCGGCGAAAAGCCCGTCGACGCCCGGCGCGGCAGTCGCCAGCGTCTCGGCGATCGCGGCGACGGCGCGCCCGGTCGAGCCATAGCGGCGCGCGAATCCGCCCGCGAAGGCGATGTCCTGACCCAATGGCAGAACAGGGTCTTCGCCCTGCGACGCCCGGCGCAGCAGCGCCCGCCAATCCTCGCCCTCCGCGACAGCGCGCTCCAGCGCGCGCAGCTTCTCCCTTCCGTGCCGGCTCGAAAGCCGCACCATTGAGGAGCCGTCGCCGATGACGACCGTCTCACCGCCGTCCAGCCGGCTCCATGAAGCGGCGAGAGCCGGCGCCCCATAAGGCCCTTCCTCGGTGAGCCAGAGCTGCTCGGAGAGCACGACGCCCGCCGCGCCGGCGAGCGCCGCCGCCGCGGCGCTGCGCGGCCCTATGCCGCCCTCGACCCAGAAGGGGATGCGAAGCGCGCCGGAAAATTCCTGCAACAGTATGAAAGACGAGGATTTGCCGATCCGGCCGCCGGCCTCCGCGCCCTTGACGACGACGCCGTCATAGCCCGCATCCTGCGCCGCCAGCGCGCTTTCGAGATCATAGGCCTCGAGAGCGACGAAGCGGGCGAATCGCGTCGCGCTCGCACGGATCGCCGCGGCCTCGTCACGCGAGACCCCGGCGACGACGAGAACATCGACGCTTCCGTCCACCAGTCGCTCGAGCTCCGCGACGCTCGCCACGCTCGAGAACTGTGCGTCCCAACGCAGCCCCCATCGTCCGGCAGCCGCCTTGTCGTGAAGGCGCGTGAGCGTCGCGCGGAGCTCGTCGTGATCGGCGTCCGCTCCAATGTCGAGAAGCCCGGAGCCGCCGGCCCTGCTGACCGCGACGATAATTTCGGCGTTTCTGCATCGACTGGGAGAAACAGCCGCTACTCGCTCCATGTCTCAGCCCCACCCATTCGCGCCCGCGGACGCAACAAGCACCATTGCAAAGGCGTTATTTCTTCAAACATCGAAGCTGATAGTTGCGCTTTCCTGGAAAGCAACACCAAATTTGTGCGCCGCACCCAGAAACAGGGCAGTATGCTTAAATATACGGCTTCGAAAAGCCGGAGAGCAAAACTCCCTCCGACCTCATGATCTGCGATCCAATTCGATCTGCGTCGCCCTGATGCAGATCGCGCCGGCTCGTTTCTCGTCGCCGGCACAGTCGCTCATCGATGTCTCCCCAAAAGCAAGCTCTACGCCATCCCTTTACGGCACAGGGCAAAAACGCTCGCCGAAGCCGATCCGAAGATCGATATTCCTTCCGCTGGAGACGTCGAAGCCGACGGGCCGAGCCGGACCATGCGCATATTTGGACGAAGCTGCTGTGACTTGGCGCACATCTTGGTTTCCGATAATGATGATGATGCGGAGCGGACGACGAGTCCGTCGCCTGTTTGCGCGCCGCAGCGAAGCGTCGCCCCGGTCGATTTCAATAATTCATCGAGGAAAGGTCGGCCCCGTGACGTCACGTCCCAAATTCGCGATCGTCACCATAGGAAGCGGCTCCTATCTCGGCTCGACGGTCCATGACGCCACGCTCGCCAATGCGCTCCGCCGCCGCGGTTACGAGGTCGTCGTCTATTGGATGCTCGAAGAGACGCCCGAGCTTCTCGCCGCTGGAGTCGAGCAGAGAATGTTGTGCCACGGCACGCGCTATCAATTCTCGCGCCCTTCGGAATTCATGGATCGCATCATCGGGCGCATCGCCTTTCGACTGCCGCGGAAATTGCGGCGCGCCGTCGCCCAGGGCGTTCCGGGCTTCGTCGAAAATCTCATGCGCAATCTGGTCCGCTCGCTGTTTTGCTACGAGCAGACCGATGTCGCTCTGGCGAAGAGGCTCGCGCGCTTCATCGAGCAGGACGGCGTCACCCATGTCAAAATGGGCTTCGGCTCGATCGGCTCGCTGGCGCTAGAGGCGCAAAAGCACACGCGCAAGCCGTTCGACTATCTGGTGACGTTCCAGGGCGACGAGGAATTCGCGAGCCTCGCGGAGGCCTGCGGCGTGATGGATATTTATCGGCGCCGCGCGGACGAGGCGGTGCGAAACGCGCGCTGGCCGGCGATCGTCCTCAGCCGGCATTATGCGTCCCGCCTCGTCGACGATCTTCGTCTCGACGGCTCTCGTCTCGAGATTCTCTATTGCGGGATCGAGCCGCCGAAGGAAGGGCCGGCTCCCGATTTCTCGGTTCTGACGGAAAGCTTTCCGCGTCTGCGGCGCGATCTTCCGATCCTCGCCTTCGTCGGCCGCCAAGAGAGCGAGAAGGGCATCGACCTTCTTCTCTATGCGGCGAAGATCCTTCTCGCCCGCGGTCTCCGCTTCCAGCTGGTCATCTGCGGCGCAACGGCGAAGGGCCTCGCCTATCGCACCGCGATCCACGACATTGTGACGCATCTCGGCATTGATCTCCACCATTCGGGCGCCGTGTCGACAGCGACGCGCGACGCTCTTTTCGCGCATTGTCGGTGCGCCGTGTGCCCCTCCATCAATGGCGAGCCCTTCGGGCTGGTCGTCGCCGAGGCGATGAGCCTCGGCGCTCCGGCGGTCGTTCCGGATTATGGCGGCGTCGCCGAGGTGGTGGCCGATGGCGGCCGCGCCGGCGGATTGATCTTTCGATGCTGGGACAGCGGCGATCTCGCGCGCCAGCTCGAACGCCTGCTGACCGACGACGCCCTGCATGCCGAGCTCGCCGACAATGCGCCCCGCGTCGCCGCGCGCTTCTCGACCGAGAATATGGTCGACGGATTTCTCGCGCATATCGGCCTGCGAGAGCAGGCCGCGCCGCAAATTCTCCACGAGGACGCGACGAGCCTCTAGAAAGGGCGAAAGCACGCCCATTGAACGCCGCCCATTATGACGCTATATTGCGTCATAATATTCGGCGGCCAGCGGAGGCGGAACCATGAGCCTGGCTCGATATGCGGATGATGGGATTTTCGCGCCCCGCAAGATCGCGGACATGCTCCGCACCTCGAGCGAGGAGATCGCCCGCACCGCCGGCCTGGGCAAGGACGCCGTGCAGCGCGCCAGCCGGCTTCGCTCCGATAAGACGCAGCGTCGCCTGCGGGAGATGGTCGAGGTCCTCAACAAGGTCGAGTCGCGCTTCGGCTCGGCGCTTCTGGCCTATGCCTGGTACCGCTCGGAACCGCTCGCCGGCTTTTCCGGCTTCACCGCCATGCAGCTCGTCAAAAGCGGCCGGGCGGACGAGGTGCTCGATTATATCGACGCCGTCGATGCGGGCGTCCACGCCTGAGCGCGGCCATCACCTATAGGGGCAAGCTCTATCGAGCGCTCAATCCCGTCTATGCGCGCGAGCCGCTCTCGGGCTACGGGGCCGCTCTGCATGGCGGTCGCTTCAATCCCAAAGGCGTTCCCGCGCTGTATTGCTGCCTCTCCATCATGACGGCCATTCGGGAGGCCAATCAGGTCGGCAGTCTGCAGCCCACCACGCTCGTGTCCTACGACGCCGATCTCGAGCGCATTTTCGATGCGCGGGATGCGAAGGCGCTCGCGAGCGAAGGCATGGACGCGACCGCGCTCGCGGCTTCGATCTGGCGCGACGAGATGCGCGCGAGCGGCGAAGCGAGAACACAGAGCTTCGCCCGGCGGCTGATCGGCGCTGGCTATTGCGGGCTGCTGGTTCGCAGCTTCGCCCCGGGAACGAGCGAGGACGATCTCAACCTCGTGCTCTGGTCGTGGGGAAACGCCCCTCCGTCCTATCTGTCGCCGATCGACGACGAGGGTCGGCTGTCGAGGTGACGCGAAAGAAGCTGGCGCTATCTCGCATGCTCGTCGAGAAACTTGCGGCAGGCGTCGAAGTCCTGCCGATAGCCTTCGGGCAATTTCACTTTCTTGGCCCGCGAGAGATTTTGCGCATAGGCGACCATTTTCTCGGTTGGCGCTTTGGCGCGACCGGCGCGCTCTTCGCCGCCGCTCTCCTGCGATGCGGGTGATTTCGCCTTCGACGCACGACGCCGCGGACTCGCGCTCGCGCTCTTTGGCGCCGCGGCGCGAGCGTCGGCCGGTCCGCTGCGACGGCTGCGCCCCGATCGACGCGCCGGCGCCGAGGTCGTCAGCTCGACTTTCCCATTCGATTTTTCGACCAGAGCGTCGATCAGCTCCCGCGCGGCGGTGGCGACGCCATCGATGACAGCGTGATAATCCGCCTTGCCGACGAGAATCTCATCGAGGCGCATCTCCCACAGAGCCGTCGTCGCGGGATCGACCAGCGCGGGCGCGGCGCCACGCAGCAGCTCGAACAATTGCAGCCCGGCGGGCGTCGGCAGCACCAGCTTGCCATCCGCTGTAAACAGATTCTGCCGCTTCAATCCCTTGATGATCTCTGCCCGCGTCGCGGGCGTGCCGATCCCCTTGGCTTCCTTCAGCCGGTCGCGAAGCGCGACATCATCGACGAAGCGCCATGCATTCTGCATCGCATCGACGAGCGTGCCTTCATTGTATCGAGGCGGCGGCTGCGTTCTCTTCGCTTCGACGCGCGGCTCGGACAGGGTCGCGCGCTCGCCGTCGCGGAGCGCGGGCAGCGTCTGCTCGGCCTCGGTCTCGGTCTCGGCGTCCGGCTCGATCGCCTGATAGACCGCCTTCCAGCCGAGCCGCAGCGGAATCCGCCCGACGGCGCGAAATTCGGCCGCGCTTCGGCCCGCGATCGGAACCGCCATTGTAACGATGGTCTGCCGATATTCGTAATCGGGCATGACGGCGGCCAGATAGGAGCGGCAGATGAGCGCGAACAGGCGCTTCTCATCCTCGTCGAGACGCGCCAAGCGGACTTCGAGATCGTCGAGAACATTGACGTTGGGCACGACCGCATGATGCGAGACGCCCTCCAGCGCCTTGTCGCAGAAATGGCCTGACTTGCCGCGCCGGATCACGGGAGCGGCGATCTCGAGCCGCGCGAAGCCGCGCAGGCGCGTCAGCGCGGCGACGATCGCCGGCGCGTCGCCGATCTGATTTTCGCTCAGATAGCGCGCTTCCGCCCGCGGATAGGTGATGAGCTTCTTGCCGTCGCCATCATAGAGCGCCTGCGCTACGGACAGCGTCTTGTCGGCGGTCCATCCCCAGCGCTGGCCGCAGGTCTTCTGCAAGGATGGGAGATCGAAGAGACGCGGCGGCGCCTGCCGCTTTTCATCGACGGCGACGCCGAGAGGCCCCTGATGGCCGCTGGCGGCTCTGGCGATCGTCTCGGCCTCGGCGCGCGTCTTGATCCGCGCCTTGACCGCCGGAGCATGGCGCATCAAAAAGCTGCCGCCTTCGACGGTCGCGGTGGCGACGACCTCGAAATAATCCTCCGGCCGGAAATTGCGGATCTCCAATTCGCGAAGGCAGACGATCGCCAAGGTCGGCGTCTTGACCCTGCCGATTCCGATCACGCCGCGAACGCCGGGAGAGAGCAATGTCTTCGTCGCCGTCCGCGTCAGCGACAGGTTGAAGATCTGATCGGCCTGCTGGCGCGCCACCGCCGCCTCATAGAGCGGGCGCATGTCGGCGTTGGGCTTCAGCCGGGCGAAAGCCTGCTGCAGCGTCTTCGGGTCCTGGGCGGTGAACAGAGCCCGCCGCACACGCCCGCGATAGCCGAGATGGTCGAGGATTTCCTGGCCGATCAGCTGCCCTTCGCGGTCGCAGTCGGTCGCGAGTATCACATCGTCGCAGGCGGAGAGCGCCGTCGCTATGGCCCGGAGCTTCGCGGACTTATTGCCTTGCGAGGCTTCGCGAGTCGGATAGAGCCCGTCCGGCTTGAGGACGACGCAGGACCAGCGCTTCCAGACGGGGTTGATCTCCTCGGGCTCGGCCAAGCGAAGCAAATGGCCCTCGGCCGGCAGAATCTGCCCGAAGCGCGCGCCGAGAGCCGCGCGAAGATCCTTCGCCTGACTGGCCTTTTCCGTGATGATCAGTGTCGCCATGCGCCAATGCCGAATCGAACAGAGTTTCAGCGTAGCGCATATTCGAGAACGAACAAAGAACAAAAGCACATCCGCGCCCATGGATGAGAACGTCCGCAAAATCCGTTGTGGCGTCCGCTCCACCGATATATATCGAGCTGACATAGCGATAGCGAGGGTGCGTCATTGAGCCACGAGGAAAGAGTTCGAGCGCCGAAGCGCTTTCGCATTGGTCTTTCGGGCTGTGGCGGCGGCCTCGAATCCGTGTCGACATCGCAATTGCTCGCGCTCGCCGAACATGTCGATGCGCTCGGCTTCGATGCGATCTGGATCAATGAGGAGCATTTCCAAGGCAGCATCATCGAGGTCGAGGGGCGGCGCTGTCACTCGCCCATCGCGCTCGCCGCCGCGATCCTCGCCCGCACAAAGCGCCTGCGCGTCGGCTTCTCAGTGCTGCTGCTGGCGCTTCACCATCCCATTCGCCTCGCCGAAGAGATTGCGACGCTCGATGTCCTATCGGACGGCCGCGTCGATTTCGGCGTCTCGCGCGGCGGCAATGGCCGATATCTCGACGCCTATGGCGTGCCGGCGGAGAATGTGAACACGCTGTTTCGTGACAATCTCGCGCTCATTCGACGCGCCTGGACCGAGGAGAAGATCACGATCGGCGAAAGCGCGCTCTCCATCGAGCCCAAGCCCGTGCAACATCCGCATCCGCCGATCTATATGGGCACATATACGGATGAGACCGCGGCCTGGGCGGCGCGCGAAGGACATTCGCTCATTCTGCACGGCATCACCAGCATGGCCAATCAGCGTCGTCTGCTGAAGGCCTATGTCGAAGCCGGCGGCGATCCCACGCGCGCGCCTTTCGGACGTTTCGTCTATGTGAGCGAGTCCGACGAAAGCGCGCGGGAAGAGCTGTGGCCGACGATCGAGAGGCTGACGACGCGGCTGCGCGGCTTCGGCCTCTTCAATCGCAAAGGCGTCGTCACCGAGGCGGATCTCGAGCCCGAGAATTTCTATCGCGACATGGTCATCGCCGGCTCGCCGCAGACTTGCGCACGGGCCTTTCTCGCGCTGCACGACGAGCTCGGCGTCACCTATGTGAATGCGCTGAGCGCCTTCTTCGGCTTTCTGCCTCTGCCTCTGCTCGAGAAATCGCTCGCTCTGCTGGCACGCGAAGCGCGGCCTCTGGTCGAGGCGGCGCTTCAGGAGAGGTCCGGCACGTAGCCGACGACGCCTCTGTCCACTGTGTCGGAGAGCCTCAGCAGCGGCGCGCCATAGAGCCGGCTCATCGAGCCGAGATCGCAGACCGCCTCGGCGCGCCCTTCGGCGATCAAGCGGCCATCGCGCAAGAGCGCGACGCGCGCCTTCAGATTGAAGGCTTGGTCGGGCAGATGCGTGGTCATGACGACGCACTTGCCTTCGGCTGCGAGCTTACGCATCAGATCGAGCACGCGGCCTTGATTTCCGAGATCGAGGCTCGAGGTCGGCTCGTCCATGACGATGATCGGCGTGTCCTGCGCGAGGGCGCGCGCGATCAGCGCGAGCTGCCGCTCGCCGCCGGAAATCTGCGTGAAGGGCTTGCTCGCCAAATGCTCGACGCCCGTGTCGGCTAGCGCGCGCCGCACGACCTCGCGGTCGCGGCGCGAGGGCGATCCAGCGCCCTCTATATGCGCGGAGCGGCCCATCAGAACCATCTGCTCCACTGTGAAGGCGAAGGCGCTGTGGCCGGCCTGCGGCACATAGGCGATGCGCTTGGCGATCTCGCGTCTCGCCAGGCGGCCGAGATCGTCGCCCAGCACGCGGACGCTTCCGGCGTGCGGAGCCGCGAGGCCGAGCAGGCAATGAACGAGCGTGCTCTTGCCGGCGCCGTTGGGGCCGAGCAGCACGAGCATCTCGCCGGCCCCGAGCGCGAAAGAGATCGCGTCGAGCACGAGCCGCTCCGCGCGACGGAACGAAAGACTGTCGATCGCGATCGCGGGCGTCACGACCATTGCTCGCTGCGGGCGCGAATGACGAGAAAAAGAAAGAAGGGCGCGCCGATCACCGCGGTCATGACGCCGAGCGGAATCTCGATAATTGAGGCGGAGCGCGCGACATCGTCGACGCCGAGCACGAAGAGCGCGCCCAATGTCGCCGTCGCGACCATGACGCGGCCGGGCTCCATGCCGAACAGCATGCGCGCGATATGCGGCACGAGCAGGCCGACCCATCCGACGATGCCGGCGACGCAGACCGTCGCCGCGGTCATCGCCGTCGCGCAGAGAATCACAATGATGCGTAGCCGCGCCACATCGGCGCCGAGCGCCGCAGCCTCATGGTCGCCGAGCGCGAGAAGGCTGATGCGCCAGCGCAATGCGAACAGGACGGCGCCGCCGAGCACAACCGGCGCGGCCGCCGTCGCCGCATCCGCGCCATTGGCCTTGGCGAGGCTCCCCATCAGCCAGAAGGTGATGGTGGCGAGCGTGTCGACCGGATCGGCGACATATTTCACCAGCGAGATCAGCGCCTGAAACAGAGCCGACATGACCATGCCGCATAGGACCAGCGTGATGAGCGACTGGCTTTTGACTCGGCTCGCCGCGAGATAGGACGCGCCGACCGCGGCGAGGCCGCCGACGAAAGCCGCCGCCTCCACGGCGATCGTCGGGAGATGAAGCAGCAGCGCGAGCGAGGCGCCGAAGCCGGCGCCGGCCGAGACGCCCAGCAGCGAAGGCGAGGCCATGGGATTGCGGAAGACGGTCTGATAGGCCGCGCCGGCGATCGAGAGACCGGCGCCGACCATGACCGCGGTCGCGATGCGCGGAAGGCGCACCATGAAAATAATGGTCTCCGCCGTCGCGCCGCTCTCCGAGCCATTGCCACGTCCGATGAGCGTCTCCACGACGGCGCCGAGCGACAGAGGATAGCGGCCGAGCGCGAGCGAAGCGAGGATCAGCGCGCCGAGCGCGAGCGCCGAGACGAGCAGCAGCCCGCGCCCCTCGCCGTCAGCGGCCGGCGGAGCCCGCCAAAATCTCATCGATCTGCTCTTTCGAGAGAGAGACATGAAAAAATCGCTCGTAGAACGCAGACATTTCACTCTCGAGCATGGTCCGCGAAAATTTCTCGGGATGAATGATCGAGGCAGCCCAGAGAACGGTGAGCGGCTGCTCGATCGTTCGATTCGCCCAGAGGTGCGCGCCCGCCGGCGCGACATGCACGCGGCCGCTTCGCACGGCCGAAACGTCGCGCAGACGCGGCTCGGCCGCGACGAGCTCGGCCTCGCCGCGATCGGCGACGATCAGCACTTCCGGATTCCATGCGATCAATTGCTCGAGCGAGAAGGTGACGCTCTCCTCCGAACGTCCATCGGAGGTGACGCTGCGGCCCCCCGCGTGCGGAATCCACCATTCGGCGATTCGATGCGGCTGCGTGAGACGCCGGTAGTTCACATAGAGCACGCGAGGCCGCCTCGTCTCGTCGACGGAGCCGAGCGTCGTTCGGATCCGCGCCAGCGCCTCGTCGAAATAGCGAACATAGTCTTCAGCGGCTTTTTTCTCGTCGAGAATAGCCCCCAGCAGCGTCATCAGCGCCTTGATGTCCTCCGGCTCGCGCCAATTCAGCAAGACCGCCGGCAGTCCGAGCGCCGAGAGCCTATCCGTCGCGCTGCGATCCATCGTCAGGACGAGATCGGGCCGCAGCCCGACGATGTCCTCGACCGCGAGACCGCTCGAGGAGCTCTGCAGGATCGGCTTTTTTGCGAGGTCCGGCGCGAAGATGAATTGATATTTCCGCGCCAGCTCGCGGGGCAGGCCATTCACGATCGACTGCTGCCGGCCGAAAGCGAAGAGAAAGCCGTTCAGAACCGGCACGGGACCCACCGTGACGATGCGGGCGACTTTCTCCGGCAGAGTCACGCTTCGCCCATCCATGTCGACGATCGTTCGACATTCGCCAGCCGCGACCGACGCCAAAAGCGCCAGAGCGATGCAGAGGATGCGAGCCAGCTGCGACGACATGGGCGCGCCTCCGCTATTGCTTTCAGAAAGACGCCGTGACGCCGGCGAAGATCGTCCGCGGCGCGCCGACATAATAGGAAGTGCTGCTCAGATTGGTCTCATTCACCGAGATCGCGCTGATGTAGCGATGATCGAAGAGATTGGTGACGCCGGCCGAGACGGTCATCGGCGTGAGGCCGAGCTTCGTGCCGAACTCATAGGAGGCGTTGACATCGACGATGGCGTAAGGGCTCACAGCTTGCGAATTATCCGCGAGACCATAGCGCGTGCTGTTGAACCGAACGACAGGCGTGATCTCGAAGCCGTCGCGATGATAGGTCGCCGCGAGCTTGGCCTGATAGCGCGGCGTGTAGGGCGTCTGCTTGCCGCCGATCTGCATCACGGATGAGGAGCCGGCCTGAATATTCACCACATAAGTCTCTGAGGCGATTGTGGCGCTGCCGGTGAGCGTCAGCCAGTCGGTCGCCTTCCAGCTCGTCTCGAGCTCGAAGCCGCGGCCGACCGTCGCGGCGTTGCTCTGATAATAGTTCTGCCCGACGGCGGGATCATAGACGAGCACTTCCTTCTTATGCGTCCAGAAGCCGAAGAAGGTCGGCGCGATCGTCAAATCGCCGGTCTCGTAGCGCAGGCCGACGTCCACTGCATCGACGGTCGCCGGCCGAATGCGGCCCATGAGCGAGGCAAGCGTGATTCCCTTGGCGAGATAGGCGGCTTCGGCGCCGAGGAAGGAGCTCGCCTGCGGCCCCCAATCCGGGCGGGCGACCTTGCGCGAATAGCTCGCATTGGCGCTCCACTCCTCCGAGAGGCGATGCCGCACGCCGAGATTGGGCAGCCATTCGGAATAGGTGACGGCAGGCGCAACGCCATTCGTGTCGGGCGTCGGAAGATAGCTCCAAACGTCCGAATAGGTGACGTCCGGCAGGCCCTTGGCGTTGAAATATTGCAGATGCGGCGTGCTTTCTATGTGCAGGCGCACGCCGCCGGAAACAGTCGTCGCGTCGAAGGTCTGCGTATATTGCGTGTAGGGGCTGAAGAATTGATGCGTGCCGCTCGTCGCGAGCGACGACCAGCTCGAGAAATTCAGGGATCCGATCGGGGTCACTGTATAGAGCTTCTGATGCAATGGCGGCGGCTCCGGCTCCGCCGACTGGCTCCAAAAGCCGAGCGCGAAATCCGCGTCCCAGGGCAGATGCTTCTTATATTCGATCGTGCCGCCCAAATTATAATTGCTAATCGGCCACAGGCGCACGCTCGCTCCCGATGTCGTCTCCTGATATCCTGTGTTGCGCCAATAATAGGGCTTGAGAACGATCGATTGCGTCGGGTCGATGCGATAGGCGATCTCCGCGAATATCGCATTGGTGACGTAACGCGTGCGATTGAAAGCATAATAGCTCGCGTCGATTCCCGACTTTCCGGTGAAGGCCGTATTATAGTCGAAGAAGGCGGTCGCTGCGAGATTCTGCGTCTGGACAAAGGTCAGCGGCAGATAGGCGTTCGCCTTCTGATCATTATGCACGCCATAGACGGAGACCTCGAGCTGGTCGCCCAGCGGTTGCGTGAGACCGAAGGCGACGTTCTTGCGCCGCGCGTCGCCGTCGCCCTTCCATTTCTCGGCGTCGGTAATGGAGCCCGAGACGAAGAAGGAGGTTCCCGTCGGCAGCCGGCCGGAGTCGATGCGCGCGAAGGTGCGGTGGAAACCATTCGAGCCCGCGCCCTGCGAGATGGTTCCGCTCAGCTTCTCCTTGGGCGGCAGCAAATTGAGATCGAGCACGCCGGCGGCGTTGGAGAAGCCGAAGCCCTGATTGGCGGGAATGCTCCCGCGATAGAGATCGACGCGGCCGATATCGTCGAGATCGAACAGATCGGCGCCGCCGACAATGCCCTGGATCGGCAGACCATTGATGGTGCGCGCGAGGAAGAAGTCCGAAACGCCGCGCACGGTGATGCTGCGATTGAAGGAGAGGCCATAGGGATCCGCCGAATCCTCGATCACGCTCGGCATCATGTCGAGCACTTTATAGGAGCTCGCTTGCGCTGGACCGCCGAGTATCTTGATTCCCTCCATCGTCACCGAGCTCTTCGGCGTCGGCGCATTGTCGGCGGCTGGACCGCTCAGCGCATCGCCGGGACGGGCGGCGCGAAATGGAGCGTCCGCGGCCTTGGCCCGGTCGCTCCGCGGCGCGGCGTCGGCCCCGATCTCGATAGGCGGCAGGGCTTCTTCGCTCTTCGCCGGGACGGCGGAAGCGGCGAGCGCCAACAGCGAAACGCCATATAACCACGATGGCGTCAGCGGACGCGCCAGCATTCCTCGATTCATTATCATATCCCCAGCCTTCGCCTCAGCCCGCACTACCTATGTATTTATTCTATATATCCAAAATGACGACGGCGTCCACGACGGCGGACATTTTTTCCAAAATTGTGATTTATTTGCAACAGCTTGCCGCTGTTTGAGGCGCTTCGCTCCGTAATGCGGCGCTTTGCCGAAACAACAATCGGCGACGCTCGAGCTAAATGCATTATCGGCGAAAGCGTGATGAATTCGAATGAAACCACGCCAGATCTCGGATGAGCGGCTTTTGCGGATGACGCCAGGGGTCATCGGGCGACCCGACTCCCTCTGTGACGCAACCGCGACGCAATCGCCAAAGGCGCAGCTAGTTTCAGGCGCCGTCGCGACGGCGCCCCATGTGCTCAGAATTGTCGGCGCCGACGCGGTCGTCAGCGTGATCGATCACGGGGAAGGCGTGCCGCACGAAGATCGCGAGGCGATTTTCGAGCCGTTTTGGCGTAAGAGCGAGACGACGCCCGGCTCCGGCCTCGGCCTCGCCATCGCGCGCGAGCTGATGGAAAAGCTGCGCGGCCGCATTTGGGTGGAGGACACGCCGGACGGCGGCGCGACCTTCCGCCTGCTTTTCCCCAAGGCGCAGTGAGACTGCCCTACGGCAAGAGCCGACCGCCGGCGACGCCCGACGAAAGCGGCGGACGAGCCGCCATTTTCAAGCTCGCCTTCCGCGCGCCGACAGCAAACGGGCGATCCGGTCACGCAGATCGGCGAACGTCAGAAAAAGCACCGGCGTCGTGTACAGCGTCAGCAATTGGCTGAGCAGGAGGCCGCCGACGATCGTGATGCCGAGCGGACGGCGAATTTCCGCTCCATCGCCGAAGCTCGCCACCAGCGGAATGGCGCCGAACAGCGCCGCCGCCGTCGTCATCATGATCGGACGGAACCGCAGACGGCAGGCCTCGACGATCGCATCATGATCGCTCCACCCTCTCTGACGCTTGGCGTCGAGCGCGAAGTCGATCATCATGATCGCGTTCTTCTTCACGATGCCGATGAGCAGAAACAGGCCGATCAGCGCGATGACATCGAGCTCCGAGCCGAAGGCGAACAGCGCGAGAAGCGCGCCGACCCCGGCGGATGGCAGAGTCGAAAGGATCGTGATCGGATGCAGATAGCTCTCATAGAGCATGCCCAGCACGATATAGACCGCCGCCAGCGCCATCACGATCAGTAAAGGCATGTCACTCTGAGACGATTGAAAAACGCGAGCGATTCCTTCCATCCCACGATGCACGCTCGCAGGCATGCGGATCTCGGCGCTCACCCGATCGAATTCGGCGACAGCATCGCTGAGCGACGCGCCGATCGCGAGATTGAAGGAGATCGTCGCCGCGACGAAAGGTCCTTGATGATTGATCGCGAGCGGCGTCGCGCCTCGCTTCATGCGCGTGAAAGCGACGAGCGGCGTCATTGTCTCGACCGCGGTGCTCACCGCCGAGCCGCTCGAGGCGCCGCTGCGGCCGGAATTGGCGATGGCGTTGGTCGAGGCGTTGCGGGCCGAGTCGAGCGAAAGATTGGCGGTCGCCAATGACGTCGCCGAGGTGACGGAGCCGGCCGGCAGCACGGAGGAGGCCGTGCCGCTCGCCGGCTTGGCCGCCGTGCTCACATAGATCTCGCGCAGAATCTGCGGGTCCTGCCAATAGCGCGGCGCGACCTCCATCACGACACGATATTGGTTGATCTCGCTGTAGATCGTCGACACTTGCCGCTGCCCGAACGCGTCATTGAGCGTATTGTCGATCTGCGCCGGCGTGAGGCCGAGACGAGACATGGTGTCCCGGTCGATGTCGATATAAGTCTCGACGCCGTTTTCCTGCTGATCCGTATTCACATCCACGACGACGCTGCTGCCTTGCAGCGCGCGCATCAGCTTCGGCGCCCATTCGGAGAGCTCGGCCGAGCTGTCGGCCAAAAGCGTATATTGATAAAGCGCGCCGCCGGGCCGCCCGCCGGCGCGCAGATCCTGCACCGGCTGGAGAAAGAGCCGCGCGCCCGCGACTTGGCCCAGCTTGGGCCGCAGCCGCTCGATGACCTGCGCGGAGGTCACGTCGCGTTCGGCGAGCTTCTTCAGCGTGACGAAGACCGAACCGCTGCTCACGGAGCCGGGCGGCCCGCCTCCGCTGCCCGCCCCCGTGTTGCCCGCCACCACCTCCACCGCCGGATCATTTTGGATAATTGCGATGAATTCTTCCAGCTTCTCCTTCATGGATTGAAACGACGCGCTCTGATCCGCCTGAATCGATCCTTGCAGGCGGCCCGTGTCCTGCTCCGGAAAAAAGCCTTTCGGAATGATGACGAATAGAGTGACCGTCATCGCGATCGCGGCGACGAGCGAGAGCATGACGGGGCCGCGATGACGCAGAGCCGCGGCAAGGCTTCTCTCATAGCCGCGCGCGATCAGAGCGAAGGGTCGGCTCGGACGGCGGTCGCGCCGCGGTCCGGCGCGCAATATCACGGAGCAGAGCATTGGAGTCGTTGTCAACGAGACGACGAGCGAGACCAGAATCGTGATCGACAGCGTGACCGAAAATTCTCGAAACAGTCGTCCGAGCAGTCCGCCCATCATCAGCAAGGGCAGAAAGACCGCGATCAGCGACAGGCTGATCGAGAGGACGGTGAAGCCGACCTCGCGCGCGCCGCGCAGCGCGGCCTCGCGCCGCGACAAGCCCGCCTCGAGATGACGCTCGATATTCTCGAGCACGACGATTGCGTCGTCGACAACGAAGCCCGTCGCGATCGTCAAAGCCATCAGCGACAGAATGTCGAGACTGTAGCCGAGAAGATACATGGCCCCGAATGCGCCGGCGATCGACACTGGCACGGCGACGGCCGGCACCAGCGCGGCGCGCCATTCGCCGATGAACAGAAACACGACGACAATGACGAGCGCGACGGCGATGAAAAGCGTGAGCTCGGTGTCTCGCAGAGAGGCGCGGATCGTCGTGCTGCGATCAGAGGTCGGAATAATCTCGACATCGCTCGGCATCGCCGCCGCGAGCTTGGGAAGCTGGGCCTTGATCTGATCGACCGTCTCGAGGATATTCGCCCCCGGCTGGCGGAAAATGCTCAATACGATCGCAGGCTTGCCCAGCACGATCGCCGCGTTGCGCACATCGGCGACCGAATCCGTCACCTCCGCGAGATCGGCGAGGCGCACGGGATTGCCGTTGCGATAGGCGACGATCAGCGGCAGATAGTCATCCGCGCGCGTCGCCTGATCATTCGTGTAGACCTGCCGTCGCGCGCCGCCGCGAATAATATCGCCCTTGGGACTATTGGCGTTGGCGGAAGCGAGAGCCGCTCGCACATCCTCGAGTCCGACGCCATATTTGAACAGCGCCGATGGATTGAGCTCGACACGCACGGCCGGCGAAGCGCCGCCGTTGATCGCGACTTGTCCGACGCCGGGAAATTGCGACAGCCGCTGCTGAAGCACATTGCTCGCTGCGTCATAGAGCTGCGCGCGGGAGAGCGATTTCGACGTAAGGGCGAGAATCAGGATCGGCGCATCGGCGGGGTTGAACTTGCGATAGGTGGGGTTCGAGGAGATCCCGGTGGGAAGATCCGCCGCCGCGGCGTTGATCGCCGCCTGAACGTCGCGGGCGGCGCCGTTGATGTCGCGGTCGAGCCCGAATTGCAGCACGATGCTGGTCTGGCCAGTCTTGCTCGTCGAGGTCATCTCGGACACATCGGCGATCGCGCCCAGCCTTCGCTCCAAAGGACCGGCGAGACTCGTCGCGACCGTTTGCGGAGAGGCGCCCGGCAGCGAGGCGGAGACCGAGAGCGTCGGCATGTCCACCTGCGGCAGCGGCGCCACCGGCAAGCGCACGAAAGCGAGCGCGCCGGCGAGCGTCAAGCCGATCGTCAGCAATATGGTCGCGATCGGCCGCTCGATGAAAGGCGCCGAAATATTCATTCGGTCGCCTCCGCCTGCGCGCGCTCTTCGTCTCCGCCGCCGAGCCGCGCGAAACGAGACGCCAGCCGATCGAAATAGAGATAGACGACCGGCGTAGAGAACAGAGTGAGCATCTGGCTCACGAGCAGGCCGCCGACGATGGAGACGCCGAGTGGCTGACGCAGCTCGGAGCCGACGCCGGAGCCGAGCATGAGCGGGATGGCGCCGAGCATGGCGGCCAGCGTCGTCATCAGGATCGGACGGAAGCGGAGCAGGCACGCCCGATAGATCGCCTCTCGCGGAGCCAGCCCGTCGACGCGCTGCGCGTCGAGCGCGAAGTCGATCATCATGATGGCGTTCTTCTTCACGATGCCGATGAGCAGAATAATGCCGATGACGCCCATGACGTCGAGATCATAGCCAGCGATCATCAAGGCGAGCAGCGCCCCGACGCTGGCGGACGGAAGCGTCGACAAAATGGTGATCGGATGTACGAAGCTCTCGTAGAGAACGCCGAGAACGATATACATGGTCACGATCGCGGCCAGGATCAGCAGCAGCTCATTGGTGGACGAGGCCGTGAAAGCCGCTGCGGCGCCCTGCATCGCGAGCGTGAAGCTCTCCGGCAGCTCGATCTCCGCCTGCGCCGCCTCGATCGCCCGCACCGCGGCGCCGAGCGAGACGCCCGGCGCGAGATCGAAAGAAATCGTCGTCGCCGGAAATTGCCCGAGATGAGTGATCTGGAGCGGTCCGTCGCGCTCTTGCAGGCGCATGATCGCGGTGAGTGGCACCTGACCGCTCGATGAGGAGGAGGAAGACGGCAGATAGAGGCCGGCGAGCGCGGCGTCCGACGCATGAAACTTCGGGTCGAGCTCGAGAATGACGCGATATTGGTTCGATTGCATGTAGATCGTCGAGACGATGCGCTGGCCGAAGGCGTCGTAGAGCATATTGTCGACCGCCGCCATGGTGACGCCGAATCGCGCCGCGGTGGCGCGGTCGATCAGAATGTCGAGCGCCTTGCCGCGGCTCTGAAGATCGCTCGCGACATTGGCGAGCTCGGGCGCCTCGCGCAGCCGCTCGACGAGCTTGGGCGTCCACTCGCGCAACGAAGCGAGATCGACGTTCTCGAGCACGAAATGATAGGCGGCCTTGCTGGCCGTCGAATCGATCGTCAAATCCTGCACCGGCTGCATATAGAGCTGCACGCCGGGAATTTGGGACGCCGCATCCTGGAGCCGCGCGATCACCTCGGTCACGCTCGCCCTGCGCTGCGGCTGAGGCTTCAGCGAGATAGAGAAGCGTCCGGCGTTCAGCGTCGTGTTCGCGCCATCGACGCCGACCGAGGAGCTGACGGTCTCCACATCCGGATCGCGGAGGATCACGTCGCCGAGCGCCCGTTGCTTCTCGACCATGCCGGCGAAGGAAATGTCCTGCGCGGCTTCGGAAATCGCCTGGATGGCGCCAGTGTCCTGCGGCGGAAAAAATCCCTTCGGTATGACGACATAGAGCAGGCAGGTGAGCGCCAACGTCCCCACCGTCACGGCGAGCATCGTCGGCTGATGCTCGAGCACGATGTCGAGCCCCCGTCCATAGACGCGGATCATTGCGTCGATCGCGCGCTCCGCCGCGCGATCGAAGCGGCTGCGTTGCGCGTCGGGCCGGTGACGCAGCAGCTTGGCGCAGAGCATCGGCGCGAGCGAGAGAGCGACGAAGGCGGAGATGACGATGGTCACGGCCAGCGTGACGGCGAATTCGTGAAAGAGCCGCCCGACGATATCGCCCATGAACAGCAGAGGGACCAGCACAGCGACGAGCGAGACAGTGAGCGAGACGATGGTGAAGGCGATCTGCGCCGAGCCGCGCAGCGCCGCCTGCAGCGGCGTGGCGCCCGCCTCCATGTGCCGCGCAATGTTCTCGATCACGACGATCGCGTCGTCCACGACGAAGCCGGTCGAGATGGTGAGCGCCATGAGCGAAAGATTGTCGAGGCTGAAGCCGAAGAAATACATGGCGACGAAGGCGCCGACGAGCGACAAGGGGACCGACAGGCTCGGAATGAGCGTCGCCGGCAGATTGCGCAGAAAGGCGAAGATCACCAGGACGACGAGCGCAACGGCGAGAACGAGCTCGAACTCGACATCCTCGACAGAAGCGCGGATCGTGGTCGTGCGGTCGCTCAGCACCGATATGTCGATCGCCGCGGGAAGCGAGGCCCGCAGCTGCGGCAGCATGGCTTTGACGTTCTCGACGACCTCGATGACATTGGCGCCCGGCTGGCGGCGGATGTCCAGGATGATCGCCGGAGTGGAATTGGCCCAGGACGCGATGCGGTCATTCTCTGGACCATTGCGCACCTCCGCCACATCGGAGAGGCGAACCGGATTGCCGTTGCGAAAGGCGATGACGGTCTTGCCGAATTGCTTCGGATCGTCGATCTGATCATTGGCGTTGATCGTCGAGGATTGCTTCGGCCCGTCGAAGCCGCCCTTTGGCGCATTGGTGTTGGTGTTGGCGATGACGGTGCGCAGATCGTCGATGTTCAGCCCATATTTGGCGAGCGCAGTCGGATTGAAGCTGACGCGGATCGCGCGACGCTGGCCATGACCCATCGCCACGAGCCCCACGCCCGGCAGCTGCGAGAGCTTTTGCGCGAGCCTCGTCTCGATGAGGTCCTCCACCTCGATCAGCGGCAGCGACTTCGATGTGACGGCGAGCGTCATGATCGGCGCGTCGGCCGGATTGATCTTGGCGTAGACCGGCGGCGTCGGCAGATCTTGCGGCAGAAGATTGCCGCCGGCGTTGATCGCCGCCTGCACCTGCTGCTCGGCCACGTCGAGGCTCAAGGCGAGATCGAATTGCAATGTGATCATCGAGGCGCCGGCGGAGCTCGCCGAGGTCATCTGCTTCAGCCCGGGCATCTGGCCGAACTGCCGCTCGAGCGGCGCGGTCACGGCGGACGTCATCACCTCCGGACTCGCGCCCGGATAGAAGGTCTGCACCTGGATCGTCGGATAATCGACGGCCGGCAGAGCGGAAAGCGGCAATTGCCGATAGGCGAACAATCCCGCGAGCAGGATGGCCGCCATCAGCAGGGTCGTGGCGACCGGACGCAGGATGAAAATCTTCGAGGGATTCATGTCTCAGCCCCGGCTTCGCCGAAAGGATGCGCGTCGAAGCGCGCTCACTGCGTCTCCGACGGCGGCCGCGGCGGGCGGCGCTCGCGCGCGCGTTCTGGGTCGGAACGGCGCTTCTCTGGCGGTGGCGCGGCCCCGCCGTCGCCGCCGGCGACGATCCTGACCTCCGCGCCGTCACGCAGACGATCGGCTCCGTCGGTGACGACGCGCTCGCCCTCGGTCAGCCCTTGCGCGATCTCGACCATGCCGTTGTTGTATCCGGCGAAATCGTCGTAATGCTCGCCGGCGGACGGCGTGATCTGCTGCATCACGACGCGATTTTGATCCGTTACCTTATAGACGAAGAGGCCGGAGGCGCCCGATCGGATCGCCGTCTTCGGAACGACCAGCGCCTTCTCGTGAATATCGACCAGCAAGTGAACATTGACGAATTGATTGGGATAGAGCTTTTCATCGGCGTTCTCGAGCTCGGCGCGGCCGCTGACCATTCCGGTCGTCGTATCGATCGAATTGTCGAGCGTTTGCAGCCGCCCCACCGCGATCTGCTTGGTGTCGGAGCGGTCGAAGACTGTCACCTCGAGCGCGCCGCGCTTCTTCTGCGCGCTCGCGATCTCCGGAATATAATCTTCGGGAACGCCGAAGATCACCGAGATCGGATCGATCTGCGCGACGAGGGCGATGGCGTCGCCCGTCGACACATAGCTGCCCGCGTCGATCTTCCTCAAGCCGACGCGGCCGCGGATCGGCGAGACGATGCGCGCATAGGTCAAATTCAAGCTCTGATTATCGACCAGAGCCTGATCTGCCTTGACGCTGCCTTCATATTGCTTGACGATCCAGTTCTGATTGTCGGCCTGCTGGCGCGCGATCGAATCGAGCTTCTTCAGCGATTGATAGCGGCGCAGATCGTCGCGCGCCTGATCGAGGAGGCCCTGATCGCGGAGCAGCTGCCCCTCATATTGCGCCTTCGACGCCTCATAGGGCCGCGGATCGATCTGCGCGAGAAAATCGCCTTTTTGAACGAGCTGGCCTTCCTTGAAGCCTATGTCGGTCAGATAGCCGCTGAGCTGCGTCTTGACGGAGACATTGGCGATCGGCGTCACAGTTCCGAGGAGGCCATGGCGAACGATCTTCACATCGAGACGCGCCGCATCGGCCACGGCGACCGGCTGCGGTCCGCCGAGGGCGCGCCGCGCGGCCCGCGGCGGCGGCGACTCCTTCGTCCCGATTACACGATAGGCGGCGTAGCACGCCGCGACGACGAGCAATGCCGCTACGCCATAAAAGATCCGCGAACGACGCAAGGCGGCGAGCCCGGCGAGACTCGCGGTCTTGCGTCTGCCGGACGGCGCCGCGTCGGACTCGAGGGGAAGAGCTTTCTCGTCCATTTTCATCTCGCTGACTGCGCGGTCTCGAATGCGGCCGGAAGCGCGCTCGCGGGAACCGGGAGCGGCGGCTCGATCGCGGAGAGCGCGTCGATGGCGGGCAGACGCGAGGCGTCCCATCCGCCGCCGAGCGCCCCGATCAGATTGACGGTCGCGACGAACAGATTCTGCCGCGCCGTCAACGCCGATTCGATGCCGGAGAGCAGCGTCGCCTGCGCGGTGACGACCGATGTGAAGGCGACCGTGCCGACCCGATATTGGTTGAAATAGACGTCGACCGCCTCGCGCGCCTCGGCGACCGCCTTATCCAGTCGCTTGACTTGCGCGGAGAGCGCGCGGATCGACGCGAGATCGTCCTCGACCTGCTGAAAGGCGGTGAGCACGGTCTGACGATAGGTCGCGACCGCCTGACGATAGGACGCTTCGGCCGCCTTGCGCTGCGCGTCGAGCAGGCCGCCGTCGAACAAAGTCTGCGTGGCGCTTCCGGCCAGCGACCAGGCCTCATGCGCGGCCGTCACCGGCCAGGGCTTGGCGGCCGCGAAATCGAGCGCCGGAGACAGGCTCACGCGCGGATAGAAATTGGCGATCGCGACGCCGATCAGCGCATTTTGCTGCTGCAGCCGCCGCTCCGCCGCAGCGATGTCGGGTCGGCGCTCCAGCAGCTCCGAGGGCAGGCCCGCGGGCGCGACGGGCGGCGTCTTGCCCGACCAGCGGCGCTTGCGAATCGAAAGCTCCGACGGGCTACGCCCGATCAGAACCGCGATCGCATGCTCATATTGCGCGCGCTGCAATCCGACATTGATCGCGGTCGCCTCGGTCGACAGCACCTGATTGTCGGCGGTGACGAAATCCGCGCGCGAGGTGGTGCCGATCGTATATTGGTTCTTCAGAATGTCGCGCGTGCGCCGAAACAGCACGAGCGTGCTCTCGATCGAGGCCAGCAGCTCGTCGGAAGTGCGAAGGCTGAAATAGGCGACGGCGAGCTGGATTTGCGCAGAAAGCTTCGCATTGGCGAGATCGGCGGCGCTGACCTGCGCCGCGGCGGCGTCGGCCTCCACAGTGCGGCGAATGCGGCCCCAGACGTCGATCTCCCAATCGAGATTGGTCGCGACCGACACATTGCTCGAATAGACGACCGAGCCGCTCGAGACGGAGCGGCTTCTCGATGGCGTGTAGCCGGTCGTCACCGTCGGAAAGAGGCCGGCCTGGCCTTCCCGCACGAGCTGACGCGACTGATCGTAAGCCGCGGCGGCGGCCGCCACCGTCTGATTGGAGATTTCGACCTGCGCGACGAGCTTGGTGAGATCCTCGTCCTGGAAGACGAGCCACCAGTCGCCGCGATCGGCGATGTCGAGCGGCGAGATCGGCTTCCAGCGCTCACGCGCGCCGGCGGCCGTGCTCTTTCGATCGCTCTCTTTGAATTTGACGGGAGCGACGTCCGTCGGCGGCGCATAATCCGGCCCCGCCATGCATCCCGCGAGCGAGGCGATCAACGCTCCGGCGGCGCCCGCGCCCGCGAGACGTCGCAGGCGCTGCGCCGTTCGACATTTCGGAGGGGAGAGCGCATTGACGCCGCTCTCGACCGATCGCGTCGATCGCCAATTCATCCTCGACTCGATCACCGACGACCCGCCCTTCGTCCCCTGAACACGCCGCCAGAAGCTAGACAGGACCACAGGGACGGTCGAGTTAAAATTACTTAATTTATCCACAGACCGGTTTCGCGCTTTCCCTCCGTCTTGCGCGGACATGATTCGAGCGCCCCGGGATTCCAGGCGTTTCGATCCCGTCTCATGGCTGGACAGCCCGCAAAAATCGAGTTCGGGCGTCGGAATTTGCGCTTGTCGATTGGACTGGCTTCGCGCCGGTTCGATAGACCGCCCCGCTCCGAGGCTCGGCGCCGGGTTCCGCGAACAGCCGCTGGGCCAGCGCCGCGTCCATCAGCTGCGCCCGGACGCGGCCGCTCGGCATGACAGCGCCGATGCGCGCTCGGGGTCGAGCAAGAGGCTGTTCGGCTGGTTCGGGAGGCGAAGGGGCCTTTTCGGTGGCGAAGAGCCTGGGCGCTGGCTGCAGCAGGGCAAGGCGCCGAGCTTTCTGACGCCAGCCGCGCTCGACGCCAATTCGGCGCGCGGCGCGGAAGAAGGGACCGCAAATGTTTCGCGAGCTTTTTGGCGCGGGCGTCGCCTGCAATTTCGTCGCGCAGACCAGTAGACGGCCGCACAGACGCGAGCGTCGGGCCATGCGAGACACGCGATAGACATAAATTGCCTTCGCGGAATCGAGGCCGCCTCGATAGAGGAAGCGACTCTATATCTCCTTGTTCGGTCGTGTTTTCTTCACGCGAACCGCCCCACTTCGTTCGAAAACACTCTAGGCCGTCAGTATGGCGCCGCCGTCGACGACAATGTCCTGCATGACGATATGGCTCGCGAGATCCGACGCCAGAAAGGCGATGACATTGGCGATCTCCTGCGGCGTCGCGATCTTGCCGAGCGGAACGCCGAGCTTGAACGCCTCCGGAGAGCCGGCGATGACGCGCTGCTCGGCGTCCGGCGCGCGCCACATGGCGCGCTGCATGGGCGTGTCGGTCGAGCCGGGAGAGACGAGATTGCATCGCACCCCATAGGGCGCCAGCTCCAGCGCGACGCAATGCGTCAGGCTGGCGAGCGCAGCCTTGGAGGCGCAATAGGCCGCCATCGACAGGCGCGGAACATGCGCCGCATTGGAGCCGACCGTCACCACGGCGCCGGAGCGCTGGCGCTTGAACTGAGCGATCGTGTTGCGGAGCAGATGAAAAGCGCCCGAGACATTGACGTCGAAAGAGGCGCGCCAATCCTCGAGGCTCACCTCCTCCGTGGCGCCGAGACGCAGAATTCCCGCCGCGTTGACGAGCACATCCAGCCGTCCCGATTCGTCCAGCAGATGCGCGCAGGCGCGCTCCGCCTGCGCGTGATCGGCGATATCGACGACGAGCGTGCGAAAGGGATAGCGCGCGTCGGCGAACGCTTTGTCCAGCCCGACGACATTCGCGCCGAGCGCGACGAATGTCGTCGCGGCGCAAAGGCCGATCCCCTGCCCCGCGCCCGTCACCCAGACGCTCTTGCCGTCGAAACCCATCTGCAAGCTCTGCGCAGAATTCATCTCGTCCCTCCTTTCGTGACGAGAATGATCACGCCGCCGTGAGCTTGCGCTCGATCAGCGCCCACCAGCCGTCGAGCGTCGGATTGTCGACGAGATCGACGAAGCCGATCTCGACGCCGAGCTTGCGCCACTCTGTCACCAGCGTCATGACGCGAATGGAATCGAGCCCGTAATTCATGAGATTCTCGTCGGGATCGAAAATCTCTCCGTCGAGCGAGATGAGCGTTCGCACGCGCGCCTCGACTTGCGCGCGCGTGAGGCGCGGCGCCGGTGCGCCGATCAGCGCATCCGCGGCGACGACGACGCCGCAGCGGCCGGCGACATAACGCAAGGTCATGTCGTGGTCTTCGGGCGAGAAATCGGCGATGGCGTCGCCGACGACGAAGGTCTCGAAATCGCGCATGAAGGAATCGAGCGCCGTCGTCAGGCATCCGATATGCCCATAGACGCCGCAGATCACGAGCTGATCGCGCCCCCACTCTCTCATCATCGCTTCGAGCGGCGAACGCTGAAACGCGCTGTAACGCCATTTGACGAGCACAGTGTCGTCGCTTTCAGGCGCCAGCGCGGCGGCTATGTCCTTCAGCTGCGGATGCGCGTTCAGCCCCGGCCCCCACATATCGTTCAGCAGGCCGCGATCCTTCGGGCTCTGATCGATCGGCTGGGCCGTGTAGACGATTGGAACGCTGCGCGACTTGCAGAAGGCGCGCAGCGCCGCGACATTGGCGACGAGCTGCGTGACAAGCGGGCTCTCCTCGCCGAAGAAATGCAGGAAATAATCCTGCATGTCGTGAATGAGCAGCACGGCGCGCTCGGGCGCGAAAGTCCAGCCGACCTTGTTCTTCGGAAAATCCTCGGGCCGCGGCAGCGAATAGGTCGGAAGCCGGGGAATGGCCATTGTCGTTTCCTCTCCACGCATCAGGAAGCGGGTCTGCTCGAGACGAGATCGCGCAAGGCGCGCTTGTCGATCTTGCCGGCGGCCGTGACCGGCAGCCGCTCGAGAAATTCGAATCGGTCCGGCAGCTTGAATTCCGCAACGCCGAGCGCGCGCAAATGCTTGCGCAATGCGAGCGGCCGCACGTCGCCGCGCGCCACGACGCAGGCGCAGCTCTTCTCGCCCATCAGCGCGTCGGGCGTCGCGACCAGCGCGGCGTCGGCGACTTGGGCGTGCGTCAGCAGCAGATTCTCGAGCTCCTCCGCCGCGAATTTCTCGCCGCCGCGGTTGATCTGATCCTTCTTGCGCCCGACGACTTGAATATGTCCCGTCTCCGTCAGGCGCACGAGATCGCCGGAGCGATAGAAGCCCTCGGCGTCGAAGGCGCGCGCGTTCTCCTCGGCGGCGCGATGATAGCCGCGGAATGTATAGGGTCCGCGCGTGAGCAATTCGCCGATCTCGCCGACGCCGACCGGCGCCCCCTGCGCATCGACGATCTTCACCTCATCGTCCTCGCACATAGGCCGTCCCTGCGTCGTGAAGATCGTCTCCTCGTCATCATCGAGGCGCGTATAGTTCACCAGCCCTTCGGCCATGCCGAACACTTGCTGCAAGCGGCAGCCGAGCGTCGCGGGAATGCGCCGTGCGACCGTTTCGCCGAGCCGCGCGCCGCCGACCTGCAATAGGCGCAGGCTCGAAAGCGGCGCCTCGTCGGCCGCGGCCTCCAGCCAGAGCATGGCGATCGGCGGCGCCACGGCGGCGATGTCGACGCCATGGCGGCGGATGAGATCGAAGCAGACGGACGGGCTCGGGTCCGGCGCCAGCACGACCGTTCCGCCCATGTGAAACACGCCGAGCGCGCCCGGCGAGCTGAGCGGAAAATTATGCGGCGCCGGCAGCGCGCAGAGATAGCGGCTGTTCTCGGTCAAGCCGCAGATCTCCGCGCTGCGGCGCAGGCTGTAATAATAATCGTCATGCGTGCGCGGAATGAGCTTTGGCGTTCCCGTGCTGCCGCCCGACAATTGCAGAAGGGCGACCTCTTGCGGCGTGGAGCCGCGCAGCTCTCGCGCCGAGACGTCGTAGCGACGCTCAGCGAAAGGCGCGAGGCTTTCTGCATAAGACGTCTCGCCGAGAATCTGCACGACGCGCAGCGCCGGAATAGCGATCTGCAAGGCTTCGACATAAGCGCCATTGGCGAATAGCGGATGCCGCGCGCAGGCGATGAGCAGCGCGGGGCGTATCTGATCCGCATAGGCCGACAGCTCGAGGCGATTATGGCTGAACAGCGCATTGACCGGCGCAACGCCGATTTTCAGCAGAGCGAAGAGCACCGCATAGAATTCCGCGACATTCGGGAGCTGAACGAGCGCCGTATCCCCCGCGCGCAGGCCCTGGCGCGAGAAACCTATGGCGAGGCTCGTCGACCAGGCGTCGAGCTCGGCATAGCTGAAGCGGCGCTCGCCGCAGATGATCGCCGTGGCGTCGGGGGCGATCTCCAGCCGCTTCGCGAGGAGAGCGGTCAGAGGCTCGCCGCGCCAATAGCCCTTCTCGCGATAGCGGCGCGCGAGATCTTCGGGCCAGGGAGTGAAGTCGACGCTCATTGCGCGATCCCCCGCTCGACGCCGAAAGCGCGCAGCATGGTGGTGAGCTTGGCTTCGGTCTCCGCCCATTCGGCGCGCGGGTCGGAGGCCTCGACGATCCCCGCTCCGGCGAACAGGCGCACGACCATCTCGTTCACCGTGCCGCAACGAATGGCGATCGCCCATTCGCCGTCGCCGCTCTCATCGCACCAGCCGACGATTCCGGCGAAGAATCCGCGATCGAAAGGCTCCAGCCGCTCGATCAGCATGCGCGCCTGCGCGGTCGGCGACCCACATATGGCCGGCGTCGGATGCAGCAGGCTCGCGAGCTGCAGCGCGGAGAGACGTCCGTCGGCGAGCTCGCCGGAGATGGAGGTCGAGAGGTGCCACATGGTCGGCGTGTTCATCAGCGCCGGCTCGTCCGGGATGCGCAGCTCGGCGCATAAGGGCTCGAGCAGACGGCGGATTTCGTCGATCACGAGCCTGTGCTCGAAATTGTCCTTGCTCGATTGCAGGAGACGGCGCCCGATGCGCGCGTCCTCGTCCGGCTCTGCGACGCGCTTCGCCGAGCCCGCCAATGGATTGGAGCGGATGGAGCCGCCGATCTTGCGGATGAGCAGCTCGGGGCTCGCGCCGAGCAGAACGCCGCCATCGGGCAGCGGCGCGTGGAAATGATAGCCGGCGGGATTCTGGCGCCGCAGAATTTCGAGAATCGCGACGGCGTCGACGCGCTCGGCGAATTCGATCTCGAGAATGCGCGACAGCACCGCCTTGCGCGCATGGCCGTCGCGAAAATTGGCGACGGCCTGGGCGACGGCCTCCTCGAATCCGCTCTGGCCCGGCACGCTGCGATACCAGAGCGCGGGAACACTGGCCTTCGCCTCTGGCGCGCTCGTCGCCATGCGCGGCGCGCTGATGCGATGCGTCTTCGGCGCGAAGAGGAAGGAGGGCTGACGCGAGTCGAAGGGGATCGCGCCGACGACGATCGGATGATCCTGTCCCGCGCGACGCGCTCTCGCCAGCGCAGCGTCGACCGCCGCCTGCAGAACGCTGTCTGCGCCCCCGCCGCCGACCGCGGGCGTGCGTATTCGCTCGAAAACGCCATAGGCCTCTATGGCGAAATGGGGCGAGCTGAACAGAAACGACGGCTTTTCAGCCTGCGCCGAAATCTCTCTGGAAGGCCTTTCTGCGACAATCGCGTCCATCGGAACGCTCCTTTGTGGACGAATGAAAATCGGTCGAGCGGGACGCGCGGTCCCGGCCGCGGCGGCGCACGCCGTCGCGTTTGGGAAGAAAGCGGTCCCTCTTTTGTTCTGGGCGTCGCGCCTCAGCCGGAGGGCGCGAGGCTCTGCTTTTCCTTTTCGATCGCCACGCCTTCGGCGGCGGGTTCGGCCGGCGATCGGCGCAACGCGCCAAAGGCCGCCGCCATCGGCAAGAAGGAGAAAAGAGCGGCGAGGCCAAAGGCGCCCACCGCCGGCGCGGGCGGAAGAATTCCCCCGAGCAGGCCGAGAAGGAGGGCGCCGAGCGCGTCGCCGACGATGAATTGCGCGGTCCAGAGTCCATTGACGCGCCCACGCAGCTGGTCCGGCGTGTTCTTCTGCACCAGCGTGAATTGCAGCAGCGAGACGATGGAGCCGAGATAGCCGTAGACGACGAGGACGAGCAGCGCCGGGACCAGTCCGCCGGCGGCGCCGAGCGCGGCCAGCGCCGCGAATGCGGCCGCGGCGCAGGCGAGCAGAGCGAGGCCTGGACGCGCGAGGCGCGCGACGAAGCCGCTCGTCGTCGCGCCGAGCATCGCGCCGAGCGGAACGGCGGAATACATGAGCCCCGCATCGGCCGGGCCGTTCCCATAGGCGCTCGCGAGCGCCGGAAACAGCACGCGCACGCCGCCGGCGAGGCTCGCCAGCGTTCCCACCGCGACCACGGCGCCGACGATGCGATTTTCGAAAAGATAGCGCACGCCCGACAGCAGCGCGCGCGCTGGCGTCTCCGGGCTCGCGCCCATCAACGGCAGCGACTTGGGCGGCAGCGGCGGCAGGCGCAGCAGCGGCGCCAGCGTCGCCAGCACGCCGGCCGCGGCGCAGGCGTAGGTCCAGCCGACACCCGCCGATATGATGAGCAGCCCGCCGAGCGCCGGCGAGGCGACGCCGCCGAGCCGCATGGCGATCATGTTGAGCGCGCCGGCGGCCGCGAGATTTTCGCGCCCGACGATGGCCGGCGTCGCGGCGAGCAGCGCCGTCACCCCCAATGCGCTGAAGAAGCCGTCCCAGGCCGCGAGCGCATAGATGACGGCGAGCGAGGGCGCGGCCGCAAGCCCGTTGAGGGCGAGCGCGACAAAGCCGAGGCCGCAGGTTCCGCGCGCGAAGAGGATGAGCTTGCGGCGGTCGTGGCGATCCGCCAGCACCCCGCCGGTGAGGAGGCCGACGAAGGCCGCACCGCCGCCGAAAGCGACGACGAATCCGGCGGCGGCGGGTGAGCCGGTCAGCTGCAGCGCCTGCACGGGAACCGCGACGGTGAGCAGGCCGAGCGCGAACAGCGACAGCGTCCGCGCCACGAACACCGCGCGGAAATCGCGATTGTCTCGCAGCAGGCTGAAATCGGTCAAAATGCGAGGTTGGGTCATGTTGGTCCGATCGCTGGAGAATCGGCAGAAGAAGCGTGCGAGAGCGCTCATTTGAGACCTCGCTTCGCGTCGATCGCGACGAGAATCTCGTTCAGCGCGGGGCCGAGCTCCCGCAGCATGCGCGGCGAGATGATTTCGGTATGCGGACAATCGAAGGCGACGAATTTCAGCGCGCCGACATAGGGCCGCCAGGTCTCCTCGACGTCCATGCCCTCCGGCAGAGTGCGCAGCGCGACGAAGAGCGTCGCTTCGCCCTCGTAGCGAGGGGTCCTCGCGGAGGCGAGCAGCCGGACCGAGTCCTCGTAATTGGCCATGATATGGCCGAACATCTCGGCCTTCTCACGCGCGAGCGTCGAATCGAGCGCCTCTTGCGAAGCGTCCATGAACAGCGCCTTCTCGCGCTCGATCTCCTCTTCGCCAGCCGCGTCGAGCGGCTTGCTCCAATCCTGGATTTCCGAAGGATAGGTGTCGAGCAGGCCGAGAAAGGCGATCTCCTCCCCTTCGGCCGAAAGACGCGCCGCAATGGCCTGCGCCACGACGCCGCCGAGCGAATAGCCGAGCAGCCGATAGGGACCATGCGGCTGAATCTCGCGCAGCGTCGCGAGATGCCGGTCGCAGACCTCCTCCATATTACGGCAGGAGGCGATCGGTCCCGAAGGCCGCGGCGATTGCAGCGCGATCACCGGCCAATCGCTGCGCAGATAGCGCGTCAGCACGCCGAACTGCCAGGAGAAGCCCGAGGCCGGATGGATGCAGACGAGCGGTGGCCCCTCGCCCGCGCGCAGACACAGCGTCTCGGCGAAGCCGGCGCGGCGATCCTCCTCGCGCCGCTCCGCGAATAATTCGCGCGCCAGGCTCTCGACGCTCGGCGCGGCCATCAGCTGGCCGACGGAAACAGAGACCTTCATCTCGCGCTGAATATCCGCGGCGAGGCGCATCGCCAGCAGCGAATGGCCGCCGAGCGCGAAGAAATCATCGTCCGCGTCGAGCTGGTCGACGCCGAGCGCGCGGGCGAAGAGATCGGCGAGCGCGATCTCGACGCCGGGCGTCGGCTTGCGGCCGTCGCGGCGCGGCGCGGCCTCCGGCTCCGGCAGCGCCTTGCGATCGAGCTTGCCGCTGGCGGAGAGCGGAAATTCCGGCAAGCGCACAATAGCCGTCGGCGTCATATGCGCCGGAAGCCTCTGCGCCACAGCGCGGCGCAGCGCCTCGACGTCGATCTCGACGCCCGCGACCACATAGCCGACGAGCCGCCGCTCATCGGTGCCGGCGAGGCCGCCCGCCGCGGAGGCTCGCGCGACGACCGCCGCCTGTTCCACGCCGGGCTGCTCGGCGAGGACGCTCTCGATCTCGCCGAGCTCGATGCGCTGACCGCGAATCTTGATCTGATCGTCGCCGCGACCGAGATAATCGAGCGCGCCGTCCGGCCGCCGGCGGACGATATCCCCGGTGCGATACATTCGCTCGCCCACGGCCTGCGGATCGGCGACGAAGCGGCTCGCCGTCAGCGACGGCCGTCGCAGATAGCCATCGGCGAGCTGGACGCCGGTCAGATAGAGATCGCCGGCGACGCCGATCGGCGTCTCCCGCAGCCAGGAGTCGAGCACGCGCACGCCCGTGTTCCAAACGGGTCGGCCGATCGGAACGCCCGTCGTCTCGAGGCCCGCGAGGGCCGCGCCGAAGGCCGGCTGATAGGTCACATCCACGGCGGCCTCGGTCGGCCCGTAGAGATTGTGCAGCGGCGCGCCGAACAGCGCCTCGAAGTCCTCCGCCAGCTCGCGCGACAGCGCCTCGCCGCTGCAGAACACGCGGCGCAGACTCTCGGCCTCGGCGGCGCGCGCGGCGTCGGTCGCCGCCACGAAGGCGGCGAGCATGGAGGGGACGAAATGCAGCGTGGTGACCCGATGCGCGCGGATGAGCCGCAAAATCTCCGCCGGATCACGATGCGCCTCTGGCGGCGCCATGACCAGAGCGACCCCGGCCATCAGCGGCCAGAAGAATTCCCAGACCGAGACGTCGAAGCTCGACGGTGTTTTCTGCAGCACGACGTCGCCCGCGCCGAGGCCATATTCGTGCTGCATCCACAACAGGCGGTTGACGATGGCGCGATGCGAGACGACGACGCCCTTCGGCCGGCCCGTCGAGCCGGAAGTGTAGATCACATAGGCCGGATCGTCGGGCGTGGCGGGAGAGGCGAAGCCCGCCTCCTCCGCTTCGCCGATCTGCGGCGAGCGGTCGAAGGCGAGCAGCGGCGCGAGCCACTCGAACCGGCGTCGCGACGCCTCGTCCGTGATGATGAGGCGCGGCGCTCCATCCTCGACCATGAAGTGGAGACGCTCGTCGGGATAGCTCGTGTCGAGCGGCAGATAGGCCGCGCCGGCCTGCTGCGCCGCCATCAGCGCGATGGAGAGCCGCGCCGAGCGCGGCAAAGCCACCGCGACGAGATCGCCGCGGCCAACCCCGGCCTCGGCGAGCGCGCGCGCCAATCGCGCGACCTGCCGACGGAGCTGTGCATAGCTCAGCTCATGATCGGCGTCGATCAGCGCAAGCGCGTCGGGCGTACGCAGCGCCTGCTCCTCGAGCAAGCTGCAGAGCGTCGCCGTCGGCGTCTCGACGCGGGTGTCATTGACGGCCGCGATCGTCTCGCGCTCGTCCAGCGTGAGCGGGCTGAGCGACGCGAGAGGCGTTTCCAGCGCATCGACGAGCTGCTCGAGCAGCTGGACGATGCGGCGGCCGAGACGCTCCGGCTCGGCGACTCCCTCGCGATATTCGAGCCGCAGCTCCAATTCGCGGCCGGGCAGCGCCATCAGCGTCAGCGGATAATGCGCGTAGCTGCGATTGCGCGCGCCGACGAGGCGCAGGCCCGCGAATTCCTCGGCGTAGAGCCGCGCGTCATCCGGATAATTCTCGACGACGAGCAGAGTGTCGAACAGCGTCGAGGCGCCGGCGAGGCGCTGGATCTCGCCGAGGCCGAGCCCGTCATGCTCCATGAGGGCGATCTGCCGGCTCTGAAGCTCGGCGAGCTGCACGGCGAGCGGCTGATCGGGCCGCAGGCGCACGCGCACGGGCAGCGTGTTGGTGAAGAGCCCGATATGCGCGTCGAGCCCGGCCTCCGCCTCCGAGCGGCCGGAAACCGGCGCGCCGAAAACGACGTCGCTGCGACCCGTCATCGCGCCGAGAAAGGCTGCAAAAACGCCCTGCAGGAGAGTGGCGAGGGTCGATCCGCGCCGGCGTCCGAACGCCTCCAGCTCCTTCGCCAGACCAGGCCGCAGAGCGAGCGGCAATTCGCGTGTCTCGCCGAATGCGGCGGCGGGATCGAACAGCAAGGTCGGCGCGGCGCCGGCGAGCGCCTCCCGCCATGCGGCGCGGGCGGGCTCCGGATCGCGCGCGGCGAGGCGGCGGACGACGCTCGAATAGTCGGGAAGGATCGGCGCGAGCGCGGCGCCGGCGTAGGCGTCGAGAAGATCGCGCAGCATCACGCCGGAGGACCAGCCGTCGCCGATGAGATGATGGCAGACGAGGAGAAGCGCATGGCGCTCTTCCGCCAGCCGAACCAGCACGGCGCGCGCCAGCATGCGGCGGCCGCCGCTCTCGGCCAGAAGGTCGCGGGCCAGTTCCTCGCGCTCGATTTTCTCGAGCGCGGCGGCCTGCTCCTGCGGACCGACGTCCGCCAGCCGCCGCTCGCTCCAAGGCCAGCGGCGCGGCGCCTGCGGCCCCTCGACGAGCGGCAGAATTTGGAACGCTTTGCCCTGCTCGACGTCGAAAATCGCCGCGAGCTGCGGATGGCGGCGCAACAGCGCCTCGAGCGCGTCGCGCAGCCGACCCATGTCGAGCGGCCCGTCGAGAGTGAACCGCGAGACGGCGTTGTAGCGGCTCGCGCTCTCCCCGAGCCCGGCATGGAACAGCAACCCCTCTTGCAGCGGCAGCGCCGGCAGAACGGCCGCTATTGCCCCATGGCGCGCCCGCAGCGCCTCGACCGTCGCGGCGTCGACGCCGTCGTCGAGGCGCATCGATGCGCCTTCCTCGGCTCGGCGCAGCACGGCCGCCATTCCGGCGACGCTACGCAGCTCGAAAACATCGCGCGGCCGCAGCCTATATCCGCGCTTGCGCAGCGCAGCGCAGAGGCCGATGGCGGAAATGCTGTCGCCGCCGAGAAAGAAGAAATCATCCTGCGCGCCGACCGTCTCGAGGCGCAGGACCTCGACGAGTATTTCCGCGAGCAGCGTCTCCAGTCCGGGCGCGGGCGGGCGCGCGGGCGACGCGTCCACGGACGGATCGGGCAGCGCCTTCCGATCGAGCTTGCCGCTCGCGCCGAGCGGGAAGGCCTCGAGCACGATGATGGCGACCGGCGTCATATAAGCCGGCAGGCGACGCGCCAGAGCGGCGCGCAGCGCCTCCGGATCGAGCGCGCCTTCCGGCGCATCCGGCGTCACATAGGCGACGATCTGGCGCGCGTCGCCCTCCGCCGCGCCCGCGCCGAAGAGCCGCGCGACCGCCGCCGCCCCGCCGACGCCGGGCTGCTCGAGGAGCGCGCTCTCGATTTCGCCCAATTCGATGCGCTGGCCGCGGATTTTGAGCTGATCGTCATTGCGGCCGAGAAAATCGAGAACGCCGCTCGGCAGCCAACGAGCGATGTCGCCGGTGCGATACATTCGTTCGCCGTCGCCCTCTGGATCGGCGACGAAACGGCTCGCCGTGAGCGCCGGCCGCCGCCAATAATATTGGGCGAGCTGCGCGCCGGTCAGATAGAGATCGCCGGCGACGCCGATCGGGACGGGACGCAGCCGCGCGTCCAGCACGCGCAAGCCGCAATTCCAGAGCGGGCGTCCGACCGGCACGCCAACGCCTTCCGCCGTCGCCAGCGCCGCGCCGAAAGCCGGCTGATAAGTGACCTCCACCGTCGCCTCGGTCGGGCCGTAGACATTGTGCAGCGGCGCGCCGTAGGTCCGCTCGAAAGCTTCGGCGAGCTCGCGCGACAGCGGCTCGCCGATGCAGAAGACGCGCCGCAGCGCGGTCTTTTCCGGCTCGGCGTGCGGCGTCATCCGCACGGCAGATAGGAAAGCCGAGAGCAGCGAGGGCACGAAATTCAGCGTGGTGACGCCATGCTCGCGAATGACGCGCAGCAGTTCCGCCGGATCGCGATCGACGTCCGGCGGCGCCATCACGAGGCGCGCGCCGGACGTCAGCGGCCAGAAGAATTCGCCGACCGAGACATCGAAGCTGCAAGGCGTCTTCTGCAGCACGACGTCATCGCTGGCGAGGCGATATTCGTGCTGCAGCCAGAGCAGGAGATTGACCACCGCCCCATGCGGCACGACGACGCCCTTCGGCCTCCCCGTCGAGCCCGACGTATAGATGACATAGGCTGCATCTTCTGGCGACGGCGACGCGACGCGCGCAGGCGGCGCATCCGCTTCGATGACGGCCAGCGCGTCGAAGATCAGCACGGGAGCCATCGTGTCGAAGCGCCCGCGCAGCGCGCTATTGGTGACGATGAGCCGCGGCGCCGCATCCTCGACCATGTAAGCGAGCCGCTCGTCTGGATAGCTCGTGTCGAGCGGCAGATAGGCGGCGCCGGCCTCGAGCGCCGCCATCAGCGCCAGGCTCAGATGGACCGAGCGCGGAAGCGCCACCGCGACGCCATCACCGCGAACCACTCCCGCCGCGGCCAGCTCCCGCGCCAGCCGCGCGACCTGGCCGCGCATCTCGCGATAGGCCAGCCTATATCGGCGATCGATCAATGCAGGCGCGTCCGGCGTGCGCTCGGCCTGCGCGTGCAAGAGGTCGCACACAGAAAGCGGCGGAATGACGCGCCGCGTGTCATTGGCCGCTGCGATCAGCGCCGTTTCGCTCTCCGTCATGAGCGCGATTTCGCCGATCGGAGTCTGCGGGCTTTCGGCGAGCCGACGTGCGAAGCGCGCGAGTCGCCGTGCATGCAGCTCGAGCTCGCGCTCCCCGTAACGCGCGCCATTGGCGACGAGATCGACGATGAGCTCGCGCTCGGCGAGATAGACGTCGAATTCGATATCCTCGACCGGGCCGGAAGCGAGCTGATGCGTGATCCCTTCGACACCCGCGAAGTCGAGGCGATAGTCGAACATTTTGAAATTCAGCAGCGGCCCATGGAGCGCGCGTCCAGAGGCGAGGAAGCCGAGATCGCGCCGCAGCAGCTCGGCCTCATATCGCTGACGGCGACGCACCATGTCCAATTCGCGCCCCAGCGCGCCCGCGACATCGAAGAAGCACATTTCCGCGTCTATCGCGATCTGCAGCGGCAGGACATTCACCACCGGCCCGATCGCATGCAATGCGACCGAGCCCATGCGCCGCATGAAATGCGCCCCCACCGAGAGACGCGCCGCGCCGGTCATGCGGCGCAGATAGAGGGCGACCGCAGCCATCGCCATCACGCCGACAGAAACGCGCCCGGCCGTCGCATGTGCGGACAGAAGTGCGGTCGTTTGCGCATCGAGCACGATCCGCTCGCGCAAGGGGAGCGTGAATTTTCCGTCCGCCGGCGCGCGCCGCGACGACAGAGTGACAGCCTGCGGCAGATCGCGCGCATGCTCTGCCCAAAATCGCCGATCGGCGGTTTGCGCCGGCGAGCCGTCATAGGCCGCATATTCCTTCACCACCTCGGCGAAGGAAACGAAAGGCGAAGGAGACGGCGCCAGCCCGCGGCGCAGCGCGGTGTAGATTTCGCTCACGCGTCGCGCTATCGCCGTGAAGCCATATCCATCGACCGAAAGATGGTGATAGCGCTGAAACCAGAACCAGCGTTCGCCGCCGCCGGCCGCCGACCCCTCCGCGCCGAGACGAAACAACATGTGCCGGTAGAGCGGCGCTTCGCCCGCGAGCGTCCGAGGCGTCTCCAGATCGTCGCGCATCAGGCGCCGCGCGGCGCCGACCGGATCGGCTTCGCCTGTCAGATCGACGAGCTCCGGCTCCGGCAGATCGGCCGGCTGCACATTGTTCGGCACGAGCTGCGCAGGCCCCTCCTCCGTCTCGACGAAGCGCGCATGGACGAGATCGGCCTCCGCGAGCCCGAGACGGACCGCGGCGCTGAAGCAGGCGACGTCCAGCCTGCCCTTCAGCTCGACATATTGCGCGACGACATAAACGTTGGAGGCGGCGGCGAGCTGCTCCGCCATCCATATGCCGGGCTGCGCCGCGACGAGCGGAAGCGTCTGCGCAGCCGCGAGCGGCCGCTCTGGAGCGATGTCTGCGAGCACGATCTGTCCTTTGAAAATCGAAACGTCACGAAGCAAAACAGGCGCGAAAAGGCGCGTCAGCCGGCCTCTGCGCGCGGACGCATGTCGATCCAATGATCGTCGACATATTGCATGCATTGCAGGCGCGTTCCCGGACCGAAGACACGGCGCCATCCTTTCGGATCGGCGGAAAAATCCGGCCACAGGCTGTATTGCGCGCGTGCGTTGACGAGAACGACGAAGCTCAGCCGCTCGTCGTCGAATGGATTGATCTGCGCGTCATCCATGGATGTCGTCTCCTTCACCGGCGCCGACCGCAGCGGCGCATCTGCTCGAAGAAACTGGAATCCGGGCGCCTGGGGCCAGCTCCTGCCGACGCGTCGACCAGACGCTGTCTGTCGGCCCCAGCTCGGCGCGGCGCGCCGTCACGCGCGCCAGAGCCGCAAAGCAGAGCGCTGCGCCCAAAGCGACGATATCGACGCCGACGCTGATCGGATCGGCCGCCGCCCAAGGCCCGAGGCCGGGCGCCGCCAGAGCGACCGCGCTGGTGATGGGAAGCGAGAGAGCGCCGACCGCCGCGACATAGGCCAGCTCGATTCCAGCGCGCGCCGCGCCGCGCAGAAACGCGAAGGCGAGAGCGCCGAAGAAGACGGCGTGATAAATCCCATGACGCCACGCCTCGACGTCCTCGACATGGCCATAGAGCCATTTGGTGGCGACGATGGCGAAAGAGAGCGCGCAGACGCATCCCAAACACACGCCGATCGACGCCGCCGCCATGAGGCGCGAGGCCGTCGTCTGCACGACCTGCTCCCCATGGCGGCGCGCGGTCCGCCGACGCGATTCGATCCACAAGAGATTGCCGGAATAGAACAGGAAGGCGCCGGCGAGACCGAGAAAGAAATAGGCCCAGCGCACGGGCTCGCCGCCATAGCTGCCGAAATGCAGCGCGAAGAATGGCGACACGGCGGCCGTCCAGCCGCTCTGCTTCTCGGGAAGATAGTCGACATTGACGAGTTCCCCAGTCGCGCCACGCACGACGGCGAAGCCGCCGCCGCGCGACAGAAAGCGCTGATCCTCTCCGACGACGCGCACGAACGCGCCACGCGTATCCGCATCGCGATAATGCAGGCTGATCGGCGAGAACTGCGGCGAGACGGCTTCGACGGCCGCGGCCAATTCCACGACCTTCTTCATCGGCGCCTTCTGCTCGTCGCGCTTTGCGCCTCCGAAAGGGCCGGTCGCGCGCATGATCGTCGGCAGCCTGCCGTCATAGACGACATGATCCAAAGCGTCATAGATCGGCTCGTGCAGACCGAACACGACCGCCGTCAACGCGATGACGAGATGGAAGGGGAAGCTCGCGACGCCGACGAGATTATGCGCATCGAGCCACATTCGCTTCAAATTCGCGGTGAGTCGTAGCGCCAGAAAATCCTTGGCTAGCGAGGGGAGAACCAGGATGAGACCCGAGACGAGCGCGACGGCGTAGACGGCGCTCACGACGCCCATCACTGTCGTTCCCGTTTCGCGATCGAGAGGAAGGCCGGCGGTCCGATGGATCATGTCCACAAAGGCGCCGACGCCAAAAGCGTTCGAGCGCTCGATGCGCAATTCGCCATCCGCGCCGAGCGTCGCCGACCAGACGACATCGTCGCTGCGGCTCTTGCGCCAAGTCAGACGGGCCGGCTCGTTGGCCGTCGCCAGACGAAGCGTGAAGTCTTTGGCCGCCTCGGGCCGCGCCGCCAATGTCTTCTCGATGAGGCGATCGGCGTCCTCGGTCGAAATGGTGCCGCGGGTCGGCGGCGAAGCCCAATGAGCGAGCGGCTCCGCGAAGATGGTGAGCGCGCCGGCGTAGAAGCAGACGAAGAGCAGCATGCCGGTCACGATGCCGGTCCATGTGTGAACGCTCTTGTAGAGCCGCAAGATCTCGCCGCGCATGTCTCGTCCTCAGTACAAAAGTCGCCGACAGAGATAGAGTCCGCCGAAGGCGAGAAGATTGGCGCCGCCGAGCCACAGAAACGCTGCGCGTCCGCTGCGAAACAGAAAGACGAAACTCGCGACGCCGAGCCAGATCGGCGCGACGAGCCACATGACGAATTGATATTTGTTGCGCGCCTCGAGGCCTCCGGGGCCGGCGACGGCGAAGAGGCCGGCGAGAGCGACCGCCAATGTGAAGCCGAGCAAAGAGCCGGCGATGCTTTTGCTCAGCCAATCGGAGCGAAACTCGGCCATGCCTATTTCCTCCCTCTCAGCGCGACGAGGCTCGGCAGTGCGATCAGCAGCGGCATCAGCGCGGCGAGCGTCGCGAAGAAGGCGGTCGAGGATTCGAGACGAATCCGCCAGACCATCCAAGCAGCGAGAAGAAAGGCCGCGGCAAAGAGGCCTGCCTTCCGCCACCGAAGGCGCAAAAGCGATTGGCGCGGCGAGGCGAGATAGAGACAAGCTGCGCCGGCGACGACGAGGGCGAAAGCCGATGAATGGAGGAGCGCCGCCGGCATTTCTCTCTCCTCAAAAATCGACGGTCGCGGATAGGAGAACCGTTCGCGGCGAGCTCAAAATGACGATGCCGTCCGCGAAATAGGATCCCGCCCAATAATTGTGATCGAGCAGATTATTCGCATTGGCGCGGAAGGTGACCTTCTTGTCGAAGAGCTGCGTCGAATAGCGCAGGCCCGCGTCGAGGCGCGCCCATTCGGGAATTTTCTGCGTGTTGGCGGAGTTGACGAATTGCGCGCTCGTATAGACGACGCGTCCTTCGAGCGTGAGCCCGGGAACAAAGGGCGTATCCCATTCGCCGCCGAGATTGACCTGCCATTTCGGCGTGCCATAGGCAGTCTTTCCGTCGAGCTGGCCATTCGCCGTCTTGGTGAGCACGCCGATCGTATAGGCCGCGCCGCCGAGAATGCGCACGCCCTCGACGATCTCGCCGAACACGTTCCACTCTATGCCTTGGTTTTTCTGGCGTCCGTCGGAATTGTAGACATTGCCGCTCTTGATGAGGCTCGGCTTCTCGATCTCGTAGAAGCTCAGCGTGTTGGCGATCGATCCGGCGTCCCATTTGACGCCCGTCTCGATCTGTCGCGACTTATAGGGCGGAAACATCTGATTATAATTCGCCGCCGCCGTATCGGTGACGCGCTCGCCCTGGGTCAGGCCCTCGATATAATTGGCGTAGAGCGACATGGATATCGGCAAAGGCTTGACGATGAGGCCGAAAGCGGGCGTCACCGCGCTCTCGTCGTAGTAGGTCGTCTCGGCGCCCGTCGTCGTATTGTAGCTCTTCGTCTGAACACGCTGCGCGCGGAGGCCGAGAATGAGTTGCGCCCGATCGTCGAAGGCGGAGAGCGTATCGGCGAGGGCGATGCTCGAGAGCGTCGTATCGGTCGACTTCGGCGCTTCTCCCGGATCGCGCGCGATGAGCGGCGTGACGGGGAAGTAGATGCTCGACACATAGGCCGAGCTGCGCTGAAAGGCCGAGCCGATCTTCGATTCGAGATTGGCCGCGCTCAAGGACAATCGATGGCCGATTTCGAAAGTGCGGAAGTCGGCGCGCAGGCCGCCTTGAAACGAAATCGTGTCGGTATAGCCGCGCAGATCGATCGAGGTTCCGCTGTAGCGGCCGAGGACATTGACATTGGTCGCGACGGTCGAGTTCGTCAGCCCGTTGAAGCGCGCGTCGATCGCGCCGGCGCTCGCGAACAGAGTGACATTGTCGGCGAGATCATATTCCACGCGCCCCATGGCGCCGGAATTGTTCATTCGACCAGAGAGACCGCGGAAAATATTGTTGCTGGAATCCGGCGCGGCGGCGACGCCGGTTCCGGTGAAGCTCGCCATCATCGGCACGCCGCCGCGCGCGATCTCCTGGTTGAAATAGGCGTCGAGCGCGATGCGCAGCTTCTCGCCGCGATAGTCCAGCGCGAGCGCCTCGAGCCCACGTTCGCGCGATTGATAATCGAGCGTCGTGTCGCCGCCGCGATAGGCGCCATTGAAGCGAACGCCGAAGGCGTTGTCCTGGCCGAAGCGCCTGCCGACATCGATATGCGTTCCGAATTGCGAGTTCGACGTATAATCGGCGGTGACGCTCGTCACAGGCGTGTCGCCGGCCTGCTTGGTGACGAGATTGATCGATCCGCCGACGGCGCCATAAGGAGCCATGCCGCTCAACAGCGCAGCCGGCCCCTTCAGCACTTCGACGCGCTCGAGAAACTCTGTCGGCACGCGGCCGTCCGGCGCGACGCCATAGAGTCCGTTGAGCGCCGTCTCGCTGACGAGAACGGAAAAGCCGCGGATACGGAAATTCTCGCGGACCTGACCGGAGGAGACGGTGAAGCGCACGGAAGGATCATTCTCGAGCACGTCGGAGAGCGTGCGCGCCTGCTGGTTCTCGATGAGCTTCGACGTGTAGCTCGTCACATTGAAGGGCGTGTCGAGAAAATCGCGATTGCCGAGCATGCCGAGACGCGCGCCGCGCGCCGCCTGACCGCCGGCAAATTCCTTCGGCAGATTGCCGAGCTCGGCTTGCGATGGAGCCGGAACCAGCACTGGCGCCGCAGATAGCGTCGCGCCGACGGAAGGCGAAGGCGCGCGCCTCTGCGCGGGCGTTGTCGCAGCACGTGCTCGCGCTCGCCCGACATGCGCGGCGGCCGCGCTCTGGCGAACGACCGGCCGCGGCTTCTCTTTGGGCGCATCGACTGCAACAGCAGGCAAAGACGTGACGCCCGGCTCCGCATGTGCGGAGCCATCGGCGCCGAGAAGCAGAAGCGCGGCGGCGCCCAGCAATCTGCCCCCATCTATACGGCTATCAGGCCACGTTTTTACTTGAGACCGACTTGATGTCCGGGGCAAGCGAGGGCTGCGCATTTCGATATATACCTTTTTTGCTCATATATTGCTACTATATTTATAGTATTAACTGCGGCATAGAAGGTCAATCGCGGCGACGCCTATATTGAAACATTTGCAAATAGCGATTTATATATATAAAACAACACCGTATGCTGTATCGGTAGCTAAAAGTGGAATTGTTATGCTTCCAAACAATCGCAATCCTCGAGCTCGGCAGGCGTCTGCGACGCGACTCGCCAGCGTCTCTCGTGGCGGCCCGGAAAATCCCCGCCGCGACCGACTTAGCAGTCAGGAGGTCGGCGAGATCCCGATCGAGCAAGCCCCACCGGCTGCATCGATCCTCGAGGCGCTCATCGCGCCTCCTGATAGCCCACAAAGCCGGAAGCGGCAGAGGCGATCACGACGACGCACGACATCCTCTCGGCGTCGAGCGACCGAACGTCGAAACCGGTAGTTGATCTATCCAACGATCTTCAGAGCGCCGTCTTTGTTCCGGGCCTCGTCATCCTGAGCGCCGCATGAATCGAACGATATTTTGAAGGTCGCTCCGCCCCCCTCCGTGGGCTCCATCCAAATGCGGCAGCAATGCGCCTGAATCAGCTCTTCAGCGATCGCGAAGCCGAGGCCTGCCCCCGGCGTGGAGTCGGATTTACTCCAGAATGGCTCGAAAATCGCGCGTCGATCCTCCTCTTCCACGCCATCGCCGTGGTCCACAATCCAGATCGACGCATCGTCAAAAATTCGGAATATCACCGTTCCTCCTTCGGGCTCGGCCCGCAGCGCATTATCGGTGAGATTGACGATCACGGATTCGAGCGCGGTGCGACTGCCCCGCACGACAACGAGCGCATCCGGCGCCTCCAGCACGGTCTGGCGCTTCGATCGCACCGCGAGCAAGGCCGAGTCGGCGATTGTCGCACGCGCCAGAGCGGCGAGATCGACCGTCTCATCGAGGCGCGCCCTTCGCCCGCCGAGCCGCGCAGTCACGAGCAACTGCTCGACGATATTACGAATGCGACGATGATCGCGCCTCAGATCGGTCTTGAAGCTCGGCTCCTCGGGCGCATCGAGACGCGCGCCGAGGATGGTCACCGGCGTGCGAAGTTCATGCGCCGCATTGGCGGTGAATCGGCGATGCCGCTCGACACCGGCGTCGAGACGCGAAAGCGCGCCATTCACGGCCTCGACCAGCGGCCCAATCTCCGTGGACACGCCAGCGAGCGACAATCACCGATGCAAAGAGTCCATGTCGATGCGAGCCGCCTGGGCGGCGATGACGCGCAATAGATGCAGACTCCAGCGGACCGCGATCCATGCCGCTGCGGCGCTCATCAATACCGCCATCACGAGATAAGGAGGCGTCCAACTGAGGTCCTCGAGCGCGTAATCATAAATATCTGTTGATTTCCATTGAGAGCTGACCCAGGCAGCACGAGTTTTTCCACCGAGAACTGACCCATGTTCGACCCTTTCCCCCTCGACCGTCGCGGGGGACCTGGGAGTGATCGACATGGAGTTATTGAGCGTCATCCGACGCTGGCGATATCGGCAGGAGTTCTCGATCCGGGAGATTGCGCGACGCACGGGGCTGTCACGCAATACCATGCGCAAATACCTGCGTTCGGACAGCGTCGAGCCGCGGTTCGCCACGCCCGATCGACCGAGCCGGCTCGACCCGTTCGCCGATAAGCTGGCGCACATGCTGCGTCAGGAGGCCGCAAAATCGCGCAAGCAGAAGCGGACGGTCAAGCAGTTGCATGCGGATCTGGTCGCCCTCGGCTACGACGGTTCCTACAATCGCGTGGCGGCCTTCGCGCGCGAGTGGAAGGCGGCGCGGCATCGGGAGCAGCAGACCTGCGTGCGCGGCGCGTTCGTGCCGCTGACGTTTCTGCCCGGCGAGGCGTTCCAGTTCGACTGGTCGGAGGATTGGGCGATCATCGCGGGCGAGCGGACCAAGTTGCAGGTCGCCCAGTTCAAGCTCTCCTACAGCCGCGCATTCTTCCTCCGCGCCTACCCGCAGCAGACGCATGAGATGCTGTTCGACGCCCACAACCACGCCTTCCGCGTGCTGGGCGGCGCGCCCCGGCGAGGTGTCTATGACAACATGCGCACCGCGATCGACAAGATCGGGCGTGGCAAAAACGCCAGGTCAACGCCCGCTTCATAGGGAACATCCTCGCTGGCGATGGCCCCGAAAGACACCAGGCCTACGCAGATCGCCAGTGGAGCGAAAAGCGTCGCGCGCAACCCGAGGCCTCCCGTCAAGGACATGCGCCGATGCGCCGGCCCCTGGTCCCGATGACCTGCTGATCGCCGCCCGGCCCCGACATCGTCATCGTCCCTTCATAGCTCGTCTTGGCGTAAGTGAGGTCGGACGCCATGGTCATGCCCTGACAGACGGTGGAGAAGCGGATTCTCGGGCCGTCGAGTTTCAGATCCTTGATCGTGCATTTGCCTTTCCGATTTTCCGCGCTCAGGGCGGCGGCGATTCCTTTTTCATCGCCATTGGCGCTCTTGGCTTCTTCCGCGGTGATGCAACGTTCTGTGGCGGCGCCGACCGGCTGCCCCTGTAGTAATGGCGTCACCGACCACAAGCCGGGCTCCAGACGTTCCTGCGCTATCGCCGGAACGACGGCGCACAGCGCCAATGTGACGAATGTCATTCTCTTCATGCTTCTCATGTCCTTATCGCTCGACCAGTTCGACGCGACGGTTCTTGGCGCGTCCGGCGTCATCATTGTTGAGGGCAATCGGCGACGACATGCCGGCGCCGAAAGGGGTGAGCCGCGAGGGATCGACGCCGTGATCGCGTGTCAAAGCGACGACGACGGCCTTGGCGCGGCGATCGGACAAGCCGAGATTATAGCCAAATTCCCCCTGATTTGTCGGTGTGACCGGCGACGATCAGCTTCAAGCCGGGCTGGGCCGCGAGCAGCTTGGCGATTTCGACCAGCGTCGGCTTCGACTCTGGCTTCAGATCCGACTGGTCGGTGTCGAAGAATATGCCGTAGAGCGCCACACGGCCCGAGGCCCCGAGCCCGGAGGCCATCGCGCCGGCGTCAAGAAAGACAATTCGGTCGACTTGGATCGGCTTCAGTTCCGCGGTCGTGACCGAGATGATCGGAGCGCTCCGGCTTTCGCCCACCAATATGGCGGCGTAGACATCCCCTTCCGCGCGCGCGAGCTTGGCCAGCACATAACGCACGCCTGAGCCGAAGCGTGCATTGACCATGGCCCCTTCGAGTTCCCCGCCGAGACGAAAATAGGAATTTTCGCCGCCGAGGCAGGTTCGATCGCCGCATTCGAACAGAATTTCGAACCCTTTCGTCTCGAGCGAGGATTTGAAATTTTGTTCGATTTCGAGAGCCGAGCGATCCTTCGGCCCGTCATAGCGTATAGTGGTGATCCTGCCCTGCAGCGTGAGGCTGACGCCGGCCAACTTGTCGCCGGAAGCTTTGAGATCCATCGGACGGTCGAGCAGTCGCGCTTCGCCGAACTGAGATTGCTTATAGACCGTGATCTCCGAGCCGGCGTAGCGGCCGACCAGAGGATGATCCTGCGATCCGCGAAGATCGGCGGCGCAGGCCGATTCGGCGCAGAGCGCCAGCGCGATCAGTGTGACGGCGGGAAAGAACAACTCGCATTTCGACATATTCCTGCTCCTGCCCGTTTTGCCGGGAGCGAGGTCTAGGCGTTCAGAGTGTTGAATGCTATTCCCCGCGCGGGGAGGTCCGCGCGATAATGCCCGCCAAGAAGAACACGGCCCGGCGCAAATTACATGCGCTCGATCTATTGTGCCGCGCCGGGACCGGGATCGCGCCGATCGCCCCCGCAGCCTGCCGCCAGATTCGCGAGTTGGTCGGAGCCGATGCGGCGTCGATTTTCTGGCTCGACGAGAACGGCCTTCCCCAGGGCTTCTTCCATGAGGATTCGCCGGAGAGCGCGCGCGACCTGTTCGTCAATGAATTCGAGCGGCTGTTCATCGGCCCGGCCGAATTGAACGTAACGGCGCTGGCGCGTACGCCGGGGCCGCGCGTCGGTCGCATCGCGCGGCCGGGCAAAGCCTATTTCTCTTCCAACACCTTCAACCTATTGGTCAGGGCGAGCGGCCATCATCACAGTCTCGATCTGAGAATCGATCTCGACGGACGCGCGCGCCGTCGTGCTGCTGTTTCGCGGCGGTCAACGCGCTTTCGAGACGACCGACGCGGCCGCGCTGGAACAGGTCACCCCCTATTTGCAGCAGGCCATCGCCTCGCCTGTGAGACAACAAGTCTGGAGTTGCAGCGCAAGAAGGGGACACATGCTGATCGATGTCTCCGGCGAGCGCTTAGCGATGCTCGATGAAGAGGCCGAATTGTTGTTGAAGATGTGCACGCTCGTGGGACAAGAGATCCGCCTTTGCGGACCCATCCGCTCACCGCCCCGCGTCGTGCGCGAGTTGTGCGCACGGCTCCAAGGCCGAGCGATCGTGCGCGAGACGCTGCCGATCCCCGGCGGCCGCCTCGAGGTGACGGCGCGTCGGCTGACGGCTCCGGAGGGCGGCGCCGAGCAGGTTCTCGTCACGTTCGAACTGGAAGAGCCTCGACGGCTCGAGACGATCGATCGTGTGCTCGCACTCGACGTTTCTCCGCTTCAACAGAAAATCGCCTTTGTCGCGGCTCTCGGAGGATCGCGCGGAGACAGCCTCTCCGAAACGGGAATCAGCAACGAAGCTTTGAAGAAACATCTCGCTGCGATTTATGCGGCCGCGGGCGTCGACAGCTGGGAGAAGCTCACGAGAGAACTGAACCTCGGACGCCCTTGATCGCCTGGGCGAAGCGCCGCTCGGCCGCGACGATGACGCTGGCGCAGCGATTGTCCTCGCCGGTCGAGAGCCCTCGAGGCAATGCCGAACGGGTCTCATCGATTCGCCGACTGGGTGAGGGAAGCGTTTCCACGGTTTTTCGAACTCCGGAATATAGCGTTGGACCGCGCGTGAACGTCGTCTGGAAGTTGCCGCGCAATAGCAGTGCTAACCTGGTTGTGGAGAGGACAGTTTGAACCTGGCCCCTCCGCCAGAAGTGTGAGCGCCGCCAAGCCGGCTCGACGAGCTCATCAGGCTCGTCACGAGCCATTCCAACACACGCTCGTCGGGCGATGGCCCGACCGACGCTGCAAGTTCGAGATGCTCGGCAGCCTCGCATCCCCACCGTCGCCCGGCGCGCGCGGCAATGGACCCGCGGAACTCACGAAAATTTTGTGGCGCTGATATCGAACCGACAAACATTGTCCTTCTTATAACGATCGAACCAAGCCTTCTCCATCTGCTGCACATTAAAATACAGCCTATCATTGGCGATGTCGCCATAACCCGCGCATAGCTCCTTGCGAGACGGCGCGGTAAGATGGGCCGCACGCCAGCGAGCTTCGAGCTCCGTGATGATTTGATCGCAGGAACAGGCCTCGGCCCAATCGAGACTTTGCTCATCGAGTGGGAGGCTGATGGCCATGGCTTCCGCTTCGTCATCGGGCGACCGGCGAACATGCTCGATCCACTTTTTTTCCGACCGCCAATTAGGCCTGTCATCACGAAGATAGTCTTTGAGGCGCGCGGGAAGCGAATCTATTTCCTGCTCGGTGAGACTCTGCTCCTCGACACCACGCGCCACGCCGGAATAGAAAAGCGGAATAGCCCAGCGCTCGTGGGACGCGGCTGGAATGCGGTCCAGATCAACCAGCAGCTCGTCCAAGCTCGGAACACTGTCACGGATCAACAAGATCCGCTGTTGCAGCTTCAGACCGAGTTCCGCAGCCAAATGCAGAGTGTCGAGCTGGAATTGGTAATTGCCGGCCATATTGTTCCAATGATCGTGACGAGCGCCGTGGCCGCTGAACGTCGCCACCACTGTGTCGATCCCGAGAACGCGCCGCTCCAGCAGCCATTGCTTCATCTCTCGTCGCGGTCGATGCGCAACGCCGCCGAGCAGAACGACGTGGCTTTTCCAGCCGAGGTTCTTCTCCAGCTCGCGAAGAGCTTTGGTCGTCGCCAATGTGTAATCATGGCTGTTCCCATACCAAGGCGCGATCTCGAAATCTTCGTGTCCGTCATTACGCCATTCGATGAAGCGTTCGACCAGGGCGACAAAACGTTCTAATGGCGCCGGTCGCAGCCTATAGCTCTTCAGCTGGCAATAGCGGCAATGATGGAAGCATGCCGTGGCGTTGGCGTGGAGATGAATGCCGGTGATGATGATTTCTCGTGGCATGACTCAGCGTCGCTCCGCGTCATTCGAAGCGAGGAAGCGGGCGTATTCCGCCGAGCCCGCATTTTCTCGCAAAACCAGGGCTTCGTCGATCGCATCGTCGGTGAGGACGACGCCGTAGACATCCGCATAGGCCTGCCGCAGCTTCATGCGAAATCGCCACCCGGCCCACTCCGGATAGATGACTTCCGACATCCATTGCAACATGATCGGCTCCTCGACCATTCCTTCCATGCGCGTTCCCCCATGCGGCTCGCGATAGACTTTTCGCGATCGAACGGCGGGCACACATCGAAGCGCAGGATTATCCAGCAAGCGACGAACCGCGTCGTCGCTCGGATAGGCGGAAATTATGATGACCTCCGGCTCGCGCACGATCAGCTCCTCGATCGTCATATGAGGCGAATGCAGCGAAGCACCGATATTGTCCGCATTCACCCGATCGAGATCGGCGTCGATTCCCGTTCCGCCGAACGCCATGATCAGCGGGTCGATCTGGAAGAGATAGGCGACCTTGCGACGAACTGGCGCAGCGGGGCGATCCTTCGAAAAGGCGTCGAGTTCCGCCTGATGACGACGAATCAGGAAGTCCACGCGCTCTTGCCTGTCGGCAATGGCGCCGATCAATCGCCAGAGCTGTTCCACGCTCCGCGACACATCGCCAGACGCTCGGCTATCGAGCTGAACCAAGGGTGCGCCGATCCTCAGCAAGGGAGCGGCGAACCACGACCATGACATGATCGCATCGCTTCGCGTCAGCAGAATAGCTTCCGGGTCGCCGGGCGCCACAGTGTCGCCTCCTAGCGTCGGCGCGCGCGCAAGGTCACGCACCGCAGGAAACACCCGACGCAGCAACCCACGGCTCAATTCGTTGCCGCCGAATCGTGGGCTGCTGACAGCGGCGATATGTCCTGGATCTCCATCTATGGTGAGATAGATCGAGGACACCGGCGCAAAGATGAGGGCGTGTTGCGCCGGGACCGCGGCGGTGACGTCGCGGCCTTTCATATCCTTGATCGATCGATGTGGCGAAGGCGACGCGGCATGCGGGCCTCCGGCTGCCAATCCCAGGCATAGGATCGGCAGAAAAGCGAAGCTCCCCGTCGCGAAAGAGCGCAACCTTCGTCCCTTTAGAATTTTGCGGTCGCCGAAAAAGCGACTGTACGCGGCGCACCGAGCATTTCGGTCTGCTGCCAATAGGATGCGTTGGCGATATTGGTCACATCGAGGCGCCAGATCGTCTCCGTATCAAAGATGCGCGTCTCATAGCGTAGACCGATGTCGCCGGTCACGTAAGAGGGTAGCCATTCGATCGCGCGCACATTCGTCGGCGCAAAAACATTGCCGACCTGCGGGCCGACATAGTTGAAGCCGCCGGTCAATGTCAGCCCCTGCACGAAGGGCAGGCGATATTCGACGTAGAGCTTCCCCATGTTTTTTTGCCGAGCCAGAGGGAGGCTGGCCCAGCAGATAGAACGTGTTGGTCTGGGCGATCTTCGCATCGAGAAGCGTGAAGCCGCCGGTGACGGTCAGATCGCCCAATATCTTGCCCGTCGCCGTCATTTCGAGACCGCGATGAAGTTGCCGCCCGTCATTGATGAAAGTATAGCTGCCGCCATTCGATTTGTAATAAGTGTTGGTCTTGTCGATCTGGAACAAAGCGGCGGTGAGCAGAATTTGCGAGACATTGGCTTTCGCGCCGATCTCGACCTGCTCACTGGTCGTCGGGCTGAGCGCCTGGCTGGCGTTGGTCACCGGCAATGAGGAGAAGCTGGTCGAGGCCGTCCCGCCATTTTCGAGCGATTGAATATAGGTGCCATAGCCCGTGAGCCAAGGCAGCGGCTTATAGATCAATGAGGCGGTCGGCGTGAGCCTCGTCTTGTCGAAATAGCTCGATACCGTTCCATTGGTGTTGAAATTCGTCGCCTTGATGTCGGCGAGGCTCGCGCCTGCGAGCAGAGACCATTGCTCGTTGAAGGCTATGTCCTCGCCGATGATCCAATTCGTCTGGTCCAGCTGTTGCTGCCGGAAGTAAGGCTGCGCGCCATTGGTGAAAGTGGGACGCGCGACATAGACGGGATCGGCAGAAACAGGAAAGGAGCCGAGGCCTTTGAAGAGCGTGTTGTCTTGATGCTGGCGTCGTGAGTAGCTCGATCCATAAAGGCCGAATGTCGTCTTGGCCTTTATCGAGAGAAGATCGAGGTCATAGTCGGTGAAGGCGTACCACGCCTGATTGCGCTGCACATGCGGCGCATTATAGAGAGATGCGAGCGAACAGGAGTATGAGCCGTTGCTATACGAGATATTGTCGCCAGCGTAGAGGTTCTCGCTCTCTATATCGACATATTGATAGGCGGCGCGGAATTTAATGTTACGCATCACATCATAGGTGACAGTGGCCCCGAGCACGTCCATATCGTTCTTGTTGAACGTCCACGGCTGGCCGTAATTTTTCGCGGGGTCGAGAATGCTCGCGCTGAAATGCGGAAAAGTCCCGTTGAACGATCCCCAATCGGCGAGCGTGCCTTTCTCGTAAATATGCTGATGCGAATAATTGAGCTGAAACAGCAGCTGTTGCAGCGGTCGCCAATCGAGCGCGCCGCTGACGAGCCATCTGTCGACGAAATTATCGTCGATCGCGGTTTCGCCGCTGCTCTTCACCAAGTTGAGCCTATATCCGAAATCGCTTCCCTTCTCGAACGGGCCACCGAGATCGACATGTACGAAAGGTTGCGAGCCGCCGTAATTGCCGAAAGTGACGCTCGAGAAAGGCGTCAGCGTCGGCCGCTTGGTGACGAAATTGACGAGTCCGCCCACATGCGCAGGCCCATAGAGGAAGCTGGAGAGGCCGGAGAGAACGTCGACGCGCTCCTTGTCCTCCAAAGGCATGACAAGATCGCTGACGCCCGACATGTTGAGGCCGTCGATCTGGCTGAAGCCGCCCTGCTGCTTGACGCCGCGAATAAAGATCGCCGAGCCATAGCCGCGCCCCTGCCCCATATTGAGCTGGGTGAGCGGATTGCCGCGGAAGACTTCGTCCGTCGTCGAGAAGACGCGATTTTCGATATAGGGAGCGCTCACCGAATAAACCGAATAGGGCGTATCCTGTATCGCCCTTTCGCCCCAAGGGCCGGTCGTCGACGTCGCGCCGAAGCGATAGCCGGCCGCGGCGCCGCCATCCACGCCGGAGCGGTTGTGATCGTTGGTCGCGCGCGCCGCGGCGACATCGATCGGAGGAAGCGTCGCCGCCTCCTGCGCGACCGCTCGGCCGAGCGAGGCCGTGATGGCGACGACCGAAGCGCTGGCCAGCAGAGCGCGAGCGATCGAGCCAATCGTAGATAGTGTCGTGGTCTTCATCCTTCAGCACCCCGTGGTTGCCGCTCGGCGGCCAGACTGCGAATCGTGATCCGTGACACGGAACTCATGGACGGAAGCCGCACGGACGCGCGTAACCGCGCCGCGAACATGCGACTTTCGGAGTTCCGATCCCGGCTGAAAATATCGACGCAGAAACGTCACCAAGGCGGCGGGACAAGCCCCCGCCAAGTCGCATTCATCGCGCGGTCGAGAGCGGCCGCGAGACAGGCAAAGCCATCATATCCCCAGAAGGCGTTGCCCTTTCGGTTGAAGAAAGGCGAGAAGGGAAGCGCCACCTGACCACGCTTGCGCCATTCATATTCGCCTCGTGTTTCGCCATTGCCGAAATGAAGCACGAGATCGGGCTTCGCCTCAGATATGTACGAATCGATAGCTCTCTCATCGTGAGTGTCGCGATCGCATTTCAGGCGCGGAGCGCGCTGCTTTCCGGTCTTGCCTGTCCAGCCGGATGCGTCACCGATGCGGAGCCCGAGAAGACGATAGGGCTCGAGCTGCGCCTCGGTCATCGGCCGAAAGAACAGAACAAGCTTCCCCTCGAGCCGAGGCCGGTAGCGCTCGATCCGTTTGCGCTACGAGCGCCTCGCCCTTCACGATCGCCGCATCGACGCGACGCGCGACGCGGCGATCGAAACGTTTCGTGATGGCGCGCAGCGAGGCCGTCGTCATGGACGGGCTTTCGAAGCATGTCCAGACGATCGGCGTCGCGAACCATCGTTGCAGCAGATCGGCATAGCCGCCGCGCAATCGCTCGTCGAGCGCGTCGACCTTGCTCGCGAAGCCGATCACCAATTTGCAATCGCTCACGCGGGCGAGATCGATCGCTGATGATTGCGTCATCTCATGAACGGGCTCGAGGCCGATCTCCATGAGCAGCTTGCTGACGATCCAGACGAGCGCCGTCGCCTCGCGGGAATAGGGAAGAGCCACACGCTTGCTGATGCTCGTCGTGAGCGGATGCAGCAGCTCGGCGGAACGCAGCGCTGCCGCTGTCTCGACCACCCAGGATCGATAGCCCCCGAGCGGCAGAATCAGCTTCCGCTGCTCCGCCATTTTGGCCTTCGCTATTCCGGCGATATTAGCGCCAAGCGCTGGCATGGGCTCTTCGCTGGCGATGACGGCCCCGCGCGCCAGCGGAAACAATTCCGCGATCTCGTCGATCGCGCGTGCGAGGCGGCGGTCGCCGGCGTCGCAGATATCTTCTCTTCGAAGATCCATGCAGGCGTGAAGCGCGCCGAAGCTCTCGACCCCTTGGAAATAGCCGGGCGCGATCAAGCGCATGGTCTGCCCATAGGCGCCGCAGCCGACCGGACCGTGATCGAGCGGGACCATGTCCAGCGCCGACGCCCAACTCGCGATCGTGTGGCCGAGCAGCCCGCCCGAGCAAAAGTCGATTTTTCCAGCGCTCGGATACGAGGGTGGCGTGCGCGTTTCGATAGTCTCGAAATGACCCGAATCTCGGCGGAGGTCGCGAGTCGAGCGGGGCTTCGCGGGCGATTTTGGTTTCCGGCCGCGAGGATCCTTTTTGTAGAAGGGCTCGCGGGTCTCTTCGACCGTCGTGAGGGGCGGCGCGGCGGCCATTGCGGGGACGCCTATCGTGCCTTTGTGAGCTCCGATGCGCCATCGGATCGGCTTTTTCTGTGGTTTCGGAAGCAGCGGGTTGCGAGGCACGGCAAGCTCGATCGAAGCGGCGACGCCATATAGCCAACAGTATAGCTGAAAGCAGTCAATGATTTTTTATTTGTCTGTAAATGAATAGATATTTTGTCCGCTATGTAACACAACATATGCACGATTCGGTCGTTGAGGCTGGAGTCCCGCCACCGCCTCCCATTTGGCGTTCGAGACCGATGGAAGCCTACGACAATCCCGACCGAGTTTCGGCGCGACGCGGAGTCTATTCCTAGATAGCCGCAGTCTATTCGCAAACCACTGCACGCCTATGCTTTTGCTGGCGTTAGTCTCCAGCCCGAGGCTTCCCCCGTTTCGTCAAAGCCGTCCGCCATTCGGCGCGGAGGGACCCCCGCATCGCGCTGAACGCAATCCCGCGGTTCCCCATCCAAAGCTCCAATCCCGATCGATGGATCGTAACGACAAGCGGCTTTAATTTTCAGTCGTAGACGCTTGAGCTTAAAGAAGCGGCTTTTTCTCGCCGAAAACTCAATATAATGTAATTACATAGACAGCGCATATCGAGCACACGTGCAAGGACCTTATGATGAGGATCATGTCGAAAATGCTTCGCAAGCCAGGCGCTGACTGTGCTCCCGTCCTTCTCTTGATAGCTATTGCTCTATTGGCGCTGTTTTCACTGACGCTGGGGCGCTATCCGGTTCCCTTCGCCGATGTCGCGCGCATTGTCTTCACCACCTTCCCGATCAACGCCGTCGGCGACTATGAGAATGCTCCCTGGGTCGTCGTCGAGATCGTGCGCATGCCGCGCGTTCTACTCGTCACCCTCTGCGGCATGGGGCTCGCAATGTCGGGTGCCGCCATGCAGGGCGTGTTCCGCAATCCGCTCGTGGGGCCGGAGATCGCCGGCGTATCCTCCGGGGCCGCGCTCGGCGGCGTCGCCGCCATAATGCTGTCCTGGCCGCCGCTGGCCATCGTCGGTCTCGCCTTCGGCTCCGGCCTCGCCGCGCTCGCCGCCGCCTTCGCGCTGGCCCGGCTTACGGGACGCGCCAGCACGCTCGCTCTCGTGCTCTCCGGCGTCATCGTCGGCGGCTTCTGCGGCTCGCTCGTCGGCCTGTTGCAGACGCTCGCCGATCCGACAGTGAAGCTACCCTCCATCGTCTATTGGCTGCTCGGCAGCTTCGCCGGCGCGACCTACGAGAAAGTTGCGATCGTCGCCGGCGTCACTCTCTTTGCGGGGACGGCCCTGGTCGCCCTGCGCTGGCGCATCAATCTGCTCTCGCTCGGCCAGACGGACGCGAAAGCGCTGGGCGTGAATGTCGAAGCCTTGCGCTGGGGGCTGATGGGCCTCGTGGCTCTGCTGGTCGCCGCGCAGGTCTCCGTCTCCGGCGGCGTCGGCTGGGTCGGGCTCATCGTGCCGCATCTCGCGCGCATGCTGGTCGGGCCGGAACATACGCGCCTCTTGCCGACGTCCGCTTATCTCGGCGGCATCTATCTCCTCGCCATGGACGATATCGCGCGCAGCGCGACCGAGCAGGAGATTCCGATCGGCCTGCTGACAAGCGCGGTCGGCGCGCCGATCTTCGCTTTCCTCTTCTGGAAGACTCAATCGAAAGGCTGGATGCGTGAGTGAGCCGACGATCTCCCTTACCAACCTCGGCTATTTCTATCGGCCGAACCAATGGGTGCTGCGCCATTGCGACACGCGCGTCGCTCGCGGCAGCGTCTTCGCGCTGCTCGGCCCCAATGGGCGCGGCAAGACCACGCTGCTGCATCTCCTCATCGGAGCGCTGAAGCCCTGCGAGGGCGGCCTCTCGGTGAATGGGCGCATCGCCTTCGTTCCGCAGCTCTTCGAGGTCACCTTCGACTATACCGCACTCGACATGGCGCTCATGGGGCGTGCGCGAAAGATCGGCTTGTTCTCGCAGCCCTCGCGCGACGACGAGGAGGCCGCGCTCGCCGCGCTCGATCGCTTCGGCATGGCCGACTACGCCCAGCGGCCTTTCGGCGAGCTCTCCGGCGGCCAGCGTCAGCTCATCATCTTCGCGCGGGCTCTCGTCGCCGAAGCCGATATTCTCGTTCTCGACGAGCCGACCTCCGCGCTCGACCTCGAGAACCAGTCGCTCGTTCTCGAACGCATCTCCTCCCTCGCGCGCAACGACAGACTGACGATCGTGATGACGACGCATCACCCGCATCACGCTCTGGCGGTCGCCGACGATGCGCTGCTGATGCGCGGGCAAGGCGATTACCTCTTCGGCCGGGCGCGCGAGATTTTGACCGAGGACAATCTCTGCTCGCTCTATCGCGCGCCGCTGAAGCGCATCGCTTTCGAGCATGAAGGCCGCGAAATCGAGACGATCGCGCCAATCCTCACGCCGACGCAAATGGCGCGCCATCATTCCCAAGAGACCATCGGAGCCGAGTAAGAGGCGCGAGAATGGTCGACAATCCCCCGAAGTCGGCGCTGCGCAGCTCGTCTGGCTCAAAAATGCCGACTTAGCTGCGCGGTTGCAGCGCAATTTTTGCCGATAGCTACGCGATGGGGTCCTTGCAGTTCGTTCGGATCAGGCCGCGAGCACCGCACTCGAGATTTCGGGCGCAGTTGTCCCGGCGGCTCTAAATCTGCTCAGCGCGAATTGATTCTTCCTGATGCGATGCATGAGTTCGACGCCGGCGATCGTGATCGCCGCATGTCGGAATCGCTTGGCGCGCAGCAAAACGCTCGACATCGCGCTCACCACGGAAATTCGCTCCGCGTATCGAGCCAGTATGCCCGTCTCCCGCCGTTTGCGCCAGAGCCCTTACGCTGGCCTCGCGGCGGCGCGTATGATGCGCCCGAGGGTCGCCGCGATATCGTGATGCGCCACTGGATCGACGACAAGCCGTTCATGGCTCGTCTCGACGATCTTCGAATGCGTCACGCCCCGCGTCCAGCGTCGTTCGGAATTGAAATCGGCGCGCTTCGCCCACCAGATATGAAGATCGGCGTCGAGCGGCTCGACCTGATATTCCCCGAGCATTGTGCGAAAGGCCACGCTGTCGTCATAGAGAAGCGCGAGCACCTCGGTCGAAACATCCGACCACAGGCCGTGGTCGCGCCCCCAAATGCCCGCCGCGATAAAGCGCGCGCGCTCGTCGAGTTCGGCGCCGGCTTCGATGAGATTGCGCCGATCTTCCTCCGTCAGCTCGAGACGGATGTCCTGGAATTCGGCAAAGCTCTGCAGATGGTCCATCATCGACGCGCCGGGGCCGTCCCTCTGCGCGTCGATTGTGGGATCGAGCAGGCCAATGAAGTCGACGGTTTCACCACCGCGCTCGAGTTCCGCCGCGGTCGCGAGAGCTAGAGCGCCGCCTGCGCTCCAGCCGATGAGACGATAGGGGCCGACAGGCTGGAGCTCGCGCAACAAGCCCGCATAGTCTTGCGCCATTTCGTGAATCGAATGTGCTCGGTAATTCGGTTCGAGCAGGGTCCGAGATTGAACGCCGTAAACGCTGCAAATGTTTTCGAGTCGAAGCGCCAACGGCCGATAGCGCACGATGGAGCCGCCCGCGGGATGAAGGCAGTAGACCTGCCCACGCCCGGCCGCCCCGCAGAGCCGCACGAGAGGCGATGAATGCGTCTGCAGCCCATCACTGAGCAGGCGGGCGAGCATGGCTGGCGTCGGCGCGCGAAAGATGGCGGCGACGAACATATCTTCGCTGAGCGACCGGCGGATGCGTTCGACCAGTTTCAGTCCCAGGATCGAATTGCCGCCCAGTTCGAAAAAATTGTCGTGCATGCCGACGCGCTCGAGTCCGAGCGCTTCCTTGAACGCTTGCAGAATGATCCACTCGGTCTGGGTTCTGGGCGGCTCGACGGCTTTGTCGGCGCGTTCGCTGATTTGGGGCAGCGCCTTTCGGTCGATTTTTCCGTTTGCGTTGAGGGGGAGGTCGGGGAGCGCGAGGATGGCCGCGGGGACCATGTAATCGGGGAGCGTGGCCCGCAGCGCAATCCTAGCGCGGTCCACATCGAAGGCGTCGAAGGCGTCCGCCGCCACATAGGCGACGAGGCGCTTGTCGCCGCCCGCGTCCTCGTGCGCGACGACGACCGCGGCGCGGATGTCGGGCAGCTCGGCGAGCGCCGCCTCGATCTCGCCGAGCTCGATGCGAAAGCCGCGAATCTTCACCTGATGGTCGATGCGGCCGAGGAAGAGAATCTGCCCGTCCGATCGGCGTCGGCCGAGATCGCCTGTGCGATAGAGGCGCGCCCCCGGCGCCCCGAAAGGATCTGGGACAAATCTTTCGGCAGTGAGTTCGGGACGGCCGAGATAGCCGCGCGCGACGCCTTCGCCGCCGATATAGAGCTCGCCTGCGACGCCCAGCGGGGCCGGCTCGAGGCGCGCGTCCAGAAGATAGACCTGCGTGTTGTCGATCGGTCCGCCGATTGGCGGATGATCGGCGTCGCTGTCGGCCAGGCGCTGGAAGGTCGAATAGGTTGTGCATTCCGACGGGCCATAGAGATTGAAGACGCCTTCTAGTCGCGCTTCGCCGAGCAGCGCGCGCGCTATCGTCGGGTGGAAGGGCTCTCCTGCGAGATTGACGTAGCGAATGGAGGACGGCAGCGCGTCGAGCCGCAGCAGCTCGCGCATGGCGGAGGGCACGGTGTTGACGATCTGCGGCTCGAGCCGATGACCAGAGGAAAGGAGCGCGAGCGCATTCTCGACGAGAATGACTTCGCCGCCGAAGCATAGGGGCAGGAACAATTCGAACGCCGACAGATCGAAGCAGATCGACGTCGAGGCGAGCATTCGTCTCGCACCATCGCCGTGAAAATGCGTGCGCGCCCAGAAGATCATCGCAACCGCATTTTGATGCAGGATCGCGATTCCCTTCGGCTTCCCTGTCGAGCCCGATGTGTAGATGACATAGGCGATATTTTGAGGGTTGGCGCAAGGCTCGAGCGGGGCGTCGCTGTGGGCGTCGACCGTTGCGTCGAGGATGAGGCGCGGCGCGGCTTCGGGCAGGCGCTCCTGCAGCGATGCGTCGGCGATGGTGACGAGCGGCTTCGCGTCGTCGATCATGAAAGCGAGGCGCGCTCGAGGATAGTCTGGATCGAGCGGCAGATAGGCGGCGCCCGATTTGAGGATGGCGATGAGCGAGACAACCATTTCGACCGAGCGCTCGAGACAGAGGCCGACGATTTTTTCCGGCCCCGCGCCGCGCTCGATCAGCATTCGCGCCAGCTGGTTCGATCGCCGGTCGAGCGCGTCATAGCTCAGCGTCTCGCCCTTGCAGGAGAGCGCGACGGTCTCGGGGCTGCGCCGGGCCTGCGTCACGAACAGGTCCACGATCGACAGATCGCGGGGGAAGTCCGCCGATGTCGCGTTGAAGCCATGGATCAGGAGATCACGCTCGGCCCGAGGGAGCATCTCCAATTCGCCGAGACGCGCATGTGGCGTCGCGACGATCTGGTCGAGCAACCGCAGATAATGCGCGATCATCCGCTCGACGGTCTCGCGCTCGAACAGCGCCGTCGCATATTGTGCCGCGCCGCCGAGCCTTCCATCCGGCTCTTCGGAGAATTCGAAGCTCAGGTCGAATTTCGACGTTCCGCTGTCCGCCTCGAAAGGCTCGATATCGAGGCCTTGCAGGGAGAAGGCGCGCGCTGGCGCGTTTTGCAGGCTGAACATCGCCTGGAACAGCGGGCTGCGCGAAAGATCGCGCGCCGGCGCGAGCGCCTCGACCAGACGCTCGAAGGGCAGATCCTGATGCTCCTGCGCGCCGAGGCACATGGCGCGAACGCGGGCCAGGAAGGAGAAAAAATCCGGATCGCCCGTAAGATCGCCGCGCATGACGAGCGTGTTGACGAAGAAGCCGATGAGCCCTTCGAGCTCGACCCGGCGGCGATTGGCGACGGGCGTTCCGACGCAAATATCCTTTTCGCCGCTCCAGCGCGCGAGCAAAATGAAGAAGGCGGCGAGCAGCGTCATGTAGAGCGTCGCGCCTCGCGCGCGCGTCAGCTCCCGCAGCTTCCCCGCCAAGGCGGCCGGAACCATGAAGCTCAGTGTTCGGCCAGCATTGTCCTGGACGGGCGGGCGAGGTCGGTCGGTCGGCAGATCGAGCGTGAAGCGCGCGCCGGCGAGCGCTTCACGCCAATAGGCGAGCTGCCGGTCCTGCACATCGCCGGCGAGCCATTCTCTCTGCCAGACGGCATAGTCGACATATTGGATCGGCAGCTCCGGCAAGCTCGCGTCGCGTCCGGCGAGGCGCGCCTCGTAGAGGGCCGCGAACTCACGCAGCAGAACTTCGGTCGACCAACCGTCGGAGACGATGTGATGCATGGTGAAGACGACGATATGCTCGTGCGGATCGGACGATCCCATATCGATGACGAGCACGCGCAGCAGCGGGCCGGCCGTTAGATCGAAGGGCCGGCGGGATTCTTCCTCGACCAGAGAAAGGGCCTTTGCTGTCCGTTCCTGCGCCGCGACGCCGCCGAGATCGACGATTGGGCAGGCGAGCGCAACCGCATCTGCTCCGAGCACGCGCTGACGCGCCTCGCCCTCTATGCTTTCGAACACTGTCCGCAATGACCCGTGGCGCGCGACGATCTCCTCGACGCAAGAGCGGAACACGTCGAGCTCGAGATGGCCCGACAGGCGGACGGCCGTCGGCATCGCATAGGACGATGATTCGAATTGATCGAGAAACCACAGTCGCTCTTGCGAAAACGACACGCGATATGACGACGACAGCGGAGCCGGGAAAATTGGAGGCGGCGCCTTTCCAGCTCCGACGTTCAGGGCTGCGATGAGCGCATCCTTATGGGCGCCGAGCGCTTTTTTGATCTCCTCCGTCAGTGCGCCTTTTGGCGCCTTGAATTGGAGACGGCCCTCTTTCAGCGTGACGTCGATTCGCCGCGTCTGCATTTCCTGTAGGAGCTGCGTTGTGTTCATCGCACGAATTCCTAGAGTTCTTCGTCGACAGGAGCGGGTACAGCTAAAGTTCGGAATGACGCGGCCGCATCTATCGCGCGCGCCAGTTCGCGCAACGTCGCCGTTCGATAGACGCGCGGGACCATGCAATCGGGGAGCGCGGCGGTCAGCGCAGTCCTGACGCAGTCCACGTCGAGGGCGTCGCCATTGTCCGCTGCGACAACAGGATGCTTGTGGCCGAGAGCGCGCGCGCCGGCGCAGGCCACGCGGTCGAGCGCGTTTGTGTCCTCGACACATGGTACGTGTCTGGAGCGGCCGACAATCGGCAACCTGCACGGATCGGTGCGCGCGTTGGATTCACGCTGCCTCCTACGTTGAAGATAGGCGCCGTCGGTTTCGTCATCAGGTAGGACCGCCGATCCAGAGCTCGCCTTGTCTATGATAACGCGGTCCGTCATGCTCCCCCGATCAATTCTGGCGGGCTCAGCGTCATCATGCGACTCCTGCACGGTCCACGTGTCGCCTGTCGGGCGACGACGCTTCGTCGCTGTGCCTCACCTTGCTCGCAGGTATAGACGTTTGCGGGTGGTAAAATGCGTCAAGCTTTTTTCATGGCTCTGTCGCGAATTTTTCTCGCGGGTCCGTTGGGGCTATGATCGCCGGGCGTGGGGCAGGCGGAATAGTCCGATGATCGATTTCAAGGGCAGCCATTTTGAACGCGACGTGATCCTGTGAGGCGTCCGGTGGTATGTGGCGTATCCGATGAGCTATCGTCAACTCGAGGAAATGATGGAAGAGCGAGGCGTCGAAGTCGACCATTCCACGCTGCTTTTCGACAGGTTTCTCGTCGAAAAGCATCGCGAGGGGCCGACGCGCTGTCCCGCGCAGCTGATTTTCAAAGGAAGCGACATGGAAATCGGCGTCGACAGCTTCGCGGCGATCATCCCCGATCCTGCGACGGGGAAAATCATATCGGCCGCCAAGCGGATGGCGTGTCTGCTCGACGAAGCGGAGATCGACGACCGCGTCGGACTCGATGTGTTCGGCGTCGGCGAACATCATCGCGAAGAATTTCTCGACGCGGCGCTTCCGGCGCTTCCGCCCGCTCGTCGATCTCCATCGGCAGGCGGGTCGCCGCGCCGGCCATGCGGACGAGACGCTCCAGATCGGCGTTCACGCTATGGGCTTCGTCGGCGACACCGACCAGGCCGCCAAGGACGCTTTCTTCCCAGGGTGCGCCTACATGTTCACAGAGATCGGCCGTGAACGAGGTTGGCCGCCTGGCGCCCGCGCTGGTTTCGAGTCGATGTGCTCACGCCATGGCGTCCCACTATCGAGATCATAAGGCGCGATCGCGCCGGGCTCTATGCAAAGGCCCGCCTCTCCCAATCTCCAAAGTTTTGCTCAACGCTCCGAGAGCACGGCGCTCCAGCCCCCTCCGAGCGCCTTCATCAGATTTGCGCTCGCCGCGAGCCGGCTCTGCCGAATTTGCAGCTCGGTCTCTTCATTGGCGAGCGCGGCGGCTTGCGCCGTGACCACTGCCGTATAGGCCGAGGCGCCGGCTTTATATTGGTTGAGCGAGATCTCCACCGCGCGCCGCGCGACTCGAACCGCTGCCGCCTGCGCCGCGGATTGTCGCGCGAGGATACGAAGATTTGAAAGTTGATCCTCCACCGCCTGGAAGGCCGCGAGCACTGTCTGACGATAATTGGCGACGCTCTGCTCATATGACGCTCGGGCGGCGTCGACCGTCGCCTCCCGCGCGCCGCCGTCGATCAGCAGCCGACTGCCGCTCGCCGCCAGCGACCAGGCGGCGTTGCTGGCCGAGACCAGCGGCGAAGCGCCGGCATAGCCGGCGGCGGCGGTGAGGTCGATGGTGGGGAAATAGGCCGCGATTGCGACGCCGATCAGCGCATTCTGCTGTTCCATCTTGCGTTCCGCCGCGGCGATATCCGGCCGACGCTCGAGCAGGGACGACGGAAGCGCGGCGGGGGGCGTCGGGACGGCGCGCGGCAGCTCACCGCGCGGAATCGACAGGGCGGAAGGAGCCCTGCCCGTCAGCAAGGCGATCGCATGCTCATATTGGGCGCGCAAGACTTCCGCGCCGATCGCCGAGGCGCGCGTCGTCTCGAGCTGGGTCTGCGCGGTGATCACATCCGACTGCGAGGCGACGCCAGCCGCATATTGGTTCTGCGTGATCGTCAGGCTCCGCTCATAGGCGTTCACCGTCTCGTTCAGCAGCCGCGCCAGCGAGTCCTGGTAGCGCAGCGCGAAGTAATCGGTGACGAGCGTCGCTTGCGCGGAAAGCGTGAGATCGGCGAGTTCCGCGGCGCTCGCTCCCGCGCCCGCTTCGGCGCTCTCGATCTGCCGGCGGATCTTTCCCCAGAGATCGATCTCCCAGCTCGCCGTGCCTTGCGCATTCTGTGTCGTGGCGATCGATCCGGAACTGCGCGCGCGCGTCGAAGACACGCTGGTCGACACGCTCGGGAATAGGCTCGACCGATCCTCCCGCGCCACGGCGAGCGCTTGGCGATAGGCCGCCTCATAGGCCTTCAAATTCTGATTGTCGATCGCGACCTGTGGAACGAGCGCGTCGAGGATCGGGTCCTCGAATACGCGCCACCAAGAGCCGCGATCGGCGCCGTCGGCCGGCTCGGCGAATTTCCAGCCTTTCGGCGCCTCTTTGAATGCGCCGGGCGCGACGACCTCTGGCCGCACATAATCGGGACCGACCATCAAACAGCCCTGAAGCGACATGACGGCGCCGCAGAGCCCGAAGAACATAGATGGACGCCTCATTCCGCGAGCTCCGCGACGCTCGATCCCGGAAAGGCGCGCCGCCAGAGCCGGTGCGACCACAGCGAAAGCCGTCCGAGATAGAGATAGACGACGGGCGTCGTATAGAGCGTCAGAAATTGGCTGACGATCAGCCCCCCGATGATCGAGACGCCGAGCGGACGCCGCAGCTCCGCCCCGACGCCGTGATCGAGCACGAGCGGCACGGCGCCGAGCAGAGCGGCGAAAGTCGTCATCATGATGGGACGAAAGCGCGCGAGGCAGGCGCGATGAACCGCTTCCGCCGGCGACAGCCCGTCGCGCTCGGCTTGCAGAGCGAAATCGACGATCATTATCGCGTTCTTCTTGACGATGCCGATCAGCAGGAACACGCCGATGAGCGCGATGACGCTGAAATCCACGCCGGCGAGGATCAATGCGAGCACGGCGCCGACGCCCGCGGAGGGAAGCGTCGAAAGGATCGTCAGTGGATGCACATAGCTCTCGTAGAGAATTCCGAGCACGGCATAGACGGCGAGGAGCGCCGCTCCGATCAATAGAGGCATGGTTCCAATGAGCGATTGGGACGCCCCGGCAGAGCCGCCGAAGGCGCCGTGGATCGCGTTCGGCAGATGAATGTCGCCGACCGCCTTGTCGACGGCCGCGGTCGCGTCGGCGAGCGTCGCGCCCGGCGCGAGATTGAATGAGATCGTCGTTGCGACGGCCTGGCCCTGGTGGTTGATCTGGACAGGCGTCGTCGATGGCTCGAGACGCGCGAAGGCGCTGATCGGAATCATGGCTGCGCGGCTGGAGCTGACGGCGGCCGCGCTCGACGCACGGCCGCCGCTGCTCGTGGCGATCGAATTGGTCGCCTTGTTGCGCGCCGAGGCGATCACGGAGGTCGGCTGCGAGGACGCGACGGAGACGGTGCCGTAGGTGGCGTTGGTGGAGGTCGTTCCGCTCGCGGTCGCTCCCGAGGTGCTGACATAGATTTGCTCGAGCGAGGAAGGGTCCTGCAGATAGCGCGGCGCGATTCCCATGACGACGTGATATTGATTTTGTTCCTGGTAGATGGTCGATACCTGCCGCTGCCCGAAGGCGTCGTAGAGCGTCGCGTCGATGACGTCTGGCGTCACGCCATAGCGCGCCGCCGTCGCGCGATCGATCACGACCTTGGTTTCGAGGCCGCCGATCTGTTGATCGGATGTGACGTCGACGAGCGCTGATTGCTGCTTCATCGCCGCATAGAGCTTCGGCGCCCAGCTCCGAAGCGTGGCGGCGTCGTCGGAGAGCAGCGTGTATTGGAATTGCGCGAAGCTCATGCGGCCGCCGAGAAACAGCTCCTGCCGCGGAAACATCATCACATCGGCGCCGGGAATAGCCGCGAGCTTGGGGCGCAATCGCGCCATGACCGCGAAGGCCGAGTCTCGCCGCTCTTCGAGCGGCTTGAGCGTCGTGAACATTCGCGCTTGATTGACGGCGCCGTCCCCGATGGAGGCAGTCACCGTCTCGACGGCGGGATCGGCCCGCATGATCGCGAGCGTCTGCTCGACCTCGAGACGCATCGCGTCGAAGGAGATGCTCTGATCGGCGCGGACCCCGCCCATCAACAATCCGCCGTCCTCGAGCGGAAATAGGCTCTTCGGCGCCACGGCGAAAAGGAAAATATTGAAGCCCACAGTCAGAAGCAAAGAGAAGAGGACGAGGCGTGGATGGGCGAGCGCGCCGCGCAGAGAAAGATCATAACCTTGACGCAGGCCGTCGAGCGCGGCGCCGGTCGCGCGCGCGAGACGGCCTGCGGGGCGGTCGTCCTTTCCCGCGAGGAAGAGCGCGCATAGCATCGGCGTCGCCGTGAGCGCGAGCAGCAGGGACACGCCGATCGCGATCGACAGCACGATCGCGAATTCCCGGAACAGTCGACCGACGAGGCCGCCCATGAGAAGGATCGGCAGAAACACGGCGACGAGGGAGACGCTCATCGAGACCACGGTGAAGCTCACTTCGCCGGCCCCGCGAATGGCGGCCTCTATGCGCGAGGCGCCGGCCTCCCTGTGCCGCGCGATGTTCTCGAGGACGACGATCGAATCGTCGACGACGAAGCCGGTGGCGATCGTCAGCGCCATCAACGAAAGATTGTCGAGACTGTAATCACAAAATTTCATCACGGCGAAGGACCCGAGGATCGACACGGGCACGGTCACCGCGGGGATCAGCGTCGCCTGCGCGCTGCGCAGAAAGACGAAGACGACGAGCACCACGAGCGCCAATGCGATAACGAGAGATTGCTCGGCATGAGCGAGCGACGAGCGTATGGTGACGCTGCGGTCGCCGGAAAGGCTCAGCTCTATATCGCCGGGCAAAGCGGCGCGCAGCTGCGGCAGCAAGCTCTTCACGCGATCGACGATCTCGACGATATTGCCGCCCGGCTGCTTGAACAGGATCATTACGACCGCGGATTTGTCGTTGACATAGCTGATGTTGCGAACATTCTCGACTGAGTCTTCGACTTTTGCGATATCGTGCAGAAGCACGGGCCGGCCGTCGCGATAGGCGACGACGAGATCGGCATAGTCGCGAGCGCGCGTGGCCTGATCATTCGCATAGAGCTGGAAGCGGCGCTCGCCCTCGTCGATCGCGCCTTTGGCGCTATTGGCGTTCGCGGCCGAGAGCGCAGCCCGGATCTCCTCCATGGCGATCCCGTAGTCGAACAGAGCCCGGGGATCGAGATCGACGCGCACGGCTGGGAGAGAGCTGCCGCCGACATCGATATTGCCAATACCATCGACCTGGAGAAGGCGCTGCTGAAGAACGGTCGCCGCGCTGTCGTAGAGCTGACCGGGCGTGAGCGTCTTGGAGGTGAGCGCCAGGATCAGGATCGGCGCCTCGGCCGGATTGAATCGGCGATAGGTCGGCTTGGCGCGCAGCGCTGTCGGAAGATCGACGCGCGCGGCGTTGATCGCGGCCTCGACATCGCGCGCCGCGCCATTGATGTCGCGATCGAGACCGAACTGAAGAATGACTCGCGTCGAGCCCACGGCGTTCTCGGACGTCATTTCGGCGACGTCGGCGATCTGGCCGAGGCGCCGCTCGAGCGGCGCCGCCACAGTGGCCGCCATCGTCTCCGGGCTCGCGCCCGGCATTTGCGCCTGCACCATTATGGTCGGGAAGTCGACCTTGGGAAGCGGGG
>NZ_AZUO01000005.1:0-208830 GCF_000527115.1 Methylosinus sp. LW3
AGCGCAGGGCGCCGCTTCGATCCGACGATCCGCGGATCGCGCGCGAACGAAGCGCGATCCGACAGACGTCCAAAGCGATCGAAGACGCCCGTAAACTGCGGGATGCGCTCGAGGAACATGCCTTTGCTATGTTCTATGGCGCGACTGAGGGCAAAGGCGGATCTTCATGATGTCTCCTCCACGATCCCTGCAACAACTGATCGAGAAGGCCAAGGCCTCCGGCGCCATGCGCATCGCTGTCGTCGACGCCGAGCAGGAAGTGGTCATCGAGACCTTGCGCGAGGCGCATGAGCTCGGCCTATCTGAACCGCGCCTAATCGGCGCGCCAGAGGCTATTCAGCGGATCGCCGTACAAGTCGGCTGGCCCGTCAAGGACGATTGGATCGTCGCTGCGGCGGGCGACGCCGAAGCTGCGATGGTCGCCGCGGAGCTGGTGCGAGAAGACAAGGCCGACGCGATCATGAAGGGGCGCCTTCATACTGATACGCTGATGCATGTCTTGCTCGACAAGGAGCACGGCTTGCGCGTTCCAGGGCGGCGGGTGAGCCATGTCTTCGTCGTTGAAACGCCCTCATATCCAAAGCTCCTAGGAGTGACGGACGCAGCGATCAACATCACGCCCGATCTCAACGCCAAGGCAGAAATCTTGCAGAATGCCGTTGAGCTTTTCACGCTTATCGGCATCGATCGGCCGAAGGTTGCGGTTCTTTCGGCCGTCGAAACCGTCAACCCGGCAATCGTTTCGACGATGGACGCAGCCTGCCTGACGCTCATGGCGCGTCGCGGTCAACTGCAGGGATCTATCGTCGACGGGCCACTCGCATTTGACAATGCGATCTCCGCTGTGGCGGCGAAGGAGAAAGGCATCGTCTCGGAGGTCGCCGGCGACGCTGACATTCTGCTGGTTCCTGACCTCGTTTCCGGCAACATCCTCGCGAAAAACCTCGGATATCTAGCGGGAGGCGTGTCTGCCGGCGTCGTGGTCGGCTTGTCGGCGCCTGTTGTCTTGACCTCTCGCGCCGACACGCTCGCGGCGCGGCTTTCATCCCTCGCCTTAGCGTCTCTAATGTTCCACGGCCGGCCGAAGCTGTCGAAACGGCTTTTGTCGCCCGAAGCGCATCCATGCTGCGCGCCGCAATCAGAAGCCGCTTGCGGCCCGCTGCCGAAGTAGAGCTCCGCCGCGGCGAGCCGACACCGGCTTGCATATACAATTTTCTTTTTTCAATTATGCTCATGGTGGTCGTGGCCGGAAGGCCTCGCCGCAGGGCTTTTCGTGCTCTCCACTCCATTATGCCGCGACGGCTCCGCCGGTCGACCCTCGACGTCGTGAGCCACAGTTCCTTCCGGAAACTTGTACGGACCCGGGTCCTTAAAGTCGTTGCTCGCCAGTCCCTCTCGGATTTTCATGAGCGTGAACATGCCGCCCATTTCGATAGGCCCGAATTGGCCTGTTCCGGTCATCATGGGAAGCGCATTATCTGGTCCAGACATGTGCATCGACGCCATGTCGCCCATCCCGGACGAACCCATGGGCATGTAATCCGGAACCAATTTGCTGATGGCTTTGACAATGCGAGGGCTCTGTTTCGCTCCGATGAAAGTTCTCAAATCATGTCCCATGGCGTTCATCGTGTGATGCGACTTGTGACAGTGCAGAGCCCAATCGCCCGGGTTGTTCGCGACGAGCTCGAAGGCGCGAATCGTTCCGACAGGGACGTCGACGGTCGCTTCGGGCAATTGAGCGGATAGAGGAATCCAGCCCCCATCCGTGCCGGTGACGACAAAATGGTGGCCATGCAGGTGAATCGGATGATTAGTCATGCTGAGATTGCCCATCCGCACGCGCACCCGATCGTTCAAGCGCACGACGAGCGGATCGATGCCGGGAAAGACCCGGTTGTTGAATGTCCACATATTGAAGTTCGTCATCTCCACGACCTTGGGCACATAGGTCCCCGGATCGACGTCATAGGTAGCCAGCATGAAGACGAAATCGCGATCGACCCTATGCTGCTCGGGATCGCGCGGATGCACGACGATCATTCCCATCAAGCCCATCGCCATCTGCACCATTTCGTCGGAATGCGTGTGGTACATGAAGGTTCCGCTCGTCTTCAGCTCGAATTCATAGACGAAGGTCTTGCCCGACGGAATATGAGGCTGCGTGACGCCGGCCACGCCGTCCATGCCGTTCGGCAACAAGATTCCATGCCAGTGGACCGAGGTCGGTTCCGGCAGCTTGTTCGTCACGAAAATTCGGACTTTATCGCCTTCGACGGCCTCTATGGTCGGACCCGGCGATTGGCCGTTATAGCCCCAAAGATGCACTTTCATCCCGGGCGCGAACTCACGCACGACCGCTTCCGCGACGAGATGGAACTCTTTGAAGCCGTCCTTCATGCGCCACGGCAAGCTCCACCCGTTCAGCGTCACGACGGGTTGGTATTCGGGACCATTCGAAGGAGAGAGCGGAGGTTGCGTCTCCGCGCTCGTCGCATAATGCGCCTCCGGGATGCTCGCCGCCTGCGCGCGGCCGCTCAGAGCGGCGGCGCTCACAAATCCAGCCGCGGCGCCGATGAAGTTCCTTCGAGACATCATTGTCTGTCTCCCCTCATGCGTCACTGGCCGATCGCATCCATCCGCGATACGGGTCCCTCTTCGACTCGCGTTTCGGCTCCGCCGATGACCGCGGCCCGAAGATCGGCATTGGCGAGCCAGAAATCGCGTTTGGCTTCGATCGCTGCGATGTTCGCCATTATCCTCTGGCGCACCTCGGCGAGCAGCGGGAAGACGTCGATCAGCATCGCATTATAGCGCCGCAGGCTCTCATCCGTGATGATTTTGCGCAGCGGCAAAATCTCGCGCTGATAATGATTCGCTACGTCCCATGCGGAGCGATAGCTTTGGTACGCGAGGCGCGCTTCCGACCGAACGTCGACGGCTTTCGCGGCGAGGCGGTTGAATGCCTGCATCAAGTTCTGCTCCGCCTCGCGCGTGCGCGCCTCGCCAAAGTCGAAAATCGGAATTTCGATCGTGGCGCCTGGGCCGAAAACCCTGAATCGAACTCTCTCGGTGTCGATCGTCCCGTCGCTCGAAACTCTGGTGACGATTTCCCGAGTGTCCTTGTAGATGCCGGACAATTGGAAGACATTGACGAAGCGGGTCGCTTCGACGAGCCCGTACGACTTTGCGAGCGCGTCGAGTTCTATGCCCGCCACGAAAAGATCGGGGCGGCGCGCCACCGCTTCCTGCTCGACCATGGGCATGCTCTTTGGACGAGAGGGCGACGCCGGCAAGGAGCTAGGAAGTTTGAAATCGAGATCAGCGCCCCACAGGCCCAGCGACCGAATCAGCTGCTCGCGCTCGGCGATCGCTCGCTGGCGAGCCTTCGCGAGCTGAGCAGTAAGATCGGCGTAGAACACTTGCTCGCGCGCCTGATCGAGCTTGTTCATCGCGCCGGTTCCGCCCAACGCTCTGGCGAGCTGCGCGGCCGATTCGGCCGTCGAATTCGCTTTGGCGAGAAAAGCAACGAGCTCCTCCGCCGCGACGGCACGATAATAGTCTTTGCGCGCTCGGGTCGCGAGCCGGAGTGTTTCCTCGGCGGCGCGCAGCTGCGCTTGATGAAATCGATCTTCAGCGATCTCCGCCCGCGCCGGCAAAGTCGCCAATGCGAGAATATCGGCGGCGATAATCGCCTCGAGCTCCAATTTCAGCGGTCCGGCGATCCGCGAAATGGAAAAGGTCGGGTTTGGCGGAAGGATCGCTTTCACCATCGTCGCTTCCGCGGAGCCCAATGCGTTATACGCCGCTTGGAGGCCGCGATTCTCGAGCAGGGCGATTTGCACAGCCGAGTCGGCGGTCAGCGCTCTGGAGAGTAGAAGCTCGACACGAGCTCGAGCGGACGCAGCGTCCTCCGGCGTGCGGATCGCGAGCACATCTTTTTCGAGCGGACCACCGGCGACGCCCGCGACAATGCTCATGCCTCCATCATCCGAAAAGCCGACGCAAGCGGAGAGCGCCATGGCCGAGAGCAGCGCCGCGCCGGCTCGAAGCCTCTGGCCTAGCCGACGCCGTCGCGACCTCATCGGAGAGCATCGGAGCGGAGTCAATGCTCATGCTCCGAGCCGCCGTGACCGGCTTGCTCCGACGATCGAGCCAGCTGCGCATTTTGCTCTGTCCAGGAACCTGGTCGGACCGGTCGTTGGCTGAGGTACGTGCCGATCGTAGATCGGTAACGCGTGGCGGGCGCAGGCGCCCCGGCGTCGAACGGTTCAGGGGCGACAAACGGCAGCGGAATTGGAGTGCAGCTATGAACTGTTCCGACAATCAATAAAGCAGCGCTGAGCTTGTCGAGAATCTGGATAAAGAACAAAATCTGCGGCCGCAGCCTAGCCGTGGATGTCTGCGTTCGCCATGACATAGAGAAGCCTCGGTCGCAGGGGATTCAAACGCCAGCCACCGAATCACTTCGAACGAAGTTATCTCGCTCATGCGAAGAAAGCTATTAGGGTCCGAATTGGGTTTGGTGACCGATCTACGCATTGCTACCTGGAGCATTGCCTCGAGACGTCGATGCACTTTTCATAATCGCGCACGAGGCGTCGCGAACGGGCTCTCCAGGGCAGAGGTCCGCTCGACGAGTGGAAGCTCGCCGATGTAAGCGAAGCAACGGTGACGGTTTGCCGCTGGCGACGTGCACGAGCCACAAGCGATTTTGCCGGTCGCGATCACGTCGCCAGCAGCGAAACGCCGCGCCAAGTGAACAAACGACTCGCGTTGAGGCCATAGCGCCACCGCCCCCGAAACCCGCCGATCCGTGTTCGTCCGCCACGGCAATCGGAGATCCTGTCCGTCATCGACAGCGGATACGATCCCCCCGCGCCACGCACTCGACTATCGCCACCGTCAGCCCCAATCGCCAGATGGCCATCGGCGGTTTGTGGGTAATTGAAAGCATCGGCGGAGGGTTACGCCTTCAGAGCGAACTCGATCTTGATCACGCAGGACGTACTATCCAATTGCGAAACGAGAAGGCGAATTTCGGCCGCGCCGGGGACGTATCCGCCGGTCCGAATCACCTTATACAAGGTCGATTATCCTGGCTCGATTGCAATCATCGTCGATCGCGGCAATCTTGTTCGCAAGATTCGCCCGTGCCGCGACGACTTCTTGGAATGCCCCCAGCGCGCGTTCCACTGCAGGGGGACAATGCACGCATGTTATGCCAAGTCGTCATGTTCGGTTCGGGCAACCGGAAACGAAGGCGCCGTCGACGTTGCCGCGATGACGGTGTCGTTCCTGGCCGCCTCACTGTCGCTATCTCGGCGTGCCGATTCACTTCCTCAGATATTTGATGAGAGCGGCTATCGCGAGAACGAGCGCTATCAGGATCAAGATCCAAAAAAGGCCCATGCCCCACATGCCTGAGCCGCTCATCATTCCTTCCGGCCACATCATGACGGAATCTCCATTTGTTGATGCGCTAGATCACTCTATGCGCCGAATGCTTTCGATCACGTAGAGACCCTTTGCGTCACGACTCAGCGTGAACCTCACCTTCGCCCCCGGCATAAGGCCAGAGACATCGACGCCGGACGCAACGCCAAAGGCCATCGTCATTCCCGGCCAATTCAATGCCGCAATTGGCCCGTGCGCGATTTGAAGCTTGCGCTCGCCCGCGACGACTCCTTTGATAATGCCTTCTCCTTCTGCTTTTTCTGCCGCTTGGGCCACGATAAGCGTGCGGCTAGCCTCCCCTGCGTAGGCGACTGTCACTGAAACTATAGCGGCGATCGCAAGAACACTGAAGATTGTAGCGGCATGTTTGTTAGAGCTGAGCATCTCGTTTCTCCTTGACAAGCCTAAGCACACGGTTCCCTTCACGGATAATGGGCGAACACTTCTGTCGACCCGTCCCGTTTCATGAGTTGCACGTCTCAATATCGTTCGCGTCGATCATCGTGATCTTCATCGAAGCCGCATCGAGGGTAACTGCTCACCCTCGGCTTTCGGCGGGGTTTCCGGTTTGTGATTGACGCGGGAATCGCGGCTTGATTCAAGCTGCGAATGGATCGCTCCGCGCTTGATTCGCTCGACAAGGAAGCTCTGATCCGCCTGATCTTGGCGCAGGCGGAGATCATCGAGCGTCTGACCAAACGCGTCGCCGAGCTCGAAGCCAAGCTCGGTCTGCCGACGAAAACCCCGGACAATTCCAGCACGCCGCCGAGCAAAGGCCAGAAGCCTTCGGCGCCGGCCTCCGACAAGACGGCGAAGACGCGCAAATCGCATCCTGGCGCGCATCGTCCGCTGCATCCGAACCCGACGAAGACGCGTGACATGCTCGCCTGCGCCTGCCAGCATTTCGGCGCCGACGTATCGGGCGCGGCGCAGCGCGTTTGCGAGGACTATGACCATATCGAGATTCCGCCGATAAGCCCCGACGTGACCCGCATCAATCTGCACGGCGGGACCTTTCCGAGCTGCGCGAAGAAATTCAAGGCCGCGCCGCCCGCCGACATGCCGAAGGGGTCGCCCTTCGGCGATAATCTGCGCGCCCTCGTCCTCTATCTGCGCTTTGCGCAGAACATCGCCATGGAGCGGCTGTCGACGCTGCTCTCCACGCTGTTCGGGCTCGACGTCAGTGAGGGCGCGATCGTCGACATGCTGCGGGCCGCGCGCACGGCCTTCGCCGCGCAGCGCGAGGCGATCCGCGCGCGGCTGCTGTCGGGAACAGTGCTGCAATCGGACGAGACCGGCCTGCGCGTCGGCAAGGCCAATTGGTATCTGTGGGTGTTCCATCACGAGGACAGCGCCGTCTTCGTCGCCAAGCCCACGCGCGCGCAGACCGTCGTCTCCGATTTTCAGGGCGAGGTAAGGCCAGATTACTGGGTCTCGGATCGCTACGCCGGCCAGATGGGATGGGCGACGAAAGATCATCAGGTCTGCCTCGCGCATCTCATTCACGACGTGCAATACGCCATCGACTGCGGTGACGACGTGCTCGGCCCCGATCTACGGCGTCTGCTGGAGGAGGCTTGCGGGATCGGCGCCCGGCGCGCCGATCTGTCGGACGCGACGCTGAAAAGCTACAAATACCGGCTGGAAGCGCGCCTCGACCGTCTCATGGCGCGCACGCCCACGCACAGCGCCGGCGTCGCTCTCGCGGCGATGATCAAGCGGACGCGACGCTTCCTGTTCGTGTTCCTGACCAACCGCGAATTGCCGCCGACCAACAACGGCTCCGAGCGGGCGATCCGACCCTGCGTTATCTTCCGCAAGGTCACCTATTGCTTTCGCAGCGGCTGGGGCGCCGAGCTCTACGCCGACATCCGCTCGGTCATCGAGACGGGACGCCGCCGCGCCATCGACGCCCTCGAGGCGATCCGCCTGACCCTCGCCGGAAAGCCGCTCGCGCCGCCCGTCCCATCATGAACGCCCCTGCACGAGCCGAAATCTCTCCCGCCCGCCCCAAATTCGACCGCTCCGATGCCGGCTTGCCGCCGCCTCACAGCACAACCGCGGATCGAGCCTGAGCAATTACCATCGAGGCGTTTCGCCCACAAATGACAGCATCCGCAAGACGGCCGACGCCATATGGATATCTCTTGCGCGAACGCAGCCGGAGGCGTCGTCAAGGCAAAAGCGACGATGAAGGAGAAGCCTAGTTTCGCTTTCAGCATGTTATTCTCCGTGGCGGACCCAGCTTTATCGCCGTCCTGAGCGTCGATCCGTCATCAAAGACTGCGCTGGCGCGGGTTGGGAAACGTTGCCAGTGCCAATAATGGAAGAAAACCGCGGCGAAGGCGTGGACCAGAGGCATAGACCCCTTGGTAGCGAAAGAAAGATTGAGGTTGGGCATTGCCCTTCTCCTTCCTGGCTATCATTGGTCGGTTGAGACATGAAGCGCCCTGAGGGGGCGGGTCGCCCACCAGGCGCAAGCGAAAAACCTTTAATGAGCGCATAGATCGCCGGGATGACGACGAGAGTCAGAATGGTCGATGACGTCATACCGCCGATCATCGGCACGGCGATGCGCTGCATGACCTCCGAGCCTGCGCCAGTGCTCCAGAGGATCGGCAACAGGCCGGTGATGATGGCCGTGACGGTCATCATCTTCGGGCGCTCGCGTTCAACCGCGCCGAACATGATCGCTTCCTGCAGATCGGCGCGTGTGAAGGCTTCGAACGCGGTCGCCGCATAAAGCATCGATCGCATTCGAGGTCGGCGAGAGTGTGAGTAGGTCGATCAGAGGGAAAGGGCAAACGGTCAATAAGACGGGGGCGGGAAAACCAGCGTCAATCGGAGCGTTTCGAACGCGCAATGCCGATTTGGACCCGGCCCGCGTACTTTCCATACAGGCCCGCGGCGGGTGATCGGCCGCATTATGAGGCCGGACACACGAAAGCGCGTGACCACATGCTCATTCCAATGAAAAGCAGCTTGCATTCCACGGGGCGTCCCCGCACGATTGACAGCAAGAACATTCACCCTAGATAGAGCGCCATTCGACATGTGGAGCGCGCCTCGACCCAGACGCTGGGTCGACTGTCGGACGAACAGAAAGAATAATGCGACATCAAGTTGGCCGGACGAGTTTCTTTGGAGGAACACTTCGCCGATTTTTCGTGGCGACGTAAGCGCAAGCTTGGGACTCGAATGAATTCTGGTCGCTTTCTAAGATTCGTAGATCTTGCACCCTCTCCCGACGAGGTAAGACGTTAATGCGAGATCGAGAAATTGGGCAGAACTTAAGCGGCGTTGCTGGCCAAGATGTCATGGCGATCGACCTCCCGATGGCGCTCTTCAGTGATCCGGAGTGGCAAATGATCGAGGAAGGTTTCAATCTCGTTCGAGAGCACGAAGTCGAATCGATTTTTGCCCTTGCCAACGGATACCTCGGCACACGCGCATCGCTCGAAGAAGGAAGCCGTCTCTCACAACCAGACACGTTCGCCGCGGGAATCTACATCAATGAGCCCGCCGCCGAACTCGGCCCGTCTCTCGCCAGACTACCCGATTGCGCGCACCTCGAGATAGCTATCGCCGATGAACTGCTGTCGCTTGAGACAGGAAAGGTGCTCGAGCACCGACGCATACTCGATCTCCGTCAGGGCTTGCTTTGGCGCGAGTGGCGTCAACAGGATTCGATGGGGCGGATCAGTCAAGTTCGTTTTCTTCGCCTCGCATCGCTGGCGGATAGGCATGTGATCATTCAATCGGTCGTAATAAAAGCCGAAAACTATTCGGAGCGAGTCGAGCTGTTCGCTCCTTTCGGCAATGCCGACGCACGAAGCGAACAGAAAGCACCGCTGGTATCCAGTGCGTATGACCCTGCGATGGTTACTGTTCGCGCGGGAAAGACGAGCATCGCCATCGCCAAGGGATGGGTTCCACAACCGCCGTCTAACCGGGGAAGCGCCGGTGAGGATCGTTTGTCTGATCACACAAAAGAGCGCTGGTCATGGGAGGTGGGTCCTGGCGAAGCGGTCCGCCTGGATCGAGTGGCTGCCGTGTACACGTCGCGTGATGCTGAAGACCCTACCAACGCGGCGCGACTCCACCTCGCTGAGATCCTGGACCGGGGGGTATCGGCACTCGTCCGAGCCCATGTCGACGCCTGGCGTGTTCACTGGAGCATCGCCGACATCCAGATTCTGGGCGACGACGAGGCTCAGCGGGCCCTTCGATTCGCCGCGTATCACCTAATGGCGGCCGCGAATCCCGCTGATGAGCATGTTTCCATCGGCGCTCGCGGCCTCACCGGCCGAGCCTATGGTGGCCATATCTTCTGGGACACCGAGATATACATGCTGCCATTTTATCTTCTCACCGATCCCCCGACAGCACGCACTCTCCTGATGTATCGATATCACACGCTAGATGCTGCGCGCCGGAAAGCGAAAGCGCACGGATATGAGGGCGCTCTCTATGCTTGGGAATCGGCCGACACGGGCGAAGAGACGACCCCGCGGACGACTGTAGCGCCTGATGGCCGTATTGTTTCCATTCTGACTAGCGAGCAGGAGCACCACGTCAGCGCAGATGTCGCCTACGCAGTCTGGCAGTACTGGCTGGTAACTGGGGACGAGGACTTCATGGTCGACGCCGGCGGAGACATTCTGATCGAAACCGCACGATTTTGGGCGAGCCGGGCACAGATGGACGCGGATGGATGTGCTCATATCCGTGGCGTCATCGGGCCGGATGAATACCATGAGGCCGTCGACGATAACGCATATACCAATATGATGGCGCGCTGGAATCTCAACCGCGCAGCCGACGCCGTATCCCTCCTGAAGCACGAGAGGCCAGCGGACTGGGAACAGCAATCAAAGCGCCTCGCCCTCGCGGCCGACGAGCCAGCGGCGTGGCGGCGTGTGGCCGCAGCGCTTGTAACAGGCTTCCATCCAGACTCGGGGCTTTTCGAGCAGTTCCAGGGCTATTTCGAGCTCGAACCGGTCGATGTCGTCTCTCATCGGAACTGCGCGATGCCGATTGATCTTTGCCTAGGGCCAGAGCGCACCCGTCTGTCGAAGGCGATCAAGCAAGCAGATGTCATAACGCTCAGCGCTCTGCTGTGGGACGAGTGGCCTGACGCTGTCCATCAGGCCAACTTCGACTACTACGAGCCGCAAGCCGCCCACGGTAGCTCGCTGAGCCCGGCGCTGCATGCTCTCGTCGCCGCTCGATTGGGCCGGGTGGAGCACGCTCTGGACTATTTTCGGCAAGGTGCAGAAATCGACTTGGCCAACAACATGGGCAACGCCGCCGGAGGCGTACATATGGCAGCGCTCGGCGGGCTCTGGCAAGCCGCGGTCTTCGGAGTGGCGGGCCTCCGGATCCGAGAGGATGGAATCGCTCTCGATCCTCACTTGTTACCCGGATGGACAGAAATGAGCTGTTCCGTCCGGTGGCGGGGGCGCATCCTAAGGCTGGTGATCGGCGTCGATACCGTCGAGGTCGGCATCGAAACGCAAGATTCTGGCGAGCTGAAGATTGCGATCGTCGACGGTCCGTTTTGCTTCGGGCATCCAGGCCGGCGCTACATTGTGGAGCGCGAGGGTTTGGCATGGGGAGCCTGGAAGGAGGCTGATGGATGACGGATGTCCCGACAGTGCTGGTTCCCCTCGACGGCTCTTCCAATGCGGTGGCTGCGCTGATAGTCGCTCGTGGCCTCGCCCACGTGATCGGCGCCACCGTAACACTCATCTATGTCGGGCGCGAGCCATTGTCGCCGGAAGAACTCTTCAGCCGTAATGGGCTTTCAGCTGACGATGCTCTTGGGTTGATAATCGAACCCCTTGCCGGTCCGCTGGCAGACACCATCGTCCATGCGGTCTCACCACACCATGCTGCCTTCGTTGTGCTAGGCGTGCAGCCGGCCGACCCATCATATCCATTTGGAGGCTTGCCTGGAGACGTGCTGCGGGGGGCGCCGTGCCCTGTTGTCCTCGTTCCTTCCGACCAACGCCGATGCTCCTGGGCATTGCGTCAACTAGTACTGCCGCACGATGGGACGCCCATCAGCGCTGCGGCGATCGGCCCGACGGCCGACCTCGCCTCTAGGGCCGGCGCTGATCTCGTCGTAATTCACGTCGCAACGCCGGACGCCGCGCGCCCCACGGAGCCAGGGACATTCACAACGCCGCGCTATCTCGACCAACCACACCACGAATGGCCGATGTGGGCTCACGAATTCCTGGGACGCGTTCGGTGCTGTTGTCATCTTGCGGAAACCGCAAAGATTCGCCTTGTGTTAGGCCAAGGAGATGTCAGCTCCGCCATCCTCGAATTCGCATACCGCCATGGAAGCGATCTAATCGCCGTCGCATGGCGCGGATGCGCCGAACCCCGGTGTGCACAGACGATGCGGCACGTGCTTCGCGGCGCCCCCTGCCCTGTCATCGTTTTCCGGGTGCGATCGTGATACCGTCCCCGAAGCGCATTGACTTGTGCAAACTCGAAGCTTTCCTGTTCGATCTCGACGGCGTGGTCACTCGCACCGCCACGGTCCATGCTCTTGCCTGGAAGCGGCTCTTCGACGAGTTCTTAGAGAAGCGCACCCGCGCCCAGAACACTGTCTTCGTGCCGTTCGACGCCGTGGGAGATTACCAGAACTTCGTCGACGGGCGGCCGCGAGAAGAAGGATTAAGGAGCTTCCTCGAAGCTCGGGGCATCAGTCTTCTCGCTGGAACTCCCGATGATGGGCCCGAGTTGGAGACGCTGAAAGGGCTAGCCAATCGGAAAGACCGTTATTTCCATGACGCACTTCAGCAACATGGCGTCGAGGTCTACGAAGGCTCGGTGAGATTCATACGCGAAGCGCGCGCCAGAGGCGTCCGGACCGCCGTCGTCTCATCCTCGAAAAACTGTGCGGCTGTGCTAAAAGCATCGAGCCTTACCCAGTTGTTCGATGCTTTCGTTGACGGAAGTGATGGTCGAAGGCTGGGGCTCCTGGGCAAGCCCGCGCCAGATTTCTATTTGGAAGCCGCCAAACGGCTCGGCGTTCCACCTGCCCGCGCCGTTGTGATCGAAGACGCACTCGTCGGCATCGAAGCCGGACGCGCGGGGAATTTCAAGCTCGTGATAGGCATCGGCCGGGGCGCTCACGCACTCGATCTCCGGGAGCACGGAGCAGACATCGTCATTGCCGATCTCGGAGAGCTTTCTCTCGAGAATAGCGCTTGCGGAGATGGCCGCGGATCAGGCAACAGCGATCCCACGACATCCGTCTTCGGTTTGTGACATTTCGGCCACATGATTAATAAAAATCGTTCCGCCACTCCTTAGCTGACCATTTTTTAGGCAGATGCCCGTTGCATCAGCTTGCTGTGGCCGGAGACTTTGGCGCAAAATTCTTTCGGCAATTGATTCAAGACGGGGAGCTGACCCAATGAAATTCAGACTTTCGACGAGCGTCGCCGTGGCGATCCTCGCGGCTAATGCGGCCCTCGCGGCGGAAGACCCGGCCGAGCAGCAGGTGGCGAAGGCGTCGGAGGAGCGCTCAGCTCATACCCACCACGAGAAACCTGCCCCGCAATCTTCCTGGTTGGACACCCTGACCGTGACCGGCTATCTCGACGGGGGCGTGGCCGTCAATTTCGCAAATCCTTTCAACAGGCTCAACTGGGGGCACCTGTTCACTGACCGGGCGAATACGCCCCAGTTCAACCAGGGAGTTCTGACGGTTCAGCGCCCGTTGGACCCAAAAGAGAAAGGTTACGATTTCGGGTTCAAGGTCCAGGGGCTGATCGGCACGGACGCGCGTTACACGCATTTCCTGGGCGAGCTTGATTACGCGATCCATGACCGAACCCAGCTCGATATCGTCGAGGCCTATGCGGTCGCCCATTTGCCGTGGTTCACGGCTAATGGCATCGACGTGAAAGTCGGTCAGTTCGTAACGCTGGAAGGCGCGGAGGTGATCACCGCGCCAGACAACCTGTTCTACACTCACTCCTACATCTTCAATTTCGGCATACCGCTCAAGCATACCGGTGTAATGGTGCATGCCGACCTGACGGACTGGCTGCTTGTGCATGCCGGCGTCACTTCCGGCGTGAATACGAGTCTCGGCTGGCCAGGTGATAACAATGCCGGCGTCTCATTCCATGGCGGCGTCGGATTCAACCTTCTGGACGGCAATTTGACTGTCCTTGCGACCACTCATATCGGTCCGGAAAACCCCAAGCAGTTGGATCCGCTGGGTGTCGGATGGCCGGGCGGCGTCGTTGGCGGCGTCCCTGTCGCGTGCGCCTGCAAGCCTAGCAGCACCCTGCGTTATATCAATGACATTACCATCACCTGGAAAGCGACCGAGGATCTAACCTTTATCACAGACCTGAACTACATCAGGGATGATGGATGGAACCTGATTTCGGTCACTGGTCTGCCGGGGGGGACGCTCGCTGCGATCGACACGCGGTTCGGGACGAATCTGTCCGGTCTGCCTAACCGGCCGCAGGGGGTCGAAGGCTATGGCGTCGCGCAATATGCCTCCTACAAGGTCAACGACGTGGTGAAGGTCAACGGTCGTGTCGAGTTCTGGCGCGACAACAAGAACTTCTTCGTGGCCGGCTATCCCGGCTACTTCGACTTCGCGAACATCCAGCATGGCTTCTTTACTCCGTCGGCGATCTTTCGGCCAGCTGGGGTCGGGACAAGCTATCTCGGGCTGACGGCCGGGCTGACGATCACTCCCGAGGTTCCGAAGAATCCCTTCATCACCGGGCTGATCCTGAGGCCGGAGCTGCGTTGGGACACGTCTGTGAACGGAACGGCGCCTTTCTTCGGTCCAAACGGACCGAAACGCTCAACGGGCATGTTCGCCATGGACGTGATCGTGCCGTTCACGATAAAGTAAAGCTTCCGATAGGCGATGTTCCGTCGCGAGCGGGTGCGGGCTCGCGGCGGATAGCCTCAAACCGCCTTAAGTGAGAATACGGCGGAAGCGGAGACCGAGCGTGGACCAAACGCGTAGCGCGGGTCTTTTTGTCCCCAAACGTGCTTTCAGCTCGAGAATTTTTGTCGCAAAATGAAACTCGCCCAGCACTCCTGTGGGTACCCAACAATTCAGGGCCGATTCTCCGCTGCGAGCCTGCCCCAGACGATCTCATTTCTACTCAATTCACGAGTACGGAGCAGCAGCTTATACCCTCTGCCGCGCAAACACGAAATATCTTGCGCAAGAAACGTATGGTGCGGTTAGACACCGGGCGAATCCGCTTGAGCGGTCGACACGATAGGAGAAGAGCGAGAATTTTGAAAATGTCATCCCTCAAGGAACGAAATCGCGAAATTTGGGAACGCTTCCACAATGGCGAGACCGCTCCGAGCCTCGCCAGAGAGTATTCGATTTCATTGACTCGTGTCCACCAGCTCATTGCGAGCGAAAATGCCCACGAACATCGTTCCAAATTGCCGACGGGCGCCTTGTCTGTTCGCAGCGTTAATGGTCTTCTCAATAATGGCATTGTTTCCGTGCGTTTGGAAGAAATTACACCTAACTGGGTCGTAGCTAATCTCGACGAGGGCGACCTGCGAGCTATCCGTAGTTTAGGTAAAAATGGTCGCAATGAGATCACCGCTTGGTTGGCAATTCACGGCTTGACGCTGAGGAAGCGCAACGTCGTTTGGAATCCTTTGACGCATCAACCGATTCCGCGTGGGGGCTCGTCGAGCTAATCATGCCCGCGCAGCTCCTTCCGACTCCCTTTTGAGACTCCGCAGTCGGTTCTGTCTAGGTGTATAGTCCCGGCATTCTGGAGCGGATCGAGTGGGAATCGTTCGGGCGCGGAAGTCCAGCATTTGCAGATGAACTCGTATGGCGTGAGGCCTTTTTGAGGGGGTCGTGCCCCTACCGGTGGTGTAGCTGACATGCCCCCGAAGTTTCATCCAGCGGCGAGTTGAGTCCCGGCGGTTGATACGCCCGCGGGCGTGGGGTGAGCAACAGGCGATCGGCGGAGCTGGTCGGGGTTGCGCAGCCGATCGCCTGTTGCGGTGAGCGCGGCTGCATAGTCCGCCGGCGTCGCATAGCCGAGGGAAGAGTGCGGGCGCTGGTGGTTATAATCGTGAACCGAAGAGCGAACTTTCTTTCTTGCATGGTCGAGGCCGAAGAACAGCGTCTCATTGAGCAGCTCGTCCCGCATGCGACCGTTGAAGCTCTCGCAGAAGCCGTTCTGCATCGGCTTGCCGGGCATGATGAAATGCCATTCGACCTTGTTTTCCTCCGACCAGGACAGGACGGCGTTCGAGGTGAACTCCGTCCCATTGTCGGAAACGATCATGCCGGGCTTGCCGCGCCTTTCGATCAGCGCCGACAGCTCGCGCGCCACCCGCTTGCCGGAGATCGACGTGTCCGGGATCGCCGCCAGGCATTCACGCGTCACGTCGTCGACGATGTTCAGGATGCGGAATCGTCGGTCACTGGCGAGCTGGTCGTGCACGAAGTCGAGAGACCATCGGGCATTCGGTTTCGCCTCGACGAGGATCGGCGCCCGTGTTCCCACGGCGCGGCGGCGCGCGCGGCGCTTCCTCACTGTCAGCCCTTCCTCGCGGTAGAGCCGATAGATGCGATTCTTGCCCGAGCGCTCGCCCCGCTGACGAAGCAAGACAAACAGCCGCCGGTAGCCGAAACGCCGACGCGCATTGGCGAGATCGCGCAGCTCGGCGCGAAGCTCGGCGTCGGCCGGGCGCGTCGACGTGTAGCGCGCCGTCTTGCGATCGATGGCGACAATCCGGCAGGCCCGACGTTCCGACAGGCCCATGACGGCCTGAAGGTGCGCGACGGCTTCGCGCTTGACGGCGGGCCCTACCATTAATGAGATGGCCCGCCCCGGCTCCTCGAGATCCACGATAATGGCGTCGTGGCTGATTCGAATCGACAGGGAGAGCCAACATGCGCAACCGACCTCTTGATGCAGCTATCTATGGAATCGATCTTGGAAAAAATCGTTTCGACGTTATCGGCTGCGATCGCACGGGAAAGCCGATCCAGCGGTTATCCGTCCAGTTCATGACCGTCTCGGAAATTCCAGCGGCCATCGCAGGCGTGACGCGAAGGCTCTTATGGATGCGAATCCAGTTGTACCAAACGGTATAGATCGCGACCATATGCGAATGGTTCTCGAATTTTTTCGAGAACGCATTCGTCAGGCGCGTGAAGCGGCGATTGTGCATCCGCATCGTGAGGTTCGCGCGCTCGACATAGGAGGTCGAGACGTGCGCCATGTCCGGCTTGCCTTCGATCTTCGTCTTCTTAAAGCTCGCCTCGGCGTAGGTGAGATTGGAGGCGCCGAGCACGGCGACGAAAATCTCCGCCTCACGGATCTCGCCAGTCACCGGGTTCACGCAGTTCTACATTCTGGGACGCCTGCGGCGGCAGACCTTCTTCTCGCTCGCCGAATGCAACGCCGCCATCGCGCGCGCCATGGAGACGATGAACGGCCGGCCGATGCGCAAGCTCGGGATCAGCCGCAGAGAGCTGTTCGAGAAAATAGAGCGCGACGCCCTCGGCCCCTTGCCTGCGACAGAGTGGGAGTTCGCCGAGTGGAAGCGGGCGCGCGTCAATATCGATTATCACATCGAGGTCGAGAGCTTCTTCTACTCGGTTCCGCACGCCCTCATCCACGCCGAGGTCGACGTGCGCGTCACCGAGCGGATGATCGAGATTTTTCACCGCGGTCAACGCGTCGGCCTGCATGAGCGCCGCTACATGGGCGCCCGGCACGGCACGGCCCCGGAGCACATGCCGAGCGCGCACCGGCGTTACGCCGCCTGGACGCCGGATCGCTTCCGCCGCTGGGCGGCGACGATCGGGCCGCACACCGAAGGGCTCATCGTCGCCGTGCTCGCCGCGCGGCGTCATCCCGAGCAGGGCTTTCGGACCTGCCTCGGGCTGCTGAAGCTCTATCGCGGCGTCGAGGCCGCCCAGGCCGAAGCCGTCTCCGCCCGCGCGCTGGAAATCGGCGCCTTCAATTGCAAGAGCGTCGCCGCATTGCTCGCCGGCAAATGCAGGGCTTCCGGCGCGAGGGACGGCGCTCCGGCAACGCTGCTCGATCACGAAAATCTTCGCGGTCCCGGCTATTACCACTGAAAGGAATCCATCGATGCTCGCCCATCCGACACTCGATCTATTGAACGCGCTCGGTCTCTATGGCCTCGCCAAAGGGTTCAAGGAACTCGAGCACAAGGCCGAGGCCCGAGGCCTCGAGCACGCCGAATGGCTCGGCCTGCTGCTCGAATACGAGCTGACGCTGCGTCGTCAGAAGCGCTTCGAGACGCGCTCCCGCGCCGCTCGCCTGCGCCATCCGGCCAGCGTCGAGGATGTGGATTATCAGAGCACACGCGGTCTCGACCGGGCTCTGTTCCTGAAGCTCGCCGCCTGCGACTGGATCGCCGAACGGCGCAATCTGCTGATCACCGGGGCGAGCGGCCTCGGCAAAAGTTGGCTCGCCTGCGCGCTCGGCCAAAAGGCCTGCCGGCAAGACATATCGGTGCTCTATTATCGCGTGCCTCGGCTGTTCACCGATCTCGCCGTCGCGCATGGCGATGGAAGCTACAGCCGGCTGCTGCGCAAGATCGCACGCGCGCGACTGCTGATCCTCGATGATTGGGGACCGGAGGCGCTCGTCGGCGACCAGGCGCGCGATCTGCTGGAGATCGTCGAGGACCGCTACGACGCCGGCTCCCTCGTCATCACCAGCCAGGTTCCGGTCGATCGTTGGCACGAGATGATCGGCATACCGACGCTCGCCGACGCTATCCTCGACCGCGTCATCCATAACGCCTACCGGCTCGAGCTCTCCGGCGACAGCCTCCGCAAGCGCCGCTCGGCGCCCGCGAAACTCGAACAGGCTTGACCGCGTCCACGACGCGAAACATCATCCAAATCGATCTGCGCACGCACGACGCCGGTGGCCGACATCAAATCGGAACGCTGGCCGGCTTCGGATCGGAACAGGTGGCCGGCTTCAAATTGGAATGCATGGCCGGCATCGTCGGAATACGCATTCCTCACGCCCTCATCATCCAGATTCCGCCATAGCTCGTCGCTGCGAGCCACTTTGGCGTTACGACGAACCTAGACGATTTCGTCGAGAACGTATCCATCCTGGTCGACCGCGCGCCAGAGAAAGCGCTTTTCGCCGCTGATCGAGAACGACGATTTCGTCGAGATGCCAAACGTCACGCCGTCCAGGCTTCTTGCGCTTCAGCCGACCGATGTAATCGGGTCCGAATTTTTGGCCCAATGGCGGACGGTTTCGTAGGAGAGGTCGATCCCGCGTTCGAGGAGCATTTCCTCGACCAGCCGCGGGACGAGTGGAAATCGGAAATAGAGCCAGACGGCATGGGCAATGATCTGCGGCGGGAAGCGATGGCGCGGGACTGTCAGGAATCTTGTGTGTGGGGCCATAGTAGAACCGCAGGAGGCGGGCTATGGCGATCAAGAAGGACACACTGGATCAGTTGCTGTCGGGACGCGATCCGAAGGAGGTTTTTTCCAAGGACGGCCTGTTCGATGAGCTGAAGAAGGCGTTGGCGGAACGGGTTCTGAACGCGGAGATGGACGACCATCTCGAAAGCGAGACGGCGGCGGGCAAGGCGAACCACCGCAATGGCTATTCGAAGAAGACCGTGCTGACCGAGACGTCGAAGATCGACATCAGGGTCCCGCGGGACCGGGAGGGGAGCTTCGATCCCAAGCTGATCGCGCGCTATCAGCGCCGCTTTCCCGGCTTCAACGAGAAAATCGTGTCGATGTATGCGCGTGGCATGACGGTGCGCGAGATCCAGGGCCATTTGCTCGAACTCTACGGCCTGGAGGTCTCGCCCGATCTGATCTCGACGGTCACCGACGCCGTGCTGGAGACCGTCGCCGAATGGCAGAACCGGCCGCTCGAGGCGATGTATCCCTTGGTTTTCTTCGACGCGCTGCGCGTCAAAATCCGCGATGAGGGCCTGGTTCGCAACAAGGCGGTCTATGTGGCGCTCGGCGTCACGCCGGACGGAACGAAGGACATTCTGGGGCTTTGGATCGAAACCTCGGAGGGCGCCAAATTCTGGCTTCGGGTGATGAACGAGCTGAAGAACCGCGGCGTCGGCGACATTCTGATCGCCGTTGTCGACGGCCTGAAGGGCTTTCCGGAGGCGATCAATGCGGTGTTTCCGCAGACGACCGTTCAGACCTGCATCGTGCATCTCATTCGAAACTCGATGGAATTCGCCTCATACAAGGACCGCAAGGCGATCGCCGGCGTGCTGAAGACGATCTATCGCGCCCCGACCGCCGAGGCGGCCAAAGAGGCGTTGGAGGCCTTCGACGGCGGCCATTGGGGCAAGAAATATCCGTCGATCGCGCAGGGGTGGCGGCGCAATTGGGAGCAGGTCATCCCGTTTTTCGCCTTTCCGATCGCGGTGCGGCGGATCATATACACGACGAACGCCATAGAATCCTTGAATGCGAAGCTGCGGCGCGCCGTGCGGACGAGAGGGCATTTTCCGACCGACGATGCGGCGATGAAGCTCCTCTATCTCGTCTTGCGCCAAGTCGCAGGAGAGTGGAAAATGGCGCCGCGCGAATGGTGCGAGGCGAAAAATCAATTCGCCATCATGTTCGACGATCGCTTCGTCGCGGCGTGATGGGAACCAGGCCCCGCACACAAGATTCCTGACAGTCCCGATGGCGCTAGTAGCTCACGGGCGACTGTCTCATGGCGGGAAGATCGCCCTTGTCGGCTTACCCACCCGTTAATGTGACAACGCCCCTTCGCCCATGCACCTTGTTCGAGCCACGAAGCCTGCATAAGGTCTCAATTGACCAACTCACCGCGCCCAACCAAAATCAAGCGGACATCCCTTGAAAAGGGGTCTCCCCGACAGAGCGAGGATTCCATGCCCCTAACCGAGCTTTTTTCGACTGTGCTGCCGAAAGCGATCTTGGTTTGCGCACGGAACTCATCCTCGGCGAGAGTCCTATGCCTATGTCTCTTGTTAGCTGGCGGAAGCGGTGCTGTGACCGTAGCTCCCGCGGCCGTCATAGACGACAACGGGGTCGAGCGCTATCGCGACACACTGAAGAAAATCGCTCGCGGACGAGCGGCGCTTCAATGGGCGGAGGCACAACATAATCTTGGTGACGCCCTTCTCAAGCTCGCAGAGCGCGAAAATGGGACGGCACGGCTCAACGAGGCGATCGGCGCTTATCGCGCAGCGCTAGACGAACTTTCCCGCAGTCGCAAGCGGGTACCGCTCCAATGGGCGGCGACACAAAATAACCTAGGCAGTGCGCTCGCACTCCTCGGCGAAAAAGAACACAACGTGACTACGATCACGGAGGCCGTTGCTGCATTTCGTGCCGCCCTCGAGGAAAGGACGCGCGAACGGACGCCTGTCGACTGGGCCACGACGCAGAATAATCTGGGTGTTGCGTTGATAAATTTAGGACAAGGGACAGGTGACGCAAGGACTCTTACCGACGCCATTTCGGCATTTCGCCAAGCCCTGAAAGAAATCACGCAAGAACGAGCGCCTTTGCAGTGGGCCGTTACGCAATCGGATCTGGGTACGGCGCTCGAAATCCTCGCCCGGCGCGAGAGTACAACGGCAAATTTGGAGGAAGCAGTCGAGGCCTACCGTCTGGCGTTGAAAGAATTCAGCCGAGATCGGACATCACAGCAATGGGTAACAACACAAGGAAGGCTGGGCGGCGCACTCGCGCGTCTCGGAGAACGCGAATTCGGCACAGGGAAGCTCGAGGAAGCGGTGTCGAGCTACCGTGAAGCATTGCAAGAACTGACGCGAGAGAAGGCTCCCACCCGATGGGCCTGGATGCAGAAAAATCTAGGCAATACTCTTGCCATTCTTGGCGAACGACAAAACCATGCCGGAGTGCTGACGGAAGCGATCGCGGCTTTTCGCGAGGCCCTCAAGGAATTGACGCCAGACCGCGCGCCTCTTGAATGGGCGACAGCGCAACTAAATCTGGGTGATGCGCTGGGAAGTCTCGGTCGGCGAGAAAACACAACAGCAAACTTGGTTGAAGCTGTCGAGGCTTACACTGAAGCGCTGAAGGCGTTCACCCGCCAGAGCACCCCGCTCCAGTGGGCCATGGCGCGAGAAGGTCTGGGGAGCATGCTCAAGCGCATCGGCGAGCGTGAAAACAACTCAGGGAGACTCGAGGAGGCGGTTTCAATCTATCGTGAGACCTTGAAAGAATTGAATCGAGAAGCGGAGCCGGCCAGATGGGCCAGGATGCAGAACAATCTTGGCAGCACCCTTGCCATCCTCGGCGAAAGAAAAAATGAAGCCGGTAGGTTGAGGGAAGCACTCGCGGCATTCCGTGAGGCGCTTAAAGAATGGACCACCGAGCGAGCGCCCCATGAGCACGAACTTGTGATGAAAAACCTCGACCGAACTCTCGTATCGCTGCAGGCACGGGAAAAAAACTGATCAGATATGCTCGTTCCCTGAAAGCAAAGTGTGGCTTGAGTGCTGACTTCTGCAAATCCCTTTTGCAGACCGCACTGGCCACAATAGCAGCTCGGTAGTCGGCTGAGCGGCCGTACTTCGTTAATATCGCGAGCCACTGTTGACTTTTCGACGTGGAGCCGACTTTCCTGAATGCGATGACGATGTGCGACGACCTGCCTGTTTTTTCGGTAGGTGAAGCAACTTGGAGAAATCCCCTTGTCCGATCTGCTTCGTGTTCTGATCGAACGTTGGAAAGACGATCTCGGATCGACTTATAAGACATGGTTCCTGTGGGAGGAGCGACTCAAAAATTTCCGGTCGATCAGGCGCGGGATCGCCCAAGTGGTTCAAGAGATCGAGGCGGGAACATTCGGTAATGTCTACAAAGGCTCGTCGCTCGAGACGATTGTCGGCTCAATCGCCGAGCAGCGGCAAATCTTCAGGGGCGCGGATCATGCTTTCCTGTGGAAACCGAAGCTGCGGATTCCCGACATATACGAGAACGATGACAACCTGCGGGCGTTTGGGCGCCTCCTCAACCATTGCGTGTGCTGCAATTCCGCACAGGAAATCGTCGACGGGATAAATGCGATCGACAGGCTCGCAATCAAAGGCCTCGGGCCGGCCGTAGCAAACCTTCTCTACTTCCTGCATCCGACGTTGATGCCGCCGTTCAATACCGCGATCGTCAATGGGTACAACGCGGTGACAGGTTCTAAAGTGAAGCTTGGCCGATGGGACCAGTATCTTGCGATGCGGGCTGGAATGATCAACCTCAACCAAGCTTATCGAGATCTTTTATCCAATGATCTCGGTGCTGTCGCCGGCTTCCTTTTCGATGTGGGCATCGGGCGTTATTCTCCGCCTCCCATCGTTTGCGACGAGTCGGCGCGCAACGCTTGGCTCGCCGAGCTATCGAAGGCGCGCGAGTCCGCAAGAAGATTCGAGGCGTCCCTCGCCGCCGGTCGAGAAGGCGACCTTACTCACACTCAGATTCAGGCTTGGCTCAGAGATCTCGGCCGAGCGCTCGGCTACGACGTATGGGTTGCCGCTAATGACCGCGGACGGACCTATAACGGCGAACCGCTCGGAACCGGATGCTTGGCTTACCTTCCCGCTTCGCTCGAAAGCGTACCCGCAGGAGAGTCGATTCGTCTGATCGACGTCCTCTGGATCGACAAGGAAAGCGCAAACGCGGTCGCCGCCTTCGAGGTCGAGCACACGACGTCGATCTATTCCGGCATTGTCCGCATGCTCGATCTCGCCTTCGGCGATTTGCAGACGGCCGCCGGACTCTTTCTGGTCGCGCCCGATGCGCGTGAGAACGAGGTCAAAACGCAACTTCGGCGTCCGGCGTTTAGCCGCATCGGAGATCTGCAAGTGCGCTTCTTGCCTTATGGAGAGCTGGAAAACCATCGTGATGCTATCGCGCGGTTCGGAACCGGTTTGAAAGGCATCCAAGCCATTTCGCGCACATTATGATTGCTGAATTTTCACATCAGGGGCATAGCGTACAGGTCAGGATTGGGGCGCGTCCGGGCATAGTTCGTGCTAGCCAGCGTACCGGGTCCATTTGTAGGGCAAATCGGCCAAGCCATGAAATAAGATGAACGAGCTCGATCACAATTACGGTTGCGCGCTCTCCCAAGCTATGGGTAAATTGCTTTACTGGAGCACGTCTGCGTCATCGACCGAAGGAGTGTTGACAGTTGGCGGCGAAACCGCGTCTCCATTGGCCGATTTTGCGCTCCCTTGAGGCGACTAAGCTCTATCTTCGGTGCAGACAATGGCCTTTGAACAAGAGGATGAGAGCGGCGCGGCTTTTGGCCATGTGATTGCTGTTCACGGCTCCGTGATCGATATACGATTCGCATCGGGCGCATTGCCGGCCATCAACGAAGCCGTAGCAATCGAGTGGGATATCGGCCGGCCTCTCATCGCCGAGGTCCAAAAGCATCTAAATGACCACACCGTGCGCGCCGTGGCGCTCGAAAGCACAAGCGGCCTCAACCGCGGCAGGGCAGCTCGTGGTCTGGGAACGCCCATTCGCGTGCCTGTCGGAAACGCTATCCTTGGGCGGCTCCTCAACTCGATTGGCGAACCCGCTGATCGAGGGCCTGCACTTCCTGCCGAGATCGACCGCAGGCCCATCCATACGACAGCGCCTCGCATCGATAGCTTCGTCGGAACACTCGAAACTTTTTACACGGGCATCAAGGTCATCGACCTCCTGGCGCCGCTCGTGAAGGGCGGCAAAGCAGCCATGTTCGGCGGCGCCGGCGTCGGCAAGACTGTGCTGATCATGGAATTGATCCGCACGACGGTCGAGCGCCACTCTGGAATTTCTGTTTTCGCGGGGATCGGCGAGCGCTCGCGCGAAGGGCATGAACTGTTGCTCGAACTTCGGCAATCCGGCGTATTGGAGCGCACCGCCCTCGTATTCGGGCAAATGAATGAGCCCCCGGGCGCCCGCTGGCGAGCGGGACTCACGGCGCTCAGTATGGCCGAATATTTTCGAGACACAGCCCACGAGAACGTGCTGTTGCTCATCGACAACATCTATCGCCTGGTTCAAGCCGGAAGCGAGGTGTCGGGGCTGCTCGGCCGACTGCCGTCCCGCGTCGGTTACCAACCAACGCTCGCCAGTGAAATTGCCGAGCTCGAGGAACGAATTGCCTCCGTCGCGGGCGCCGCCATCACATCGATTCAAGCGGTCTATGTTCCAGCGGACGACTTCACCGACCCTGCAGTGGCGGAGATTTTCAGCCACCTCGATTCATCGATCGTGCTGTCCCGAGAGATGGCGAGCGAAGGCATGTATCCCGCGGTCGATCCACTCGCCTCTACTTCGAGCCTTCTCGATCCCCGACTCGTCGGCGAAGCTCATTACCGGACGGCTCAAGAGGTTCGAAAAACGATCGCCCATTACCGTGAACTCAGGGAAATTATCGCGCTGCTCGGCATCGAGGAGTTGAGCGCTGCGGACCGCAGCGCTGTTAAACGCGCACGACGACTCATGCGTTTTCTGACCCAGCCTTTCATGGTGACCGTCGCTTTCACTGGCAAATCCGGACGATCGGTCGAACTCGAGGCGACGCTCGCTGGTTGTCGAGCGATTCTGGACGGCGAGACCGACGATTGGGCCGAGAGCTCGCTCTATATGGTCGGCGATCTGGACGAGGCACGGCGCAAAGAAAGCCAAATAAGCAGGGCGACCCCATGAAACTCACCGTCGCGACGCCGCTCGCGGTTGTCGTCGAAGCCGATTACGTGGCGCATCTGCGAGCCGAGGACGAGACTGGAGCTTTCGGCCTCCTGCCCGGCCATGCCGACTTTCTGACTGCTCTCGCGGTGTCAGTAGTGACTTGGCGTGACCAGCGCGGAGAGGAGCATCACGTCGCCGTCCACGGCGGAATGCTCGAGGTGCGGGGCGGCGACACGATCGTTGTTGCGACGCCGGAAGCGGTTTTGGGAGACGACTTGCGCCACCTCGAAACCGAGGTGCTCGTCGTTTTTCGCCGAAAGCTCGAAGAAGAGCGAGTGGCACGAACCGATAGCCAACGGCTCCATCTCGAGGCAATTCGGCAGATCTGCCATTTCCTCAAGTCTGAACGCGCTCCGACCGCTCCCGGTGGGCCGGGCGTTTCGTTCGATCGTCTCGTTCAATGACCCAAGAGCCGGGAAACAACGATCGGCTTCATGAGGCCGTCAGGATACGGCGAGAACGGCGCGCACTTTGGCAGCGCGAGGGCGAACGGTCGGTCGGCCAGAACTTGGCAATGATCGGCGTGCTCGGCTGGACCATCGTGACGCCAACCCTGCTCGGCATCTTCGCCGGGCGCTGGCTCGACGCGCGGTTCTCTTCGGGGATATTTTGGACGCTCGGCTTGTTCATGATCGGCTTGGCGTTCGGATGCGCGCTTGCGTGGAGGCACATGCATCACGAATGACTGACGAAACCTTTGCTTCGAACGCGGCACTCGCATTGGCGATGGCGTCCGCAGGATTCGCCCTTGGGCTCGTCTATTTCGCAGCGTTGCGCCGAACCGTGGACGGCGTAGCCGGAGGGAACGGCCGACTGTTTCTCTCGGCACTCACGATAGGTCGCTACGGGGTGGCCGCGATCCTTTTCACGCTCGCCGCGAGGCTCGGCGCCATCCCGCTGCTGGCCACGTTTCTCGGTTTTCTCGCGGCACGCGTCGTCGCCCTGCAAGCGGTGAGGTTAGGGGCAATTGACGCGGCCCGAACTCTTCGTCGTCCTTCGTGATCTGCCACGTCTGCCTGAAGCGCGCGGGGATGCACGTGGCGACGGCCATCAGAAGGCGATGATCCCAGTGAAGGGTGGCTAGCATTCCGACCATACTTGTCCTCGCGGGCTTTTCGAAGAGCGCCGAGCTACGCGGGCAAATCCGACGCGATCGAGTTGCTGCCGGTTTGTCAATATTCATCTCATCGTCGCAATAACGCCGGCGCCGCTCGAGCCGGCGCGCCGGTCGATCTCAAACGTCTCCCATTTGTTACGCGATGGTCTGGTCTCGGCCGAAAAGAGCTGTATTCTGACCTTAGCGAACATTCCAGGAATGACGCACCGCTTGCCGTAGGGCTTAGGCTTGTGCGGGGAGCCAAAAGAAGCAAGGATGAGCTGCCAACGGCGGGGCGTGGGAATTCGGCTGCTCGCTCCAATTGCCGAAGAACACAGCTTCGATCATCCTATCAGGAACTACGGCTACGTATGGCTCGCCATTCGATCTTTTCCTCTCCGGCTAAATCCGAGAGGTGCTTCGTCGCCCGGTTGACGGTCGCGGGACTCTTTTGCGTTTCGCTCGGTGCGACGGCCTTCGCCGAGAGTGATCGCTGGACAAGATGTCGCGCCGCAGACGCCGTTACGCGGATTACCGGTTGTACGGAAATCATCGCTCGTGGAAATCGGGAAACCAAACGCAGTCGGATCGCGGCGTTCATTAGTCGGAGCGGCGCCTATCGGGTCAAGGGCGACTTCGATCGCGCCATCGCCGATCTCGATAAGGCGCTGCAACTGGCCCCGAAATCGGCTTCCGCACTTTTAGATCGCGCTTCGATCCACCAGGCAAGGGGAGATCTCGACCGCGCCATCGCGGATTATGACAAGGGCCTGCAGGTCGATCCGAAAGTCGCGGCGGCGTACAGTGGTCGCGCCAAGGCTTATCGCGATAAGAGCGATCTCGACAAGGCTTTGGCCGATTTTGACGAAGCCGTCGAACTCGATCCGGAGTCGGTCTCCTTCCGACTCGACCGCGCCGCTCTCCATCTGGCGAGAGATGATTTCGATCAGGCTATTGCCGATTACACTATTGTCGTCGAGCGCGCCCCCCGGCTCGCGGAAGCGCTCCTCGGCCGAGCCAGCGCCTATCGCGGCAAACAGGATATCGAGCGCGCGAAGCAGGACCTCGAAGCCGCGTTAAAGCTCGATCCGAATCTCACCTCGGCAAAGAAAGCCCTCGAGGACGTGGATGAACTCATCGCCAAGGGCGCCGCACCCCCTGCGGCTCCGACGTCCCCTCCTAGGCCCCCGGCGACGCCGCCTGGGGGTCGACAGGAACGGCCCTCACCTCTCGCGAGCACCGTTCTATTCAGTGTGGGCCCGGTCTCCATTACCCAGCCTGTCGTGACGACATGGGCCATAATGCTCGTCTTGACAATCTTCTCGTGGCTCGGGACGCGCCGGCTTCGACAGCGCGCCGATCGACGAGGAGCTGTGCTCGAAGTTGTCGTGACGGGCATTATGGGGCAGATCGAGGACGTCATCCGAACGGACCCGCGGCCATTCCTCCCGCTGCTCGGCACGCTGTTCATCTTCCTTGCGACGGCTAATCTCTCGGGGCTTCTACCGGGGGCCGAGGCGCCGACGAGCAAGCTCGAGACGCCGGCCGCGTTGGCGCTAGTCGTGTTCGTCTCGGTGCATTATTTCGGCGTGCGCACACAAGGCCCCCTGGGTTATCTCGCGAGCTTCGCGAAGCCGAAACTGATCATGCTGCCGCTCAACATCGTTTCGCAAGTGACGCGGACGTTCTCGCTCATGGTGCGCCTCTTCGGCAACGTCATGAGCGGAGAATTCACCATCGCTCTCGTCGTGGCGCTGGCGGGGCTCTTCGTTCCGATCCCGCTTATGGCTCTCGAGGTTCTGGTTGGCCTCGTCCAGGCTTATATTTTTACCGTGCTCTCGACGGTCTTCATCGGCGCCGCTATCGGCAGCATCGAACAAGGCTAAGGCTAAAGGAGATTTCATGGAACCGAAGCTCATCAGCATCATCGGCGCGGTGATCGCCGTCTCGGCCGGCGCGATTGGGCCGGCGCTGGCGGAGGGCCGGGCCGTCGCCGCCGCCATGGACGCGATCGCTCGCCAGCCGGAGGCGGCCGGAACCATTTCGCGCACCCTCTTCGTCGGTCTCGCCATGATCGAAACTATGGCGATCTACTGCTTAGTCGTGGCGCTCCTGCTGCTTTTCGCCAATCCGTATGCGGGCTGATCATGCGCTTCGACTGGTGGACTCTCGCGCTGCAGACAGTCAACTTCGCCGTGCTCGTGTGGCTGATGCAGCGCTTCCTGTACACGCCGGTGCTACGTATGCTCGATGCGCGCCATGCTGAGATCGAAATGCAATACGCCGACGCCCGCGCGGCCGACGCCAAAGCGAAAGAACTGCTCGCAGCCGTCCAAGCCGAACGCACAGGCATCGTCAACGAGCGTGAGATCGCGCTCCAGGCTGCGACGGCGCAAGCAGAAGGATTGGCTAGGGAGCGGCGCGCTCTGGCGGACCGCGAAGCCGCGGCGCTCCTCGACGGCGCGCGCAAGACGCTTGCCGTAGAGCGGGATAAAGCACTTGCGGAAGCACGAAAACTGTGTCTGGATTTGGGTGTCGCTTTCGCGGGTCGCCTGCTCGCCGAGGCGCCGGCAAAGCTGCGCACGGAAGCTTGGCTCGAACGGATCGAGCAATATCTTGCCGCCCTTCCTAGAACCGAGATCGAAGCGCTTGCTCGGCAGCTCGAAGATGGCTCTGTCCTCGAGGTGGTAACGGCATTGCCGCTCGCATTGGAAACGGCCGAAACTTGGCGCACCCGCCTTCATCGATCCCTGGGCGACCTCATCGCCATTGCCTTCGATGTGGACCCAGGCCTTGTCGCGGGCGCAGAATTGCATTTCCCCAGCGCCGTCTTGCGTTTCTCATGGCAAAGTGCGCTTGCGACGGCGCGCGCAGAGGTCGACGCCCCATGACCACGCTCGCGGAGGATCTTCGCAGGTCGCTCGACCACAGTCGGAATCGCTTGATTGCCTTTGCGCTCGAACCTCAGATCGAACAGATCGGCCGAGTCGTCGAGATCGGGGACGGCGTGGCGACGGTGATCGGCTTGCCCGAAACACGGCTCGATGAACTGCTCGTGTTCGAAGGCGGCATTCACGGCTTGGCGGTCGATCTCGGCGAGCATACGATCGGGTGCGTGCTACTGGGCGACGCCAGCACTATTTCCTCCGGAAGCCTCGTTCGTGGTACAGGACAAGTTGCGCGCATTCCCGTCGGTGAGGCCTTGCTGGGCCGCGTCGTCGACGCGCTCGGCGCGCCATTGGACGGTGGAAGTCCGGTTGCAGCCGAGGCCTTCGCGCCGGTCGAGCAGCCTGCGCCGGCAATCATCGATCGCGCACTCGTCGCGCGGCCGCTGGCGACCGGACTCCTGGTGGTCGATGCTATGATTCCACTCGGCCGCGGGCAGCGCGAACTGATTATCGGCGATCGTGCAACCGGAAAGACCGCGATCGCGGTTGACACCATCATCAACCAGCGTTCGAGCGATGTCATATGCGTTTACGCCGCAGTCGGGCAAAAAGCGTCGTCAGTCTCACAAGTGGTCGAAGCGGTACGCCGATACGGCGCTCCGGATCGCTGTCTGTTCGTCATAGGTGAAGCCGACGCAGCGCCAGGATTGCAGTGGCTGACGCCCTATGCCGCCTGCGCCATGGCCGAGTATTTCATGGCACGCGGCAGGGACGTGCTCCTCGTGATCGACGATCTCACCAAGCACGCAGCTGTCTATCGTCAAGTGTCGCTCCTGCTACGCCGGCCGCCGGGACGTGAAGCCTACCCTGGCGACATTTTCTACATTCACTCGCGGTTGCTGGAGCGGGCGGCGCGCCTGGCGCCCGAGCTTGGCGGGGGATCACTGACGGCGCTGCCAATCGCCGAGACCCAGGCCGGCAATATCAGCGCCTATATTCCGACTAACTTGATTTCGATAACGGATGGCCAGATTTATCTCGATCCGCGCCTTTTCTACGAAGACCAGAAGCCAGCTGTCGACGTTGGGAAGAGCGTGTCGCGTGTCGGCGGGAAGACGCAGGCAGCGGTACTTAAGAGCTTGTCCGAAAGCCTGCGACTCGAATATGCTCAGTTTCTCGAACTTGAAATGTTCACTCGTTTCGGCAGCATGGTCGACGAACGCACACACAAAGTGATTGAGCACGGTCGGCGCATACGCGCGGTCCTCAGCCAGCAGCAGTTTGCTCCCCTGCCGCTCGGCGAGCAGGTAGCGCTATTATTGGCGCTGAGCGAAGGCATCCTCGACGGGCTACCGCTGGAGCGAGTAGGAACTTTCCGAACCAACCTCGGTTCCTGGCTGGCCGAGCACTGTCCCGAGGCTGCAGCACTCGACGACCGGGCAGAGGTGCTGCGAGAGGATCTCCGTTCGCGTATCAAGGCATCGCTCGAATTGCTGGCCCACTCTCTTGGACCACCAAGCGCGCCGCCATGACCCGCCTTGCCGACATCCAGGCCAAGATCGACAGCATAGGCGAATTGCGCGACATTATCGGCGCCATGCGCTCACTCTCCGGCATGCGCGTGCAAGAGGCACAGCGCGCGCTCCCCGGCGTCCGTCGCTATGCTGAGGCAGTGGAAGCGGCACTCGCCAGCACCCTGCTCCTCATGAGGGAGCCGGCGCCGAGGCCGGCAGCGCGCGGGAGGCGGGCGCTTGTCCTCTGCACCTCCGAACATGGCTTTGTTGGCGGCTTCAACGAACGTCTTATTGCCGACGCTAAGGCCTGGCTCGGACCGGAGGACGCCTTGCTCGTGCTCGGCAGCCGGGGCGCTGCGCTTGCATCCGAACGTTTACAACGGCCAGCCTGGACGCATCCGACTGCGAGCCGATGCGCTGGCGCGCCTGGAACGATCCGCCCATTGTTGAATGAGCTGTATCGCGGGATTGCCCTCGGCGCTCTTTCGCGCGTCGAAGTGATGTTCGCCCGTTACCGCCAAGGGAGCGCCCCCGCAATTGAACGACGTCTCCTATTGCCGCTCGATGTCGTCTTGCTCTCCGCCAAGCAACCACGCCAGCCGCCGCTTCACACCTTGGAACCTATTCCACTCCACGAGAAGCTGATGGCGGAATATGTGTTCGCACTCCTGACCGAAGCAGTGGTCGAGTCGATCGCAAGCGAAAATGCAGCGCGCTTCGCCGCCATGGGATCCGCGCACGACAATGTGTCGAAGAAGTTGGAGGAACTCTACCAGGAAGCCCGCCAAGCGCGCCAATTGGAGATCACAACAGAACTCATCGACCTCATTACCGGCGCCGAGGCTCTGACCAACGGTTGAACTTGCGATCCTCCTCCCCGGCGGATCGCTTTTCCAGCGCCATGAACCAAGAACAAAGCAATAGAATTCAAGTGCCTGATTCAAGCTCAGAACAGAAGCTTTCGCGCCGGATGTTCTCCGGTTCTGACGACAGGCCAAGCAGCGGCGATCCCCTAGAGCGGGTTCGTCATTTTCCGATTCAAAACGGGATTCCCGAATCGGCGAGGGCCTGATTCCTTACGTCATGTGGATGACGGAGAGGGGTAAGCGCTGTTTTCAGGCCACGTCTTTCGGCGCAGCGGGCGCGGCGTAGGCCCACGGCATGAGTTCATCGAGTTTGCTCGCGAGATGGCCGTCGACGATCTTCGTGAGAACGTCAGGCATGTATGCCTGCGGATCGACGCCATTGAGCTTACATGTCTCGATGAGCGAGGCGACAATCGCCCAGTTCTCGGCCCCGCCGTCTGATCCGGCGAAGAGAGCGTTTTTACGATTGAGAGCGATCGGCCGGATCGCGCGCTCGACGACATTGGAGTCGATCTCGATGCGCCCATCGTCGATGAAACGCGTCAGTCCGTCCCAGCGTGACAACGCGTAGCGGATCGCCTCGGCGAGCTTGGTCTTCTGGCTGATCAGCGCGAGCTTTTCTCGCAGCCAGGGCTCGAGCGCGTCGAGGATGGGACGAGATTTTTCCTGTCGCGCATCACGACGCTGGTCGGAGCTTCGCCCGCGGATTTCGCTTTCGACCGCGTAGAGCGCGCCGATACGTTCGAGCGCCTCGCTGGCGATTGGCGCTGGGCCGGCGGCGGCGAGTTCGTAAAAGCGCCTGCGGACATGCGCCCAACAGAAGGCGAGCGCCACGCTGTTCTTCTGCGCCAGCGCACGATAGCCAGCGTAGCCATCGACCTGCACGACGCCGGCGAAGCCGGCAAGATGCGCGAGCGGCTGCTCGGATTTACGGTTTTGCGCATAGACGTAGACGGCGATCGGCGGATCCGAGCCGCACGATGGCCGATCGTCTCTCACATAAGCCCAAAGCTGACCGTTCTTGGTGCGTCCACGCCCGGGGTCGAGCACCGGCGCCCTCGTTTCGTCGGCAAAGATTTTCGTCGACGATCTGATGTGTTCCAGAAGGCGCTCATGCACGGGCCGCAAATGCCAGGCGGCGCGGCCGACCCAGTCGGCGAGCGTCGAGCGATCGAGCGCGATCCCCTGCCGGGCGTAGATTTGCGCCTGACGATAGAGCGGCAGATGATCTGCATATTTGGAGACCAGCACATGGGCGACGGTCGCCTCGGTCGGCAGACCGCCTTCGATCAGCCGCGCTGGGGCCGGCGCCTGGACCACGGCGCCCTCGCAGGCGCGGCAGGCGTATTTGGGACGCCGCGTCACCAGCACGCGGAACTGCGCCGGCACGATGTCCAGACGCTCGGAGACATCCTCGCCGATCCGGTGGAGCGCGCCTTTGCAGCAGGGGCAAAACTTGTCTTCGATATCGACGACGGTCTCGATGCGCGGCAGATGTGCGGGCAGCGCGCCCCGGTTCGTGCGGCGCTTCTTGGCCGCCTTCTCACGTTCCGGCGCAGAGCCGGCCTCCACTTCCGCCGCCGCGCCAGCCTCTGCCTGCTCGACCTCTTCGAGCGCGAGCAGCATCTGGTCTTCGGGAAGCGTCTCGGCGCTGCGCCCGAAGCGGTGTCGTTGCATCTCCTTGATGATCTGAACGAGGCGCTCGTTGCGCGCGCGTTCGGCGAGAAGCATCGCCTTCAGCTCGTTCGGATCGTCGGGAAGCTTTTCGACTGCCTGCGCCATACCCGCAGGAGATCATATTTTCCGGCAGTTTTCGATCATCTTCGACTCCCTGATTCACTGTGTCGCGGCTTATCCGGGCGCCGCCGGCGCCGGCGTCTCTTTCGCCGCGCGCACGCGCCGCCAGTCGAGCCCTTCGAACGAAGGGGTTCAGGAATATCCCCTCTGAGCAGTCTGATGAATCATTGGTCGAGGTCGTACAGGTTCATGATCCGCGCCATCCACTCTATGGGCGATCCTTCCGCGTCGTCGGGCGCGCCAGATGTCCTGGCAGCGTTGTGTCGCCGTCGTATGAAGTCGAATATCGAAAAGGCGGCAGTCTACTGATCCCTATAGCTGTAACTGAGCCCTATGAAGGAGAGACGAATCAGACTAAGCTGAGCATAGAGGCGCTTCGCGAACTTATTTCAGTCGCCGAATGTCTCGAAGGCCATGAACATGGATCCGAAGGATCTTTGGGCGACGTTGCCATACGCTCTGCGCCGCCAAGTCGTCGACGACGTCGCGGCAGTTCTGGCGGAGCTCTCCCATGATGTCCGAACTGGTCAAGCCGACCCACTTGGCGCGCAAGGCCGTCGTCTATATCCGTCAGTCGACGCCTCATCAGGTGGTGAGCAATCAAGAAAGCTTGAGGCTGCAATACGCCCTCCGCCAGCGCGCTCGCGAGCTCGGATGGCATGAAGCCGACATCGACGTGATCGACGCCGACCTCGGCCTCAGTGGAGCGTCCGCCGTCAAACGCAGCGGGTTCAAGGAACTCGTGGGTCGAGTCGGGCTCAGCGAGGTTGGGCTGATCCTGTCGATCGACGTGACCCGTCTCGCGCGCAATTGTTCGGACTGGTATCCGCTCCTGGATATCTGCGGCCTGCGCGGCTGCCTCATCGCCGATCGGGACGGCGTCTATGATCCCGGCAGCGCCAATGGTCGTCTGCTGCTCGGCCTGAAAGGGACCATATCGGAACTCGAGCTTCATACCATTCGCAGTCGGCTCACTGCCGGCCTGCTCGCAAAGGCCGAGCGTGGCGAGCTCGCGCTCAATCTGCCGGTCGGTTTGATGCGCGATCCGACGGGCGCCGTCGTCAAAGATCCCGATATATCGGTTCAAGAACGTCTCGGGCTGGTGTTCGAGTTGTTTCTGAAGCTGGGCGCCGCCGCCAAGGTCATGCGCATGCTCAACGAGCGAGGTCTCGATCTGCCGCGTCGCGACAGGCGCGGCAATTTCTGCTGGGCGCGGGCGACGGTCTCGTCCGTGACGTCGATTCTGAAGAACCCCGCTTATGCGGGCGCCTTCGTCTATGGACGGACGCGGATGCGAGCGGGCCGTGAAGGCGCACCGAAGTTGAAGGCGTCGCAGCCTGTGGATGAATGGCGTATCGTCGTGAAGGACCGATATCCCGCCTACATCGATTGGCCAACCTATGAAAAAATCAACGCCGCCCTGAAGGACAACCGAGCCGAATACATGCGCATCAAAACCAGAGGCGCGCCTCGCGACGGCGATCTCCTGCTGCATGGGATCGCTTGGTGTGCGCGTTGCGGATACAAGATGTACGTCCGCTACAAGAGCGGCGGCGAATATGCCTGCAATCATCTCCGCTCCAACGAAGGCATGCCGGCCTGCCAACATGTTCGGGCGACGCCGATCGACGCCGCCGTCGCCGACGCATTCCTGACCGCTCTGGCGCCGGCGGAGCTCGACGCCTTGTCGAAGGCGCGCCGCGCGCGATCACAGGTCGATGCTGCGCTGCGGACGAGCGCCGAGCGCCAGCTCGAACGAAAGCGATACGAGGCCACACTGGCCGAGCGGCAGTTCAATCGGGTGGACCCGGACAATCGTCTCGTCGCCGCCGAACTCGAACGCCGCTGGGAAGCGGCGCTGAACGAAGTTCGGGTGGCTGAGGAGGCGTTCGCCCGGCAAGCTTCGCCTCAGAGCGGCGCGCAGCTCGGGATCGGCAAATCGCTGGAAGGCAAAGTCATCAACCTCGCGGGACGTTTGCCGCAAATTTGGGACGACCCGGCCACTTCCGACACCCGCCGAAAGGCGCTGTTGCGATGTCTCATCGACAAGGTCATCCTCGACCGCGGCGAACACGATATCGCGATCGTCCGCATCGTCTGGCGCGGCGGGGCCGTAACCCGCCTCGAGGTCAAAATGAGGGTCAGCTCCCTATCCAAGCTCGCGCGCGGCGAAGAAATGCGCCAGCGTGCTCTCGTCTTGGCGCGCGAGGGCCTGAACGATGACGCGATCGCCGCCGTTCTCACAAACGAAGGGCATCGCTCGCCAACCTGCGAGGACAAGGTCCTCTCCGTCACTGTGCAGAAGATCCGGCTCGCCGCGAATGTCGAGCTGCGACGCCCACGCACGCGATGGACCCATGGCAGGGAAGTTCTGTCCGCGCCGGAACTGGCCGCCAAGCTGAGCATCCCCGTGAACTGGCTCTATGTGCAAATCCGAAAACAGCGGCTGATGGTCGATCGACAGCCCAACGGCGCGTATATTTTCAGCGACACCGAGGACGTCCTGAAGGGAGTTCGAGATCTCCGATACCACACGATCGGCAGCCTCGATCTCAGAATCTGTCAGCCTGACCAGGAGGGGCATCAACATGGGTGATCGAGCAGCGCCGAAAATTGCGCCGCCGACAAGCGCATCACGCCGTCCTCGATCTTCGGCCAACGGAACTCGCCATCCTCGAGACGCTTGTAACTCACCGGAAAATGCAGCCGCCCCAAGCACAGCTCAGCAGTTAGTGCGGGTGACGCATCCGTTTCATCCTCTGTTTGCGCAGCAACTGCCGTGCGTCGGCAGGCGCTACAACCGATATGGCGAACGGCTTTTGCTGCAAGATCGCAACGGCGCCGTTTGGTCGGTCCCCCCGGGATGGACTGATGTTGCGAGCCCCGACCCGGACGTCGTCATGGGTCATGGGCGATCGCTTTTGCGGGTTTCCGATTTCCTGGAGCTTGCCGATCTGGTTAGCCGCCTCAGTGGCAAATCAGCGAGGCGGCCACGAAGCGGTATGTAAAGGCAATTATGCCGCTATTGTAAAGCAGATTGCGCCGCAACCCTTCCCCGAACGTGATTCTCATGGACAAAAACCTGCGCAACATCGAACATAAGCCGGCGGAAAATGGTAGGTGCAGTCTTGACGCTGGTTCAGATGGCGGCGTAAATATATTTACGTCAATATCGAATCATGCGCCCGGCGCCAGCGATGCCCGACAGCAAGCGATCGAAGAGGGACGCCCTCATCGAGGAGGGCACATTCAATCCCACCCCGGACAAGGTGCGCGATCCGAAGTTCCGCGGCGGCGAGTTCTTCGATCCGCACGACGCCGTGCAGGTCAAATACGAGATGCTGCGCCGCGTCTCCGTCGACAAGCTGTCGATCACGGAGGCTGCCGACGAATACGGCGTCTCCAGGCCGACCTACTATCAGGCCAAGGCGAACTTCGACACCGCCGGGATTGCCGGCTTGGTCCAGGCCAAGCCAGGCCCCCGCGGTCCCCACAAGCTCGACGACGACATCATGGTCTTCCTGAGGGCGCGACTGGTTCCTGGCGAACCTGTTCGCGCCCGGGAGCTCGCCACGCTGGTCCGCAACGAACTCAATGTCGAGCTTCATCCGAGAACGATCGAGCGGGCGTTAAAAAAAACGGGCCGGTGAACATCGCCGCGACCTCGACTTGTTCGATCCCGTCGTCGGCTCTTGCGTCCGATTACGAGGTGCTGCGCGCCGCCGCTCTCGGCGAAGCGCTGCCGCTCATGGCCCGCAGCGGCCTCATGCTGTTTCTGCGCCGTGGCATGTGGGGATGGGCGAAGGCGCTGACGGCGGCGGCAGACCCCACTCCAGAACCGATCGACCGGCGCCCGTTCGTCTCATCGAGGCCGGGCGGGTACGGCGCCGTCGTTCATGTGCTCGCGACAATCGCCGCCGGCACAAACCACGCTGGCTTACATGAGGGGATATTCCCATGAACGCACAGATCAAAGTTCAGCGTCACCATCTCGAACGCGGCGCTTACCTCTACATCCGCCAGTCGTCGATGCGGCAAGTCGTCGAGAATGCCGAGAGCGCCAAGCGGCAATATGCGCTGCGCGGACGCGCTGTCGCCCTGGGTTGGCGCGACGAGCAGATCATCGTCATCGACAACGATCAGGGCGAGTCCGGCGCATCGGCGGCTTGGCGCGAGGGATTCCAGCGGCTGGTCAGCGATGTCGGCCTGGGACGCGCCGGAATCGTGATGGGCCTGGAAGTCTCCCGTCTGGCGCGCAACAACGCCGATTGGCAGCGCCTGCTGGAGATCTGCGCCCTTGCCGACACCCTGATCCTCGACGAGGATGGCGTCTACGATCCGGCCAGCTTCAACGACAGGCTTTTGTTGGGTTTGAAGGGTACGATGAGCGAAGCCGAACTCCATGTCATCAAGGCGAGGCTGCGCGGCGGTATCCTCAACAAGGCGAAGCGTGGCGAGTTCCGCTGCCCGCTGCCGACCGGGCTGGTCTATGACCTCTCCGGCAACGTGGCGCTGGATCCGGACCTCCAGGTCAGGGAGACGATCGCTCATTTCTTCGAGACCTTCTCGCGCGTCGGCTCCGCGTCCCAGACCGTCAAGACCTTTCGCAAGGAAGGTCTTCTATTCCCCTCGCGCCTGCACAACAGCGAGACGGTCTTTCGGCCACTGACGGCTTCCACGGCGATGCGCGTCCTAACCAATCCGCGCTACGCCGGCGCCTACACCTATGGCCGACGACAGTTCCGGCGCACGATCGAGGGCAAGAAAACCGTGCGCGCCAGAGACGATGACGATTGGCTGGCCCGCATTCCCGGCGCCCATCCCGGCTATATCAGTTGGGAGCGGCACCAGGAGAACTTGAAGGTTCTCAAGGCGAACGGCCATGGCTATGACGCGGCGCGAACGTCAATTCCGAGAGAAGGCCCGGCGCTGCTGCAAGGACGGGCCATCTGTGGTCGATGCGGCGGGCATTTTAGCGTCCGCTATGCTGCCCGGCGCGGCCGACAGGAGGCGTGGTATGTTTGCGATCGCCCCCACAACTATCGCGGCGAACCCTCGTGCCAGTCGATCGCCGGACCTCCCGTCGATCAAGCTGTCGGCATGCTGATTGCCGACGAGATGACGCCGTTGGCCGTCGAACTGGCGCTCGAAGTGCGCAGGGAGATTCAGGCGCGTCATGAGGAAGCCGACCGGTTGCGTTGCCGTGCGATCGAGCGCGCCCAAACCGAAGCCGATCTCGCTCAGCGCCGCTTCATGCTGGTCGACCCCAACAATCGCCTCGTCGCCGACACGCTCGAAGGCGAGTGGAACGACAAACTCCGCATATTGGCCAACGCCCGCGAGGAGCGCCAGCGCGCCCTGGAGCACGATCAATTCGTTCTTGACGACGCCATCCATGAGCGGCTCATCGCCATGACGGTGGACTTCAAGAAGCTTTGGGCCGATCCCGATACCCCAAACCGAGAACGCAAGCGGCTGCTCGCCCACGTCATCGAAGACGTCACCCTCGTCAAGCTACAGGCGGAAGGAACCACCAAGGTTCATGTTCGGTTCAAGGGCGGCAAAATCCAGACGCTCACGACCTCGAGCCCGAAATCGTCCGCCCAGCAGGTCAAGACACAGCCCGGCATCGTCGAACTGGTCGACAAGCTGCTCGACGACCACGTCTATTCCGAGATCGCCGAACTCCTCAACCAGCAAGGATATCGCCCGGGCGAGGCTGCGCGCCGAGGGCGCCACGACGCCCGCTTCACCCCCAAACGGGTTGCCTATCTCGTTCACGAATACAAACTGCGTCCCCGCTACGATCGACTGAGAGAGCGGGGAATGCTGACCAAGAAGGAAGCCGCGGCGCGTCTGAATATCCACGAGACCACCCTCACGAGCTGGGTCAAACATGGCCTCGTCACCGGGCATTCCTACAACGGGCACTATTGCCTCTACGAAATTCCCGACAAAGACTTACCGCAAAAACAATGCAGCCGATGGAACCGTCTCGTTGACCGAGCCGCTGCCCGCGCACAAAACGCCAGCGCGGCATAAACGATCAGCTGAAGCTGGAAGAGGTGTAGTATGAATGCAGATCGTTGGCGAAAAGACACAGGCCCGACCCGTCCCAGGTCAAAATCTTCACGTAGTCGCCGCGCTTGCTGCGGAACACGAAGGCCGCGCCAGAAAAAGGATCGTTGCGCAGAACCTGCGCCACGTCGGCGGCGAGTCCGTCGAAGCCGCGCCGCATGTCGACGGGCTTCAGCGCCAGATAGACCTTCATCCCGGGCGCGAACTGAAGCATCAAAGATCGCCCAGCGCAGACAACACGCGGCGCAGAGCTTCCGTGTCCACATCCGCGTCGAGCGACAAGCGCGCGCCATTCGGCAGGCTGACTTCCATAGCGCCGCGCCGCACGCTCTTGCGCGCCCCCCGCGCCGGCGTGGCGGCCATCCTCGCGACCGGCGCCGACGACGGCGCAAGAGCCGGGAGCACCGGAGCCGATTTCAACGCCAGCAACTCGACCGGAACGAAGGTCTGTGCGGTCAGCTCCGGCGACATTCTCGCGGCCGCCGTCTCTTTCGCCGGCGCACACCGGCGATCCAGCCAGCCTTCGCGCGAACGCCGCAGCCATTTGAAAATCAGATTGGCGTTCAATCCGTGCCGCCGCGCAACCGCCGCTACGGACGCACCAGGCGCCAACGCCTCCGCGACAATCCGCTGCCGTTCCTCGAGGCTCCACGTGCGCCGTGTGCCGCCATTCTTCGCCGCCGACATTTGGTGTCCACCTGTTCGATGGTGGACACCTAACCCACTCCAAATGAGTCCCGGTAGGCGGTCGTCAGATCACGCTTACGCCGCGCTTGCTGATCCCGAGCAATTTCGGCTTGCCGCCCGTCGTCGCCTGACGTGGGACCAGGCCGAGCCAAGCGGCAAGATCGCGACCATGCTCGAAAGTCTCGGCTTTTCCGATCGCCGCCAGCAAGGCTGAAGCGATCAGCGCGCCGACGCCCGGTATTGTCGCCAGTCGCCGGGCGTCCTCGCTCTCTTTGGCGAAAGCCGTGAACTCCGCATCGAAGGCGGCGATACGCTTGTCCAGCTCACGCCATTGCGTACGAGCGTCGTCGACGAGCCTGTGCATCCGATCGCTCAGAGTGTGTCCGCCCCCTTCGTCCAGCAGGACGGCGAGATAACCCTCGAGATGACGTTTACCTTTGGGAACGACGATGCCGCGCTCCAGGAGGATCGCCCGCAGTTGGTTGATCAGCGCCGTCCGCTCGCCGACCAGTCGGTCGCGAGACCGATGCAACGTCTGGATGTCGAGCTGATCCTGGGTCTTCAGTTCCACAAAGCGCATGGTCGGCCGCGTCGCCGCCTCGGCGATCCCTTCGGCGTCGCGATCGTCGTTCTTCTGCGCTTTCACATAAGGGCGAACATATTCGGGCGACATCAGCCGAACCTCGTGGCCATGAGCCGCGAAGACGCGCCCCAGATGATGAGCGCCGCAGCACGCCTCCATCGCGACGACACAGGCCGGCAGCTTCGCCGCCAAGCCGATCAGCGTCTCCCGCGTCGCCCGCCGCCGCATGACCACCGTCCCGGCCGCGTCGAGGCCAACGAGACTGCAAATATTCTTGCCGATGTCGACCCCGAGCACGGAAACCTTCGTCTTCATGACCAATCCCTCCGTTCTATCTCCGGCGAGCCTACTACGCCGGAAGGAGGGGCGGGCCATTCCATAAAAGACCGCCCATGCGAGCGAGCAGGATCGGGAGGATGTGAAAGAGCGGCGCGAAGCCTGGTTCGACAGCCAGCTCGATCTCGATCCCGAAAAGCTCGTCTTCATCGACGAGACCTGGACGACGACCAATATGGCGCGCAAGAACGGGCGCGCGCCGAAAGGCGAGCGGCTGCGCGCCGGCGTTCCGCATGGGCATTGGAAGACGACGACATTCGTCGCCGGCCTGCGCCTGACCGGAATGACGGCGCCGATGGTTCTCGATGGCCCGATCAACGGTCAATGGTTCCAGGCCTATGTCGATCAGGTCCTGGTTCCGACGCTCTCGCCGGGCGACGTTGTCGTGATGGACAATCTGGGGAGCCACAAGGGAGTCGGCGTGCGCAAGGCCATCGAAGCGGTCGGTGCGACGCTGCTCTATCTTCCGCCCTACAGCCCAGACTTCAATCCGATCGAGAAGGCCTTCTCCAAGCTCAAAGCTCTGCTCCGCAAAGCCGCCGAGCGGACCGTCGACGCCCTATGGAACAGGATCGGCGAATTGCTGAAGGAATTCGCGCCAGCGGAATGCGCAAATTTCTTCGCCGCCTCAGGATATGAGCCGGGTTAAGACGAATCCGCTCTAGTCGCCGCCGGAGTAGTTGCTGCAAGGACATGCAGCGTTTCGGCCCCCCATGTTCGATGGCCTTTCTCCGCCCGATTCGGACGGACATTCGAGTTGGCCATTCTAACGGGACCGATCCGCGCGAAGATCCGACCATGGCGAAATCAACATGAACGAAGAAACGAGCACGGGCGTTTGAGACCGCGCGCGGATCGCATCTCCTCCTGTTGATGCCCCCCAGCGGCGCCGCCCCATTCGTGGGTGACGCAGCTCAGAAGTGAACCCTTTTGAAGGGACCCTACTCAAATCGGGAGACTCGACGCTGACCGTCAGTATTTCGCGACGACGGCTGGCGTTGGCGCGGTGTCGAATTTGTATGTCCAGCCGGCCGTGACTTCGAACTCGCTCAAATGAATGGTGATGATGCGGAACGGATTGGGACCTGCGGGCGTGACCTCGATGCCGGAGACGGCGTGCCGGGGTGAGACGATCGCCGCGAGATCGATTGTCGAACTCGGCGTCACGCGATAGCTGAGGCCGCCGCTGATATGGTCGGTCACGACGCCCGGCGCGAGAATATTGATCGTCACATCGCGCGCTTGAATGGGGTTGTTATTATGCGAATAGCCGATGCGGAAGGTCCAGTTGGGGGTCGCCCGCCATTCGGCGCCGAATTTGATCGCGTCGACGTCGCGCCAACCAAAGCCCGGTCCATTCGGCAAGCCGAACAGATAGGGCTGCTGCGAGGAATTGCCGACCGAGGCGACCTGAGAATAGAAGATATGCCGCCAGTCGGCGAGCAGCGTGAAGGTTGGCAGCACGTCAAAGGCGACGCCCGCGGTGATGGTGGCGGGGATGTCGAAGCCGCCGCGTTCCGCGAACAAGCCCATGCAGATCGACTGGACGCATTGGCGCATATCGCCGACGTCAGCACCGATCGCCAGACGGCCTTCGGCGGAGGCTTATTCACCTCCTGTCGTTTTGCGGCTTCGATGTGTGGGTCTCGCCGCCGCCCATCGTTTCCAACAATATGAGAAGGGCGTGCCCGACGGCCGCACCGCGCCCGGACAGTGGAAAAACATAGATTTAGTAGCGGATGGGTTGCTTTGACCCTGCTTATTGTGCAGTCTCCACTAGACTTCATAGCCTTTCATCCTGGACGCCCCCCCCGATGCTCAGCAGACGACCGTCCGCCGTCATGATCGCATGGTTGATGGCGCTGGGGCTCTCCGGCTGCGTGCTCGCCCCATGGGGCACGCCAGAGGAGGCGGCAAAGCTCGATTCGGTTTCGCCACTCTTCGAACCGCCGGCGGAGGTTCGGGAACTGCCGATTTTGCCGGCGCGAGCGACCTGGCGCGACGTTCTGCACCGCGCATTTCTCGCCAATGGCGAGTTAGAGGCGGCCTATTTCGAGTGGAAAGCGGCTTTGGCCCGGATCGACCGGGAAGCGACGTGGCCCAACAGCAATTTCATGTTCGGTTTCCGCTACATGTTCTCGCCTGAACAGATGAAGACCTGGAACCGCATAACGCTGAGCGGCACATTCATGCCGTCGGTGACCTTGCAGTTGCCGATTAAAACGCTGGCTGCCGGACAAGTAGCGTTGCAGGCGGCCAGAGAGGCCAGCGAAAAATTTCGCGCAGTCAAATTCGAGCTCCAGCGGAAGGTCCTCAACGCTTATTTGGACTTGGCGCTGGCCGAAGAAAAAGTTCGTATTGAGCGCGCCAACGTAATGCTCCTCGAACTCTTGACGAAGTCGGCCGCCGCGCGCGCTCAGGCCGGCGCTCCGCTTCAAGACATGCTGAAAGCTCAGGCCAACTGGGAACAAGCAAAGAACAACCTCAGGAATTTGGAAGCCGAAGTCCATGTTGGGGGTAGCAGGCTCAACGGAATGATCGCCCGTGATCCCGGCGCGCCGCTCGCGCTTCCAGGAGCCTTGCCGCCGCCGCGCCCGATAGGCGTCGACGACGCCCGCCTCATCGAGGCGGGGGTCGACAAGAACCCGGAACTCGCCGGGTTGGCGCGGCAAGTGGCTGGACGAAAGGACGCCGTCAATGTGGCGATGCTGGCCTTCCTGCCAGATTTCGTGCCCGCTGGGAGCATTACTGGCAATATTGAAAGAGTTGCGGAAATGTTCGTAATGTTGCCGACGACCGTGCCCGCGATCCTCGCTAATATTCGTGATGCGGAGAGCATGACGCGGTCGTCGGAAGCGATCTTGCGGCAAACCGCGCACGATCGCGCTGCGAGCTTTGTGGCAAACCTCGTCATCATGCGCAACGCCGAACGACAAGTGTTTTTTTATCGTCGGCGGCTCTTTCCGATCGTAGAGCAGTTGCTCAACAGTTCGCGGCAAGCGTATGCGGCGGGGACGGTGAACTTCGCTGAGCTAATCGACAGTCAGCGGACATATATCTCGGTCCGGCTCATGGTCGCCGAAGTCAGGATCGAGCGGGAGAAGAGGCTCGCGGAACTCGAAGCGCTTGCCGGCGTAGACGTAGAGACACTCGGTCAGCCCGAGATTGCCCAAGCGGAGCAGCCTGATGGAGCCTCTCTGCAATAGCGTGGCCGTGGCAAGAATGCAGGGGAATTGCATGTCATCGATGCGAGGCGGAAGTCGGATCGGATTGGCGCTGATCGCGCTGCTGTTTCACGGCGTCTCGCAGGGCGTCGGCGAAGAGCGGACTTCGACGTCGGACAAGACGATGCCGGGAATGAAGATGCCCCAATCGAGCGGCGACGGAAGCGTCCTGCTTCCGTCGGGATATGCGGAGGTCCGCATTGCTCCCGAGGTCCAGCAACGTATCGGGGTCACTCTGGGGGTCGTTCAGCGGACGCCATTGACGATGACGATACGCACCGTCGGCATCGTGCGTCCCGATGAAACCAAGCTCGCGCATATTCACCTGAAGACCGAAGGCTGGGTCGAAAAGCTGTTCATCTCCTTCACGGGGCAAAAAGTGAAAGCCGGCGATCCGATGCTCTCGATTTATAGCCCCGCCTTCTTTGCGGCGCAGCGGGAGTTCTTGGTCGCGCTGCAATACAGCAAGGCCGCGCCCTCGTCGGGGCAGCAAAACGTGGTCGACACCGCTCGCCAACGGTTGGCGTTGTGGGACGTTCCAAAGAGCACGATCGAGGTTTTGGAGAAGACGGGCAAGCCGAGTAAATCACTTATCTTGCGCAGCCCGATTTCGGGGACAATCATAGAAAAGAAGGCGTTCGAAGGCCAATATGTCATGCCTCAAGGCGAACTGTATGTGGTTGCCGACCTTTCGACAGTATGGGTGCAGGGCAAGGTCTTCGCGTATGAATTGCCGCATATTGCGCTCGGGATGCCGGCGACCGTCACATTGCCGTCGTTGGCGGCGCGACCTTTCGCTGGCAAAATCGTGTTCATCGACCCAGTCGTGGACGAGATGACCCGATCGGTGCAGGTTCGCGTGGAAGTGCCCAATTCCGACGGACTGATCAAGCCTGGCATGTTTGCTAATGTCTTGATTACCCACGCCATGGGTAGTGGCTTGACCGTTCCAACATCCGCCGTCATTCGCACCGGCGAGCGCGACATCGTCTTTCGCGCCGTCTCAGCCGATCGCTTCGTGCCGGTGCAGGTCGAGATCAGCCCCTTGCGGTTCGACGACCGATTTCAAATTCTCAAAGGGGTCAAAGCCGGGGACGAAGTGGTCACTTCTGCGAACTTCCTCATCGATTCGGAAAGCCGATTGCGAGCCGGCGGTGGGGGCATGGTCGGCATGCCTGGAATGGGCACGGATGAAAAAGGCGCCGGCGAAAAGCCCTCCGAGAAGCAAAAGGACAAGAAGGGCGCGCCGGCGGACGGCGCCGATCACTCCAAGATGCGGCATTGACGTCGCCTCCCGAATCCACGGCTCAAAGGGGTAGGCCATGATCGCCCGCATCATCGAATTCAGCGCCCGCAACGCTTTCCTCGTCCTCTTGCTGATCGTCGCGATCCTCGGGGGCGGGTTATGGGCTGTCTTCAAAACGCCCCTGGACGCGCTTCCGGACCTTTCGGACGTGCAGGTGATCGTCGCCACCGAATGGGAAGACCGCAGCCCCAATATCATCGAAGACCAAATTACCTATCCCATCGTCACGCAGCTCCTTTCTACCTCCCACGTCAAAGCGGTGCGGGCCAGTAGCTTCTATGGCGAGTCTTTGGTTTATGTTATCTTTGAGGATGGAACCGACCTCTATTGGGCGCGCACCAGGGTGTTGGAATATCTCAGCGGCATGGCCGGCAAGCTGCCGCAAGGCGTCTCACCCAAGCTCGGACCGGACGCGACTGGGGTCGGATGGGCGCTGGAATACGCCCTGATCGATAAGACTGGGAAACACTCGTTGGCCGATCTTCGCACGTTGCAGGATTGGCAGGTCCAATACCAAATTCGTGCCGTTCCAGGTGTCGCCGAAGTGGCCCCCGTGGGAGGCCTCGTGAAGCAGTATCAGGTCACGATCGACCCCGATAAGTTGCTGGCCTACAATATTCCGATCAATAAGGTGGTCGAACAAGTTCGCCGAAGCAACCAAGAGGTCGGTGGGCGTGTATTGGAGTTCACTGGCAAAGAATACATGGTGCGCGGCAGAGGCTATATCCAAAAGCCCGCCGACATCGAGAACGTGGCGGTGGGGGCGCAGTCCGACGGGACGCCCATTCTCGTGCGGGACTTGGGCTTCGTCCAGATCGGCCCGGATATCCGCCGGGGAGTGGCGGACCTCAATGGCATGGGCGATGTTGCCGGCGGCATTGTCGTAGTCCGCTATGGCGTTAGCGTCTACGAGGTCTTGAATCGCGTCAAGGAGGTCATCAAAGACACGGTCCAGCCGTCGCTGCCTGAAGGCGTCGAGTTGGTTGTCACTTATGATCGGTCCGAGCTTATCAAGCACTCGGTGGAGACACTGCGCGAGAAGCTCATCGAGGAGGGCCTCATCGTCAGCCTGGTCTGCCTCGTGTTCTTGTTCCACCTCCGGAGCGCCCTGGTCGCGATCATTACGTTGCCCCTAGCGGTCCTCATGGCGCTGGTGGCGATGCAATGGATCGGGCTTACGAGCAACATAATGAGCTTGGGCGGCATCGCCATCGCCATCGGGGCAATGGTGGACGCAGCCATCGTGATGATCGAGAACGCCCACAAACACATCGAGCGTGAGCAGACAAAGCGTCCCGACGAGCGTCGCCCGCGCCTGGAAGTCGTTATCGAAGCCGGCAGGGAGGTGGGGCCCTCGCTGTTCTTCTCGCTTTTGATCATCACAGTCAGCTTCCTGCCGGTGTTCGCCCTTCAGGACCAGGAAGGCCGGCTCTTCAAGCCGCTTGCCTACACAAAGTCGTTCAGCATGTTCTTTGCGGCGCTTCTGTCGATCTCCGTAACGCCATTTCTCATGGCGCTGCTGATCCGGGGCAGGCTTCCACCCGAAGAATCAAATCCAATCAACCGCTTCTTGATTTGGATCTACCATCCGGTCGCCAAGCTGGCGTTGAAATTCCGTTACGTGATGGTCGTCGTGGCGGCCCTCGCCATTGCCGCCATTGTGCCGATCTACTCCAGTCTGGGCAGCGAATTCATGCCGCCGCTCTGGGAGGAAACGATCCTATACATGCCCGCGACTCTGCCGGGGTCGTCGATCCAGACGATGAAGCAGACCATCCAGGAGCAGGACAAAATCCTGATGGAGTTCCCCGAAGTGAGGAGCGTTTTCGCCAAGGCCGGGCGGGCCAATAGCGCCACCGACCCAGCGCCGCTGGAAATGGTCGAGACGGTCATCGACCTCAAGCCCGAGGACCAGTGGCGCAAGGGCATGACCCCCGAGAAGCTCATCGGCGAAATGAACCAAGCGCTGAAAACGAACATGCCGGGCTTCACCAACGCCTGGACCATGCCGATCAAAGCGCGCATCGACATGCTCTCCACTGGCATTCGGACTCCCATCGGGGTCAAAGTGTTCGGGCCCGACCTCGCGGAAATAGGGCGGATCCTTTCGCAAGTGGAAGACGCTGTAAGCTCAGTCCCGGGCACGCGAAGCGCCTTCGCCGAACGCGTGAGCCAAGGCTACTACCTAGACTTCGACATCAATCGCGAGGCCATTGCCCGCTATGGGCTATCGGTAATGGACGTGCAGGACGTCATTGTGGCGGCGGTGGGCGGCGCCAATCTCACGCAGACGATCGAGGGCCGCCAGCGGTTCCCTGTGAACGTCCGATATGGGCGCGAACTGCGCGATGATCTCAGCAAGTTGCGGCGGGTGTTGGTCGCTACGCCGACGGGGGCTCAAGTGCCGTTGGAGGAGCTGGCCGACCTGCGTTTCGTGGATGGCCCGACCTTGATCAAGAGCGAAGCGGCGCAGCTCGTCGGCTACGTCTATGTGGATGTGGCGGGGCGGGACACTGGCAGCTACATGAATGATGCCCGCAAGGCGGTCGCCGGGATGGTGAAATTGCCTCCGGGCTACAGGCTGGAATGGAGCGGTTCGTTCGAGGGCATGCAGCGGGCAGGGGAGCGGCTGAAATACGTCATTCCCATCACGCTGGTCCTCATCTCGGTGCTGCTCTACTTGAACGCTCGGTCGCTGCCTAAAGTTCTCATCGTGCTGACTGCCGTCCCTTTTTCCCTTGTCGGCGCGTTCCTGCTGTTGTGGCTGTTGGGATATCATCTCAGTGTGGCTGTCTGGGTGGGGATCATCGCCTTGGCTGGCGTGGACGCCGAGACCGGCATGGTGATGCTCCTATATTTGGATGTGGCCTTCGAACGCTGGAAGCGGGAGCGCCGGATGAACAGCATCGGCGAACTGGAGGGCGCCGTCATGGAAGGCGCCGTCCAGCGTGTTCGCCCCAAGATGATGACAGTCCTCGCGATCCTGATGGGCCTGCTGCCGATCATGTGGTCCGGCGGAACGGGGTCCGATGTGATGAAGCGGATCGCCGCCCCGATGGTTGGGGGAGTCGTCACGAGTTTTATTCTTGAGCTGTTAATTTATCCCGCCATATATGTTCTTTGGAAATGGTGGAGCGAAGTGCGGCATTCTCACGCAGAGTTTCAACGAAAAATCGAATCGGATGCAGTTGGTGGACAGCATTGACGCTCATAGGCGCTGCCCACGCCCATGACTCGGGCTCAACTGGGTTATGTAAGTCGGAAGGCGACGATTGGTCGTTCGAACGTGGCAATTTCCATACCTAGCCTATTTCGTCTGTTGAAAGATTTCGAGAGGACCAGTAATTTACAGGCCGTCAAGCTTGCTGGGGTTGGGATATGTCGAGATATCTACGAATGATCGCCGTGGCAGTGGCGGCGACGCTCTTCGCGCCCGCGGTGACGAGCTCAGCGACCGCTCAACAAACGGCCGGGATGTCGACGCAAGACTGGTATCAGCGAATCGACTCGACACGAAAAAGATATGAGCAATACAAGAGAGACCAGAAATATAAGAAATACGGAGTTGACGAACGTCAGTGGATCGCCGCAGAAATTAAAGTGATCGATATCGCCGCAGGGAAGCTGACGATTTTTCACGATCCCATTCCAATAGTAGATTTGCCTGCTGCGACAGTAAGTTTTTTGTTGCGGGATATCGCAGACATCGCCAAATACGAAGTCGGCGATCATGTTCTAATTCGAATCGCCGACGATGGCGGGGTGATCACGATCGTGCAAATTCGAGACGACGTTCGACGACGTTGATCTGGCCCATATGGAACAAGAGGATCGGATATCGCCTGGCTGGTGGAAACCCATCGGTGGTCGGGCGTGAAAGCCGTGGGCAAGGTGGAGCACATCCGCGAAAGCGACGGCAAAACCTCACGCGAAACGGCCTATTACCTGCTCAGCATGCCGCTGTCGCCCGAACGTCTCAACGAGGTCGTCCGTTCGCATTGGGGCGTGGAAAGTCGGCTACACTGGAGGCTCGACGCCGTCATGAACCAGGATCAGTAAGCGCCGTTGCGGCCCCATTGATTTTTCGGGTTCGGGCGGATTTTGGGATGTGAGATTCTTCCGAGGGACAGCCATGTCTCTGGAAGGATCCGAAGATGAACGAGAATGCGACGATCGAAACGGCTTTTGGCGCAGGATTTGTCGGACGTGTGGATTTTCGTCGTTCACGTTCGGGCAATCGGCAGTGGTCGAAGGAGCTGAAGGGCCGGATCGTGCGAGAGAGCCTCGCGCCTGGAACGCGCGTCGCCGATGTCGCCCGCAAATATCGGATATGCGCGCAGCAATTGACGCAATGGCGCCGCCAGGCGCGCACCGGGCGGCTCGCGCTCGTGACCGACGGTCCCGCGGAGTTCGTGGAGATCGAGCTCGAGCAACCCGCCGCTCGCAGCGAAGGTGATACGAAGATCGAGATCGTCATCGGCAAGGTCGTGTTGCGGCTGGAGCAGGACACCGCGTCGACGCGCATCGCCGAGATCATGACGGCGCTGGAGCGTGGCGCGTGATCATTCCGTCGCAAGGGTTGCGGATCGTGCTTGCCGTGCGTCCCGTCGATTTTCGCTGCGGGCATGATGCGCTGGCCGCTCTGGTGCAAAACAAGCTCGGACTCGATCCGCATTCCGGCCTCATCGTCGTGTTCCGCTCGAAGCGAAGGGATCGCTTGAAGATTTTGTTGTGGGACGGAACCGGACTCGTGCTGATCTACAAGCGTCTTGGCGATAACGGTTTTTCTTGGCCGCAGGTCAGCGACGGCGTCCTGCAATTGAGCCGGGTGCAGTTCGAAGCTCTATTCGATCACCCATGTTGATGCCCCTCCTGGTCAGGCTGACAGATTCTGAGATCGAGGCTGCCGATCGTGTGGTATCGGAGATCTCGAACTCCCTTCAGGACGTCCTCGGTGTCGCTGAAAATATACGCGCCGTTGGGCTGTCGATCGACCATCAGCCGCTGTTTTCGGATTTGCACATAGAGCCAGTTCACGGGGATGCTCAGCTTGGCGGCCAGTTCCGGCGCGGACAGAACTTCCCTGCCATGGGTCCATCGCGTGCGTGGGCGTCGCAGCTCGACATTCGCGGCGAGCCGGATCTTCTGCACAGTGACGGAGAGGACCTTGTCCTCGCAGGTTGGCGAGCGATGCCCTTCGTTTGTGAGAACGGCGGCGATCGCGTCATCGTTCAGGCCCTCGCGCGCCAAGACGAGAGCACGCTGGCGCATTTCTTCGCCGCGCGCGAGCTTGGATAGGGAGCTGACCCTCATTTTGACCTCGAGGCGGGTTACGGCCCCGCCGCGCCAGACGATGCGGACGATCGCGATATCGTGTTCGCCGCGGTCGAGGATGACCTTGTCGATGAGACATCGCAACAGCGCCTTTCGGCGGGTGTCGGAAGTGGCCGGGTCGTCCCAAATTTGCGGCAAACGTCCCGCGAGGTTGATGACTTTGCCTTCCAGCGATTTGCCGATCCCGAGCTGCGCGCCGCTCTGAGGCGAAGCTTGCCGGGCGAACGCCTCCTCAGCCACCCGAACTTCGTTCAGCGCCGCTTCCCAGCGGCGTTCGAGTTCGGCGGCGACGAGACGATTGTCCGGGTCCACCCGATTGAACTGCCGCTCGGCCAGTGTGGCCTCGTATCGCTTTCGTTCGAGCTGGCGCTCGGCGCTCGTCCGCAGCGCAGCATCGACCTGTGATCGCGCGCGGCGCGCCTTCGACAAGGCGTCGAGCTCCGCCGGCGCCAGAGCGGTCAGGAATGCGTCGGCGACGGCGGCGTCGATCGGCGTCGCCCGAACATGTTGGCAGGCCGGCATGCCTTCGTTGGAGCGGAGATGATTGCAGGCATATTCGCCGCCGCTCTTGTAGCGGACGTACATCTTGTATCCGCAACGCGCACACCAAGCGATCCCATGCAGCAGGAGATCGCCGTCGCGAGGCGCGCCTCTGGTTTTGATGCGCATGTATTCGGCTCGGTTGTCCTTCAGGGCGGCGTTGATTTTTTCATAGGTTGGCCAATCGATGTAGGCGGGATATCGGTCCTTCACGACGATACGCCATTCATCCACAGGCTGCGACGCCTTCAACTTCGGTGCGCCTTCACGGCCCGCTCGCATCCGCGTCCGTCCATAGACGAAGGCGCCCGCATAAGCGGGGTTCTTCAGAATCGACGTCACGGACGAGACCGTCGCCCGCGCCCAGCAGAAATTGCCGCGCCTGTCGCGACGCGGCAGATCGAGACCTCGCTCGTTGAGCATGCGCATGACCTTGGCGGCGGCGCCCAGCTTCAGAAACAACTCGAACACCAGCCCGAGACGTTCTTGAACCGATATATCGGGATCTTTGACGACGGCGCCCGTCGGATCGCGCATCAAACCGACCGGCAGATTGAGCGCGAGCTCGCCACGCTCGGCCTTTGCGAGCAGGCCGGCAGTGAGCCGACTGCGAATGGTATGAAGCTCGAGTTCCGATATGGTCCCTTTCAGGCCGAGCAGCAGACGACCATTGGCGCTGCCGGGATCATAGACGCCGTCCCGATCGGCGATGAGGCAGCCGCGCAGGCCGCAGATATCCAGGAGCGGATACCAGTCCGAACAATTGCGCGCGAGACGGGTCACGTCGATCGACAGGATCAGCCCAACCTCGCTGAGCCCGACTCGACCCACGAGTTCCTTGAACCCGCTGCGTTTGACGGCGGACGCTCCACTGAGGCCGAGGTCGGCGTCGATCACGTCGATGTCGGCTTCATGCCATCCGAGCTCGCGAGCGCGCTGGCGGAGGGCGTATTGCAGCCTCAAGCTTTCTTGATTGCTCACCACCTGATGAGGCGTCGACTGACGGATATAGACGACGGCCTTGCGCGCCAAGTGGGTCGGCTTGACCAGTTCGGACATCATGGGAGAGCTCCGCCAGAACTGCCGCGACGTCGTCGACGACTTGGCGGCGCAGAGCGTATGGCAACGTCGCCCAAAGATCCTTCGGATCCATGTTCATGGCCTTCGAGACATTCGGCGACTGAAATAAGTTCGCGAAGCGCCTCTATGCTCAGCTTAGTCTGATTCGTCTCTCCTTCATAGGGCTCAGTTACAGCTATAGGGATCAGTAGACTGCCGCCTTTTCGATATTCGACTTCATACGACGGCGACACAACGCTGCCAGGACATCTGGCGCGCCCGACGACGCGGAAGGATCGCCCATAGAGTGGATGGCGCGGATCATGAACCTGTACGACCTCGACCAATGATTCATCAGACTGCTCAGAGGGGATATTCCTGAACCCCTTCGTTCGACGGGCTCAACTGGAAGCGCGTCGGCGAGCGGATCGTGGCGACGCCGACCGCGGCGAACTGATCGCAACTTCGGCTTCATTCGGCGCCTTGCTTGCGATAGATTCGCCGACATGACGCCGAGCTTCGATCCCGCCAGACTCGCAGAGCTGCCTGCCGATCTGCGCGCCGAGCTACGCGCAATGTTCGAAGCGCAGCGCGCCATGCTCGAAGCTGAACGCATCCGCGCCGATCATGAGCTCGCCGCGCGCCTTCACATCGAGAGCGAGCTTGCGGCGTCGAAGGAGACGGTCGAACGTCTGCAATTGCTCGTCAGGGAATATGAACGCGCGCGCTTCGGCAAGCGTTCGGAGAAGCTCGATCCCGATCAGTTGCAGCTCGTTCTGGAAGATATCGAGATCGCGATCGCCGAAGTCCAGGAGCGCGAGGACGATCGCGCGCGCCGCTCGGGGCGCCCGGCGACCAGGGAGCGCGCCGGCCGCGCCGCGCGCGCCTATCCTGCTCATCTGCCGCGCGTCGAGCAGCGGCTATCGCGAGAACGAGCGCTATCAGGATCAAGATCCAAAAAAGGCCCATGCCCCACATGCCTGAGCCGCTCATCATTCCTTCCGGCTCCATCATGACGGAATCTCCATTTGTTGATGCGCGAGATCACTCTATGCGCCGAATGCTTTCGATCACGTAGAGACCCTTTGCGTCACGACTCAGCGTGAACCTCACCTTCGCACCCGGCATAAGGCCAGAGACATCGACGCCGGGCGCAACGCCGAAGGCCATCGTCATTCCCGGCCAATTCAATGCCGCAATTGGCCCGTGCGCGATTTGAAGCTTGCGCTCGCCCGCGACGACTCCTTTGATAACGCCTTCTCCTTCTGCTTTTTCTGCCGCTTGGGCCACGATAAGCGCGCGGCTAGCGTCCCCTGCGTAGGCGACTGTCACTGAAACTATAGCGGCGATCGCAAGAACACCGAAGATTGTAGCGGCATGTTTGTTAGAGCTGAGCATCTCGTTTCTCCTTGACAAGCCTAAGCACACGGTTCCCTTCACGGATAATGAGCGAACACTTCTGTCGACCCGTCCCGTTTCATGAGTTGCACGTCTCAATATCGTTCGCGTCGATCATCGTGATCTTCATCGAAGCCGCATCGAGGCGTTTCGCCCACAAATGACAGCATCCGCAAGACGGCCGACGCCATATGGATATCTCTTGCGCGAACGCAGCCGGAGGCGTCGTCAAGGCAAAAGCGACGATGAAGGAGAAGCCTAGTTTCGCTTTCAGCATGTTATTCTCCGTGGCGGACCCAGCTTTATCGCCGTCCTGAGCGTCGATCCGTCATCAAAGACTGCGCTGGCGCGGGTTGGGAAACGTTGCCAGTGCCAATAATGGAAGAAAACCGCGGCGAAGGCGTGGACCAGAAGCATAGACCCCTTGGTAGCGAAAGAAAGATTGAGGTAGGGCATTGCCCTTCTCCTTCCTGGCTATCATTGGTCGGTTGAGACATGAAGCGCCCTGAGGGGGGCGGGTCGCCCACCAGGCGCAAGCGAAAAACCTTTAATGAGCGCATAGATCGCCGGGATGACGACGAGAGTCAGAATGGTCGATGACGTCATACCGCCGATCATCGGCACGGCGATGCGCTGCATGACCTCGGAGCCGGCGCCGGTGCTCCAGAGGATCGGCAGCAGACCGGCCATGATGGCGACGACGGTCATCATCTTCGGCCGCACGCGCTCCACCGCGCCGAGCATGATCGCTTCATGCAGATCGGCCCTGGTGAAGGGCGCGCCCTCGGCGTCGCGTTCCGCTTTGACCTCCTGCATCGCTTGGTCGAGATAGATCAGCATCACGACGCCGGTTTCGGCGGCGACGCCGGCGAGCGCAATGAAGCCGACCGCGACGGCGACCGAAATATTGAAGCCGAGCGCCCACATCAGCCAGACGCCGCCGACGAGCGCAAACGGGAGCGACGCCATGACGATCAGCGTCTCGGTCATGCGCTGGAAGTTGATATACAGGAGGAGGAAAATGATCATCAGCGTGAGCGGCACGACAATCTTCATGCGCGCCGCGGCCCGCTCCATATATTCGAACTGTCCGCTCCAGGTCACATAGGCGCCAGGAGGAAATTTGACCGTGTCGGCGACGACCTTGCGCGCTTCGGCGATATAGCCGCCAAGATCGCGATCGCGAATATCGACGAAAATATAGCCGGCGAGCTGGCCGTTTTCGGTGTGAACGGTCGTCGGGCCGCGAACAAGGTCGATTTTCGCAACCTCCGCCAGCGGCACGCTCCCCCCGCTCGGCAGAGGAACAAGCACCGCAGTCGCAATCATGCGCGGGTCGGAGCGCAAATTGCGCGGGTAGCGGATCGTGACTCCATAACGCTCACGCCCCTCCACCGTCGTCGTCACCGTGTCGCCGCCAAGCGCCGTGGCGATCACTTCCTGCACGTCGCCGATCATCAGGCCGTAGCGCGCGAGCGCGGCGCGGTCGGGCGCGATTTCGAGATAATAGCCGCCGACATGGCGTTCCGCATAAGCGCTCGACGTGCCCGGAATGGCCTTCAGCTTTGTTTCGATCTCGCGCGCCAACGTATCGATCTGCATCAGATTGCGCGCGAACACCTTCACGCCAATAGGCGTTCTGATGCCGGTCGCCAGCATGTCGAGCCGCGCCTTGATCGGCATCGTCCAGGCGTTGGACACGCCGGGAAATTCGAGCGCCGAATTCATCTCGGAGATCAGCTTTTCGAGCGTCATTCCGGCCCGCCACTGATCCTTTGGCTTTAGTTGAATGACGGTCTCGGACATTTCGAGCGGCGCGGGATCGGTCGCGCTCAGCGCGCGCCCGGCCTTGCCATAGGCGGATTCGACTTCGGGGAAGGATTTGATGATGCGGTCCTGCATTTGAAGCAGCTCCGCCGCCTTTGTGACCGACAGTCCCGGCAGGGTTGTCGGCATATAGAGAAGGGCGCCTTCGTTGAGCGCCGGCATGAATTCGCTGCCAAGCTGGCGCGCGGGAATGATTGTCACTGCGAGCGCTCCCAAAGCCATAAGAATGGTGAGAACCTTTGCGCGCAGGACGAGATCGATGATCGGACGATAGAGGAAGATCAGCGCCCGGTTGATCGGATTCTTCGCTTCTGGAACAACTTTGCCGCGCACGAAAACGACCATCAGCGCCGGGACGAGCGTCACGGACAAGAGCGCCGCCGCCGCCATCGAAAACGTCTTGGTGAAGGCGAGCGGGCTGAACAGACGCCCCTCCTGCGCCTCGAGTGTAAAGATCGGCAGGAACGACACGGTGATGATCAGCAGGCTGAAAAACAGCGCCGGCCCGACTTCTGTCGCGGCGTCGATCAATATGTCGACGCGCGGCTTGCCCTCGGGCGCGCGCTCGAGATGCTTATGCGCGTTTTCGATCATGACGATCGCTGCGTCGACCATGGCGCCGATGGCGATCGCGATGCCGCCGAGGCTCATAATATTGGAGCCGAGCCCCAGCGCCTTCATCGCGGCAAAAGCCATCAGCACGCCGATCGGCAGCATGATGATGGCGACGAGCGCGCTGCGCAAATGCAGCAGGAACACGATGCAGACGAGCGCGACGATGGCGCTCTCCTCGATAAGCGTGCCCTTCAGCGTCTCAATCGCCGCGTGAATGAGCTGCGAACGGTCGTATACCGACACGATCTCGACGCCTTTCGGCAGACCGGTCGCCATTTGCGCCAACGCCGATTTGACATTGTCGATCACGGTGAGGGCGTTGGCGCCGAAGCGTTGCAGCACAATGCCGCCGGCGACCTCGCCGTCGCCATTGAGTTCGGCGATGCCGCGCCGCTCGTCCGGCCCGAGTTCGACGCGCGCCACGTCTTTCAGCAGCAGCGGCGTTCCGCCTTCGGCGCGTAGGACAATGTTTTCGAGATCGGCCTCGCCGCGAAGATAGCCGCGTCCGCGCACGATGAACTCGAATTCAGAGAGCTCCACCGTCCGCCCGCCGACGTCGGCGTTGCTCGCGCGAATCGCTTCGCGCAGTCTCGATAAGGGAATATTCAGCGCGCGCAGCCGATTAGGATCGACGACGACATTATATTGCTTGACGAAGCCGCCGATGCTCGCGACCTCGGCGACGCCCTCGGCCTTTGCGAGGCCGTAGCGGATGGTCCAGTCCTGGATCGACCGCAATTCCGCGAGCGTCATGTCCTTCGCGATCAGTGCATATTGATAGACCCAGCCAACGCCCGTGGCGTCCGGGCCCAGCACCGGCGTCACCCCTTGCGGCAGCTTCTTGCTCGCCGTGCTCAAATATTCGAGCACGCGCGAGCGCGCCCAATAAATGTCGACGCCGTCTTCGAAAATCACATAGACGAAGGAGACGCCGAAGAAGGAAAAGCCGCGCACCACTTTCGACCGCGGCACAGTGAGCATTGAGCTGGTCAGCGGATAGGTGACCTGATCTTCGACGACCTGCGGCGCCTGTCCGGGATATTCCGTGTAGACGATCGCTTGAACGTCGGAGAGATCGGGAATGGCGTCGAGCGGCAGCGACCGCAGCGCATAAACGCCTGCGGCGATCAAAAAGGCGGCTCCGACGAAGATGAAAACCAGATTTCGCGCGGACCAGGCGATGAGGCGTGCGATCATTTTCCGTCCTCCGGCTGATCGAGCGTGCGTAACGCCGCCTTCAGATTGCTCTCGGCGTCGATGAGGAACAGCGCGGAGGTGACGACACGATCTCCCTCGCTGACGCCCTTCCTGATTTCGACGAAACCGTCTCCGCGGCGCCCAAGCGCGACCTCGCGCGGCTGAAAGCGCCCCTCTCCCTTGTCAAGGATCACCACTTGTTTCGCGCCCGTGTCGATGACGGCGCTTTCCGGGACGCTTAGGCCTTTTTCGCCCACCGCGGCGGCGATTTCGACATCGGCGTACATGTCGCCGCGCAGCAGGCCGTCGGGGTTCGCCAATTCGATACGCACGCGCGCGGTGCGCGTCTCCATGTTGAGATGCGGATAGATCAACGCGACGCGTCCGCTGAACGCGCGGTCCGGAAAGGCGCGCGGCCGCACGCTGGCGGTTTGACCCGGCGCAACCAGCCCGATGTCGCGCTCGGAAACGTCGGCGAGAACCCAGACGGTGGAGTGATCGACAATGCGAAACAAGGCGTCGCCGGGCGCTGCGCGCATGCCGTTGAAGGCGGCGCGCTCCATGATGTGGCCGTCCTGCGGCGCAGGCCAGGCGAGCGTGCGGGGCACGGCGCGCGCACGGGCGATGGCCGCGATCGCGGCGTCGGTCAGGCCAAGATTGGCGAGACGCCGCCTCGCGCCGTTAAGGCGTTCGTCGCCTCTTTCGATATTGCGTCCGGCGTGCAGCACGGCGACATATTCCGCCGCGGCGCTCGAGAGGGCGGGGCCATAGAGATGCAGGAGCGGCTGGCCCTTGCGGACGTAATCGCCTTCGGCGACTTTTTCGACTTTTTCGACGAAGGCTTCGAAGCGCAGCGAGACGACCGACGTCCGGCTCGGATCAAAAGCGACCTTGCCCGCCGCCCGCACGGGAGCGCTTAATGTCCGCCACTCGACCGGCTCGGAGCGTACGCCCGTCTTTTGCAGCTTGCCCGGGCTGACGGTCACCGTCGAGGCGTCCTGAGCTTCGTCCTCATAGACGGCGACATAGTCCATCCCCATCGAATCCTTCTTTGGAACAGGTGAAGTGTCCGGCAATCCCATGGGATGCCGATAAAAGCGAACGCGCCGCTCGCCGCCACCATGAGCCGGCGCCGGCGGCGACTTGTCGTCGAAGCTGACGTCTTCGCCGGCGCGCACGGCGACATAGTCGCGACCGTCGGGGGTTTTCTTCGCCTCGGAGGAGTAGAGCGGCCGTCCGTCAGGATCGCGGTAGTAAAGGATTGGCCCCGCTGACGAAGTAGCGGAGCGCCACGGCTCATTTTGGGTCGACGTCGGACGATCGCTCGATCGAGAGGGCCATGTGAATCGCCCTTCAAGCAATTTCGCGGCGCCGACAGCGAGAAGCGCCGCGGCGAATGAGAGAATGACAGCGCGCCGCGTCATAGGGAGCCCCCCGCCAAACGTTCGAGCTCGGCGTATTTCGCCTGCTCTTCGACCCTGAGTTTCAAGAGTTCGAGTTCGACGGCGCGCAATCGACGCTCCGCTTCGAAGACGGCGGCGAGGTCGCTCGTCCCGGCCTGAAATCCGGCGCGAACCGTTTCGACAGACAGGCGCGCGGGCGGCAGTTGTCGCTGCTCGTAAATGCGGATCGCTTTTCTGATCGCTTCAAGGCCGAACCAGGCTTCGGCGACGGCGCCGTCGAGCTTCACGCGAATGGCGTCGCTGCGCGCCTGCGCCGCGCCGAGCTTCGAACTCGCGGCGCGCTGTTCCGCGTCCTTGGATTCGAATTGCAACGGCACTTTGAATCCAAGCAGGAATTCACCCGCGTTATTGCCGGTCGGCCGTTGCACGAAGCGTGCGCCGAGGGTGACGTCCGGGTAGTAGTTGAGATCGGTGAGTTCCTTTGCGCTCGTGGCCGAACGCACCTCTGCGCCCGTCGCCGCGACCGTCGGATTGGTTTCCAGGGCCACGGCCTGCACACCGGCGAGTGTGAGCTTAGATTTGAGCGGACGGAAGCCTTTCGCAATTGCGAGCGGAGCTTGCGACCTTCGTCCGATCAAGGCGTTCAATCGAGCTGCGGCAGATTTGGTCTCGCCTTGCAGACGCGTCACTTCCGCTTCGGCCGTCGCCGCCTCCATCTCGGCCTTGATCACGTCCTGTTGCTCGACCGAAGTCGCCCCATAGCGTAAGCGCAGTAGATTCAAGGCTTCGTCGACTCGCTTCGCTATCGAGAGTGAGAGCTCGACCGCCCTTTGCGCCGCGTAGTACTGCGCGTAAGCCATCTTCACCCGTGCGATCAGATCGGCCTCGACGCCTCGGCTCTGATGTCGTGCCGCCTCGGCGTCAGCCGCAGCGACGCTTCGTTCAAGGTCGCGCTTGCCCCAAAGCTTGAACTCTTGTTCGACGCCAATGCGACGTTGACCAACGCCACGATCGTTTACGTCCCATGCCTCGAGCGCGACAGTCGGATCGGGAAGCGCGCCGGCGGCAGCAACCTTGTGAGCGGCCGAATCCGCGTCCAAGACCGACGCCGCAAGATCGGGATTGAGCTGTCGCGCCAGAGTGACGACGCTTTCGAGCGTCACGCCAGGAGGGCTTCCTTCCGCCGCGAGCAGTGGAGCGGACCACAACCAACATGCGGCGAGGCCGAGTGCGGCGAGCCGCTCAGGAGGGCACTTTGCCGTCATGGCGTCGCGTCGAAAATGAGCCGGTTTTCAACCGTGCCTATTTCGCCTTGAACTTTCGCCGCCAAGGAAAGCCGCCACTTTCCCTCCATCGCAAGGTCGACCTTGAAACGGTAGACGCCCGGTTCGCCATTCGGCGCGGGTTCGATGGCGCCCTTCATGGACTCCATGCCCTCCGGGGCCATGTCGAGCCTCGTCGCGAAGATTACAGCGTCGGGGATTGGTTTGCCGTCGATCTTTTGAATGAGGCGGACGGCGACGATCGCCTTCCCAGCCTTGGCCTCCTTCTCGACGAGACGGAATTCATAATCCTTGATGTCCGCGCGTGCGTTTGGCGTCGCGCCAAAGACGAGCTCAACGCCTGCAAGCGCTGCGAGCGAAAGCGCGCGGCGTCCGTTGAATGCTGCTGAACGCATGAATTTCTCTCTGGCTTCCGTCAGAGCGGGCTCAGCTGACCGCCAGCCTTTGCTGTCCCGATTGACGGGCGCATGCAGACCGTCTGCTGAGCGAGGATCCCCGAGGATCTTGCTCTTTGGCAAGACAACCCCTGTCCCGGCCTTACGGAGTTTTGTGCTCTTGCCGGCTCCCCGGCATTGGCGTGACTAGATACGCGTTCAGCCGCAGAATTCTCCGCGGGTGAGCAACGCGATCAGGCTTCAGCCGATGGGAGGGCGCAGATCTGGCGGCCCGGAGAGGCCGCCAAGACTCGCCTCGTTTCGCGGCGTGGGAGCAGCCACGATCCGTATGATTAAGTTCGGAAGAAAATTGTTCGTCGGGAGTAAAAAGATTTGAGGCGATAGGCAGTCCCCAGGGGGGCAGTCAGGCGCCGCCCCGCTCCCATCTCGCATACAATCGTCCATATTCAGGCCTGCGACCATGCCTTCGCACTTGTGCGGACCTTTGCCCGTCCGAGCAAAACTGTTCCCCGCGGCCAGAAGGGCCACCACGGGTAGGAGCAGGATCAGAACTCGGACCAGACGAAGCATGTTTGCCCCTAGTGGATCGAGTACAACATAGTCGGCACGGCTTACCGTTGCAAGAAAGAAGCCTGAAATGCCGTCGAAGGTCAGGCGCCCTATCAGGCTTCGTGCCCTATGTGGATTGTCCGTCCTTTAGCTCGATGTCATCGGGTTGGCGAGAGATGAAGATCGGCTCTCGGGCGCACGACCGCAACCACCGTCGCCACGTCGAGGCTAACGCCGCAACGCCCAGGAGCATTGCCCGCCGATTCGAGAAGCAAGGGCTGCACGCAGGCGGTTTCATACGATGCTTACCGACATGAAGTCGTGTGTCCGCCAACTACGTTGGCCGCAGCCTTCCGAGACAGCTCGGACCTTGCCATCAAGACCGCATCAGCGGCCTCAACGAAGCCGTCGCCCCCCGGCCCCTCGCTAACCCATGTTGGAGGAGTCGGTATCTGTGGAAGGTCGCGCGTGACCGTGCTGACCCCGACTGTGTGCCGGAAGAAGCCGAACATAGGCGCGTCGTTGACCGAGTCCCCGACATAGAGCACGGCATCGCGCTCCACTTCGATGTCGACGCCGTAGCGTGTCGCTAGGACGCGACGAGTCATGGCGAGCTTGTCGTAGCCGCCGAGCCACCCAAGCACCCACAGGTTATTGTCCGTCACGTCGGCTCCGGCGGCGCGCATTTCCGAAGAGATTGCAGCGCGTGCATCCACGTCTTCTGGCCGGGCGAAGGCGATACTCGTCAGCCGGAAGGGCTGATCCTCGGCGAAAGTGGCGCCCGGAATGGCGGCAAGAACATCTCGCGCGATCTCGGCGAGGCGGCCGGACACGGTGGCCCGATCATCCGCGCCGTGCCAAAAGGTGCGCACGAGGCCGTGGCCTTCAGCCCTCTCGAAGAAGAAGCCGCCGTTCTCGCCGATCACGCCGTCGACCGGCCACATGCGGGCCATCTGATCACACCAGCCGGCGGGCGCCGCGGTAACGGGGATCACTTTCACGCTGGCTCTCTGCAGGCGTTCGAGCGCATCATAGGTGCGTGCGCCGAGACGGCCCCGAAAGGTCAGGGTCTCATCCATGTCGGTCAGCACGAAGCGGATGTTGCGAAACTCCGAGATGTCGGCTTCGGCTAAAGGCCTCAAGGCTTTCTCCCGTCAGGCGTAACGTGGGCGCTTCATATTGGCGCGAAGATCGTTTTCATTGGTGGGACGAATTTCGATTGGACGCGCAGTCACCGGCGGCGCGCGGTCGCGAGTCCCGCCTTCCTATCGAACCCCCTTAGTCGTCCGGCCCTGCGATCCCCGAAGCTATAAGCGATATGGAGGATCAACTTGCGTTGATGCAAAGTTCGTGTAGCTGTCGTCAACCTGATTCGGGAGTGAACTATGGCGCTCAGCAAACGTCAAATTAGCCAGTTAGAGAAGGTCGTCGAGACCGTGCAGGCAATTCTCGCGGCGGAAGAGAAGCAGGGTTCCCGGCCGAGCGAGCAGAAAAAAGCTACCCGCGCTTCTGCCGGCAGGACCAGCATCCGACGGTCTGGAAAGGAACTCGCAGCTTTCCGCAGAACGTTACGCGCGGAACGCAAAAACGGCGTTCCCGTCGCCGAGATCGCCAAGCGACACAAGGTCAGCAAGTCCTATGTCTATCAGCTCTAGCCAAGGACACTCGGAGCCGGTGCCGAAAGGAGCGCCGGTAATCCGAATTTTTCGAAACTCATGAATTCCGAGAAAATGCGTCATGACGCCGGAAACGATCGCCGGTCTGCGTGATGATCTCGTCGACGAGTTGCCTGCCCACGGCCACTTGATCAAGTCGGCCGCTGCCGGAGTCCCTCGATGGTCGACCAGAGCGACAGCCAGCCCAGGGGGCACAATCCACCCATCCTTCGGATGGTGTCGTTAATTTTCCGCGTCATCATCATTGAGCGCGGTTAAATCGGTAAGATCGAGAACATGCACGACATTGATTCGCGCGCAGACACCCCGTTTGATCCCCCTATTATATCGCGAAAGGGGGATGATCCGGTCTGGAAAATGCATAAATTCTGTTGGAAGGACGCGGGCACCTGGATGCCCCAACTTTCGGCTTGGCTGGCTCCGAAATTCAGGAAAGACGGCTTACGACGCTTGAATCCCGGCGGCTTCCGTGACCTCCCGTGGGATGATCCCGAATGGCTCGCCTTGCTTGGTCGTTGTCTTGCCGCCGGCATTGAATATCACGCGGAAACATTGGCGAACGCCCTCGAATTCTCGATTCTCCGAACGTTTCACGGCTGCCGTACCGATGATGCGGGCAGCTATTTCAGGGAGGGGCTTCGCCTCCATGATCGAGACGCGATGAAACAACGACTGATCGCGATCGTCGATCAAAATGACGAACTCGCAGGGATGAGAACTCGTCTGGATATTTCAATTGCCGAGGTCGATATTACACTGGATATTGGCCGTCTCTTCGTCGTCGCGGATGACACCGCGCTTCTGGAGCGTGCCGCTCACTATCTCATATACGGTAGCGAGTGGATCACGGCTGTGCTCGGGCGCGGCCGACATGTTCTGCTGAAGACCGGCGTGCCTACCATGATCGAGGTAGACCTGCCGCTTAGCGTCGCCACACCCGCTACCCGTATCGCGTTTGCGCGCAAGATGCTGAGCGAATGGACAAGACGCACCTGCAATCTGCCTGATTGGCATGCGCCGATTGATTTCTCGTTCTGTCTGCATGAAAATATTCCGCCGGCGTGGGTCGTTGGCCACTCCCATCCAGTGCAATTGCGCGACCCGCTTGAAAGGCGGCAGCTCTATAAATCGCCTCGGACGCGTTGCGCCTATTGCGGGCTCTGACGCAGTTTTGGTGCAGTTTTTCGTCAGTCCGCTCCGATAAGCCGGGCTTCGAGGAGATCGAGTTTTGCGCGCCCATACATTTGGCGCTTGATCAACTTCAGCCGGGTGATCTGGCCTTCAGTCTGGCCGTTCGACCAGGGGTTCGTGATCGCCGCCGCGACGGCGGCGTGGTCCTTTGTGACGCCGCTCGCGAAGGAAGCCAGGAGGCCGGCTTTCGCACGGTCGATCCAGCTGTCGAGTTCGTCTCCGGCCTTCTTGCGGTTCGTGGCTTGGAACGCGGCGACGGCGGCGCGCGCTTCGACAAGCGCAGGAACGCTGTCCTCGATCGCCGCGATCGTCAGTGTCTCCGGCTTCGACAGCGCGTCACGACCAGTCGTCATCAAGTGTGCGATAGTTCTCACCGAGGGCGTACGCCGCAGGCCTGCCTCGTCCATCTTTTCCGAGCGCCGGCGCCGACTCGCCCATTCGGAGACGACACGCAACGATCCGCGAAAACCGGCGGCCTGGAGACGTCGCCACAGTTCAGCGCCATTGTGACAGCCGGCAGCTCATTGCGTGTCGAGCCATGGAAGATGCGGCTCGAGTAAACTCTCCCGCGTGCGGAAAACTTCCGAGCGCTGGCCGCGCAGAATCTTTCGGACAAGCCCTCGACTATGGCCCGTCTCCCGCGCGATCTCTTTGATCGGCGCGCCACGCTCGGCCCGTGCAAGAACGGCGGCGTTGGCTTCTTCGCGGCGCAGATAGCCCTCGTATTAAAGCTTCTCCGCGGCGTTGAGCAGTGCCGGGTCGACGAACGTCGCTCCGAGCCTCCGACGAACCCGGCGCGGTTCAACCCGACGGCCGCCGCCGAAATCCGCTACTCGCTGCCCAGCCACCTGGCCCTGCCCGAGGGACCAAATCGATTTTCTTTCCATACGGCTAAGCTATGGTCTCTCCCCGGGTCGATCAACGGCGCAATAGGAAGCGAGGAAGACCCGCCGGCGGTGCCAGCAAAAGCGCTCGCCACGGCAGAGATTGTCGAATGCGCTGGAAAGGCGCTGGGGGGCGATGTGCATCAGGATGAGGCGGACGAACTGAAGGCGAAGATGCTTTGCCATGCCTGCGTTGGCGAGGCTTATCTGAGTGGCGAGATTGCCAGGGAGGGCGAGTGCGCGAAGTGTTCCTACTGCGGCAAGACGCGGCGCTGTTACGGCGTGGGCGATGTCGCCGAGCGTGTGCAGGTCGCATTCGAGCAGCACTATATTCGCACGTCCGACCAGCCGACGTCGTGGCAGTACACGCTGATGAGCGACCGTGAGTCGAGCTACGACTGGTCACGTGACGGTGAGCCAATCACTGACGCAATAGCGAACGCCGCAGAAATCCCGCAGGAGGCGGCGGAGGACATCCAGCAGATTCTTGAGGCCGAGCACGACGATTTTGATTCCGCCGCGATGGGTGAAGAGACCGAGTTCTCGAGCGACTCCCAATACGAAGAGAAAGGCACGAGCGATCGTGTCTGGCAGGAGGAGTGGCGAAACTTCGAGAGCTCGTTGAAGACTGAGGCACGGTTTTTCAGCCGGACGGCAGCACGTCACCTCGCATCGATCTTCGATGGTATCGATGACCTTCGCACACAAAGCGGCCAGCCCTTGGTGGTGGATGCTGGACCAGGCACGGATTTCCATTCGGTCTATCGAGCGAGGGTGTTTCAGTCCGAGGACAAGCTCGAAGAGGCGCTGTGCCGTCCCGACATCCATCTCGGCTCGCCGCCTGCCTCCGTTGCGGCCGCCGGGCGCATGAATGCCCGCGGCATTTCCGTCTTCTATGGCGCCAACGATTCAAAGGTCGCGATTGCGGAGGTGCGTCCGCCTGTCGGCAGCCAGGTGGCTGTGGCGCGGTTTGAGATCATCAGGCCGCTGCGCCTGCTCGACCTGACGGCGTTGACCGCCGTGAGCGTGACGGGGAGCATTTTCGATCCGGATCATGCCGGCCGGATGGAACGCGCGATGTTTCTGCGGACGCTGAGTGCAAGGATCACAAGGCCGGTCATGCCGGACGACGAGCATTTCGAATATCTGGCGACGCAAGCCGTTGCCGATTTCCTGGCAACCGAGTCGTCGGTTCCGATCGATGGGATCATCTTCCCTTCGGTCCAGGCGGCAGGAGACGTCCTCAACGTAGTGCTGTTTCACAAGGCAGCGCGCGTCGAGGCCTTGGCTTTGCCGAAGGGAACCGAGATCAAGGCGCGAAACGGCCACATGGAAGAGGATGGCTGGGAGGAAGACTACGAGGTGATCGAGGAGGTGCCGCCCGCGCCAAAAGAGCCGGCGGCGGAAGCGAAGCCTAAGCCCGGTTGGCCGGATTTCGCTGCGATGGCCGCGATGCCGTGGGAGCCGCACGACCCGGATTGGCGCGACGCTAGCCTGCGGGTCGTCCTCGATAGTGTGACGGTGCATCAGGTGCGCCGCGTCGAGTTCAAGACCGACGAATTCAACGTCTCGCGCCGGCGCTGGGAGAAGCGGGAGCCTGATTTTTAGGTCTTGCGATGCCGGCCGCACGATGGAGTCGATCGCTCATATGGCCGCCGGAGCGGCCAGGCCGATGTCGTACGCTTGGGTTGACGACGAGAAGTGCGCGCCGCGCGCAAAGGGCGAACGCACGGCCTGCCGCGACTGCGGCGGCCTGCTGAGTGCGGTCATGCCGGTCGAGAACGTCCCCACTGGCGGCACAAGGCTGGAGACTGCGATCGCTGGAGCGAGCCCGAAGGACCGTGGAATCTTGGTTGGAAGGAGCGGTTCGATCTCTCGTGCCGGGAGATCGTCCTGATCGACACTGCGACAGGGGAGCGCCATCGCGCTGACATTTTGTGCGGCGCCGGCACGCCAAGGGCGACGGTGCTGGAGCTGCAGCACTCCTCGATCACAGAGGAGGAACGCGCCGCGAGGGAGGCCTTCTACCGTCAGGAACGCCGGATGTTCTGGCTGATCCACAGCGAAAGCTCCTTCCTCGCGCATGATTTCGGGATGTCGATGGATTTTTCAACGCGCCGCGTCGAGCTCGGCGGCAAGACCTTCGCGGTGATGCATTGGATGGGCGGAGCGTTCAATTCCTCGAAAAATGGAAGCGTGCTCGCGCGCACGTATTCTTCGATTGGGGCGGTCATATTCTCTATCTTGCCAGCGAGACGGCGGCCCAACGATTGGGCGGCCCATTTCAGCGCGGCGAGTTCGCGTTGGGCGAGCTTTCGCGCGATGACTTCATCCGTGCTGTCCACTGGGCCGACTGATCTGCGACGGCAACGCCTTTCGTCCCGAGCTTCTTGGCTTGCCCGGTCTGTTGAGTGTCAGGCGTAGGGGTTGGCGCCGCCGCCGCGGATATCAACGATGTCTCCGCCCTGGATCGCGACGACGGGAAGTCCGGGAAGGCGGCGCAGATTTCGGCCAAGGTGATGCGCAAGCGGGTTTCTGTTCCGAGGTGGCGCCCCGAAAGTGAACAGAGAAAGAACAAACTCTTGACCGAAGGCCGAATCCCATCTACGGTCGAATCTGGGGTTCACCCCATATTTTTTTCTAGGGTGTGTGGTGCAATTCAATCAGGTGCAGCTAAGGGAGACGATCGGCATTTCGGTGGAGACATTTCGCCACTGGAAGCGAGTTCTCCCGCCGTTTTCGTGTCGGAAAAAATTCACGCTCGGAGATCTCCTGGCTGCTGGAGTTTTGAGCCGTCTGACGGATCGCTGTGGTGTACGCGCTGGACATCTCCCTGAAATTTCCCGAGCTGTCGTCGACCTCTGCAACAAGGAACTTTGGGCTTCCCTCCAGGACAAGGTCCTCATCATCGATATCCGAAGGCAGTCGTGCGATGTGGTCAGAAGCGTTGATATCGCTCCGATTCAAGACGCCGTGGTCGTTTGTCCACTTGAAGGAATCATTGCCCAAATCCGAGAAGAGCTATCGCGTAGAATATCTACTGTAGCTCAGCAGCACCTGCGCTTTCCGCCGGTCACCGTCAACGAAGCGCGTTCGCAAAGGCGGCGCGCATGAGCGTTACGCACGTACCTAAGCGCGACGAAACTTGGAAGGACCGGCTGGGGCTTGGCAGCCGCAGTGCACCGGAGTTTTATGAATCCGCTTCGACGGTGGCGGATACGCCGCACGCGCTCGCGATTCGGACCGCACTCGATGAGTTGGGCCTTTCGGCAATCTTCTGCGTCCAGGGTGTGCCAACCATCGCCATTCTCAACATGACATCGTTCGATCCGGCACGCGTCGTCGATCTGCACGGCGCACTCTGGAATCAAGGGTTGGCGAGCCTGCTGCTCGTCACCGCAGGCGATGTTTTGCGTGTGTATTCTCTGGCTCGGAAGCCGCAGAAGGAATGGGGAGAAAACTTCGATCGCCGCTGCCTTATTGAGACCCTGAACGCGGCATCGCAAGCCCTTGAAATACGCGACCTTGTCTATGGTGCCGAGTCTGGCCGGCTTTGGAAAGAACATGCCGACTACTTTCAGACCAAAGAGCGCATCGACCAAGTTCTGCTCGATAATTTAACGCAGTCACACAAGCTGCTCGGCGGGAGTCTTCCGTCGGACGCCGCGCAAGCCCTTTTGATCCAGGCAATGTTCATCGCCTATTTGGAGGATCGAAAGATCATTACACCTGAGTATGTGTTGAGTGCTACTAACAAGGCCGCAGATAGCTTCGCTGCCCTCTTGGCGAAGAGAGACGTGAAGCTATTGAAGCTTCTCTTTGCTACGTTGCGGGACGATTTCAACGGCGATTTGTTCGTAGCTCCTTGCTCCTTTGATCAGCGAGCTAAAGCACCAACTGTTAACGCGTCACATCTTGACGTGATAGCTAGCTTCCGTGCGGGCCGTGAGGAAATGACAAAGGGTTATTACCGTTTCTGGGGATATGATTTTCGATATATCCCTATTGAACTCGTCAGCGCTGTCTATGATCGCTTTCTCGGCGAGAAGGAGGAGGATCGCAAAGCACAAGGCGCGTACTACACGCCTATGTACCTTGCGGATACCGTCGTATCCCAGCTCTGGGATGTGTTGCCGCCAGAGGTGAAGGACAAAGGGCAATTCCTTGATCCAGCTTGCGGCTCAGGCGTTTTTCTGGTGCGTTCATTCCAACGCCTTTGTGAACACTGGCGTGTGAAGCATCAGTCAAAAAAGATCCGATGGCCAAGCCTTCTCGCCATTCTGCGGCGAATTCACGGCTGGGACTTGAACGGTGGCGCGGTGCGCGTCGCTGTATTCTCGCTGTATGTGGCTTTGCTTGAAGAGGTCGACCCCCCAGATTTGCAAGCGTTGATTAAGAATAAGAAGATACTTCCAGAGTTGTGGGAAGGTACGTTGGTTCAGCGTGATTTCTTTGATGCGTTGGAAAAAGAGGGGACGTCCTTCGATGTAGTCGTCGGCAACCCGCCTTGGACCAGCCGGCGCGGACCAGACCGGTCTTCGGTGCATTGGTGCAGGAAAAACAGCCTGCCGATGCCCGATCGCGAGGATGCGTGGGCCTTTGTGTGGAAGGCTCTACGCCATCTCAAGAGTGATGGCCAAGTGGCATTTCTGCTTCCGGCGATGGGATTTCTACATAACATCGCGGACACATCTCTCGCTGCACGTAAGCTGTTCATGGGCAGGAGTCGTGTTCTCCGCATCATCAATTTCGCGGATCTACGCTTCCAATTGTTCGACAGTGCCATACGTCCGACTGCGCTCTTTCTCTTCGGCCCTAACTCGGTCGAGAATGCGGAATATCGCTTCGAGTACTGGGCACCCAAGGCGGACTTGAACCTTCAGATCAAGCGTACCATTACGCTGAGCAGCGCGGACCGCGTGATCATGAACTCGGCGACAGCCGCGTCTGATGTGTTGGCTTTCAAGCATCGCCTTTGGATGCGAGAGCCTGACGCAAAGCTATTCGCCTATCTTTCGACACTTCCCAAGCTTAGCGCGCTCGTGAAGGAATATAAGGAGTTCAGCCGTCGGCGTCTGAGTGCCGCGGGCCATTGGGTGATCGGCGTTGGCTACAAGCCATATCACGACGTCGATGACGAGCGATCTACGGTGGATCACTCCACGAGTAAGTTCGTGGGCATTCTGCCCGATTTGCCGATTGACTCCTTCACATCGGTTTCGCAGGTCACGACTGGCTTGCGGCCGGCCGCTTCGAAGCTTGTCCACCGGAAGGGATTCGAAGAAGCATTTAGAGGAGCGCGTATCCTCGTCCCCCGGACTATTTCTCTAGGTCGTTTACGTGCTTCGTACACTGAAGCGGACCTGACGTTCCAGGATATTATTCTTGGTATCACCGTGCCGGATGGGGAGAAAGAGCGGGGCAAGCTCTTGGTTGCGCTGCTGAATAGTAAAATAGCGGCCTGGTATTCGTTCCATGGGACTGCGTCCTTCGGCTCAGAACGCCCTGAGGTCAAGCAGTCCGGGGTGGTCCAATTGCCGTTCCCCGCACTCCATGATCTGCCAGAACCCGAGCGTGCGCAGGTGGCTGCTGCTAATCTCGTGGCGCTTGTAAACCGCGAGATTACCAAGGCGAACGCTCCTCTCGTGCTGGATAGCGGTCAAGATTCGCTGCTTTCTGAAATCGATAAGTGGGCTTACGAGTATTTCTGCCTGTCTCAAGATGAGATTGTCCTCATCGAGGACATGATCGAGTGCATCATACCGGCAGTTCAGCCACACCAAGGGAGCTTCCCCGAATTGTGGAAGGCGCCGACGGAGAAGGAGCGACAGCAATACGCGACATGGCTGATCAATAGCACCGCAGAATGGCTGCAGCCCGATACGCCGCTTCACGCAAGCTTGGAGGCGAGCAATGCCGACTTGGGCGTGCTGCGACTGTCGTTCAGCGACTCAACCAAGAGCTCAGCTTATGCAGAGAAAGATGCCATTCTAGTTAGCGACGCGCTCTCGAAAATCATGCAGCACGTTCGCCAGCCGATCGCCGGCAATTTTCAGTTGATGCCAGACCTCCGGCTCTTCATCGATAAGGATCTTTACCTTGTGAAGCCGATGCAACGGCGCTTTTGGCTCCGTTCGACGGCGCTCGCCGACTCGGATGCGATTGCGGGGGATTTGCAGCACGCTATTGATGTCGATGCCCGGAGAGCGAGTGTCGGATGACCCTTGGCGACGCTCACGAGTGGAAAGCCCGGTTCATTTCGCTCGATGAGCGGCTATTGCGCCGCATTTTGCACGTCTGGCCTACGTGCTTGGCGCTTCTTCCTGAGCAACCGGAAGAAGACAGCATTACCATCAATCTCGTTGCTTTGTTGTCGCAGGACGCCGTTGTTCGGCGAATATGTTATTTTATTGTCTATCAACATGAGCCGTTCGGAACGCACACTAACGGAGCTAAGTACAGCAAAGGGAAGATCGACCTGGCTGTTCTTCTGGATCAGGAGCGCGAACGCTATGTCGCGTACGAGTGCAAGCGCCTCAATGTGATTCATGGCGGGACGCGTGGCTCGCTCGCGACACGCTACGTGAGAGACGGCATGATGAGATTCCTGACCGAGCAGTATGCAGAAGGCCTGCCTGTTGGCTGCATGCTGGGATATGTGATGGACGGTGACTTGACCTTCGCAACCGAGCAAATTAACGGCGCGATCAAGGCAAATAAGTCGGCACTCGGAAGTATTGAGGAACTACCGACCAGCCAAGCGTTTCAGGGGGCCAAGCGTTTCTCTACGCTTCATCAACGCGCCAGCACCTCAATCATCGAACTTCGGCACGTGCTATTGCCGTTCAAGGTTAGTCAGGCCGCTAACGCGGCATTGCCGTGTGCGCATGCTGTCATTGACTGAAATTCGAGCGGCTCAAGACAGGAATCTTGAAGAGTAGCGTCGAAGGCGCTTGCGTCATTCGGCCGCCGCTGCTGGAACCAAGACGTCTGTTGCTTCCCAATTTTCCCCTTGCCCTATCCCCACGCCGTAGACCGGTGTAGGCTGCAGGGGCGGCGGTTGCCAGTTAGGGTTCGCGACGTGATTTGAGCTCTTTGCGGATTTTGACGAGTTCGACGAGGTTCTCGACGCCGAAGTCGGTGAAGGCGAGGATCTCATGATCGCCGCGCCATCGACCCAGATCACTCCGTCCTCCGGTTCCATTTCGTGGTCGTGCCCCCCTCCGGTGGTGTAGCAGTTCGGGAGCAAACCGCTCGCGAAGCGCGCTTTTCATAACCGCGAGCGGCTTGCGGTGGCCACCGGCGATGTCGGCCGCGGCGGCGCCACGCGCCGGCGGTGCCGCCCATGACGGATAAGCGAATAAAATCAATTGTTGGATGGTTGTTCCGCGTCGAGGCAGGAGGCGCGCGCCGGACGCCGGCGGGCGGGCCGGCGGCGGCGCGGCGACGGGATCGATCGGGTCGGAGGGGTCGAATCGGCGCATGCGGGAATCGCAGCCGAAGGCGGCGTTTTAGTGGGTGCTTTCGCGGCGGAACCGCCGCGCTTGTCGGGCCGATTCCATGTCCGATAATCTGCGCTTATCGGACGTGATTCGAAGACGCCGCATTTCCGGGGCTGCGGACGCGATTTCGCCTGTCAGCCGAGCGGAATTGTTGAGACTCAAGGGGTTAGCTGAGAGAAAGAGTCGCTTTCGTGAGACCGAGTCTCATGAAAACCGATTCAACGCAGCTAGTAACATACTGAAATAACAGTCGTTCTTTTCCACGTCGGCTCGTTCACGTGGCGCTTCCGCGTGGTCTCACGATTTCCGATTCAATTCGCCGTAAGTCATTGAAAATCTGGTCGGCCCCGTTCATTGGGCAGGAGCCCTTGTCCAGGCAGTCGCACGATTTCCGCTCTGCTTTCCGCAGACCGGCCCCGGAACTCATGGCGGCTTCCGAGCGCTTCGACGAGAGGGCCCCTCGCACACTGATCGCAGGCCGTCACATCGGGTGGATTTCGGCGCAAAAGGCTTGTCTGTGCGCCTTTTCGGCTTCGGTGCTTCCAGGCGCTTCGAAGCCGAATTAACGCCTCACGGGCTCGCAAAATCGGTCGATAAAACACGCCTGCAACTGGTCAGTTGCTCACAGCCGTCGTGAGTGTACAAACGGCTCCAAAACGCCCCCCGAGAGCCCCGATTCGACCCATGATCGCCCCTCCCCCGCTCCGACCCGCCCGCCGCCTCGTCGGCTACGCCCGCGTCTCGACGGACGAGCAGGCGACCGACGCCCAGCTCGACGAGCTGCGCGCCACCGGCTGCTCGATCGTCCACGAGGAGCACGGCTCTGGCGCCTCGCGCGCGCGGCCCGTGCTCGCCAAGCTCATGCGCGAGATCAAGCGCGGCGATGTGCTCGTCGTCGTGCGCCTCGACCGGCTGGCGCGCTCGGTCAGCCATCTGCTGCAGGTCATCGAGACGCTCGAGGAGCGCGGCGCGCATTTCAAGTCCTTGAGCGATCCGATCGACACCTCGACGCCGCAGGGCATGTTTTCGTTGCAGGTGCTCGGAGCCGTCGCCCAGCTCGAGCGCGCGCTGATCGCCGAGCGGACCAGGGCCGGCATCAAGGCGGCCAAGGCGCGCGGAAGACTTCCCGGCAATCCCGGGTTGCGCGAGAGGCGCGGCGAGGCGATCCGAGCAACCGCCGCCGCGCGCGATCGCGTCTATCTCGGCGATCTCATCAACGCCGCGCCGAGCTTTCTGCCGATCGTGCAGCGCATGCGGCCGCAGCACTGCTGGGGCGACGTGGTCCGCGTGCTCGAGCACAAGGGCCAGAGCTGGACGGTCGAGCGGCTGCGCCGCTCGGTGCGCCGCCTCGTGCGCGAGCGCCTGGCGTCGCCCGAGCTGATCGAGCGCGCGCCGCGCCGGCCGCCGGAAGATCGGCTGATGACGCTCGTCGCCGGCATCGCCATCGCCGATCCGGCGCTGACGCTGCGCGAGATCGCCGCCCAGCTCGAGCGCATGCGGGAGCGCACGCCGCGCGGCGGCCATCAATGGGCGGCTTCCTCGGTCAAACATCTTCTCGATCGTGCGCGCCGGCTGGGCCTCGTCGTCCCCGATCGACTCGAAGCCTGAGGCCTTCGAGCTCCGCCTGCGCCAACGCCTGCAAGCGATCGAGCCGCTCCTCGACCGGAAGATGACGCAAGCTCGCTTCGTGCTCGGCGACGAGGAGACGGGCGACATCGTCGAACTCATCATTACATCCAGACCTCGGCGTCGGCCTCGGCGCACGATCGACCACGGCTCGCCGCCAAGGCGTAGAGGCGCCCCCGCTCCGAACGCGGCGCCGCGCGCGATCGATGGCGGCCCGCAGATGCGCCGGCCAGGCGGCGAGCTCGTCTTCGATGCGGCGGCGTCCGAAGTCATCGCAGCGCTGCAGAATGCACACAGCGGCTTCGACGGGGAAAGCGATCGTCCGGCCGAGCCCGATCGCCACCGCGCGCCGCTCCACGGCCCGCGCCGACGCCAACGCTTGAAACTCCCGCGGCAATCGACGGTCGCAGACCGCGACGGCACGGTCGTATTCGGGCACGACGCAGCTCAACGCGAGCCGCGGATAGGTTCGGACCGGCTCCTTTTGCAGCTCGGCGCGTATCCAGGATGACGCGCCCGCGAGCTCCCAGGGCGCGGCGGGCGAAGGCGATCGACAAGGAGCGAGCAGCAGATTCATCACAGCCGCGGTCGTCGGCGTCGTCTCGTCGGCGCCCATCGCCAGGGCGCGCCAATATCTCGCGCCGCGGCGCGCCGACGCTTCGTCGCTGAGAACCCCGACGCCGTCGATGTCGGCGCTCTTCAGGCGGCCGCCGTGCTTCGCGCACCAGAACGCGAAGGGATGGGTCCATTCCCGGAGCCGCGGCGCCGCGCGCGGCCTCGCCTCGCCGACGCAAGCCGGGCAAATCTCGCGGCTTTCGACGTCGATGAAGCCTCGCAACGTCTCCGGGGCGTCACGAAAGGTCATCTGCGACAGTCGCGCCACGGAGACGCCCGTCGCAGCGACGAGACGGGCGATGTCGTCGGCGTGCGGATCGAGATCGAGATCGTGGATTCGCTTCGTGCGCAAACCAATGTGCGCGACGAGCGCGTCAGGAGAGACGAGATAGATCGCCGCCGTTCGCGTCAGCCAGGAGGACAGGCGCTCGTCGACCTCGGTCTTCGCGAGGACTGGCAAGGGAACGCCGGTCTCCGCCGCCACGACTCAGGACGCCAACTCCGGCGTCGGCGAAGCGACGCGGCGCTCGAAAATGTCGGCGGGCGTGATCCGCTCGGCGCCGCTGGCGATCGCCTCGACGGCGAGATCGGTGGTCAGCCGAAAGATCGCCGACGTGACGCCGCCCGTCACCTCGACGATCCGCTTCAGCGCGCTCTCTCCGAGCTCGGTCGGCGCCCGCAACGGCAATGTGCGCAGCAAGCTGCCCATCAGGCCATGGAAATCGGCGTCGTAGCGCCACGGCGGCAAGCCGAAAGGATCGAAGCGGCTGTTCAGATGGGCGTCGCCGCGAATGGCGTCGCGGGCCTCGTGCGAGCCGAGGCAGACGAGCGGAATGCGCAGCTCGTTGCCGAGGAAGCGCAAGAGATTGAGCATGCGCCGCTGCTCCCGATTGCTGCCGGCCATCAGATTCTGCACCTCGTCGATCACCAGCATCCGCGGCTTGACTTCCCCGAGCAGGAATAGAGCCTGTGTCTCCAGTTGACCGAGCGTGGCGCGCGTCGGCGGCAGCGCGCCGATCACGGCCAGCAAGCGGTGATAGAAGCGGCCTTCGTCTGGCGACGGGATCATCTGCAAGACGATGACCGGCTTGCGGTGGACGCCGCTCGCCGCGTCGAAAACCGGCGGATGCGCCCGCGCGAATTTTTCAACGATCATCGTCTTGCCCATGCCGGAGGGCCCGAAAATCAACAAATTCGGCATCCGCGCTCGCTTGGGGAACAGAAAAAGCTCGTCGAGACGGGCGAGCGCTTCACGCGCCCGCGGATAGTCGACCCACCGATCCGCCCGTATGCGTTCGATGCGCTCGCGCTGCGACAGGTCGGCGAGACTCCGCAGCGCGGGGTCGAGATGCGCGTATTCGGTCATTCCCATTCCTCGACCGGAAAATACGGCAGCGCGATCGGTTGTTCGTCGATCGGCGGCGATGCCGGCGCCGGAAGCGCCGGCCGCTCCGAAAGATGGACGCGGCGCGCGCGCAGCTTGCGCATCTCGGTCGTGTCGCGCACGGCGTTGTCGACCAGGGCGCGCTGCGCTGCGATGGCCTGAAAGATCAATTCTTCGTCGACTTCCCGCCGGCCCTGCGCCCTCAGAGCGCGTAGCGCCGCCCGCTGCTCCCACAGCGTGATGGCCGGGCGCAACAGATTGCGCGTCGGCGCCGCGACATATCCTTCGCCCAGCCGCACGAACACCCGTTGCAGGTCGCGCGGATCGTATTTGACGATCAGCTTGTCGTCGCCGCGCCCGATCCACGGGGCAAATGCATCCGACCAGTAGCAGATGTTGTGCAGATGGATGCCGGTCCGGCGCAGCACGCGGGTCTCGAAGGGCAGGAAATCGAGAAGAAAACCGAGAAGATCGCGCGGGCGCCGCTCCTGGCGCATCGGATTCGCCTCATGCCAAGCCGCGATCGGAGGCCGGCCCAGGCCGCGATGCACACCGCCGTGATAAGGGCCGACGATCTCGAGCGCGAGATAGGTTTCCAGCTCGCGCATCGTCATGACGGCGCGCGCCTCTGGATCGTAGTCGCCCTTGTCGGCCACGCTGGAAAAATGCGTGCCGGGCACCAAGTGAACGCTGCCCATCATCGTTCCGATCAGCCGCTCGATATGGCCGCCGAAGCGAGGCGTTCCCGGCGGCCGATAGGTGAGCGTGACGCCGTGATCGGCGCAGCCGCGCTTGAAGGCGCGCGCGTGGAATTCCGCGCCATTGTCGACATGGATGCATTCAGGCAAGCCGCTGGTCGGCCACTCCGCCGTGATGCCGCGCTCGGCCAGCCAAGCCGTCTTGTCCATCACCGCGTGCGTCAGACACAGCGCCACCGAGGTCACGGACGGCGCCTCCAACGACAGATAGAACCCCACGACCATGCGCGTGAACACGTCGACGCCGATGGTCAGAATCGGACGCCCGATCGGCAGACGTTCGACCGGATCGACAACGGTCACGTCGACCTTGGTGTGGTCGATCTGCACGATCTGCATCGCCCGTTCGGCGGCGAAGTTTCCTGGAAGACCCAAAAACCGCGCCTCCGCGCGCGACTTTCCCTCTCGCTGCCGCGTCATGGCTTCGGCATCGAGCGTCGCAAGATAGGCCTTGAGCCGCCGGATCGACGGCGGCGTCAGCTCGTTTGCCCGGCAATCGGTCAAAATCCGCTTCCAGAGCCGCGTCAGCGTCGGCTTCTCCGGCGTGGCGTAAAAGTTCGTGACATTGTCATCGACGATCGCCTTGAGATCCGGCGCGAAGGCGTCGACGCCCGCCCGGCGTCCAGACTTTCGATTGAGCAGCGCCGCCGCACGCTCCTCGCCTCGATATCGCTTCAGCCAACGAAACAGCGTCGCTCGGCTGACCTCGAGCTCCCTCGTGGCGTCGCCGATTTCCGCCGCGGTCGGTCGCGGGGATAAACGACGGAGAAGGTCCGCGCGCGCAAGCACGCCTCGCCACTCCTGCTCGTCGACCTCGTCGCGTTCGGCGGTCATCAAACGGATCTTCGTTTTCAGATAGTCTCACGATATCCGAATCACGTGACAGTCCAGTCTCAACAAAAGCGACTCGGTCTCATGAAAACCGAATCTCCCAACCCTTTGAAAACGCCCAATCGGGAGTCTCATGAAAAACGGTCAGCTGACACAGCCCCCGAAAATCGAATTCAGGCGTCGGAATTTGCGCTGGTTGATTGGACTGGCTTCGCGCCGGTTCGGTAGACTGTGTCGGAAGCCGAAATTTGTGGGATTCGGCGCGCAGCGCGGCGGGATCGCGCGTAATTTCGGAATTTCGATTCACAATTTGTGGGACGAACAGATCCGGAATTTATGGGAGTCGCGCATAATTTGTGGAACTGCGCCGCAATCGACGCCGATTTGGCCGACCCCGAGAGCCGCCATCACATTGCGGATTTGCTTGCCCGAAGGCCGCTCGGGGAGCTCCGAGAGAACTTCCGCCCGCCGTTGCGCCGCGGTCTACTCTCGCAGGGCGGTGCTATCGACAGCCCCGGACAGCCTTGCCGTGTCGCAGAAATCTGGTTCCAGAAATTACGAATCGAACGCGACGCTAGTCCCAGAAATTGTGATTCGCTCCCGAAATTGTGCAACAGCAAACTCCAGCGATTCCAATGACCGCGAGTTCCAGAAATTGCGACGATCCGACAGCTGGCGAAGCCCGGATATTCGTGCATCGCCCTCTCGAGAACGGCGGGGCGGACCCCGAGGTCGGCGGCCGCGATCGCCGCCGAAGCGGCGCGACGGGTTTTCGTTCGGGCCCGCCATCCCGGCGGCCACGGCGTCGTTTCGCACTGACCAGTAGACCGTCGCCCGGGGAGCGGCGTGACCAGGCGGACCCACTTTCGAACCGCACGCCCCGCCGGCGCCTTGCATTTGGCTACCCCTTTGGGGTATGCATCGACTATGAATTCGCCCGCCCTCATCACCGTCGTCGAGACAGAAACCTATCTGGCGCGCGCGACGGAGATCATGAGCGAAGCCGAGAGAACGGCCGTCATCGATATGATCGCGGCCGACCCTCGAGCCGGTGATTTGATCCAAGGCACGGGCGGCATGCGGAAGGTCCGCGTTCCGCTGGGCGGAAAAGGAAAACGAGGCGGCGCCCGCCTCATCACATTTTTTCACGACGCCGACATGCCGTGCTTTCTGATCACGGTCTACGCCAAGAACGTGCAAGCAGACCTCGATCCCAGACAGCGCAAAGCGGCGACGGCGCTCACCGACGCGATCCGCGCCCAATTCCGGAGATAGGACGATGGACGGCAAAGATTTCGAAAGCATGATCTCGGGTCTCGAAGACGCTCTCGCCTACGCCAAAGGAAAGCCGAGCGCAGGAACCCGCGCGCACAAGCTGAAGATCGATCGGAGCTTCATCGCCGAGACGCGCCTCAAAGCGGGATTGACGCAGGAAGAATTTGCGAAGGTCACGGGCGCGTCGCTGGGAACCGTGCGCAAGTGGGAGCGCGGCGAGCGCTCCCCTTCCGGCGCTGCAGGAATGCTGGTGAGAATTCTGGCGCGCGACCCGGCTCTGGTGATCCAGGAGGCCGGAATTGGCGAGAGAACGCCGCGCAAAGGACAGCGTCGCGCCAAAACAGCAGCGTGAAAGACGTCACGCTGCTGAGTGCAACTGGCGCGCGGGCACGCCCCGCCGAACTCTTCATCGAGTTCGGCCCTACCCTACCCGCGCCAAGGAACGATCGAGTGGCCCCACGATCGACACGGTCGTCCGAAACTGGGCGTCGCATTTGTCCGCCGCCGGCCGGCCGCGTGACGCAGAGGGGTGACGAGCGACGGCAACGACAGTCGGTGACGCCCGATCGCGACGATGACAGACCAGCGTCTCGCCAACGCCGAATGCCCTTTGCAGACCTCCAGCGGCGCGCAAATGTTGCTTGGGGACTCCTTTTATCCGGCAGACTTTCGCAGGCGCGCTGCCTTCGCGGCCTTGCCGCGCAACAAGGCCATCAGCACAGGCCCGAGCGAGAACTCCCCTGCCCTCGCCTTTTCGGTCAGTACGCGGAGATAACCACCGGCGCTCTTGATCTCATCTCCGCGTTGCAGGATCGCGGCGATGACGATGGAGGCGTCATGCTCACCCAAGACGTCCAAAGCTTGCGACCAAGCGTCTGGCGAAACGCCGAGCGCCGAGCGCACCGTCGCCCCCGCCGCCGCCAGGTCTCGCCATGAGGAAATTTCGCCGCGCTTGCCGTAATCGACGATGTCTGGACAGGCCTCCAGCACCATGCCGAGAGGATAGGTTCGAAGCGGCGGTTTGGGATCGACAGTCCGACAGCGTTCCGACGACATTCCTGGCGCACGAGCGATCGGTTCCGCGCCCTCTTCGACCTTTGGCTCAGGCGGATTGGCCCTGCCTTTTTGAAGGCTAGGTTCAAGATCAGAAAGTTTTGTAGTTTGATTCTGTATGTGACGCTCAGTTTGAGACTCATTGCCGCTCATATTTTGAGCTTTTACGTGCGTTTCCAGCGACTTGTGGATTTCGGTCGCCAGCGTGGCCAGCTCGCCCGCCAGAGCCTCCAAATTGGTGTGCGTAAGCCCTCGCCCATAGCGCCCCGAGAGCGCCGCATAGCGCTGATGCGCGTCGTCCCAGTCGCCCGAAACGCCCTCCTCCAATCCAGTCTCGATCATTTTGATGATGTCGCGTCGAATGAGCGTGATCTTTTCCCGCAGCAGCGCGATCGCGCGGTTCTCGGCCCGCACCTCCTCGGCGAGATTCTCGATTTCGCTCGAGCGCGCGACGAGCGGCGCGAGGTCGAAGCCGAAAGCGTCCTCTATGGCTCCCCCCTGCCCTTTCCGGGCGAAGCGTTTACCGTTCGGGGAGTCTCGGCGGATGATCAAGCCTGCGTCGACGAGGCAGGCGAGATGCCGCCGCAGCGTTGCTGGCGCCATGCCGTGGGCGCGAATCGACAGCTCCCTGTTCGAAGGGAATACGACGATGCCGGGGGCCGCTTCGCCGTCACCCGAATCGCGCTTGGGCAAAGAGAGAGCGGTCTCCTGATGGAAACTCAAAAGCGCGTGCAATACCGATAGCGCGCGCTCGGTGACGCCGAGCGGCTCTTTGGCTTCGGTGAGCGCCCGAAACAGCCGCCATTTGTGGACGACGGTTTCGGATGCGCCAGGCTTGGTGGTGAAATTCTCGGTTGCCGCCTGTCTTGCCACCATGGCAAGCGACAGCGGCCGCCGCCCAAAGGGCGTCGTTGGTTGTATCTGCATGATCCTTTGCCTCGTTCAGGCAAAAGAAATCTGCTCACCAAAACGGCGCCGACTCTTGACAGCGATTCGCGGAAGTGGGATTCTCTTAGTTGCGACACTATGAGAAGGGCTTCCGGGACGACGTTTCGGGGGCCTTTTTCTTTTGCGATGGACTCCTTTGCAAATCGTGGAACGAACTCAACTCCCCGCTCAGCTTTGACGCGAGCGGAATTCCTCGTAGAGAGCGTCGAGACGCTCTAATACGAAACCTGCGAAATCGGGTTCCGCTTTTTCGTCAAAGCGCACGACGGTCGTCTTTTTGTCACGGCTGATGCGCGCGAGCGGGGTGCCTGCCGAGTTTTTCCAGATTCGAGTGGACGAGCGCGCGAACTCTCTCTCGCTGGCCGCACTGAGCGCTCGGATGAACCTCGCGTCGGAGTCGCGAGTCACGTCGGGATCTGCGAGCACGAGCTCAACACGGCGAAGCGCATTCTCACTCTGCAGTAGATCGGCCAACTGCAGCCATCGGCGACGCCCCGCCTTTGGCGCCGAACCAATGGTCTTGGCCAAATCCTCGGGGACCGCGCGCGCCACGGAGATCATTTTCGAAAGTTCGGTCTTGTCGGTCGACAAGGCGGCCATGATGACTGGTCTGTCGTAACCGCTATCCTCCAGAGTTTTAGCGAAAATCGCCCTCTCGATGAAAGAGAGATCCCTCCGAACCGAATTCTCGATCCCCTGGGCAAGAACGAGTTGTTGGTCGTCCAGGCTGCGAACGACGGCTTTGACCTTCAGACCGAGTTCGCGCGCCGCCGCTATTCTTCGATGCCCATATGCCGCCTGATATCGGCCGCCCTGTCCTGGGTGCGGTCGCACTAATATTGGGACTTCTTGCCCATGGCCGCGCATCGATTCTTTTAGCGCGGCGAACGCGGGATCATCGGCCGCGGGGAAACGATCTCGAATGAACGAAACATCCACGAGCTGCGGGTCGAGATCGACCACAGAGGCTCCAGTCGCCAGCGCTTCTTGGAGAACCCGGGACTCCTCTTCGATCTTATCGAGAGTGAGGCTCATCGTGCGCACGGGCCCAGCCAGAACGCGGTCTCGACCCTGCGCTTCGGCCTTAGTCCCCGGGTTGGCCGCGGCCAACTGTTCTTCGAAAATTGACTTGAGCACATTGCGGCGGGTCATGTGATCCTTCCCCAAGCGCGGAGAATGAGGCCAAGAATTTCGCTGTTGACCGCCTCGAGAGATTCGAGCGCGCGGTCATAGGTCGCGCGGCCAACGGCACCTCGATCAAGCTCGTAGAGAGACTGCTTTGTCAGTCCTGCGTCGGCTATCGCTGTCGATTTCCAAACCGTTGCGGCCAAGACCTCATCGCCGAACAGTCCGCGAAGTAAGGCCACGACCTGCGACTGAGGTCCGTCGTGCGGTTCGTGTCTCGTAATCACATACCGAATGAAGTCATGTCGAAGATCGCCCCCCGCCTTGCGAACCACCGCCATCAAATCCGAGGCCATGAGAAGGAATTGGGACATGGAAGCCACGTCCACCATCTGCGGATGAATTGTGATCAAAAGGGCAGTGGCGGCGCACAAAGCTCCAAGGGTGAGGTAGCCCAACTGCGGCGGACAATCGACGACCACAACGTCATAGTCGGTCTCAATCTCCGCAAGCGCGCGTCCCAGTCTCTGGAAAAACATGCCTCCGGCCGGATGCTGGCCTAAGGACAGCGCTTGCGGAGTCTCATGCTCGAACTCCATGAGTTCGAGATTGCCAGGTATCAAATCGAGGCCGTCGAAGTAGGTCTTGAGGATGCAGTCGCGTATCGGCCGACGCTGGTCGTCGTATCTAATTGCACCGTAAATTGTGTCGCCTTCTTTCAGGTCGAACTCCGGCTGGAGACCGAGCATCGTCGACAGGGACGCTTGCGGATCGAGGTCGACGGCCAAAACGCGAAAGCCCGACAATGCAAGATACTGCGCCAAATACAGACATGTCGTCGTCTTTGCGGAACCGCCCTTGAAGTTTGTACAGGCGATCGTCTGCATCTTCTCGCCGGGGCGCCGCCGTGGCAAAACCACCTGAGCCTCCCGTGGCTTCGCCGAGGCGATATGGCGACGGAGTTCGTTGATTTGAACCAGTGTATAAGAGCGCCGCCCCGACGCGCTGGTTTCGGGGATTGGTCCAATCCCGTCGAGCGAGAGCTGACGCAAATATCCGTCGGAGACGCGCAACAACTTCGCTGCTTCACCCGATGAGAAGGAACGTAGGGACTTGTGGCTGTCCGGTGGAAAGAGGCGTGCTCCGAGAGACTGAAGCTGCTCCGACAGCAGTCTTGCCTGCGCGGAAATACGGACATCCGACGTCTCCCCTTGCGGAGGGACAATGTTGGAACGGCGAACGTCGGTGTCCACGGCTTCTTTTCTCGATACGGTTAGAGGCGTCAAATCAGATTTCTTCCGTATCAAAAAGCCACGATTCGGCCAGGAGAGCAATAAATTTATCGTAAATGAAAATTAACGGACTTCGTCGGGCTTTCTAAGGCAAGACCGCACGTTGAGTTGGCCGCGGCCAACAGCGCCCCCACTCTTAAGCAGCTACAGGCCTTTACGGGCCTTCATTGCCAGCCCTTTGAAATTTGAATTCCGTTTTCTGTGGCAAAATGGTCGATGTGGAGGCGGACGAGTGATCTCTTAACCCGGCGCGTGACGCCGCTTCGAATTCTCCCGGGGCTAGAATTAGTGGCGCCAGAAACAAAGAATCGATGAGACGCCGACTTCAGTCGATTAGAGGAGCCGAAGCCCCTCTGTTTCGACTGCACAGGGGCAGCGACGGGGGGATGATCACCTCGACGAGCGCCGTGGCGGCCCGCTTATCCTCGGCGGACAGATCCGTCTTTTCGTTCTTCGGATAGACCCGCAGCGCATAGAACGGGATCGCATCGTCGAGAAAATAATAGCCCCCCGCGCGCTGCCCCGCTCAGAGTCTTCACCTGAAGGTGCGAGCAGCTGATCTCGAATTGGGAGGGCGTAGCGCCGGACACTCCCGCCGGGACCGGAACCGACTTCGGCCTGAAGGGAAGGGGCGTCGCTGGCCGATTTCAGTTTCGCAGGCGTCGTCGGAAGAGACCCCACATTCCAGGGGTTCGCCTTGCTCTCGGCCGGAGCCCGCACAGCTTTGATCCGGTCGCGAAGAAACGCGAGACCGATTTGCGGGAGAAGTCGCAATGAGGGGCATGCAAGCCTCTTCGGACTGGCTATTCTACGATTTCTGTCTCGACGATCACGTTCCTGCCGAGCATCAATTGCGCGGCGTCGACCGGCATCACGATCTCGTCTCCGTTCGCGACGTCCACAAGAGCTTCTTCGGCGTCCCTGAACCGGCTCGGCCCGCTCGATCGCGCAAAATGGGGGCGATTTCATCCATGAACGGATGATGGAGCCCGACCGCGCAGAATTCATCGAACTCCATGAGAATTGTCTCCTCCCACGTCGGCGCCATGAAGGCGAGACTTCCGATATCCTCATTGCGCAGTTCGCCACGCCACTTCAAATAGAGCTGCCGCGCTTCGTCAGTCCTCCCTGCAAACATGAGCATATGCGCCTGGGCGATATCGCGTCGCTTTCGATCCGTCTCGAAAGGCGCACGATCCGCGACACGAATACCTTCGGACAGGTCTCTGGCGGCCGCAGGCCTGTCTCCGCTCGCAAACCGGGCCAAAGCTCGCAAACGATAGGCGTCGAGATCGGCAGGACACTGCTCGATGACCGCTGTGAAATCGGCAATGGCTCTGATGAGATCGCCTTTAGCGCTCCAAGCACGGCCGCGGTGGCGAGAGGCCTCCACCTCGTCAGGTTCCCGCGCGAGAGTCTCGGTGAAGTCGGCGATGGCGAGATCAAGGAAACCCGCCAAAAAATAAGCGCCGCCCCGCCGCAAGAAGCTTTGGGCCACCAAATGGGGATCGGCTTTTCCGCCGAGCTCGATCGCTTTGCTGTAATCGGCGATTGCCGCTTGATATTGCGCGCTTCCGAAACGCAAGCATCCACGATTCATATGATACCCAACGAGCAGATCGTGCCAAAAAACGCGATCGTTATCGCGCGCGACTGCGACGCTCAAATCGGCGATGGCGAGGTCGAAGTCCTCCTCTCTTCGCGATTGCATCCATCTGGCGTGATAGGTCTCGGCGCGATCGACGTAGAGATCCGGCGTCTCCGCTTCCGAACATAGACTGAGCAACTTGGTGAAGTCGGCAATGGAAGCGTCGAAGCGTTCTGCCGATCGATGAGCGCGGGCGCGCCACAGATAGGCCGCGGGTTCGTGCGGGGCGAGCGAGATGGCGTGATCGAGGTCCGCAATGGCGCGGTTCGAATAGAGGCGCTTTTTCGCTGGCTTACTGTTCTGTCGATCCGCTCGGCGCGCCAACGTCTCGCCGCGCGCTACATAAGCATCGACACGTGTCGGGTCGATTCGAAGACATTCGGTGAAATCTGCTATTGCATTGTCATATCGCGTATTTTGGAGCCAGCAGCACCCTCGTAAAAAGTAGGCCTCGTCGGAACCGGGATCGAGCGTGAGCGCCCTCGTGAAAGCGGCGATGGCGGCGTCGCGCTTGTTCAGCCCGCGCAACATTTCCCCTCGTTCGAGAATCGCCTGCTTGTCGTCGGGGTCGATCTCGAGCACCCTATCGAGGTCGGCGATGGCGCGAGGCACATCGCCCATTCGCCAGTAGAAACGCGATCGAAACGAAGGCCAAGCAGCGTTTTCGGGATCCACCTCGATGGCGCTAGTCAGATCGGCGATCGCGCGATTGTGATCGCCGAGGTCGAAGTGGAGCTGTCCTCGCATCGCGTATGCGTAAGCGTTGCGGGGTTCGAAAGCGATCGCCTTAGCGAGCTTGTCCAGCGCGTCTGGTACATCACCCCGGGCAAGCGCCGCGACGGCCTGCTCGGTCGCGCCGCCGGACAGACGAGTACGAATCGGAGTGTTCGTCCCGGCCATCGCTATCTTTTCATCCCCGATTCCTTAGTCCGAAATGGAGAGCGCCGCGAGCTACGAGAGAGCCGTCTCGAAACGAAGTTATGAATCTTCTGTGGCGACCGTTCGCGCCAATCGCGATAATGGCATTGATAGAACCGGGCTCCATCCTAGTCGAGCCCCTTGATCCGATCCCCGGCGAGAGCCGCAGGAGATTGGACGGCTAGTAACAGTCAACTTCGGAGCGAGGCGGTTCGTTCGCGCGCTTCATGATAGCGCGGATCATTGGCGGTTGCGGAAGAGTAGGAAGACGCAAGCTTTGTCGCAGCAAGACGGCCTCCGGCGAAATCGAGCCCGCGAGGCCCCGCAAAACTTAAGTGCCTTCAGGGCAAAACGGACCTCTTTTGCCTCTCGTCACCGCCCGTGGCGGACGGTTCGGGAAGATGCGCCCTCCACGTCACCAACGCGGCCTGTCCGGCGTCTGAGAGCGCATAGACGCCGCGCTCGACCCGGATGAACCAGCCGTAGACGTTGCGAAGCAAAATCTTCGGCGCGTCCGGAATGGCCTCCTTCAGATCGCGTGGGCGGGCCGGCGCGTGCGCCATTGCCCCGGCGCATCGCAGCGCCTGCTGTCGATAGGCGGTCATGATGGGACGTCGCGTGCCGCCTCCAGTCGCCGGATCTCCCCTACGCCGCTGGTGCTCATCGAGGATCCGAGAGCGGCGTTTTGCGTTGTGCCTCGGCCGCCAGGCAACCGGCTCGACCAAGACCTCCACCCTACCGGAAATGAGCACGCTGAGCAGCCCGAAGCCGAGCATTCGACAGAGCCTCTTCACCCGGGGGTCGGACTCGCGTCCGCGTCCGCGCGTCGATGCACGGACGGCGAGCCAAACCTCGTCGCATGCCGTGGATCGATCCACGGCTTGGAGAACAAGATCGAGCGTGAAGCTCAGCTTCAACTCGCAGATCACGAGCGCGATCGGCGAGCCGCGATCCACCGCCACGACGTCGCAGCCGCATATCTCTCCTTTCGCCTCGAACCCCAACCCTTCGAGGAAGCGCTTGACCGGGAGATAAAGGCTCGTCTCCAACCTTCGACCTCGATGCGCGCCGCGAGCCTGCACTCGACGACGAATCGGTAATCCGTGAGCATAATAGCCGCGCCTGTTTTTTGCGGCACGAAGGAGCCGAGTTGGCGCAGTTGCTTGATGCTATCATATGCCATATATTGATAGCATTACTATCGCCCGAAACAGAAACGCCATCATGCCTGCTGTCACTATCCGCAACCTCTCCGAAGAGACGCATCGCGCGCTGAAGGTCCGTGCGGCGCAGCACGGCCGCAGCACGGAAGCGGAGATACGCGACATCCTGGAGGACGCCGTGCGCCCGGCCAATCGTCTCCGCCTTGGCAGCGCGCTGGCGGAAATGAGCCGGAAGATCGGCCTGACCAACGCCGACGTCGAAGCCCTCGAACAGGCCCGCGAGCAGAAGCCGGCAGAGCCGCTGCGCTTCGAATGATCCTGCTCGATACCAATGTCGTCTCCGAGGCGATGAAGCCCGAACCGGCCCCGGCGGTCCGTCGATGGCTCGATGAACAGGCGGCGGAAACGCTCTATCTCTCGAGCGTCACGATCGCTGAGCTGATGTTCGGCGTCGGCGCGCTTCCCAAGGGCAAGCGCAAGGACAGGTTGACCGCCACACTCGAAGGCGTGCTGGAGCTGTTCGCGGACCGCATCCTCCCGTTCGATACGAATGCGGCGCGTCGCTATTCCGATCTGGCGGTGATGGCGCGCGCTGCCGGAAAGGGGTTCCCCACCCCGGACGGCTATATCGCCGCCATAGCCGCATCGCATGATTTCGTCGTTGCATCCCGCGACGGCAGCGCGTTCACGGCCGCCGGCCTAACCCTGATCGACCCCTGGGCCGCCGGCGCCTGAGCAACAGCACGAACATCGCGTGGTGATCGCGCGCCTGCTCGGCGGAGCGATCCCCGCTTCCTGTCGATGACAACATCGACGTCACGAAGCTACCCGTGATCACCTTGCATATGGCCCATCGGTCCGCCTCGACCGGGCCTCGTCCCGATAGTCCCGCGCGGCGGACTTCTCGCCCGTCTGCCAGCCACGCCGAGACGGCACTCGAGCCGACCGCGTACCAATCTCATTGTAACGAAGGCATCATATCGCCGATGTTCAAATTTCAATTGCGATGGATTTCAATAAACGACCGTTTGAAAGTGCAGCCGAAGGCTGAAGTTCGCCGCTGCGACATAGGGGCGAGCAGGAGAAAGGCTCGAAAAACAGCCCTTTTCATCGATTTACAGGCTGAAAGCTCGCCTCCAGAGCCGTGCCGAAGCTTGCTTTCGGCCGCCGCGGCGACGCATTTCGATCCGGCAGGCGAATGAGAAAAAGGCATCCTCTATCACTCAAGTTAAATTCGAACTAACTTGATGCCTGTTTCGATTCGCACGGAATTAAAATGGGGTTAGATCTTCCCGCCTCTGTTTCATTCGAGCGCCTGCAAGCGCCCTTCGAGAGCGCGTCGGACGCCCTCGCGCGTTTCGACGAGCGGCTTCGCTCCAGTCCCGTCGCCGAAGCGTTCCTTCTTCGCGCGCATTTCCACGACGCCTGCGCCGCTCTGTGGCGCGCGGGCGAATTCGTGCAGCTCGAAGACCTGGTGCTTCATGACGCCGGAATGGACGTGCGCACGCCGACACACGAACTCGTGCGGGCGCACGCCGTTCTTCTCACGCGCCGTCGCATAGCCGATCGCGAGCCGGCGTGGGCGTTGACGACCAATGGCCTCGCCAGTCTGCGTGGCGCATGGAGACCGAATAGCGCAGTGTGCGAGCCAACCATTGGTTCGGGCGCCATAAGCGAAGTCGCGGATGGGGAGCTGGATGATGAGGACGGCGAGACGATACCAGCAGGAGAATTCGATGAGATCGATGAATTGCTGGCGCGAACGTCACGCGTGATAGAGCGAAGCGAGCCGGCGCCTCTGAAGCGGGACGACTCTGGTTTGGTTTACGATGAAGATTGGGACGAAGAGGCGCGCCTTGCCGAATGGCGCGAGCGTCTGGGTCGAACTCAGATCCTTCCGCCCTTGATGGCCGCATGCGTCGTGCTCGACGCTTGGGAAGAGATCGAGCCGTTACAGCACAGCGCTTGGCTCGGTCCCCTGCTCGCTGCGGCCTTGCTACGTTCCCGGGGAAAGACTCGGCACTGTCTCACGGCGCTGCATTCGGGATTTCGACAGGCTAAATATCGCCGAGTTGGACGAGATGACTTTGAATCGCGATTGGTCGCTTTCGCGTGTGCGATCGAAACGATGGCGAAGGCCGACTCGAAGGAACTCGACAGATTGACGCTCGCGCGCGAGCTCCTGCTCAGAAAATGCAAAGGCCGAAGAGCGAATTCGAGGATGTCGCAGCTCGTCGACTTGTGTCTTGCTTCGCCGGTCGTCACCGTGCCTTTTGCCGCGAAGGAACTCCGGGTTTCTCAGCAAGCCGCGACCACGATGATCGACGAACTCTCGTCGAACCTTCGCGAGTTGACCGGACGCGGGCGATACAGGGCGTGGGCCGTTGTCTGATGGAGGGAGCGCGTCAGTCGTTCGCGTTGATGGTGTGATCTTGCTGGCCGACGCAGAAAACGGCGTCATTCGGCGCGTCGCGTTGACCAGCCATCGGCGTGGAGGCCACAGGAGTATTGAGGAACAATCAACGGCTCGGTTCTACGACCCCTTGCTGATTGGGGGTGTCGCACCTCCCGCGTAGCGGGTTCGTTCACTACGCAATCTCGCAAAACCTTATGATGTGTTTCCTCGAGGGGCGCGGCGCTTGCCGGGCGGCGCTCAGTTCTCGGCGGGCGAGGACAATCGCTGTGGCGGCGTCATCGTCGTGGCCGAGCGGCCCTTCGCCCAGGCGATCAAGCAAGTCCGAGGTTCATTTCTCTCGCGAGCTTCTCCCAGCTGTCGACGCCCGCGGCCGCGTAAATCGCAGCGAGATGTTTCTTCAAAGCTTCGTTGCTGATTCCCGTCGCGGAGAGGCTGTCTCCGCGCGATCCGCCGAGAGCCGCGACAAAGGCGATTTTCTGTTGAAGCGGAGAAACGTCGAGTGCAAGCACACGATCGATCGTCTCGAGCCGTCGAGGCTCTTCCAGCTCGAGCGTGACGAGAACCTGCTCGGCGCCCCGCGAACTTCGGCATGGGAGCGTTTTTGCGCCTCCCTGTGGATCGAGCGCCGCGCTTGGTCTCGTGCTCGGCGCTCTGTCGTGTCGGTCATGAGGACCCGTCTTCGAGATTGGTGAAAATTTCAGTGACTGCCAACCGGTTCGCGCGATCGTGACTCATTATGGGCGAGCGCGTAGGCCGCGCCGACCCTGGCCGCAATCGAACACCGCGACGATCATCACGCCGCCGCATGACCGAGAGTTTCGCGCGAATTCTCCCTGCATTGCAAGACCGTCCCTTGATCGCGAAGTTTCGATTCAGATACGCGCAACTCCATGTTCGGCTCGGGACGTCTTCCGACACGAGGAGGTCCCATGTTGTCATTTTTGACTCGACCAACTTATCGCGGCAAAACGCGCCGCCGAAACGTAACGAGGCTCGGCGCCGCTCTCTTGGTGGCGTTCACCACTCCTGCCTTCGCCGGCGATCCTGTCCCGGTTGCCGAGAGAGGTCTCCCGCAAACAGTGCATCCGACCTATCAGGAAAAAGGCGCGCCAAATTTCTCCTATCCGACCGGCTCGACCGATGTCGGCTCGGGAGGAGGGAATAATCCCGGCGGCGGCAACCTCGACTACACTGCTTGCAGCGGCTGCGATCCGCTGCAAACGATGAATGCGCAATCCTGGGGCGGCCAGGCGTGCAACGCCGCGACGGCCGTCGGGGTCAGCTGCGCGTCGCTCGCGGCCACCTGCGTCATGGAATCTGGCTGCAGAAACGTCCAGGGCGCGGGCACAGTCTCGGGGGCGTTTCAAATGACTAACGCGACTTATACGGAAACGATCAATGAGGCGGCGGCGGACAATCCAAACGCCGGGATCGACACGAGCCTCGCCGGCAAAAACGATCCTGCAAATCAAGCCTGGGGCGCAGCGCAATACGAATACAATGGCGCCACATATCTGCAAGAGAACGGTATCGACAACCCCACCTTCACCGACGTGCGAGGTTATTACCAATTCGGACCATCAAACTCCGTAGACTTGGCGAATGCTAGGAACGGCGACAACCTCGAGGCAATTGTTCGCTTATCGCCTCAAGCGATGACCGCGAACGGCATCACTCCGACAACCACGGTCGGCGATTGGCGACAATCCATAGCCAACCGCGTCGGCCCCGCGGCCGGACAGACCGTGCTGAATTAGCCGCATTATGCGAAGGAGAAAGCGTCATGACACCATTGTTCAGCTCGATCTTTGCCGCAAGCCTCCTCGTGATGCAGACCGGAGGGGCTGGCGAGTTCACTTCGGTGAGACCGATCGAAGGCTATAAATGTTTCAGAGTCTACATTCCGGAAGACCGGAGATTTGATCGTAGCGCGGTTCCTCCGGTGTTCGCGGCGCCAACCGAGGCTTCCAAGTTGATCGGGCATAGTGGGGGGGCCGCCTTCGTAAAATGGCCGTTAAACGAGGTCGACGGCTTCGTCGAGATCATCTGGGGAGGCCACGGGATCAAAGCCTGGATTCACAAAGACGTCTTGCGACCATGGCGAACGAAGTTGACCCCGCCTGGACCGGCGTCTGAATGCGTGCCGACGTTGATGTCGAACGGGATGATCGGGATCGGCAACGCCATCCCCTATAAACATCGGTAGCAATCTGCTCGAGCGCCGTTCGCAGATGCTCGGCGAATTCTGATCCGCGCCATCGCCCAGACCTGGTGTCGTGGAGATGGCGTCTCCCGACGAGGGCGACGGACTCGAGGCGCCGCCGGCGCGGGCGCAGCGTAGCGGCGCAGTCGAGCGAGATCCGCTCCACGGCGTCCTCGCCCGCCTAATCATTTTTCCAGACAATGATTTCGGTTAGCCGCTGGCTTGCCGACAGGCGACGGGCTTCGACCCTCTGCGCCGGAGCAGGGTCATCAACACCGGCCCGACAGAGAATTCGCCTTGCTCGGCCTTGGCCGTGAGGACGCGCAAATAACCGCCGGCGCTTTTGATTTCATCGCCGCGCTGCAGAATTGCGGCCACGACGATGGACGCGTCGTGCTCGCCCAGAACCTCTAGCGCCCGCGCCCAGGCGTTGGGCGAGACCCCTAGCGCGGGTCTTACGATCGCGGCGGCGGCCCGAAACTCCGCCCAGTCGCCGATAGCCCCGCCTTTGGCGTAATCGACGATATCGGGGCAGGCGGCGAGCGTCATTGGGAGCGAATAGACGCGTGGCGGGACGCGCTTCTCTCCGGCGGCCCGGCAGCGGACGAGGGAGGGATCGCTCCGCGCCGCTCTCGGGACGCCGGGATCCGAACCGCTCGGCTCGGTCCTTTCGGGCCTGCCTTCTCGAAGGCCGAGGTCAATATCATCGAGATCTGTAATTTGTTTCTGTTGGTGGTGCTCATTTGGGGCGGCATTGGCGCTCATATTTCCTTCTTTTGTGCGCGTTTCCAGCAGCTTACCGATTTCTCCGACGAGCAGGGCGAACTCGTCCGCCAGGGCGTCGAGCTCGGCTCTCGAGAGATTTCTCGCGTAGCGTCCGGCGAGCGACAGATATCGGCCATGCAACTCTACCCAATCTCCGGGAATGGTCTCGTCCAGGCCAGTTGCGATCATTTTGACTATGTCGCGCCGCACCAGGGAAATCCGTTCACGCAGGAGAACGATCGCGCTCTCATCGGCTCGCACCTTCTCAGCGAGCCGCTCGATCTCGGCCGAACGCGCGACGATCGGCGAGAGATCGAAGCCGAAGGCTGCATCGACGCTTCCTTGCCGCCATCGTGCATAGCGTTTGCCGTTGGGAGAGTCCCGTCGGATGACGAGGCCGACATCGACGAGGCATGCGAGATGGCGGCGCAAGGTCGATGGCGCCATGCCATGGGCGCGGCGCGACAGCTCCTTGTTCGAGGGAAAGACGACAAGGGGCGCGCCCGCTTTATCCGTCAGAGCGAGCGCGGTCTCCGGGTGGCAACTCAACAGCGCGTGTAGGACGGACAGCGCCCGATCGGTGATTCCAAGCAGGTCCTTGGCTTCGGTGAGGGAGCGAAACAGCCGCCATTTGTGGACGACGGCGTCTGTCGCGCCGGGCCGGCCCGCAAATTCGCTGGCTTCAATCTGTGTGGCCACCATGGCGAGCGACAACGGTCGCCGCCCGAACGGCGTCGTTAAATGTGTCTGCATGATCCTTTGCCTTTTCTCGTTCGGGCAAAAGAAATCCGCTCGCCGAAACGGCGCCGACTCTTGACAGTGATGCTCGGAAATGATTCCCTGACGTTGCGAGTGTTCAGGGGCTTCCGGAGCGGCGACGTTTCGGAGGCCTATTCTTTTGCGTGATGAAACTCCTGATCGTTGGTTTGAAAATTGTTCGGCCGCATGCGTCGTCGACGGACGCGGCGAAACCAATGCAGTGAAAATCGAACGCTATCGCTCCTTCTCCTTCGTTTGACGGTGTAGTCGCTGTGTTCAGGTCGAGACGGCTGGCGACGCGTCGTCGACCGACTCCGATTGCAAATGATGCATACGCGTCATTCAGAGGCGTCACCTGGCGTCCGCGTAACCGATGGGACAAAGGCGTTCTAAGGCGGGAAATACGCTATGATCTCCTCGTAGGCGCCCTCGAACGGCAAGAATTCTTCATCGATATCCTCAGCGCCCGGTCGCGCGATCGCGAGCTTCAACTCCTTGTCGAATTCGTCGATCTCATAATCGTCGAATCGCTCCTCCGCGATCGCCTGGAGGACGAGCGGCCGAAACGCGGACAGACCGAGACGCGCCGCGAGCCTCGCCCAGCCGTACCAGACGAAGGGGTAGTCGCCGAGTTCTTCGTATAGGTCGATCAAGAAATTGGCGACGACTTCACGATCGATCTTCTCATGATGCACGAGCATCGCTAGCGCGTTGCAGAGGATGTAGTGGCGCGCGAGTCTGTCCGCCTTCGGGTCGCGGGCCGCCTCGAACAGAGGTTCGGGATCCCCGTCGTACACGGCCGCGATGACACGGTGGCCGACGTCGTCGAACACGGTGCCGAAGCCATGGTGTTCGGTGAATTGGGGACATCGGATCAAGCGGGCGAGCGGACGATAGGCCCTCTGATCTCCCCATTCGCCGAGAACGAAAAGGATGAGATGCACAGGCGTGGGCTTGCGTAGGCGTTCTCGTGGAGACGCAGAAAGAAATTTCTCGATTTCGACGAGGAAGAGAGGAAGCATCTCGTCTCGTCGGCGGCAAGCTTCTTCGATCGCGTCTTCGGGCACGGGCCCATCGTAAAAATAGCGGCGGGTGAGGGATCGCAAAATCTCTTCCGGGGGCATGACGGGAGACGTCATGAATGCTCCTTATAATCGACAAGGCGCCGAAACGCTCCGGGGTCTGAAGCGTAATCGGGAAATTCGCCGAAATAAATGGCGGCGCTCTCACTTCTGCTTTTCGATTCATATCCGACTCGTCCTTGCATCGGAGGACGCGCTCGTCGCGAATCGACGCGCATCGATTTTGGCGCGGCTCTGCGCGAATGTTGCAAGAAGTTGGCGCGCCGACGCGAATGCGGGATTCTTTGCTGCGACGAAATGACTCACTCGACAGGATCGGCAATTTCGAGTCGCTCAGCCGGCCAATGCAGGAAAGGAATGAGTCGCGAAAAGCAGTTAGAGCCGAAGCGTAGCTGTAACGGCTCCGCCTGGTGCAGGAGCTGCGTGGCATTGCGTAGGGGCCAGCTTGCTGTATTCTCAGGGGAGACCAGTGACGAAGGCGGCGCGCGCGGTTCCGACCCCCTCCCTTTGCGTGTGCATGGATTCCGATCGGCGAAGACAAAAGCCACAACACGATTTTGCGCATCTGAAAGACATTTTTATTCAGGGTATCGAGCAGGGGGCGGCCTTTCTATCAAGGGGCGGCGAAATGGCGAAGCACGAACACATTGAAGGGATTGCCGTCGACAACGCCGATCAGGCGACGCTCGAAGCGAAGTGTGATCACCTAATCAGGTTGGTGTACTCTCGTTATGGGAACACGACCTCGGCAATAGCCCGCGTCGCGGCCGACGACGACATCGATCGGCGCTTCGTCGAACTCGCAACAATTCCATCTCGAACGCGCGACGATCTCGATGCGAAAAAGGCGTTAGCGACTGCCTATATGGAGTTTTTCGTCGGCAGGCCGAATGTTCTGGTCGTGCTGCTGAAATCGCTATGTGAAGATTTCGACGCGGTCGCGTAATCAGCGCTTTCGGTTCGCGCAGGGCTTTCACAAGCTGGTGGTCGAAAGGAGACCACCATGAAATCGCATTCACTTACGATCGCCGCGATATTCGCCTCGACGCTCGCCCAGGCCGAACCTGGGATATCCAGGACTGGAACAGAGAATGACGTGGGCGCGCCGGGAGGCGCTCCCACGTCCGAATTGCCGAAGAGCGCCTCGGGCATGGCTCTCGGCGCGTTAAAGCTTTCTTTCCTTTCGGCGGAGTTTGTCGAGCAGACGCCGGCGCTCAGACATCTCGCGAGGAGCGGCGCGCAGCTATTCGACGCCGGCTCGGCCCATGGCCTTCGCGCGGTCGTCGCGCGACAGCGCGAAGAATTCATGATCTTGCAGGTTACCCCGGATGGCGAGGCGATCGTCGCGGGCGCGCAGACCGATTTGTCGGCCGATCTGTTGCTGGCGATCGCAGGACGAGAAGATTCGCGCGTGACGGAGCTCGGCTCGAGCCACGGGATGCGTGGGCTATTCGTCCGCAATGGACGACAGTTCCAGGTGTTCTACGCGACTCCTGACGGAGAGCGCGTGATCCCAGGCGTGATGTGGGACGCGAGCGGAAAAAACATCACGCGCGAACAAGTCGCTCCTTTGCCGGGGGTGGCGCCGACGGTGACGATCGGCGGCGAGAAGGAGACTGGAGCCGTAATCGGCGCCGGCCGGACCACGTCCGTTTCGGCATTGGAGGCCGCCCGCAGCGCGACCTTTGGAACGATCGGCTCAGAAGCCGCGCCGAGGATCTACGTCTTCATTGATCCGTTGTGCGGATATTCGGTCCGCGCTCTGCAGCAATTGCAGCCTTTCATCGCGGCCGGTAGAGCGCTCGTCGCGATCATCCCTGTGTCTGTGCTGGACTATGAGGATGAGGGTCGCAGCACCAAGAGCGCCTTGGCGATGTTGAGCAAGCCAGCCGATCAAATGGCGTCGGCCTGGTCGCATGGAGATTTGAACGGGCCGGCGTCGTACGAAGCCGAAGAGCTGCTTCGACGAAATATGGCGGTCGCCGAAGCGATCGGGTTGCGTGGAACGCCGACGGTGATCTGGCGCAAGCAGGACCGCTCGGAAGGCCGCGTCGACGGGTTGCCGGAGGATTGGAACGCGGTGATCGCATCGATAGGGAGCGAAAGCCATGCGGCGCGATAAATGGAAACCGAGACGATCCGAGACTCCGAAACGGGTCTCGCTACTGAACAGAGCGTGGAGCGGGGTCAAGTGGATCGGCTCCGTTCCGGGACGCGCATTCCCGAAGCCCGAAATCGCCGAAGGCGGTCGCATGCTGTCGGGATTGATCGGAGCGGTTCGTCGTGGAGCGCGACGCGATACGCGCTTTAGAGTCGACGAAGATCGTCGCATCGATGTCCAGGCAACGGCGTTTCTGCACGGAATGAAGGTCTGGCAGGTGGAGGCGCTCTTGCAGCGCCGTCGACGCCAAACCGCGCTGGCCGCTTATATCTTCTTCGGATCGGCGTGGGCGCTCTTCGCCTATTGGCTGTTCGAGATTGCGACGACTCCGTGGACTTCCTGGAGCATCGCGCCAGTGCTGGAGTTTGCGCCGTTCTGCTTGTTTCTGTTTCTGACGGCGTTCCAAAGCGCGTTGCAAAATTATCAGCTCCGAACGCGGCGGCTGGCGACGGCGTGGGAATATCTCACCACGCCCGAGCAATTCTGGCCGAGCTGAAACGCGCGCTCATTGTCGGCTCGACGCCGCCTGTTCTCGGCGGCGTCGAGGACCGCGCCGCGCAAAGCTCCGCGCGCTTCAAATTCCGATCGATCTGCGACAAGGCGAAAATTGCTCGGGCGATGCGCAGAAGTTATCTGCGCATCGCCCGACGCATTTCCGGTGTTATTCGGCGTGCAAGTTTGACCCCCATACGAGGGGAACCGGCGTTGAAAATTGACCCCCTCTGGTGAAGTCCGGACAGTCCGCCCGTTTTGGTTGAAACGGCGGGTGGTGGGGGATGTTGATTGTGGAGACGATCGGACGAATCCGTCGCGAACATTTCGTCAAGGGCAAGCCGATCAAGGAGATCGCTCGCGATCTGGGCATTTCACGGAACACGGTCCGCAAGGCGCTGCGGTCGGAGGCAACGTCCTTCGCTTACGAGCGCGACAATCAGCCGTTTCCCAAGCTCGGGCCTTGGTCGGACAAGCTCGATGAGGTTCTCGCGGAGAACGAGAAGAAGGCGCCGCGCGAGCGGCTAACCCTGATCCGTATTTTCGAAGATCTGAGCGGCCTGGGCTACGCGGGCGGCTATGACGCTGTGCGTCGCTACTCGCGCAAATGGCGCAGCGAGCAAGGCGCGGCGACGGCGGCGGCCTATGTGCCGTTGAGCTTTGCGCCGGGCGAAGCCTACCAGTTCGACTGGAGCCACGAGATCGTTGTGCTCGACGGCGTGACGACGACCGTGAAGGTGGCGCACATGCGTCTGTGCCACAGCCGCATGCCTTTCGTTCGCGCCTATCCGCGTGAGACGCAGGAGATGGTTTTCGACGCGCATGATCGCGCCTTTGCCTTCTTCAGGGGCGCCTGCACGCGCGGCATCTACGACAATATGAAGACGGCGGTGGAGACGATCTTCGTCGGCAAGGAGCGCAAGTTCAATCGTCGCTTCGCGCAAATGTGCAGCCATCATCTCGTCGAGCCGGTCGCCTGCACGCCAGCGTCCGGCTGGGAGAAAGGCCAGGTCGAAAATCAAGTCGGCCTGGCGCGGGAGCGGTTCTTCACGCCGCGCCTGCGGTTCGAGACCTACGACGATATGAACGCCTGGCTTCTCGATAAATGCGTCACCTACGCCAAGGCTCATCCGCATCCGGAAATCGCGGACAAGACGGTCTGGGAGGCATTCGAAGAAGAGCGCCCGAAGCTCGTTCCGCTGCGCGGGCGGTTCGACGGATTCCACGAGCTGACCGCGTCGGTGTCGAAGACTTGCCTCGTGCGCTTCGACAATAATAAATACTCGGTCAATGCGAGCGCCGTCGGCGCCCCGGTCGAGATCCACGCCTACGCCGACCGCATCGTCTTCCGCCAAAAAGGGCGGGTGGTCGCCGAACATGCTCGGGCCTTCGGGCGCGGCGCGACGATCTTCGATCCCTGGCATTATGTGCCAGTTCTCGCGCGCAAGCCCGGCGCGCTACGGAACGGCGCGCCGTTCAAGGACTGGGTGTTGCCGGGAGCGATCGAGCGCGTGCGGCGCAAGCTCGCCGGCAGCAATGATGGCGATCGACAGATGGTCAAGGTTCTGGCCGCCGTCGTCGAGGACGGATTGACCGCGGTGGAAGCCGCCTGCGCGGAGGCGCTCGGCCAAGGCGTCCATTCCGCCGACGTCATTCTCAACATTCTCGCCCGCCGGCGCGAGCCGCCGCCCCCGCCGACGATCCCGACGCCCGAGTCGTTGATGCTGCTGCACATGCCGCTCGCCGACTGCGCCCGCTATGATCAATTGAGGAGAACAGGCTGATGGAACGCACCAAGCTCTTCGATCTCATGGGAGAGCTCAAGCTCTTCGGCATGAGGAACGCCTATGACGAGGTGATGTCGAGTGGCATAAAGAGGCAGCATGAGCCGCCACGCATCGTCGGCGATCTTCTCGAGGCGGAAATCGCCGAAAAGCACGCGCGCTCCATCAAATATCAGATGACGATCGCCAAATTGCCGCTGGCGAAGGACTTCGACGGCTTCCAGTTCAACGGTACGCCGATCAATGAAGGGTTGGTGCGCGATCTCTCGAACGGCGGCTTCCTCGACCAACAACGTAATTGTGTTTTCGTCGGTGGAACCGGTACGGGGAAGAGCCATCTTTCGATAGCGATCGCCAGAAATTGCATTCGCGCTGGAAAACGCGGCCGCTTCTTCAACACCGTCGAACTCGTCACCAGGCTCGAGACCGAAGCGCGAGGAGGTCGTCAGGGACGCTTCGCGGAATATCTCACGAGAATGGACTTCATCATACTCGACGAGCTCGGCTACTTGCCCTTCGCGCAATCTGGCGGACAATTGCTCTTCCATCTGATCAGCCGGCTCTACGAACGCACCTCTATCATCATCACTACCAATCTCGCATTCGGCGAATGGCCGAGCGTGTTCGGCGACGCGAAAATGACCAGCGCGCTGCTCGATCGCCTCACTCACCATTGCGACATCGTCGAGACCGGCAACGAAAGCTGGCGCTTCAAGAACCGCGCCTGACGCTTCCCGATCACATCGCGAACCGAAACGCACTCGCCCCGGCTGCGCTATCCCGCCAGCTCCGCCGGGGCGAGCGCTCGCGTTCCGCCCTACGCCAAAAGGGGGTCAATTTTGAACGCCGATCAGGGGTCAATTTTGGATGCCGATTGACATTTCCGGCAAGGCCCGCCGACGTCAGACGGTCGAGCGACGCGGCCGATCGCGGCGGAGGATCTCGCGCCGGCTCCCGATCAGAACGTGCCGGGGGGAGCGTTGCGGGAGCCTCCCGTGCCCCCGGTCGCCCATGGCGCCGATTCGTAATTGGGCCGTGTGGCCTGGGTGGAGGGTTCGACCGGCTTGACCACGGTTCCGTTTCTATCGACCACCGGCGGGCGCCAGGTGGCGTTGGCCTCGCCATAGGCGGCGTAGGGATCGTAGAAAGGATGCCGGACGGTCGGGGGAGGGGGTGCATCATAGTCGGATGCGGTGCGCACGTTCCCGGAGGAACAAGCGGCGAGTGGGACGGACAGGCAAAGCAGGGGAAGAAAAAGATATCGCATGGTGATCTCCTTTCGGGAGACCATCATGCGATGAGGCTGCGCGTATCTGGCGCCCTATCTCGGCGCGTCAATCATCGAGTGCTTTCCAAAGATAGGCGATGCGCGGCCCCAGAGCATCAGGGCGGAAAAGGATCTCGCCTTTCGACCATGCGTCGAACATCTGGTACATTATCGACTTAAGCTCCGCATATTCCGGACGGCCCGCTTTGCCTTGCTCCGATGCTTTGAGCAGGGTCAAAAGCGTTTCTTCCATGCCGCTTCTGAAATCCTGCGCCTTCGACAGCTTCCTGCGGTGCTCTTCGCCCCGGCGATCGGAAATCGCCAGGGACTCCCGCAGGGTTTCGACTTCGAAGGCCAGCTGAGCATTGCGCTTCCGCTCATTGTTGAGGACATCCATCCAGGCGTTGAAATCATTGATATGGATCGACCGCCAGCCGGCGCGGTGCTCGGCTTCCTGCCGGGCGTTGAGATTGCGCAGGGCCGCTTGTTCGCCATTGCGAAAGCCACTCCTTTTGCCAGTCTCAAAGCCATCGGTCTCACCGCTCGAATAGCCGTCAGAGTGCCCGACCTCATACCAGAGAAGGCCGCTTCCAGAGCCGGGCTCGTCATCGTCACTCATCTCAGGCCTCCTTATTATGATCTCCAACGTCAGTTTGTGCGCTCAAGGTCGAGTCCACGCCCCCACTTTTCGTCGAGCTATTGGCGGGGCCGGTAATACCCTTCCGCGGAGCGGAAAGGGCAGGGGTTGAAGACGATCCTACATCATTCGCGACATTTTGTCCTGCCGAGTCGGATAGCCGACTTCTCGCATAGTGATCGATCGTGCGCAGCGTTCCTCGCGTACCCGTCCAAGCGGCGGCCTTACTGAACTCGTCCATATCGACCCGGTTCGCCGGCGAGAAGCCGAGCATCTTAGGCACATGATGTGGAATGAGAGAGATCAGTCCGAAGGCTTTGATCGCGACCACGATATGCAGCAAGACGAAAATCGCCAGGAGCACCACGAGCCCGATCAGATTGGTGACGAACCAACCCTTTTCGAGAACGAAATGCACGGCGACTCCGAAGCTTATACGAATGAGCCAGGAGACCGACGAGAACACGAAGTACCCGGCGAAGAGCCCGAGAAGCATGAGGACCGGCCGGAAGAGCACGTTGAAGAGCAGCTCGTAGACCTGGATGGCGCGGCCATGCAGGCCCTCGCCGTCGAACGTCATATGCGCGACCATCATGAGTGGAACCGCGATCACCGCCTCGATGACGAGGATCAGATAGCCGGTCACGCCGGCGATCCACATCACCCAGGGGATGAGCGGAAGCACGTAGGCGATCATGATGCCGGGAATGAGAAGCGACAGGAGGCCGAAGAACAAAGGCGTCAACAGCGCCTTGAAGACGTCGGAGACCGTGGCCAGCCCCGCCGCGGCGGCCGCGCCCGCGAAATTGCCGGTGAGGAGCGAGAAGGCGGCCGCTCCCGTCTGGACCGTCCCGGACGACGCGGCGATGGCGAGCCCGTAGGCGGTCAGCGCCGCGGTCATGAGATATTGCCCGAGCGTGATGAGCGAGCCGAACGGATCGGACCACTGGTTCGACGTCGGAGAAATGCTGTTGGCGATGAAGTTCAACAGCGGTTCGTTGAGATTGACCGCGCGAAACACCCGTTCGATCCACGAGCCGCCTTCACGAGCGGCGGCGTTGCCGAATGTGTCGGCGTTGCCGGTCGGAGGGTTGGAGCCGTCGGCGGTGTTCACATAGGTGCGGAGCTGCGCGAGGAAATTGTCGCTGGCTTGGATGAGCGGGGCGAGATCGGTCTTGAGCGCAGTGCTCCAGCCGCTGTAGCTCGGACCGTTGACGATCGGGAGATCGTTGAGCAGGGAGAGCGTGCGGCCGTTGAGCTGGGCGAAGGTCAGATAATAGGACCCGGCCGAAGCCCATCCGAGCGTCGAGAGATCGGTGGTCGTGTTGTTGATGAGACCGAGCTTCCCGGCGCGCGCATCCTGGGGTTTGATGGCGTTCTGCAGCTGCTTCTGAATGTCGCTAGCGGCAGAAGTCAGCTGCTGCGTGTAATCGCGGGTCGCGTTCTGATAGGCGGCGAGCAATGGGGTGAGCGCCGAGGTCTGCTTCGTCTGCCAATAGCTCTTCGCGACGCTCTCGGCGACGGGACGAATATCCGATGTGATGACGTTCTGGAGAATATCCTTCTGCTTGCCCGTCATGTCCGTATTGACGCCGGCGATCGGCTGCTGTGCGCCGGACGGCTGGTTGACCGTGATCGTTCCGCAGCTCGGCGAGCCTGTCTGATTGCCTGGGGACAGTGAGTAGGCCCAGGTGGTCGAGCCGGATACGAGCGTCGGCGTGGGGGCGGGCGCGATCTGCGGATTCGCGGTCGCCTCATTGACGAAGGCCCGGCAGAGCTCGTTCTCCATGACGCCGAGGACGATGTTTTTCGTGCCGGGAATGATCGGCGTAGCGATGACCATCGCATCCGGTCCCATAGCCTTGATCGCGAATTTGAAGAGCGATCCCGCCATGCCGATGCCCCACATGGACGTCTGGACGACGGCGGCCTGGCCGATCGAGAAGCCGGACGTAATCGGAAACATCATGATGGCGGCGAAGCCGATCCTCACGACGAACATCGAGGTCATCGAGTTGGTGAGGAAATTGCTGGTCTCTGCGGTGCGATAGATATTCCAGATGGTCAGGTAGCACACGTAGAACATGCCCAGAGCCATGGAGAAGCCGGTGAAGCGCCCGAGCAGCTCGCCGATGACGGTGGCGGCGGAGCCGGTACATGTCGCGGATTGGGCGCCGCTGCTGCAGCTGCTTCCGTTGATGGGGAAGACGGCTTTGATAACTTCTGCGGCCCAATCCTGACCGGGATCGAGGGCAGTCCAGCTGATGTCGTAGTTCGGCGTCGTCGGCGCGACGGATTGGGCGAGCGCCGGCGCAGCGTAAGCCAGGGCGATGAGGGCGATCGATAGAGTGGGAAAGATTCGGCGTGACATGATGTCCTCGCGTGTCGATTGGGCAAGGCGATTTCGGGAAGGAAAAAAGGCGTCAGGGTCCTGGGCTCGGAGAGGGCCGCGCTTCGGGATCGCGGTGGAACACGGCTTTGATTTTTTCGAGCACTTTTTCGACGATCTCGCGGGCCTTTTCGCCGAGATGCTCCAGCATGCTGCCGTCGCCCTCTTTCTTCGGGAGAGCGGAAGCAGCCTCACCGACCGCGGCGTCGAGCTTTTTGAAATGCTCGTTCCAGTTCGAGTGGTTGGGATGGGACGCGAGAGCCAAAACAATCCGCTCACGATCCACTCCGTATTGAGTGAGCGCTTCGGCGGCGCGATCGTAAGCAGCGCCAAATGAGTTATTCTGACCGATCGCAGCCTTCAATTCCTTGCGCAATCCTTCGAACGGACCTCCAGCCTTCATCCCCTCGATCACCGCATTCATGCCGCCCTTGTTGTTGGCGGCGGCGTCCTGGATACGGTTGAGGATCGAAGCTCCCGGCGCGTCTCGAAGAGCGCCCATCGCGTCGAGGGCCGCGCGACCGGACGTATTGGCGGCGTAGAGCATCGAGTCGTTTCGTTTGGATTGCATGCGCGTGTTCTCGAAGTTCTGCAGGCGCCGTTGGACGTCTTCGGTGTTCGCCTGCTTCTCGCGCGCCGACGATTCGCGCGGCTGTTGGGCGCCTTGCTGCAGCGCTGCTTGGGCCGACGGGGTGGCGGCCTCGAGAATTCGGCCGATGGCGCTGGCGGACCGCCCGACGACTCCGAGCGCCTTTCCGAACACCCCGCCGACGACGAGCTTTTCCTGAACGATCTGCACGTCATGTTTCGTGGTGGGATCGGTCTCGTCCGGTTCCGGCGGCTCAGGAGCCTTCGGCGACGTCGCCGGAGAGGCCGGCCGTGCGGCCGAGGCGGCAAGATTGCGGTCGTCATTGGCCGGCGTCGAAGCCGCCGCCGCGCCTCCAGCTGCCGGCGCAGGCGTTTGGGAAGAGGGTGCCTGGGGAGATTTCGGCTCGGGGTTCGCGACGTCCTGGACCGGCTCGGACGTGGTCGAAGGGCGCGCTGGCGTTGGAGACGAAGCGTCGAAGGCCGCGATCTCGATTTTGGCTTTGTCCGCAGGAGCCGACTGTATGTCTGCGGCTCGTTCGGCCGGCTCGGCGGCCGATGCTTCGTTCGCCTCCGACGGCGCCGCGGTAGAGGCGACGGGTGCAGTGTGGGGAAGTTCGTCGGCGGCCGCGGGAGAGGTTCGCGAACTCTCGGCCTCGGATTGCCCCGCGGGATCCGGCGAAGGACGGCTGGACGTCACGGACCGCGAGGAGGCGGCCGGATCGCCGAAGGCCTCGATCTCCGCCTGCCTCGCGGCGACGGCCCCGGCATCCGCGGCGGGTTTCGAAGGGGGCGACGGCGGTTCGGCGTCCCCGACAGAGGGCTTTGCCGTAGCGGGCTCGGAGCCGATCGGACTGCTGGCGGACGGCGCTGCGGCGGGCTCTCGGCGCTTGGCCTCCAGCACCTCGAAGGACAGGGCGAATATTTCGCCCTGGACAGCCTTCGTCGCCTGGTTCGATTTAGCGGCGATTTCCGCCGCCTTCTCGCGAAGCCGCGCGACGAGATCGGGGTCGTCGAGCGTCTCGGTTTTTTGAAGAAGACTGCGCATCTGCTCGTTCTTGAGCCCGGGGCTCGACGCGGCGAGTTGCGTGAGCTCGTCGCGCAGATCCCTGTCGACGCGGAGCGGTTCGACGAGTTTTTCCGCATCCTGAAGCACATAGGCGAGATCAGTCTTGAATTTGGGATCGCTGAGCCGCTCGTGCGGATTATCCAGAAACGTTTCGGCGACGCGGTCGATCCGGGCGGCGAGCTGCGGATCGCGCGCTTCGATCTGGGGCCGATGTTCCTCGAGCCGGGCGAGCAGATCGACCGTCGACAGATGGTCGCGAGCGCGCGTCAGCTCTTCGCTGATGGCTTTGCGTTCGCGTGGGTTCATGGCGCCGTTCAGCTCGGCGCGGAGCTCCTCGACATGTTGCGCGTTGGGCGGGTCGACGCGCCGGTCCTCAGAAGCAGAGGTCGGATCGGGCTTGTGGGAGGAATTCTCGGGTTCGGTCGGCATGGAATTCTAGCCTCGTGGAACGGAGAAAGAGAGAAAGATTTTGTGCGGTGGAGAGCATGGGTCGATCAGTTGGAGAGGTTCGGCGTCGGCAGCTCGACGGCGGGCTTCAGGGTTTGAAGGTCGCGTTCGGCGACCGCAGCCAGCGTCGTTGCGTTGACGCTCGCGTTCTTCATCACCATCCGGTAGTTTTCCAAGAGCAGGTAATTGGTGACGGCGAGCTCATTGGCGATTTCGCGTTCGACCGCGGCAGGCGTCATGCTCTGCAACTGCGCCGCCCAATTGACGTCGCTGTAGCGGCGATGCACGTCGAGCTGCAGGGCCTGCACCCAGGAGCCGGTGTCGACGGCGGTCAGGCCTTCGTTCTGCATCTGCTGCTTCTGCGCGGCGTTGAGCGGGATCGACGGCGACTGCGCGGCGAGGACCTCGTTGAGCACGCTGCGCGCCAGCGAAATGCGCGACTCGTATTGACGGCGACGGACCGACGCCTCCTTCGCGACCAGCGACGTCATTTGCGCGCCGCGCTGCGCCGTCGGCACGATGGGCTGGATCAGATTGGTGACGTAGTCATTGGCGGAATTGACGCCGTCCTGGCCATCATAGGTGCCTGTGCCGAACAGCGACGAGGCGCGCTGGTCGGCGTTTTCCCGTTGCGAAGCGCTACAGAGGCCCGCGGCCGCTTCGTCCGCGGAGCAGTAACGCGAATAGTGCAGCATATTGATCGCTTCGACGGCCTGCGAGGCTCCATAATAGGACGGCGTGCCCTTTGCCGCTTCGCCGCGTTGGTCGGCGACCGTCTGGATGGCGCTGGCGACTTTCCACGATTGGCCCGCCCCGACAGTGATGGTCTGTCCGTTGTCGAGATGGGCGCAATGCAATGGGCTGACGACATGCTCATCCCGGATCACGGCGTTTCGCTTGTCGCGTTCGAACCGCGCCATCGCGGTATTCGACGCGTCGGCGATCTGTCGTTGGGCAGAGACCTGCGCCTTCGAGTAATTAGCGTTTTGGGTAAATCCCTGACGGAGCAGGGTGGTGACATCGCCATAGGTGCTGGAGCCGAGGAGACTCGCGAGCGGACCGCTGAGACCGAGCTGGCTCGTGATCGTGTTCAGGAAATTATTGGCTTGGTCCTGAAGCTTTTGCAGCGCCTGCTGAACGGCGATCGACGTCGCATCGATGACCGCCAATTGCGCATTTGCGGGGGCCGCGCCGAAGACGATGGCGCCGATGACGACGCCCGTCGTCGCCGAAAGAAGATGAGAGGTCTTGTTCATTGGATTTGCTCCTCACCAAAGGCCGATCGAGTTGGGAAGCGTGTATCCGGTCGGCGCACGACCGGAGCCGTTGACGTAGAGACTGCCGCTCCCGCCGGCGCCGCCGATGCCGATGTAGCCAATTGGCGGTCCTCCGCCGCCGAAGCTCAGCTTGGGGCAGGAGAGACCGCCGCCGAGACTTCCGCCGAAGTTGAACGCGCCGAGATTGAATCCGCTGAGCGTGATGCCGCATTGCGCGCTGCCGAGCGCCTTTTTCCACGCGTTGGTGACTGCGTTGCAGAGCTGACCTTCGATGGCGTTGAATAGATTCGTCGGGTCGAGGAGATTGACCACGACATTGAGGCCGACGCCCTTCAGAATGTTGTCGAGACAGGTGAGCGATTTGACGGTCTGGGGCGGTGCAATGTCCTTGTCGTCCGCCGCGATCCGCGCCGACGCGGCGCTGGCGGCTTGTTGATAGAGCGTGCCGCAGGCGCCGGCGGAACCGGATGGCGGCGCGGTTTGCGCCAGAGCGGCGGTGGAAAGGGCAATCGTAACGGTCGCCGAGATGATCGTTCGTTTCATCGATAGAATTCCCTTTGATTGTATTTGTCTCGATGGCGCTCGATCGCGCAGAAGGCGAGAGAGCGGATGCGAATGTGGGCGGTGATGCGACGAAGCAGCGCGTTTCTGCTCGCGAAACGCGTCGCTCTACGGATCGCATCGGAGGCGCCTCCCGCCTCGGGCGCGAAGAGAGCGGCGAGTATCGCTTGCCGGTTCGGCTTGTCGGGTTCCGTCAACCAATCGAGCATGCGCAGGAGACGCTCACTCCCGAGCTGCGCGAGCACGGACTGGAACAAGGTTCGAGCCGGGTCGGTTCGAATGCATCGCGCGAGACCTGGCGGGTCGAACGCCGCGGCGTCGTCCAGGGCGACGCCGAGCGCGACGACCGCCGACTCGACGCTCGGATCCAACTCGGCGCGACGAGCCGCCTCGGGCAGCTCGCTCAGCAGATCGAGCTGGCTCGGATCGAGCCAGCTACCAGTATGCGTGGTGACGAGATCTGGCATTCGGCCTCCTTTTCCGCTTGACGGCAGGATCGAAGCGTTGTGCGCGAATGACGAGCCGATTTATCGATGGGTGATGGAAACCACGCGCTCGCGAACGATCGCGCGGAGACCGAGCGGACGGATCGCGTCGCGGAGCACGCTCGGCCATGCTCGTCCGCCGCGCCAATCGACGAGCGCGTTTCGATCGGCCTCGTGGGCAAAGGTGACTTTGATCGGCGACGGTACGATTTGTCGCACCGCGAAGGAGAGGGGTATGCTTCTACCGAAACCTCGCGCTTGCGGACGCTTTGGTGTGGAATGGTCCGTTTTGCTGTTCTTCGAGGCTCGAGCCGCCTGGCGTGTCGGCATCGGTGAGCGCTGCGGGGCCTCTGTGGGCGTCGTCGGCGAGGAAGCGGTTCCTTGTTCGGGTGGAAGTACGGCGAAATCGGCTTTTGCCGGGCCATGAAGACATATTAAAAGCAGGGTCGGACAGAGGCGCAGGATCGTTGAGGCTCGCATGGGAATGTCTCCGTTGATGCGGGGAGCGTGCGAGCGGTCTGCGCGAATGACCACTGCGAATCGACGATGTGGGCGTCGGGTCGCGACGAAGTGGAATCGGCAATGGAGCGGCCGTTTTATAGGACGCGGCGTTGTCGATCGGCCGTATTCGGTAGCGGATATGAGAGACGAATAATAAATCACCGTGGAGAGGCGAGGCGCCGGGCGATGGTCAGGAAGAAAAAAGAAGACGAAAAACAAGACGGAAAGGAATCGGAAGAAACCCGAGACCCGCTTCTTGTCGCGATCGGGGAGCGAATTCGGGCGTTGAGAACATCGCTCGGCTGGACGCAACGGACGCTGGGCGAACGGTGTGGGATGGCGGCGACGGGCATCTACCTGATCGAAAAAGGCGCGCAGAACAGTTCGATCACGATGCTGAAAAGGGTTGCGTCGGCTTTGGGTGTGTCGTTGGCCACCGTGCTGCCGGAGGGTGATCGCGAAGTAGAGTTGTCGTTTCGACTGTCGGAAAATCTCGCGAACAGGTCGGCAGAGCTCTTGGAGACGCTTCGTTCTCGGCGCAAGACCGTGGATTCCTCGTTCGACGACATCGAAAAGCAGGTTCTCATCTACCTCGAGCTGATGAAGGAATTGGAGCCTGGAAATTAGGGAATATCGATAGCGGCCTAATTATGGCCTGTTGACGCTAATCGTATCCGATGTTAGACGTCTGCTTCGGTGAGAGCTGGAGCAGACGCGATGCTCGATTGCGACCGTTCATTCCAAACAACCCTTTTCAAAGCCACGCCCAATGAGGCGGGATTGCTTTTGGCGCTGTTGGGCCGAGAATTGGCTGGCGCCGAGGGCCTCATCGAAGGCATGTTGCACGTCGGTCTCGGCGTCGACGCCATCGCAGCCTATTTGGGCTCTGCGCGGACGACCATCCTCGACGAAATCTCCAGCCGCGGGATTCCCATCGGCCTGGATCAACTCGAAAAGCCATTCCGACCACGAAACAATGCGTGGTCGCTGATGGATCACACGCTGTTCATCGTCGGATGGACATGTGGCGTCCATGTCCCGGCACTGGCCGAATTGCTCGGACGTTCCGCGGGTTCGCTCTATGGAAAGCGCCGCCGGATCGGCTTGCCGACGCGACGCGCGGCGCCGGCGGACGGCCGCCGGAAGACCAAGCGGCCAAAGAACTCCGACGCCGCATCGGCGACGACGCGCTTCGGCGCCGATGCGGCTGCGACGGGAAACCGGAAGCGAACACGACGCCAACAATCCCCCGAAGCATTCGCGACGCCGGCGCCCCGAGAGACATCGGAAATCCTGCAGACGGCGCCGGACGTTTCATCGACGCCTATGGATTGCCCGGTGACGGAAGCGGCGGCGACGCAGGAAATGCCAGCGCCGCAAGAGGAACCGGCGAATCCGTCGCTCACGACGCCTCCGACCGACCGCCCCTCTGAGCCTAAAAAAAAGGGCCGGTTCGTCGCCGCCAAAAAGAAAAAGCAGTCAACGCGCCGGAAAGTGACGCCTTCGACCTTGTCGCCCGACGCGCAACCGGAGTGGTCTGCGGCGATCGACGACTTTATCGCGAACCGACTACCGGCCGGTGTGGACACGGGGCGCCATCCCGCCCTGAAGAATTACGTCACCTCGGCTATCGCGATACTGGGCGGAATGAGGAAGGCCGCGATAGAAGAAGCGACGGGCTTCAGCCGTTCTTGCATAAGCAGCCACGTCGAGCGGACGCATATCAGCTCGAAGACGGCAACCAACTCCACCTTCGATCGGCAGCGATACGAGAACGCCTTGAAGGTGTGGGCCCCGACAGCGTGCAGCGTGACCGGGGCCTTGATATTCCGTGCGCCCGGAGACCATGGCCCCTCCTACGTTCAGAAGAGCAACGAGAGAAGACGAAATGCCGGGATCGGCAAGCATGCGACCGCCGCGGCGGCCGCCGAGCACAAGCGGAAAGACGATGCGTTGGCGGCCGGCGTCGAGATTCGCAGGGGCGTGAGCCTGCGCGCCGTAAAATGCCTGCTGAAACCGTTCGACATGAACATATAGGCGATTTTGCCCCTTGCCGACCGATAGATCGCCGCGCTCTCGCGCGCAGGCTTCTGCGCGAATGGCAAGCGCTTCGCGTGAGCCGTTGTGCGCGGGTGCGCGCGTCAGGCGATTCGCAGAACGAACGAATATCGTTCAATCGCGACGATCACGCGGCGTCGCATCGCGACGCCTCGTCGTGACACTGTGTTTCGCGAAAGAGGGCGTGCCTCGTGCATCGATAATTTGTCGCTTCATATTCGCACACACCCTCTCGATGATCGTCGACGTCGAATCTTTTCGAGAGGGATGGCTTCATGCAAAACGAGCACGCCGCGATCAATCGCCGATTGTCCGATCCGGATTTTCAGGCGTCTCTTCTATCCAAGGCCATCGGCCTGGCTATCGGATCGTCGCTGCTGGCGACGGTCTTCGTCGTCCACGACGCGTATCTGTGGACGCATCCGCCGACCCCGAAATATTTTGTGATCGACGGACGGAAGACGCGCGAGGTCACGGCGCTCGACACGCCGATCGTCGACGACGCGCAGCTGCTCGATTGGTCGACGCGCGCCGCGCTCGCGCCCTACAACATCAACTACAATGACTATCCGCAGCAGCTTTCGGCTGCGAGTCGAAGATTCTCCAAGCGCGGCTGGAACAGTTTCGCCACCAGCGTGATGGACACCAAGAATTTCGACACGATGAAACGATCGATGCTGCTCTGCTACGCGCAGGCGCAGCGCGCCGCCGTCATCAGCGAAGTCGCCACGATCGCGGGAGCGCTCGCTTACCGCATCCAGGTTCCGATCGTTCAGACCTGCCAGAACAGCCAGCAGAACATCACGCAAAATCTCGTGATCAAAGCGCTCGTCACGAGAACGAACGACGAGGATCGACCGGACGGCTTGGAGATCGACGAGCTCGTGGCGGTTCGCCAATAGCAACGAGGACGAGAACATGCTGAACAAACGCATATTATTCGGCGGGGCAGTCGTCCTGTTGGCGACTGTTTCGCCAGGTCTCGCGCAGCAATCGGCGAACATTCCTGGAGCTGCGGACGGCGGCGGCGTGCAGGCGTCGGGATCGGCCGATCGAGCCGCGAACTTCATTCCTCTGACGCCCGGAATGATCCGGGATCTGGGCAAGCGCTTCGGAGACAACAAACGTGCGCAGGAGCAGGCGACGACGGAGTTCGCGGCGCCGGCGAGCCGGCGCGTCAATGTCTCGTTCACGCCGGGGCAGGCGGTCAACATCATTCAGACCGTCAAGGGCTATCCGACGGCGCTCTCCTTCTTCGACCGCACCGGCGAGCCATGGCCGATCCAATGGGACACGAACAGCAATCCGGCGGCCGTCACGGAAGGGGGCAACTGTAACACCGGGCCGAACGCCAGCGGCCCCGCGGTCGCCGCCACGGGGTTTTATGTCTGCACGCCCGCGAAGGGATCGAATGTCCTGGAGATCACGCCGATGTCGCTGCACCCGCGCGGCGGCCTCGTGGTGACGCTGCAGGGCGCTCCGAAGCCGATCAGCTTCTTGCTGATCGGCGGGGGCGCCCGCTACGACGCCGATATCTCGATCCAGGTGGCGGAGCGCGGTCCAAATGCGAAGGCCGGGACCGTGCGCGCGAACGCGCCGGACACGGCGGCGCCGTTCCTCACCGCTATGCTCGACGGCGTTCCCCCCGCCGAGGCGACGCCCATGTCGGTCAGAGGCGTCTCTCCGGATGAGCTGCGCGCCTGGCGGCTCGGCGATCGCGTCTATCTGCGCACGCGCCTCACATTGATCTCCCCGGAATGGACGGCGTCCGAGGCCGCCGAAGGGGGCCTCACCGTCTACCAGCTTCCCGCTACGCCGGTCGTGCTGCTCTCCCATCAGGGACGCACCGTCTCGGCCTCTTTGACGGAGGATTGAGTGTCTAATCTCTTTTCGAAAATCTCGCTGCTGTCGCAGCTCCGTGAGTTCAATCGAGGCGGCCGAGGCGGCCCGGCGCGGATCGTCACCATCGCCGCGGTCGGCGTGTCGATGACGGCGCTGCTCGTCGGCGTCTCGTCGATCACGCATCCGACGCCGCCGGAATCGTCGGTCGCCAAAATGCCGGAGGTCGATCCGCTTCCGGGCGGAATGCACAGCAATCCGGCGCAGGATGCGTTGCTGAAGCGACATGCGCAGGTGCAGGCGGACAAAGCGCTCGCGTCGGGGGCGTCCTATACGCCGCCCCTGCCGGCGGCCGCGCCGCTGCGGCTCGTCGATCGGCGCGAGCCCGAGGAGGGCACCGTGTTGGAGCCTCCGCCCGAGCCGGCAGTGGTCCCGATACCAGAGCCGGCGCCGATCTACGTCCCGCCCGAAAGACCACAAGAGGAAGCGCCGCGCGTGGAGCAGATCGCCGCCAGCGAGCCCACGAGCACGAACGCGAGCGGGGGAGCGAACGAGGAGCAATTCAAGCAGGCGGTCGCCGATCTGTTCAAGCAGTGGGAAGGACGCCCGCCGCGCACGGATCTGGTCTTGGCGCCGGCGACGGATGTTCGAGACGATCTCGCGCTGGGGCAGGGCGGCCGCGTCGAGCAACGCGCCGCGAGCGCGCGCTCGGCGCCGCCCGCGCAACCACAGCAACGCGCGGCGGAAAACGTCTTGGTCCCGGCAGGGCGCGGCGTCTACGCCCATACGGTGCTCTCGGTCAATTCCGACACGGGAGGACCGATCGTCCTGCAGGCGGACACCGGACCGCTTGCGGGCGACCGAATGATCGGGACCTTCTCCAAGAACCAGGCGGTCGGCGCGCTGTTCGGCGACACCGAGCGGCTCATTGTCCGGATCAATTCGGTCGAGCACCACGGACAGACGATCAACGTGCAAGGCCTGGTGATCGCGCCGGACAGCATGGAGACCGCCGTCGCGACCAGCGTCGACCAGCATTACATCGAGCGCTTCGCTTTGCCGACCGCGGCGGCATTTGTCGCCGGTCTCGGACAGGCGATCGCGCTGTCGAACTCGACGATCGGCTACACGCCGTTCGGCGGCATGGTCCAGAGCTACGGCAAGCTGGATTTCCGACAGCAGGCGGGCATCGCCGGCGGCGCGGCGGCTGCGCAGATCGGCCAGACGCTGCAACAGCAAACGCCGAAGGGAGCGACCGTCTTCCTCGCCGCCAATGCGGGCGTCGGCGTCATCTTCTTGTCCAATGTCGCCGCGGCGCCGGAAACGGTGAGCGTCGATCCCGCGAGTCTCAACACGAAGTAGGAGAACACCAATGAGCGATGTTGCCGCCAATCTGAATTTCGTCGATAGCGACGAGAGCCGCGAGCTCGCCCTCGGCCTGCCCGAGGCTGACGCCGAAGCGGCGCCGAGCGAGCCGAAGTCCGAGGAAGACCACGGCGCCCAAAAGAAAACGCTGGCCGCGTCGATCGCGACCAGCTTCGCGCGCATCCGCACGGAATTCCTCGGTCCCCGAGGAAAGCCCACTGTGGCGGCGAAGGAACCTCATTTCTCGGACGCGGACGCCGAGCCGAACGCTCCGCGCGCCGACGAAAAGGGCGTGCGGACGAACTTCTTCGATCCGTTCGAACGCTACAGGCTCGCGACTTCGGTTTCTCTCGCGACTCTCGGCGTCGCGGCCATCGCCGCAGTCGCTCTTTTGCCGAATGGCGGAGCCTTCGAGGGCGGGGTGACGGAGAAAGGCGTCGACGCCGGGCTCATGGCTCCGGCGTCGAAGCTCGCTGCTGTCCCGCTGAACGAGCGCGTCGAGCGCACCTTGGAAATGCCGGCGGCGTCGCCTCCTCAGAAGATCGCGGAGGAGGTCCAAGCGTTCTGGAGCCCCGAAAAAGAGAAGGACCCGGAGAACCGAAAGCCGCCCGCCGGTGCCGCGCCCGCGCCCGCTCCGGTGTCGCCGGGGGTCGTCGGAGAGGTCGGCGTAAGACCCGCGACCGCGGCTCCCGAGGCGCCGAAAGTCGCGCCTGCCGTCGCCGCAAAGGCGGCGGCTGCGCCCGCCTCGACGTCGCCCGCCCCGATCGCCGCAGCGCCCGCGGCGACGCTTCCCGTCGCCGTACCCACCGCGGCGAGAGAGGAAGTGGTCAAACGCGTCGCGTCATTGCCGCCGGACGCGCCCATCAAGGCGGAAGAGAAGCAGCTGGAGATGGAAACGAGATTGTTCGGCATGATCACCGAGCTCTCGACATTGGTGCGCCGCACCAGAGAGGAGATCGCCACGCTGCAGGACAGCGACAAGAGAACGGCGCGCGCGATCGAGGCGAAGCTGAACGATTTCGAACGGCGCTTGAACCTCGGCGAAGCGCAGCGCTCGCTCGACGCGGCCAAAGCCACTCCGACATCGCCGCCGGACCAGGCGAGCCCGCCCGTTGCGCCCCCGACCACGCGGCCGGCAGCGATGAAGGGCGTCGTCCCGGCGTCCTTGTCCACAAAGAGCGAGCCCGACGCTCCCACTCCGCCCGCCCGATATCGTGTGCAGGCGGCGTCGCCGGGGCTCGCCATGCTGGCCGAACTCGATCGCAGTGGAGACGAGATCGCCCCGCTGCAAATCGGGATCGGAGCGCATGTGCCGGGCTATGGGCGCGTCACGAAGATCAGCCAGCGCGGAACCGAATGGGTCGTGCAGACGGAGAAGGGGCCGATCCGCTGAGCGGATCGGCTTTCCGGCATTCGGTAGGAGGGGGCTGACGTGCAAGGATTGGTCAATTTCGCAGGAGAGATCGGCAACGCAATCGCGATTTTGTTGCCGACCTTTTGTTATCTGACGGCGCTCGCGCTGTTCATGTCGGCCGGATGGGGATTCTGGACGCAATCACAGAGCCACAATCCCTATCGCGGCCGTCCCTGGGTTCCGTTCGTGGCGCTCGTCCTCTCGGGCGCCTTCGCGTCGTTTCCGTCGATTCTGACGATGGCGAACAATACCGCCGGAACCAATCTGCAAGTGTCGATCGGGGCGTTGACGAGCTACACGGCGCCGACCGTCAATGGGAACATCTTGGGGCAAACTCCTGGCGACTCCGTCGTCAATATCGTGACGCTGTTCCAGGGGTTCTTCCAGGCCGTCGGCGCGATGTCCTGCTTCTTCGCGATGCTGACATGGAATGCGGTGATCGCGGGCCGCAGCAATCGCAGCGCCGGCGGTTGTGGCGTGCAGTTCATGTTCGGGATCATGCTCATCAATGTCGTGACCGTCGCGACGTGGCTGGTTTCCGTATTTCGGACGTGAACCGTCGCGCGCGCCGGCCGATTCGAGCCTGCGTCGCAGGGGGGAGAAAACATCATGCAGATTGTCGAGAAGCTGAAGCAGCTTCCAATCGTGATCACCTTGGTTGGTTGGGCGTTGTTCTATTCGTGGTTGTTTTCGATCGCAGGGCTCGGATTGTCGGTCACGACCGTGTTCGATCTCGCTGAACGGCAAGCGCTCGCCGAACGCTTCACGACGACGATGAGCTTCTATCTCGTTCTGGCGACACTCGTCAGCTGCGTCGTCTACTTTTTCGCGGTCGTACGTTGGGGACGGCTCTTTCTCGCCAACGCCGGACGATATGGGCTCGCCGACATCGCAATGGTTCCGGCGGTGGGCGTCGGCCTCGCCGGAATGAGCGTGTTTCTCCTCGGAGGTTCGCGATGAGGCTGTTCCTCCATCGCCTCGCGGCGCCCGGAACAACCATCTGCGAGAAGGTCGCGAAGGGTTTGTTTTGGGGGATCGCGATAAACCCCGGCGTGTGGCTGTTCGTGATCGCCTATCTCTGCGCTCGGCAGCGATAGGCACAAAAAAATATTTTCGGCGCGCAAACGCGACGCTCGATATTCGCACAACTTCGTCCGAATCTTTTTTTCGAGGGCGTGAGCCGCTCTCTCAATCGAAGGAGATGAACTTGCAGACCATCGCCAAAATCAAATCCCATGTATCGTCGTTGCTCGCCGGCGCGGCGCTCTCCGTTTCACTCGGAGCGACGAGCGCCTTTGCTCAGGCGGCCGGCCAGACGCTCGGCTCGCAGGTGCAGAGCATTGCGAAGGAGTTCTCGACGGCCGGCGGCTTCGCCGGCTCGACCGCTATGTATGTCGCCGCTCTGGTGACCTTCGTCGCTGGCGTCTGGTTCCTGTGGCAGTCGCGTCAGCCGGAAAATCGCGAGAGCGGGAAAGTCGCGGCCGGTCTGACGGGTCTCGTGCTGACCGGCCTGTTCGTCGCCGGCGGCTCGTGGATCCAGAAGGCCTCCTACACCACCACCGGCGCCGGCGCGAAAGTGACCGACCAGGCGGGCGTCATCACCTTCCAGTGACGCCAAATGCTTTCGTGCTCCTCGCCGGCGTAACGCGGCGACGGGCAGGGGAGAGAGAGGTCCTCGCCGGTCGTTCGGTCGTAGAGCCGAAGGCCGGCGAGGACGCTTCGATCTCGAAATAGGCGCGCCGCAATGCTCACTCTTTCACTATCGGCAATGAGCCATCGCGAACGGCCCGCTTTCGAGGTGGCGCAGCCGCGTGCGCGAGAATTCGCCGATCGGCGCCCACATTGCGGATGCGAAATCACGAACTGGAGCGAAGGGCGATCGGAAACCTCCGATGAGTCATGTGGCTGCGCGCTGTGTTGCCTCGCTCAAAACCTCGATCGACCCGAGATCGACCGCGAGGCGGTGCTGATCTGGATGCCGGAGTTCACGCAAGGCGCCGTCAATGCGCTCGTGCATCGCGTGCATTCGTCTTTCGCGAGGCACGGAAAATCCGTGTCGTGGCCTCTCGATCCCCTTCCCGCGAACAGTCCCGACGATCTGCTCGCCGCCAGCTCGGCCTATGCCGCTCTCGTCGAGCGCAGTCGGATCGCGAAGCAGCGCCTCGGCACGTCGTCGCCACGCGATCTCGCGGAAGCTCTGTCGTTTATCTCGCCGAGCTCTTACGCCCGTCGCAACGAGCTGCTCGGCGGCGCGCGCTTGCTATCGCTCGGACGCTTTTTTGTCGACGGCCGCGACATTTATCCGCGCATGCTCGTCAAGGAGAGGCTCGCATCGATTTTGAGGAGTTAGAAAATGCTCCATTGGATTTCCCGCGGGCTCGCCGCAATGTCGTTGATGGCCAAGCAGCCCCTCGCGAGCTTTTGCGATATCGAAGCCGCGCATGGCGACGCCCTCGTCACCAAGCACGGCGATTATGTGAGCTTCCTGCGTCTCGGCGGCATGCGCCGCATGTCGACGCGGGCCGACATCGATCGCCTGGCCAACGCCATGCGCATCGATATCTCCGGAACGCTGGAGAATAGGGGACATGCGATCGTCGGATGGTACGCCTCCGACCCTGATCTCGCGGCGGTCGAGATCGAGCGCGTCAACATGTCGGCCTGCCGGGAGATCGCCAAGGAGATCGGGCTGGAGCTGGGCGATATTTTCGAGGAGCGCAAAAAGCTCTGGACCGGCATGATGCGCTGGGAGGCGGCGTATTTCATCTTGTGGACGCGCGCCACGACGCTCACCAAGGAAGAGCGCAAGCAGATGAAAGAGGAGCAGGCCGCCAGCGCCAAGAAATGCCCGAACATCGGCGACGCCCAGAAATTCTATCTGCGTAGCGACGTCATGGCGGCGCGGCACACCGGCTTCGTCTCGCGCGTCGTGTCGTCGTTGAAAGGGCTCGACGTCGCCGCGACGGAGATATCCGCCCATGATGCTCTGGTGGTCGCTCGCGAGGCCATGTATCGCGAGACGGTCGGTTCCGGCTGGCGTCCGACCCTGGTCGGCGACGCTTTTCGTCCGCGCTGGCCGGATGAGAAGGATGAGCGTCCCATCCTGGAGACGCTGATGTGGCCGGCGATCCGTGATCTCTTCTTCGACGCCGACGCGGTCGTCCATGACGGGCAACGCGTGGAGATCGGCCTCTATGATTACGGCTGCGTCGATATGACGATGGGGCCGGAGGATCCGCGGCCCTTCGTCGAGCTGTCATCGCGGCTCGGGCAGGATCGCGTCCCTTGGCGCGTATCCTTCGTGATCGAGGGCGGCGGCAATTCGGACATGCTCCTGAAGAGCGCCGGCGCGCAGTTCTTGTGGATGTTTCCCGGCAACCGGGACATCACCCGCGCCTTCGAGCATTTGAAGCGCGAGCGCGAAAACAACAACCATATCGCCGTACGCCTGCGCGCGTCCTTCGCGACCTGGGCTCCGTTCGGAGAAGTGGGCAAGCTGCGGCTGCGACTGTCGACGCTGAAGCAACGCCTCGAGGCCTGGGGAAATTGCCGGGGCACGACCGTCATCGGCGATCCGCTCGAAGGCGTCATGGGCAGCGTGCCGGGATTGGCGCTCGCGTCCACGGCGCCGCCGTCGGTGGCGCTGATCGGCGACGTGCTGGCGATGCTGCCCTGGGGACGAACCGCCTCGCCCTGGGACCGAGGCAGCGTGCTGTTCCGCCAGCCGAACGGCGCCATGTGGCCCTATGACCCCTCGGGCGGATCGAAACGCCCACAGGTCCTCGACACATTCGTCGCGCCGCCCCGTTCGGGAAAATCGGTGCTCGCCAATACGATCAACCTCGGCCTCTGCCTCAGCTCCGTCGCGCTCGGGGCGGTCGGGGCGAAGCTGCCTCTGATCGGCAAGGTCGATATCGGCGATTCGGCGGAAGGCTTCGTGCTGCTCATTCAAGAAGCCCTGGGACCGCAGCGCCGGCACGAGGCGATCTACACGCGCATGCAATTCGCGCCGGGCTTCGAGTTCAACGTCTTCGATCTGCAGGTCGGCTGCGCATATCCGCTGCCGCTCGAAAAGGCGTTCTTGCAGAATTTTCTGGCGCTGATCACGCTGCCGCCGGATCAGAGCACGCCCTTCGAAGGCATGAACCAGATGATCGGCATCGTGATCGACGAAGCCTATCGGCTCTGCACCGACGTTCCAGGGGCGTCGCCCAAGCGCTATCGGCGTGGCGTCGAGCCTCTCATCGACGCGGCGATCGACCGACACGGCGTCGAATTGCATCATGACGAGCCGCATTGGCGAGACGTGGTGCAGGCCCTCTGCGCGGTCGGGGATTATCGTCTCGCGGAAGTGGCGCAACGGCATGCGGTTCCGCTGTTGCAAGATCTGGTCGGAGCCGCGCGCACCGATCAGGTCAAGGACATGTTCGGCAAGCTCACCATCGCCATGACGGCGGAGCAGGCCTCGGACCTCTTCGAGCGCTACATCTACGATGTCATCCGCAAGTTTCCGACCTTGAACAGTCCGACGCGGCTGGATTTCGGGGCGGCGCGGATCATCGTCATGGATCTCGCCGAAGTCGCGCCGACCGGCTCGGCGGCGGCCAATCGCCAGACCGAGATGATGTATATGCTCGCTCGCCACATCATCGCGCGCAACTTCTTCCTCAAGCCCGACTATCTGCCATTCGTGCCGGAAGAGGCGCGGCGTTTCCACCAACCCCGCTTCCAGGAAATCTACGAATCGGTGAAGCGGCTCGACTATGACGAATGGCACCGCACGCAAGGCAGTCCGCAAGTGCGCGCCCAAGCCGAGCTCGATGTGCGCGAAGGCCCCAAGCACAATGTTCAGCTCGGCTTCGCCAGTCAGCGTCTGAGCGATATGGGCGACGCGATCGTCAGCCAATCGACGGGCCGCTTCGTGCTGCGGGCCGGCGACGACGCGGAAGCAGAAGAGATCGTTCAGCGCTTCAATCTCTCCGAAGCGAGCGCCGACATCGTCCGCCACCGCCTTCATGGACCCGGTCCCGCCGGGGCGCCGTTCCTGGCAGTGCTGCAAGCGGACAACGCCAAATATGAGCAGATGCTCGTCAACACGCTCGGGCCGATCGAGCTGTGGGCGCTGTCGACGACCCCTGGCGACAGGGCGCTGCGCAATCGTCTCTATGACCGCATCGGGTTTCGAGAGGCGCTGCGGCGTCTCGCGAGAATATTCCCGGGCGGATCGGCGGAAAAAGAGATCGAGGAACGCAAGGCCAAGCGCATGCGACGCGGAGAGCTCGACGCGCGCGCGGAAACCGGCGTCGTCGACGAATTGGCGAACGAGCTGGCCGATGCGCGGGGGATCGGCGCGAAGCTCCGATATGGCGATGGCGGCTCGGAGTTCTCTGCGGCGGCGGCGCAATAGAGTCGCGCAAATATTTTCCACGCGCGGGAGCGATTGAAACTCGCGCAGAGCAGGGGAATCGTTTCGACCAGAATTTGTGATCGAGGAGCGTCGCCATGCCCAGCTTTCGCATCCAGCTTCGCCCCAACGGCATCGTCATGTTCGGCTCGGGAACGCGCGACGTCGCTCGAATGGAGCATCGCAGCGCGCTCGACATCGATAACGCCGAATCCGTCGCGATCGCCGAAGAGGCCGAGCTACGTCGTCTCATCAAAGGTCACGACAAGCGGCCGAGACCGCATCGTCATTCGCGCCGACGCCGAATAGCGTCAGCGCGCAAAGATTGAGGAGCAAATCACATGAGCGCCAACCATCCATGTCGCGTTCTCGTCCTACTGTCGGCGTCGGGCTTTCTGGGCGGCTGCGCGCATGATGTTCCGACGACGGTCGACGCAGCCGGCATGCCGAATGCGGAGATCGCCCTTCGACGAAGCGTCGATCATGTCGACAAGGAGATGGGCGAGATCGGTCGAATGCGGCCGGCTCCTCGCCAGGGTCCGGCCGTCGTGCCCGCCGAGCTGCAAAAAATCGTCGCCTTCGAATGGGAAGGACCGATCGAAGGGGCGGTGAAAAAGCTCGCTGGCGAAGTCGGATACGACGTCGTCGTCGACTCTGCGTTCAATGTTCAGTCGGTGTCGATCGGCATCAAATCCGGCCCTCGGCGCGTCTACGACATTTTCCAGGCCATCGGCAGCGCCGCGGGCGACCGCGCGACCGTTCAGGTCGACGCGCAGCATCATCGCATCGAGGTGATTTATCATGTCTAAGCTCCCGCTCCGTAAGCTCGTCCCGACACTCCTGGCCTCGACGCTTCTGGCTTCGACGCTTGTGGCTTCGTCCGCCTTCGCCGATGGCGGGATCAAGGTCTATCCCGTCCCTCCGGCTCCTTCGCCCGAGGAGATCGACGCCGCGGCGCATGTTCTCGGCAATCCGCTGAACAAGCCGATCACCGGAGCGGCGCAGGAGCCGGCGGTCGTCGGGGGCGAACGTCCGCCGTCGCTCGAGGCGCTGCAGGCGGTGCGCGCCGGGCGGGGCGATCCAGGGCTCGGGCTGGAGCCGGGGCGAGAAGAGACGCTGTATCAGGCGGCGCTGAGCTTCGGGGCGCAAGGCGGCCTGGCGGCGCGATCTTTCGCGATCAACGATATGCTGCGCCGCTATGAGCCGACGCTCGACAAGAGCTATGATTTCGGCTCCGTGGTGCTGCCGCTCGGCGGCGGCCGGACCCTGCTGCGTCCTCCCGTCGTGACCCAGGGACAACTCGCCTTCGCGCTCGGCGACAATGCGCAGGTCGCCCGCGAAACGGACTGCGTCTATCAGATCACGCGCGAAGCGCAGCTCGCCTCCGCCCCGCCGAATTGGCGCGCCTATCTCGTGCGGAATTGGAAAGCGCCGACGCGGCCTCATGACGCCGTGCTTCCGCGCACCGAGCAGGAAGCCGCCTATTGGAATAAATGGGTGGCCGAAGGATGGGCGCATGGCGAGAAGCAGGCGGTGGAGATTTTTCTCTCCGACCTTGGTCGCCTGCAGCGCGACATCGTCGGTATGGCGCGGTTCCGCGTGCTGCTGCGCGCTGGACTGGTCGAGCATCCAAAGGTCGCCTTCCAGAACAGCATCGTCAACGGCGGCCGCGACGAGCTGCGCGCCGGCGATCGGACCATCCGCATCACCGATCAGCCCGGCCTGCAGGCCGACGCGCGGCGCTGGGCGCCCAAGCGCCACGGGCCGTGTCCGAAGTGAGGACGTAGTGGTTTCCGGCCGCATCGACTGATTTGGGTTCGTAGAGAAGGAGCAACGCCATGGCTGTCGATCAAGTCCTTTTGCATTCTGAATTTGAAGATCTGATGCGCGAGGCGGGAGTGACGCGAGCGCATCGCCTCTCCGTGAGCGTCAAGAACAAAGGCCTCGACGGACATTGCACGCCTTGGCCCCGGCCGTGGCCCATCGTCATCACGATCTCGCAAGGAGCCCTGGACGCCGGCGCCGACATTACGCGGGCCGTCCTCGCCCACGAAGTGGCCCATACACGCCAGCATTATCGTTGGATCATTTGGGCCGGCGGGTTCCCGATATTGGCCTTGGCCTGGGAAGCCGGCGCGATCGGACTCGGCGTCGTGGCGGCGTACCTCTGGATGGAAGTCGCTTATCAACTCTACGAACTCGACGCCGACAAATGGGCGGCGGAACAAGTCGGAGCCGGGAACATGGCGAAAGTGCTCGACATGCTCGGCTTCCGAGTGCGCTGGCGGGCCTCGGTGGTTCGGCGCCGCAGTAGCCTCCTGCGTTGATTTGAATGTCGAGCGGACGCGCGACGATCTGAAGCAGGAGGACATTGTGGTTGACCAAAGTTGGGATCGCGGCGGACTTTCCTGGGTGGCGGATCCGCGAAAGAGCGCGCCGGCCTTGGATTCGCTGCTCACCTGGGCCTATCGCTCGGGAGCTTCGAGAGTCTCGTTTCAGACGGGGCATCGCCCTCGGGTGAAGATCTACGGCCACAATCACATGGTCGGAGATAGGGCGCACGAGGACGAGGTGATCGGCGACACGACGGTCGACGAGGCGGAGATCGCGCAGATCGTCAATCATCTCTATGGCGCCGACGGCATGGCGCATATGCAGGGCGGCGGCGAGCTCGATACGACCTATGAGATCGCCGAGAGCCGCACCGAGCGGCTTCGCTACCGGCTCAACGTCACCTCGACGCGCAGCAGCCGGCGGTCCGGCGTCAATATCGTGCTGCGTCCGATCCCCGGATTGCCGCCATCCCTGGAGGAGCAGCTCGTCGAGCCCGGCATCATGGAGGCGTTCCGCCCGCGAAACGGCATGGTCATCGTGTCGGGCGGCACCGGCTCGGGAAAGTCCACGCTGATCGCCGGCATGACGGTCGCTAAGCTTTTCGAGCCGAACGGGCATTACGACATAATCGAAGGCGCCGCCCCGGTCGAGTTTTTGCTCGATCGCGTCAAGAGCCCCAACTCGACGATCAATCAGAGCGAGATCCCCCGCGATCTTCCGACTTTCGAACAGTTCATTCGCGGCTGCATGCGACGCGAGCCGACCGACATCATCGTCGGCGAGTGCCGCGATTCGGTGACGATGAGCGCGGCCATTCAAGCGGCGATCTCCGGGCACGCTCTGACCACGACGATCCATGCCAACGACGCGGCGCTGACGATGCAGCGCATTGCGTGCCTCTGCCCCCTGGCCGAACGCGAAAATTTGATCAGCGCCGTGGCGCAATCGCTGCGGCTCGTCGTCAATCAGAAGCTGACGCGGTCCCTGGACGGGAAGCGCACGGCGCTGCGGGAGTTCCTGGCGTTCGATCGAAAGCTCCGCAATCGGTTTTTGGAGACAGACCCGACGCAATGGCCGGCCCTGACGCGCCGCGCCATCGACGAGCAGGGGCAGTCGTTCGCGCAGGCGATCGGCAAGGCTCTCCAGGAAGGCCGCATCAGCGAGGAGACGGCGGCCCACGAATTGAGGGAGGAAGGCTGATGTGGCGGAACACCGCTCTGCCGACGCGGATCTTGTTTCTGGACGGGCGAGCCTGCCTGCCCCTGCTGGTTTTCGTCGTCTATTGGAGCTGGCTCACTTTCTACATTGCGATCGGCGGCATGACTTTTTTCATCGTCGTCAGCTGGGCGGGCCTCACCGTGTCCTCGGTCTTGCGGCTGCTGCGGCGCATGCTGATCGGGCCGATCCGAACCGCCGTTCCGACCTGGAAGCGCAGGAGGGCGGCATGATCCTGGATATAGGTGATGTGGAGGCTGTGTTCGAGAAGCTTCTGAGGATGGGCGGGCGGCCGGTGGTGTTCGAGGGCGTGACCGTCCCTTTCGACAGCGCCGCCGCGGCGGATGGATTGCTGCCGCTGTTCCTGCTGACGGGCGAAGCCTTGTGGCGCGAGGTCAAGGGCGAGGGCTTCGGACTGACGACGCAGCCCGACGACGGGGCTCTCCTCGGCTATCGCCTCGCCGTGATCGACGCCGGATCATTCACAATGGCGATGTTGGCGACGATGGAGGCGATCTCGCAGGCCTGCGGGCCGAACGGGATTGTGGTGGAGAAGCTCGGCGATGTCTGGGCGGATTCGAACGAGCGCTTAGAGACCGATCGGCGAGGGAAGGAACAGCGGCAATGAGACAGTTTTTCGCAATTCTCGCTATCTCCATCGTCGCGGTCAGCGGACCGGCGCGGGCCGCCGACGATCTGGCGAAAGGGAATTACGTCAAGGAGTGCATCGACGCCGCCTCGAAGACGCATTCGATTCCCGCCGAGATCCTGCTGATCCTTCTGAATGTCGAGAATGGGCGGCTCGGGAAAGTGAGCCAGAACACGAACGACACTGTCGACATCGGGCCGATGCAGGTGAACCAGATTTGGTTGCCGAAGCTCGCCGCCCATTGGCGCGCGTCGCGAGAAGCGACCTATCGGGCTCTGCGTGACGAGTTCTGCGCCAATGTCGAAGGCGGAGCCTGGATCTTGCGGCAGGCGCTCGACGAGGCGGATGGCGATCTCTGGGAGGGGATCGGGCTCTATCATTCGCACAATGAACGACACAAGGCCACCTATCGTCGCCTGGTCCTGGCGCAAGGCCGACGTCTGCAACGCGAGGCCGTCGCAGAGACGGGCTCGACAGAGCGAGGCGCGGCCCTCACCCGAGGGGGGAGGTGATGTCTGTTTCGCACGCGTCACAGGGCAATGTGAGCGACGGCGCCGCCTTTTTGATGAGCGTCGCCGTCTTCATCGTCGGTGTCGGCTTCGGCGGCTGGTATCTCTGGGAGGAGCAGCACGCCGCGATCAGCGCGATCGTCATGCAGGGCCTGCACGGCCAGATGAGATTCATCCATCTGTTCACCGATCGCTATGACGTCGCCGACGCCCAGCTTCTCGCGACAAATCCCGCGACGGTGAAATTTCCGCAGCTGCTGCGCCTCGCCCGCGAGGTCGGCCGCTTCTTTCTCCTGCCCTCGATCGGCGTCGTTCTGGCGCTCGCCGCCGTTTGCGCGAGCCGCGCCGGGGCGAAGCGCTTTTCCCGGCCGCTCGATCTCGAAGCTTTGATGCGCGAGCAGCTTCGATCCTTTCGGACGCCCGCCGCCTACGTGCGCAGACATTTGGGGCTCGTCGACATCGACCCGGGAAAGCCGCGTCCCGCCGATCGCGCTCTGACCCGCGCCGAGTGGATCGAGCGCTGGGCGACAGACGACAAGGGCGCTTTCAATGCGGCAGGGGCGCGGGCGGAGCTGACGCGTCAGCTCGGCTCGGCCATGCGCGACCCGGCAAAGGCGCCGCCGCATATTCGCTGCCTATGGGCGGCCTTCGCCCTGCATCGGGCGCGGCGCCACGATGAAGGGCGGCGCTATCTGGGCGATCTGTCGTCGGCGCTGGGGATGACGAGCAAGGAAGGCCGGACCGGCCCCGATCGCGCCCTCGCATTCCCGGTCGCCCTCGTCGAGCGAGCCGATCATTGGCTGGACGACCGAGATTTGCGCTTTCCTTTGGCGGAAACGATATCGGCGCATGGCTTCACGACCACGGCGACGATGAGCGCCCTCCTCGCCGCGCGAGAGGAAGGCGGCGTTCTCCCGCCTGCGGACTTCGGATTCTTGAAGCTCGTCGATCGGCGGCTCTGGTACGCGCTGCACTCCCTGGGCTTTCCGGCCGACATGTTCGACCCGCTCCTTCACCCGACGCCGCTCGTCGAAGCGATCGGCGCGCGTGACCATTGGGCCGCGGAGCGGATCGCTGGCGCGCCATTGCGCGTCGCCTCGATCGATAATGCGCTCGCGGCCATCCAGAAGGTCTGACCCTCCTTCTCATTCGCGCAGAGCGCCTCGACCATGCGTTTCAGGAAGAACCGAGGAGATCATGATGGACGAGGCGATTTCCACAGACGAGAAAAGAAACATTTTCGAAACGCCGCACATTCACATCGACGTGCATGTGCATCTGGACGGGCCGGTAGGCGTCGCGACGTCGGGGTACCGGCGAGCGCCGATCGCCGTCGAGGCCGGCGGAACGAGACGTTCTCTGCTCACGACGCTCGTCGTCGCATTCGCCGTATCGGCGGTCGCCTTTTTGGGCTTCCGGGCGGGGAGCGGCTCCTCCGAGCAAAAGCCGCTCGGCGCGAGCCGAGTGGCCGCCTCGCCGGACGCCGCGTCGTCGGTCGCGCCATTGCCGGACGCTCTCGCTCGCGACCTGCAGCGGCCCCCGCAAATCACGCCCGCTCCGGGGACGCCGGCGGACGCGGGCCGATCCGGTCCGGCCGCCTTCGGCCTACAGCAATGACGCGAGCGCCGAAATCGGGGAGAGCGGCATGATCCCACGCGAGATTTCCGGGCCGCAGGAGCGGTTCGAGCGGTCCGGCGCGCAAGCGCTGCGCGATCTGCGGCCGATGTCGACGCGCGTCTGGGCCTCGCTGATGAGCGAGTTTTCCGGCGCCATGCTCAGCGTCGGCACCGGGCTCATGCTGCTCGAACCGGCTTCAGTCGACCTGATCGTCCCCGCGGCGATCGGATATGCGGCCCTCGTCCTGACGAGGCGCGTCGAGCTGCCGATGCGGCTTCCCAAGAGCGCCGGCGTCGCCGACTGGAACTACCCCGACCCCAAGAACCGCGCGCCGCGCATGGCGGCGGGCATCATCTATCTCGGCCGCGACGTCGCCGGCCGGGAACTATGGATCACCGCCGAGGACGGCCGCCAACATGCGACCATTCCGGGGACGACCGGCGCCGGCAAGACGACCGCGATTTTGGGATTCGTCTCCAATGCGCTGACCCATGCGAGCGGCTTCGTTCTCGTCGACGGCAAGGCCGATCACACATTGTTCGGCGAGGTGATGGCTCTCGCGAGGCGGTTCGGCCGCGAGGACGATGTGCTGCATCTCAATCTCCTGGTCGCCAGCGGGAGCAAAGAGAGCAACAGCTTCAATCCCTTCGCTACGGGCAACGCCGACGCCATCCGCGAAATGGTCGTGAGCCAGCTTGGCGAGCAGGCCGCCAATGACTCGAATGGCGTCTTCCGCAGCCGCGCCGTCGCCTTGATAGGGGCCGTGATTCCGGTTCTAACATGGATCAGAGACCACGCCGGCGTTCCGATCGACATCGAGAAGATCCGCGACGCGCTCGAGCTGCGCGTGATCTGGAAGCTCGCCGTCAAGGGCCTCTATGAATTGCGCGACCCCGCGACCGGCAAGACGAGGGACATTGCTCTCGATCTGCCGCAGGACGTGGTCTACCCGCTGCTCGCCTATCTCGGCGAGCTTCCGGGCTATGACACGGACCTCGACTACAACAAGCAGAAGTCCGACGATCCGTCCAAGCAGCATGGCTATGCGCGATTCTACTTCACCGAAATGTTCACGCAGCTCGGCGTGTCGCTCGGGCACATATTCAAGATCGAGCAGGGCGACATCGACATGCGCGACGTGGTCTTGAACCGGCGCATTCTGGTCGTCTCTCTGCCGGCGCTGGAGAACTCCTCCGACACATTGGCCGGGCTCGGCAAGATCGTGGTGACGTCGCTGCGCGGCATGATGGCGCAAATGCTCGGCATGCCGAAGGAGAAGCTCGGCATGGACGCGCCCTATCATATCGTGCTGGACGAGCTCGCCTACTATGCGACGAGCGATCTCGACCGGATGATGGCGCAGGGCCGCAGCCTCAACATCGCCTTCTGGCTCGGCTTTCAGGAGGTCTCCGGGATATTCGCGCGGCTCGGCGAGAAGACCTACACACTGCTCGGCAACGCCAATCTGACGGCGGCCATGCGCCAGCAGGACGCCAATCGCACGCGCGAATGGATCGAAGAGACCTCGGGCAAGACGGATGTGGCGCAGGCGACGAGCTTTCGCGGCGGCGACATCGGCGTTTATCACGACACCCGCCAGGCCGATGTGCGCCAGGTGTCGCGGGTGAACTGGCGCGACCTGCAGAGCCTCATCGAGGGCGAGGCGATCATGCTGTTCGGCGGCCGCCGCATCTATGCGAAGGTGTTTCATGCGAATGTCGACAAGGCGGGTCCCAAGCCCCTCGTCAAACGGACGGCCCTCGTTCCTCCCGCCCGCCCCGCGCTGGAGGCGAGGCTCAGCGAGATTCGCGAGATCGCGGCCGGAATCGAGAATGGGATGGTCGCCGCCGGCGGCCGCGAGCCCATGCCTCCGACGCTGAAGGCGATATATGAAGCCTTTCGTGTCGCGAAGGCGAATGGAGGCGATAGGGACGAATGCGTCGAAGCGGCGATCCGGGCCGCGGGCGACGTTCCCTTTACCCCGGGTGAGGGGAGGCAGGGCCCGGCGGCGCGCCTTCTGCTCATGCTCGAATCGGCGGTGCATGGAACGGAAGGCGAGGCCTCGGGCGGCGTTCGGCCAGCTGAACCTTTCGACAAAGCGCTTTTCGAAAGGATCGTCGAGATCGAGGCGGCGATCGGCGAGGACGGAGAGGCCGCCAGAGAGAGGGCTTCAGTTCTTCTCGGCAAGATAGAGGCGGCGGCGAAGGAAACAGAGGGGGCGTGGCTCAGCCGGGAAAATCGGGAGAAGCTGCGGGAAGATCTAGCGGCGGTCACGTCGATGATCGCAGCACACGCCGAGGCGGCGCAACTGCCGGCGACGCGACGGCGAGTGGAGGCTTCCCCATAATGGCGCCGATGCGGCTTATCGATATCGAGCATGTCGCTCCTCTGGCGCTGCTCGGTGTTCTCATTCTCGCGGTCGTCGCGTTCCTCGGCGCGCGCCGACCCGCCTATAGGCGCGGGCGCTTTCTGACGCCCAATGAAAAGCGCTTCCTCGCCGTTTTGGATAAGGCGCTCGGGGAGGGCTATCGCGTTTTTGTGCAGGTGCGGCTCGCCGAGCTGGTCGACGTCGATTCGAGGGCGAGCAATTCGAAGCGACGAGCCGCGATGAACAAGGTGTTCGGCAAGAGCCTCGATTACCTCATCTGTGACGCCGCCAGCCTGGAGCCGATTGCCGCCATCGAGCTGGACGACAGGACGCATGCGCTGCCGCATCGGAGGGAACGGGACATTTTCGTCGACGCGGTGTTCAGCGAGATCGGGATCCCGCTACTGCGGGCGAGAGCACGCCGGGCTTACTCCGTGGCGGCGCTCGAGACGTTGCTGCGAGAAGCTGGCGTGATTACAACTTCTCGTTCTGGTCTTCGAACGATTGCGTGAAAATGAGAATTGCGCTCGTCGCGAGCTGCGTTTGATCGGCGGCTTCGAGCAATATCGAATTGGATTTCGCATCATGAAAGAAATGATCGAAACCTCATTGGGAAAAATTTGGGTGACCCTGCTGGAGAACGGCGAAATGCGTGTGTGGTGGCCGCACAACGCTCGCGTCGGCGACGCGGCGGCGGACGTGCTTCGTGGGCGGGCGCGTTGGGATCCACAGACCTATGGCTGGTACGTCTCCGTCAAACACCGAGACAGCGTGCATGACGAGCTGTCGAAGCTATGAGGCGGGCGGATTGTGCCGGTCTTCGATTCACGGGAGTAGCATCCGATGTCCTTTCGCCTTTCTCTTCTCGCCGGCGTTTTCGCTTTCACGCAGTTGCCATCCGTCTTCGCGGCCGAACCGCCCGAAATCCATTACGCGCCGGTCGAGAATCTGGAACGCGTCGATGTGGGGCTTCTCCGCGCAGCGCGCGCCAAGATCGACCTCGCGGCTTACGTGCTGACGGACTGGCCGATCATCGGCGCGTTGATCGACGCGCATCGGCGGGGCGTCGCGGTCCGGATCGTTCTCGATCCCAGCGAGAGGAGCGATCTCGATCGCCTCCGTGAGATCGCTGCGGACGTTCGCATCAGTCCACCGGGACCGTTCATGCACCTGAAATCCTATACCGTCGACAGCGCGTTGCTGCGGTCGGGCTCGGCGAATCTGACGGCGTCGGGTTTGAAGCAGCAAGACAATGATCTTCTCGTCCTTCGTGATCCCGCCGCCGTGCAGGCCTTCGAGGCGCGCTTCGCGCAAATCTGGTCGGCCGCCAAGCCGATCGGCGCGCCAGGCCCTTCTTTCGCATCGCGACTCGTCGCTCCGGCTTCCGCGAATTCAGCGGCGCCGACGACGAGCTGCGCGATCAAAGGCAACATCAGCCGCAGAGGCGAGCGGATTTTTCACAAGCCCGGCGAACCATTCTACGACCGCGTCAAGATCGACCAGAGCGCCGGAGAGCGGTGGTTCTGCTCGGAGCAGGAGGCCGTCGCGGCGGGATGGAGACACGGGCGCGTCGATTGATTTCGTGAGGGAAGCCATGCCATTGCTTCATGCTGTTCCAAAAGACACCGAAGACGAAGGCGTCGCTCTGTCGGAAGAGGACGATCGCCTGTTGCGCGCGGCCTTCGGACGCTACGGCGGCGGTCTCGCCGAACGAGCCCGAGCCGCAGACGTCGTGGCGCGTTACCAGCAAATGGGCGCCGGGATGTGGTTCGCCTGTGGCTGTCGTCCGGACGGGCGGCGCGGGCGGCTGGTTCCGGTCGCGCGATCCTATATCCGGCGCGGACAAAGCGACAGCTGGCCCGAGCACGATGAAACATGCGATTTCTATCGCGACCCAGCTGAACAATGTCAGATCGTGAAATCCTATACGCGGGTCGTCGCCGCCAACACGTTGCGCCTCGTGGGACCGTTCGGCGAGGCGCGACCGGCTCTGGAGCGAGGGTTTACCGGAGCCTCCAGGATCCGCTCGCGGCCCGGGCTCGCGAAGCTGTTGGCGTTGCTGGTCGATCTGGCCGGATTGCAGACGATCTCGCCGGGGGTCCGCGTTGGCTCGCTCTCCGATCAATTCGCGGCCATTCGACATGCCTCGGAAGGCGCTTTTCTCGACAGTCGGGCGCGACTGAGGGATTTTTCGACGACCTATCCGAAGGCGCTCGGCAACCTCGTCTCGCGGATCGACACGGCGAGACCCGGCCTCTTCACGAGAAATCGACCGCACGGCGTGCTGATCACGACGCTCGAAGCCGTTCGCGAGGGCGAGCTGCTGCCATTCTCCAGCCCTCCGATCCCCGTTCGAGGCCGCATATCGGTGTTCGGCGAGAAGGCGCCCGGGGCGGATCGCAGCGCGATTGGGGCTCGCGCGCCTTATCTCGCCGCTTGCGTCGTCGGGCGCGCCACGGAGAACGGCCCGATCGAGGCCCTGTCGGCCTATGTGCATCCCTGCGCGGCGAAGAACCATCTGATGCTCGTCGACAGCAATTACGAGCGTCTGACACTGGAGCGGCTGCTCGGACTCCAGGGATGGTTTTTGAAAAAGCACGGGATCGAGATGGAGATCGAGAAGCCGGTGTTCGACATCGGCTTGGATGCGAGCGATGAGGGTCCGGTCGGCCGGGGCGTCTACATTCCAGATTTCATCCTGCGGGTGACGCCCAGCGCAAATGTCGCCTGCGCAACTGTGATCGTCGAGACGATGGGCTTCGCCGACGAGGAGTATCGCGCGCGAAAGGAGCGAACGCACGCTTTCATGAAGTCCGCCTATGGCGACGCGCCGCTCGTCATGCACGATCTGGCGAGCTCCGACAGAGACGCGCTGCAACAAGAATTCGGGAGGAGTATCGCACGGGCGATACTCGGTGCGCCCGGCGGGCGTCGTGAAGAGCGGACGGATCGTCAGCCGGCGGGCGACGGGGAGCCGCGGACAGGGGCCGGCGCAGGCGAGGACCGCTCGGGGCGCTGAACGGCCAGCCCAGCTTCGACGTTCTCCTTCGCCTCGCGCAATAGGGCGGCGTTTCGCTCGACCTCGGCCGAGAGATCCGCGATGTGAGGCGCAACCTCGTGTGTGGCGACCTTCGAGCGCACGCGCTCCCGCGCCTTTCGGCCTGGATCCTCGGCGCCGGCGGTCCGTTTGTGAAACGTGCGGCCCTGCGCGATGAAGGAATCGATCGACCGCTCTCGCGTGCGCCGGCAGGCCTCGACGAGATCGAGCGCGAGGGATTTATAGGGCTTGGCGGCCATATCGGCCGCGACGCGCTTCCAGAGATCTTCCGCCTCGATCGGCTTGGCGTCGCCGAGCGCGCGGCTACGCCTCTCGGCCTCATGGACGGCCGCTTCGGAAATCATCGTCCAGGTCGTGCCCCTGGCGCGGCTTTCCGCGACATAGGCTTTGAAGGCCGTGACGCCCGCGCTGCCGCGCGGCAGCGCGTCGATATGTTCGTCCGAGGTGACGCCTTGCGCGGCGTCGATTGTCAGCGCATGGCCGAAGCCGAGCATCAGCCGTTTTGTGACGGGATCGGTGAGACGGCGCCATTCGACCTCGCCGGTCTGCCCCTTGGCGTTCTGGAGCAGGAGGCCGCCGACGGTCTTGCCCATCACCTTCACGACATGACCGTTATAGCCGATAGGGCCGTCCTTGCCGTCGATCTTCGCCCAGGTGTAGCGATAGAGGCGCAGATGGTCGCCGGTGGCGATCGGCAGGTCGAAGGCGTGCGGCTCCTTCGCGCCGCGCGGCGCGATCGCCTTGTGAACTGTCTCGTCGGCGCCGATCTCTCCGCGCGCTTTGAGCCGGTTTCGGATCGCCATGCTGATCGCGGCCGCGTCCTCATTGGTCGGCGTGGAAATCGTGATCCCGCGCTTCGAGCCGGCGGCGTCGAGAATGTCGCGTCGGCTGAGATAGAAATCGGCGATCTTTGCGGCGACCTGATCGAAGTCGCCGCCGACCAGCATGGCTGTTCCATCATCGCGCTTCATCGCGAGGGCGGATTGGGCCTCGGAGTCGCGGAACATGCCGGCGATCTGGCGGTCTCGCCGATCGACCTGACGGACGGCGGTGAGGAGTTCCGGCTGCGCTGATTTCGGCAGGGCGCGACGCAGGATTTCGATCGTGTCGCCGGCTTCGATCGCCTGCGCCTGCTCGCGGTCTCCCAGCGCCTTGATGGTCATGCCGGTCTCCGCCTGCAACTCGAGCAGCCGCAGCATCGGCCGCGGCGCGATCTGGCTGATCTCGTCGATGACAAGGATCGTGTTGCGAGTGGGTATGAACTCGCCGGCCTCGACGGATTTGAGGAAAGGTTCGAGCGCACGGGTCTGCTCGATGCCGGCGTCCTGGAGTTGGTCGGCCTGTCGCCACGCAGTCGAGACGCCGACGAGCTCGCGGCCCGAGGCGTCGAAACGCTTGTCCGCTTTCCAGGCGGCGACGAGAGGCCGGAGCAGCGTGGATTTACCCGCGCCGGCGACGCCGGTGAGGAGCGACAGCGCGCCGCCCTGGCCGAGCGCATAGATCGCGGCCTTTTGAGCGGCTCCATGCTCCGGCTCGCTGTCGAAATCGAGACCGGAAGCCTCTATGGCGCGGCGGATATCGGCGACGGCCAGCGCGCCCGAGGTGTCGAGCGCCGCGCGCGCGGCGTGGCTGCGGAGGTTTTCCTCGACGCGGATCTGCGCGGAATTGGTGACGCGGAGAACCTGTCGCGGCTCCTCCTCGGCATTCTCGCGCTTCGCCCACGCGGAAACCAAATCGACGTGCTCGCCGTGAAGATCGATTCCCTTGCGCTCGATCAGCTCGACGACCCGGTCGATATCCTTGACGCCGCCGGCGACGCCCACGCCGATCAATCCGCGCGCCGCGTGGATGCGAAGACGATCATGGTCGATGACGGCGGCCGTGTGGAATTCCTCGGCGAGATGTTTCGCTGCGAACGCGTAGGCCCGCTCGAACCGCTCATCGTTCGACCGCGCGGCGATCTTCGCGCCCTCCATGACGGTCGAGTGTTCCCAGCCCATCGCCTCCGCCTGGTCGCGCCAGATTTTGTGGTCGGTCTTCTCGCCATGCTTGGCGAGACGCGCGGCCGCCGCCGCCTCGCGGAGGATTTCGGCTTTCTTTTCCGCGGAGATGTCGTCCCAATCGAGGCCTTGGCCAGCGGCGAAGGCCTTGGCGTTGCGCAGGACTTGATGCGTGCTCTTGCTGAAGGCCTCATTGGCGAATTGCGGGATAGCGAGGATGACGGCAGCCTGTTCCTTGTCATCATAGGCAACGCGAATGCCGAGCGCGCGCAGCTCGTCGGCGAGGACGGCCTGGGCGAAGGCTCCGAACTCATGGACGCGTGCGTGGAGCCGCTGCGTGTCGAGCGATCCGATGTGGCCCTCGCCGGTGACGACCAGATTGAACAGCGCATTGTGGATGTGGTCGTGCGGGTCGCCGGCGATCGGCGCTTCGAGGAGATAGGTCGCGCCCTCGCGGCCGTCCTGGACCGGCAGTGTCGGACGGGCGATATAATGCTTGAAGCTCACCCACCCGACCGCGCCGGGATCGGCCCCATTCTCGCCCGCGCGTCCGCGACGCGCCCAGCCGATTTCGCGGGCGATATAGCGCATCGCCGCGTCATTGGCGCGATAGATGGCGTTGCGGATGGCGGCGGCCTCCGCTGGATCCTGCGCGAATTCGGCGGCGAGCGTCACGGATTTGTGAGGCGAGAAGGTGAAATCGTAACCGCTGATCTCTCGTTTGTGCTTGGACCAGGCCTCGCCCGTGTCGGCGCGCTTGCCCTCGAAGAGCCGGTCGAGCTCGTCGTCCTTGGGCGCGTGATGAGAATTGATGCCGAGCGCGCGGGCGACGGAGAGAGGCATATCCGGTCGCCAGGCCGGTCCGGCGTCGCGGCCGGTATAGTAGCTGGTGAGGCGCGACCCCGGCTCCAGCTGCTGCTGGCCGAGGGCCTCGGTTGCCTGCTCTTGCGGCGGCGGGCCGAGCCTCGCTTCCGTGAAATACATGCGGACGAGCTTGCCGTCGGAAGCGGCGGCGAACTTGCGGAAGGTGATCATCGGTCAGACTTTCGCAAGGGAGGAAAAGCGCTGTTCCAACGCCTCGACCATCTTGTCCGGAAGGTCTTTCTGCATGTCGACGAGGAGATCGACGGCTTTTCGCGTGAGAATGAGCTGCTCGCGGTTCTGCGCGATCAGATGGGCGAGCAAATCGCTCAAGCTCGGCTCGCCGGCGTCGTCCTTCGGCGTGAGCAGCGCGATGATCTCGTCGAGGCGAGCGATGGAGATCCGGATCTGCTCGTTTTGAAGGCCGACCGCTTCGACGATCTGGTGGCTTTCCTGCTCGACCCGGGCGAGCCCTTCTTTCAATTCCTTGGACATGATTGCGCCTCCGCTGACGAAAGCGAAGCGTCGGCGGACTCTGCGCGAATGAAAACGATCGGCGTCAAAAGATTCAGCGCCGCGTCATCGTCGGCGGCCGCTGCTCGGACGATCGGCGCGCGACATCCTCGCTCCGGGAGCGCCTTTTCGTGCGCGCGCCCTGGTCGTTCACGCGACTCCGGGCGCGCGCCGGCTCCTCGGTCGATTGGCGGCGCGCGCTCTATGGAGCGTTGTCGGCGGACTGGTCAGATCGCGTCGCCGCCACGGCTGCTCTGAGAAGGGGAGCGGCCTTGAACACCACGACCCGGCGCGGCGAGACGAGAGCCGCAGCGCCAGTTTTCGGATTGCGGGCCGGGCGAGCGTTCTTGGAGCGGATTCGGAAAGTGCCGAAACGGCGGAGACTTAGGTCTTCTCCGCGGGCCAGGGCCGACAGCATTTCCTCGAGCGCGCAATCGAGTAGAGCTTTTGCGTCCGTGCGAGAGAGGCCGGGTATGCGTGCGTAAATGGCGTGCGCGAGGTCATCACGCGTAACCGTGCTCCTGGAAACAGCTGCGTCCAAAACCCCATCCGGCTGTTCGCCGTTCCCTCGAAAACACGCCGCGTCGTCCGCATCGGGAACCCGAATCACAATGCGGCTAGAGAATGTCTACCTCGCAGGTACGAGGGAGACCAGCGCCGCCCACGCTGGGCATTTTGTCACTGTGGTTTTTCGTTCGCGATCCCTGCGGACGGATCGGAGGGACTTGAATGCCCCAAGTTCCCGGTCGCCTATGGCGCAGATGCGCCACAGTTCCTCCTTCGCTGTCGGGAAGGGGGAACTGGCGCCAGAAGCGGTCATTCCCCGACACGCTTCGAGACTTGCGTCCGTCAGAGGACGATGCTGAAATGACCTCATGTTACGTCTAGGCTTTCTGGCATCAAACAATGGGACCGCCATGCGCGCGGTCATTCAAGACATCACTATCGGTCGACTTGACGCGCAAGCCGTACTGGTCGTGAGCAACAAGGATTCAGCCCAAGCGATCTCATTTGCCCGAGAAGGCGGCATCCCGACATGTGTAATACCGACGGTTCGCGACCCCGCTGGCGCAGACCTGCTACTGTACGAGGCGTTGCTTGCCTCCGGCACGAACCTCGTCATCCTCTTAGGGTACCTGCGGAAGCTCGGACCAATGACGCTTCGAGCATTCGAAAACCGCGTCCTGAACACGCACCCTGCGCTTCTGCCCGCCTTCGGAGGAAGCGGAATGTACGGCCGGGACTTCGTTCAAGCTGTTCTCGCATGGCCGGAGCGGCGTCGTCAGCGGACTTTCGCGGGCATCGGTCGAACGCGTATTCGTGAACCTTAGCCGACTCGTAGAACCTCCGCTTTCCGGCAATCTCGTTCAGGCGGCGACATGGCAAGATCATCTCTGATCTTTTGCCTATCGACACCGTGAGGTGAACGCTGATGGCCGCATCTCACTCTGTTCGCACGTCGAAATATCAACTATGTTCGCGCCTGGGGGATCTCGCATGACAAGCAAATCGCACCGCAAGGGTGCGTTTCTCGCTGCATACAAGCTTCAGGACTGTGCCCTTCAGAGAGCGGATAGGAAGTCGGGACGGCCCGCTTTAACACTCGGCGTCGACGAGATCGGAAATCACGTTCTCATTAAATCGTGGCCACGTACAACGGGGGACGGCCAGGACGAGCTTCGCGAGCTGTGGCAGCACGAAATCCGCCATCTCTATCGGCTGGGCGGCTATCCCGGCGCGTCGACCTCGATTGCTACTCTGCTGCAAGCTGGCTTCGACGACGCGGGGTTCTACCTCGTGCTCGATCTTGGACAACGTGAACCACTAACCACGCTGCTCCAGCATCGTCAGGCGGGCCATTGGCTGAAAAACCCCCGCATCACCCGCAACCGACTCCTTCTCTGGCAAAATCTCTCGCAGATCGCGGTCGCGCTGGAGATCCTTCACGATCAGGGGCTTCTGCACCGGAATGTTGACCAATGGTCGATCCTCGCTTCCGGCGGAAGCGAGCCCGACTTTCAGCTGACCGGATTCGAGTGGTCGCTAAGGCTCGCGGGCGCGGCCAACGCTCCAACTGCGACGCGCACAAAAACCGGTGCGCCAGCCTCCTTCGTTGAAGACTGGCGGGCCTTCGGAGAGTTGGCGGCAGGGTTGCTTGGAGCAGATGTAAAGCGGGTCGTTGATCTGCGGATCGTCCCCTCCGATGTGGCGGACCATCTCTCGGCCGCCGAAGTGAGATTGTTGCGTCAGCTGATCCGCATCGAGCGCCTAGATCGGCTCGACGGCGAGATCGTGCGCCTGCGTATTCAGGAGATTCTTCGCGAACTCGGCGCGAGTGTCGCCGGCCGGGAAGCCAAGTTCCATCTCGTCTTCCGCTTTGCCGGAGCGTTCGCCCAGCGCATCCGCGAGGCTTCGGGCAATGACATCGAAGTTAACGACACCGAAGCCATGCTCGAGTTCGTCCGTGCCGATCTCGGTGATGCCCCGCTTCTGCTGGCGATTAAAAACGAAGGGCTGCCCTTCCGACTGACCCTTTCCGGGACGCTGCTCACCTACTCCCTGTCTCAATACATCCAGAAGCCTGGCATGCCTGGCACGTGGGAGATGGCGTATTGCGAACGAGCAGAGGCCAACGAGGCGGCCGCAGTGAATATTCTGGGGCAGATCCCGCTTGAGGCCCGCTCGCTGGAAATCATGGACCAGAGAGAGGCGGGGGCGAGATTTCCCAGGCTGCGAGGCAAATTATCGAGCTGGGAGCAATTGCGGAAAGAGCTCGATGCGGAGCAGGCCAAGCCAGACAGGGCGAAACGCGTCCACCAGGCGCTGGCGCTCACGCAATTTCTTGAGGCCCTCTATGCGGCCGCCGACGTCTATCCGGTCGACATTCGGGAAGTCGTGGATGCCCATGGTGCCGCAAACGCGGATGGCGAGGAAATTTCTGTCGCCATGGTGCCTCGCCAGGACCCGGAGCGTGACGCGCTCTCCGTCGCGCTTGGACTGAGACCGCCTGCGAAGCGGTTCGAAGATGTGATGCTGGGCGACGCGCGCATCGAAGACTGGGTGCTGACCGAGGCGCGCCAGATCGGCGATCGAGAATCTTCGGACACCTCCTGGAAGTTCAGCCGTAAGGAGCAGCTGGCGGCCTCACAACCGATCTACATCTTTGTCGGCTCCGACAGGCCTGCGACCCTTCGCGACGCCGCGTTAGTGCCGGCAGACTTCGTGGGGCGAGACATCCAGCTGCGGCGTCGGTTGAGGGCGCTCCGAGCGCTCGCCGACCATTCCGAGCTGCTCAGGATGCTCGACGATCCGCGGTCGAGGATCCTGGATTCGCATGAGGTCGCGAAGTCGGACGAGCGCTTTGCCGCGCTCGATGAGTCAAAGCGGACCGCTCTTGCCGCGATCATCTCCACAATTCCGCTGTTCCTGGTCCAAGGTCCGCCCGGTGTTGGAAAGACCCGGCTGGTCAGAGATCTCGTGCTCGATACGTTAACGGACAACAGCTCCGCACGATTGCTTCTGACAGCGCAGAGCAATGCCGCAGTCAATCACCTAATGGATGAGCTCGCAGAGGCTCTGGAGGGGCATCCGCGCGAACCCGTTATCGTTCGAAGCCAATCCAAGGACAACAAAGATGACGCCGGCGATTTCGAGGTTGTGAGACAAACCGAGACGCTAATGGCGAAGCTCGCCGCAAGCCCACTCGTGGCTGACGCTCCTCAGCGGCTGCAAAAGCAGCTAAGCGACTTGCAAGCGAGCGCCGGCGCCGGGTCACAGGAAGAGCGCTCCAACGTTACTCAAGGCCGTCAAGCGATGGAATCGCTTTTGGTGCGAGGGGCAAACCTCCTGTTTGCGACCTCGAATTCACCCGAGCTCGAGCGTCTTCTCGACGAGCGCGGCCAGTTTGACTGGGTGATGGTTGAGGAGGCCGGAAAAGCAACCGGGGGCGAACTCATCGCACCCCTGCTCTTGTCGTACCGACGCCTGATGATCGGGGACCATAAGCAGCTCGCACCCTTCGGCTCGGAACGCATTGTGCAGTTGCTCGCCAATCCCCCGGCGGTTGCTCAAGCCCTTGAGGCTGGTGCTGAGTTCATCGGTCGAACGCTCCGCGACCTTGCGACTGAAGAGGTGCTGGACGAGGTCGACACTGACCAGAGCGATTTTCCCGCCCTGTGCTCCTTGGCGTTGGGCCAGATCCTTCTCTTCGAACGCATGATCGAGGATGAGTTCAAGGTCCACAAGAACAAGCCGAAGGCCCGGCGGCTCGCCCAACGGCTGACCTTGCAGCACCGCATGCACCCTGCTCTGGCGGATGTCGTATCCCATAGCTTCTACGACAATGAGCTTAAAACGCATGAGGAGGCAGCAGCACGAATTTTAAGCGCGCCTCCTCCGGTGTCGTCGACAGATAGTAAGCGCCTTCCGAATGGGCCGCTGATCTTCATCGACATGCCTTGGGTCCAGGCGACTGTCGGTATGAAAGGTGGTGACGCCGAATGCCGGCCACGGTGGCACAGCCCGGCCGAGGTAGATACAGTTCGACGGGTTCTTTCGCTGCTGAAGGTGCGCGAAGGTCTCGAAAAGCCGCCGACGCTGGCGGTTCTCTCGCCCTATAGTGAACAGGTTCGACGATTGAAGGCGGCGATCGACGATGACCGCGACAACTTTTCGGTTCTGTCGAACTTGGCGCCCGCCGTCGACGCGGACCGCTACTGCGGAACTGTGGACTCGTTTCAAGGAAACGAGGCCGATGTGGTCATCGTCTCGTTGGTTCGTAACAATCACCATGCATCTCTTCGCAGAGCGCTCGGCTTTCTCAGCGACCCTCGTCGAATGAACGTTCTCCTTAGTCGAGCGAAATCGTGCCTCTTCGTCATCGGCTCGCTGGCGTTCATCCGTTCTACGATCGCGTCCAACGCCGGTACTGATGCTCTTCAAGAAGCCGCGTTTCTCGGCCGTTTCCTGGATGTCCTGGAAACGCAGCGGCAGCACGGCAAGGCGGTGATCATCCCTTCAGAACGTCTGGTCGGTGGCAAATGAGCCTGATTCGGGTCGCAATTCCCGTCCTGCAGGGGCGTCGCAAATTTCATTTCGACAAGGGCAGGCCTTGGACTGTCCTGGAGCAATTGCTGTTGTATGAGCTTGATCGTGGACCGACCTCTGTGCACACACTTCGAGAGCGAGCCTGCATTCCCGAGCGAGTGATCATCGAAGCGCTCATTCGGCTCATGCGCGCTGGGTGGGTCGAGATGATGCAATCGCCGACCGCCGTTCAATTCCAAATCACTCCGGAAGGGCGGGCCGTCAAGGATTACGACCAATTGCCGACGGCGCCGCGCCGCCTCAGCCGCAACATGACTTTCGTCATTGACCAGATCACCGGGACGCTGTTTAGGAGCCGCGACTTGCCCTTCGTTCATGAGCACGTCGTCGACAAGAGGGAGGAACAAGGCGAGCCGATCGTCCGCATCGAGCGGCCGGCAAGGCAGCTGATCGAAGAGGTTCGTCCCCTCGTGGACGCGTTGTTTCAATCCGACGAAAAGTTCGCCGGCATAGATTCCTACGGAAGCCGCCTTGCAAAGCGCTGGGCGCTCGTTCCGGTCAGAGATGGTCAACCCGAGGGCCTGAGCCCGCGCACACCCTCGAAACTCGTCGAGGAGATCAAGCGCGCGGCAGCCATCATGTCGTCGAAATCGGCTGGCGGCCCTCAGCGGACGTATACGCGGACCTTATTGGCAGGATCGCCGAGTGCGCAGGTCACGCCGCCTACCCGAAAGGTCTCGTTCACGACGAACGACCTCATCACCGGGGGCGCCGATCACGAGACGGCCTTGAAGGGAGCGGTCGGTCGAGCGCGGCACCGATTGCTGATCCATTCGACCTTCATCTCCGCTCCCCGCTTCGCAGCGCTCCTGCCCGAGCTCCGGAAAGCCGTCGCACTCGGGGTTAAGATCGACATTCTTTGGGGGCAGGACAAGAATGCGGACGAGCGCCGGTCCACCGCGAAGGTCGTGCAGCAATTACGAGCCGAACTGGATTCGGAAGGCCTCGAAGGCCTGACCGTTCACCCGTTTTCGACCGGCTCTCATGCCAAGATCTTGCTTGCGGATGACGGCACGCCCGACAAGATGATAGCCTTGGTTGGGTCGTGCAACTGGCTATACAGCGGATTCTCGAGCTTCGAAGTCTCAGTGCGCTTGCGCGACTACCAATTGGTGGCCGATGTCATTGACCAGGTCGCTGAGCTTTCGCGTGGTGGGAATGGCCATTGGACGAATTTGACCAGCGAGCTTGTCGCCCGGGCCGTTAATCTTCGCAGCCAGAAGTCGGCGAACGAAGGAAAGGCGAGCGTCTGCGTGCTCTTGGGATCGGACCATGCCGAGCTTGTCCGCGAGGCTAGGGATACCGCAGACCGGACGTTGGTCATTGCCAGTCACAGATTCGCTGGAGCGGCGAACAATTTGATCCTTGCGCCCGTCTTTGCGGCATCGAAGCGAGCGCGCGATCTGGATGTGAGACTTTTCTACGGAGAAGACAGCGGCGCGATTACGGCTACCGACATCGCCAGGCTGACGAGTGAGGCCGCCAAGGTCGGGGTTCGAATCCGGCCAGTTTGTCGGCCTCGGCTGCACGCGAAGTTCCTCAGCTGGGATGACGATGTTGCCGTCATCACAAGCCAAAACTGGCTTTCTGCCGATGCGACTGACGACAATCCGCGCCAGGAAATCGGCATCTGCATACGGTCGCCGGGGGTTGGACGTATCCTTTTGGAAAGGTTTGAGGCCGCGACGGTTGTCGTAAGTACCGGCTAGCACACCGGCGCGTTCAGCAGGCCTCCCCCCCGAGGTCGGCGCCAGTGGCGCTCCACTGGGCGTAGGGAAACCGAGCGGCTGCCGCAGCGCCTTTCAAAACCCCGCCGATTTAGCCCAAAAACTGCTGTGCATGATTTATTTGAAATCGACGGCGATTTGTCGCAATTCGTGAGTTTCGAGAATTCGACCTGTGCTGCCATGATTGAACTGAACTTTTCCTCTCCACCCCCGGCGAGACGGTGACCCACTCGGGGAATGACGGCTTTGGGTCTTGGTTGTGTGAAAACGGCGCCGCGCCATTCAGGACAACGCCATACCATGGCAGCGCGCTCCGGCGCCTGCGCTTTGGCGAGTTTTCGCTATTTTTCGGGCCGACGGCGCGTCAGCCGCTTCTATGAACCGCTCTGTGGAGGCTCAGGGGGCGGGAGCGAGGATCATAAGGCCGCGATTATCCCTGTATCGCCGCCATCAGCGGCCTGACGCCGATGATGTTCAGGACTCGTGTGAAATTGTAGGCGAGCACGTGCAGCGCCATCTCCGTGGCGACGCTCGGCATAGTTTTCATCAGGAAGTGGGTTGCCCCCATCCGCGCCTTGATCGTGCCGAAGGGGTGCTCGACCGTCTCGCGTCGCACGCGCATTTTCCCGGGGTCTGCATCAAGTCGGCGTTGCACAGCTTCGAGAAGATGCTCGTGCTCCCAGCGGGTGACGCGCCGCTGCACGCTCGGCGTGCACTGAGACTTGATCGCGCAAGCGCCGCAGGCGCTGGTCCAATAACGGCGCAGATTGAGCCCGTTTTCCTCGCGCGTGAACCGATAGATCAGGCGTTCGCCAGCGGGGCAAATATAAACGTCTTGCTCCGCGTCGTAGCGAAAGTCCTGCTTGCCGAAGCGTCCTTCGGACTTTGCCCCGGAGGTCATCGGCTTGGGCAGGGTGACTGTGACGCCCGCCTGCGCGCACGCCAAAATCTCCGCGCTGTTGAAGTAGCCGCGGTCAGCGACGACGTCGAGGCTCTCCGTCTCCAGCGTCGCCTTTGCTTGCTTGGCCATGTTGGCGAGCTGAGATCGATCCGTGCCGACATTGGTCACCTCATGGGTGACGATCAAATGATGCCTCGTGTCGACCGCCGTTTGCACATTGTAACCGACTACTCCGGAGCCGCGGCCGCTTGTCGCCATCGAGCGGGCGTCGGGATCCGTCAACGAAATCTGCTGGTCCGGCGCATCGAGCATTTGCGTCTCCAGCGCCTCGAGACGCTGCATCTCGCCCTTCAGCTTCGCGATCTTCTCTTTGAGGCGGCCTGCTTTGATCTTCAGCGCCTCTGACGGCTCCTGTCGGTCGGCGCTGTCGAGTTGCTGCAAATAGCGCGCGACGCTCTCTTCGATCTGCGCCATGCGCCGCTCCATCTTGGCGCGCGTAAAGTTCTTGTCCCGGTTGTTGACGGCCTTGAACTTGCTGCCATCGATCGCGATGCTGGCTTGTGTGAGCAGGCCCATCGTGCGGCACAGCGCGACGAAGCGGGCGCAAACCTGGCGGATGGCGAGACCGTTGTTCTTGCGGAAATCGGCAATCGTCTTGTGATCAGGAGCCAGACGCCGCGTCAGCCACATCACCTCGACGTTGCGTCCGGCCTCGCGTTCCAGCCGGCGGCTCGATTGAACCCGGTTGAGGTAGCCGTAAATGTAGAGCTTCAGCAGGCAGGAGGAATGATAGGAAGGCCGGCCCGTCGCCTTGGGATCGACCCCGCCGAACCCGAGCGCACCCAGATTGAGCTCGTCGACGAAAACGTCGATCACACGAACGGGATTGTCCTCGCCGATCCAATCATCGAGGCATTCCGGAAAAAGCGCGCCCTGCCCACGATCCGCCCCTTCGACAAAGCGCTTCATGAGACCCCCCGGCAAATCACTAGAAAATCATAGCATCAACGACGTTTTCACACAGCCAGGGTCAAAGACAGACGTATTCTGGCTCCCTTCGGGCTATGTCATTCCCTGAACCGAGCTTCATTCAGGAGTGGGGTGGCGCGCGGCATAGACCACGCGTTTCACCTTCGGCTTCGTCGTTTCATCGTTCATCCCCACATCCCCCGCATCTTCGCCCGCACATCGACCCGCAGCCCACCCCCGACGAGACGCTCGCCCACCGCTGCCGCGGCCGGCCAGCTCACGCAGTCGAAATGCCGCAGCATCTCCGCGGGAATGAAGCGCGTGCGCGCGGCATAGACATGCCGGTCGCCCTGGGCCGGCTGACCATGGACGAAAAATCGCTGCGGCGTCACCAGGCGCAGACTGTCCTTCGCGCGCGTCATCGCGACGTAGAGCAGCCGGCGTTCCTCCTCTATCTCCGCCGCCGTTCCCGTCGCGAGATCGGAGGGGATGCAGCCGTCGACGGCGTTCAGCACGAAGACCGACTTCCACTCCTGCCCTTTGGCGGAATGGATCGTCGAGAGGATGAGATAATCCTCGTCGCGCAGAGGCGGGCCGGCCTCGTCGCTGGTCGCGTCCGGCGGGTCGAGCGTCAGCTCGGTGAGGAAGCGCTCGCGCGAGGGATAGCAGGCGGCGATCTGCTCGAGCTGCACGAGATCGGCGAGGCGGCTCGGCGCGTCCTCGTGCAGGCGCTCGAGATGCGGCTCATACCAACGGCGCGCGGCTTCCATTTCCGCCGGCCAGCCCTCTCTCGCATGCAGCATTTGCAGCGTCGCGACGAGGCCGCGCCATTCCTCGCCAGCGCGCGGCGGCGGCGGCGCCTCGGCGAGGCTGGCGAGCGGGTCCGGGCGCTCGATGAGGAAGTCGAGAATCTTCTGCGCGGAGGAAGGGCCGACGCCGGGCAGGACTTGCAGAATGCGAAAGCCGGCAACGCGATCGCGCGGGTTCTGCGCGAAGCGCAGCAGAGCAAGAAGATCCTTCACATGGGCGCTGTCGAGGAACTTCAACCCGCCGAATTTCACGAAGGGAATGTTGCGGCGCGCGAGCTCCAGCTCCAACATGGCGCTGTGATGCGAGGCGCGGAACAGCGCCGCCTGCTGCTTCAGCGTCATGCCGGCTTCGCGCGACTCCAGCACGCGCTCGGCGATGAAACGCGCCTGATCGCTCTCATCGCGCACGGTGACGAGCTGCGGGCGCTCCGAGGAGCGGCGCTCTGTCCAGAGGTTCTTGGCGTAGCGCTCGGCGGCGAGCGAGATCACTGCGTTGGCCGCGGCGAGGATCGGCTCGGTCGAGCGATAATTGCGGTCGAGCGTGACGATTTCCGCCGGCGGCGCGAAGCTCTTCGGAAACTCCAGAATGTTGCGCACAGTGGCGGCGCGGAAGGAATAGATGGATTGCGCATCGTCGCCGACGACGGTGAGCCCCAGGCCCTTCGGCTTCAAGGCGAGCAGGATGGAGGCCTGGAGGCGATTGGTGTCCTGATATTCGTCGACGAGAATGTGATCGAAGCGGCCGCCGATCTCCTCGGCGAGCGCTTCGTCCTGCATCATCTGCGCCCAGTAGAGCAGGAGATCGTCGTAATCGAGCACATTCTGCACCTGCTTCGCCTCGACATAGGCGGTGAACAATCGGCGCAGCTCGTCATGCCAGCGGGCGCACCAAGGGAAGGCGCCGAGCAGCGCCTGCTCGAGCGGGATTTCGGCGTTCACGGCGCGGGAGTAGATCGAAAGGCATGTGCCTTTGGCAGGGAAGCGGCTCTCGGTCTTCGAGAATCCGAGCTCGTGGCGGAGGAGATTCATCAGATCGGCGGAATCTTCGCGATCATGAATGGTGAAGGCGGGATCGAGCCCGATGGCGCCGGCATATTCGCGCAGCAGCCTCGCGCCGATCGCGTGAAACGTGCCGGCCCAGACGAGGACATCGCCGCCGCCTGTGGCGCCCAGCGCCTCGGCGCAAATGCGTTCGACCCGCCGCGTCATCTCGGCGGCGGCGCGGCGGGAGAAGGTCATCAGCAGCATCCGCTGCGGATCGGCGCCCCGGACGATGAGATGCGCGACCCGATGGGCGAGCGTGTTCGTCTTGCCGGAGCCCGCGCCAGCGATGATGAGCAGCGGGCCGCCAACGGAGGCCGACAGGCCGTCGTGGAGCCCGTGCTCGACGGCGCGGCGTTGTTCGGCGTTGAGCTTTTCGAGATAGGCGACGGCGGTCATGGGCGAATCGGCACGGTGAGCGGGTCCGCGGACTGAACCATAATTCTTGTTTTGTTCGCAATGGCGGCGTATCTCGAAAATCGAAGCTGCGGCCCCTCGAATTTCCGTGAGGCGCCACGAAGCGTTCTCGCGGCCTTCCGCGCGGAGAAATATCCGCAAGCGCGTCCTCTTGACTCCCGACCTCGAAGAGAAGAACATTTAGGGAACATGACATTGAGCCCACACCCAGAGGTCGAGAAGGCGCTTGCGGCACCAGCCCGCCATAGAGTCGTTGCGCGCGCAGATCGAGAAGATCGAAGGCCGAGCGCGGCGCGTCAAATCGGTCCTTCCGTTCGGAATCGCGGACATCGACGCGCGTCTTCCGGGCGGTGGTCTCCCCCTCGGCGCGCTCCATGAGATTGCTGGCGGCGGCAATGGCGCCGTGGACGGCGCGGCCGCGGCGTTGTTCGCCGCGGGGATCGCGACCCGCACGAAAGGCAAGATCCTCTGGGTCATCACGCGATCCGACCTCTTCGCCCCGGCGCTGGCGCAGGCGGGCTTGGCGCCTGATCGCGTGATCTATGTCGAGGCCGGCAACGACAAGACAGTGCTCGCATGTGTCGAGGAAGGCTTGCGGCACGGCGGTCTCGGCGCGGTCGTCGGAGAAGTCGCGCGTCTCGACATGACCGCGTCCCGGCGTCTCCAGCTCTGCGCCGAGGGAAGCGGCTCGATCGGTCTCGCGTTGCGGCGCTGGCGCCGGCAATCCGAAGCCGTCGACTTCGGTCAGCCGACTGCCGCGGCGACCAGATGGCGCGTCTCGGTCATGCCCTCGGCGGCTCTGCCGGTCCCCGGCGTCGGCCGCCACCGTTGGCTCCTGGAACTGATCCGCGTCCGCGCCGGTGAAAGCGCGGATTTCGAGGTGGAGGCGTGTGATGGCTCGGGTCGTCTCGCTGTTCCTGCCGAGCTGGCCCACGGACCGGCTTCGACGGCAGGCTGGCGACGCGGAGCCGCCGGCTGAGACGCCGCTCGTCCTGATCGGTCACGACGGGAGGAGACAGGTGGTGCGGGCCGCGGACGCGGCGGCCATGGCTGCGGGCGCGCGCGTCGGAATGCCAGCCGCCAAAGCGCGGATTCTCGTGCAGGGTCTCGTCGTTCGAGATCACGACGCCGCGGCCGACGCCCAGGGCCTCGACCGTCTCGCCCTATGGGCGCTCCGACGCTATGCGCCGATCGTCGCGGCCGACCCACCAGACGGCGTAGTGATCGACTCTACCGGCGCCGATCATCTTCATGGCGGCGAAGCGGCCATGCTGGCCAGCCTGATCGACAGGCTTTCATCGTCCGGCGTGCGCGCGCGCGCGGCGATCGCCGACAGCTGGGGAGCGGCGCACGCTTTGGCTCGCTATGCCGCGCGGCCTTTGCTGATCGCGCCGCGCGGCCATGGCGGCTCCGTGCTGACGGGCCTACCTCTCGCCGCGCTTCGCCTGCCTGCCGACATGGTCGCGGCGCTCCATGTTCTCGGCTTCGAACGGATCGGCGATCTCCTCGCACAGCCGCGCGCGCCACTCACTCTGCGCTTCGGGCCGCAGCTCGGTCGCCGCATCGATCAGGCCCTGGGAATTCTCGGCGAGCCGATCGCCCCGATCCGACCCGACGAGCTGATCGAGGTGAAGCGCAATTTCGCGGAGCCCATCGGCGCGGCCGAGACCATCGCCCGCCATATCGGCGAGCTGGTCGTCCAGCTCTGCGCCGGACTGGAGGCCGAGGGACTGGGGGCCAAGCGCCTCGACCTCATTTGTCACCGCGTCGACGATCGCCTGCAGGCGGTCCGTGTCGGGGTCGCCATGCCGGTGCGCGACGTGAAGCGCCTCACGCGGCTGCTGACCGACAAGATCGAGACGATCGAGCCCGGATTCGGCATCGAAACCCTCAGCCTCGCCGCGACACTGGCCGAGCCGCTCGCAGAAAAGCAGACCCTGACCACGATGGTCGATGACGGAACGCCGGACGTCTCCGATCTCGTCGACACACTCGTCAATCGGGTCGGTGAGCAGCGCCTCTACCGGGCTGCGCCGGTCGCCACCGAGACGCCCGAGCGGTCGGTGCTCCGAATTCCGCCCATGGCGCCGGACACCGGCGAGACATGGCAGGGGCGCTGGCCTCGGCCGTCGCGGCTGTTGCCATCACCCGAACCGATCGAGACGTTGGCCGCTCTGCCGGATCATCCGCCGGTCGCCTTCACCTGGCGCGGCGTCCGGCGGCGCGTCCGCCGGGCCGACGGACCCGAGCGCATCCGCGGCGAGTGGTGGCGGCGCGACGCCGAGCTGACCGCCGTGCGCGACTATTTCCGCGTCGAGGACGACGCCGGCGAACGCTATTGGATCTTCCGTTCCGGCGATGGCGAGGACCCCAATAGCGGCTCGCAGCGCTGGTTCCTGCACGGAGTGTTCGGATGAGCGGCCGAATCCGCTACGCCGAGCTGCAGGTCACGTCGCATTTTTCGTTTCTGCGCGGCGCGTCGTCTTGCGATGAGCTTTTCGCCCAGGCGGCGCTTCAAGGCGTCGAAGCGGTCGCCGTGGTCGACCGCAACTCGCTGGCCGGCGTCGTGCGCGCATTCGAGGCCGCCAAGACGACCGGCGTGCGCCTGATCGTCGGCTGTCGCCTCGATCTCGTCGACGGCATGTCGGTGCTGGTCTATCCGACCGACCGCGCCGCCTATGGTCGGCTCTGCCGGCTGCTGTCGCTCGGCAAGAAGCGCGGCGGCAAGGCGAAATGCATTCTCGAATGGGCCGATCTCGTCGCCTACGGCGATGGCCTGATCGGCGTCCTCGTTCCAGACGAGCCCGATGAGACCTGCGGCCTGCGATTGCGCCGGCTGCGCGACGCCTTCGGCGACCGCGCCTATCTCGCATTGACGCTTCGCCGGCGCCCCAACGACCAGCTTCGCATCCACGAGCTGTCGACCATCGCCACGCGGATGCGCGTGCCGAGCGTCGTCACCAACGACGTGCTCTATCACGCGCCCGACCGGCGCATGCTGCAGGATGTCGTGACCTGCATCCGTCACGGCGTCACCATCGACGAGCTGGGCGATCGGCGCGAGCACGGCGACCGCTACATGAAGCCGCCCGAGGAAATGCGCCGGCTGTTCCCGCGCAATCCCGAGGCGGTCGCGCGCACGATCGAGATCGCGGCGCGTTGCCGCTTCGACCTCGGCGAGCTTTCCTACCAATATCCGGAAGAGCGTGACGATCCGACGCTCACCCCGCAGGAGACGCTGGAGAAGCTCGTCTGGGAAGGCGCGGAATCGCGCTATCCCGAAGGCGTGCCGGAGAGCGTCCGGGCGTCCCTGCGGCACGAGCTGGGTCTGATCGAGAAGCTTCGATACGCGCCGTATTTTCTCACTGTGAACAGCATCGTCCGCTTCGCCCGCTCCCGGGATATCCTCTGCCAGGGCCGTGGATCAGCCGCCAATTCCGCCGTCTGCTACGTGCTCGGCGTCACCTCGATCGATCCCGGCCGCAACGACCTCCTGTTCGAAAGGTTCGTCAGCGAGGAGCGCCGCGAGCCGCCGGACATCGATGTCGATTTCGAGCACGAACGGCGCGAGATCGTCATGCAGTGGGTGTTCGACACCTATGGCCGCGACCGCGCGGCGCTTTGCTCGACCGTGATCCGCTATCGGGCCAAGGGCGCGATGCGCGATGTCGGCAAGGCTCTCGGCCTCACTCAGGATATCGTCGAGACGCTGTCGAGCCGGGTCTGGGAACGATCGGAGGGCGCCGAGGACATACACGTCGGCGCCCTCGGCGACCGGCGCTTGCGCCTGGCGGTCGACCTCGCGCGTCAGCTCATGGGGACGCCCCGGCATCTGTCGCAGCATCCCGGCGGATTCGTGCTCACCCAGGACAGGCTCGACGAACTGGTCCCGATCGAGCCGGCGGCAATGGACGCGCGGCAAGTGATCGAATGGGACAAGGACGACATCGACGCCTTGAAGTTCATGAAGGTCGACGTGCTGGCTCTGGGGATGCTGAGCTGCATGAAGCGCGGCCTCGACATGCTCGCGGATCACAAGGGAATCCATCTCGATCTCGCCGCCATCCCGGCCGAGGACCCGCGAACCTATGCGATGATCCGGCGCGCCGACACGCTCGGAACCTTCCAGATCGAGTCCCGCGCGCAGATGTCGATGTTGCCGCGGCTGAAGCCGCGGACCTTCTACGATCTCGTCGTACAGGTCGCGATCGTCAGGCCGGGACCGATCCAGGGCGACATGGTCCACCCCTATCTGCGCCGCCGCGAAGGACTGGAGCCCGTCGTCTTCCCGAAGCCGGAGCTCGAAAAAGTGCTCGGCAAGACCTTGGGCGTCCCGCTCTTTCAGGAACAGGCGATGCGCGTGGCGATCGAATGCGCCGGCTTCACGCCCGGCGAAGCCGACATGCTGCGCAAATCCATGGCCACTTTCAAATTCACCGGCGGCGTCTCGGGATTCAAGAAGAAGCTGATCGAAGGGATGGTCGACCGCGGCTATGAGCGCGACTTCGCCGAGCAGACGTTCCGCCAGCTCGAAGGCTTCGGCTCTTACGGCTTTCCGGAATCGCACGCGGCCTCTTTTGCGCTCATCGCCTATGCCAGCGCCTGGCTGAAATGCTGGCATCCAGATGTGTTCTGCGCGGCGTTGCTGAATGCTCAGCCCATGGGATTCTATGCGCCGGCCCAGATCGTCAGGGATGCGGTCGCGCATGGAGTCGATGTGCGGCCGGTCTGCGTCAACGCCTCGCGCTGGGACTGCGCGCTGGAGCCGACCGAGGACGAGAGCCGCTTCGCGGTGCGCCTCGGCCTGCGCATGGTCAGGGGTCTCGCCAACGCCCATGGCGGCGCCATCGTCGCCGCACGCGCCGACCGGCCCTTCGCCTCGGTCGACGATCTCTGGCGCCGCGTTGGCGTCCCATCCGCGGCTCTGGTCCATCTCGCCGAGGCCGACGCCTTCCGTCCGGCCCTGGGGCTCGCCCGCCGCGAGGCCTTGTGGGCGATCAAGGCGCTTCGGGACGAGCCGCTTCCTCTCTTCGCCGCCGCCTCCGCGCGGGGGGCGGAATTCGTGCCCGAGGTGAGCGAGCCGGCCGTTGCATTGCGGCCGATGACGGCAGGCGGCGAAGTCGTCGAGGATTACGGCCATGTCGGGCTGACGTTGAGGGCGCACCCGCTCAGCTTCCTGCGCGAGGATCTCCGGCGGCGGCGCATCGTCACCTGCGCCAACGCCATGGCTGCGCGCGACGGCCGCTGGTTGGAAGCCGCGGGCATGGTCCTCGTCCGGCAGCGTCCGGGCAGCGCCAAAGGGGTCATGTTCGTCACCTTGGAGGACGAGACCGGCATCGCCAATCTCGTGATCTGGGCGAAGGTGCTCGAGGCGAACCGGCGCGCCATCCTGTCGGCCGGCATGATGGCGGCGCACGGACGCGTCCAGCGCGAGGGCGACGTTGTTCATCTGGTCGCGCAGCGCATCACGGACCTATCGGCCGACCTCGCCAGTGTGGGCAGCAGGGAAGCGGCGTTTCCTCTCCCACATGGCCGGGGTGACCAGCTCCGTAGCCGCGGCTCCGTTCTTCCCGACTTGTCCAGGGACACGATAAGAGTGAGAAGCCGGGACTTCCACTAATCGAAACTTTTACACGCATTTCGACCCATCCGACGGCTGCGTCGAAAAACGATCGACGCAGCCGCCAGGGCGAACGTGCAGGAGTGATATTGGAGCGCGGATACAAAGTTGGCTCGCGCGCCGAGAAGCTGGAAAGCTGCGGAGAGCTGCTCGCCCTTGTGGTTCCGTGACGTGATCTTTTATCGAAAGATCAATGTCCTCGGCGCGGCAAGCCGACGGTGAGCTGCTGATCCGCGGCTTGGGCCGCGCTTGATATCACGCGTTCGAAATTATGGAACGCCGGTATTTCCTCGAGACCCGCTCCCGGCGAGACCGACTCTCGGAAGGACCGAAAGTAGCTCTCGAGCGTCTTGATCTGATAGGAGAGGGCGATAGCGTCGCTCTTCGCTGCGATGTCGTAGGGAAAGAGGCCGCCGGGCCATACAGTATTGAGCTGGCGACGATCGAACGCGAGCGCATAGAGAGCAGCTTCCGTGATTGCTTCGCGCTCAATCGGCCCGCCGCCGAAATCGACGGTGACGAACCCTTTGGCCAGCGGGGGAAGACGTTCGAGCGCGGCGTCCTTATTGCCGATCCCGAGCGCCTCGCAGGATTCTTTCGCGAGCAGCGGGAATCGCTTGTCGCCGGTGTAGGGGATATTCCCCACGAACAGAATTTTGAGCAGGTAGTCCGGGCTGATGAAGTCGCCGGAGTAGATATCCTTGAAGCGCCGGCGGCAGTGCTCGACGAATTCCGCCGGCGTGGATTCGGGCTCCTCGGAGCCGACGCGCCGGAGACCGAGTTCGGTCTCCATGGCGGTGAAGGCGTCTATATACGTGATCTTCCACAGCAAAGCCTCGTCCCCGGTGAAGCCCATCGCGAGGAGGGAGAAGGCATTACGGTCCAACTCGAAATAGCGATCCGCGCGGTTGCGCACCGTTTGATGACCGTCGCGCCTCTCGATAAGACCCATGGCCCATTTTTGGGCCATGGGGCCCTTCAGGTGAGATAGACGGGCGACCAATTGATCTATGGCCCGAAGAACGTGCTTGTGATCCTTCCCGAACGTCTTCGCGACCTGGCGGCTGTCGGCGAGGGCTCTCCCCTCGGCGACGGAGACGAGACTTTCGACCGGCAGGTTTTCGGCCGGAGCGCCGGCATCGTGGTTTTGATGATCTGACATTTTCTGCTCCGCATTGAAATATCAGCTGTTTTCCAAACAGCCGCTCTGCGCCAGGGGCTGCGCCCGAGCGCCACGAGAATCAGCTTGCGGGGGTTGTGCGCGAATATGAAGCGCCGCGCCGGCCGGAAATTCGCGCCAAAAAAAATTTATCGGACCGCGCCGCGCGCGTCGAATTCCGCGCCGGCGGCCCCTTCGAATTCAACTTTTGCGGATTTTTCTGCGCGTCAGCGCGCCTTGCGTGTGATGTTCGCCGGTTCGGCTCTGAGCGCCCCGAAGGGGCGTCCGGCACCAACGGTGCAATGGTCCATTCCCGGGCTGCTTTGGTGGAGTAGCAGTGGCGTCGGGATGGCGTAGCGATGGAGTGGACGGCGTAGAGATGGCGTGAGGATGGCGTAGGGCGTTCGCCGTATGATCTCGTGCGCAAGCAAGATACTAGCCGAGGGGCGCGCAAGCGCCACGCGACGAATTACCGCAGCCGATCGGAGTGAGCTTCTCGGGTCGGCGTCTCCCTCTCCCTGAGATCGCAACTTCCTATTCGCACACGCGCGCGGCTTCTTTCGATTTGGGAGTTTGGGAAGAAATGGGAGGCACAGATGCGGGACGATATGGGCGATTTGGGTCAGCCCTATGGTGGGCATGGCGACGTCTACCGTTGGCTGAGGGAGAATTACGAATTCGTGAAGGCTTGGCGCGAGGGGCGGAAACCGTCGTGGAAGACGGTGGCGGAAAAGATGGGGGAGAAGGGGGTCGTGGGGTCGCGCGGCGCTGCTCCGACGGAGCGGTCGATCTGGAAGGTTTGGCAGCGCGTTTGTCGCGACGTGGCGGCCGAACGAGAACGCGAAGCTGTCGAACAGGCGGCGCGTGAGGCGCTGGCCGAGCGCCGGCGCAACTATCCGTCGCGGCAACCTGCGGCGGGGCCGTCGATGGTGGAGGCAACGGGGCGAGCGCTCGTGCCTGTGGGCGCGGCTCAGACGGCGGTGGCGACGACAACGGCGGCTGCGGAGAAGGAGAAGGGAAAGGAGGAAAAGGTCGCGGACGCGAGGCGAAAACTGGAATGTTTGTCGGGGCTGAGGCCGATGTCGGAATTTTGAGGGGTTGACAGCTTCAGATACGCGCAGGGTCGCGCGACGCTCGTTTCGAGCGATGGGGCGGGAAGAGCCGCTCCGTCGCCATAGGCGGAAAGGGAATTGCAATGACCCTGTTGGATATGGAGACGAACTCGCCGGGCGAGGATCGTCAGCTTGTATTGGCGGTTCGCCACGGACGTGGGCGGACGGGCGGGAGCACGTTCGCGGATTATCTGATTCAGCGAACGCGGCGCGAGGGGCGGGAGATCATCGTCGGGGACGGCGATCGTCGGAACGCGACCTTGGCCGGGTTCTATCCGCCTGGCACGGAGGGCGGGGCGCATCAACCGCCGAGCGATCAGACGCCCGATGTGAAGGACTGGATCGGTCAGCTGGTCGGCAAGATGGTGGAGGAGCGAAGCTCGCTGATTTTCGATTTGGGCGGAGGCGATCAGGCGCTGGCGGAGTTCTGCCGGGAGCTGTCGCTTTCGGAATTCTGCGCGTCGGTCGGTGTCGCGCCTCTGTCGATTTATATGACGGGGCCGGAGATCGAGGACTTCGAGCATATCCTGACGATTCATCGGTCGAAGGTGTTCGAGACGGAACGCTCGATGCTGGTGTTCAACGAGAGCCTTGTCCGGGCGGGCAAGACGCCGGCGGGCGCGTTCGACGCGATAATGGAAAGGCCGGAAATACTGGAGCTGATGGAGACGGGCGCGGAAATCCTGGTCATGCCGCGGATTATTCACATCGCGGAGGTCCGCAAGGCGGGGCTCGGCTTTTACGAGGCTGCGGAGGGCAAGGCGGGTCGAGACGGGAAGCCGCTCGATCCGCTGAAGCGGTTTTCGATCAAGACGTGGCTCGATCGAATGGATGCCCAGCTGTCGTCCGGCAAGTTTCGGGAGTGGCTGCCATGACCCTGAAGGAAACGGGAAATCCGATCGAGAGCGTGGCCGAGGATGTCCGGAATTCGGCGCGGCAGGCGGAAGCGGCGGCGGCGGCGGAGGGGATCGAGCCGAACGGCCCTCTCGGCGGCTTCGTCGGAGCGTTCAAATGGGCGCTTTTGAAGCTGGCCGATCTGGTCGAGCGGTTCGATGCGTCCTTGTCGGGAAAGATGGAGGCGCAGCAACAGCAGATCGTCGCGCTTCACGAGCTCGGCGAGACGGAGATCGAGCGATTGCGTGAGGCGACGCGACTTGCGGCGCTGACGATCCGGCAGGCGGAAGTGGTTCAGGAGACGATCGTCACCAATGTCTGCAAGGACCTGGTGAAGAATCTGGTGAGCGAGTCGAAGCAATGGCTGGTTCTGGCGGAGAACAATATCCACCGTCGTCGCACGCGCATTTTCGCGATGAAGATGAGCGCGGCGGCGGTGGCGCTGCTGAGTGTGAGCTTCTGGTCCGGCTATCAGATTCGCGTGTTGCAAGATGAGCCGGCGCTGCAATCGCTGGCGCGTTGCGCGAAGACGCCGATGCGTGTGGCGATACAGGGTCAGCCGACGGGCGACTGGGTGTGCAAGCTGGAGACGCTGGCTCCGCGGGAGTGGCGCGATTTGCCGGACGAGCTGAAACGGCGCTGGCTGACGTGGTGGCCGTTTTCGGGATGAGGCCGCGCCGGCGGGTCTGAAACGGATGTGGGGCGGATGCGCGGCGCGCGTCTGCCCCTCTCCTTTTTCCGGGCCGGCGCTTGGCCAGCGCGGTTCACTCGGTCATTCGGGGTCAGGGGGCTGCTGTTTGGCGCGGCGATAGGAGGCCTTGCCCTTTTTCGGCGCGACGATTTTGGGGCGGGCGTCGAGAGCGATCTCGGCGCCGGCGTTGGCGGCGCGTCGGCGCAGGGCGCGGGCGACCTGGTTGATCGGGCGGGCGATGGGCCGGCGGGTGAGAGGCATAGCGATGACTTTCGGGGTAGCGACGCGAGCCATGAGCTGCCTGGGGCGCTCTCCTCGTCGGGCGGAACGTCGATAAAATGCGGAAGCCTTGCGGCTCCCGCACGTTTTTCGTCAAGCGCCGAAGGCGTCGATTTCGGCCTGGGGAGATTTGCGCTCGACGGGCTCGGCGCGATCGGCGGCTTTCACGAACTGGGCGACGAATGTGAAACTCGTTCCCGAATTGCCATTGAACGGCTTCCAATAGCCGCGCATGTCCAGCGTTGCGCCGATCGCATATCCGGCGACGATCGCGTCGAATTCGTCGCGGCTCATGTGATCGGGGGCGTACCAAACGGCGCGGGCCTCGCGGCCGTTCGGCTGGTCGCCATAGAAATGGATGGCGCGATCGCCGGCGATGGTGAAGCGGGCGTCCGGGTGATCGGTGAGGGTGACGCGGAGGGCGTCGCGGGATCGCAGGAGGCGACGGGTGTGGTCGGCGGCGATGGCGTCGGCGCGGCGGCGCTGTTCCTGCTCGCGCTGCTCGGCGGCGCTGGGGCGGCGGAGCTTGGTGAAGTCGAACATGACGTTCTCCATCGAGATCGCGAGAGAGGGAGGCGAGGCGCTTTCGCTCCCCGCCCGGCGGCTTCAGCCGAAGGCGCCCATTTCGGCGGCGGCGGACTTGCGCTCGACGGTCTCGGCTTCGCTCGGGGCGACGTAGGGCTTCCAATCCTCGCCGGTGATTTCGAGGTAGGCGTCGATGGCGCCGTGGGCGGCGGCGAACAAGGCGTAGGACTGCATAGCGAGATCGGCGGCGAACTGGCGGGCGCGCTGGGCCTTGGACTCGAAGCCGGCGGGGGCGTCGCGATCCTCGTCGCGGCTATCGTTGGCGAGCTTGGCGGTGAGGGCGCGGGCTTCGGTCAGCTTGTCGGAATAGAAGCGTCCGGCTCCCTGGGCGGAGGCGACAAAGGTTCCGACGACGCGCTGGAAGTGCATTTGCGCGGCCTTGTCATTGAGGGCGTCGTCGAAGGCGAGCGCGGCTTCACGAAGGAGCTTTTCGTGTGTCGCGCGGATGCCGAGATAGTCCGGGGTGGAGAGGCCGAAGGCGGTGGCGATGCTGACGGCCTGGGCGTCGGTGGGGCAGAGGAGGCGGGCGGCCTCGAAAGAGATTTGCGGACGCGGGGGACGCGCGTTCTTGTTGGCTTTGGCGGCGACGGCGGCGGACTTCTGAGAACGATTAGCCATGACGAATTTCCTTTTTTGCGAATGGACTGGCCCCTTGCCAGTGCCGAGGCCCGGCCCTTCAGGGCCGCGCCTTGGCATTGGCATGGGAGCCAATGCCGCGCGCCCTAAGCCGAGCGGTCAAAGAATCGCGCGCCTTCGCGCGACCGCTCTGCGGCGCGGAGCCACGCACAGCCGCCCGAAGCCGGAGGCGAGGACGGCGAGCATGGCGAGCGTTCTTGACGGCGAGGCTGGGTGCGCCAGAGAGACGGCCGAGGCCGGGCGGAGTCCCGGCGTCGGCTGGAAAAGAGATTTCTTCTTCATGAGAGAGGCGCAGCGTCTCTCGGGACCGGCATGCGGAGGCATGCGGGGAAACTCATCCGCGCGCGGGAGCGGGCAGGGGAAAAACGTCGTCAGGCCTTTGGAAGGCTAAGGATTATTCGCGAGGAGGGCCGGCTCGCGCGAAAGCGATCGTGACCGGGACGGCCGAGACGTCGCTCGCGACGGCTCGGTGAGCGCCGCTTGCGGCGCGAGTAGAGCGCGGTTCCGATTTATCGGAATTCGCCCGTTATTCTATTGTCGAGCGCAGCGCCCTTCCGATTATTCACTGGCCGCTCGTCAACGCTCTCGGAACGAGGAGACAACCTGTTCTGCGGCTCCCATCAACCGCGGATAAGGCGCCCGACGGAACATCATGCTCGAGCAAGAACGCCTTCGTATAGTCATGCTTTCTTATGCCGGCACGGAGCTTTTGGAATACGATGCAGGTCTCCAGCTCGAATAATCTAAATCCTTTTCTTAAACAGGACTCTTCGACGAAGAGTGGCAATTCATCAGGAGACAATAATCAAGATTCGTTCGCGGCGCTTTTAGGTGGCGGGCCAACCCAGCACGATTTGCAAACGGGCTTTTTTGGACGTTCTCGGAGCACGTTGGATTCGGTCGCAGAGACTGGAAAATACGTCATCAACACGCTTTCCTATCTGACTGCGTCCGACATCGATCTGATCCAACGCACGACGGGCGTTACGGTAAAAGACGGCAGCTACTATGATAGTGAGGGGAACCAAGTCGGCATTCACTACGACAGCGAGGGGAACCTGCTGGAACCTGATGCAGGCGAAACTACGGCGGCAGCAGATCTGGCCTTCGCTCTTTCCGAGATGAGAGACAGTGGCGGCCCTCAAGGCGATCCGAGCCTGCAGAAAGGTCGCGAGGTCACGGTGGACGATCTCTACACCTACCTCAAGGATTATGCGGCCGCGAAAGCCTCGGGTCAGAACGTCTACGTTCCCGATACAGACGTGATCAAGCAGGCCGAACAGATGCTCTCGTCAGAGCAAGCGCCGACTGACCCGAACGCCGCATAGAGCGGCGCCCGTCGAGCCGCTCTCGTGATCGTCCTCGAGAGAGCGGGCGGCGGCGGGGATCTTTCGCTCCCCGCCGCTCGGGCTCAGCCGAAGGCTCCCAATTCGGCGGCGGCGGACTTACGCTCGACGTTTTCGGTCTCGCTGGGGGCGACGTAGGGCTTCCAATCTTCGCCGGTGATTTCGAGATAGGCCTGGACGACTCCCTCGGCGGCGGCGAGGAGGGCGTAGGCCTGGATGGCGAGATCGGCTGCGAACTGGCGAGCGCGCTGGGCCTTGGACTCGAAGCCGGCGGGGGCGTCGCGATCCTCGTCGCGGGGCTCGTTGGCGAGCTTTGCGGTGAGGGTTCGGGCCTCGGTCAGCTTTTCGGAGTAGAAGCGTCCGGCTCCCTGGGCGGAAGCGACGTAGGTCCCGACGATGCGCTGAAAGTGCATTTTGGTGGCGGTTTCGTTGAGCGCCTCGTCGAAGGCGGTCCAGGTCTTGCGGAGCAGCGTGTCGTGGGCCTCGCGGATCCCGGAGAAGTCGGGGACGGAGAGGGCGAAGGCTGCGGCGACGTTCGTCGCGATCGCGTCGTCTGGGCAGAGGAGGCGCGCGGCCTCGAGGGAGATCTGGGGGCGAGCGGGCTTATTGCGTGTCGCAGCGGACGTTTGGGGACGCTTGGTCATGATCGTGATCCTGATTTTCTGGGCCGGGGGTTTCGCCGGCCCGATGCCGGTTTGTTCCCCTCGGTGCGATCCCTGAAAGCCTGGCCCTGAGAGCGGACCTGCACCCGCGTCCGTCGCCCGTAGGGCGTCGGCGCGGGCCGTAGCAAAGCGGAGGAGGGCCGACGACAATTTTTTTGTTCGCGATGCAAAGATGTCCGGGGCGAGGAAAAGAGACCGGCGCTTGCGCCGGACACAAAAGAAGCGCCCCGGCATCTGCGGAAAAAAAATGGCGTCGGCCCTTGCTGGTCCGGTCGGCCAGGCTTAGGGACGCACACAACCGAGGGGGCAAACCGACGCATCGGGCCTGCCGAGCGAAACGCCCCCAGAGAAATCATGCGATCTTCGAGACCGAGCGTGTTTCCCCGAACGCCGCGACTGCGAGACGCATCCCGCCGCCCTGCGATCGACCGGGAGCGCGCCGACGACTGCTGAAGCGCGCGACGAACCGTCGATAGCCGCGGCCTCGACCTCGATCGCCTCCGACGATCGCCCGCGGCCCATGACGCGCGCCAAGACCGAACCGCCCGGCGCTCGACGACTCCGCCCCGGCACAACAGCGCATCGGACGGACCGAGGCGCGCCCTGCCGGGAGCCAGCTTCTCTGAGACAGCGACCGGGCTCTGAATCCCGACAGCGCGCTCGCCATCGACAGCGACGAGGGCGCGCCCCGCTGTGCGAGAGACCTCGGACCAGCGCTCACCTTCGCGCCGAGCCATGCAGGGCTACGCCTGCCGCCTGCCGTGGGACCGTCTCGCCGATCAGAACGGCGAGATTGGCCGCCCAAGGCGCCGCGAGATCGCGGCGAGCGCAAATCCGACGCGCTACCGAACGGGCGCCCGGCCCGAGCGGCGGGAATGAAAGGCGCCCGCCTCTCCGCACACCCGCCTCTTCATCGTGAGGGAAGCGAAGCTTCGTTCAGAAAGCCGCATGCGGAGGCATGCGCGGAAACTCGTCCGCGCGCGGGAGCGCGCTGGGAAGCAACAGCCGTCGTCAGGCCTTTGGAATGAAGTGATTGTTCGCGCATCGGATCGGTTCGCGCGAAAGCGATCATGACCTGGACGGCCGAGTTGCCGCTTGCGACGGCTCGATGAGCGCCGCGCGCGGCGCGAGTCGCGCGCGGTTCCGATTTATCGGAATTCGCCTCAAGGATGGGTGAGAGGGGTCTGCGGGATGGCTTTCATGAGGGCCGCTACGGCTCCGACGACGGTTCCGATCATGAGGAGGGTTTGGAAACCGATTGCGCTGATGACCCATTTGAGGGTGTTGGCGTTTACTTCGGTAATTTTTCGATCGAGGCCTTCGACTTTGAGCTCGAGGCCGGCTTTCAACTCGCCGATTTTGAGCTCGAGGCGGTGCTCGACGCCGTCGATTTTCTGATCGAGGCGGTGTTCTGTGGCTTCGAGATCGGACTTCAATTCGCCGATTTTGAGCTCGAGCTCGTGTTTAGCGGCTTCGACATCGGCTTTGGTCGCGGCCTGAGTGTCAACCAATTCGGCGAGCGCCGAGACTTGCTCGACGGAGAAACCGGAGGCCTGGAGTTTGAGAATAGCAGCAGCGCTCATGGTTTAAATCCTATCATGAAGTTGGAGATGGGAGAAGGGGAGGGGAGTCGAGGGCCGGGCGTGAGGGAGTTCACGCCGCAGAGGCCGCGATGTCGTGGGGGTTATCCCCAGCCGACATGAGTGGCTCCGGCTTCCCTGCTTTGCTGGACGAGAATGGCGAGCTCGTGGAGCCGTCGATTGAGATAGCCTTCCGCGCGACCGCAATCGATGACTGTGAGTCGGCCGGGCGCTTGGTCGACTGTCACGGGAATTTCGACGGAAGGGCGTCCGGTGGAATTCCGCAAAGCGGCGATGAGACGGCCGAGGAACGCGGCAATAGGTTGCGGGGGCGCGGACCACAGGTCTTCGAATCCCAAGATAGAGAGAAGATCGGACGCGTTGGCGCTGGAAAGTTCGAAAGTCTCGTTCTCGGCTCCGACAAAGACGTACCGATTGGCAACGGCGTCGAAGACGTAGGGATAGAAGCTGACGGTCATGATGGGCTCCGGCGGTTGCAGAGAGAGATTGTCGAAAATCGAAGCGTCTCCTGTTTCGTTCGGGACTATTCCTCGAACATTTTCCCGCTGAGCCGCCGCCGGCGCGCGGGGGCAAGGGGCGCGCATAGCGCGCCTCGACTTGCCCTTGCGGCCGCGCGCCGATGGTGGCAATCGAGCTTTCACCTTTTTTCTTCAGATGATTACGTCCTTTCGTGCTCGGCGATTGTTCTCGGCGTAGCGCGCGGACGACCGACTGCATCAGGAGTCGAGGTCGGCGGCGCCGATCGGCCGAGTTCGAATTTCGATTTTTTTGCTTCGAGATCCGCGCCGATTTTGCGGAGCCTCTCGGCGGCGCGTCGGAATTCAGGCATGGGCCGGAGCGACGCGCGGCGAGGACTGCGAAATGGCGATCTTCTATCTCAATGTCATCACGGTGAGCCGGTCGGTCGGACGAAACGCCGTGGTCGCGGCGGCCTATTGCTCGCGGTCACGACTGCGAGATCCGCGGCGAGAGACCGTCGCGGACTTTTCCGCCCTGGGCGACATCGAGCATTCGGAGATCTTGCTTCCCATTGGCGCCCGGGCCGAGTGGTCGGATCGCGCGATTTTGTGGAACGAGGTCGAGGCGGTGGAAAAGCGCGACGACGCTCAGGTCGCGCGGGAAGTCGAGATCGCGATCCCGTCCGATCTGTCGAGAGCGGACGGGGTCGCGCTCGCGCGCGAATTCTTCGAGGAACAATTCGTCGAAAGGGGGATCATTGTCGATCTGAACATTCATCGCGCCGAAGGGGCGGACGGCGTCGAACGCTCCTACGTGCAGGGGCTCTTCTCGATGCGGGAGATCGTCGAGGAGGGCTTCGGAAAGAAGCGGACGGATTGGAAAGACGCCAAGCTCTTGTCGAAGTGGCGCGAGCGCTGGACCCTTCTGTCGAACAAATATCTGCTCGCCGCAGGCTGCGGTCAATTGATCCGCGCCGGAGCCGATGCTGTTCGCGGGCGCGCGTTGGAACCATTTTTCGAGGATGAGCAGATCGAGCGGCGCGCGGAAAATATGGAAATCTCGTGGCGCAACGGCGAGCGCCTGCTCGGTGAGCCCGAGCTGGCGCTGCGTGCGTTGACACGCGCGGGCGCGACATTCACGTACGGCGAATTGATCGCGTTCGTGAGCAAAAATACTGCAGGAAAAGAGCAATTCGAGACGGCGCGGGCGCGCGTGGAATGTTCGGTCGAGCTGGTCCGACTCGCCGACGGCGAGAGTTTCAGCACGCGGGGCCTGGTCGCGACAGTGCAATGCGCACCCAGCCAAAGCGGCGCCATTGCTGTGGCTTCCGGCGGCCTCGACGCGGCGGAGACGAGCCGGACGCTGAAGGAGGCGATCTCGCAATGGGAGAGCGCGGGCCTTCGGCTTCGCGGAGTGGGCTTGACATATGAGACGGCGAAGGCGTTCGAGAAAAAGTCGGGCATCAAGAGCGTCGGCGTTCACGGGCTTCTCGGGCGATGGCAGAAAAAGCAGGATCGCCTGGCGTCGACGGACGTGCTGGTCGTGAATGACGCCAAAGGCTTGAGCGCGCGGCAGAAGGAATGGATGTTGCGGGCGACGCGCGCGGCGCGGTCGAAGCTGGTGTTGGTCGACGGGACCCGACTGGTCGAAATCGACGGCGGCGCGACCGGACTGAGCCCCGAAGAAATGACGGCCTTGAGCTGTTGACGGCGAACGAGCCGCAGACATCCTTTGAGCAGAGGCCATTGTCGAAGCAATAATAAGCATTTGGAGAGACGTGCCGATGAACGCCCGCATTACATTGACGGATATCGATCGCCCGCGCGAACCACTGGAGGTCGAGGTCGTGGAATCGAAGGCGCGCACGATGATCGTGGCGGTTCCGGGCACGATCATGGAATTCCAGTTGCGGCGGTCGAGTGACGGCGCCGCTTTCGAAGGGGCGATCGGCGGCCGCTATTTCCGCTTCGATCCGAGCGCGCCGACGACGAGCGTCGGCGCGAAGGGGAAGGCGAAGACGACAAAGGCGGCGGCGTAGTTTATTGCGCGCGTTCAATGCGCTACGTCGCATTCCGAAGGCGCACAGGTTCGATGAAGCGGTCCGAGACAGGAGATTTCCGATGCATATCGAGTTGACGCCCGGCCTGACGAATGTCGTGCGCTTTCCGATCGAGCGGAGGGCGAAGCCGTCGATGGATGTGGTTCGTGAGATCGCGCCGGATTCGCGAGAAGTCTCATTGGTGATCGAGTCGTTCCGATTCGACGACGACATCGATGGCATTCGCGATGCGGCCGACCAGGACATGGCGGATTACATTGCGCAGAAGAGGGCTCGCCTGTCGGGCTCGAAGGGATGGGCGGAGCTCGACCGGCTGCTGCAGCCGATTGTCGAACGCGCGGTGTCGCTGTGCCGTGAGGCGCATGACGCGTCATTGGCGGCGGTGAAGGCGCAACGCCTGGTGGTCGAGGCGCAGTCGGAAGGCGGCTATTGGCTGACGCCGCTCAGCGAGCGGGCGTCGGCGCGGACCTTCTACGCCGCGCGATTGCTGGTCGACGCCCATGTGGCGTGTCAGCGCGCAGCGGGCGCGTCGCGCGCGATCGAGATCGCGAAGCGCGGCGAGACCTGGGCGCCATTCGACTTGCACACGGAAGGGCTCGCGATGTGCATCGACGAAGTCGCAGCGAGATCGTCGAATCGTTGAAGCGCTCACGATCAAGGGCGCACCGAAATAGGGACGAGGGGAGGCGTCGAGAGCCTCCCCTGCGGCCAATCGATCAATAGGGAATGGCGTCATCCGTGGCGGACGACGCGCTCCTTTGCCCGCGCCCGATGGATTCATTTCGCCCCTCAGCGTCGCGATACTCTCCATCACGATTGTCGGCGGCCTGCGCGAGGCGCGAGAAATCATTGCAGATGAGATCGACGGTGAAGACACGCTCGCCATCGTCGCGCTCGTAGCTGTTCTGGCGGACGCGGCCGCGCGCGTGAACGAGATCGCCCTTGCCGATATATTTTTCGATGTACCGCGCCGTGGCGGTCGAGAAAACGACGACCTCGTTCCAATGCGGGTCGTCCCGCCACTCACCGCCCTCGTCCTTGTAGGAGTAGTTAGACGCGACGGTGACGTGCGTGGTGGAGCCGACCTTCTTGACCGCGCCGACGCGCCCAATCAGCTGAAACTCTGCTATGTTTTTCATATCTTTTCTCCGAGCGGGGCCGCAGCCCGTTGCACGGCGTTCATGAACAGCCGGAAAGGCGATCTGGAGCCTCCGGCCGGAAGGCCGGAGGTCGAGCGCAGCGCTGAGCTCCTGGGGCCGCTGAATTTTGATGCGCGAGGAAGTCCGCGCTCGGGAGCCCGCCGTAGGGCGGGCGGCGCGGACAGGGGAAAATTCTGCGGCGACTGGAGCCGAAGGAATCGACTACGGCTGTAGAACGCCCGGCGTGCAATCGGGCTTTGCGGCTTCTTGCTCGATTTCGATTCTTCATTCTTATTTCTTCGAGGTTTCTCGCTCGCATCGCACAGCGGCGGAAACGACCGTGACGCTGCGCGCGCCTGCATGAGCGCCGGTCTCCGCCGCCGGAGGCCCGGAGAGATGAGGGATTTGCCAAAGGCGCGGCGACGACATGGCAGGAAGATCCGCGACGATGATTTCGTGGTTGACAAGAATTTCACATTCGCGCCGAAGGGAGCAATGTTGAGGGCCTTCTGAAAAAGGGAGGTCTCATGTTGCGCAAAATGAATATGTCCCCTCCAGACGCCGCAGGCGAAGGGTATGGGGGCGGACGAGGGCAACTCGTCGTTTCATGTCGACTGATTGCGGTGGCTCTGGCCGCGGGCGCGGGGTCGGCTTTGTGGGCGCCGACCCCGGGGATAGCCGACCCGACCCCTGTCGTCGAACGCGGACTGCCGGCCACGGAGATTCCGACGTATCGCGAGAAAGGCGCGCCTAATTTCAGCTATCCGACGGGCGGAACGGATACGGGTGGCGGGAACGGAGGAGGAGGAGGGGGAAATGGAGGCGGCGGCTACAATGGCGACGGCGGAATTGGCGCCGGCACGATCGCGACCGACTACAGTCAATACAACGGCCAGAGCGTCGGAAGTGGCCAATGCGTCGCGCTGGCGCAGGCGACATCCGACGTCGGCCTGACGTCGACCTGGGTTCCGGGCGAACGCGTTCAGGGCGCTAGCGACATTGCAACGGGAACTGTGATCGCGACTTTTGGCGATGACGGGACATACACGAACACGCCGGGCCAGAGCCACACGGCGATTTACCTCGGTCAGAACGATCAGGGCATACAGGTAATGGACCAATGGTTGAATCAGCCGGCCCATTACCGGACGATATATTGGACAGGGAACAATCAATATGAAGCGGGAGATAAATTTTATGTCGTATCGCACTAAGGCGCTCACCATACTGATGCTGATGGTTCCTTCGGCGGCCTTCGCCGTCGAACCTTGCAAGAATAACCTATCGGGGATCACGATCATTTCGGGATTAGCGGACCCGCCGGGGACACTCACGCCGGACACAGAATCGCTGACGGCTGACGGCTCTCTGAAGGAGCAAGGATGGCACAATCTCAAAAAGGCGCATCAACCGCTAAAACTCGTGTGCCGATATAAGGATGGAACGCACGAAACTTTTGTCTTCAAAGGTCCGATTGATCGATGCGTGTACACTCCTGGGCGCGTGGTGTGCAAATAGCGGCGAGCGCCAACATCGAACTGTGAATGAGGATCGGGTGCGACTCAGGCATTCGATCCTCCATTTATATCCGCGCACAGCGAGCTGAGGGTTGCGATGCGGTCGATAGTGGTGTCGCCGCGTGCAGCTTCGGAGGCCTTCATGAATAAGGAATCGTCGTCAGATATTTATTCCTGTGGAAGCTGGATTTCGAAATCCGTCGCGGCCTTCCTCGCAGGCGCTCTGTCGATAGCAGTCGGGGCTGGCGCGCTGGGCGCGGCCGTCACCAGCATTGTCGTGTTGGTGCTGGACGGTCCGACAGCGATCCGAGGGCGCATGGTCGATGCGTCCTTCATTCATCCTGCCCCGGGCGTCAGCGATGACTTGGTGCGTCTATTCGAAAGAACCGCGAGCGAGCGAAGCGAGATTTCGGATTTCCATGTTGTCGGCGTGAATCTGTCGCGACGAGAGCGGATGCTCCACACCCGCCTTTTCGGAACGAGGAATGATCTCGGAGATTATCTGGCGCTCGAAATCGGCGAAAGTTGCGAGGGGAGGCATTGCCGACACACTTCGGCTCCCTCTGCTTCACATCCGCGTCGAGAGTGAGTGCGCTCTACCACCGCCTCGTTTACACCGCGACGGGTGGGAGCGGCAATTTGCGACCGGAGAGCCGTGGAAGAGTCGGATATGCCGTCGCTTCTTTGCACATGCCGAGATCGTCGTGGAGGATCAATGTGCGGACGGCGATCTTGCGGATGCGCCCATCCCGAAGGGAACGCACGAGGGCGAGATCGGAGCGTCCGCTCACATAGACGTCCTCCCATTTTCCTGCGGCGGCGTTGCGACGGGAAGCGGCGACGACGCCATTCAAAAACGCGAGAACGATCCAAGGATTGCGGCCCACAGGCGTCCCGCGAAATCGATCACGCCAATAGCCGTCGTTCTGCAGATAGTAGATGGAGCCGACGGCGATGACGCCGACGCCTTTGGGATTGTCGCCGCCTTGACGGCGTTGGGCATAATATTGCCGCATCATGTCGCAACTTCCTAGTGAGGGCATCCGGTGGGAAGGTTCCGTGTCAGTCCGCCCAAGCGCTGACATGAAGAATGGAGCCGTCTTTGAAAGCGACTCGAATACCGATGCCGCATTCGATTTCTGTTTTCGCGTGATCGATTTCGAAGGGCCAATCTCTTTGGATCAGACTCATGGCGTATTCGACGGTCATCTCTCGGCTGTCTTCGCGGTCGAATGCGAATTGCGCCAGATGCGCGATGCTGGTGGCGCTGCCGAAGATCTCCGTGGTGATGTCGACGTGCGTTCTGGCCATCTTCGGTCCTCCTGGGGTCGGCCTGCGGAAGGGACGAGGGCGCGACGTCCACATCGCGGCTGCGAGAACGAGACCGACCACCACGTCGGCTCGCGGACGCAATCCGGCGGCCCTGAAGAGGGCGTCGGGGCATTTGACGACGGGCGTGACAACGCCACAACATGGGCGATTCTGCTCTAGTGTCGCCTAGATGCCGTAATGGGCCGGGCCTCGCGAGCATAGCCAGATGGGTGGCTGTCCCTCAGAATGATGGTGTTGAAACGGAGTCCGAGCGATCGGCTCCAAGCATCAAGTGAGGAACAGCCATGGAATATTATGCAGGAATCGACGTGTCGTTGAAAGACAGCAGCGTCTGTGTCGTGGACGGGGCGGGCCAGCTGATGCGTGAGGTCAAGGTCGCGAGTGAACCCGAGGCGCTCGTTCGGTTTTTTGACGAGCTTGGATTGCCGGTGAGCCGCATTGGGCTTGAGGCTGGCCCGTTATCGCTTTGGTTGCATGCGGGGCTTCTCGGGGCCGGACTCGATGCCGTGTTGCTGGAAACGCGACACGTGAAGGCGGCGCTCTCCGCCATGACGGTGAAGACCGACCGGAAGGACGCGCGGGGGATAGCCCAGTTGCTGCGAATGGGATGGTATCGACCGGTTCACGCCAAATCGGCGCCTTGCAAGGACACCCGTGCGCTTCTCGTTGGGCGCAAGCTCTTGCAAGGCAAGCTTCTCGATGTCGAACTGAGCATCCGAGGGATTCTGCGCGGGTATGGTTTGAAGGTCGGCGAAGTCAGTCGGGGGCGGTTCGAAGCCCGCATTCGGGAGCTGATAACCGGACACGCGATCTTGGAGACGGTGATCGGAGCGATGATGACCGCGCGGACGGCCTTGTGGAACGAGTTTACCAGGCTGCACCGCGAGATGCTGAAGATTGCGCGTGCCGACAGGATATGCCGCAGATTGATGAGCGCCCCGGGCGTCGGAGCGTTGGTCGCGCTGACGTATCGCTCGGCGGTGGACGATCCTTCTCGGTTCGGAAAGTCCGGCACGATCGGCGCGTATTTCGGGCTGACCCCGAAAAAATATCAGTCGGGCGAGACCGACCATGATGGTGGCGTCAGCAAGGTCGGCGACGCCATGGTCCGAACCGCGCTCTTTGAAGCGGCTCACACGATGCTGACGCGCGCAGTTAGCTTTTCGAGCTTGAAACGCTGGGCGCTCGACGTCGCAAAGCGGCGCGGCATGAAGCGCGCCAAGGTCGCTCTTGCGCGTAAGCTGGGCGTCGTCCTGCATCGCATGTGGGTGGACGCGACCGAGTTCCGTTGGAGCAATGCGGTTCCGGCCGCATAGGGGATAGGTAGAGTTTGGAGCGGGTCGAAACCGACCCCTTCTTCCGAGGTCCCGTCGCCGGGACGAAGGCCTGGCAAGGTCGTGCGTAATGCTGTGAATGCTACGGCACATCACGCGTCTTAGATTGACCTGCCGGCTTTGGATCTGATGGCATGGTGTGGCGGCCCTCGTGCCGACCACGGACAGAAGCATGATCCTGGCGACGAGATTTGTTCAGAGGGGACTTGACGGGGAACGGCCCATTACAGAAGCATTACAGTTGCGTAATTAGGCGGTTTCTGACTCACTAGGCCACCATGATTCGGTTCGGGGATCATGGGATGGCGGGAGCTTCGATCGAGACGACGCTGGAGTTGTGGGCGTCGTCGTTGCGTGATGTGAAACGTCGGATGCATCCGCTGTTCACGCAAGACCGCGTGGCGCGATCGGCAGAAGCTTTCCTCGACGGCCTACTCGGAGAAGAGCGGCGCAAGACAGGCTGGATGCGGGCGGAAGCCGCCGGCGATCCGGGGCCATGGCGACAACAGGCCATTCTGGGCCGCAGACGTTGGGACGCGGATGCGCTGCGTGACATTGTGCGCGACTATGCGCTGGAGACGTTGGCCGACGACGATGCGGTCTTTGTCGTCGACGAGACGGGCTTTCTGAAGCAAGGCAAGGCGTCCTGCGGCGTCTCACGGCAATACACGGGCTCGGCGGGAAAGATCACGAACTGCCAGATCGGCGTTTTCGCTTGCTATGTGTCGGGTCACGGCCATGCCTTCATCGACCGCGAACTCTATCTGCCCAAGAGCTGGACGGACGACAAAGCGCGCATGGCGAAAGCGCATGTCCCGCAGGAACTGATCGATCGCGCCAATGGCGGCTTCGCCACCAAGCCGGCGTTGGCGCTCGCCATGATCGAGCGCGCCATTGCGGCGAATGTCCCTTTCTCCTTCGTCGCCGCCGACACGGTCTATGGCGTCGGCGACATCGAGATGGCGCTGCGGCGCGCCGGCAAAGGCTATGTGCTGGGCGCGAAGTCCAACGACACGTTCTACTCCTGGGGCAAGCCGAGCGCCGTCGCGAGCACGGCGAAAGAGATCGCCGACCGCTTGCCGCTGTCCGCTTGGAAACGTCTTTCGGCCGGCTCTGGAACGAAAGGCGAGCGGCTGCATGATTGGGCCTATGTCGAGCTCGCCGATCTCGCCGGCGGCGATTACAATGAGGCGCAGGGCGGCCAGGTCTGGACACGCGGACTGCTGATCCGCCGCAAGATCGTCGACGGCGATCTCGCCTTCTTCACGACATGGGCTCCGAGCGGAACGACGATCGAAGCGCTGGCGAAAATCGAAGGCCATCGTTGGGCGATCGAGGATAGTTTCGAAACCGCCAAGAACGAGCTGGGTCTCGATCACAACGAAACGCGTTCATGGCACGGATGGCGACGTCATGTCTCGCTCGTCATGCTGGCCTTCGCCATGATGGCGACGATACGTGTTCACGCCAATGGACCGGCGACGCCGTCCCCCAAAAAGATCCGGCGCACGATGACGACAAAAGCTGCGCGGCCTCGATCGACGGCGAATTGATCCGCTGGTCGATGCAGGAAATCCGACGCATCGCCACGCGCCTCGCACGAAAACGCATTCGTCCCGAGTTCGTCATCGCATGGTCGTTATGGCGACGAGCGCACCAAGCCGAAGCAAGGCGAGCCCATCTCACAAAGCAACTGTAATGCTTCTTCTGTAATGGGCCGTTCCCCGTCAAGTCCCCTCTGAACAAATCTCGTCGCCAGGATCATGCTTCTGTCCGTGGTCGGCACGAGGGCCGCCACACCATGCCATCAGATCCAAAGCCGGCAGGTCAATCTAAGACGCGTGATGTGCCGTAGCATTCACAGCATTACGCACGACCTTGCCAGGCCTTCGTCCCGGCGACGGGACCTCGGAAGAAGGGGTCGGTTTCGACCCGCTCCAAACTCTACCTATCCCCTATGCGGCCGGAACCGCATTGCTCCAACGGAACTCGGTCGCGTCCACCCACATGCGATGCAGGACGACGCCCAGCTTACGCGCAAGAGCGACCTTGGCGCGCTTCATGCCGCGCCGCTTTGCGACGTCGAGCGCCCAGCGTTTCAAGCTCGAAAAGCTAACTGCGCGCGTCAGCATCGTGTGAGCCGCTTCAAAGAGCGCGGTTCGGACCATGGCGTCGCCGACCTTGCTGACGCCACCATCATGGTCGGTCTCGCCCGACTGATATTTTTTCGGGGTCAGCCCGAAATACGCGCCGATCGTGCCGGACTTTCCGAACCGAGAAGGATCGTCCACCGCCGAGCGATACGTCAGCGCGACCAACGCTCCGACGCCCGGGGCGCTCATCAATCTGCGGCATATCCTGTCGGCACGCGCAATCTTCAGCATCTCGCGGTGCAGCCTGGTAAACTCGTTCCACAAGGCCGTCCGCGCGGTCATCATCGCTCCGATCACCGTCTCCAAGATCGCGTGTCCGGTTATCAGCTCCCGAATGCGGGCTTCGAACCGCCCCCGACTGACTTCGCCGACCTTCAAACCATACCCGCGCAGAATCCCTCGGATGCTCAGTTCGACATCGAGAAGCTTGCCTTGCAAGAGCTTGCGCCCAACGAGAAGCGCACGGGTGTCCTTGCAAGGCGCCGATTTGGCGTGAACCGGTCGATACCATCCCATTCGCAGCAACTGGGCTATCCCCCGCGCGTCCTTCCGGTCGGTCTTCACCGTCATGGCGGAGAGCGCCGCCTTCACGTGTCGCGTTTCCAGCAACACGGCATCGAGTCCGGCCCCGAGAAGCCCCGCATGCAACCAAAGCGATAACGGGCCAGCCTCAAGCCCAATGCGGCTCACCGGCAATCCAAGCTCGTCAAAAAACCGAACGAGCGCCTCGGGTTCACTCGCGACCTTGACCTCACGCATCAGCTGGCCCGCCCCGTCCACGACACAGACGCTGCTGTCTTTCAACGACACGTCGATTCCTGCATAATATTCCATGGCTGTTCCTCACTTGATGCTTGGAGCCGATCGCTCGGACTCCGTTTCAACACCATCATTCTGAGGGACAGCCACCCATCTGGCTATGCTCGCGAGGCCCGGCCCATTACGGCATCTAGGAAGGCGGATGCGCGGGAGAGACTGGTATATCGAGATCGATCTCCTCGATTTCGTTGCCGTCATCGTCGAGCAAGACGCAATAGACATGCGTCCGAACGAGATTGTCGGGTTCGATGCGGGCGCTCTGCCCGTCGGGCAGAGAGACCCAGTTGGACGATTTCTCCCGCGCGCGAGCGTGGGCGTCGACGAGGATATTTGCGCCGTCTCGGGCCGTGGAAGCGGTGACGCGGAATTCTGCGCAGTCGCTTTCGACCTGCTCTTCGACGAGAAGGATGCGGTAGGTCGGCATTCGGGCTCTCCATAGGTTGAAAGGCTATGAACGCGCGGGGCTTTGCGCCGTGATCTCGGTCGCTTCCGTGAGAATGCGAACGAGGTTGCGTGTCTCGTCGAAGGTGAGACTCGCGTGTCCGAAACTGTCGGTGAAGCGAAATTGCACGGCGACGATATGCGGGGACTCTTTATAGACGCGAATGCAATCTTGCGCATTCATCGGTCTCTCGGTTTTGGGAACGCGTTTCAGAAGTGGAGCGCGCCATCGCGACGCAATTTGCAGTATCGCATCCATCGTGGGGCTTCCTTCGATTTCGGTTAGTCCTCGGCCTCGGCGCCGGAATGCCGAATTGTGAACGGTTCGCTACGGTCGAACAGACTCGCGAAGGCGGCTGCTTCTCTGGCTTGAAGCGCGAATTGGTCGGCGAGCCGCAATGCCGCGTCTCCCGTCGGGAGCAGCGATTTTGTCTCCGGCGCCGGGGGAGCGGCCGCCAGCGTGCGGAATTCCGCTTCATGATCCTTGAAACGCTCCGCCGCGACGCGGCAAATATTGGCGAGCGTGGCGAGATCGTGTTCGGTGATGAATTGCGATTTCATCGGGCCTCCTCGTGTATGCGACGAGAGTCGTCGGCAACGAGCGCGCGAATTTTCACGATCGCAGCATCTGCGTCGCGGCGGCTGCGGTACGGGGCCTCGAAGAGATCGTAGGCCTCGGTTCTCGGCTGCGGACGAGGCGATCGGCTGTTGGTGAATGACGCGATGCGCCAGCTTCCGTCCTGGAATTGAAAGGAATACATGGTCGGAACTCCTGTCTTCGCCGCCGACTCCGTGCGCGGCCGTGGCGACGGAGCCATAGGCGGGCGCGCGGAGGGAGGTTCGAGCGCTGGCGCCCGAGTGAACACGGCCGGCTCGAAGCCGGCCGCGCCGTCGCTGCGCTCAGGCCAATTCCTCCGCTTGGTGATCCTCTTCGGGATCGGAGTCCTCGTCGGAGGCGCCGATCTCTGGATCCGGGCCGTCTACATTCCCTTCGTCCTCCTCGGCGCGTTCGGTCCGCCGGGCGAGCTCGCTCGCGAGCTCCTCTTCGGAGAGGGCGAAACGCGCGGCCGGAAGCACGAATGTTCCGCCGGAGACGTGCTCGATGAGGGCGGCGCGCGTCTCCTTGGCGCGCGGACGCGGCAGCACGGAGTGCTGCGCGGCGGCCTTTTCGAGCGCAGCCTTCGAAAGCGACGACAGAAAATCGTCCGTCGCCATATTGGGTAGATGCGCATCCGCGCCGATCGCGTCCCCGACGAGGCGGGCGGCGGCGCCGCTCGAATGATAGCCGGGGCGGCAGTTGAGAACATGGGCCAGCATGTCGCGCGCTGCCTTCCGAACGAGGGCGGCGTCCTGGGTGATGCGTCCCTCATTGGCGAGCCGATGCGCGAGGCCTCGACGCAGAGGCGAGGAGTAGCCGCTGGCTTTCACATCGACATTGTCCGCGGCGAAGGCGACGACGAGCAGACTGAGAAGAGTGAAGTCGTCGATCTCGTTTTCCGCGAGCGCTCTGACGAGGGCGTCGGTGCGGAAATCGCCGATGATCGCGAGGCCTTTTTGCGTGATCTCGGGACGGGTGCGAGCGGGCTCCGAGAGCGTCTCGGACGTCCCGCCGGAGGCCGCATTCTTGCCCTTCTTCGGCTCCTCTTTCGGCAGGCGATAGGTGATTTCCTTCACCGATCCGTCGTGTGTGTCGACGTAACGGCCGATCGTGTCGCTCTTTCTCGGCTGTCCCCAAACCCGCTCGGCCTTCGGCGGCAGCTTGCCCTGGCCGTATTCGTCAATCTGTAGGAGAACGCCATTCTTCGGCAGATTGGCTTCGATCCATGCGGCTTGCGCGGCGAAGAACGCCTCGACTTGGGTGGTGTAGCGACTGTCCTGATCGCCCTGCTCGAACAGATCGTCCTCCCAGACGATGCCGAAAGCCTGCTCTTCGTCCGGGCCGAACTTCGCATTCTTGGCGTAGATGCGCCGTTTGTCGAGCGCGCGAGCGACCTCCCACCAAGTGACGGTATCCTGGCCCTTCTTGGGCTTGTGCTTCTTCCAGACGGACGCCTGCTCGTCGGCGCCAGCGGCGGCGATGGTGCGCAAAAGCTTTTCCTCCGGCATGTCGCCCTTGGCGATTTGGTCGAGAATCGCCGGATGGACGTTGGCGAGCAGGCGCAACTTCTTGATTGTCCGCACGGGCGAAGCGAGAGCGTCGCCGATCGCCTCTTCCGTCCAATTGGCGGAAGTGAGCGCTTCGATGGTGCGCCACTGGTCGACCGGCCCCATCTGAACGCGGACGACGTTCTCGGAGAGCGCGCGGAGATTGTCTGCGCCGTCGTCGGGGCCGCGGACGAGGACGAGAATCTCGTTCAAGCCGGCCCCGATGGCGGCGCGCACGCGCCCGTGGCCGGCGACGATGACGAGATCGTCGCCGTCGGGCCGCACCACGGGCGGCTGTGTGATGCCGGTCGCCTTGATATTGGCGATCATCTGCCGATCGGCATGCTCGCTGGGAGCGATGCGGCGCGGATTGTTGGGATTGGGCTTGAGAGAGCGTGGATCGACGTGACGCAATTCCATACGGACGCGGGCGTGCTCCGCCGCCGTGCCGAGATTGTCGCCGCCGTCCGCCTCGACTTCGGCGACGATTTGGCGATCGGCAGGCTCGCTGGGAGCGACGCGGCCGAGCTTGTTGGAATTGGGCTCTTTAGAGCCAGCATCGACGTGAGGCTGTGCCATGATGATGATCTCCTCTTTCAATTCGGATTGCCGGTCTTCTTTTCGAAGACGAGGATCGAACGCCCCGATCGCGGACGGCGGGGCAAGAGCGCGCGGCACGCGCGGGAGCAGAGCGACGAACTCTTGCGGCGATGGCCGCGCATGGGGCAAATCGCCTTCTCGATTTCCTGTTTCTTATTCCTGCGCTCGGCGCGAACGGGGATGAGCGAGCGCCAGAAGCGTCGGTAGCGGTGAGCAAGGCGCCTACGCCATCTGCGCTGGACTTCGGGTCCAGCGGGCGCGAGAAATTCAGCGCCGCCAGACTTGTGATGTGGCGGAGGCGGCTTCAGCTGCGACTCGAAGACCTCCGGCGAGGACGGCGGCCACGGCGCGCTGAAACGAGACCGCGGGATCGTCGCTCGGGACTGCGGTCATTTCGCGATGGCTTCGTTCAGCCGCCTTCATCGCGGCTTTCGAGATAGCATTCGCGATGTCTTCGAGGAATTGATGGAACTCTTGTTCGGGCATCGTTTCGGCGAATGTCATGGCGAAGAATCCGACAAAGCGCTTCGATTGGTCTTCGATTTCGTCGAGATCGAGCGGTTCGATGTCGAATGTCTCGATCAGGCGCAGTGTTTCACTCTTCGAAGGCGCGAGCCGAACGGTCGCATTCAATTGGTCCACGTTGTTCTGGAAGGCGCGCATGTTTTGTCTCCTTTTCGATTTTGATTTCCTTTCGAAATCGAGAATTCGAGCTTCACGAGACGGTTCGGGACGCAAGGGCGCGCATGCTCGACACGAGCAGGCGCGCACGTCTCGACCCTTGCGTCCCGGATCGCTCGTGATAGCTTTCCACCTTCTGTAGATATTTCGAGGACTTCACTTCATTATGAGCGAGCCCGGGGCCTTTCATCCGACCGGAAAATCACGCGGAGAAATCGAACAGCGAGCCTTGGCGGAGCATCGGCGCTGTCGCCGGCGCCGGGTCGGGTGGCGAATCCGGTCGGGAAATTGGTTCGTATTTGGCTTTCAGACGCTCGAGTAGCTCGCGCTCTCGACGAGTGACCTCGCTATCGCGCCTCGCTCTTTCGACCGAAAGTAGATTCGCTGCCGATACCCGAGATTGAACGAGGATTTCGACGTCGCAAAATGTGTAATCCGCGGCGCCATAAGAGGGCCATTGCAGGGTCTCTTCCAGGAATGCGATCCTTCTTTCGGGATCGGGAAAGAAGTGTTCGAAGAAGCCCGATCGGTCATAATGGGCAATATGCCCGAAGCTGTTGGAGAGGCGCACATAGAGTCGATCGGTGAAGCCGCTCCTCGGACAGTCGTCGGCGAGGAATTTCAGCAGCGCGTTCGTGAACCAGGCCTTGTCGTCGGCCGAATGGAACTTGGTCGGCGTGAAGTCGGCGGCCGTCAGTTGCGGTGTTCTGAGAGATCGAATGATTGCGGTCGGGAGCATCGAAGGTCTCCTGATTGGAATGGGGCGGGCGCGGCGAGCGGGGATGCGGGCTCCTTCGGATCGCCGGCGCCGAGATGCTCGGACCAGGACCATCGCCGCCCGAGCCCGCGAGCGGCCGTGAAGCCGCGACGGTGAGCGCGTCGCTCCATCTCGATCGTGATCGTCGCGAGGTCTGGGCGCCCTGCGCGAGCCGCCGGGGAGCGTCAGGCCGCGGAGCTGGCTTCGGCGTTTCCGTCATCATTCGCCGCGAGCGAAGCGTCGAGGGCCGCCATCTCGTCGCGTTTCGCGTCGAGCTCGTCTTCGTAGGCGAAAGCTTCATCGAGGCGCCGGCGATAGGCCGGGAGGCGTTCGGCGGCGTCGTGCATGGTGCGCTTGTGCTCGGCCAACTCCACTTCGAAGCGGCTCAGCGCATATTCGAGGCGGGAGATGACGCCGAGCGCGGTCAGATCATGCGAATATTCGATGTCGAGATGTTGGCCGGCGCGCTGCATCGTCAACTCGACATCCGCGAGCTTCTGGCGCGCCACAGGTTTGGCGGTTACGGACAAATCGAAGCCGCCGACGTTGGCCACGCGCCAGTCGCCGCCCTTGCCTTCGAACTCCTTGGCGCGGATGCTTTTGAGCAGGGCGGCGCCCGCGTCCTTGCGTTCGACGAACTGGCGGCCGTCCACCTCCATTCGGAAGGCGTCGCCGCGGGTCGGGATGCGCTTGGCGATGTCCTGCTCGATCTCGCCGATCCGCTTTTCGGCGTGACGGAGCGAGGCCTCGGTCGAGGAGATCGTGCGGCGGACTGCGTATTGATCGTCGAAATGCGCGTCCCGCAGACGTTCCAGTCGAGCGATCTCGGCTTCGAGCCCGGCCTTCTGCATGAGCCTCGGGTCGCCCGATGCAATGGCCTTCGCCATGGCGAATTGATTGACCTGCGAGCCGGCGTCCTCCAGCCGGCGGATGCTGCGGTCGCCGGACATGGCCATTTCGATGAAACGCGCCTTCCGTTCGAGCAATTGCCAGCCCGTGGCGTCGACGCTGCCCTTGGTGGCGTAGGCGTAGAGCCCGATTTCGTCATTCTCATTGCCCTGCCGCTCGATGCGGCCTTCGCGCTGCTCGATGTGGGAGGGGAGCCAGGGAACGTCGAGGTGGTGGAGGGCGATGAGGCGGCGCTGGGCGTTGACGCCGGTGCCCATCGTGTCGGACGATCCGATCATGACGCGGATCTTGCCCGCGTTGATGTCCTGGAAGAGACGCTGCTTGGCGCTCGACTTCTTGAAATCCTGCATGAAGGCGATCTGCTCGGCCGGAACGCCGAGCGCGACGAGGCGGGATTTGATCCAGCGGTAGGCCGAGAAGCCGCGCGTCGCCTCGACATTGAGCGTGCCGAGATCGGAGAAGATCATCTGCGCGGCGCCCGGCAGGAGGTAGGGGACGCCGTCGGTCCTCGTGTAGCGGCGGTCAGACGTCTCGCGCCAGATCGAATAGACGTTGTCGATCAGCGTGTTGAGCTTGTTGCCGTTTTCATTGGCATGGCCGGGGACGACGAAGCGCAGATCGATGGCGGCGTGGCGGCCGTCGGTGATGACGGAGAGGAGAATGTCGTCGCCCTTCTCGGGCTTGGTCTTGCGCTTCTCGATGACGGCGATGCGCTCGGCGAGGATTTTCTGATAGGCCTTGAAGGCGGCGCTCGGCTCGGCCGTGACGATCTGGCGCTTGCCGCCTTTGATGGCCGGCAGGCGGAGATAATGGCGTAGGTCCGATTTGAGCACGACATCGGCGACCGAGCGATACATGGCCATGAGGTCGGCGACATTGACGAATTCCGAGAAGCGCGTGACCGGCTTGTAGAGACCGGACGGCTGCAGCTCGAGCTCTGTGCGCGTCTCGCCGAAGGTCGCCGCCCAGGCGTCGAATTCGTGAATGCCTCGTTCCTCGAGCGCTTCCGGCTGCATGAAGCGCTGCAGCGTGAACATTTCGCCGAGCGTGTTGGTGATCGGCGTGCCGGAGGCGAGCAGCAGGGCGCGGCCGGGATTCTTCTCGTCGACGAAGCGGGATTTGACGAAGAGGTCCCAGGCGCGCTGCGATCCGTCGGGATCGACGCCCTTCAGGCTCGTCATATTGGTGGCGAAGGAGAGCTTGCGAAACTCCTGCGCCTCGTCGACGATCAGCTGGTCGACGCCCATCTCGCCGATGGTCAGGAGATCGTCCTTGCGGCTCTGCAAGGATTCGAGCTTGGCTTCCAGCCCTTCCTTCATGCGCTCGATGCGCTTGCGCGAGATGCGGTCGTCGCCGTCGATCTTCTCGAGCAATTCGGAATAGCTGGCGAGGTGGTTCTGAATGAGCGACTGCTCGAAGGCGGCGGGCGCCGGCACGAATTTGAAGGCGCTGTGGGTGATGATGATGCAATCCCACTGCGCCGTGGCGGCGCGGGCGAGGAAGCGCTGGCGCTTGTCCTTGGAGAAATTCGTCTCGTCGGCGACCAGAATGCGCGCGTTCGGATAGAGCAGGAGGAATTCGCGGCTGGTCTGCGCCAAGCAATGGCCGGGAACCACCAGCATCGCCTTGGCGACGAGGCCGAGCCGCTTCTGCTCCATGATGGCGGCGGCGATGGTGAAGGTCTTTCCGGCGCCGACCGAATGGGCGATGTAGGTCTTGCCGGCGCTGATAATGCGCCAAATGGCGCGCTTCTGGTGGTCGTAGAATTTGATGACGCTGCTCGCGCCGGGAAGTTGGAGATGGCCTCCGTCGAAATGCCGTGGGACCAGATTGTTGAACTGGTCGTTGTAGATGCGGGTGAGCCGCTCGGCCCGCTCGACATTCGTCCAGACCCAGCGCTCGAAGGCGGTCTTGATCTTGGCGAGCTTCTCCTTGGCCGCCTCGGTCTCGGCGGCGTTCAGCTCGCGCCGCTCTCGGCCGTCCTCTTTCCAGACGTCATAGATTTGCGGGATCGACGAATTGAGCGCGTCGCCGAGCAGCAGGCCGGCGTTGCGGCGCGCCGTGCCCCATTCGGAGGTCGCCTCGGCGCGGCCGGAGAAGGCGGAGAGCTCGACGGTCCAGGAGGCGATCTCGACGGTGTGGCGGATCGACGCCTTCACGCCGATGACGTCGGCGACGAAGCCGATGACGATGTCGATCGGGATCCAGGGCGCGCCGAGCCGCGCAGAAATATCCGACGGTTTCAGATCCTCGGGCTGGACCGGGCCGAGCGCCTCGACATTGCGCCGATAGCGCGCGTCTCCCGCGGCGGCGGCGATGGCGGCGGCGAGCTTGGTGCGCACCGGGCCGGACAGATAGGCGTCGGCGGTCTGCCAGCTCTCGAAACCCTCTATCGTGGTCTGCGGGTCGAGGAAGACGCGATCGCCGAGCTCGGCGAGGGTTTCGTCGCGCGAGCGGCCGAGCAACTCGGCGGCGCGGTCGAGATCGACATGGCCGAGCTCGTGCAGCGTGACGGCGAGGGCGTCGGCCGCGCTCTCGATCGTCGGCGTCGCCGGCGGGTGCAGAACGCGCTCGGAAAAGATCGGCCCCTTCTTCGCGATTCCGGTCTCGACGTCATAGTCCTCGATGGAGGCGACGAGCCAGACGTCGGGGTCGTCGAGGAAGGGCTGGAGATTGGGGCGTCGCTGCGTCTCGCGCGCCTCGCCGGTCTTCGGATCCGTCGTCTCGCTGATGGTGGTGAGATTGATCGCACCGAAATTGCGCAGGAAGCTGTTGTAGGCGATGCGCAGACGCGTCTGGGCCGGCCCCCAGGGCTCATTGGCCTCCTGGGCGCGCAGGACCTCGCGGATGGCGTCCCGGATCGGAATGAGGGTGCGAATGATGCGGGCGTGCTTTGCGGGAATGCCTTCGCCTCCCTTGCCGCCGCGCACCTCGATCTTGCGCGGCGCGCCGTCGATGATCTGCATCAGCGCGTCGTCGACGACGACGAAGCTGCCCTCCTTGATCGTCGCGCCTTCGGCCGCGGTCCCGACGCGAAGGGCGGGACGGTTCGGCGCGGATGCGGCCGATCGCTCGCTCGGCTGATGGATTCCGCGCGGCAGGCGCGAGACGGCGGCGTCGATCTCGTCGGCGAGCGCGGCGGGGTCTTTTCGCAGGCAGGTGTAGGTCGGCCCATAGGCGCTGCTGGTCCGGGCGTGGAGCCCCATGACCATCTCGGGATGTTCGATGAAATACCGATTGATCGAGAGAGCCTCCTCGCCATCCTCGGCGGGGACCGCTTCGGCGAGGCCGTCCCAAAGCGCGCCGGCGGGCTCCTGCTCGGGGGCGCGCTTATGCAGAAATAGAATGTCGACGACGACGTCGGTTCCGGCAGCGGCGTTCATGGCTCCCTCGGGCAGCCGGATCGCGCCGACGAGATCGGCCATGGCGGCGATATGGGCGCGCGCCTTGTCGTCGACCTTGTCCATGGTCCAGCGGCTGGTGACGAAGGCCGCCAGGCCGCCCGGCTTCAACCGCTCGATCGACCGCGCGATGAAATAATCATGCAGCGAGAGGTCGAGGCGCTCGGCTCCGTCGACTCGCGCGCGTCGGTCGCTGAACGGCGGATTGCCGATGGCGAGGTCGAAGTTCTCGGTGAGGCGGGCCTTGGTAAAATCCTCGCGCCGGATCCAGGCGTTCGGAAACAGCTGAGCCGCGATGCGCGCGGTGGTGGCGTCCATCTCGACGCCGGTGAGGCTCGATTTGCCGGCGAGCGCTTCCGGCATGAGGGAGAAGAAGAGCCCTGTCCCGCATCCCGGCTCCAGGATCGAGCCGCCGCAAAAGCCCATGCGCTGGACGGCGCGCCAGATGGCGCGGATGATGAACTCCGGCGTGTAATGGGCATATTGCGTGGCGCGGGCGAGGCTCGCCAGCTCTTCGCGCGGGACGAGCCGCTCCAGCTCCTCGCCCAAATCCTCCCAGCCTTCAGCGAAGGTCTCGCCGGCGCGGCGGAACATCATGTCGGCGAGGTCGCGCGCGCCGAAGCCGACGAAGCGGCTCAGGACGTCCTGCTCCTCCGAAGTCGCATTCCGCTTTTCAGCCTCGATGTCGAGCGCCAGCCGGATGGCGGCGAGATTGTCGGCGGCGCGGGCCTTCCAGCCGTGGGCGAGCTGGCGGTCGCCGCGAAGCACGAAGTCCTGCGCGGGAATGGCAGGCGCCTCCGCGACGGCCGGCGCTTCGTTCTCTTCGGGGATATCGGTCGAGGGGCGAAAACTTCCGCCGTCGAGCGTCAATCCCCCGGAGAGGCTGGTGGAATCGAACAGAGAAAGCGTCAACTGATTGCTGTCTTTTGCCATGGCGAGAAAACCTTTCGGCGAGCACGAAAAAGCCCGGCGCGCGATGGGCGGCCGGGCGTGGGCAGAAGGACGAATGTGCGAAGGGGAAGCTTCGGGACGGACTCACCAGGGTCCGAAGGCGGCTTCGATGGCAAAGCGCTCGCGTCGATCGACGAGGTCCAGGGCGCGGATATGCAGCGCGGAGCCTGCTCGCGCCCGCGCGACGACATGCGCCCAGGCCTCTCTGTCGTCGTGAAATTTCGGCGGACCTTGCTCCGGGTTGTCGAACTTCTGCAGCTCGATGTGCGGCGCGTCGTCGCGATAATTGCCGCAATCGGATATCACCCAGCCGTCGCGGCGTGCGGCCTCGTGATCGAACGCGTCGAGACTGAACGCCGCCGCAGTGGCGGCGTCGCGAATTTCGGATCCAGTCGTGCTGAACTGTTGCATCGGAGTCTCCTCTCGATCTTCTTCTCGAAGACCCCGATCCCGAACCGAGGACGAATGGCTGGGGCAAAGGCGGCGCCTCGTGCGCCGGGATCGATCCGGCCCAGCGAAGCGGCCGGAGCGACCCACCCTTTGCGGCGGCCATTCGTTCGCGGTAACGCCTTCCTTTTCTCGTTCCTCCTTTTCTTTTTTCGTCTTTTCGAGCCTATGATTTGCGCCGGCTCACGAATGGTGCCGGACGACGCGAGCCGCAGGTTTCATGTCGCGCGCGATACGATCCGAGAGCCAGCGTCGACAGTCGATTCTGTCGACGACGCGCTGCTCGCCGAGATCGAGCAGGCAGGCCGCGCCGCCGAATGCGTCGAACGAGGGGAACACGCAGCCCTGACTCCAGTGGAAGCCCCATAGGCCGGTCAGTCCGAACGTCCTCGCGCAGCGCTGAACGAATGCGATCACCTGTTCGGGATCGCCGTCTTCGCCGGAGACGATGCGAAGACTTCCTCGATCGAGGTCGCAGGCCTTCACGGTGAAGCAGATGCGCTCATATCTGGCGTCGAGCTCCTCGGCATATCGCTCATAGAGAGTGAGAGCCGATGGCAGAAATTCGGCGCGACCGAGCGGAAGAACGCAGGAAAAATGATGGAGTGGATGCCCCCTCCTGACGGCATCGAATGTGCCAGGGTGGTAATGATTTCGCATCCCACGAACGGAGAGAGCATCCATGAAACTGGCTAGCATGATCGGTCTCGACCTTGCAAAGCGGTCCTTCCAAGTGCACGGCGCCCTCGTCGACGGCGGCGTGGCTTTCCGCAAGAAACTCTCCCGGGAGAAAGTTCTCGGCTTCCTTGCCGAGCAGCCGCGCTGCGTCGTCGCCATGGAGGCCTGCGGGAGCGCGCACCACTGGGGACGGGCCATCCGCGATCTTGGCCACGAGGTTCGGTTGATCCCACCCGTCTATGTCAAACCGTTCGTGAAGCGCCAAAAGAACGACGCAGCCGATGCGGAAGCGATCGCCGAGGCTGCGGTTCGACCGACCATGCACTTCGTCGCGGTCAAATCCGAGGAACAGCAGGCGCGCGCCATGCTTTTCCGCACGCGGGATCTCTTGGTGCGGCAGCGTACGCAGCTGATCAACGCGCTCCGCGGCCATTTGTCGGAGCACGGCGTCGTTGCCGCGCAGGGAACGGCGAATTTGAAAGTTTTAGAGGAGGCCGTCGAGGGTCAAGAAACTTCGCTTCCGCTTCTCGTCGTGGAGCTGGCGCGCGTCTTCCTCGATCAGATTGAAGGGCTGTCGAAAAGGATCTCCGAGCTCGAGAAGGTGGCCATCCACGAAGCTGCGTGTGGGGAAACGACACGACGTCTGCAGACGATGCCGGGCGTCGGCCCCATCACGGCCCTGGCGATCGAGACCTTCGCGCCGCCGATGGATGTCTTCAAACGCGGGCGCGATTTCGCCGCCTGGCTCGGATTGGTGCCTCGGCAACATTCGACCGGAGGCAAGCAGGTTCTCGGAAAAATCTCGAAGATGGGCCAGCGCGACATTCGGCGCCTGCTGATCACCGGCGCGATGGCCGTCGTTTGCTCGGCCTTGCGAAAGGGGCCGCCGGAGGGAAGCTGGCTACAGCGCATGCTGGCGCGCAAACCAAAGATGCTGGTGGCGATCGCGCTCGCCAATAAGATGGCCCGATCAAGCTGGGCCATGTTGACGAAAGGACAAGATTTTCGAGTTCCCGCGGTTGCGGCGTCCTGATCGACGATCGTACGAAGCAGCTTGGGAAACGTCGGGCGTGTGAGGAGGACGACGAACGGTAAGGTCAAATGATCGGTCAGATCCGGACCCGGAAACGCAAATACACACATAGGGCCACGAGCCCGTCAAAATGATCTGCGCCAGGTCCGCGCATCTCCATACCGGCCAGCGGCCATATCAGGCCGCACCTGAAGGCCTGATACATGACCGCACCCGATCACGCGATCAAACCGCTCGAAAACTGCTTGCGCGAACGGGGGCATCCATACATGCGTGTAGGAGCGGGACATGGCGATGTCTCCTCTGGGAGGCGAGAAACGGATTGGGAAAAAGGGAAGCCGAGAACTGCGGGCGTCAGCCGGGACCGGCGGCGTCGCCGAAGGCGCCGGCGGGCAGACGCCAGCGTTCGGTGGATGTGCGTATCGGTGGCGACCAATGCTCGGACATGGCGAGCTGGACCAGGTCTGACCGAGCGAGCGCGGACGGATAGGGTCTGCCGCGATCGGCGACGGCATGGATCGAAGCGTCGCGTTTGACGGTGCAGCCGAAGCGGCGTTCGTATTCGGCGATCGTCTCGAAGCGTTTCGGCTCCATCCACCTGATCGTCGCCAACTGATCGGGCGAGGCGAAGATGCAGTGCATGCATGAGACGCGGCCGAAGCCGAGCTGATAGGCGACGTGCGGAATAACGCCGTGACGCCGGAGCAGATCCCAGACTTGTCGTTCCTCCAAGCCGTGGATCGGACGCCAGTGGTCGACATGACGAGGCCGGCGCGGACCGCCGCGTGTGTCGGTGCGATGCGGCTCGAACGTCAGATAGCGCGCCCTCGCTGGGCTCTCCTCGGCGCGTTCGCCGGTGACGACGAGCGTGCGCTTGCCGAGAAAGCGCGGCGAATTGCAGATCATGCTTCGCATCACGTCGATTTTCGCGACGGGGCTACACCAGCGTAGCCGCAAGTCTCCCGTCACCTGCGGAAACCGCAGACGTGTGCCGGGAACACCGCGACCGCCGACCGTCGTGACGCCTCCTTCCGGCGTCTCGAACATCACCGACCCGGTGGGCTCGCGATCACGCAACATCTCGCGGCGCAGGCCACCGTCGCGCCATGAGAAGCAGAGTGGAACGCCGAAGGCCTCGGCGATCGCTCGGCAATAGCCTGCGGTGATCGGCCAATCGAACGTCGGCGGCCCGCGACCGTCGACGTCATGATGATGCAGCTCGATCCGCGTGGGATCGACGCCTTCGTCGATAAGATAAAGGAGTGTTCCTACGGAATCTTTGCCTCCAGATAACGCAATCAATATGTGGTCGTAGCTCCTGAGATCAGGAGCAATGGAGGATTCGGGGCGAGAACGAGCATGCGGAGGCTCGCCGCCTGCGGGGCTCGTCGATATGGCGCGTGTCATGACGATCACGCGGCCTCGACGAGGGGCGCGTCGCTATCGGCGGCGTCCTGTTCATCCGAGTCGCTGTGGCTTTCAGCGAAGTCTGGATGAAAGGCGAGGCAGAAATCCGCCGCCTTCTGTGCCGCGGCGGCTGCGCGAAAGATTTCGCGCTTGTCGCTCTTCAAACGCTCCAGCCAGAACGACACGTAGCTCGCATGGTTCTCGATTTCAGTCGGCAGCCCGAGCTCCGTGTTGACGAAACAACTTGCTAAATCGGCCGATAACTCTTCGAACGCGTATTTCGCGGAGCCGAATTCTCCTGACAGATCTCGGTTCAGACGGCTTCGGGCTCCACTCCAGTGGGCGAGCTCATGAATCTCGACCGACGCGAGTCCTTCCGGCGAACGGAACGCGTTTTTCGGCGGCAAATGAATGGTATCAGTAGCCGGACGGTAGAAGGCTCGATCACCGCCGATACGGATGACGGCGCCGCTGTTGCGCATGATAATGTCAGCAGCGTCGAATCGACGCCATGGCGCCTCTTCGATCGTGGGCGGCGTAAACGCCGGAATACCGTCTATCTGCGAGCCGTTGAAAACAGTGAAGGAGCGAAGCAGCGGGATGTTGCGCGTGTGCTCTTCTCCATCCGAAGGCGCGTCGCGATCTTCGACCTGGAGCTGCTTGTAGAAGTATATTGTGGTTCCCTTCTCGCCGGCGCGCACCTGCCAGCCCCTGTCCTTCGCCTGCTTGTAGCTGCAAAAACGAGGATCGCCGTTCGCGAAGGAGAATTGCGACATGCCGAGCAAGAGGACGTTGATCCCGTGATAGCGACGCCCCGTTACAGCGTTGATCGGCGAGAGCGGCGCACCCGATTTTCTGGGATCCCAGGGCCTGCGCCAGGGAGGCGTGCCCGCTTCGAGAGCGGCGACGATGCGGTCCGTCACTTCTCGATAGTGATCGCGACGCGTCGGCGCGTGGGCTTTGTGCTTCTTGAAATTGTTCATTAGGTTCGTCCTTTCCATTCTGGTCTCGGAACGAACCTCGACGCCCCGCATCACGGCCGCCGGGGCAAGGGCGGGCCTCGGCCCGGGCGCTCGTGCCGGACCCTTGCGGCGGTGGACGGGCATGCGGGATGGCGGCTTCAAATCTCCTCTTTTCGGCGTCTTCCTTTTCTTGTTGCGGCGCTCGCTCGTCTGCTATGTCATCCGCTCATGCAGCGAGGAGCCCTCGACACATGAGCGGCCGACGTCGATCACGACTCGACCACGAGTCCCATGAGCATGATTTCTTCCGCGCCGTAGACGTGCCGCTTGCCGCAATCCTCACATTCATACCGGCGCGCGTCTGGCTCACAGCACTCTCTCACCGCCCCGCACGCGACACAAAAGCCCTGCATCAGCTCGGACGCTTCCTCGATCTCTTCGAGGGTGAACCGCTTGGGGATGATCTTTCCGGTTTTTGCATACTGGATAGCCATGGTGGATGCTCCTTGGATGAAATTGCAGAAAGCAATTGCAGAAAGGGGGCGCGCTCTCGTCGCCGCCGACTGTCATCACGACCACGCGAGTTGCTCGTCGTCGTCTTGGTCGGAATTCGATTCTCGCGAGCGCAGCACGATGTCGTTGTCGCGCGCGTAGTCCTCGACGAGGTTCCTGGCCCATCGACGGGCTTCATACAGTTCATCGCCGGCGCTCTCCCATTTGTATGAGACGTGCGCGCACGCGGCGCTGACGAGGTCGGCAAGGGACGGGTCGTCCTCGAAAGCTTCGCTAATTTCTTTGAGGACATCGTCGTCTGAAAGGATCAAAAGCGGATGCCAACCGGCGAACCTTTGACAATCGATGAAGATCAGCTGGGCGTCTTCTTTCGAGAGACGCCCGAGGCCGTAGAGAAGTCCCCGATGGAGGCGCTGAAGGAGAGATCGCACGCGAAGCCGCCACAAACGAACGCGTTGGCGACGAGTAACGGCGCCTATCCATGATTGTTCAGTCATGACAATTCTCCTTCGCCGCAGGAGCGTGTCGGCTCGCCACACCGAGCCCCGCTTCAAAGACGAGATCGTCGAGAATATCGTGCGTCGACTTGCCGACGACGGCATCTTTGGTGATGAGGACAGCCATGCCGCCGAAGCCGTCGCGGCGCATCTTTGTGCAGGTGAAGGACGAGATGACGGTCAGATAGGACAGAGCGTCGGAGCGCCGAACGATGTCCTGCAAAATGAATTCCCAAGAGACAGCGCTGAGATCGAGCTTTACGACAGGTTCCTCGATCGGGCATTTGGCGAGCTGAGCGCTGATCTCTTCGGCGATCGAGCTCGGCCGATCTCGCGACGCGAGGAGGGCGGCCTCGAGCGTCACTCGCTCGACGGTCAGGAACGTCGAAGGCCCGTCTTCGGAGAAGAAATACAGCTCGTCGCCATGACGTTCGACGGAGAAGATGTCGTCCAGGAGCAGACGCTCGAACGCCGAGATATCCTTGTCCGGGATGTTCTGCTGAATGACTGTCGGGGTGTGATAATCGGCCATTGTGGCGCCTCCAAAATGCGAAAACCCGGCGCAAGGCGCCGGGCTTGTCGCGGGTGATCTCTCGTCGGATCGACGTTAGAAATGGCGAGCGCGAATCTTCGCGCTGCGTTTCTCGCAATCAGAATATCTCCAGCTGCTCGCGTTGCTCGGCCGCGCCAAGGCGGTAACTGAGGTTTTTGATGTTGCGGATGTGGTAGTATCCGCCGTTCTCCGGATCCTGGTAGAGGACCGCGGGACGCCGGCCGGGACGATTGGCGACAACTTTCATGGTCGTGAAGCTCAGCCCGTCCGCGAAGCGCACCGGCTCATCGAAAGTGATCGTTTGTCCCGGGCGCGGGACCGGCTTCTGGGCTTTCGCGCGTCGCGCGGCGGCGTGCTCTCGACAGCACTTGCGCCAATCGAGCGCGTATTCGCTATCCGTCTCCGTCAGAAGATCGAGAATGGCCTCTGGACATTCGGTCTCGCACGGCCCCATAGTTTCATCGACGTCCTTGTATCCAAAGATGAAACCTTCTCGATCCCGGGGGTTGTAGTGGACGAGGCAGACCAAGGCCCAGACGACGCGCGATCCCGTCGACCTGGTGAAGCACTCCACCGCGGCGTAATAGACGCGCGGCGTCACGAACGCCGATTTCAGCACCTTGGAAACCACCTCCGGCCTCTCGTAGGTGAACTGCGCGTCGAGATATGCGCGGGGGCCGTCGTGCCCTTCGAGCGATCGCATATAGAGCCAGCCCATCGTGACCTCCTTTTTGAATTGACAATGCGAAAGCGATCCGGCGTGAGACCGGGTCCATGAAATGCGTTGCCCCGGATGCGGGGTCGATCGTTCAGCGATCTAGAGCGATCGGTCGTGGTGGCGGGTATTGCGAGGCGTCGACCTCGATCTCGTTACGCGCCGCCCATTGCAGGAATTCTGCGTATTCGCACGCGCGAAACGCGTCGACGGCCGCGATCGCCTCTTCATCGGAAATTCCGGGCGCGTAATGAGCGACTCGATCGAGGCGACCCTTATCGACGATCACCCGTGCTCTCCCATCACGCGCGACGCATTCGAAGATCGCCACGGAGCCGTCTTGCAGAACGAAGCGAGTCCTCATTTTGCGATCTCCGATTCTCCGGCGGGTTGCGAGGTCGTGAAGCCAGACGTCTCGACGCGCTGGAGCGCGTATTCGAAGCCTCGCCCATCGTCGGGAGTGGGCGCTCCATCGGCGGTGTAGCGCCAATCGATGACTCCAGAGCGGGGAGAGAACTGTCGGAGCAGCGGGCGCATCGCTTCGGCGATACAATCGCAGGCTTCCGCCTCGTCGTTCACATCGACGAGAATCTGAATGGTCGCTTCGTAAAGCATAGTGATCTCCTTCTATGCAGAGCGCCGAACGAGTTTCGCCGAATGGTGGCGGCGTCCGCTTTGGTCGCGTCGCCAACACACTCTTTTGCGATATTCTTCGTTCGAAACAGGCGGAGAAACGCCCCTTCGCGGACGTCGGGGCAAGGGCGCGCGGCACGCGCGGGAGCGTAGCGACGGCCCCTTGCGGCGACGCTCGCGCTAGGGGCAGCTCATTGCTTCACTGGCTTTTGATGTCTCGTCTCGCTTCTCGCCAGGCGAGAAAGTCCGCCTTGTTGCGTTCGAGCCATTGGAGCAGATCGCACAGTTCGTCGAGCTGATCGAGCACCGAGTCGAACTCGGATTGGCGCACATTTCCGCATTTTCTCGGACCGGCTGTCCGTAGGAGCTGCTGGACGACGCGGATCGTCGCTGCAAAAGCGGTGAGAGAGTGTCGTTTCTTTCCGCCGGTTTCGCTCATCGCTTTCGCCTCAGCCATCCGAAGGATGGTTCACCGACATAGTTCCTCTCCCAAATATACCACGCGAAATCCGTTCGTCCTCCGCGGGCTTTCAGGCCGGCGAGAATGACCGGCCCCGGCGGCATGGACGGTCGCGGCGATATGATCAGCACGCGCCGTGGAAATGTTCTCTCCAGCCATCTGGAGCGGCGGTCGCCGCTGATCCAGGAGAGGGGCAGGATCATCGCGACTTTGCGTCTCGCGATCTCGCGCGCCCGAATGACGAACTCCCGCGACTTTCGAAATGGCGGATTGCAACAAATATTGTCCGGCGTCTGGTCCGGCGGCTCGTCGGACAGAAAGTCGGCGACACGGTCACAGAACATGGAGCGAGATACCAGGTCCTCGCCCCAAACGTCATTGTAGCCCGCGGCTCTCGCGGCTTCGACGACGCGTCCGAGTCCGCAGGCCGGATCGCAGATCGAACCTTCGAAGCCCTCCTCTTCGAAGAAGCGATGATCGACCCAACTCTCCTCGACGTACCAATCCAGTGGATGCCGCACCCAGAGATGGGCGTTGAGCGCGCGATCGGGCACGGCGGGGACGATTTCGACCGGCTCACACCGATCGTGCTGCGCCCTGCGGGACTTGCGCCGCGCTGGTGTGATCTGGTTGTCGCGATCGGCGAGGATCGAGGACGGCCGCAGGATCGGGTCGTTCATGGGACATCTCCCTATAAGGCCGGCGGGGAGACCTCAGCCAGAACATTTCGACCAGCCGCAGTGACGACAGGTCATGCAGCCGTCCTGTTTTACGAGACCTGGCTGGCTGCACTTCGGGCAGAGCGCACCGAGCGGGCGGGTGGCAGAAGGTTCGTCGAGCACATGCGCGACCAACGGCTCGGAAGGGGAAAGAAAGCCGGTGTCGATCATGTGGCGTTCGATGATCGAGCCGATCGCGGCGATGAGGGAAGGGACATAACGTCCCTCGCTCCAATGCCCGCCGCGCGGGTCGAACACGGCCTTCAACTCTTCGGCGACGAAAGCGACGTCGCCGCCGCGACGGAACACGGCGCTGATCATGCGCGTCAGCGCGACGACCCAGGCGTAATGCTGCATGTCCTTGGAGTTCAGGAAAATTTCAAAGGGGCGCCTTTCCCCATTCTCCTCGACGTCATTGATCGTGACATAGAGAGCGTGCTCGCTCTCAGGCCACCGCAGCTTGTACGTGGCGCCGGCGAGCTTCTCCTGACGCGGCGCGATCGCCGGATGCGGCGGCGCGGGAACGACCGCCGCTGGCGTGGTGGTCGACAGGATGGAGCCGGTGATCTCGTTCGGACGATAGGTCGTGCAGCCCTTGCATCCGGAGCGATAGGCGTCCAGGTAGATCGTCTTGAAGTCTTCGAAAGAAATATCGACGGGGCAATTCACCGTCTTCGAGATCGAAGCGTCGACGTGTTCCTGGATCGCGGCCTGCATGCGAATGTGATCGGCGGGCGTCAAGGTCTGCGCGGTGACGAAATATTCCGGGAGCGGCGCATCAGCGCCGAATTTTTCGCGGTAGAGCCGCACAGCGTAGTCTTCGACCTCCTGCTCGACGAACGAATTGTCGGGTTGGCGAACCTTGCGGAGATAGGTGAGATCAAATATCGGCTCGATCCCCGAGGAGACATTTTCCGCGAACAGCGAGATCGTTCCCGTCGGCGCGATCGAGGTGAGCAAGGCGTTGCGAATGCCATTCTCGAAGATGCCAGCTTTGATGTCGTCATCGAGATTGCGAACCGTCTCCCCAGCGAGATAGGCGTCTCGATAGAAGAGCGGGAAGGCGCCCTTCTCTTTGGCGAGACCAATCGACGCGATATAGGCGTGCCGATTGAGCAAACGATTCCAGTGTGCCGCCTGCTGGGCCGCTTCCGGCGTCCCGTAGGTCAAGCGGCACATGGCCAGCGCGTCGGCGACGCCGGTGACGCCGAGACCGATGCGCCGCTTCGCCATAGCTTCCTCACGCTGCTCGGCGAGTGCGAATTCCGAAACGTCGATCGTATTGTCGAGCATGCGCACGGCGACGTTGGCGAGGTGTGCGAGACTGCCCTCGTCGAGATGGGCGTGTTCCGTGAATGGGTCACGCACGAGCTTGGCGAGATTGTTCGAGCCGAGGAGGCAAGCGCCGTAGGGCGGCAGCGGCTGCTCGCCGCAAGGATTGGTCGCTGCGATCGTCTCGCAATAATAGAGATTGTTGCGGGCGTTGATGCGGTCGATGAAAATGACGCCCGGATCGGCGTAGTTGTAATTGGCGCGCATGATCTGGTCCCAGAGGTCGCGAGCCCAGACTGTGCGATAGACCTCGCCGCCAAACACGAGCGGCCAATGCTTGTCGGCGTCGACCGCCTCCATGAAGGCGTCGGTGACGAGGACGGAGAGATTGAAATTGCGCAGGCGAGTCTTGTCGGCTTTCGCGGCGATGAACGCCTCGATATCGGGATGATCGCAGCGGAGCACGCCCATCATGGCGCCGCGCCGCGTGCCGGCCGACATGATCGTGCCGCACATGGAATTCCACACATCCATGAAGGACAAGGGGCCAGAGGCGTCGGCCCCTACGCCTTTGACGAGCGCGCCCTTCGGGCGGAGCGTTGAAAAGTCATAGCCGATGCCGCCGCCGTGCTGCATGGTGAGCGCAGCCTCGCGCAGATGCGAGAAGATGGCGTCGAGATCGTCCTCGATCGTTCCCATGACGAAGCAGTTGAAGAGGGTCACGCGGCGCGAGACACCTGCCCCGGCGAGGATGCGGCCGCCCGGCAGGAATTTGAAATCCTGCAGCGCCGAATCGAAGATTGCTTCCCATTGTGCGGGATCGTTCTCGACGCTCGCGAGCGAGCGCGCGACGCGGCGCCAGCTGTCTTCGACGGTCAGGTCGATCGGCTCTCCGGCGGGTGTCTTCAGCCTGTATTTTTCGTGCCAAATCTGTTGCGAGATCGCCGGCAGCGTCGCGCCTGTCCGGGGCGATGGGGTTGCGGATATCATATTCATGATTTGCTCCTCGGATCGTGGATGCTTTTCTCCGATACAGTCCCCGAAGGCCGCCTCACGCCCGTCGGGGCAAGGGCGCGCGGAACGCGCGGGAGCCTCGGCGACAACTCCTTGCGGCGATGGGCGCGCAGGCGGCACTTCTGTCTTCAATGATTTTTGGTTCTCGTTCCTTCTTGCGGACTGTGCTCACGACCGCCGCAGGTGGCTCGGGAGCTTCCGCCAATCGACTGGCTGGCGTGGTGCGCCGCGGCGCCGCTCTGCATCGCGCAGACGTCCTCTGACGCAGTGCTCGTCGGGTATGTCATCGACGTATAGCGACGGCGCTCCGAAGCCGCGCCGGAAAGCGCAGTAGGAAATGCTGACGCGCCGCATGCCGCGCGTCAGCGCGACGTACGCGAGCCGGCGCTCTTCATCGGCGTCACCGTAATCCGAGGGAAACACCCCCGCCTCCCAAGCGGGGAGAAACACATGCGGGAACTCGAGGCCCTTCGCCTTGTGCAGAGTCATCAGGCGCACGCGGTCGGTTTCGTCCTCGCCGGGGCGGCTGGTGGCGAGCGCCGCATGGTCGAGGAGTTCGCGCGCCGTGTGGAACTCGCCGGCGAGCGAGATCAGCTCTTGCAGGTTCTCGAGCCGATCTTCCGAACTCTCGGCCTTGCTGTCGCGCAGCATGGCGCGATAGCCGGTGGCGTCGAGCAGCAGCGAGATCTGATCGGCGAGCGTGTGAGAGCGATCCTCGCCAATGCGGCGCAACTGGTCGGCGAACTGCAACCCGGCCGCGCGGCATTTCGTCGGCAGCTCGGCGGTGTCCAGGGCGCGCAGCAGCGAAACATTTCGGAACGAGGCTTCCGCCTCGACCGTCTCCATGGCCTTCGCGCCGAAGCCGCGGCGCGGCTCGTTGATGACGCGGCGGAAGGCCTCGTCCGATTGGCGATCGTCGGGCGTCGCCGCGAGACGGAGGAGCGCGAGGGCATCTTTGATCTCGGCGCGCTGATAGAAGCCGACGTCGCCGACGATCACATGCGGTATGCGAGCCCGCATCAAGGCTTCTTCGAAGCCGCGCGACAGGAAGGAGGCGCGATAGAGGATGGCGATATCCTGCCAGGGCGTTCCCTCGGCGTGGCGGGCGAGCATCTCCTCGACGACGCCGGCGGCCTCGGCCTGGGCGTCGCGGTAGGCGACGATCTCGATCTTGTCGCCCTGCTCCTTTTGTGTGTAGAGTGTCTTGCCGAGGCGTTTCTTGTCCCGTGCGATGACCGCATTTGCCGCGGCGAGTATGTGTCCGGTCGATCGAAAGTTCTCTTCGAGACGGACCTGCAAAGCGCTCGGGAAGTCTTGGTGAAACCGCCTGATATACACTATGTCTGAGCCTCGCCAGCCGTAAATGGCCTGATCATCGTCGCCAACGCAGAATATACGTCCGTGCAGGGCGGCGAAAGACTTCAGCCAACTGTATTGCGCGAAATTGACGTCCTGATATTCGTCCGCGGCGAGCCAATCGAAGCGCGACGCCCAGCGGGCGCGATAGGCGTCGTCCTTGCGCATCGCGAGGGTCGGCCAGAGTAGCAAGTCGCCGAAATCCGCGGCGTTCGCCTCGCGCAGGGCGCGCTGATAATCGGCGTAGACGCGCGCGGCGGCGCGCAATGTATGGGGATCGACCGGCTCGCGGGAACGATCGCTTTTGGCGATCTTGGCTTCGACCCAGGCGGCGGCGCCGGCCGGCGTGATCAGATTGTCTTTGAACTTCGCGACGCGGTTGCACATGATCTTCAGAGGATCGCGTGCATTGGCGTCGCCGCTCTCCTCGCCATCGAGGCCTTGCGCCTTCATGACGCGCTTGACGAAACGGCGGCTGTCGTCGGCGTCGACGATGTCGAAATTCGGCCGAAGCTCGGCGATCTCCGGCGCATCGCGGAGCTGACGGGCCGCCAGCCCGTGATAGGTGCCGAGCCAGGAAGGAGCCGCCAGGCCGTCGAGCGCGGCGCGGATGCGCGACGCCATTTCGGCGGCGGCCTTGTTGGTGAAGGTGACGGCGAGGATGCGCGAAGCCGGAATGCGCTCGACGGCGATGCGATGCACGACCGCCGCCGTCAGCGTCGAGGTCTTTCCGGTGCCGGCTCCCGCGAGGACGAGGATCGGTCCGAAATGCGCGGCGGCCTGCGCTTGCGCGGGCGTGAGCGTCGCCGCCGCCTTGTCGAAGGCGTCGGCGGGCGGCTGCGGCTCCGAGGGCTCGTCGAAGCAAGGTTCGAAGCGGTCCCACTCCTCCATGCCGGCGAGCGGATCGATGTCAGAGTATCTCGACATGGCAGTTCGCTCCATTGCAGCGGATGAGTTCTCCGCGTTGTGTGTCGATGGTGGTGAAGACGACGAAGTGATCGTCGAAGTAGAAGGCGCCCGTGTCGTTGCGTTCGCCGTCGACGACGACGCCCTCGACGGATTGCGAGCCGTCGTCGGCTTCGACCTGAACGAGCGTGTCCAGGTCCCGTTTGCCGGTCGGGATGTGTCGGCAATGACGGCGCGTCGCCTCGGGCAGCTGGAAGAAGGCTTCGGCCAGTTGCGCGAGCGTGTCGTCCATCGCGAATTCGTCGACGGCGTCGGCGACGTCGATCGCGTCGCCGATCTCACCGAGCCTTTGAAGGAATAGTGCGCTGGCGAGCTTCGGCGGCCACGGCTCCCAGGGCGCCACGCCGGGCGGCAGGGGCAAGGGGTCGTCGTCGAGCGGATCGAGCGTGATCTGCAGGCTCGATCTGATGTCGTCGCGGCTCCAGCCGACGACATGATAGGCTTCATTCGCCGCCGCCTGTCGGTCTGCGCGTTTATGGAGGGCGTAGCTCTCGTCGGTCCACTGCGGCAGGCGATAGCGTCGATCGACCGCTTGTTGCAGCCGCCGATCGAGCCGTGCGAAGCCCTCGCCGAGATGCGGCCGCAATGGGCTGATTGGGTCGAATCCACCGACCAAAGCCTCGGTCGCATCATGAAATAGCTCGCGCAGAGACTCACGGGGGGTGAGCTTTCCTTCGCGTTCGCGCAAGGCCAGAACGGCGAGGCTGTGCTGGGCGACGCTGAGCGGCAGGTCCCATGCCGAATATCCGCCCCAGCGATAGGTGCGCGACAGCCCGATCGCCAGATCCTCGTCGGTCCAGGCGTCCGGCTTCGGATCGAGCAGGTCGAGCCGGCCGCCCGATTTGAGCAGCATCCAGGCGCGGTGCAATGTCATGGCGTGGTCCTTTCTCTCTGGGCGAGCATGTCGTTCCAGTCGCTGTCCTCGACGGGCGGACGCAGTCGCTCGAAGGGGACGCCGGCGGCTGCAGCGATCTGCTGGTGGCGGGCCGCGTAGCGGTCGCCGGCGGGATTGGCGTCGGCCGCGCTGCAGAAGCGCGAGCCCGGGATGCGCGCGAGGCGCGCGACGATCGCCTCGATCTCAGAGATCGTTTTCGGACCCATGCCGCCGCCGGTCGCCGCATACAGCGTGTCGGCGCGAATGTTCTCCAAGGCGGCGAGGCTGAGCGCGTCGATCGGCGCCTCGGCGAGGGCGAAGCGCGTCGGCGGCTCGGAACCGCCGGGCAAGCGGAACAGGATCTTGTCGCCGCCCGTCACCGACCCTTTGAAGTCGGGGCCGCGGATTTCGATATGGCTGACGTTTCCCTCATGGTCGCGATGCGCGAACCAGGCGCTGCCATAGGGTCCTTCTCGGACCGCATCGGCGGCGACGGCTCGGGCCAGGACGCTCGGGGGAAGGCGACGCTCCTCGGTGAGATATCGCCAGACCGGCGAGCCGCGCCGCAGCCGGGGCCGCCGCGCCCATCTGACCGGTATCGCGAGAGGCGCGGCTTTCTCGCCGCGCGAGCGTCTTCTCTCGATATCGGCGGCGGGAAAAATCGGCCGAATTCCGGTGAAACGGCGCAGCACCTTGCGGACCTCGCCGAAATTCAGGGCGGGATCGAGATGCTGAACGAGATCGAAGACGTCGCCCTTCGCGTCGCTCTGTGGATCCCACCAGCCGCGGCCCTCGTGATTGACGATCAGGATTTCTCCCTGTCCGCGTCGATATTTGAGGCAATTCTTCGTGCTCTCTCGGCGATCGAGCCGCCAGGGCGGCGTCGAGCGCTCCAGCAGCGCGGCGCAATTGGTCTTCGCCCGCAGCTGTTCGATTTCCGGGTCATGGCTCATGGCGTTCCGTCCCTTTCTCGGGGCGGGCGGAGCGGAGAGCTCGATTTCTCCTTCTCCTTTCCCAAAACGCCGTCGGCCGACCGCGAGACGGCCGGGCCGCAAGGGCGCGCGGAACGCGCGGGAGCCTCGGCGACGCACCCTTGTCGGCGCGGACGGCGCTAGCGGTAGCCATGTCCCCTCTCCCTTTGCTCCGGATTCCCATTCGTGATTCATTCGTGTGCGAATGCGAAGCGGCAGCGTGGAGGGCCGGCATGGCGGCGATGGACGAGATCGCGATTGCGTTGCAGGGCCGAAATCCGGAGGCGAACCGCCATCGTTCGTGGCGCGTCGAGGCAGGGCGCGATTTGTTCGGAGCATGGATCGTGCGCGTCTCCTTCGGCCGGATCGGCTGTCGGGGGCGAACATTCGCGCGCGAATTCGGATCGGAGGACGAGGCGCGCGCCTATGTGCGCGACGGGCTGCGCCGTCGGAAAGGCGCCGTTCCGCGCTGTGGCGTCGAGTATCGCGTCGTCGACGCGTCGCCGGCGGCGTTGCCTCTTCTAGCAACGGTCAGAATATCGAGCGGCCCAAAGAAATTCGAAGCGGCAGGGCCTCGCCTCGAAGTCTGAAACGGCATCGGAAACCGCCTCTCCGCGGAAAACGCTCGTCGGCTCGGTCGAACGAGTGACTTTTCACAAAGAGGAGAATGGGTTCGCAGTTCTGAAAGTGAAAGCGAACGAGAGGCTCGATATCGTTCGATTGTTTTCTGCCGCCTTGATAGGGCAGTCAACCGTTTGGTGACTGAAATACGTCATATTGGACGAAAGGAGAATCGAACTCGATGCGGATTTCGAACACGAAGCCGCATCGGTCTGGAAGCAAGGACGCACTCGCCGGTCGTCCCCGAGCGATATCCAAAGGTCGTGACCTTGTTGGCGACGGAGCCACTGGCTAAGGCGCTGCACTATATTGGAACGAAGCGCTGGTGCGGCAGGCGCTCAGAGTCAGGAACGGATCAACTCCATGAGCCCCGTTAGGGAACGAGTCGATTGGGTCGATTATGCCAAAGGGTTCTGCATAATTTTCGTAGTAATGATGCACTCCACTCTCGGCGTCGAGGCAGCGGTCGGGAGAGAAGGCTTCATGCACTATCTGGTCCTCTTCGCCAAACCCTTTCGGATTCCAGGCTTTTTCTTGATTTCGGGATTATTTCTCGCGAACGTCATCGACCGTGACTGGAAGATCTATCTCGACCGTAAGGTCGCGCATTTCGTGTACTTTTATGTGCTCTGGGCGAGCATTCAATTCGTCGTCAAGGTCCCGTCGCTCGTCTCCGAATTCAGACCGCGCGAGATTTTGCAGGAATATCTCCTGATTTTTATCCAACCCTTCGGCACGCTGTGGTTCGTCTATCTGCTCCCGGTGTTCTTCGTCCTCACGAAGCTTTTCCGGCGAGTTCCTCCCCGGGTCATTTTGACGATCGCTGCAGCCCTCGAAATTTCAAGTCCCGACACGGGTATCTTGATCGTGGACGAGTTTGCGAGCCGTTTCGTTTATTTCTATTCAGGCTATCTGCTCGCATCACGAATCTTTGGGCTCGCGAGCACTGTCCAGCTAAGACCACTCTCCGCGACCGCCGCACTCACTCTATGGGCGCTAGTCAACGGCTTCCTCGTGTTCGACGGGCATTCGGCGCGGCCTTTCGTCTCGCTTGCGCTTGGGCTCTCCGGCGCCTGCGCGGTCGTTGGCGTGTCCGCGCTGATGGCAACGTATGAGTTCTTCTCCCCGCTTCGCTATTGCGGCCGCAATTCAATTGTTATCTACCTCGGTTTCTTTCTGCCAATGGCCGCAAGTCGCCTTGCGCTGGTCCATTTTGGGCTCGTCACGAACGTCGGGCTGATGTCGCTCATTGTCACTGTCGCTGGAGTGATCGGATCGCTTGCGCTGTTCTGGCTGGTTCGGGGCTCGGACCTGCGCTTCCTGTTCGCGAGACCGCGCATCTTTTGGCTCGACAAGACCGGCGCTGTGGGCGGTGTCGTTTCGTCGCAAAGCTAACCTCGGGCGTCATGCCGCTGGAGAGCAGCAGCCTCATGTACAAATATGAGGCCATTGCCTCCTAAACGAGCCAAGGACGGTCGCGCCTGCGACTTCACCGTGAATCCTCCCGCAATGCGAGGGCATAGGAGTATTCAATGAAACCGAACAACAGTGAAACCGAATTCGGAAATGACGCCTACCGCGAGGCGCTGCACGCCGCTCAGGTCGAGCTCGTGAGATTCCAAAGACATGTGATCAAGTTAGAGCAGAAGATCCTGGTCATTTTGGAAGGTCGGGACGCCGCCGGCAAGGACGGGGCGGCCAAGCGCATCACCGAGCACCTCAGCCCACGCGAATCGCGGATCGTCGCGCTCGGCAAGCCATCGGACCATGATCGGGCATCATGGTATTTCCAACGTTATGTGGCGCATCTGCCGAGCAGTGGCGAAACCGTGATTTTTAATCGCAGCTGGTACAATCGCGCCGGCGTCGAACGCGTCATGGGTTTCTGCACCAACGAGGAATATGAACAGTTCATGCAGACCGCGCCGATGTTCGAGCAATTGCTCGTGCATTGCGGCGTCAAAATCATCAAGTATTATCTCGACATCTCGCGCGATGAGCAAGAAAAACGGCTGCAACGCCGACGGGAAGACCCGCTGCGTCAATGGAAGATCAGCCCTGTCGACGAAAAGGCCTTGAATCGTTGGCAGGATTATTCCGAAGCCCGCAACGAGATGCTGCTGAGAACCCACAGCGTGTTCGCTCCTTGGATCGTCGTGAAGGCCGACGATAAAAAGGCGGCGCGTCTCAATATTATTCGAGACATTTTATCACGCTGTGAATACCATGGGAAATCCGGACACGGTGAATTTCCTGACCCCAATCAAGTATTTCTATTCGACAAGCTTCTTCTGACGAACGGCGTCGTTGCGACTTGAAATAGCCGGCGTGAAAGCCAACTGATGGCACGCGCCAGATCGACGGCGAACGTCGATTGTCCCTGGGAGCAAATCACCTCCCGAAGAGTGTCGGCCTTGCCATTTCATTCGGTTTTCGCGGGCGTAACCGAGGAGAGAAGGGCGAACGACATGATGAAAGATTTTCTCCGCGAGCACGCGTGGCTCTGCCCAGTAGCGACCATCCTCCTTGCCGGGCTGATTTTATTCGCCTTCGGCGTCACATGGTGGGACATCATCTTGATCGTCGCCATGCTCGCATGTCCTCTGAACTGGCTATGGATTATCGTCTTCGGACGATTCCCCGGCGAAGCTGAAGCAACCCGCAAAGGCGTCCAGCCGGGAATCCGGCGGCTGGACCACGCAGCAAGGCCCGCTAGACCGCCTGACAAAAAGGGGGCGTGATCTTACGACGATTAGCGAATTGAGGATTGCGGCGCCGCCGCTAAATGTCGCGCTTCGCCTGAGCATTTCATTCGCTCCGGAAGCGAGGCTCGCCAAACCGGCGTCCGGCTTCACATTGAAACGCTCGGTCACTGCTCATCCGAGCGCCGAAATCGGATTATGCGCGAGGAGCTCGCGCCCCTTGGCTTCGGACCCCTTGGCCATCAAGTCTCACGGCTACTGTGCGAAAGGATGCGCCCTTTCCCTTCCGCCGCGGCGTCGATCCGCCGAGACCTATAGCCGGACGGTCGAAGCCCACCGCTTCGACCGCGTCCCACGACCGCCAGCCATTCGATCGTCGTGGCGTCATCCGATCCTGTCGTCCCGAGAGCGGCCACCGAACAACCGATCGAGACGCGGGAAAAAGGCGGGCGTTCCCGACATGTAGTATCGATATGTCTCGCCGAACTCCGCGAGCGCTTCGCGCTCCTCGGCCCTGGCGAGCTTCACATACATGACGACGAGCACGGGAAACATGGCGAGCGTGAGCAACGTCGGCCATTGCAGCAGGAAACCCAGCATGACGAGTATGAATCCGACATATTGCGGATGCCGCACGTAGCTGTAAGGGCCGCTGACCGCGATCGAGCCGCGCTTCTGCGCCCGGTAGAGCACGCTCCATGCAGTGGAGATGAGTATGAATCCTCCTCCGACCAAAACGAAGCTCAGAATGTGGAATGGCCCAAAATGCGGATTTACGCGCCATCCGAACAACATTTCCAGCAGGTGGCCGGCATCGTGCGAGAACCAGTCGACGTCGGGAAAACGGCTCTGCAGCCATCCCGAGAGAACATAGATGGTCAGCGGAAAGCCGTACATCTCCGTGAAAAGCGCAACGAGAAACGCGCTGAACGCGCCGAACGACCGCCAGTCGCGGCTCGTGCGTGGCTTGAAGAAGCTGTAGGCGAACATGATGAACACGACCGAGTTGATGAACGCGAGGCCCCACAAGCCGTAGGCAGGAGTATCGGAATGCATCGGCGCCCTCCTCTCACTGCTCGCGCGGGCCATGATCGTCGTGACCGCCGTGACCGCCATGTCCCCCGTGCATGAAGAGATGCATGAGGGGACAAGCGAGCACGGGGAGCCAGACCAGCAAGCCGAGCACATGCGCTCGATGCTCGGTGAATAGTAGAAAGCCCCCGATCAACAGAAACCCGATCAGGACAAAGCCCGCGCGTGATCGCAACAGCCCCCCGCCGGATTGGTCGCCACTCGAATTTCCATGCTGCCAATGATCGTGTGACATCTTTTCCCCCTATTCGACTATCAGGCGGCCGCGGAACATGCCCATCGGGCATCCGAAGCCGAATTCACCCGGCTCCTTCGGGAGCAGCTCTACAGAGACCGTTTGTCCCGTCGGCAGGTCGGCGCTCTTCTGGAAATCCGCGAAGATCACTTTGTCGGAGCACGACGCCGTCTCCTCTCTGCGGAAATTCAGGCGCACGGGACGGCCATGCGTGACAATGATCGTGTCCGGCGTATAGCCGCCCTTGACCAGGATCATCGCTTCTTGATAGCCGCCCGTCGTCTCGGACGAACGGACGCCTCTGGTCCGCTTCAGCCAGAAGAACCACACGATGAAGCCTATGAGCGCCACGCCGAGCGAGGTCACGATCCAGCGATCCGCGCTCATGCGTGTCGGCGGAACGGACGCGGGAGGAGTGGCCGGCTCGGCCCGAGTCGGAGCGGGAACCGACCGCCGAGCAATGAGCGCATCGATGTCCTCGCGCTCTTTTTTCGCGCGATCGAGTTGCGGGTCGAGCTTCAAAGCGGCTTCGAGGTCGCCCCTCGCGCGCTCGAGATCGCCCCTTTCTCGGTAGATGTCCGCCCGACTCAGGAAAGCGGCTGCGGTCTCCGGATTGCGCTCTATCGCGCGGTCGTAGTCGGCGAGAGCTCCGTCCAACTCGCCTTTGGCTCGATGAGCGTCGCCCCGATCCAGATAGATCGCGGCGGCGTTCGGCTCCAACCTTATCGCCTCATCGAAATCGGATATGGCCTTGTCGAAATCGCGCTCGGCTCGGTGAGCCTTGGCGCGACCCAGATAAGCGGCGACCAGATCGCCGTCGAGCGTCAAGGCCCTGTCGAAATCGGCGATCGCACGATCGAACTCTCCTTTCGCCAGATAAGCCTCGCCTCGACCCAGAAAGATGGAAGCGGTGTTCGGCTTGGCCGCGATGGCTGCGCCATAGTCGGCAATTGCTCGATCCAACTCGCCCTTGGCGCGATACGCGTCGCCTCGGTAGGCATAGGCCATCGCCTGATTGCGCTTTGCTTCCTTACTCTTGCTGACGATCACCTCTGAACAGCCGGCGATGCGTTCGTCGAAGCCGCCCTGGCGACATCTCGTCCACGAGTCGTCCTTTGCGAACCCGCCAATGACCGAAGCGAGATACATAGTTCCGGCGAGCACGACATTCGCCAGAACGCCGACTGCCCCCGCCCTCGCTCGTCCAGAACAGCCACTACACCGCTGATGGCGCCTCATGTCGAACATCTCGCATCCCCTCGTGGCCGAACCGAATTCAAATCAGCAAACGGGCGAACGGCTCATAGCCTCTTCGGTTGAAATAAACGCAGGCGATTGGCGTTCGTGACAACCGTCACCGAGCTGAACGCCATGGCCGCAGCGGCGATCAACGGCGACAGCAAAAGCCCAATGAAGGGATAAAGAACCCCCATCGCCACCGGAATGCCGAGCGCGTTGTAGCCGAATGCGCCGAACAGATTCTGACGCACATTGCTCATTGTCGCGCGACTGATCTCGATCGCGGTGACCACGCCCATCAGACTGCCTTTGATCAGCGTCACGTCGCTCGCTTCGATTGCGACATCCGTCCCTGTGCCGATCGCGAAGCCGACGTCGGCTTGCGCCAGAGCCGGGGCGTCGTTGACGCCGTCGCCGACCATGCCGACGGATTTGCCTTCGAGCTGGAGCTTTTGCACCTCATGCGCCTTGTCGTCGGGCAGGACCTCGGAGAGGACGCGCTCGATGCCCACCTGCCGGGCCATGGCGCGAGCGGTGCGCTCATTGTCTCCCGTGAGCATGACGACCTCGATGCCCGCCCGCTGCAAAGCCTCTATCGCTGCTTTGGAGTCGGACTTTACGGTGTCGGCTACGGCGATGAGACCGCCTGCGGCGCCGTCGATCGCCACATACATCGGGGTCTTGCCCTCGCTCGCGAGACGCTCCCAATCCACCTGCAGCGTCTCGATCGCCACTCCCCGGTCGCGCATCAGCTTGGCGTTGCCGAACAGAATGGCGTGGCCATCGATCTGGCCGCTCACCCCACGACCCGGAATGGCGGCGAAGCCCTCTGTCTCAGACAGAACGAGATCGCGCGCCTCGGCCCCTTTGACGATTGCTTCGCCCAGAGGGTGCTCCGAGCCGCGCTCGAGCGACGCCGTCAGGCGTAGAACAGTCGGGGCGTCGTGGCCTTGCGTCACGACGACGTCGGTCAAGGCCGGCTCGCCCTTGGTGATCGTCCCGGTCTTGTCGAGAATGATCGCGTCGAGTTTCTCGGATGCCTGAAGAGCATCCCCCGAACGGATCAAAATGCCGTTCTCGGCGCCTTTGCCGATGCCGACAGTGAGCGACGTCGGCGTGGCGAGGCCCAATGCGCAGGGGCATGCGATGATCAGAGTCGTCACGAGCACGACGATCGGGAAAATGACGCGCGGCTCCGGCCCGAAGTCGTACCAGACGATCGCTGCGAGAATCGCGAGGATCATGACGCTCGGCACGAAATAGCCAGACACCGCATCGACGACGCGCTGAATGGGCGCCTTTGATCCTTGCGCATCCTTTACCATTCGAACGATGTTGGCAAGCGCCGTATCCTTGCCGACCTTGGTCGCCTCGAATCGGAAACTCCCCGTCTTGTTGAGCGTCCCGCCGATCACTTCGGAACCAACCTGCTTTTCGATCGGCATCGATTCGCCGGTGATCATCGATTCATCGACCGCACTCGCTCCGGCTGCGACTTTGCCGTCGACCGGAATCTTCTCGCCCGGTCGTACCAAGACCGTGTCGCCGACGACGACCTCTTCGACCGGCAAATCGACTTCCGCGCCGTCGCGGACCACGCGCGCCGTTTTTGCTTGAAGGCCGATGAGCTTTTTGATCGCTTGCGAGGTTCGACCCTTGGCCTTGATCTCGAGGGCCAAGCCGAGGACGACGAGCGCGACGACTACATCGGTCACGTCCCAGAATACCTCCGCGAGCTTCATCTCGGGGAAGAAACCAGGCCACACGATCGCGACGACCGAATAAGCGTAGGCGGCGCTGATGCCTATCGCGATCAGCGTATGCATATTGGCCGCGCGATGTTTCAGCGCGTCCCACATTCCGGTGAAGAATTGTGATCCCGCCCAGACGAGCACTGGCAGGCTCAGAACGCCCAGCAGCGCCCAGACAATGCGCCGCGTGTCGCTCCCCATGGGCATCCACTCGCGCAGGCCCGGGATGAGATCGGGGTAGCTCAGCGCCATCACAGGAACCGAAATCACGGCGGCGAACCAGAATTTGCGCATCAGACTGCGGTATTCTTGTTCGTTCGCCGCTTCGGCCGGATCGAGCGCTTCGCTCCCGAGCTCGATTTTCGGCTCCGCCACGCGATAGCCCGCCGACTCGATCGCCTTGCGTAGCGCCGAGAAATCGACGCTGTCTGGACGATATTCGACGTCTACGACATTCGGGCCGAGATTCGCCCTCGCCCAAATGACGCCGGGCACGTTGCGCAACGCCAGCTCGACCCGAACCACGCACGAGCTGCAATGCATATTGCTTATCGGCAATCGCACCACCGCCGCGTCCGGGACATAGCCGGCGGACCGAATTGCTTGCAGAATATCGCTAATCTTGGCGATCGTCGGCTCGTAATCGATCCGCGCGAGCTTGGTCGCGAGGTTCACCCGAGCCGCGACGACGCCCGCGATCTTCGCCAGAGCCTTCTCCACCGTCGCAGCGCAATGATCGCAGGTCATGCCGCCGACGCGAAGCTCGAGACGTTGCGTCGAAGGGATAGCGACGGCTTCGCCACTCGCCGGTCTCGGGAGCTCGGATTGCACGATCGACGTGGCCACGGCTTTCTCCTGGTCGCCTTTGATCATCGGCTCTGTTCGGCCAGATGCCGAGGACTCCTTGGAAACTTGTGTGATAGTCATGCGATCCTCTCGCATTCATTTCCGATGAAACAATTTTCAAGAGAGCTGGATTTTGCTTAAAAACCGTTGCCTCCCCTTGCGCCGCAATCCAGCCTGGTGTCTGTCGAAACTCACCGACCTTACGGCCTCTCTCGCGATCTTTTGTGAAGAGCAGGCCCGCTCCAAACGGAATGGGCCTGTGCGAGACCTCAGCGACGTTTGCCGCTTTTGACATGCACGATCTTGATGACTCCGCCGTCGTCTGCGACCTGGATCTGGACGTGATCGCCGGTCTCGTGGGCCGTCAGATCGGACGGGTCTCGCACCGGAAACGTCATGGTCATAGCCGGCATCTTCGCGTGAGCTATGGCTCCATGGGAGATCGTCAACTCCCCCGAGCCCACGTCGATCTTCTTGATGATCGCGCTGACCCAGGGATGACCCTGCGCTTTCTTTCGCGTCGACTCGATGCGTTGATACCAGTCCTGTGTCGACAGGGCCGCAAGTTGCTGCGCCGAAGCGGGGCGGACCACTGGCGGGAGGACGATCGCCGAAATGACAAACGCCAATGCCAGCGACTTAACGATTTTCATCATGTGCTTCACTCCTCATCGGATTGCTGCCTACGCGATTCGGCATCTTGGAAGAGACGCCTCTTCGATGTTCAGAAATCGAAACCGGCGAACGACTACGAAGTAGCCATCGACAGTCGCATCTTCAAGATGGAGTACCAAATATAATCAATGTGTTATAAGGACATCGTAAAGACATGCGTCCTCGTTATCTGCGATTTGGAATCGCAGATTTGCTCGTTCGACCTCAATGATTTTCGAGCGGTTCTTTTTCGACAGGGCGCAACACGACGGCGAGCGCCATTAGTGTCTCGCGCGCGAGCTGCCGCTCGGCGACACAGACTTCGGTCGAAGGTGAAAGCTTCAGGCGATTGGAGGTCTAAGGTCCGGAGTCGGGCGCAGACCGGAAGGACGAGAGAAGCCTTCCACCTGCGATACGAAGCGAAGCTCGACCACGCGATCCAAGATACTGAAATGCGGAGGAGGCAGGATCTGCAGGCCAGCGCATAGCATCGAGTCGTGGCACGGCGGCAGGACACCCATATCCCCCTCGCACGGGGAATCGTCCATGGCCATCAAAGCGCAATCATGGTGATGGGTCGACGCGGCCGTCGCGCCGCCTGTTCCCCCGGCCGTGACAGCCAGGAGAGCCAGAACGGAAATCAAGAGACGCAGCCAGCGGAACATCGACGCTCTCCAGCCCGTATGAAATATACGCTGTTTTGGCCGCCGCAAGAAGCTCGAGCTCGATCGAAGCGCGCAGGGGGCCGGACGGGCGCGGGAGACCGCCGCGAATGTCATTGATTTCCGGCCTGAATTTACGTTTACCCGGCGAGTAGACGGCCCAAAAATGCGAACTACTTCTCCAAAAAAACACTTCCCGCGTCTTGCGAAACCGCGACGGGCGCATCGGCGACCACGCGCGACAGCTATTCGAATAGGGGCGCATGCGACAAGCTTATGCCTCTGGAGAGATGAGAGCCATGGAGACGCAGGAAAATAAACGCCTTTTCCCGTTCGTTGTTGCGACGTTGACTGCCCTGCTCATCTCGTTTCGCTCGCTGGCGGAGGATGGCGCCGGCCATATGACCGACCATGGAATTACGTTCTATTACGCGATCATCCCGGCCGCGACCATTCGCGGTCACGAAAAGCAGCATCCAGAAGCGACCATGCATGGCGGCCCGCCCCGGTCGCAAAATGCCTATCACTTGACGGTCGCACTCTTCGACGCTGCGACATCCAGTCGCATCACTGATGCGGATGTCACCGCGAAAGTCGCGGAGGTAGGCTTAGCCGCAGAGCAGAAGAAGCTCGAGCCCTTCACGGTAGCAGGCGCCCTGACCTACGGAAACTATTTCACCATAGCTCCGAGGACGAACTATCTGATCGATGTGAACGTCGACATGCCCTCCTCATCCGAGCCAGCGCATATCAGGCTTTCTTTCAAGCGCCAATAAATCGCCCGCGGCAGAGCTCGAGAGGCCAGGGACATGAACAAAATCGCTCCGTTCGCCGGCTAATCCCCGATTGGCTATCGAGGGCGCGTAGCGCTAGCCTTCTTGCGCTGGTCGACTTCTTCGCCACGCGGTTCGAGTCTTGGAGGCCAAAAGTGGATCGAACGACTCTCGGATCGGCAAGCGCCAGTGTGAAATCGGCTCACAATACTCTGCCCGTTCCGGAGGCCGTGCGCCACGCCGAGCAGCAGCTGCAGCGAGACTCTCCTCGGGCGCGAGCTACCAACTTTGCGCAAGAGATGCTGGATTATCAGCGTGACCTGATCGAACGCTCGATCCTGTTCTTTGATACGTTACGGCAGCGCGCAGACAACATGATCGCCCATGAGCGCGCGGGCAAGCCGCCTCTGCTCGACTTCGATTACGAGATGCTGTTCGACGCTCGCCGCTTCGAGACGCCCGCCAATTACGCACTCTTGCGCATCACCCGTATCGGCGACGCCTGTCTCGAAAACTGTCTCGACGAGTCGAAGCCGCCGGTCGTTATCCTCGATCCGCGCGCCGGCCACGGGCCCGGCATCGGTGGTTTCAAGCGCGACTCTGAAATCGGCATGGCGATGCACGAAGGCCACGCAGTCTATTTCGTGAGCTTCTTTTCCGAGCCTTGTCTCGATCAAAGGCTCGCCGACGTGCTGCACGCGTTGAGGCGCTTCGTGGAGGAGGTCGCCAAGCGCCACCCCGGCAAGCCCCCCGTCCTTTATGGCAACTGCCAGGCGGGCTGGGCCATCACCCTGCTCTCGGCCGATTGCGAAGGGCTAGTCGGTCCTGCCGTGCTCAATGGCTCGCCGCTCTCTTATTGGGCGGGCGAATCGGGCGTCAACCCAATGCGCTTTGCCGGAGGCCTTCTCGGAGGCGCGTGGTCAGCCCATCTGCTGGCCGATCTCGGGAACGGCCGTTTCGACGGCGCTTGGCTCGTCCAGAATTTCGAGAACTTGAAGCCTGAAGCTGTCTTTGAAAAATATGCAAACCTGTTCTCGAATGTCGACGGCGAGCGCGAGCGCTTTCTCGAATTCGAGCGCTGGTGGAACGGCTTCTATTTCTTGAGTCGTGAAGAGATCATCGCCATCATCGATAATCTATTTATCGGCAACAAGATCGAGGAAGGAAAATTTCCTGTTTGCGAGGGCTGCGTGGCTGATCTTCGCCGTATTCGCAACCCACTCGTGATCTTTGCCTCCTACGGAGACAACATCACTCCGCCGCATCAGGCGTTGGGATGGATCCCGGTGGTTTACAAGGACACCCGCGATCTCGAGGCGGCCGGACAAAGGATCGTCTACCTGACAAATCCGCATGTCGGCCATCTCGGCATTTTCGTCTCGGCAAAGGTGGCGCGCCTCGAGCACCGCGGTATCCTCGAAAGCCTTCATGAGCTCGACGCACTCGCGCCCGGCCTTTACGAAATGAAGATCGACAATCCTTCGGGCGATCCCGATTGCCGCAAGCCGCAATTTTCGGTTCGCTTCGAAAGGCGAAAGGTCGAGGATTTGAGATTTCGGGCGGCCAATGACGCTTTCGAGCGAGTCCGTCAGGTGTCAGAAATATACGAGCGGCTCTACTCGACCTTCTCGAGCCCGCTCGTTCGAGGCGTCGCCAATCCGTGGACTGCAGCCCTGCTCGAATGGCTGCATCCTATGCGCACGAGCCGCTATCTGTTCTCCTCCGCGTTTACGCCCTGGATGCAGGGCGTA